>NZ_CP186055.1:4042500-7962965 GCF_049315195.1 Plantactinospora sp. WMMC1484
GGCGGTTTTCGGACCAAGACAGGGGAGCGTGGGGTCCTGGCGGGTAGTAGTCAAGCGATGGGGTGACGCAGGAAGGTAGCTGAGCCCGGCCGGTGGTTGTGCCGGGGTAAGCGTGTAGACCGCACCATAGGCAAATCCGTGGTGCATGTGGTTGAGACGTGATGCCGAGCCGATTCAGGTGAAGTCAGTGATCCTATGCTGTCGAGAAAAGCCTCTAGCGAGTTCCGAGCGGCCCGTACCCTAAACCGACACAGGTGGTCAGGTAGAGAATACCGAGGCGATCGGGTGAACTGTGGTTAAGGAACTCGGCAAATTGCCCCCGTAACTTTGGGAGAAGGGGGGCCGGAGACGTGAAGCCACTTGCTGGTGGAGCGTTGTATGGCCGCAGAGAGCAGGGGGAAGCGACTGTTTACTAAAAACACAGGTCCATGCGAAGAAGTAATTCGATGTATATGGACTGACGCCTGCCCGGTGCTGGAACGTTAAGGGGACCGGTTAGCTCTCTTCGGGGGGCGAGGCTGAGAACTTAAGCGCCAGTAAACGGCGGTGGTAACTATAACCATCCTAAGGTAGCGAAATTCCTTGTCGGGTAAGTTCCGACCTGCACGAATGGCGTAACGACTTCCCCACTGTCTCAACCACAGGCCCGGCGAAATTGCAGTACGAGTAAAGATGCTCGTTACGCGCGGCAGGACGGAAAGACCCCGGGACCTTTACTATAGCTTGACATTGGTGCTTGAATTAGCTTGTGTAGGATAGGTGGGAGCCGGTGAAGCTCGTACGCCAGTATGGGTGGAGGCAGTGTTGAAATACCACTCTGGTTGGTTCGGGTATCTAACTTGGGGCCCTTATCGGGTTCAGGGACAGTGTCTGGTGGGTAGTTTAACTGGGGCGGTTGCCTCCTAAATGGTAACGGAGGCGCCCAAAGGTTCCCTCAGCCTGGTTGGCAATCAGGTGTTGAGTGTAAGTGTATAAGGGAGCTTGACTGTGAGACTGACGGGTCGAGCAGGGACGAAAGTCGGGACTAGTGATCCGGCACTTGCGTGTGGAAGCGGTGTCGCTCAACGGATAAAAGGTACCCCGGGGATAACAGGCTGATCTTCCCCAAGAGTCCATATCGACGGGATGGTTTGGCACCTCGATGTCGGCTCGTCGCATCCTGGGGCTGTAGCAGGTCCCAAGGGTTGGGCTGTTCGCCCATTAAAGCGGTACGCGAGCTGGGTTTAGAACGTCGTGAGACAGTTCGGTCCCTATCCGCCGTGCGCGTAGGATACTTGAGAAGGGCTGTCCCTAGTACGAGAGGACCGGGACGGACGAACCTCTGGTGTGCCAGTTGTCCCGCCAGGGGCACGGCTGGTTGGCTACGTTCGGGAGGGATAACCGCTGAAAGCATCTAAGCGGGAAGCCTGCTTCGAGATGAGGTATCCCACCCCTGTTTGGGGGTAAGGCTCCCAGTGAGACGACTGGGTTGATAGGCCGGAGATGTAAGCCAGGTAACTGGTTCAGTTGACCGGTACTAATAGGCCGAGGACTTGTCTACAAGGCTGCTACGCGTCCACTGTGTGATTCACAGCAAACGAACAACGGTGTTCCCGGGTGTGGCCGGGGTGTTGTTTGTTGTGTTGATAGGGTTACGGCGGTTATGGCGGAAGGGAAACGCCCGGTTACATTCCGAACCCGGAAGCTAAGCCTTCCAGCGCTGATGGTACTGCACTCGGGAGGGTGTGGGAGAGTAGGACACCGCCGGACATCTTAGTGTGCAGGGCCACCCCGACCGGGGTGGCCCTGCACTGTGTGTTTTGGCGATCTCGCCATGAGGAAGGATGTACCCGTGAGTTCAGGAGCGCATGGCGGAGAGCGCCCGCGCCGTCGAGACGACGACCGTCCAGGCAGCGAGGGCGGTCGGGACGGCTCCGCGCGTCGCGACGGACGCCCGCCCTATCGCGGGGATCGGGATCCCCGCGGCGGCAGCTCCGGCGACCGGGGCGGCTATCAAGGCGGCGGCCGAAGCGTCGGCGGCCGCGACGGTGACCGTCGGGAGCGGCCGTCTCCCCGGGGCGGGGTGGGTGACCACCGGT
The DNA here is from genome assembly GCF_049315195.1 of Plantactinospora sp. WMMC1484. Taxonomy (NCBI): domain Bacteria; kingdom Bacillati; phylum Actinomycetota; class Actinomycetes; order Micromonosporales; family Micromonosporaceae; genus Plantactinospora; species Plantactinospora sp. WMMC1484. The sequence continues at coordinate 4,044,579 of NZ_CP186055.1, forward strand.
CCGGCGGTGGTGGTTACGAGCGGCGCGCCGGCGGGTCGGGCGACGACCGCCGCAGTGGCGGGTTCGGAGGCGACCGGCGGGGCGGCGGGTTCGGAGGCGACCGGCGCGGCGGCGGGTTCGGAGGCGACCGGCGCGGCGGCGGGTTCGGAGGCGACCGGGACTCCCGGGGAGACCATGACTTTCGGGCCGAGCGTGGGCCCGGGGGCGGACGGTTCCGGGATGGCGATCGACGCACCGGCGGCGACCGGGGCTCGTATCGGGACGACGCGGGTGGCGGAAACCGGGACTCCGGGCATCGGGCAGACTACCGCGACCGCGGCGCGGGCTTTCGGGACGGTGGAGACCACCGGCGGGGTGACGACCGGCGGAGCGGTTACCGAGGTGACGGGCGTCGAGGAGAGGCATCCGGTTCCGGTCGTTCCGGTTTCCGCGGCCGGGACGGACGCTGGGAGGATCGCCCAGCCGGCTCGGGACGAAGCGCCGCCGACCGCGAGGGTGGTTACCGGTCCGGGGGGCGGGACGGCTTCGACCGGGGTGACCGTGGCCCTCGCGACGGCTATGGCGGCGACACCCGGGGCGACCGCGGGCCGCGCGGCGGTGGATATCGGGACGATGCCCGGCGCGGCGACGAGAGGTCCGGAGGTGGCTACCGTGGCGGCTACGCCGGCGGTGACCGGCGCGGCGGCTACCGGGACGGTTCCCGGCCCGGCTTCGGCGAGGAGCGCCGGGGTGATCGAGACTCACGCGGTGGCGGTTACCGGGACGGCGAGCGCGGATATCGCGGTGATGCGGGGGGACGCGACAGCGGATATCGCGGCGACGGCGGATATCGGGATCGTGCGACTCGGGACTCCGGCGGCGATGCCGGGCGGGGCGGTTATCGGGGTGGATCGTCCGACAGCGGCGGCCAGCGCGGTGTAGGACGCGACGGCGGACGACGCTTCGGCGACGACGGTCGTCGAGGGTTCGCCGGGCGTACCCGCGACGGTGCCCGAGACTCGGACCGGGACGGTCCTCGCGGCGGTGACCGTGGTGGCTTCCGCCGTACGGAGCGGGACGGCCGGGACGGGGGACGCGAGGGTGTCCGCCGTCCGGGCGGAGCCCGTGCCGACGACGACCGCCGCTCCGGGACACCACCGCGGCGCACCGGCGAGGCGTACTCCGGGACCGCGGGGAAAGAAACCGGCGGTCCCCGTTCCGGAACGGATCGGCGCGGCCAGGGCGATCGGTCCGCACGGCCGGTCGACCAGGCCCGGGAAGCGCCGGAACCTGCGCTTCCGGCGGAGATCGTCGCCACCGACCTCGACGGCGCGGTCCGGGCCGAACTGCTCTCCCTGGCGAAGCCCGTCGCGGAGAGCGTCGCTCGGCATCTCGTCGCGACGGGTCAACTACTCGACGAGAATCCGAGCCTTGCCCTGGAGCACGCGCTGGCCGCACGCCGGCTCGCGGCACGGATCGCACCGGTGCGCGAGGCCGTCGGGCTGGCGGCGTACCGGGCCGGTGAGTGGCAGACGGCACTCGCCGAACTGCGTACCTACCACCGGATGAGCGGGCGGCAGACGCACCTGGCGGTGCTCGCCGACTGCGAGCGGGCGCTCGGGCGTCCCGAGCGGGCGATCGACCTCTATCGCGGCGCGGACCGGGAGGCGCTCGACCCTGCGGAGGCCGTGGAATTGTTGATCGTGGCGGCCGGAGCCCGTGGTGACCTCGGCCAGGGCGACGCCGCGGTGGCGATGCTCCAGGTACGTGAACTGACGGCCGGTACGACCGAGCCGTGGGCGGCCCGGCTGCGGTACGCGTACGCCGACGCGCTGCTCTCGGCGGGCCGGCGGGAAGAGGCACGCGAGTGGTTTTCCCGGGCGGCCGAAATCGACGAGTTCGGCGAGACCGACGCTGCGGAACGGCTGCTGGAACTCGACGGCGTCGTCCTGGAGGGTGACGACGAGTCCGAGGACGAGTACGAGGACACGAACGACGGCGACAACGGCGACGTAGCCGACCGGACGCAGGGCGCTGGCATGTACGACGCCGACGCCGACGCCGTTGGCGTTGGCGTCGGTGATGGCGATGGCGTGGAGGCGGCCGGGGCGGTGGAGCCGGGCGGAGACGAGATCGGGAACGTGGAGCAGGACACGGATGTGGTCGAGGACACGGACCTGGACGAGCGCGCCGGTGAGGGTGTGAACGGTCGGGTGGTCGACGCCGATCCCGCGCGACCGGCGCGTACCGCCGAGTCGTGAGCGGTTCCGCGCCGGACGGCCGGCTGGTCGACGCGTACGACCTGGTGATTTTCGACCTGGACGGCGTGGTCTATCTCGTCGACCGACCAATCGATACGGCGGTCGCGGCGGTTGCCCGGCTGCACGACGAGGGCAAGCCGCTGGCGTACGCGACGAACAACGCCTCCCGGCGCGCCGCCGAGGTTGCCGCCCTGCTTTCCGGGATGGGGCTCGCCGTGCAACCGCACGAGGTGCTCACCTCGGCGGCTGCGGCGGCGGAACTGCTGGCACACCGGTTCCCGCCCGACTCACCGGTGCTCGTGGTGGGGGCGGAGGCGCTGCGGGCCGAGGTACGTGACGTCGGGCTGCGCCCCGTCATCCGGTTGGAGGACGCACCGGTCGCGGTGGTGCAGGGCTACGGGCCGGAGGTGGGCTGGGCGGAGCTGGCCGAGGCGGCGCTCGCCATCCGGGCCGGGGCCGACTGGTTCGCCACCAACACCGACCGGACCCTGCCGACCGCCCGTGGCCCGGTGCCGGGGAACGGCTCCCTGGTCGCGGCGGTGCGTACCGCTCTGGGACGGGAACCCGACGTCGTGGTCGGCAAGCCGGAGCCGGCTCTGTTCGCCGCTGCCACCCGGCGGTTCGGCGCGGCCCGTCCGCTGGCCGTCGGTGATCGGTTGGACACCGACATCGAGGGCGCGGTCCGGGCCGGCATGGCGAGCCTGCTGGTTCTCACCGGTGTGGCCGCCGCCGTCGACCTGCTACAGGCGCCGCCGTCGGCCCGCCCGGACTTCGTGGCGCACGACCTGGGCGGGCTCTTCGACCCGGCCCAGGTCGCGCGGCTGACCGGGCCCGGAGCCGGCACCTCCAACGGTGCGGAAGGCTGGCGTGTGGTCGGCGGCGCCCCGGCAGTTCTCACCGGGGCGGGGTCGAGTTTGGCTGCGCTGGCCGCGCTCTGTGCGGCGAGTTGGGCGGGAACCGAGGTCGATGGCATCGAACCGGGCTCCGAGGCGGCTCGCAAGGCGCTCGACGAGCTCGGTCTGCTGCGCTGACCGAAGCGGCCCCTGCGACGAGCGTCAGAGCATCTTGCGGAGCTTCAGCAGGTCCAGCGGGTTGGCATTGATCGACATCTGCCGGGAGGCGAGCGCCCTCGGGACGTCCAACTCGCCCCGGACCAGCCGGATCAGGTCGTCGCTGGCGATGCTCAGGGCGACCTTGGCCTTGGGGTCGTCCCCGTCCGCCAGGTCGACCAGGCGACCGCCGGCCAGCCGGCCGTGGAACGCCGTGCTCAGGTCGGTGATCCGGCAGGCCAGGGTGCGATCGAGATCGACCTGCTTGCGTACCTTCTCGGCGTTCGCGTCCATCCGGGCCGCCAGATCGTGCAATGCCTGCCGGCACTCCTCAACGGTCGCCATCGTCGTGCCCCCTCGCATCACGCCACGCCCGTCCCCCGGGCACCGTACCGCACTGGACGGCACCGGGCGCCCGGTAGCGTGCAACCTGAACAGTCGGCACACGCGGAAGGACCGGGGTATGCAGGATGCGTGGCGGGCCTATCTCGAACTGGCCCTCGGGCTCACGGACGCGTCGAAGAAGCGCGCGCAGGCCGCAGCCAGGAAGCTGGTCGGCTCCAGCGGTGCGACCGCCGCCCAACTGCAGACGATGGCCGAGGAACTGCTCTCCACCGGGATGGCCAACCGGGAGGCGCTGACCCGGATGATCCGGGTCGAGATCGACCGGACCCTCGGCGCCCTCGGCCTGGCGACGGGGGAGGAGGTCGCCGCGCTCACCGAACGGGTCGGCAACCTGGAACGGGAGCTGGCCGCTGCCAGGGGGACCGCGCCGGGTGGCACGGGCCTGGAGCCGGAAGCGGAAGGGGCGAGGAAGGTAGCGGCCACGAAGGCCGTAGCCAAGAAGACGGTCGCCAAGAAGACGGTCGCCAAGAAGACGGTCGCCAAGAAGACGGTCGCCAAGAAGACGCTGGCCAAGAAGGCGGCCGCAGCGGATGCGCCCGCGAAGAAGGCTGTGGCGAAGAAGGCTGCGCCCGGCAGGGCGGTGGTGGCGAAGAAGGCCGCACCGGGTAAGACGGTGGCCAGGCGGACCGCGACGCCGGGCGGCGGTGCGGCATGATCGCTGCGGAAGAGCAGGCCCGGAGGCGGACCGGGCGGAGCGGAGGGGCAGCATGAGTCAGGTTCCCGTTCCCGGACCGTTCCGACCGCGCCCCCCGGCCCCGGCCGCGCCGGTCGGCACCGGGCCGGCCACGCCCGGCGACCGGAGCACGCCCGGCGGTGGTGGTTCCGGTCACCCCGCCGTCGACGCGGCACTGCAGGCGATGGCGAACGCTGCGGACCTTCCGCCGGCGGACCAGATCGCCCAGTACGAGGCGGCGCACCAGACGCTGCGGGAAACGCTCGCCACCATCGACCAGGCCTGAGCCCCGTCCCCCGGAGAACGTCCGATGGCACGTCGCACCCGGCTCGACGCCGAACTCGTCCGCCGCGGTCTGGCCCGGTCCCGGGAACAGGCCGCCGCACTGGTCGAGGCCGGGCGGGTCCAGGTCCGTGGGGTGCGCGCGCACAAGGTGGCCGCCATGGTGGACCCGGCCGATCCGGTGCGGGTGCTCGGCGAGGACCCGAGCACGGAGTACGTCTCCCGGGGCGGCCACAAGCTGGCCGGCGCCCTGGCGGCTTTCACGGCCGACGGGCTCGCCGTCTCGGGCCGCCGCTGCCTGGACGCGGGGGCGTCGACCGGCGGCTTCACCGACGTGCTGCTCCGGGCGGGTGCCGCCGAGGTGGTGGCGGTCGATGTCGGCTACGGGCAGCTTGCCTGGACGATCCGGGAAGATCCACGGGTACGGGTATTCGAGCGGACCAATGTGCGTACCCTGACGCCCGACACCATCGGCGGCACGGTGACCCTCACGGTCGGGGACCTCTCGTTCATCTCGCTCCGCCTGGTGCTGCCGGCACTGGCCGGCTGCACCGCGCCGGACGGCGACCTGGTGTTGATGGTCAAGCCGCAGTTCGAGGTCGGGAAGGAACGGGTGGGCAGCGGTGGCGTGGTACGCGATCCGCAGTTGCGGACCGAGGCGGTGCTCGCGGTGACCGGGGCGGCAGCCGGGCTGGGACTCGGCCTGGCCGGGGTGGTGGCCAGTCCGCTGCCCGGGCCGAGCGGAAACGTGGAGTTCTTCGTCTGGCTGCGCGCCGGCGCACCGGCCGCGGACGAGGCGCTGGTCGCGGCGGTGGTGGCGGCGGGGCCGGCCGTGGCGCGGGAGGGAGCCCGATGACTCGCACCGCACTGCTGGTGACGCACACCGGGCGGCGGCGGAGCACCGAACACGCCCGTACGGTGGCGGCGGACCTGATCCAGGCCGGCTTCGAGGTCCGGGTGGTGGCCGAGGAGGCCGACGACCTGGATCTGCCCGGGGTGACCCCGGTGAGTCTGCTCGACGCGGCCGAGGGCGCGGAGATCGTCTTCGCGCTCGGCGGCGACGGCACCTTCCTGCGCGCCGCCGACCTGGCCCGACCGGCGAAGGCGCCGCTGCTCGGCATCAACCTCGGCAAGGTCGGGTTCCTCGCCGAGGCCGAGATCGACGACCTGGACGAGGCGGTCCGGGACGTGGTGGACCGCAACTACACAGTGGACGAACGGCTCACCCTCGACGTCCGGGCGGAGTTCGAGGGCGGCCCGGTGATCGAGTCGTGGGCGCTCAACGAGGTGAGCGTGGAGAAGGGCGAGCGCGCCCAGATGCTCGAACTCCTCGTCGACGTCGACGGCCGTCCGCTGTCCCGGTACGGCTGCGACGGTGTGGTCTGCGCGACTCCGACCGGCTCCACCGCGTACGCCTTTTCGGCCGGCGGGCCGGTGGTGTGGCCGGAGGTGGAGGCGCTGCTGCTGGTGCCGATCAGCGCGCACGCGCTCTTCAGCCGGCCCGTCGTCACCGCGCCGACGGCGACCTTCACCATCACGGTGGACCCGTTCACCACCCTTGCCGTGCTCTGCTGCGACGGCCGCCGCGTCTACGATCTGCCTCCCGGGGCCCGGGTGACAGTGCAGCGGGGCGCGCTTCCGGTGCGGATCGTCCGGCTGCGGGCCCGGCACTTCACCGACCGGCTGGTGGCCAAGTTCGGCCTGCCGGTGCACGGCTGGCGGGGCGGTCGCAGGTAGATCGCCGGTGGACGCGGGCGGTGGCTCACGGGCGGTGGGCGGCAGGTAGTCGCAGGCAGCCGGCGCCGGCGCACCGGCCGGGAACTGCTCGCGGCGTGGCGGCCACTCATCTCCGAACGCGTGCCGGGTGGTCAAGTGTCGGTGACCGCTACTACTGTCGGTTGCTGTGCTGGAAGAGCTGCGCATCACCGGACTGGGCGTCATCGAGGACACGACACTGCCGCTGACGGGCGGCATGAATGTCATCACGGGCGAGACCGGCGCCGGCAAGACGATGGTGGTGACCGGTCTCGGCCTGCTCTTCGGCGGTCGGGCCGACGCCGGGCGGGTGCGCGCCGATCCGGGCCGGGCCATGGTGGAGGGCCGACTGCGGTTGGCCGGCGCCACCGCCACGGCGGTGCACGCCCGGATCGTGGACGCCGGCGGCGAGCCGGACGACGACGGGTCGGTGCTGCTCAGCCGCACGGTCACCGTGGAAGGGCGGTCGCGGGCGCACGTGGCGGGCCGCAGCATGCCGGTGTCGATGCTGGCCGAGGTGGGTGAGCAGGTGTTGGCCGTGCACGGCCAGTCGGACCAGCTCCGGCTGCTCCGCCCGGCCGAGCAGCGGGCCGCCCTGGACCGGTTCGGCGGGGCGGAGCACGAGAAGCTGCTGGAGAGCCTGCGCGAGTCGTACGCCGGGTGGCGGCGGGTCTGTGACGACCTGGCCGATCGGCGGCGCAACGCGCGCGAGCGCAACCAGGAGGCCGACCTGCTGCGGCTCGGATTGGACGAGATCACCCGGGTCGACCCGCAACCGGGCGAGGACGAGGAGCTCAAGGCCGAGGCGCAGCGGCTGGAGCACGCCGAGGGGCTGCGTACGGCGGCGCAGACCGCGCAGCACTGCGTGGCGGGTGCTGCCGAGCCGACCGACGAGATGGCCGACGTGACCACGCTGCTCGGGCACGCCCGGCGGACGCTGGAGGCCCAGGCCGGGGTGGACCGGACCCTCGGTGACCTGTCGGTGCGGCTGGAGGAGGTCGCCACGCTGGTCGGCGACGTCGCGGCGGAGCTCTCCGGCTACCTCGCCGCGCTGGACGCCGATCCGGCCCGGTTGCAGGTCATCTACGAGCGCCGGGCCGCGCTGCGCGGCCTCACCCGCAAGTATGCCGACGACGTCGACGGGGTGATCGCCTGGGCCGAGCGGGCCCGGACCCGCCTGTCCGATCTGGACAGCTCCGACGACCTTCTCGACGAGCTGGACCGGGAGCGGCAGCGACTGGCCGGCGAGGTGGCCGAGTTGGCCGCCCGGCTCTCGGCGGCGCGCCGCGAGGCGGCCACCCGCTTCGCCGAGCAGGTCACGGTGGAGCTGGCCGGGCTGGCGATGCCGCACGCCCGGATCGAGGTGGCGGTGCTGCCCCGGCCGGCCGGCAGGTCCGAGCCGACGCTCACCGTGGACGGCGTGGAGGTCGGGGTCGGTCCGGACGGGGCGGACGAGGTCGAGCTGCGGCTGCTGGCTCATCCTGGTGCCCCCGCGCTGCCGTTGCAGCGCGGTGCCTCCGGCGGTGAACTGTCCCGGGTGATGCTCGCGATCGAGGTGGTCTTCGCGGGCTCGGGCGGGCCCCCGACCCTGGTCTTCGACGAGGTCGACGCGGGCGTGGGCGGGCAGGCCGCGGTCGAGATCGGCCGCCGGCTGGCCCGGCTGGCCCGCAGCCACCAGGTGCTGGTGGTGACCCACCTGCCGCAGGTCGCGGCCTTCGCCGACCGGCACCTGGTGGTGGCCAAGGACACCGGCGGCGCCGTGACGACCAGCGGGGTGCGGATGGTGGAGGACACCGAGCGGGCTCGGGAACTGGCCCGGATGCTCGCTGGTTTGCCCGACTCCGATCTGGGTATCGCCCATGCGGAGGAACTCTTGGCGGTGGCGGCCCGGGAGCGGCGCCCGTGAGCGGCCGGAGCCGCGCCACGGATCGGGCCTGGAGCCCGGCACGGTGCCGGGCTCGGAGTCGGACGAGGGTCGGCGCCGGGCCGGGCGTGACCGTGGCGGGATGGTGCGTGGTGCCGAACCGATGCGTGGTACCGAACCGAGCGGGGTGACGCCGGCCACACTCGGTCGGGCGTCGATGTGATTCCCTGGGGTGGCGGCCCTGCTCAGGCATGTCGCGAGAGAAAGCTCTGCCCCACGTGCCAGGATGGTCAGGATGCGTTTACCCATGTTGCGCCGGGCCCGGAGCGCGGAACCGGGCAAGATCGTCGGCATTGCGCGCCTCGACCGCCGGACGAAGCGCCTGGTCAGCAGGCTGCGGCCGGGTGACATCGCGGTGATCGACCACGTCGACCTGGACCGGGTGGCGGCGGACTCGCTCGTGGCGGTGGGCGTGGCCGCGGTGCTCAACGCCAAGCCGTCGGTCTCCGGTCGCTATCCCAACCTCGGCCCCGAGGTGTTGATCAAGGCGGGCATCCCGCTCGTCGACGACTTGGGCGAGAGCGTCTTCCAGCAGATTCGGGAGGGCGACACCCTGCGGATCGACGGCAACACCGTGCTGCGCGACGACGAGCCGATCGGGCACGGCAGCCGGCAGGACGCCGAGTCGGTCGCCAAGGCGATGTCCGACGCCCGGGAAGGGCTCTCGGTGCAGCTGGAGGCGTTCGCCGCCAACACCATGGAATACCTCAAGCAGGAGCGGGAGCTGCTGCTCGACGGCGTCGGCGTGCCGGACGTCGAGACCCCGATCCGGGGCCGGCACTGCCTGATCGTCGTCCGGGGCTACGACTACAAGGCAGACCTCGACGTGCTGCGCCCGTACATCCGGGAGTTCAAGCCGGTGCTGATCGGCGTCGACGGCGGCGCGGACGCGCTGGTGGAGGCGGGCTACACCCCGGACCTGATCATCGGCGACATGGACTCGGTCACCGACGACGTGTTGCGGTGCGGCGCCGAGGTGATCGTGCACGCCTATCCCGACGGGCGGGCGCCGGGGCTGGCCCGGGTGAACGGGCTCGGCGTCGCCGCGCAGACCTTTCCGGCCGCGGCCACCAGCGAGGACCTGGCGATGCTGCTCGCCGACGGCAAGGGGGCCTCGCTGATCGTCGCGGTCGGGACCCACGCCACCCTTGTCGAGTTCCTCGACAAGGGGCGCGGCGGCATGGCCTCCACCTTCCTGACCCGGCTGAAGGTCGGCGGCAAGCTGGTCGACGCCAAGGGGGTGAGCCGGCTCTACCGGCAGAGCATCTCCGGGTCGTCCCTCCTGCTGCTCGTGCTCTCGGCGGTGGCCGCGATGGCGTCTGCGGTCGCCGTCTCCACCGTGGGGAAGGCATACCTCGGGGTCGCCTCCGAATGGTGGGACAATGTGGTATTCCAGCTCGGGCAGCTCTTCTAGCTCCGAGCCGATGTCCTTCCGCCCCCGAACTCCCAAGAGGCGCCTGTCGTGATCAATTTCCGGTACCACGTGGTCTCGCTGACCGCGGTCTTCCTCGCCCTGGCCATCGGCCTGGTGGTGGGCACCGCGGCGTTGAACGGTCCGGTCGCCGACTCGCTCAAGGACCGGGTCAACGGACTCAGCAAGCACAACGAGCAGCTCCGCGAAGCGGTGAACAACCTGGAGACCGAGGTCAAGCGCGAGGAGGACTTCCTCACCGAGGCCGCGCCGCACATCCTCAAGGACACCCTGGCCGACCGGCGCGTCCTGCTGTTCACCCTGCCGAGCGGGCAGGAGCACGCCGACGGGATCGCCGAGATGCTGCGGATGGGCGGGGCCACGATCACCGGGCGGATCGACGTACAGGAGAAGTTCATCGACCCGGACAACAGCGTCCTGCTGCTCGGCGTCGCGGCCAAGGCGGCCCGGCCCACCGTGCCGGACGTCGGGCTGCCGAGCAGCGAGGGCGTGGAGAAGTCCAGCGCGCTGCTGGCCAGCGCCCTGCTGGACCGCCCGGAGGGTGGCTCGCCGGTGACCGACGCGGACCGCCGGTCGGTGCTGGACGACTACAGCGACGAGGGTTACCTCAACGTCCCCGACAAGATCAGCGGTCCCGCCGAGGCGGTGGTGCTGGTCAGTGGGCCGCCCTACGTCGACCGGGACGCGACCCGGAAGGACAGGTCGGTGGTCCAGCTCGCCGAGCAGTTCGACCGGGCCGGGGCGCTCGTGGTGGCCGGCAACGGCAGCAGCGGCGGAAACCTGGTCGCGGAGGTACGCCGGGACCCCGCACTGGCCAAGACGATCTCCACCGTCGACAACGCCAACACCGTGGCCGGGCAGGTGGTCACCGCCCTCGCCGTGGTCCAGCAACTCACCCAGAAGCGGGCCGGCGCGTACGGCGTCGGTGCCAGCGTGGACTCGCTGCTGCCGGAACGGCCGGAGTGACCGCCCTCGACGCCGACCGGGGGAAGGTCGGCCCGGGGAAGGTGTGGCGCCGTTCCCGGGCGCTCGGCGCCGGGGTGTTGCTGGCCGGGGCGGCGCTGCGCGGCGTACTCGGCTCGCCCTGGGCCGGCGGGCTGCGGCGTACCAATTTCCGGGGCCGCACCGTCACCCTGGCCGCCGGTCCGGCGCTCGCCGTCGGGGCCGCCGCCGGCGGGGCGCTCGGCGCACCGAGCCGGCCCGCCGGAGCCGCCGCGCTGGTCGCCGGCCTCTCCTGCGGCGCCGTCGGGCTCTACGACGACGTGGTCGGCGGTCGGCCGGAACAGAAGACCGCCAAGGGCTTCGCCGGGCACCTGGCCGCGCTCCGGCAGGGGCGGGTGACCGGCGGTATCGTCAAGATCGCCGGAGTCGGCGCCGCCGGGCTCGCCGCCGCCGCCCTGCTCGCCGCCGACCCGACCGTCCGGGCCCACCCCGGCCGACGCCGGCCACACCGCGGCGCCGGGCGCCGGTCGGCCCGCACCGGCCGGGTCGCCGGAACCCTCGACGTGCTGCTCGGCGCGGGCGTGATCGCCGGCACCGCCAACCTGGTCAACCTGCTCGACCTGCGACCGGGCCGGGCGCTCAAGGCCAGCCTGCTGCTCGGCGCGCCGCTGCTGCCCGGCCCGACCGGTGGACTCGCCGCCGGCCCGGTCGGCGCCGCCGCCGCACTGCTCCCGGCCGACCTCGACGAACGGGTCATGCTCGGGGACAGCGGCGCCAACGCCCTCGGCGCGCTGCTCGGGGTGGCGCTGGCCGCGCGTACCGGGCCGGTGGGGCGGGCCGGCACGCTGGCCGTGGTCGCCGCGCTCACCGCCGCCAGCGAGAGGGTCAGCTTCACGCAGGTGATCCAGAACACCAGGGGGTTGCGCGAACTCGACGCCCTGGGCCGGCGACAGTCCTGAGGTGGGCAGGCCGGCACCCCTCGTCGGCGCCGGGCGCGTCGCGGGCGCCGCGGCGCTGATCGCCGTACTCACCGTGGCCAGTCGACTGGCCGGGTTCGGGCGTACCGCCGTCTTCACCTGGGTGATGGGGGAAGACAGCGACCTCGGCGGCATGTACGTGGTGGCGAACAGCGTGCCCAACATCGTCTTCGAGATCGTCGCCGGTGGGGCGCTGGCCAGTCTCGTCGTACCGCTGCTGGCCGGCGCGGTCGCGGCCGGTGACCGGGCGACGGTCTCGGCCACCACCGGCGCCCTGCTCACCTGGACGGTCAGCCTGCTCGTCCCGCTCGCCGTCGCGGTGGCACTGCTCGCCGAACCGGTCGTCGGGCTGATCTCGGAGGGGCGCAGCGACACCGAGATCGAGGCCGGGGCGCGAATGCTCCGGGTCTTCGCCCCGCAACTGCCGCTCTACGGGATCGGCATCGTGCTCACCGGCGTGCTCCAGTCGTATCGCAGATTCGCCTGGCCGGTGCTGGCGCCGCTGCTCTCCAGCGTGACCGTGATCGCGGTCTACCTGGCGTTCGCCGCCGTCGAGGGGGTGCACCCGAGCATCGGCGGGGTCGGCCGGGGCGGCGAGCTGATCCTCTCCGCCGGCACCACGCTCGGGGTGGTGGTGCTCTCGCTGTCGCTGCTCGTCCCGGTGCGCCGGCTGCGGCTGCGGCTCCGCCCCGGCTACGCGCTGGCCGCCGGGGCCCGGGGCAGGATCCGTGGCCTCGCGCTGGCCGGTGCGGTGACGGTGCTGGGCCAGCAGGTCGCGCTGGTGGTCAGCCTGCACCAGGTCAGCGGCGGACCGACCGGCGCGCCGGTGGTCTTCAACCTCGCCCAGACGGTGTACCTGCTGCCCTGGGCGGTGCTCGCCGTGCCGCTCGCGATCGCGGCGTACCCGCAGCTGGTCGCCGCGCACAGCGCCGGGGACGAGGCGGAGTACCGGCGTACGCTGGCGCCGACCGCCCGCCGGGTGCTGCTCTTCAGCTGCCTCGGCGCGGCGGCGCTGGCCGGCACCGCCGAGCCGGTGGCCCGGTTCTTCTGGCCGGGCAGCGGCCCTCCGCTCGCCGCCGCCGTCGCCGGCTTCGCGCCGGGCCTGCTCGGGTACGGGCTCTTCGCGGTACTCACCCGGGCCCTCTACGCGCGCGGCGCCACCCGGCCGGCGGCGGTGGCCACCCTCGCCGGCTGGCTCGTCGTGCCGGTCGCCGCGGTGGCGCTGGCCGCCGCCCTGCCGGTCGACTACCGGGTCTTCGCGGTCGGGTTGGCGAACTCGGCCGGCATGCTGGTGCTCGGGCTCCTGCTGGTCCGGGCGGTCCGGCGCAGTGCCGGAGCGGCCGCGCTGACCGGATTCACCAGGTCAGCCCTGGTGGGGCTGCTCGCCGGAACAATCGCGGCGGCGGCCGGCGCGCTGCTGGCGCACCGGTTGCCGGGCCTCGGAAGTGGTACCCCGGCGAGAGTCGACGCCCTCGTGCAGGGCATGCTGTCCGGAGTAGCCGTGGGCGCGGCTTTCGTCGCGGTCGCCTATCCGCTGGACCGGCACGACGTCCGCCCGCTGCTGGCAGCGGCCCGGGCCCGGCTGCGCCGCCTGCTGGCGCAGGCCCCGGGCGAGGACGACGGGAAGGAGCGGGGGGCGCGGTGAGCGAGCAGGTACGGGGGATCCGGTGACCGGGGCTGCCGCCGACCGGGCCGGCTCGGTGCTCCTGGTCCTCGCCTCCAGCACCGGCGGCGTCGGTCAGCACGTCGCCTCGCTCGCCCGCGGGCTGGTCGGTGCCGGACTGGCGGTCACCGTCTGCGGTCCCGCCGCGACGCAGCAGCAGTTCGACTTCACCGCCGCAGGAGCCCGGTTCGTGCCGGTGGAGATTCCGGCCAGTCCCACCCCGGCCGACGTACGGGCGGTCGCCGGGCTGCGCCGGGCGTTCGCCGCCGGGCCGGTCGACGTGGTGCACGCGCACGGGCTGCGGGCCGGCCTGGTGGCGGTGCTCGCCCGCCCGGCCGTACCGGTGGTGGTGACCCTGCACAACGCGGTGCTCGCCGGCGGGCTGCGGGGCCGGCTCTCCCGGCTGGCCGAGCGGACCGTGATCCGGCGGGCCCGGGTCGTCCTCGGCGCCTCCGCCGACCTCGTCGCGCGGGCCGGCGCGCTCGGCTCCCGGGACGCCCGGCTCGCCCCGGTCGCCGCCCCGGAACTGCCGCCGCCGCGCCGGAGCCGGCAGGCGGTCCGGGCCGAGTTCGCCGTCGCTCCGGAGCAGCCACTGATCGTCTCGGTCGGCCGGCTGCACCCGCAGAAGCGGTACGACGTGCTGGTGGACGCCGCCGCCCGGTGGCGCGAGCGGAAGCCGGTGCCGGTGGTGGTGATCGCCGGCAGCGGGCCGAGCTATCTGCAACTGGCCGCCCGCATCTCGGCCGCCCGGGCCCCGGTGACCCTGCTCGGGCACCGCACCGACGTGGCCGACCTGCTCGCCGGGGCCGATCTGGCCGTGGTCACCAGCGACTGGGAGGCACGGCAGCTCTTCGCGCAGGAGGCGCTGCGGGCCGGCGTGCCGCTGGTGGCCACCGCCGTGGGCGGCCTGCCCGAGCTGGTCGGCGAGGCGGCCGTGCTGGTGGCGCCGGGTGAGGTGGCGGCGGTGGACGAGGCGGTGCGGGCGTTGCTCGACGACCCCGCCCGCCGGGCCGAGCTGGCCGGACGGGCCATTGCGCAGGCTGCGCGGTGGCCGACCGCGGCGGAGACGACCGCCGCCGTCGCCGCGGTCTACGCCGAACTCGGCGTACCCGGACCGCAGCCGGGCGTACCCGGACCGCAGCCGTCAGCAGACGGACAGGGCAGCCCAAAGACACGAAGCCAGTCACCGCCGCCCGAGCAGCCCGCGTCCGGCCACGCCGCCGGGGACGGCGGTACGGCTCCGGAGACCGGTTCGTCGGCGGGGCGGGGCTGATGCTGCGCCGACTGGTACCCGTCCTGTTGACGGCGGTGATGGTGGCGCTGGGCATCGCCGCGCTCGTCGTCCGGCCGGCCCCGAAAGGGCCGGAGCAGACCGCCGACTACGTGCTGGTGGCGGGCGTACCGGGACTGCGCTGGGACGACGTCGACCCGGCGAACACGCCGACGCTGTGGCGGATGGCCGAGCAGGGTGCCATCGGCTCCCTCGCGGTCCGGTCGGCCCGGCAGCCGACCTGCCCGGTCGACGGCTGGCAGACCCTCGGCGCGGGCAACTTCGCCGCCTGGGACGAGACGGTCGTCGGCCAGACCTGCCCGGACCCGGACATCACCGTCGAGCGGCCGGACGGGATCAGCGCCAACCTGCCCGACCAGCGGGCGACGGTGACCTACAACCAGGAACGGCTGCGCTGGGGCACCATGCCGGGGGCGCTGGCGGAATCGGTCCGCTGCACCGTCGCGGTCGGCCCGGGTGCGGCGGTCGCCGCGGCCCGACCGTTCGGCCGGGTCGACCGGTACGCCGCCGAACTGCCGCCCGACCCGAGCGCGCTGCTCGGCAGCTGCGTACTCGGAATCATCGACCTCGGCACGGTCAGCGGCGACGATCCCGCCCGCCGGGCCGACGCCGCGCGCCGGGCCGACGAGGCCCTGGCCCGGGTCCTGGCGGCCCGCCCCGAGCGGTCCCTGGTGATGGTGGCCGGGGTCGCCGACACCGACCGGACGTCCCGACTGCACGTGGTCGTGGCGGACGGTCCCGGCTGGGGGCGGGGCTGGCTGACCTCGCCCAGCACCGGCCGGGACGGCTACCTGCAGCTTGTCGACCTGGCCCCCACCGCGCTGGCGGCGCTGGGCCGGCCGGCCCCGGAACGGCTCTTCATCGGCCAGCCGGCGGCGGTGGTCGGCGACCGCCCGGCCGATCTGCCGACGGCGATCGCGGCGCCCGCCGACGCCGATCGGGAGGCAGGGGCCCAACAGCGGGTGGCCGGGTGGTTCTTCCTGCTGCTCGCCGGGCTCCAGTGCCTCCTCGCGGTGGCCGTGCTGCCGCTGCTGCGCCGGGCGCGCCGCGACGCCGGCCGGTCCGGGCCCGCCCCGGTACCCCGGCGGGTGGTCGGAACGGTCGAGGTACTGCTCATCGCCGCCGCGCTGGCGATCCCCGCCGCACTCGTGGCGGACATCTTCCCGTGGTGGCGGGGTGAGCACGCCGGGTTCTACTACGGCCTGGTCACCGCGGTGGTGCTGGCGCTGGCCACCGCCGGGGTGCGGCTCGCCCCGGCGTACCAGCGCACCCTCTGGCCGCTGGCCGGGGTGGCCGGGCTGGCCGCGGTCGTCGTCGGCGCGGACGTGGTCACCGGGGCGCGCCTGCAGCTCAACGGGGTGACCGGCTATTCGGCCCTGGAGGGTGGCCGGTACGCCGGCCTCGGTGCCGTCGGTCTCGGCGTCTTCATCGCCGCCATCCTGCTCTCGGCCGGATGGCTGGCGCAGCAGGTCCGCCGGAGCTGGCGGCCGGCCGTCGTGGTGCTGGTCGGCGTGCTCGGGGTGATCGTGGTCGGCAGCCCCTACCTGGGCGCCGACGCCGTCGGCGCCGTCGCGCTGACCGCCGGGGTGAGCATCGCCGCCGTGATCAGCACCGGCGGCTGGCTCACCCTCGGCCGGCTCGCCTGGGCCAGCATCGCGGGCCTGGCGGTCACCGTCGGCTTCGCCATCCTGGACCTGCGGCAGCCGCTTGCCCAGCAGGGCAGCCTCGGCCGGTTCCTCACCGCCGTCGGCGACGGCACCAGCGGGCTGACCGTGCACCGTTCCGGCGCCGCGAACCTCTCCGCCCTGGCCGGGAGCCCGCTCACCGTTCTCGCGCTGGTCGGTGCGGTGCTGGTGTGGTTTGCCCTGCTCCGGCCCTGGGGTGGGCTCAAACGGCTCTTCGGGATCTATCCCGCCATCCGCGCCGGAATGGCCGGAATCGTCGTGGCTGCGCTGATCGCCGGCCTGCTCGGCGGAACGGCCCTCAACGTCGCCGGTGCGGCGGCGGCGTTGACCGTGCCGATGGCGGCCCTGGCCGCGCTGCGGGTACTCGACCACGCCACCGACCGGACCATCCCGGCGGCGTCGTCTCCCGACGAGCCGTCGGCGCCACCGGGGGCCCCGGACCGGTCGGCTGGTGCCGTCACGGTGGCGCCGAGCGGCCCGAGGGTCGAGCAGTCCCGCCGTGCCGCGGAGGAGGCGGGGACCGCCGCGCAAACCGGCCCGGCGCAGCCGTCGGCCGGGGTGTCGGCGGGCTGACCGGCACCGGCTCGCCGGTGGAAACGGATGCCCCCGGCGTCCCGGCCAGGGTTGGTGTTAGCGTGGAATCCCGTGGATCGCGTGGATCACCTCGACTGATCCGACACCGGTTCGCATGACCGCGACAGACGACCACGGGAGCAGGCCTTGGCCCCTTCAGTACGGACGACCAGGCACATTTTCGTCACCGGGGGCGTCGCCTCCTCGCTCGGCAAGGGCCTGACCGCCTCCAGCCTCGGAAACCTCCTCACCGCGCGTGGCCTACGGGTCGTGATGCAGAAGCTCGACCCCTACCTCAACGTCGACCCCGGCACCATGAACCCCTTCCAGCACGGTGAGGTATTCGTCACCGACGACGGGGCCGAGACCGACCTCGACGTCGGGCACTACGAGCGTTTCCTCGACCGCGCCCTCTCCGGCAAGGCGAACGTCACCACCGGCCAGATCTACTCGGAGGTGATCGCGAAGGAGCGCCGGGGCGAGTACCTCGGCGACACCGTGCAGGTGATCCCGCACATCACGAACGAGATCAAGGCCCGGATCCTCGCCATGGGCGACCCCGACGAGGACGGCCGCACCCCGGACGTGGTGATCACCGAGGTCGGCGGCACGGTCGGCGACATCGAGTCGCTGCCGTTTCTGGAGGCGATCCGGCAGGTCCGGCACGATCTCGGCCGGGACAACTGCTTCTACCTGCACGTGTCGCTGGTGCCGTACCTGGCGCCGTCCGGTGAGCTGAAGACCAAGCCCACCCAGCACTCGGTCGCGGCACTGCGCAACATCGGTATCCAGCCGGACGCCATCGTCTGCCGCTCCGACCGGGAGATCCCGGACAAGCTCAAGCACAAGTTGTCGCTCTACTGCGACGTCGACCGGGAGGCGGTGATCGCCGCACCCGACGCGCCGAGCATCTACGACATCCCGAAGGTGCTGCACCGGGAGGGCCTGGACGCCTACGTGGTCCGCCGGCTGGGGCTGTCGTTCCGGGACGTCGACTGGCAGCGCTGGGACGACCTGCTGGAGCGGGTCCACCACCCGCACCACACCGTCCGGGTCGCGCTGGTCGGCAAGTACGTCGACCTGCCCGACGCGTACCTGTCGGTGAGCGAGGCGATCCGGGCGGCCGGGTTCGGCCACCGGGCCCGGGTGGAGCTGCACTGGGTGCCGAGCGACGAGTGCGTCACCGCCTCCGGCGCGGCAGCCGCGCTCGCCGGCGTCGACGGGATCGTCATCCCCGGCGGCTTCGGCGTACGCGGCATCGAGGGCAAGATCGGCGCGGCACGGTACGCCCGGGAGAACGCCATCCCGATCCTCGGGCTCTGCCTCGGGTTGCAGTGCATGACCATCGAGGTGGCCCGGCACCTCGCCGGACTCGACGGCGCCAACTCGCTGGAGTTCGACTCCGAGGCCCGGCATCCGGTGATCGCCACCATGGCCGACCAGGAGGACATCGTCGCCGGTCGGGGCGACATGGGCGGCACCATGCGGCTGGGCGCGTACCCGGCGCGGCTGGTGGAGGGCTCGCTGGTGGCGCAGGCGTACGGCGACACCGAGGTCAGCGAGCGGCACCGGCACCGGTACGAGGTGAACAACGCCTACCGGGACGCGCTGACAAAGGCCGGAATGCACATCTCCGGCACCTCGCCGGAGGGTCGGCTGGTCGAGTTCGTCGAGCTGGACCGGTCGCTGCATCCGTTCTTCGTGGCGACCCAGGCGCATCCGGAGCTGAAGAGCCGGCCGACCCGGCCACATCCGCTCTTCGCCGCGTTCGTCGCCGCCGTCGTCGCCTACTCCTCCGCGGACCAGCTTCCCGTGGAGATGGCCCCGGTGGCCGGCGCGGCACCGGGCGCATCCGGAGCCGGCGGTGCCACCGCCGTGCTCTCCGGGGAGCGCTCCGGGGTGGCGGCGGAACGCTCCGAGTTGGCGGAGTTCACCGAGTCGGAGGAGGTCACCGGGAACAACCGGCAGATCCGGCCGGCAAAGGCGAGCTCCTCCTCGTGACCCGCGATCGGGTCGGGGTGGCGGCAGCGGTGGTAACGGGGGTAGTGGGGGCAGCGGTGGTGGCGGCGTGAACGGTCGGGTGGGCGGGCACGTCTACGAGGTACGGGACCGGCGGGAACAGTTCCGGGGCAGGGTCTTCTCCGTGGTCACCGACCAGGTCACGATGCCGGGCGGCCGGGTCGTCTCCCGGGACTACGTCCGACACGTGGGTGCGGTCGGCGTGCTCGCCCTCGACGAGCGGGGACGGGCGGTGCTGATCCGCCAGTACCGCCACCCGCTGCGCCGGGTGATCTGGGAGCTGCCCGCCGGGCTGACCGATGTCGCCGGGGAGGAGCCGCCGGCCGCGGCGCTGCGGGAGCTGGCCGAGGAGGCGGACCTCGCGGCCGGCCGGCTCGACCTGCTGGTGGACGTGCACACCTCGCCGGGCTATTCCGACGAACTGATCCGGATCTTCCTGGCCCGGCAGCTCTCCGAGGTGGTGCCGGAACAGCGGCACGAGCGGCGTGACGAGGAGGCCGAGTTGGAGGTGATCCGGGTCGACCTGGACGAGGCCGTGTCGATGGTGCTCGCCGGCGAGATCACCAATGTGGCCTGCGTCGCCGGGGTGCTCGCGGCGGCCCGGGCCAGGGACCGCGACTGGGCGGGACTCCGGCCCGCGGACTCGCCCCTGCCCTGACCGCCGCAACGGTCGCTGTCGACGTCCCGCCGCACGGTCGCTGTCGACGTCCCGCCGGTCGGTCGCTGTCGACGTCCCGCCGGTCGGTCGCTGTCGACGTCCCGCCGCACGGTCGCGTCACGGGTGGCGGTCGGTCGTGCGGGTTCGTCGTGAGGTGACTGACATACCGTCAAGGTTGCCGGCTACCCGTTGTCACAATGGCGGCTGCCGGCACGTCGCCCCGGTCCTAGACTTCCGCGGGCGGGACGGTGGACCGTGGCGGCAACGGGGCCGTCGCTCGTCGCGCGGCCGGGGCCGGTACCCGGAGAGAGGTGTCTGGATCGTGAAGGTCGGAATTCCGCGCGAGGTCAAGAACCGCGAGTACCGGGTGGCGATCACCCCGGCCGGGGTGCACGAGTTCGTCCGTGCCGGCCACAAGGTCTTCGTGGAGAGCGGGGCCGGGGCAGGGTCGTCGATCACCGACGCCGAGCTCGCCTCCGCCGGGGCCACGATCCTGGGCGACGCCGACGAGGTGTGGGGCGTCGCCGACCTGGTCCTCAAGGTCAAGGAGCCGGTCGCCGAGGAGTACCACCGGATGCGCGAGGGACAGGTGCTCTTCACCTACCTGCACCTGGCCGCCTCGAAGGGCTGCACCGACGCGCTGCTGGACCGGAAGGTGACCGGGATCGCGTACGAGACCGTCGAGCTGCCCGACCGTTCGCTGCCGCTGCTCGCCCCGATGTCCGAGGTCGCCGGCCGGTTGGCGCCGCAGGTGGGCGCGTACCACCTGATGCGTTCCGGCGGCGGGCGCGGCGTGCTGATGGGCGGCGTCTCCGGGGTCTACGCCGCCAAGACCGTGGTGATCGGAGCCGGGGTCTCCGGCCGGAACGCCGCGGCGATCGCGCTCGGCCTCCAGGCCGAGGTGCTGCTGCTGGACCGGGCGGTCGGCCAGCTCCGCCAGGCCGACGCGATCTACCGGGGTCACATCCAGACGGTGGCGTCGAACACCTACGAGATCGAGCGGGCCGTCGTCGACGCCGACCTCGTGATCGGCGCGGTGCTGGTGCCCGGCGCCAAGGCGCCGACGCTGATCAGCAACGACCTGGTTTCCCGGATGAAGCCGGGCAGCGTGCTGGTGGACATCTCGATCGACCAGGGAGGCTGCTTCGAGGACTCCCGCCCGACCACGCACGACGACCCGGTCTATCCGGTGCACAACTCGCTCTTCTACTGTGTGGCGAACATGCCCGGCGCGGTGCCGCACACCAGCACCTACGCGCTGACCAACGTCACCCTGCCGTACGCGCTGGAACTGGCGAACCACGGCTGGCGGGAGGCGCTGCGCCGCGATCCGGCGCTCGCGCTCGGGCTGAACACGCACGCCGGGCAGGTCACCTACGGCCCGGTCGCCGAGGCGCACGGCATGGCCGCCCGGCCACTGGCGGACGTCCTCGGATGAGTTCCGCTCCGGTCGGTGACGGGCCCGAACCGTCGCCGGCCCTGCGGCGTGTGCTCCGCGGCTACCTCGACCATCTCACGGTCGAGCGCGGGCTGGCGACCAACACGCTCGCGTCGTACCGGCGGGATCTGGAGCGGTATCTCGGATCGCTGGCCGCCGCCGGCGTCGAGGAGCTGGCGGCGGTCGGGCCGGCGGAGATCGCCGACCACGTGGCGCGGCTGCGGGCCGGGCACGACGGCCACCCGCCGCTCGCGGCGGCATCGGCGGCCCGTGCCGCCAGTGCCGTCCGTGGGCTGCACCGGTTCGCCGTCCGGGAGGGCCTGGTCGGCCAGGACGCCAGCCGGGACGTACACCCGCCGGCCCTGCCCCGCCGGCTGCCCCGGGCCCTGGACGTCTCCGAGGTGGAGCGGCTGCTGGAGAAGGCAGGAGCGGCCGGCGCGACCGGACCCGGGGCCGCGCTGGCGCTGCGGGACCGGGCACTGCTGGAATTCCTGTACGGCACCGGCGCGCGGATCTCCGAGGCGGTCGGCGCCGCGATCGACGACCTCGACCTGGTCGACGGCTCGGTGCTGCTGCACGGCAAGGGCGGCCGGAGCCGTCTGGTGCCGGTCGGCGGATACGCCGCCGAGGCGGTGCGGGCCTACCTGGTCCGGGGCCGGCCGGCCCTGGCCGCCGCCGGGCGTGGCGTGCCGGCGGTCTTCCTCAACGCCCGGGGCGGGGCGCTGTCCCGACAGAGCGCCTGGACCATCCTGCGCCGCGCCGCCGGGCGGGCCGGACTGCCGGTGGCGGGGCCGCGCGCGGTCTCCCCACACACCCTGCGCCACTCGTACGCCACCCACCTGCTCGACGGCGGCGCCGACGTGCGGGTGGTGCAGGAACTGCTCGGGCACGCCTCGGTGACCACCACCCAGGTCTACACGTTGGTCACCGTGGAACGGCTCCGGGAGGTGTACGCGACCGCACATCCCCGGGCGCGGGGCTGACCGGGCGATCCCCGGGACGGCATCGGCGGGGTACTGTCGGGCGGCGGACCGATCCCGATCGCGTTCGTGGCGGTCGGCGCGAGGTGTCGGCGCTCGGTCGGCGCCCTGTCGGCGGCTGGTTCGACACGCCGAGACGGTGCCCACTACGGTGCTGCGACGTGGCGTAGAGTCGGGATCTGGCGCGGCCTCGTGAGGCGGCAATCGAGGTTCGCGGCGGCGCCGCACAGGACACCGTTCGGCTCCGACGCCGGGCAGTCGTCGGGAGGGGGCGTACGAGGACATGGCTGGAAACGGCGATCGCGCCGAGGCGTGGACCTCGACCCTGCGCGAGCAGCAGTCCGCCCTGGATCTCGGCGCCGAGCTGGGTCCGGCCGACCCGGCCGCGTACACGATGCGCAAGCCGATCCCCGAGCCGATGCCGACCGACCAGCACGGTCCGGCCCGGATCATTGCGATGGCCAACCAGAAGGGCGGGGTGGGCAAGACCACCACGACCATCAACCTCGGTGCCGCCCTGGCCGAGTACGGCCGGCGCGTGCTGCTTGTCGACTTCGACCCGCAGGGGGCGCTCTCGGTCGGCCTCGGCGTCAACCCGCACAACCTCGATCTCTCCGTCTACAACCTGCTGATGCAGGACGACGTCACCGCCGAGGACGTGCTGATCAAGACGGATGTCGCCGGACTGCACCTGCTGCCGGCCAACATCGACCTCTCGGCCGCCGAGATCCAACTGGTCAACGAGGTCGCCCGGGAGATGGCGCTGGCCCGGGTGCTCAAGTCGATCCGCAAGGAATACGACTTCGTCCTGATCGACTGCCAGCCGTCGCTCGGGCTGCTCGCCATCAACGCCCTCACCGTGGCGGACGGCGTGCTCATCCCGCTGGAGTGCGAGTTCTTCAGCCTCCGCGGCGTGGCCCTGCTGCTGGACACCATCGACAAGGTCCGCGAGCGGCTCAACTTCGACCTGGAGTTGGAAGGCATCCTCGCCACCATGTACGACAGCCGCACCACGCACTGCCGGCAGGTGCTCCAGCGGGTGGTGGAGGCCTTCGGCGACAAGGTCTACCAGACGGTGATCACCAAGACGGTGAAGTTCCCCGAGTCGACGGTCGCGGGCGCGCCGATCACAACGCTGGATCCGGCCTCCTCCGGAGCCCGCAACTACCGGCAGTTGGCTCGGGAAGTGATCGCCGCGCAGGCCGAGCGGTAGCGCCGGTGGGCGGTTCCGGCCGGCCGGCGCCGGCCGGTGTTCCCTGTCGGCTCCCGGGCCCCGGTCGGTGCCCGCGGTGTCGAGGATCATCAGGTGAGTGACGGTACCGGGGCGGCGCTGGTGGCCGGCGGTTCGGAGCCGGTGGACTACGGTCGTCGGGTGAACTCCGCGCCAGCCTCCCCGGCCACGCCCGACCCGCCACCGGTCGCGCAGCCACCTGTCGCGCAGTCATCGGATGGGGTGCCGGCCGCCGTACCGGAGGTTCGGCAGGTGGCGGAGACCCGGCGGGTAGCGGAGATCCGGGAGGCACCGGAGGCCGAGGGGGTGCCGGTCGTCGGCGACGACGAGCCTGCGGCGCCAGGCGAGCCGGCCGGT
Organism: Plantactinospora sp. WMMC1484; assembly: GCF_049315195.1. Taxonomy (NCBI): domain Bacteria; kingdom Bacillati; phylum Actinomycetota; class Actinomycetes; order Micromonosporales; family Micromonosporaceae; genus Plantactinospora; species Plantactinospora sp. WMMC1484. Next base: position 4,068,153 of record NZ_CP186055.1, read on the forward strand.
GGGACCGGGACCGACGACGCCGAGGCGGAGGCGGCCGGCGGATTCACCGTACGGCTGGCGAACTTCACCGGTCCGTTCGACCTGCTCCTCCAGCTCATCGGCAAGCACAAGCTCGACGTGACCGAGGTCGCGCTGCACCGGGTCACCGACGAGTTCATCGCCTACATCCGGGCGATGGGGGACGACTGGGACCTGGACGAGGCGAGCGAGTTCCTCGTCGTCGCCGCGACCCTGCTGGACCTCAAGGCCGCCCGGCTGCTGCCGGCCGCCCAGGTCGAGGACGAGGAGGACCTGGCCCTGCTGGAGGCCCGGGACCTGCTCTTCGCGCGGTTGTTGCAGTACAAGGCCTTCAAGGAGGCCGCCGCGCACATCGCCGAGCTGGAGTCGGTCGGTTCCCGCCGCTACCCGCGGGCGGTCACCCTGGAGCCACGGTACGCCGAGGCGCTGCCGGACCTGGTGCTCGGGATCGGACCGGACCGGCTCGCCGCGCTGGCGGTGAAGGCGATGACCCCGAAGAAGCCGCCGGTGGTCTCCATCGACCACGTGCACATGGTCCGGGTGAGTGTCCGGGAACACGCCGCCCTGCTGCGGGACCGGCTCCGTCGGGCCGGTATCGCGACCTTTCGAGTGCTCTGCGCGGATTGCGAATCCACGCTTGAAGTTGTCGCCCGGTTCCTGGCCCTGCTGGAGCTGTATCGGGAGGGTCTGGTCGGGTTCGCCCAGGTGGAGGCGCTCGGCGAACTGACCGTACGGTGGACCGGCCCCGACGACGGCGGCGCCGACCTCGACATCGACGAGTACGCGGGCGCGCCCGCACCACCGGACCGGCCGGCCGGTGCGGATCAACCGCCGGAACCGCTGGTGCCGGCGGGCACGGCGGAGGGGGGCGGGACCGCCCCGGACGGGCCGGCGAGCGGCGACGAGCGGGACGAGACGCAGGAGGAGACGCGGTGACCGGCGAAGAGCAGCCCGACTCCCTGGCCGAGCAGGCAGCGGCCTGGGTGCCGCCGTGGGAGCGGCCGGCCGCGATCCGGCCGCCCCAGCCCTGCGCCGAGCCCGCCGACCCGCCGACCGACCCCGCGGACGTCTCCGACGGAGTTGAGGATTCGTCGGCGCCGATCGAGGTGGTTCCTGAGGTCAAGCTGGTTTCTGAGGTCGGGGTGGTTCCTGAGATCGCGGTGGTTCCTGAGATCGCGGTGGTTCCTGAGGTCGGGGTGCCGGCTGCGGATCGGACGGGATGGGAGCCCGGCGCCGGAGAACGTGGTGCCCAGCCGGGTGAGGCGGTGGACGTACCCGGTGATGCCGGTCCGGAGCCGGAGGGTGCGCCGGCGGCGGCGCTGGCGCCCGGCGGGTCTGACCGGCAGGGCACGGCGCTGGCGCCCGGCGGGTCTGACCGGCAGGGTACGGCGCTGGCACTGATCGACGACGCCGAGCTGCGCGGAGCGTTGGAGGCGATCCTGCTGGTGGTGGACGAGCCGGTCACCGAGACCGTGCTGGCGCAGGTGTTGGAGCAGCCGACCGGGCGGGTGGCGGCCGCCCTGGCAGAGCTGGCAGCCGGCTACACCTCGGCCGGGCACGGCTTCGAGCTGCGGAGGGCGGCTGGCGGCTGGCGGCTCTACACCCGCCCGGAATACGCCGCCTACGTCGAGCGGTTCGTGTTGGACGGGCAGTCCGTCCGGCTGACCCAGGCGGCACTGGAGACCCTCGCCGTGGTCGCCTACAAGCAGCCGGTGACCCGGTCCAGGATCTCGGCGATCCGGGGTGTCAACTGTGACGGGGTGATCCGTACCCTGGTCTCCCGTGGCCTGATCGAGGAGTGCGGCACCGAGCCGGAGAGCGGAGCCTTCCTCTACCGGACGACAACGCTGTTCCTGGAGAAGCTGGGGCTGGACACCGTCGCCCAGCTCCCGTCACTGGCCCCGTTCCTGCCCGACGACGTGGAAGAGATTGCCGATGCCCCACGATGACAGCTCCGGTGCCCCCGGCGTCGAGCGCCTGCAGAAGGTGCTCGCCGCGGCCGGCGTCGGTTCCCGGCGCGCCTGCGAGGATCTGATCTTTCGGCGCCGGGTCACCGTGGACGGCCGGGTCGCCCAGCTCGGTGACAAGGTCGACCCGGCCACCGCCGTCATCTACGTCGACGGGGAGCGGCTGGTCACCGACACCCGGCTGGTCTACCTGGCGATGAACAAGCCGCGCGGCGTGGTGTCGACGATGGCGGACGAGAAGGGCCGCACGGCGCTGGCGGATTTCCTCGGCCGGGTGGAGGAGCGGGTCTACCACGTCGGCCGGCTCGACGCCGACAGCGAGGGCCTGCTGCTGCTGACCAACGACGGCACGCTGGCGCACCGGTTGATGCACCCGTCGTACGGGGTGCCGAAGACCTACCTGTGCGAGGTGGCGGGCCCGCTCCGTCGCGACGCTGGACGGCGGTTGAAGGCCGGCGTCGAGCTGTCGGACGGCCTGGCCCGGGTGGACGAGTTCCGTCTGGTGGACACGTTGGGACGGACCGCGCAGGTCGAACTGACCCTGCACGAAGGGCGCAAACACATCGTGCGGCGGCTGCTGGAGGAGGTCGGGCATCCGGTCTCCCGGCTCATCCGTACCGCCATCGGGCCGATCCGGCTCGGGGACCTGCGGCCCGGTCGCAACCGTCGGCTGACGAACGCCGAGATCGCCGCGCTCTTCAAAGCGGTCGAGGGCTGACCACGCTGCCGCACGCTCCAGGCCGGGTCGAGGCCGGCGTCCGCCGGATGTCGCTGGGCCGGACGCGAACGCGGTCGGGTGCTGCTGCGCCCGCGGGCGGGTGCTGCTGTGCCCGCGGGCGCGGTTGCGTCGCGAGGCGGTTGCGTCGCGAGGCGGTTGCGTCGGAGCGGCGTCACCGACCGTCGCTGCCGGTGTCGGGCGCGGGCCGTTCCGGCGGACGGGGCATGATGGACTGCGACAGGCGGTGCGTCGCCGCGGCCCGCCGCCCGATGAGATCGGCGGTGCCGGGCGGATCGCCCGAAGGACTCGGTGGAGGAGGAACGGTGGCTGAAAAGGTACGGACCGGGCGATGTGTCGTCGCCGTGGATGGCCCGTCCGGTTCGGGAAAGTCCACCGTCTCCCGGCGGCTGGCGAGCGCGCTCGGCGCCCGCTACCTCGACACCGGGGCCATGTACCGGGCCGTCACCTGGGCGGTGCTGCGCTCCGGGGTCGATCCGCAGGACGCCGAGGCGGTGGCCAAGGTCGCGGGGGAAACCGACCTGAAGATCGGGGTGGATCCGGAGGCGCCGAGCGTGACCGCCGACGGGATCGCCGTCGACCGCGAGATCAGGGGCCCGGAGGTGACGGCGGCGGTCTCCGCCGTGTCGGCCGTACCCGCGGTCCGGGAGCTGCTCGTCGGGCTACAGCGCGAGATGATCGACGCGGCCGGACGGATCGTCGTGGAGGGCCGGGACATCGGGTCGGTGGTGGCGCCGGATGCCGACCTCAAGGTCTTCCTGACCGCCTCGGCCGAGACGAGGGCGCGGCGGCGCAGCGCCGAGAACGCCGCCGACCTCGGTGCGACAGTGGCCGACCTGGCCCGACGCGACCGGCTCGACTCCACCCGGGCCGCCGACCCGCTGCGGCAGGCCCCGGACGCGGTGGTGCTGGACAGCACCGCGCTCGGCATCGACGAGGTCGTCGTCAGACTGCGTGAGCTGCTCACCGGAGAGCGGCCGGCCCGGTGACCGGGCGGATCGGCGGGATCGGTGAGTTGGTGAACCGGGGTCGTACCCGGTCGGGCGAGGAGGCGGCGTGAGCGCGGGGGACGGTTGGGTAGAGCTGCGGGAACCGGAGGCCGACGAGGAGGCCGGAACGACTGGCCCGGTGCCGGTGGTGGCGGTGGTCGGCCGTCCCAACGTGGGCAAGTCGACGCTGGTGAACCGGATCATCGGTCGCCGGCAGGCGGTGGTGGAGGACACGCCGGGAGTGACCCGGGACCGGGTCCCGTACGACGCGCAGTGGTCGGGGAGACAGTTCACGGTCGTCGACACCGGTGGCTGGGAACCGGACGCGAAGGACCGGGCCGCCGCCATCGCGGCCCAGGCGGAGAACGCGGTCGCCACCGCCGACGTGGTGCTCTTCGTGGTCGACGCCACGGTCGGCGCCACGGACATCGACGAGGCCGCGGTACGGATGCTGCGGCGCAGCGCCAAGCCGGTCATCCTGGTCGCCAACAAAGCAGACAACGCGGCCGTGGAGATCGAGGCCACCTCGCTCTGGTCGCTCGGCCTCGGCGAGCCCCGGCCGGTCTCCGCGCTGCACGGCCGGGGCTCCGGCGACCTGCTCGACGCCATCCTCGAGGCGCTGCCGGACGCGCCGCCGGTGACCGAGGCGGGGCCGCGAGGGCCGCGCCGGGTCGCGCTGGTCGGCCGCCCCAACGTCGGCAAGTCCAGCCTGCTCAACCGGCTGGCCCGGGAGGAGCGGGCGGTGGTCGACTCGGTCGCCGGCACGACGGTCGACCCGGTCGACAGCCTGGTGGAGGTCGGTGGGGAGGTCTGGCAGTTCGTCGACACCGCCGGGCTGCGCAAGCGGGTGGGCAGGGCCAGCGGTACGGAGTACTACGCCAGCCTGCGTACCGCCGCCGCGATCGAGGCGGCCGAGGTGGCGGTGGTGCTGCTCGACGCCAGTGAGCCGATCAGCGAGCAGGACCAGCGAATCCTGACCACGGTCACCGAGGCCGGTCGGGCCCTGGTGATCGCCTTCAACAAGTGGGACCTGGTCGATGCGGACCGGCGATACTACCTTGACAAGGAGATCGACCGGGAGCTGCGCCGGATTCCGTGGGCGATCCGGCTCAACGTGTCGGCGAAGACCGGCCGGGCGATGGAGAAGCTCGCGCCGGCACTGCGCACCGCGCTGGCGAGCTGGGAGACCCGGGTCCCGACCGGGCAGCTCAACCAGTGGCTCACCGCGCTGGTACAGGCGACTCCGCACCCGGTGCGGGGCGGCCGGGCGCCCCGGGTGCTCTTCGCCACCCAGGCGGGTGTTTGCCCGCCCCGCTTCGTGCTTTTCACCACCGGCCCGCTGGACGCCGGCTACCAGCGCTTCGTCGAGCGCAAGCTCCGCGAGGAGTTCGGCTTCACGGGCAGTCCGGTGGAGGTCTCGGTACGTCCCCGTAAGAAGGTCGGTGCCGGCGGGCGGGGCAAGCCGCACGGCTGAACGTCCGGCCGGAAGCAGCCAGCCACCGCCGTCGGAGCCCGTACCCGTCGTCCACGTCACGCCGTGCCGGTCTCTTGACCTATCTTCCTAGGATGCGCTGAGCGGATGTGGGCCAGGCCACCAGGGGTAGCGGCTGACCACGCGCAACAGGGAAGGGACGGCAGGGCGGTGCGCGGACGAAGACGCCCTGCGCTACGCTGTACCGGCTGTCGCACGGTGAGCCGGGCGGAAGCAGCGGGACGTGGCGCAGTTTGGTAGCGCACTTGACTGGGGGTCAAGGGGTCGTCGGTTCGAATCCGGCCGTCCCGACGCAGGTAGAAGGGCATTTTCCGCGATCATGCGGCCTCCCCTTTGGGGACCGCCAGGTGCGGGGTCGGCGCCGCCCCAGCGACCGTGATTGACACCCGGTTCGGATGCAGGTAGCGCTGTCGTGGTCAGCGACCCATGACCCGCGGCCTTCTTTCGTCACTACACGCTGCAGGAACGGCTGAACCTGATGCTGGTCAACCCCCGCCCACCTGCGGGGTATCCGTGCTTGCAAGACCGACCCGTCGGACGCGACGTTCCTGGCCAGGGCCGGGGCGTCCGGGATGGTCCTCGGCTCCCTCGTCCCTGACCGTCGGATGCGCGAACTGCGTGACCTGACCCGCCGCCGCAGCGAACTGACCGTGACCGTGGGCAGGAGATCCAGCAGTTGGAGAAGGAAAAGGAACCGCAGGACACCGGGGATGGAGCTGACCAGTGTCATCACCAATGTGGTCGGCACGACCGGACGGGCCATCAGCGATGCGCTCATCGCCGGCGAACGCGATCCACAGGTGCTGGCCGGAGTCGCTGTCGGCCGGGCGAGGAAGAAAACCACCGACCTCGTCGGGATCGTCGACCTGGTCGCCGGCCACGACGGCATCAGCAACCTCGACTCCCTGCCCGGTGTGGGCCGCCGGGCCGCGGAGGTGGTCCTCGCCGAGACCGGCGGCGACATGACCAGGTTCGCCGCCCCGAAAGCGCCATGGAACGGATGATCCGCGAGGCCGACACTCTCGGGCTGACCGTCAGCTTCGACCCGCTTCCACAAGTCGGCTGACCCGAACAGGCCCTCGCAAGTCACCGAGATTTTCGTGTCAGACCCCTGCCGTATCAGTGGTTAGCTGGAAGCATGATCAGTTCTCTATCACTGGGCACATGGCCGACCCCGATCGACGAAGCGCCTCGTCTCGCGGCGCGTGCGGGACTGGCGAGACTATGGATTAAGCGGGACGACCTGGTCGGACTTGGCGGTGGTGGCAACAAGGTGCGCAAGCTGGAAATCACATGTGCTGAGGCGATAGCAGCGGGGGCCAGCACGCTGGTGACCACGGGTGCGCCGCAGAGCAACCACGCCCGGCTCACCGCGGCGGCCGCCGCGCGCCTGGGGATGCGGTGCGTACTGGTGCTCGTAGGTGGGGAGAATGAGCGGCCGGGTGGCAACCTGCTGCTCGACGACTATGCGGGTGCAGAGATTGTCTGGGCAGGAGACCGACCAACCGACGATGTGGCTGCCGAGGTCGACGGGTACCTAATTCCATTCGGCGGTACGTCGGCGACCTCAGTCCAAGGCTACGAAAGGTGTGGACGTGAACTTTTGGAGCAGGTCGCGGACTTTGACGCGGTAGTCGTCGCGCTCGGTTCCGGGGGGACGATGGCGGGGTTGGTGCGGGAGCTCGGGCCGCAACGGGTTGTCGGCGTGGACACCGGCGTGTTGTCGGAGCCGCGCGCGACCGTGGCTGCGCTGGTCGGCGCCGAGATCGACCCGGCATTGCTGCGGATCGACCGGTCGCGGGTGGGTCAGGGCTACGGCTACTACACGCGCGCCGCACGGAATGCAGTGGCGGTGGCCGCACGTACTGAGGGTATCTTCCTTGACCCAACTTATACGGGCCGGGCGATGGCTGCACTGTTGGCTGGCGGCATCGGGCAGAACCTGGTCTTCCTGCACTCGGGTGGGCTGCCGGGACTGTTCAGCCCGCCGCCGTCCGAGCACGCTGCCGACGTAGCATCCGGGCATCCGTGACGCCGGCTGCGCGGGTGGCCCTGCCCGGGTGACGAGCAGTACATGAACCGGGTTGGGCCTGGACCGAGCGACCGTGACCTAGCCGGGGGCGTCGGCTGCGGCTGGGTCTCTGAATACGACTGCAGTCCCGGTCCCAATGGCCGCATCGTTGGCCTTGGCGTCCTTTGCCCGGAGCGCGACCACGAGCGTCCTGGTTGGTGCCGGGTCGTCTCCGGTCACGGACAGGACGACTGCGTCGAGACGGGCCAGCACCCGTTGGCCGCGTATCAGCGTCAGCTGGATCCGGTTGCCGGGTTGGAGTGCGCCACCGAGGACGGCCGCGGGCGATACCTCGAAGCCATGCACTGTGAGGTTGTCACCGAGCACCGAGGCCACGTCCGGCGCGATGTCGCCCCGTCGTAGTGGCTGACCACCGGCGATCGGTTTGAGGCTCAGGCGTCCCTGCACTGGCAGGGCTGCGTACGTCTCCGTCTCATCCGCCTCCCGGGTGCTCAGCGTGACGTCATCCGGGGTGATGAGGTGATACGCCGGTAGGTCACGGGTGGCGACGAGGACCGCTACCGTATCGGGCCGCTGGACGGTGAGGTAGATCGCGGCAACGACGCCAGCTATGGCGAGCACGGCCAGATACCGCGAGAGCGGCCCGGCCCGACGGAAGGAGCGGTCGGGTGCACCGCTCCGGGTAGCCTTGCGCGGTTGAGGGGCCCGCGGTGGCGACGTAGCGGGCGGCGGCTCGGCAACTGGGTCGACATCGACAATGCGGCCGCCAACCGGGAAGGGGGTTGGTTCCTGTCCGACCGGTTTCCCGCGGCCGCTCGGCTCGGTGGCGTCAGCGTTCGAGGTCGCCGGACGTTCGTTCGGGGACACCGCGCGACCCTAATCGGGGCCAGGGATTCACCGGCTCCGCCACGCCGCGTTCGTAAGACCATCGGGGCGGGATGCCGCGGCCCACGAAGGCGCCGAGTTCGCGCCACCGGCTGCGCTCATCGGCGTAGTCGGCGGGCGTGGGGAGCCGGAGCTGCTCAAGCAGTGTGAACCGGTGGGTGTCGAACAAGGCCCGCAAATGCTCGCCATACTCGGACGCTGCCGCGATGCCGGACAGATAGGCGGCGTAGGCGCCGACGGCGGCGACGGCGAAACACCCTAGGGCGACGATCGCCGAACTCCCGGCCAGCATGGCAATGCCTGGTGAGAGCACTCCAGAACAGACAAACCACAACGACAGGACGAGTAGAAACTCAAGGGTGGCCCGCGAATCCTCCACATCCTGCACGGACTCGCGCGGCAGGACTTGGAGCAGACGTGGCCAAACCAGGATCAGGTCCGCGTCATACAGCGGTTGAAAGTCTGGGGTCTGTTTCGGTCATGGTGGTTCCGGTTCCAGGCTGAGTCCGGTCTGGGCGAGGAAGCCGGGGATCAGGTCGGGTCGGTACTGGATGCGCTTGAGTCGGTTGCGGATGATCGCGGCGAGGTGGTCCACGCCGTCGACGGCGAGGTTGCCGAGGCTGGACTTCATCGTTGACCACAGGCCCTCGACGGGGTTGAGGTCGGGTGCGTACGCGGGTAGTTGGACCACGGTCAGCCACCGGTGGCGGGCGGCGATGAGCTGGCGCATCGCGGTGCTGGTGTGGGTGTTGACTCCGTCCCAGATCAGGATGATCGGGGCGTGGAGCCGGTGGTGCGCGGCGGTGATCAGGGTGGCGTAGTCGTCCTCGGACAGGCTGCGGCGCTCGCCGGTACGGTTGCGGTGGACGCGCAGGCGGTAGAAGACGTGGCCGCGCTGGCCGGGTTTGTAGGCGATCAGTCCGGCGATCGAGATTCGGCCTGAGCCCTTGCCCGATACCCGCACGGTGGGTGTGTGGCCCGTGCGGGCCCAGGTTCGGGCCCTGGACGGGCGCAGGGTCTGTCCGGCCTCGTCTTCGAAGACGATCCACGCCCTGGTCGCCGCCGCTAGCCTCGTACCTTGGCCCAGGTCGTGGCCCGCCAGTCGGCGATCGCGTCCTCATCGCGCTGGACGGCTCGGTGTGTGGGTACCTGAGGGGTGTAGCCCATGCGGTGCAGCAGGTAGGACACGCCGCGCAGGGTGTAGGAGACGTGGAACAGTCGGCCGATCAGGGTGGCGACCCGGGCCAGGGTCCAGCGTTGGTCCTCGATCCAGCCGTGTGCGGCCGGGCCGAGGTCCAACTCCGCTCGTAGCCGCAGTAGCTGGTCCGGTGAGAGCCGGGAGACGTTTCCACCCGGGCCGGTCGAGGCCAGGGCGGTCATCCCACCCGCACGCCAGCGGCGTCGCCACTGGTAGATCGACTTCGTCGACACCCGTAGCCGGGCCGCGACCTGCGCCGCCGGCACATCGACGGCGAACATCCGCGCGGCCTGCATCCGTACCTGCTCCCGCTTGGCCCGTCCGGCAGCGGACAGGCCACCACTATCGGCGTACCTCACACCCCAGGTATAGATCAACACCGACCGGTCGTCCATAGTGGTTGATCACAGGCGATCGACCGAGCCAGACCCCAGCCATTCAACCGCTGTAGCGGTACAACGGGTACCGCTCCGCCGCTCGGATCACGTTGCCCAGCCGCGTCGGCAGGACTTCGGTGCTCGCCGGGTATTCAAGATACCAGGCGTACCACTCGTCACGATCCGCCTCCAGCGCGGCGCTACGCGCCCGGTGCCAGCGTTTACCCACCTCGTCGAGCATCGGCCATCGGGCCAGCGGGTACCCCTCGAACAACCGGATGATGTTCCGCCATTGGCTGGCCACGATCACCGCCAAGAACCAGCAGAGCGTGAAGTACCCGGCAACGACCAACGTCTTGGTGGCCAACGGGAGCGGGTTGAAGGTCGCGATCAGGTGATCGAGTCGGCGTTCCTGCATCAGAGATGGGAGCGCGGCGGAGGGCAACAGGATCAGAACTGGTAGGAAGGCGTTTGTAAGGAACCGCCGCTCCAGGACGGACGTGGCTCGGTCGAGGAAGCTGTCGATCATGGGATGTGGAGGCTTCTGATACGGATCCGATGCGGAGCCTCATCTCGCGCGGAACAGCCCGCCGGATAGCGATCAAACCAGCCCTTCCAGCAGCCCTCAACGCACTCCACCAACGCCTTCACCGCCACCGGGCGGCCGTGCGTCGTATCCTTCTCGCACGTCAAACGCAGGCGGTCGGTGACCTCGTGCCATCCACAAACCGGACACGCCACGACAATGCGAGGGCCCGAGACGGGTTCGCCCGGATCGCCGGCGAGGCGGACACTGCCCGGGGCCATCGGACCTCTCTCCTGAACAGGTGCGTGCTGACCCAGGAGGAGCCTGGAGGAGCGTCTACGCTACGTCAAGACATCTGTTGGTCACCCGTCACAGGCTCCGATGGCGGCGGCCGAGGCCTCATGCTGCGCCATGCGCCCTGAATCTGCTCATGGAACTTTCGCGATCCGTGACGCGAGCATTGGTCGCGCTTGGGTACGCGGCCCGTTTCGACCTACGGCCCGGGGTGGAGCAGTTCGTGGCGGTGCCGCGCGACTTCGGCATCTGGCCCAGGGGCTGCATCTGGAGCTCACATCCGGCCGGTCCTCGGGGGTGTCGACGACACGCGGGTCGCTGACGGGGGAGAGCGGGCCGGCACACTCCGGCCACCGGCGCACCGGCCGGGCGGGACATCGTCGTGACGCCCACCCGGCCGGCGCCGCTACCTCACGCGGGGCGGTTCGCCGGCGTGGACGCGGGCGGTCGCGCCGTCACGGGGTCCATCGGATGTTCGGGTTGAGCCGTCCGTTCCAGTCGAAGGTGGCCATGTGGTCCCAGCCGTTCCCGCTGCCGCTGATGTTGGCCGGGTCCCAACCGTTGCCGGGGACGGCGTACCAGGTCGGCTCCCAGTAGAAGACGCCGATCGCGCCTGCGTCGCGGGCGGTGTTCTGCACGTGGGTGAAGTGGGTCGCCTGGCCCTGGAAGGTCAGCGGATAGCCGGAGCAGCTGGAGGCGCCGTGGTTGCTGGTGCTGTCGGCGTTGCCGGAGGTGAACGGGTACGCGGTCTCGGCGATGACTACCGGCTTGCCGTACCGGCTCCGCATGTCGGTGATCACGTTGTAGAGGTTGCTCATCGAGCCGTGCCACATGCAGTAGTACGACAGGGCGGTGATGTCCCACTGCACGCCCTGCCCGCGGATTCCGTCGTAGAACCAGCGTGCGTTGGCCAGGCTGTCGGCGTGCGCCGTGTGGATGATCACCTGGGTGCCGCTGTTGCATGCCTTCGTCGCGTTGTAGCCGGCCTTCAGCAACAACCCGAGGTTGTAGAAGTTGTTGTTGGTCACCCGGCCGTCGTTCCACAGCATGCCGCTGTTGATCTCGTTGCCGATCTGCACGCTGTCCGGCGTGGTGCCCTGGGCTCGCAGGCTGTTGCAGACGTCGTAGGTGTAGTTGTAGACATCCGTGGTGAGCTGGTTGATGCCGTGGCTGGCCCAGGCCGCCGGCTTGGTCTGCTGGCCCGGGTCCGCCCAACTGTCCGAGTAGTGGAAGTCGATCATCAGCTTGAGGCCCTTGGCCTTCACTGTCCGGGCGTACTGCAGGACCTTGTCCCGGTTGTTGTAGCCGCTGCGGGGGTTGTTCCAGATCCGAAGCCGGACGTAGTTGACGCCGACGCCGCGGAGGATGTCGAGCGCGTCCCGTTGGGTGCCGTTCGCGTCGTAGTACCTGGCGCCGAGGTCGTTGGCGCGCTGCAGGGTGGAGACGTCGGCGCCCAGCATGGTCATGGGGGCGGCGGAGGCGGGTGCGGCGACGGTGAGCAGCGTCGCGGGCACGGCCACGGCCGCCAGCATCAGGGCGATTCGCCGCTTCCACTGGTGGTGGACGGTCATTGCCAATCTCCTCGATCCTCGTCCGCCGATCGGCCCGGTGCCCCTTCGATCGATGGACATGACATAGATGGGGCTGGGAGCGCTCACAGTAGTATCTTCAGAGATGGATGTAAATACCTTGTGTCTGCTGTGGCGACCTGCGTAATCAAGGCTGGCCCACGTCTGTGAGCGCTCCCAACTCCGCATCGGATGGGAGGTCCTGGTCGCTGCCGAAGGCGACGGGCGCGGCATGTCCGGCGGTGAGAAGTCGTCGTCCCTGGGAGGAACGCCGCCGATACCGGCGAGCATCGGGCTGCTCGCGCATCGGGCTGCTCGCGGCGAACACGCTGGTGCTGGCGCCCGTCGCGGTGTCGTGTTCTCCTGCCCGGGGTCGATGACGACTCGGTCGGACTCGTCGATCAGTTTCAGCGAGCGACGTAGCCGCCGTCCACGCTGAGGATCGTGCCGGTGATGCCCGCAGACTCGGGTGAGGCCAGGAAGACGATGGCTCGGGCCACCTCGTCGGGTGTCGACATGCGGCCGATCGGATGGTTGCCCAACGTCACGGCCAGGCTCGCCGCGGGATCCGGGTCGGCCGCCCTGGCCTCGGCGGTGAAGTCGGTGTCGACCGCGCCGGGCGCGACGGCGTTGACCCGTACGCCACGCCCGGCGCACTCGATGGCGAGTTGCCGGGTCAGCTGGACGATCGCACCCTTGGTCATCGCGTAGGCGCTCTGGTTCGGCACGCCGACCAGTCCCGAGATCGAGGCGGTGTTGACGATGCAGCCGCCGGTCTCGACCAGGTGCGGCAGGGCCGCGCGGGCGAACCTGAACGCCGAGCGTACGTTCACCGCGAAGAGGGCGTCGAAGTCGTCGTCTGTGGTGTCGAGGATGGGGCGGCGCAGGAACCGTCCGGCGTTGTTGACCAGCAGGTCCAGCCGGCCGAACTCGACCGCCGCCCGACCGACCACGTCGTCCGGTGCCGCCTCGGCGGTGATGTCGGCGGTCATCGGCACCACCCGGCCCGCCTCGGCGAGGTCGGCCACTGCCGGCGCGACGTCGACCGCTACGACCCGGTAGCCCGCGGCCCGCAGCCTGGTCACGACGCTGCGGCCGATGCCTCCGGCCGCCCCGGTCACGACGGCGGTCAGATCCATGGCGCCCCTCCTCGATATATCGTACGACGATCATACAGTTTTGCCCGACTGACCGGTTCCCGCAAGCCTTCTGTTTTCATGAAGGCTCAAGTGCTCTGCACAGGGCTGTTGCAGATTTTGTATGACAATCATATAGTCGGACCGGCGATCGTCCGTCGACGTTGCCGCCCAGTCCGTGCCCGTCCCGTCCCCGAGGAGCAGGTATGTCACACGGTTGGCCCGCATCGCCCGGAGCAGCCACTCCGCCGGGGCCGGCCGGCGAGACCGTCGCGGTGCACTGATGCCCGGCATCGACCGCTACCAGGTGACCATCGTCAAGTACGGCACCCGGCAGACCGTACGCAGCGACGTCTACCTCAACCACCACGTCTACGGCGAACCCGACGGCCCGATCGGGATGGACTACTTCTTCTGGCTCGTCCGCAACGCGGACCGCACCATCGTGGTGGACACCGGCTTCTCGGCGGCCGGCGGCGCCCGGCGCAACCGCACCACCATGATCGCCCCGGGCAGCGCGTTCGACGCGCTCGGGGTGGACCGGGCCGCGGGGCCGCCGGTCGTCGTCACACACGCGCACTACGACCACATCGGCAACCTGGCACTTTTTCCCACGTCGCCGCTGGTCGTCGCCGCCGCCGAGTACGCCTTCTGGACGGGCCCGTACGCGGACCGGCCCCTGCTGCACCACTCGGTGGAGGACGCCGAACTCGGCCATCTGCGGCAGGCCGAGCGGGAGGGGCGGGTACGCACCTTCGCCGACGACGTCGAGATTGCTCCAGGCGTCCGGGTGATCCGGGTCGGCGGGCACACCCCCGGACAGAGCATCGTCACGGTGAACACCTCCGAAGGCACCGTGCTGCTCGCCTCCGACGCGGTGCACTACTACGAGGAGTACGAGCGGGCCATGCCGTTCTCCCAGGTGGCCTGCCTCGTCGACATGTACGCCGGCTTCGAGCGGATCCGGGGGATGCTCCAGACCGGCGAGGTGCGCCACCTGGTCTCCGGCCACGACCCGGAGACGCTCGCCCGGTTCACCCCGGTCTCCGGGGCGCTGGCCGGTCTCGCGGCCACGATCGGCGAGGAGTGCTGACGGATCGGACAGGGGCAGCGGGCGGAAACGCCGGCAGCGGCGACGGATCCGCGGGGATGGCGGGCGGGAACGGCGGCAGCGGCGACGGATCCGCGGGATGGCGGACGGGGATCCGCGGGATGGCGGACGGATCGCCGGAGGCCTGGCGGGAGCGGCACCCGGCGGACCACCGAGTGAGGGATGGAGAGCAGTGATGAGGATCGGCTTCGCGGGACTCGGCAACATGGGCGGCCGGATGTCCGCCTGCATCGTGCGCGCCGGCCGGGAGGTGCTCGGCTACGACGTGCGCGCCGACAACGTCGCCGCGGCCGGGGCGAAGGCCACGGGATCGGTAGCCGAGCTGACCGACGGCAGCGACATCCTGCTGCTGTCGCTGCCGGACAGCACCGTCGTCGAGGCGGTGGTCCTCGGCGACGGCGGTGTGCTCGCCCACGCCCGCCCCGGCCAGATCGTGGTCGACCTCTCCACCGCCGCACCGGACTCGAGCGCGCGCATCCACCGGCTGCTCGCCGAGCGGGGAGCGGCGTACCTCGACGCCGGCATCTCCGGCGGGGCCGCCGCCGCCGAGCAGGGGACGCTGACCCTGATGGTCGGCGGTGAGCCCGACCCGCTCGACCGGGCCCGCCCGGTCCTGGAGCTCTTCGCCGCGAAGATCTTCCACTGCGGGCCCAGCGGAGCCGGGCACACGGTGAAGCTGCTGAACAACTTCCTCAACGCGATCACCCTGTCGGCCACCGCCGAGGTGATGGTCGCCGGCAGGAAGGCCGGTCTCGATCTGGAGACGTTGCTCGCCGTGCTCAACGCCAGCTCCGGGGTCAACTTCGCCACCCTGAACCGCTTCCCGAAGATCATCCATGGCGACTACCTGCAGGGTGGGCTCACCAACACCCTGATGCTCAAGGACGTGAACCTCTACGTCGAGCTCGCCGCCCGGCTCGGCGTGGTCAGCCCCAACTCGGCCGGTCCGCTCGCGAGCTTCGGCCTGGCCCGCGCGCTGGGCTACGCCGACGAGATCAGCAACACCGTGGTCGACGCCATCGGAGACCTCTCCGGAGGTGTCCGGCTGCACACCGGGGAGGAGCCTGTCGCGTGACGATCATCGACGGGCGGCGGGCGGTGTACGGGTGGCGCAGAGTGGAAGGACGGGAGAGATGACCGAGACGGTCGCGTTCGTCGGGCTCGGCAACATGGGCGGCCCGATGTCGGCCCGGCTGGTCCGGGCCGGCTACCAGGTGCGGGGCTTCGACCCGGCGGAGCCGGCCCGGCAGGCGCTTGCCGGCGCCGGTGGGACGGCCGCCCCGGATCTGGCCGGCGCTGTCCGGGGTGCCTCGGTGATCGTGCTGATGCTGCCCAACTCCGACGTCGTCGATGCCACCCTGCACGACGGCGGCTTCGTGGCGGAGCCGGGGGCGACCGTCGTCGACATGAGCTCGTCGGAGCCGATGCGCACCCGGGCGCTCGCCGCCGAGCTGGCGGAGCGGGGCGTCACCCTGGTGGACGCCCCGGTCTCCGGCGGCGTCTCCCGGGCGCGGAGCGGCGAGCTGACCATCATGACCGGCGGTGAGCCCGCCGACCTCGATCGGGTCGCGCCGATCCTGGCCCACCTCGGCACAGCCACCCGGGCCGGCGCGGTCGGCAGCGGGCACGCGGTCAAGGCGCTGAACAACCTGCTCTCCGCCACCCACCTGCTGGTCACCTGCGAGGCGATCCTCGCGGGGGAGCGGTTCGGCCTCGACCCGGAGACGATGCTTTCGATCTTCAACCGGTCCAGCGGCCGGAGCGGGTCGACCGAGAACAAGTGGCCCACCTTCATCCTGCCCGGCAGCTACGACTCGGGCTTCGGGCTGCGTCTGATGCTCAAGGACATGCGCATCGCCACCGGGCTCGCCGACCAGGTGGGCACCCCCGATCCGCTCGGGCACGCGGCGGCCGAACTCTGGGCGCGGGCGGCGGAGGCCCTCGACGCCACCGCGGACCACACCGAGATCGTCAACTGGTTGCGAAAGGACCCCGCACGATGAGCCTCACCCCACGGCAGGAAGAGATCAAGCAGGAGTTCATCCGGGTCCGTGGCACGTGGAGCGACACCTGGGAGGGCGTACTCCGGCTCGATCCCGAGTTCCTTCAGGCGTACCTGGACTTCTCGGCCGTGCCGTGGCGCAAGAACCACCTCGACGACAAGGTCAAGGAGTTCGTCTACATCGCGATCGACGCCAACGCCACCCACATGTACCTGCCGGGAGTACGCCAGCACATCCGGGCCGCCCTCAAACTCGGCGCCACCCCGCAGGAGATCATGGAGGTGCTCGAACTCTCCGCGACGCTCGGCATCCACGCGATGAACATCGGGGTGCCGATCCTGGTGGAGGTGCTCCGGGAGAAGGGGCTGCGCACCGGGCCGGCCCCGCTGACCGGGGAACAGGAGCGGCTCAAGGCCGAGTTCACCAGGACGCGCGGCTACTGGCACGCCTTCTGGGACGAGATGCTGGAGCTGGACCCGGAGATGTTCGCCGCGTACACGGAGTTCTCCTCGGTGCCCTGGCGCTCCGGCACCCTGGAGCCGAAGGTCAAGGAGTTCATCTACATCGCCTTCGACACGGCGGCCACGCACCTCTACGTCAAGGGCCTCAAGCTGCACATCGAGAACGCGATCGGCTACGGCGCCACCCCGCAGGAGATCCTGGAGGTCATGGAGATCGCCTCGGTGCTCGGCATCCACGGCGTGACCGCGGCCGCCCCGATCCTGCTCGAGGAGATGGCGCGGATCGGGACGACCGGGGAGTGACCTCCGGCGGCGCGCACCCGACGGTGCGCGCCGCCGGGCTCAGCCCAGCAGCAGCTGTCCCGCGTTGGTGCCGACCAGTTGCCGGATGTCCGACTCGGCGACGCCGGCGTCCAGCAGGCCACGGACGGCCCGGCGGTAGAGGGTCACCGGCAGCGGGTTGTTCTTCTGCCCCGAGTCGGAGGAGAGGACCGTCTGCCCGACACCCACCTCCTTGACGAAGGTCAGGAGCTCGTCGAGGTCCCGCCGGCGTTCCGGCCGGCCGAAGTACATGACGATGCAGTGCTCGATGTGTACGCCCTGCCGCGCCCAGGCCACCGCCTGGTCCACCGAGGCGCCGACGACGAAGCAGGGGTGGTTGACCACGATCCGCCGGACACCCGCCTCCAGCGCGGCGTCGATCAACCGCTGCGACTCCTCGACGCCCAGGTGACCGCAGGTCAGCACGGCGTCCTCGGCGGCGATCACCGAGAGGATGTCCCGGACCTCCGGCAGCACCGCACCCCGTTCGTCGAGGATCGAGATGATCTCGTTGGGGCGCAGCTCCACCTCTGGCGTGGGAAATCCGGTGTCGTGGTCTTCGTGGTGCCGGACATGCGCGGCGGAGGAGAGGGTGGGGAACCACACCATCCGGCCGCCCATCCGCAGCGCCAGCTCGACCGCGTACGGGTTGAGCCCGCCGACGGTCCGGTTGAGCGCGATCCCGCCGTACACCTCGGTCGACAGCTCCGCCAGGCCCGCCGTGCGCAGCGCCAGGATGTCGGTGACCATGCTGTGGTGGTGCGACTTGGCGACGATCGCCCGGAACCCCGCAGCGGCGGCGTCGCGCGCCGCGTCGAGGATGCTCATCCGCCGGGGGAACGGGCTCGGGCCGGGGTGCTGGTGCAGGTCGACCGCACCGACGAGGAGGGCGTCCGCCTCCTCGTCCGGCACCTTCCGGTCGGCGTCGGCGTCGGGGTCGAACGGGTAGTCGACTGAGATCATCTGTGCTTCCTTACGGTCGGACTCTGGTCGACGGTCGGAGTCTCACCCGACGGTCGGAGTTGATTCGGAGAACGGTCGGACTTCACTCGGAGAACGGTCGGACGTCACTCGGAGACCAGCACCTGGTCCGCGGGGCGCCAGTGGGCGACCACCCCGGCACCCGGCTCGACCGTCGCCGGCGCGCCGACGGGAAGCGCCGCACAGCCGACCGAGCCGTCGCCGAAGGCGAGCTCGATCCGGTAGTAGGTGCCGTAGAAGGAGACGTCGGTGACGGTCGCCGGTGCGGCGTTGCTGCCGGACGGCACCGACTCCTCGTCGGGGGCGAGCCGCATGCGTTCCGGGCGTACGACCAGCGCCCGCTCCTCACCACCCTGGCCCTGCTCCTCGACGGCCCACTTGCGGTCGTGCCACTCGTACACGTCCGCCGAACGGTGGCGGCCGGCGAAGACGGTGGACTCGCCGAGGAACCGCGCGACGAACTGCGTGGTGGGCCGGTGGTAGAGGTCGGCCGGGGTGCCGAGCGCGACGATCCGGCCGTGGTCGAAGATGGCGATCCGGTCCGAGAGCGTCATCGCCTCGTCCTGGTCGTGGGTGACGAAGACGAAGGTGAGCCCCAGCTCGTCGTGCAGCCGCTTGATCTCGCGCTGCAGCGACTGCCGGAGCTTGCGGTCCAGCGCGCTGAGCGGCTCGTCGAGCAGCAGCACGCTGGGGGAGAAGACCACGGCCCGGGCCAGCGCGACCCGCTGCTGCTGCCCACCGGAGAGCTCGTGCGGGCGGCGGTTCTCCATGCCGGCCAGGTCGACCAGCTCCAGCGCCCCGCCGACCAGCCGGGCCGTCTCGGCGGCGGGCACCTTCCGCTCCCGCAGCGGGAAGGCCACGTTCTGCGCCACCGTGAGGTGGGGGAAGAGGGCGTAGTTCTGGAAGACCATGCCGAAGTTGCGTTTGTGCGCCGGCATCCGGGTGATGTCGCGGCCGTTGAGCACGATCCGGCCCGAGGTCGGCTCGGTGAAGCCGACGATCATGTTGAGCGTGGTGGTCTTGCCGGAGCCGCTCGGTCCGAGCAGGGTGATGAACTCGCCCGGCTCGATGTCGAGGTCGACGTGGTCCACGGCGGGCCGCTCCCCGGCCCCGTACCGCTTGCAGAGGTCCACCAGCTCGACCCGGCCGCCGCTGGCGCCGATCGGCGGCGTCACCGAACTCGCCGGTGCCGCCGGTGCCGGCGGGGCGGTCGTGCTCGTCGGCGGGCCCGACGTCTGCTGCTTGATCGGAGATCTCACCGGTTACCTTTCCTTCCGCGTCGCGCACCGACGACCTGGGCGAGCAGGATGGGGACACTGACCAGGACGACCATCAGGCTCGACGCGGCGGAGATCGTCGGGTCGATCTGGACGGTGACGCTGTTGAACATCTGGACCGGGAGCGTGACCGCCCCGGGTGCCTGCAGGAACAGGGCGATGACCACCTCGTCCAGCGACGTCACGAAGGCGAGGACGGCGCCGGAGAGGATGCCGGGCAGGACGAGCGGGAAGGTCACCCGCCGGAACGCCGAGACCGGGCCCGCGCCGAGGCTCGCCGCCACGCCGCTGAGCCGGTGGTCCATCCCCTGCAACCGCGCGGTCACCGCGATCACCACGAAGGGCAGCGCCATCGCGGTGTGCGCCAGGATGATCCCGATGAGCGTGCCGTTCAGGCCCAGCCGCAGGAACGCGGAGAAGACCACCAGGGCGACGAGGATGTGCGGGACGATGATCGGCGAGAGCAGGAAGCCGTTGAGTACGCCCCGCCAGCGCGGGCCGAGCCGGGTCAGGCCGAACGCCGCGGTGGTGCCGAGCACGGTGGCGAAGATCGCGGTGTAGATGCCGACCTGGAGGCTGTTGAGGATCGCGGCGCTCCACTCCGGCGAGGTGAAGAGCTGCTGGTACCAGCGCCACGACCAGCCGTCGGGCGGGAACCGGAAGGTTTCCGCCGAGGAGAAGCTCATCGGGATGACCACGAGCGTCGGCGCGACCAGGATGATCGCGACGATCGTGGTGTGCACCCGGAGCCAGGGGCGTACCTCGGAGGAGCGCTCCCCACCCGCGCGGTGCCGGGTCGAGTGGCCGACGCCCGCGACCGTCGCGACGTTCTGCCCGGCCAGCCGGCGGCTGAGCCCGAGCACGACGAGCACGACGGCGAGCAGGAAGATGCCCATCGCGCCGGCCCCGCCGAAGTCGAGCAGTTCCTTGGTACGCACGTTGATCACCTGGGCGATCATCGCGCTGCGGGTGGAGCCGAGCAGGGCCGGCGTGACGTAGAAGCCCAGCGCCAGCACGAAGACCAGGGACATCCCGGCGACGACGCCCGGGGTGGAGAGCGGCAGGTAGACCCGGCGGAAGGCACGGGCCCGGGGCGCGCCGAGGCTCTGCCCGGCCGCCACCAGCCGCCCGTCGATCTGCTCCATCGCGCTGTACATCGGCAGCACGAGGAAGGGGAGCAGCACCTGGGTCATCGAGATGCCGACCGCCAGCGAGGTGCCGAGCAGGGCGACGTCGCCGAGCCCGAACGGGCGCAGGAGCTGCGCGATCGCGCCTCCGTCCTGCATCAGGACCAGCCAGGCGAAGTTGCGGGCCAGCATGCTCGTCCAGAACGGGACGAGCACGACTGTCACCAGTACGGCCCGCATGGTCGGCCCGACCAGGGTCATCGCGTACGCGTACGGGTAGGCCAGCAGCACCCCGACGACGGCGACCACCAGCGCGACGAGCAGGGTCCTGCCGAGTACCCGCAGGGTGTAGCCGTCGGTGAAGAGCGAGGCGTAGTTGCCCAGCCCGAGACTCGGCTCGGTGAAGCTGTCCAGGACGACGTTCGCCAGGGGCAGCACGAAGAGGAGCGCCAGGGCGACCAGCGACGGCAGGAGCAGCAGCCATCCGGTGGCGTGCGCCCGGCCGAGCCAGGCCGCCGGGCCGGGGCGCCCGACGGGCGCCCCGGCCGTGGCTGTCGGAGCCGACATGCTCAGCCGACCTTCCAGCTGGTCCACCGCTTGACCAGCGCGTCGGTGTTGTCGATCCACCACTGCTTGTCCTGCTCGACGGTGGTGCCCCGGTCCGGCAGGAAGGCGTTGAACTTCTTCTGCTGCTCGGTGTAGCCGACCGAGTCGAGGTCGACGTCGGGCCGGGCCGGCGCCGTGCCGGTCAGCTTGGCGTAGGCGACGGCCTGCTCGGGCTCGGTGACGAAGGCGAGCATCTCCTGGGCGAGCTGCTTGTTCGGGGTGCCCTTCGGGATCACCAGCGCGCCGATGTCGGTGGTGTTGAAGTCCCAGACCGGCACGAGATTGGCACCGCTCTGCGCCGAGACGATGGTCCGGGCGGTCACCGTCAGGACCATGCTGGCCTGCTTGTCCACCAGCATCTGCTGGATGGCGCCGTAGCTGGGGGCGAAGACCAGTGAGCTCTTGATCGTGTCGATCTTCTTGAGGGCCCGGTCGACGTCGATCGGGTAGACCTGCTCCGCCGGCACGCCGTCGGCGACCAGCGCGGCCTCCATCAGGCCGGCCTTGGGGTAGTCGTAGACGACCCGCTTGCCCGGGAAGCGCTGTACGTCGAAGAAGTCCTCGATTTTCGTCGGCTTCTCGCCGGGGTACATGTCGGCGTTGTAGCTGAAGATGTTGGCGTATCGGTAGGTGGGGACGAAGCAGTCGCCGGTGGTCCCCTCGGGGAACTTGCTGCGGTCGAGGGCCGGGTCGTCCAGCTTCTCGAACAGCTCGCCGCAGTAGGCTCCGGCGTAGATCCAGCTCATGTTCGCCAGATCCCAGATGGTCTTGCCGGAGCTCACCATCGCGCGCACCTGTGCCTGTTCGGCCGGGCTGACGTTGGTGAACGTCGTACCGGTCTTGGCGGTGAAGGGCTCCTGCAGGGCCTTCTTCTCGTCCTCCTGGAACTGGCCGCCGGTGCTGGCCCAGGTCAGGCTCTTCGTGCCCGAGTCGCCGGAACCACCGCCCACCCCGCAACCCGAGACCAGCAGGGCACCGACCGCTATCGTAGTGAAGAATAGGGATTTCTTCATATTTATCGCCTTTTCTAGTTAAGCGTCGTCCGCTGTCCACCCAACGATGTCCATCGGGGACGTCGACTCCGGTCGCTTCGTCCCGCCTACCTGCCCCGGCCCCCGCCGGAGTGCTCCGGGGTCAGTCGGCCCCGCCGTCGAGCGGATTCACCATCCGCCGACTGATCGTCACGGCGCCTGCCAACAGGGCGCGCGCCACCGGACTGTCGGTCTCCTCGGGCACGAACTGCGCGATGTCGACCACGGCCAGCGTCGCCACGACCTGGCCGCCCGGACCCCGCACCGGGGTCGCCACCGCGCTGACGCCGTCCCGGGGACTCTTCCGGACCGCGATGCCGGTCCGCCGGACCTCCGCCAGCTCCGCCTCGGTCGCGTTCACTGGCGGCGTCCCCCGGCGGAACCGGTAGTACGACTGCTCCCGGAAGGCCCAGAAGACCACGGTCTGGGCCGCGTTCGGCCCGAGCTGGCTGCCGACCGCGATCGAGACGTGTGCCGTACGGCTGCTGTCCTCCCGCACCTTCGCCACCACGGGGCAGGTGCCGTTCCAGACGCTGAGCACGACCGTGTGCCGGACGTGCGCGCTGATGTCCTCCATCACCGGACCGGCCAGGTCGACCACGCCGAGCCGGGACAGGGCCATCGTGCCCAACTCGGCGAGGAGGACGCCGAACTCGTAACGGTTGCGGTCGCGGCGTTGCAGGAGACCGTGGTTCTCCATCGACGCCAGGTAACGGTGGGCGGTGGACTTGCCGACGCCCAGCTCCTCGGCGGCGGACACCAGGTCGATGGTGTCGTTGGCCGTGAGCAGCCGGAGCAGTTGGGCGACCCGCGCGACGACCTGGAGGTCTCCGCTGGCGATCTCCATGCCGTACCTCCTTCGCTCGCCCGGTCTTGTCCCGCATTGCGGGGCATCCATCCGGCTATCCGGTACCGACGAATCTTGGTAACCCCTCCCGACGCATGTCAAGAGCCCAGAGAGATTTCCGCCCTACTTCCCGGAAGTTAAATCCGGGGGGATGCGCGACTGTGCCCACGCGTGG
Source organism: Plantactinospora sp. WMMC1484 (assembly GCF_049315195.1). NCBI lineage: Bacteria > Bacillati > Actinomycetota > Actinomycetes > Micromonosporales > Micromonosporaceae > Plantactinospora > Plantactinospora sp. WMMC1484. The sequence continues at coordinate 4,091,311 of NZ_CP186055.1, forward strand.
CATGATTGTATGATTGGCAGACAATCTATGAGGATGAATCGGAGGTCGACATGCGCGGACTTGCCGGGAAGGTCGCGGTGGTCACCGGCGCGGCCGGCGGCATCGGCGCGGCCACCGCGCGCCGCCTCGCCGAGGAGGGCGCACACGTCGTCGCGGTCGACACCGACGAGGCCGGCGCGCGCAAGGTCGCGGAGTCGCTTGCCACCGAGGGGAGCTGGGTGGTCGCCGACGTCTCGACCGAGGAGGGCGTGGCGGCGTACGTGCGGGCCGCCGCCGACCGGTTCGGCCGGCTCGACCTGCACCACCTCAACGCCGGCATACCCGGCTCGTTCGCCACGCTGCCCGAGCTGACCGTGGCCGAGTTCGACCGGGTTATGGCGGTGAACGTCCGCGGCGTCTTCCTCGGTGTCCGGGCGGCCTTCCGCCGGTTCGCCGCACAGGGCGGTGGCGGGAGCGTCGTGCTCACCGGCTCCATCGGCAGCCTGCGGGGCAGCGCGGACCTGTTGGCGTACCAGACGTCCAAGCACGCCGTGCTCGGCATCCTGCGCGGCGCGGCCATGTACGGCGGCCCACTCGGAGTACGCGTGAACGCGGTCGCGCCGGGCATCGTCCCCACCGATCTCTTCGCCGCGACGCCGGAGGTGGCCGGCGGCCGGGACGACATGTCCCGGCGAGCCAGCAGCACTCCGCTGCGCCGGGCCGGCACCGGCGACGAGATCGCCGGCGTGGTGGCCTTCCTGCTCAGCGACGACGCCGGCTACATGACCGGTGAGGTGGTCTCGGTCGACGGCGGCGCGAGCATCGTGAGCACCGTCCGGCCCTCCGGCGGCGCGGGCGCCTGGGACTTCGCCGCCTACGACCGCTCGCTCTACGGCGACGCCTGACAGCAATTGCCGACCAGCGATCTCCGGCCGGAGAACACTGCGGCCGGAGAACACTGCGGCCGGAGAACACTGCGGCCGGAGAACACTGCGGCCGGCGCGGTCGCGGCTCAGCCGACCGGCAGCGGCGCGGCCACGGCGATGTCGGTGTGCACGTCGACCACCACCGGACGCCCGGCGTGCAGCGCCCGGTCGAGGGCGCCCGCCAGGTCGCCCGGCCGGTCCACCCGGATACCGAGCGCACCCATCTGCTCGGCGATCCGGGCGAAGTCGACGTCGTGGTACGTCCACAGCTCCCGGGCCTGCTCGGTCGCCTGACCGCCGTACGCCCGGTCGAAGCCGCGCCTGCTCTGGTTGCCGCCATGGTTGTTGTTCACCACGGTGACCAGGTTGACCCTCCGCCGGACCGCGGTCTCGATCTCGCCGAGGTGGTAGTAGAGGCCGGCGTCGCCGGTGAAGACCACCACCGGCCGATCGGGCGCGGCGCACTTCGCACCCACCCCTGCGGAGAATGCCCAGCCCAGATGGCCGGCGCTGCGCAGGTAGCCCTGCTCCGCCGAGGTGGTGTCGTGGAACTGGGCCATCCACATCCCGGCGTGACCGGTGTCGACCACCAGGACGGCGTCGCCGGGCAGCCCGGCGGTCAGCTCGGCGCAGATGCGCTCCGGCCGGACCGGCACGGCGTCGCTGGTCAGCACCTCGCGGTAGCGGTCCCGCCACTCCGCCTTCAGTCGGTCCACCTCGGCCAGCCACGCCGTGCGGTCCGGCTGCGGCTGCCGGTCGGCCAGGGCCAGCATCCGGCCGAGCGCGGCCCGCGCGTCGGCGGCCACGGAGGCGCGCAGCGGGTAGTTGCGGCCGAGCTGCGACGGCTCCAGGTCGATCTGGACCGCCGGGGTGCCGATGGGAGGCACGGCCCAGAAGTGCGTGGTCATGCTCCCGGTCCCGGTGCCGACGAAGCAGACCAGGTCGGCGCGGGCGACCACCCGGTTGGCGCACTCCCGCGAGTACGTCCCGACGACCCCTGCCGAAAGCGGGTGGGTGCCCGGAATGGTGTCCTTGCCGTTCGCGGAGGTCGCCACCGGGATGCGCAGCGCCTCGGCCAGTGCCACCAGTTCGGCGCCGGCCCGGGAGGAGCGCACCCCGCCGCCGGCCACCAGGACCGGGCGGCGCGCCTCGGCGAGCAGCCGCAGCACCGCCGTCACGGCATCGTCGTCGGGGGCCGGGCGTATCGGCGGCACCCGGGCGAACTGCGGCTCCACGATCGGCTCGGCGTCGGTTTCCGCCGTGTCGAGCTGCCCCTCGTTGCCCTGCACCTGGAGGTGGACCGGCCCGGGTGCGCCGGTGGTGGCCACCCGGAACGCGTGTCGGAGCATGTCGGGGAAGCGGTCGGCGTCGTCGATCGTGCCGTTGAACTTCGTGACCGGCTCGAACGCGGGCAGGTCGTCGATCTCCTGGTAGACCCGGCGGAACTTGGTCGCCGGCGACCGGCCGCCGGTCAGGGCGACCACCGGGGATCCGGCCAGGAAGGGCTCGCGCAGGCCGGCGGCGAGGTTCAACGCCCCGACCACCTGCGCCGCGACGACGCCGGGACGCTGCGAGACCCGGGCGTAGCCGTCGGCCATGTAGGCGGCGGACTTCTCGCCGTGCGTCACCACCCGGGCGATGTGCGGGTGGTGCAGCTCCAGCTCGGCCATGGTGCGGCGGAGGATCGCGGGTACCGAGAAGACGTGTGTCACCCCGTAGCCGTCGAGCATGTCGGCGACGACCCGGGCTGCGGTCCGCCGGGTCACCCGGCCGTGATCCCGACCGGCGCGCCGTCGGCGGCGGCCGACTCCTGCCGCACCTCGTCGAGGACCCGCGCGGCCAGCCGGAACGACTCGAGGGCGGCGGGTGCGCCGCAGTACGCGGCGGTCTGCAGCAGCACCTCCTGGATCTCCGCCTCGGTGCAGCCGTTGCGCAGCGCGCCCCGGACGTGCACCGAGAACTCGTGCGGACGGTTCAGCGCGGTCAGCATCGCGAGGTTGAGCAGGCTGCGGGTGCGCCGGTCGAGCCCGGGACGGGACCAGACATCGCCCCAGCAGCTCGCCGTCACGTACTCCTGCACCAGCCGGGTGAAGTCGGTGGCCTGCTTCATCGACCGGTCCACGTGGGCGTCGCCGAGCACCTCACGCCGGACCTGGTTGCCGCGTTCGAGCCGGCTCTGGTCAGAGGTCATGTACCGCTCCTGTCTGAGGTCGATGAGGAGGCAAAGCGTACGACCATCATACAATTTTGCGGTGCGGGCGGAAGCGGTGGAAGTCGACGACCAGGGAAACCGGGGGTGGCGGCTAGCCGCCGTCCTGCTCGGAGAGAGCGGCGAGCCCGGCGCGGCCGGCCTCCTCGACGTGTCGGGCGCAGGCCGCCGCGGCGGCGTCGGCGTCGCCGGCCACCACCGCGTCGACGATCGCGTGCAGCTCGGCGACGCTGTGTTCGAGCCGGCCCGGCACCGAGAGCGACAGCGACCGCAGCACGCTCACCCGCGCGTGCAGGCTGCCGACCACCGAGCGCAGCGCGAGGTTGCCGCCGCCCTCGAAGAGCACGTCGTAGAAGGCGTCCTTCGCGGTCAGGATCGGCGCTCCCGACGCCGCCAGCCGGTCGACCCGGTCCAGCGCGCGGACCAGTGCCCTGCGCTGGGCGGCGCTGGCGTGCTCGACGAAGAGCCGGCCGGCAAGTGCCTCCAACACCGAGCGCACCTGGTAGAGCTGGCGCGCCTCCTCGGCGCTGACGCTCGTGACGATCGTGCCCTTGTTGGGGATCGCGGTGACCAGCCCCTCGGCGGCCAGCTCGCGCAGCGCCTCACGGACGCTGGTGCGGGAGACACCGGTGAGTTCCACCAGCTCACGCTCGATCAGGCGCTGCCCCGGCGCGAGCCGGCGGTCGAGGATCGCCTGGCGCAGGTTTTCCAGGACCTGCGAGCGGATGAGCGCCGGGGTGCGTTCCACGCGCAAGGTATTGGCTCGGGTCACCGTCGCCCTCCCTGGCCACGCTCGTCCGGCACGTCGTGCCTGACATCGTACCCACGGGGCAGGCCCGTGGGGCAGAGGCGTCCGCGACGGCGTACCGTTGTCTCAGATCGTATGACGATGCTACATTCTCGAAACCCAAAAACCCTTGTGAGGAGCGTTATGGCGCGGTTGGGTTTCGCTCGTCGGTTGGCCAGCGCCGACCGCTGCATGGTCGGCACCTGGGTCAAGATTCCGGCACTCGAGCCGATCGAGATCCTGGCCGACGCCGGGTTCGACTTCATCGTGATCGACCAGGAACACGCGCCACTCACCCTCGAGTTCGCCTACCAGGCGACGGTGGTGGCGCAGGGCGCCGGCATGTCGGTCCTGGTCCGCGTCCCCGACCGCAGCGGCAGCCACCTGCAGCGGCTGCTCGACGTCGGGGTGGACGGGATCCTGGTGCCCCGGGTCACCTCCGTGGCGGAGGCCGGGGCGGCGGTCCGGCAGATGCTCTTCGCCCCCGGCGGCGACCGGGGGCTCGGCACCACCTCCCGGGCCGGCCGGTGGGGCGGCACGCCCCGGGAGGAGTACCTGCGCTTCGGCAACGAGGAGGTGATGCGCGCGGTCCAGCTCGAGGAGCGGGCCGCGATCGAGGCGGTCGACGAGATTCTCGACGTGGCCGGGCTCAACGGCGTCTTCCTCGGCATGGGTGACCTGCAACTCTCCTCCGGCCTGCCGCAGTCGGACCCCGAGATCCAGAAACTGGTCGACCGGCTGCTCGCCGCCGCGCAGCAGCGCGGGGTGCCGGCCGGCACCGCCGTGCAGACCGCCGCCCAGGCACACGCGGCCGCCGAGCGCGGCTTCCGGTACGTGATGGTCAGCAACGACACCAGCCTGCTGAGGAGTGCCGCGGCGTCCGCCGTCGCCGACCTCCGCAGCCGATTCGCCTGAGGGAGGCCCCATGGCCTACGACAACAGCGACCTGCGCTCCACCCTGCCGTCGAGCACCGCGACGGCCACCGCGCCCGAGCGGTTCTCCGGCTCCGAGCACGTGAGGTTCGGCGACCTGCCCCCGGTGGAGAAGACCGACGAGATCTCCACCTGGTACGCGCGCGGCCAGAACTTCGTCGTCGGCTACTCCGAACTCGACGGCACCGCCACCTTCACCCGCACCGCCCAGCCGGACGAGTACGTGGTGCTGCTCGCCGACGACGGCCTCGGCGCGACCGTCCGGGCGCCCGGCGAGGAGGTCTCGGTGACCGGCCGCACCATGCTGGTGGTGCCGCCCGGTGACAGCACCGTGACGGTCACCGGGCAGGGCCGGGTGCTGCGGCTGCTGACCACCCGGTCGGACGACGTCGCCGCGCTCGCCGCCAACGCCGACTCCTACGCCGAGCCGCACGAGAACATCCCCCCGTTCCAGCCCTGGCCCGAGCCGGTCGGCGGTTACCGGGTCCGCAGCTACGACCTGACCGTGCCGCCGCTGGCGAACCCGCCGTTCCGGCTCTACCGCTGCACCACGTTCATGGTCAACTTTATCGATCCGAAGCAGGGGCCGCGCGACCCGTCGAAGCTCTCGCCGCACAAGCACGACGACTTCGAGCAGTGCTCGATCGTGCTGGCGGGGGAGTACCTGCACCACATCAGGTGGCCGTGGACCACCAACAAGGCCAACTGGCGGGAGGACGAACACGAGCGGGTGTTCGCCCCGGCGGTCACCGTGATCCCGCCGCCCTCGCTGCACACCAGCGAGGCCGTCGGCCCGGAGACCAACCACCTGATCGACGTCTTCAGCCCGCCGCGCGCCGACTTCTCGGCGATGGAGGGCTGGGTCTTCAACGCCGACGACTACCCGGCGCCGGAGAGCCGATGACGGGCGGGCGCGAGCCGATCCGGGTGGCCATCATCGGCGCCGGGCTGGGCGGCATCGCCGCCGCGGTCAAGCTCCGCAGGCACACCTCGGCCACCTTCGTCATCTTCGAGCAGTCCGCCGGGGTCGGCGGCACCTGGTTCGACAACCGGTACCCCGGGTGCGAGGTCGACGTTCCGTCGCACGCGTACTCCTTCTCCTTCCTCAGGTACGACTGGCCGCGCAGCCACGCCACCCAGCCCGAACTGCTCGCGTACGCCGAGCACGTGGTGCAGCGCTTCGGGCTCGCCCCGCACCTGCGGCTGAACACCCGGGTCACCGACCTGGTCTGGGAGGAGTCCACCAACTCCTACCGGCTGCGGACCGAGCACGGCGAGAGCGAGGAGTTCGATGTCGTCGTCTCCGCGCTGGGCCTGCTCAACGTGCCGCGCTATCCCGAGTGGCCGGGGCTGGAGACCTTCACCGGCCCCTGCTTCCACACCTCGCGCTGGGAGGAGCACGACCTCACCGGCAAGTCCGTCGCGGTGGTCGGCACCGGCTCGACCGCCGTGCAGATCGTCCCGGCGATCGCGCCCACCGCACGGCAGGTCTACGTCTTCCAGCGCGAGCCCGGCTGGATCGAACCGAAGAACGAGCGGGAGTACAGCCCGCGCGAGCGATGGGTCTATCGCCACGTGCCGCTGGCCCAGCGGCTGCACCGGGCCTGGATATTCCACCAGGGAAACCGGCGGTTCAAGGGCTACGACGTCGGCTCCCGCCGGCAGCGGCGGATGCGTGCGGTCTGCGAGCGGTTCATCGCCGACACCATCGCGGACCCGGTGACCCGGGCCGCGGTGACCCCGGACTATCCCTGGGGCTGCAAGCGGCCGGTCATCTCCTCCACCTTCTATCCCTCGCTCAACCGCGACAACGTCGAACTGGTGCCGCACGCGGTAAGCCGGGTGACCCCGACCGGGGTCGTCGACACGACCGGCACCGCCCGGGACGTCGACGTACTGGTCCTCAGCACCGGCTTCCAACCGACGAAGTTCCTGGCAAGCCTCGACGTCAAGGGCCGCGAGGGGCGCAGTATCCACGACGCCTGGCGGGAGCGCGCCTCCGCCTTCCTGGGCATCACGGTGCCGGGCTTTCCCAACTTTTTCATCCTCTACGGGCCGAACACCAACGGCGGGGTCTCGATCATCGCCCAGCTCGAACGGCAGGCCGAGGTCATGGTGCGGACCGTGCGGCGGCTGGAGCGCAGCCGGCGGCGCCGTGTCGACACCTCGCCCGACGTGATGCGCCGCTTCCTCGCCTGGATCGACCGGCGGATGTCCAGCCACGCCTCGGCGATGAACTCCGGCTGCCACAACTACTACCACGACCCGGCCGGGCACAACGTGACGCAGTGGCCGGGCGGCCACCTCAGCTACGCCATCGCCACCCGGCTCCTCGCCCGGCTGGGCCTGCGGACACCGCGCTAGGGCGCCCGCCGGCCGGCGTTCACCACGCTGGGGTGCCCGCCAGCCAGCGACACCTCCGCGACGTGCAGGCCGTCGTCGAAGACCGCCGATGGGAAGCGGTCCCAGACGGCCGACTCGTGGAACGGCAGGATCCGCCGGGTGTCCCCGCCGACGCCGGCCAGCAGCTCGTCGGCGAAGTCGAGCCAGGCGGCGGCGCTGCCGGTGGTCAACGAGATCGGGGCGAGCACGCCGTCGCCGCGGATGCCCTCCAGGTTCTCGTAGCTGTAGACGTTGTCCCCGGCGAAGACCCAGGTGCCGTCCGCGTCGTTCGTCACCGCGACCAGTTGCGAGCCGGCGGTGTGGGTGTCGTGCGCCGGCCGCAGCTCGACACCGTCGGCTACCTGGGCCGCCCCGTCGACGAGCGTCGCCGGGCGGGTCGCCAGCAGTTGTGGCAGGTCCGCCTGGCAGGAGCGGGTGAGGAACTCGAACCGGGCGGGCCGGGCGGCGGCGGCGAGGTAGCTCTCGATCTCCCGCCGCTGGATGTGCACGTGCGCCGCGCCGAACGCGTCGACGCGGCCGGCGTGGTCGAAGTGGTTGTGGGTCAGCAGGACGGTGTCGACCTCCTCGGGCCGTACCCCGACCCGGGCGAGCACGTCGACCGGGTCGCGCCAGCTGGTCTCGCCGTACTTGGCGGTGAGCCGGTCGTGGATCGCCTTGTCGGCGAAGCCGGTGTCGACCAGGACGCACCGGTCCGCCGAACGCAGCAGGCCGAAGCAGTACGGCATCCGCCGGTGACCCTCGTTCGGCTGCGCGGCGAAGAGGTTGCTGGCCGGGAAGCGCGCGACGTAGCCGTACTCGAGGATCCAGATCGACCAGTTCACGAGCCGGCACCCGGCGGTTGGACGTCGAAGACGGCGAGCTGCCAGGCCACCATGTTGTAGTAGCCGACGATGGTGACCAGTTCGAGCAGCCCCGGCTCGCCGAGCCGGCCGACCGCCTCGCGGAACTCCTGCTCGTCCAGGGTGCCCCGGGCGAGGACCGCCCGGGTGGTCCGGAGGACGCAGGTCTCCACCTCGGAAAGCCCTGCCGGCTCTCGCCCGCCGGCCAGGGCCGCGAGGTCGGCCTCGGTGAGGCCGGCGGCCCGCCCGGCGCGGGTGTGCGCGTAGAGCTCGAACTCGCTGCGGTGCTGGTGGCCGACGAGCAGGATGGCGATCTCGCGGGCCCGGGCGGGCAGCCGGGAACCGAACCGGACGGCGGCGCCGATCTGTTGCAGCGCGTGCCCGAAGGTCGGGCTGAGGATCCAGACCGCCGGTGGGCCCTGGAGCCGGCCGTCCGGGTCGACGAGCGAGAAGGGGCTCTCCGGCGCCACCCGCTGCCCGGTGGTGTAGTGCTCGTAGAGGGCCAGCTGGGCGGGGTTCATCTCCGCCGGATCGACGTCGTCGACTCTCATGTCTCGTCTCCCAGGAACGCGCGGGGGTTGGTGGTCACCATCGTGCCGATCTGCTCGGCGGTCCAGCCGAGATAGGCCAACTGCTCGACGAACATGCGCAGGCACTCCGGCTCGGGCGGCACCCAGCGGGAGAAGACGTCCGTGCTGAGGATCGCCCGCTCCGGCCCGACGGCGTGCAGCGCCCGATCCACGTCCCGGAGGGTCAGGTGCCCGTCCGGGTGCACCAGCGGGGCGTTGCAGAATTCGAGGTACGCGCCGGTCGCGGCGAACTCGCGCAGCAGCGCCGGATCCGTCGTGTAGTGCAGCGGGTGGGTGACGAGCAGCCGCTGCCCGATCTCGGCGCAGTACGCGGCGACCGTGAGGCTCTCCTCGACCGAGGCGTGTCCGGTGGCCAGCGCGAGGCCGAGCGCGTGACAGGCGTCGACGACGGCTCGCGTCCGGACGGAGAGGGTGCCGCCCGGGTCGCAGAGGGTGATCGCCGTCCGGGCATGGTATTCGGCGAAGGAGGGCGAGACGCGTCCGAGCAGCGTGCTGATGTATCCGCCGCGACCGAGGTCGGCGGCACCGCCCCAGGTCGGCAGGAAGACCACCCGGGCACCGTGCGCGGCGGCGAGTTCGACGACGCTGGGCTCCAGGCCACCGACCGGCGGGTTCAGGGTGATGCTGCCGTGCACCGTGAACCCGGTCCCGGCCATCGCCTGTCGCAGCGAGCGGGCGCGATCGGTGGTGGCCCAGAGGTGGGACTTGAGGACCCAGCCCGAGATGCCGTATGCCTGCGCCAGCCGGGCGACCGCGAGGTCGTCGCCACGGTTTCGCAGCCCCGCCGACAGGTCCGGCTGGCCGTGCACGTGCACGTCGACGGCGCCGCGCAGCAGGCGGTCGAATGCGTCCGGTTGGGCGGCCACCAGGTCGTGTTGCGGATCGGTCATCGACACCTCGTCCGGCTAGGAGTTCGAGTGATTGTATGATGGTATGACTATCGGCTCAAACATCTGATCGGCTTCGCGGTCCTGTCGCACCGCTGCCAACTGGGTAACCGCGGCACGTGCCCGGGAGGGAGCCCCATGCCTGGATCATGGCCGGCAAGGTCGTCCTCGTCATCCCTCGCCGTCGGTGCGAGTGCGCGCCAGCCACGTCAGCGGGGTCGCCCTGCCGGTGGACGGCGGATTCCTCGCCTGAGCCGGACCCCGCACCCATGACCACGCACTGACGGATCGGAGCCTCCCGTGACCCTGTACACCGACCTCTTCATCGACGGCACATGGCGGCCGGGTCAGGACGACCGGCGCTTCGACGTCGTCGACCCGGCCGACCTCTCCACCATCGCCCGCTTCGCCGTCGCGGAGGAGCGCGACTGCATGGCCGCGGTCGACGCGGCGGCGGCCGCCCAGCCGGAGTGGGCGGCCACCGCCCCGCGCGAACGCGGCGAACTGCTCCGCGCCGCCTACGAGATCCTCACGGCCGAGGTCGAGACCCTTGCCGACCTAATGGTGCGGGAGAACGGCAAGGCCTGGCCGGACGCGGTGGCCGAGGCGAACTACGCGAAGGAGTTCTTCCGCTGGTTCGCCGAGGAGGCGGTGCGGGTGCCGGGGGAGTACCGGCTCTCTCCGGCCGGGGACAAGCGGATCCTGGTCGACCGGCAGCCGATCGGGGTGTCGCTGCTCATCACACCGTGGAACTTCCCCGCCGCGATGGCGACCCGCAAGCTCGCCCCGGCACTGGCCGCCGGCTGCACGACGATCCTCAAGCCCGCCCGCGAAACCCCGCTCACCGCCGCCTACATCGTCGAGGTGCTGCGCCGGGTCGGCGTACCCCGAGGGGTGGTGAACCTGGTGACTCCGGTCCCGACCGGCCCGCTGGTGCAGCGGATGATCGACCGCCCGGAGGTCCGGAAGCTCTCCTTCACCGGCTCCACCGAGGTCGGCCGGCAGCTCCTGCACGCCTGCGCCGAGAGCGTGGTCAGCACCTCCATGGAGCTCGGCGGCAACGCCCCGCTCATCGTGCTGCCCGGCGCGGACCTGGACGCCACGGTGGCCGGCGCGTTGCTGGCCAAGATGCGTAACGGCGGCTCGGCCTGCACCGCCGCAAACCGCTTCTACGTGCACAGCTCGTTGCACGACGAGTTCGTCGCGCGGATGGATGCCGCCCTCGCCGGGCTGGCGGTCGGCCCCGGGCGGGACCGCGCGAACGACCTCGGCGCCCTCGTCTCGGTGCCGGAGCGCGACAAGGTGGCGGCACTGGTCGAGACGGCCGTGGCGGAGGGGGCGACGCTGCGGCGCGGCGGGCACGTCTCGACCGACGGCGCCTTCTACGACGCGACCCTGCTCACCGGCGTCGAGCACGGCTCCACGATCACCACCACCGAGATCTTCGGGCCGGTCACGGCGGTAGTCCGCTTCGACGACGTGGACGACGCGGTGCGGATGGCGAACGACACCATCTACGGCCTGATGGCGTACGTTTTCGGCGAGGAGCGGGAGGCCGTTGCCGTCGCCCGCCGCTTGGAGGTGGGGATGGTCGCCGTCAACCGGGGCGCGGTCAGCGACCCGGCCGCGCCGTTCGGCGGGGTCAAGCAGAGCGGCCTCGGCCGGGAGGGTGGTTCCGAGGGGATTCTCGAATTCCTGGAGGAGAAGTACATCGCGCTGACCGCCTGACGACACGTCGTCCGACACCACCGACCGGCCCGTGCGCGAGCATGCCGGCCGGCTCCACGACCGGCTGCGGGGGACCGTTCCACGCCGGTTTCCCCGGGTCGCTCCTCCCGACGGGGATGAAGCGGTCGGGACCCGCCCGAACGATGCACGCCCGCCGGTAATTTCTCGCGGCAAAAGAACGTCGATCCCTTGATGACATCCGTTCACTTACGTACCGGCTGTGCGACAGCACATGTCGTTACGTTCGTCGGACCTGCCCAGAAGGAGAGGTCCACAATGGATCGACGCAACATGCTCCGCGCCACGGTGCTCGGAGCCGGTGCGGTGGCGCTGCCGTTCACCACCTGGTCGGCGGCGTACGCGGCGCCGGCGCAGCCGGCAGCCGGCCCGTACGGTCCGCTGCAGTCGGCCAACAGCCACGGCATCCAGCTCCCCGCCGGCTTCACCAGCCAGATCGTCGCCCGTTCCGGTCAGGTCGTGCCCGGCACCTCCTACACCTGGCACAACGCGCCCGACGGCGGGGCGGTGTTCGCCAACGGCAGCGGGTGGATCTACGTGTCGAACTCCGAGACCAGCTCCGGCTCCGGCGGCGGTGCGTCCCGGATCCTCTTCAACTCCAGCGGAGCGGTGGTCGGCGCGTCCCGGATCCTCTCCGGCACCAACAACAACTGTGCGGGCGGCAAGACGCCGTGGAACACCTGGCTCTCCTGCGAGGAGGTCAGCCTCGGCCGGGTGTGGGAGACGTACCCGCTCGGCGGCACCGCCGTGGTTCGCCCGGCGATGGGCCGGTTCAAGCACGAGGCCGCCGCCGCCGACCCGGACCGCCGGGTCATCTACCTCACCGAGGACGAGAGCAACGGGAAGTTCTACCGGTTCATCCCGGACACCTGGGGCAACCTCTCCAGCGGCAGGTTGGAGGTGCTGGTCGCCGGCAGCGGCACCTCCGGCTCGTTCAGTTGGGCCGCCGTGCCCGACCCGGACGGCTCGCCGACCGCGACCCGGTCGCAGGTCTCCGGCGCCAAGTCGTTCAACGGCGGCGAGGGGTGCCACTACTCCAACAACACCGTGTGGTTCACCACGAAGGGCGACAACCGCGTCTGGCAGCTCAACCTCGGCAACAGCACCTACGAGCTGGCCTACGACGACAACCTGGTCAGCACCGGCTCGGCGCCGCTGACCGGCGTCGACAACATCACCGGTTCCAGCTTCGGGGATCTCTACGTCGCCGAGGACGGCGGGAACATGGAGATCTGCATGATCACGCCGGACGACAAGATCTCGGTGTTCCTGCGGATCACCGGCCAGGGCTCGTCGGAGATCTGCGGGCCCGCCTTCACCCCGGCCGGTAACCGGCTGTACTTCTCGTCCCAGCGCGGCACCTCGGGCTCCTCCTCCGGCGGCATCACCTACTGCGTCACCGGACCGTTCCGCACCTGAGCCGGCCGGTTGCCGCACCCGGGCCGCCCGCCCCTGGCGGCGGGCGGCCCGACGGCGCCGGGTCCTGCTACCGCGACCAGCGGCGGAGCCCAGCGGGCACCGAGCACACGGGTCAGCGCGCCGGGACGGTGTGCCAGAACCCGCACCGGTGCTCGCGGTCGACGTCCACCGGCGTGATCCGCTCGCCGGAGAGCGAGAGGGCGGTGCCGGCCCGGTACGGTGGCCAGTCGGGCGTGGGGCGGCCGGTCCGGGCGAAGCCCGTCCACCGCTCGATCAGGGCCGCGGCGAGTTCCTCCCGACCTGCCGGGCCCGACACGTGCCGCGACTCCGGCTGCCGTGCTCCGCCTCCGACCGCAGCGCCCGACCGCGACTGCGGGAAGCTGTCGAAGAAGTAGCGGATGTCGTCACCGTGGGAGGCGCCGAGCGGCAGATCGCCGACGGACCACCCGGAGTCCTCGGCGAACTCGTAGGCGTAGACCGGAGCGAGCCGGCGATGCGCCTCGCTGTAGGAGAGCTGGGTGCAGGTGCCGACCATCCGGCCCTCGTCGGTCTGCAGGGTCGCGAGGGCGAGGCTGGGTGTGGCGTACCGGTTCGGCGCGTACCGGGCGAGGATCCGACCGGCGTCCCGACCGTAGAGGTCGGCCACGATCTGCCGGTACCGCCGCTCGGTCAGCGGCGTCTCGGCGATGTCGAGCAGGGTGGCGACGACTCCGCGCATCTCGTCCCTGGTGCCGCCGTGGATCAGCGGCACGGCGTGCACCCGTCCGGCGCGGGCGGCGTCGAGCGGCTGCCGGGGTAGCGGCGGCGTGCCGACGGTGTAGAACCAGGGCATGGCAGCCGCGATCTCCCGCTGGTGGGTGGCGGTGTTGGGCAGCGTGGCGACCCGCTCGGCGGGGACCTGCCGCAGACAGGCCGCCACGTCGGCGGCATCCGCACAACCGAGGGCCTCGACGGCCCGGTCTCCGCGCCGGTCGGCCTCCGCCCGGGTGACGAGGTCGTTGCCGCACGGCGCACTCTGCACGATCGCCTTGTCGAAGAGTCCCCGCGCCGCCGGGGAGGCAAGCTGGGCGCAGACACCGAAGCCGCCGTACGACTCGCCCCAGAGCGTCACGTTGCGCGGGTCGCCACCGAACGCCCCGATGGTGGTACGCACCCAGCGCAGCGCCGCCTGCTGGTCGGCGAGGGCGAAGTTCCCGGCGTACGGGTCGTCCAGCGACTCGTGCCGCAGGAAGCCCAGGGCGCCCAGCCGGTAGTTGACCGTCACGACGACGACTCCGCCGGCCCCGGTCACCGGCCGGGGATCGTAGCGGCTGCCGGCCCCGGAGTTGCCGCCGTGCAGGAAGACCAGCACGGGCATCGGCCCGGCGACGCCACGCGGGACGTGCACGTTCAGGTACAGGCAGTCCTCGGCACCGGCGACCACCGGCGGGCTGCCCGGCGGGTACGAGTACGACTGGGTGCAGATGGGCCCGGGTCGGGTGGCGTCCCGGACCTCGGTCCACGGTTCGGCCGGTTCCGGTGACCGCAGCCGCAGCCCACCGGTTGGCGGTGCGGCGTAGGGAATGCCCTGGAACATGCGGTGGTCGGCCGTGACCGTACCCCGGACCGGACCGTCCGCCGTCGCGACGACGGCGTCACCGTCCCCGTCGGAGGTGGTGCCTGCCGCGGCCGAGCCGGACGGCAGCACGGAGCCGGAGAGCAGCAACGAGCCGGACAACAGCATGAAGATCGTGGCGAGCGTACCGGGCAGAGTGGTCGATGGATGTCTCATCCGGCCACCATCCCCGGCCCCGGCCCGCCGGACATCCGGCCGGCGCCGTACCGCCGGTTACGCCGCAGAACGTAGGCGCGGGCGTACGCGGCGACCCGCCTCGGATCCGCCGCTCAGTTGCGCCCGGCGCTGCTCCGGGCGGCGGCGACCAGAGCCGGAAGCAGCTCGGAGGCGGTCCCGCGCAGGTTGACGGCACAGACCGGATCGAGCGGGGTCGGCTCGGGGTTGACCTGGAGCACGGTCGCTCCCCGGTGCGCCGCGATCCGGGGGAGCTCGGCGGCCGGATAGACCACCCCGGAGGTGCCGACGGTCAGCAGCACGTCGCAGTCGGCCGCCGCCTCGATCGCGGCGGTCAACGCCGCCTCGGGCAGCGGCTCCCCGAACCAGACCACGCCGGGGCGGACCAGCGCCTGACATCGCGCACAGCGAGGCGGCGGAACGCGGCGGCCCTCGCCGAGGCCCTCGCCGAGGTCGGCGTCGAGGTCGGCGTCGAGGTCGGCGTCGAGGTCGTCGGGTTACTCCGGAAAGGTCGCGGGGTGGGCCGGCTCCCCGATGCAGCGCGGGGCGAAGAGGCTGCCGTGCAGGTGGATCGGGGACCGGGAACCCGCCCGCTCGTGCAGGTCGTCGACGTTCTGGGTGATGACCACGCTGCCCGGTACCAGGGCCTCGATGGCGGCCGCGGCGAGATGCCCGGGATTGGGTAGGGCCCGGCGCACCCGGGAACGCCGCCACTCGTACCAGCCCCAGACCAGGTCCGGATCGGCGTGGAACGCCTCCGGTGTGGCGAGCTGTGCGGCGTCGAAGCGGGCCCACAGGCCGGTGAGCTCGTCACGGAACGTCGGCACGCCGCTCTCGGCGGATATTCCGGCGCCGGTGAAGACGACCACCCGGCGGGCTCGGCCGAGGAGTGCGGCCGCGCCGGGTGGCAGGACATCCTCCATCCCCGAGATCCTGCCACAGCGCACGTCCGCCGCCCGGTGGCAACGATCGCGCCGTGGCACCGGCGGATGCCGGCCGGCGGACATGTCGCGCGGGTCAACCGGTGAGGGACTCGGAGCCGAAGCGGCCCCTGGCCACGAGGACGGCCATGGCGAGACAGACCAGGTCGCCCGACAACCGCGGGGGTACGGCGCGCCGGGCGGGCACAACCGGAGTCGTAGAACCGGTGGCAACCCTGGCATGACGACGCGTGACCGGCTCGCTACATACGCTGCCGCCGGTACCTGTCATACCGTGCGAAGGGAACCCCAGATGTATCTCCTTGACGTGTTCGCCGCCGCAGACGTCGCCGCCAGCGTCCTCACCATGAGCGCCGGGCGGCTCGGGTCCAGCATCGGTGGTCTGGTCGGGCTGGCCGGCGTGATCATCGGGGCGTTGGCCCTGGCCCGCCGCCCCGCCACGCGCACCGGCACCGGCACCGGCACCGGGCGGCGCGGCGCGCTCGTCGCCACGGGAGCGGGACTGGTCGCCATGGCTCTCGGTGCGGTGGTCGTGGCCACCTCCGACAGTGGGATCGGCACCGGCAACGGGCGGGGCGGCGCCTACGTGGCGCTGGCGGTGGGGCTCGTCGCCGTCCTCCTCGGCGGGCTGGCCCTGCTCCGGGCCCGCCACACCGGCTGACCCAGCGGATCCGGGGCACCTGGCCGGTGGTCAGGAGCGGGCGAGCCAGCCAGGGACGGCCAGGCCGGACTCGTACGCGAGGATCACCAACTGGGCCCGGTCCCGGACCCCGGTCTTGGTCATGATCCGGCTGACGTGCGTCTTCGCGGTCGCCGGGCTCAACACCAGCCGCGCCGCGATCTCGTCGTTGGAGAGGCCGGCCGCGACGAGTGTCATCACCTCGCGCTCCCGCACGGTGAGGGCACGGAGCCTCGGCCCCGGGTCCGGATGCGCGACCCGGGCGGTGAATTCGGAGATCAGCCGGCGGGTGATCGACGGGGCGATCAGCGCGTCGCCGCGCGCCACCACCCGTACGCCGTGGATCAACTCCGCCGGCTCGGTGTCCTTGACCAGGAAGCCGCTCGCGCCGGCCCGCAGGGCGCCGTAGACATAGTCGTCCAGGTCGAACGTGGTCAGGATGATCACCCGGACGACGGGGTCCGTGGCGATCTCACCGGTGGCGGCCAGTCCGTCCAGGCCGGGCATCCGGATGTCCATGAGGACGACGTCGGGCCGCAGTCGCCTGGCGAGCCGGATCGCCTCGGCCCCGTCGGCGGCCTCGCCGACCACCTCGATGCCGTCCTCGCCCTCCAGGATGGACCGGAAGCCGGCGCGTACCAGTGTCTGGTCGTCGGCGAGCAGTACCCGGATCATGCCGGCGCCGCCGTGGCGACCGCGCCGGGCCGCATCGGGAAGCGGGCGTGCACCCGAAAGCCGCCGTCCGGCCCAGGGCCGGTGCTCAGCGACCCGCCCAGCGCCCGGACCCGCTCGCCCATGCCGAGGATCCCGTTGCCGGGTGGGGCCGGCTCACCGCTGCCGTCGTCCTCGACCTCCACCAGGACGTCGTTCCGGTGCGGCCGGACCCGGATCACGGCGGTGGTCGCGCCGGCGTGCCGGGTCACGTTGGTGAGCGCCTCCTGGACGATCCGGTAGGCCGCCAGGTCGACCTCCGGCGGCAGCGGCCGGGTCTCGGTCAGCTCGGTGCGGATCTCCAACCCGGATTGCCGGGCCGTACTCACGAGTTCGTCGAGGCGGTTCAGACCCGGTACGGGCGCGAGGCCCGCCACGCCCTCCTGCCGGAGTACGCCGAGCGCCGTACGCAGCTCGCCCAGCATCTCCTTGCTCGCCTGTTTGATCGCGGTGAGCGCCTCGGTGGCCCGGTCGGGGTCGGGGCGGTGCAGGGCGGCACTGGCCTGCACGTTGATCAGCGACAGGTGGTGGCCGAGCACGTCGTGCAGCTCGCGGGCGATCCGCAACCGCTCCTCGGTGGACCGGCGTCGGACCTCGTCCTCCCTGCTCCGTTCGGCGGCGAGCATCCTGGCCCGCGCCTCGGCGAGATAGGCCCGGCGGTTCCGGGTCACGCCGACGATGACCGCGACGACCCAACCGGCGTGCAGCAGGGTCGCCCCGTTGGCGCTGCCCTCGGTCCTGTGGTAGCCGTCCGCGACGGCGAAGGCCACCACCGAGGCGGAACCGAGTCCGATGGCGACGGCGAGGTGTCCCTCGTCGACGACGGTGTAGAGAGCGACGACGAAGACCAGCATGATCGGCCCTGGCCGGTGCAGCAGCTCCCCGTACGCGCCGACGGCGGCCAGCGCCACCACGCCCACCGGAACCGGATGGCGGCGGCGCAGGGCGAGCGCGCCGGCCGAGACCAGCACGGCCAGCAGGGCCGCCCGGTCGGCGGCGGTGTCGATGCCGTCCGACTGCACCACCAGGCCGGCGACGGCAACCAGGCCGACCGCGAGTATCAGCCCCGCGTCCGTCGCCCGGCGGTGCGGTCGCCACCCCAACGTGCGCCGAAGCTGCCGTCGCCACCCCGACATGGGCGAAGCCTAACCTCCGGCCACAGCCGTCAGAAGGGTCCGGGACGGTCCGGCGCACTCATCGGGCGCCCGCGACCCGACCAGGCTCGCACCGCCACGACGATCCACGCGGCGGCCAGGGCGGTTTCGGCGAGCGCGGGCGTGCGCTGCCGCCGATCCGTCACGGCCAGCGCCACCGCGCTCAGCGCGTGCAGGGCGTCCGCCGCCGCGCCCGCCACGTACACCGGCCGGGTCGGACACCACGCGGTCACGGTCGCCTGGAGCAGGTGACGTGTGCCGAGGAGACGCAGGATCGTCACGGCCCGGTCATCGACGCCGCCGCGCAGGATCCGTAGCGTCAGCCGTGGCGCCAGGAGCATGCTCCCGCCCCAGACGGCTCGGGCCAGCACCCCCGTCCGTGCTGCCGACACGTGTTACCTCCGTTGGTCCGACCTTCGGGCGGCTCCGGAGAGCCCGAGGCTCCGGACCGTACGCGGCCCGGGTGGGACCGGGCGCGTCGAGCCGGCCGACCGCTCCGGTGGCTCGTCCCGTACGCCGCCGCCCGCGCCTACCCCCTGCCGCCGCCGGCAAACGTCGACGACGGCCCGCGATCGGTCAGCTGCCCCGTGCGGAGTCGCGTTTGCCGGGCAGGTACCCGGGAATCGGCCCCCGGTGATACCGATTCCCGGGCGGGGCAGGAGAGCGGCCGGAGCCCCCTTCTGGCTGCTGCCGGGCCTGTTCGCGGTCTGCTCGGTCTGCCTCGGCGTCGGACTGTCGTTCCTGGAACAGCGGGTCGGAATCCCGGTCAAAGACTTCCTACCGAGCGCTCCCGCCGGCGCACGGTCACTGCTGTCGTCCATCATCAGCGCGATGATCTCGTTCACGGCACTGGTCTTCTCGATCACCGTGGTGGCGCTGCAACTGGCCAGTAGCCAGTACTCCCCGCGGGTGCTGCGCGCCTTTCTGGAGGACCGGGGCATCCAGACCTCGCTCGGTACCTTCATCGCCACCTTCCTCTTCGCCACGGTGGTCCTGGTCACCCTCCCGGACCGCCCCGACCAGCGCCTACCCGAGCTGTCCCTGGCCGTCTCGATCCTGCTGCTCCTGCTCAGCACCGCCGTCTTCATCTACTACCTGCACCACATCACGACGATCATGCGGGTGTCGCACCTGATCGGGGCCATCGGGCGGCAGACCAGGCACTCCATCGCCCGCCACCACCACTGGCCGGAGGCGGACCCGGGCACGCCGGAGCACCTCGGAGCGCCGATCAGGACGATCTGCACCCGCGCGCCCGGCGTGGTGATGGACGTTGACCTCGCCGCACTGGCCGTGATGGCGGAGCGTCACCACTGCGCGTTCACCGTGCTGCCACTTCCGGGTGACTTCCTCCCGGCCGGCGCGGGCCTGCTCACCGTGCACCGGCTTCCCGGGAAGCCGCCGCGCGAGGTGAGGGCGTCGGCAGTGCGACGCACGTTCGCGATCGGTGCGGAACGCACCTCCGGCCGGGACATCGGATTCGGCTTCCGGCAGCTGGCCGACATCGCCACGCGCGCGCTGTCGCCCTCGAGCAACGACGTCACCACCGCGGTCAACGCCGTGCGTGAATCACACGATCTGCTGCGCCGACTGGCCGAGCAACCGGTACCGCCGTTCTTCGTGGCGGTCCGGCACGGTGTGTCCCGGGTCTACGCGCCGCGTCAGGGCTTCGAGGATTTCGTGTCCGTCGCCGTCGACGAGGTGTTGCAGACGGGCCGGGAGCACCCTCGCATCACGCGGCTGCTCGCCGCCGTCCTACGCGATCTGGCCGCCATCGCGGCACCGCAACACCGCCCCATGCTCGAGTCCCGCCTGGAGCGACTCGGAATCGACGGCGTCGTCCGCGGCGTCGGCCGGCAGCACGGCGAGGGATGAGCGCGGCCGACCGCGTCGACCGCGCCAGCCGCCTTCGCCCAGGCGGCGAGCCGCGCTCGTGGAAGTCCTACCCAGGACGGCGGGCGGTCCTCGGAGGACAACGGCCGCCACCCGGGGGACAGCTGAACCTTCCCCGAAGGATTCCCCGAAGGACGGGCGGGTCTCCTCATGAGGGCGCCCGGCGGCGACCGCCGGGGCAGCTCAGACCCCGGCCGGGGAGGTCGGGGCGTCGATGACCGCCGCGGGTTCCCGTCGCGGGGTGGGTCGGCCCGGCTGGCCGTACCCGATCCGGACGACCATCTGCGGGACCCCGAAGCGGCCGAGGGCGGTGCGCAGCCGCTCCCGTGCGGCGGGCACCTCGATCGGCTGGGACAGCATCGACGCGGCGAGCCCGGCGTCCGTCGCGGTGAGCAGCAGCCGCTGCAGGGCCTGCCCGGCGGCGGTCCGGTCGGTCCCGGTGTCCGCGGCCGAGCCGAGCACGGCGACGAGAGGCTCCGACTCGACGCTCCGCCCCGGCGCCCCGAGCCGGCCCCCGGAGGGGCGCTGCGGCAACAGGTCCTGCGGCTCGGCGACCGGTCCACCGGTCCGGGCCGGCACGCCGTCCGGCGCCGGCCCGGACCGGGTCCACCGGGCGATCTCGTCCCGGTAACCGGGGTCGCGTTCGAGGACGCGGTTGGCGCTGCGCGCCAGTTCTCCCACCGCCTCCACGGCGGCCGTGCCGACCACGAGTTCCAGCCAGGCGCCCTCGGCGTGGACCGCCTGGACCAACCGCTGGCGGAGCTCGCCGGGCACCGGTTCCGGGGAGAACGGCGCCCGGCTGCTGTGCCGGCGCGGCACGGCGGCGAGCAGACCGGACCCGACGTCGTCCGCCGGGCCGGCGCCGCCCGGTTCCAGCCGGGCCACCACGTCGGGGTCGTGCCGGTCAGGACAGAGCCGGACCCGCGCGGGTACGCCTTCGGCGGCGAGAGCCAGCCGCAGGTTGAAGAGGGCGGCGCCGCAGGCGATCTGCGCGGCCCAGTCGCCGAGATGGCCGTGGCCGGCGACCGGCAGCGGGCGGTGGCGGTCGACGCGTACCTCGATGTCGCCGCCGCAGAGCCGGAACCGCCACGGCTGGCTGTTGTGCATCGAGGGGGCGCGGATGGCGGCCGCCACCGCCTTCTCCAGCACCGCGGCGGTATACGCCGTGGTGATCACCTCACTCCTCCCGTCCGCACCGGCGGGCGGGGGCGCAGGGCGTGCGCTCGTGCCGGCCGGACGACCGCGACGGGTCCGGTGGCCCGGTCGAGGGCGCCGTGGGCGACACTGCCGAGCAGTGCCCTGCCGGCCGGGCCGAGTCGGCCGCGGCCGTGGTCTCCGACCACGAGCAGCCGGGCACCGTGCGCCGCCCGCAGCAGGCCCGGCAACGGACGTCCGGCGCAGACCGCGAACTTCACCGGCACCTGCGGGTACTTGTGCGTCCAGGGCTCCACCGCCCGGGCCAGCAGCTCCAGGCCGGCCGGCTCGACCGAGAACTGCGTGCCGAGGGTGGTCTCGTCGAACCAGTGGTCCTCGCGCTGCCGGGCGGTCACGTGCACGGCGGCAAGGATGGCGCGGTGGCTGGCGGCCCGTTCGAAGCCGTACTCCAGCGCGGTGTCCGGGTCGCTGTCGCCGTCCACGCCGACGACGACGTGTCCGAGCGGCGGGGCGGCCACCCCGGCGCTGACGGGCCGCACCACGACAACCGGTCCGGGCGCGTGCGTGACGACGTGGTGGGTGGTGCTGCCGTAGCCGCCCGGACGGTGCCGCGCGGGCGGACCCACCACGACCAGCCCGGCCCGGGTGGCAGCCGCAGCGAGCAGCGTCCCCGGCCGGCCCGGGACGAGCCGCAGGTCAACCCGGTCGCCGCCGAGCCTCGCCCGGGTGGTGGCCACCGCCCGGGCCAGTGGCGGGTCGAACAGTTCGATGACGGCAAGCGCGGGCGTGGCGGCACGGGATGCCAGCGGCGAGTTCGGCGGGCATGCGTGCAGCAGGGTCAGGCGGGCACCGGTGAGAGCCGCCTCGTCGGTCGCCCAGGCGAGGGCCTGCCAGCCACCGCTGCCACCGAGGCCGACCAGGATGGTGGGTCGCACGGCTCTTCCTCCTACTCGCGATCGAGGTTGTGCCGGGTGGTCGTCGTCACTACGGCCACCGGTCCGGTCCACCTCCACGATGCGCCGGATACGGGTGTCGGCTGAAGGGCCGGAGGTCCCCCACCGGGTGGGCACCAGGGCATCCGGTGCACCGGTGAGCGCCTCGAAGGCCCGGCACGCCGGGCAGAGGAAGTCGAGGTAGATCTCGACGGTGACCGGCCCGTCGCCGACCCGCAGTCCGGCCCGGTCGGAGGTGGCCGAGGCGGGCACCGGGAAGTCGTCCCCGACGCGCTGTGCGACGTAGACCGCGTACCCGATCAGCCCGGCGGCGAGCAGGACGCCGACCGCGCCCGCGGTCACCAGCGTGTCCGGCGGCGGCGGCGCTGCTGCCGCGCGCGCAGCTCGCGCGCCAGCCGGATCTGTTCCTTGCGGCTCGCTCGGCTGCTCATCCCCGATCCCTCCCACCCGCGTCACCTACGGTCGTGCGTCGAGCCTTGGGTCGCTCGCCGCCTCCGGGCAGGCCCGTCGGTCCCGGAACGCCGGGGTCCTCCGGCCCGATCGACGCGGTGAGCCGGGCGGGGTCGGTGGGCTCGGTGGGGTCGGTGGGCCCGGTCGGCCCGGCCACGGGCTCGTCCGGGATGTTGCCGACGCCGATGCGGCGGCGGAAGACCCAGTAGGTCCAGCCCTGGTAGAGCAGGACGATCGGCGTGAAGACCACCGCCACCCAGGTCATGATCTTCAACGTGTACGGGGTGGAGGAGGCGTTGTCGACCGTGAGACTGCTTGTGCCGCCCAGCGTGGACGGGAGCACGTTCGGATAGAGGGCGGAGAAGAGCGTGGCGACGGCGAGCGCGATCGCGGCGGCCGTCCCGAGGAAGGCCCGGCCCTCCCGCCCGGACCGGTTGGCCAGCAGCCCTCCGACCAGCGCGGCGGCGGCGAGCACCGCGAGCACGGTGGCGGCGCCGCCGCCCCGGACGCCCAGCAGCGTCCAGGCCAGGAAGACCACCGCGAGGACCGCCGCGCCCAGTCCGGTGCGGGCGGCCAGCGCGTTGGCCCGGACCCGCACGTCACCGCTGGTCTTCAGGGCCAGGAACACCGCGCCGTGCGTGACGAAGAGGCTCAGGGTGACCAGTCCGCCGAGCAGGGCGTACGGGTTGAGCAGGTGGAAGAGGGTGCCCACGTACTCGTGGTCGGCGTCCAGGCGTACCCCCCGGACGATGTTGGCGAAGGCGACGCCCCAGAGCACGGCCGGCAGCAGCGAGCCGGCGAATATCGCCGCGTCCCAGCGCGCCCGCCAGCGCGGCTCGGCCCGCTTGCCACGGTATTCGAACGCGACACCGCGCAGGATGAGTGCGGCCAGGATGAGCAGCAGCGGGAGATAGAAGCCGGAGAAGAGCGTGGCGTACCACTCGGGGAAGGCGGCGAACATGGCACCACCGGCGGTGAGCACCCACACCTCGTTGCCGTCCCAGACCGGGCCGATGGTGTTGAGCAGCACACGGCGCTCGCGCTCGTCCCGGCCGAGGACCGGCAGCAGGATCCCGACGCCGAAGTCGAAGCCCTCCAGCACGAAGTAGCCGGTGAAGAGGACGGCGACGAGGATGAACCAGATCGTGGCGAGTTCCACTGTGCAGACTCCTCAGTAGGCGAACGCGAGCGGACGGTCCTCGTCGGCATCCGAGCCGGTGTCGGGCGGTGACGGTGGCGCGGCGTCGGGCAGGCCGGCCCTGATGAAACGGAGCAGCAGGCCGACCTCGATGACGGCGAGCACCCCGTAGAGCAGGGTGAAGCCGGCCAGCGAGGTGACCACCTCACCGGTGGAGACGGTGCGGGAGACGCCGTCGCGGGTGAGCATCTCGCCGAAGACGATCCAGGGCTGGCGTCCCATCTCGGTGAAGATCCAGCCGAACGCGTTGGCGGCGAGGGGGAGCAGTGGCAGGACCGGTCCGGTGCGGAGCAGCCACCGGGAGGTGGGCGTCCGGCCGCGACGCATCGTCCAGAGCGCCCAGAGCGCGGTGAGCGCGGCGAGGATGCCGAAGCCGATCATCAGGCGGAAGCTCCAGTAGGTGACCGGGATGATCGGGGTGTACGAGCCGGCGCCGTACTGGGCCGCGTACTGGGTCTGGAGGTCGTTGATCCCCTGCACCTCGGCGCCGGGGTCGCCACTGGCGAGCCAGGAGAGCAGGCCGGGGATCTTCAGGGCGTAGACCTCGCGGCTGCCGTCGAGGCTGCCGATGGTGAGGACCGAGAACGCGGCGGACCGCTCGGAGTCGTAGAGCCCTTCGGCGGCGGCCATCTTCATCGGCTGCACCTGGGTCATGATCTTGCCCTGGATGTCGCCGGTGATCAGGGTCGCCGCGGTGCCGACCAGGGTGACCCAGGCACCCAGCTTCGCCGCCGGCCGGAAGGCGCCGACCTGGTCGTTGCCGGGCCGGCGGATCAGGTGCCAGAGGGCCACCGCCAGGACGAGTGCGCCAGCGGTGAGGAAGCAGCCGGCGAGGGTGTGCGGGAAGGTGACCAGGGTGACCTTGTTCGTCAGTACGGCGAGGAAGTCGGTCAGCTCGGCCCGGCCGGTCTCCGGGTTGAAGCGGTAGCCGACCGGGTTCTGCATCCAGGAGTTGGCCGCGAGGATGAAGTACGCCGACAGGATCCACCCCCATGGCGAAGTTGATCAAGAGCAGCTTCCCGTAGAACCGGGTCAGTCGGAGCCACCGCTCGTCGCCGGTCCGTACCCACACCGTCTGCATCGTCGCGACCAGGAACGACAGCCCGATCGTGATCGGTACGAACAGGAAGTGGTAGACGGTGGTGACCCCGAACTGCCACCGGGCCAGATCCAGTGCATCCACGCTGCCGTCCCTTTCCCCAGTTGTGCCGGCCGCGCGACAGCGCCGCCCTGGGAAGAGGATTCAGCTCGGGGTGCCCGGCCCGGCAGGGCCGCAAGACCCGTTCCGGCGGGACCGGAAGCACATACCGGCCCGGGCGTTGACGTCTTCGCCGGTCCGCTACGGGGCTGGTCCTCGCAGAGGCCGAATTCGCCAGCGACGAGGAAGCGCGGCGCTTCGGTAGCCGGCACGGGATGGCCGAAGGTCCCCGATGCCTTCACCACGGCGGAACTGCTGCTCGCACCCGCGACCCGGACGGAGCGCTCCGCGGCCGGCGCCCGGCGGCGCACGCTCGCCGTCGGCGACCCGTACGCGGTGTCGCGGCACCACCGCAGCCACTAGGCACCGGCCACTCGTCGCGTCCTACGCCACAGGTGTGCCGCGTACCGCCAGGTCGCGGAGGCGGCCGACGTTGTCGAACGAGCCGAAGCCGATCCGACCGGAGTCGAACGTGGTGTCGACGGCGGTCATCAGCGGCTCCCGCGACCCGTCGAGATAGACCGCGATCTCGCCGGTGGCCGGCAGGTGGACCAGCCGGACCCGGTGCCAGCGGGCGTCGGTGATTGCCGGTGGCGCGCCCCGCACCCCGTTCCACTGGTGGTCGAGGCGTTCCCGGTCGGCGTTGTCGACCTTGAAGATGCCGTTGTGCGGATAGATCGTGTTGTCCGTCGACAGGTGGGCGTAGTAGAACTCCGTGTCCGAGCGGTAGCCGAAGACGATGATCACGTCCCGGTTGGTGACCTCGACCGGGGTGTCCAGCCGCACCTCGGCGGTCACCTGCACCGCGCCGAACTCGGGGCCGGCGGTCAGCACGGCGTACTCGAACGGCCGGCGTGGGCCGGGGCGCTGCTCCCCGGCCTCGGCCAGCACGACCCGGCCCCGGGGGAACCGCCACTTCTCCGGCGTCACCGGCCGCCAGTTGGTCGGCCGCATCGTGTCGCGGACCCGGGTGTTCCCGACGTCACCGGCGGCGAAGGTCCGGGTGCCGGTGACCCGCCAGATCTTTCCGTTCGCCTTTGCCAGCAGGTACAGCTCGCCCTCGGCGTCGGTGCCGAAGCGCAGGTCGACCCGGTTCGGGTCACCGGGTGCCCCGGGGCCGGAGAGGTCCTGCATCCGCACCCGCCGGCCCGTGGAGTCGAAGAGCATCAACTGGTGCAGCGGTGCCAGCTCGCCACCGCGCCGCATCCGGCTCGCCTCGGTGTAGAAGACCCGCCCGTCGACGATGTCGCCGAAGACGTATTTGCCGCGCAGCGCGGGCACGTCCCGGCCACGGTAGACGAAGCCACCGGCGACCGCGACGCCGACGTCGTCGGTGCAGTTCCAGCCGGGCGGCGGGTCGTGGTCGTAGGCGGCAACCGGGTAGGTGTAGCCGTACCGGTCGTCGTCGGCGGGGAGCGGGAGGATCCGGTCGCAGGGGTCGGTCGCCGTCCGGTCGAAGACGAAGGCACCCTCCCGCTCGCTCCAGCCGAGGTTGTCGCCGGCCCGGACGTCGTAGATCGCCTCGATCGCGTGCTCGCCGATGTGCCCGAGGTACATCCGGCCGGTTGCCCGGTCCCAACTGAACCGGTGCGGGTCGCGCATCCCGACCGCGTAGATCTCGCCGAGCGCGCCCGGGTCGCCGACGAACGGGTTCCCCGGCGGTACGCCGTACCGACCGTTGCCGGCGTTCGTGCCGCGCGGGTCGATCCGGAGGATCTTGCCGTGCGGCATCGCCATGTTCTGCGGATCGGTGCCGCGTGCACCGGTCCCACCGTCGCCGACCGCGACGTAGAGCAGGCCGTGGTCGGGGGAGCCCCGCCGGGCGGTGGGGTTGAAGTCGATCTGCTGGATGCCGTGCACCCGGCCCGCGAACCCGATCCGCAGCACCTCCCGCCGGGTGCCGGCGAAGGTGTCGGCCGCCGGGTCGTCGGCGGTCCACTCGGTGACGATGCCGTGGAACTGGGTGCCCGGCTGGGCGAAGTCCGGTGTCTCGGTGACCCGGGACGCCTGCTCGGTGTGCACGGTGTAGAAGCGTCCGTTGCGCCCGAAGCCGGGATCGAAGGCGACGAACCCGAAGCCCTGGCCGAGCCCCTGCCCGGAGAAGAACTCCGGGGCGAACGCCGCGCCGACGTCGAGGTAGACGCGCGGACCGACGGCGTCGCCGGAGCCGCCGGGGTCGATGAGGTAGAGCCGGCCGTTGAGGTCCGGCACCGCCTGCCGGCCGGATCCGTCCGGCAGCTCGACGAGCGCGTTGATCCGGGCGTGCCGCATCAGGCGTACGTCGGTCGGCGCCGGAACCGGCTCCGACCTGGGAAAGGCCGCGTACTCCTCGAGTACGAGACCGAGCCCGGACTGGATCGGCGGCTCGGGGATCGGGTCGTACACCGGGTCGGCCTGGGCCGGCGAGGCGGCCAGCGCGGCGGACAGGATCAGGGCGGCGGCCGTGAGCGAGGCGGTCGTCCCGGAAGCCCGGATCGTCGGGGTGGGAATACGCACGCGGGTCACTCCATCCTCTCTGGAGGGCTGAGGCAGGGTGGTGCCGGTGGTGCGGTCGGGTCGGTCCGGTGACCGCCCGACTATCTGCTGCTGCCTGTGCTGCCTGTGCTGCCTGTGCTGCCTGTGCTGCCGTGGGCCGGTGCGGTGCCGGGCCGGTTGCCGAGGTAGAGGTCGCCGAGCTGCGGGTCGGCCAGCAGCTCCGCCGCCGGCCCGGTGATGTGCACCCGGCCGAGGTCGAGTACGCAGCCGAGGTCGGCGGTCTCCAGCGCCCGCCGGGCGTTCTGCTCCACCAGCAGCACGGCGGTGCCGGCGTCCCGCATCCGCACCACCTGCTCGAAGACCGTGCTGGTTGCCTTCGGGTCGAGGCCCATCGACGGCTCGTCGAGGAGGACGACCCGGGGCTGGACCATCAGCGAGCGGGCGAACTCCACCTGTTTCTGCTGCCCGCCGGAGAGGAGCCCGGCGAGCGTGCTCCACCGCTGCGCAACGACCGGGAAGAGGTCCCGGACGAAGTCGGCCCGCTCGGCCCGCAGCGAGGAGTCCCGCAGCGTGTAGCCGCCGAGCAGGACGTTCTCGGCCACCGTCATCTCCGGAAAGACGCTGTGCCCCTGGAGCACGTGCGCCACCCCGGCGGCGAGCAGTTGCTGCGGCCCCCGGCCGGTGACGTCGACCCCGCCGACGAGGATCCGGCCGGACCGGGGCTTCAACAGCCCGCTCGCCACCTTGAGCACTGTCGACTTGCCGGCGCCGTTGGGGCCGACGAGACAGACGATCGTGCCGGCCTCGACCGAGACGTCCAGGCCGCGCAGCACCGGGGCGGCCCGTCCGTAGCCGGCCTGGACGTCGACGAGTGCGATCTCAGACCCCAAGGTACGCCCCCAGCACGCGTTCGTCGGAGCGGATCACCGACGGTGGCCCCTCGGCGATCGGTCGTCCCCGGTCGAAGACCACGACGTGGTCGCTGATGCTCATCACCAGGTCCATGTTGTGCTCGACGATCACGAAGGTCCTTCCCTCGGCGTTGAGCTCCCGCACCAGGCTGCCGATCCGGTCCAGCAGCGCCGGGTTGACCCCGCCCGCCGGCTCGTCGAGGAGGACGGTTTCCGGGCCGCTCATCAGCACCCCGGCGAGTTCCAGCAGCTTCTGCTGCCCCCAGGACATGTGCCGGGCCTCGACGTCGGCGAGGTGCTCGATGCCGAGCCGGGTCAGCCAGCCCCGGGCCCGGTCCACCTCGGCGCGGCGACGGGCGCCCCGCAGCCCGTTCCAGAGACCGCCGGTCCGGGCCGCCACGAGCACGTTGTCCAGCGCCGACATCCGGTGGAAGACCCGGCAGAGCTGGAAGGTCCGCCCGATGCCGGCCCGCGCGATCAGGTGCGGCGCGCGGCCGGTGATCTCCCCGCCCCGGTACGACGTCCGCCCGCTGTCCGGCCGGATCATCCCGGTGACGCAGTTGAAGAAGGTGGTCTTGCCCGACCCGTTCGGCCCGATCAGCGCGTTGACCTCGCCCTGCCGGAATGTCACGGTGGCCGCGTCGAGCGCGGTCACCCCGCCGAACGCCTTGGTCAACCCGACCGTCGCCAGGCCGGGCGTCCGGCTCACCTCCCCGGTCACGGTCGCTCCTCCGTCCGCCCGTCCGAGGCCCCGACGGCCGTTCCGGCCGTTCCGCCCGTTCCGTCTGCTCCGGCGGGTGGCTCCGTCGCCGGGTCGCCGGCCGGTCGGGCCGGGTCGCGCTCGCGCAGCTCGGCGGCGCTGACCTCGCGGATCGAACCCTGCGCCGGCCGCAGCAGGCGGTCGGCGAGCGCAGCGATCGCCGGCAGCACCCCGTCGGGCATGAACATCACCACCAGGGCCAGCAGCAGTCCGGTGGCGACCAGGTGCAGCGGCGTGTTGCCGAACTCCACCTTGAAGTACTCCAGTCCGATCCCGACGACGAGCGCGCCGACCAGCGGGCCGAAGAGCTGGCGTACCCCGCCGAGCAGCGCCATCAGCACCAGGTAGGAGCCGGTGAGGATGGAGAACTGGAAGACCGGGTCGAGGTCGCCGAACCAGAGCGCGTAGAGGCCGCCGGCCAGCCCGGTGAAGCCGGCCGAGACGACGAAGACCACCAGCTTGTACGCGAAGGTCGGCGTCCCCAGCGACTCGGCCTTGTCCTCGTCCTCCCGGATCGCCTTCAGACCGAGGCCGAAGCGGGACCGGTCGACCAGCCACCAGACCAGCAGGGCGACCGCGAGCAGGGCCGCGAAGAGATAGAAGAAGACCCGGTGGTGCTCGGGCCGCAGCAGTCCCGGGAACGGCCGCGGCACGACGAGCCCGCGCGACCCGCCGGTGAACGACGCCCAGCTCTGGAAGACCAGCAGCAGGATCAGCACCAGCGCGATGGAGACGATGACGAAGGAGGCGCCGCGTACCCGTAGCGCGGCGAAGCCGACCGGCACCGCGAAGGCCGCCACCAGCAGGGCCGCCACGGCGAGCGCGACGAAGCTCGGCAGGCCGGCCCGGACCACGAGCAGCCCGGTGGCGTAGCCGCCGAGCCCGGCCAGGGCGCCGTGGCCGAGCGAGATGTAACCGGTGAACCCGCCGACGAAGTTCCACGACGTCGAGAGCACCGCGTAGTTCAGCACGACCACGCCGGCCGACAGGATGTAGGGGTTCGGCGCCCAGGAGGGAAAGGAGAGCACGGCGGCGGCCAGGACCAGCACGGCGACCACCGGCAGCACCCGGCCGAGCCGGCGGCTGCGCGGCAGCCGGCGGGTGCCCGGCGACAGGAGGTCAGAAGCGCTGGGCAAGCCGACCTCCGAAGAATCCCTGCGGGCGGAACGCCAGCGTCGCGAAGAGCGCCAGGTAGAAGATCGTCTGCGCCCAGGTCGTGCCGAGCGGGATCTGCAGCAGGCTCTGCACCAGCCCGAGCAGCATCGCGGCGGCGGCCGCCCCCGGCACGCTGCCGAGCCCGCCGACAACGATGATCGCCATCAGCGGACCGATCCAATGCCAGTGCAACGACGGGTAGATGGTGGTGTCCAGGGCCAGCGCCGTACCGCCGACGGCGGCGGTGGCCAGTCCGAGGCCGAAGCCGAAACCGGCGACCCGCTCGGTGTCGATCCCGACCAGCCGGGCGGCGTCGGGGTGCTGGATCGTCGCCCGCAGCGACCAGCCGAACCTCGTCCGCTTGAGCAGCAGATAGAGGGCGAGCAGCGAGACGGCGGCGAGCCCGAACGCGATCAGTTTGACCACCGCGATCCGGGCGCCGAAGAGGCCGAGGCTGGCGGAGCCGTAGCCGAGCTGGATCCGCCGCTGCGTGCCGGTGAAGAGATACCCGAGCAGCCCCTCGATCAGTACCGCGATGGCGAAGGTGAGCAGCACCGACATCATCGTGAGGGTGGCTGGACGCAGCCGGGCCAGCAGCAGCCGCTGGAGCAGCACGCCGAGGCCGAAGAAGAGCGGGACGGTGCCGACCATCGACAGCAGTGGGTCCACGCCGAGCCTGGTCCGGGTCCACCAGGCCAGGTAGGCGGCGAGGATGAGGAACGCCGAGTGGGCGATCATCACGACCCGCATGATGCCGAAGTAGAGCGTCAGGCCGGCCGCCAGAAGGGCGTAGAGCCCACCCAGCAGCAGGCCCAGGATGACGCTCTGGAAGAGCAGGGCGCCGGACGGCATCCGCTACCTCACCAGGCCGGCTTCGGGTAGACGAGGTCGGTCTCCTTCGCCTCCGCCGGCAGGACGATCTGGATCTGGCCGCCGACCCACTGCTGGATCATGTGCGCGCCCTGCGGCTTGCCGGTGGCATCCCAGGTGAGTGGGCCGACGACGGTCTCGACCTCGTTGCCGCGTATCCAGTCGACCAGCTTCTGCTGGCACTCGCCCTGCTCGGCGCAGCCGGCCGCGGTGACGGCGGCGGCCACCACCTGGCCGGTGGTGTACGCGTTCGCCTCGTCCTCCTCCGGCGGCGTGCCGAACTGCGCGGTGTACTTCTGCACGAACTCGACGTTGCTCGGATAGGGCGCCTTCTGGGTGTAGCCGGTCGGCGCGAGGATGCCCTCGGTCTTGTTGCCGATCGCGGCGGCGAACTCGGGGTTCGTCGGCGCGGTCGAGAAGGCCGCCAGCTTGGGCTGGTATCCGAGCTGTTGCAGGGCGACGATCAGGTTCACGCCGTCCTGGTACTGCGAGCCGCCCACCACCATGTCGGCCCTGGACGCCGCGATCTTCGCCGCGATGCTGCCGAAGTCGGTGGTGTTCGGCGGGTAGACCTCGTCGACGACGGTACGCACACCGCCCGCCTCCAGCTTCGCCTTCAGCCCGTACGCGGTGCCCTGGGCGAACGGGTCGTCCATGGCGGCGTAGGCGACAGTCGTCGGGCGCTGGCCGGCCGGGAGCGCCAACAGGTGTTCGGCGAGGTGGTTGTAGTGGTCGTCGGCGACCGCCGGTGCGGCGTAGAAGAGGTTCTTGAAGCCCTGCTCGAAGACCTCCTTGGCCGCGCCGGCCGGCTCGACGAAGAGCATGCCGTACTCCTCGGCGACCCGGGCGGCCGGGACGACCAGGCGGGTCGAGAAGGGACCCACCACGATGTCGACGTTGTCCTTGCCGATCAACTGCTCGTAGTCGGCCACCACCCGGTCGGCGTTGGACTGGTCGTCGAGGATCTTCAGCTCGATCTGGCGGCCCAGCAGGCCGCCCTTGTCGTTGGTTATCTTCGCCCAGGCCTCGTAGCCGCGCTGCACGCCCTTGCCGGGCTCGGAGAAATCGCCGGTCAGCGGGAGGGAGATCCCGACGACGATCGGGTCGTCGGAAGAGCCGGATCCGCCGCCGCCGTCGCCGCAGCCCACCAGCATTAGTGTCAGCGCCGCGCCGACCGCCGTTGCCCGTCGTCCGTGTGTCGCTCGTCCGTGTGTCGCTCGGGATGTCATTCCTGACGCTCCTCTGCACAGGTAACGAAAGCGCTTACGTAAGCGCTTTCGTACCATAGGCTGTGGCCCAGGTCACTCGCAATAGTTACCGGCGACCGTCCTCGATGTTTCTCGGGAGTTACCGATGCCCAAGCCTGGCGGGAGGCTGCGCCTCGTTGACGTCGCCGAGCGGGCCGGCGTGTCGCTGGCGACCGCCTCCCGGGCGCTCGCCGGGCGGGACGGTGTCAGCGAGGCGGTGGCCGACCGGGTCCGGCAGGTCTCCCGGGAGCTCGGCTACGTGGCGAACCCGTACGCCCGTACCCTGGCCGGCGGTGCCACCTCGACCGTCGGACTCGTCGTGCACCAGGTCGACGACCCCTACTTCTCCGAGATCGCGGGCGGGGTCATCCAGATCGCCGACGAGCAGGGCCTGCTGGTGCAGATCTGCCACTCCGGCCGCGACCCCGACCGGGAGCTGCGGCAGCTGCGGCACCTCATCGCCCAGCGGGTCGGCATCATCGTGATCGCCGGCTCGGGCTACGACGACCCCCGGGTGGAGGCCGAGGCGCGGGGCGAGCTTGCGACGTACCAGCGGCTCGGCGGGCGGGTCGCGGTGATCGGTCGGCACTCGCTCGGGGTGGACGCCGTACTCCCCGACAACGAGGCCGGCGGGCGAGCCCTCGGCGAACACCTGCTGACGCTGGGGCACCGCCGCATCGCGGTCGCCGCCGCGACCGGCGGGCTCACCACCGTCATCGACCGGCTCGCCGGGCTGGCCGACGCGCTGCGCCGGCACGGTCTGAGTCTCGACGAGCTGCCGGTCGTACAGACCGACTTCACCCGGGACGGCGGCCGGGTGGCGGCCGAACGGATTCTGCGCGAGCATCCCGACAGCACGGCGATCGTGGCGCTGAACGACTCGATGGCGATCGGGGTGCTCGCCACGTTGCGGGCGCAGCGGGTCGCCGTACCGGAGCGGATGTCGGTGGTCGGCTTCAACGACGTCTCGGTGGCCGCAGACCTCGCGCCCGGTCTGACCACCGTCCGGCTGCCGATGACCGGAATGGGCCGGATGGCCCTGGAACTGGCGCTCAGGCCGCGGTCGAAGCGGCCCCGGCGGCGGCGGACCGGGCAGGCGCTCGTGGTCCGTGATTCGACCGCACCGCCACCGGGATGAGCACGGCCCCGCCCGCATCTCGTTTGCGGTAGATGGCAGGGACCGTCGGTGCAATGCCATACTCTACCGACATCGACGGACCACATCGGTGGTCGATCGTCCACATGCGAGGGCGAGCCGGGGCCGGTCGCTCGTTGCCGGCAGGTTGTCACACGGGGGATCACATGGCTGTGCGAGTGGCCGCGATCGGCCCTCGCGATGTTCCCTGCCCGCCGTCCCGGATTCCGGGACCCGGCGCGGTCCCGGTCATCTCCGCTTCCACCGGCGCGGGGACTGCGGGCGGAGCTTCATGAGCGGATGCGTCCGGCCGCGAGTTCGGCGCCGGGCACACCGCGACCGGTGACCGGACGGCCTGACGGCCTCCGGACTCCGGGTGGCGAAAACTACGGGGGAGAAGTGGAAATACCGGCTCTGTACCGCAGGGAACGCCTGGACCCGCCGCAGGGATATCCGCGGCACCTCGCCGAGGCACTGTCGCGCGCCGCGCGGCTGTTCCCGGACGCGGGCGTGATCGCGGTGCGGGAGCGGGGGGACGCCGGGTTCGTCGGTTACCCGGCACTGCTCGACCGGGCCCGCCGGCTGCTCACCGCCGTACGCCGGCGGGGCCTGCGGGCCGGCGACCCCGCCGTGCTGTACGTCGGCGATCCGGTGCACTTCCTGGCCTCGTTCTGGGCCTGCGCCCTCGGCGGTCTCCGTGCACTGCTGATCGCCCGCCCGGCCGATGCGGCCGCCACCGCTGCCGCGGTCGACCGGCTCCGCCACGTCACCCGGCTCCTCGGCGAGCCGCTCGTCCTCGGCGACCGGCCCGACTCCGTCGATCTCTCCGGGCACCTGCGGTTCCTCGACGTCACCGGATATGCCGACCATCCACCGGCGACGGAGCTGCACCAGGCGGCTCCGGACGACGTCGCCCTGCTGATGACCTCCTCCGGCAGCACGGGGAAGCCGAAAATTGTCCAACTCACCCAGCGTGGCCTGCTGGAGTTCAGCGTGGGAACGCCCGCGCTGCTGCCGATCCGCCCCGGCCAGACCACGCTGAACTGGCTCCCGCTGGACCACAGCGGGTCGTTCCTCCTCTACCACCTCCTCGAGGTCTTCGTCGGCTGCACCAACGTGCACGTCTCCACCGAGCTGGTCCTCGCCGACCCGCTGCGCTGGTTGGACCTGATCGCCGAACACGAGGTCAACCACGCCTGGGCGCCGAACTTCGGCTACCAGCTGGTCAACCAGGCGCTGGCCGAACGGCCGGGCAGGCACTGGGACCTGTCGTCGGTCTCCACCCTGGTCAGCGGCGGTGAGCAGATCACCGTACCGGTGATGACGGACTTCCTGCGCGCCACCGCACCGTTCGGCATCCGGCCGGAGGCCTTCGTCCCGGCCTGGGGGATGACCGAGACGATAACGGGGATCACCTTCGCCCGTTCCGGTCTCACGCCGAACGTGTACCGGATCCGCACGTCGAGCCTGGACGCCGACCTGGAGTGGGCGGACGACGCCGACGGGGAGGAGGACAGCGTCACCTTCGTCGCGGTCGGGTCGCCCGCACCCGGCGCGGCGCTGCGGGTCGTCGACGACACCGGCGGGACACTCCCGGAGCGTCGGATCGGGCGCCTGCAGGTTTCCTCGGCGCGGGTCACCCCCGGCTACCTCGACGATCCGGACGCCGACCGTGCCGCCTTCGTCACCGGCAGCCCGCCCGGCGCGGTGTGGCTGGACACCGGCGACCTCGCCTTCGGCGTGGACGGGCAGGTCGTCATGGTGGGCCGGCAGGACGACCGGATCATCCTCAACGGACAGAACCACTACACGCACGAGATCGAGAACGCGGTTGCCGAGGTGCCCGGCGTCGATCCGGCGTTCGTCGCGGCCTGCGGCGTGCCGGACGGGGCGAGCGGCACCGAATCCCTGGTGCTGTTCCTCGGCACCGACGCCGCCGAGCCCGCCGGCACGGTCGCTGCGGTCCGGCAGGCGCTCTTCGCCCGGCTCGGCGGGGCCGTCCGGGTGGTCACCTTGCCGACCGCCGCGTTCCCGAAGACGGGCAGCGGCAAGAAGCAACGGTCGGCGCTGCGGCGGCGGTTCCTCGACGGCGGATTCGGCAGCGGCCCTGCTCCGGCCACCCCCGCCCCCGACCGCGCTCCCGCCGACCCCGCCGTCGTCGTCGGCGTCGGGCTGGCGGACTCGGTACGGTCGGTGTTCCGCGCCGTGCTCCGCGCCGATGTCGGGGAGGGGACACCCTTCTACGAGCTGGGCATAGATTCCGTGACCCTGGTCCGGCTGCACGCCCGGCTGCAACAGCAGCTCGGCCTGCGCTTCAGCAAGCTGGCGATGCTGGAGCACCCGACGATCGCCGCACTCACCAGCCACCTGGGTACGCTCGACACCGCCCCGGCGGAGCGGTCACGCGCCGACTCGGTTTCCGGTGCCGAGCAGCGGATCGCGATCGTCGGCATGGCGGCACGACTGCCCGGGGCCGACACGCTGGCGCAGTTCTGGGCCAACCTGACGGCGGGCGTGGTGAGCGTCCGACGGTTCGACCCGGCGGAGCTGGCGGCGGCCGGGATCCCCGCCGCCGACCGGACCCGTGCCGACTTCGTGCCGGTCACCGGGGCACTCGCCGACATCGACGCGTTCGACGCCGGCTTCTTCCGGATGAGCGCGGCGGAAGCGGAGCGGACCGACCCGGCGCACCGGCTCTTCCTCGAGTGCTGCTACCACGCGCTGGAGCACGGCGGGTACGCGGGCACCACCGGCACCCGGCGGATCGGGGTCTTCGCCGGCAGTGGCATGAACCTCTACACCCACCAGAGCTATCTGCTGAACAATCTCCTCGGCGCCCCGCACGACCCGATCGGGGCGATGCAGGCGGCGATCGGCACCCAGCCGGACTTCCTGGCCTCACTGGTCGCGTACCGGCTGGGGCTGACCGGCCCGGCGGTCGGCGTGCAGACCGCCTGCTCGACCTCGCTGGTCGCGGTGCATCTGGCCTGCCAGGCGCTGCGCGCCGGGGACGCGGACCTCGCGCTGGCCGGCGCCGCCGCCGTGCACGTCCCCCAGGTCACCGGCTACCGGGCGTATCCCGGCTCGATCCTCTCGCCGAGCGGGCGATGCCGGGCGTTCGACGCCGACGCCGACGGCACGGTGGGCGGCAACGGCGTGGCGGCGGTGCTGCTCAAGCGGCTCGACCGGGCGTTGGAGGACGGCGACACGATCCACGCGGTGGTCCTCGGCTCGGCGGTGAACAACGACGGGGCGAGCAAGGTCGGCTTCGCGGCGCCGAGCGTGTCGGGCCAGGTCGACGTCATCGAGCGGGCACTCGACCGGGCCGGGGTGCCCGCCGAGACGATCTCCTATCTGGAGGCGCACGGCACCGGTACGCCGCTCGGCGACCCGGTGGAGCTGCGCGCCGCGGCTCGGGCGCTGCGCGACCGGACGGACCAGGTCGGCTTCTGCACCGTCGGCTCCGTCAAGCCGAACATCGGGCACCTGGACAGCTGCGCCGGCATGGCGGGTCTGATCAAGACGGTCCTCATGCTGTCGCACCGCACACTGGTGCCGCTGGCGAACTGGCGCCGGCCGAACCCGGAACTCGAACTCGACGGCAGCCCCTTCGTGCTCGGCACCGAGCTGCGCCGGTGGCACACCGGCGGTACGCCCCGTCGTGCGGGAGTCACGGCGCTGGGCGTCGGTGGCACCAACGCGCACGTCATCCTCGAGGAGGCGCCGAGCCGGCCCGACCCCGACCCCGCCCCCGACCCCGATGCCGATCCGGGCGCACTCCGGGTGCTGCCGCTCTCGGCGGCGGACCCGGCGGCACTCGCCGAGCTGATCGGGCGGATGCGCGACCACCTCCACGCAGATCCCGGGCTGGCGGTCGGAGACCTGGTCACCACCGCCACGCTCGGGCGTCCGCACCACCCGCACCGCGTCGCCGTCGTCGGCGCCAGCGCCACCGAGCTGGCCGACGCCCTCGGCAGGGCCCGACGGGGCGAGGCGCCGGCGGCCGGCGCCGCGCCGCCGACCTTCGCCTTCACCGGGCAGGGCGTCGGCCGTCCCGGTATGGCCGGCGAGCTCTACGCCAGGTTTCCTGCCTTCCGCCGGGCGCTCGACGAGTGCGGGCGGGCGTACGCCGAGGCGCACGACCGCAGCCTGCTCGCACTGCTCTGCGAGGAGCACGGCGAGCATGCCTGGTCCACCGAGACGGCCCAGCCCGCGCTCTTCGCCTTCCAGGTAGCGCTGGCGCGGCTCTGGCGGACGTTCGGCGTCGAGCCCGGCGCCGTGCTGGGGCACAGCGTCGGTGTCCTGCCGGCGCTCTGCGTCGCCGGAGCACTCTCCGCCGCCGACGGGGTCCGCCTCACCGCCCTGCGTGGCGAGCTGATGGGCCAGGACGCTCCGCCGGGCGCCATGGTCGGGCTCTGGGCCGACCGGGCCACCGCCGAGAAGGTGGCGGCCGGGGCGGGGGTCGAGATAGCCGCGGTCAACGGCCCCGAGGAGTACGTGCTGACCGGGCCGGACGAGGCGATCGGGCAGGCGGTCGACTGGCTCGCCCGGGAGGGTATCTCCTGGCAGCGACTGGCGGTAGATCGGGCGTTCCACAGCGCGTCGCTCGATCCGGTCGTCGGCATCTTTGCGGCGCGGGCCTCGGCGACAGCGTTCTCCCCGTTGAAGATCCCGATGGCCTGCACGGTGAGCGGGCGACTTCTGCCGGCCGGCACCGTACTGGACGCCGGCTACCTCGCCCGGCAGATCCGCCGTCCGGTGCTCTTCGCCGACGCGGTGCAGGCCCTGGTCGACGGGGGATCGCGCCGGTTCCTGGAGGTCGGTCCCGACGCGGTGCTCAGCGGCATCGGGCAGCGCGCCCGGCCCGACACGCACTGGGTGCCGGCGCAGCGGCGCGACACCGATCCGATCCGCGCCACCGAATACGCGGTCGCCGAGCTGTACCGGCTCGGTGTCCAGGTGGAGTGGCCGGCGGTCGCGGGTGGCGGGCGGCGACGGCCGCTGCCAAGCTATCCGTTCCGGCGCGAGCGCTACTGGATCGACGCCACGACCGCGCCGGACCGCAACGGCGGAGCGGGGGCGGCGGCCGGCGTACCGGATCGGGTCGACACCGGAACTCCCGGCCGGCCCGCCGCCGCACCGACCGCCGCGGAGCCGGCGCCGACCACAGCGGATCACGCGCCGGCCGCCGTGGAGAACACGCCGATCGCGTCGGAGGCGGAGGTCCTGGCGACGGTACGCGAGCAGACCGCCCGGCAGCTCGGGGCCACGGTGGCCACGGTCCGCCCGGACACCACCTTTCTGCAAGTGGGTGCCGACTCGCTCGCCATGCTCCGGATGGTGCAGGAGGTGCGGAGCTCGTTCGGGATCGAACTCGCCGCCCGGGAACTCTTCACCGCCGCCGACACTCCCGAAAGGCTGGCGGCGCTGATCGTGGATCGGCTGGGCGCCGCCGACGCGGGCCCGGCAACGGCGCAGCCCGGCCCGGCGGTGCCGGAGAGCAGCCGTCCCGGGCCGGAGAGCCGCCACCCCGGACCGGCGACACGGACCACGGATGGGACCACGGACCAGGGGCGGCCGGCCCCGACCGGGCGCTGCGACTTCAGCCTCTATTTCTTCGGCGACTACCCGGACCAGGACCGGCGGGACAAGTACGGCCCGATCCTCGACGCCGCCCGTTTCGCCGACCGGCACGGCTTCCACGCCGTGTGGCTGCCGGAGCGGCACTTCCACTCGTTCGGCGGGCTCTTCCCGAACCCGGTCGTGCTGGCGGCCGCGGTGGCCCGGGAGACCTCCCGGATCCGGATCAACGCGGGCTCCGTGGTGCTGCCGCTGCACCACCCGATCCGGGTCGCCGAGGAGTGGTCGGTGGTCGACAACCTCTCGGACGGGCGGGTCGGGCTCTGCGTGGCGAGCGGGTGGCACGCGAACGACTTCGCACTCCACCCGGAGGCGTTCGGCCGACACCGCGACCTGATGTACGAGCACCTGGAGACCGTCCAGGCGCTCTGGTCCGGTGCCTCGGTGCCGGCCCGGTCGGGCAGCGGAGCGGAGATCGACGTGCGGATCTATCCCCGGCCGGTGCAGCCGATGCCGCCGCTCTTCGTCGCCGCCGTGGGCAACCCGCAGACGTACCGCGCCGCCGCCGCCCGCGATCTCGGCGTGGTCACGAATCTCATGATGCAGTCGATCGAGCAGTTGGCGGAGAACATCGCCCTCTACCGTCGGACGAGGCGGGAACACGGCCTGGACCCGGAGGCCGGCCGGGTCGTCGTACTGGTGCACACCTATCTCGGCGACGACGTGCGGCGTGCCCGTGCCGAGGCGTACCAGCCGTTCTGCGACTATCTTCGGTCGTCGCTGTCCCTGCTGGGTGGCGTCGCCAACAGCCTGGGCATGCGGATCGACGAGCACACCCCGGCCGAGGACGTCGACTTCATGCTCGGCCAGGCCTACGCGCGGTACTGCGAGGGGCGGGCGCTGATCGGGACGATCGACAGCAGCGCCCCGATCGTCGGCCGCCTCTCGGCGGCCGGGGTCGACGAGATCGCCTGCTTCGTCGACTTCGGGGTCCCGGCCGACCAGATGTTGCGGAGCCTGCACCTCGTGGCCGAGGCGCGGCTGCGACACCAGCGACCCGATCCCGCATCACCCCGTCCCGATCCGGTGCGGGACGGCCTCGTGCCGCAGCCGTCCGCGCCGCTGTCCGCCGCCCAGCGCGGCATCTGGTTCCTGGAGCACCTCTATCCGGGGCGGAGCAGCTACCACGAGCCGAAGGCGGTCAAGCTGCACGGGGCGCTCGATGTGACCGCGCTCCGCCGGGCGCTGCGCGCGGTGGTCGAGCGGCACGCCTCGCTGCGTACGGTGTTCCGCACCGTCGGCGGCGAGCCGCAGCAGGTGGTCCGCGCCTCGGTCGAGCTGGACTGCCCGCTGGTCGACCTGCCCGAGGCGACCGCCGACGAGGCCATCCGGCAGGCGGTGCGGTCGTGTGGCGCGGAGGGTCTCGACCTGGAGACTGGACCGCTGCTACGGCTCAGGCTGGTCCGTCTCGGCGCGGACGAGCACGTGCTGGTGCTCTACGCCCACCACATCGTCTTCGACTCCTTCTCGACCGCGGTCTTCGTCCGGGATCTCGCCGCCCTGTACCGGTCCTGGCCGGACCCGCAGGCGCTCCCGCCGCTCCCGACCAGCTATCCGGAGCACGTCCGTGCGCGACTGCTCGGGGCCGAGGAGCGGCGCCGGCACCTGGACTACTGGCGCAGCACCCTCGCCGGAGCGCCGCTGCTTCGGCTTCCCACCGACCGGCCCCGGCCCTCCGTGATGACGGCGAGTGGCGCCGCGCTCGTGCACGACCTGGATGCCGGGCTGACGGCGGCGGTCCGCGAGTTCAGCCGGGCGCACCGGGCGACGCCGTTCATGACGCTGCTCGCCGCGGTCGCCGCCGTGCTCGGCAGGTTCGGCGGTCAGCACGACCTGGTGCTCGGGACCGTCCTGACGAACCGGCCCGCCGGCACCGAGGACCTGATCGGCCTCTTCATCGACTCGGTCCCGCTCCGGATCGACCTCTCCGGTGCGCCGACTCTCGGCGGCCTGGTCCAGCGGATCCGGGACACCAGCACCGAGGCGTTCGAGCACGCGGGCGTCGGATTCGACGAGATCATCGAGGTGGTCAGCCCCGAACGGGACACCAGCCGGAATCCGCTCTTCCAGGTGATGGTCGAGTACGAGAACGCCTCCACGGTCGATTTCGACCCGCCCCGGGTCGGTGCGACGATGCTCGACGTACCCAGCGACCGGGCGCCGCTCGACCTGACCCTCTACCTGACCGCACATCCCGACCGGGTGCAGTGCGTCGTCGAGTACAACACGGATCTGTTCGACGAGAGCAGCGTCCGCCGGCTGCTCGCCTACCTCGACGCCGTGCTCGGTCGGGCGTGCGCGGCGCCGGAGCTCGACCTGCCCGCGCTGACCGCCCCGGTCGAGGCGGACCGGGCCGTGCTGCACCGGTGGGGCGGCGACCAGCGGGAGGAGCCGGGGAGCAGCCTGCCGGCGCTGGTCGAACAGCAGGTGGCCCGTACCCCGGACGCCGTCGCGCTCGTCGCCGGAGA
The DNA here is from genome assembly GCF_049315195.1 of Plantactinospora sp. WMMC1484. Taxonomy (NCBI): domain Bacteria; kingdom Bacillati; phylum Actinomycetota; class Actinomycetes; order Micromonosporales; family Micromonosporaceae; genus Plantactinospora; species Plantactinospora sp. WMMC1484. Next base: position 4,132,811 of record NZ_CP186055.1, read on the forward strand.
CGTCCGGGTCAGCTACGCCGAGCTGGACCGCCGGGGGAACGCGCTGGCCTGGCGGCTGCACGACCACGGCGTGCGCCCGGACGAGTACGTCGCCGTCTGCCTGCCCCGGGGCGTCCCGCTCATCGTCGCGCTGCTCGGGGTGCAGAAGGCAGGTGCGGCGTACCTGCCGCTGGACCCGAGCCTTCCCGAGTCCCGCCTCGGGTTCATGGCCAGCGACAGCGGCGCGGTCCTTGTCCTGGCCGAGGAGGCGGGGGAGGCGGGGGAGGCGGGACCCGGCGCCCGGCTCGGCGAGCGGCTCGGCCTGCCGGTGCTGCGGGTGACGCCGGACGACGGCACCGATCCCCGGGCGGAGGCGCCACCGCCGTGCCCCGCCGGGCCGGAGAACCTGGCGTACGCCATCTACACCTCCGGTTCGACGGGCCGCCCGAAGGGGGTCGCCGTGCCGCATCGGGGGCCGGCGAACCTGATCCGCTGGTACCTTCGGCGGCGTCCGGCACTGCGTACCCTCCAGTGGACGTCGGTCGGCTTCGACGTGAGCGTCCAGGAGATCTTCTCGACGCTCGCCTCCGGGGCCGCGCTCGTGCTCCTGGCCGAGGAGGCGCGGCACGATCCCGAGGCGGTGGTCGGGACGATCCGGCGCCATCGGGTCGAACGGATCTTCATGCCGTTCACTCCGCTGAAATACCTGCTGGAGACCACGCCGTCGCTGCCGTCGCTGCGCGAGATCGTCTCGGCGGGCGAGGAACTGACCCTGACCCCGGCGCTGCGCCGGTTCCTTGCCGCGCATCCCGGCTGCGCCCTCTACAACGAGTACGGGCCGACCGAGGCGTCGATCATCGCCACCATCGGGCGGGTGCGCCCGGACGAGATGGCGAAGCCACCGATCGGCCGCCCGGTCGACAACGTGCTCGTCCGCCTCCTCGACGAGCGGCGGCTCCCGGTGCCGGTCGGGGCGGTGGGGGAGATCTACCTGGGTGGGGTGGGTCTGGCACGCGGGTACATCGCCCGGCCGGAGGAGACCGCGGGGGCCTTCGTCACGGATCCGGCGTCGCCGACCAGCACGCTCTACCGCACCGGCGACCTGGGCCGGTGGCTCCCGGACGGGAGCCTGCAATACCTCGGGCGCCTCGACGACCAGGTGAAGATCCGCGGACACCGGGTGGAGGTCGGCGAGCCGCAGCGGGCGCTCTACGCGCTGGACGGGGTGCGGGATGCCGCCGTACTGGCCAGGACGGACGATCGCGGCGAGACCTATCTGGCCGCGTACGTGGTGCTCGCGGACGGTGACGCCGACGATGCCGGCGGCGATGTCGCCGCGCGCCTCGCCGACCGGCTCGCCGCGACCCTGCCGAGCTATCTCGTCCCGTCCCGGTGGGTGCGGGTCGACGAGTTGCCGGTCAACGCCAGTGGCAAGCTCGACCGGGCCCGCCTGCCCGAACCGGGCCGGGCCGACCGGCCCGGAGCCGCGCCGGAGAGCGAGCTCGAACACACCCTGCACCGGCTCTGGGCCGACCAGCTCGGTGTGGCCGAGGTGCCGGTCGACGCCTCGTTCTTCGCGCTCGGTGGGCACTCGCTCACCGGCGTCGAACTGGTCGACCGCATCCGGCAGGCGCTCGGCGTCGAGGTGCGGGTCGCCGACCTGTTCCACGCGCCGACGATCCGGGCGATGGCCGGGCGCCTCGGCCCCACCACGGGCACCCCCGGTCCGGGCATCGGTGGCGTCGGGCCGGCCGGGTCGGTCGGGTCGGGCCGGCCGGCGCCGGCGTTGGCGTTGGCGGAGACCGCTCCGGCGACCGCCTTCCAGCAGCGGGGCTGGCGTGTGCATCACGCCAACCCGCATCCGGAGGTCTACAACGTCGCGCACCGGATCCGGTTCGACGGCGACCTCGATCCCTCCGCGCTGCGGCGTGCCATCGGTGGACTGGTCCGCCGGCACGCCGCGCTCCGCACCCGGCTGGTCCTCCGGGACGGCGAGCTGATCCAACAGGTTCTCGCCGACCTACCCGTGCAACTACCGGTCACCGACCTCACCGCCGAAGCCGACGGCGGGAGCGGCTGGTGCCGGGCGGCGGCGGAGGAGCCCTTCACCCTGGCCGACGCGCCGCTCTGGCGTGCCCGGCTCGGCCGGCTCGGAGACCGGCGCTGGGTGCTCGTGCTGGTGTTGCACCACCTGATCTGCGACGGCTGGTCGATGCGGGTGATCTGGCACGAGCTCTCCTCGCTCTACCCGGCCGAGGTGGCGGGCGCCGGAGCCGAGCTACCGGTCCCGGCACAGTTTCCGGAGTACGCACGCTGGCGGGCCGCGCAGCTCGACGGGGACCGCCGGGACGCCCTGGTCGCGTTCTGGCGTAGCGAGCTGGCCGGGGCACCGCTCCGGGTCGACCTACCCTACGACCGCCCCCGTCCCGATGTGCTCTCCGGCCGGGGCGGACTGCACCGGTTCGCCGTCCCCGAGCCGACCGTCCGACTCGTGCACGCGGCAGCGCGCGAGCTGGCCGGCACGCCGGCGGCGGTGCTCACCGCGGCCTTCGCCGGATGGCTGGCGGAACTCAGCGGCGAGCGCGACCTGGTGCTGCCGCTGTCGAGCGCGAACCGCGTCCGCCCCGAGCACGGCGGCCTGGTCGGTCCGGTAGGCGAGGCGCTGCTCGTCCGGGTCACCCTCGCCGACGGGTTCCGCTTCGACGAGCTCGTGCACGCCGTCACCCGGCGTACCTTCACCGCGCTCGACCACCACGCGCTCGCGCTCGGCGAGGTGGCGGCGGCGGTCGGCGTCGACCTCGCGACACCGCAACTGCTCTTCACCGTCGTCACGGCACCACCGCCGGCGCTTCCGCTGCCGGAGCTCTCGACAGAGGTGCGGAGCCTCGCCGTGCCGAACGTCGCCCGGACCGAACTGTACGTCGTGCTGACCCCCGGCGAGGAGACGATCGAGGGGGTGTTCGAGTACTCCACCGACCTGTTCGACACGTCGACGGTGCGGGACTGGGCGGCGGCCTTCGTGGCGGCGTTGCACCGGATGGCCGCCGCGCCGCAGGCCGAGATCCACCGCCGCCCGGTACCCCGATGACACTGCCCGGTACCCCCACGACGCCGGCCGGTACGCGGACGAGCCGGCGGGACCTGCGGGCGTTCACGGCCCTGGTTGCCGGCTACGCGGTCTCGACCTTCGGCAACTTCGTCAACCTCGTCGCGCTCAACCTGTATGCCTACCACCTGACCGGAAGCGCGTTGCAGACCGGAGTGCTGATGGCGGTTCGGCTCGCCACGGGGTTTCTCGCCGGTCCGGTCGCGGGCAGGCTGGTCACCCGCCGCGACCGGCGCGCCGTCATGGTCGTCACGGACCTCGGGCAGGCCGCGTCGATGATCGCCCTGCTGGTGACGCCCTCGACAATGCACTCCTGGGTGCTCTACCCGGTGGCCGCCGTCCTCGGCGCCGGAAACACCGTCTTCACGGTGGCGCTGCGCACCAGCGTCCCCGAAATGGTCGGTGCCGAGGACCGGGTGCGGGGCAACGGATACCTGCTCACCGGCAAGTCGGTGGCGATGGTCCTCGGCTTCGCCTCGGCCGGTCCGCTGGTCGGCGGCATCGGATTCCCCGCCGCGTTCGCGGTCAACGCCGGCAGTTTCCTCGTCTCGGCAGCCGTGCTGGTCCGCTCGCCGCTGTCGTTCCGCCGGTCCGCCGACGTCGGGCACCGGCCGTCGGGGTCGGTGTCGTCGAGGTCGGTGTCGTCGGAGTCGGCCGGTCCCAAACCGGCGGCGGCCGGCCTGCGTACCGTCCGGGTCCTGCTCGCCGGTCCGCCGATCGTGGCGGCGATGGTGGCGCTGCGTGGTGTGGACGCCTGGGGATCAGCGTCGCACAACGTCGCCCTGCCGCTGCTCGCCACCGACATGGACCCCGGCAACCCGGCGGCTGTGCTCAGCCAGTTCTGGACGGCCTGGGCGGTGGGCACCCTGCTGATCCAGGCGGTGGCGCTGCGCTCTCCTCGTGCGGGCCGGTCGCTGGACGAGCGGGCCTTCGCGATCGCCGCCTGTGTGATGTCCCTGGCGTTCGTCGCGGCGTTCACCGCACCACCGGCACCGCTGCTGGTCGCAACGGCGCTCGTCGCCGGGATGGCGGACGGGTTCACCGAGCTGGCCTACTCGTCCAGGTTGCAGGCCGCCCCCGACGACGTTCGTGGAATCCTCTTCGGAGCGTCGGCCAGCGTCGAGACGCTCGGCTTCGCCACCGGCATGTTCGCCAGCGGGGTCGTGCTCGACCACGTCGCCCCGTTGCCGGTCGTCGTGGTCGGCCACGGCCTGGTTGTCGCCGCCGCCGCTGCCTTCCTGCTGCTGGCCCGGACCCGCTGGCGTGCCCCGGACCGCGCCGTCGCCGCGCCGCCTGACCAACCGGGACGGTCGGGCCAACCGGGACAGTCGGGTCGCGCTTGACCGGCACCGCCAGGCCGTCGATGCGCCCCGTCCCGCTGGAGCCCATCGGCGATGCTCACCCTCAGTCCACGACCGCCGTCGCCTCCACCTCGACCAGGTGTCGTGACAGAAACCGACCCCTCCGCAACCGAACGCCTCGAGGTCACCCCGCCGCATCGCGAGCTGCTGGACCAGGTCCTCGACAAGTGGTCGCTGGAGGTGCTCAACACGCTCTGCGAGCGGCCCTCGCGGTTCAACGAGCTCCGCCAGGCGATCCCGGCCGTCTCGCAGAAGTCGCTGAGCGCGACCCTGCGCCGGCTCGAACGCAACGGCATCGTCGCGCGTCGCGTCCTCGCCACCCGGCCGGTCGCCGTCGAGTACGGCATCACGCCGCTCGGCAAGACGCTCCGGTCACCGGTCGACGCCCTCCTGGAGTGGGCCGACCGCCACCTGGCCGCCGTCGAGGCAGCCCGCCGGCAGTACGACGAGGTCAGCGCACTCCGCTTCTCGCTTCCCGATCGGCACGCCCCTTGATCGGCCACACCCACACCCAACTGTGCGGCGTTGAGCCCAGACCACGTCCGGTGGCACGTTCCGGGGCCGGCGCACCGCCGACCCCGGAACACGGCGCGGAGGTCAGTAGCCGTACCGGCTCTTGAGGTGGCGCCACCAGTCGCGGAGCATCCAGGCGTCGAACTCGGTGATCGAGCTGGCACTGCCGGCCCTCATCAGGAACCCACCGACGCCGCTCGGGGTCCAGTCGTAGAAGTCGTCGAGGCCGAAGGTATGGCCGATCTCGTGCAGCAGGATCGTCATGTTCGCGGCGTTGAGGTTGTTCATGAAGTACTCGCGGCCCATCCGCTGGCCCCAGTCACCACCGGCACCGCCGCCGAACCCGTCGGTCAGCCAGAGCGACTGGTCGTAGTGCCGGGCGGCCCCGCCGGGACAGTTCGGGTACTGGCCGTTCTGGTTGAAGAACCGGCCGCAGGGCGCGGCGCACTGCGGGGCGTTCTCCCGGATGTCGCCGACGTAGATGTCGACGGAGTTGTCGGTCCACTGCAACTGGTTGCGGTCCCGCACCGCCCAGCCGACGACCCGGACCGGCACGTCCTGGTACGGCCAGGCGTTGTGCCCGGCCATCACGTCCATCCACTTCTTGTACTGCCGAGCCAGCGTGGCGTGGATCTGGTCCCGTTGCGCGGCGGTCACCGTGGCGCCGGAGTCCCAGCGGACGCAGTAGTTGACGTAACCGCGGTTCGCCATCACCTGGTCCCAGCCGTAGTTGCGGAACCCGTAGAGGTTGCCGTTGTTGTAGGTCTGCTCCTGGTGCTGCCAGACCTCGGTCAGCGGGGTGACCAGGTTGGCCGGCGGGTTCCAGCCGCTGGTCGGTGGCGGTGTCGTCGGGTTGGGTGCCGGGGTGGTCGGCGCGGGCGTGCCCGGGGTGGTCGGTGCCGGGGTTCCCGGTGCGCCGGTGCAGGTCACACCGTTGAGCGCGAACGAGGTGGGCGCCGGGTTGCTTCCGGTCCATGAGCCGTTGAAGCCGAAGGAGGTGCCGGCGCCGGTGCCCAGGCCACCGTTGTAGCTGACGTTGGTGGCGGTGACCCGGTTGCCGCTCTGGGTCACGGTGGCGTTCCACGCCTGGGCGACGGTCTGCCCGGCCGGGTAGGTCCAGGTCAGCGTCCAGCCGTTGAGCGGGTCGCCGAGGTTGGTGACGGTCACGTCGGCGCCGAAGCCGCCGGACCACTGGTTGGTGATCCGGTAGTCGACCCGGCAGCCGGGTGCGGCGGCCTGGGCGCCGGTGACCGCGAGCGCCGCGGTGGTGGCCAGGGTGGCGACCAGCGCCGCTGCCAGTCGCACCCCTGTTCTGGACGGTGTCATGCAGGGTCCTCTGCCATCGGGCCGGACGGCCGTAAGCGCGGCCTCCGGCGGGATAGATAGTTGTGCATTTAAACTAAGTAGAGACGATGCCGAGCGGCAAGCGGGGTGGCCCGGTCTTCGCAGACCCCGCCGTAATCGGCGGTACATCTTGCCGAAGAGCTTTTCGTCCGCCAGGGTGGCGGGCGTACCCGGCACGCGCCCCCGGTCCGCCGTCCGGCGCCGCCGGGTCCGGGGCAGCCGGCGGCACGACGGGGAAGGGTCAGCGGTGCGGTGCCGGTCCGGTGGATTCGCCTACCACGAGGCGGCCGGGCTGCCGGATGACGCCCGAGCCGGGGTTGCCGTCCAGGGCCGCGAGCAGGTGGTTGACCGCGGTCGCCCCGAGCTGCTCGAGGTTGAGGTCCACGGTGGTCAGCGGCGGCCGGCAGTCGGCGGCGAAGAACTCCCAGTTGTCGTACCCGACGATCGCGACGTCGTCCGGGATCCGTCGGCCCAGGTCGCGCAGGGTGTCGGCGACCCCGGCCGCCACCTGGTCGTTGCCGCAGAAGATCGCGTCCACCTCGGGCCGGGCGGCCAGCAGCAGGCGCGCGGCGTGCCGGCCCCAGCGCTGCGACCACTCGCCGTAGAGCGGATCGCCGGCCGGGGAGAGCCCGGCCTCGGCGAGCACGGCACCACCACCTCCCGTCCCGTCCCCCGGACAGGAGAACCGATGCGACGAGCCGTTGCCCGCGGCCTCACCGCCGGGTGCGCCGCGGCGCTGGCCACGTGCCTCGCCCTGGACACGAGCCTGGCCCCGGCGCCACCCGCCGGTCGCCAATCCCATCACCACCACCATCTACACCGCCGATCCAGCACCCCTGGTCGTCGGCAACATGATGTACGTCTATGCCGGCCGGGACGAGGCCCCGACCGGCACCAACAACTTCGTCAGGCGCGAGTGGCACGTGCTCTGGCCCGAGCAGGGCAGGGAGGCGGGGTGGCGGCCCCGCCCACCGCACCGGTCAGCGTCGGCGTGCCTGCTCCATCGTCTCCTGGGTCTGGCCGCGCAGGTCCTCCGCCGACGAGCGCGCCTGCCCACCCAGATCGCTGGCCTGCTGACCGGCCCGGGAGCGGACGGACTCGGCGGCATGCTGCGCCGGTTCCCGCAGGTTCTGCTGTGCCCTGCCGGCGATCTCGCCGGCCTGTTGCCGCACCTCGCCGGAGTGCTCGGCGACCTTGTTCCGGAGCTGCCCGGCCATTCGGCGCTCCGTCTCACCACCGGGCAGCAGGGCGGAGGCGACCATACCGAGTCCGAACGCGACGAGGCCGGCGGCGAGCGGGTGCCCCTCCGAGGCCTGCCGGGTCTGCTGTCCCAGCGACTGGATCCGGTCACCGGCGGTGGAGATTCCGGCCTGCGTCGCCGCACCGGTCTGCCGCAGGTTGCCGCGGGCGTGTTCGGCCCCCTCCCGGGCCTGGGCGGTCGCGCCGTGCATGCCCTGCCGGGCCTGCGTGGCGCTGCCCATCACGTTCTCGCGCATCCGCTGCCAGGCGCTGCGGGCCCTGCCCGCCTGCCGGTGCGCCGCATTGCGCGGGGACATCCGGTCACCGAGCGCATTGAGGTTCTCGCCGAGTCGGTCCTGGTTGCGGTCGATCTCGTCGCGGAGCGAGTGTGGATCCGTGCTCATCGTTCTCCTCCGATCAGTGCTGTGCCCGATCAGCGCGGTGCCCGGTCGGTGCGGTGCCCGTCCCGGATGGCGGTGGGCATCCGCCGGATCGACTCGGACGTCTGCGGCAGCGCCCTGAGGCTGCGCGCCTGGCCCCTGGCCACCCCGGCCAGGACGGCGGCGACCAGGGCCCAGACCCCGGCGACGACCAGCGCCGCCCAACCCTGGTCCATCACGTTCGCCAGCCCCCACCAGAGGGCGTACGAGAGGAAGAGCAGCACCATCAGCGCACCGAGGGCGGCACCGCCGAACATCCCGGCGACCCGGCCGGCGGTGCGTACCTCCTGCCGCAGTTCCAGTTTGGCCAGTTGGATTTCCTGGCGGACCAGCGTCGAGGTGTCCCGGGTGACGGCGCCGAGAAGTTCGCCGATCGACGCCTGCCCCGGGTCCCGTTCCCGTTCCCGTTCCCGCTCGGCGCCGAGCCCGCGGGCGGAGGCGCTCACCGCCGTACCTCCCGGGCCCGGCCCTCGCCCATCACGCCGGGCTGGCCGGCCCGGGTTTCCGGCCGTGGGTTGCCACCCGGCTGGGCCTGCCGGTCCTCCGGCGTCTGCCCGTACATCCCGGCGGGCTGGCCGGCCCCGCTCCGCATCCCGTCCGGATGCGGTTCCGCGCCACTCGGGGGTGTTGTGGCCTCCGGGCCGCCCTGCAACGCGTCGCGGTTCCGGGTGAGCCGGCCGGCGATCACCCCGGCCACGGCCGCTCCGGCGAGGAAGAGTCCGGGATTGCGGCGGGCGTAGTTTCGCACGTCGTCGAGGACGCTGCCGGGTTCTCGCTGGTCGAGCCAGTGCGCGGCCTGCTGGGCCCGGTCGGCCGCGTGCCGGACCAGGTCCGTGCCGACCCCCGGGCGGTCGGTACGCTCCGACATCGTCCGCAGTTCGTCACCGAGAGCCCGCAGCCCGGAGGCCGCCCGCTGCTGCTGTGCACCGGCCTCCGCCCTGAGTTGGTCGGTGGCCTGTCCCATCAGGTGTTGGGCCTGCCGTCGCGTCTCGTAGGCGACATCCCGGCCCCGGTTGGTGGCGTCGTGTGCCAGGCCGCCGCCGGCCTGCGTCAACCGCTGTCCGGTCTGCGCGGCCCCCTCCCGGGCGACCTGGGTCCTCGACCGGTGGCCGTCACCGGACGGGTCGACATCGTCTCTGGTCATCTCCGCCCCCAGCTTCGCGTTCCGCCCCATGCTTCGCGTGGCATCAAGGCGCGCTTACCCGGCCCGCTGGTCGTTATGCCGGATCAGGCCGTGACCAGGAACGACGTCCCACCCGAGTCGGAGTTCTGGGAGCATCCGGGATATTCGTCCGGGTCTTCGAGGCGGACGCCTCACCAGCGTCGGGTTCAGCCTCCCCCGACGAGATCGCCACCAACGGCCGCAAGGGCTGACGAAGGGTGGTGCCGGCTACCGGCGGGACCGGTCGGCGCCACCCTTCGGCCCGCCCGACCGGTCCCGGAGCTCGTCGGCGAGCAACGCCTGGTGGCTGACGCCGGAGCGGTAGGCGGACCGACCGACGAGCTGGGCAAGGACCGGCGCGGTCACCAACTGGAAGAGCACCACCACGACGAGTGCCAGCGCCTCCGTGCCGCCGATCCGGGGTGCCGTACCGGCACAGATCAGCGCCAGGCCGACGACCTGTGGCTTGGTCGCCGCCTGCAACCGGGCGGCGACGTCCGGCAGGCGGATCAGGCCCAGCCCGGCCAGGACCGCGAGGATGCCGCCGGCCACAAGTGCCGCCGCCGCGAGCACCTCGCCGACCCGGCCGAGGATGCCCATCACGCCCTCCCGGCCAACCGGACCACCGACACCGTGCTGAGGAAGCCGACCAGCGAGACCACGACGAGCAGGATCACGTTGCCGCCCTCCCCGCTCCGCGCCGCCTCGACGGCGATCGCGCTGACCAGGACGACGACCAGCGTGTCGAGCGCGACCAGTCGATCATGCAGGGTGGGTCCCCGGAGCAGCCGTACCAGGACGAGAAGTCCGGCCACCGCCAGCAGGCCGGCGGTGACGACGAGGGCGATGCTCACGATCCGCTCCCTTCCGGTCCGGACGCCCGGCCGTCCGGGACGTCCTCGCCGAGCGTTCTCAGTAGGTCGTGGGCCGCGCGGCGGGTGTGCCGGCGGGCCCGTTCCAGGTCGTCCGGACCGCGTACGTCGAGGACGAAGACGTAGATCTCACCGGCCTCGGGAGCCACACCGAGCACCAGCGTCCCGGGCTCCAGCGAGATCCGGTTGACCACCACCGTCAACGCGGTGGCCGACGGGTGACCCACCGGCACCGCGAGCACCGCCGATCTGGCCCGGGGCCCACGCGCCAGGGTCGTCCAGCAGACCTGGAGCGACGAGGCCAGGACGTCGGCCCCGGACCGGGCCAGTGTCATCGGCAGCCGCCGCCACCGTGGACGCGCCGCCGCCGGTTGCGCGGGAAGCCGGCAGGCGGCGAGGCAGAGCGGCCCCACCAGGAGTGCCGAGCCGAGCGCCAGGAGGCTGCCCGAACCCCAGAGCAGCAGCCAGAGCAGGGCCAACCAGGCGGCCAGCGCGAGGCGCTCCGCGAGGGCCGTCATCCGGCGTCCCGCTGGTTGAGTACCGCGCTGCGGTAACCCTCGCGGTCCAGCAGGTCGGCCGCGGCCCGCTGGCTGAACGCCGAGAGCGGGCCGGCGGTCAGCGTGACGGCCAACCCGGCCAGTACGGCGGCCGTGGCGGCGGCCCGCTCGAACCAGCCCGGCAGCCCCGCCGTGATGGGGCCGCGCGGCGCCGGGCTGCCGGCGCCGGACGGAGGCGGGCCGCCGGCGCCGGTCGGTCGGCCCCAGAAGACGCGCAGCCAGATCCGCATCAGTGCGGCGAGCGTGAGCAAACTGGTGAGCACCGCGACGACCGCGGTGGCGAGGACCACCGGGTCGGCCCGGGCGGCGGCCGCCTGCAACAGCGCCAGCTTCCCGACGAAACCCGCCAGCGGGGGAAGGCCGCCGAGGCTGAACGCCGACACGGCGAAGAGCACCGCGACCACCGGCGCCGTCGCGGCGAGTCCACCGAGGCGGGCCAGGGACACCGTTCGCCGCTCCCGCTCGATCAGCCCACTGATCAGGAAGAGCGCGGTCTGCACGGTGATGTGGTGCACGAGGTAGAGCACCGCGCCGGTCAGGCCCGCGACCGAGAAGATGGCGAGCCCGAAGAGCATGTAGCCGACGTGCGAGACGAGGGTGAAGGAGAGGATCCGGTTGAGGTCGTCCTGTACCAGTGCGCCGAGTACCCCGACCAGCATGGTCGAGGCGGCGAGGACCAGTAGCAGGATCCAGGGTTCCCGCCGGGGGAAGAGCAGGGTCTGCGTCCGGATGATCGCGTAGATGGCGACCTTGGTCAGCAGTGCCGCGAAGATCGCGGTCACCGGGGCCGCGGCGGTCGGGTAGCTGTCCGGCAACCACCAGTGCAGCGGCACCATGGCCGCCTTGATCCCGAGCGAGACGAGCAGCATCAGTCCCAGCAGGTTCCGCAGGTCATCGGGAAGCTCGGCCGTGGCGGCACTGAGCTGGGCCAGGTTGACGGTGCCGGTGACGGCGTACACCAGGCCGATGGTGGTGAGCAGCAGGATCGAGGCCGTCAGGCTGGAGACGACGTACGTCAGGCCGGCCCGGACCCGCTGCCGGGTCGCCCCCATGGTGATGAGGACGTAGCTCGCCATCAGCATGACCTCGAAGCCGACGAAGAGGGTGAAGAGGTCACCGCTGGTCAGCACCAGCGCGATGCCCGCGAGCAGCACGAGGTAGGTCGGGTGGAAGACCGCCGGGACGTTCTCGACGCGCCGCTCGGCGCTGCCCTGCGCGATGGCGAAGACCATCACCACCAGACAGGTCACGACGGCGACGGCGAGGATCAGCGCCGAGAAGCGGTCCACCACCAGCGTGATGCCGAGCGGCGGCTGCCATCCGCCGGCCTGGGTCGCCTGCCGGCCGGCGCTGTCGACGCGGAGCAGGAGGAGGACCGCGTCGACCAGCACCGCGCCGAGCACGGCCACTCCGAAGGCCCGCTGGACGGCCAGCCACCTGGCGAAGAGGGCGGAGACGGCGGCGGCGAGGAGCGGCACCGCCACCGGCACCGAGACGAGCAGCGCGCCGTTCACGCCTGCTCCGCCTCGGGACGGCGGCGGCGCAACCGCCGGTCCTCCAGGTCGTCCTGCACGCCGTCGTCGCGGTAGAGGCGCACGCTCCGGTCGGAGAGCGCCAGCAGCAGGGCCGTGATCGCGAAGGTGATGACCACGGCGGTGAGCGCCATCGCCTGCGGCAGGGGATCTGCCGCCTCCGCCGGCGCCGTAGCGCCGGCCTCCGGAACGTGGCCGGCGGGGCCGCCCGCCAGCAGCAGCGTCAGGTTGGCGCCGTGGCCGAGCAGCACGAAACCCGCCACGATCCGCAGCAGGCCGCGTTGCAGCAGCAGATAGGTCCCGCCGGCGAAGAGGACGCCGACGATCAGCGATAGGCTCAGGTTGCCGGAGGTCACCGCGACTCCTCACCCGACCAGACGTCACCGTAGCGGACCTGGTCGTCCTCTGCGCCCAGGCTGCGCAGTACGTCCAGCACCAGTCCGACGACGATCAGCGCGATACCGAGCTCGAACAGCAGCGAGGTGCTCACGTCCAGGTGACCGGCCGCGCCGAGATCGACCTGCCGGGCCAGGCCGGCGAGGAACTCGCCAGCGAGCAGCAGGCCGGCCAGGCCGTACCCGGCACAGGTGAACAGCCCGAGACCGAGCAGGAGCCGGGCCGGGACCGGCGCCGCCACCTCGACCTCGCCGGGGCCGCCGGCGAGGCGGCGCAGCACCAGGCCGAGCCCGGCGACGAGCCCGGCCGCGAAACCCCCGCCGGGCCGGTGCAGCCCGGCCAGCAGCAGGTAACCGGCGACCAGCAGGACGCTCGGATAGACCACCCGGGTGAGGACCTCGAGCAGCATGCTGCGCCGGTCCGGGCGCTGCTGGTCGGCGGCGGCCAGTGGCCGGGGCGGACGGGACCGGGACGCGCTCATCCCGGACCCTTCCCCGAGCGGCCGGCCGCCGGGCGGCGCCGGTCGGGCGCGACCCGCAGGCGTCGCGGCCCGGTACCGCGCCGGCTCACCATCACCAGACCGGCGATCCCGGTCGACGCGACGGCGAGCACGGTGACCTCGCCGAGGGTGTCGAGGGCCCGGAACTCCGTCAGGATCACGTTGACCACGTTCGGACCGCCCGCCGGGGGCGCCTCCCGGAAGTAGCCCTCGGTCGATCGGGACGGCACGTGGCGGGCGGTCGCGACCAGGGTGGCACCGGTGACGAACGCCCCGACCAGCACGGCGATTCCGGCGCGCAGGAAGCGGGACGGGGGCTGCGCGTGCCGCGTCCTGGGCGGCATCCGCCGTACCACGAGGACGAAGAGCACCAGCGTCAGCGTCTCCACCAGGAGCTGGGCCAGGGCGAGATCCGGGGCGCCGTGCAGGACGAAGAGGCCGGCCACCAGGTATCCGACGGCCGACAGGAGCAGCGGTACGACGAGCCGCCGCCGCGCGATGACCAGGGCCAGCACCCCGACCACCAGCCCGAGCCCCAGCACCGCCTGCGCCGGCTCGTCCCAGGCACGGGTGGGCAACCGCACACCGGCACCGGCCAGGAGCACGAAGCCGGGCCCCAGCACCAGTACGGACATGGTGACGAGCAGATATCTCGGCAGCGACCCCACCTGCGTGCGGACCGTCAGGATGCGGGCGCCGGTCATGACGCCACTGGCCAACCGGTCCTGGACCGCGAGTGCGGCGACGACATGGTGTCGGATCCGTGCCGCGACCGGGACGAGCGGTCTGCGGCCGAGGTGCAGGAGCACTCCGGCGACCAGGGTGAGCAGCGAGATGCCGAGCGGCAGCCCGACGCCGTGCCAGAGCGCCAGTCGGTATTCGTCCGGCGGGGCGGGATACGCCGCCGCGTAACCGGCTCCGGGCGCTCCGGCGACGGCCGGGACGCAGCCGAGGACCAGCCCCGCCAGCGCACAGACGGCGGTGGTCAGCAACCACGGCACGGGCACGTGCCGCAGCCGGCTCGGCACACCGGGCCGGTCGGCGAAGGCGCCCCAGAGGAAACGTACGGTGTAGGCGGCGGTCAGCGCGGACCCGGCCGCCAGCCCCGCCAGCACCCACCCCTGCCCGGGGCCGTGCCCGACGAAAGCCTCGAACGCGGCCTCCTTGCCCAGGTAACCCACGGTCGGCGGCAGGCCCACCATCGAGAGGCAGGCCAGCAGCGCCACCAGGGCGAGGCCGGGTGCCCGCCGCCCCACCCCACTCAACTCCCGCAGATCCCGGCTCCCCGCCTCGTGGTCGACGATCCCGACGACGAGGAACAGCGTCGCCTTGAAGAGGGCGTGCGCGAGCAGGATGGTGGCCCCGGCCAGCGCGGCGGTCCGGGTGCCGGCACCGACGAGCACCAGGATGAACCCGAGCTGTGCCAGGGTGCCGAAGGCGAGCAGCCGCTTGAGATCCGTCTGGGTGAGCGCGCGGATGCCGCCGAGCAGCATCGTCGTCAGACCCACCGCGAGGACCACCGGGCGCCACCCCGGCACGTCGGCGAAACCCGGCGCCAACCGGGCCACCAGATAGACCCCGGCCTTGACCATGGCCGCCGCGTGCAGGTAGGCGCTGACCGGTGTCGGGGCCACCATGGCCTCGGGCAGCCAGGGGTGGAAGGGCACCTGCGCGGACTTGGCGACCGCCCCGACCAGGATCAGCAGGACGGCGACGGTCACGGCGGGTCCCCGCGGCGGCGCGGCGAGCAGCCCGGAGATGCGGTAGTCGCCGGCCACCTGCCCGAGGAGTACCAGCCCGAGGAGCATGACGAAACCGGCGCCGCTGGTGACCAGGAGGGCCCGCAGGGCGGCCCGGCGTGCCATCCGGTGCCGGCCGCCGTCGGCGATCAACAGGAAGGAGCAGACGGTCGTCAGCTCCCACGCGACGTAGAGCGCCAGCAGGTGGTCGGCGAGGACGAGCGCGAGCATCACCCCGGCGAAGAGGACCAGCACGACGGCGAGCTGACCCAGCCCGCGCCGCCGCCCGGCGAAGTACCGGACCCCGTAGAGCAGGACGACGGTGCCGACGCCGGTGACGATCAGCCCGAGCAGGAGGGCCAGCGCGTCCAGCCGTAGTGGCAGCTCGAGCCGGAGCGTCGGCGCCCAGGCGACCGAGATCCGGCGCTCGCGGCCGGCGAGCACGTCCGGTGCCGCGCTGACCAACCAGCCGAACCCGATCGCGGGGGCGACCGCGCCCAGGGCCAGGACCCGGACTCCCCAGCGCCGGACGAGGCCGGCGCAGGCCGCCGCGACCAGGACGTGGAGCCCGAGGACGACTGCCATGTCGGGCTATCCGGCGGTTTCGGACCGGGCCCCGGTCCTGGCTCGGTGCAACACCGGCGCTCCTCTCCGGCCCGTTTGCGCCGTTTCGTCTGGTTGGCCGGCGCCGCATACCCGGTGTGGCCGGCCGGAAACCCCACGTCGCTGTTGCCGAACTCCGCCCATCCCGTCCCGGTCAGCCCGTTTGACCGGCCACCATCGGTGTATCCCCCATACCGACAGGCAGAGGGCCGACGACGAGGAGAGGCCGATGGCCGCGACCGAGACCAGAAGCGATGCCGGCGAGAAACTCCGGGGCGCGGCGCAGTCCATGACCCCGGACGGCGGACCGGCGCGTGCCCAGATCACCACCGACACCGGCAAGACCCGCATCGCGGCGGGAGTCGTCGCGAAACTGGCCGGCATCGCCACCCGGGAGATCCCGGGCGTGCACTCGATGGGTACCGGCGTCACCCGGCGGCTGGGCCAGCTCCGCAACATGCTGCCGGGCAGCTCCGAAGCCTCCGACCAGGGAGTCTCGGTCGAGGTGGGGGAGCGGGAGGCCGCCGTCGACCTGGACATCGTGACCTGGTACGGCCAGAGCATCGTCGACGTCACCGATGCGGTACGCCGGAATGTCGTCGACCGGATACGTGGCACCACCGGGCTGACGGTGGTCGAGGTCAACATCAACGTCGACGACGTCTTCGTCGACGGTGACGGGGACGGCTCCGGCTCCGCCACGGGGCCCGGCAAGCGGTAGGGCCCGGCGCCGGTCGTCGTACTCCCGCACGGGGCCGACGCGGCGTCGGCAGCCTTCGGAAGGGGTGGTCAGGGTGCACCGGGCCGACGATTCCGCGGCCGGGGCGGCGTCCCCCGGCGACCGGCTCGCCCGGGACATCAGGGAGCTGGCCGTCCAGGAGGCGATGCGGTTCCGTGCCGACCTCGCCGAGTCGGCGCGCCGGGCCGGGCTGGGGGCGGCGCTGCTGGCCGGCGCCGGTATCGCGGCCGTCCTGGGACTCGGGGCGGCATCCGCCGCCGTGCTGTCGCTGGTGGATGCGAAGCTGCCGGCCCGGCGCTCGACGGCCGTGCTGGCGGCCGGATATCTCGGCGGTGCCGCACTGCTCGCCGTCACCGGGTTGGCGCGCCTGCGCGCCGCCGGTGGTCGGACCGACCGCGTCACCACCGAGCTGCGCGGGATAGTGGCCGGCGTGCGGGCCGGCCGGAGGTGAGCGGAAACCACCGCCTCGACGGCGACGACGCGCCGGGCGACCGCGAGGGCCTCGCCCGGCGGGGCCGGGAGCCGGCGCCGCCGATCCGGAGCGGTACCTCCGTTGCGCGGGGCTCAGCCGGTGCGGAGGAGTCGGCGGACCTCGGCCGCGGCGGGATGCTCCGGTGCCCGGACGAGGAACCGGCGCAGCGTCGCGGATGCCGACTCCGGGTCGCTGCGCCGCTGGGCGAGCCCCAGGATCAGGAGGCCGTCCGGGGTGTCGGGGCGGTCGGTCAGCACCTCCTCGGCGAGACGGGCGGCCTCGGTGGCCTGCCCGAGCCGGATCAACGTGAACGCCAACCGCAGCCGGACCTCGGCGGACGGGCGCTGCTCCAGCACCGTCCGGTAGACCTGCGCCGCCGTCGCGTAGTGTCCCTGCGACTCCAGCGACCGGGCCAGGATCAGCTGGTCGGCTGTTGGATCGGCGGTTCCGGGGCTGGGCGGGGCAGCGGGGTGCGCGGCGCGGTGACCCGGCGGTGCGGCCAGGGCGACGGCGCCGACCAGCGCGAGCACCACGACCGCGCCGGCACCCCAGAGCCGGCCGCCGTGATCGGACATCTGGCGGTCCCGGCGCCCGGGGCCGGCCCGGCGGCCCGGGGTTCGTCGGCCGAAGGCGGCGGCGCCGGGGCGGCGGGACCGGAGCCGGGCGTACCCGGCCGGCACCACCAGGCCCGTCAACGCCAGCGCCGGAGCGGTCCAGAGCAGCAGCCCCCAACCTCGGGCCGCCGGTGCGGCCAGCACCTCCGTGCCGTAGCGGTCGACGAGGTAGCCGCGGATCTCGTCCGGGCTGCGCCCCTCCCGGAGTTGGCCGGCGATCACCTCCCGCATGGCGGCGGCGATCGGCGACCGGGAGTCGGCCACCGACTCTCCCTGGCAGGCGGGGCAGCGCAGTCCGGCGGCGAGGCGCCGGGCCGGATCGTCGTCGCCGGCCGCCACGGAACGCCAGGCACCCGCCAGGGCACCGGCGATCAGGATCGTCAGCCCTGCCGTGACCGTGAGCCGGCGGAGTCTCACGGGTCCAGCAGCGGCGCCAGCCGCTCGTCGAGCCACCGGGCCGTCACCGGGCCGATCATCCGGTCGACGATCCGGCCGTGCCGGTCCAACAGGAACGTCTCCGGCACGCCGCGTACCCCCCAGTCGACGGCCGTGCTGCCCGCCGGATCGGCGAGCACGGCGAGGTCCCGCGCGCCGGTCCGTTCGAGCAGCGCACGGAGGGCCACCTCGCTGTCGCGGACGGCCAGCCCGACCATCCGGACGTCCCGTGCCGGCCAGCGGCGTCCGGCGTCCACCAGCAGCGGCAGTTCGTCCTGACAGGGGCCGCACCAGGACGCGAAGACGTTGACGAGTACCACGTGGCCGCGCAACTCGGCGAGGTCGAACGGTTCGCCGGCGAGGGTCCGTCCGGCGAGCGCCGGCGCGACCGCGACCGGACGGCCCGGCCCGGCCGCCGGGTCGCCGCCCCCGTTGCCACCCGCCGTCGTGCCGACCGCCGCCACCACAACGGCCACCAGGCCGAGGGCGGCGACCAGACCGCTCACCGGGACCGGACCGTACCCCCGCAGCAGGGTCGGCCCCCGACGGCGCCGCCCGGAAGGCCGCGACGCCGGCCGTCGCCGTCGGAGCCGCCCGATCGTCCCGATCATGCGGGCTCGCTTCCGGCGGCCCCCGCCGCGGGCCCGTTCTCCCGGCCGGAGGCGGGGGCCCGTCCGGACCGGATCGCCGTGCCGGCCGCTCGAACGTCCGGTCGGTCGGTGACGTCCGGTCGGTCGGTGACGTCCGGTCGGTCGGTCGGGTCGGTGGCGACGGGCTCCCGTCCCACCCGACGATGCACGCCCCGGGCCCGGCGGCGCAGGCGGGGCCCGGTCCCGAGGGCGAGTAGGCCGCCGAGGGCACAGAACAGCCCGCCGACCCAGATCAGCGCGACCATCGGGTTGACCGCCAGCCGGACCGTGGCGGAACGGCCGTCGGCCGAGACCGCGAGCAGGGTGGTGTAGGTGTCCCGGAACAGCCCGGACCGGATGGCGGGGCGGCTCACCGTCGTGTCGTGCTGCGGGTGGTACGTCAGTTGCGGCACCAGCGTGCCGGCCGGCCGGTCGACCGAACCGAGCGCCAGCCGGGCCCGGACCGTCATGCCGGCGCCGGTCTGGACCCGGTCGACCGAGGTCAGCCGTACGCTGGCCGCCGACAGCCGAAGCGTCTCGCCGACCGGAAGCTGCCGTTCCGTGGCGACGGTGTACGCCGAGGAGGCGGCGACCCCGGCGGCGACGAGCGCGATTCCGAGGTGTGCCAGAGCACCGCCGACCCGGGGCCACCGCCGGATCCTGCGCTGCGCACCGTCGCCGTGCCACCCCCGGTACAGCGCCGCGACCGTGGCGGCGAGCGAGAAGCCGGCGCAGCCGAAGGCGGCCAACGCCATGGGCCCGGGACGGCTCGCCAGGCCGACCGCCGCGACGACGGCCAGGCCCACGGCGGCCGGACCGAGAGCCCGGCGGGCGGTCTCGGCGGGGCGTGCACCGGTCGGCGGCAGCAGGACGGCGAGGCCCAGCAGCGTCAGCAGGGCGATCGACAGGGGGACCGCCGTGCGGTGGTAGTACACCGGTCCGACCGCGACGGCGGTGCCGGAGACGGCCTCGGCGATGGGTGGGAAGACGGTGCCGACCAGCACCACCGTGGCGATGCTGCTCAGCAGGATGCGGTTGCCCAGCAGCGCCGTGGCCCGGGACAGCGGCGGAGCCGTCCCGGCCGCGTCGGGTCGCGGCGGAGCCGTCCCGGCCGCGTCGGGTCGCGGCAGAGTTTTCTCCGTCGCGTCGGGTCGCGGCGGCGCTGCTCCCGTCGGGTCCGGTGTGGACGCTGCCCGCCAGCCGATCAGGACCACGGTGGCGGTCGCCATGAACAGCAGGAAGCCGAGGAGCATGGGTCCGAGCGGCGACTCGGTGAAGGCGTGCACGCTGGCGACCACGCCGGACCGGGTCAGGAAGGTGCCGGCCAGGACCAGGAGGAAGCTGGCGCAGGCCAGGGCCGCCGGCCAACCGACCCGGGCCGGACCACGGCGCGTGAGCAGCGTGTGCAGGAACGCGGTGGCGGTCAGCCAGGGCAGCAGGGAGGCGTTCTCCACCGGGTCCCAGGCCCAGTAGCCGCCCCAGCCGAGGACCGCGTACGACCACCAGGCGCCGAGCAGGATGCCGGCGGTGAGCAGCGCCCAGGCCAGCAGCGTCCAGCGGCGCGCCGGGCCCGCCCAGTCCCGGCCACTCCCGCCCACCAGCAGCCCGGCGACGGCGTAGCCGAAGGGGACGACCAGCCCGACGTAGCCGGCGTAGAGCAACGGCGGGTGCCACCCCATCGCCGGATGCTCCCGCAGCAGGGGGTTGGGCCCGGGGCCGTCGGCCGGCACCGGCGCGACCGGGTGGAAGGGGTTGGCGGCGAAGTACGACAGCGCGAAGAAGAAGACGGCGACCAGGCTGACCACGGTCATCGCCCAGTGGTGCAGCCGTCGGTCGCCGACGGGTGCGGTGCGGGCGAGTAGACCGGCGTAGCCGGCGAGGATCACCAGCCAGAGCAGCAGCGAACCGTCCAGCGCCGACCACAGGCTGGTGAAGGTGTAGTACGGCGAGATGTCACGGCCGCCGTTCTCGGCGACGAACCGCAGACTGAAGTCGTGCCGGAGCAGCGCCCATTCCAGGGCGCCGAACGCACCGAGGGCGGCGAGCAGCCCTGCACCGGTGGCGAGCCGGGCGGGCCGGACCGGCGTCGCCGGGATCAGCGCGAGGCGTAGCCAGAGCAGCGTCGCCGCCACCGAGGCGGCGAGGCCGGCCCCGAGCGACCAGGTGCCGAGTTGACCGGTCACCCGGCGGTCCCGGACGGAGCCGTTTCCGCCGGTCGGTAGTCGTTGCCGTGCCTGACGAGTACCTGGTCGGCGTGGAAGACGCCGTCGGTGCCGAGGACGCCCTCCACGACCGCGTCCTGGCCGGCGCGGAACGCCTCCGGCGGCACGCCCTGCTGCCGTACGGTGATTTCCTGCCCCTCCGACGCGAGCCGGAACACGGTCTTCCCGCCCTCGTGCCGGACCGACCCCGGCACCACGGACCCGCCCAGCCGGGTCCGGGACAGCAGGGCGTCCGGATCGGCGTCCAGTTCCGCCGGAGTGCGGTAGTAGCTGAGGGTGCCCTGGAAGCCGGCGTAGACCAGCAGTCCGGTGCCGGCGAGCACGGCCGCCGCCAGGGCGAGGCGGGCGCGGGTCGGCCGGATCACACTGCCTCCCGGGCCGCCAGCCGGACGGTGCCGGGAACCGCTCCACCGGATCGCCCAGGCGGCGGTCGCGGCCGTCAGGCCGATACCGGCGAGCACGGCGGTCCAGCCTGTCATCCGGCCCGCACCACATTCGGTGCCGCCGCCGCCGGTGCCGCCGCCGGTGCCGCCGCCGGTGCCGCCGCCGGTGCCGGTGCCGCCGCCGGTGCCGGTGCCGCCGCCGGTGCCGGTGGCGGTGGCGGTGGCGGTGGGCCTGGTGGTGGAGTGCGGCCGGGGAGTGCGGGTTCCAGCGCCGCGAGACGACGCAGGAAGATCCAGGTCGCGGCGACGCTGAAGGCGGCCAGGCTCAGCCCCAGGGCGGCCGCCATGAGCGGGTCGATGGGCGGTCGTTCGGGGGCGAGGACCGTGGCTGGCTGGTGCAGGGACCGCCACCACACGACGGAGAAGTGCACCAGCGGCACCAGCGCGAAGCCCGCCATCCCGATGATCGCGGCGGACCGTGCGTTCCGGTGCGCCCTCCGGCCACCGGCCCCGGCCGGGCCGGGGTGGAGGGACTGCCGGGCCGCCAGGTAGCCGAGGTAGACGATCAGGAGCAGAGCGGTGCTGACGAGTCTCGGGTCCCAGGCCCACCAGGCGCCCCAGACCGCCCGGCCCCAGACGGCGCCGAGCGCGATGGTCAACGCGGTGAGCCCGACGCCGAGTTCGGCGGCGACCCGGGCGCAGCGGTCCCACCGCAGGTCGCGGGTGGCGAGGTAACCGAGGCTGGCGGTGAGGACGGCGGCGAAGGCCAGGTAGGCGGTCCAGGCGGCCGGCACGTGCAGATACATCAGCCGCTGGGCGTCACCCTGCAGCGCGTCCGGCGGGGCGATCAGCAGCCCTGTCGCGGCGGCGGCACCGGTAAGGCCGGCGGCCAGCCAGCCGAGACTCCGCCGGTCACCGGCCGCCCGCCGGTCACCGGCGGGGAGGGTCAGGGAGGTGCCGGGCCGCTGGTCGGTGCCGACTACCCGGCCGGTGCCGGGCATCGGTCGAGGAAGGTCCACGAGCCCGATGATGCAGGAGTGAGAGGTGATTCGACAGCTAAATGGCGAAACAGACCATCTGTCGTATTCGCCTGGTTAGGCTGGCTCGCAGCCTGGACGAGCGGAGGTGGTGACCGGTGATGGGCAGGAAGCCCGCCGCCCACCGCCGGTGGCGTCTCGCCCCGGCCGCCGTCCTCCTGCTCCCGCTGGTCTCCGCGTGCGCCGGCAGCGCACCCTCCACACTGGATCCGGCGGGGACGGGCGCGCGTCGGCTGGAGGGCTTCTGGTGGTTGCTGTTCTGGATCTCGGTGGCGGTCTTCGTGGAGGTCATGGCCCTGCTGGCCTGGGCGCTGGTGTTCCGCAGCAGGGCGGGCCGGGTCAACCGTTCCGACCCGATCCGCTTCGTCGTCGTCGCCGGTGCCGGACTGCCCTTCGTCGTACTGGTGGCCGTCTACGGCATCGGGCTACGTGATCTCGCGGCGCTCGGACCGCCGGACGAGCCGCCCGCGGCCACGGTCGACGTGACCGGGCACAAGTGGTGGTGGGAGGTGCGCTACGCGGGCATCGACGGCGCCACGGCCAACGAGATCCACATCCCCGTCGGGGAAGCGGTGCGGATCCGGCTGCGCACCGTCGACGTCCTGCACAGCTTCTGGGTGCCGCAACTGATGCCGAAGACCGACCTGATCGCCGGCGAGGTGCGCGAGACCTGGCTCCGGGCGGAGCGGCCGGGGGAGTACCGCGGCCAGTGCGCCGAGTACTGCGGTCTCCAGCACGCGCACATGGCGTTCCTGGTGGTGGCCCGGCCACGGGTCGAGTACGACGCCTGGCTGGGCCGGCTCTCCACGCCGGCCCCGGCACCGGAGGGCGAGGCGGAGCAGCGCGGGCAGCAGGCGTTCCTCCAGGGCAGCTGCGTTGCCTGCCACACCGTCCGGGGGACCCCGGCCAGCGGCACCGTCGGACCGGACCTCACCACCATCGGTTCCCGGTGGAGCCTCGGCGCCGGCGCGGCGCCGAACGATCCGGGGCACCTGGGCGGCTGGATCGTCAACTCCCAGACGACCAAGCCGGGCAACGCGATGCCGCCGCAGCCGGTCGACGCGGCGGCCCTCCCGGATCTGATCGCGTACCTCGAGTCGTTGCGTTAGGAGCCGGAGACCATGTCGTCCAGCACCGCCGAACACGACGCCGTCGCCGAGGCGCGCGTGTCGTTGCAGCGGCACTGGGCGGAGCCGTCGACCCTGTGGGCGTGGCTCACCACCGTGGACCACAAGAAGATCGGGCGCCGCTATCTGGTCACCGCCGCGCTCTTCTTCGGCTTCGCCGGGGTCAGTGCACTCGCCATGCGTACGCAGCTGGCGGCCCCGGAGGCACAGGTGTTGTCGCCGGGGGAGTACAACCAGCTCTTCAGCATGCACGGCACGGCGATGATCTTCCTCTTCTCGACGCCGATGCTCTTCGGATTCGGCAACTTCCTGGTGCCGCTGATGCTCGGCACCCGGGACATGGCCTTCCCCCGGCTGAACGCCTTCGGCTACTGGGTGTTTCTCTTCTCCGGGCTCTTCATGTGGGCCAGCGTGCCGGCCGGGGTGGCGCCGAACGGCGGCTGGTTCGCGTACGTGCCGCTGACCGACGAGCGGAACACGCCCGGCCTGCACCTCGACGTCTACACGCTGGGGCTGCTTTTTCTCGGCGTCTCCACCACGGCCGGCGCGATCAACTTCATCGTCACCGCGCTCAAGATGCGTGCGCCGGGAATGTCGTTGAACCGGGTACCGATCTTCGTCTGGGCGATCGTCGCCACCTCGTTCATGGTGATCATCGCCATACCGGTGCTCAACCTCGACAACGCCATGCTCTTCCTGGACCGCCGCTTCGACACCCGCTTCTTCCAACCGGAGCACGGCGGAAACGTCCTGCTCTGGCAGCACCTCTTCTGGATCTTCGGTCACCCGGACGTCTACATCATCGTGATGCCCGCCCTCGGCATCGTCTCGTCGGTGCTGCCGGTCTTCTCCCGGCGCCCCATCGTCGGTTATCCCCTGATCGTCTTCTCGATCGTCGCCATCGCGATCATCTCGTTCGGCGTCTGGGTGCACCACATGTTCGCCACCGGCCTGCCACAGCTGTCGTACTCGTTCTTCAGCGCCGCGAGCACGATCATCACCATCCCGTCCGGCCTGCAGATCTTCGCCTGGCTCGCCACCATGCTGCTCGGCCGCATCGTGCTGGGCGTGCCGTTCCTCTTCGTGCTCGGCTTTCTCGTCACCTTCGTCATCGGCGGCTTCACCGGGGTGATGTTCGCGTTCACCGCCTTCGACCAGCAGGTCACCGACAGCTACTTCGTGGTGGCGCACTTCCACTACGTCCTCTTCGGCGGCGCCGTCTTCCCCATCCTCGCCGGGATCTACTACTGGCTGCCGAAGATGACCGGGCGGATGTTCCACGCCGGGCTCGGCCGGTGGGCGTTCTGGCTGGTCTTCATCGGCATGAACCTCACCTTCTTCCCGATGCACCTCGCCGGACTGCTCGGCATGCCCCGCCGGGTCTACACCTATCCCGGCGGGCTCGGCTGGGACCCGTGGAACCTGGCGGCCACCGTCGGGGCGTACGTGCTCGCCGTCGGGCTGCTGCTGGTGGCGATCGGGGTGGTGCACGCGCTGCGCCGGGGGAAGGTGGCACCGGACGACCCCTGGGGCGGTGACACCCTGGAGTGGGCCACCAGTTCGCCGCCGAAGGCGTACAACTTCGCGGTCCTGCCCCGGGTGCACACCCTGCATCCGGTCTGGGATCCCCGGACCGCCGAGTCGATGGGGCCGGGCGCGACCGGGGACCGGATCCTGGCCGACGGGCACCGGGCGGTCTTCACCAGCGAGTTCGACGGCCGCTACGAGCGGGCGGTGGAGATGCCGGAGCCGACGTTCCGGCCGCTGGTGACCGCACTCGGTCTGCTCGTCCTATTCGTCGGACTGCTCTTCGCCTGGTACTGGGTCGCCGCCGCCGGCGGTGCCCTGGTCGCCGGGACGCTGGCCGCCTGGCTCTGGCCGCCCCGGCGTACGCCGGAGGAAGCGGGGCTGCCGGCATGACCATCCGGGACGTCCGATCGGCGGTCCGAGCCTCGGCGCTCGCCACCGAGGAGCCGGTCGGCCGCTCGACCGCATGGTGGGGGGTGATGCTCTTCATCACCACCGAGGGCACGGTCTTCGCCGCCCTGCTCGGCAGCTACTTCTACCTGCGGTTCCAGCACGGCGGGCCGTGGCCGCCGGACGGCATCCGGGAACCGGAACTCCTGCTGCCGTTGATCATGACCGCGTTGCTGGTGCCGAGCAGCCTGCCGGTGCTCTGGGCCGAGGCCGGCATCCGGCGCGGTCGGCGCTGGCAGTTGCGCGCCGGGCTGCTCGCCACCCTGCTGATGGGTGGGACCTTTCTCGGTCTGCAGGGCCTGGAGTACTCCGAGAAGCTCCGGGAGTTCACCTTCACCAGCAACGCCTACGGGTCGCTCTTCTACTCGATCACCACCTTCCACGGTGCGCACGTCACCGTCGGGCTGCTCATGGTCTGCTGGCTGCTGGCCGGCTCGCTACAGGGCAGTTTCGGCGCCCAACGCCACGAACGGGTCCGGATCGTCGCCTTCTACTGGCACTTCGTCGACGCGGTCTGGGTGGCGATCCTCTTCACGATCTACCTCTCGCCGAGGTTGTGATGACGGAGCGACTGCCACCGCGTACCGCCCTGGTCGGCGGGCTGCTGCTCTGGTTCGCCGTGCTCGGCGGCGTCTCCTTCTGGACCCTGCACGCGCTGGCCGCCTGGGCCATCGACGAACTCACCTGCGCCGCCGGCCACGACAACCTCGCCGGGTTTCCGCTGACCGGCGCGATCGCGCTGGCCGTACTCGTACCGGCGGCCGGTGCCCTCGCCGCGCTCGCCGTCTCGGTGCTCGCCTGGCGCCGTACCCGGTCCGACCTGCCCGAGGGCGGCCACCGGTCGGTGGGCCGGGCACACATGCTCGCCTTCGTCGGGCTCTGGCTCAACATGCTCGCGCTGGCCATGATCGCGTTGGGTGGCGTGGCCGCCCTGGTGCTGCCGCCATGCCAGCGGTGACCTGCTGGGCCGCGCCGGCCGCGCCGCTGGCCCACGGCGGCGCGGCGGCGCAGGCGTGGACCAACCTCGGGCTGGTCACCACGCTCGCGCTGGTCGGCGCCGGATACGCCAGGGGGGTGCACGAGCTCTGGAGCCGGCGCGGGGTCGGCGCGGTCGTCGGCCGGTGGCGGGTCGGCTGCTTCGCCCTGGGCGTCGGTGCGGTGCTGGCCGCCTCGACCGGGCCGGTGCACGAGCTGGCCGCGCGCTCCTTCGCCGGGCACATGGCGCAGCACATGCTCCTGCTGGTGGTGGCCGGTCCGGCGCTGGCCGCCGCAGCGGTCGGGCTGCCCCTGGCACTGGCCGCGCCGAGACGGCTGCGCCGGTACTGGGCGCGGTGGCGCGCGTCGACCGCCGGTGCCCGGCTGCGCCGGCCCGGACCCGTCGCCCTGCTCGCCGGCTCCCTGCACGGCGCCGTGCTCTGGGTGTGGCACCTGCCCGCCCCCTACCGGCTGGCGACGGAGAACGCGCTCCTGCACCTGGTCGAGCACGCCTCCTTCGTGGTGGCGGCGGCGCTGCTCTGGTCGGTGGTGCTCGGTGCCGGCCGGCACCGACTCGACGGCCCGGCCGCCGTGCTGCTGCTGGTCGGCACGATGCTGGTGTCCTCCGCGCTCGGCGCGGCCCTCACCCTCGCACCCGGGCCCGTCTACCCGGTCGCCATCCTGGCCCCCGAGGGCGGGGATCCACTCACCGCACAGCAGCTCGCCGGCCTGCTGATGTGGATTCCGATGGACGTGATCGTGCTGGCGGTGGCGGCGGTCGTCTTCCTGCGCTGGTTCTCGGGTCTGGACCGGCGCTCGCCGCGCGCCCCGGCCCCGTTCCCGGATGGGAGCGTGGGCGGCAGCGGCGATCCGGACACCGCCGCGATCGGCCGGCCCGAGCTGACCGAGGGTCCGCCGGTGGGTCCGGCGGCCGGGAAGGGCACCCGATGAACCGCACTGTCGCGGGCTGGTCCCGGTCGACGCTTCCGGCGGTGCTCGCCGCCGTGGCCACGCTCGCCGCGTGCGCCCGGGTACCGCCGCCACCACCACCGGAGCTCCGGGAGGGCTACCCCGAGCGGGGGGCGCGGCTGATCCAGGAGTACGGCTGCGGCAGCTGCCACGCCGTGCCGGGTGTGCGGCAGGCGGACGGTCTCGTGGGTCCGCCACTTACCCGGTTCGGTGCCCGGTCCTACATCGCCGGTGCGCTGCCGAACAACGCGGAGAACCTGCAACGCTGGATCCAGGACCCGCAGTCGGTGGAGCCCGGCACGGCCATGCCCGACCTCGGGGTCACCGAGACCGACGCCCGGGACATCGCCGCCTACCTGTTCACCCTCGAGTGAGGCGGGACGCGGGTGAAGGGGCGTACGACGACAGCGACGCTGACCACGGCGGGCCGGGACGGCGCCGGTGGTGCCGGCCGCCGCGTCCCCGGCACGTCGTCGCCGGTGTGCCGGCCGTTCGGCCGGCGCCGCCTGGTGGTCGCCGCCGTGTTGGGCCTCGCCGCCGGCCCGGTGCCGCTGCCCGGGTACGCGGCCCCGGCCCCGACACCCTCGGTGGACCCGGCAGCGGCCCGGGGAGCGGAGCTCTACCTGCGCAGTTGCGCGAGCTGTCACGGGCCGGCGGGGCAGGGGAGCCAGCGGGCGCCCTCCCTGGTCGGTGTGGGTCCAGCCTCGGTGGACTTCCAGCTCAACACCGGCCGGATGCCGGTGCAGAAGGAGGTGGCCCAGGTAGCGCACCGGGAGCCGGCCTTCGACGCCGAGGAGATCCGGGCGCTCG
Source organism: Plantactinospora sp. WMMC1484 (assembly GCF_049315195.1). Lineage (NCBI taxonomy): Bacteria > Bacillati > Actinomycetota > Actinomycetes > Micromonosporales > Micromonosporaceae > Plantactinospora > Plantactinospora sp. WMMC1484. The sequence goes on from NZ_CP186055.1 coordinate 4,160,542, forward strand.
TCGCCCACGTGGCCAGCTTCGGCGGCGGCGGGCCGCAGATCCCGACCGTGGGCCCGGGTGACCTGCGGGAGGGCCGCGAGCTGTACCTGAGCACCTGTGCCGCCTGCCACTCCGCCACCGGCGTCGGCGCGACGTTGAGCAACGGATTCGTCGCTCCCTCGCTGGACCGGTCCAGCCCGATCCAGGTCGCCGAGGCAATCCGGGTCGGCCCCGGCCTGATGCCGGTCTTTCCGGAGAGCGTCCTGAGCCAGCAGCAGGTCGACGCGCTGGCCGGCTACGTCCAGGAGTTGCGCGGCGACCGGCTCGACCGGGGCGGTGCGTCGCTGGGCCGGCTCGGTCCCACCACCGAGGGGCTGGTGGCCTGGGGGATCGGCCTGGTGCTGCTCGTCCTCGTCGCCCGCTGGCTCGGCTCCAGGGCCGGCGAGTGACCGTGCACCGCCGGGAGCTGTCGTGACCCGTACCGACCAGGAGAGCCGCCGCGAACGTGCCGTGTCCCGGGTCGTCGGCGCCGCGTTCGGCGTCAGTGCGGTCGGTGCGGCCGGGTTCGCCACCGTGTACGCCACCGGCGGGCAGACCCAACTCGAAGGGGTCTCGCTGGCGGTCGCCTTTGCCGGACTCGCGGCCGGGCTGGGCGTCTGGGCCCGCCAGCTGCTCCCCGTCGGCGGCTACGTGGAGGAGCACGAACCGTTCGACTCGCCCGCCACCGAGCGGCACCTCACCGACGAGGCGCTGCTCGGCCCGGAGAGCCCGGCACGCCGGGGCGGGCTGGTGGCCATGCTGGCCCTGGCTCTGGCCGCGCTGGGCGGGGCGGCCCTGTTTCCGCTCCGCTCCCTGCTGCCGTTCGACCGCGAGCACCCGGTGCGGGCGCTGCGTACCACGCCCTGGGCCGCCGGCATCCGACTGGTCCGCGCCGACGGCACCCCGGTACGCCCCGCCGAGGTCGTCGCGGGCACGCTGCTGACCGTCTTTCCCGAGGGGCACGAGGACCGTGGCGACGTACCGGCCTTCGCCGTCCGGCTGGACCCGGCCCGGTTCGCCGTACCGCCGCCGGGTGGGCAGGTCGACGGTGTCGTCGTCTACTCGCTGCTCTGCACCCATGCCGGCTGCCCGGTCGCCCTCTACATCCAGGAGACCGCCCGGATGCTCTGCCCCTGCCACCAGTCGAACTTCGACCTGCTCGCGGCGGCCCGCCCGATCGCCGGGCCGGCGGCCCGCCCCCTGCCGGGGCTGCCGATCGCCGTGGACGCCGAGGGCTTCCTCGTCGCCACCGGCGACTTCACCGCCCCGCCCGGAGCCGGCTTCTGGAGCCTGAAGTGATCACACGCTGGCTGCTCCGGCGGGCGGCCCGGAGCGTCGACGACCGGTTGCGCACCGCGCCGGTGGTCCGCAGGGCCCTCGCCAAGATCTTTCCGGACCACTGGTCGTTCATGCTCGGGGAGATCGCCCTCTACTCCTTCGTCGTCCTCGTGCTGACCGGGATCTTCCTGACCCTGTTCTTCGAACCGAGCACCGCCGACACCGTCTACACCGGCTCGTTCGCGCCGATGGACGGCACCCGCACCTCCGCCGCGTACGCCTCGACGGTCCGGCTCAGCTTCGACGTCCGGGCCGGTCTGCTGATGCGGCAGACGCACCACTGGGCCGCGCTGCTCTTCGTCGCCGCGATCGTGCTCCACCTGCTGCGGATCTTCTTCACCGGCGCCTTCCGCCGGCCCCGCGAGATCAACTGGTTCATCGGGGTCACCATGCTGCTGCTGGCGATATTCAACGGCTTCACCGGCTACTCCCTCCCGGACGACCTGCTCTCCGGTACCGGCCTGCGGATCCTCTACTCGGTTGCCCAGTCGATCCCCGTGGTGGGTGCCTGGCTGGTCTTCCTCGCCGCCGGCGGGGAGTTCCCGACCGAGCACCTGGTGCCCCGGCTCTTCGTCACGCACGTGCTGCTCGTCCCCGCCGTGCTGGCCGCGCTGATCGCCGCGCACCTCGGCATCCTGATAAGGCAGAAACACAGCCAGTTCCCGGGCCCCGGTCGCACCGAGAACAACGTGGTCGGCTCGCGGTTCTGGCCCGGCTACACGCTGCGTACCCTCGCGCTCTTCGCCTGGGTCCTGGCGGTCGCCTTCGCCCTCGGCGGCCTGGCGCAGATCAATCCGGTCTGGCTCTACGGGCCGTTCGCACCGGCCCAGGTCACCTCGCCGGCCCAACCGGACTGGTACGTCGCCTGGGGCGACGGGGCGCTACGCCTCTTCCCCGCCGTCGACTTCCGGATCTTCGGCCATCTGGTGCCGTCGCCGTTCCTCCCCGGTGTGGTGTTCGGCGGGCTGACCTTCGCCATCCTCTACCTCTGGCCGTTCCTGGACCGCCGCCGCGCGGGGAGCAACCTCTCCCACCAACTCCTCGACCCACCCCGCGAACATCCGGTGCGGCTCGGCACCGGCGTCGCCGTCCTGACCCTCTTCGCCGTGCTGCTCGTCGCCGCGGCCGACGACATCATCGCCAAGGTGCTGCGGGTGCCCGTGCTGGACATACTCTCCGTCCTCCGGGTGCTGGTGCTGGTGCTGCCGGTTCCGGCCGGCGTCGTCGCCTACCTCGTCGCCCGCACGCTCCGGGCCAGCGGTGCCCGGGGAGTCGGCGAGGTGAGCGACGCAGAGGTGCGGTCGGTGCTGCGGCGGCCGGCGTCGGGGACGCCCGGAACGCGCCACGGACCGACCGGCGGCGGGCGGCCGGGCACGCCAGAAGAGGACGGCGGGCGCCTCGAACTGTGGCGGGAACGGTCCGGGGTCTGGCGCTGGCAGTACCGGAGCAGCGCGATCACGCTCAACGGCAACCAGGCGTACCTGTCCCGCACGGAGGCGGTGCGGGCGGCGGAGACCGCGTACGGGGGGTTGCCGGTGCGCGAGGTGGAGCCGCCCGGGGGCCCGGCCGGTACGGCGACCGGCTCGGTCCTGCGGGCGGGGCGCGCTGCCGGTCGGGCCGGCTCCTACCTCGCCCTCCTGGTGCTCGCACTCCGGCGGGGCCGCCGGGACCGACGGGAGTGACGGCACGCCCGGCCACGCCTGCGAGTATCTCCAGAGCCGAAGGCGGTGGGGGAACCGAAGCGGAAGAGGAGCACCTCCAGGCTGCCAGGGGCCGCCCACCTTGGTGGTGGGCAGCCCGAAGCTGCCCGTGATCGAGACGGGGAGCCGTACGCCTGGCCGTTGTTGCGGATCGAGGCGCGGATTCCCCGGTAGACCTCGGACCTGACGTCGCGACCCGGCGCCTTCGGTGTCACGCGGGGCGTTGCAGGTCGGGCAGGGCAACGGCGTCGGCGGCCGGCGCGTGTCGCGCTACCGACTCACGGTTGGCGTGGATGTAGAGCTGCTTGCGATCATGGGCCCCCACCGTCTGCGGCTTCGGCTCCGGAAGCCGGTACCGGACCGGGCGCTGGTGCTCCGCGTAGAGCCGTTCCGGGTTGTAAACCCGGGAGAACCGCCAGAGCATCCTGGCGAAGTTGGTCTGCCCGTGGGCGAGGTGCCGGGCGACGAGCCCGGCGGTGCGGGCCAGCGCGACGACGCCGAGGTGCTTGCGGTTGATCACCGCTTGGGTGCGTACCAGCTCCCGATAGAACTCAAGCAGCGGCAGCCGGGTGGGCATGACGGCGTGCTGGATGTCGAAGAGCCGGTAGTCGAAAGTGGTCAGCTTGCGCGACTCGGTGTGCCAGATCTCGGTGCCCGGATATGGTGTCATCACCGACAGGTGGACGATCTCCGGGACGCTCAACGCCCATTCGCGGACCAGGCGGAACTGTTCGCTGTCCCATTGTGGGTCGACGATGAGGTTGATGGCGACCGATAGGTCGAGTTTCCTGGCCTGTTCCAGTGCCCTGATGTTCTCGTCCGGGCTGATGCGTTTACGGAAGAGGTCCAGTCCCTCGGCGTCCAGCGCCTCCATGCCGAGGAACATGTAGTTGAGGCCGAGTCGTTTCCACCGGGCGAACACCTCCGTGTTGCGCAGCAACACGTCGGCCCGGGTCTCCAGGTAGTACTGCTTGCGGATCCGGCGGCGCTCCAGTTGGGCGGCGATGGCGTCGCCGTGCTCCGGGCGGATGAAGGCCACGTCGTCCACGATGAAGATCCCGGGCTCCCTGATCCTGGATATCTCGTCGGCCGCCACCTCCGGGGAGAGTCTGCGGTAGCTGCGGCCGTAGAAGGTCCAGGCCGAGCAGAAGGAACAGTCCCAGGGGCAGCCCCGGGTGAACTCGACCGAGGCCGCGGGGTCCAGCACCCCGATGAAGTAGCGGTTGCGGCGGCGGACGAGGTCCCGCGCCGGGCGCGGGGTGTCGATCGACTCCAGCAGCCGGGGCTGCGGACCGCGCCCCTGCAGGGTGACCGCGCCGGGCGCCTCGTGCGCGGCGCCGTCCCGGGCGGCGGCCAGCAGTGCCACGCTCCCGGTCTCCCCCTCACCCCGCACGACGGCGTCGATCGCGCCGTCGGCCTGGTGCAGGACGTGGTCGGCGACGAACGAGACGGAGTGGCCGCCGACGAAGACGAAGGGCGGCCGACGCCGCTTCTTGACCCAACGGGCCAGGTCGATGATTTCGGGGACGTTCGCCAGGTAATTGAGGCCGAATCCCACGGCGTCCGGCTCGAAATCCAGATATTCCCGGGCCATCTCGGCCAGACTGTGGGTCTGCAGATCGATGAGGCGCACCTCGTGGCCGGCCTCCCTTATCGCCGCGGCCACGCACTCGAGCCCCAACGGCTCCAGCCGGAGAAACAGTTCCGAATACATCAGGACGCTCGGATGCACCAACATGACTTTCATGTCATCCACCCCGTCCGGTCGGTGCCGATCCGCGACTTTTATACTTGCATACCCGACATGGGCGCGGGCGGCGAACGCGATGGTCCGGTGCGGTCGGGATCAGATCCGGGCTGACCACCGGCGGCCCGGCGGGTGGGGCTATCCGCGCGGCGCTGCGGTCGACTCGCGTATCCGGAGCGAAGGGCTGATGACCACGCGGTGCGCCGGGCGCTCGGCATCGGCGAGCCGGTCGGCGACGAGGCGTACGGCGGCGCGCCCGATGGAGCGCCTCGGTGGCCGTACGGCGGTCAGCGGCGGGTTGCCCAGCGCGGCGACCTCGTCGTCGTAGGCCACGATGGACAGATCACGGGGAACGGCGACGAGCCGCTCCTCGCAGCGCTGCACCAGCGCGATCGCCTCGGCGTCGGCGTGCACCAGCAGCGCGGTGGTGCCGGTCGCCTCGCACTGGTCGAGCACGCCGTCCAGCACGGCGTCCCGGTCCGGCGACCGGGCGTCCGGCACCAGCGTCTCCACGGTGGAGTCGGCCGCCATGCCGCACTCCGTGGTCGCCTCGAACCAGCCGCGCCGGACATGCGGACTGGTCGGGCTGTTGCTGTCGAGCACCAAACCGACCCGGCGGTGGCCGAGGGAGCTGAGGTGCCGCACCGCCGTGGCCGCCCCGAGCGCGTGGTCGGTGACCACCGACTCCATCACGGCGTGCGCGGCGCCCACGGTGGCGGTGCGCTCCAGCAGCACGACCGGTACGCCGGCCCGGTGGAGCCACCCGACGGTGCGTTCCGTGCTCGGCGCGTCCATCCGGGGTGCGACGATCAGCCCGTCGACCCCGGTCCGGTCGAGAAGGCGGGCCAGGTGCGGCTGGTCATCCTCGCTCTCGTACGAGGAGCCGCGCAGCACCACCCGCATGTCGAGCTCGCGGGCGGCCTCCTCGGCACCCCGGGCCACCTCCGGCCAGTAGTAGTCGAGCGACGGCACCAGCATGCCGAGGGTGCGCCCACCGAAGCCGTCGGGACCGGCGGCGGGGACGGCGGCGGGGCCGGGGTCGGCCGGCGCTGCGCCGTCGGGCGTGATCAGGGCGACCCCGCCGTGCACCCGCCGGACGAGACCTTCGGCGGCGAGCTGTGCGATGTCGCGGCGGATGGTGACCGCGGCGGCGCCGAGCGCCTGGGACAGGTCGGAGATGCGCAGCGCCCCGTCCCGCTGGAGTGCCTCCAGTAGTTGCTGGCGGCGGGCCACCTGGAGCGGTCCGCGGGCCTCCGGTGTGTCGGCCGGGTTGCCGTGGTGGGTCATCGGGCACCTCCGGGGGTCGCCGCGCGGGCGCGGGCTCCTCGCGGAGGGACCGGCGGCATCGGGCAGGGCGCGCCGTGCCGGCGGGTGTGGGGCGGGGTGGTGGGCATCAGACCTCGCCGAGTTGCGGGATGGCTGTGATCAGTTACGACCATACCAGGTCAACTTCTGATCGGATCTGCTCGTTTCAGTCCAGACATCTTATTGACACGTTCACTTGTGAGCGTTTTACTTCGGAAACCCGGCGGTTGCCTGCCCGACACAACGTCGACACCGCCCCTCCGCCCGCCACCTGGAGTACGGACCGATGCGACAGGACCGCGCGCCACGCCACGCCGCCCCCGCCGACACCTGGGGCCGGTCCGAGCTGGTGGCGCTGGCCGACCGGATGCTCGCCGCCGCCCGGCCGTACGCCTCACCGGGCCATGCCCTGGTCACCTTCCCGGGTCCGACCGGCGGCTACGGGCGCGCGGTCGACGGGCTGGAGGGGTTCGCCCGGACCTTCCTGCTGGCGGGCTTCCGCATCGCCGGCGCCCGGGGCGAGGGCCTGGACGAGCTCGCCGACCGGTACGCGGCCGGGATCGCCGCCGGCACCGATCCGTCCGCCCCGGATCGTTGGGTACGCCTGGACGAGCACGCCCAGGCGAAGGTGGAGGCCGCCTCCCTCGCCCTGGTGCTCGACCTGACCCGCCCCTGGATCTGGGACCGGCTCTCGCCCGCGGTGCGGGAGCGGGTGGTGGACTACCTGGCCCCGGCGGTGGGCGACAGCAGCTATCCGCGGATCAACTGGGTCTGGTTCCGGCTGGTGGTGCAGACCTTCCTCCGCTCGGTGGGCGGCCCGTACTCACCCGACGAGATGGCCGAGGACCTCGCCAGTCACGACAGCTTCGTCCGCGCCGAGGGCTGGATGTCCGACGGTCCCGAGCGCGCCTACGACCACTACGTCGGTTGGGCGCTGCACCTGTACCCGGCGCTCTGGGCCCGGATGGCCGGCGCCACCGACCTGGCCGCCGACCGCCGGGACCGGGACGTGGCGATGCTCGACCGCTTCCTGCGCGACGCGGTGACGCTGGTCGGTGCCGACGGATCCCCGCTGATCCAGGGCCGGAGCCTGGTCTACCGGTTCGCCGTCGCCGCACCGTTCTGGGTCGGCGCCCTCGCCGGGGTGCCCTCGGTCGGCCTCGGGCGGCTGCGCCGGGCCGCCACGGGCATCGTGCGGCACTTCGTCGACCACGGCGCGCCCGACCGGCGGGGCCTGCTCACCCTCGGCTGGCACGGACCGTGGCCGCGACTGGCCCAGTCGTACTCCGGGCCCGGCTCGCCGTACTGGGCCAGCAAGGGCCTGCTCGGCCTCGCGCTGCCCGCGGAGCACCCGGTCTGGACGGCGCCGGAGGAGCCGCTACCGGTCGAGGAGCGGGACGCGGTGCTCGCCGTGCCCGCGCCCGGCTGGCTGGTCTCGGCCACCCGCGCCGACGGCATCGTCCGGATCGTCAACCACGGCACCGACCACGCCGGTGAGGGCGCCACCGTCGCTGACTCCCCTCTCTACGCCCGCCTCGGCTACTCCACCGCGACCACTCCGGTGCTGGACCCGAGTGGCTGGCTCAACCCACTCGACCAGTCGGTCACCCTCGTCGACCTTGCCGGCCGGGCCACCCACCGCGCCGGCATGCGCCTGCTGGCCGTGCGCGTCGACCGCGACGGCGACGGCGACCGCGACGGCGACGGCGACGGCGACGGTGTCTTGGTCGGTGTGGCGGGCTCGCGCGCCCTGGCCCACTGGGTCGAGCCAGATCCCGACCAGCGCGACCACGGCGGCGGTCGGGTGGGCCGGTGCTGGCCGGCCGGGCGGCTCGCGGTCTGGTCGCTGGTGCGCGGTCCCTGGGAGGTGCGGCTGGCCCGGGTGGAGAGCCTGGCCGAGGGCGTGCCGGCGGACGCGCTGCGGCTCCGGGTCGGCGGCTGGGCCGTGGCCGGCGACGCCACGGCAGCGCTGGATGGCGGCCTGGTCCGGATCACGGGGGCGGGCCTGACCAGCCGGCTCGCCAGTGTGCACGGGGGCGGAACGGCCGGCGCCACCACCCTGCCCGACGGCGGGCCGCTGTCCGGCGGGCTGGTGGTGCCCTGGCTGGACCACGCCGTCCGGCCGGGTGAGTGGATCACCGTCCTCGTCGGGCTCTCCACGACGGTCGCGGCCACCGGCCGCACGTGCCGGGTGGTAATCGACGAGGGCATCGACGGTCTCCAGGTGGCGGTCGACTGGCCCGACGGGGCCCGCACCGCGACCCGCCTGGAGACGGATCCTGCCGGGTCCGCCGTTCCGGCGGCCGGGCAGCCCTGCGGGCCCGCACCGGGCCCCCTACCTAAGGAGAAGGGATGAAGCGCGCGATACCGGCCGTGGTCAGTGCCGCGACGGCGCTGGCGCTCGTCCTCGCCGGTTGCAGTGGCGAGGACGAGCCGGTCGACCCCGACGCACCGGTGACGATCACCCTGGCGGGCTGGAGCCTCTCCTCCACGCCCGAGTTCAAGACGCTCGCCGACGGGTTCAAGGCCAGCCACCCGAACGTGACGGTGGAGCTGAAGGAATACGACACGGCCAACTACGACACCCAGATGACCGCCGACCTGGCCGCCGGCACCGCTCCCGACGTCTACGTGCAGAAGAACCTGAAGAACTTCTACACCTACTCGAGCGGCGGCCAGCTGCTCGACGTCTCCGACGCCGCCGCCGACCTCGGCTCGGTCTCCGCGCTCGCGTCCTACCAGGTCGACGGCAAGATGTACGCGATCCCGTACCGGCAGGACTCGTGGGTGCTCTACTACAACAAGGAGCTCTTCGCCAAGGCGAAGGTGCCGCCCCCGGACGGCACCTGGACCTGGGACGACTACGTGACGGCGGCGAAGCAGCTGAGCACCGGGCTCAAGGCGGCCGGCTCGAACGCGAGCGGCACCTACCAGCACGTCTTCCAGTCCACGGTGCAGGGTCTCGCGCTCGCCCAGACGCCCGGGGCGGACCTGCTCTCCGGCAACTTCGACTACCTGAAGCCGTACTACCAGCGGTCGCTGGACCTGCAGGCGGCCGGTGCGCAGCCGACCTTCGGCACCGCCAACACCAACAAGCTCACCTACCAGGCACAGTTCGGCAAGCAGCAGTCGGCGATGATGGTCATGGGCACCTGGTACATCGCCACCCTGCTCAACCAGCGCAAGAGCGGCGACGCCGACACATTCGAGTGGGGCATCGCCCCGGCGCCGCAGTTCGACACCTCCACCACCGGCACCTCCGCCACGCCGGTCACCTTCGGAGACCCGACCGGACTGGGCATCAACCCCAGGATCGACAAGTCGAAGGTCGCCGCCGCCAAGGCCTTCGTCGGCTACGCGGCCAGCGAGGACGCCGCCAAGGCCCTGGCCGGGATCGGCATCACCCCGGCCCGGGTCACCGAGGCGGTCAGCGCCACCCTCTTCGGGCTCGACGGCGTACCGCAGGACGACGTGTCGAAGTTCGCCTACGCCACGCACACGATCAAGCCGGAGAACCCGGTATCGAAGCACACCGCCGGGCTGCAGAACATCCTCAACGAGACGCACTCGGCGATCCTCTCCAACAGCAAGGGCCTGGACGAGGCGATCAACGAGGCGCAGAACCGCGCCAAGAACGAGGTCCTCAACCAGTGAGGCGCTGACCGCCGGCGGGTCCGGTGCGGCACCCTGCGCGCCGGACCCGCCACCCCACGCCGAGACGCTTTCCGGAGACTTCCTATGACAACCATGCCGCGTACGCGGCTGCGGCGCCGGCCGCTGGTGTGGCGCAACACGGTCGCCGGCTGGTCGTTCATCCTGCCGAACTTCCTCGGCTTCGCCCTGCTCACGCTCGTGCCGGTGGCGGTGCTCTTCTACATGGCCTTCACCGACTGGAACGTCTTCGGCGTGGCCAACTGGACCGGCACGGCGAACTTCCGGCGGCTGTGGAACGACGCCAGCTTCTGGACCGCGTTGTGGAACACCGTCTACTACACCGTCTTCCACATCCCGCTGACCATGGTGGCCTCGCTCGGGCTGGCACTGCTGCTCAACCGCAAGCTGCGGGGCGTGCGGTTCTTCCGCACCGTCGCGTTCTTCCCGTACATCACCTCGATCGTGGCGATCGCGGTGGTCTGGAACCAGCTCTTCAGCCCGGAGTACGGGCCGGTCAACGCCTTTCTCGGCGCCGTCGGCGTGACGAACCCGCCCGGCTGGACGACCTCGGCGGACTGGTCGATGCCGGCCGTCATCATCGTCGGCACCTGGCGCTACATGGGCTACTACATGCTGCTCTTCCTGGCCGGCCTGCAGACCATCCCGGCGCAGCTCTACGAGGCCGCCCAGATCGACGGCGCCACCGCCTGGCAGCGGTTCGTGCACGTGACGATCCCCGGACTGCGGCACACCACGTTCTTCGTCACCGTGATCCTCACGATCGAGAGCTTCAAGGTCTTCGACCTCATCCTGGTGATGACCGAGGGCGGCCCCGGGCAGTCCACGCTGGTGCTGTCGCAGTACATCTACCAGAAGGGCTTCATGGAGAACCAGTTCGGCTACGCCTCGGCCGTCTCCATCGTGCTCTTCGCGCTCTGCTTCGGGGTCACGGTCGTCCAATTCTTGATCAATAAGCGGAGGAACGCCTGATGACCGCGACCGAGGCCCCCGCGCCCCCCGCCGGCATCACCGTCCCCGGTCGCGTCCGGCCACCGGGCCGTCGCGCCCCGTCGCGGGGCTGGCGGCTGGTCGGCTACGCCGTCCTCGCCGGATCGGCCGCCGCGCTGCTGCTGCCGTTCTACTGGATGGTCGTGTCGTCGTTGAAGACCAACAACGACGTCTTCACCATCCCCATCACCTGGCTGCCGGACCCGGTGGTCTGGCGCAACTACCTCGACATCTGGCAGCGCTCGGAGATGACGACCTGGCTGGGCAACACCCTGCTGCTCTCGGTCATCGTCACCTTCCTGCAGGTCTTCACCGGCAGCTTCGCCGCGTACGGCTTCGCCCGGGTCCGCTTTCCCGGCCGCAACCTGCTCTTCCTGGCGTACGTCGGCACCATCGCGGTGCCGTGGCAGTCGTACATGATCCCGCAGTTCATCCTGATGTCGAAGCTGCACCTGTCGAACACGCTCTGGGCGATCGTCGCGCTGCAGGCGTTCGGCGCGTTCGGCGTCTTCCTGATGAAGCAGTTCTACGAGACCATCCCGGAGGAGCTGAGCGAGTCGGCGCGGGTCGACGGGCTCACCGAGTTCGGCATCTACCGCCGGATCATGCTGCCGCTCTCCCGGCCGGCACTGGCCAGCCTGACCCTGCTCACCTTCGTCACCACCTGGAACGACTACCTCGGCCCGTTGATCTATCTGCGCAGCCCCGAGCTGCGCACCGTCCAGTTGGGACTGCGCACGTTCATCTCGCAGTACAACGCCGAGTACGCGCTGATCATGACGGGTTCCGTGCTCTCGGTGCTGCCGGTGGCGGTCATCTTCCTGCTCGGGCAGCGGTATTTCGTCGAGGGCATCGCCTCGACCGGACTGAAGGGGTGAGGCCGTGCGACCACGTCACCACACCATCGCCGCCGTCTTCGACGGTGCGTACGTCGCCCTGGTCAGCAACGTGCTGCTGGTGCTCGGCAGCCTGCCGCTGGTCGTGCTGCTCTTCACCACCGACCCGGCGCGTTCCTGGCCGCTGTACGCGCTGACCGCGCCGCTCTGCGCTCCCGGGCTCTGCGGCGTCTTCGCGGTGATGTCCGGTTACTCGTCGGGGGAGGGCGGAAGCGTGCTGCGCAGGTACGGCCGCGCCTGGCGCGCCGCCGCCCGGCCGGCCACGCTCTGGGCCGCCGGAGCGAGCGCCGTGCTGGTCGTCCTCGGTGTCGACGCGTACGCCCTCTGGGGCCACCGGGCCGGCGCGCTCGCCCTGCCCGTCCTGGTCGTGCTCGCCGTCCTCACCGCCGGCACCGGGCTGCTCGGGCTGGTGGTGATCGCCGAGCGGCCCGGCGCGCGGCTGCCCGACGTGGCCCGCGCCTGCCTCTACCTGGCGGTGCGCCGGTGGTACCTCACCGCCGCCTCCCTACTGGTCCTCGGGCTGCTCGGGCAGCTTCTCGCGGCCCGACCCGCGATCGCGCTCGGCCTCGCCGCCGCGCCGCTGCTCTACGTGGTCTGGGCCAACAGCCGCTTCACCCTGCGCACCGCCCTCGACCCGCCGACGACCGCCCCGACGACCGCCTGACCGCCCGGTAGCGAGCCGGCACCCGCCGGCACCCGCCCGGACACACGAGGGAGACAGAGCAACCATGACGGCGACCGACGTCCGTCCCAGCCCCGACGCCGGCGCGACCGCGCACGCCGTGGCGACCGCGCTCCGCACCATCGGCAGGAACATCGACGATCTCGGCGACCGGTATCCGGCGGACACCACCGCCGGCAACCGCTACCCGCTGCGACCGCCGGCCGGCGGCCTGCCGCAGGGGTCCAACGTCGGCTGGACCACGAGCTTCTGGCCGGGCATGCTCTGGCTGGCGTACGACCTGACCGGCGAGGAGCGCTACCGGCACGCGGCGCTGTCGCACGTGGACAGCTTCGCCGACCGGCTCGACCGCGGCATCGACCTGGACACCCACGACCTCGGCTTCCTCTACACGCTCGCCTGCGTGACCCCGGCCCGCCGGGCCGGCCACCGGCGGGCCCGGAGCGCCGCACTCGCCGCCGCCGACCACCTGATGACCCGGGTCCTCGAACCGGCCGGGATCATCCAGGCCTGGGGCGACCTGGACGATCCCCGGCAGCGCGGTCGCACGATCATCGACAGCCTGATGAACACGCCGTTGCTCTTCTGGGCCAGCGACGCCACCGGTGACCACCGCTACGCCGCCGCCGCACGCCGGCACGCCGCCCAGCTCCGCGCGCACATCCTGCGCCCGGACGGCACCACCTTCCACACCTACTACTGGGACGCGGAGACCGGGGCGCCGCTGCGGGGGGAGACCGAGCAGGGGCACGCCGACCACTCCTGCTGGGCCCGGGGGCAGGCGTGGGGAATCTACGGATTCAGCCTCAACCACCGGCACACCGGCGATCCGGCGCTGCTCGCGGCGGCGCGTACCTGCGCCGACTACTTTCTCGACCACCTTCCCGCGGACCGGGTCGCCTACTGGGACCTGGAGTTCGGCGACGGCAGCGGCCAGGAGCGGGACAGCTCGGCCGCGGCCATCGCCGCCTGCGGGCTGGTCGAGCTCGCCGACAACCTCGCCGACCGGGCCGACGCATACCGGGCCGACGCCGACCGCTACCGCACGGCGGCCGGGCAGATCCTGCACTCGCTCATCGACGGCTACGCCACCGCCGGTCACGGCGATGACCGGCAGCGGGGCCCGGAGGCGCTGCTCCGGCACGGCGTCTACGACAAACCCAAGGGGATCGGCGTGGACGAGGGCAACCTCTGGGGCGACTACTTCTATCTGGAGGCACTGACCCGCGCCACCGTCCCCGGCTGGTCCAGCCCCTGGTCCAGCCCTCGGTGACCGCCCTCGTCGAGACGGCCCCGGCATCCGACGCGACCGACGTACACCTGTGAGGAAGGCATGATGGACTACCGGTACCACTGCACGATCCCGGCCGACGCGGGCTGCAACAGCCTGCCCGTCAACCCCTGCCGGCTGCTCGACTTCAACCTGCTCAGGCTCGCCGCCGGCGAGTCCTGGAGCGCCGAATCCGGCGACCGGGAGATCCTCGCCGTCATCCTCGGCGGCACGGCGGACTTCACGGTCGCCGGCCGGCGCTTCGCCGGGGTCGGCGGGCGGCCGGACGTCTTCTCCGGCAAGCCCTACTCCGTCTACGTCCCCGCCGGCTCCACCCTCGCCGTCGAGGCGGTCACCGACCTGGAGGTCGCGCTGCCCAGCGCGCCCAGCGAGCTCACCACCGACCCGTACGTCGTCGCGCCCGAGCAGGTGGTCGGCGGCCGGTGGGGGGCGGCCAACTTCGGCCGTACCTACCACCAGATCCTCACCGAGATCTCCCAGCCGGAGCTGCCGGCCCGCCGGCTCATCGTCGGGGAGACCTACACCCCCTCCGGCAACTGGAGCACCTATCCGCCGCACCGGCACAAGGTCGACGACCTGCCCGCCGAGGCCGCGCACGAGGAGATGTACTACTACCGGGTCAGCCCGGCGGACGGCTTCGGGATCAGCCGCGTCTACACCGACGAGGGGTACGAGGAGAACGTCACCATCCGCGACCACGTGATGCAGATGATGCCGGAGGGCTACCACACCGTGGTCAGCGCGCCCGGCTACACCACCTACTTCCTGTGGTTCCTCGCCGGCACCCAGCGCACCCAGGGTGCCCGGGAGGACGCCGCGCTGGCCTGGGTCGGCCAGACCGTTCCGACGCTGCGCGGCCTGGGCCTGTGACGATGGTCCTGGACAGCTTCCGGCTCGACGGCCGCGTCGCCCTCGTCACCGGCGGCAATCGGGGCATCGGGCAGGCGCTCGCAATCGCCCTGGCGCAGGCCGGCGCCGACGTCGCGCTGCTCGGCCGCACCCGTCCGGCCGAGACCGTCGCCCGGGTGGCGGCGCTCGGCCGGCGGGCGCTCGCCGTACCCGTCGATCTCGCCACCGCCGGCCCGGACGACCTCGCCGGCGCGGTGTCGAGGGCGGCCGACGAACTCGGCCGCCTCGACATCCTGGTGAACAACGCCGGCATCATCCGCCGCTCCGCGGCGGTCGCGCACCCGCCCGAGGACTGGGCCGCGGTGCTCCGGGTCGACCTCGACGCGGTGTTCCAGCTCTGCCAGGGGGCCGGCCGGATCATGCTCAGCCAGCGGCACGGGAAGATCGTCAACGTGGCGTCGATGCTCTCCTACCAGGGCGGGATCCGCGTGCCGTCGTACGCCGCGGCCAAGCACGCCGTCGTGGGGCTCACCAGGGCGCTGGCCAACGAGTGGGCCGCCACCGGGGTGAACGTCAACGCCATCGCCCCCGGCTACATCGCCACCGACAACACCGCACCGCTGCGCGCCGACGCCGACCGGGAGGCCGCGATCCGGGAGCGGATCCCGGCCGGTCGCTGGGGGGTGCCCGACGACCTGACGGGCGCCGTGGTCTTCCTCGCCTCCGACGCGGCGCGGTACGTGCACGGCGCCGTCCTTGCGGTGGACGGAGGCTGGCTCGCCCGATAGGAGTGGACGCCTCGTGGAGACGGATCGGCTGTTCAGCGCGCAGCGCCAGGAGCGACTGCTCGCCGAGCTTCGCGGGCACGGTGCCGTGCGGGTACGCGACCTCGCCCGCGACCTCGGCGTGAGCGAGCTGACCATCCGCCGCGACATCGCCGCGCTGGCCGAACGCGGTCTCGTCGCCAAGGTCCACGGCGGGGCAACGCTGCCGTCCCAGAGTTCCGCCGCCGGCCCGCCCCGACGTGCCGCCGCGACGCGCTTCACGGTCGGCATGGTCGTTCCCTCGCTCGACTTCTACTGGCCGCTCGTCGTGGCCGGGGCGCGCGCCGCGGCGGCGGCGCTCGGCGTCGCCGTCCAGTTGCGCGGTTCGAGTTACGACCCGGCGGAGGACCGCCGGCAGATCGGCCGGCTCGTCGACGCCCAGCAGGTCCAGGGCCTGCTCCTGGCGCCGAGCCTGGAGGGTGACGACGCCGCCGAGATCCTCGACTGGATCGGTCGGCTCGCGGTGCCGACCATTCTCGTCGAACGCCAGCCGCGCCGGTGGACGCCGACGACCCGGCACATCGAGTGGGTACGCAGCGACCACGCGCTCGGCCTCGAGATCGCCGTCTACCACCTCCGGCACCAGGGGCACCGGCGCATCGGTCTCGTGCTGGCACAGGGGAGCCCGACGTCGGCACACCTGCGGGACGCCTGGCGGGCGGTCGTGGCCGACGCCGCCGTCCCGGGCCCGGAGGCGATCATGCTCGACGCTCCGGGGGAGCGGGACGCCGTCCACCGGATCCTCCGGGAGTGCCGGCACTCGAAGACCACCGCCCTGATCGTGCACAGCGACCCGCACGCCATCGCCGTGGCCCAGCACTGTGCCGAGGTCGGCATCGCCGTTCCCGGTGACCTGGCGATCGTCTCCTACGACGACGAGATCGCCCACCTCGGTGATCCCACCCTCACCGCCATCCGGCCGCCGAAGAGCTCCGTCGGCCGGCTTGCCGTCGAGCTGATGGTCTCCCGCCTGCTCGACGGGGAGCGCCGACCGGCACACCGGGTGCTCCTCGCCCCCGAGCTTGTCGTCCGGGGCTCGTCGCTGCGCTTGTCACCGATGCGCTAGAAGATGCGCTAGAAACGGCAGCCGCCATCCGTGGACCGACCGTCAGGCAATCGTCAGCTTCGCGGGGGCGGGCCGTCAGGCACGGGCGGTGTGCTGGGACTCCCTGATCCACGACCGCTGGGAGTTCGCCCTCATGGCCGCACTGCTCTACCGGCTTGGTGCCTGGACCTACCGGCGCCGCCGGATCGTCCTGGTGGGCTGGCTGGCCGTCCTTGTCGCCGCCGGAACGCTCGCCGCCACCGCCGGTGGCACGTACGAGGACGACTTCTCGATCCCCGGCTCGCGTGCCCAGCAGACCCTGGACACCGTCGACCGGCAGTTCCCCGCCTCCGCGGGCACCTCCGCGCAGGTGGTGTTCGTCGCGCCCGCCGGCCAGCAGGTCGTCGAGCAGCGGGCCGTCATCGGGCGGACCCTCGCCGCCGCGGCGGAGGCACCGCAGGTTGCCGGGGTCGCCGACCCGTTCACCGCGGGAATGGTCTCGCCGGACGGTCGTACCGCCCTGGCCCGCGTCGACTACCGCGAGGAGAGCGTCGAACTGGCGGCCGGCACCCTCGACGCGCTGGAGGGGGTGTTCCAGCCGGCCCGCGATGCCGGGCTGCGGGTGGAGGTCGGCGGGCCGGCGTACGCCGACGGCTCCGGCGAGGGTGGCGACGGCACCGAGGCACTGGGGTTGCTGATCGCGCTGGTCGTCCTGGTCATCACGTTCGGCTCCCTGGTGGCGGCCGGGCTGCCGCTGCTGACCGCGCTGCTCGGGGTAGGGGTGAGCGTCGCCGGCCTGGCCGCGGTCGCGGGCGTGCTGACCGTGCCGACGACCGCGCCCGCCATGGCGCTCATGCTCGGCCTGGCGGTCGGCGTCGACTACGCGCTGTTCATCGTCGCGCGGCATCGGTCACAGCTGGCCTCCGGCACGCCGGTGGCCGAGTCCGTGGCCCGTGCGATCGGCACGGCCGGTACCGCCGTGGTCTTCGCCGGCCTCACCGTGGTCATCGCCCTGGCCGGGTTGACCGTCGTCCGGATCCCGTTCCTGACCGCGATGGGACTGGCCGCGGCCGCCGCCGTGATCGTCGCGGTGCTGGTGGCGGTCACCCTGGTTCCGGCTCTGCTCGGCTTCGCCGGGCACCGGCTGCGCCCGAAGCCCGGCTCGCGGGCCGGCCGGCGGGAGGCGGACGACGGCCGGGATTCCGTGGGTGCGCGCTGGGTCCGGCTGGTCACCCGCCGTCCGCTGGTCACCACGCTCGCGGTCGTCGCGGCGCTCGGCATGATGGCCGTGCCGGCGGCGGGGCTGCGGCTCGCGCTCACCGACAACGGGTCCGCTCCGGCGGCCAGCACGCAGCGGCAGGCGTACGACCTGACGGCCGCCGCGTTCGGACCGGGCTTCAACGGCCCGCTGCTGGTCCTGGCCGACCTGGGCGACGACGGCGACACGCGGGCCGCTGCCACCTCACTGGCCGACAGGCTCGGCGCGGTGGACGGGGTGGCCGTCGTCGGACGCCCGCAACTCTCCGCCGACGGCCGGTACGCGCTGCTGACGGTGATCCCCGAGACCGGGCCGCAGGAGGAGCGGACCGAACGGTTGGTGACCGCCCTCGAGGCGGTGGGCGGCGAGTCCGTCGGGGTCACCGGTACGACCGCCTTCGGCATCGACATCTCCGAGCTGCTGAGCGCCTCCCTCGTGCCCTTTGCCCTGGTCGTCGTGGGGCTGGCCGTCCTGCTGCTGATGGTGGCCTTCCGGTCGCTGGTGGTGCCGCTGACGGCGGCGCTGGGCTTCCTGCTCTCGGTCGGCGCGACGCTGGGCGCCGTGGTCGCGGTCTTCCAGTGGGGCTGGCTCGCCGACCTGGTCGGGGTCTCGCGCACCGGGCCGGTGATCAGCTTCATGCCGATCATCCTCATGGCGGTGATGTTCGGCCTGGCGATGGACTACGAGGTCTTCCTGGTCAGCCGCATGCACGAGGAGTACGCCCACAGCCGCGATCCGAGACGCGCGATCGTCCGGGGCTTCCGGGCCTCGGCACGCGTGGTCGCGGCGGCCGCCCTGATCATGATCTCGGTCTTCGCGAGCTTCATCCCGGCCGGTGACGCCACGCTCACGCCGATCGCCTTCGCGCTCGCGGTCGGCGTCCTGCTGGATGCGTTCCTGATCCGGATGACGCTCGTGCCGGCGGTGCTGGCGCTGGCCCGGCACGGCGCCTGGTGGCTGCCGGGATGGCTGGACCGGGTGCTGCCGGACCTGGATCTGGAGGGCGCGCGGCTCACCAGGCCCGCGCAGGAGCGCGGCGACGTCCCGGCCAGGGTGGTGTGATAGGCGACGTGGACCGCATTCTGGTGGTGGACGACGACCCGGGTCTGCGGGAACTGCTGCTCTCCGCGCTGCGGTTCGCGGGGTTCGAGGTCGAGGCGGCCGGGGACGTACCGGCCGCCCTGGCCGCGATCGGCGTGCGCCCGCCCGACGCGATCGTGCTGGACGTGATGCTGCCCGGCACGGACGGCTTCGACCTGCTGCACCTGCTGCGCTCCCGGGGCGTCCACGTGCCGGTGATGTTCCTGACCGCCCGCGACGAGCTGGACGACCGGGTGCGCGGGCTGCGCCTGGGCGGCGACGACTACCTCACCAAGCCGTTCGACGTGGTGGAGCTCGCCGCACGGCTGGAGGCGCTGCTGCGGCGTTCCCGCCGCGTGCCGCCGGCGGTGCCGGAGGGGGTGTTGCGCTGCGGCGACCTGGAGATGGACGAGCCCCGGCATGTGGTGACCCGGGGCGGGCGCCCGGTGGAGCTTTCCCCCACCGAGTTCCGGCTGCTGCGCTACCTGCTGGCCAACGCCGGGCGGGTGGTCTCCAAGGCGCAGATCCTGGAGCACGTCTGGCAGTACGACTTCGGCGGCGACGCGGGTGTGGTCGAGCGCTTCGTCTCCAACCTGCGTAGCAAGATCGACTTCGGCGGGCCGTCGCTGATCCATACGGTGCGGGGGTTCGGCTACAGCCTGCGGCCGGTGCGGCAGTGAGGCGTTCCTCCCGGTGGCGGCTGGCCCTCATCCTGCTGCTCGCCGGGCCGGAGGCCGCGGTCGCCGCCGCGGTCAGGCAGGCCTTCGACGCCCGGCGGCGGGCCGAGGAGCGGCTGCGTAGCTTCGTCGCGGACGCCAGCCACGAGCTGCGCACCCCGCTGGCGACCATGCACGGCTGGATCGACCTGTACGTCCAGGGCGGCCTGCGCGACCCCGAGCAGCTCGACCGCGCCATGGAACGGATGCAGGCCGAGGTGGGCAGGATGCGGCTGCTCGTCGACGAGTTGGCGCTGCTGGCCCAGCTCGACGCGGCCCGGCCGCTCAACCGCGGTCCGGTGGATGTGGTGGCGCTGGCCGGTGAGGTGGTGGACGACGCCCGGGTGGTCAGCGCCGACCGAACCATCACCCTGGAAGGGGTGGCGGAGGCGGTCGTCGACGGGGACGGCCCGCGCATCCAGCAGGTGCTCCGCAACCTCGTCGGCAACGCGGTGCAGCACACCCGGTCCGGCACGCCGGTCACGGTCACCGTCAGCTTCCAGGACGGGAACGTGCTGCTTGCGGTGCGCGACGAAGGTGACGGGATCGCACCCGAGCATCTGCCGCACGTCTTCGAGCGCTTCTACCGCGCCGACCCCAGCCGCAGCCGCGACAGCGGTGCCTCGTCGGGGCTGGGTCTGGCCATCGTGGAGGCGATCGTGGCGGCGCACGGCGGCACGGCCGGGGTCACCTCGGTGCCCGGGGTGGGCACCACCGTCCGGGTCACCCTGCCGGTGGCAGCTCCCGCGCGTCCGGCCTTCGGGGATTAATGTTCGTGTATGTATCTTTCTGAATGAGTCGGTTCGAACCGTGGTGTCCGCAGCTCCGCTCGACTACCAAAGGGTTACCCGCGAGGCGGACCGACGCCCGTTGCGGGCCTGCCGCATCCGCTCGGCGGCACCGCCCGCGACGGCCCGGCGGATCTGTCCCGACCACCCCGGCGGTGGCCGGTCTCCGTCGCCGCGACAGGTTCCACCACCAACGGAAAGGACGACCGCAGTGAGAGCTACGAGACGCCCTGCGTCCCTCGGCACGGCACTCGCCATGACCGCCACGACGATCCTGGCGGCGGTGGCGGTGACCCCGGCTCCGGCCCAGGCGGCGCCGGTCACCATCACCAACGGCACCCAGTTCACCGACACCAGCGGCAACCCGTTGCACGCGCACGGCGGCGGCGTCCTGAAGGTCGGCGACTACTACTACTGGTTCGGCGAGAACCGGAACGCCGACAACACCTTCCGGGCCGTCTCCGTCTACCGCTCCACCAACCTGCGGGACTGGGAGTTCCGTAACAACGTCCTCACCCAGTCGTCCGCCTCGGAGTTGCAGGTCGCCAACATCGAGCGACCGAAGGTGATCTACAACGCCAGCACCGGTCGGTACGTGATGTGGATGCACAAGGAGAACGGGTCGAACTACAGCGAGGCGCGGGCCGCCGTCGCCTCGTCGGCGACCGTGGACGGCACCTACACCTACCACGGCAGCTTCCGGCCGCTCGGCCAGCACATGTCCCGGGACATCACCCTCTACAACGACGGCGGCACCGCATACATGATCTCGGCCGCCGACGAGAACTACGACCTGCACATCTATCGGCTCACCGCCGACTATCTCAACGTGGCGAGCCTGGTCGGCAACTTCTGGAACGACGCGCACCGGGAGGCGCCGGCGATGTTCAAGCGGGGCAGCACGTACTTCCTGCTGACTTCGGGGGCCACCGGCTGGAGCCCCAACCAGGCGAGGTACGCCACCGCGTCGAGCATCTCCGGCCCGTGGACCGGCTGGACCAACGTCGGCAACTCCACCACCTTCAGCTCCCAGCCCAGCTACGTGCTGCCGATCCAGGGCAGCTCCACCACCAGCTACCTCTACATGGGCGACCGCTGGGCCGGTGCCTGGAGCGGGCCGGTCAACGACTCCCAGTACGTCTGGCTGCCGATCAGCTTTCCCTCCAGCACCAGCATGAGCCTGAGCTGGTATCCCTCCATCACCATCGACACCGCCACCGGCACCGTCACCGGCAACTCGCCCACCTACTACCGGGTCACCAACCGCAACAGCGGCAAGGTGATGGACGTGATCGAGGGCTCGACCGCCAACAACGCCGAGATCAAGCAGTGGAGCTGGAACGGCGGCGGCAACCAGAAGTGGGAGTTCCAGGACGCCGGCGGCGGCTACGTCCGCGTGGTCAACTCCAACAGCGGCAAGTGCCTCGACGTCGCCTCCGCCTCCACCGCCGACGGTGCCAACATCATCCAGTACACCTGTGGCGGCGGCACCAACCAGCAGTGGCAGTGGGTCGCCACCGACGGCTACCACCAGCTGCGCGCCCGGCACAGCGGCAAGTGCCTGGACGTGGTCGACCGGGGCACCGGCGACGGCGCGGACATCCAGCAGTACGCCTGCACCGGCGGCACCAACCAGCAGTGGAGCCGTACCCAGTCCTGACCGCGCCGCAGACGCGCCGAGCACCCGTGGCACGCGCCGGCGAGGCGCGGTGCCCGGGTGCTCGGCTCCTCCGGGTGTGCGTCGGCTATGTGGTCACCCGGAAGGTCGCGTCGCCGCGTCCCTGCGTGTCATTGATCGGGTCGAGGCGGAGCAGGTAGTCGTAGTGCCGGATGTACCGGTCGGGATAGTTGTGGGACTGGAACGACGTCCACGACGGGTTCGCCAGCCCGGCGACCTGGCGGAAGCTGGCGTCCCCGGCAAAGGTGGCGGTGCCGTCGTCGGCCTCCAGCCGCAGGTCGAACCCGTAGTGCCGCAGGTAGTAGCCGGGAAAGTTCACCGACTGGAACGACACGGTGCCGGTGCCGGCGAGCCCCGGCATCAGCCGGAACTGCGCGTCCTGGGCCGGGCTGACGTTCGCGTCGATCCGCACGTCGAAGTCCGCGTGCCGCACGTACCGGTCCGGGACGTTGTACGACTGGATCCGGTTGACCGGCACCGTGCTGCCCCAGCGGCCGAGCACGCGGCTCTGCTCCGCGGCGGTCAGGTTGAGGATCGAGCCGTGCCGCTTGCGGGTCCCGCCCATGGCGTACGAAGCCGAGGCGGCGATCCGGTAGCCACCGGTGCTCGACGGGTTGCCGGTCAACACCGGCAGGTAGCCACGGCCGGACGCGTACTGGTCCAGGTAGAGCGCCCATTCGTTGCGCGGGTTGAATTTCATCCACATCGGACCCTCGACCTGCGAGCCGGTCAGCCCGATCCCGGAGAGGTTGCCGAGGTTCGTCCAGGAGCCGAGGATCGAGTTGCTGCCCTCGACGGTGATCTGACCGTCCCCGGACGCCCGCACGTAGCGGTAACTGCCGACCCCCGTCGGCACCTCGACGATCTGGGTGTCGATGATGCCCTGGCTGCCCGGCCGGTCGATGTAGACCTGCGCGGTGGTGATGCTGCGGAAGGTGCTGGTCCGGGCGGAGTGGATCCGGTGCTTGGTCACGCCGTTGCGGGACGAGTTCGTCGCCCAGTAGAGGACGTAGTCGTTGGTCTCCGGGTTCCAGATCGCCTCCGGAGCCCAGGCGTTGCGGCCGTCCGGAATCGCTCCGGCCACGTTGAGCAGCCACGGCGCAGACCAGTTGACCAGGTCGGTGGACTCCCACACCACCAGGCTGCGGCTGCCGTTGTGCTGGGCGTCGTCCCAGTTCTGACCGCAGCCGATGCAGAGGTCGGTCGCGATGATCCAGTACCTGTCGCCGGCGGGGGAGCGGACCAGGGCGGGATCGCGGACACCCCTGGTGCCGACGGTGGAGCGCAGTACCGGCGCGCCGTTGTTCAGGTCTGTCCAGCGCAGCCCGTCGGTGCTGTGTGCGAGGTAGATCTGCTGGCCGGTCGAGGACTCGCCGGTGAAGTGGGCCATCAGGTAGCCGGTGAAGGGGTCCAGCGCGACCGCCCTTCCCGGTGTGGCCACCGACCACGAGGTGAAGAGCAGGACGGCGGCCGTGAGCGTCGCGCCCAGCCGGACAACGGCTCTCGACATGTGCCTCTCCTTTCTGCGGGGGACGGGGACGATCGTCCGTTCAGAGGGTGGGGACGATCGGCCGGATGCTGCCGTCGGCGTCGAACTCCATCCGGTCGATGGTGGTCTCCCGGTTCGTGCCGTTGCCAGCAGGCACGGCGAACCGGTGGTACGCCACATACCAGGTGTCGGTGCCGGGCGCCCGGACCACGGAGTGGTGGCCGGTGCCCCTGATGCCGGCGTCGAGCCGCTTCTGCAGCACCACACCGCGCCTGGTCCAGGGGCCCAGCGGCGAGGAGCCGATGGCGTACGCGACCCGGTAGTCCTCGCTGCGGGTGTCGTTCTCCGACCACATGAAGTAGTAGCGGTCGTCGCGTCGGAGCACGAACGGCGCCTCGTTGTAGCCGGCCGGGGTGACGGTGCGGACCTGCGCCGGGTCGAACGAGACCATGTCGGCGTTCAGCGGCACGACCCGGGCCACGCCCTGACCCCAGTAGAGGTACGACCGGCCGTCGTCGTCGGTGAAGACCATCGGGTCGATCGCCTGCCCGCCGGGGAACTGGCCGGCGCGGATCAGCGGCCGGCCCAGCGCGTCCCGGAACGGCCCGGTCGGCGAGTCGGCCACCGCCACCCCGAGCTGCTTGCCGGTGTCGCCGCTCGCCGCACCGCCGCTGAAGTAGAGGTAGTACCGACCGTTGCGGCTGGCCACCGCAGGTGCCCAGGCCGAGTTGTCCGCCCAGGACACGTCCGGGCCGTGGTCGAGTACGACGCCGTGGTCGGTCCAGGTGACGAGGTCGGTGGAGGAGAACGCCTTGTAGTAGCTGCCGCTCCAGCTCGCGTAGCCGTCGGTGGTGGGGTAGAGGTAGTAGCGGCCGTTGAAGGTGGTGATGTGGGGGTCGGCGAAGAGCCCCGGAATGACCGGCCCCCTGGTCGTCTTCGGCGCCCAGGGCGCGGCGAGCCGGAACGAGCTGTCCGCCCGGAACGTCGCCGTCTCCTCGTACGCGTCGAGCCAGAGCGTGAAGTCGCGGTGCCGGATCCGCCGCTCCGGATAGTTGTACGAGACCAGCGAGATCGCTCCGGCGACCGAACCGTCGACCGCGCAGAAGGTGGCGTCGGCCCGGAATGTCGGGTCGCCGGTGTTGGTGTCGACCCGCAGTCGCCAGTCCCGGTGTCGCAGAAACCGCCCGTCCTTGGTCTGCAACGAATAGCACGTGGGCGAGGCGAGCCCGTTCACGATGGTGAAGGTCGCGTCGCGCATGGTCTGGCTCGTGCTTCCCGCCGCGACCGGGTCCAGTCGCCCGAGTTGGTCCTGGTGGCGCAGATACCGGCCGGGATAGTTCACCGACTCCAGCGAGCGGGCGCCGGTCGGCAGCGGTGCCGCCAGCGCGGCCGAACCCGGGACCAGGACCAGGAGGCCGGCGGCCACTGTCGAGAGCGTGAAGAGGGAAAGGAATCGCATCGTGGAACTCCCATCTGGACCGTCTGGCCGTCCGGCGCGATCCCGGCGGGCGCCCGGGCGCGCAACGTGCACTCCCACCCGTCGTGTGGCCGGCGTCCCCGCACATGCGGCCGGCGCCTCGCAGGCGGTGCGGTCGGTGTCACCGGGGGTACGGTGGCGTCTCCCCGGGTGCGGTTGGCATGGCAGTCCGGACCGCCGTCGGCACGAGAGCGGTCTGCCGCAACGGATCGGCCGTCTGGACGGCATGCGTCGTGGTGTGCGTGGGGGCCCGGACCGACGGCCTCGGGGCGAGGACCGGTGCGCCATCCCGCGCCGGATGGCGCACCGGGCAAGGCCGCGTTGCAAGGAAGTGTTAGCGGTAACACGGTGTCTGTCAAGCCCTCGACAAACCTCGATTCCCGGTGGTCGTGCCGCGCGTGTTCGAGTGTGAACGGTCCTGAACCTCTCGGTTCGGATCCTGGCGCCCGGTCGCTGTTTCCGATACCGATGTCACAGACGGCGCCGGCGTGGGAGAGCTGATCCACGTGAGATCGTCGTGCCGGGGGGCAGCGGTGGCGTGCCCGTCACCCTG
This sequence comes from Plantactinospora sp. WMMC1484, assembly GCF_049315195.1. Classification (NCBI taxonomy): domain Bacteria; kingdom Bacillati; phylum Actinomycetota; class Actinomycetes; order Micromonosporales; family Micromonosporaceae; genus Plantactinospora; species Plantactinospora sp. WMMC1484. The sequence continues at coordinate 4,185,938 of NZ_CP186055.1, forward strand.
GCCCGATCAGGGGGCGATTCCGGTCGAACGGCACCGCACCGGACGCGTGCGATGGGGGCGCCGCTGCGGCGGCGCCCCCATCGGGTGGAGCGGTGTTCAGGTGAGACGCGGGTCGAGCCGGGCCTACTTGAGCCAGGGCTGCTTCTGCACGATCGGGAGCTTCTCCCAGACCTTGCCGAAGCCGATCGTCCTACCGGCGCCCACCAGGGCCAGGCCGACCATCACGGCCGCGGTGATCAGGTGCTCGTCCATGAACGGGTTGGTCTGCGGCGGCAGCGCCACCGACCACATCATCACGTACAGGGCCGCGCCGGCCGTGGCCGCCACCCGCATGCCGATGCCAAGTGTGAGAGCCAGACCGATTCCGAGCAGGCCCAGCATGAAGGCCCAGTTCGCGAAGCCGGTGCCGGCCAGGGAGTGGTAGAAGCCCGCGAAGGGTCCCTCCGACCCGCTCAGGAAACCCTGGGTCGGGTTGCCGCCCTCGATCCAGGCCCGCTCCGCCGGAGTGGCGAAGCCCAGGCCGAAGACCTTGTCGACGAACGCCCACAGGAAGGTCCAGCCGAGGGCCAGCCGCACCGCAGCCCAGATGTACCGGGCGGCCTTCTGTGCCGCCGTTTCGGTCACGTCGATGCCGACCGCAGGAGCGGTCGTTCCCGTCGTCTGCCGCTCGGAAATCGCGGTCATGGCGATGCACGTCCTCTCGTCTCCGCCGTGCCCCCGCTGGGCACACATCAATTTCATCGGTTTCGAACTCTGGCCGGCAGAGTCCGTGGACCGGACGTCAGCGGGTCTCCCGCCCCGGCACCGCCGGGACCTTCGACCTGATCCCGGTCGCCTCGTCGGGGTGGGTAACCGGTCGTCCCCCGGGTCGGAGTGCTCGGTACGGGCTGGTGTCGGCTCGGTCAGTCACGCCGCGCTGCACCACGCGGCCTGTCCGGTGGCCGTCGTCCATCGGTGACCAGGACCGGACATTCCCGCGAACTCCTCGGCCGGTGCCTGCACGGCGCCCGGAGCGGAGATACGGTCGGGTGCGGAGATACGGTCGGGTGTGGCGGCACGCCGCTCACCCCGCGCCTTCGCCGGCGTGCGCCCGACCCGTCGCGGCAAAGGCTCTACCGGATACTTGATGCATTCAAGAACAAAGTAGGGCATACTGCGGGGCGTCGGTCGGGCAGTGACGTCACCCACCTCGACGGCACCGCTGACGGGCGCCCCCGCCCGAGCGCATCCGACGGGCGAGCGTCCCGACCGGACGATACAGGTCATCTACCAGGGTGTTTTGCCCCGAGTGCCTTCGGGCACCAGCAACCGGTTGACAGCACGAGCGACTGACAGGAGAAGGATCGACGTGCCTGAGCACGGCAGCGAGAGCGAAAACCCGGCAATCCCGGCCCCGGCCCCCCGGCGGGGCCGGCCGAGGACCAACCAGGACTGGTGGCCCAACCAGCTGAACCTTCAGGTCCTCCACCAGCACTCACCCCGGGCCAACCCGATGGACGAGTCCTTCAGCTACGCCGAGGAGTTCCAGAGGCTCGACGTCGAGGCGCTGAAGCGGGACGTCTTCGAGGTGATGAGGACCTCGCAGGACTGGTGGCCGGCCGACTACGGTCACTACGGGCCGCTCTTCATCCGGATGAGCTGGCACTCCGCCGGCACCTACCGCATCGAGGACGGTCGCGGCGGTGGCGGCGACGGTGCCCAGCGCTTCGCCCCACTCAACAGCTGGCCCGACAACGCCAACCTGGACAAGGCGCGCAGACTGCTCTGGCCCGTCAAGCAGAAGTACGGACAGAAGATCTCCTGGGCAGACCTCCTCGTCTTCGCCGGCAACTGTGCTCTGGAGTCGATGGGATTCAAGACCTTCGGCTTCGGGTTCGGGCGCGAGGACGTCTGGGAGCCGGAGGAGATTTTCTGGGGGCCCGAGGACGCCTGGCTCGGCGACGAGCGCTACAGCGGCGACCGGGACCTGGCCGCCCCACTGGGCGCGGTGCAGATGGGACTGATCTACGTGAACCCGGAGGGGCCGAACGGCAACCCGGATCCGCTGGCCGCCGCCCGGGACATCCGGGAGACCTTCCGCCGGATGGCGATGAACGACGAGGAGACGGTCGCGCTCATCGCCGGTGGTCACACCTTCGGCAAGACCCACGGGGCCGCCCGGGCCGACGAGTACGTCGGCCCGGAGCCCGAGGCGGCCCGGCTCGAAGAGCAGGGTCTCGGCTGGAAGAACAGCTTCGGCAGCGGTAAGGGTCGGGACACCATCACCAGCGGCCTCGAAGGCGCCTGGACACCGACCCCCATCACCTGGGACAACAGCTTCTTCGAGACGCTCTTCGGCTATGAGTGGGAGGTCGCCGAGAGCCCGGCCGGCGCGAAGCAGTGGAGGCCGACGAGCGGCGCCGGGGCGGACGCCGTGCCCGGCGCCCACGACCCCTCCGTCCGGTACGCCCCGATGATGGCGACCACGGACCTTGCCCTTCGGGTCGATCCGATCTACGAGCCCATCTCCCGGCGCTTCATGGAGAACCCCGACCAGTTCGCGGAGGCGTTCGCCAAGGCGTGGTACAAGCTGCTGCACCGCGACATGGGACCGGTCACCCGCTACCTCGGCCCGTGGGTGCCGGAGCCCCAACTCTGGCAGGACCCGGTCCCGCCGGTCGACCACGAACTGGTCTCGGAGCAGGACGTCGCCGAGCTGAAGCGTACGATCCTCGGCTCGGGTCTCTCCGTCTCCCAGCTGGTCTTCACCGCCTGGGCGTCGGCGGCGAGCTTCCGCGGCACCGACATGCGGGGCGGGGCCAACGGTGCCCGGATCCGGCTCGAACCGCAGCGGAACTGGGAGGTCAACGACCCGGCCTCGCTCGGCACGGCGCTGCAGACGCTGACCGGGATCCAGCAGGAGTTCAACGGCGCGCAGGCCGGCGGTAAAAAGGTCTCGCTCGCCGACCTGATCGTCCTCGGGGGTTGCGCGGCCATCGAAGAGGCGGCCCGGAACGCCGGGCACGAGATCACGGTTCCGTTCACACCGGGGCGCACCGACGCCTCGCAGGAGCAGACCGACGTGGACTCGTTCGCCGTGCTCGAACCCCGGGCGGACGGGTTCCGCAACTACCTGCGAGCCGGCCAGAAGCTCTCGCCGGAGACCCTGCTGCTGGACCGGGCCAACCTGTTGACGCTGACCGCCCCGGAGATGACGGTCCTGGTCGGCGGCATGCGGGCCCTGGGCGCCAACCTCGGCCAGACGCCGCACGGTGTCTTCACCGACCGGCCTGGCACGTTGACGAACGACTTCTTCGTGAACCTGCTCGACATCGGCACGGAGTGGAAGGTTTCCGCCTCGGCCGAGGACGTCTACGAGGGCCGGGACCGGGCGACCGGGCAGGTCACATGGACCGGCACCGCCGTCGACCTCGTCTTCGGCTCGAACTCCCAACTCCGCGGCATCGCCGAGGTCTACGCCGGTGCGGACGCGCAGGAGAAGTTCGTCCGGGACTTCGTGGCGGCGTGGGTCAAGGTCATGAACCTCGACCGGTACGACCTGGCCTGACACGCCAGGTAGGGCCCGGGTCGGCGCGTGCTGACCCGGGCCCTACCTTGTCCGGCCCCGGCGACCCGCCCGAGGAGAGGCGTTTGCCGGTCGCGGCTCCGGGGCAGTTCGGGGGATATGGTCCGAACCACCCGAACCACGACGGGGGATGTCATGCGCCGTACCGCTCCGCAGGCCCTGCTCGCCACGGCGATGGCCATCGCCCTGCTGGCCGGCTGTGCCCCGGACGGCAGCCCGGAGAGCACCTCGACGACCTCCTCGGCGGCGCCGACCGGTTCGACCGCCTCGGCGAGCCAACCGGCCGGGTCGCCGTCACCCGACGCGACGCAGGTGATCCGCTCCTCGGCCCTGCTCCAGCCCGAGGACCTCGGCGGCGCGACGCTCGAGCCGATGCCGCAGGGCGACAGCGAGCATCTGCGGCCGGTGCGGCCGTGTGGCGAGCGCTATCCGAGCGACGAGACCCGGACCGCCGCCGTCGCCATGCGGGCACACGTCAGCCCCGGAGAAAACGAGACACCACGGGTGGTGCTCCAGTACGTCGGTTTGCATCCCGGGCACGGGGCGGCAGCCTTCGACGAGATCGCGGCGGCACTGCGGCGGTGTCCGGGCAGCCTGGAGTCCGGCAAGCATCGCTGGGAGGTGGCCGGGACGGGCATCGCCGGTGACGAGTCGCTGCTCGTGCGGGTGTCGGCGCGGTTCAGCTACGGCGACGAGGAGTCCGTCACCACCACCCCGGCCGTGCTGGCGCGGGTCGGTGACCACATCATGGTCCTCGCCGATCTGGGCTGGGAGAATGCCAGCGGTACCGAGTCGTATGTCCGCCGGTTGGCGCCGAAGGCCGTCGAGCGCCTGCGCGCGGCGCAGTGACCGGGCGCCTGCGCGCGGCGCAGTGACCGGGTGGCACCCGCCAACGTCAGCTCGCCCGGGGGTCAGCTCACCACCGGCAGGATGACCCGCTCCAGCACCGTCACCGGGGTCCGCCACTGCTCGGGCTCGTTGTAGTTGCCGGCGTTGATGGCCACCACGAGTTCGAGGTCGGGTAGGACGAGCAGTCGTTGACCGCCGTTGCCCATGCCGGCCACCATCCGGTGGGCCGCGACGGTCTCGACGTACCACTGGTAGCCGTAGCCGGCACCCCAGTGGGTGCGCAGGTGGGGGCGAGGTCGGAGCATCTCGCGGATCCAGTCGGCGGGAGCGATCCGACGGCCGCGCCAGGCTCCGCCGCCGAGCACCAGCTCGCCGATCCTGGCCAGGTCGGAAGCGGCCAGCCGGAGCCCGGAGGCGGCCGAGGCCACCCCGTCCGGCCCGGCCATCCACTCGACGCGGTGAATGCCGAGCGGCTCGAAGAGCGCCGTCCGGGCGTACTCCGCCAGCGGCTGGCCGGTGCCGTCGGCGAGCAGCCGGCCGAGCAGCGCCGTGGCGCCTCCGCAGTAGTGCCAGCGGGTGCCGGGCGGGTCGACGATCGGCCGCGCCAGCACGTAGCGGTACCGGTCGGGCGCGAGTTCCATGGCGATCTCGGCATTGGCCGGACTGTCGTACGGGAGGTCTTCGCGCCACTCCAGTCCGAGGGACATCGTCAGAGCGTGCTCGACGGTGAGCCGGGCCCGTGCCGGGTCGGCCGCCAGGTCGGGGTATTCGGGAAAGTGTCGCAGTAGTGGCGCCGAGGGCTCCGGGACCCGACCCTCGTGCAGCGCGATACCGTAGAGCAGCGCCGTCACGCTCTTGGTGACCGAGCGGAGGTCGTGCAACGTCCCGGACCCGAACTCGACGACGCCGAGCGGGATGTTCCAGGCGAAGTCCTCACCCGAGCCGTAGTAATCCAGCAGGGTCTCGCCGCCGCGGACGGCGACGACCGCATGCAGGCCGGCGATCTGCCCGTCCCCGAGCGTCTCGTCCAGGCGGTCGCGCAGGTGCGTACTTGTCATCGCTCCCCCGTCGTTCGGCAATCAACGCGTCGCGCATGCTCCGGCCGGCTGGGCGCGCGGTCTCCGCACGGCAGCGGCCCGGCACCCACCGACCCGGCGCGGTGCGCGGATGTCAGTTGGACCAGGTGTATCCGGCCACGTCCCAGGCGGCCTGCAGCTGGCCGAGGCCGAGGACGACGGCCACCCCGGTGGCGACCAGCAGGACGGCGACGGTCATGACCATGGTTCGTACCCGCACGATGATCTCCCTGCGGATCGGGTGTGGCGTGGACAGGCTAGCCATTCTCCGCCGACCCGGGCACGCCTGTCGATGGGCGTAACGGTCGGTCTTCCGTCGGGTACCGGCTGGTGTTGTGTCGGGCACCGGCCGGTCTTCCGGGTGCGGCGACCGGTGGCGCGGAGCGGTGACCGGTGGGTGCGGGTAGCGACCGGTAGAGGGTCAGATGCGCCTCGGCGGCGGCGTGCCAGGTATGGGACCCGGCCAGCGCCCGACCGGCGGCCTGCCGGGCCGGGTCGGGCAGCTCGACGGCGGCACGCATCGCGGCCGCGAGCGTGACCGGGTCGGTGCCGTAGCGGACCGCATCGCCGAACACCTCCCGCAGCACCGGAAGGTCACGGGCGACCACCGGCACGCCCGCGGCGAGCGCCTCCATGGCGGCGAGCCCGAAACCCTCCTTGGTGGAGGGAAAGGCGAAGACGCTCGCCGCGGCGACCAGCGAGGGGAGCGCCCGGTGGTCGACCGGCCCGAGGATCTCCGGCGCGACGGCCAGGCGTGCCGCCATCGCGTCCCAGCGGGCCCGGTAGTCGCGGTAGTCGAAGAGCGTCTCGCCACCGGCGACCACCAGGCGCAGGTCGGGCAGGTCACGGCGGAGCAGCGCGTACGCACCCAGCAGCTCGAGCGAGCCCTTGCGCGGCTCGATGCCGCCGACGGCGAGCACGTACCGGCCGAACCGGCGGCGCCAGGTGCGCCGGGCGCGCCACCCCTCCGGCTCGGCCGCCGCCGCGAACCGGGGGGCGTCCACCCCGTTCGGGATGACCGTGGCGGTGATGCCCCAGCCGGCGTGGAGTTCCGCCGCGACCGCCGCCGAGACACAGACGTGCGCGGCCGGCTCGACGATGGCCCGCTCGTGGCAGGCGGCCAGCTCAGGAGTGGTGAAGTGGTCGACGTGGTGGACGGTACGCAGACAGCGCTGCACCGCGTTGGCGCTGATGCAGTCCTGGGCGTGGACGACGTCGTACCGGTCCGGGGTGAAGGACGACCGGAGGGTGGCGATGGAGCGCAGGATCCGGGCGCCGACCGCCTCGCCCGGACGGTCGGGGAAGGGCACGATCTCCTGCCGGACCGCGGCGTCGACCGGCCGGAAGAAGCCGGTGTCGCCGCCCCGGCCGAGCGTCCAGACGGTGACCTCCTGGCCGAGCGCGGCGAGCGCCTCGGCCAGGGCGAGCGTGTGCACGACCCCGCCGCGCGGCCGGGTCGAATAGCTCAGCAGTGCGATCGAGAGCCGCTCCCGCGACCGCTGCGGTGACGTGATCCCCGATCTCACGGCCGCCGGTCCAGATAGGACTCGGGGCGGCGTTCGTCGAGGTGGTGCAGCACCCGGCGGGCCGCCGCGATCTCGGCGGCGACGTCGAGTTCGGCGACCGCGAGACCGGCCTTCGCCCAGGTGCGGGCGAGTACGTTGCCGGCCGGCCCGACCACCTTGGACTGGCCCAGGAAGCGCATCCCGCCCATCGCGCCGGTCTGGTTGGACGAGACCACCACGATCTGGTTCTCGGCGGCCCGTGCGCAGTCGTAGAGGTCGAAGAGGCGCGACTGGCGGTCCTGGGAGAGCTTCGGCGCCTGGTTGGTGATGCTCGCCGGCCAGGCCGAGAGGGTGGCGACGATCTGCGCCCCGTCCAGCGCGAGGGTGCGCGCGGACTCCGGGAAGGTCTTGTCGTAGTCGATGAGCATCCCGATGCGACCGACCGGTGTGTCGAAGGCGGCGAAGGTGTCGCCCGGCCGGTAGACCGTGACCTCGGCCGCCGGCAGGTGCACCTTGCGGTGCCGGCCGAGCACGCCGTCGCCGTTGACGCAGACCGCCGCGTTGTAGCGGTCGTCGCCGTCGGCCTCGCAGTAGCCCACGCAGACCACCATGCTGCCCGCCATCGCGATCACCTGCGCGATCACCGGGTCGTCCCGCTTCAGTGCGGGGGGCAGGGCGGCCGGATCCGGGTGCCGCAGGTCCGCGAGGTAACCGCCGAGGGCCGCGTCGGGCAGGACGAGCAGGCCGACACCCGCGGCACCGGCATCGGTGATGATCTTCCGGATGCGGGCGAGGTCGAACTCCAGGTCGCGGCCGAAGTGTGCGGCGGCGGCGGCGATACGCGTCACGGGCATGGCCTAGATCTTCGAGGACCGGTGCGCGCGGCCGCTCACACGACCACCGGCTCGGGCGCCAGCCGGGCGTACGCGGCGGGGCGCCGGTCGCGCAGGTGGGCCATTGACCGGCGGGCGGTGGCCAGCGCCCGGCCGAGGTCGAGCTCGGCGATCGCCGTTCCTTCGGTGGTGCCGGTCGTCGCCAGCACGTCCCCACCCGGGTCCACGATCTTGGCGCTGGCCACGAACCGCAGCGAACCGAAGCTGCCGGACTGGTTCGCGGAGACCCAGACCACCTGGTTCTCCAGGGCCCGCGCCCGGTCGAAGAGGTCGAACCGCCGGGTCCAGCGGTCCTCGGCCAGGTCGTCGCTGGGCGCCGTGCGGCTGGCGGGCCAGGCCGAGACGCAGACGACGATCTCGGCGCCGTCCAGCGCCAGCGACCGCGCCGCCTCCGGGAAGGCCTTGTCGTAGCAGATCATCATGCCGATCCGGCCCACCGGTGTGTCGAAGGCGTCGAACGACCCGCCGGAGGCGTAGCTGGCGCTCTCGTTCAACGGCTGGTGCACCTTGCGGTGGTGCCCCAGCAGACCGCCGCCGTCGACGCAGACCACGCTGTTGTACCGCAGTTCGCCGTCGGCCTCGCAGAACCCGGCGCAGACGACCATGTCACCGGCGATCGCCGACAGCCGCGCGATCTCGGGTCCGTCGACCCGGAGCGCGGGCGGCCCGTCGGCACCGCCGTCGAGGTGCGCCAGATAGCCGCCGAGGCACGCCTCGGGAAGCGCGAGCAGGTCGACGCCGGCCGCCCGGGCTGCCCCGACGATGCTCTCGATCCTCGCGAAGTCCGCCGCCAGGTCGCGGCCGAAGGGTGCGGCGGCGGCCGCCATCCGTACGATGCCCGTCATGCCGTCCCCAATCCGTTGCTACCGGCCGGTCCCGATGCCGTGACGCCGGCCGGGCCCAGTCCCGTGACGCCGGCCGGTATCGCCTCGGTGAGTTCCCCGTCCGGCCACCGCAACCGGACTCCCCGCCCGGCGACCAGCTCGCCGCAGTCGGCGCCGACCGCCGGCCCGGCCACCGGGACCGGGCTTCCCACCGGATCAGCGGTGACCATCCCGAAGCCCGGGAAGCAGGTGAGCCAGTCGCCCATGGCGGTGCCCTCCGGCCGCGGCACGCGCGCGACGTCGAGTACCGCCCCGACCCCGCCGGCCTCGGCGAGCATGCCGAGCGTGCCGGCGATCCCGGCCATCGACACGTCCTTGGCGGCGGCGGGCCGGGCGGTGGCGACGAGGCTCTGCATCGCCCGCAGTTGGGCGCGGTCGCGGCCGGTCGTCGAGTCCCACTGCCGCCCGTGGTAGCCGGGGCGCCACCGGCCGCCCAGGTCGGCGGTGACCCGTATCCGGTGTCCGGGCCGCCCACCGCCGCCCGGCACCGGATCGGCGGTACGCCCCAGCGCCGTCGCCGACAGCGCCGCCGGCACGCCGAGCTGCGTGTGCCCGCCGAGGATCGGTACGCCGTACGCCTCGGCGCCGGCGCGCAGGCCGGCGAGGATCCGCGCCGCGAACGAGGCGTCCCGGGCGCCGACCGCGTTGAGCAGGCCGACCGGCGCGGCGCCCATCGCGGCGAGGTCGTTGAGGTTGACCAGCACCGCGCACCAGCCGGCCCACCACGGGTCCCGTTCCACCATCGAGGGGATGACGGCGTCGCAGGCCGCGACCACGTCGGTGCCGGGGACCGGTGCGCCGTCGTCGCCGACGAAACCGGGGCCGCCCGGGGTCATCCCGGCGAGCAGGGTGCCGAGCGACCGCTTGGTGGCGTCGGCGAGCGCGGCGACCCGCCCGATCGGCCAGCGCATCAGCACGTGCGGCCGGGCGGCGACCCGCAGCGGGCGTACCGCGCGCCAGCCGAGGCGGCGGAAGAGCGCTTCGTTGCGGGCCTGCACGGTCGCCTCGAACCGCAGCACACCCGAGGTCTCCGCCCAGGCGCAGGCGGCCCGGACCAGCGCCGGCCCGATGCCGGCCCCGCCGCGGGCCGCCGGGTCGACGACCAACCGGCCACCGATCCACCAGCCGAGGTCGGCGCCCGGACCGGCGGGGCCGAGCCGCACCCCGCCGAGCACGGTGCCGTCGGGGTCGCGGGCGACCAGGACCAGCGTGCGCGGATCGTCGTCGTGCTCGTCGCGGTCGTCGCCGGCGAACATCCCCTGCTCCTCGACGAAGACCCTGATCCGCAGCCGCCGGTACGCCGCCAGCGTCGCCGGGTCGTCGGCGAGTTCGACCCGGGCCACCGGCGTCAGCCCGGGGCGGCTTCCGGTGAGCACCGGCGCCAGGTCGGCGGGAGCCGGCCCGAGCCGGCTCCTCAGACCAGCCGGCGGGCCGGTGACCGCGGTCATCCGCCGGCCGCCGTCAGCACACCGCACGCCCCGCACGCCGCGCAGCCGGCCGTCTGGTCGGCACCGGTCATGCCGGCCGCGCGCAGCAGCGCCGCCACCCGTTCGGTCACGTCGCGGACCAGTGCCGGCGCCGGTCCGGCGACGCCGTCGCGGCGGGCGAGCGTGCCGGCGGTGGGCCGGAACGGCACCACGAACGGGTAGACCCCGCGCGCGATCAGCCGCCCGGCGCCGGCGACGAGCTCGTCGGGATCCTCGCCGAGGCCGATCAGCAGGTAGGTGGAGACCCGGTTGCGGCCGAAGAGCCGTACCGCCTCGTCCCAGGCCCGCTCGTAGTCGGCGAGCGGCACCGTTGCCTTGCCCGGCATCCAGCGCCGCCGTACCGTGTCGTCGAGCGACTCGACGTGGATGCCGATCGCCGCCGCCCCGGCGTCCCGCAGCTCACCGAGCACACCCAGGTCACCGGGGGGCTCGATCTGCACCTGGATCGGCAGCCCCGGCACGGCCGCCAGCACCGCGCGTGCGCAGCGGGCGAGGTGCCGGCCGCCCCGGTCGGGCCCGGCCGTGGTGCCGGTGGTCAGCACCAGCTGCCGCACGCCGTCGAGCCGGACGGCCGCCTCGGCGACCTCGGCCAACTGCTCCGGAGTCTTGGCCGCCGTGGTCGCCCCGGAGCGCAGTGACTCCTCGATGGTGCAGAAGCGGCAGCGCTGCGGCTCGTCGTAGCGGATGCAGGTCTGCACCACCGTGCTGGCCAGCACGTCCGCGCCGTGCAGCCGGGCGATCTTCTCGTAGGGGACGCCGTCGGTCGTGGTCAGGTCGTAGAACCGGGGACGCCGGACCACCTGTACCGAGAGCCCGAGGTCACGGCCGTCGCGCCAGAGCCGCTGGTCGCGTACCACGTAAGGGCTGGTCGGGTCCACCGGCAGGGCGGCGTTGGCACCGTCCACCACCAGATGGCCGTCGTCGCTGGGCCCCGCGCCGGCCGGCCGGCGGACCGGGGCCTCCACGCGTACGCCGCGAACGGCGATCTCCGCCCGGGTGCCAACGCTCACCGTCGCCTCCTAGAACATGTACGTCGAGTTGATGACCGCACCCTTGCGCTTGTAGTGGATCAGCGCGTCCTGGACGTCGAGCGGGTGCGTCGGGATGACCCCCTCGATCAGGTCCTCTTCGCGGGCACCGTGCAGCGAGAGCCCGAACCGGCAGCAGTAGACCTTGCCGCCCTCGGCGATGAAGGTCTGCAACGAGTTGTTGATGTTGTGTTCGCCGGGGAACGCCGAGTTGCCGGTGGTCGGGAAGCCGCGGGTGGCGAGGCAGTTCAGCGACCCGGGGCCGTAGAAGTAGATGGCCGACTCGAAGCCCTTACGCAGGGCACGGGTTGCCTGGAGGATCGCGACGAAGCTCACCGACGACTCGTGCGCGATGCCGTGCACGAGCGTGAAGTAGACCTCGCCCTCCTCTGCCTGGTAGTCGGGGAAGACCTTGGTGCCGCCGTAGATCGTCGATCCCTCGGCGAGCGAGGGGTGCGGGATCTCGCTGAGGCTCTTCTGCTCCAGGTCGGTCAGTTCGGCCATGATGAGTCCTTTCCGGGGGTGAGGGGGCTATCCGTAGAGTTTTTCGAAGGTCCCGTGGAACATCGCCGTGGCGAGCTCGCCGTCACCGGCGGCGGCGCGCAGCTTCGCCAGCTCGCCGGCGTGGTCGCCCCACGGCTCGTCGCTGGCGAAGAGCACCCGGTCGTGGCCGACGCCGCGCCGGGAGATCTCCTGGGCCAGCCAGCGGGGCGCGAAGCCGATCGCCCAGGAGAGGTCGGTGTAGACCCGCTTGCCGGCGGAGATCCAGTCGAAGAACCGGCCGCCGATCAGCTTGATGTGCCCGCTCATGCCACCGCCGAAGTGCACGAGATGCAGGGCGACGTCGTCGGCGTACCGGTCGACCAGCTCTCCCACCTGGTCGATGTCGGAGGCCGCGCCGGGGGAGGTGTGCACGTGCACCACCAGCCCGTGCCGCCGGGCGGCCGCGAAGATCCGGTCCAGGCCGGCGTCGTCCGCGCGACCGCCGAGTAGGAAGCTGAGCTTCAGGGCGCGTACGCCGGGCTCGCCGGCGAGCGCGAGCGCCGCCTCGGTGCGTTCCGCGTCGTCGGCCCGGGAGGAGACCCAGAGTCCACAGCGGATCCGGTCGTCGGCCTGCGCCGCCTCCACGACCAGTTCGTTGAAGGCGAACGCCACGTCCGGGTCCGGCACGCCGTAGTTCGGCAGCACCAGCGCCCGTTCGGTGCGCTCGGCGTCCAGGTCGGCCACCAGTTGCGCGACGGTGGCCCGGGCGGCCGTCGCCGGCTGCACCGGTCCGCCGCCGTAGAACGGGTACGCCGGCAGCACCCCGAGGTGCCGGTGCGCGTCGCTGACCCAGGACTCAGCCATTGCCGGCTCCCGTGCCGATGCCGGCGCCCGTGGCGACCAGGCCACCGGCGGGCCGGGGCAGGAACCAGTCCAGATCGGGATACGTCTCGGACGGCGTACCCGCGATCCACCGCACCTCGTCGGTGGCGCGCTGCCGCCCCGCCGTGGCGATCCGCCCCGCCAGGTACGCCGCGTCGTCGCCGACTCCGGCGAACCGGCCGGACCCCCAGGTGTGCTGCCAGGGCAGGCCGAGGAAGTACAACCCCGGGCAGCTCGTCACGCCCCGCTCGTGCGCGGGATAGCCGCGACCGTCGAAGACCGGCACCTCGACCCAGCGGTGGTCGCGGTGGAAGCCGGTGCTCCAGACGACCGACCGGACGCCCTCGCGCCGCAGGTCGAGTGTGCTGGCCCCGGGCGGTGGCTGCCACACCGGCCGGTACCGCCGCTCTGCGGGCGCCGCGATGTCATGGGCCGCGATGTGCCGGTCGATGGAGTCCTTGATGCTCTCGGCGACGGAGTCGGCGTGGTCGAGGTTGGCGGCGAGGTCGTCGGCGAAGCCGACCGTCGCGCCGTCGATCCCGGTCAGCCGCCCGTGCAGGCGCATCCCGTCCCGGGCGTGCGCGCGCAGGTCGATGTCGCGTCCCCGGTCGCGGCCGGTCATGTAGTGGTTCGCCCGCAGCCGCACCTCGTCGGCGTCCGGGAACTGGTCGATGCCCCGGGCGTAGAAGCCCATCTCGTCGAGCCAGGCGACGACGTCCCGGCCCCGGTAGCGGCGGGCCGAGCGGGGGGCCCCGCCGACTGCCAGGTGCACCTGCCGGCCGGCGAGGTGCAGGTCCTCGGCGATCTGGCAGCCGGACTGTCCGGTGCCGACCACGAGCACGGCGCCGGGCGGCAGCTGCGCCGGGTTGCGGTACTGGCTCGAGTGCAGCTGGACCACGTCGGCGGGAAGGCGCTCCGCCATCCGTGGCACGGCCGGCTCGTGGTACGGGCCGGTGGCCACCACCACCTGGTCGGCGGTGACCGTGCCGGCGCCGGTCCGCAGCGTGAATGTGCCGGCGGCGGTACGCCGCAGCCGCGTCACGGCCACCCCCTCGACGAGCGGTGGTCCGAACGAGGCCGCGTACCGTGCGAGGTGGTCGACGACCTGCGGGCCGGTCATGAACCCGTCCGGGTCGTCCCCGGAGTAGGGGAAGCCGGGCAGCCGGCACTGCCAGTTCGGGGTGACCAGGCAGAACGAGTCCCAGCGCCGCTCGCGCCACTCGTGGCCGACGCGGTCGCGCTCCAGCACGATGTGCCGCACGCCGCGCCGGCACAGGTGCCAGCTCAGCGACAGTCCGGCCTGACCACCACCGACGATCGCCACGCTGTAGCGACTGCCGTCCAGTCCCGCGTACTCGGCCATCGCCCGGATCCTCTCGGCCGTTCCGGTCACCTCGGTGGAGCAGATCGGTGATCGCCTCAGTGAAGGGAGGACGCGTTTCCCCGCTGTTTCATCCGGAACAACCCCTCGTTAGTTGCTCCTCACACATCCCTCGTGCAGAGGCCGGCGGCCGGGACACCGATGGTGTCCCGGCCGCGTGGTCGTGCTGGTGAACGTCGTCGTGCCCGGTGTTCAGAAGAGCCAGGTGGGAAGTTCCCGGTCGCCGCGCAGCGGGACGAGGGGCGCTGCCGGAGGGTCGGCCTCCGGGCTCGCGGCCCTGCTACGAGCGGCGCTCGACGTGGTGCCCGGCGGCGGTGCGGCGGCGCACCGGGTGCCGTTCGCCGGCACGACGAGGTCGATCAGGTAGCTGTCGATCGCCTCGTCGGCGCAGGCCACCCGGCCATACACGATGTGTCCCCAGCCCTCGTAGGTCAGCAGTTCGGCACGGTCACCGAACTGGCCGGCGGCGCCGAGGGCCCAGTTGTAGCCGGTGGCCGGGTCGTGCAGCGCGTTGGCGAAGAGCAGTGTGGTGTCGTTGGCCGGGGTGACCGGACGCTGCGGGTTGTTCGCCGGGGTCGGCCAGCCCAGGCAGATCGCGCCGGCCTGCGCCCCTGGCGGGTCCGGCAGGTCCGGCGCCTCCCGCTGCGCGGCGTCGAGGAACGAATCCCACTCGGTGAAGTCACGCGCCTTCAGGTCCCAGTCCTGGCACAAGATCGCCTGGTACGCGAAGGGGACGACCGTCGGCGGCTCGTCGGCCGGCTGCCCGGCCGCCGCGCTCGCGGTCGACGGGCGACCCGTGTCGAGCCGCTCCAGCTCGCTGGCGATGTCGAGCCAGTAGGGCTGGTAGCGCAGGTTGCGTAGGACGAAGCCGACCAGCTCACGCTGGGTGATCCGGTAGCTCGGGTCGTCCGGGTCGGGGAGTTCGCCCCGGGCGGCGCGGTCCAGCAGCCGGTGCCAGAACTGACGGATGTCCCGGCCGTACAGCGCGCACTCGGTCAGCCGGGCGCAGCCGGCCACGAACTCGTTGAACGAGTCCTGCGCGGTGGCCGCCTGGGTGACGGCGAAGCCACGGGCGTCCTGGCTGTGGTCCATCGTGCTGTCGGCGACGATGGCGCGCATCCGGTCCGGATACAGTTCCGCGTACTGCTGTGCCATGAGCGTGCCGTAGGACATGCCGAAGAAGGTCAGCTTCTCGTCGCCGACCGCCGACCGGATGGCGTCGATGTCGCGGACCACCTGGAGTGTGTCGACGTGGTCGAATACCGGCCCGCTCCGGCTGCGGCAGTCCGCCGCCAGATCGCGGCTCGTGGTAACCATCTCGACGAATGCCGCCGGCGTGTCGACCGATCCGTCGTACAGGGCGAGGATCCTGTCCAGCGAACACATGATCGGAGTGCTCCGGGCGACGCCGCGCGGGTCGAAACCGAGAATGTCGAAGTGGCGGCGGAGTTCGCCGCTGTAAGTGCCGCCCAGTGCCGTGTTGACGCCTGATTCGTTCGGCCCGCCCGGATTGACGATCAGCGATCCGCGTCGCGCCGCCGGGTCGGTGGCGGGCCGCTTGGCCAGCGCCAGGGTGATGGTCGGCCCGTCCGGGTCGGCCCAGTCGACCGGTACCTCCAGGGTGCCGCAGAGGGCGGTGGCGTCCTCCGCGCACGGTGCCCACTCAACGGGGCCGGTCGGGGCCGCCGATGCGGCCAGCGGGGCGAGCGGTATCACCGCCAGCCCTGCCGCCATGCCGGCGACCAATTTTCGGATCAATGGCTTGCGCATGCTTCCTCTTCCAGAGGCTTTCCCGGGCATCGCCGGGGTCGGGTCGACGTTAGCCAATCCGGCAAGCTTCCAGGTTTCAGAAACATGTCACCGAAAAATGAATGCGGAAGTGCGGTGGGAATTCACCGGCAGAATGGCCGGCAGGATGACCGGCAGTCTATTTCTGCCGGTTCAGGGAAAGATTGAGGTCGCTACCGGTCGGGTGGCGGCGGAGCGGATCTGCCGATCCGCGAAAGGAGGAGTCGGCGGTCCGCTGTCAAGGTGGCCGGAATCACAGGCTCCGGCCGCCGAGCTACCGGCGCACCTCCGTCGCAACCCGCTGCGGTACCGACCGCTCGGCGCGTCAGCGCCGCCCGTACACCCGGCACGGCTCGGCGTCGGCCCACCTGACCTCCAGCCCGAGGCCGGCCCGGCCCGGGTCCGGAGCGAGGAACCCCGCCTCGGGACGGAGGGTGCCGTCGAAGATCAGCGACTCCACCCGGACGTGGTCGTGGAAGTACTCCAGGTGCCGCAGCTGCGGCACCGCGCAGAACGCGTGCGCGGAGACCGCCGGCGCGCAGTGCGCAGACAGGTCACTCTCGTGTCCGGCGGCGAGCCCGGCGACCTGCAACAGGCCGGTGATCCCGCCGCACCGGGTGACGTCGGCCTGGAGGCAGTCCACCGCCCGCGGCACGAGCAGATTGGTGAAGTCCCGGAGGACGAAGGCGTACTCGCCCGCCGCCACGTCCAACCCCGGGGGCCCGGCCTCCCGCACCAGGCGCAGCCCGATGAGGTCGGCCGAACTGACCGGCTCCTCCAGCCAGCAGACCCCCCACTCGTCGTGGAAGCGGTGTGCCCAGGCCAGCGCCTGCTTGCCGCGCAGCGCCCCGTTGGCGTCGGCGAAGAGCTCGCAGCCGTCACCGATCGCCGCCCGCACCGCAGAGAGCCGCTGCGGGTCCTGCTCGGGGTGCCGGGAGGTCTTCAGCTTCACCCGCCCGATGCCCTGACCGACCCAGCCCGCCAACTGCTCGACCAGCCGGTCGGTCGGATAGTTGGTGAACCCGCCGCTGCCGTAGACCGGCACCCGGTCGTGGACCGATGGGAGGATCCGGTACAGCGGCAGCCCGGCGAGCCGCGCCCACAGGTCCCAGAGCGCCACGTCGACCGCGGAGACGGCCATCGCGCCCGCGCCGGGCCGCCCCGCGTTCCGGATCTCGGCGAACATCCGCTGCCACGTCGCTGCCGGGGCCGACGGGTCGGCGCCGGTGACGACCGGCGCCAGCTTCGACTCGATGAACGCGGCCACGGAGACGTCGCCGTACGTGTAACCCAGCCCGGTCTCGCCGGCCGCGTGGGCGCGGACCAGGATCATGGTGGTGGCATCCCAGGTGAGCGTGCCGTCCTGTTCCCTGCCGTCCGGTCCGTCCGTCGGCACGGTGAACGCGTGCACGTCGATGCTCACGAACTCGCCCGCCGTTCCGGGCATCCGTTCCACCTCCTCCGGGTGCTCTGCCTCCGCCTCCTCCGACATTCCCCAGGGCCGATGGACGACACGTGCGGGGCCGGACAGATGCTCGGCGGTGAGGTTTGACTCGATCCGGGCGGGGAAGATCGGCGCCCCGGTGCGAGGGTCGGACCGGGACGGTGGCCCGAAGGAGAGATCGATGGGCAGGAAACCCAGAGTCAGCCTGCTACTGCTCGCTTCCGCCAGCCTGCTGGCGGTGATGGTCGACTACGTGGTCAAAGAGCTGAACCGGCCGCGTCACTGAACGGCATGGCCGCAGCACCTGTGCCGATCCCCGGACCCGGGCCGGTGGGCACCGGTCCGGGTCGCGCGGTCGGCCGCAACCCGCGCCGGGTCCTGGCGGTGTCGCCGCGCTACGCGCGCTCCTTCGGTACCCTCGACCACGCGTTCCCGCTGGTGGGCGCCGCCGCGTTCATGCCACCACAGGGGCTGCTCACCATCGCGGGTTACCTTCCGGCCTGCTGGCAGATCCGGTTCGTGGACGAGAACCTCCGTGACGTCACGGATCGGGAACTGGCCTGGGCCGAGGTGGTGCTGCTCAGCGGCATGCACGTGCAGCGCGAGCAGATCCAACGCCTGGCTGCCCGGGCCGGGGCCAGCGGCTGCGTCACCGTGCTCGGCGGGCCGTCGGTCTCGGCGAGTCCGGAGCTGTACCCGTCGATCGACCTGCTGCACGTGGGGGAGCTCGGGGACGCCACGGACGCGCTCGTCGCCCGCCTCGACGCGGATCCGCGACCGCCGACGGAGCAGGAGGTGTACGTCACCGGGGAGCGGCATCCGCTGGAGCGCTTTCCGATCCCGCGCTATGACCTGATCGACCTGCCGAAGTACCTGCTCGGCAGCGTGCAGTTCTCCAGCGGCTGCCCGTTCCGCTGCGAGTTCTGCGACATCCCGACGCTCTACGGGCAGCGCCCGCGCCGCAAGTCCGTCGCGGCGGTGCTGGGCGAGTTGGAGGCGATGCTGGAGCGGGGCAATCCCGGGACCGTCTATTTCGTCGACGACAACTTCATCGCCGACCCACGGGCCGCGGTGGAGTTGCTGACCGCCCTCGTACGGTGGCAGCGCGACCGGGAATACCCCGTCTCGTTCGCCTGCGAGGCGACGATGAACCTGGCGAAGCGGACGGACATCCTGGAGCTGATGCGGCAGGCGTCCTTCACGACGGTGTTCATGGGAGTGGAGTCGCCGGACCGGGACGCCCTGCGGGCCATGCGCAAGACCCAGAATCTCGCGACACCGTTGCTGGAGACCGTGCACCGGCTCAACCGGTACGGGCTCGAAGTGGTGGCGGGAATGATCATGGGCCTCGACGGGGACGACCCGGAGACCGGCCGGCGGATCCTGGAGTTCGTGGAGGCGTCGCAGATCCCGATGCTCACCATCAACCTGCTGCACGCGCTTCCGCGTACGCCGCTGTGGGACCGGTTGAGCGCGGCGGGACGCATCCGGCACGACGCCGAGGGTCGGGAGTCGAACGTCGACTTCCTGCTCCCGTACGAGACCGTGGTGCGGGACTGGCGGTCGACGGTGACCCGCGCCTTCACGCCGGAGGCCGTCTACCGCCGCTTCGGCCACCAGCTCCGGCACACCTACCCGCACCGGCTCCGGCCGCAGCGGCAGCGGCCGAGCCGGGCGCAGCTGATCCGGGGCCTCGGCGTGGTGGGCCGGACGCTCTGGCATCTCGGGATCCGGGGTAGCTACCGCCGGGTGTTCTGGCGGACCGCGTGGCCGCTGCTGCGTAGCGGCCGGGTGGAGAAGCTGGTCCACGTGGCCACGGTCTCGCACCACCTGATCACGTTCGCCAGGGACGTGGCGGCGGGCCGGGCGGAGAAATGCTTCTACAACCCGCGCGGCGGGCTGCCCGGATCCGGCTCCAGCGGGATCGGGCCAGTCGGGCCTGAGCTGCGCGAACCCGAGTACCAGGCGTGAACGGCGCGGCGAGGGGTAGACGGGTTCCGCCCGAAGGGCGCCATCGTCGCGTCCATAGAGAAAGGCAGGTTGCGCCATGGCTGCTACCGGTGGGAGTCCGCAACCGGGACGCTTCCCCGAAGATCCGACGGCGACCTATGCGTCGCCGGCTGCTGCGCCGGCCAGGCCTGCGCCGGCCACTGCTGCTCCGTCCGCCGCTGCGCCGGCTACCGGGGCACAGCCCACCGCCGCACCCGGTGCCGGGCAGAGGTCGCCCGGGGATCGGATCAGCGGCGGTCCGGTCTGGGGTGGTTTCGTGGTCGCCCTGGCCGTCTGGATCACTCTGGAGGTCTTCTTCGTCGCGGTAGGGGTCACCGAGGTCGGTGGCGCCCCCGCGCCGAGCCTGGACAGCGCCGCCTGGTGGTGGTCGCTGGTCGCGGCCGCAGTGGGCCTCTTCGCGGGCGGCATGACCGCCGGTGCCTCGGCCCGGTGGCGCGGCGTCCTCGACGGCGTACTGCTGGGCGTGACGGTGTGGGCGCTGAGCGTCGTCGCGGTGCTCATCCTCGCCAGCATCGGCACCGGCATCGGTTTCGGGGCGTTCGGCGACGTGTACGGCGCCGGTGGGTTCACCGGTCCCGGCGGAGCGGTGCCCGGCAGCGTGACCGACACCGTCCAGGAGGCGGCCGCCGTCGCGCTGCTCGTGCTCGGCATCACCATCGCGGCCGCGATCGCCGGTGGTGCGGCGGCAGTCAAGATCTGGCCCCGGCGGACCGGGCGGACGGGCCCGGCCTGACCGCGCTGCCGGTGCCGGGCCGCCCGGCTCGTCACCGGCGGGGCCGCGGTCCTGCTCGGAGAAGCCGACGGCGACCGCCGTCCGCTCCCGTCACCGGCGCCGCGCCGTCCGCCGCTCCTGCTGTCGGACGGCCAGCGCCGCGGCGAGGCAGGTGGTCAGGACGATGCCGGCCAGGGGCAGGTACTCGAGTGCCTTCTTCACGAGGTGGTCGCCTCCTCGGCCCGGGCCGAGAGCCGTTCCCGCTGCGGCGCGACGGTGTACGCCGGATCCCGGGCGGAGTCGACCCCGGCGGTGAAGATGCCGAACCGGGTGCAGACGGCACCGGCCAGGAAGGCGGCCCCGGCTGCGGCGCCGGTGGCGCGGCTGCGCCGGCCGGTGACCGCCAAGGCCGCGCCTGCGATGTTCAGCGCCCTGCCGAGGCGGAGCAGCCGTCCACCGGCACCGGTCTGCAGGGGCTCGGCGAGCAGGCCGAGCCGCCGCTCCATCCGCCGGGCGGCGGTCAGCTCGACGGCGGCACCAAGCACGGCGGCCCGGCGGGCCGGGCCGGCCTCGGCGGCCGGCGCGACCAGCAGGCCGAGCCCGCCGGCGGAGGCGGCGGCGGACCCGACGAACATCGCCGGCAGTTCCCGGTACGCCTCGTGCCAGGTCGGCACCGCCGTATTGGCGATCAGCGCACCCGTGTACGCGGCGACCGCCGGCCCGACCAGCGCCGCACCCGTCGTGCCGAGCCGGCCGAGCCGGGGTAGCCAACCGGTCACCTGGCTGCCGGCGGCCAGCGCGGCCAGCGGGCCGTACGTGGCCAGCAACCAGGATCCGATGCTCATCGGCGAACTGGGCTTGCAGACCCGCAGCATGTTGACGAAGCGCTCCGGCCGGCCGAGGTCGTGGATCAGCGCGTAGAGCGAGCCGCCCAGCGCGCCCGCGGCGCCGGCCTTGAGCCCGGCGGCGAGCCGGGTCCGCCCGCTCAGTTCGGCGGCGGCGGCCAGCGTGGAGGAGGCACCGGCCAGCCCGCCGAGGAAGAGGTAACCGGCGATGTCCGGCGCCTGCCAGGTCGGCGGGTTGAGCACCGGCAGCCCGTAGTACGAGCGGAACTCGGCCCTGGACACCATCAAGCGCTCGCCGCGTTGGTGCCGCCGCCACCGGCCGGCCGAACCGACCGCCGCCTCCCGCTCGGCGGGCAGTTCCGGGTGGCCGTCGAGGCGTACGTCGGTCTGGTTCATCAGCCCCCTCCGATGATCGTCACGCCGACCAGCCCGACCAGCAGCCCGGCGGCGGCCACCCCGACCCGGCGCCACATGGCCGGCAGGTCGCGGGTGGTGACCACCGGATCCGGTGGCAGGCCATACACCTCCGGCTCGTCGAGCAGCAGGAAGAAGGCGCCGGCGCCGCCCACCCCGTCGGCGGGGTCGTGCCCGTAGAGCCGGGCGTCGGCCACGCCCTGGTCGTGTAGCTGCCGGACCCGCTTCTCGGCCCGCTCGCGCAGCTCGTCCAGCTCCCCGAACTGGATCGAGTCGGTCGGGCAGCTCTTCGCGCAGGCCGGTTCCTGGCCGACGGAGAGCCGGTCGTAGCAGAGCGTGCACTTCCACACCCGACCGTCGTCTTTGCGCTGGTCGATCACCCCGTACGGGCAGGCCGGCACGCAGTAGCCGCAGCCGTTGCAGACGTCCTCCTGCACCACGACCGTGCCGAACTCGGTCCGGAACAGCGACCCGGTCGGGCAGACGTCCAGGCAGGCGGCGTGGGTGCAGTGCTTGCACACGTCCGAGGCCATCAGCCAGCGGAAGTCCATGTCCCGCACCGAAGCCACGTGCCCGTCCGGCGGCCGGGACTCCGGCATCCCGAGCGAGACCGGGGTGCGCGCCGCCGCCTGCGCGGTGATCGCCGCGGACAGCTCGGCGTCGGCGAGGTTCGTCTCCTGCCGGCCCAGCCGCCGAGGCTGCTCGACGAAGGCCACGTGCCGCCAGGTGTCGGCGCCGAGTCCCATCGTGTTGTCGTAGGACATGCCGGTGAAGGTCAGCCCGTCCTCGGGGACGGCGTTCCACTCCTTGCACGCCACCTCGCAGGCCTTGCAGCCGATGCAGACGCTGGTGTCGGTGAAGAAGCCCACCCGGGGCGGGTGCGGGTCGTACCCGCTCGCGCCGGCCGGGTCGAGGCCGGAGCGGGCCGCCTCCCGCAGGTCGACTCCCATCGCCTAGGCCTCCGTTCCGGTCAGGCTGGTGATGCCGGCGCGGGCCTGGTACTCGCCGACCAGCGCGGGCCGGGCCGGTCCGCGTGGCCGCCGGCCGGGCCGGATGTCGGCGGCGAAGGCCTTCACCTCCTGGATGTGCGAGTTCGGGTCCAGCGAGATGGAGGAGAGCTCGTTGGCGGCGTCGCCCCGGCTGTATCCGTTCGGTCCCCAGTGGAACGGTAGGCCGATCTGGTGGACGACCCGACCGTCCATCCGGAGCGGCGCCATCCGCTCGGTGACCAGGACCCGGGCCTCGATGGCGTTGCGCGCCGTGACGATGGTGGCCCAGCCGCCGTGTGTCAGCCCGCGTTCCACGGCCAGTTCGGGGGAGACCTCGCAGAAGAACTCGGGTTGCAGCTCGGCCAGGTACGGCGTGTTCCGGCTCATCCCGCCGGCGGTGAAGTGCTCGGTGAGCCGGTAGGTGGTGACCACGTACGGGAAGACCTCCGCGCCGGCCTGCCGGCCGCTCGGCTGGTAGCGGTTGTGCCGGTGCGGGTAAGTCAGCCGGGCCGGGTTGCGCTGCTGGCCGTAGAGCGGGTTGTCGATCGGGGAGTCCTGCGGCTCGTAGTGGGTGGGCAGCGGCCCGTCGACGATGCCGGCCGGGGCGTAGAGCCAGCCCCGCCCGTCGGCCTGCATGATGAACGCGTCGGTGCCGCGCAGCGCCGACACTCCGGTGGCGCCCTCCGGTGGCTGGTAGTCGGGGCGCTTGGTCGGTTCGAAGTCGGGTACGTCGTACCCGGTCCACCGACCGGCCTGCTCGTCCCACCAGACCAGCTTCTTCCGCTCGCTCCACGGCCGGCCGTCGGGGCGGGCCGAGGCGCGGTTGTAGAGCAGCCGCCGGTTGTCCGGCCAGGCCCAGGCCCACTCCTGGGCGACCCAGTTCTGCTCCTCGGCGGGTTTGCGCCGCGCCGCCTGGTTGACCCCGTCCTTGTACACCCCGCAGTAGATCCAGCAGCCGCACGCGGTGGAGCCGTCGTCGGCGAGCGCGACGTAGCCGGGCAGGGGCACACCGTCGGCGTTCCAGCCGTTGATCTCCGCGAGGACCGCCTCGGCGGAGGGCTCCGCCACCGCCCCCTCGGTGGGGTAGTCCCAGGTGAGTTCCAGGATCGGCCGGTCCATCGGCTCGGTGGAGCCGGCGAGCTTGTCGCGGATGATCCGGCCGAGGTGGTACATGAACCAGAGTTCGCTGCGCCGGTCACCCGCCGGCTCCACCGCCTGGTGGTGCCATTGCAGCATCCGGTTGGTGTTGGTGAAGCTGCCGGACTTTTCGACGTGCGCGGCGGCGGGCAGGAAGAAGACCTCGGTGCCGATCTCCTCGGTACGCAGCTCGCCGGACTCGATCTCCGGCCCGTCCCGCCACCAGGTGGCACTCTCGATCAGGCTGAAGTCGCGGACCACCAGCCAGTCCAGGTTCGCCATGCCGAGGCGCTGCATCTTGGCGTTCGCCGAGCCCACCGCCGGGTTCTCGCCGAGCAGGAAGTATCCCTTGCAGGTGCCGGCGAGCTGTTCCAGCACGGTGTCGTAGGTGCAGTGGCTGCCGGTGAGCCGGGGCAGGTAGCCGAAGCAGAAGTCGTTCTCCGGCGTGGCCGCCGCCCCCCACCAGGCCTTCATCAGGCTGACCAGGTACGCCTTCATGTTGGCCCAGTAGCCCTTCTTGGCGGCGTCGGCGGCGACGAAGTCGTCGAGTGTCTCGCTCGTCTGCGCGTGCGGCATCGGGATGTAGCCGGGCAGCAGGTTGAACAGGGTGGGTACGTCGGTGGAGCCCTGGATGCTGGCGTGCCCGCGCAGTGCCTGGATGCCGCCGCCGGGGCGGCCGATGTTGCCCAGCAGCAACTGGAGCACGCTGGCGGCCCGGATGAACTGGGAGCCGTCCGAATGCTGGGTCCAGCCCACCGCGTAGATGAACTCACTCGTGCGCTCCGGGCCGGAGTTCTCCACCAGGTGTCGGCACACCTGCGCGAAGACCTCGGGCGGGGTGCCGCAGATCCGTTCGACCATTTCAGGGGTGTAGCGGGCGTAGTGCCGCTTGAGGATCTGGTAGACGCAGCGCGGGTGCCGCAGGGTGGGGTCCTGCTTCGGCTCCCCGTTGAGCGCCGCGCCGCCGGAGCCGTGCTTCTCGCCCCGCCCCGACGAGGCGCCGGAGGCGCGCTGCCGGTGGTCGGTGTTCCGCTTGCCCGAGGCGGAGACGATCCTGACGCCCTCGTACTGCCAGGTCTGCTCGGAGTAGACGTGCTCATCCGGGTCGAAGCCGGAGAAGAGCCCGTCCAGATCCTCGGTGTCGCGGAAGTCCTCGTTGATTATCGTGGCCGCGTTCGTGTATGCCAGTACGTACTCCCGGAAGTCCTTCTCCTCAGAGAGGACGTGGTTGATGATCCCGCCGAGGAACGCCACGTCGCTGCCGGCCCGGATCGGCACGTGCAGGTCGGCCAGGGCGCTGGTACGGGTGAACCGCGGGTCGACGTGGATGACGATCGCGCCGCGTGCCTTGGCCTTCATGATCCACTGGAATCCGACCGGATGGGCCTCGGCGTAGTTGGAGCCCTCGATGACGATGCAGTCGGCGTGCTGGGCGTCCTGCATGAAGGTGGTGGCACCGCCGCGCCCGAACGAGGTGCCGAGACCGATCACCGTGGAGCTGTGGCAGACCCGGGCCTGGTTCTCGATCTGCACCATGCCGAGTGCGGTGAACAACTTCTTGATGAGGTAGTTCTCCTCGTTGTCCAGGGTCGCGCCGCCCAGGCTGGCGATGCCCATCGTGCGGGCCACCCGTTTGCCGTTCTCCTCGGCCCGCCAGGTCTCCCGACGGGTCCGGATCACCCGGTCGGCGATCATGTCCATCGCCGTGGCGAGGTCGATCTCCTGCCACTGTCCGGCGTACGGCGGGCGGTACAGCACCGTGCGAATCCGGCCGGAGTCGGTGGTCAACTGGAGCGAGGCGGCGCCCTTCGGACAGAGCCGACCCCGGCTGACCGGCGAGTCCGGGTCGCCCTCGATCTGCACCACCCGCTCGTCCCGGACGTAGACGTTCTGGGCGCAGCCGACGGCGCAGTAGGGGCAGATCGACTTGACGACCCGCTCCGCGCCGGCGGTGCGTGGATCGAGGGAGTTGCTCCCCGACGACTTGGCGGCCGCACCCCGGCCGTACCGGTCGGGGCCGGTGAGCTGCCGCCAGACGGGCCACGCGCCAAGGGAGATCCTGGCCATCCCTGCTCTCCTTCCGCTCGGCCGCTCAGCCCGGCCCGTCCGGATCGGCCGCCTGTCGCCGCTGCACGTCCGGGTGGGCGGCCTGTTGCATCTGCCGGTCCTCGGCGGCCCGGCGGCGTACCCACTCGTGCACCAGCGGCGACGAGGTCGGGTTGACCTCGCGGTCGTTGACCAGTCGCTGCGTCCGGGAGGGCAGAATCCCCGGCCGGTCGCGCTGCTCCCGGGTCACGCCGTCGCCGTTGTCCGCCGGTACGCCGGTGGCGATCAGGTATGCCTGACCGGCCGGTATGCCGAGCCGGCGGGCGATCTCGGGATAGTCGTGCCCCTGCTCGAGCAGGCGCAGGACCTGACCCTTGTCTGGCATGCCGAATGCCCTCCTAACGACGCAATAGTGGCATATGCCCGCGCCGTTGCCCGGCCGCTCCGGGATCCCGCCCGAAAGAGGTCGCCGCGCACTCGCCCGGCCGCCACCGTCCGATAGCTCCACAGCCGCCGTCCGGTAGCTCCACAGCCGCCGACCGGGCTCAGGCAGGTGCACCGGGCCCGGTCGGCGGGAGGAGGCGGCGGATCAGCGGTACGACACCGAGAAGCTGTTGGTGGTGAAGTTCAGTCCACCCGACGACGAGGTGATCTCGTAGCCGAACTGGACGTCCCCGACCAGGACGTCGCCGTACCAGCCCGCGTTACGAATCCAGTTGAGCACGGCGAGGATGTCCACCGTCCCCGAGTTGGTGTTGCTGGTGCGGATGAACGAGAAGACCTCGTTGGCACCGTTCGAGCCCCGGTAGATCTGCCAGGTATGCCCGCCGACCGACGCCGTGGTCTGTAGTGAGCCCAGCGGCCCCACCGGGCCGGTCTTGTTCATCCAGAGCATGATCTCGTACGCGTGGTTGTTGGCCCAGATGTCGTAGGTGCTCGCATACGCCCCGCCGCTCGGCACGGTCACGTTGAAGCTGCTGGTCAGGCTCTGGATCGCGCTGAGGTTCCGGTTCACGTTCCGGGTCGCGTTGGGATAGGACTTCACGCCGCCGGTGTTCGGGTGGTTGGCGTTGACCCCCCAGTTGCTGTACGAGTTGGCCCAGATGGTCTGGCTGCCGGCGCCGCTGCCCCAGATGTTGTTGTAGAGCGTGTACCCGCCGTTGGTCCACGTCCCCCACTGGTCGGACGACGTCCACGCGACGCCTCCGGGTTGTGAGGGTGTCGGGGTGGGCGCACCGGTGGGCGGCTGCCCGGTGGAGGGAGCTCCGGTGCAGGTCACCCCGTTGAGGGTGAACGAGGTGGGCGCGGTGTTACTGCCGTTCCAGGTCCCGTTGAAGCCGGGCGTGACGGTGGCGTTCGTGCCCAGGGCGGCGTTGTAGGACGCATTGGTCACCGTGACGCGGGAGCCGCTCTGGCTGAACTCGCCGCCCCAGCCCTGCGTGACGGTCTGCCCGTTCGCGAAGCTCCACTGCAGCGTCCACCCGTTGAGGGGATCGCCGAGGTTGGTGAGGGCCACGTTGGCGGTGAATCCACCCGGCCACTGGTTGACGGTGTAGTTCACCCGGCAGCCGGTGGCGGCGCTGGCCGGGGCACCGAGCACCGCCGTCGCGCCGACGCCCAGCAGCAGGGCGGCGACGGCGGCGAGGCCGGTACGGAGCGTTCTGTGCCTGGTCCCGCGCAAGGGGACGGGTCTCATGCGGGCCTCCTAACGTGTCGTGTCACCGCCGGGGCGGCGACCGGGTCCGGTGGAGCACTTAGTTTGGTTGCCCAACAAAACCCATCGTGCCACCGACGGGACACCACGACAATCGTCGATTTCCGCGAGCTGCGCGGGCGACGGGGGAGCGCTCGCGTCCCCGGTGTGTTCCCGGCGGCCTGTGCGCATCCGTGGCTGGCCAGGCGAAGGCGGTAGCGACGCGGGGCGCTGTCCGGCGTCCGACCGGCGGATTTGACGGCGGGGATGGGGTGCGACCCTGGCCGCGATCGAGCTTCAGCGGGAGGTGTAGCGGCTCGGATTCCGGACAGAGCCGAATCCCGGCCACGGCGCGCTCAACCGGCCCGGTGTCGCGATCGGGCGGAACCTCGGGGGCCGCCCGCGGCTAGTCGCCCGCTTGCCCCCACACGGTAGTCAACGGGATTCTGGCGCGCGGCGCGTGCCGACCCGTCAGTGGCCGTGCCTGGTCAGGTTGACGAACGCCTGCCACGCGGCCGGGGCGAACGCCAGGGTTCCGCCGTCCCGGTCCTTGGTGTCCCGAACCAGCACCCGGCCAGGAAGGTTGTCGGCAACCTCGACGCAGTTGCCGCCGCTCTGGCCGCTACGGCTGGCCTTGCGCCAGCGCGGCCGTTCGGTCGTCATCGTCATCCACCAACCTCAGAATGAAGTCTCTTGACTGGGCGCACGGAAGTGCAGCCGCTGCTATAGCCTGCCACGTCCGATCGAGGCCAGCCACGCGGCCCGGCTCGACGATCACGCGGTCCTCGTAGAAGTCTTCCAGCAGGCCGACCATCCCCCCGCCCTCCAGCGTCGCCAAGGCGAACGACCCGCTGCGCCCCGCGTGTAGCCCCGCTTCGTCCGGAATGACGTGGACGAAGACGTTGGGCCGGGCGCCAACGTCCGCCAGTGCCAGCAGTTGATCTTTAGCGATCTCCGGTGGGCCGCATCGGAGCGTGGACGCGTCCAGGAAGAACACGAAGGACGGCCGGCCGGGACGGTCGATGATCGTGGCTTGCCGCTCCATACGCAGGACAACCCGGTCAAGTACCTCATCGTCGGTGAGCAGCCCCGTACTGGCAAACACGGCACGGGCGTACGCCTCTGTCTGTAACAGGCCGGGGATCAGGGTTGCTTGGAAGTAGCGAAGAGTCGAGGCCGTTTCCTCCAAGTCCCGCCAAGGGCGGAACCAGCTTGGCGGCGGCTTCCGGTTTGCCCTGGCCTCGGCAGACGCCTTCTGGATCTCGGTCCCGGTTCCAAAGTAATCATCCAGGCAGACCGCCGTTTCCGCCCGGGGGACATGTCTCGCCGTCTCGAATGCGGCTATCAAGGACTTGCTGACCTGCACTACCTCTGCGACCTGATCTTGAGTAACCCCGCGCTCGGCCCTCAGCTCTTTGAGTCTTGCTGGGAGATTACTCATGTTTAGCGCCTCTCTTAAATCGCCAGGGCATCGGGATATCCATGTTTACTGTCGCTAACGCATCTTCCCTTGTTCACGCTTTGCCGTCCATGGTGGATCGCAGGCGCTTTCGGGTGGCGGTCCGCAAACGTTCATCCCCAAGTCTGCCGGGGCGCCCAGGGGGCGGTGTCTGGACGTTGAGGTCGAACGAGGTCCGAGCGGGCACCACCCCCGTCCCCCAACTGTCGACGGGAGGCAAGACGCATGAGAGAGACCCGCAACCCCCGCCATCGTCGGGCGTGGTGGCGCCTCTGGCGGTACTGCCGGTGCGGCCATCGCTGGGTGTGCCCCGACGCGATCGAACGCGTACCGATGCCGTGTCGGCCACCCGCGCCGCTGGTGCACCGGGACTGCTGGGACAACCCTCGCTCGATCGAACTGACCGAGGAGGAGGCGACCGAGGTCCGTGCCCTGTCGGACCCCACACCGCCACCACCGCCGCAGGTCCGGAATCGTCGGCCCGGGTGGGACGCACCCACCCGCTCGCAGCCGCGCAACGGCCGGCCGGGCACCCTGACCCCGGCCCAGCAGCACCGCGCCCGGCACACCGAACGGATGTAGACCGTGATCGGGCCGTGGGCGCGATGGGAGCGGCACGCCGCACGGCGACGGCTGGCGGCGGCCCGCGCGGGGCAGCACCTCCCCGGAGACCGGTACGCCTGCCTGGTATGCGAACACGACTGGCCCTGCCACGATGCCCGCCTGGCCCTACTGCGCAGCTTCAACGGCAACCGGGTCGGACTGACGATGTACCTCGCCGCGCACCTCGCCCGCGCACTGGAGGCACTTCCCGACCGTCACCCCGCCACGATCGTCGGACAGATCCTCTACTGGGTTCCCCGCCGCCGACAGTGACCTGCCTCATCACCCACGCGGAAGCTGTTCCTCCGGCGAGTTTCCGCGCCGGCCCGCCCTGGACCCCCTGCCCCGGGTCCGGGGCGGGCCCCCTTTCCCCTGTTGCCACTGCGGCGCTGACCTGGCGAAGGGAAAGCAAGGTCCCGGTGTGTCGAGGTGTGTCAGGGCCGGTCGTCGGCGAAGGCCGCGCGGGGGTCGAGAAGCTGGCCCCGGGCGTACTCGTCGGCGAAGGCGGCCGGGCCGAGCGCCTCGGTCGCCGCCGTGCGCACCCTGGCGAGGTCGGCCGCGTCGTCGGGATCCGGCACCTGGCCGAGCGACGCGAACGCGGCGTCCGCGACACCGACCATGCGGGCCGCCCGGGCGTGGTCGGCCCCGGCGGAGGCGAGCGCGGCGCCCGCCACGCAGACGTACGGCACGAAGTCGTCCCAGCCGTTGCCGAACACCTGCGCACGGCTCTCGGCGAAGAGCCTCCCCGCCACGTCGAGATGCCCCAGGCCCAGCTCGCAGAAGGCGAGGTTGTGGTATTCCGAGTTGACCGTCCTCGGCTGTCCGAGCGCCTCGTTGAGGGCGATGCTCTCCCGGTAGAGGTCCCGGGCGCGGAGCAGGTCGCCGGAGATCCGCGCCACGCCCGCGAGTACGTGTCTCGGCCGCTCCTCGAGGCTGCGGTCGCCGGAGCGCAGGGCGACGGCGAGCGCCTCCCGGGCCCTGGCCTCTCCGGCCGCCAGGTCGCCGCCACGGATGGCGACCCGGGCCAGGCTGTACCGGGCCTCCACCTCGCCCGCCGGGTCGCCGGCCGCCCGGGCCCGCTCGATCTCGGCCTCGCTCATCCGGACGACGACGTCGGTCTCGCCGCGCCGGAAGGCCGAGCGCACCCTCTCACTGAAGTTCACGGCTCATCTCTCAGACGTGTGTCGTGGCCTGTCCCGGACGTGTGTCGTGGCCTGGTCGGTGCGTCCGGGGTCATGACCCCGCGTCGAACACGGTCCAGGTCTCCACGTGTCGCAGGCCCATCGACTCGTAGAGCGGCCGGCCCATCGCGGAGGCGTGCAGGTAGACCGCGTCCGCGCCGGCCGCGACGCCGTCGCGCAGTACAGCCTCGGTGATCGTCCGGCCCAGGCCGCGGCGGCGGGCGGCCGGGACGACGGCGATGTTGAAGACGCCGACCGCGCTGCGGGTCCGTATCCCCAGGCCGGTGCCGGTGGGGCGGCCGGACTCCCCGGTCAGGTAGCCGGTGAGCGGCTCGGTGTCGAGCAGGCCACCGCCGAAGAGCGAACCGAAGGCGTCCGCAGGCACTTCGAAGCCCCGGGCGAGAGCCTCCGTGTAGAGATCACTCTCGGCCGCGCCGACCCGGCGTACCGCGGTCCGGGGTGCCTCGCCTTGCCGGAACACGATGTCGTCGGCGGCGCAGGCCAACAACGGCAGGTCGCTGCGCCTGGCCAGGCCGTGCCGGGCCGCGAGGTCGGCGACCTCGTTGCCGGCCTCGCCGCGCACCATGATCGACCAGGCTCCGGCCTGTCTGGCGACCTCGGTCGCCATCTCGTCGAGCGAGTCGATGTCCGGTTCCGGTGTCGTGTCGTAGGCGGCGTTCATGGTCGGGATGCCGGCGTGCGTCACCGCCGCGCGGGCGGTGCCCCGCTCGGCGTACCAGCCCTTCGGAGTCACCCGGCAGAGCAGCTCGATGGCGTCGAAGTACGCCGCCGCCATCCGCTCGGCGGTGGTGGTCACAGGTGTCTCCCTCACATGTCCCGTAGCCGGGGCCGGGCTGCTGCCCCGATGCCCGGCGGTCGGCCCGCGGTCGGTCGGGGCCCGGCCTGCCGCCCCGGACGATAGAGTTCGGCCGCCTCCCGCGCCACGAGGACCGGACGGATGTGGTCCTGGTCACCGCCGTTGCCGCCCGCGCCCGGCGGCATGGCCACCGCTGCGGCGGCTACCTCGGTGCGAGCCGTGGGAAGAGGGCATCAGGCTTGCTGACGGTGCGGCCGGCGACGCCGTCGAGCCAGTCCCCGGCGCCG
This sequence comes from Plantactinospora sp. WMMC1484, assembly GCF_049315195.1. Classification (NCBI taxonomy): domain Bacteria; kingdom Bacillati; phylum Actinomycetota; class Actinomycetes; order Micromonosporales; family Micromonosporaceae; genus Plantactinospora; species Plantactinospora sp. WMMC1484. The sequence goes on from NZ_CP186055.1 coordinate 4,217,396, forward strand.
GGGACGTCGGACTCGGTGGCACCCAGGGTCGCCAGGATGCGCGTGCCCGCCCGTGGCAGGAACGGGCCGACGGCATAGCCGAGCTGGCGGACCGCGGCGGCCAGGTGGTGCAGGGTCGTGTCGAGAAGGTGGGCGTCCTCCGCCCTGCCCGACCGGGCGAGGTGCCAGGGGGCGCGTTCGTCGATGTACGCGTTGCTGCGTCGGACCAGGTCGACGATGCGGGCCAGCGCCTCGCGGTGGTCGTAGCGGTCCATGGCGGCGGTCGCCTCCGACTCGGTGGTCCGGACCTGTTCGGCGAGGGCCCGGTCGGCTTCGCCGATGGGGCCGCCGGCCGGGACGACGCCGTCGCGGTAGCGGATCACCATGCTCGTCATCCGGCCGACGAGGTTGCCGAGCCCGTTGGCCAGGTCGGTGTTGTAGCGGCCGATCAGCCGTTCCTCGCTGAAGTCGCCGTCGCCGAAGGGCGAGAAGTCCGCCAGCAGGAGGTAGCGGACCGCGTCGAGTCCGTAGGTGTCGAGGAGTTCGCCCGGGTCGACCGCGTTGCCGAGCGACTTACTGATCTTGCCGCCGTCGACGGTGACGTAGCCGTGCACGACGATCTCGGTCGGCAGCGGGAGGCCGGCGGCGAGCAGCATCGCGGGCCAGTAGACGGCGTGGAAGCGGGTCACGCCCTTGCCCATCACGTGCACCCGGCTCGCCGCCTCCGCCCAGTAGCGGCGGTAGCGTTCGTCGTCGCGTACGAAGCCGAGGCCGTTGACGTAGTTGGTCAGCGCGTCGATCCAGACGTACATGACCTGGCCCGGGTCGTCCGGGACGGGGATGCCCCAGCCGCGGGCCCGCCCGACGGAGCGGGAGACGCTGATGTCGGCCAGGCCGCGGCGTACGAAGCTGGTCACCTCGTTGAGCCGGGTGTGCGGCACGACGGAGATCTCGCCGCTGGTCAGTGCCGCCAGCAGCCGGTCGTGGTATCGCGACAGCCGGAAGAAGTAGTTTGCCTCGCTGACCGGCTCCGGCACGGTGAGGTGCTCCGGGCATCTGCCGTCGGGCAGGTCGCCCTCCGGATAGAACTGTTCGCAGCCGACGCAGTACAGCCCCTCGTATTCCCTGAGGTAGATGTCGCCGCTGGCCCGCATCCGCCGCCAGAACTCGGTGGCACCCTCGATGTGGTCACTGTCCACGCTGGTCCGGACGAAGTGGTCGACCCGTAGGTCCAGTGCCTCGATCAGCCCTGCGAAGTGCGTGACGTTGCGGTCGACGAAATCCCTGGTCGTCAGCCCGGCCCGCTGGGCGGCGAGGACGTTCTTGAGGCTGTTCTCGTCGGAGCCGCTCATCAAGAAGACGTCGTCACCCCGGCGTGCCATGTGCCGCGCGTAGCTGTCGGCCTGGACGTATTCCAGCGCATGGCCGAGATGGGGGCGCGCATTCACGTACGGGATGGTGGTCGAGATGAACGACGTCCGGGGCATCCGAGTCCTGACCTCCGTCCACCGCGAACCGGCCCGGCCAGCCTAGCCGGACCCGGGACCGGAGCGCGGAGATTTTCGAGCCGGACCGGCAGCTGCGGTCCGTGAGCGGAGAGATGGATCGCAGATACGGCATGTTCGGCCACTTCATGCCGGCAGGTGCGGTCCGCTAGGGTGACCGTCGTGACGGTGTTCCGGATGGGTGAGGCGGCCGAGTTGCTCGGCGTCAGCGTGGACACGGTGCGGCGTTGGGTGGACTCCGGGCGACTCACCGCGATCCGGGACGGGCACGGCCACCGGGTGATCGACGGGGTCGAGTTGGCCGCGTTCGTGCGGGCGCACGCCGACGACCCTGACGAACGCGCCGACGAGTCGTCGGCGCGCAACCGGTTGCGGGGAATCGTCACCGCCGTGACCAAGGACGCGGTGATGGCGCAGGTGGACATCCAGGCCGGCCCGTTCCGGGTGGTCTCGCTGATGAGCCGCGAGGCGGTCGACGACCTCGGCCTGGCGGTCGGATCGGTGGCGATCGCAGTGATCAAATCGACCACGGTCGTCGTGGAACGGCCGGCGGCGGTGGCGGGAGGTCGAGGGAGGAGCAGCCCGTGAGAGCAGGACGATCCCGTACCGCCCTGGCCGCCGTCGCCGTGCTGGCGGTACTGGGGTCCACCGGGTGTGGCGGTGGCGACGAGGCCGGCCGGCAACCGAGCGGCGGCGGTGGCGCGGTGGACGGCACCGTCACGGTGTTCGCCGCCGCGTCACTGACCGAACCGTTCAGGCAACTCGGCAAGGACTTCGAGCGGGCCAACCCGGGGGTGCGGGTCACCTTCAGCTTCGCCGGCAGCTCGGCCCTGGCGACCCAGATCAACCAGGGCGCGCCGGCGGACGTCTTCGCCTCCGCCGCCCCGGCCAACATGGCGGTCGTCGTCGATGCCGGCAACGCCGAGGGGATGCCCACGGTCTTCGTACGCAACCAGCTCGTGATCGCGGTGCCGAAAGGCAACCCGGATGGGGTGACCCGGCTCGCCGACCTGACCGGGCCGGACGCGAAGGTCGCGGTCTGCGCCGAACAGGTCCCGTGCGGGGCGGCGGCGAAGAAGGCCCTCGACGCCGCCGGCGTGCGGCTCAGCCCGGTCACCCTGGAGCAGGACGTCAAGGCCGCCCTCTCCAAGGTCAGGCTGGGCGAGGTGGACGCCGCGCTGGTCTACCGCACCGACGCGAGGGCCGCCGCCGCCGACGTCGACGGGATCGAGTTCCCCGAATCGACCGTGGCGATCAACGACTACCCGATCACCGTGCTGGAGAACGCGCCCAACAAGCCGGGGGCGCAGGCGTTCGTCACCTACGTGCTCTCCGACACCGGCCGAGCCGTCCTCACCGCCGCCGGGTTCCAGGCCCCGTAGCCGATGTCCCGGCTCGACGATACGGTGGTGCGCTCCGGCCGGGCCACACCACCGGCACGCCCCGGGCACACCGGGCGGATGCCGGTGGCGCTGCTGCTACCCGCCGCGCTCGGGCTGCTCTTCCTCGTCCTGCCCCTGGCCGGACTGCTCGCCCGTGCCCCGTGGAGCACCCTGCCGCAGCGGCTGGCCGAGCCGGGCGTACTCACCGCGCTGCGGCTGTCGGTGCAGACCGCCACCCTCGCCACCCTGCTCTGCCTCGCCCTCGGCGTACCCCTGGCCTGGCTGCTCGCCCGGGTCGAGTTCCCCGGTCGCCGCCTGGTACGCGCCCTCGTCACCGTGCCCCTCGTCCTGCCGCCGGTGGTCGGCGGCGTAGCCCTGCTGCTGGTCTTCGGCCGCCGTGGGCTGCTCGGCTCCTGGCTCGACAGCACCCTCGGGATCACCCTCCCGTTCACCACCGCCGGGGTCGTCCTCGCCGAGGCGTTCGTCGCGATGCCGTTCCTGGTCATCGCCGTCGAGGGAGCACTGCGCGGCGCCGACGTGCGGTACGAGGAGGCGGCGGCGACCCTCGGTGCCAACCGGTGGACCACGTTCACGCACGTGACACTCCCGCTCGTCGCGCCCGGCATCGCCGCCGGAACGGTGCTCTGCTGGGCCCGCGCGCTCGGCGAGTTCGGCGCCACCATCACCTTCGCCGGCAACTTCCCGGGGCGCACCCAGACCATGCCGCTCGCGGTCTACCTCGCCCTGGAGACCGACCTGGAGGCGGCGATCGTGCTCAGCCTCGTCCTGCTCACCGTCTCCGTGGTGATCCTGGCCAGCCTCCGCGACCGCTGGATCGGCAGCCCGTGACCGCCGGCCCGACCGTGCACGGGAGCGAGCCCGACATCGGGGGGCCGCTGCTCGACGCCCGCCTCGTCGCGGACCGGGGCACCTTCCGGCTCGACCTGCCGCTGACCATCGCACCCGGCGAGGTCGTGGCACTCCTCGGACCCAACGGCGCCGGAAAGACCACCGCGCTGCGTACCCTCGCCGGCCTGCTGCCCCTCTCGGCCGGGCACCTCAGGCTCGCCGGCCACCACCTCGACCACCCGCGTCGGCGTGTCCGGATCCCGACCGAGCGGCGCCCGATCGGGGTGGTCTTCCAGGACTACCTGCTCTTTCCGCACCTCACCGCGCTGGACAACGTCGCCTTCGGGCTCCGCCGCCGCGGCCTGGACCGGCACCAGGCCAGGCGACGCGCGTCCGACTGGCTGGACCGGATGGGACTGACCGAGCACGCCCGCCGCAAGCCCCGGCAGCTCTCCGGCGGCCAGGCCCAACGGGTCGCCCTGGCCCGTGCCCTCGCCGTCGAGCCCGCCCTGCTGCTCCTGGACGAGCCGCTCGCCGCCCTCGACGCCGGCACCCGGCTCGACACCCGCGCCCAGCTCCAACGGCACCTGGCCGGGCATCCCGGGGCGACCCTGCTGGTCACCCACGACCCGCTCGACGCCCTGGTCCTCGCCGACCGGCTCGTCATCGTCGAAGGCGGCGAGGTGGTACAGGAGGGCGATGCCGCCACCATCACCGCCCAACCCCGCACCGACTACGTCGCCCGCCTGGTCGGGCTCAACCTCTACCGGGGGCACGCCGACGGGCACACGGTCCTGCTCACCGACGGGTTCCGGCTGACCGCGGGTGAGCAGCACGACGGCGACGTCTTCGTCGCCTTTCCACCCTCGGCCGTCGCCCTGCACCCCGGCCGCCCGGACGGCAGCCCCCGCAACACCTGGCCGGCCACGGTGAGCGGGGTCCAGCGGCACGGGGACAACCTCCGGATCCAGCTCACCGGTCCGATCCGGGCGGCCGCCGACGTCACCCCGCTCGCCGCCGCGCATCTGCGGCTCACCCCCGGTCAGCCGGTCTGGGCCGCCGTCAAGGCCACCGAGACCCGCGTCTACCCGGCGGCACCCGGATAGCTCGCCACCGATCCGTGGCCTCATCCGGCGCTCCCGACCCCCGTCCTCCCGACCGAGACCACCGACCGGCCGTGTCTGCCCGCCGTGCTCGGGTCAACCGGCCTGGTCGGGCCGGGCCTGTGCCGAGCTGGTCCGCCTGGACTGCCAGGGCCAACGGCCCTCCAGTTCGACCTCCAGTGACAGGCTGAGGAACGTCCGGACCAGGACGATGACCGCCAGCACCCCGACGCTCTCGAAGGTCGGTGAGACGGCCACGGTCCGGATGATGTCGCCGCCGACGATGATTTCCAGTCCGAGCAGGATTGCCCGGCCCACCGTCCGGCGGTAGGGGCGGTAGAGTTCGACGAGCTGACGTGTCCGCCAGTACCGGTAGAGGAAGTAGCCGGTGGCGATGACCACGCCACCGGCGATGACCAGTACACCAGCCAGATCCAGGAGCATGCCGACCCGGTCGATGATCTCCTTGCTGGACATTCCCGCCACGCTCCCCCCGCTGCCAGGTCCCGACCGACCCGGCCACACCCATCACTATCCGTGAACAACGCCGCCCCCGTGGTCGGTTGCTTCGCCATCCCCGGGCCGTCGAGCCGGCGCGGAGTGGCGGAGAACGGTCGAGGTGCGTCACCGCCCTTCGTCGCGTACGTCGGCCAGGCAACTGCCGTCACCGATCCGGCTCTGGGTGATGACGCTCAGGTTTCCGTCGGTCTCCAGGACCACCGCGGCGATATCGTTCAGGTCACCGGCGCCGTGGCTGCGCGCCGCCTGCCGGATCTCGCTCTCGGTCACCCGGGTCGCGAGCATGGTGTCGAGCCTTAGCCGCCCGTCGCGGAGCAGCACGGTCGGTCGGGCCTTGAGCAGCCGCTGCGACGGTGGCCAGCGCACGGCGAGCAGGGCGACCGCGTACTGCAACGCCACCAGGAGCGCCAGCGCGAGGATGCCCTCGACCACGGAGACGTCCCGCGAGAGCAGGATCGTCGCCAGGGTCGAACCGAGCGCCACCGTGACGACGAAGTCGAAGGCGTTGAGCTTGGACAGTGTCCGTTTTCCGGAGATCCGCAGCATCGCCACCAGCGCCGGATAGACGAGCAGGGCGATGGCGAGCAGGCGCAGCAGGTCGGCAGGGTTGTTCAGCAACATGCCCAGGACGTACCCCGACGGCAGGGCCGTACGCCGCCGCGCCGGGGTGAACAGGTCCCTTCCGGTTCGGCATCAACCATCGAATGTCATCGCACTGTGAATGCTCTATGCTGCCGGCTGGATCAGGAAGCAGGGACCGCGCTCGACCGCCGGGTCCGCCGGGGGCGGAGCCGGTCAGACTGGAGCGATATGGGCTGCCCACATGCGGAACGTTGCCCGCTATTTCCGCTGCTCAACGCCAGTTTACGCAGCTGGCGGGAGTACTACTGTGACACCGGGGAGGGCTGGCGGGACTGTGCCCGATACCAGCTGTCGTTGACCGGCGCAGTCGTGCCCATCATCCTGTTGCCGAACGGCGCCACCGCCCAGCATCTGAAGACCAAGGGGGCGGGTCGGGCCGGAGCGGCCCGACCCGCACAGCCGGGTCGGCCGGCTGATGCCCGACAGACGGCAGGCGCGGCACCCGCCTCCTTCGAGCAGGCCTCGGCACCGGCCGCGCGGCCGGCGCACCCGCTGTTTCCACACACCGTGCAGACACCCGGGAGCAACGCGGTGTCGCCGCAACCGCGGCGGCGCTGGTGGACCCGCCTCACTGATTGGATCTCAGGCTCCGCATGAGCGATTACTGGCCCTGGTGGGCAGGCGCACTCGGTCTTGCCCTCGTCACCATCAACTACACCGTCAGCACCGATCGGTCCTTCGGCGTCTCCTCGGCCTGGGAACGCGTGCTGCACTGGCGGAACGAGCGCCGGGTCGAACGGATGGAGGCCCAGTTCACCGACGACCGGGCTCTCACCGAGGCGCTCGCGGCTGCCACCGCCGAGCACTTCGGGACCCGTACCGGCGCAGCCGCCGCGTCCTCCACGGCGGTCGCCGACGGCACGGTCGCCGACGTCGCCGAGGTGCAGGCATCCGCCCCGGTCGGCGAACCGGCCGCGACTACGCCGACCCCGACCTCGATCTCGAGCGCGAGCGCGAGCCCACGCCCGGCGCCCCTGGCCACTCAGGCTGCGCTGCTGCTCTCGATCTTTATGGGTGGACTGCTGGCGGCGGTCACCGCCGGACGGTTCGACCTCCGTCTGGACATGGGCGACGGCTTCCGCGACATCGTCACCGACAGTCCACTCCAGATGGTCGGTGTCCTCTTCGCCGGTGGCATCCTCGTCGGTTTCGGTACCCGCCTCGCCGGAGGGTGCTCCTCCGGTCACGGACTCAACGGATGCGGGCGGTTGCATCCGGACAGCCTGGTCGCGACGGCCGTCTTCTTCGGCGCCGCCGTCGTGGTCTCGTTCCTGCTGTGGAAGGTGATCTGATGCGTACCCGGGGCGGACTTCTTCTTGCCAACATCATCGCCGGGCTCGCGCTCGGCTACACCGTGACGAACATCGGTTTCGGCGACTACGCCGAACTGAACCGGATGTTCACCTTCCAGGATTTGCGCATGCTGCTCGCCTTCGGCGGTGGGGTCGCGCTCATCGCCGTGGTGTTCGTCCTGATCCGCGTCCGCCGCACACCGGGACGGATCCACGCGGGCGTGGTACCCGGCGCCCTGCTTTTCGGCAGCGGATGGGCACTCTCCGGGGGGTGCCCGGCGATCCCGATCATCCAGGTCGCGAGTGGATACCTGCCGGCCCTGGTCACGATCGGGGGCATCGTGTTCGGCGTCCAGCTGCACCGCTGGGTCAACGCCCGGTACCTCCACCTCGACACCGGATCGTGCAACAACTGACGACGGGAGGTCGCGACCAGCGGAGAGTCACCGGAGCGAGACAGACAGGACGACGGAGTGCTGATCAGGCACGCGTGCCGGTCAGCGAGGGGCGGGGATTCGTTCGCCACGCCGCGCAGAAAGCCGGGCGCGTGATGCGGCCGGCCACGCGATGTCGTCGATCGCGAGCCACGGCGCGGCGGCCACGGCGGCGGGCGTCAGGCCGGCGAACGCCCTGACCTCGCGGTGCAGGTGGGACTGGTCGACGTAGCCGCTCTCGACGGCGACGCTGGCGGCGGTGTGGCCCGCCACCAGCAGGTGGGCGGCGTGGTCGAACCGCACCAGTCGGGCCGCCTCCTTGGGACCGATACCGAGCCGGGAGCGGAACCGCGTCCACAGTCGCTTGCGGCTCCAGCCGACCTCCTCGGCCAGGCCGTCGACCCGTGCCCGCCCCCGGCTGGCGAGCGTGCGCCGCCAGGCGTGGACGACCTCCGGTTCGACCGTGGGCCGGGCGCCCAGCCGGCGACCGAGCATCTCCACCGCGATGGCGAAGCGTTCGTCCCAGGACGCGGTGGCTCGCAGCCTCGCCTCAAGCCGCCCGGCGTCGCGGCCCCAGACGTCGTCCAGGGACACCACGGCGCCCCCGAGCTCGGCCGAGGCGCCGAAGACCGCGGCCGCCACCACTGGTTCCAGCCGGATCTGCAGGCACTCGCCGGTGCCCTGGCCGGTCGCTCGAAACTCGCCGGGGTGGAGCCCGACGACGACGCTGCCGTACTCGCGCCGGCCCCCGACGTCGTAGCCGAGGGCGTTTCCCCGGCTCAGGTCGACGAGCAGGGTGACGTCCGGGTGCGCGACCATGGCGAGGTCCACGACCGCCGGAACACGCTGGCAGAACCCGGCCATGCTGATCCCGGGCAGTGGACGGATCGCGCGCGGGACCGCGATCTCCACCGACGCCCAGTCGATCGATGTCCCGGTGGGCAGCACACGACAGACTCTAGACGCTGTTGACCACCCGCCGGCGGCACCGACGCAGCTCGCGTGCCCTGCGCGACCCCGGCGTATCCGGCTCGCAGCCTCGATCGTCATAGCCTAGGCACCCGCATCGGGGTGATGCGCGGCTGCGGCCACGCAGTGGCAGCGCGTCGCGCCCCGGATGCGGACCCGGATGCGGACCCGGACCCGGATGCGGACCCGGATGCGGACCCGGACCCGGATGCGGACCCGGACACCCGGATCCGGATCCGGAGACGGTCCGACCGACCAAACGGTTGATCTTGACCTCAACCGTACAGGTCCGAAGCCCGCCCTGTGAGCTGGCGGCCATCTCCTTGACGCGCCCATGGGAAGGCGGCAAGGATACCGAGCAAGGTTAGCCTTACCTAACTAGATGTCGCTGCCGCCGGTGCCAGTGGCGGCGCGGCCGAACTCCCAGCAAGGCGGTGGTCACGTGGGTGGCGCGGAGATGCCGGCGAGGCGAGCATCCCGGGTGGTGGTGCGGTTCTGCGGCGGGGTGCTCTCGCTGGCGCTGCTCGCGGCGTGCTCGTCCCTCGGCGCACCGGCCACTCCGGGCCGGGCGGTGGCCGGCGACGGGAGGTTGGAGTGCAGACGCCCCGCGACCGCGCGGTCACAGGTCACCATCGAGCCGATCGCCACGGATCCCGAGCCGCAGCTGCCGGTCGTCTACCCGGACATCACCGGGAAGCCGGTGACGGTCACCGACGCCAGCCGGATCCTGGCACTCGACACGTACGGCACCCTCGCCACGACCGTGTACGCCCTCGGCCTGGGTGACCGGCTGGTCGGACGCGACGTGTCGACCGGCATCCCCGAGCTGACGCACCTGCCGTTGGTGACCCACAACGGCCACCAACTCAACGGCGAGGCCATCCTGGACCTGCGGCCGTCGGTGGTGCTGACCGACTACAGCATCGGTCCGCTGGAGGTGCAGCTCCAACTGCGCGACTCCGGGATACCGGTGGTCATCATGAGTGACCGGCGCGCGCGCGACCTGATCGGCCCGCAGATCGAAGCGGTCGCCACGGTGCTCGGGGTGCCGCAGGCGGGCGAGCGGCTCGCCGCGCGGGTGCGCGGCGAGACCGACGCGGCCAGGGCCCGGGTCGCCGAACTCGTGCCGGCGGACCCGGCGCACCGGCTGCGGATGGTCTTCCTCTACCTGCGCGGCAACGCCGGGGTCTACTACTGGTTCGGTGAGGGCTCGGGCGCGGACGGCCTCATCCAGGACCTCGGCGGGATCGACGTCGCCAGCGAGGCCGGCCTGAAGGGGATGCGACCGCTCAACGCCGAAGGGCTGGTGAAGGCCAGCCCCGACCTCTACCTGATGATGACCCGGGGCCTGGAGTCGGTCGGTGGCGTCGACGGGCTGATGCAGCTGCCGGGCGTCGCGGACACGCCGGCCGGGGCCCACGCCTGCGTGGTCGACATGAGCGACCACCAGGTGCTCAGCTTCGGGCCGCAGTTCCCCACGACCCTCGAAGCGCTCGCCGAGGCCATCTACGGCGAGGCGGCCCGTCCATGACCACGATGGCGACACCCCGGTCGATCGAACGGCCGCCGGTGCGCCGCGCCCCGGCGGCCGGCGCACCCGCGCCCGGCCCGGTGCGCGGCGGGCGGGCCACGGTCGTGATCGCGGTACTGCTGGTCGCGCTCGGCGGGACGTTGCTGGTCTCCGCAGGGGCGGGCCAGCTGCACGTCCCGCCCGGCGAAGTGATCGGCTCGCTGCTACACCGCCTGGGGCTGCATCTCGGTGACCTGCCCACCCATCCCAACGGTGAGGCCGCGCTCTGGAACATCCGATTCCCGCGCCTGGTCATGGGGCTGCTGGTCGGCGCCGGGCTGGGCGTGTCCGGCGCGGTGATGCAGGGCATCTTCGGCAACCCGCTGGCCGAACCGGGCGTGATCGGCGTCTCCGCCGGTGCCGGGGTCGGCGCCTGCGCCGTGATCGTCTTCGGCTGGACCTTCTTCGGGCCGATGACCATCCCCGCCGCCGCGTTCGGCACGGCCCTCGCCACCACGATCGTCGTATACGGACTGGCCCGGCGCGGAGGTCGCACCGAGGTGGTCACCCTGGTGCTGATGGGCATCGCCGTCAACGCGGTGGCCAGCGCGCTCATCGCCTACCTGGTCTTCCTGGGCGACACCGCCGCCCGTGAACAGATCGTCTTCTGGCAGCTCGGCAGCCTCAACGGCAGTCGCTGGGTCCAGGTGCAGGTGGTGGCCCCGCTGGTGCTTGCCGGCCTGGTCGCGACCTGGACGCTCGCCGGCCGCCTGGACCTGCTCGCCCTCGGCGAGCGGGCCGCGCGGCACCTCGGTGTCCAGGTCGAACGCCTCCGGGTGACCGCGATCGTGCTCACCACCCTGATGGTGGCGGCGGGTGTCGCCTTCGCCGGGATCATCGCCTTCGTGGGTCTCGTGGTGCCCCACCTGATCCGGATGGCGATCGGTCCGTCCCACCGTTCACTGCTGCCGGGCAGCGCGGTCGGCGGTGCACTCGTGCTCACCCTCGCCGACCTGGTGGCGCGTACCGCGGTGGACTATGCCGACCTGCCGATCGGGATGCTCACCGCGCTGGTCGGTGGCCCGTTCTTCTTCTGGCTGCTGATGCGCGCCCGCGCCCGGGCGGGAGGTTGGGCATGACCGTTCTGCGGGGCGCCCGTCCGGTGCTCGACGGGGTGTGGCGACGCCCGGCCCGGGTGCCGGCACCGCCGCCCGGCGGCACCGCCGTCATCGAGGCGCGGGGCGTGTCACTGTCGCTGGGCGGTACGCCGGTGCTGCGCGGGGTCGACCTCGCCGTCCGGGCCGGCGAGGTGCTGGCGGTGGTCGGGCCGAACGGGGCCGGCAAGTCCACCCTGCTCGGCGTGCTCGCCGGAGACCACGCGCCCGACATCGGCACCGTCACCGTCGGCGGCGCCCCGCTGCGTTCCTGGTCCGTCGGCGAGTTGGCACTGCGCCGCGGTGTACTGCTGCAACGTGTGGACATCTCGTTCCCGTTCACCGTCACCCAGGTGGTGCGGATGGGCCGGGCACCGTGGGCGGGAACACCGGCCGAGGACTGGGATGACGAGGTCGTCGCCGCCGCCCTCGCCGAGACCGACATGACCGCCTTCGCCGACCGGGTCTACACCTCGCTCTCCGGTGGGGAACGCTCCCGGGCGGCGCTCGCCCGGGTGCTGGCCCAGGAACCGGTCGCGCTCCTGCTCGACGAGCCGACCGCCTCGCTCGACATCGGACACCAGGAACGCATCCTGGCGACGGCCCGCGAGCGCGCCGGCCGGGGCGACGCCGTCCTGCTCGTCCTGCACGACCTCGGACTCGCCGCGGCGTATGCGGACCGGGTGGCGGTGCTCTCCGCAGGGCGGGTGACCGCCACCGGGCCGCCCGCGGAGGTGCTAACCGCGCAGCGGCTCAGCGAGGTCTACCAGTACCCGATCGAGGTGCTGCGCCATCCGCGCACCGGTGCCGTGCTCGTCGTACCCCGCCGGGACGGTCCGGGCACCGCGAACCCCGCCGATCCGGGCGCGCCGGGCACCGGCGCGGCATCGACCACCTGAGATGGGAGCCGCCATGACGTCCCTCGCCGGCCCTTGTTCGGCCGCCCGGACCCGCTGCACCGCCCGTGCCGCATCCGCGCTCGCGATCGTCGCGGCGCTGGTGGTGGCGCCGGCCGCCGGTGCCTCCGCCGGGCAGGCTGCCAGGAGTCCGTCGCTGACCGTCTCGCCGGGGACGCTGCCGGCCGACCGGGTCAGCACGGTCACCGTCACCGGCCGGAGCTACCTCGTCCCGCCGCACGCGCCGGGCGTCGAGGTCTTCGGCGGGGTGTACGTCTTCTTCGGCTGGGTCGCCGACGCGACCCGCTTCGGACCCAGCACGCGCAACTCGAACAACAACAACGGCACCGTCGGCGTGACGTACGCGTATCCCGGCAAGGCGGGCGACGCCGCGACCCGGGACGACGGCACCGGCGCCACGCGGCTGGTCTCCTTCACCGCCGGTGGCGCCTCGGGCGACGCGACCGGGTTCCACATGGACGGCGACGGCAACTGGAAGACCACCATGCGGATCTTCGGTGCCGCCTTCGCCACCACCATGCCGGACGGCACGACCCGTACCTTCGACTGTCGCAAGGTCCGGTGTGGTGTCTTCACCATCGGGGCGCACGGCGTGGCCAGCGCCACGAACGAGCGGTTCGTGCCGATCAGGTTCCAGGCCGGTGCGGCGGGCTCCGCCCCGGCGCCGACGGCCGGCGGCGGTAACGCTCCGGCACCGACGGCCGGCGGCAACGTCGGGGCGCCGACGGTGTCCCGATCGACCGGTACGCCCACCGGCGTGGCGCAGCCGGACTCGACGGCGCCCGCCGACGGCGACCTCGCGGTCGAGGACGGCAGCGAGCCGGGCCAGTTGGCCGGTACGACCCGGTCGGTCCGCAGTACCGGCGGGGTGAGCCTGCCCGTCCTGCTCGCCGCGGCCGGGCTCGTCGTCACCCTGCTCGCCGGCGGTGGGCTCTGGCGGCGGCGACGCAGGCGCTCCACCGGCCCCCACGACCCCACCGCACCCGTATCACCAACAGAATGAGGAGGTACCCGTCCATGACACAACCCGACCATCCGGTGCACCCGCCCGGCGTGGCCCGGCGGCTGGCGGCGCTCGCCGTCGCCGGCACGGTTGTCGTCGGCACGGTCGCCGTGGGCGCCACGCCCGCGTCGGCGGCGCCGGAGACGATCGACGACGCCACCCTGCGCTGGGGGCTGAGCACCGAGGTCCAGTCCGCGCCGCCCTTCGGCGGCTGCAACTACCTCTCGGCCGGCGAGTCCGACGGCACCCAGGCCAGCTACCGGACCAGCGCGGGCGACGTGAGCATCCTGAAGGACGGTGCGGCGCCCACCTGGGCGAACAAGTGCGCCGGTGCCGCCAGCCACGCCGCCAACCAGGAGGTGGTCTGGAGCGGCGGCAGCGGTACGGTCGATCCGGCGACCGGCGAGGTGGAACTCGCCTTCACCGGGCGGCTCTCCGTCAACTTCTACGGCGGCCTGGTGCCGTTCACCGTCGAGAACCCGGTGGTGACGGTGGACGCCGACGGCAACGGACAGATGGTGGCCACCCTGTTCGGTTACGGCTCCTCGATGGAGGACCCGAACGTCAAGGTCCCGTTGGACCCGGTGTCCGGTGTGGTCGTCGCCGACCTGTCGGACGTGGGGAGCGCGGGCGAGGGCGGCTTCACCGTCACACCGGACTACGCGGGCGTGGAGTACGAGCCGCCGGCCGGCTCCGGCGGCACGCCGCAGAACCGCACCAATCCGGGATGGGGCGCCTGGCCGAGCAGCTGGATCGACTTCCACTACGAGACCGGGCTGACGTCGTACTGGTACAGCAGTGGTGGGACGGCGGACCCGTACAAGGCACCGGCCGCCCTGACCATCAGTTACCAGGGCGGTGGCGGCGAGCCGGGGCCGGCTGACGGCGAGCAGGCCATCAGCGTCACGGTGCCGGAGACGGCCGAGCCGGGTGAGTTCCTGTGGAGCATCGACGGCGATCAGGCCGTGGATCTCGGTGAGACCGCCGACCAGGGCACCCACCTGCAGGCCACCGGGGCCATCGACCCGATCTCGGTCACCGACACCCGCACGGGCGGCCCCGAGTGGTCGATTTCCGGGCAGGTGTCCGACTTCACCGGCGGGCTCTCCGGCGGCTACCTCGGCTGGAGCCCGAAGGTGGTCACCGCCGGCGCCGGCGCCGTTGCCGGCGGGACGGTGACGTCCACCCTCAGCGGCGGCGGAGCCGGGCTCTCGGAGCCGTCGACCCTGGCAGCCGCGCCCAGCGGCCATCCGAGCGGTACCGCGAGTGTCGGTGCCGATCTCGACCTGCGCCTGCCGGTCGATACCGCGGCCGGCAGCTACACCACCACCCTCACCATCACCGCGCTCTCGTAGCGCATCACCGCGCTCTCGTAGCGCATCACCGCGCTCTCGTGGCGCATCACCGCGCCGGATGGCGTGCGCGGACGCGGCCGGGACCCGATGGAGCCGGGTCCCGGCCGTCCGCCCGTCACCACCGCGCGCCAGTCATGACGGGACAGAGCGAGTATGTCACCCTTCGCCCGGCCACCCGGCCGGCCCACCGCCGAGCCGGTCCGGCGTCGCGCCTCCGGATGCGCGCCCGAGCAGCAGCAACGGCGTGCCCAGCGACGGACGGCGTCCCGGCGGGCCGGGCGTGCGGCCCGACGCGTGGCACGGTCGCTGCTCGCCGTGGCGCTCGCCGCCGCCGGCCTTCTCGGCCCCGCCCCGGCGGCGGGCGCCGCGCCACTCGCGGCCAGGGCCCAGGCCCTCGCCGCGTCACTTGCCGCCCGGGCCCAGGCCGACGACCCGACGCTGACCTGGTCGGTGCGGCCCACACCGGCCGCCGGCAAGCCGGAGCGACCGAACTTCTCCTACGACCTCGTCCCCGGGCAGCGGATCGAGGACAGCATCCGGGTACGCAACTTCGGCGCGGAGCCGTTGACGCTGGCGGTCTACGCCAGCGACGCCCGCACCACGTCCCGCGGGGCACTGGACCTGCTGCCCACCGGTGAGCAGCCCACCGACGTGGGCAAGTGGGTCGTGCTCGACAGCGGTGTCATCGAGGTGCCGCCGAAGAGGTTCGTCGACGTCCCGTTCACCATTGTGGTACCCGCCGGCGCGGAGCACGGCGACCACACCGGCGGCATCGTCACCTCGTACCGCTCCCCGGGCACCGACAACCGGGGACGGGCCGTCGTCGTGGATCGCCGTCTCGGGACCCGGATGTACGTACGGGTCGGCGGTGAGCTGCGGCCGGAGCTGACGGTTTCGGATGTCCGGGTCAGCTACTCGGGCACCGGCAACCCGGTGCGGCCCGGCGACGCACGCGTCTCCTACACGGTCACCAACACCGGCAACGTCCGGCTCGGCGCCGAACAGGTCGTCGTCGTGCCCGGACGGCTCGGTTTCCCGGGACGCGAGGTCGTGCTGGAGCGGATGCCGGAGCTGCTGCCGTCGAACTCGCTGACCTTCTCGGTCGACGTGCCGGACGTCTGGCCGACGTTCCGGACGGCCGGCACCGTCGAACTGCGGCCCGTCCCCACCCGGGAGGGTGACGTCTTCGCCCCGGATACCCCGCTGGCCACCGAGTCGGCCGCCACGTGGTCGATCCCGTGGTCCCAGCTGGTGCTGCTGCTGATGGTCACCCTCGCCGCGCTGTGGGTGGCGTGGCGCCTCCGCCGCCGGCGGCGGCAGCAGGCCGCGGCGAACCAGCAGGCGGTCCAGATCGCCGCGATCGTCAGGGAGACGGTCCAGGCCGTGCTCGCCGCCGGCACGGAACGACCGGCAGCCCGCGGAGCCGGTGCGGCAACCACCGGCGGAGCGGGCGCCGGGGTGGCCGAGGTGTCGGGCACTGGCCATGGCGCCTCGGGCGATGGGGAGGGTGACGTGCCGAGGTAGCCGGTCCGGGCGGGTGCGCTCCGGCAAAGTTGATCTTCGGTTGGCGGCATGCCGTCGTTCAACCCCGGGTCGCGGGCTGCTCACCTGGGCCCGGGACAGTGTCCGGGCAAGGCTCGATCACCTGCTTGGAGACCACAATGGCAACGAACGGCGATCATCGTCGGGTCGATCGGCGCGCTCTGTTGCAGGTCGCGCTCGCCGCGCCTGCTGCCGGCGCCGGTGCGACCCTGCTCGGCACCGCGGCGACCCCGGCCGCCGCCGGGCCGGCCGGGGCGTTCGACCCGCAGAATCCCCGGTTCGCGATCGCGGTGCTGCCGGACACGCAGTACCTCTTCGACGAGGACAGCTCCGACCCGGAGCCGCTGCGGGCGACGTTCCGCTACCTCGCGCAGGAGCGCAGGGACGCGAACATCGTGTTCATGACGCACCTCGGAGACGTCACCGAGCACGGTAGCGAGCACGAGATCGGTCTTGCCGGAAAGACCTTCGGTGTGCTCGACGGCAAGCTGCCCTACAGCGTCCTGGCCGGCAACCACGACATCCGGGGCGGCGACGACCAGCGCGGTGACAGCGTCTACCTGCGTACCTTCGGGCCGCAGCGGTTCGCGAGGATGCCGACCTTCGGCGGTTCCTCACCCGACGGCTACAACAGCTTCCACGTGCTGCGGGCCGGCGGTCGGGACTGGCTGGTGCTGGCGCTCGACTGGCGCGCCTCGGACAAGGGTCTGGCCTGGGCGCAGCAGGTGATCGACGAGCATCGTAGGCTCCCGGTGATCCTCACCACCCACGACCTGGCCTGGGCCGACGACGCCGGTCAGGCGCAGCTCTCGGAGAACGGGCAGCGACTCTGGGACCGGCTGATCCGGGACAACGACCAGATCTTCCTCACCCTCAACGGCCACTACTGGCCGCCCGGCCGGACCACGCTCACCAACGCCGCCGGCAACGACGTGCAGGTGCACATCACCAACTACCAGGACCGCTACTACGGCGGGGCGGCGATGATCCGCCTCTACCACTTCGACCTGGCCCGTGGCGTGATCGACGTCGAAACCTTCGCGCCGTGGTTCCTCGCCCGCGACCCGGCCAGGCGGACGCCGCTGGAGGCCGAGACCATCGAGTTGACCGGCCCGGTCGACCGGTTCAGCATGGAGATCGACTTCGCCGCCCGGTTCGGCGGGTTCGCCCCGGTGCCGCCGCCCGCGCCCCGGCCGCCGGTGGCGGTGCTGCCGCGCGGCACCGTCGGATACTGGCGGTTCGACTCCTACGGCCTCTCCTCGGGTACGGCCGGCAGCCCGGTCGCCGACGGCACCGTGCTGCGGGACCTGAGCGGTAATGGCAACGACCTCACCGTCGCGCGGATCGGTGCCGGCGGCGCCGAGACGCTGACCCGCTCGACCGAGCACCACCCCGGCCAGCCGGCCCATGCCAGCCTCCGCTTCGACGGTGGCAAGGGCCCGGACCGGGGCGCCATCCTGCGGGCCGGCCCGAACGCGCCGATCAACAGCATGAAGTTCCGCGACGGGTACACCATCGAGACCTTCGTCAAGCTGCCCGAGCCGTTCCAGGGCGATCACGCCTGGATGGGGATCATGAGCTGGGAGGGGCGCAGCGGGGACGCCGGCAAGACGACCGGCTGGTCGCCCCTGGAGTGCACGTGCAGCCTGAACATCTCTCCGGAGCGGTTCCTCCAGTACGTCGTCTACGCCGACCGGCAGGACGCCGACCCGACGTCCTGGAGCCACGCCCTGCCGACCGGTCGCTGGCTGCACATCGCGGTGGTGAACGACTCCCGGCGGACCGTCGTCTACGTCGACGGCTCGAAGATCGCGCGTAACCCGAACCAGCCGTCGACCGGCATCGCCACCCTCGGCCGGCCGTTCGTGATCGGGGCGACCTCGTTCGACCTCAAGTACGGCCAGGGCTTCTACGGCTGGATCGGCGACGTCCGGATCACCGCGAAGGCGCTGCGCCCGAAGGACTTCCTGACGCCGTACGCCTGATCCGGCGGCCTGGCGCTCAGGGCCCGCCGGCGGGCGGGGGTGCGGGTAGCGGACGGTTCCGCCGAGTCGCGAAGGCAGCGGCAGCGGTGGCGGTGACGACGAACGCGGCGAGTGCGCCCAGCGCCTGTGGCAGGCTGGCGGCCCCGCCGGTGCCGCTGGCCGGTGCGGTTGCGGCCCGAGCGCTGGCCGGGACGGGGGCGAGGACCGCGGCGGTGGCGATCAGGCTGGGTGCCGGGTGTTCGTCGCCGGGTTGCGGGTCGGTCCACTCGTACGCCTCGGCGTTGGCGCACCGTTGCACCGTGGGGAAGCGCAGCGGTTGCCCGATGGTGCCGGTGAGCCGGGTGGTGAGGGCGAAGGCAGCCTCGGCCCCGGCGGCGAGTCCGGGGCCGGTCCAGGTGACCCGGTCGGGCTCGGTCGTCGCCTTCCAGCCCGTGGGTTGCGCGGTGCGGGTGGGCGGGGTGGCGCCGGCCGGAAGCGAGACGATCAGTTCGGTGGTCGGCGATTCGCCGCAGCCGTGGTCAAAGGTGAAGGTGAGGGTGGTGCTGCCGTCGCCGTTGGGCTGTGCCCTGGCGAGCAGGACGTGTGCGGCGGCGGGCGAGCCGGTGAACAGGAGGGCCGCCGCGGCGGCGGCCAGCAGGACGACGGTACGGCCGACCGGGCGTCTCATGGGATCTCCACGGGGATGCGGGCGACCGGATTCTCGTACTTGGAGGTGCGGACGCTGACCTCGATGATCCATTCGCCCGGCAGGGGAAACTCGGCGACGGCCTCGTAGCGGCCGGGCGCGGTGCGGGAGACGGAGCGTTCGAGCGGGCCGATGTCCTGGGCGGGGAGGCTGAACCGCAGCTCGGGCGGGGCGACCGGCTCGACCGGGCGCCGGCTGCCGTCGAGGATGCTGAGCTGCAGCGCGTTGACGCCGGCGGTGCCGGGGGTCAACACGATGGCGGCGTGGTGGTTGCCGAGCGGGGCGGTGAGTTCGACGGATGCGGGGCGGTCGGTGGGCGCGGCCGGAGCGGTCTCCTCGACCGGACTCTGGGTCACCAGCACGCCGGTGGCGGCGAGTACGGCGGCGAGAAGGCCGGCCTCGGCGCGTACGGTGCGGCGCAGCGCCGGCCACGCCGCTCCGGTGCCGCCGCCGGCGGTGACGCGGGGGAGGAGCCGGTAGCGGTTCCAGGCGGCGATGCCGACGATGAGGGCCGCGATGGCGACCTTGACCAGCAGCGCGGCGCCGTATCCGGTACCGAACAGCGCGGACCAGGTCTGGACGATGCGCCAGCCGAGCAGGACGCCGGTGACGGCGAGGGTGGCGACCAGCCACGCGGCTAGGCGGGAGAACGCGGCGACGGTGGTCGCGGCCGCAGGCGGTGTCACCTGGGACGAGGGGAGCAGCAGCAGGATCAGCCCGACCAGACCGCCGAGCCACAGGGCGGCGTTGGCCACGTGCAGCAGGTCTGCGGCGAGCACGAGCGCCGCCGGTCCGAAGGTGCGGGTGTGTCCGGTCAGGGTCAGTGATCCCGCGGCGAGTGCCGCGCCGGCCAGTCCGGCCACCGGCGCGTACCACCGCCGGGTCTGCGACCGCGCGGCGAGGAGCGCCACCGCCAGGCCCGCGACGGCGAGCAGCGCGGCGAGCGCGGTGTCGGTGGAGAGCGCGGTACGCCATGTCGACGGTGCGACCAGTGCGGCCAGGTCGTTGCCGTCCTGCCAGGCCACGGCGACGGGTAACGCCACGAGCAGCGCGGCCACGGTCGCCGGGACCGACCAGCGCAGCACGCCGTAGACCCGGCGCCGGAGCAGGACGGTGGAGCCGCCCGGGGTGCCGGGCAACAGGAGGAACGCGAACGCTGCCAGCCCCGCACCGCCGAGTACTCCGGCATAGCCGAGCGCTTCGGTGAGCTGACGGGCCAGCCGTACGCCGGAGCTGGGTTCCGGGACCGTCGCGGCCTCGATCCCGCCGGTGCTGGGGGCGCCGACGGCGAAGGTGAACCCGCCGGCGACCGGGTGGCTGTCGGCGGAGATCACCCGCCAGGTGATCACGTAGCTGCCGTCGCCGAGCTCGGGCGGCACCGTGAGCACCACCCGGGTGTCGACGGTGCGCACGGCCGCCGGCTGCTCGGTGCCGGCGGCGTCGAGCAGCCGGACCGCGCCGGTGCGGACCTGGACCGGCTCGTTGAAGGTCAGGGTGACCTCGGGCGGCGGGGTCGGCAGCACGGCACCGTCGGCGGGGTCGGTGCCGAGCAGCGTGGCGTGCGCTCGGGCCGGCGTTGCCGGCCCGAGCGTCAGCAGGAGCCCGCAGAGCACGGCACCGGCAAGGCCCGCCAGCCGAGCCAGCGGGCGTCGGGCCGGGACCGGCATGTCAGGCCTCGGTACCGCGCGACCGGGTGATGGTCGGGCGCAGCACGGCGAACGCGCCGAGCAGCAGGCCGAGGAGACCGGCGGCGAGCGCGATCCAGCTCACCGTACTGGTGCCGCCGCTCTCCGCACCGGCGGCGTTGCCCTCGGCCCCGGTCAGTGCCACGTCTGCGGCCGGGCTCGGCTCGGCGGCGCCCTCCTCGGCGGCCTCGGTCACCTTGAAGCCCGGCGCCGGGTGTTCGAGCTCGTCCGGGTTCTGCCCGTCGGCCGGGACCTGCACCCAGGCGGTCTCGCCCTTCTCGCACGTCTGCACGGACGGGAACACCAGCGTCTTGCCGGGCGTGTCCGGCAGTTTCAGCGACAGCTCGAAGGTGTCCCGCAGATCGTCGGGAAGCGGCGTCTTCGCGCTGTAGACCACCTCGGAGACCCGCTGGGTGACTTCGTTGCCGTGGCTGTCCTTGACCGGCGGGTTCAGCTCGGCCATCACCTTCGAGCTCGTCCAGTTGGCGTTGACCGTCGGCGTCACCGAGATGATCTCCTCCGGGATCTTGATGGCGACCTTGGTCGTGGCCGCGCCGTCGCAGCCGTGTGGCACCGACACCGTGAGAACCGTGTAGGAGTTGGCCGACGTCACGGTCGGCGAGACGGTGACGTGCGCGGCGGCCGGTGCGGCGGTGAGCAGCACGACACCAGCCGTGAAAAGGCCGGCAACGCCGGCCTGCGCCGCACGGCGCAAGGTGCTCTTCATATGTGGGTACCTTTCGATGGACGACTCCTCCGTGGAGTCGCGGCGGAGCGGCGAAAGTCCGACTCAGCAGATAGTCGGCGTCACAGCGCCGAAAGTTCCCGGCAGGTTCAGGACCCCACGAGCCCGGGCCGGCCCGGCGGCCGACACGACGAGCCAGGGCCGCATCGATGCGCGTCCGGTGACCTGACAGATTGGCGTCCAGGAATGCCGGAGACCTCCGTCTTCCAGGGGACGACTAGGGCGCGTTTCATAAGCGGTCAGAGCCATTCGTTGATCGCGGCGACGTGGATGGTTGCCTGGTAGCGGACTGCGAGCTTGTCGTAGCGGGTGGCCAGGCCGCGGTGGCGTTTGAGCCGGTTGATGCCGCACTCGACGGCGTGGCGCTGCTTGTAGATCTCGGGGTCGAACCTCGGCGGCCGTCCGCCCCTCGACCCCTTCTTACGCCGGTTCGCGGCATGGTCGACCTTGATCGGGATCGTCGCCTTGATCCCGCGTTTTCGTAGGTGCTCCCGGTTCGCGGCCGAGCTGTACGCCTTATCGGCCAAGACCCGGACCGGGCGGGTACGCGGACGTCCGCCACCAGGCCGCGGCACCCGGATACGAGCCAGGACCCAGGTGAACTGCGGGCTGTCACCACGCTGCCCACCGGTCACCACCACCGCGAGAGGCTTCTGGCCCTGCTCACATGCCAGGTGCAGCTTGGTGGTCAACCCGCCACGAGAACGACCCAGGGCATGGTCGGCGGGCTCGTCCGCGACACCGCCGGGCAGCTCCTTCTGCTCCTGCGGCCGGGTCCGAGCACCGGCGGCGTGCTGATGAGCGCGGGTGACCGTGGAGTCGACGCTGACGTCCCAGTCGATCAGCCCGGCCGCGTCAGCGTGGGCTTGCAGGCCGGTGAGGATCCGCTGCCAGATCCCGCCGCGCTGCCAGCGGCGGAACAGCCCATACACGGTCTGCCAGGGTCCGTACAGTGCGGGCACGTCCCGCCACGGGCAGCCAACCCGCACCCGCCAGCGGATCCCGTCGATGAGCTGGCGTTTATCCCACTTCGGCGGACGGCCCGGCTTCTTGCCCTTGGGCAGCAGCGGCTGCAGCGCCGCCCACTGGGCGTCGGTCAGGTCGTGCCGCCTCGCCGCCGGTATGGTGGCCACGAGGTCTCCGGTTTTCGTTCTTCTTGGTCGTTGAACGGTCTACCGGAGACCTCGCTGTCTATCTATCAGCGACACACCACCTGATCAGGCTTCCCGATACCGGTGGTACGAGTCAGCGCCCACTTCTGAAACGCGCCCTAGTGGATTGGCTGCTGTCCAGCCCCAGGAACCGAGGTGATTCGGGGGCCTATGGTTTGAGAACGGGAATGAGACACGTGCGTGCGGGCGGCGGGTGATCTGGGCTGCTGGCCCTGGATGGGACTGGCTCCTAGCCGGCGGCCGGAGTGGTGGCCACCGCGTCTACCCGGCGGCCGGAGCGGTGGCCACCGCGTCGCCCGGTGTGCGCCCGGGGGGACTCCGACGTTCCCCATCTCATCTTCCGCCCTGGCTCGACCGGAGACCCCGGATTGCCCTTTCGAAATGCGGAACCGAGGCCCGCCCGGGGGTGAGGATCTGGCTGCCCGGGTGCCCGCTGTGCAGCCGGCGTCAGGTGGTGGTCGACCTGCGGCGGCGGAGCAGCAGGCCCGCGAGGAGAGCCACCACGAGCACGAGGCCCAGGATCACCGCCCACCAGAGCGCCGGGGACGTCCCGTCGTCACCCGTGCCGGCGGCCGCGGCCGGCGACGCGGCGGGCGGTGTGCTGGGCTCCACCGTCGGCGTCGGGGCGGCCGTCGGGGTGGGTTCGGCGGTCGGGGTGGGCGGTGCGACCCTGTTGGTGAAGGTGAAGCTGCCCTTGACCGTGTGGCCGTCGGCGGAGACGGTGCGCCAGGCGACCGTGATGGCTCCGACGGGAAGCGGTCTCACCGTCTGCGTGATGGTCTTGTCCAGCACCTGCGCGTCGGCGTCGCTGTAGGAGATCTCGTCCGGACCGGTCACCTCCACCGTGGTGCCGGGTTGCTTGATCAGCCCGCTGAAGGTCAGCGTCACCGCGGTCAGTGGCTTGCTGACCGTACTCCCGGCCGCCGGTGACGTGCGGCTCAGCTCGGTGTGTGCGTGGGCCGGGGTGGCGGTCGAGATGAGGACGAGCACCCCGACGAGGAGGGCGGTGGCAGTGGGCAGCAGGCGGTTCCGGGTCACCGCTTCACGGTAGCGCCCCGGCATCTCGAGAACGTCGCCCCGGTGGTGTCGAACCGTGGCCGGACGGACCGGGAGGATGACGTCCCGATCCGCCCGGTTGCCGGTCAGGCTGTCCCCGCGGACGGCCGGAGGGCGGCTGTCCCGCCGCGGCGGCGAGGTGCAGGGTGGGCTCGCGGTCGAGGTCGTCGGGCTCGGGCGCGCGGTTGCGAGCGCGTGACAGTGAGGCCATGTTCTCGATAACATCGACAGCAACCTATTTAGGGGGGCATCGGCCAGCCGTTATGCCCGATGTGGCCAGCGGGCTGTCGGGAGCGTCCTCTCCACGGCTCCGAAGACCGGGCCGCACGAACTGATGGAGTAGCTTGTGAAGAAGTTCCAGGTTGTGGTGGTGGCTGCGGCGACTGCCGTGGTCACCGTGGCGGGGGGAGTTCTGGCCGCCCCGCCGCTGTTGGCGGCGACACCTGATATCACCGTCAATGCCGGGTCGTCGTTCCAGACGATCGACGGATTCGGGGCGGCGACGCCCATTTTCAACGGTTCCGGTAGTCCGTGGACGGACAGTGAGACGCAGACCCTCGTCGGCCTGGGCCAGGGACAGCTCGGTCTGTCGATCGTGCGGACCGTGATCTCGCCGGTGTCGAGTGAGTGGGGCCTGTACGCGAGCAGTCTGCGGACGGCGAAGTCGTACGGCTCGGATGTCAAGATCCTCGCCTCGCCGTGGACGGCGCCGGCGAATTTCAAGACGAACAACAGTCGGGTCAACGGTGGCAAGCTGCGGACCGACTACTACGACGACTATGCCGAGCATCTGAACAGCTACGTGCAGTACATGAAGGGTCAGGGTGTCACGATCGACGTGACCTCGGTGCAGAACGAGCCGGACTGGCATCCGGACTACGACTCGATGGACTGGACCGGCACCGAGATGCGCAACTGGGTCCGTGACCAGGGGGCGAAGGTCAGGGACACCAGCCTGATGGTGGGTGAGTCGCTGCGGTTCAACCGGGCGTACTCCGACCCCACGCTGCAGGATCCGGCCGCACGTAACAACATCGGCTACGTCGGTGGGCATCTCTACGACGCGGAGAACAGCGGCAACCTGTCTGCGTATCCGCTCGCGAACCAGTACGGCAAGAACCAGTGGATGACCGAGTGGAACCTGCACGCCGCCGACGGCAGCGGTTCCAACATCTGGGGAAACCCGAACAACGCCGCCGTATGGAACGAGACCCTCGACGACATCATGCGGACCGTGCACCGGTCGATGGAATCCGGCTGGAGCGCGTACGTCTGGTGGTACGGGCGCCGCTTCTACTCCTTCATCGGCGACGGCGACGCGCAGTACGGGACCACGAAAGGTCAGGTCCTACGACGCGGCCAGGCATTCTCGCAGTACGCCAAGTACGTCCGCCCCGGCGACCGACGCGTCGCCCTGTCGAAAAGCTCGCGAACCTCGTCGCTGGAAGTCACCGCCTACCAGGGGCGGGGCAAGACCACACTGGTGATGCTGAACCGTTCGAACAACGCGGTCAACAACGTGGTCGTCCAGACGCCGCGGAGCATCTCGAACGCCGAATACACCGTCACCTCGCAGAGCCTGGGCGCCGCGTCGCAACCGGCGAACGTGAGCGACGGGCAGGCGACCGTCACCGTCCCGGCGCGGAGCATCTCCACCATCACCGTCACCGAGGGCACCACCCCGACCACCCCACCCACCACCCCACCCACGACGAACCCCACCACCCCACCCACGACGAACCCCACCACCCCACCCGCCACCACGCCGCCGACGGTTCCGCCGACCACGCCGCCTGCCGGCACGGGAACCTGCCGGGTGACCAGTTCGATCAACGCGTGGAACACCGGCCTGGTCGGCAACCTCACCATCACCAACACCGGCACGAGCGCCATCAACGGCTGGTCGCTGCGCTTCACCCTCGCCTCCGGACAGACCATCACCTCCGGCTGGAGTGCCACTTACTCACCGAGCAGTGGGCAGGTGACCGCAACGAACGTCAGCTACAACGCCGCGATACCGCCGGGGGGCTCGACCACCATCGGCTTCCAGGCCAGCCACAACGGCAACGACACGGCACCGAGCGGCTTCTCTCTCAACGGCAACACCTGCAGCTGAACGCGTCGTTCCGGCCCGGTGCGGCACCTGCCGCGCCCGGCCGGCCGCCGGCGCGGGGTGACCCCGACCGACGACGTGCCACCAGCGGCCTTGACGTGGTCCGTGGCGGTTGCCGGTGTGGCCGCATCTGGGGAATCGATGTACGTGGGTTGACAGGGCGTGTGTTATCGCTAACACTCATCCGCAACACAGATTTAACCGGCGGCCAGACGTACAGGCGACGCGCGACGTCGCCGAAGCCAAGGTGGTCGCAAGCGTGGTGGGCCTCGCCCGCGCGCCCCCTCGACGCTTCGTGAAGATCGGTTCCAGATTCGTGAGATGGCAGAGTGTGAGCGCTAACATTGACGCCTCCAGTCGGCCGACACCTTCCGGAGCCCTTTCGCAAAGGGAGAACACGTCGTGACTGACAACCCACCGCACGCCCTCGGGCGCATAGTCGCGTACGTCGCCGTGGCTCTCCTGGCGGTGACGGCAGGGCTGGTCGCCGGGCCGGACACGCCGGCGCAGGCCGCGAACCCGATCGTGCAGCGGTTCGCTGCGGATCCGTCAATCCTCGTGGCCAACGGCCGGATGTACGTCTACGCCACCGACGACCAGTCCAACAGCGGCACCTACTGGGACTCCAACGCCTGGCGGCTGTTCTCGTCGAGCGACCTGGTGAGCTGGACCGATCACGGGGCGCCGTTCTCGGTGAGCGGGTTCCGCTGGGCCACGCAGTACGCCTGGGCTCCGTCGGCGGTGCAGCGCAACGGGAACTACTACCTGTATCTGCCGGTGGACCGCACCAGAATCGGTGTGGCCCGGAGCACCACGCCGACCGGCGGGTTCAGCGACGCGCGCGGCAACCCGCTGATCGAGCGGGGCCGGGACGCCAACACCGGCGACGAGCCGATCGACCCCATGGCCTTCGTGGACGACAACGGCCAGGCGTACCTGTATTTCGGCGGCGCCCGCGCGCCCCGAGTGGTCCGGCTGAACTCCGACATGATCTCGACATCCGGCTCCGTCCAGACCATCACCATCAACGGTGGGAGCCAGTTCGCCGAGGCCGGCCACATGCACAAGCGCAACGGGACGTACTACTACTCGTACTCCACCGGCTGGCCCGGACAGATCGCCTACGCCACCGCCAGCAATCCTCTCGGCCCCTTCACCTACCGCGGCGTCATCCTCGACTCCGTCAACGTCAACACCAACCACCACTCGATCGCCGAGTACAACGGCCGCTGGTACATCGCCTACCAACGCAACCTCCGGTCGGGCGGCGGAAACTACAAGCGCTCGCTCGCCATGGAGTATCTGAGCCACAACTCCGACGGCACCATCCGGCGGGTCGCGCAGACCAGCACCGGCGTCGGCGCTCCCGCCACGCCGATCAACCGGTTGCAGTCGTACAACTTCGCCGACCGCTACATCCGGCACACCGACCATCTGCTCCGGCTGAGCCCGATCAGCACCGCCACCGACCGGGCCGACGCCACATTCCGAATCACCAGTTGACGTCACCGCCCCGCCACGTCGAAACACGTGCGTCGACCGTCGAGAGGATCCCGCGTCATGCGAATACGTGCACGATCCGTGGGCGTCGCCCTGGCCACCGTTGTCGCTGTCGGTGTGAGCGTGATCGCCGCTTCCGCTCCGGGCAGCGCGGCTCCCGGAGCCTCCTTCCAGAACCCCGTCGTCGGCACGCCCAACAGCGCCGACCCGTGGCTCGGTTACTACAACGGCAACTACTACTACACGGCGACCACCTGGACGGGGAACATCTACATCCGTAGGGCGTCGACCCTCGGCGCCCTACGGACCGCGCCGGAGACCCGGGTGTTCACGATGTCGCAGCCGAACGCGACATCGAACATGTGGGCACCCAGCATGCACCTGCTCGACGGACCGAACGGGCGGCGCTGGTACCTGTACTACTCGGCCGGCCCGAGTTCGTGCTGCAGCGGGCAGCGACAGCACGTGCTGGAGAGCGCCGGAACCGATCCGATGGGCCCCTACACCTATCGGGGCCAGCTCAACCTGATGCCGAACAACGGATGGTCGATCGACGGTAGCGTCATGACGGTCAACGGAACGAACTACTTCGTCTTCTCCGCGTTCAACAACAACTCCGGGTTCGAGAACGGCGGCCTGCAGAGTCTCTACATCACCCGCCTGACCAACCCATGGACGCCAGCGGCGCTGGGCACGCTGATCTCCGAGCCCACCCTCTCGTGGGAGCGCCAGGGCAACCCCGTCAACGAGGGCCCCTACGTGCTGCAACGCGGTAGCCGGACGTTTCTCACCTACTCGGCCAGCTACTGCGGCACACCCGACTACAAGATCGGGGCGCTTGAGCTGACCGGCGCCAACCCGTTGAGCCGCAGCTCGTGGAGCAAGCTCGCCAACCCGCTCTTTCAGCGCAACGACGCCAACGGCGTGTACGGTCCCGCCCACCACTCCTTCTTCACGTCGCCCGACGGCACGGAGGACTGGATCGTCTACCACGCCAACTCCTCCTCCTCCCAGGGATGTGGTACCACCCGCACCAGCCGGGCGCAGCGGATCTCCTGGAACCCGGACGGCACACCGAATCTCGGCCTTCCCGTCTCGACCTCGACGGTGCTGGCCGGACCGTCGGGCGAGCTCAACAACGCGGGCGCGGTGCCGGTCCAGCGGTTGCAGTCATTCAACTTCCAGGACCGTTACGTGCGGCACCAGGACTATGCCGTCCGGATCGACCCGAACGTCAACCCGGCGCTGGACGGGCAGTTCAGGGTGGTTCCCGGTCTGGCGAACAACGGGTCCGGGTACGTGTCGTTCGAGTCGGTGAATTTTCCCGGGCGCTACCTGCGGCACGCCAACTACGTACTGCGGCTGGATCCGAACAACGGCTCGACAACGTTCCGGGAGGACGCCACCTTCCGCCAGGTAGCCGGCCTGGCGAACTCGTCGTGGTCGTCGTTCCAGTCCTACAACTTCCCCGACCGGTACGTCAGGCACAGCAACTACGTGCTGCGGATCGACCCGATCAACGACGACCCGGGCCGCGCCGACGCCACGTTCCGCCGGACGTCCTGATACCGCACGTTGGCACCACGACCGCGAGGAGGAACCTGTGGAACTCGGCATCAGGCGACCGGTGAACAGGATCGGACGGTGGGTGGCCCGGCTGACCGTCGCGCTGCTCGTCGTCGCCGGCGGCGCGCTCGCCCTGGCGACACCGGCGTCCGCGGCCACGACGTACCTCTACACCACGTTCAGGGGCGACGGCGCGGCTGACCAGGAGCTCTGGGTCTATCAGTCGACGAATGCGACCAGCTTCGGCGTCCTGGCCGACACGAACTACCGTGGCCCGACCGGGGTCCTGCGCGACCCCAGCATCATCAACCACAACGGCAGGTACTACGTCGCGCACACCGTCCAGTCCTGGACGACGAACTCGACCTACTTCAACATCGCTTCCAGCACGGACCTGCTCACCTGGACACACGTGGCCAGCGTCAACTCGGGGATCGCCGACACCAGGTTCGTCTGGGCCCCGGAGTTCTTCGTGGAGGGAAACACGGTGCGGGTCATCGCGAGCGTCGCCCAGACCACGTGTTCGAGCTGTTTCCGGCCCTACGTCTACACCGCCCAGGACAGCAGCCTGAGATCGTGGAGCGGGCCGGCCCAGATGGGCGGGCTCGGCACGAACTACATCGACACGTTCGTCGTCCGATCCGGCAACACCTATCACGCCTTCGTCAAGAACGAGACCTCGAAGTACATCGAGCACTGGACGAGCACCGCGAGCCTCACCAGTGGCTGGACGTCTCGCGGTGCCCTCTGGAGCTCCGGCTACGAAGGGCCGGCACTGGTCCAGCTGGAGAACGGCAGCTGGCGCATCTACGTCGACCGGTACACCAACGGCGGAATATGGACCGCTACCAGCTCCGACCTGAACACCTGGTCCGGCCTCAGCAGCGTGAACTGCGCCGGCTGCAGGCACGGCACCGTGCTCGCCGTGTCGTCGTCCTCGCCTGTCGAGCGCTACCGGCTGACGGCGCGGCACAGCGGAAAGGTCATGGACGTCATCGGGGCATCGACTGCCGACAATGCCGAGATCAAGCAGTGGGGCTGGAACGGAGGAGCGAACCAGACCTGGGCCTTCGAGGACGCGGGCGGCGGGTACGTCAGGATCGTCAACCAGAACAGCGGTAAGTGTCTCGACGTGGCCAGCGCCTCCATCGCGGATGGTGCGAACGTCATTCAATACACGTGCAACAGCGCGACCAACCAGCAGTGGCAGTGGCGTCCCATCGGCAGCTACTTCCACCTCGTGGCCCGGCACAGCGGCAAGTGCCTGGACGTGGTGAGCGCCGGTGCGGCAGACGGCACCGACATCCAACAGTACGCGTGCGGCAGCCAGACCAACCAACAGTGGTCCCGCGCCGTGGTCTAGGCGGTCGCGTGTTCGAGCCCGAATGTTCCTGAACGTTTCGGTTCGAATCCTGGTCTCTTGTTG
The DNA here is from genome assembly GCF_049315195.1 of Plantactinospora sp. WMMC1484. Lineage (NCBI taxonomy): Bacteria > Bacillati > Actinomycetota > Actinomycetes > Micromonosporales > Micromonosporaceae > Plantactinospora > Plantactinospora sp. WMMC1484. Next base: position 4,247,484 of record NZ_CP186055.1, read on the forward strand.
TTGTTTCCGTTACCGATGTAACCCAGACGACATCATTCTGATGTCCAGAACGGAGGGGTCAGGTCTAGTGATTGGACATCCCACGACACGGATCACGTCGTCTGGTGGAAACGTCTCCGGACCGTCGCAGAGCACCCGGTCGTTGCGCTGGTCGCTGATCGCCCTGGCGACCGCGCTGACGGCGCTGGGTGGCGTCGCGGTCACGTCGTCACCGGCCACCGCCGCCACCAGCCAGTTCAGGGGCATGAACTGGGCCGTGCTGGGTGACAACTTCAGCACCGGCCCGCTCGTCGTGCAGGGGCTGAGTCAGTCCGACAGCAACGCGACGGTGCGGGCCAAGGCCAACGCCCTCTACGACGACATGGCCACCACCATGGGGGTCAACACCGTCCGGCTGCCGATCAACACCCACACCGTCGGCACGACGTGGTGGAATGCCTATCGGGGCGCGATCGACGCCGCCACCGACCGGGGCTTCAAGGTGATCCTGGCGTACTGGGAGGACGGCGCCGCCTCCGGCGGTAGGATCACGAACCTCGCCGCGTGGAACACGATGTGGTCCACGGTGACGAACACCTACGGCTCGAACACCAACGTCTACTTCGAGCCGATGAACGAGCCACACGGCTACAGCTCGGCCGAGTGGCGTAACGTCGCGGCCGACTGGCTCAGCTACCACTACTCGGCGGTGCCCGGTCGGGTGCTCATCGGCGGCACCGGCTACAGCCAGGACCTGCGGGACGTCTGCAACGACAGCCGCTTCAACGGCACGCTGCTCTCCTTCCACCACTACGCCTTCTTCTACAGCGCGATGACGTACGACGCCTTCCGGAGCCACATCCAGACCCGGCTCGGGAACTGCGCCTCCCGCGCGGTCGCGACCGAGTTCGGTGCGCCCATGGACAACGGCCTCAACTACGCCGACGCGAACAGCAGCGACAACTTCGTGCGGCACATCCGCGCGATGGCCCAGGTCATGCGCGACAACCAGATGGGCGGCACGTACTGGCCCGCGCTCGGCGGCAAGCCCACCGGCAGCTCCGGATACGACTGGTACTCGATGTTCGCCCTGAGCGGCAGCGGCACCAATCTCCACCTGACCGTTCGCAACGCCTCCGGCGCCGACCGGATCCGGTACGCCTGGGGCGACACCGTCGGCGGCGGCCCCACGACGCCGCCGCCGCCGACGACGGGGACGGTCTACCGGATCACCGTGCGGCACAGCGGCAAGGCGATGGACGTCCAGTCACCGAACACCGACAACGGTGCCCGGGTCGGCCAGTACACGTACAACGGCAACGCGTGGCAGCAGTGGCAGTTCCAGGATGCCGGCAGCGGCTACTGGCGCATCGTCAGCCGGCACAGCGGAAAGTGCCTCGACGTGGTGAGCGCCTCCACCGCCGACGGTGCCGAGCTCATCCAGTACACCTGTGGCAGCGGCAGCAACCAGCAGTTCCAGATGGTCGCCAACGGCAGCTACTTCCAGCTCCGGGCCCGGCACAGCAACAAGTGCGTCGACGTGCCGTCAGCATCCACCGCGGACGGCGTGATCCTCAAGCAATACTCGTGCAACGGCGGCACCAACCAGCAGTGGTCGCGTACGGCCGTCTAGCGGTCGTCTCGACGTGACCCCGGATCCGCGGTCACGTCCCGCACGCTCCCGGCGCCGAGTCTGAGCTCGGCGCCCGGAGCGTGCGGAAGCGCGGACGCTCCGACCCCCGAAGCCGCTACCGCGGGTTGACCGGCCCTGCCGCGGCCGGCCGACCGGCCCGCAGTCCGATCGCGAACTGCGCGACCAGCAGCACCAGTACGCTGCCGAGCGGCACCCTCCAGCCGCCGGAGGCCTGGTGCAGTGCGCCGACGAGCACCGGCCCGGCCGCCGCCAGGACGTACCCCATCGACTGGGCGATCGACGAGAACGCGGTGACCGTACCGGCGTCGGGTGCGCGTAGTGCGATGAGCAGCAGGGCCAGCGCGATCGACGCGCCCTGGCCGAGGCCGAGCAGCACCGCCCACGCCCAGCTCGCCGAGCGGGGGGCGAGGAGTATCCCGAGGTAGCCGGCGGCGGTGAGCACGGCCGCCGCCGCCACGTGTCCGGACTGGCTACGGGCCCGCGCCGCGAGGACCGGCACGGTGAGGGTGCTGGCGATCTGCGTCAGGTTCGCCAGGCCGAGCAGGTAACCCGCCTCCTTGGGGGTGCTTCCGGCGTTGCCGTAGATCGTGGGCAGCCAGGCCAGTGTCGTGTAGAAGGTGAGTGACTGTAGCCCCATGAAGCCGGTGACGTACCAGGTGATCGGCATCCGGAGCAGGGTCCGGAACCGACGGTGGGCCGGCGGTTCGGTGACCCGTACCCGGGACCATGGCAGCCAGGCCAGCAGGGCCGGTACCACCAGCAGCGCGCCAGCGGCGGCGGCCGGTCGCCAACCGGCGCCGACGGCCTGTGCCAGCGGCACGGTCAGGCCGGCGGCGAGCGCCGCACCGAGCACCAGGGCGGTGACGTAGACGCCGGTGAGCAGGCCGACCCGGTCGGCGAAGTGCCGCCGTACCAGTGCCGGCATCAGCACGTTGAGCACCGCGATGGCGGATCCGGCGATCGCGGCGCCGAGATACAGCTCCGCGGTGCCGCCGAGGCTGCGGAGCACGATCCCGGCGGCGAGCACGGCCAGACCGGCCAGCAGGGTGCGTTCCAGCCCGAGCCGGTGCACCGCCGGGGCGGCGAACGGCGCGACGATGCCCAGGCAGACGACCATGACGGTGGTGACGAGACCGCCCGCCGCCGGGCTCAGCCGGTACTCCGACATGATCTGGTCGAGCAGCGGGGAGACGCCGGCCAGGGCTGGCCGCAGGTTGAGCGCGGCGAGGACGATCCCGGCGACGAGCAATGGCCGGGACCAGCGGGGGATCGGGCCGGGATCGGGTCGTCTTTTCGATGTCAAGATGCGAGGAGGCGGCGGGTCAGGCGCGCGCTCCGCCGGCGTGCCGGGGCAGCAGACGGAGGTCGGCCTCGATGCGGGAGGCCGCCGCGACCAGCGGTGGTACCAGGTCGCGCCGGATCGATTCGATGGAGTTGCGGCTGGCGTGCACAGGAATGTTGACCGCGGCGACGACGCTGCCGTTGCCGTCCCGGATCGGTGCGGCAACCGAGCGCAGCCCCTCCTCGAGTTCCTGGTCGACGATGGCGTAACCCTGGTCGCGGACCCGGCCCAGCTCGGTACGGAGCATCGTCGCCGAGGCAATGGTGCGGGAGGTGGGCCGCTGGAACGGGATGCGCTTGAGGTGGAGTTCGATCTCCTGGTCGGGTAGGTGGGCGAGCAGGACTCGGCCGACCGACGTCAGGTAGGCGGGGAACCGGGTGCCAACCGTGATCGACACCGTCATGATCCGGGCGGTCGGAACCCGGGCGACGTAGACGATGTCGTCGCCGTCGAGTACGCAGACCGAGGAGGACTCGTGCACCTCCTGGACCAGGCGTTTCAGGTGTGGTTGGGCGATTTCCGGCAGGCCGATGCTGGAGAGGTACGCGTAGCCGAGCTCCAGGATCCGGGGGCTGAGCCGGAACATCCGCCCGTCGCTGTGCACGTATCCGAGGTCGGCGAGGGTGAGCAGGAAACGCCGGGCGGCGGCGCGGGTGATGTCGCAGGCACGGGCGACCTCGCTCAGCGTCAGCTCGGGATGCGCGGCGTCGAAGGCGCGGATGACCGCCAGCCCGCGTTCCAGGGACTGCACGAAGTGGGGTTCGCGGCCGGGGTCGGTCATCGGTGGTCCTCCATGCTGTCCTGCTGGTCGGGTCAGCGTAACCGGCATGCCTCGCCGGCCCGCTCGACGACGGGCCTGCGGCTCTCCGCTTCCTACTCTCGGCGGTGGTCGGCGCCGGGTCCGGGTGCCGACCGCAGGTCCCGCAGGGCCGCGAGCTCGGCCGGGGTGGGCGTCGGGATGGTCTGCGGCGGGTCGGTGACCCGCAGCGGCCAGCCGGTCTCCGCGCGCGCCTGGTCGACACGTACGCCCTCGTGGAGCTGGGTGAGGGTCAGCTCGCGGGTGACCGGGTCGGGCTCCAGCACCCCGAGGTCGGTGATCACACGCACCGGCCCGCGTCCGCGGAGGTTGAGCCGTTCCCGGTCGCCAGGACCCTGGCCGTAGCCGACCGAGGTGATGAAGTCGACGCGCTCGACGAAGGTGCGCCGGTCGTGCCGGGCGACGACGAAGACCTCGCGGCACGAGGCGGCGATCTCGGGCGCGCCGCCGGCGCCGGGGAGCCGCACGCTCGGCCGGTGGTAGTCGGCGCCGATGACCGTGGTGTTGATGTTGCCGTAGCGGTCGATCTGCGCCGCGCCGAGGAAGCCGACGTCGATCCGGCCCGGCTGGAGCCAGTAGTTGAACATCTCCGGTACCGAGACCACGGCGTCGGCGGTCTCGGCCAGCACACCGTCACCGATCGACAGCGGCAGGTGGGTGGGTTTCGAGCCGATGGTGCCGGATTCGTAAACCAGCACCAGGTTGGGTGCGTGGGTGCGGCGTGCCAGGTTGGCCGCGACGCTGGGCCGGCCGATCCCGACGAAGCAGCGGGCGCCGTCGCGCAACGCCCGGGCGGCCGCGACGACCATCATCTCCTCGCCGGTCCAGGGCGAGGTCGGCGAGGAGATCTGGGCGGGGATGTCCAGGGTCATCGTGGCGTGCCTCCATCCACCTCGGCCGCGCCGAGGACGGTTTCGTCGAGCCAGCGCCGGAACGTCTCGCGATCCCGGCTGATGCCGTCCCAGGCGACGTAGAAGTCGTTGTCCCGGTCGCTGTGGTCATGGGCGTAGGAGGGGTGGGCGCCGCCCGGCGCCTCGGCCACCATGGTCACCGCCCAGTGTGGAAGGACGACGGCGCCCGGCCGCTCCTCCAGCCGGTCGACGATCCGCTCCACGGTCACCAGCGAGCGGGCGGAGGCGAGGACCACCTCCTTCTGTACTCCGGTGATGCCCCAGAACTGCACGTTGCCGGAGCGGTCCGCCCGCTGGGCGTGCACGATGCCGACATCCGGGTTCAGCGCGGGTACGGCGGTCAGGGTCTCACCGGTGAACGGGCAGGTGATCGGCTTGATTGTCTCGGTGAGACCGACGAGGTCGGTGCCGGAGTATCCGCGCAGCACCGCGAAGGGCAGGCCGGAGGCGCCGGCGACGTACCGGTTGGCCATGCCGGCGTGGCTGTGTTCCTCGATCTCCAGCGGTGCCGGCCAGCCGTTCTGCACGGCGTCGCGGAACCGGTGCAGCGATCCCACCCCGGGGTTCCCGGCCCAGGAGAAGATCAGTTTTTCGGCGCAGCCGGCGCCGATCATCTGGTCGTAGACGATGTCGGGCGTCATTCGTACCAGGGTGAGGTTCCGGCGACGCTGGCGGATGATCTCGTGGCCGGCCGCGACCGGAATAAGATGGGTGAATCCTTCCAACGCCACGAGGTCGCCGTCGTGCACCAGGGCCGCGACGGCATCACGCAGGCTCGCGATTTCCCCCATCCAGGGCTCCTCTGTGCGCCATATGAACACTAGTTCGCTGCTTAGCGACAGTACGGCCAGCGGTCGGCGACCGTCAAACTCCCGACTAGGCCAGTAGACGCACTGCGTGCGACGGCTGTAACGACTTGGACATGAGTCGTTGACCAAATCCGGGACGGCCCGTACGTTCTCTGTGAGAACGATCGTGCGCAGCAAGCACGGTGGCCTGGGCTCATCTAGGAGGGTTCATGCGTCGTCTCATCACCGGGCTCGCGGTCGCCACGACCCTCGTGGTCGCGGCCGCGGGCTGCGGGTCCTCGGACCCGTCGAACGGTACGGCAGGCAACGGCGGTCCGGCCGACGTCACCGTCGGGGTCATCCCGATCGTCGACGTGGCACCCATCTACCTCGGCAAGGAGAAGGGCTTCTTCAGCAACCGCGACATCGAGCTGACCCTCGAGACGGGGCAGGGCGGCGCGGCGATCGTGCCGGGTGTGCTCAGCGGCCAGTTCCAGTTCGGCTTCAGCAACGCGACATCGCTGATGGTGGCACAGGCCCGTAACGTGCCCGTCAAGGTGGTGGCCAACGGGGTCGCCTCGACCGGGCAGCCCGGCGAAGACTTTGGCGGCATCGTGGTCCGGGGCGACAGTCCGATCCAGTCGGCCAAGGACCTCGCCGGCAGGAAGGTAGCGGTAAACACGCTCAAGAACATCGGCGACACCTCTGTCCGGGAGTCGGTGCGCAAGGCCGGTGGCGACCCGAGCACCGTGCAGTTCGTCGAGATCGGCTTCCCGCAGATGCCGGCCGCCCTCGAGGCGGGTCAGGTCGACGCCGCGTGGGTCGTCGAACCGTCGCTGGCCGCGGTCAGGGCCAAGGGCGGCCGAGTGATCGCCTCCAACTTCGTGGATGTCGCGCCCGACCTCACCGTGGCGGTCTACTTCACCTCGACCAAACTGATCCAGGAGAATCCCGACCTGGTGAACCGGTTTGTCGAGGCGATGCGCGAGTCGCTGGCGTACGCGGACAGCCACCCGGACGAGGTGCGGAACGTCATCACCACCTACACCCAGATCGACGCGGCCACCGTGGCGGCACTGACCCTGCCGAAGTGGCCCGCCGACTACAACCGCGACTCCCTGGAGACCCTGGTCAAGTTCGGCGAGCAGGACGGCCTGTTCGAGGGCCCGGTCGACCTGGACAAGCTGCTCCCATGACCTCGTCCGACCCCGCGGGGGACGGTGCGGCGCCGGCCGCCACCGTCCCCGGCACCATGACCGTCGCTGGCGGTGCGAGCCCGCCTCGGCGCCGGTCCGGCGGTGATCCCGTCGGCTACGGCCTCGCCGGACTGCTCGTCTTCTTCGGCCTGCTGGAGGTGCTGCCCCGGGTCGGGATCGTCGCTGCGGACTACCTGCCACCCACCAGCCGGATCGCGGCGGCGCTCGCGGTCGAGGTAAGGGAGCCGGCGTTCTGGACCGCCGTCGTCGACACCCTCACCGGCTGGATCCTCGGCCTGGCCATCGCGACCGGGGCGGGAATCGCGGTGGGAGTACTCGTCTCCATGGTTCCCCACCTGCGCGCCATCACCGCCTCGTCGATCGAGTTCCTCCGCCCTATCCCCTCGGTGGCGCTGATCCCGCTGGCCGTGCTGCTGTATGGCACCGACCTGCGCTCGACGCTGCTGCTGGTGGTCTACGCCTCCTTCTGGCAGGTGCTCATCCAGGTGCTCTACGGCGTGCAGGACGTCGACCCGGTCGCGGACGAGACCGCCCGGGCGTACGGCCTCGGCCGGTGGGCGCGGATCCGGCACGTGATGTGGCCGACCGCGCTGCCGTACGTGATGACCGGCGTGCGGCTGGCCGCGGCGGTGGCGCTGGTCCTCGCCGTCACCGCCGAGCTGATCATCGGATCGCCGGGGCTGGGTTCCCGGATCGCCGTCGCCCAGACCTCCAACGCGGTGCCGGCGATGTACGCGCTGGTGGTGGTCACCGGCCTGCTCGGCGTGCTGATCAACGTGGGTGCCCGGCTGGTGGAGCGGCGCCTGCTCTCCTGGCACCAGTCCGTCCGTGGGGAGGTCGCACTGTGACCCGGATGCTTCGCCAGGTCGGGCTGGCGGTCGGGCTGCCGGCAGTGCTCTTCGCCGCCTGGTGGCTGGCCACCGCCGGCAGCGAGAACTTCTACTTCCCGCCGCTGCGCGACATCCTCGGCACCTTCGGCGAGGTCTGGACGGGTCAGCGGCTCACCGACGACGTGCTGCCCAGCGTGGCCCGGCTCGCCGCCGGTTATCTGCTCGCGCTGCTGCTCGGGGTCGCCGCCGGCGTCGTGATCGGCTCCTACCGCCGGGTGCGCGCCGCGGCCGAACCGGTGCTGGAGTTCCTGCGGGCCATCCCGCCACCGGTGCTGGTGCCGGTCATCATGCTCTTCGCCGGCATCGGCGACGGGATGAAGGTACTGGTCATCGTCTCCGGCTGCGTCTGGCCGATCCTGCTGAACACCGTGGAGGGCGTGCGCGCGGTCGACGGCGTGCTGGCCGAGGCGACCCGCGCGTACGGCATCCGGGGTGCCGGCCGACTGCGTCACCTGGTGCTCCGCTCGGCGAGCCCGCAGATCTTCACCGGCGCCCGGCAGGCCCTCTCCATCGGCATCATCCTGATGGTGATCAGCGAGATGTTCGCGGCCAGCAACGGGCTCGGCTTCGCGGTGGTGCAGTTCCAGCGCAGCTTCGCCATCCCGGAGATGTGGAGCGGCATACTGCTGCTGGGCCTGCTGGGCTTCACCCTCTCGCTCGTCTTCCGGGCGGTCGAGGCTCGGGCGCTCGCCTGGTACCACGGGCTGCGGCGCACGCACCGGTCGTCGTGAACGGCGAGCCGTCCCGGAGCGGCCGGCATCGTCGGGAAGGGAAACCCATGCTTGACGTTCGAGGAGTGCGGAAGGTCTACGACGGCCACGGGCGCCGGGTGGAGGCGGTGCGCGACCTCACCTTCGCACTCGACGCCGGCGAGCTGGCCTGCCTGGTCGGTCCCTCCGGCTGTGGCAAGACGACTCTGCTCAAGTGCGTCGCCGGCCTGCTCACCCCCACCGCCGGCGAGGTGCTGGTCGACGGCCGCCCGGTCACCGGACCGCCGCCGGGGCTGGCCGTGGTCTTCCAGGAGTACGGCCGCAGCCTGTTCCCGTGGATGAGCGTGCACGACAACGTGGAGTTGCCGCTGCGGCAGAAGAAGCTCTCCAGGGCGCGCCGCCGGAAACTGGTGCGCGACGCCCTGGACGCGGTCGGGCTCGCCGACGCGCACCGGGCGTACCCGTGGCAGTTGTCCGGGGGGATGCAGCAGCGGGTCGCGATCGCGCGGGCGGTCGCGTACGAGCCGAGCGTGCTGTTGATGGACGAGCCGTTCGCCGCCGTCGACGCACAGACCCGTGCGGAGCTGGAGGACCTGATCCGTGACCTCTGGCACGAGCTGCGGGTGACGGTCCTCTTCGTCACCCACGACATCGACGAGGCGGTCTATCTGGGACAGCGGGTGCTGATCCTCTCCTCCTCGCCGACCGTCGTGCAGAAGCAGCTCACCATCGACCTGCCGGACGAGCGTGACCAGCTGCACACCCGGGCCGACCCACGATTCACGGCACTGCGTACCCACGTCTACGAGCAGATTCAGGCCGCCAAGCGCGGTGCCTGTGCACCGTCCGGGTCAGCAGCGGCGGTCGGGACGCCTGACGCCCGACCGGACCTCGATCGGACGCCGGCATGAGCCTCCCCGACGTCTACGTCCTCGACGCCCTCCGCACCCCGACCGCGATCGGCCGGGCGCCGTCCACCACGGGCTGCAGGCCGGAGCCGGAGTTCGACCCGGAGCTCGTCGACCCCGACGGCGGGGCGATCGCCATCGGCCACCCGCTGGGTGCCTCGATCGCCCGGATCCTCGGTGCGCTGGCCCGGCAGTCGCGCCACCGGGGTGGCGGCCACGGACCGGCCGCCATCTGCATCGGCGTCAACCAGGGGCTCGCCGTCGTGCTGGAAGGAATCGCCCGATGACCTCGCTGCACCTGCCCGCGTACGAGCGCCCCGTGGCGTGCACCCACCGCTGGAGAGTCCCGGCTACCGCTCCACCCTGCTGCGCGCGCCCACCCGGCCGCCGGTGCTGCTGCCGCAGAACCTGACCGAGGTGACCGGCCCGCTGCTCGGCGAGGGCCGGGTGACCGAGACCGACGCCGACCTCACTGCCGCACCCGGCGGCGAGCCGCAGGGCCAGCGGATCGTCGTGCACGGCCGGGTACTGGACGGTGACGGCCGCCCGCTGCCGCACACCCTGGTCGAGATCTGGCAGGCGAACGCCGCTGGTCGCTACCGGCACGCCCGGGACACCTGGCCGGCACCGCTGGACCCGAACTTCACCGGCGTGGGCCGGGCGCTCACCGACAGCGCGGGCCGCTACCGCTTCCTGACGGTCCGGCCGGGCGCCTATCCCTGGGGCAACCATCACAACGCCTGGCGGCCGGCGCACATCCACTTCTCGCTCTTCGGCCGCGCGTTCACCCAGCGCCTCGTCACCCAGATGTACTTCCCGGACGACCCGCTCTTCCCACACGATCCGGTCGCGGGCTCCATCCCGGACGAGAAGGCGCGGCAGCGGCTGATCTCCCGGTTCGACCTGGACGCCACGGTGCCGCACTGGGCCCTCGGCTACGAGTTCGACATCGTGCTGCGCGGCAGCGCGGCGACGCCGACGGAGGAACCGCATGCGGAGTGAGCTGACCCCGTCGCAGACCGTAGGGCCGTTCCTGCATATCGGCCTGCCGTGGCCGGACGGGCCGGAGGTGGTACCACCGGCGACCCCGGGCGCGATTCTGATCAGCGGCCGGGTCACCGACGGCGCCGGCGAGCCGGTGCCGGACGCCCTGATCGAGACCTGGCAGGCGGACCGGAACGGCCGGTTCCCGCATCCGGACGACCCACGCGGCCCGGTGTACGGCTTCCGCGGCTTCGGTCGCTGCCCCACCGACGAGCGCGGCCTCTACCGCATCCACACCGTCAAACCCGGCCTGCTGCCCGCCCCGGACGGCCGGACCGAGGCTCCGCACATCAACGTCTCCGTCTTCGGCCGGGGGCTGCTCGACCGGCTGGTGACCCGGCTGTACTTCCCCGACGAGGCGGCCAACGACACCGATCCGGTCCTCGCCGGCCTGCCCGACGCGGCCCGCCGCGCCACTCTGATCGCCATCGCCGCACCCGGCGGGTACGTCTTCGACATCGTGCTGCGCGGCGAGTCTGAGACCGTGTTCTTCGATGTCTGAGCCGACCCATGTCTGAGCCGACCCATGTCTGAGCCGACCCATGTTTGAGTCGATGTTCGCCACCCCGGCGAGCCTTGCGGCCACCGACGCCGCCGCCTGGCTGCGGGAGCTGCTCCGGGTCGAGGCCGCGCTGGCTCGCGCCGGTGCGGCCGTCGGCCTTGTCCCACCCGGGTACGCGGCCGAGATCGAGGCCGCCTGCGCGCCGGAGCGGTTCGACGCCGCCGAGCTGGGCCGGCGGGCGGTCGCCTCGGCCTCGCCGGTCGTGCCGCTGGTGGCGGAGCTGCGGGCCCGGGTTCCCGAGCCTGTCCGCCGCTTCGTACATTTCGGTGCGACCAGCCAGGACGTCATGGACACGGCGCTGGTGCTGGTGGCCCGCTGCTGTGCCGGTGCGATCCTCGACGACCTGTGGGCCGCTGGCGACCGGCTCGCCGAGCTCGCCGACCGGCACCGCGACACCGTCCAGATCGGCCGGACCCTGCTCCAGCAGGCGGTGCCGACCAGTTTCGGCCTGGTCTGTGCGGGCTGGCTGGCCGGTCTGGCAGAGGCGGCGGGCGGACTGGTCCGGGCCGGCGGCCGGCTGCCCCTGCAGTACGGCGGCGCGGTCGGCGCCCACGACAGCCTCGGCACCGACGGCCCCCGGATGGCCAAGACGTTCGGCGAGATCCTCGGGCTCCCGGTGCCGGCGCTGCCCTGGCACACCCGGCGCGGCCCCGTCGTCGACCTCGCCGCGGCGCTCGGCGCCGTCTGCGGCGCGCTCGGCACGATTGCCACCGGAGTGGTCCTGCTCGGGCAGAACGAGATCGCCGAGGTGACCGAGGGTAGCCCCGGCGCTTCCTCGGCAATGCCGCACAAGCGCAATCCCGCCCGCTCCACCCTGGTGGTCGCCTGCGCGCAGCAGGCTCCCGGACTGGTCGCCACCGTCCTGGCCTGCCAGCCGGTCGAGCTGCAACGCTCCGCCGGCCGGTGGCAGGCCGAGTGGCCGACCGTCACCGCCCTGCTACGGCTGACCGCCGCGGCGGCCTGGCACGCCAGGGCGGTGACCGACTCGCTGCGGGTGGACCCCGATCGGATGCGGTCCGTCGCCGAGACCGCAGGCGGGGCCGTGGCTGACCCGCCGGAAGCGGCCGGGCAGCTCGTCGATCGGGCACTGGAGGCGTACCGTGCCGCTCGCCCATGAGGTGACCGGGCCGGCCGGCGCTCCGGTGCTGCTCCTCGGCTCGTCGCTCGGCACCACCCGGGCGATGTGGCGCCCCCAGGTGGCCGAACTGTCCCGGCGGATGCGGGTGGTGGCGTTCGACCACCGTGGGCACGGCCACTCACCGGCGCCGTCCGGGCCGTACGACATCGCCGACCTCGGGGCCGACGTGACCGACCTCCTCGACCACCTGGAGCTGGATCGGGTGCACTACGCGGGCCTGTCGCTCGGCGGCATGGTGGGGATGTGGCTGGCCGCCCACCGGCCCGAGCGGATCGACCGGCTCGCGCTGCTCGGCACGGCCGCGTACCTGCCGCCGGCTGGTGGCTGGCTCAACCGGGCTGCCCAGGTCCGGGCGCACGGTACGGCGAGCCTGACCGATGCCCTGCTCGGCCGCTGGTTCACCCCCGGCTTCGTCGACCGCCATCCCGAGGTGGTGGCGCCGCTCGTCGCCGACCTGGCCGCAGTCGGAGCCGAGGGGTATGCGGCCTGCTGCGAGGCGATCGCCGCGATGGACCTGCGACCGCTGCTGCCAGGGATCACTGCGCCCACCCTGGTGGTCGTCGGCGCCGAGGATCCGGCCACCCCGCCCCGGCACGCCCGGCTCATCGCCGCGGCCGTGCCCGGTGCACGGCTGGCGGTCCTGGACCGCGCCGCGCACCTCGCCAGCGTCGAGCAGCCGGGGCAGGTGAGCGTGCTACTCGCCGAACACCTTCTGGAGGAGCGATGAACGAGCGGTACGCCCGGGGGATGGCAGTCCGGCGGGAGGTGCTCGGCGACGCGCACGTGGACCGGGCGGTGGCCGAGACCGACGGGTTCACCGCCGACTTCCAGGATCTGATCACCCGGTACGCCTGGGGCGAGATCTGGACCCGTCCCGGGCTCGACCGGCGTACCCGCAGCTGCGTGACGCTGACCGCGCTGGTCGCGCACGGCCACCTCGGTGAGCTGGCGATGCACGTCCGGGCGGCGCTGCGCAACGGCCTCACCCCGGGCGAGATCAAGGAGGTGTTGCTGCAGTGCGCCGTCTACTGCGGAGTGCCGGCCGCGAACGCGGCGTACGGCGTTGCCGCCCGGGTGCTGCGCGAAGAGCCGGGAGAGGCATGACCCTGCGCATCCCGGCCGGTGCGCGGGCAGCGGCGGCGGGCGGCGGACGAGACCTATACCCGAGGGAGGGGCGAGGAAGCAGTGCGTACCCAGGTGGCGATCGTGGGGGCGGGACCCGCCGGACTGATGTTGTCCCACCTCCTGCACCGCAGCGGCATCGACTCGGTCGTCGTGGAACGCCGCAGCCGCGAGTACGTGGAGCAGCGGGTCCGGGCCGGGGTCCTGGAGCAGGGCACGGTGGACCTGCTGCGCGAGGTCGGCGTCTCCGACCGGCTCGACCGCGAGGGCCTGGTGCACCGTGGGATCGAGCTGCTCTTCGACGGGGTGGCGCACCGGGTCCCGATGAGCGACCTGACCGGCGGACGGGCAATTACCATCTACGGGCAGCAGCACGTCGTCCGGGACCTCACCGTGGCCCGGCTCGCCACCGGTGGCCGGGTCCACTTCGATGCCGACGACGTGACGGTGTCTGGCGTCGACACCGCCACGCCACGGGTCACGTTCACCGTCGACGGCCGCCGCGAGGAGCTGGTCTGCGACATCGTCGCCGGCTGCGACGGGTTCCACGGGGTGTGCCGTGACGTCCTGCCCCGGTCGGTACGCCAGCTGCTGGAGCGCGAGTATCCGTTCGGCTGGCTCGGGATCCTCGCCGCCGTCCCGCCGTCGGCCGACGAGTTGATCTACGCGCACCACGACCGGGGATTCGCGCTGGCGAGCCTCCGCTCGCCGACGATCAGTCGCCTCTACCTCCAGGTCGACCCGCGCGAGGATCTGGCCGACTGGTCGGACCGGCGGATCTGGGACGAGCTCGGCATCCGGCTGGCACACGGTGGCTGGTCGCTCGGCGATGGCCCGATCCTGGAGAAGAGCATCACCCCGATGCGCAGCTTCGTCTGCGAACCGATGCGGTACGGCCGGCTCTTCCTCGCCGGGGACGCCGCGCACATCGTGCCACCAACTGGCGCGAAGGGCCTCAACCTCGCCGTCCACGATGTGTACGTCCTGGCCGAGGCGGTCGCCGACTGGTACCGGACCGGGAGCGAGACGTCGCTGGACGGGTACTCGGCGACGTGCCTGCGCCGGGTCTGGCGGGTGCAGCACTTCTCCTGGTGGATGACGTCGATGCTGCACCGCTTTCCGGGACACGACGCGTTCGAGCAGCGGCTGCAGCGCTCACAACTGGAATATGTCGTCGGTTCGCCGGCTGCGGCGACGACCCTCGCGGAGAACTACGTCGGGCTGCCCTGGACCTGACTCGTGCCCCGGTCGGCCCTTCGGGCGGACGGCGGCTCACGGCTGGAGCAGGTTGGGGTCGGATGACGAAGTTCTTTCGGTAGTCAACCTCCCCGTCACAGAACTGGCACTTCGAGGGTAGCCACCGACGCGATCGGGTCGCCCGACCGGAGGACCCCGGCTCGGGCGACCCGGATCGCGAGCAGTTAGCCCCAGTAGCCCGTGGCCTGTCGACCGAGCGACTGCTGGCCGGCGGCGTTGGCGTGGCAGCCGTCGGAGACCTCGCCGCTGCGGAGGCGGAACGTGCCGACGTAGGTCACGTTCTGCGCGGAATCGGCGCCCGCCTGTCGTGCCATGCTGTCCGTCAGCTCCGGACCGCCGCTGCCGGCCAGGAAACACGTCTGGCCGGCGTCGTAGAGCGGCTGGCCGGAGATGTAGATCGTCGCTCCGGGGGCCGCGTGCTGGCGCGCGTTGGCGATGAGCTGCCGGACCTCGTTGTAGGTCACGCCGTTCTGGGCGAAGATGCAGATCTGCACCCAGACGGCCGTCGGTCGGCCGTACTGGGCCGCCTGCCGGTCGAAGCTCTGCCAGGAGGCGGAGTTGGTGTCGGTCCACGACTGTACGACCGCGCCGCCTGTGCCGTACGGCCCCCACATGCGCTGACCACCGATGGCGCGGTACCCCTGTGAGACGTTCTCGGCCATCGAGCAGCCGATGAAGCCCATCGAGTTGGGGCCGCCCGTCCCGGGTGGCGTGGTCGGGGGTGGCGTGGTCGGGGGTGGCGTGGTTGGGCGTGGAGTGGTGGGCGTGGGGTTCGGCCCGGTCGTCGGCTGGGTGGTGCCGTTGCAGGCCGTGCCGTTGAGCGCGAAGTTGGTCGGCGCCGGATTGCTGTTGTTGTTCCACGAGCCGTTGAACCCGAAGCTCGTGCTGCCGTTGGTGGCGAGGTTGCCGTTCCAGCTGACGTTGCGGGCGGTGACCTGCGCCCCGCTCTGGCTGACCGTGGCGTTCCACGCCTGGGTCACCTGCTGACCGGCGCCGAAGGACCAGGTCAGTGTCCAACCGGAGAGCGGGTCACCCAGGTTGGTGACATTGACGTTGCCGGTGAAACCCCCCGGCCACTGGGAACCGACCTGATAGCTGACCCGGCAGCCGGCGGCGGCAGATGCCGCGGTCGTCGAGACCGCGCCGACGGTGGCGGCGACCGCCAGCGGCACCATGGCCGCGACGAACAGACGGAACCGAGATAGGCGCATGGCCCCTCCCTCAACTGCTTGCTTCGGTGACGGTTGGTGGGTGTGTAGCGGTTCGACGCCGTGAGCGTTGACGTCCTTGTCGGAAGTCCCGGACCTCCTCGACGAGTCGATCGATGAACGTCGCTGGCTGCAAACTGTAGGACACCTGTGTTACGGCAGTCAACGCGAACGTCGAACGAGCGGGCGTGCTGCCGTCGTCGGAGCCGAAACCTCTCGGCCCCTGTATTGATTGACGTCGGCGAATGAGTATGGGCACAATTGATCCATGGACGCAATAGGCACGTCTGTTCGCAATGCGAACGATCTTCGATCACCGACGGGGTCCACCGGAAGGCGAGGGGAGATGGCAGCTGCTGATCCGTCGAGCCCAGGTGCTATGGCGTGCGCCTCGTCGTGCGGATATGGTGGCTGGACTGATCAGTGCGCAATCCGCACGATTGTTCCTTCATCGCGGCCATCGACATCACTGCCGGTCCCGATGCCCACCGTCGCCGGCAGCTCTGCGACGGGTCCGGGACGGCTGGTCCCGGCATGATCAGGAGTGGGGGAGAGGAACGGCTTCCTGCGTCAGGCGGCCTGTCGACTGACGCGCCCCCACTCCCGGGTGGCGGCCGGTTCCCATCGAGCGTGTTGGCGGTGGAAGAGGCGTGCCGCGCGGGTGCCGCTCCAGCGCTCGGGCAGCAGTTCTTCGGGGAGTGCGGGGTCGATCAGCGGCAGGCGTCGCCACGCGTGCACGAGTCGGGTGAGCCGGACGACGGGATCGGCGGAGGGCTGGCGACTGAACTCGGCGATGAACGACTCGTACGCGCGCTCGATGCTGTCGAGATCCCACGCCTGGCGTACCAGGTTGGGCAGGTCCACACCGCCGAGATGCTCGGCGAGGAAGATCTGCGCCCGCTCGTGCGCACCGGCGTCCTGGAGGATGAGTTCGGCCTCCTTGACCCGATTGGTGTGGGTGCTGATCCAGACCCCGGGGGCCGGTCGACCGAAACCCGCCCAGCCGAGGCGCGTGTGCAGCAGGTGCCGGGCGGCCCTGTCGCGCTCCGGCACCCGGGCCAGCACCATCAACCATCGACGGTCCCAGTCGGGCTGGCTGGCGGTGAAGCCGAGGATCCGACCCGCACCGAGGTCGAGGAAGTGTTCGAACGCCGGGCTCAGTCGCCACCAGGTGTAGCGGCCGTCCCTCATGGGGACGAGCCAACCGTCCGCCGAGGCGCGGACCAGGGCCTGCCGGCAGGCCGGCTCCGCAACCCCGAGACGGCCCAGGACGTTGATGAAGGCCGATGTCGGTGCGGCCTGCCTGGCCGGCCTCACGTAGTCGCCGAGGACGGTGATCAGCAGACCGCGTACCCCACCGGTGCCCGCTGCGTATCGCCGGGAGAGGACGAACCTGTCGCGGGACGCGTTGCCGAACGGGCTGGGCGAGGCGGTGCCGGTCTGCGGTTCAGCCATGCCCGGATCGGACGTCGGCCAGCCGTGGATGCTCGGGAGCGGTACGCATCCGGGGATTATATTGCCGACGTACGATGCCTCGACATGCCGCTTGCGGGGTGTCCGCATCCCGCGCGGCGGCCCCTCGCCGGGTGAGCGATTCCCGAACCACCGCCCTCCGGGCCCAGCGACAGCGATAGGACATGCGAGCCACCTCCACTCGTGAGACGAGCCGGGTCGTCGCGGCACAGTCCGGCGACCGGCAGGCGATCGACGAGCTCACCGTGGCGTACCTGCCGATGGTGTACACCATCGCGCGTCGGGCGCTGAGCGGCCATCCGGACGTTGACGACGTCGTGCAGGAGGCCATGCTGCGTGCCCTGCGGGAGCTGCGGATGCTGCGTACGCCGGAGAGCTTCCGGCCCTGGTTGGTGGCGATCACCCTGCGCCAGGTCAGCACGCAACTGCAACGGCAGCAGGTTGCCGCCGACCGTGTCGTACCCCTGGAGGAGGTGTCCGCTGAGCCGGATGCCGGCGCGGACTTCGAGGATCTGACGTTGCTGCGCATGGACCTGTCCGACCAGCGTCGACAGGTGGTTCGGGCCAGTCGCTGGCTCGAACCGGCGGACCGGGCGCTGCTGTCGCTGTGGTGGCTGGAGAATGCCGGCAGGCTGAGCAGGGCGGAGCTGGCCGCGTCGCTGGGCGTCGGAGTCGCCCACGCGAACGTGCGCGTCCAGCGGATGCGCCACCAACTCGCCCTCGGCCGGGCACTCGTGGCCGCGTTGGAGGCCAGGCCCCGCTGCGATCGTCTCGCCACCGTGCTGGTCGGCTGGGACGGCCGACCGAGCCCGGTGTGGCGTAAACGCATCAGCCGGCACACCCGGTCCTGCCCGGTCTGCCTCCGCCACGCCGACGGCCTTGTCCCGCCCGAACGCCTGCTCGCGGGCCTCGCGCTGATCCCCGTTCCCATGGCGTTGGCGGCGTCGCTGACCGGCAAGAACGCGCTGGGAAGTACCCTTGGCGCCGCGTCCACGGCGGTCCTTGCGAATGCGGGCGGTGCCGGTGGATCCGGAGCCGTCGGCGCGAGCCTCAAAGCCGGTCTCCTCGGTCAGCTCGGCCAGGTGATCGGGACGCATCCCGTCGTCGCGGCCGTCGCCGCCGGTACGGTCGTCGCCGGCGCCACGGTCACCACGGCGACCTGGCCGACCCCGGAGCCACGGCCACCTGCGGCCGTCGCCGCGCCGACGTCGGCGCCGCCGGCATCCTGGGCCATCGTCCTGCCGACCTCGACAGCCCGCACGAGCACGCTCTCCCCGAGCCAGCCGACCCCGACCAGGGCGGCGTCGTCGAGCGGGGCACCGCGGCCGCTTCCATCCGGCGGCGTGTCGTTGGAATCGGTCAACCGGGTGGGACTGTTCGTCACGGCGGCCGGCAATCTCGGAGTACTGGACCGGGTCGACGCCGGCAGCGACGCGACGACCCGCCGGCGGGCGACATTCGAGGCGCTACCCGGGTTGGCCGACCGCAACTGTGTGTCGTTCCGTGCCGAGGACGGACGTTATCTACGCCATTCGTCCTGGCGGCTTCGGGTGAACGGTGACGAGGGCAGCCAACTGTTTCGTGGCGACGCTACGTTCTGCGTGCGTGCCGGGGTGACACCGGACTCGGTGTCGCTGGAGTCGTCCAATTACCCCGGATGGTTCCTGCGCCACCGGAACCTGGAGTTGTGGGTGGACCGGTCGAACGGCAGCCTGGGCTTCCGCGCCGACGCGTCGTTCCGGACCCGGCCCGCGCTGGACGGATAGTCCGCACGCACGCCACCGGAGATGCGTCGCGACCGTGCGATGCCGGCGCCCATAACAAAAACTCGTGGTGAGATTCTTCCGGTTATCGGCCCGGTTTTCTTCGGCAAACGCGTTATCGGTCACCGTCGTGCAAAGTCGGGTTAACCCGAGTTCGTCGGCCGTCGGTCCTCCGGACGCTCGCGCCGGCTCTCGTATCGATGTCCGCCTCTTGATTACCTCGAAACAGTCTGGCAATATGCCGTACATCCGCCTGAGCGGCTCTCCCATGTCTCACCTGATGACCGTGAGGCATTGCAGCCGTTCATGTTAGCGATCACATCGCTCGGTTCCTGCGCCCGGGAGGAGAGCTCGGCGTGCCGGTGCCTTGGCGACGGTCATGGCCGACCAACCCATCCCGGGTAGGACGGTTCGGCTCCTGGTCATTGGAGGAGGGTCATGTTTGCCTTTGGTAGGTCTTCACCGACCGCGCGGCCATTGCGTGGGTGGTTGCCGCGGGTCGCCGCCGTCGGTCTGACGGCCGTGGTGGTCGGGGCTGCCGGTGTGGCGGTGGTGTCGTCGCCGGCCGCGGCGGCGACGGTGGACACGAACGCGTGGTATGTGCTGGTCAACCGGAACAGTGGCAAGGCGTTGGACGTGTACAACCTGGCCACGAATGATGGTGCGCGGATCGTGCAGTGGGCGCGGAACAACGGTAGTCAGCAGCAGTGGCAGTTCGTCGACTCCGGTGGTGGCTACTACCGGGTGAAGTCGCGGCTGTCCGGCAAGGTGCTGGACGTCTACAATTTTTCGACCGCGAACGGTGCGAGCATCGTGCAGTGGGCGGACGGTAACGGGACCAATCAGCAGTTCCGGTTGGCCGACTCCGACGGTGGCTACGTCCGGTTGATCAACCGGAACAGCAACAAGGTGGTGGAGGTGCAGGGCGCCTCGACCGCCGACGGGGGCAACGTCGTGCAGTACGACGACTGGAACGGCGCCAACCAGCAGTGGCAGCTCGTCCGCGTCGACGGCGGCGGCACCCCCACCACACCGCCGACGCCGCCCCCGGCCGGCACGTGTGATCTTCCGTCGTCGTATCGTTGGTCGTCGACGGGTGTGTTGGCGCAGCCGAGGTCGGGGTGGGTGTCGTTGAAGGATTTCACCCATGCTCCCTACAACGGTCGGCAGTTGGTGTACGCGACGACGCACGACACGGGTACGTCGTGGGGTTCGATGAACTTCGGTCTGTTCACGAACTGGTCGGAGATGGGGTCGGCGAGTCAGAACGCGATGCCGTTCTCCGCTGTCGCGCCGTCGTTGTTCTACTTCGCGCCGCGTAACGTGTGGGTGTTGGCCTACCAGTGGGGCGGGCCGGCGTTTTCGTACCGGACCTCGACCGATCCGGCCAACGTGAACAGTTGGTCGGCGCACCAGACGCTGTTCACCGGGAGTATCTCCAACTCCAGCACGGGGCCGATCGATCAGGCGCTGATCGGTGACAGTACGAACATGTATCTCTTCTTCGCCGGGGACAACGGTCGGATCTACCGGGCGAGCATGCCGATCGGGAACTTCCCGGGTAGTTTCGGCTCGGCCTACACGACGATCATGACCGATTCGACGAACAACCTGTTCGAGGGGGTGCAGGTCTACCGGTTGCAGGGGCAGAACCGGTACCTGATGCTGGTCGAGGCGATCGGTTCGCAGGGCCGGTACTTCCGTTCGTTCACCGCGACCAGTCTGGGTGGTACGTGGACGCCGCAGGCCACGTCGGAGAGCAATCCGTTCGCCGGTAGGGCCAACAGTGGTGCGACCTGGACCAACGACATCAGTCACGGTGAGTTGATCCGCAGCAGTGCCGACCAGACCATGACCGTCGATCCCTGTAACCTGCGACTGCTCTACCAGGGGCGTTCCCCGAACTCCGGCGGCGACTACGGCCTCCTGCCCTACCGCCCCGGACTGCTGACCCTCCAGCGCTAGTCGCGTGACCAGGTCCGGCGGAGGGTCCTGTCGGATCGGGTCGAGTCGGAACGGCGGGCCCGGTGCAAGGCCGGGCCCGCCGGCGGCACGCGCTCGCTCTTCTCGTGCTGAGGAGATCGATCGTGGTTGTCGCTACCGCCCGGATCCGTCCGGCGGATCCCCGATGTCGCTCGGCACCATTTCGATGGTGTCGATCTCGGCCTCGGCGATCCGCCGCGCCTCCGGGCGCAGCCGCTCGTGGGTTCGGTGGAAGATCTCCTGGGCGGCCACCGCGGGCCAGTCCGGGGGAAGGTACCGCAGCGGGATGCGCGGGTCGTCCCGGAGCAGTAACAGCCACTCGCTGAGCAGCCACAGGTGGCGGGCGAGGTCGTCGGGGGCGTCCAGCAGGGGCCGGGGAGTGTCCCACCGCCGTAGGAACTGGTGGTAGCGGCCGGCGATGGCGGGCAGGTCGTAGGCGTCGCGTACCACCTGGCTCATCGCGGCCGGCTCGGCCGGCTCGGCCCGGAACACCACCAGGTGGTCGCTGAGCCGCAGATCGGTCAGGAGCGCGCCGACGTCGACCGTGCCGGGTGCGATCCACATGCCGCTGCGCAGCAGCCCGAAACCGGCCCACCGCAGGCGCGAGCGCAGCAGGTGGCGCTCGTCGCGGCGGGTCTCGGGCAGCGAAAAACCGAGCAGGGTCCAGCGCCCGTCGGTGTCCTGGTTGACCGCGCCCGCCCGCCACATCCGCTCCTCGCCCTCCCGCAGCACGGCGGCGCCGCGGGTGGTCAGGCCGAGGTACACCTTGCGGCCCCGGCGGTGCCGGACCAGCAGGTTCCGGTTGACCATGCGACTGAGGGTGGACCGGGTCGCGTGCTCGGAGACGCCCATCCGGGCCATCACCGCCGCGTAACTGCCCGAGAAGATCGCGACGTCCCGGCCGAGTACGGCGCTGCCCAGGAGGGTGAGCAGGAGGGTCTGCGGGCGTACGGCGGACACCTGCTCCGGTTCGGTGTCCCGATGTGGCCGGGTTCGTTCGCTGACGGTCGTCATCTGATCAGGATAGGTGCCGCCGCGCGGGCTCATGTTGGGCATTGCATTGACGGTCGTCAGCGAGATGCCTAATGTAATCAATAAACGCTCATCGATGGAGGTGTCATGACGCGAATCAGGAACACGCTGGTCGGGCTCGCCTGCGCCCTGCTCGTCGCGGCCGGTCTCGTCGCCGTTTCGCAGCCGGCGTCCGCCGCGTCACTGGTCGAGGTGACGAACTTCGGCAACAATCCGGGCAACATGCGGATGCACATCTACGTGCCGGACAACCGGCCCGCCAACCCGCCGGTCGTGGTCGCCATGCACGGCTGCGGTGGCTCGGGTCCGGGCTTCTACTCGGGCAGCGAGTTCGCCTCGCTGTCGAACCAGTACGGTTTCATCGTCATCTACCCGACCGCCACCCAGCAGGCCGGCTTCGGCAACTGCTTCGACACCTGGTCGGACGCGTCCAAGCGGCGCGGCGGCGGTAGTGACCCGGTCTCCATCGAGTCGATGGTGAACTACGCCCGGACGCAGCACGGTGGTGACATCAACCGGGTCTACGCCACCGGCAGTTCGTCCGGCGGCATGATGACCCAGCACATGCTCGCGGTCTACCCCGATCTGTTCAAGGCGGGCGCGTCCTTCATGGGCGTGCCCTTCAACTGCTTCGCCAACGCGGCCGCCTACCCGCCCGGCGGGCCGTGCACCAACGGCTCCATGAACCGGACCCCGCAGGAGTGGGGCGACATGGTCCGGGCGGCCTATCCCGGCTACACCGGCACTCGCCCGCCGGTGCAGCTCTGGCACGGCACCAACGACACCCTCGTGCCGTACTCGCTGCTGCAGGAGTCGATCGACCAGTGGACCAACGTGCACGGGCTGAGCCAGACGCCGACGTCCACCGACACCCCGCAGGCCAACTGGAACCGTCGCCGCTTCGGCACCCAGGTCGAGGCGTACGCCATCCAGGGCGCCGGGCACAGCCTGCCGTCCAGCGGGATGGCGCGGGTCGCGATCCAGTTCTTCGGCCTGGACCGCTCGACGCCACCCACCACGCCGCCGGCCACTCCGACCACGCCGCCGGTCACTCCGACCACGCCGCCGGTCACTCCGACCACGCCGCCGGTCACTCCGACCACGCCGCCGGTCACTCCGACCACGCCGCCACCGGGTAGCGCCGGCTGCACCGCCACGGTGTCGCTGAACCAGTGGAACGGTGGCTTCGTCGCCACGGTACGGGTCACCGCCGGGTCGTCGGGCACCAACGGTTGGACCGTGACGATGACCCTGCCCGGGGGCGCGAGCGTCACCAACGCCTGGAACGCCAACCGCAGCGGCAACACCGGAACCGTCCAGTTCAGCAACGTCAGCTACAACGGCCGGCTGGGCTCCGGCCAGACCACCGAGTTCGGCTTCCAGGGCAGCGGCAGTGGCTCCGGCATGACCCCCGGTTGCGCCGCCAGCTGACCCATCCCGCTGATCGCCGATCGGCTCGGTTCTCGGGCCACCGGGGCGGGCGGGCCGGAGCGCCCCCGGCCTGCCCGCTGCCGGTAGCGTCTCAGACCTCGACCAGACCGGCGCCGAGCACCGTGGCCCCGGCCCGGTCGAGGCACTCGAACCGGTAGCCGCCCTCGTGCGTCCAGACCCGGGTGCGAAGCATGTCACCTGGGGCGATCGGCCGGGTGAAGCGGCAGCTCAGCCGCGAGACACCGGATCCGGCGGGCAGCACGGTGAGGCTGGCGATGGCGAGGCTGGCCAGGCCGTGCACGATGACCCCGGGCAGCCCGGCCGCCCGGGCGGCCCCCTCGTCCAGGTGAATCGGGTTGTGGTCGCCGGACGCGTCGGCGTACCGGCGAGCCAGGTCGGCGGGGAGCGGGTGGGCGGCGGTGCGGGCCGGCTCGCCGGCCGGCGGATCGGCCGGCAGCGTCGGGGCCGGTGTGCCGAGATCCAGGTCGGTCGGGACGCCCCGGTAGAACTCGGTGACGTACTGCTCGTTGAGCAGCTCGCCGTCGGCGTCGCGGGTCTGCACCCGGATGGTGGCGGCCGTGCCGCTGCGCTTGCCGTGCAGGCCGGCGAGGGCGGCGCGGACCGCCACCTTGTCGCCGACCGGCAGCGGGCGGTGGAAGAACAGGTCCTGTTGACCGTGCACCACCCGGGTCCGCAGCTCGGCCGGGGCCGCGGTCTCGGCGACCGCGAACACCAGATCCATCGCCGGGACGACCGCGTAGACCGGGGAGGGGCCGCCCACGGCCTCGGCGTACGCGGCGACGCCCTCGGCGGTGACATCGAACCAGCGCTCGCCGCTCCACCGACCCACCACGGACTCGTCGAAGGGGGACATCAGTCGGTCACCTCCACCACGACGGCACCGGCGGTGTCCCCGGCCGCGCACCCGGTGAAGAGCCCGCGCCCGCCGCCACGGGCGCGGAGCGCCGCTATCAGCTCGGCGACCGCACGCATGCCGGTCGGCCCCTGCGGATGTCCGTAGACGAGGCTGCATCCGTACGGGTTCATCCGATCCAGCGGGAACCCGGTCTGCCGGGCGAAGTAGATGTCGTTGACCGCGAACGGGTTGTGCGTGGTGACCACGTCGATGCCACTGATGTCGAGGCCGGCGTCGGCGAGGGCGGCGCGGGCCGCCGGTACCGGCGCCTTCGGCATCCGGGCCCGGTCCGTGCGGGCGAACGCCACCGCGAGAATCCGGGTCATGCCACCGTCACCCAGCTCGCGTGCCCGGTCGACGGTGCAGAGCACGAGTCCGGCGGTGCCGTCACCGGGATGCGTCTGCGATCCGTACGTGACCACGCCGCCGGGCCGGACCGGGGAGAGTTTCGCCAGCCCTGCGGCGGTGGTCTCGTGCATGCCGGCGTCGTCGGCGACGACGCGCCTGCCCCGGCGCCCGGGCACATGCACCTCGACCAGGTAGTCCCGCCGACCCGATCGGGCCGCACCGTACTGCTCGTGGCGGAGCAGCGTCACCTCGTCGATCTCCGCCCGGGTGTAGCCCTCGTCGGCGGCGACGTTTTCCGCGGTGTCCAGCATGGACCCGTTGGTGTTCGGGTCGCGCGTCATCGGTTCCAGCACCCAGTGCTCGGTGCGTGGTGCCGCGCCGGGCGTGTCCTGCGCCGACCACACCATCAGCGGGCCGTTGCTCGTGCGGTCGGTGGTCAACGCCAGCACCGTACGGTGGGCATCCAGCTCGACCTGTACGGCCGCCGCCTGCACCACCGCCGCCGACGTGGCACAGGCCTGGGCGATCGTCGGACCGGTCACGCCGGCCAACCCGAGACGGGGGGTGACGGTGGTGACGCCGTAGAACGAGGTGGGCTGCGGGACGGTGGTGCCGAACGCCACGTGACCGATCTCGGTGACGTCGAAGCCTCGCGCGGCGAGCGCCCGGTTCGTCACGTCGACGGCAAGGTCCACGCTGGACATCCCGGCGAGGGCCCCCTGCCAGCGGCAGAACGGCGACGACCAGGCCAGGCCGGTGGGGATCGCCACGTTCGACAACTTCAAGGGACCTCCTTGCGGAACGGGGCGAGCTGGTCGGCGTGCTGCTGCTTGTGCCCGATGACGTACCGGTCCAGGAAGGCGGTCAGCGGCTCCGGGCCGTACCTGCGGTTGTTCGTCGTCATCGCCAGATGGTGGTCGTCGAGCTCGCGCAGTGCCACCGCCAGCTCTGCGGCGGCCGACGTCACTCCGGCGCGCAGCTCTTCGTACGATCGGCCGCGCGCGGCGGCCACCGCGGCGAGCCGCTCCGGGTGCTCGTGGGTACGCCCCACCGGCGCCGCCGGGTCGGCGAGGAACCGCCGCAGCTCACCGGCGAAGAAGCACGGGAACTCGCCGAGGTGGGCGAGGACCATTGCCGCGCTCCACGCCTCCTGTCCGGCCGGCTTGCGCTCCAACTCGTGCAGCCGGGCCGGGTCGAGCAGCTCCATGGTGTCGGCGATCAGGTCGTCGAGGGCCTGGTTGCGCCCCCGGACCTCCGCCGCGTTCACTCCGCCTCCCGCACGCACTCGTTGACGCACTCGCCCAGCCCTTCGATGGCGGTGCGCAGCACCTGCCCCGGCCGGAGGAAGGTCTTCGGCTCGCGGCCCGCCCCCACCCCCGCCGGGGTGCCGGTGGCCACGACGTCACCGGGGACGAGAGTGATGAACCGGCTGACGTACGCCAGCACCTCCGCCGGCCGGAAGAGCAGGTCGCTCGTGCGGGCCCGCTGCACCATTACGCCGTCGACCTCGCAGCGCACCTCCAGGTCGGCGGCGTCCCCGACCTCGTCCGGGGTGCTGAGCCAGGGCCCGAGCGGCGTACTCGCCTCGAACGTCTTGCCCTGCAGCCACTGGCTCGTCCGCCACTGCCAGTCGCGCATGGAGACGTCGTTGAGCACGCTGTAACCGGCGATCGCGGTCGACGCCTCGGTGGCGGTGGCCCGGCGGATCGGCCGGCCCACGAGGACGGCCAGTTCGGCCTCCCAGTCGACCTGGTCGCTGACCGCCGGCAGGACCAGCCGGTCGCGCGCCCCGACCAGGCTGGCGGCGAACTTCGCGAACAGCGTCGGTACGGACGGCAGGTCGCGCCCCATCTCCAGGATGTGGCCCCGGTAGTTGAGCCCGACGCAGAGGATCTTCGACGGGTTCGGCACCAGCGGCGCGTAGTCGGCGCTCTCCAGCGGGAGCCGTCCGGTGCCGGTCGCCGGGAGCCGTCCGGTGCCGATCGCGTCGGGCCAGGACGGGTCGGCCAGCAGCGCGCCGACGTCGGGGGCGGCCAGCAGTGTCAGGTGGTCGTCGTGCACCCGGGCGGCCCGGGTGCCGCCGTCGACCCGGATCGTGGCGAGCCGCATGTCAGAAGCTCATCCCCTCGGCCTGGCCGCCGGCGACGGTGATCACCTGTCCGTGGACGAAGTTCGACCACGGCGTGCAGAGCAGGAATATGCCGCCGGCCGCCTCGGCGGGCGTGGCCGGGCGGCCGAGCGGAATCCGGGCGGCGGCCTCGGCCCGCACCCGGGCCGGGATGCCGAGCGGAATCCTCTGTTCGCCGCGCTCGACGGTGCCCGCCTCGGCCGGCTCCGCGGTCAACCGGGTCTCCACGAAGCCGAACGCCACCGCGTTCACGTTGATCCGTAGCGGCCCCCACTCCTTGGCCAGCGTCTTGGTGAGGCCGACGAGTGCGGACTTGGCGGCCGAGTAGTTGGCCTGACCGACGTTGCCCATGGTGCCGGAGATGGAGACGACGTTGACCACCTTGCGGAAGATCTCCCGCCCCTGCGCGGCGTCGCGTTTGGCGGCCTTCCGCAGCACCGGCGCGGCGGCGCGCAGCAGCCGGAACGGCGCCATCAGGTGGATGTCGAGCATCGCCGTCAGCTGGTCGTCACTCATCTTGTGGAAGATGCCGTCCCAGGTGTAGCCGGCGTTGTTCACCACGATGTCGAGCCGGCCGTACTCCTCGATCGCCCTGGCCACGATCTGCGGCGGCGTCGCCGGGTCGGTCAGGTCGGCGGCGACGGCCGTGCCCCGCCCGTCGAGCAGGTCGAGCGTCTGTTTGAGCGTCCCGGCGTCGAGGTCGCTCGCCACGACCCGGGCGCCGTGTTCGGCGAGCAGCACCGCCGT
The DNA here is from genome assembly GCF_049315195.1 of Plantactinospora sp. WMMC1484. Classification (NCBI taxonomy): domain Bacteria; kingdom Bacillati; phylum Actinomycetota; class Actinomycetes; order Micromonosporales; family Micromonosporaceae; genus Plantactinospora; species Plantactinospora sp. WMMC1484. Next base: position 4,274,852 of record NZ_CP186055.1, read on the forward strand.
CGCCTGTCCGATTCCCCGCGCGGCGCCGGTGATGACCGCCACCCGACCGTCCAGCACTCCGGTCACGTCATTCCTCCGCTCGATGTCAGAGCTGCCAACCTGTCCTGCCAGAGTTCGCGGGCACGCTTCTTGTCGAACTTCCCGGTGGCCGTGGCGGGCAGGTCGGCCACGAACTCGACGACGTCCGGCACCCACCAGCTCGCCACCCGCGTGCGCAGGTGTGCCCGCAGCGTCTCGGCGTCGACCTCGGCGCAGGCCACGACGAGTGCCGCCGGCCGCTCCCCCCACACCGGATGCGGCACCGCGATGACCATGGCCTGCGCCACCGCCTCGTGGTCCATCAGATGGTTCTCCAGCTCGATCGAGCTGATCCACTCGCCGCCGGACTTGACGAGGTCCTTGGCCCGGTCGAGCAGGTGCAGGTATCCGTCCGGGTCGATCGTCCCGACGTCGCCGGTGCGGAGCCAGCCGTCCCGGAACCGGCTGTCGTTGGCGTCGTCCTCCGGGCGGTGGTAGGCCGACGCGACCCACGGCCCGCGCGCCTCGATCTCACCGGCGGAGACGCCGTCGTGCGGCAGCACCTCGCCGGTCGGCGCGACGACGCGCAGCTCCACCCCGGCCGTGGCGAAGCCCTGTGTCGCGTGCAGCGCCAGCCGCTCCGCCTCCGGTCGACCCGCCAGGTGACCGCGCACCACGGTCAGGCTCCCCGACGGCGACATCTCGGTCATGCCCCAGCCCTGCTGCATCTGCACGCCGCGCCGGTGGTAGCGCTGGATCAGCTCCGCCGGGATCGCCGACCCGCCGCAGAGGATCCGCTCCAGCGTGCCGAGATCGTCGCCGGCGGGTGCCAACTGGTCGACCGCCAGCCAGAACGTGGGCACCCCGGCGGCCACGGTCACCCGCTCCTCGCGGAGCAGCCGGAGCACCGCCTGCGGACTGGTGTCCGGCCCGGCCAGCACGAGGCTGGCGCCGGCGAGCGCGGCCGAGTACGGCATGCCCCACGCCGTGGCATGGAACAGCGGGGTCAGCGGCAGCAGGACGTCGCGTTCCCGGATCGCGAAGGAGTCGGCAAAGAGGCCGCTCATCGCATGCAGCGTCAGCGACCGGTGCGAATAGACCACGCCCTTGGGACGGCCGGTCGTGCCGCCGGTGTAGCAGAGGCAGGCCGCCGCCCACTCGTCCACCTCGGCCGGCTCGTCGTCCGGCATACCGGCGATCAGCTCCTCGTAGTCGACGGCGTCGGCGAAGTCGGGATGCGGCGGCGTCCCGTCGGGGAGTACGACGTACCGCCGCACACCGGGCAGCTTCGGGCGGATCTCGGCCAGCCGTGTGGTGAGGGACGCCTCCACGAAAACGACCGTGTCCCCGGCGTGCGCGGCGATCCACGCGATCTGGTCGGCGAAGAGCCGGACGTTGAGCGGCTGCAGGACGGCGCCGGCCATCGGCACGCCGTAGCAGAGTTCCAGGTGCCGCAGGCTGTTCCAGGCGAACGTGCCGACCCGGTCGCCGGGTGCCACGCGCAACCCCGGCAGGGCGGCGGCCACCTGGCGCGCCCGGCGGGCCAGCTCCGGCCAGGTCCGCCCGGCGCGGCCGGCGGCGGTCATCCCGACGAGCCGGCCGTACGGTCCGGTGGCGGCGGCGCGGCGCAGCATCATCGCGACCGAGAGTGGCATCGAGCCCATCGTGCTTCGCATCGAGTCATCCCCCCTGCGGGCCGGCTGCGGTGAAGAGTTCCCGGATCTGCTCCGGCCACGGTGCGGTACGGCCGGTGGCGGGGTCGAACCAGGCGATCGTCAGGGTGCCCCGGGCCACCACGACGCCGGACCGGGCGATCGTGAACGCGTACCGCAGCGAGCTGCGTCCGACGTGCTCGACCGCCAGGGTGGTCTGGGCCACCTCCGCGTAGTGCAGCGGGCCGAGGAAGTCGACGGTCAGGTTGAGCCGTGGCATTTGGTTGAACGCCTGCTGCGCGACGCCGAGCCGCTCGTGCAGGGACGTCTCGGCGTGCTCGACGAAGCGCAGCGCCGTGGCGTAGTGCCACCGGCCCATCGGGTCGGTCTCGGACCACTCCAGCCGGCGGCTGGTCACGATCGACGCTGGCTCACCCATGTCGCACACTCAGTACTTGTAGACGGTGTTGCCGGGCGGGATCTCGCGCGGGCCGTACGGCGCGGTGTCGAGCCAGTGGCCGAGCCGGTCGTCGTGCGCCGCGCCCCGGGCCGCCTCCGCCAGCCGGACGCGCTGCTCCGCATCGGGTCGCAGGTGTGCCAGGGCATCGCCGGCGGCGTCCCGGTTGAACAGCGCGGCGCGGCGACGCGAGATCGCGAAGTCCTCGACGGCGGCCCGCGCTCGCGCCGGTACGCCGGTGGAGAGCGCGACGTGTGCCGCCGTGGCCGCGGCGTCCGCGTCCGGCACCCCGGAGTTCATCCCACGCGCGCCGAACGGGGCGAAGAGGTGCGCGGCCTCGCCGGTGAGGAGGACCCGCCGGTACGGGTCGGTGAAGTCGTCGGCGACCACCTGGAGGAACTGGTATGTCGACGCCCAGGCGACCCGGTCGGCGTACCGGGGCGGCAGGACCGCCCGCAACCAGCGGCGCAGGCCGGCGCCCTCGCTCAGCCGTTCCGGGTCGTCGCCGTCGTGCAGTTGCAGGTCGACGCGCCAGCCGCCGGCGAAGGGCACGAGCAGGACGTTGCGGCCGTCGACTGCCGGATGGGCGTAGTGGAAGATTCGCTCGGCAGGGAGCGGCGCGGTGGTCTCCTCCACGTCGACCACGACGTACCAGCCGTCGGAGCGGCTGCCCGCCATCGTCACGCCGAGTGCCCGGCGTACCGCCGAGCGGGCACCGTCGGCCGCGATGACGTATTCGGCCGTCCAGCGGTCGCCCGTCACGGTGGCCAGTTCCGCGCCGTCCGTCCCGGTGACCGCTCGGGTGATCTCGGAGTTCCAGACGAACTCGACGCCGGCCGCCTTGCACGCCTCCAGCAGGTACCGTTCGGTCTCCACCTGCGGCAGGCTGGTGAAGTGCGGCAGTGCGCCGGGCTCGGGCGGCGGGTAGCTGCGCGCGAAGACCTGGCGTCCGGCGTAGAAGGTGCGTTTGGTCTGCCAGACCAGCCCGTGCGCGGCGAGGTCGCCGGCGAGGCCGGGACTGGACCGGTCGAGCACCTCCAGGGTGGCCCGGTGCACGAAGATCGCCCGGCTGCCCGGGCGGAGCCGGTCCTGCTCGCCCGCTTCCAGGACGGTGGCCGGGCGGCCCAGGGCGCGCAGCGACAGCGCTGCGGACATGCCGACCGGGCCGGCACCGACCACGATGACCGGGCGGTGCTGCGGCGGTCGGGTCACGCGCGCACCGCCTCGGTCCGCCCCGCCGATGGGGGCGGACCCGGTGCGCCGGCCCGTCCGGGGCGCGCCGCGTACGGCCGGGCCCGGTCGCCGGTGACGCTGACCTCCAGCCGCCCGACGCGGTCGATCTGCACGGCGATCCGCTCGCCGTGCCGGATCGGCCCGACACCCGCCGGGGTCCCGGTCGCGACGATGTCGCCGGGCCAGAGCGTCATGACCGAGCTGGCGTACGCGATCAGCTGCGGGACGCCGAAGATGAGGTCGGCGGTGCTGGCGGACTGGCGCAGCGTGCCGCCGACCCAGCAGCGCAGGGCGAGGGTGCCCGGGTCACCGACCTCCTCCGGGGTGGTGAGCCAGGGGCCGAGCGGCGTGAACGTGTCAAACGACTTGCGCGTCGAGCGGTCCTCGGTGGAGCGCACGGTGATGTCGAGCAGGCAGGTGTAGCCCGCGACGTGGTCCAGGGCCCGCTCTGCCGGCACGTGCCGTGCCTCGCGGCCGATCACGACCGCCAGCTCCGCCTCCTGGTCGGTGCGCACGTCGGTGTAGGGCAGTGCCACCGCGCCGCCGTGCCCGAGAACCGAGGAGGGTGCCTTGAGGAAGAGGCCGAGGTCGGCGACGGTGAGCGGGGCGGCCATCTCGGCCTGGTGGTCGCGGTAGTTGACCGGTGCCGCGACGATCTTGCCAGGGCGGGGGAGCGGTGGTGCGAACCTTACCCCGGCCAGCGGGACACGGGGGCGGCCGGCGAGCGCTCCGGCGGTGAGCCGGTGCGGGTCGGCGCCGGACCCCAGCAGCGCGTGCAGCGGGCCGGCCGGTCCGGACGGCGGCGCGTCGACCAGTCCGGTGATGTCGACGAGGTGGTCGCCGTCGACCACGCCGAGCCGGGTCTCCCGATCGGTGCGGAACACGGCGAGCCTCACCGGACCTCCTCGCGATGGAGGCCGAGCGCGGCCAGCGCCGGCGCGTCGGTGTAGGAGAAGAGGATCGCGTCCTCGTCCGACACGGAGTTGACGTGCGTGTACGTGGCCCAGCCCGGCACGGCGAAGACATCCTTCGGCCCCCACTCCAGCCGCTGGCCCTCCACCGTGGTCACGCCGTGCCCCCGCACCACGTGGTAGACGGTGCTCGGGGTCTGCCGGCGGGGCACGCCGCGGAATCCCGGGCGCAGCCGCGCCACCCGGCATCCGATGGTCGGCATGACCGGGCCGCCGGTCCACGGGTTGGTGTATTCCAGTAGCACGCCGTCGGAGTAGCTGCCCACCGCGTCGTCGGCGATCGCGTCGAACGCCCGCGCGGTCTCGGCCCAGGGATAGTTGCCGATCGGCGAGTTCGGGCTCGGCTGCGGATCCCAGGCGGGGGTCAGCCGGCCGTGGATGAACTGGCGGGACGAGATGTCGTCGGGTACGCCGGCCTTCTGCGTACGTTCGCCGTAGAGCTCGAAGAAGCCGGCCTCCAGGGCATTGACGAGCGGGAAGTCCAGGCCGTCGAGCCAGAGCATCGGCCCGTCGCCCTCGTGGGCGTGGTCGTGCCAGTGCCAGCCCGGGGTCAGCAGCAGGTCGCCGGGGTGCATGTGCACCCGCTCGCCGTTCACGGTCGTGTATGCGCCGCTGCCCTCGATGATGAAGCGGAAGGCGCCGGAGGTGTGCCGGTGCGCCTGCGCGGTCTCGCCGGGCAGGATCACCTGGATGCCGGCGTACAGCGTGGTGGTGGTGGCCGGCGGGTCGGAGAGCCCCGGGTTGACAAGCATCAGCACCCGGCGCTCCGCCTCCTCCAGCGACAGCACGTCGGCGAAGTGCAGCAGGTGGGGCCGGAGCGCCGGGTAGGACCACCGGTACGGCACAGCCCGGCTCTTCGGTTCGGCCGCGAAGAGGTTGCCGAAGTAGCGCCACAGCGGCGCGGTGCCGAGTTCGGCGATCGCGTCGTACGCGTCGTCACCCATGGGTCCTCCTTCGCCTGTCCATAGGCTTACTGGTCTCGCTCCTGTCGTCAAGACATGTGTCACACATTGCGGCGCCACCACACCGCCGCGGGTGGCCGGCCGCTGTCAGAGGTCGCGGCTGCGGCTGGTGTGACTGCGCACGAGCGCGGCCAGCTCGGGGTCGTACTCGGCGACCACCTGCACCACCCGCTGCTCGGCGAGGCCGGCGAGGCCGTCGTAGAGCTCCACGAAGAGTTCCCGGGCCCGCGCCCGGGGCCACTGTGCCGGCAGTAGCTCGGTGGGCAGCTCCGGGTCGAGGCCCGGCATGGTGCGCCAGTCGTCCATCAGCGCGGTGCGTGCGACCAGGGCCTCCGCCGTGCCGATCTGCCCGCTGCGCCAGCGCTCCCGCACCGGTCCGTAGGCGCTGAGCAGCCGCTCGTAACCGCTGCGCAGCGCGTCGAGGTCCCACGCCTTGACCGGGTTCCCGCCCACCGGCCCGCCCTCGGCGAGCTCGGCGATGAAGACGGTCGCCCGGTCGATGCCGAGCTCGGCCAGGACCCCGGTCACCTCGCGGACCCGTCCGTGCGGGGAGACCCAGAGGCCGTCGTAGAGCGGTGCGAAGCCGTACCAGCCGAGCCGGGTACGCAGGGCGTGCCGCCGGGACCGGTCGTCCTCGGGCACGGAGAACGCCGCCACCGTCCAGTGCCCGGTCCAGGCCGCCTGCGCCGTGCCGAAGGAGAGGATGTGCCCGCGCCCCTCGGTGAGCACCTCGGCAGCGCGGGCACTGAGCGCGTAGGAGGTGCGCCGTCCGGCCCTGGAGAGTTCGAGCAGGCCGCGGCGGGCCAGCCGGCTCAGCGCCGCCCGGGCGCTGACCTCGGTGATGGCGAACTCGCCCAGCAGTGCCACGAGTGCCGCGGAGGGCAGCGGAGCTCGCTGCCCGTACCAGTAGTCGCCGAGCAGGGTCAGCAGCAGGTGCTGGGGGCTGCCCCCGGCCTGCCCCCGCGGCAGGTCGGCGGCGGGTGACGCGGGCTGGACCGACATGCGGCCGACTATACAGATTTCGAATCGTCCGATATCTGTTCAGCCCTGCGAGACCGAGGCGATCGGTCCCGTTTCGGGACAACCAATATTAGGCACCATCATTGACCGGCGTGCAACACGTGTCTAGCGTCCAGGTAACAAAGCTGTCCCCGCGCTGTGGGAGGCGCCCGTGCGACGTACCGCCGTAACCGCCGTCGTGCTCGCCGTGGTCTCCGCCATGGCCGCCTGCGGTGACGACTCCGCCACCGACGACGGCGACGGGCCCATCAAGGTGGGCCAGATCGTATCGCTGACCGGCAACTACGCACCGCTCGGCACCGAGAACGAGAAGTCCGTGAAGCTCGCCGTCGAGCAGGTCAACGCGGCCGGCGGGGTGCTCGGCCGCCAGGTCGAGTTGCTCGTCCGCGACGACCGGAGCCAGCCCGACCAGTCGGTGCTGGCCTTCAACGACCTCAGGGGCAGGGACGTCGCCGCCGTGATCGGGTCACCCTTCTCGAACTCGGCGCTGGCCACCATCCCGCTGGTCGACCGGGAGAAGATCCCGTACATCTCGCTGACCCCGGCCGACGAGCAGGTCGACCCCATCCACCCGTACGTCTTCGTGGTGCCGGCCACCTCCGCCACGTACGCCGACCGGATCCTGCAGTACCTCAAGGCCCAGAACATCACCAGGGTCGCGGTCGCCTACGACGGCAAGAGCTCCTACGCCCGCGCCGGCTTCACCGGCACGAAGACCAGGGCCGCCGGATACGGCATCACGCTCACCGCCACCCCCGAGTTCCAGACCACGACGACCGAGTTCTCCGCGGTCTTCCACCAGGTCCGCTCCTCCGGGGCAGCGGCGCTGGTCGTCTGGGCCACCGGGCCACCCGGCGTGGCCCTGGCCAAGCAGTACCCGACCGCCGCGCTCCAGGTGCCGATCGTCTTCACCGGAGCGCAGGCGAGCAAGCTCTGGTTGGACCCGGTCGGCGCGGCCGCCGAGGGCGCGATCGTGGCCAGCTCCATCGGTGTGGTCGGCGACAGCCTGCCGGACGGGGAGCTGAAGCGGGCCGTCGACGAACTCGCCGCACCGTTCCAGCAGAGCTACGGTTACCCGCCGCCGCAGTTCGCCCAGGACGGCTACAGCGGCGTGAAGCTGCTGGTGGCCGCGATCGAGAAGGCGGGCAGCACCGACCCGGAGAAGGTTCGGGCCGCGCTGGAAGGGCTCACCGCCACCACTCCGAACGGCACCTACACCTACAGCGTCACCGACCACGCCGGGCTGAGCGCCGACTACATCTCGATCAACAAGGTCACCGGCGGCGCGCTGGTACCCACCGAGTGGGCGAGCCAGCAACTCGGCGCGGTGGCCGGCAGGTGACCGAGCCTCTGCTGCGACTCACCGGCGTGTCCCGCGCCTTCGGCGGCGTCTACGCCGTGCGCGATGTCGGGCTCGACGTCGCGCACGGCGAGCTGCGCGGCGTCATCGGCCCGAACGGTGCCGGCAAGTCGACGCTGTTCAACCTCATCGGCGGGCAGCTTCCCGTCAGCGGCGGCATGATCACCTTCGCCGGAGACCGCATCGACCGGATGCCGGCGCACCGGCGGGCCGTGCTCGGCATCGCCATCGTCTTCCAGGGCGCGCGCATCTTCCGCGGGATGAGCGCCCTGGAGAACGTCATGGTCGGGGCGCACACCACCACCCGCAGCGGCTTCGCCGCCGCCGTGCTACGGCTGCCCGGACACCGTCGGGAGGAGCGCGAGATCCGGCATCGGGCGCGGGAGGCACTCGACCGGGTCGGACTCGCCGCCTGGGCGGACCGGCCGGCGGAGTCGCTGCCACTGGGCCAGCAGCGAGCGCTCCAGGTCGCCCGCGCACTCTGCGGCCGGCCGCGGCTGCTGTTGCTCGACGAACCCGCGGCCGGGCTGCGCGCTGCCGAGCGGGAGTCGCTGGCTCAGCTCGTCGAGGAGTTGAAGGCCGGCGGGCTGACGATGATCAAGATCGAGCACGATGTTGCCTTCGTGACCCGGCTCGCTGACCGGGTCACCGTGCTCGATCTCGGCCGGGTGATCGCCGAGGGCACGCCGGCCGAGATCCGGACTCATCCGGCCGTCGTCGCCGCCTACCTCGGCACGGAGGCGCCGACGTGATCGAGGTGGACAAGCTCACCGTCCGCTACGGCGCGGCGACCGCCCTCGACGGGGTCGGCCTCACCGTGCGCCCCGGTGAGATGGTCGCGCTCATCGGCCCTAACGGTGCCGGAAAGTCCACACTGGTCAACACACTCTCCGGCATCCTGCGCCCGGCCGGCGGCACGGTCATCGTCCGGGGCCGCCTCGCCCACGTGCCCGAGGGGCGGCAGATGTTCCCCGATCTGACCGTGGACGACAACCTGCGGCTGGGCGGTTGGCGCGGCCGAGACCGGGACACCGCCCGGATCTACGATGTTCTGCCCGGGCTGGTCGGGCTGCGTCGCCGCCGCGCCGGTCAGCTCTCCGGGGGCGAGCAGCAGATGGTGGCGGTGGGCCGGGCGCTGATGGCCCGCCCGGACGTGCTCGCGGTGGACGAGCTCTCCCTCGGCCTCGCCCCGCTCGTCGTCGCCGACCTCGCCCGCCACCTGCGGACCCTCAACGCCGAACACGGCCTCGCCGTGCTGCTCATCGAGCAGAACGCCCGCCTCGCCCTGGACCTGTGCACCCGGGGGTACGTCCTGGAGGCCGGCCGGGTCGCCGCCGCCGGCAGCGCCGCCGAACTGGCCGGCGATCCCCGGGTCGCTGCCGCCTACCTGGGTGCGACCGGATGAGCGAACTTCTGCAGTACCTCGTCACGGGGCTCGGCGGCGGCTGTGCCTTCGCCCTCGTCGGCAGCGGACTCGTGGTCGTCTACCGGGTCACCCGGGTGGTCAACTTCGCCCAGGGCTCGTTCGCGGTGATCGCCGCGATGACCGCCTCGACACTGCTGGGAAGCGGGTTGCCGCACGGACCGTCCGAGGCGCTCGCCGTGGCGATCGGTGCCGTCGCCGGACTGGTGGTGGGACTGGTCGCGATAGGCAGGCCCGGGACCCCACCCGGCGCGTCGCTCATCGTCACGCTCGGACTCGGCGTCTTCGCGTACGCCGTCGAGGTCCTCGTCTGGGGAGACCAGCCGCGCTCGTTCCCCGGCGTACCCGGCGCGGTCGACCTGCTCGGCGCCCGTTTCCAGGCCCACTACCTGCTCATCGTCGGCGCCACGCTCGTCGTCTTCACCGGGCTCGGCGTGCTGTTCACCCGCACCGACACCGGCCGGGCGCTGTCGGCGTGCGCGTCCAACCCGTACGCCGCCCGGCTGGTCGGCATCGACGTCCGGCGGATGGGCCTGCTCTCCTTCGCCATCGCCGGCGCGCTCGGCGGACTGGCCGGCGTACTGGTCACCCCGATCCAACTCGTCACCTTCGACTACGACGTCACGCTCGTCGTCGGCGGCTTCGCCGCGGCCATCCTCGGCGGTCTGGTGCGGCCGGCGCTCACCCTGCTCGGCGGCCTGCTGCTCGGCGCCGCGCAGGCCCTCGTCGCCGGGTACGGCGGCGCCGCGTACCAGATGGAGGTCGCCCTGGTGCTCATGCTCACCGTGATGATCTGGCGGGCGGCGCGCCAGCCGGTCGCGCTGCAGGAGACGGCATGAACGTGCAGCGGAGGCCGCCGACCGGACGGCGTCCCACGGCCGCGACCCGGTGGCGTCCGGCGACCGCCAACCGGGGTCTACCGACGGCCGCGACCCGGTGGCTTCCGGCGGTGGTGGCGGCGGTGACGCTCGCCCTGCCCCCGCTGCTCTCCGGCAGCCACCTCGCCATCTACATCCTGCTCGGCCTCGCCGCGATGGTCACCATTGGCCTGACGATGCTGATGGGCTATGCCGGACAGGTGTCGCTGGGCCAGGCCGCCTTCTACGCGATCGGCGGCTACACCGCCGGCCTGCTCGCCGTGCAGGGCCTGCCACCGCTCGTCGGCCTGCTCGCCGCGCCGCTCACGGCCGCCGCGTTCGCCCTCGTGGTGGGCGTGCCGCTGCTGCGCCTGCGTGGCCACCATCTCGCCTTCGCCACGCTCGCCACGCAGCTCATCCTGCTATCCCTGCTCAGCCAGGCGGACTGGGCCGGCGGCGCCATCGGCCTGCAGGGCATCCCGCGGCTTTCCGTCGGTGGCGCCGAGTTCGCCGACGACATCTCCTACGCCTACCTGGTCTGGATCGCGGTGGCGGTGACCCTGCTGGTGGCCCGCAACGTCGTGGCGTCCCGACCCGGACGCGGCCTGCGGGCGCTGGCGACCAGCGAGACGGCGGCCGCGGCCAGTGGAATTCCGGTCGGGCGGTATCGACTCACCGTCTTCGCCCTCTCCGCCGCGTTCGCCGGACTCGCGGGCGGAATCTACGCCTTCTATCTCGGCTACATCGCTCCCGGCTCGTTCCCGGTCCTGCTCTCCATCGAGTACGTCGTGATGGCCGTGGTCGGCGGTCTCGGCACTCTCTGGGGTGCCCTCGTCGGCGCCACCGCCATCATCCTGCTCGTGCAGGTGCTCACCACGCTCGGCACCCAGCCGGGCATGCCCAGCTACGCGCCGAGCGTGCTGTCCTACGCCGTCTACGCGCTCCTGCTGGTGCTTGTGGTGCTCTTTCTGCCGCACGGGATCGTGCCGGCCGTCCGCGACCGGCTGGCCCCGACGGGCGGTGTGGGCGGCGCGGGAGCGGAGTCCTCCGCCGTCCGGGGTGGAGCCCAGACGGGCTCCACCCCGGGCTCTTGCCGGGGATCAGGCGAGAGCGCAGGCGGCGCCGTTCAGCGCGAATGAGGCTGGCCTGGCGGTGTTGCCGGTGTGGTTGGCTTGGAAGCCGATGTTGACCGACGCGTTCGGTGCGATGGCGGCGTTGTAGGAGGCGTTCCTGGCCGTCACCTGCCCGGAGGACGGTGAGTAGCTGGCGTTCCATCCTGAGGTGATGGTCTGGCCGCTCGGTAGCGTGAAGACCAGGGACCAGCCGTTGACCGTGCTGCTGCCGGTGTTGGTGATGGTGATGCTCTCGGTCAGGCCCGTGTTCCAGGCGTTCACGGTGGCGGTCACCCGGCATGCGCCGGCGGGGGATGTCGGAGTGGTGGGGCCGGGTGTCGGCGTGCTCGGGCCCGGCGTCGGGGTGGTGCTCGGGCCCGGCGTCGGGGTGGTGCTCGGGCCCGGCGTCGGGGTGGTGCCCTGGAACTGGGTGAAGAACGTCCAGGTCTCCTGGGGGAGCCAGGCCGCGTTCGAACCGGCGTCCTGCGGAGTGGGGGTGTGGCCCCCGTCGAACGCATACCAGACGACGGGATGTCCGGCCGAGCAACCCGAGTAGTGGAACTCCGTGTGCGTACCGCTGCCCTGCGCCGGCTCGGGCGGGCTTGCCGGGGTGCAGCCGTTGTTCCTGACGAACCTGTCGCGCATCGCCCGACCACCGGAGATGCTGAGCACGTTGTCGCTGAGGCCGTGCGCCTGGAGGTATGCGATGGGATCGTTGCCGCCGTTGCATCCGCTGATCACGCCGGCCGAGTAGATCGCGACCGCGCGGAAGACGTTCGCCCGGGCACACGCGAGTGCGTAGCTCATGCCGCCGCCGTAGCTGAACCCGAGCGAGAACACCTGCGCCGTGTCGACGCAGAGAGCGTTCTGGATCGTCCGGATCATGTCGTCGGTGAAGGTGACGTCCTCGCCGCCGGAGTTGGCCCAGCCATTGTTGAGTCCCTCGGGCGCGACGAATATCGTACTGTTGTTCGACAGTGGAAGGAGGCCGTAGTAGCTCTGGCTCACCACCGAGTTGGCGTTGCCGCCCAACCAGTGGAACCCGAAGACCAGCCGGTAGGGGCGGTTGTTGTCGTAGTTGTCGGGAATTCGCAGCACGAAGCTGCGGCTCCGTCCGCCGCTCTGTATCGAATGCGTGCCACTCGTCAACGCCGGTGCCCTACCGCAACCCGCAGTGGCCGCAAGGCTGCCCGCGTCGGCGCCGGACGCGGTCACCCGGGCATTCCCGAACTCGGCTGCACCCGACGGTACGGCGGTCGCTATCAACATCGCGGCGCCCGCGACAGCCACGGCGCCCGACAGCGTCGGAATCATCGGGCGACGTCTGCGGTCTGCCCTCTCCATGAACGTTCCTCCTCGGAGGGTGGTTGTGCCGTCACGGCACTCCAATGAATCGACCGGCGTCCGTGTTGGCGGCGCGTGATCGTCACAGGGCCCCTCCTGCACGACGGATCGTGCAGGAGGGGCCCTGATGCCACCATCTCGGCGACCATCGATGACGGTCACTATCAAATGTAGAAGATTCCATGACGGCCGTCAATCGAATGCCCAACCTTGGGTCATCGGGATCGTCCCTCGGCGGCGGGCGCACCCCAGCTCCGTGCAGAGGAGCGGAGTCGGGTGTCGGGCGCTCAGGGGGTGTGGACGTTCGGCGGGGGAACGAGCCGCCGGAACGACTCCGCCGCCCTGCCGATCTCCACCCGGGCGTCGCGCAGCACCGGGTCGCCGTGGCCGGGCAGCAGCACGTCGACCTCGCGCCCGGCGAGCGCGATGACGGTCTCGGCGTACCGGTCGAGCCGGCAGTCGTGGATCGCCTGCAGGCTCACCCGCCCACCGGCGAAGAGGCAGTCGCCGCTGAACAGGATGTTCCGGCCGGCGGAACGGACCAGCACGACGAGGTGGCCGTCGCAGTGACCGGGAGCGTCGACGACCTCGATCTCCAGGCCACCGGCCCGGACGACGTCGCCACCCCGCACCACCCGGTCCACACCGGCGGGTGCGAGCCGGTAGCCGGGTGGGTAGACCCCGGCGGCGCGGGCGGCGGCCAGCGAGGTGCGCGACTCGTCGCCGGTGGCCAGCGCCGCCGCGGTCTCGGCGCTGGCCAGCACGGGCAGCCCCGCGCTCCGTGCCGCGGCGGCGCCACCGGCGTGGTCGGCGTGGTAGTGCGTGACGACGGCGCCGGTCAGGACGGCCGGGTCGCAGACCTCGGCAATGGCCGCCAGCCAGGTCCGGGCGCCCAGGCCGGTCCCGGTGTCGACCAGGATCCCGCCGGTGCCGTCCCAGACCAGGTAACAGTGGCAGTCGTGCGGGTCGGCGAGCGCCTCGGGGTGACTGCCGCTGCCGACCAGCCAGACCGCGTCCAACACCTGCACGGCACCCATCGCGCTCAGCTCCCGGGCGCCCGGTCGCGCCGTACGGCCACGACGTCGACCTCGACCAGGATCCCGGCGAGGGTGCTGCCGACGGTGGTCCGCACCGGGTAGGGCGGCCGGAACCGGCTGGCGTACACCTCGTTGTAGGCGCCGAAGTCGCGGTCCAGGTGTTGCAGGTGCACGGTGGCCTTCACGACGTCGGCGAGGCCCAGCCCGACGGTGCGCAGCGCGCCCTCGACGTTGTCGAGCACCTGCTCGGTCTGCGCGGTGATGCCCTCCGGCACGACGCCGGTGACCGGGTCCTGCGGGCCGAAGCCGGCCGTCCAGACCATCGTCCCCGTGTCGATCACGTGACTGTACGGCCCGGCCGGTTCGGGCAGGTCGGGGCTGGTGTGGGCGGTCCAGGTCATCTGTTGTGCTCCCTCGATTCGGTGCTCGGGCGGTGCAGGTCGGACATGACCTCGTAACGGTCGTGGCGGTAGCGGGACCGGGAGCGCTGCGCCGGGCGGCGGTTGGTGTCGTAGAAGAGGTCGACGATCTCCAGTGCCGGGGCGTGTTCCGGCAGGCCGAGCAGTTGGGCGTCGCGGGACGGCGCGGGCACCGCGCGTACCCGTCGGCGGGCCGCCGCCATCACGACGCCCGCGCTCGCCAGCACCTCGTGCAGCGACCCCTCCAGTTCGGCGGCGTCGAGCACGCGTTGGAACCGGGCGGGCAGGTGGGCATCCTCCAGGCACATCGGCTCGTCGTCGGCGAACCGGAGCCGCTCCAGCCGGATGACCGGGCTGTCGACCTCGACCCCGAGGTCGACAGCGACCTCGGGGGAGGCGGGCACCTCCTCGATCGCGACCAACCGGCTGCTCGGCCGCAGTCCCCGGGAGCGCATGTCCTCGGTGAAGGAGGTCAGGTGCGGGCCCATCGCCACGGTCGGGCGGCGGACGAACGTGCCGAGACCCGGCACGCGTTCCACCCGCCCGTCCGTGGCCAGTGCGTCGAGTGCCTGCCGGACCGTCATCCGGCTGACCTCGAACCGCAGGGCGAGGTCCTTCTCCGAGGGCAGCCGGGATCCCACCGGCAGGCTCCGGCACTGCTCGCGGAGAGCGGTCGTGATCGCGACGTGTTTCGGCGTTGACATGACGTGAGCATCCCGTATCTGCGCTGGGCGACCGAACCCGGCCACGTCGGCCGAGACCGGGACCTCCCTGCTCTTGACTGGTCTAGACCGCATCTGTATGGTCCGGAACATTATTCCAACACCGCTCGGTCCGTCTAGTCCGCAGCGTCGTCGGCCGGCCGAGGAGCCGGGACGATCCGGAGGCTCGCGAGACGCCTGAAGGCCGTGAGAGGAGTTCCACCTCATGAGGTACGGAAAGTTCAAGCGGCTGACCGCCGTGGCCGTGGTTGCGGCGGCCAGCCTGTCGGCCGCCGCCTGCGGCGGGTCGAGTGGGCCGGCCGGGGACGACAAGACGTTGATCCTGTGGCACATGGAGCAGCCACCGAACCGGGTCGCGGAGTTCCAGAAGCTGATCGACGGCTACAACGCGACAAATCCGGAATACAAGGTCCAGGCGCAGGTCCAGGACTGGAACCAGATCTACACGAAGATCTCGGGCGCGGTGCAGTCGAAGACCCAGCCCGACATCCTCTTCACCATCCCCGACTTCACCACCTACGTGCGCCCGCTCGGCGGCGTCCGGCCGGTGACGGCACTGGTGGAGGAGCTGGACAAGGCGCACACCTTCGGCGAGGCGGCCAAGGCGCCCTACCGCGACGACGACGAGTACTGGGCCGTCCCGCTCTACGGCATGGTGCAGATGCTCTGGTACCGCAAGGACCTGCTGGCCAAGGCGGGCATCACCGAACCGCCGAAGACCACCAGCGAGCTGCTGGCGGACGCCCAGAAGCTCACCACCGGCAACCAGCACGGGATCGCGCTGCCGGCGGGGAGGAACCTCGCCACCGACCAGGTGCTCTACAGCCTGATGCTGACCGGCGGGGCCGGAAACTTCTTCACCCCGTCCGGTGAGGTCAACTTCGACACCCCGGAGACGGTCCGGGCCGTCACCCTCTACCGGGACCTGCTCAAGCAGTCGCCCTCCGACAGCGGCAACTACTCCTGGGGCGAGCCGCAGGCGGCGTTCAACAGCGGCGCGGCGGCGATGGCGATCGAGAAGGGGCAGTACCTGGCCCCGTTCGAGCAGGAGTCCGGCCGGCCAGCCAGCGACCTGGGCTGCGCCCCGATCCCGGTCGCGGACTCCGGCGGCGAGCCGGGCAGCATCTACTACTCGAACGCCGCGATGGTGATGTCCAACGACGACGAGAAGGCCGCCGGCGCCGAGGCGTTCCTGAAGTACGTCCTGGAGCCGGAGAACTACGGCACCCTGCTCAACGCCGAGCCGGGTCTCTTCCTGCCGCTGACCGCCGACGGTGCCACGGCCGAGTCCTGGACCAGCAACGAGGTCATCCAGAAGTACCGGGGCTGCGTCGACGCCATGCTGGAGCAGTCGAAGACGGGCGGTCTCTTCGGTTTCGTCGACGGCCAGTACGTCGACTCCATCGGAAAGATCTCCGGCCAGAACGTGCTGGCCCAGGTGGTGCAGCGGGTCTACAGCAGCGGCGAGTCGCCGGAGGCGGCGGTCAGGTGGGGTGAGGAGCAGATGCGCGAGGCGGTCGCCAAGTGAGCAGCCGCAACGCGGTGCCGGGTACCGGGGCGGTCGTCCCCGGTACCCGGGCCGCCGGGCAGCCGGCGACGGCGGAGCGCCGCCGTCGCCGGCCCTGGCGGGTCCATCTCCTCGGGTACGCCCTCGTCGCGCCGCTCGTGCTCGTGATGCTCGCCGTGATCGGCTATCCGCTGCTGAACACCGTGCTGCTCAGCCTCCAGGACCAGGGCGTCGTCGGCAGCGACTCGACCTTCGTCGGCCTGGAGAACTACAGCCGGGCCCTTGCCGACAACGCGTTCTGGGCCTCGATCGGGCGCTCCGGCATCTGGCTGGCCGGCAACCTCCTGGTGCAGACGCTCATGGCCTTCGGGACCGCGCTGCTGATCGGCGGCACCGGCCGCTGGGCGCGGGCCTCCCGGACCTGGGTGCTCTTCCCCTGGGTCATCCCCACCGTCGCGGTCGCGGTCATCTGGCAGTGGCTGGGCAACAGCAACTACGGCATCGTGCCGAAACTCGCCTCCGCCGTCGGCATCGACGGGCTCGGCAGCCCGTTCGG
The DNA here is from genome assembly GCF_049315195.1 of Plantactinospora sp. WMMC1484. Lineage (NCBI taxonomy): Bacteria > Bacillati > Actinomycetota > Actinomycetes > Micromonosporales > Micromonosporaceae > Plantactinospora > Plantactinospora sp. WMMC1484. The sequence continues at coordinate 4,291,502 of NZ_CP186055.1, forward strand.
GGACAGCGCCCTGGCGATGCCGGCGCTGATCCTGATGAACAGCTGGCACTGGTTCCCGCTCGGCGCGGTCGTCATCTTCGGCGCCCTGCGGACGATCCCCACCGAGATCTACGAGGCCGCCCGGGTCGACGGGGCCAACAGTTGGCGGATCTTCTGGCGGATCACGTTTCCGCTGCTCCAGCCGGTGCTCTTCGCGCTCGGGCTGGTCGGGTCGCTCTGGTCGTTCAACATCGTCGACTCGATCTACCTGGTCACCAAGGGCGGTCCCGCCGACGTGAGCACCACGGCGCCGGTCTTCATCTACAACAAGGCGTTCAACCAGTTCCAGGCGAGCGACGCCGCCGCCGTCAGCGTGATCACGATCGTCCTGCTGGCCGCCGTCGCCGCCGTCTACATCCGCGCCGCGAAGCCGAAGGAGGACTCGTGACACCCCGGCTGTCGTGGGCGCGACTGCCCCGCATCGTCACCTGGGCCGTGCTCACGGCCATCGTGCTCGGACCGCTCTACTGGATCACCATCTCGGCGTTCAAGGACCGCGAGGAGATCCTGCGAACGACGCCGACGCTGATCCCGACCGATCCGACCCTGGAGAACTTCCGGCAGCTCTTCACCGCCACGGACTACCCGAGCTACCTCACCAACAGCTTCGTGGTCGCGCTCTGCACCGCCTTCTTCACCGTGCTGGTGTCGTTCGCGGCGGCGTACGGGCTCTACCGGCTGCGCATCCCCGGTGGCAACAAGCTGGCCGGGGCGATCCTGGTGGCGTACATGATTCCGGGGACGCTGCTGCTGGTGCCGCTCTACCAGGCGTTCGCGGCGGTGCAGTTGATCGACACCAGGAACGCGCTGGTGATCGTCAACGTGGCCTTCACCGCGCCGTTCTGCACCTGGCTGCTCCGGGGCTTCTTCTTCGCGATCCCCCGGGACATCGACGAGGCCGCCGCCGTGGACGGGGCCGGCCCGATCCGGATGATGCTGCGGATCGTCCTGCCGCTGCTCGCCCCCGGGATCTCCACGGTCGCCGTCTACGCCTTCGTCTTCTCCTGGACCGAGTTCGTCTTCGCCTCACAGTTGATCGTCAGCGACCAGCTCAAGACCCTGCCGATCGGGCTGAGCGCGATCATGGGGCAGTACACCGTGAACTGGGGGCTGCTGATGGCCGGCACGGTCTGCACCGTCATTCCCGCAATCGTCCCGTTCATCTTCGCCGGCCGCTACTTCGTCGGCGGGCTGACGACGGGAGCGGTCAAGTGAGCGCGGCCGGACCGGCGCCCGCCGGACGGGCGGGCTGGTCTCCGGAGGAGGTGACCGGTGCCGGCTACGCCGCACGTGTCCAGGAGATCCTCGGCCGTGCCCTGACCGAGGAACTGCCGGCGGTGCGTCGGGCCGCCGAACTGGTCGCCTGGTCGTTCTCGGCCAAGGGCATCTTCTACGTCTTCGGCAGCGGGCATTCGCACATCTTCGGCGAGGAGGCGTTCTACCGGGCCGGCGGCGCGGTGCGGGTCTGCCCGATCCTCAGACCGGCGCACATGCTGCACGAGGGCGCGGTGCACAGCACCGTGCTGGAACGGGAGTCCGGACACGCCGAGTCGGTGCTCGCCGGCTACCGGCTCGACGGCGGGTGCGACGTGCTGCTTGTCGCCTCCAACTCGGGAGCGAACCCGCTGCCCGTCGAGGTCGCCCAGGCCGCGAAGGCGCGTGGCCTGCCGCTGATCGCCATCACGTCCCGCCGGTACGCCTCGGCGATCTCCCGGCCGGGCCCTCGGCTGCACGACATCGCCGACGTGGTGGTCGACAACCACTGCCCGCCCGGCGACGCGCTCGTCGAACTGGGTCCCGGCCTGCCGTCCGCCGGACCGTCGTCGAGTGTGGTCGGTCTGGCCCTGCTCGACGCGATCATCGTCGAGGCGCTCGGCATCCAGATCCGACGCGGCGAGACGCCGGAGGTGTTCATGAGCGCCAACATGCCCGGCGCCGCCGAGCACAACGCCGAGGCGGCCCGCCGGATGTCCGACCTCGTCCCACACCTCTAGCCCGTTCGCCTGGCGCCAGCGCGTCGTACATCTCTCGGAAGGAGACCCACGGTGAAGATCAGTTTCGAGGTCTGGCCGAACATGCCCTGGGGCCGGCTGGAGGCGGCCGGCCCGGCCTGGAACTCCTGGGGCGACAAGCCCGCGACCTGGTGCGTGGAGCAGACCGCGAAGTACGGCTACGACGGCGTCGACTTCATCTTCGCGAAGCTGCTGGAGGCGCCGAAGGCCGAGTACGACAAGCAGCTGCGGGACGTTCGTGCCACGGCGGAGCGGGTCGGCATCGACATCGGCTACCTCGGCCACCACACCACCTTCGTCAGCCCCCGGGAGTTCGACCGGGAGCGCGGCATCGAGTCGTTCAAGAAGGCGCTGGACGCGGCGGCGGTGCTCGGTGCGAAGTCGGTCTGCACGCTTATCGGCGACGGCTACTACGACCCGCCGCTGAACGTGCTGCTGTCCCGCAGGGACGCCTGGCGGCAGTGCCGGGAGGCGATCACCGAGGTCGCCGCGCACGCCTCGACGCTGGGGCTCAACGTCAGCATCGAGCTGTTGCAGGGCACCATCCTCAACCGGGTCGAGCTGATCGAGCGGATGTTCGACGAGGTCGGCGCGAGCAACCTGCGGATGACGATGGACACCGGCGCCTTCTACGTCGCGGTGAAGCCGTTCATGAACGTCAGGCAGGCGATCAGGCGGCTCGGCCCGTACATCGACATCGTGCAGATCAAGGACGAGGTGGGGTTGCCGACGATCGTGCACAGCAACCACATCTGGTTCGGTGGCGGGCTTGTCGACTTCCGGGAGACGTACGAGGCGCTCGCGGAGATCAACTTCGACGGGTACGTCAGCGTCGAGTGGGAGGGCTGGCAGGTCGGCGGCAACATCGGCGTCGGCGAGCCGGCCGGGGTGGGACTCGCCGACTTCGACCGGGTCGCCGAGGAGTCCCTGGAATACCTGGCCGAGTTCGGTTTCGTCCCCCGGCGCAGCCGTTGACCCCCGCCACACCGCAGCCGTCGACCGGGTCGGGTGGCCCGCTGCTGGTCGGCGTCGACCTCGGTACCACCGGCGTGAAGGTGGTGGTGGTCGACGCGGGCAGCGGCACCACGGTGGCCCGGTCCTACCGCGACTACCCCTCCGACACCCGACCGGGACGGCACGAGCAGGATCCGGCCGACTGGTGGCGCGCGGCGGCCGGTGCGGTGCGGGAGGCCCTCACCGGCCTCGACCCCGGCGCGGTGGCCGGGGTCGGGCTGAGCGGCCACATGCACGCCGTGGCCCTCTACGACGACCGGGACCGCCCGGTGCGGCCGGCGATGACCTGGGCGGACCGGCGGGCCGTGACCGAGGTACGGGAGCTGCGCGAGCACGCCGACCTCTTCGGCGAGCTGACCGGCAACCCGGTGGTGGAGGCGTTCACCGCTCCCAGGCTCGCCTGGCTGGTCCGGCACGAACCCGAGGCGGTACGCCGGGCGGTGCGGCTGGTCCAGCCCAAGGACGTGCTGCGGCACCACCTCACCGGCGACTGGGGCACCGACCCGAGCGACGCCGCCGGCACGCTGCTGTACGACGTACGCCGGCAGCGGTGGGAGCCGCGGCTCTGGGCGTACTGCGGCGCCGACGAGCGGCTCGCGCCCCCGGTGCGGGGCTCGGCCGAGGTCGTCGGGGCGGTCCGGCCCGAGGCGGCCGAGGCGACCGGGCTGCGCGCCGGCACCCCGGTGGTGGCCGGTGGCGGTGACGTCTCCTGTGCGGCACTCGGCGCCGGGGCGGTCACCCGGGGGCGGGTCTACGTGAACGTCGGCACCGCCGCGCAGATCGTCACCCCGGTCGCCGAGCCACGGGCCGGGGTCGGCCGGTTCGTCTTCGCCCGGGCCGGTGAGGATGGCTTCCTCGGCATGGTCTCCTCGTACGCTGCCGGGCTGGCGATCCGCTGGGCCGAGCGGAACCTGCTCGCCGGTGACGCCGGGCAGGTGCCGGACGGCATGGCGGACCGGCTCGCCCGGGGCAGCGCACCCGGCGCGGGCGGGGTGACCTTCCTGCCGTACCTGCTCGGCGCCAGCGCCCCGGTGCACGATCCGGCGGTCCGGGCCGCGCTGCTCGGCGTCGGGCCGGAACACGGACCCGCCGAGATCGCCCGCGCCGCGCTGGAAGGCGTCGCCTACGCCTGCACGGCGGCGGTACGGCAACTCCTCGGCGACCCGGGCGAGGCGACCGAGATCCGGGTCGGTGGCGGGGTGACCCGCTCGGAGGTGTGGTGCGAGGCGTTCGCCGCCGGCTTCGACACGCCGGTGCGGCGGCTGCGCCAGGACGCCTCACCGCGCGGCGCCGTCGCGCTGGCGGGGATCGGCGCCGGGGTCTGGCCGGACGTCGCCGCCGCCTGCGCGGCCCTGGACGACAGCGAGGCGCTCACCGTCCCGGACGGGCGCCGGGCCGGCTACCGACGGGCCCACGAACGCCACACCGCCGCCTCGGCGGCGCTCGCCGGGCTGCACCGCGAACCGGCCTTCTCCACCGGGAGCGCGGGATGACCGGGCGGATCGACCCGGACGCGGTGCTGGCGGAGGCCGGTCGCCTGATCGCGATCGAGGGCCACCAGGACCATCCCGGCCAGGAGCGCGAGGTCGCCGAGTACGTCGCCGACCGGCTGCGGGGCAGCGGGGCCGACGTCGAACTCCAACCGGTGCCGGACGACCGGCTCAACGTGGTCGCCCGGGTACGGGGTGGGCGGCCCGGCCCGACGCTGATGCTCAACGCACATCTGGACACCGTGCCGCCGTACGGCATGCCGGCCGCGTTGCGGCCCAGGGTCGCCGACGGACGGCTGTGGGGGAGGGGCGCCGTCGACATGAAGGGCGCCCTGGCGGCGATGATCGCCGTCGTCGACCTGCTCGCCGCGCCGGACGTCACCTTCGACGGCGAACTGCTGCTGACCGCGGTGGCCGGCGAGGAGAACGGCAGCCCCGGGATGCGGGCGCTGGTCGAGGCCGGCGTCCGCGCCGACTTCGCGATCGTGGGCGAGCCGACGATGCTGCGCGTCGGCCGGGCGCACAAGGGAGCGATGTGGGCAGAGGCGACGTTCCACGGGGTCGCCACGCACGGCAGCGTGCCGCAGGACGGCGTCAACGCGGTCTACCACGCGGCGCGGTTCGTCACCGCGATCGAGCGGGAGCTGGTCCCCGCGCTCGACCGGCGCCGGCACCCGCTGCTCGGCCCGGCGACCGTCAACGTCGGCGTGGTGGCCGGCGGTGACCGCCCGCCGATGGTCCCGGCGTCCTGTGTGGTCCAGCTCGACCGCCGGTGGCTGCCGTCGGAACGACACGACGAGGTGTTGGCCGAGCTGCGCGCGGTCGTGGCGGAGCTGCGCCGGGCGGATCCGCGGCTGGACGCGACGGTCGAGGAGATGCCCGGTACCGCGACCTTCGTGCACGCCCCGCTCGACTGCCCGCCCGACGACCCGTACCTGCGGATGCTCTGCGCCGTCGCGGCGGACCCCGAGCCCGTCGGGCTGCAGTTCTGGACCGACGGTGCCCTGCTCGCCGCCGCCGGTACCCCGGCGGCGGTCTGCGGGCCGGGCGACATCGCCCAGGCGCACTCGCTGCGGGAATGGGTCCTCGTCGATCAACTTGGCCGGGCGGCCGACGTCTATCGTGCTATGGCGGAGCGGATGCTGTCGGTGCGCCCGCCGGAGACCGGGGCCGAGGTGGGGAAATGAAGATGGCCAACAACGAGCGGAAGCCCGACGGGCTACGGGCGGTCGAGCGGACCGTCGCGGTGCTCCGGGCCCTCGCCGAGAGCCCGGCGGGCGCCTCGCTGACCGAGCTCGTCAAGGCCACCGAGATCCCGGCGACCACCCTGCACCGGATGCTCGGGGTGCTGCGCGGGACGGCGCTGGTCCGCGAGACGGCCGACGGCCGGTACGCGCTGGCCGCCGGCACGATGACGCTCGCCCGCTCCTACCTCGACGGACTCGACCTGCGCCAGGAGGCGCTGGCGGTCATGCGGCCGCTCTCGGCGCAGACCGGCGAGACCTGCCACCTCGGCGTGCTCGCCCTGGTGCACATCGTCTACATCGAAAAGATCGACAGCCCTTCCCCGGTGCGGATGCACAGCCGGGTCGGCCAGACCAACCCCGCGCTGACCACCGCGATCGGTCGGGCCATCCTGGCCCACTCACCGGCGCACGTCGTCGACGAGGTGACCGAGGCGCACCGGCGGCTCTCCGGCGACCCCGTGAGCCGCGCCGGGATCGACGCGCTGCTGGCCGGCGTGCGGGCCGACGGCTACGCCCGGGACATCCAGGAGAGCGAACTCGGCATCTGCTGCGTCGCGGCCCCGGTCTTCGACCACGCCGGCCACGTCGTCGCCGGGCTGGGCATCTCGGCACCGGCCACCCGGTTCGACGACGAGGCCGCCGGCCGGCTCGGCCCGCAGGTCCGGGCGGCCGCCGTGGAGCTCTCCGGCCAGCTGGGCTGGAGCGGTGCGCCCGCGCGCGACACCGCCGGATCGACGGCCGGCCCGGGGAGCCGGACGCCGATGCCGCGACCGGAACCGGCCGGGCCGCACTCCGTACCGACGGCGGCACCATGAGAGAGTTCACCGCCCGATGTGTCCGGTGCCGGCACCGCACCGGCTTTCCCGGCTACCGCTGCCCGGCCTGCGGGTCGCCGCTGGCGCTGGAGCTGGCCCCGGTCTCCGCCGCGGACTGCCGGCCGACCCCGCAGGCCGGACTGTGGCGGTACGCCGGGCTGCTGCCCCGGACCGGACACGCCGTCACCCTCGGCGAGGGCACGACGCCGCTGCTGCCGATGGCGCCGCCGCGGCACGACGGCGCCGACGACCACGTCAACGTTCACTCCGACGTCCACACGGACGTCCACATCAAGCTGGAGTCGCTCAACCCGTCGCTCTCGTTCAAGGACCGGGCGATGGCGCTGGCCGCGTCCGCCGCGCTCGACCGAGGGCTGGACGGCCTCGTCCTGGCGTCGACCGGCAACGCCGCCGTGTCGGCCGCCGCCTACGCCGCCGCCGCGGGTCTGCGCTGCCGGGTGTTCTGTGCCACCGGCTCCAGGGCGGACGCGAAGGTGGAGACCGCCCGGGCGCACGGTGCGGAGGTGGAGTTGGTCGACGGTGACTACAGCGACGCGTACGCCGCCGCGACCCGTGCCGAGGGGGAGAGCTGGCTCAACGTCACCACGACGTACCGGAACCCGCTGCTGACCGAGGCGTACCGGCCGATCGCGGCGGAACTCGTCGAGGACCTCGGCGCCGTACCCGACGTCGTGGTCGTACCGGTCGGGGCGGGCCCGCTGCTGCGCGGTATCTGGCTGGGCTTCACCGACCTGCGGGACGCGGGCCTGACGACCAGCCTGCCCCGGATGGTCGGCGTGCAGGCCCAGGCGTGTGCGCCGCTGGTCCGGGCCTGGAACGCGGCGGACTGGGAGTCGTCGCTGCGCGAACCCGTCGCGGTCGGCCCGACCGCCGCTACCGCCATCGCCGACGCGCTGCGCGGCTACGAGGACGAGGGGCTGTTGACCCTGGCCGCCACCCGGGACAGCGGGGGCGCGGTCGTCGCCGTCGACGAGCCGGCCATCACCGCGGCGGGCCGCGATCTGGCCCGTCGTGGGGTGTTCGTGGAACCCGCGGCAGCCGCCGCCGTGGCGGCCCTGCGCATCTCCGCCGTGCCGGCCCCGCACACCTCCGCCGTCCCGTCGCGCTGGCGCGCCGTCGCCGTGCTCACCGGGCACGGTGCCAAGGAGCCCTCCGCCCTGGCGGTCCTGGCCGGGCAGGGCGCGGAGGAACCGCCGATTCCCGGGAGGAACGCATGACCGGACCGACCGTCGCCGTCGCCGGGGTGGGCCGGTTCGGCGCCCTGCACGCCCGGGTCTGGGCCGAGGCCGGTGCCCGGATCGTCGGCCTGGCGGACCCGGACACCGCCCGGCTCGCCGAGATGGCGGAGGCGCACCGGGTCGGCGAGACCGACACCGATCTCGCCGCACTGCTCGACCGGGTCCACCCGGACGTCGTGGTGATCGCCTCGGACGAGGCGTCCCACGCCGGGCTGGGCCTGACCGCCCTGGCGGCCGGCAGCCACGTCTTCGTCGAGAAGCCGCTCGCCCTCTCGTCCGCCGACGCGTGGCGGATCGCGGAAACCGCTGCCGCGCACCGGCGCCAGGTCGTGGTGGGCCACATCTCCCGGTTCACCGCCCCGATGGCCCGGATGCGCGCCGGCGTCGAACGGGGCGCCGTCGGCACCCTGTGCGCACTGCGGCTGCGCCGCGACTTCAGCCGCGCCTGGTTCCTCAGCTTCGGCGACCGGGTGCATCCGGTATGGGAGTCCTGCATCCACGACATCGACCTGGCCATCTCGTTCGCCCGTGCCCCGGTGCGCCGGGTCGTGGCGATGTGCAGCGGCGCCGCCGGTGACGCGGCGCCCAGCGTGGTCAGCGCCCTGCTCGAGTTCGACAACGGGGTGACCGCGACCGTGGAGTCCGCCTGGCTGGTGCCGGCGAGCGCGCCGGGCACCCTGGACGACGGTCCGTTGAGCCTGGACGGCGCCATCGTCGGCGAGGTCGAGGTGCTGGGCCTGGACGGGATGCTCAAGCAGCGACTGGTCAGCGATTCTCTGGTGGAGTGGACCCCGGCAGGGGTCCGGGTCCCGGACCTGTCGTTGTGGCCGGAGGAGGACGGCGTGGTCGGCGGGGCGCTGCGCCGCGAGGTCGGGTACGCCCTCGCGGTGGTCGCCGGTCGGCGCGGCCCCGACGTGATGCCGGTCGAGGAGGCGTGCTGGGGCGTCGCGGCGGCCGAGGCGGTCGTCGGGTCCCTGCGCACCGGCGCCCCGGTGGAGCCGGCGCGGCGATGACCGGCTTGTCGCGCGGCCCCGGTTGTCGCGCGGCCCCCGTTGTCGCGCGGCCCCCGTTGTCACGCGGCCCCGGGCACTGCCGTCATTCGACACACTCCGTAACGCCTCGGTCGGCTGGCACCACGCCGAAGGCGCGACCGCCATCGCCGGGTCGCCCGACGCGCGAACCTAGCGCCCAGGTGTCCTCATCGATGCCGTGACCAGCAGTATCCGGACTTCTCGACGGCCCTGGACGCGGAGCGTCCGGGGCGCTGCCGGATGGCTATCGAGCTCTCTTGACATACCGTCCGACGGTCATACAATGTGGCGAAGCGTGAGCCCGACCACACCAACGCCGTCCGCACCCGTCCCGGGCCGTGACTGGCTTCGACGCCGAAGGGACCGGCCAATGCCGTTGAGAGTCTGCGCGGACCAGCCGCACGACATCGATCGCCCGGCCCTGGCCGCAGGGCGGTGTGTCCGATGACCGGCGACCGACGCCGCGACGATATCCGCATCGCCATCGTCGGCGGAGGCTTCGGCGGCATCGGGTCGGCGGTGAAGCTGAAGACGGCAGGTTTCACCAACATCCGGATCTACGAGAAGGAGGAGGGCGCCGGCGGCACGTGGCGGGTCAACACCTACCCGGGCTGTGAGGTCGACATCCCGTCCCACAGCTACTCCTTCTCGTTCATGGGCTGGGACTGGACCCGGACCCACGCCCGGCAGCCGGAGCTCATGGCCTACACGGAGGCGATCCTGGATCGCTTCGACCTGCGCCCGCACTTCACGTTCGGCACGTCGGTCGAGCTCGTCGAGTGGCAGGAGGACAGCTCCACCTACCTGGTGCACACCAGTGACGGGGCGAGCGCCGAGTACGACGTGGTGGTCACCGCCGTGGGCTTCCTGAGCGTCCCGAAGTATCCGGACTGGCCCGGGCTGGACTCGTTCGAAGGTCCCAGGTTCCACACGGCGCGCTGGGACCACTCGGTGGATCTCCGTGGCAAGCGCGTGGCGGTGGTCGGCACGGGGTCGACCGCGGCCCAGGTGGTCCCCGAGGTCGCCACGATCGCCGAACACGTGCACGTGTTCCAGCGTGAGCCCGGGTGGATCAACGCCAAGAACGACCGGGACTTCTCGCCGTTCGAGCGCAGCCTCTACCACCTGCCCCTGGCGGCCAGGCTGCACCGCCTGAAAATCTTCTACGACTACTACAAGCGCTTCGGAAGCTTCGACGTCGAGTCCCGCGCGCAGGCGAAGACCCGGGCCAGGTCCGTGGACTTCATCCGCAGCGCCATTCCGGACGAGCAGCTCGCCGCGAAGGTCACCCCAAACTACCCGTGGGGGTGCAAGCGGCCGGTCCTCAGCGACAGCTTCTATCCCGCGCTGATGCGGGACAACGTCACGCTCGTCGCCGCTCCCGTCGTCCGGGCGACGAGCAACGGCGTCGTCGACGCGGCCGGCACCGAGCACGAGGTCGACGTGCTCGTGATGAGCACCGGATTCCGCACCACCGACTATCTGGACACCGTCGAGGTGCGAGGTCGTGGCGGCGTGGAGCTGCACGACTACTGGGCGGGCCGTCCGCGCGCCTACCTGGGCGTGACGGTGCCGCGCTTTCCCAACCTGTTCCTCATCTACGGCCCGAACACGAACGGCGGTGGATCGATCATCGCGCAGCAGGAGCGACAGGCGGAGGTCATGGTCTGGGCCTTGAAGAAGCTCGTGCGGCGGGGCGCCACGACCGTCGACACGACTCCGGAGGCGCTGGACCGGTGGATCCGGTGGGTCGACCAGAAGCTCGCGACCGACGCCAGCGCGATGGAGGCCGGCTGCACGAACTACTACCACTCGGGATCGGGAGCGAACGCCACCCAGTGGCCCGGTACCCATCTGCGGTACTTCGTCATGACGAAGCTGTGGCGGGGCCGGGGAATCACCTTCTCGCCGCCGGCTGCCGCCGGTCGCCGTGAGCCGGCGGCCCCGGCGCGGATCACGAGCCGCGACTGACGGGGCCGGCCGACTGGGCGGCGGCGGTCCGAAAGTCACACCCGCGAAACCGAAGAACCACACACCACACCCGACAGTGCCCCCACCGGAGGCGTCGAGCCTAACCAGGAGTAGCAATGAACCCTCGAATGAACCGTCCCCAGCTCTCGCGTCGACAGATTTTCAAGGGATCCGCAGGCGTACTCGGAATGATGGCTCTGCCAAGCGTGCTCTCCGCGTGCGGGAGCGACGACGGTGGGTCGGGCTCGGACGGAGACCCGATCCGGGTCGCGGTCACCTCCGCGACCTCCGGAGCGCTGGCGATCTACGGACGTGCGGTCCTGGACATGGCGCCCTTCGCCGCCAAATACCTCAACGACGCCGGTGGCGCCAACGGGCGCAGGATCGAGCTCAAGATCTATCCGAACAACGGGGAGACCGCCGACGCGATCCGTGCGGTCGAGAGCGCGGTGCGCCAGGACGGGTTCGAGATCCTGACCGGCTACTTCTCGTCGGCCCAGTCGGCGGCCATCCAGGAGTCGCTCGACCGCCTGGGGCTGCTGTTCATCGATCCGGACGCCCAGGCCGACGGTCTCACCGCCGCCACCTGCAATCCGCTCTACTTCCGCACGGTGCCCAGTGTGAGCATGAACCTGAACACGCTCGCCGACGGCGTGCGGGGCCTGGGGATCACGAGCTGGAGTGCGTTGTGCTCGGACTACGCGTTCGGTCACGACGCGTACGACGCGTTCAAGCGCCTCGCCGAGAGCCAGCCCGGCACGACGGTTGCGCCGGGGCACTTCCCGCCGCTCACCCACGCCGACTACGGGTCCTACATCTCCCAGCTTCTCGACGAGGGGACCAAGGGACTCTTCACCGGCGTCGCCGGTGCCGACGCCATCACCTTCTTCAAGCAGGCGAGCCAGTACGGGGTACTCGACCACTTCGACGCCATCGTCGGGGTCAACAGCTTCGACGTGCTGGTCTTCGACGCCATCGGTGACGCCGGCCTCGGACTCTACGGTGTGCCGGGCTACGATCCCGCGCTCGACAACGAGCGCAACAGGAAGTTTGTCGAGGCGTTCAAGAAGGAATTCGGGCGCGAGCCGTTCTATATCGAGGCGAACACGTTCGTGGCACTGGAGATGTTGCTGGCCGCCGTCGCCGAGTCGGACTCCACCGAACCGGCGACCCTGGCAGAGCAACTGACCGGCTTCAGCACAGACACGATCATGGGCAACGTCGAACTGCGGGCGGAGGACCACCAGATCCAGCGGGAGAACTGGTTCGGTCAGATCGTACGCGACGAGGCCACCGGCGGGATCAAGTGGGACATCACCGCGGTCGTCGACCGAGAGAAGGTCTCCATTCCCGTATCTCCCGATTGCACGATGTAGCGAACTATCACCCAAGCGAGGGTCATTCAATGGCAATTCAGCTCCTGAACGCGCTCGCCTATGGCTCGCTGCTGCTCATCCTCGCACTCGGCCTCGCGATGATCTTCGGGCTCGGCGGCGTGTTCAACTTCGGTCACGGTGCGCTGTACATGTTCAGCGCCTACACCGCCTACTCGCTCAGCTCGGCGGTCTCGTTCTGGCTCGCGTTGGTGACGGTCCCGGCCGTGCTGGCGCTGGTCGGCTTTCTGGTGGACAAGGGCGCGTTCAGGTTCCTGCGGAGCCGGGACCCGATCGAGTTGGCCATCATCACCTACGGCGGTGCGCTGGTCATCGAGAACGTCGTCGTCATTCTGTGGGGGACCCAGCCGAAGGCGCTGGATCCCCCGGCACCCTTCGACAGCTCCGTCAGCGTGCTGGGCGACGCCTACCCGTCGTACCGGTTGTTCATCATCGTCTTCAGTCTCGCCGTGGCGATAGGTATCGCGTCCTGGCTGCGTTATTCGAAGATGGGCCTCCACGTCCGGGCCGCGAGCCGTGATCTGGAGATGACCGGTGTCGCCGGGGTCAACACCGACAGGCTCAACGCCGTGGTCGCCGCCGTGAGCTTCGGCCTGGCGGGCGTGGCCGGGGTGCTGGTCGCTCCCTACGCCACGGTCAGCATCGACATGGGCGCGAGAATCCTGGTCATCGCGCTGATCGTCACCACCGTCGGCGGGCTGGGAAGCATCGGCGGAGCGGCGATCGCGGCCATCGCTCTCGGCCTCATCCAGGTGATCGGCGACGTGAACCTCCCGGGCTGGTCCGCGCTCACGCCGTACGTGGTGATGATCGTCGTGCTGATCGTCCATCCGCGCGGCATCGCAGGAAGGATCGAGACATGACCGTGACGTCGGACGGCGCGATGGAGCGACGTACCAGGGCGGAAGAGGTGTCCGGCGGCGGCGACCGCCGACCGGGCAGGCCGCGCATCCGGCCGAGGTGGGCGGTGAACGTCGGTCTGGTGGCGATCGGCTTCCTCGTTCCACTTGTCGTGACCGGTCCGTACCAGCGCCATCTGCTGGTCAATGCCGCGATCCTGGGGGTCTTCGGGCTGAGCGTGGCGTTCCTGATCCGGCGTCTCGGCATGGTCAGCCTGGGGCACGCACTCTATTTCGGCGGCGCGGCGTACGCCTTCGGCGCGCTCAGCACGCACGCGGAGTTCGAGATCATCCCCGCGCTGTTGCTGGCCCTCGGTGCGGTGGTCACCGTCGCGCTCGCGGTGGGAAGCCTGCTCGTACGGTCGCGGGGCATCGCCTTCACCATGCTCACCCTGGCGTTCGGCCAGTTCGCCTTCACGCTCGCCGGGCTCACGCAGACACGCTCGGTCACCGGCGGCGACGACGGGTTGCCGGTACGCATGAACGGCACGCTCTTCGGCCTCACCGTCCGGGACTTCTCCGACCCGGTGACCATGTGGATGATCTGTTGGGCGGTGGTGACGGTGGCTCTCGTCGCCCTGGGGCTCGTCGGACGCTCCCGCTTCGGAAAGCTTCTGGACGCGATCCGGGAGAACGAGGAGCGGGTCAGGTTCAACGGCTCCAACACCTACCTTCCGGTGCTGGCCGCCTACGTCGTATCGGCGTTGCTCGCCGGCGTCGCGGGCGTGCTCTTCGCGTTCTACAACTCCTTTCTCTCCCTCGACGTCCTCGCCTGGACCACCTCGGGCAACGCCCTGATCGTCTCCTTCATCGGCGGCTGCTGGGTGGCGACCGGGCCGCTCTGGGGGGCACTCATCTACACCGTCGGCAACGCGATGCTCGTCTCGGGCGGCCGGACCGAGTGGCAGCTCTACGTCGGAGTCGCGGTCATCGTCGTCATGGTCTTCGCCAAGGCCGGCGTGGTCGGCTCGCTACAGGCGCAGTGGCTTCGACACCGAGAACGCCGTCGACCGCCGGTCGACCTGGCCGGGACGAACTGAGGGCGGTGAGGAAGAGTTGGTGCTCACGGTTCGCGACGTCACGGTCCGGTTCAAGGGTGTGACGGCGCTCGAAGACGTCGGGCTTGATCTCCAGCGCGGCCGCGTCCACGGGGTGATCGGGCCGAACGGTGCCGGCAAGTCGACATTCGTCGACGTGGTCTCCGGTCGTCGGCGCGGCGGCAAGGCGTCGATCGTGTACGAGGGGAAGAACGTGGCCGGACGATCGGTCACCTGGCGCCGCCGCCACGGCATCGCACGGTCGTTCCAGCGCACGAGCGTCTTTCCCGACCTCACCGTCCGGGCCCACTTCGAGCTGGTCGGCCGCACGCTGCGGGACGACAGCGTCGACGAGCTCGTCGTCGCCCTGGGGCTGGAGCCGCTGCTCGACCGCAAGTGCGGAGAGGTCTCGTACGGAGACCAACGGCGGGTCGACATCGGCATGGCGCTCGTGGGCCGGCCGGCGGTGCTTCTGGCGGACGAGCCGGGGGCGGGGCTGTCCCGCTCGCAGAGCCTGGAGCTGGCCCGCTTCATCCGGCAACTGGCCCAGGAGCGCGACATGGCGGTGCTCTACATCGAGCACGACGTGGACGCGGTCTTCGAGGTCTGCGACGACATCACGGTGCTCAACCTGGGCCGTGTCCTGATGTCCGGGTCTCCCGCGCAGGTGCGGCAGGACCGCGGTGTCCGAGACGCCTATCTGGGGAGGGAAGAATGAGCGAGGTGCTGACCCTCGACAGGGTGTCGGCCTTCTACGGGCCGGCCCAGGTCCTCCGGGACGTCTCGCTGTCGATCGAGAGCGGCGAGGCGGTCGCCCTGGTCGGACGGAACGGTGCCGGCAAGTCCACGCTCGCGATGTCGTTGTACGGCATCCCTCGCGTCGAGGGCTCGATCGTCGTCGACGGTGAGCCGCTCAAGCCCACCCGCGCCTACCACGCGTCCCGGGCCGGCATCGCGCTCTGTCCCCAGGGCCGGCGCATCCTCTCCAACCTGAGCGTCGAGGAGAACCTCCTGCTCGGCGCCGCGCACGCGCGGCCGGGCCGGTGGGACCTCCGGTCCGTCTACGCGCTCTTTCCGATCCTCGCCGAGCGGGCGCGCTACAACGGCCATGCGCTCAGCGGCGGACAGCAGCAGATGCTCGCCATCGGCCGGGCGCTGATGTCCAACCCCCGGGTGCTCGTGCTGGACGAGCCGGCGGAGGGCCTCTCCCCGGTCGCGATCGACGAGGTCATCGACGCGCTCGCCTCGATCGGCGAGACAGGGACGGCGCTCTTCCTGATCGAGCAGAACCTGAGGCTCGTCTCGCGGCTGGCGAGCCGCTACGTGGCCCTGGTCAAGGGCGAGGTCGTGGGAACGGGAGAGGTGACGGGCGAGTCGATCGAGGAGCTCAGGAGCACCGTGGGCGTCTGACCACGGTCGCCGGGGGCGCGAGTACGCAATCACGAACATCGTCCATCCGGAAGGAGCACAGAGGTGACGGAGGAAGCGGTGGCCGATCTCACGGCCGACACGCTGGCACTGATGCGGATCGAGGGCGCCTACGCGCCCACATACGACGGACGGCACGGGAAGGAGTGGGCGAACCTCTTCACCGAGGAGGGCATCTACCAGGCGCGCGTAGTGGACGGCCAGGCGGGCAACTTCATCGCGGGTCGGGAGAACCTCGCCAGGTTCTGCGACGAGCAGCCGTGGCACGGGATCCACTACATGATGATCCCGACGTTCGACATCGACGGGGATACGGCGTCGTGCCGCGTCCACTTCCAGTACCGGGCCATCGGGATCGTGGACGGGCGCGTGTCGATCCGCAACAGTTCGGGCGCCTACGACGTGGCCTACGTCCGGACCGGCGCCGGGTGGCGCATCGCGCGCCGGGTCACCTCCTTCTTCGCCGAGTCCAGGGAGGTCTTCCACGGCTGGTATCCCACCGCCGCCGACATGTCCGAGCGCTGGCCGTACCAGAACGAGCGCTATGTCGACCGTCGCGTCTAGCCGACCCTGACGATTCGAAGGAGACAGTATGAAGATCACCCGTGCCGCGGAGCAGGCCGGCACCGCCGGCAAGCCGGGCTCGAAGTTCACCGGCGACGTGTGGAACTACCTGACCATGCCGTCCACGGATGGCGTGACGATCAATACGGTCACCTTCTCGCCCTGCGCCCGGACGTACTGGCACAGCCACGAGCACGGGCAGATTCTCCAGGTTGTCGCCGGCCGCGGCCTGATCTGCACGGCCGGTGAGCGACCCGAGGTACTCCGGGCGGGGGACACCGTCTGGATTCCCGCCGGGGAACGCCACTGGCACGGCGGTGCCCCCGACTCCTTCCTGACCCACACCGCGATCTCGCTCGGCAGGACCGAGTGGGCCGAGCCCGTGGCCGACGGCGACTACGGTGCCGCCGCGACCACCTCGACCTGAACCGAAGGGAGCACGACAACATGACGGCGAACGGCACCCACCAGGAGTCGTACGAGCAGGGGCTGAAGGTACGACGGGAGGTCCTCGGGGCGGAGCACGTCGACCGCTCCCTGGGCAACGTCACCGAGTTCTCCCGACCCATCCAGGAATTCGTCACCGAGTACTGCTGGGGCGGGGTGTGGTCCAGCGACGGCCTGGAGCGTAAGACCCGGAGCCTGCTCAACCTGGCGATGCTGACCGCCCTCAACCGCTCCCACGAACTCGGTGTCCACGTGCGGGGCGCGGTGAACAACGGGGTCACCGAACAGGAGATCCAGGAGACGCTCATGCAGGCCGCCGTCTACGTCGGAGTGCCGGCCGCCCTGGAGTCGTTCCGGGTGGCGGAGCGGATCCTGAAGGAGCTACGCGGCAACGGGTGACCAGGTGTCGCCCTTTTGCCGGGCCTGGGCCCGTGGACGCGGGGACCGCAGCACTAACCGCCTGGATCGGGGCGTTGATGATGTGCTGCCGGTTGCGCGTTAATGCCACCATCAGCCGGATATTTCATAGGTCCGGTCCATCCGCCATTCCGCAATTTTGCCAAAAACCGCGACATACCTGCTCTCGGCAATGTCGTCGTGCCCCGTAGCAGGTGGTCTCCGAGGCGCGGCCCGCCGAGTCGAGTCGGCTGGCGCCGGCTGGCGGCCGAGGCGGCGCCCGGTCGAAGTCGTGGTCAGCAGAGTGGTGGCAGCCGACAGTTGCGAGGCATTGACATCGATTGCGCATCCCGGCAGGCTTTGCATAAGCGCCTGGGGGCAGGGTGGTGAACCCGGTTGTTTCGAGATTGTTCCGAGTAGCGTCGATTGATGTGTCCCCTCAGCGGTGGTGGGGGAATGCGTAGAGCCTCGTAGCAGTACCTGGACGTCGATGGTCCCTTTTGCCTGCCGGGCGTTACCGCCTGTCCGGGGGCGGAGTTCTGCCGTTCGTGCGTCGCCGTCTCGACCCGTTTTCTGTAGGCAGGGGGTGTCGCCGGTCGTGGCTGTGGTGCATCCGAAGCCAGAGCGTGAGTGTCTTCTTTCGATGGATCGGAGATCTGATGCGCGTCGCTGTCCTCACCACGACCCAGCATGGTCACCTGAACCCCTATGTTCCGGTGGTCAACGCGCTCCAAACCGCCGGCAGTGAGGTTGCGCTGCTGCTGCTGTCCGCGGACGGTGGCACGCTCGACGAGCAGCGTCGCCAGGCGTTGGGCAAGGCGGAGGTCCACGCGGTCGGGCAGGTCGAGATGGCGCCGTGGAGCGGTGACCCGGCGAAGATCGGACCGATGCTCCGGTCGTCGCCGGTGGCAGACCAGACGGCCGACGCGCTTCGTGCGACGGCGCCGGACTTCGTACTCGTCGACTCGCTGCCGGTCACGGCGTCGGCCATGGTCGGCGCGGCGGCGTCCGGTGTGCCCTACGGGATGATCTGGGCCAACCTGGGCGGGGTATGCCCTCGGGAGCATCGACGAGGTCGCTGGCCGTACGACGAGCAGGTCGGCGACTATCTGACCAGCCACGGGGTGTTGTGGTCGACCCGGACGCACTCGGCGCGTTCGCCGATTCTCAACGTGATGCCGACGATTCCCGCTCTCGTGGGGGAGGACGCGGTCACCGACGACGGTGTGCGGTTGGTCGGGCTGCCGGGTGCGGCGGGGATCCGCGGCGACGAGGTCGCCTTCTCGGGACTGGACCGGATCGATCCCGACCGCCCGCTGGTGTACGTCTCCTTCGGCACGATCTTCTACCGGCGGCCGGATCTGCTGCGCATGGTGATCATCGGGGCTGCGGCGACCGGTGCACAGGTGATCGCCGCGGTGGGAGATCTGGCCGAGGAGCTCGCGCTCCCTGACGACGTGCTCACCGCCCCGTATCTGCCGCAGCGTGAGGTGCTCGAGCGCGCCGACGTCTTCGTCACACACGGCGGTTACAACTCCGTGGCGGAGTCGGTCCGGGCGGCGACACCGATGCTGGTGATCCCGCTGGCTGTGGATCAGCCCATCCAGGCGTACTTCGTGGGTAGTGCGGGTTTCGGGACGGCGCTGGACCCGGCCGCGGTCACCGAGCGGGCGGTCGCGGACGCTGTCACCGATCTGCTCGATCCCGACCGGGACTACCGGGCCCGGCTGCGCGCCGCGCAGCCGGAGTGCGGCGATTCTGCCGTGCGCGCGGCCGAGCTGGTGATCGGCACGGTCGAGACGCTACAGCGAAAGGGGGAGCAGTGACGATCGAACTGCGGCGGCCGGTGGGCGACCGGATCGTGGTCGACGATCTCGAACGCCTCTCGTTCCGGGTGGACCGGCGCGCCTACACCGACGACGACCTGGCCGTACAGGAGATGACCCGGATCTTCGATCGCTGCTGGCTGTACGTCGGGCACGAGTCGGAGGTGCCGGCGCCGGGCTCCTACGTGGCCCGCGACGTCGGCGGGCGGCCGGTGGTCATGGCGCGCGGGTCCGACGGGGTGATCCGGGTGTTCGCGAACAGTTGCCCGCACCGCGGCGCCCTGATCTGCTCGCAGCCGGCCGGGCAGGCCAGATCGTTCCGGTGCCCGTATCACGACTGGACGTTCTCCAACCGGGGCGACCTGGTCGGGGTCCCGATCCCCGACGGGTACGGACCGGGCTTCCGGAAGGCGGACTTCGGCCTGGCGCAGCACCGTAGTGACAGCTATCGCGGTTTCGTGTTCGTCACCTTCGATCCGGAGCAGCCGCGCACCCTGACCGGCTACCTGGCGGGTGCGACGGAGTACCTCGATCTGGTCGACGACCAGTCCGAGGTCGGGATGGAGGTGATCCAGGGCGCGCAACTCCACGGGGCTCGGGCCAACTGGAAGCTCATGATGGAGAACAGCGTCGACATCTACCACTTCCGGGCCCTGCACAAGCGTTACGTCGGATACATGGAGTCGCTGGGGTCGGTGCCACCACGACGTCGAGGTGGCTTCGGCCGTGCCCTCGGGCTGGGGCATGGCGCCAACGAGCTGCCACCGGCGGCGGCCCGCCCGCTCGCCTACTGGACGCCGATGTTCGACGCCGAACTCCGGCCGCGGATCGAGGCGACCGCCGCGCGGTTCGTCGACCGGTTCGGCGCCGAACGCGCCGAACGGATCACCAGCACCAATCGTGCCCTGCTGATCTTCCCGAACTTGATGATCATCGACGCGATCGCGATCACGATTCGCAAGATCGACCCGGTCGGCGCCGGTCAGATGGCCATCACGTCGGTCGCCCTGGCCCCCAGGGACGAGGATCCGGACATCCGGGAACTCCGCAAGAGTCACTACCTGACGTTCCTCGGCCCCGCCGGCTTCGCCACCCCCGACGACATCGAGATCATCGAGTCCTGTCAGCGGGGATATCTCAACCGCACGATCCGCTACTCCGACCTGTCCCGGGGTATGCACAAGGAGGTCCCCGAGACGACCGACGAGCTTCCCGCCCGCGAGTTCTGGCGGCAGTGGGACCGGTTGATGCACGGCGACGACGGCCACCTCGAGGTCGCTCACCGGGCCGAGATGCAGGGGACGGCAGCACGATGACCACCGGGCTGACGGTCGACGAAGCGACCCAGGTGCGGTTGTGGCACCGGGTGAGCCAGTTCCTCTTCCGAGAGGCGCGGCTGCTCGACGAGTGGCGCCTGCTGGAGTGGTACGACGAGATGCTGACCGACGACATCCGCTACTCGGTGCCGGCCACCGACGTCCGCGGCGAGTCGGCGGATGCGCTCGGGCTCATCGACGACGACGCTGCCCGGCTACGCCAGCGGATCGCCCAGCTTCTGAACGGCGAGGTGTGGTGCGAGAACCCCCGGTCCCGGACGAATCGGATGATCAGCAACGTGGAGATCCTGACCGACCGGGGAACCCACCTCGAGGTGGCGGCGAACGTCGTGGTGCACCGGTTCGGACACGGGCGCTCCGACGCCTACGTCGGAAAATGCCGGTTCGAGCTCGTCGCCGACGGCGGGTCGTTCCGGATGAGGAGACGGGTCGTGGTGCTCGACCACGAGACGTTGTACGAACACGGAAAGCTGAGCATCATTCTGTGACCGGACAGTGACGGCGGCCGGCTCCGGCAGCGCCCCACCCGTTGCCGCCGCCCAGCCAGGTCTCCCGCGCGAGGTCTACGTCCTCAGTGTCGTTGGTGGCTGCGTCATGCTGGGCCTGGGACTGGTGCTCCCCGTGCTTCCGGTGTACGCGGCGACGTTCGGGGCCGGGCCCACCCAGATCGGAGCGCTCGTCGCCCTGTTCGCGTTGATGCGGCTGGCCACCAGTCCGTTCTGCGGGCGGCTCGGCGTGCGTTTCGGCGAGCGGCGGGTCCTGGTCGCCGGCCTGCTGCTGTGCGCCGTCTCCTCGGCCCTGACGGCGTTCGCCGGCTCCTACGGGCAACTGCTCGTCTTCCGCGGCCTGGGCGGCGTCGGCTCGGTGCTCTTCTCGGTCTCCGCGCTGGCGACGCTCCTGGCGATCGCGCCGGCCGCCCAGCGGGGCCGGGCCAGCGCCGTGTTCGAGGCGGGCTTCCTGCTCGGCGGGATCTGCGGGCCGGCACTGGGCGGGCTCCTCGCGCTCATCACCCTGTCCGCGCCGTTCGTGGCGTACGCCGTGCTGTTGCTGGCCGCCGCGGCGCTGACCCTGGCGGTGCTCCGCACCGGCCGAACCGTCGGCGCGGAGCCGGGCCGTGAGGTGGCCCGGCTACCGGTCCTGCTGCGGGATCGACGCTACCTGGTGGCCTGCCTCGCCGCGTTGGCGCAGGGATGGGTCCTGTTCGGACTGCGCAGCGCCCTGGTACCGACGGTGGTGGTGGGGTGGCGACACGACGTGACGTGGGTCGGGTGGGCGTTCACGATTTCCGCCGTCGTCCAGACGCTGCTCATCATGCCGGCCGGCCGGATTGTCGATCGGGCCGGCCGCCGGTTCGCCATGATCGCCGGCACCGGTGTGGCCGCGGCGGCAATCACCGCCCTGGTGTTCGTGGACAGGTACGCCGGGCTCGTCCTCCTGCTCAGCGTGTACGCGGCGGGATCAGCGCTGCTCAACGCCGCACCGGCCGCGCTGATCGGTGACGTCGTCGCCGGTCGGACCGGCAGTGGCGTCGCCGTCTTCTCGATGTGTACGGACGTCGGCGCCGTGGTCGGACCGGTCGTCGTCGGGCTCGTCGCCGAGCGGGTGAATGTTCCGGCCGCCTTCGGCAGTGGCGCCGCGCTGCTGGTCGTCGCCTTCGTGGCGTCGTGGACGTTGCCAACTGTTCGGCCAGACGAAGGAGTTGATCGATGAACCAGCCAGCTGCCCGGCATGAGCGCGGTGAGGCCATGTTCCAGCAGGTCTTCGGCCGCGAACCGCGCCCGGGTTCCTACCCGGAATTCCTGCGCATCACCGTCGACCATCTGTTCGGTGAGATCTGGACCCGCCCGCACCTGAGCGTCGAGGAGCGCGAGCTGGTCGCGCTGAGCGCGGTCACGCTGGCGCGTACCGATTGGGAGCTGCGCGGCCACATCGGTGCCGCGCTGCACCTCGGGATGTCGCGAGAGAAGATCATCGAGGTCATCATCCAGCTCGCCTACTACGGTGGCTGGCCGGTGGCCAACAACGGGCTGCGCGTCGCCCAGGAGGTCTTCGCCGAGTTGGACGGCGCCACCGGGAGGGACGCGGACCATGACCGGTGAAGGGTCTCCGCTCGACCCGGCGGAAAAGGTCGACCTGTGGCGCCAGCGGTTCTTCGAGGCACAGGCGGCCGCCGAGGAGTTCATCCTGGGAGAGCACGGCGAGGACGGGCTGGCCGGGTGGATCCAGGCGAACTCCCGGATCACCGCGGAGCTGCTGCGAGCGCAACGCCCCGCCGGGGTCTCCGCCACCGATCACTTCATGACCCGGCTGCGGCATCAGCTGTTGCTGTACGACTCGGCAGTGACCAGTGAGCCCCAGCCCTCCGGCACCGTCCTGCGCAACGCCGACTGTGGGATCCTCCGGTACCGCAAGCGGGCCGCCCGTGCCGGCGTCGTCCTGACGTTCTCGTCACCGTGCCCGTACTGCCAGGAACTCAACACCGCCATCGCCGCCCGCTACGTGGAGCCGGACGTCACGGTGTCGTGCGAACAGGCGGGCGACGGCTGCACCTGGCGCGCGGAGTCTCGTCACGCCTCGGGGGAGGAGGCGGACGGGTCACCGCAGCGCGGGCGAGCCGGCGAGTGAAGCAACGGCAGTGCCCGGCGGTCGACGGCCTGCGGCCGGCTGCCGTCGAGCGTCATGCCGAGTTGCCGGCCCACGGCCACACACAGGTCGAGCGCCGCGGTGCGGGTCAGGTCCTGATGATCGTTCTGGGTGAAGCACGCCGACGCGACGTTCCTGTTCCGTAGCCGCAGATACCACGGGAACAACGATGCCAGTGCGGGCTCGGTCAGCATCGTGCGCGAGTGCACGATCGTCCCCACCAGCAGGTTTCCGAACGGGCGCTGCCTGGCGTTCATGAAGCTCTTCAGGCGTTCCTGGAAGATCTTCAGCACCGCGGGTACGTTCCCCGCGTACACCGGCATGGCGAGCAGCATCGCCTGCGCACCGTCGGCCAACTCGACGACGTGCGCGAAGTCGTCGTCGAGCGTGCACCGGCCCACCTCGGGATCAAGACAGGTGTCCTCGCCCTCGCACATCGCGATGCGATGGTCGATCAAGCGAATGCGCTGGATCTCCGCGTCACCGACCTCCTGGACGACGCCGGCGATCGCCGCCTCGAGCAGCGCGTCGGTCAGCGACGGGAGACGCTTCTGCGTGCAGGACAACGCGACGATCTTCATCCGAAGGGCCTCCCCGGTACGCTCAGCGCCACCCAGGCCCCGGCCACCCGACGAAGCCCCCGTGGCCGCACACCGAGGCAGCCCCAACCTACCTACAATCGACCACCACGGAAACGGCTGACGAGATGGCGGCGCTGCGACGCCGTGACCGGAGACGCGCGGTCGCGCCCTGCTCCAACCATGCGCCGGTCGGCGCGCTACCACGTCATAGACCTTCAGCTCGTTGCCGCCGGCCCTGCCGCCGAAGGTCCCCGGCGTAACGCCGTTGACTCGGACGGTTCGACGACAGGTTTCGCACCAGCGAGCAACGCGAACTGTCTGAAGTCCGACCGGACAGCTAGGTGCATTCACGGCACTCCAGCGGGTACTTTTGCCGGCTGTCCTTTGTGCAGCACGACTTCCGCCGACCAGCGTCTTCCATGTGTGCCTGGATGCCGCCCGCGGAGACCGCCGTGCCTGCGTGTCCTGCAGGATCCGCAGCGACGAAGGGATGTAGATGAGCAGTCGAACTCCAGGTTTTGAGGACCGCCGGCACTGGGTGATCATTGAGACCGGCGCCAATCAGGCATATGTTTTCGCCAGCAACAAACAGGCCGTGAACGTCGGTGCCAGCGAATTGATCTACCGGGCCGGCACCGAATGGGTGAAGAACGCCGTCGATGACACCAATGAGGGTCGAGAGACCCCTGTCGTCGAGATCGTCGTGGTCGCTTCCGGAAAGGCGCTGCTGCTGGCCGACGACGCGGACACCGGCAGGGACGTCATCCGGGCGGTGACCCGCCGGGCCATCGACGAGGCACCGGGCCTGGAAATTTGGGGCACTGTGGACCCTGGTCCGGTGAACGAAGCCGATCTGGGCAAGAGCCTGGAGCAGGCGTACCGTCGGCAGGCGGCGTGGCGCAGCCGCCGTCCGTCGGCGCTGCTGCGGCACCCGACGCTGCCGTTCACCCGACCCTGCCACTACTCGGGCCAGCCGTCGACGGCGTTGGGCTATGAGGGCGACACCCCGTACCCGAGGGCGGCGAAGGTCGACGCGGCCTGGCGGCGGCGCAACGACGGCCGGGACCGGATGGCCGGCCAACTGGTCGACTCGGCGGTGGTCCCGACCGACAGGCTGAACGACGGGGTGAGCAACGCCGGCTGGGTGGCGGTGATGCACGCCGACGGCAACGGCATCGGTGGTGTGTTCCGCGGCATCGCCGAGGCGTACTCCGGACGGGAGTTTCTCGACCGGCTGGCCACCTTCAGCACGGCGCTGGACGAGGTGACGGTCGCCGCCCTGCGGCACGCCGTCGGACAGGTCGCCGGTCGGACCGGTTGGCTGCTGCCGCTGGTGGTCGGCGGCGACGACGTGACCGTGGTGATGGACGCCCGGCCGGCGTTCGAGGTGACCGCAACCTTCGTCGAGCAGTTCGCGCGGACCGCTGCCGACCATCCGGACATTTCGCGGGTGCTGGCCGACATGGACCGGCCGGGCCTGACCGCCTGCGCCGGGATCGCGTACGTCAAGCCGCACTACCCGTTCAGTGAGGCGTACGAGCTGGCGGAGAAATTGTGCACCTCCGCCAAGCAGATCAAACAGATCGATCCCAGTTGTGGCGCGCTGGACTTCCATGTGCTGCACGACTCGATCGGGCAGCACCTGGATCTGGTCCGTACCCCGCTGAGTGTGCTCGACGGCGACGCGACCGAGTTGCAGTTGTGGCCCGGCCCGGTGGTGATCGGTGCGCCGGGAGGGGGAAGCCGGGCGGCGGCGCACGACATCGCGCTGTTGCGGGCGGCGGTTGAGGAGTTGGGCCGGCGGCAGAGCGAGGACAATCCGCCCGTACTGTCCCGCAGCGCGTTGCGCCGGCTGCGGCAGGCGCTGCTCGTCGGCCGTACCGAAGCTGACCGCGCACGCGACCAGGTCACCGTCTGGGCGCCTGATCCGGCGGCGGCGAGCGCATTCCTCGGCACGCACCTGCTGGTGCCTGAACCCGCCGGCCCGAACGGTGGGCAGCTCACACGGCGCTCGCGGGACGACAAGGACCGGCGGGTGTGGTTCAGCCGGATCTTCGGCGCGATCGATCTGATCGACATGGCGACCGGCACCGCGCCGCACGCCAGCCGACACACCGACCGCCACGGCGGGCAGCGGCGAGAAGGGAGGGCGGCCTGATGGCCAACGACGAGCCCGTACGCGACACCGACGCCGGCCTGGGCAACGGCCGGCCGTTCGCCGTCGAGGTGGAGTTCCTCAGCGACTGGGCCTGCGGCACCGGCACCGGCCGGCACGGCGCGGTGGACCGTGAGGTGCAACGTGACACCGACGGGCTGCCGATGCTGCGTGGCAAGGCACTGGCGGCGGTGCTGCGCGACGCGGCGGAGACCGTCGCCGTCGGGCTAAACGACGGTGCCATTGGCACCTGGCACGCCTGGGTCGAGACGGTCTTCGGCAGCCAGCCGGGTGCCTCGTCCCGGCAGCGGCTCCACTCCGGTGCGCAGTTCCGGCCGCAGCCGCGTGTCACGCCGGTCCCCGCGGTCCTGCATGCTCGGCCGCTGCGCCTGTCCGCCGAGGTCCGGGACGCGATCGCCGCGTTCGACGACAAAAACCGCGTCCTGGCCCGGGAGGCGGCAGTGCTGCTGCGCCCCGGGGTGGCGATCGACCCCGACCGGCACACCGCCGCCGACGACACGTTCCGGATCGAGGAGCGGGCCGCGACCGGGTTGACGGTGACCGCCGACTGGCAGTTGGACTTCCCTGACCTCGCCGCCGGCACCCCGGTGCCGTGGGAGGCGGAGCTGCTGCTTCGGGCCGCGGCCCGGCTGGTCGACGCGATCGGGGGCAAGCGCCGCCGAGGCGCCGGCCGCTGCCGGGTCACCATCGCCGGCGACCGCGCGCAGGAGCGCAACGCCGGCGACCACCCGCGGGAACGCGACGCCGACGGCCGTCCGAGTGAGCCGGACGACGGCGGCCGTCCGCAGGACCACGACGGCGGCGGCCAGGGTGCCGGCGAGGGCGCAGATCCCGTGCTGAACGCCCTGCTGGGCAAGGTCGACGAGGCCCGGTCCCCGGCCAAGGCGGTGGAGATGGCCGCGGCGACGATGACGTCGAAGAGTGGGCGCGCCGCCCCGGCCGCCTCGCCGCTGGGCACCCGGGCCCCCGACCCACCCCTGCACCGGCACGATCTGCGGATCACCGCGCTCACGCCGCTGCTGGTGGCCCGGGGAGTGATCGGCAACATGGTGCTGACGGAGCACTTCGTGCCGGGCACGTCGCTGCTGCCGATGGTGTGGCGGGCGCTCGGCGCGTCGGCCACCGAGCTGATCACCGGGGGCCGGGT
The DNA here is from genome assembly GCF_049315195.1 of Plantactinospora sp. WMMC1484. NCBI lineage: Bacteria > Bacillati > Actinomycetota > Actinomycetes > Micromonosporales > Micromonosporaceae > Plantactinospora > Plantactinospora sp. WMMC1484. The sequence continues at coordinate 4,318,255 of NZ_CP186055.1, forward strand.
GGTGGTCACCAACGCCACCGTGGAAGTCGATGGCGAGCGGTCGCTGCCGGTGCCGCGTGCCCTGCACCGACCCAAGGACACCGACCCGGAAAAGCCGAACGGTGCGCGGGCCGGCGGTGCGCAGGCCGGTGGTGCAAGGGCCGACAGTGCACAGGCCGCTGGCGAGCAGGCCGTTGCTGCGCAGGCCCATGGTGGACAACCGGACGGTCAGTCACCAGACGGTGGACAACCCGGCAGCGAAGAGACCGACGTCAAGTCGGCGGAGCTGGTCAATCTGTTGCGGCCCCGGGCCGACGACGGCCAGCGACTGCGGCCGATGTCAGGCTTCTGCGTGGCCGACGGCGACGACGGTATCCGCATCGCGAAGGTGGACCTGGTGGCGCAGGCACACGCGGTCGTCGACGACGCGTCGCAGCGGCCGACCGAGGACTCCGGCGGCCTGTTCGTCTACGAGGCGATCGCCGCTGGCACGGTGCTGCGCTGCGAGCTGTGGCTACCGGCCGACGCGGAGCTGGACGTCCGCTGGCTCGGCGGCGAGCATGCGATCGGCCGGTCCCGCAAGGACGACTACGGCCACGTCAGGGTCGAGGTGCGCGATCCGGGTGAGTCACCGCTGACCACACGCTCGACGCAGGCCCGGACGGACGGCGGCGACGACGGTCAGCTCGTCGTCTGGCTGTTGTCGGACCTGCTGCTCTCCGGTCCGGCCGGTGAGCCGGTCACCGACCCGGCGGCGGTCGGTGCCGTCCTGGAGAAGCAGCTCGGGGTCACGCTGACGCTGCCGGAGCCCGCTCTCGAAGGGCCGCCGAGGGAGCTGGTCACCACCCGGCGGGTCGAGTCGTGGCAGCGCCGCTGGTCGATGCCACGACCCTCGCTGACCGGACTGGCCGCCGGCAGCGTCATCCGGTTCCAGATGACCGGGAAGCCGGACGAGCAGGCGCTGGTGCGGGTTGAAGAGACCGGCCTGGGGGAGCGGACCGCCGAGGGGTACGGCCGGGTGGCGCTGCAACCTGGACTACTCGAGAGGGGCACGATCCGGCTGCCCAGCCCGTACCCGCAGCCCAACGTCGGAAAATCCGCTGGTCCGGCCACCGAGCCGGCCGCTGGTCCGGCCACCGAGCCGGCCACCAGGAAGCTAGCCACTGCCGGCCTGCCCGCCCTGGCGGTGGAGCTGCTGCGGCGCGGCTGGCGACGTGAACTGCACCGCACCGCGGCGGTTCGAGCGGCCAGCGCTGAGCTGCGGCACAGGTTCGTGCCGCCGGACGCGACGGCGGCACAGCTCGGCACGTTACGTACCCTGGCCGGCCGGCTCACCGCGGCTGGCGGCCCGGAACAGATGCGGAGCTGGATCGCGGCGACCGCCCGCAGCCGGCCGCGCAGGGAAATCTGGGGTAAGGACCGGCTCAACCGGCTGACGGCGCTCACCTCCGGCGCGAGCAACGGATCTGGTCCGAGCGGCGGGCCCGGTGCCGACGGGCTGTGGAACTGCCTGGCAGCGCATCCACCGGCCGGGCTGGCCGCGGAACTGCACCCGGCGGCGGCCGGGTGGCTACTGGCCGAGGTGGTCCGGGCCGAGGTCGAGCAGCGTCGCAACCGGCCGATGGGCGACGAACCCGTCGCCACACGGCCGGCGGGGGCAAGGTCATGAGCCGCCGGGTGACCAGCCGGTGGGAGCTGACCGGCACGCTCGTCGCCCAGGCGCCGCTGCACATCGGCGGGCTCGACGTCGGGCCGGCACAACTGGTCCAGGCCCGCGACGGCGCCGGCCGTCCGCTGTTGCCGGGCACCGCGCTGGCCGGGGTGATCCGGTCGGCGTTGCAGGCGGAAGGCGTACCGGACCATCGGCTGTGGGGGCTGCCGCCGGACCGCGACGGTGACGGCGGAGAAGCCTCCCGGGTACGGGTCGACGACGCCCCCGCTGTGAAAGCGCCACCGGCCGAGGTGCGTGACCACGTGTCGATCGACCGGGTGCACGGCGTGGCCGCCAAGGGGCACCTGTTCAGCCGGGAGGTGCTGCCCGCCGGCACCCGGTTCGCCTTCCGGATGGTGGTCGACGCGCCGGAGAGCATCGAGGCGGACACGGCGGAGGACCTCGTCCACGCGGTCGCCGCCCGGCTACGCGGCCCGGGGATCAGCGTCGGGGCCGCCACCAGTCGGGGCCTCGGCCTGGTCCGGCTGGAGGACGCCGTACTGCGAGAATCGAACCTGGCCACCCGGGCCGGCATGATCGCCGCGCTGCGCTCCGGTGGGAAGCTGGTCGAGCTGCCGGCGGCAGACCCGGCCGAGGTGCCGGCCGGCGTACTGCGGGTCATCGTGCCGTGGCGCCAACACGGCCCGCTGGCGGTGCACGTCAGCTCGGACGGTGACGTGGTCAGCGCATTTCCGCTGACCGGGCGCGGCGGTGACGGCAGCCAGCGCCTGGAACTGCCGGGTAGCTCGATCAAGGGGGTACTGCGCAGCCACGCCGAACGGATCACCCGCACGGTGACCGGCGCCGAGGCGCCGGAGGAGTTCCTGGACCAGATGCGGGCCGACGGGCTGGGGCCGGTGGCGGCGCTGTTCGGCACCGCCGCCGCCCGCGACAGCGTGAGCCGGGACCTGCCGGCCGGGCGGCGCGGCGCGCTACAGGTCGCCACCTGTGTCAGCAGGACCGTCCTGCCGGCCGCCCAGTGGAACGCGGTACGCCTTTTGCAGCAGCGGCTCAGCGCGCCGACCAGCCACGCCGAGAGGCGCAACGGCAACGGGCAGCACGGCGACGGTGCGGCGGCGCCACCGAGAAGGGCGGACGAGCAGCGGGCCGCGCTGGGCCGGCTGCAACACGCCGTCGACGACCTCAACGGCGCGGTCGACGGGATCCGGTTCACCATCGCCCACCACGTGGCGGTCGACCGGTGGACCGGCGGGGCGGCCGAGTCGCTGCTGTTCGCGACGGTGGAGCCGCACGAGACCAGCGGGGACGCGTGGCAGCCGATCACCCTCGACCTGGCGGTGGACCAGCTCGACCAGGATCCGACGACACCCGGCACCGACGACGACCGGCGGGCCGCGCTGGCGTTGCTGCTGCTGGTGCTGCGGGATATGTGCGACGGCTGGCTCGGCTTCGGCCACGGCACCACCCGCGGCGCGGGCGGGGTGCGGGTCGCGCCGACGGCGGTGACGTTCCGGGCCGGGCGCCGGACCGGCTGGTGCCGCGCACTCGACGACCGGTCGCTGGCCGAGGTGCTAGCCGACGAGGAGTTGACCGGGCCGCTTACCGCAGCCTGGCTGGCGGCGACGACAGGGGGTACGGCGTGAGCAGCGTGGGACGTGTCATCTCGGAGCTGGGAGACTGCCCGGCCGACCAGGCATTGCGCACGTTCGTCGACGACGGGAGTGCGGGAGTCGGGTTCTGCTACCGGCCGGCCGACGCCCGCTGGTTCCGGTTCGGCACCGACGGGGTGCCCCGGGGCGCCGACGGCACGGCGCTGGACCTGACCGGGGTGTTCGAGTTGCGGGCGTTCAGCACCACCGAGGAACTGCGCTGGCGGCACCGCTCCGCCGGGTCCGGCACCGCCATCCGGGTCCGCGGCCTCGGGCCGCAACCGCACGAGCGGCTGCTGCGGGAGCACGAGCGGCTGCTGTGGGGGAATGTGGTCGGCCCGGCCCCCGGACCGGGTTGGGTGGCGTTGCACGACGCGCGGATCGGCGTACTGCACGTGCCGGTCGACACCCGTGCCGACGGCCGGGTTCCCGTTGACGGCGACCTGGTGTGGCTGCGGGCCGTCGAGTACGTCGAGGAGGACCGGCACGGCAACGCCGCCGTGGTCGACGAACAACTGGTCGGGCTGGTCGCCCGGCCGCATCCAGCGGAGCACCGCAGTCGAGGAGGCGAAGCCCGATGAGTGACCAGCACCCGACCGTCGACGCGGTCGGCCCGGCGGAGTTGAGTGACACCGAGGGGCACTTCCTCAACCCGTACGGCTTCGTGTCCATCCCGGATCGGGAGGCCCTGCCGGCGGAGCTGGCCGACGGGCCACCGGCCGGCCACGACCGCTACGACCCTGAGCGGTGGACCGGCACGATCGGGGTGCGCGTCACCACCCGTACCCCGATGTTGATCCCGGATCACGGCCGGCGCGCGGCCGACGGCACCGGGCCCGACGCGCCGCTGCCGGTGCGGGTCGACCACGCCGACCGGCCGGTGCTGGCCGGCTCGGCGGTCAAGGGCGCGCTGCGGTCGGCGTACGAGGCGATCACCAACTCACGGTTCGGCGTGTTCGCCGGCCACGACCAGCAGTTGGCGATCCGGGCCCCCGCCAATCATGCCCAGCGGTTACGACCCGCCGTGGTGACGAAGATCAACAGGGATGGCGGCGCGGAGCTGCGGATGGTCAAAGCGCTGAACCCGCGTGACTGGCGGGGAGATCGGCTGACGAAGCCGGTGCAGACGGCGGTGTGGGTGCCCCGGGACCTGCCGTGTGAGTGCGTCGGCGGGTGCAGTGGTGTAGTCGGCCACGGCGCCGCCGCCCAGCAGGTATCTTCGCGTAGCCCCGAAATGGAGGCGTGGATCTACTTCGCCAAGCTCGGCATCTTCCCACTGTGGCGAGTGGCAATGTATGCCAGGCCCGGCAAGCTGTGCGACAAGTCGGTGGCGGAAAAGCGTCGCGTCGCCGACCGGCGGGAGGAACGGGACCTGGCGACACAGCGGGCCAAGGAAGCGCAGAGAAAGGGCAAGAAGCAGAGGAACAACACGGGGTTGGTCGTCACCCAACATCCGCTGGTACGGGTCCGGGGACGACTGCACGTCACGGAGAGCACCTTTCCGGCCGGCCGCGGACGCAAGAGGTTCGAACGGTTCGTCGTCACGGGGGTTGCGGAAGGACCGGCAACGCCGAAGCTGTCGACCCTGACCGTCGGCAAAGCGCTGATCGACGGGTGGCGGGCGGTGATCGATTCCTACGAGCGTGCCCACGAGACGGAACGCGATCTGAGGGGCAACTACGGCAGCTACGTGTGGGACGCGAAGCGGTGGCGGACGCTGCACGTCGGTGACACGCTCTACGTGGAGTCGAACAACAAGGACACACCGATCGGGCTGTATCCGGCGATGATCGGGCGGGTGCCTTTTCCCGGAGCGCCGTCGACCAGTCTGCCACAGCGGCACCATCCGGCCGTCAACCGCACGCAGCTCTCTCCCGCCGACCGGGTGTTTGGTTGGGTCCGCCAGGGCGAGGACGATTCGAGGGTGGCACATCGGGGGCATCTGAGGGTGCTTCCGCCCGACGACGCGGGGACACCTGGCAAGGATCGGATTCACCGGCTCAACCGGCCGCTGGAACTGGTCGTGCTCAACGGGCCGAAACCGTCGCAGTTCCTGTTCTATCTCGGCGACCGCGACGGGGCACCACTGGAGGCTCCGGAGCGGAGCGCCGGGCAGGGTTACCCGGCCAGCGGCGACGGACGGCGGTTGCGTGGCCGTAAGGTCTACCTGACCCACGCCGAGGTACTCGACGGCGAGCGGGGCGCGGCAAACTACTGGACACCGCAGGTTCAGCCGCCCCGTCCGGCTACTCCGAACGGTCCGAGACCGGTGACTGTCGGCGGGCGGACCCGCTTCCGGGAGTACGCGTTCGCGTCGGGCGGCGGCGAGACGCAAGACAACGCAGCAAGGGTCATCACGTCGGTGTCGCAGTGGGTGAAGCCGGGAACGTCGTTCACGCTCACCCTCCAGGTCGACAATCTCACCGGCACGGAGCTGGGGGCGCTGCTGTGGCTGCTGTCGCTGCCCGACGGCGCCTGCCTCAAACTGGGACTTGGCAAGCCGCTGGGCTTCGGCGCGGTGCAGGTCGCGGTCGACTGGCAGGTGACCCGCCTGTTCACCGGCGATCGGCTGCCGGACCGCTACCGTGCGGTGTCGCCGTCACCGCCGGCCGATGACGCGGACCTGGACGCGGCCCGCCAGCTTGTCACCGACTACGACGCTGTGCTGCGCGAGCATCTGAACGAGGTGCGGGAGGAGTTCCTCAACGCCGCGTACGGGTTCGTCGGTGCTCCGGTGCACTACCCGCGTAAGGCGGACGGTTCACCGGCGGGTCTGCCGGCCGCGCCGCGCAGCACCACCTACGACTGGTGGGTGGCCAACGACAAGATCGGTAAGAGAGCGGGGTTGCTGTACGGGCGACGGCTGTCGCTGGGTGAGCTGTCCGACCCGGGTTCGTTGCCGCTGCCGTACGACCCGACCGACCGGCACCCCGGATGACCGTCGGCCGGTGGTGGGCCGAGACTGGGTAGGCCGGCGGACCCGGCGCCGGGCTCCGGTGGTGATCCTCCTACCGGAGCCCGGCGCCGGCCCGTCGGGCGTATTCGGCGTCCCGTAGCTGCCGCACGTCGGCACGCAGCCCGTCGAGCAGGTCGGCCAGCCGGGGGCCGTCGCCGGATCGGTCGCCGAAGGTGCTGCGGGCGGCGTCGGCCATCGCGGCGAGCAGTCCGCTGACGGTGTGCTGCGATGCCCCGGTGCGATCCAGGATCAGCGACTCCAGGGTTCCGCCGTCGAGGGAGCCGTGGCCGTGCGTGATCGGCAGCCGGTTGCGGACCTCGTACAGGGGGCGCAGCACCTGCCGCCGGGTGGCCTCCTTGAGCCGGTCGGTGTCGATGGAGTGTTCGGTGCCGGCGCAGGCGCCGATGACGGCGCGCATGCCGGTGGCGACCTCCCGGTCGATGCCGGGCAGGGTTGCCCACACGTCGATCCGTTCGCCGATCATCCGGAACGTGCAGTCCTCGGTCTTGTTGACGCTGGCCTGCACCGGCACCGGCCAGCGGCGGAGCCGCCGGGTGCCGCAGCGCACCGCGTCGGAGAGGCTCAACGCGCGGGCGCTCAGCGGCTCCCCGGTGGGGAGGGTGCCGAGCAGCCGGGCGGCGGTGTCGAGTTCGGCGATGTCCAGGGCGTGGCTGGCAGCGCTGAGGATGGCCAGGTCGGTGCCGAAACGCAGCGGCAGCCGGTGGGTGCCGGCGTCGAGCACGCCCCGGTCACGGGTGACCAACTGGCGTAGGAACAGCGGGATGCCGCGGACGGCGGCGGTCTGCTGCGCGGCGGCTAGCAGGGTCAGCACGTGTTCCTTCGGTCCGGTGGGGATCAGCACGATCGCCCCGGTGTCCGGGCCGACCTGCTGGCGCAACAGCTTGGCGGCGACCTGTTCGGTGAACGCCGCCGGGTCGTCGGCGCCGACGCCGAGATCGGCGATCGGGGCGGCGACGGCGGTGTGCCCGGCGGCCCGCAGGCGGTCGGCGGCGTCCTGGGCGTGCCGGTAGGTACCGGCGGCGGTGCCGAGGATCAGCGCCTTGACCGGCACCAGGTGGCCGGACGACACCCCGAGGTAGGTGCGGACCGCCGGGTCGAGGTCGTCGTGCCGATCCGGGTCGGCCGCGGCCGTGACGACCTGTTCGACGATGTACGGGCCGCCGTCCCGCGACGGGTTGCCGACGATGCTGAGATACCAGACGGTGTCACCGGGCACCAGGGTCAGCGACCCGAGCCCGGCGGGTGTGTCGTCGCCGGCCGCCGCTGCTCCCGGCACACCGTCGTGCTGGCGCAGGTGCCGGCGCAGCGCGTCGAGCATCGGCGGGTCCGGTGGTTTGAGTTCGTGGGCGCTGGCCTTGCCCATCTCGTTGAGCTGGTGCACGATCTGCGAGGCGAGCCACCGGCCGCTGGGTGCGGCTTTCGCCGCCCCTACGGCGGGATCGGCCTGCCCGGCGGGGTGCTCGCGGATGATCCGCAGCATCGCCCCGAGGGTGACCGGGGATCGTTTCGCGTGCTGTTCGGCCCAGGCGAGCAGGTCCACCGGGGAGTTGTCGGCGGTGCGCAGTTCGCGGTAGCGCTGGGCGACGTAGGCGCGGACCGTGAAGCCGCTGCTGCCGTCGCCGCGCATCAGCGCGGCGGCCATCACCGCCCGCATCCGGTCGGCGTTCGGCGCGACGTACGCCTGCCCGTACTGGTCGGCCTCGGCATCGACGATGCGCCGCTGCTCGGCGGTCAGGGTGAGCTGACCGGTGTCGGCGAGGTCGCACAGCAGGTCGTGGTAGCGCCAACGGCGCAGCAACGGCACCAGCGGGTCGACGGGCAGCCCGGCGGTCGGGTCGTAGACGGCATGCCGGGCGGGGACGGTCGGGCCGACGCGGATCAGCGACCACGGCAGCCCGGAGGTGATCACCGCGTCGAGCGCGCCGAGGACGGTCTGGGTGGAGCCGCTGCCCCAGACGACGTACGCCCGGTCGGTGCCGGCGTCGGCGTGAGTGTCGAGGACCCGGGTGACACCGGTGGCGATGTCGGCTTCGTCGAGGCTGTCGCCGTGCATGACGGTGACGGCGGCAACGGTGCCGCCGTACAGGTCGGGCAGTTGGCGGATGGCGCGGTCGATCGCGGCGGCGATGGCGCTGACCCGGGCGGTGGTCGCGAGGACCAGGTGTATGGCGGTGCCGGGGACGGTGTGCAGGGCGGCGAGCGCGGCGGCCAGCGGCGCGGTGTCGCCGGTGGTCTGCGTCGGGGTGCGCAGCCGCAGGATCCGCCGGGTCTGGTCTTCGTCGTCGGGCCGCTCGTCGAGCAGCCGCAGCAGCTCGGTGGCACCGGCGCTGTCGGGCGGCGGTACGCCGAGGTCGGCATGCCCGACGGCGTGCAGCACGAAGGAAACGCGAGGGGACACGGCCCGTCCAATCGAGGGTGGTCGCGGAATGGTGCCGAGCCGACCAACGTTACTCAGTGGGATCGGCGCGATCCCGGCTGTGTCGGGTATCCGATGGCAGCGGTGCCCCGGCAGCGGTTCCACAGTGGTGCGACTGGCGTCGATGATGGCACCATGGCGGACGATCGGTGGGACGGCCCGGGGCTGACGGTGTTCGGCTCTGCCACCGGCGGCGGCCAGCCGTTCCGGGGCGGCGGCGGTTCGGGCGGCTCCCGTGGCGGCTGGGCCGGTGGCCTGCGGGCGGCGTTGTCGGACGGGACGGCGTCGGTGGCGGTCGGCGGCGCACTGGCCGGCGGGTTCGGCGTCGAGGCGGCCAAGTCGGTGATGGTCGGCGAGGCGGCCGGGCGGTGGTGGTTCGTGGTGGGTTGCCTGGCCGGGGTGGCCCTGCTGGTGGCCGGGTTCGGGCTGCGGGAGCGGGTACACCGGCAGGTGCAGGTGGGGATCGTGGTGACCGCGCGCGACGCCGGGCGGGGGCTGCCCAGGGCCCGGCAGTACGAGCAGCAGGCCGAGGCGTTCAGCCGGTCGACGTGCGCGGTGACGGTGGCTACGGCGGTCACCCTGTCCGGCGATCCAACGCTGGACAAGACCCGGGTCGAGGACCTGGCGGATGAGACGTTCAACGCGTTGATGCTGGCGCAGCGGCTGACGCCGGAGGCGACCCGGGTGAACCTGATCCCGACAATGCCGCTGCACCTGGCATTCTGGTTCGGGGCCCGGTTGGGTCACACACATTCGCGTGAGGTGCGGGTCCACGCCGTCCGCCAGGCCGACGGGTCTCCCGCGTACTTCGCGGCGACGGCGTTGCGGGCGACCGAGTCGGCGGCGGCGCCGCTGACGGCGAGCTGGGAAACCGTCGACGGAGGGGATCCGTCGCGCGCGGCGCTCGCATTGGACCTGCAAGGCTTCGGGCAGCAGTTCGCCGATCCGGTACGCGCGACCTGCCGGCAGCACGGCATCGGTCACCTGCTGGTGCTGCGCAGCGAGGGATCACTGCTGACCGAGGACGCGGCCACCTATACCGGGGTGGTGGAGCAGGCCCGCCGGGAGTGGCTGGCCGCTGCGCTGCCGAGCGCGGCCCGGACTGGTCGGCACGCCGTCTTCCTCAGCGGCTCGGTGGCGATCTCGTTGGCATTGGGCGCCCGGTTGGCGGCACCGGATCCGGGGCGCTGGACGGTCTTCTCGTTCGACCGGGAGACTCACTCCTACCAACCGTTCCCCTTGCCTGAACCGACCCGGTGAGCGACGATTCCCGTGTCGGTTGTTGGTGGCCTAGGGATCGGAGGTGGGACCGTCGCGTCGAGCCTGAATCCTCCGTTGTTGAGGATGGACCTTATATCGATATGCGTAAGATTAGGTGCCGGAGTTGCGGTGAAATGTCGATTGCGTCAACCTCCGACACGCCGAGGATCCGGGGTAGGTTGGCGGAAAGATCCCAAACTATGGACGAGCTGCGAAAACTGACTACGGGGAGATCATCCGAACCGATGTCAAGATCATGATCAATTTGAGGTTGCCCTCGGGGCCGTATGTTTGCCCAGGTCACGGTGGCCGACATTTCGGACGCTGTCGCCGAGCACAGGAAAACCGCGCCGGATTGAAACCCGTGTTGCGCCAACCCCTGAGGGGGCGCGACACATGTCGCCGAGCACAGGAAAACCGCGCCGGATTGAAACCTCCGTCGAGGTCGAGCATGTCGTCGTTGACGATAGTCGCCGAGCACAGGAAAACCGCGCCGGATTGAAACTTGGTGTTCTGGTTCCACAGCCCGCTCACAACAGTCGCCGAGCACAGGAAAACCGCGCCGGATGGAAACGGCTCGCGAACACCCAGAGTGCGTTTCCACCCGGGTCCCCGGGCACGGTCGCCGAGCACAGGAAAACCGCGCCGGATTGAAACAGCGCCGAGCAAACCACGAACAGCGTCGTCGGGATTGTCGCCGAGCACAGGAAAACCGCGCCGGATTGAAACAAGCCCAGGTTGCGGCTGTGGGCACGTGTTCACTTGTGTGCGTCACCAAGCACAGGAGAACCGCGCTGATCAACACGTGCAGATGTCCACGATCGTCTGCCTCTTCGGGCGGGACGGGTGTGGATCGGTGGTTGTCGCCGCCGGCCCGCGTCCCCGACTCGACAGAAATTGCGCTTGACTGCGGTTGCTCAAATCGACCGTCGACGCCATCGACGCCGGGGCGGCTCTTCCTCACGATGTTGCCGCTGGTGCTCCCGCACCCGCTCCTCCCACGCCTGTTGGTCCTGGTCGTCCGGGTCGAGCGGGTACCAGCGGTGCGAGCCGTCCTCGAAGTGCATGTCCTCATCACCTGGCCGGATGACCGACATCAGCGGCACCAGCCCACGAGCCGCGAGTAGAGATAGCCGTACCGGTAGCCCGGCAGGTCGGACATCGTGTCCAGCAGACACGTCGCGATGTAGACCGACAGCGACACGAGGGCGCCCGCGTACCTGGCGAGTAACTGCCGCCACGTCCGCCACGGGCATGGCAAGCCGCGACCAGCGCACATGCAGGCCGGGACCGCCGGACGATGTCCGCTCACCGCGTCTCCCCAGGCCAGTGACCCCGATTGATCGGAACCCGCTGCCGTCCCCGGCACGGCAGCGCTGAACCGCACCGGCAGATCCGCCGCCACTTGCGCCAGGACCACACGGGCCGATGTCGGCGTGCCAGGGTCATCGCCGCCGCCACCAGGTACGCCTCATACGTGACCCGTCGAGACATACGACCTCCCGCAAGCTCGAACCACACTCCTAAATTGCAAGTCTAAAAACGATGGTACGTGTGAGATCACAGTTTGGGAACCCGACCCGCATGTCCCACAGTCACCAGTGCAGCCGTCAGATACTCACGACCATGGTCAATCCGACGATCCAACGCCGGCGGCTCGGCAACGCCCTCAAGCGCGCCCGCGAAGCCGCAGGCAAGACCCAGGACGAGGCTGCCCGGATCATCGACTCCTCAGCCAGCAAGATCAGCCGCCTGGAACTCGGCCAGTCCGGCATCCGTCAAACCGATCTCACCCTGCTGCTCGACTTCTACGGCGTCTCCGGCGACGACGCCGAACCACTACGCGAGCTCGCGCGGGCCGGCCGCCAACGCGGACGCTGGAGCGGCTACCGCAACGTCATCCCCGACTGGTTCCGCCAGTACCTCGACCTCGAAGCAGATGCCACCGAAATCCGTTGGTACCAGCCGGAGGTTATCCCCGGCATCCTTCAGACCGAGCCCTACATCCGTGCCCTCAATCTGCACACCGACACCGAGGACTTCGAACGGCAGATCTCCGTACGACTGGAACGGCAGGAGGTCATCGACCAGCCGGACGGACCGCACCTCCACCTGATCCTCAGCGAATCAGCGCTACGCCGCACCCTCGGCAACCCACCCGCCATGCGCGAGCAGCTCATCCACCTCGCGGCCCTCGCCAACCGCCCCAACGTGACGATCCAGGTGTTCCCGTTCGACGCCCAGACCTACGAAACCTCGTCGTACAACTTCATCCTCCTGCGCTTCGGCGATGAGATGGCGTCCGAAGTCGTCTACCTGGAGACCCTCACCGACGCCGACTACCTCGACGGCCCCGACGCAGTCCGGGCATACACTCGGCTCTGGGAACGACTCACCGCCGCCGCACTGGGCCCGGTGGAGTCCCGCAAGTTCATCCTGCGGATCGCAGACGAGAACAGAGGCTGATCATGGACACCCCGGACCTGACCAACGCGGCATGGCGCAAGTCGACCCGCAGTGACAACAACGGCGGCGCATGCATCGAGGTCGCTGAACTACCCCACACCATCACCGCCGTGCGCGACAGCAAAGACCACACCGGCCCGGTCCTCACCTTCACCACCGTCGAGTGGACCAGCTTCATCGATGGAGTGAAGGCCAGCGGGTTCAACGCCTGACACCGTTTCCCTCCCCTGCCGCCGTAGATGCACGGGGCACCGGTCAGTGGGCGGTCCAGCCGGGTTGACGGGTGAGGCGGTGCGGCTGGCGGGGCGGCAGCCACCTGGCCCGGCGGGCGCAGCCGGGGCACGGGGCGTGGGCGTGGATCCGGTCCGCTGGGCCGGCAACTGCGGCGAGGTCGGCGACGACCCGTGCCGCAGTCAGGTTGACCGCCGGCGGCACCAGCCACCCGCTGTACTGGATGCGGTCGGCGATCGGGCCGAGCCGGGCGCGCACCTCGGCGCGGCGGCGGTCGTTCACGACGTCGTAGACGACGAGCACCGGCCGGTTCACCAGCCAGTCCAGCCCTGCTCGGGGAGAACCTCCAGCGGTACGCCGTACCCGGCGGTTTCGCAGTCGGGGCAGGACGGCAGGGCCAGCAGGTGCCCGCCGCCGGTGAACCGCTCGGCGCTGGCGGCGAGCAGTCGGTCCAGGTGCGCATCGCCGATGTGGATGGTGAAGACGCTGTAGAGCACCCGTACGCCGTGGCGGCGAAGCAGTGTCGTCAATTGCCGGCGGTCACGGTCGGCGGGCAGGTCGAAGGTGACGGTCCACCAGGTCGGCTGCATGGCGGCGTCACCTCCAGCGGAACGGTCGGTACTGCTCCTGCTCGCCGAGCAGCCAGCCGCGCAGCCGCAGTGCCTGGCGGCGTACCAGTTGGTGGTAGGTCGGCTGGTCGGTCGGGGCCGGCCATTCGCGGGCGGGCATGGCCAGCCGGGTGTTGTACCGCGAGATCAGTGCGGACGTCGCGCCGGCTGTCAGGTGGGTGCCGTCGAAGTCGGCGTCGGTCACGGTACGCAGTCCGACGACCGCCAGCACGGTGCTCTCCAGCAGCGCGGGCCGCCACTCCTCCATCAGGTCGAAGGCGAGCGTGGGCCGGCCCCGGCTCGGTGTGTGCAGGAACGACAGGTACGGGTCGAGGCCGGCGGCGAGGATCGCCCCGTGGACGGTTTCCCGCAACAGCGCCGAGCAGTAGTTGATCAGCGCATTGATCACGTCACGTCGGCCGCGGTCGCGGGCGGCAAAGCCGTACCCCGGCGGTGTCATCACCCGGATGGCGCGGAAGTAGGCGCCGGCAGCCGCGCCCTCGATGCCGAGCAGTTGCGCCAGGTCGGTCGCGGCGCCGGCGGCCCGCTCGAACTCGACGAGCCGGGTGACCGCGGCCCACACCGTCTCGGGCGCGCCGCTGCGTTTGGCGCGGCGCCGCAACAGCGTCGCCTGGTTGGCGATCTTGGCGGTGATGACGGCGCGGGCCAGATCGAGCCGGGCGATCGGGTCGCGGTGTCGGTCGAGTTGGCGCAGCCGGGCGGAGATGTGCCCGGCGGTGGGTGGTTCGAGCCGGCCGAGCGGACGGCCGGTCCGACTGAGCAGGATCAGCGGGATGCCGTGGGCGAGCATGCTGTGCATCGCGTGCGGGGTGACGGTCACCCGACCAGTGGTGACCACTTCACCGACCATGGTCAGCGGTGCGGAGGCGCGCAGCACACCCTCGACATGCACGACAAGACGGCCTTCGCGCCGGCCGAGGACACAGTCCGGGCCGATGACGTGGAACGGCTTGCCGATCACCGTCGGCTCCCGTCGCCGCCCGGCAGTCTGCCCGGTTGCGCAGCGTTGAGCAGCGGATGGGTCCAGTGCGGGTTGGGCTGCTCGGGCCGGCCACGGTCGCCGTCGAACACCCAGCCGAGCATGCTGAACCCGGCGTTGAACGTGGTGATCTGCGTCTTGTCGGGGTGCAGCCGCAGGCTGAGCGCGGCCAACTCGGCCCCGATCTGCCGGGCGCCGTTGACCGCCGCGTCGAAGTCGACGCAGAACAGCGCGATGTCGTCGGCGTAGCGCACCAGCCGACCGTGCCGGCCGTCGACTCGGGAATCGAATTCACGCAGGTAGAAATTGGCCAGCGTCGGACTGACCGGAGCGCCCTCGGGAATGCCCCGGACCCGGGTACGAAGGCCGGCCGCGGTGAGCATCGGCGCGGTGACCCAGCCGTGTACGATCCGGCTGACCACGGGGTCGGCGAGGCTGCCGCTAACCATCCCATGGAGGACCTGGTGGTCGACGCTGCCGAAAAAGTCGGCGATGTCCGCGCGGACCACGAACCGCAAACCCCTGTCCCGGTACGCGATGGCCATCGTCAACGCGTCCACCCAGGAACGACCCCGCTGGTAGGCGAAGCTGACCTCGGCGCGGCGGGGTCTCCCACCGGTCCCCGGCCACGTGTAGGAAGGCAGGCTGGGCGACCCGATCGACGACGGTCGGAATGCCCCGGTCGCGGCGCTCGCCACCACGGTTGATGGTCATCAGTCGCAAGGGCTGTGGAGTGTATTCGCCGCTACGCAGCAGCGTGGCCAGCGACTCCAGTCGTGGGCCGAGGTGGTGGGCGAAGTCGGCGACGGTCACGCCATCCGCTCCGGCCAGTGCGGTGCCGGCGGCGACCCGCGACCACGCGGCCCACAACGTCGGCTGGTCTGACATCCGACTCAACAGTCGGGAGGGAGAAGTCTTCATGCCGAGATCGGACGGACGAACTCCGATAGAATCAGTGACATCGACGTCACAGTCGAGATCATCAGGAGCTTCTGTCCGGAAATGCCCCTTGCTACAACCTCCGACACGCCCGGGATCCCGGGTAGGTTGGCGGAAAGATCCCAAAGTAAGCCTGAGCTGTGAGAACTTGCTCCACGAAGATCACTCGATGTTCATGCAAGATCATGATCGACAACAGGTTGCCCCCCGAGCCCCATGTTTGCCCAGCTCAAACCGCCCGACATTCCGGACACGGTCCCCGGGCACGCGAAAACCGCACCGGATTGAAACCCGAGGAGAACCCACGTGAGCAGGGACTTGGAGATCGTCCCCGGGCACGCGAAAACCGCACCGGATTGAAACCGAACGGCGAAGTAGATGCCGATCGCGAGCAACAGTCCCCGGGCACGCGAAAACCGCACCGGATTGAAACGGAAATGCTTGAATTGCAGGTAGCTGTATAGCATGACCGTCCCCGGGCACGCGAAAACCGCACCGGATTGAAACCAGCCCTTGTTGCTTTTGTCGCCCTGGACTGGAGGTAACTCCTTGGGCACGCGAAAACCGCGCGTTATTGGAGCGCCTGGTCAAATACACGGCGACGGAGGTCGGTTCCTGGGCGTAGGGAGCGCTGCACTGCAAGAGTGGCTGGAGGTGGAGACGCCGCTACTCGCTCCCAGCGGAACCAGCACCGGCTGGGGTGGATCGCGATGTGTTGCGCAACCCACCCCAGCTCTGTAGGCGGGGGGAGCCGGGATCAGGTGTCGCGGCGACGGGATTCGTTCCGCGGCCCGAGCTCACCGGGTGACGGGTATCGGGACGACCGGACGTTCGGGCTCTGTTGCCTGACTTGGCTCAAGATCGCTGATCTTGGGTAGGGTGCTGGCTGTTGAGCTGCGGTTTCGTCGTGTGAACGGCGAAAATCTGCGCACTAAGCGGCCGGTTCTAGGGGTCTGCCCATCGCTTCCCGGTTACGGCTTCAGCGACAAGCCGGCCGCGCCGGGGTGGGGGATCGAGCGGATATCCGACGCGTGGTGCGAGCTGATGGCCCGGCTCGGCTACCGGCGGTTCGGCGCCCAGGGCAGCGACTGGGGCACCAGCATCGCCACGAGCATCGGTCAACGGCAACCCGATCGGGTCGCCGGCATCCATCTCATGCCGCCGCTCGCACCGCCCGATCCGGCCACGTTGGACGACCTCACCGGTGCCGAGCGGACGGCGCTCGCGACACTGCGGGAGGCGGACGAATGGGGCTCCGGATACTCGGCGCAGCAGTCGACCCGGCCGCAGACGGTCGGCTACGGGCTGGTCGACTCGCCGGCCGCCCTCTGCGCCTGGATCGTCGAGAAGTTCTGGTCGTGGACCGACTCCGGTGGCGACCTGCATCGGGTTATTACCCGGGATGAGCTGCTCGACAACCTGATGCTCTACTGGCTGCCCGGCACCGGTGCCTCATCCGCCCGGCTGTACTGGGAAAGCCTCCGGCAGGTCAACGAATGGATCTCCGGGTCGGCCGGCGCGCCGGTGACCGTACCCACCGGCTGTTCGGTCTTCCCCAAGGAGCTGCAGCGCCCGTCCCGGCGGTGGGCGGAGCGCCGGTTCCCGAACATCCGGTACTGGAACGAGCCCGGCAAGGGCGGCCACTTCGCGGCGTTCGAGCAGCCGGCGTTGTTCGTCGACGAGGTCCGGTCCTTCTTCCGGCTGGTCCGCTGATGGTCACCCGTACTCGGTAAGCGGCTGGCTAAAGATCAACAAGTGCCCATCGGGTGTCCGTACGTTGAAGTCGCGCATCCCGTAGGGCCGGTCAGCCAATGGCTCGACGATGTCGGCGCCGCGGGCGCGCAGCTCGTCGTGGCAGGAATCGACGTCGTCGACGACAACCGCCACCCTGGCCGGGCCGACGCTGCTTTCGGCGTACAGGTGGAACTCGGCGGTGTCGCGGATCACGGCCGCGTAGCTAGGTGGGGTCTCCCAGGTGAATATGGTGTCGAATCCGAGCACGTCCGTGAAGTACGACCGCGCTGCCTGCACATCTCGGCACGGCAGCACGGGAACCGCCACCCGCATGACCATTCCGTCACCTTACCTGACTTGCTCAAGATCGCTGATCTTAAGTATGGTGCTGGCTGTTGAGCCGCGGTTTCGTCGTGTGAACGGCGAAAATCTGCACACTAAGCGGCCGGTTCTAGGCTGTCGCTCGTGGCGTAAGTGCGCACGGTGAAGACGGCGTCGGGGGCCAGGGCGGTGCAGATCGTGCACTCCTCGCGTCGCGGGTCGCGGGACATCGAGCACATCGGCTCGGCGCATGACGATGCGGCGTTGGAGGCGCTCAAGGCGGTGGCGAGGCAGCGTCTGGCTGTGGGGCAGCCCGAGCTCGACTTTGGCCCGGACTTCGCGGCGTTGCAGGCCGCAGTGGTGCTGGTGGTGGGCCGCTTGCGATCACGTCGTCGCGGATGAGGTACCTGTGGGACGCGCTCGGCCACGCCTACCAGCTGTTGGGGTTCGAGGAGGCCGCTGGTGGTGACGAGGTGTTCCGATTACTGGTGCTGGCACGGATCGTCGAGCCGACCAGCAAGCTGGACAGTCTGCGGGTGGTCGAGGAGGCAGGTTTCGACCCGCCGGGCGTACGCGACCCTCAAGCGGCGTCTGCCCGCGTTCGCGAAAGAGTCCTGGCGGCAGAAGTTGGCCGCGGCGTGCGCCCGCACCGCTGATCTGAGGCCGGCGTCACTAATTCTCTACGATGTGTCCACCTTGTACTTCGAGACCGATGCCGGGGACGGGTTCCGTGAGCCCGGGTTCTCCAAAGAACGCCGCCTGGAGCCGCAGATCACGATCGGGCTGCTCACCGACACAAGCGGGTTTCCGTTGATGGTTAACGCGTTCGAGGGCAACCGGGGCGAGACCACTACGATGCTGCCGACCATCCGTGCGTTCATGGATGCCCACCAGCTGGCTGATGTCACGGTCGTGGCCGACGCCGGCATGATCTCCGCGGCCAACCAGCAGGCCATCGAGGCCGCGGGGTTGTCGTTCATCCTCGGCGCGCGGATACCCGACGTGCCGTACGTGGTCCAGGCGTGGCGCCACGAGCACCCGGATGAGCAGCTCCCCGACGGGCACATCTTCACCCAGCCCTGGCCTGCCGGCCCCAAGGACCAGCGCCGCGACCAGATCATCTACTACCAGTACCGGGCGGACCGGGCTCGGCGCACCCTGCACGGCATCGACGAACAGGTCGCCAAAGCCGAGCAGGCCGTCGCCGTCAAGACCGCCGTCAAACGCAACCGGTTCATCCAGCTCACCGGCACCACCAAGAGTGTCAACCGGACCCTGGAAGCCAAGGCACGCGCCCTTGCCGGCCTCAAAGGCTACGTCACCAACCCCCGGACATCACCGCCGAGTTCGTGATCGACGCCTACCACCGACTGTTCCACATCGAGAAGTCGTTCCGAATGTCTAAACACGACCTACGTGCGCGGCCGATCTACCACCACAAGCGCGAGTCGATCGACGCGCACCTGACGGTCGTGTTCGCCGCCCTGGCCGTCAGCAGGTGGATCGAGCAGACCACCGGCTGGTCGATCAAGAAGTTCGTGCGCACCACCCGCCGCTACCGCACCATCAACATCCAGGCCGGCGAGCACACCCTCACCGCCGTCGACCCGCTACCCGACGACCTCCGCGATGCCCTCACCCGCATCCACGACCGCGGTGCGCACTAATTTGAGCCAAGTCAGGTCACCGGGTGACGGGTATCGGGACGACCGGACGTTCGGGCTCTGTTGTGCGCCGGCAGCGTCACGGGCCGGTGGCGGCGTGGTGGTCCGGGCCACAGGCGGCGGGCCGGCGGCGTCGCTGAGCCCGCGTGGTGAGTCCGGCCCGCAGGCCAGGCACTGCGGGTCACGGTCCGCGCCCAGCACCGCCGTTTCGTTCGCCGACGCGTCCACCAGCAGATACCGCAGCGGAGGCCGCCACGGCGAGATGTAGTTCAGCAACTCGCCGGCGGCGTACCCGGCGATGATCTGGTTGACGAAGACCACGCTGGGCGTCGGCTCGCCTGAATCGTCGACGCGGTACCCAGCCGTCCGGCGAGCAGCGGCCAACTCCGGGTCGAGTTCGGCATCCACCAGCCGGGGATCGTAGCCGGAGAGACAGCGCAGGCAAGGCCCGCCGGGGCGGACAACCGCCAAGTGGCCGCCGGCCTCCAGGCGTACTCGGGAATCTGCTTCTTGAATTTGGTTGTCGGCCGGCTCCGGGCGGGGTGCCGGTCCCAGCTCGACCCCGGTGTCGAGGTAGCAGCGGGCGTACTGCACTGCCAGCCGGTTCAACGCCCAGCGTGGCGCATGTCCGTCGACCGCACCGACGATCACCGCGGCTGACCGCACCTGTTGCCAGACGACCGGATCGAGGATGCTGCCGGTGATGCCGCGGATCCGTACCTGCGGGTTGACGGTCCGGACCGTGCGGGCCGCGACGGTGACCTTGGTGGCCGCCCGAGCCACGTCGGACGGCTTGGCACCGACGAGGCGGTTCAGGTTGGTGGCGGCGACCGTATCCGGGTCGACGAGAAGCAGTTTGCCCACGCCCAGGTGGGCCAGAGACTGGGTGATCTGGCTGCCGACGCCGCCGAGGCCGACCACGGCGACGGTCAGCTCGGCGAGCCGGCGCTGAGCGTGCGGGCCGAACGCCCGCACCTGCCGGTCGTAGCGGTCCGCGAGTAGTGCTGGCGAACCGGTCGGCCCGCCGGTCGGTGTGGTCAGGATCGGCACAGTGTCACCTCGGTGAGGTCGTCGCCGAGCAGCACCAGCCGGTCGAGCATTCGCAACATTCCGTCGTCCGGGTCGGTGTAGGCGCCGGCCACCGACGCCTGGCCGAGCACCAGCGACGCCACCCCGACCGGCGGTGCGGGCGGCATCCGGTCGAGAAACTCGGTGTGCGTCTGGTGCATGTTCTCCACGTCGACGCCCGAGAAGCTGACCGTGTCGTCGGCAAAAGGGTGGCTGTGTACGTCGACGAGGGACAGTCCGGTCTCGAAGCAGGCGATCAGCACCTCGCGGGTCAGCCAGGGCGCGACCTCGAAGCGTACGCCGTTCTGCACCGACAACGCGTCGTCCGGGATCGGGATGGCCCGGGTGACCAGCAGGTCGGTGACGACCCCGGTGCCCCATGGGTCGGTCCACCGGCCGGCGCGGGCCAGCAGGTAGGCGCCGCGTTCGTCGTCGCTGTCGCGCAGATGCCGGCGTACGGTGTCCCAGGTGTCGTGACTGATCCGCAGCACGCAGCTCATCAGTCGACCGTGCCCAGGTAGGTGCGGATCGCCTCGACGTAGCTGACCAGCGAGTCGTAGCGTGGATCCCAGTTGCGTTCCGGGTCCTCCAGGCAGTACCAGCGGTAGCCGAGCTCGGCGTAGCGGTTCTTGTAGGCCGAGAAGTAGTGGGCGGGTTGCGCGAGCGTGCGGCCGTCGCGGCGGCGCAGGTGGTCGCCGAGGAAAAAGCCGTCCGGTGCTGACTCCGGGTAGGTGGCCGGGGGCACGATCAACACGCTGGTACGGTCCGGCACCCAGTGCAGCGGCAGCCGGAACTCGGGGATGTGCAGCCAGGAGTCGTCGTCGGCGACGGTCAGCCCCGGATACGCGTACGCGAGCTGGGTTGCTTCGTGCCGGATGCGCAGCCGCCTCGGGTCGAGCGTGGTCATCGCCTTCGAGTGCCGGGCGTGGTGGGTGAACTGCTGCTGGTCGGCGACGCGGATTCGCTGGTCATCGGCGACGATGACGTTGCGGTCAACATCCTGGCGGACCAGGACCCGTTCCTGCGGCAGGCCGGCTGCCTGCTTGATGTCGCGGCCCGACAGCATGTCGTCAATCACCGGCACGTCGACCCCGTTGATCCTGATCGTCTTGCCCATCTCGTCCTCCGGATGTGGGTGATGTGTCTACCCGGAACAGATGGACGAAGCAGCGGCACAGTCGACGAGACGGACGTGTGTGGACGATCACTGCGTCCGGCCCGACTGCCAACGACTACCAGTGGGTAACTTCACGTATAGTAATTGCCTAGGTGTCGGGGGTCACCTTCGTTGGGTTGCCGCAACCACCGTTCGAGACCCCGGGCCAGCGCAGTGGGCAGATCGCTCCGGCTTTCGCCCACCACGACATCGGTGTCGCCAGGCGGGCGGCCGCACCACCCGCCACCTCATCCACCCGCTGTTCTCCTGCGTCAGAACGGGAGGCATCTCGATGGACAAGGCACTGCGCTCACCGGACGACCCGCAGGACATGTACGCCTTCTTCTTCTTCTTCTTCTTCTTCCTCGCCGTCGTCCGCGCCATGACCCATCACCTGGGGATGGTCATCGCCCGCAGCGTGCACGGCACCAGTCACTGCGTCGACAGCCCGCGCACCACCAATCGATGGCTGCACCTGTGCGCCCACTGCGCCGACGTGCGTGACGAGCACATCCGCCGCCAGTTCGACCGGCTGCGGCGCAACGCCTCCAATCGCAGCACCGACGGTGGTAACACCGGCATCGGCGGCCCGAGCCGCATCGAGGAGATCAACAAGGTGGTGTCCTTCCTCTACGGGCCGCACGCGTCCATCATCGACCCGGACGCCGCCGGTGCGGACCTGCTCCGCTACGCGCACCATCCGGACCGGGCCAACGCCGACATCGCGCCCTGGCTGCGCGCCATCTACTGGCAGTTCGTACACCAGGATCAGCGCCGGGCCATCGCCGAGCTGCGCCGCCGATCAGCGACGGCGCGTGGGATGCACGCTCGCCCTGAACGCGACCTGACCACCGCCCGCTGGGCGGCGCCGCTGGCCGAGGACCCGATCGGCCTGGACCTGCTGATCAGCTTCGTGATCGGACTGCGCGACCAGGTCTCCGACCCGTGGCGAATTCCGCACGCGGCGGCCACGCACGGGCTCAGCAACCAGCAGGTCCGCCTGCGTCTGACGGCGGCCCTGAGCCGGCTTCGACGGATCAACCCGAGCTTCTACGACGCCAACGTCGCCGCTCCGCTGCACCGTCGCGCCGACCGGCTCGACCCGTGCGACGACCTGCCCGGTGCCCGGCCGATCCGCGGCTCCGCTCCCGACGATCCCGCTGAGCAGTACACCGACCCCGGTGACACGCCTCAACGGCGTCGCCGCCGGCAGGTGCTGCTGCGGCTGCTGGCGAACCCGGCCGTACGCCGCAGCGGGCTGCCGAAACTGCTGGCCGAGATGTGCGCTGTGGCATTGGATCGCTGCGTCACCGATCTGGACAAATCATGCGCGCGACGACTGCGGCTGCCGGCCGACGCCGCCCGACGACGACTGGAACTCCTCGCCGTCCTGGTCGCCGGCGCCGGTGTCGAGTGGCTCGACGACCTCCTTTCGAAACCGCCCGGGTAGTCCGGCGTCCAGGGGAGTGGGGGTGGGGCGGCAGGTGAACTTCCGTCGCCCCATCCACTCTTGCCCTCCGGATCCTCTGTTTTAGCAGGTCAGGCCGCCCGACATTCCGGACACGGTTCCCGGGCACACAAAAACCGCACCGGATTGAAACCAGCTATCAGCGGCCCAAGTCCCGGCGCGCGTCAGTTCCCGGGCACACGAAACCGCACCGGATGCAGACCGGGCGCACTTCCTGTATTGGTTCGGGTACGTGCGACCAGGGCCTTTCAGACGCGTTTCGGTCGCCTCCGCGCCCGACACTCACCCTGGCATCTGCGGGCACCGTACCTACTTCTGCATGATTTTCAGGGCAGCGCCGGTCTGGTTTAGTCGGTACGTCCACCGACCACACCGGACCGAAGGGGTCGCCCAGCCCGATGCCTACGCAGATTGTCGTCTCCATGGCGCCGACCGCCGTGACGGCGGTCCCGCCGCCGCACACCGGCCCGGCGGTGAACGCCGCGTTCCTCAAGGCGGTCGACGCGGTCGACCCGGGACTGGCCAGGACGTTGCACGACAGTCCCCGGTACAAGCCGTTCACCCTCACTCCGGTCCTCGATGAGCAGGGCCGTCCGCCGTCGGCCCCGGGACAGCCGGCGCAGATCATCGTCGGCCTGCTCGTCGACGCGTACGTGGCTCCGGTGCTGGCCGCCCTGCACGGGGCCGGCGGGCATCAGATCGCGCAGACCCGCTACCGCACCGTCGACGTCGCGGTACGGGCCGTGTCGTACGCCGAGTTGGCCACCGGCGCCGACCCCGACACCACCAGTTGGGCGTTCGAGCTGTTGACGCCGGTCGGGTTCGCCACCGGGCGCGGTGACGGCGCCCGCCGCCAGCGCCCCTGGCCGGACGCGGAACGGGTCTTCGGCAACCTGGCCCGCCGTTGGGACGCGTTCGCTGGTGAGGTGGCGTTGCCGCCGCCGGCGGCGATGGCGATAACGGAGCATCTGGAGGCGAGCGACGGGCAGGTACGGATGGCCCAGCACATGGTGGAGCCGCAGCAACGTAATCCGGAGCATCGGTTCCGCCGGGGGACGGTCGGCTCGGTCACCTACCAACTGGCTGAGCCGACGAGTCTGCCGGGCGAGGCGCGGCGGGCTGTCGACGCCCTCGCGTTGTTCGCCGCGTACGCCGGTTTCGGTGACCGGACGGCAATGGGGATGGGCCACGTCCGGCCGATTCCGTCACGCCGCCGCCATGGCAACCCGTGACGCTCGCGAGCCGAACAGCCCGGACGCGGAGCAGTCGCTAAACACAGCGTGCCGCGGATTCCGGACGTGCATACCCAGAGCGCGCACCAGGCCAGAAAGCCGGTGTCCGAGCGGCGATCCCGCCCACAACCTCGGAAATCATGATCGCGGCCCTGATCACCGCCATCGGCAGAACGAGCTGCGTCCTTCCCCCGTCAACGCCCCGACCAGCGACAAGTTTCGCCGTGGTGGACAGCGAAGGGCCGGCTCTCGCGAACCGGCCCTTCCCTGCCGTCGCTCAGTCAGTACGTGCCGAGGCTTTCCGTTTTGCAGCCACCACTGGGCAATGTAGATCGCCCTGTTGCAGGAGACCTGGTCGCCGGTGTGGTGGACCTACCTCGAGTCCCGGGCCGGAGCCGCCGGCTTCGGCTCGACCAGCGTGAACGTCAGCGTCGTGACGTTGCCCGCCACGTCATACACCTTCAGCTCGTTCGCCCCGAGCACCGCCCCGAACGCACCGGGCCGCACCCCGTTCAGGTCGGACCAGGTGTTGTCGGTGAGGTCCTTGTCTACCCCGTTCAGGGTGAGCCGGTCGACCCTGCCCGCGTCGAAGAGCTTGAACGACACCAGCTCGTAGCCGGCCGCCGCGCTGCCGATCGTCTCGGTGGCGCCGTCCTTCACCGTCACCGTCGGGCCCGTGACGTCCAGCGTGAAGGTCAGGGTCGTGACGTTGCCCGCCACGTCGTACACCTTCAGTTCGTTGCTGCCGGCCCTGCCGCCGAAGGTGCCCGGCCTGACGCCGTTGAGGTCGGACCAGGTGTTGTCGGTCAGGTCCTTTGCGACCCCGTTCAGGGTCAGCCTGTCGATCTTTCCGGCGTCGAAGAGTTTGAACGAGACGTCGCGGTAGACCCCGTCCCGTCCCTTCGACTCCGGCTTCACCGTGACCGTCGGCGCGGTCGTGTCGGGAGCGGCCGGGACGGAGATGTCGGTCCGCATCGGGGGCAGCTCGGCCTCGTCACCGAGATAGAAGCTGGTAAACCCGAACTGGTCGTAGCCGGTGTTCTTGTTGGCCACGCCGACGCGGTACATCGGGTCGTGCATCAGGGTGCGGATGCCGTACTCGGTCGGGGACAGGGTCGTGACGATCGCCAGACGGTTGCCGGAGGCCCGGAGCACGAGTTCCTCGCGCCAGTCGCCCAGCAGGTCGGCCTTGAGTGTCGGCGTGCTCTTGTTGCCGGTCGAGGTGAAACCGGTCGCGAGATACGGCGAGGTCGCGAAGGTCAGGTCGTCGACCGTG
The DNA here is from genome assembly GCF_049315195.1 of Plantactinospora sp. WMMC1484. Taxonomy (NCBI): domain Bacteria; kingdom Bacillati; phylum Actinomycetota; class Actinomycetes; order Micromonosporales; family Micromonosporaceae; genus Plantactinospora; species Plantactinospora sp. WMMC1484. Next base: position 4,343,371 of record NZ_CP186055.1, read on the forward strand.
CTGATGGTCGCGTTGCTGGCGGCCATCGCCGTCAGGCCGCCGCCGAACCAGATGGCGTACTGGCCGCCGCCCAGGTTGTGGCTGCCGTTGAGCAGCTCGCCGGTGACCATGCTCCTGGCACCATTTTGCGAGTGTCCCTGCGCGCCGGGCCAGCGGTTGGAGAAGTTGCCCGCCACCGTGCCCTCGGTGTCGGAACCGGCATACACCCCGTAGATCATCGAGTTCTCGTGGACGATCTCGCCCTGGTCGTTGCGCCGCTTGCCCGCCATCGGGTCGTGTGCCTCGGTGCCGGGCAGCCAGCCCGATTGCCGGCCGGTGCGGATGTCGTCCAACAGGTTTTCCTCGCTGCCGGACCACATGCGGACGGTGTTGTCCTTGTCGACCGGAAGCAGCGCGCTGCGGTCACCGTGCCGGAGCGGGGCCCAGGTGTTCAGCGGGTTGTCCCGGACGGCGTCGGTGGCGAACTCGAAGCTGCCGGCGACCGGCGGAACGCCGTCCTGTCCCTCGATGGTGGGCATGGTGTCGCCGTTGAGCACCTCGGGCAGGATCTTCGTGCCGTCGGCGTTCAGGTCGAGGACCAGTGCCTTGATCACGATCTCGTCCCGGCCGTCGCCGTCGAGGTCGCCGGAGGAGGTGTGGTGGTTGCCGCGGTTCTGGTAGTCGTAGGCGGTGCCGCCGAGCGACCAGTACTGCGGGTCGGCCGAGTCGAAGCTGGCCTGCAGGATCACCTTGCCGTCCGCGATGCGGAAGGCGGCGAGAGTCGTTCTCGCGTAGTAGCCGCGCTGGGAGACCGCATAGTTGTGCGTGCCGTCCAGGGCGGCCACGACGCCGACGTAGCGGTTGCCGCGGTTGCCCTGCGCGTCGCCCCAGGAGGCCGCCTTCCACGGCTTTTCGAGCCAGTAGGCCTCCGACGGCGCCATCATCTGCGACTTGTAGTCACCGGGGCCACTCCCGGCGCCCGGGCCGGGGTAGGCCAGGTAGGCGTAGTTGCCGCGCTGGGTGGCGGGCGTCATGGCCCAGTTGTCGCCGTCGACGCTGCCCTCGTAGGGGAACGGATACCGGGCGCTGTCCACCAGCACGCCCCTGCCGGCGTCGGCGTCCCACCTGAAGGCCGAGAAGAACTCCTGGTCGTCCTTTGCCGGACCGATCGGGCCGACATGGTAGGTCTTGATCCACCGTTTGAGAGCCGGATCGTTGATCCCGTCGTTGCCGCCTCCGGCCACCGGGCTGCGGTAGCTGATGGTGAAGCTGTTGAGAAGCGACCAGTAGGTGTCGAGCGCCTCGGTGTTGCCGGCGGCGAAGTATTCCTTGAACCTCTCCGTGGTCGTCCGCAGGCCGTCCTCGCCGCCCACGACGGTGTCGAGGGTGTCCGGGTACACGACTGACTGCGACGCCTCGTCCCAGTTGCCGATGCGGGTGCCCAGCGCGGTCTTGAGCATCAGCTCGGCCCTGCCGTCACCGTCGAAGTCCTCGGCGAAGAGGGTGGTCTCGTGGTCGTTGGCAGCCCTGACGTTGTAGCCCATGTCGACGCGCATCAGCATCGTGCCGTCGAGCTTGTAGACGTCGACGTATTCCGGAGCGGTCGTGGTGTTGCTGCCGCCGAAGATCGGCTCGGAATACATCGGATCCTGCTGGGTGCTCCGCCACTTGACGACGATCTCGTATTCGCCGTCGCCGTCGAAGTCGCCGACCGTCATGTCGTGCGTGGAGTAGGGGCTGCTCTGCGAGGTGTGTATCGCGCCGGTGCCGGTCCTCGCGTAGGGCAGCGTGGTGCCGGAGTCCAGGTTTTCCACGTACTTGACGAACTCGGCTTCGAGTTCCTTGTAGAGCGCTTCGGTGATTTTGCCGTCGACGAGGGAGTTCGTCAGCGGCCGGGGGGCGGGGTAGGTGGCGACGCCGAGAGCGTTGGGCGTCGTGTTGTGCTCGTTGAGCCGAGCGACCCAACCGTCCAACTGCTCCTGGGTCACGGTCGCCTGGTCGTCGTACGCCACACGGAAGCCTCGCAGCAGATCCATGTCGAGGACGTACCAGTGCTGGTTTCCGGTGCCCGGAACGACCATGTTGGCCGCGTTCAGATTGGTGCCCGGGCCGAATCGTTGGCCGCGGTAGGTGAAGTGCGCGAGCGGCACGGGGGATGGCGCGGGCTTGAGCGGGATGTAGGTCGCCGCACCCCTGTTGGCCTGGCCCGCCTGGCCGGTCAGGGCCGACAGCATGGGCACGCTCATGCCCTGCCGCTCGCCCTCGACGCCGCCGACGACCGGGGCGACCTCGTAGCCGGAGGTGAGCGTTCCGTCCGGGTCGGTGTAGTTGGACGGGGTGACGTCTTCCTTCACGATGCCGGGGTTCGTGTCGTAGTCGCTCTCCGGCTGGACATCCCTGGGCGCGATCGTGGCAATTCTCGTGAAGTCCGCACCGCCGTCCCTGCGGTAGACGTTCCAGGAGATGCCGTCGGGTTCGTTGCCCAGGAAGCGCCAACTCAGAAATATGCCGTCCGGGGTCTGGGCGGCGACCAGGCCGCGGGTCAGATACTCCATCTGGCGGAGACCGGCGGCGGGGGCGGCGTTCGCGGCCGGAGACGTGAAGCCACACAGGGACAGGCTCACGGCGAGCGTCAGGGGCAGGGGTACGACTTTACGCAGTGTTTTGTGCACTTTGTTCTCCATCTCGCATCGCCCGTCGTTGGGCAAGCGCTTTCCCGCATCCTCCCGCCTACCGCTTGCTCACGCAAGATCCAATTTCGTCCTCGCGATCGTCGCGCCTGGCCCAGGGCGTGGGTCAGTTGCGGACCAGTCGCCAGCGGTTGTCGGCGCTCCCGTTGTCCGGGTCCTGCACCGCCTGCGCGCCCCAGGCGGTGGAGCCGTCGAGAATGCCGAGCAGCTTGCCGGTGTGCACGTTGCGGATCTTGTGGGTGCCGTCGCCCTGGTCCAGCAGCGTCCAGAGGTGGTCCGCCGTGCCGTTGTCGGACCACTGGAGCACCCGGGCGTTGTTGGCGGTGGACATGTTTTCCACCCCGAGCACCTTGCCGCTGTGAACATTGCGCAGCTTCACCGCGCTGCCCTCGGTGACCACCACCCAGTTGTGGTCGGCGGTGCCGCTGTCACCCCACTGGACGGCGAGCCCGCCGTCGGCGGTGGACATGTCCCGGATGCCGAGGACGAGGCCGGTCCCGGCGTTGACCAGACGGTGACTGGTAGCACCCGGGTCACCGCCGCCGGTGCTCCAGTAGACGGAGTCCATCAGCGCGGTGTTGACCTCGATGCCGGTGCCCTGGCAGCACCAGAACGAGTTGTAGTCGGTGCTCCAGGTGCCGCCGCCCCACGCCGGACCCACGCCGCGCCGGCCGCCCGGGTTCAGCGGGGTGAAGTACGTGATGTGCCCGTGGTTGTCGGCCGGGTTCTGCGCTCCGATGATGTGGTTGAGCAGGGCCCGCTCGTAGAAGTCGAAGTACGCCGCCCGGTTCGGGTCCAGCAGCCACAGCTCGCGGGTCAGCTTGAGCATGTTGCAGGTGTTGCAGTGCTCGCAGGTGTCCTGCCGGAGGTAGCCGGCGATGGCGTTCGGCGGGCGGAAGTGCTCCGCCTGGCTGTTGCCGCCGATCGCGTAGGTGTGCGCGCCGACCGTGATGTTCCAGGCGTTGCTGGCGATGTCCCGGTAGCGCGTGGTGCCGGTTGCCTTGTACTCCCGGGCGGCACCGATCCACTTCGGCACCTGGGTGTTGGCGTGCAACCCGTTGAGCTGGTCGGAGTTGGCGGCCAGCGGGTTGAACACGGCGGCGTGATCGAACCGTTGCGCCGTGGTCAGCCAGCGGGCGTCGCCCGTCTGCTGGTAGATGTCGGCGAGTACCGCGTTCATACCGCCGAACTCGGTGCCGAGCATGTTCTGCATCTGGCTCGCGGTCAGCCGGCCGGTACGCCAGTCGACCCAGCCGGCCAGCGCCAGCAGTACGTCCCGAGCCTGGTTGTTGCCGATCTGCCGCCACACGTCGAGCAGGCCGGCCATGGTTTTGTGGATGACGTAGTACGGCACGTTGCCGTTGCTCAGCGTGCGCGCCTCCAGCGCGGTGAAGTCGGACTCGGGAAAGCCGCAGAGGTAGCCGGGGTTGAATCCGGCGGCGGAGTTGTTCGCCTGGCACCTGGCGAGCTCGGCCACCATCCGGTTGGCCTTGTCCCGGCAGCCGGTGTCGCCGAGCACCGCCCAGGCCTGTGCCCAGGTGGTCAGGAAGTGCCCCTGCATGTGGGTGCGGAACGGGAACGACGGTGCGTCCCATCCGCCGTTCGAGGCGGCGCCGTTGGTGCTGAGCCGGTGGTTGGCCCGGAAGTTGTAGAGCAGCCGCTCCACGTCGACGAAGCGCAGGTAGTTCAGTGTCCGGTTCTGGTTGTCCAGCCATCGGCCGCTGGTCAGTCGTACCTGGCCCAGCTCGAACGGGTAGGCGGAGACGCCGATGTCCGGGCGGGCCGACGTCGTCGTCCCTGGCGTGCGGACGGGCGGAGGCCAGTGATGTCATGGCGAGCTATCGATGTTAGCGGTGACATATACCGGCATCAACGCGATTCGCAAGCCTTACGGCTGTATCGGTCTTGTCGTGGTGTTACGGCTTGACGCCACTCGTGTTATCGCTCACAGTCGATGGGCGAGGACTGGGCGAAGCCGGCTCACCGGGCGAGCCGCTCGTCGTACCTCGGCCCGGAGGGTGCGTCAGGGCATGCGCACGCCGGGCGGCGGTCCAGGTCAGGCAGCGAGGACAACTCCGCTCACGGCGCCCCGGCATGTTCGGACGGTGAGCGGTTGCCTCGAGTATCGCCAGTTGGAGGTAAATCAGTGAAACTCTCCGGTGGGTCGTCGACGCCCTCGCCAGTACGGCCCAGACGGTTGACCCGAATGGTGGCCGCGGCGGCGGCTGTGGTGCTGGTGGGCGGTGGTGCGGTGGCGGTGGTGTCGTCGCCGGCCGCGGCGGCGACGGTGGACACGAACGCGTGGTATGTGCTGGTCAACCGGAACAGTGGCAAGGCGTTGGACGTGTACAACCTGGCCACGAATGACGGTGCGCGGATCGTGCAGTGGGCGCGGAACAACGGTAGTCAGCAGCAGTGGCAGTTCGTCGACTCCGGTGGTGGCTACTACCGGGTGAAGTCGCGGCTGTCCGGCAAGGTGCTGGACGTCTACAATTTTTCGACCGCGAACGGTGCGAGCATCGTGCAGTGGGCGGACGGTAACGGGACCAATCAGCAGTTCCGGTTGGCCGACTCCGACGGTGGCTACGTCCGGTTGATCAACCGGAACAGCAACAAGGTGGTGGAGGTGCAGGGCGCCTCGACCGCCGACGGGGGCAACGTCGTGCAGTACGACGACTGGAACGGCGCCAACCAGCAGTGGCAGCTCGTCCGCGTCGACGGCGGCGGCACCCCCACCACACCGCCGACGCCGCCGCCGGCCGGCGGTAGCTACACCAATCCGGTGGTGTGGCAGGACTTCGCCGATGTCGAGGTCATCCGGGTCGACGACGCCTACTACATGACGGCGTCGACCATGCACTACTCGCCGGGTGCGCCGGTGCTGCGCTCCTACGACCTGGTGAACTGGGAGTTCATCGGGCACTCCGTGCCGAGCCTGGCCGAGTTCGAGAACAGCGCCTACAGCATGACCGGCGGGCGGGCGTACGTGAGGGGGATCTGGGCGTCCACCCTCGGGCACCGGCGCAGCAACAACACCTTCTACTGGATCGGCTGCACCGAGTTCGACCGGACCTACGTCTACACCGCCAGCAACGCCGCGGGACCGTGGCAGAAGCGGTCCCGGATCAACAACTGCTACTACGACGCCGGCCTGCTCGTCGACGACAACGACACCATGTACGTCGCGTACGGCAACGGCACCATCAGCGTCGCCCAGCTCTCCGCCGACGGACTGTCCCAGGTCCGCGCGCAGCAGGTGTTCCAGACCCCGTCCAGCGTCGGGACCCTGGAGGGCGCCCGCTTCTACAAGCGCAACGGCAGCTACTACATCTGGCTCACCCGCCCGGCCAACGGCCAGTACGTACTCAAGGCCAACAATCCGTGGGGCCCGTACGAGATGCGCCAGGTACTGCTCGACATGCCCGGCCCGATCTCCGGCGGCGGCGTACCGCACCAGGGCGGCCTGGTGCAGACCCAGAACGGCGCCTGGTACTACATGAGCTTCGTCGACGCGTATCCCGGCGGACGGGTCCCCGCGCTCGCCCCGATCACCTGGAGCGCCGACGGCTGGCCCAGCATCCAGACCGTCAACGGCGGCTGGGGCGTCAACTACCCCAACCCGCTGCCCCTCCGGCCGGGCAAGCCGCTCACCGGCTCGGACACCTTCGCCGGCACCACGCTCGGCCCGCAGTACGAGTGGAACCATGTCCCGGACAACGGTCGCTGGTCGGTCAACAACGGCCTTCGGCTGCAGACCGCGACCGTCACGAATGACCTCTACAATGCCCGCAACACCCTGACCCACCGCATCCAGGGACCGTCCTCTACTGCCACTGTGGAGCTGGACTACTCCACCATGCGCGACGGCGATCGGACCGGCCTGGCCATGCTCCGGGACCAGTCCGCCTGGATCGGTGTCAAACGCGACAACGGCGCCACCCGGGTCGTGATGACCGACGGCCTCACCATGGACAGCAACTGGAGCACCACCGGCACCGGCAGCGAGCGTGCCTCCGCCGCCGTCTCCGGCGGCCGGATCTGGCTGCGCGTCAACGCCGACATCCGGCCGGGTAGTGGCCGGCAGGCCCGCTTCTCGTACAGCACCGACGGGAGCACGTTCACCGGCCTCGGGCCGGCCTTCACTCTCAACAACGCCTGGCAGTTCTTCATGGGCTATCGCTTCGGCATCTTCAACCACGCCACCCAGGCACTCGGCGGCTCCGTCACCGTACGCCGGTTCGACATCACCACCCCCTGATGTTCCGCGTGGAATCCGGGCTGAGGACAACCACCGTGGGAACCGACACCGAGAAGGCAGAAACCTGGCTGGCGCAGTCCCGTGGGATGCTCGTGCGCGGGCATGCGCTGCTCTGGCGGGCGCAGCAGCCCGGATGGGCGCAAGACGGCGGCAGCGGCGTCGGCGCGACTCGAACCTTGCTGCGGCAGGGGTTCAGGAGGCCGCGAGGACCGGGTCCTCGGCAACGCGAGGGTTCGGACATTGACGTCGATGCAATCCTGTGCCGCAATGGGCGGACGACAGCTTTGGGTGGCGCAGGCCCAGGGGCCGTGTCCGACCCAGATCGCAGGCAGTTGACGTCGATGAATGGCGTCGTGGCCTAAATTTTGCCTTCTTTCTCTAGGCGCGACTTTCCGAGATGGGTAAGGTGAGCGCACCGCCGGGCAGGCCGACGTCCCGGGCCGGCGGTGCGCACGTCTCGGGCAAGTCGGGGGGAGGGCCCGTCGCGCCCCGGGGCGATTTCCGATGACTGCGCGACAGAGGCGGGCTGCGACCACCCGTTCGGGCGATCGGTCCTCGTGTGCGGTCGCAGATGTCACCAGGGAGGCAGCAGGCCTTCCGGCCTCTTCGGCGTGCAGCTGTGAGGTAGGGAAGGAGGCGAGTGGCCATGGAGGACGACCCGTTGTGGTCCCGGCGCGGCTTTCTGGGGCTTGGGGTGGGGGTGCTCGGCGCGGCCGGTCTGGCCGCGTGCGGAGGCGACTCGGAGTCCCCGCCGAGGGCGCAGGCGGAGGTGCCGAAGGAGCTACTCGACGCCGCGGCGTCGCTGAAGGGCTCCTCGATGGGGATGTTGTCGCAGAAGCTGTATTCGACAGCGGCGAACGACATGCTCGACAGCTCCGTCAAGAAGTTCGCCGACACCACCGGCACGAAGATCGAGAACAGTCTGGTCCAGGCCGACGCCGGCGACGTGGTGGCCAAGATCGACGCAGAGGTCAAGGGCGGCGTGGCACGTGACCTGGCATTCATGACCGACTCGCGGTTCGTCGCGCAGTTCCAGGCGTTGGGCGACCTGGAGGAGGTGACGGACGTCGTCGAGGCGCTGACGGCCAGGTACGGCGAGCCCTGCGCAGAGGCCAAGCACTTCTGCGTCTTCGACGGCAAGTGGTTCGCCATCCCGTACCACTTCATCGGAATCGGGTCGTTCCTGCGCAAGGACTGGATGCAGGAGAAGGGCATCGCTCCCAAGGACGTCTACACCTGGGAGGAACTGCGGGACCTGTGCCTGGCGATCTCGGATCCGAGTAGGCGCCGGTTCGGCTGGGGCATGACCGTCAATCGGTCCGGTGACGGCAACGGCATGATCGAGGCTTTGATCAACTCCTACGGCGGGGCGATCGCCTCCAACGACGGCCGGAAGGTCACCTTCGACTCGCCCGAGACGGTGCAGGCGGTGACCTTCCTGGGCGACATCTACACCAACCCGAAGTACAAGCCGATGCTGCCACCGGGGGTGGCGAGCTGGACCGACACCAGCAACAACGAGAACTGGCTCGCCGGAGTCACCGGCTACACCCGCAACAGCTTCAGCGTCTACGCGGACTCGAAGACCAAGAAGAACCCGGTCTACGGCAACACCCACGTCTTCTCCGACTGCATCGGGCCGGCGACCGACAAGTCCCTGCTCTTCGGCCAGTCCCAGGCATTCGTCGTCTTCAAGGGCGCCAAGAACGCCGCGCTCGCCAAGCTCCTGGCGCAGTACCTGGTCAGCGCGCCGGCGCTGGTCGGCGTCGCCAAGGAGGCACCCGGCCTGGCGATGCCCGCCTGGGAGAAGGTCTGGGACGCCGAGCCGTTCTTCACCAGCGGCGACCCGGCGTTTTCCATGCTGCGCACCATGTCCCAGCAGCCGCTGCCGCTCTCCACGAGGAACGGATTGGCCTTCCCCCAGAAGGCCAGCGCCGGCCAGCAGGCCGTCGTCGCAGCCTACGTCCTCACCGACATGATGCAGCAGGTCATCCAGGGAACGACGCCCGCAGAGGCCGTGACGGCCGCGCACGCGAAGATGGTGCAGATCTTCACCCAGCAGGGGCTGCCGCAGTGAGATCGGTTCGCCCGGCGCCGGCCCCGGCGACGAGGGCATCCTCGCCGCCGGGGTCCGGCTCCCTCACGACGACCCAGCGGCGACTGGGTCGTGACTGGCGGCTGGCAACGCTGTTTCTGGCCCCGACGGCCGTGCTGGTCGGGGTACTCGTACTCCTGCCGATCGCCCGGTCGATCGTCACCAGCACCACGGAACGGCACGGCCCGGACAGCGTCTTCGTCGGATTCGACAACTATCTCGCCCTCGTCGGCGACGAGCAGTTCCACACGGGCGTGGTGAACTCGTTCGTCTTCACCGCGTACGCCGAGGTGTTCAAGGTGGTACTGGGGCTGGCCGCGGCCCTGCTGCTGCATCACCGACGTCGTGGGCGGGCCCTGCTGACCGGCTTGCTCCTGGTGCCATGGGTGGTGCCGACGGTGGTGACGGCGTTCAGCTGGCGCTCCCTGCTCGACCCGATCTTCGGCAGCGTCAACGCGCTGCTCACCGCCTCGGGGATCGGGCCGTTGCTGGCCTCCGCGCAGCTGGTCGAGAGCTGGCCGGCAGGCTGGCTGTCCGACGCCTCGCTGGCGATGCCGTCCGTGATCCTTGTCAACGTGTGGAAGGGCGTGCCCTTCTTCACGATCTGTTTCCTCGCCGGATTGAAGGCGATCCCGGCGGAGGAGTACGAGGCGGCGACCATCGACGGCGCCTCGGCGTGGCAGCGGTTCGTCCACGTGACGCTGCCCGGACTGCGCCACGTGATCACCGTGACGGTGACCCTGTCGTCGATCTGGACGTTCAACAACTTCGACCTCATCTGGCTGTTGACCCAGGGCGGCCCGGGCGACGTGACCGCGCCGTACGTGCTCGTCGCCTATTCGAAGGCGATCCTGCAACTGCAGTACGGCGCCGGGGCGGCGGTCACGCTCGTCATGCTGCCGATCATCGGCGGACTGGTCTTCGTCCTGGTCCGGCTGTTGCGCCAGGACACCGGCACCAAGCCACCCCGGCGTATCCGTACGGCGCGGTGGGCCGGGACGCCGCGGAGGGCGCTGCCGTGGGTCGTCACCGCGGCGGTCGCCGGTCTGCTGCTCTGGGCGTCCCCGCAGATCTTCTGGAAGGCGGCGGTGGTGCTCGGGGTGGTCCTGCTGATCGCGGTCGCGGTCGGTCGGGTGGCCTCGGCGCTCCAGGCCCGGGGAGGCCGCCGTGCGTCGTCCCTCGTCTCGGGCCTGGGCTCCGGTGTCGCGCTGGCCGGCCTGCTCGCCTTCGTGCTCGGCCCGATGTACTGGATCGCCGTCACGGCCTTCAAGTCCGAGGGCCAGGTCGTCATGCGCGAACACGACCTGTGGCCGACGCCGTGGACCCTGGAGCAGTTCGGCACCCTCTTCGCCAACCAGCCGTTCGGCCGCTGGTATCTCAACACGGTGCTGGTCTCCGCGGCGTCCACCGCGGTGGCGCTGCTCTGCGCCGTCCTGGCCGGCTACGCGCTGGCCCGGCTGCGCTTCCGCGGGGCGCAGGGTTTCACCGTCACGGTGCTGATCACCTACGTGATGCCGGGCGCGCTGCTGTTCATCCCGCTGTACCAGCTGCTCATCGGGGTGCGGCTCACCGACTCGTTGTGGTCCCTGGTGGTGACGTACCCGACCTTCACGCTTCCGTTCGCCACCTGGCTGCTGGCCGGGTACTTCTCGTCGATCCCTGTCGAGCTGGAGGAGGCCGCGCTGGTCGACGGTTGTACCCGCCTCCAGGCGTTCGGTCGGGTGGTGCTGCCCCTGGCCAAGCCGGGACTGCTGGCGGTCGCGCTGTTCACCCTGACCAACGCCTGGAACGAGTTCCTCTTCGCCTTCGTGTTCATCACGAAGGACGAGTACAAGACGCTCCCGGTGGGGATGCAGTCGATGATCGCCGGGGATGTCGTGCCGCAGGGGCAGCTCGCCGCGGCGTCGCTGCTCGTCAGCATCCCGGTGGTGGTGATGTACGCCTTCGGGCAGCGCTTCCTGACCGAGGGGCTGACCGCGGGCGCGGTGAAGGGCTGACCCGGTCAGCGAGGGCGCTGCGGGTGGGTGATCACCAGTAGCGGCCGGGGTGACCTCTCGATCCGTGCCAGCGGCAGGCTGCCCAGCAGGCGTCCGGCCACACCGCGGGCCGGGCGCTGGACCGCCACCACGATCAGATCGACCGGCTGCTGGTCGGCGAAGTCCAGGATCTGCTGCAGGGGACGGACGATTGGTCCAACTCACGCCACGAGCCGGTCAAGGCGGCACTCGGATCCAGCCGCTCCCGGCCCGATCGATGGATGCCAGACTATTGCATGATCTACACCGGTGACTGGCGGCAGGGCGTCCGGCGGGAAGGCATCATCGACCTCGGCCCCGGTTATCCCGATCCCGCCCTGCTGCCGTCGGGCCTGCTGGCCGACGCGGCCACCGCCGTCCTGACGCGGCACGCCGCCGAGGCGCTGAGCTATGGTGCCAACACCGGACCGCGCCAACTGCGGGCCTTCCTTGCCGAACAGGTACCGGGCTGCCCGCCGGAGCAGGTCGTCACGACGGCAGGGACGTCGAGCGCGTTGTCCGGCGTCGCCGCCGAGCTCGGCCGTCGCGGCGCGGTGGTCCTGACCGAGTCGCTCACCTACGATCTCGGCCGGCAGATCTTCGTCGACCGTGGCCTACGCGTGGAGGCCGTCCCCGGGCCGGTGGACGATCTCGACATCGACCGGCTGCGCCGGTTCCTCGCCGGGCGGCGAGAGCCGGTCGCCTTCTACGTGATGCCGACGTTCCACAATCCGACCGGCCGTGTACTCGGCGTCGAACGACGTACCGAATTGTTGGAGCTGGCGGCGCGGACGGGCATGACCATAGTGGAGGACCACGCATACTCCCGTCTGAGCTTCGACCAGGTGCCCGCGCCGCTGTGGAGCCTGAGCGACGACCGAGAAAAGGTGATCACCCTTTTGTCGCTGTCCAAGTGCCTCGCCCCTGGACTGCGGCTCGGTGGCGTGGTCGGCTCGACGGAGCTGCTCGACCGGCTGGCGCGTGACGGTGAGCGGGCCAGCGGTGGCGGTGCCAACCACCTGACGGCCGCCACCGTGGCACACGCTGTGGCTACCGGTGCGGTCGCGCGACACGTCGAGGACCTCGTCGGCGAGCTGCGCCGACGACGCGACGCGCTGTATTCGGCATTGGCGGGGCGGCTTCCGCCGGGTCTCACGATCACCCGGCCCACTGGGGGCTATTTCCAGTGGATCGGCCTGCCAACGGTCGCGTACGAGGCCATGTTGCTGGCCGCGGCCGAGAACCTCGGCGTGTCGTTCGCTCCGGGCAGCCGCTTCGGCTCCGGCCATCCCGGGGTGCGCCTCTGCTTCGCCGCTCACCGCCCGGATGACCTGATCTTCGCGGCTGAGCGACTGGTACGCGCCGCGGAGCAGATCGGGTGAGCCGGCCGGTCGCGACTCTCGCTTGCATCGGCGCACGACGTTACGATATCGGCCGAGACAACCCTTCGGGAGGATGCGCCCGTGACTCCGTTGTCGTTCGGCCAGCAGCGCCTGTGGTTCCAGGATCGGCTCGAGGGCGCCGGAGGCAGCAATAACGTCACGATACCGCTGCGCCTGCGCGGCGAGCTGGATCTGGAGGTCCTTCAGGAGGCCCTCGTCGACCTACTGGAACGGCACGCGATCCTGCGTACCGTGTTTCCCGAATCCGACGGAATTCCCTATCAGTCGGTTCTCGAGCCGCGGCGGGCGGCAGGCCGGCTGCCCGTGATCCCGGTGGAGGCAGACGATCTCTATCCCGCGCTGTCCAAAGTGTGCCGGCAGCGGTTCGACCTCTCGTCCGAGCCGCCGATACGGGCCTGGCTGTTCAGCGTGGACGACGACGACCACGTGCTCATGGTGGTCATTCATCACATCGCCGTCGACGGCTGGTCGACATCGATCATCGAACGCGACCTCGGTGTGGCATACGCGGCGCGCCGGGAGGGCGATCCGCCACGGTGGCCGGGCCTGCCGGTCAGTTACGCCGACTTCGCGGTGTGGCAGCGCACCTTGCTCGACGCGGAAGAAGAGCCTGGCAGCTTGGTCGCCCGCCAGCTGGACTTCTGGCGTCGCGCGCTCGCCGATCTGCCCGAGGTGATCCAACTGCCGACCGATCGGCCGCGTCCCGCCGAATCCAGCTACGAGGGCGGGGGCGTGCTGGTCACGATCTCCGCGCCGGTGCACGCCGCCCTGGCCGACCTGGCCCGGGCCAGCAAGTGCACGATGTTCATGGTGGTCCAGGCGGCGTTGGCAGCCCTGCTCACCCGGCTCGGCGCCGGCACCGACATTCCCATCGGCTCGCCGGTCGGTGGCCGGGCCGCCACCCTCGGCCGCGCGGGCGGGCCGCTCTACGATCTCGTGGGGTTCTTCGTCAACACGCTTGTGCTGCGGACGGACACGGGCGGCGCTCCGACGTTCCGCGAGCTGCTGCGGCGCGTACGCGAGGCGGACCTGGCCGCCTTCGCCCACCAGGATGTGCCGTTCGAGCGCCTGGTCGAGGTGCTCAACCCGCCTCGGTCGCTGGCCCGTCATCCGCTGTTCCAGGTGATGTTCGCCTTCGAGCGCCGGGGCGGCGGCTCGGACACCGTGTGGGAGCTGCCGGAGCTGACGGCGTACCGGGAGCCGTTCGAGTCCAGCGTCGTCGGGGTGGACACCAAGTTCGACCTCGCCCTCGAACTGGAGGAGCGGCGCGATGACGGCAAGCCGGCCGGGCTCAGGGGAAACCTGACGTACAGCACGGATCTCTTCGACCTGAGTACGGCCAAGTCGATCTCCGGTCGGCTGGCGCGGCTCCTCGAAGCGGTGGCCACGGATCCCGATCTCCCCATCGCCGACATCGACCTGCTGACGCCGAGGGAGCGTCGGCAGGTTCTCGGCGGCTGGGCCGGCAAGCAGACACCGCAGTCGCCGCTGACCCTCGCCGACATCTTCGAGCGGCAGGTGGAACAGACGCCGGAGCACACCGCGATCGTCGCCGACGGCGTGGCCCTGACATACACCGAGCTGAACCGCCGAGCCAACCGGTTGGCGCACAGGCTTGTCGCGCAGGGGGCGGGCCCGGAATCGGCGGTCGCGATCGTGGCGCCCCGCTCGATTGAGCTGATGGTCGGCATCTACGGCATTCTGAAGACCGGGGCGGCGTACCTGCCGATCGACGACGAGTTTCCGCCGGACCGCGTCGCCACCATCGTCCACGACGCGCGCGCATCCATTGTGCTGACCCGCGAGGCCGTCGCGGAGATCACCGACGGCCCGGACGAGAACCCGGCCCGGGAGATGAGCCCGGAGAGCCCGGCGTACATCCTCTACACCTCGGGCTCGACCGGCCGGCCCAAGGGCGTCACCGTCCCCCACCACGGTGCGGTCAACACCCTGGCCTGGCTGCAACGCATCCAGCCGTTGCGGCCGAGCGACAAGGTGCTCCTCAAGACGTCGATCTCGTTCGACGTGTCGCTGTTCGAGCTGTTCTGGCCGCTGCAGGTGGGCGCGACCCTGGTGCTGGCCGCCCCGCAGGGGCACCGGGACGCGGCCTACCTGGTGCGTACGGTGATCGAGCAGGAGATCACCGTGCTCTACCTGAGCCCGTCGATGCTCAGTGTCTTCCTCGCCGAGGAGCAGGTCGCCGCGTGCCGGTCGCTGCGGCTGCTGCTCACCGGGGGAGAGATCCTGCCCCGGCCGGTGCAGGATCGGTGCCTGGCCCTCTTCGGCATTCCATTGGTCAACGTGTACGGGCCGACCGAGGCATCCATCGTCGCGACCGCCTGGGAGTGCCGCGCGGAGTTCGACGATCGCGCCGTGTCCATCGGTACACCCGTCGACAACACCGGCTGCCTGGTGCTCGACGAGCGGCTTCAGCCTGTGCCCGTCAGCGTCACCGGCCAGCTGTTCCTGACCGGAGTGGGGCTCGCGCGGGGTTATCTGCACGCGCCGGCGATGACGGCGGAGCGCTTTGTCGCCTGCCCGTTCGGCCCACCCGGCACCCGTATGTACCGCACCGGCGACCTCGCCCGCTGGCGGCGGGACGGCACGCTCGACTTCATCGGACGTACCGATGGGCAGGTGAAGATCCGCGGCTACCGCATCGAACTCGGCGAGATCGAGGCGGTCCTCGCCGGCTGTCCGGGCGTCGCGCACGCGGCCGTGGTGGTGCGCACCGACCGTGGCGAGAAGCGCTTGGCCGCGTACGTCTCGCCGGGTGACCTCGACGTGGCGCAACTGCGCCGCGCGGTCGCCAAGGCGCTACCGGACTACATGGTGCCGTCGTCGTTCACCATCCTGCCCGCTCTACCGTTCACGGCGAGCGGCAAGATCGACCGGCGGTCCCTGCCCGCCCCGCAGACCCGCCTCACCTCCGGCCGCGCCGCGGCCACGCCCAGCGAGCAGATTCTCGCGGAACTCTTCGCCGAGGTGCTCGGGGTGGCGGCGGTCGGGGTCGACGACGACTTCTTCGAGCTCGGCGGTCATTCGTTGCTCGCCATCCGGCTCGTCGCCCGGATCCGCTCGGTCCTCGGCGCGGACGTGGCGATCCGCGAGCTCTTCGCGGCGCCGACCGTGGCTCGTCTCGCCACCGGTCTGTCGCCCGGCGGCGCTCGGTCCGTGGTGACGCCCCGGCCCCGCCCCGCCGAGTTGCCGCTGGCTTTCGCTCAGCAGCGGCTGTGGTTCCTGCACCAGATGGACGGCCCCAATCCGGTGTACAACATCTTCTGGGAGATGCGGGTTCGCGGCGACCTGGACCGCGACGCACTGCACACCGCGCTGCGCGACGTGATCACGCGGCACGAGGCGTTGCGCACGGTCTTCCCGGACCTCGCGGGCCGCCCACGCCAGCACCTGCTCACCCCCGAGCAGGCGCTGCCCGTGCTCCCCTACTGGGAGGTCGACGAGCAGGGCCTGGCGGCGAAGCAGAACGAGTACGCACAGAGCACCTTCGACCTCGCCGTCGATCCACCGGCGAGACTGGTGCTGTTCCGCACCGGCCCGGACGAGCACGTGCTGATGATGGTGGTCCACCACATCGCGTTCGACGGCTGGTCCACCGGGCCGTTCGAGCGCGACCTCGGCACGGCGTACGCCGCGCGAGTGGCCGGCCGGGCGCCGGCGTGGACACCGCTGCCTGTCCAGTACGCCGACTTTGCCCTCTGGCAGCGGGACTTCCTGGCCGGGGAGGACGACCCGACCAGCACGATCGCGCAGCAGATGGCGTACTGGAAGCAGACGCTGGCGGGAGCGCCCGAGCTGATCGATCTGCCGCTGGACCGGCCACGTCCGGAGGTCCAGTCGTACCGGGGCGACGGGGTGCACCTGCCGATCGGGCCGGACGTGCACCGGCGGATGGTGGCGCTCGCCCGCGAGAACGGCTGCACGATGTTCATGCTGCTGCACGCGACGTTCGCGGCGTTGCTCACCCGGATGGGGGCCGGCACCGACATCGTGTTCGGCACGCCGACGGCGGGCCGCTCCGACGAGGCGCTGCACGACATGATCGGCTTTTTCGTCAACAATCTCGTGCTGCGGACCGACACGAGCGGGGGGCCGTCTTTCCGCGAGCTCCTGCGCCGGGTACGTGAGATCGACCTGGCAGCCGTGGCGCACGCGGACGTCCCGTTCGAGCGGCTGGTCGAGGTGATCAATCCGAGCCGGTCGCTGGCGCGCCATCCGCTGTTCCAGGTCATGATCGTGCTGGAGCACCGGGACATGACGCCGAGAAGCCTGGCGGGCCTGGTGGGTGTCGGCTCGCCGGACGGCGAGCGCATCGAGGGTGGCACGGCCAAGTTCGACCTGGCGCTGCAGGTGCAGGAGCGGCGGTCGCCGGACGGGAGCCCGGCCTCGCTAATGATCAACTTCGAGTACGCCGTCGACCTGTTCGACCGTGCCACCATCGAGGCGCTGGCCGAGCGCTTCCTGCGACTGCTGACGTTCGCCGTCGAGCGGCCGGACGTCTCCATCCTGGACCTTCCCGTGCTGTCGGACGCCGAGCACGATGCCGCGGTGGCGGGCGCGCTGGTCGCGGCGGCACCGCTCACCGGCGATCTGGTCAGCGGCATCGAGGAGCAGGTCGCGCGCACACCCGGCGCCATCGCCGTGATCGCCGAGGGCGAGACCCTCACGTACGCCCAGCTCGACGAGCGCGCCACGTGCCTGGCCCGGCACCTGCTCGGCGCCGGTGCCCGCCCGGGGACGATCGTGGCCGTGGTGATGTCCCACTCGGCCGATCTGGCCGTCGCGGCCTACGGGGTGGCGAAGACCGGAGCGGCGTACCTGCCACTGGACGCATCCTTCCCGACGGCGCGGATCGAGGAGATCCTCTCCTCGGCCCATCCCGTCGCCGTGGTCACCCCGCGGCTGCTGGCGGAGATCGACGCGGCCGATGCGACGGCCGCCTACGCCCGCCCGTCGGGATCGCCGGCCGATCCGGCGTACGTCATCTACACCTCGGGTTCAACCGGTCGGCCCAAGGGCGTTGTCGTGTCGCAAGCGGCGATCGCGAACACCCTCGACTGGTTGCAGCGCATCTGCCCACTCGGTTCCGCCGACCGGATGCTGCAGGTAGCGTCGGCGGCGTTCGACGCCTCCATCTTCGAACTGTTCTGGCCGTTGCGGACCGGCGCTGCGGTCGTGTTCGCCTCGGCCGAGGGCTACCGCGACCCCGAGTACCTGGCGGCACTGGTGGAGCGTACGGCGGCCACAGCGGTCTTCCTGGCCCCCCCGATGTGGTCAGCTCTGCTCGAGGTGCCCGGTGTGGCGGAGAGTTGTGCCAGTCTGCGCTACCTGCTGACGGGTGCCGAGGCGTTGCCGCGGCCGGTGGCCGAGCGGGCGCTGAGCACCCTGAACCTTCCGCTGATCAATCTTTACGGTCCGACGGAGGCGGCCATCGTCTCCACCGCGTGGCGCTGCGTGTCGGGCGAGGGGCCGGTCCCGATCGGTACGCCGATCGACGGCACCGGCTGCCTGGTCCTCGACGAACGCCTCCGGCCGGTGCCGCCAGGCGTACCCGGGCACCTGTGGCTGACCGGTGCGGGCCTGGCGCACGGCTATCTGCACGCGCCCGCCCAGACTGCCGAACGCTTCGTGGCCGGCCCGTACGGACCGCCCGGCAGCCGGATGTACCGCACCGGCGATGTCGTGAAACGGCGGGCCGACGCGACGCTTGACTTCCTCGGGCGCACCGACGACCAGGTGAAGGTCCGCGGCTATCGGATCGAGTTGGGCGAGGTCGCCGCGCTGCTGGCCGCACTCGACGGTGTCGTCGACGCCACCGTGGTCGTCCGGGAGGACCAGGCGGACGATCGGCGGCTGTACGCATACGCGGTGCCCGCCACATTGGACCCGGTGGAACTTCGTAGAGCGCTCGCCCGCACACTGCCGGACTACATGGTCCCAGCCTCGATCACGCTGCTGGACGCCTTGCCGCTGACCCCGAGCGGAAAGGTCGACCGGGCCGCGTTACCCATGCCGGACGCCCCGCGACCGGGGTTTGGTCGCGCTCCGCAGACTGCCCAGGAGGAGGCGGTGAGCGAACTGTTCGCGGAGGTCCTCGGCGCCCCCACGGTCAGCGCCGAGGACGACTTCTTCGCCCTGGGCGGGCACTCTCTGCTGGCCGCGCGCCTCGTCGCGCGTATACGCGAGGCGCTCGGCGGGGACCTGGCGCTCCGGGATCTGTTCGCGACGCCCACGGTGGAGGGCGTCGCGGCGAAAGTCGCCAGCTCCGCACGGTCCGCACCGGGCCGTTTGGACACCTCGCCAATGCTGGCGATCCGGGCCTCGGGCGGCGCACCCCCCCTGTTCTGTTTCCCACCGTACGGCGGTATGGCCTGGGTCTACGAGCGGCTCACCGACCATCTCGGCCCGGATCGTCCGCTCTATGCGCTGCAGTCGCCGGCCGCAGCGCGGTTGGCCGAGGTGGACGACCTGCTGCGTGAGATCGCCGCCGACTTCCTGGACCATGTGAGCTGGCTGCACGCCGCCGACGTGGCAGCCGGTACGGCCTCGGGGGAGGACGGGTTC
This sequence comes from Plantactinospora sp. WMMC1484, assembly GCF_049315195.1. NCBI lineage: Bacteria > Bacillati > Actinomycetota > Actinomycetes > Micromonosporales > Micromonosporaceae > Plantactinospora > Plantactinospora sp. WMMC1484. The sequence continues at coordinate 4,362,393 of NZ_CP186055.1, forward strand.
GAGTCGGACGTGGCCGAGCACGTCGAGCGGATCCGGGCGGTTCAGGGCTCCGGTCCCTACCACCTGCTCGGCTGGGCACTCGGCGGTGCGGTCGCCCACGCGGTGGCCGCGCGGCTACAGGCCGACGGTGACCAGGTGGCCTTCCTCGGGCTGCTCGACGCACCCCCCGCCGGCCGGTCCGGGCCGGTTCCGGCCGGCGATCGGGGCGCCGCCGATATGGCCCGGCGTCGGGCAAACCTTGCCACCGTCCCCGCGGATCTGCTCGACGAGATGGCCGATCGGGTACGCTCCGCCACCGCCCGGATCGTGGCCGGTCACCAGCCGATCTTCGCCGGCCCGGTGTTGTACCTGGCAGCCACCGGGAACCCGGTTGTCGACCCGTCGGTGTGGCAGGCACACGTCGACGGTGAGCTGGTCGTCCACACCGTCAACTGCGATCACCTGCAGATGTTGAGCCCGGCCCCGGTCGGGGTCGTCGGGCCCATCGTCGCCGCCGCACTCGCCGCGGCGTCCAGCCGGGAGGAGGTCCCCCGATGAACGACCCGTTCGAGGACGCCGACGGTTCCTTCGTCGTCCTCGTCAACACCGAGGACCAGCACTCGCTCTGGCCGGCGGCCACGCCGGTGCCCGACGGATGGACCAGGGTCGCCGGACCCGCCCCCCGCGACGAGTGCCGCGCGTACGTCGAAGAGCACTGGACGGATTTGCGTCCCCGATCGCTGCGTTGATCAGCCAGCGCACGGTCACAGCAGCGCTGCGGCGACTCGCTCGAAACACTCCTCGTCGGCGACACCATACGCCTGGAGCCACAGCGCGCGACGGTACCAGTGGTGCAGCGGGTGCTCCCAGGTCATGCCGAGCCCGCCGAGCGTCTGAATGGCCTGCTCGCAGGCGGTGATCGCGGCCTGGCGGGCGGCCGGTAGCGCCATGGCTACCCCCACGCGGTCGCGATCGTCCTCCTCGGACACCAGCCACGCGGCCCGGTAGACCAGCGATCGAGCGGTCTCCGTCACCACGAGGCAGTCGGCCAGTGGAAAGGCGACGCCCTGGTAGGAGCCGATCGGGCGGCCGAACTGCTCACGGACCTTGGCGTGCTCGACGGCGAAGTCGAGGGCCCGGCGGGCGACGCCGACAGCCTCGGCGGCCAGGAGCACACTGATCCGACGGTCCTGCACCGGGGGCCGTTCGAGGGCGGGCGCGCCGCTGCACACCAGGTCGGCCCCGGCCCGCAGCGGATCGACCCCGTCGACCGGAGTCAGCGTGCAGGCCGAGACGGCTACCTCGAAGGTGCGTACCCGGTCGCTGACGAGGACCGCGTCGACGGCCAGAACATCCGGAACTCCGGCGGCGCTGCCCGTGACCCGCCAGCGCTCCGTGCCGTCCGCCCCGGGACCGGCCTCGGCGGTGAAGACGCCGTCGGCTATCGCCACCGGCCGCTCCGGTGGCACCGCGAGCGCCAGTGCGCTCCACCAGGGGGCGGGCAGCAGGGCGTAGCCGCACTCCTCGGCAAGGACGGATCGTTCGATCAGGCCGGTGTCGCACCAGCCCAGCCGGGCCAGAGCTGACCAGGCGCCGGGGTCGCCGCCGGCGTCGGCGGCCGCGGCGACGCGATCGGGTGGGTAGTGGTCGCCCAGGAACCGGCGGGCCACCTCGCGCAGCTGCTCCTGCTCTGCGGTCAGGCTGAAGTCCACAACTGCTCCAGGATCATCGGGATCGGGGAAGGCCGGCCACGTGCTCGGCGATGATTCCGCGCAGGATCTCCGACGTGCCACCCTCGATCGAGTTGCCCCGGCTGCGCAGCCGTTGCCGTTGCCAGTACGCCGACCAGGACGGGTGGCGTCGGGCCAGCTCAGCCGCGTACGCGCAGAGCCGCTGGTGCACCTGTGACCAGCGCAGCTTCAAGACCGTCGACTCCGGGCCCGGCACACCGCGCTTTTCCAGGGTGCTCAGGGCCCGGTAGCCTGTCTGGCGCAGCCCTTCCAGGTCGATGGCGAGCCTGCCGAGCGTCTGGCGCACGCGAGGATCGTCCGCGCGGCCGACGTCGCGGACGGTCTCGACCAGCCGGCCGAACTGCACCGCCAGCCGGGCCGTGAGAGTGATGCCGAAGGTGCCCCGTTCGTGGGCCAGGGTGGTGAGGGCGACCTTCCAGCCCGCTCCCGGCTCGCCGACCACGTCCGCGTCGCTGAGCCAGACGTTGTCGAGGAGGATCTGACCGAACCCGGTCTCGCCGGTGATCATCTTGAGCGGACGGACTGTCACGCCGGGGGTCTGGACGTCCAGCAGGAAACATGTCAGGCCCGAGTGCCGCTCGGCGGTCGGATCGGTCCGGGCCAGCAGGAGACAGTAGTGCGCCTGCGGGGCGTACGACGACCAGAGCTTTTCGCCCGTGACCCGGTACCCGCCGGCGGACGCCACGGCCCGGGTCTCGATCGCCGCGAGATCCGAGCCGGCCGCGGGCTCGGAGAAGCCCTGACAGAACAGGCGCTCGCCGGAGAGGATCCGGGACAGTTGTCGCTGCTGCTCTGCCGAGCCGAAACGGATCAGCGTCGGGCCGACCATGTTGAGGCCGATGACGTTGGGGTGGTCGGGCACTCCGGCCAGAGCACACTCTTCGGCGAAGATGCCCTGGTGAGCCGGGGTGAGCCCGCGTCCGCCGTGCGCCACCGGCCAGGTGAGCCCGGCGTACCCGGCCTCGTGCAGCCGCGTTCCCCATTCTCGGGCTTCGACGTCAGGGTCGGTCGCGGCCAGCCATGCCCGTAGGTCGGCCCGGAACCGCGCCTGCTCCGGGGAGTCACGCAGGTCCACGTCAGGCCGCCACGCCTCGCGCTCGCAGCAACGGTAGGACGCCTTCGCCGAACCAGTACGCCTCCTCCAGGTGCGGCTGGCCGGAAAGGATGAGATGGTCGACGCCGAGCGCGTGGAGTTCGGCGATCCGGTCGGCGACCTCTTCGTGGCTACCGACGATCGCCGCGCCGGCACCCGGCCGCAACAGCCCGTATCCCGCCCAGATGTTGGGGTAGATCTCCAGTCCGTCGGTCGTCCCACCGTGCAGGGCGGCCATCCGGCGTTGCCCCTCGGACTCGGTGCGGCGGAACCGCTCCTGCGCCTTGGCGACCATCTGCGGGTCCATCGTCGCGGCCAGCCGTTCGGCGATCTCCCATGCCTCCTCGGCGGTGTCGCGGGCGATCACGTGGAACCGGGTCCCCACGGCGATCTCGCGGCCGTGCTCGGCAGCGCGTTTGCGAACGTCGGCAAGCAGGTCGGCGAGCTTCGCCGGGGTTTCGCCCCAGGCCAGGTACACGTCGGCGAAGCGGGCCGCGACCCGCCGGGCGGCCTCGGACGAGCCGCCCAGGTGGATCTCCGGCCGGTTGGTCGCCGGCCGGGCCAGTAGGCCGGCCCTGACCCGGTAGTGGTCGCCGTCGAAGTCGGTCGGGCGCCCCGGCCACAGTCGCCGGAACAGGTCGAGGAACTCGGCGGTCCGCTCGTAGCGCTCGTCGTGCGCCAGCCAGTCCCCGTACCGGCGTTGCTCGTCCGGATCACCGCCCACGACGATGTTGAACAGCAGCCGGTCGCCGCTGAGCCGCTGGAAGGTCGCCGCCATCTGCGCGGTCAGCACCGGAGACGTCAGGCCGGACCGAAGGGCCAGCATGAACCGAAGCCGTCGGGTCTGGCCAGCGAGGGCTGCGGAGACGAGCCAGGGGTCCTCACAGAAGAGCCCGAAGGGAACGAGCGCGCCGGTGAAGCCCAACTGGTCAGCGGCGCGGGCGACCTGCCCGAGGTAGTCGATGTCCGGTTCGCGACGAACTGCCCGCTCGGTCCGCCCCACTTCCCGGCCATCGCTGTGCGACGGCAGGAACCAGTACAGTTGCAGCGTCATCGCAATCCTCGGGCATCACGATGGATCGATTACGCCCGACCGTAGCGTAGCGACGGCCGCCATTACTAGAGTTCGGGCGTGCGCACATCGGCGCTGTCGCCACTGTCCTGGCTGGACGATCCGCCGCCCGACCGCGGCCTGTGGGTGGCCGACTCGGGCGATGGCTGGGACTTCACCTCCTACGCCGCGCTGGCCGGCGTCGCCAGGCAGGTTGCTGCCGGGATCATAGCGGGCGGGACACCAGCGGGCGCGGTGGTGACGATCGTCGAGCGGCCCGGCGTCCCTTTCGCCGCCGCGCTGTACGGCACCATGCTGGCCGGATGCGTGCCGTCGCCGTCCGCACCGCCGGTCGCGTTTCAGGACGTTCGGCAGTACGCCCAGCGCCTGACCACGATCGCGGACGCGGCCGGCGCACAGCTTGTCGTGGTGTCCCAGCGGCTGATGGCGTCGATGGCGGACGTGGCCGAAAGCCGCCCGATTGCGACAGTCGAGAGCTTGCGGGAGCGAGCCGGTACGCGGTGGCACCGTGCGCCCGCAGACCTGGCGCTCGTGCAGTTCACCTCGGGATCGACGGGGTGGCCCAAGCCGGTCCGGGTGCCGTACGACGTGCTTTCGGCGCAGCTCGCGGCGATCCGGGACTGGCTGCGGATGACCCCCGGCGACCCGACCGCCTCCTGGTTGCCGCCGCACCACGACATGGGGCTGGTGGGCTGTCTGCTCACGCCGGTCGCGGTCGGGGCGGACCTGTGGCTCATGCGTCCGGAGCAGTTCCTGCGCCGGCCCCTGCGCTTTCTGCGGCGCTTCGCCGAGGGCGCGCGACTGACGGCGATGCCCGGCTTCGGTCTGTCCCAGCTGCTCGCCAAGGTCCGCCCGGAGGACCTTGCCGGCCTGGACTTCTCCGGCTGGCGTGCGGCGATCGTGGGGGCGGAGCGGCTCAGCCCCGCCGCGTTCGAGCAGTTCCATCGGCTGTTGGCCGCGCACGGGTTCCGCCGCGAGGCGCTGTTGCCCGCGTACGGGCTGGCGGAGGCGACGTTGGCTGTCACCGGACTGCCCCTCGACGTGGGTTACACCGTCATCCGCGCCGCGCCGCGATCGCTGACCCCGGGTGCGACGGTCGTCGCCCGGCCCGGCGGCACCGAGCTGATGGGCTGTGGGCCGCCCCTCGGCGGTGCCGTCGTCAGTGTGCGCGACCTGGCCGGCCGCGAGCTGCCACCGGACACGGTGGGGGAGATCTTCGTCGAGGGCGCCTCGGTGACGGCCGGCCGGGCTCTGGCCACGGGCGACGCGGGGTTCGTCCACGACGGACAGCTATACGTCCTGGGACGGCTGGGCGACGGCATGAAGATTCGCGGTCGCACCGTTTTCGCCGAGGATCTGGAAATGGCGCTGAATGCAACCGGCGGACCGATGCGGGTCGCCGTACTGCTGGGGGAGGCCGACGGCGTGCCGACGGCGGTGGCGCTGTTCGAACAGGCCCGGCCGGAGTGGCTGGAGCTGGCCCGGAGGACGCTGCGCCGGCAGACCGAGGGAGCCGTCGTGCGCCTGCTCGACGGTCCGCGCGGGGCGATCGCTCGCACGTCCAGCGGCAAGCCGCGGCGGCGGCACCTCTGGGAGCGATTTCTCGCCGGCAACCTGGGCTCGGTGGTCGACCACACCTAGCATCACGGCTATATTTCGATTCATCTGTGGAGGGACGGCCGATGCGGATCACCGCCGACTACGACCGATGTGAAGCCCACGGCGAGTGCGTCAAGGCGGTGCCGGAGGCATTCGAAATCCGCGACGACGACATGATGTACATCCTCCAGGAGCGGCCGCCGGAGCAGCTGCGCCAGCGGCTGGAAAGCGCGGTCATCCGCTGTCCCATGCAGGCGCTCTCCCTGCAGGACTGACCGTGGGACAACCAGTGATCGTGGCCGCGGCGCGTACGCCGATCGGCCGGCGCAACGGTGCCCTGGCCCCGTTGAAGGCGGTCGCCCTGCTCAGGCACGTCCAGCAGGAGGTGATCAGGCGCGCGGGCATCGAACCTGGCGACATCGACCAGGTCATCGGCGGCTGCGTGACCCAGGCCGGTGAGCAGAGCCTCAACGTCACCCGCAACGCCTGGCTCAACACCACGATGGACTACGAGGTGCCGGCAATCACCGTCGACGCCTCGTGCGGCTCGTCTCAGCAGGCCAATCACCTTGCCGCGGCCGTCATCGCCGCGGGGGTGGCCGAGTGTGTGCTGGCCTGCGGCGTCGAGTCGATGAGCCGGGTGCCCATCGGGGTCAACCTCAGCAATGGTCCGGGGCACTACAAGCTGCGCGACTACCCGTGGAACGACCCGCCGAAGTCGCAGTTCGGCGGGGCGGAACGGATCGCCGAGCGCGAAGGGTTCAGCCGGACCGAACTCGACGCCTACGGGTTGCGCTCACAGGAGCGAGCCGGCGCGGGGTGGCTGCGGGGCGCCTTCACCGAGGAGGTCGCGCCCATCGCGGTGGGAGGCGTCACGGTCGAGCGTGACGAGGGACTGCGGACATCGACGATCGAGGAGCTCAGCCGGCTGCGGCCGAATGTCACGGGCGGCCGTCACACGGCCGCCACAACGTCGCAGATTTCCGACGGCGCCGCCGCGCTGCTCTGGATGTCACGCGACCGGGCCGCCGCGTCGGGCCTGCGCCCCCGGGCGGTCGTCGCGCATCAGGTGATCACGGGTTCCGACCCGGCCTACCTGTTGGACGGCCCGATCGTGGCAACCCGCAAGCTGCGGCGTCTGGCTGGGATCAAGATCGATGACATCGACATTTACGAGATCAACGAGGCGTTCGCGGCCGTGGTGCTGGCCTGGCGGCGCGCGTTCGACGCCGATCCCGAACGACTCAACGTCAACGGCGGGGCGATCTCCCTCGGCCATCCGCTCGGTGCCAGCGGCACGCGCCTGTTGATCAGCGCGCTGCACGAGCTGGAGCGGCGGGACCGGGAGCATGCGCTGGTCGCGATGTGCTGCGGCGGCGCCCTCGGCACGGCCACGCTGTTGCGGCGGGTGTGAGCCGATGGATCGTGACGCTTTCTATGCTGATGCGCGTTCCGATCTGGCCGGGCCGCTGGCCGGCGTTCGGGTCGTGGAGGTGACCAAGGTCTGGTCCGGACCGCTCGCCGGAGCGGTCCTGGCCGATCTGGGCGCCGATGTCGTACGCGTGGAGCTGCCAGGCAGTCGGGACGGCGAGGTCCCGCCGACGATTCCGGGCAGCGAGCATTCGTGGTTCCGTCAGACGGTCAACCGCAACAAGCGCAGCGTCGCGGTCGACCTGCGCGAACCGGGTGGTCGTGAGTTCTTTTTGCGTCTGGTCGCGCGGTCGGACATAGTTGTGGAAAACTATCTGCCGGGAACGCTTGATAGCTGGGACATCGGCTACGCCGCTTGCCGCGCCGTTCGCCCGGAGATCGTTTTTGTTTCTATTTCCGGCTATGGGCAGTATGGACCCCGCTCGGCGCTGCCCGGGTACGATCCGGTGCTGCAGGCGTACGGCGGCTGGATGGCGCTCAATGGTGAGCCCGGTGGCGGCCCGGTCCGCGCGCCTACGTTCCTCGCCGACGAGCTGGCCGGTCTGCACGGCGCGATCGGCGCACTGGCCGCGATGCGCCACCGGGACGCGACGGGGGAGGGGCAGCACGTCGATGTGGCGATGCTCGATGCTCTGCTGGCCGGCTCGGCGGGCCTGCTGACGCTCGCCGCGACCGGCGCCGCTCCGAAGCGACAGGGCAACGAGACGGACTTCGTCGTACCGTCCGCGGTGTACGCCTGCCTCGACGGATCGGTCTACCTGTCGGTGGCGTTGAACCGGCAGTGGCGAGCGCTCGCCGAGGCAATGGGGCGGCCAGAGCTTGCGCGCGCCAAAGGGTTTGGTTCCGCGAAAGACCGGCTGGCCAACCGGGGCCACGTCAACCGCGTCGTGGCGCAATGGTGCGCGACGCGGCCGGTCGCCGAGGTCGCGGCGACGCTGGAGCGCTGCGGCGTGCCGGCGGCGCCGGTCCGTGATCTGACCGAGGTGGCGGCCGATCCGCAGGTCGCCGCGCGCGAGATGCTCCAGTGGGTCCGGCTGCCAGACGCCACGAGCGCGCCGCTGACCGGTCCGGCGGCGAAGTTCTCGCGCACGCCCACGCGAGTGCGCCGAGCGGCTCCGCGCGCGGGCGCCGACACGGCGGAGGTTATCGCTGAACTTGATATGCAGATTCCGATGTGCGAGGAAGGTGAGAAGTAGAAGGCCGCATGTTTGTTGCTCTTGCTGAGATTCACCGACGTAGTTCAGAATGACGAGCGAGGTCGCTGCCACCGGCACTGTTATTGGCCATCAGGGAGGTCGGCGTGACTGCTCAGCGCCGGGTTTTGGTGACAGGAGCATCCCGTGGCATCGGCCGTGGCGTCGCGACGCGGCTCGCCCAGGACGGGTACGCCGTCGCCGGGTGTTACGCCACCGACAGCGACGAGGCCGCCAAGACTCGCACCGACGTCCTGGGCTTCGACGTTCCCGCCCACTTCGGCGTCTGCGACGTTACCGACCTCGACGCCGTCGAGCGGTTCGTGGCGGCTGCGGAAGAGGCGCTCGGCCCCTTCGACGCCCTGGTGAGCAACGCCGGCATCACCCGCGACGCCCCTGCCGTCCTACTCGCGCCCGATGACTGGCAGCTCGTCATGCAGACCAACCTCACGGGCACCTTCAACGTCTGCCGGGCACTCGCCTTCCGCTTCATGAAACGCAGGGCCGGCTCGATCGTGACGATGTCCTCTGTCGCCGGGATCCACGGCAATGCCGGCCAGACGGCCTACGCGGCGAGCAAGGCTGGCATCATCGGCCTGACCAAGTCGCTGGCGAAGGAGGTCGCGGCATTCGGCGTGCGGGTCAATGCGGTGGCCCCCGGTTTCATCGAGACGGACATGACCGCGGTGCTCAGCGGCAAGCAGCGCGACGAAGCGCTCAGCCGCATCCCGGTGGGCCGCTGGGGCCATCCCGACGAGGTCGCCGACCTCGTGGCGTACCTGCTGTCCGACCGGGCCTCCTACATCACCGGGCAGGTGCTCGGCGTCGACGGGGGTATCCGGTTGTGACCGCTTCGACGGTTGGCTACCACCGCCCGCGGTCGGCGGCGCCGCTGCGCGCGATCGACGCGGTATCGGCGGAGCGCGCCGCCGCCGGCTTCGCCATCTCCGCCCGGCTGGACATCGGCCGGGTCGATCTCCGTGGACACTTTCCCGGCATGCCGGTGTACCCCGGCGTGTTCACGCTGGAAAGCATCGTGCAGGCGGTCGCGGCGGGAACCGACGTGCCGCTCTCGCTGCGGGAGATTCACAGCGGACGGTTCCTGGGCGCCCTGCTGCCGGGGGACACTCTGGTGCTCCGGATCGACGTCGAACCCGCGGCGGACGGTTGGGCCGCGACGGTCACCGGTACACGCGCCGGCGGCGAGCCGGTCATCAAACTCCGGGCGGTTCTGGGTGATCTGCCCACGACCACGCCTGCCGATCCGCCGCCGCCCGTGACCGGCAGCGCCGCGATGGACGTGACCGCCGTCGAGGCCGCCCTGCCCCATCGTCATCCCATGCTGCTGGTGGATCGGGTCATCGACCTCGAACCCGGCGTCATCGTACGTGCCGAGAAAGCCATCACCGCCAACGATCCCTGTTACGCGGAATGCGACGACCTGCCACTCGCTACCCGAGCGTATCCGGCGAGCCTGATGCTGGAGTCCCTCGGGCAGGCGGCCGCCCTGCTCTGGGGCGTCCGCGTGAGCTCCGACGACGTGCTCATGTTGGCCGGTGTCCGCCGCTACCGGGTCACCGGGGCCGCGTATCCCGGCGACGTCCTGCATCACATGGTGCAGCTCACCCATATCAAGGCCGACACCGCCTTCGCCACGGGCCGCACCTGGGCCGGCGACCGGCCGGTGGCCGAGGTGGCGACGCTGATCGCGGTGCAGCGGCGACGGTCCGTGCTCAACGCCGCACGACACACTCCACCACTCCTTCAGGAGGCCCGATGAGCCAGGCACAGCAGCACATGGAGGAGCTTCGCGAGCTGGTGGCGGAGGTGCTCGAGATCGAACCGGAGGAGCTCACCGACACCGGTGACTTCGCCGAGGAGTACGACGCCGACTCGTTGCGCGCGATCGAGATCCTGGCGCGGCTTGACAAGAAGTACCACGTCGAGATCCCCCAAGCGGAGCTGCCCGAGCTGCGGAATCTGAAGGCGGTCCACGAGGCGGTCGCGCGTCATGCTGGCTGGCGGGACTGACGCTGTGCGTCGCGTCGTGGTGACGGGGCTCGGGCCGGTGTCCAGCATCGGCACCGGCGTCGCCGCGTTCGCGGCCGGGCTGCGGGTGGGCCGGTCGGGGATCTCGCCGATCGTGGGCTTCGACGCCACCGGTTTTCCGCATCGTGACGCGGGCGAGGTCCGGGATTTCGTGCCGGAGACCCGGCTGCGCCGGATCGACCCGGCCGGCTGGGGGCGTTCCAGTCAGTTCGCCGCCGCGGCCGCCCGGCTCGCCGCCGACGACGGCCGTCTGACCGACGCGGAGCCCGGCCGGTCCGGCGCCGTCATCGGCACCACGAGCGGTGAGTCGGTCGTCATGGAGCAGCTCACCGCACAGATCGTCGCATCCGGTGGGCCGGCCGGCATGGACGCCGGGCTGCTCGGCATGTTGCCCGCCCATCGGCTCGCCCACGCCGTCAGCGCGGAGCTGGGCCTGGCCGGGGAGTCGCTCACCCTGGCAACCGCCTGCTCAGCGAGCAACTACGCCATCGGTTACGCCTACGACCTGATCACCACGGACGAGGCCGACGTCATGTTCGCCGGTGGGGCGGACTCGGTGTGCCGTTGGGCGCACGCGGGGTTCTACCGGCTCGGTGCACTCACCGGGACCGCCTGTTCGCCGTTCGACCGTGACCGGTCGGGGATCATCACCGGCGAGGGCGGGGCGGTGCTGCTGCTGGAGGAGCTGGAGCACGCGCGGGGTCGCGGCGCCCGGATCTACGCCGAGGTGCTCGGCTACGGGATGAACTGCGACGCCTCCCATCCGGTGGCGCCTGACGCGGCCAGCATCTCCGAGTGCATGCGGATCGCTCAGCGAAACGCCTCGGTGAAGCCATCCGATGTGGACTACATTTGCGCTCACGGCACCGGCACGCCGGCGAACGACTCCGTCGAGGCCCAGGCGATCTTCGAAGTCTTCGGCGCGCAGGTGCCACCGGTGAGTTCGATCAAGTCGATGATCGGCCACACCATGGGTGCGGCGAGCGGCTTTGGCGCGATCGCCTCGATCTTGGCGATCGCCGAGGGGTTTCTGCCGCCGACGATCAATTGGGCCAACCCCGATCCGGATCTGGCCCGCCTTGATCCGGTGCCCAACGTCGCCCGGTCAGCGACCGTCACGATCGCACAGAACAACGGCTTCGCCTTCGGTGGCAACAACGCCATCACCCTGTTCGGAGCACTGACGTGACCGTGCGGATGCTCATCACCGGCACCGGGGAGTTGAGCGTCACTGAACGTCACGCCGTCGGCGACGACTTCCCGACGCCGTTGGCGCCCGTCCTCGCCGACTTCGACGTGCGTGCGCACCTGGGACGCAAGGGGACCAGCTTCTACGACCGGGCCACGGCGCTGGCCGTGGTCGCCTGCCAGCAGGCCCTGCGTACCGGCGCGGTCGAGGTCAGCGACGACAACCGGGCCCGGATCGGCGTCGTGCTGGGGACCACGGTCGGCAGCTTCCGCTCGACCAGTGACTTCAGTCGGGAGACGCTGGTGCAGGAGAAGCCCTACCTCGTCAATCCGGTGCTGTTTCCGAACACCGTGATGAACTGCGCGGCCGGGCAGGCCGCGATCCGCTTCGGGCTGCGCGGGGTCAACGCCACGATCGCGGGCGGGCGGCTGGCGTTTCACCACGCGTTGCGGCACGCGGGGATGTCGCTGCGTCGGCAGGCGGCCGACATTGTCCTGGTGGGCGCGGTGGAGGAGCACAGTCCGCACCGTGCCTGGGCCGCCGAGCGGAGCAGCGGCGGCACGGCGGTCGCGGGCGAGGCGGCAGGCGTCTTCGTGGTCGAGCGGGCCGAGGGGCCGCGTCGCTCCGGCGGGCGGGTCCTCACCGAGGTGACCGGGCTCGCGACCGGGTTCGACGGGCTCGGCGACGGGCTCGGCGACGGGCTCGCCTCGTGCGTCGCCCGGGCCGTCCGCGACCAGCGCGTCACCCTGCACCTCGCGACCGGCGGCGAAACCGTCGACCTGCCGGAAAGGCCGGTGCGCCTGGACATCGGTGATCGGTACGGCGAGTGCGATGCGGCATCGGGCGCGCTGGCGATGGCCGAGGCGGTACGCCGGATCGAGGCGGATGCCGCCGAAAACGTTCTGATCACCGCGTGGACGCCGGAGGGCGGCGTCGCCGCGGCCCTGGTACGGGGGCCACGGTGACCGCCCTGCTGATGGGCAGCACGCTGCTGACGTGTCTCGGCGACGGTCCGGCCACGTTCGCGGCCCTGCTCGCTGGGCGCGACGGTCGACGGCCCCTGCACAGGGGCGATCCCAGGCGGCTGCGCGTCACGTACGGATACCACGTCGAACCGGCGCCCGGACAGTTCGCGGCAAGCGACTGGCTGGCCCGATGCGTACGCGGGGCGCTGCGCAAGAGCGGCGTCGATCCAGCCCGGTCCCGGGTCGCCTGCGTCGTCGGAACCGGGTTGCGCGAACTACCCACCGTGGAGGACGTCGACCCGGTCGAGCTGCCGGTCCACCGGCTGCACTTCGCCGATGCCGTGCGCGCGGTGGCGCCCGGCGTACGGGAGGTGGTGACCCTGGCGAACGCCTGTGCCGCCAGCGGGCACGCATTGGCGCTCGCGCAGGACATGGTGGAGCTCGCCGACGCCGACGCCGTCGTGGTGGCCGGGGCCGACGCAATGACCGAGTCCATGCTTGCCATGATCGGAAAGGTGGCAGACCAGCCGACCGAGCGCATCCGTCCGTTCGACACCGATCGGCAGGGCGTGCTGCTCGGCGACGGCGGTGCCGCTGTCGTGGTCGTGCCGGACGACGGCCGCCCCGGCGCCGACGGCCGCCTGCTCGCTACCGGGCTGTCGTGCGATGCGTACCACGAGACCGCTCCGTCACCGGCCGGGATCGCTCGGGCGATGCGAGACGCGTTGGCGCGTGGTCGGGTGTCTGCCACGGACGTCGCGCTCGTGGTGGCGCACGGGACGGGGACCGCGCTGAACGACCCGGCGGAGTGCGCGGCCCTGGCGGAGGTGCTTGTCAGGGGCGGCGGGGACCCCGTGGTCACCGGCATCAAGGGCGCGGTCGGGCACATGTCCGGGACGGCCGCGCTGGCAAACCTGGACGTCGCACTGCGCAGCCTGTGCGGAGGACTGGCTCCGCCCGTCGTGGGGCTCACCAGCCCGCTGCCCGAGGCCGCCGGCCTGCGGCTGGCAGCGCGCACGCCCGTGCCGCTGGGGCCGGGCGTCGCACAGGTCAACGCGTTCGGCTTCGGCGGGGTCAACGCCGTCACGCTCGTGGCGGCGCCATGACCGGCGGAGATCAGACGGTTCTTGCCCGGGGGACGGGCTCCGCCGTGGCGGTCCACCTCACCGCCTGGGCGGTGCACCTGCCCGGAGCCGATCCGGCGCCGCCTGGCCTGCCAGAGGCGCTCAAGGAAGCGGTCCAGCCGGCCGTGTCCGCCGAGGAGGCGGCCAGGGTGCTGGGCCGCAAGGGGCTGCTGTTCAAGGAGCCGGCCACGCGGCTGGCGCTGTGCGCCGTACACGCCGCGCTCGGGCTGGCTCCCGGTGTACGCCCCAAGGCACCGGTGCTCCCCGACGTGGCGGTGGTGGCGTGTTCCAACCTCGGTAACGTGGCGACCGTCGCCGAGGTGGCGCGAACGGTGCGGGCCGGGAGCGTGCGGGATGTCAGTCCGCTTGCCGCCCCCAACGCGTCGAGCAACGTCGTCGCGAGCACCGTCGCACTCTGGTTCGGTCTGGGCGGCCCGAATTTCATGGTCTGCTCGGGGGCCGTCGCGGGCTGGGACGGGCTGGACATCGCCGTACGCCTGCTGCGGACGCGACGGGCGAGTCAGGTCGTCCTGGTCGGCGCGGAACCCGACGACGAGACGGCCCGCGGGCTGCGCGGGACGGCCCTGACCGCGGGAGCCGCAGCGGTGATCCTCGAGAGGCCCGTCGCGGCGGCCGGGCCGGTCCCGCCGGTCGACCTGACACTGGGCCCCGGCGGGTTCGACCCGGCGGCGGCGTGGGGCGACCTCTACGGCGGCCAGGGCGTCCTCGGCCTCGCCCTGGCCAGGGCTGCCATCAGTGGCGGCTGCGCCTCCGTCGCGGCGGGCGGCGCCGACGACCGCGACGGCGGCCGGACCACGCATATCTGGGCGGACACGCCATGATCGGCGAGTCGCGGGTGCTGCGGCCCGCCGGGCCCGACTGCCCCCGCCTGGTGCTGGTGCACGGGCTGGAGGACAGCTGGGCGAGCTGGCGCGGGCTCGCGGCGGTGACCGATCCGCGGTGGCGGGTGACCGCGCTGGACCTTCCCTGGCGCTCCGGCAACGACTACCGCTGGCGGCGCTCGGCGGCCGCGGACTGGCTGGCCCGGGCACTGGACGAGCTCGGCGAGCCGGTCGACGTGCTGGTGGCGCATTCGTTCGGCGCCAACGCCGCAATGGACCTCATGGCGGCCGGGAACAACGCCGTCGGCCCGGCCGCGGTGCTGATCTGTCCGCTCTACCGGCCGCCCGGCGCAGCGACGACGTGGCGTACGCTCGACCGCGCGCGAACCAACTTCGAGCGCCACGTCCGGGACGGCGTGCTGGCGCGGCTGGGCGAGCGGGCGGCCGGGATCGGGCCGGACGTGCTCGAGGTGATGATGGTCAAGGCGCTCGACCGGGTCGGCCCGATGGGGCTGCTGACCGTGTTCGAGCGCTATGTCGCCAGCGCAGACCTTGCCCTTGAGGCGATCGGTCAACGGATCATGGTTCTCGGTGGTGCTCACGATCCGACTCTGTCAACCGAAGCGGCGCACCTGCTCGGTGCGCGCATCCCCACCGCGACGGTCCGCGTGGACGTGCACTTCGACCATTTCTGCCACATCCGCGAGCCGGTGAACGTACATGCCCATGTCGATGCGTTCCTTCAGGAGGTGATCGTGACGATGCAGTCGTCCGTCACCGGAGCCGCAAGCCGGGGAGGCGCAGCGTGAGTGTCCTCGCCCTGCCTGCGACGGTGACCGAACACCGCCCTCGGTACGAGGGCGCCAACATTCGGACCTGGATCGGCTTCAAGCACTTCATGTACCTCGTCGAGGAAGCCGTACTGGACTGGCTGCGCGCCTACACTCCGGGCGCCCGTGGGCTCTATCTCGACTGCGGGCTGGGTGTCGAGATCGTCGACTGCTCGGTGCAGCTGCCGGCGACGCTGGAGGTGGACGATCTGGTCCGCGCCCGGGTGACGGCGACGCACCCGGGCCGGTTCGCGGTGACGTTGCACGCGGTCCGGGACGGCGCGGAGGTGCTCGTCCTGCGGGGCAAGGTGGCCATCGCACTCGTACGCGAGACGGACAGCCCCGGCGGCGGCCCGATCGCCGTCGGTGCCGAGCTGCTGCCCGAGCCGACGCCGGAGCTGCGACTTGCCGCCCCACCCGGCCCGGTCGGCGGGTTCGGGTGGTCGTGGCCCGCGCCGTACTACTATTGCCACTTTTCCGACCGCGTCCAGCACTCGGGCTATGTGCGGGTGTTGGAGGAGGCGGTCGACCGGTACCTGGCGCATCGCGGGATCTCGGTCGGACGACTCGTCCGTGAGCGCGGCTGGATCCCGGTGGTGTCGCGGGCCCGCGTGCGCCTGCTGGCCGCCGCGCACATGGAAGAGGTCGTACACACCACGTTCACGGTGGAGGACGTTCTCCGGGACACGCTCTTCGACGGACGCATGGACTCGTACGTCGAGCGGGGCGGCGAGCGGATCCACGTGGCGACGGCGAGCATCCTGCACGGGTACGCGATCAGCCGCGGGCCGGACGCCGGCCGCCCGGCGACCTTGGACACCGAGGTCATCGATGCACTGCTGGGGAGCGATGCGCCATGAAGCGGCCGGTGCTCTACTTCTCGTTCCGCAGCCCGTACAGCTGGCTGACGATCCACCGGCTACGGCAGGCCGTCCCCGACGCGGCCGACGCACTCGACTGGCTGCCGTACTGGGATCCCGACGAACGTACCGACCTTTCGCTGAAGGAGCGGCAGGCGGAGTTCCACTACCAGCCCATGAGCCGGGCCAAGCACCTCTACCTGCTCATGGACACCAAGCGGATCGCGCAGTCGCTCGGCCTGTCGATGGCCTGGCCGATCGACGTCGACTGCTGGTGGGAACGGCCGCACCTCGCCTATCTGGCCGCCCGTCGGCAGGGCCGGGCGATGGAGTTCTACGACGCGGCGATCACCGCGCGGTGGGGCCGTGGCGACGACATCTCTACCACCGACGTCCTGGCCCGGGTCGCCGCCGAGGCAGGCATGGATCCGCAGATCGCGCTCGGCGCCGTCGACGACGACGACATCCGGGCCGAATCGGTCGACTGCCTGGTCCGGGCATACGAGGACGACGTCTTCGGCATTCCTTACCTGAAGTGGGGCAGGCATCGGTTCTGGGGGTACGACCGGCTGGCTGCCTTCCTCGCCGCGTGGCGGGGCCCCGATCTCGCTCCCGCGGACGTCCCGGTGCTGCCCGCGTACGACCGCGACACCGCCGGGGGGTGTGGTTGATGGGCGAGCGGCGCACGCCGGAGCAGGAACGGGTGCACCGTCGGCAGCGGCTTGCCGCGGCCCTGCGGATCTTCGCGGAGCGTGGTTTCGAGGAGGGAGCGGGCGGCCACATCACCGCACGCGACTCGATCATGACCGACCATTTCTGGGTCAACCCGTTCGGCGTCTACTTCGGACATGTGCGCGCCTGCGACCTACTGCTCGTCGACCACAACGGTACGGTCGTCCAGGGGGAGGGCACGGTCAACCCGGCCGGGTATGCCATCCATTCGCAGATCCACGCCGCCCACCCGCGGGTGATCGCGGCCGCGCACACGCACTCGCCGTACGGGCGGGCCTGGTCGGCGCTGTCCCGTCCGCTGGCGGCGATCACCCAGGACGCCTGCGCCTTCTTCGAGCGGCACACGGTCTTCCAGACGTACACCGGTGTCGTGCTCGACATCGATGAGGGCAAGCGGATCGCCCAGGTCCTCGGCGATGCCGGCACGGCGGTGATCCTGCAGAATCACGGGCTGCTCACCGTCGGCGGCAGTGTCGAGGAGGCGGCGTGGTGGTTCGTCGCCATGGACCGCTCCTGTCAGGTGCAGTTGCTCGCCGAGGCGGCCGGCGACCCCATCGTCATCGACGACGACGCCGCGCGGGCGGCCCGGGACGTGATCGGTACGCCCGGCATCGCGCGGCTCAACTTCCGCCTGCTCTTCGCCGACATCGTGCGGCGCCAGCCGGAGCTGCTCGACTGATGGCCCAGCTGATCAAACCGGGTGAGCAGGCCGCGATCGCCGACGGCGTCCGCGCGCTGGACCGGGGCGCTCTCGACGCGCGGGTGAACCGGTGGATCCATGCCCTGCGCGAGCTCGGCCTCTCCACCGGCGACGCGGTGGCGATCGTCGCCGCGAACCGGGTCGAGACGTATGAGGTCCTGCTCGCCTGCCTGCACACCGGCCTGACGGTGGTGCCGGTCAACTGGCACCTGACCGCGGAGGAGATGGCGTACCAGATGGAGGACTCGGCCTCCCGGCTGGTCGTCACGGACGACGCCCGGTGGGGGACGGTCCAGGCCGCAGCGTCAGCGGCCCGCCTCCTGTGTTTCGGGCCGCAGACCGAGGCACTGCTGGCCGGGCAGCCGGACACCGAGCCGGAGGACCAGGTGTGTGGCTCGACCCTGCTCTACACCTCCGGCACCACCGGCCGGCCAAACGGGGTCGTCAACGGACTCTTCGCCACCGGCGCGCCGTTTCGCCGGGTCGGGGCGCTCTCCGCGTACGCCGGAACGGCCCTGGGCGTGCCGGAGGACGGGACGACGCTGCTGGCCGGCCCCTGGTACCACTCCGCGCAGTTGTTCTTCTCGCTGCTTCCCCTGCTGCGGGGCGCCCGCCTGGTGATGCGCCCGCAGCTCGACGCGGCCGAGATCCTGAAGACCATCGAGGCGGAGGCCGTCACGGAGACGCACCTGGTGCCCACCCAGTTCGTCCGCCTGCTGCGGCTGCCGGACCGCGGCCGGTTCGACTGTTCGTCGCTGCGGCGGGTCTGGCACGGCGGCGGCCCGTGCGCCGAGGACGTGAAGCGTCGGATGATCGACTGGTGGGGGCCGTGCCTGTGGGAATACTACGCCGCCACCGAGGGCGGTGTGGCGACCTTCATCTCCAGCTCGGAGTGGCTGGAACGGCCGGGCAGCGTCGGGCGGGCGCTGGCGCCGACGGTGGTCGAGGTGGTCGACGACGACGGCCGGCCGTGCCCGCCAGGGGTGTCCGGACGCGTCTTCCTGCGTCGTCGGCCCGAGCGCGACTTCCACTACCACAACGCGCCGGAGAAGACCGCGGCGGCGCATCTGGAACCCGGCGTCTTCACCTACGGCGAACTCGGCCGTCTCGATGACGACGGGTACCTGTTCCTCACCGGCCGACACCAGGACGTGATCGTGTCGGGTGGGGTCAACGTCTACCCGGCCGAGGTCGAGGCGGTCCTGCTCGATCACAGCAGCGTGCGCGACGCCGCCGTCCTCGGCGTGCCCGACGACGAGTTCGGCGAACGGGTGCTGGCTGTTGTCGAGGCCGACGGACTCGCCGCCGAGGAGGTGGCGACCACCTTGGACCGGTACTGCCGCACGCGGCTGGCCGGGTTCAAGGTGCCCCGGGCGTACCTGATGGTCGCCCAACTTCCCCGGGAAGCGACCGGGAAACTGCGCAAGCAGGTCCTCAGGGAGTGGTTCACGTGAACAGTCTGCTGGCCGACCCCGCCACCTACGCCGACGGCGTGCCGCACGACCACCTCGCCCGACTGCGTGAGCAGGCACCGCTGGCCTGGGTCGACGAGCCCGACCTGGTGCGGCACAGCTCCGCCGGCCGCACCGTGCACAGAGGAAGCGGATACTGGATCGCGCTCACCCATGCCGCGGTCGTCGAGGCATCCCGGCGGCCGGAGTCGTTCTCGTCGTCGGCACGCGGCGCCTTCCTGGTCGACCCGCGAACCCGGTCCGACCTCGTCCAGGCCCGTCAACTACTGGTCAACATGGATGCGCCGCAGCACTCGAAGGTGCGCAGGCTGGTCACGTCGGTGTTCACACCTCGGGCAGTCGCCCGGCTCGTCGACGGTGTGCACCGGCACGCGCGGCGGCTCGCCGACACTCTGCACGAGCGGGGCGAGGCCGACGCGGTCGCCGACTTCGCCGCCGAGCTACCCCTGCTCGTGTTGGCCGACCTGCTCGGGCTGCCGCCTGAGGACCGGCACCTGCTCTTCAAGTGGAGCAACTACCTCGTCGGCTTCGACGACCCAGAGTACGGCGGCGGCGATGTGGAGGCGTACCGCCGGACCATGTTCGAGGCGTTCCAGTACGCGATGGCGATGCGCACCGAGCGGCAGCGGCGGCCGACCGACGATCTGGGCAGCCTGCTCGCGACCGCGCAGGTCGACGGCGAACGCCTGACCGACCGGGAGTACTGCAACTTCTGGCTACTGCTTGTCGTCGCGGGCAACGAGACCACCCGGCATCTGCTGGCGAACACGCTTCTGCTGATGTCCGGCCACCCGGCCGAGCGCCGCCGGCTGATCGCGGATCCGGCGCTGATGCCGTCGGCCGTCGACGAACTGCTGCGGATGATCACGCCGATAATGCAGTTCCGGCGGACCGCCACGCATGAGACGACCCTGGCGGGCGTGCGCGTCCAGGCGGGGCAGAAGGTGGTGCTGTCGTATGCTGCGGCAAACCGTGATCCGGCCGTCTTCGCCGATGCCGATCGGCTGGACCTCGGTCGGGATCCCAACCCGCATCTCGCGTTCGGCATCGGGCCGCATTTCTGCCTTGGCTCGCACCTGGCCCGCCTGGAGACGACGGCGGCGCTGGCGGCGCTGGGTCCCCGCCTCGACGGGCTGGCACTGACAGCGCCACCCGTACGTCTGGAGTCCAACTTCGTCAATGGGCTGAAGTCGCTGCCGATACGTTGTGGACAGCCATGACCACCCCCGACGACGGTGCTGGCCGGGTCCTACAGCAGCAGACCGGCGAGCGTTCGGCGGGAGATCTTTCCGCGATCGGTGCGCGGGATCTCGTCGGCCACGACGATCCGGTCCGGCCACATCCGCCGGGATAGCTGTGTTTGCAGGTGGCGGCGCACCTGCGTGGCGGAGAGCGTGTGGGGTGGCCGAGGCGTGACGACCAGCCCGACAGTGCTGCCGAGCCAGGAGTGTGAGATGGGGAAGGCAGCGGCCTCGGCAACATGGGGGTGGCGCAACGCCGCGGCCTCGAGCGTGTGCGGTTCGATCTTGAAACCGCCGCGATTGATGAGGTCGTCGCAACGGCCCAGGATCGTCAACACGCCCGTCGCGTCCAGGGTCCCCAGGTCGCCGGTGGTGAACCAGCCAGGCGGCCCGGTGACGTTCGGGCCGCGCAGGCAGACGACGCCGTCACGGATCTCGACCTCGCACAGGCTGGGCGTGCCGACGGTGCCCGGCGTACGCGGTGCGTCCAACGCCTGAGAGGCGGCCTCGCCGGGCGCCTCGGTCAGCACGTACGCGTTGACGATTGGCACGCCGAAGTAGTCCTCGAGATCGGCCGCGCACTCGGCGGTCAGCGGCGCGGCGCTGGAGCGCAGGAAGCGCAGCCCTGGCCAGCGGAAGGCAGCCCGCCGGCTCACGTCGTGTACCAGCCGATGGATGGCGGGCGAGGCCGCGCACCACGTCGCGCCGGATTGGCGGATCCGGTCGACGAGGGCGGCGGGCTCGCCAAGGTCGCCGAAGGCCACCGTTCCGCCCGACATCAGCGGAGCCAGCACGCCCGTGATGAACCCGAGTGTGTGGTTCTGCGCGGCGAGAGTCAGCGAGACGTCCTGAGGCCCGAGCCCGAGGCGCGCGGCGACACCGTGTGCGGCCGCGAGCACCTGCCGTTCGTGATGCTCGATCACCTTCGGTGCGCCGGTCGTGCCGGAGGTGAGGAACTTCAGCGCGGTGCCGGGACGAGGCGGTCGCGGCCGGCCCGGATCGTCCAACAGGGAACGGTCGACCACGGTCAGCAGGCCGCGGTCCGCAGCCCATCGGGCCAGCGGGCTGCCGGCGCGATCGGTGATCACCCGGGCCGGGACGGGCAGCGCCTGGGCGGTGGAGACGGCGGTGCCCGTGTCGAGCAGGACCGTGTCGGCGACGCCCAGCGCGCCGAGCGCGGCCACCGTGTGGGTCAGCTGGTCGGCGATCCCGATCCAGATGTCGCCTGCGGCGACCCGGCCTATGCTACTGCCGAATCCGGCCGCGTACGAGAGCAGCTCGGCCCGGCCGAGGGTGCGGGCGTCGTGGGCGGCGAGCGCGCCAGTGGCCGGGTGTGCGCCGATCGCGTCGAGGAGTGCCTTCAGCACGCGTCCATCCTGCCAACGGCGCGGGACATCGAGCAATCGAGGCGAGGCCCATGGATTTCGGTTCGACCCCGGCCGATACTGGATTCCGTGATATCACTCGGCCTGAACGGGTTCGCCGGCGCCGACCACGATCCGGCGGCCGCCCTCGTCGTCGACGCCGAACTCGTGGCGGCTGTGGAGGAGGAACGCCTGACGCACGTCCGGCACGCACCCGGCGGCCTGCCGACCGGTGCGGTACGCGAAGTCCTGGCGCTGGCCGGGATAGACGCCGGTCAGGTCGACGTCGTCACCCACGGGTGGACGCCGGAGGCGCTGGGCGTCGGTGCGACCGCGCGGAGCGAGGCTGACCGGATCCGGGCGGAACTGGCAACGGCCGGCGTGCCGCTGCGTCCCGACGCGCGTATCACCTTCGTCGACCATCACGTGGCGCATTTCTGGAGCGCCGTGCCTTTCGCCCCCGCCGGTGTGTCCACGATGGATGCCCTGGTGCTCGACGGTGCGGGGGAGTCGACCGCCGGCGCCTTTTTCCGTGTCCGGAACGGCGACGTGGTCAAGGAGTGGAACCTCGGCCTGAAAGGCTCTCTCGGCCTGCTCTACGAGGCGGTCACGATGGCGCTCGGATTCCGCCGCGGCCAGGAGGGCAAGACGATGGGGCTGGCGTCGTACGGCCGGGTCGAGGCGATGACCCCCGTCGACGACCCGGCCGACGACCGATTTCCCGGTCCGGTGCCGGTGCTGACCGACCGTGACGAGATGCGGTCGCACCATCGGCAGATGATCCTGCGGGCGCGCAGCCTGGTGCCCCGGGGCGCCTCCTTCAACCAGCGCGCCGACGTGGCTCTGGGCGTACAGACGATGTTGGAACAGCGTGTTCTGGCGCTGGTCGCCGAGATCACCGACCCCGCGCCGACGTTGCTGCTGTCCGGGGGCGTCGCCTTGAACTGCACCATGAACGGGCGGATCGCGCGATGGTGCCGCGAGCGCGGCATCACACTGGTGGTCCCGCCGCCGGCCAACGACGCCGGGATCTCTGTCGGCGCCGCCGTCTGCTCGGCCGCCGACCCGCTGGCGGTCCGCTCCGCGACGGGCGCGGCGCTCGGCCGGGGCTTCAGCTCGGCCGCGGTCCAGGCCCGCCTGCACGCGCTGGGCGCCGAGGTCGTGGAGTGCGATCCGGCGTTCGTCGCCGACCGGCTGCGTTCCGGCGCGATCTGCGGTTGGTACGAGGGCCGGGCCGAGGTCGGTCCGCGTGCGCTCGGTCGGCGCGCGGTGCTCGCCTCGCCGGCCTCGGCGGCGATGAAGGACCGGCTCAACGTGGTCAAGGGCCGCGAGGCCTGGCGTCCGCTGGCCCCCTCGGTGCGCGCGGAGGACTTCGACGCTTCGTTCGACGGCGTGCCATCTCCGTACATGCTGGTGGCAAGCACGATTCGGCCCGCGGCGCTATCGAAGCTCGTATGCGTGTCCCATGTGGACAACAGTGCCCGGCCGCAGGCCGTGACGTGCGCGGGCGAGCCGGCGTACTGGAGTCTGCTGGGCGAAATGGAACGCGGCGCGGTCACCTGCACGTCGTTCAACCTCGCTGGCAAGCCGATCGTGTACACCCCGGCCGATGCCTGGGACGCGGCCCGAAAGATGAGCCTGGATCTGCTCGCCGGCGACGGCTGGTACGTGGATCTGCGGGCATGAGTTCACGCGCGGAGATCCACCTACCCGGCGGCGCGGGTGGCGACCCGAGCCGGGTGCGGGCGCTCGCCTCGCAGCACCGGGGGCCGATCGTGGTGCCCGGCCCGGCTGTCGACGAGTACGACGTGACGTTCGTCTACCACGATCGGGCCGGGACAGTGGAGTCTGCCGCTCTGATCTGCCCGGCACTGTCCGGCGCCGTGGCGGCGATGGCGGCGCTGGGGGAGGCAACCTTCGCGGTCACCGCGACGCTCCCGGCAGGGACCCGGGTCAAGTACCACTACTGCCCTGATCCCGAGCCGGAAGCCGACCCGTTCCACCTGGTCTATTCCGCGACGCGGCGCCGGCTCGACCCGTTCAACCCGTCGTTCGACCAGATCCACATTCCCAGCCTGCGCGCACGGATCTGTGACTCGCTGCTCGCCCTGCCGGGCGCGGCGCCCGATCCCCGGCCTCCGCGTGGACGACGGGAGCCCCGACATGGGCGGGCGCGTTCCGAGTCGCTGCGCAGTGCCGTGCTGGGCACGGCAAAGACGGTCACCGTCTTCCGCCCGTACGCCGATCCGCGTGGCCGGGTGATGGTGCTCTTCACGGGGGCCAACGAGTGGGGCGATCCCGCGCTGCTCTTCGACGGCCTGCAGGAACTCGGTACGCCGTTCATCGGGATCGCCGTCGGCGCCGAACACTACACGGCACACCTGCGCGATCTCGGCCGCCGGGATGGGTGTCTGGGTGAGTTCGTGGTCGGCGAGTTGTTGCCGACGCTCGCACCGGACGCCCGTGACTGCGCCGTCGCGGGGTTCAGCGCCGCGGCGGTCGCCGCCCTCACCGCCGCCTGCGAGCGGCGGGACATCCTCGGGCCGGCCATCCTGGTTTCGGGTGCGTTCCACTTGACCGAGCGGATGGACGTGCTGCACCGTGGCCGTGCCGTCGAGGATGCCGGCACGCGAGTTCGCATTGCCGCGGCGGTCCCGGCAGCGGTGTACCTCGCTGCGGGACAGTTCGAGGATCCGGGCAGCGCCAGCGACTTCTCCGCGTCCGCGCAAGTCGCGGCGGCGTTGCGGGAGCGTGGCAGCTGCGTGCGCCTGGACACTGGGCCGACCGGGCATGACACGGTGTCCGCCCGGGTGTATCTGGGCGAGGGAGTGCGCTGGTGGTGTGCCGGAGAATCGCAGGTCTGACCACCGCACCGGCACCCTCGGGGTACTCGAACAACAGATCAATGCATGGACGTATGGCGCTGTGCTAAGGCAGAATGACCTGGCGTGGACAAGTAGCCTCACCCCCGGAGGGACAGATGGCCCCTACGACCGAAGCCCTCTCATCGCCGCGGCTCACCCCCGCTGCCAAGAGCAAAAGCATCGAGCGATTCGTCGAACTGATCGGCGAGGTTCTCGGTGTCGACTCCGTGTCGCCCAGCCAGCATTTCCTGGACGCAGGTGGCGACTCCCTGTCGATGGCGATCATCATCGACTGGGTGGCGCAAGAGTTTTCTGTGGAGCCGGAGCTCGACTGGTTCTTCGAAAGTGAAACCATCGGTGACGTTGCCGAGCGCTGGTGGGCGAAGGTCGAGCAGACCTTCTGACTCGGTCGAGGGTGCCGGTCACCACGTGACCGGCAGCGCCTCGATCGCCCGCGTACGCAGATGGGTCTTGTGCCGCAGCTCCTCAGCCGGCACGGCCAGCTCCAATCCTGGCAGGCGCTCGAAGAGCGTGTCGAGCGCCGCGGCCAACTCCAGCCGCGCGAGCTTGGCGAAATTGCACATGTAGAACCCCGACCCGAAGGTCAGATGAGGGTTCGGCGAACGTGTGATGTCGAACCGTTCGGGATCGGCGAAGGTTCGCTGGTCGAAGTTTGCCCGCGCAATGTCTATGAGCACCATGTCGCCCTTGGCGATGTGCTCACCGCCCGACTCGACGTCAGCGTGGGCATAGCGGAGCAGACCGTGCGGGGTGGCCGCCGGCGGATGGAACATCCGCAGGATCTCCTCGACCGCGCCGGCCACCAGCGCCCGATCGGCCCGCAGGAGGTCGCGCTGCTCGCGCTGTCTCAGCAGCAGCACGATGCCGTTCGACAGGGCCGACGCCGGGGTTTCCCGGCCGAAGGCGAGCATTCCTGCCACCAGCTTCACCACGCGGCCGCCATCGCCGCCGCTGCCGCCCGCCCGGCCCGCCCGGATCAGCTCGGAGACGGCGTCGGCACCGTCGCCGTCACGCCGCTCGCGGACCAGGCGGGTGGCGAAGCTCAGCAGCGCCTTCATCCCCAGGAGGGAGCGATCGACGTCACCTGTCGTGGCGCCCTGGTCGGTCCAGCCCTGCACCGTCTGCAGTTCGGAGTCCGGCACGTCGAGGACCTGGAAGATGATCCGCGAGCACAGCGGGATCGCGTACTCGGCGTTCAGGTCGACCGGCTGGGGGCGGTGCCGTAGACCGGCGAGGATGTCGTCGGCGAACCCGGCCGTGCTCGCGGCGGCGGCGGCAAGCTTGGCGGGCGAGAAGACCTTCGTCATCGCTCGCCGCCACTCGGCGTGCTCCAGGTACTCGGTCTCGCTCCCCCCGCGCGGTCGCCCGGAGACGTCGTCGGTGGCGTACCACGCCGCTTTGGCCGGATCGGGATGAGACATCCCGATGCGCTCGTCGGCGAGCAGGCTCTTGGCCTCGGCATGGCCGACGACATGCCAGGCGGGCGCCTGGGCGGGAGTGAGCATCCTGGTCACGGCAGCCGTCATCTCGGAACTCCTCGGTCGGCGCGTCGGGGGGCGTTCCACCGGTTTCGTTGCCTACATTGCATCGACTGTCGTACCATTCGTCAATGCAAGATCTCGGATCCGGATCCGGCACCGTGTCTTCATGGCCTCTCTCTTACAGCGAAGAAAAATCGTGGCGGGAGTTCCGTGCCGATCGCGAGGTCTTCTTCAAACGTGGCTCACTGCTGGCGGTCGCCCTCGACGACACCGTCGACGACCGTCTCCTACGGCATCTCGTCGACACCGTCACCGCTCGGCACGAGATCCTCCGCACGGCGTACGACACCGTCAACTCGGGCGGCAGCCGCCACGTGCTGCCGTCGTACGAGCACGAGATCCGGGTTGTCGACAAGCCGCTGTACCCGGTGGACGGACTCTACGAAAACCACGTCATGCCGGAAGATCTCGTGCGCGTCTTCCTGGCGCCCGACCCGGACGGGCCGGGCCGCAAGCTCTACTTCGACATGAACGAAATGATCACCGACACCGGATCGACGGCGCGGCTGTCCACGGAGGTCAACCAGATCCTCGGTCATGAACCCGGTCCGCTCGGTCCTCCGCCCGACGTCACCTACGCCCAGTTCGCCGTCGAGCAGCGCAACGAGCCGCTTCCTCACGCGACCCTGGAGTTCTGGAAGAACACGCTCGACGGGATGCGGGCGGCCGGCGGCATACCCGACGAGGGACCGGATCCGAGCGGGGACGACGCCGGCGAGCGGGTGCTCGTGCTGCCCGACGAGGGCACGGCCGCCTTCCGTGCGTACTGTCGCCGCCATCGGATGTCGTCGTTCATGGCCGTCGGTGGCCTGGTGAACATCGCGCTCTCCGCGATCTGGGGGATCGAGGACATCACCTTGGCGACCGCCGCCAGTACGCGGCCCGCGAAATACAACTCGGTTCTCGGCAACTTTGCCAACAACGTTCTGTTGCGTTCGCGCGTCACTCGATCGACCACGCTGGCGGAGGCGGCCGAGGCCGGGCGCACCACCGTCCTGCAGGCGCTGCGACACCCGGTCCAGCTGCTGAAGGTCGCGGAGACCGTCGGCGGGTTGGACGTTCCCCCGATCCGGATTCACTACCTGCCGAACAACGCCCACTACTACAAGATGCTCGACTCCAAGCCGTCGGGCGCCTCGTGGCGTGAGCCCGCCGAGTTCCCCGGCTGGCCTCTCGAGGTCGGTTTTGCCGAGGACAGCCGTAAGCGGGTAGCGATCTGGATGCAGTACGACCCCCGCCGGTTCCACCACGCCCGGGTGGAGGAACTCATGTGGTGCCTGCGCGAGCTGCTGGTGGTGGCCTGCGTCAACGGTGACGAGAGCGCAGACGCCGGGTGGCTCGCCGACCGGATGGTCGGCCGCGAGCATCTTGACTGATGCGCGGCTACACGGCACCGCTGACCCCGGAGGGACGGTCGTCCATCGTCCCTCCGCCGCCGTGGCACTTTTCCGGCGAGATGCTGTGGATCAGCTACCGGGCCGATCCCGATGCCTGCCGGGCGCTGCTGCCTGCAGGGCTGACGCTGGCAGATCGCGAGGCGAACGCGGCGATTGTCTTCTGCGAGTGGCAATGGTGCGGTGACGACGAGGCCGAGCTGCACGACCCCGAGCGGGGCCAGTTCCGCGAGGCACTGATCACCCTCGACTGCGAGTACGCCGGCCGGCCGGTGGCCCGGGTGCCGTACGCCTGGGTGGACTCCGTCGTGCCGCTGGTTCGCGGACTCCTGCAGGGGTTGCCGAAGCTACCGGGCGCGGTGCACCTCACCCGCGCGTACGAGGTCGGCCGGGCCAGCAGCCGTAAGGCGCCCGGCGGGCGGTTCAACGCCACGCTGACCGCACAGGGCCGGCGGTTGCTCACCGGAGCGGTGGAGATCTCGGGCCGGGCGGCCGCGCCGCCGGCGCTGGCCACCCAGCCGTTCGTGCACACCCGGCACCTCCCCGGCTGGGGCGCGCTTCCCGAGCAGAACGACCTGGTCCGGAGCAAGGTTTCCGGGGTGGAGTTCGGCGCGGTCTGGCACGGCCGGGCCAAACTCGACGTCGCCGACGTCGAGGGCCTGGAGGTCGCCGCGCTGGCCCCGCTGGATGTGCTCGACGGCTACGTGTTCGCGTATGCCGAAACCTTGGAACCAGGCGGACCGGCCTGACAAAAGAGGTACTCCGATGCAGAATGCCTTGGCCAAGCGTTTCCCGACGATCGGCGGCTACCTGCGGTTCATTCGCGTGGCCTGGCTCGCCAGTCCCGGGTACACCCTGCTTGTCGGCCTGGTCACCGTCGCGATGATCGGTGTACCCCTGGTCGCGATCGTTGTCGTGGGAAGGATTCTCACGAACCTACCGGCCGCGGTCAGCGGCGGACCGGATTCGGCACAGGCGCACTCGTTGTCGCGCCTGGCGCTGCTGGCCGGAGTTCTGGTCGCGATCCAGTGGGCCGCCTACTCGGCGCGCGAGGCTTCCTGTGAGGCGCTCGGTGACCGGGTGAACCACCGGCTGCAAAGTGATCTCATGCGAGAGGTGATGGCGCCCCCGGGCATCGCACACCTGGAAAACCCGGCCACCATGGACCTCATCTCGGTAGGCCGCGACACCTTCGCGCAGTGGATGCGCCCCGGTCGTCTCGCGTGGGAGCTGACCCTTCTACTGTCCGCTCGAGGGCTACTCATCGGCGCGGCGGTCGTGCTCACCACCTTCCAATGGTGGGCGGGGCCGGCGTTCCTCGCGGCCGTGCTCTGGGCCGAGCGGGAGGGCCGGAGCGTGGCGAAAAAAGCCACCGATGTCCATTTCGACTCGACGGCGGAAAAACGGCGCGCGCACTACTTCTTCACGCTGGGCACCGAGCCGGGGCCGGCCAAGGAGGTGCGGGTCTTCGGACTCGGCGACTTTTTGCTCGGCGGCTACCAAACCAGCTGGGACCGGTCGCACGCCGATGCGTTTCGCAGTTCCAGCCGGCGCGAGATGCTCGCCACCGCGACGCTCGGCCTCGTCGCCGTCGGCCTGCTGGCCTGGATGTGCACGCTCGCGGCCCGCGCTCAACTGGGTATCGGTCAGGCCATCGTGTACGCCCAGGCGATGCTGGTCGGCCTGACCGCCCTGGGTACCGCGACCGCGTCGCGGCTGCGGACGACGATGGCGTTGAAAATGCTCAGCCGTCATGAGCAGGCGATCGCGGCGGTCGGGGTGCGGCCGGGCGCGCCGCCGACCCGGACCCTGCCTGCCGGTGCGCCGCTGCAGGAAATCCGGTTCGAGCAGGTTTCGTTCCGTTACCCCGATTCTGGTGTCGAACGCCTGCGCGGGCTCGATCTCGTTATTCCCGCAGGAACCTCGGTGGCGATCGTCGGTGAGAACGGTGTCGGCAAGACCACTCTGATCAAGTTGCTCTGCGGACTGTACCCACCGACCAGCGGGCGTGTTCTTGTCGACGGCGTCGACCTGGCCGAGCTGGATCCGCATCGGTGGCAGCGCCACGTCGCAGCGGTGTTTCAGGACAATGTCAAGTACGAGTTGAGTGCTGCGGACAACGTTGCCCTCGGCGCGGTAGAGCACCTCGACGACCGGCACGGCGTCGAGGCCGCGGCCGACACGGCGGGCGTCGCCGACGTCGTCAAGGGCATGGCCAGGGGCTGGGACACCGTCCTGTCCACTCAACACCAGGGCGGCTCCGAGCTCTCCGGCGGGGAGTGGCAGAAAATCGCGCTGGCCAGGGCGATATTTGCGGTGCGGCACGGCGCCGGTGTGCTGGTCCTCGACGAGCCGGCCGCCCATCTCGACGCGCGCTCCGAGGCGCGGCTGTACGAGCAGTATCTTGACCTGACAAAAGGGGCAACGACGATCGTGGTCTCCCACCGCTTCTCGACCGTACGCCAGGCCGACACCATCGTCGTCATCCAGGACGGCAAGGTCTCGGAGGCGGGTACCCACGACGAGCTGATCGCGCGCGGCGGCTACTACGCGACGATGTTCGCGCTCCAGGCGGCGAATTTCGAACTCGACGACGCGGCCGGCAGCGGTGGCGAGACCGACGAGGCCGCTGCCGACACGGTCGAGACGGGGGTGGCCCGATGAAGGACGCCGTCGACGCGCTACGCGTGATGTTGGGCATCATGTGGGAGACAAACCGAAAGATCTTCGTCGGCCACCTCTTCGTCACCATGGCCAACGTCGTAGCCGCCCTGGTGCTGGCTTTCGGCCTGCGCCCGTTGATCAACGGTACGTACTACCAGGATCGCGGTCAGATCATCGTCGGTGGCGTCACGTGTGTCCTCGCGCTGTGCGTACTGATCTACAGTCCGGTGGCACAGCGCGCCTTCATGGCACGCAGCATCGAAGTACTCATCATGGTCATGCAGCGGCGCATCATGCGGATCACGGTGAAGTCTCCCAGCCTGGACCACTTCGAAAACTCCGTGTACTGGGACCGGTTGCAGATCCTGCGCCGCAACTTCGGCGAGCTGCTGATGGGCATGATGGGCGTTTTCGTGACCCCGATCATCCTGGTTCAGCTGCTCATCGCCTCGGTCACACTGTTCCGGCTGGACTGGCGGCTGTTCTTTCTCCCCCTGATGACGCTGCCGGTCGTCTGGCTGCATGCTGTCGCCCAGCGCATCCAGAACGAGTCCGAGGAAGCGGTGTCGGCCACCCGGCGCTCCGTCTCGGAGATGTTCAAGCTGGCCACGTCCGCACAGTCGGGCAAGGAGGTCCGCGTCTACGGCCTCGGCCCGGACCTGGTGCGCCGGCACGGCGAGTTCGCCGACAGCGCCATGCGCCGCAAGGAGCGGGCGATTGCGACCGCGGTGGGAATCAAGTCGCTCGGCTACCTGCTGCTCGCGGCGGCGTACACGTCGGCTGTCTACATCATTATCCAGGCCGCGGTGGCGGGCCGGCGCTCGCCTGGCGACGTCGCCCTTACGCTGGCGCTTGCCGCTGTCCTCATCGCCGCCGCGATGGTGTCCTCCGACTTCTCCTCGCTCGTGGCCCGGGCCGTCGCGGTGGCCAAGAGTTACGAGCATCTGCTGCGTGACCTCGGGCTGCGGGCTCGGCCCAGGCCGCTCGACGACGCCCCGGCCCGGGTGAACGACGGCCTGGTCCTGGAGAACGTCGGCTTCTCGTACGCCGGCAGTGACCGGTTCGCGATCGACGATGTGAGCGTCCGACTGCCGGCCGGGGCGGTCGTCGCCCTCGTCGGCGAAAACGGCGCCGGAAAAACCACGCTGGTCAAGCTGCTGAGCCAGATGTATGCGCCAACCAGCGGCCGAATTCTGCTCGACGGCCGCGACATCACCGAGTTCGAGGTCGAGCGCTACCGCCGCCGGTTGTCGGCGTCGTTCCAGGACTTCGTGCGCTTCGAGCTGAAGGTCCGCGAGGCTGTCGGCATCGGCGACCTGGAGCGCACCGACGTCGACGAGGTCGTCCGGGGGGCCCTGGACAAGGCACGCTGCGGCTTCGTCAACGAGCTGCCCGAGGGCTGGGACACGCAGCTGGGCAAGGAGTGGGACGGCGGCGTGGAGCTCTCCGGCGGCCAGTGGCAGAGGCTCGCCATCGCCCGCAGCTTCATGCGTGAACAGGCCCTACTGGTGATCTTCGACGAGCCGACCGCCGCCCTCGACCCCCAGTCGGAGTACGAGATCTTCCAACAGGTGGCCGACGAGGCCCGGGCCGGGGGTTCCGACGGCCGGATGACGCTGCTCGTCTCGCACCGCTTTTCGACGGTTCGCATGGCCGATCTGATCCTCGTCATGGAGGGCGGCCGGCTCGTCGAGTCGGGGTCGCACGAGGAGCTCATGGCCAGTGGCGGGCTCTACGCGGAGCTGTACCGCCTGCAGGCGAAGGCATACGTCGCATAGGAGACCTCGTGCTGCTGAACGTGCTGACCCAATGCATACCCTCGCCGTTCTTCGAGGGTCTGTGGCGGCACCCCGAGGATCCGTCTGCCGAGGGATACCGGTCGCTGGCCTACTGGGCCGAAACGGCGCGGATGCTCGAGGACTCGTGTGTCGACGCCTTGTTTCTGGCCGACATCCACGGCACCTTCAACGTCTACCGAGACTCGTACGCCCCGGCGCTGCGCCATGCCGTCCAGGCGCCCACGATCGACCCCGCGTTCGTCATCCCCGCCGCGGCGGCCGTCACGCGGCATCTCGGCTTCGCAGTCACCTACTCGACGACGTTCCACGAGCCCTATTCGGCGGCCCGGATGTTTTCGACCCTCGACCACCTCACCAACGGCCGGATCGGCTGGAACATCGTTACGTCCGACATGCGGGTGGCGCGCGGGACCGGGCTGACCAAGCCGTTGGCGCACGACGATCGCTACGAGCGGGCGGACGAGTTCGTCGACCTGGCAGTGCGTCTCTGGGAGGACAGCTGGGAGGACGGCGCGGTCGTGCGTGACCGGGAGACCGATCTCTTCGTGGACGCCGGCAAGGTGCACGCCATCCGCCACAGCTCCCGGTTCTTCGACGTCGACGTGCCGCACCAGACGGAGCCGTCTCCGCAGCGAACACCGGTGCTCTACCAGGCCGGAGCATCGCCGCGGGGCCGCACCTTCGCGGCCAGGCGCGCAGAGGTGTGCTTCGTGACGCTGTCGTCATTTGCGTCGGGGCGTGAGGAGGTCAGCCGGGTTCGTGAGGAGGCCGCCTCGTTCGGCCGGGAGTTGCGCGTCCTGCACGGCACCGGCCTGATCGTCGGGCGCGACACGGCGGACGCCCAGAGCAAGGCGGACGAGTACCTACGCTGGGCCAGCCACGAAGGGCTGACGACCAAATGGTGCGGCTGGTCCGGCGTGGACCTCGGGGCGTACGCCGACGACACGCCGATCGAGAGCATTCCACCGGAGAACCTCTACTCCGTGCGCAAGTTTCTCGGCGAGTTGCCCGCTCAGCGTCAGCTGACCGTGGGCGACCTGCGGGAATACGTCGCGGTGCCGCGCCGGCCCAACAGGTTTGGCAAGCTCATGCTCTTCGGCACCGCGGTGCAGGTGGCCGACCGGATGGAGGAGTGGCTCGCGCGGACCGGAATCGACGGATTCAACATCAGCCCGGCATTCGCCGCCCGGGGGGTGCGAGACCTGTGTGAGCTGCTGATCCCGGAGCTGCAGCGCCGCGGCCTGATGCGGTCGTCCTATCCCGACGACGAGCCGACGCTGCGAGAACGCTACTTCGGGCCGGGAAACCGCCGATATGCCAGGAGCAAGGTATGAGTTACGAGGGTGCCGAGCCGTTCGACCTGTCGAAGACCTTCGTCCACCTGGGACTCGGGGCGAGCGCGGTGGATCTGCCGGGATTCAAGTTCACTCCCGATGTCCTGCGTCAGTACCTGGTCCGCTTCGTCAAGGACCGCGACGAGGGCCGGCTGGTCGGCGTGGTGCCGATGCGGAAGACATGGACGCACTGGGAGCAGCACGTCCACGGCGACGAGGTGGTCGTGTTGCTCACCGGGCGGTGCGAGGTCATCCAGGAGTTGGCCGACGGCCGGCTGCACACGCTCAGTCTCGGGCCGGGCGAGGCAATGATCAACCCACGAGGCGTCTGGCACACCACCGACGTCCATGATCCGGGCAGCCAGCTGTTCATCGCGGCCGGGCGGCAGACGATCTATCGGCCCCGCGAATGAGCCCGGCTGTGACGCCGCCGGTACGCGAGGTCGCGGCGTCGATGTCGCAACGCCTGCTGTGGATGATTGACCACCATCGGGCTGGCTCCGGATGCCTGAACTACCCGTTGCTGCTAGCGGTCACCGGTTCGATCGACCACCTGCCGGCCGCACTTGACGCCGTCGTCGCCCGGCACGAGGCACTGCGAACCACCTACCAACGACGCAAGGGCCGTCTCCTGCAGCTCATCCACCCGGCTTCACCGGTGCCCATCGTCGACGGAGGGGTCTTCTCCGAGGCAGCGCTGGACCGGGAGATCGCCACACCCATCGACGCACGCCGTGGCGTGCTGAGGGTGACGTACTGGCGCCGGGGCACCAACGACCATGTGCTCTGCGTCAACACGCACCATCTGAGCACCGACGCGGTGTCGTCGTCGGTCGTCACGAGCGAGCTTCTTCGGCTGCTTGACAACGACACCGCCCTGCCCCGGGTCGCCTGGCAGTATCGCCACGCCCTGGAGTGGCAGCGCCGACAACGCGACGACGCGGCGCGGGCGTACTGGCAGGCGCAGCTTGCCGGGGCCGCCGCGCTGCCCCTGGCACCGGGATCCGAGCGGGGGCAGGTTGTTTTCACGATGGGGGCCGGAGCGGCGCAGCGACTGCGTACGGTGGCCCAGCAGGCGCGGACGACGCTGTTCACCGTGCTGCTGTCGGCCTACCAGGCCGCGCTGGCGACGGAGTTCGGGCTCGACGACGTCTGTGTTGCGGCGCCGTTCGCCAACCGACCGCGGCCGGAGATGATGGGTACGATCGGCCTCTTCGCCAATCTGGTGATCCTGCGCCAGCGCGCGGCCCGTCGAAGCCTGCCCCACCTGGTCGCCGACGCCACACGGGTGGTCGCCGAAGCCCGGGAGCACCAGCACTTCGCGTACGCACAGCTACCAGCGGCGTCGGGCCTCGGCGAGGCGGTGTTCCAGCTGCTACCGCCGCTGCCCCCACCGGTCGATCGCGGCAACCGCCGGGTCAGCGTGCTGACGCCCCGCGTGGCCAGCCGCTTCCCGCTCGAGCTGACGATGATCTCGCAGGGCGACAAGCTGCTGGGAATCGTGCAGTACGCGTCGGGCCGGGTCGACGAGGCGGCGGCCCGCCGGCTGGCCGATGCGCTGACGGTCGGATGAGCACGGCTACCCGGCCGCGGAGGTTACGTGGTCCTCGTACGCGCTCAGCAACACGTCCCAGCCGCCAGCGTCGTCGAACTTGTCGCGGTCGCGCTCCTGATCGGCAGACCAGCCCCGGTGTTCGAAGCGTACCGAGCTGCCGGTGCCGTCGGCGACGAAGCTCACCTCCACCTCGGTGTCGGCCTCGTCGTCGAGGCCGTGCGTCCAGCGCAGGGCGACGCGTTCGTACGGTTCCCACGCCGCGACGCTGCCCCAGCCGTGCTCGCCGCCCTTCTCGTCGACCTCGTAGACCCGCCCGCCCTCCTGCGGCTCGATGACCGCCGTGGCGAAGTCGGAGCCGGAGGCGGTGAAGTTGGTGTCCCACCACTCGCCGATGTCCTCGGTGAACGCCTCGAACGCCCGTCGCGGCGACACGGGAACGGACAACGTGCGCACGATGGCCGGCAGCCCTGGAGCGGTCATCGGATTCCCTTCGTGCTGGGCCGCTGTGGCGCCAGCTGGAGCAGCGCCTTTGCCGGGGGCGCGATGGACGACAGAGGAGGATGGCCCGGATCGAACGCCCGAAGGCCACGACGACGACGGCACGGACCGTCGCACCGTCGATCGATCGCACCGGACAACCGTTGACATAGAGATTCGCCAAGATGGCGGGGGCTGTCAAGCCGGGTTGGCGGGTTGGCGGGTTTAGCAGGTTACGGGCAGTGACGTAAGGCCGCGGACGAGCGTACTGTTTCGCCGCACGAGGGTGGCCGGGTCGACGGCCAGGCTCAACCGCGGCAGCCGGTGAGCCAGCGCCCGGAACACGACGTGTCCCTGCAACCGGGCCAGCGGTGCGCCGAGGCAGGTGTGCGGGCCGTCGCCGAAGGCCAGGTGGCGGTGGTGCACCCGGCCGATGTCCAGCCGGTCGGGGTCCGGAAAACGGCGCTCGTCGCGATTGGCTCCGGCGAGCGAGACGAGCACGAACCGGCCGCGCGGGACCCGGTCGGCGCTCAGCCGGACCTCCGCGGTGGTGTAGCGGATCGTCGCGTGGCTGACCGGGCTGTCGTAGCGCAGCAGCTCCTCGACGGCGTGGACCAGCAGGGCAGGGTCCGCGCGCAGGCGGTGGAACTGCTCGGCGTGGGTGAGCAGGGCCAGTGCCCCGTTGCCGATGAGATTCGTCGTCGTCTCGTGGCCGGCGAAGAGCAGCAGGAAGGCGGTGGACAGCACCTGGGTGGCGGTCATCCGGCCGGCCGCCGAATGCCCGGCGAGCAGGCTGAGCCCGTCGTCGCCCGGCCGGCGTGCTTTGGCGACGAGCAGCTCGGACAGGTACGCGTTGAGTGCACCGGTGGCCCTGGCGACCTGCTCGGGGCCGGACTGCTCGACGAGCTCCCGGGACAGCCCGAGGACCAGCTCCACATCGGACCGCGGTACGCCGAGAATGCGGCAGATGAGCAGGATCGGCAGCGGAATGGCGAGGTCGGCCACGAGGTCGGCTCCGCCGCGCTCGGCGATCCGGTCGACGAGTCCGGTCACGATCCGCTCGACGACCGGGGTCCAGGCGGCGGCTCGGCCCCGCACGACCGCGGGGGCCGCCAGCCGCCGCAACCGTCCGTGTTCGGGCGGGTCGGCATTGAGCATGTGCTCCGAGAGCACGTCGTCGTCGCGCCCGAGTAGCCGCAGCGCCCGGCGCACGTCCTTGCTGACGGCGGGGGAGTCCAACACCAGTTGGGCGTCGTCGAAGCGGCTGACCAGCCGGGCCGAGATGCCGTACTGGAGCCGGACCAGCGGCACCTCGCCGCTGCCACGCCAGGCGGCCAGCTGCGGATACGGATCCTGGATGTATGAATCGCCGAGCAATGTCGGGTGTTCTGGTGCGCGCATCACGTGTCTCGCAGGAGTGCCTTTTTGTCGACCTTGCCTACGGCGGTCGTCGGCAGCCGGTCCAGGATCACCAGATGCTCTGGGAAGCAGTGCGGAGCGATGCCGGCGGCCCGCAGGAACGCGACCAGGTCGGCCAGGGTCGGGGGTGTCCCCTCGGGAACGACGAAGGCGGCGACCTTCTCGGTGAGCACCGGGTCCGGCACGCCGGTCACCGCGCACATCTTGACCGCCGGGTGCTCGGCCAGCCGAGACTCGACGAGGACGGCCGGGACCTTTTCGCCGCCGCGGTTGACGACGTCACCGGTGCGCCCGCGGATGGTCAGCAACCCCTCGATGTCGATGCTCGCCAGGTCGCCGGTACGGAGGAAGCCGTCGGCGGTGAACCTGGCCGCGTTGAACTCGGGTTCGCGGTAGTAGCCCCGCAGTGTGGTCGGACCGCGCACGAGCAACTCGCCGACCGCCCCCGGGGGCAGGGTGCGACCGTCCTCGCCGACGACGGCGTATTCGTCTTCCAGACTGAGGGGGTAGCCCTCGTTGGCGAGACGGTCCGCGGCGGGGTCGTGCGGCCGGGTGAAGCTCAGCGGCCCTTCCGCCATCCCGAACCATCGGGTGACCCGGCAGCCGGTCTCGGTCTCGAACGCCCGCAAGGCGTCGACGTCGATCACCGAGCCACCGACCTCGACGACGAGCCGGCCCAGGTCGGCCTGGTACGCGGCGGCCGACTCGCGCCACAGCGGTACGAGGGCGGGCATCAGCGTCGTCACCAGCAACGGGTGGTTGCCGGCTGCGGCCAGCAGCGGGAAGACGGCGTCTGGGCTCGGGGAGCGGGCCATCAGCACCGTCGCGCCGGCCTGGAAGGCGCCGAGGATCCCGGGGCAGCCGAGCGCCGCGTTGTGGGCCACCGGCAGCGCGGCCACGTACGCCGACGAGCTGTCCAGGCCGACGGCAGAGGCCGTCGCACGCATCTGGTACGCGTAGTCGTCGTGCGTGCGCGGTATGAGTTTCGGTAGCCGGGTCGTGCCGCCGCTGAGCAGGAAGAAGGCGACCTCGGCCGGGTCGACCGTCGGCAGGTCGGTGGCCGGAGCATCCACCGCGGACAGCGGCACGAACTCCTCGGCCACCCCGGCGATCACCACGGTTCGCAGGGTCGGCACGGCTTTTACCAGGTCCCGGCCGAGCTCGCGATGGTCGAACCCCTGCCACACCTCCGGCAGGATCGCCAGCTGCGCCTCGGTACTCTCGGCCAGGTGGCGCAGCTCGGCCAGGCGGAGACCGGGCATCGCCAGCACGGGCAGCGCGCCGAGCCGGAACAGGCCCACGCAGGTAGTGACGAAGTCGGCGGTGTTCGGCAGCTGCACGAGCACCCGGTCGAGACGCTCTATGCCGAGCGCCTTAAGGCCCGCCGCAAGCCGGTCTGCGCGGGCCGACAGCTCACCGTAGGTGTGGCGGCCGTCGGCGGTTACCAGGGCTGTCGCGCCCGGATCACGGCGTAGCAGGTCGCCGAGACGGTCGCCGCGCCACAAACCGCGTTGCCGATACACCTTGGCGACTTCGTCCGGCCACGGGATGCATCCGGTCAACATGTGCTCTCCTCGGTGTCCGTGACGGCCGGGCTCAGGCGATGTGTCCTGGTCAGGCGCTGTGCATCTCGATCCGCTGGCCGCGCGTACCCGGGCCGGTCATCGCCTCGATGATGTCGGTGGGCAGTGGCACCGGCTTGCCTGCCCGATCATCCTCGCGGGCGTACGCCGACAGCAGGATTCCCGTCGCGACCGGAATTCGCCGGTCGCCCCGCTGGACGTGGGCGTCGAAGCGGCAGTCGAAGCAGGCGCCACCGACCACCTGGTGTACCTCGTAGGTCGTGTGCACAAGGTCACCCGCATAGGCGTCGGCCAGCAGGCGTAGGCGCACCCGGGGCATGACGGGCACGAGGCCGTGTTCCAGGAGGGTCTGGCGGGCCGGCAGTCCCCGGTCGGCGGCGAACAGCTCGGCCAGCTCGTCGAGGATTCGCAGATGTCCGGAGTACTGCATGCGGTTGTCGTAGTGGCACCCCGACACCGGTACGCGCCAGGAGCGAAACCAACCCAGCGCGTCGTTGGTGATGCGCTCGTCGAGGTCACGCGCCTCGAACTCCGGATCATGGGTATCGACGGCGGTGGGGATGCGGTCGAATTCGTCGATCGCCATGCCCGTCAGTTCCTCGGGCAACTCCTCGCGGCGGCCGGGCACCCGCGGCATGACCACGGTGATGCGACTTTGCAGCACCCGCCGGTCGCCGACGGACAGC
Organism: Plantactinospora sp. WMMC1484; assembly: GCF_049315195.1. NCBI lineage: Bacteria > Bacillati > Actinomycetota > Actinomycetes > Micromonosporales > Micromonosporaceae > Plantactinospora > Plantactinospora sp. WMMC1484. Next base: position 4,401,216 of record NZ_CP186055.1, read on the forward strand.
CGCACGTTGAAGTAACGGCTGCCGACCGGCTGGGCACTCGCGGTGATCTCATCGTCAAGGTGGGCCACGCCAAAGGCCAGGCTGGAACAGTCGATGATCGAAAACTCCAGGCCGAACCGTTCCAGCAGTACGGCCGGGCTCAGCTTGCGGACCCGGAACCAGTGCACGACGGCTTCCTCGGCGAGCGCCGTCAATCCGCGTGTTCCCACCCGAAGCCGGGTGTTGGCAGTGTCGTAGTGGGGTCGCAGGACGACCTCAGAGACACGGCCGGGATAGTCCTGATGTCCGGTGCTCTCGGTCACGGTGGCTCCCACTGTCGCCGTCGAGACTGCCACGGACCGGTGAGGCCCCGCGGCAGGACTTCGCAGTGAAGATTACGGCAGTCGTCCGCGCGGATCGACAGCCGTTTGTGTCGATCCGAACGGGGATTCGCCCGGCCATGACCGCGACTCGAAGTGCGAAAGGTGCCCAATGCCCGGCACGACCGAACTTGGACACGTATCCAAGCAGAGACGTCTCCCTTTAGGATGTCGACGGGTCCACCGATCGAAACTGGCTGTCCCAACCTGCCTTCGTGTCTCCGCCGGTCCTCCCGGGCGCGCGTGCGAGTGGCTGGAGCGCCTGACCCGTTGGGACCACGGCTCTACCCCACGTCCAGACGAACCGGCGTCGCGACAGCGGCCCGCCGGGCCTGCGAGCAGGAGTAAGTGCCATGACCGTTCCGCACCGGGAAGCCGGCGTCCGCCTGAGTACCGCCAATTTGACCGAACTGGAGATTCGGGCCGAGCGCGTCGGGCTCAATCTGGCCGACGGGCACGCCCGTCAGCCGTTGACGCCCGGCCAGGAAAAGATCGTCGACCGACTGCCGGAACTGTTCCACACCGCGCGGCGGGCCGTGGTGCCTGATCTCGACCGGGAGGCGCAGGTGACCTACCTCTCCGTCCTCGGTCAGCACACGGCCCTGACCGAGGCGAAGATCCTGTCCTGCTACTCCTCCTCGGTGGCGATGGAGATCTTCGCCCGGGCGTTGTTCGCGGCGGGCCTGCGCCGGGTCGGGCTCATCCACCCGACCTTCGACAACATCCCGGACATCCTGCGTGGAGTGGGGCTGGGCCTTCGCGCCGTGCCCGAGCACGTGCTGCACCGGGCGGACACCGCCGTGTTGCCGGATCTGGACGCGCTCTTCATCACCACCCCCAACAACCCCACCGGTGGCGTGCTGGACGAGCCCGCGCTCGCACAGTGGGCGGCATGGTGCGCCGCGCACAACGTCGTCCTGGCCCTCGACACGTCGTTCCGGGCGTTCGACCCACGGGCGCAGTACGACCACTACCGCGTGCTCGCCGACTCCGGGGTGGAGTGGGTGGTCATCGAGGACACGGGCAAGGTCTTCCCGTCCCTCGACCTCAAGGTGGGTTTCCTGGCGTACGCCACCGGCGGCCGGCTGCCGTTGTGGCGGATCTACACCGACATCCTCCTCGGCGTGTCGCCGATGATTCTCTGCCTGGTCACGGCGCTCGCCCGGGAGGGCGCTGGCGGCGGCTTCGCCGCATTGCACCAGACGATCGCACGCCACCGGGCCGGCCTGCACGCGGCGTTGCCGCAGCCGACGTACGGGCGTTGGCCGGACCCCGGCAACCGGATCAGCGTCGAGCGGCTGGCCCTGCCACCGGGGCTCGACGCCGGCCGGGTCAGCGATGACCTGCGGGCACGGGACGTTCACGTGTTGCCCTGCGGCAACTTTCACTGGGCCGACCGGGCAGAGGGCGCGGGCCATCTGAGAATCGCGTTGAGCCGACCGGAAAAAGACCTCCATGCCGGCGCCGAAGTCATCCGCGACTACCTGGCGGCTGCGTCGGCCGGGTGACGGGAGGTGGTCGCCGGCTCAGTTGCAGGGAGCAGACCCGTTCACGGTCGGTCCAAGTCGGGCATCAGCCACCGGCCGTTGTGGACGAAAAACTTTTCTACGGCCGTGTCGCCGACCTTCGACATCGACTCGTGCATGACGCCGACGGGGTCAAGGCCGCCCTCGGAATGGGGGAAGTCGGTGGAAAAAACGTAAACGTCTTCCAGCCCGTACCGCTCGATGTACCGGTGCAGCGGCTCCCAATAGAACGGCGTCGCCCGGACCTGGCGGTTGATGTACTCACTGGGCTTGAGCGGAGCAGTGGAGGTGAGCAGCCCGGGATAGTAGTCGACGCTCTGGTCCAACAGCTCGGCCAGCGGCCCGATCCAGGACGCCAGGAACTCCAGGATGCCCAGGCGCAGGCGCGGATGGCGCTCCAGCACACCCCCAATGATCATTGTCGAGACGAAGACCTGCGGTCCGAGGTGGCTCATCGCGAGGGTGAACGGCCCGCCCTCGGCACCCATGGCGGGCCCGGCATCGATGGGAGTTCCCCGGGACCAGCGCTTGTCCAGAAAACCGGACTCGGAGCCGGAGTGCAGCAGCAGCGGCGTATCGGCCTCCTCCAGCATGCTCCACAACGGATCCCAGACCATGTCGGCCGGGGAGAACCCGCCCGGCGCCGCGCCGCAGTAGACGCTGAACCCGTACGCGCCCGCGGCGATGAGTCGGCGTGCCTCGGCGGTCGCCGCCTCCACATCGTGCAGCGGCAGTACGCTCGCCGGGCGAAGGCGCCCCTTCGACGGCCGGCTCCAGTCGAGACCGAAGTCGTTGTAGCGCTGCACAGCCGTCCACGCTCCGTGCAGGTGCGAGCTGAGCGCGCTGGACACGATCCCGTCGGCGAACAGCAACTGCCGGTCGACGCCCATCATGTTCAGCGTTGCCATCCGCTCGTCGACGTCGTAGCCAGCGGGTGTGTCCCAGTGCTTGAGCCGCCAGACACTTGCCTCGTCGAGTGGCCTCGCGTACTCGACGACGTCACGCTTGCCGAAGGTACGCTCGTGGATCGCCCGGAAGCGCGGCGCGAAGTCCTCGCCGAAGGCGGCCGGAAACTGATAGGGCGCTACGTAGAGATGAGTGTCGCAGTCAACCATCCGGCCCTGGAGATCCTCGACAGCAACGGTCATGGCGCATGTCCTCCCTGAGACGGTCGATGGACATCGGCGACTTGTCCGCGTCGATGTCCTAGCCTGATGGTGATGCGCGTAACCGTCAACTCTCGGGGAGTGACACGGTGGATGATGGCGTCCCAGGCTGGCGTACGCTGCCCGAGCTCGTGCTTGCCGCGGCCGAACTGAGGCCGGACGTCCCGCTGCTGGCCCAGGCGGGCGGGCAGACGTGTACCGGCGCCGAACTCGCCGACCGAACGCGACGTGCCGCGACGGTGCTGCACGCGGCGGGCGTTCGGGCGGGCCACCGGGTGGGCATCGACGCCCGGCTGGCCACCTGGTCCGAGGTGGCGGTCGCGTACTGCGCGGTGAGCTGGCTCGGGGCCGTCGCGGTGCTGATCTCGTCCGCGGAGACGCGGGAGACGGCCCGCGCGGAGGTGGGCGTGAGTCTGATCGTCGGCGACGTGCCGACATTCCCCGACCTGCGCGCGGCGTCGGTGCCGGTGCGGACGCCCCCGGTGCCCGGCCCCGACGATCCGCTGGACGTCGTCTTCACCTCCGGCACCACCGGCAAGCCCAAGGCGGTCGTCTCGCAGCACAGCCACTGGGTGGGTGCGAGCCGCCCGGAGATGCTGGCGAGCCGGGGCCGGCGGGTGGTCGGACACACGGGTGTGCCGATCGCCGTCTCAGGCGGACTGCACGGCGTCTTCCTGAACCACCTCGCCCGCGGTGTCACGAGCGTGTGGGCGCCATCGCCGGCAGCTCTGCCGGAGGCGTGTGACGGATGGGAGGTACGCGAACTGCATCTCACGCCGCACGCCGCCGGCTCGGTGGCCGCGCTCCCGTTGCCGGGTTGGGCGAACGGCGTACGCGTGCTGCGGCTGGTCGGTGCACCGCTGCCGGACGCCGTGCGGCAACGGCTGGTGGCCGCCTTCCCCCGAGCACGCATCGTGTCGATCTACGCGCTGACGGAGGGCGGGGCCGCCTCGTTCGTGAATCTGCGCGATCCCGGGGCCGCCTCGATCGGGCGGCCGGTCGACGGCACGGAGGCGCGTGTTGTGGACCACCTTGGCCGGGAGGTGCCGGACGGGCAGACCGGCGAGATCGCCGTGCGCTCCCGGACCAGCTCACTGAACTACCTGACCGACGCGGCGCTCAACGAGGAGTGGTTTGTCGACGGCTGGACCCGGACCGGCGACATCGGACAGCGGCAGCCCGACGGGACGATCCGGTTGATCGGCCGGGCGCGAGAGCAGATCATCATCGGCGGCGGCCGGCTGTCGCCGGAGACCGTCGAGGCGATCCTCGCCCGCAAGCTGCCGCCGAAGACGGAGTTCGTGGTTGCCGGGGTGCAAGCGCCAGGGCGGTCGGACGCGATCGCTGTTTTCCTGGTCGGCGCCGAGGACTCGGCCGACACAATGGCCGTCCAACGAACTCTGCTGGCGATGAGGGGGCCGTTCGCGCCGCAGCACGTGATCGTGGTGGATGCCATTCCCCGGACAGCGCTCGGCAAGCCGATCCGCCGTGAACTGCTTGCCCTCCTACCGGCGGCCGGTTTCACCACCTGACGGGACGCGTGCGGGTATTCCCCACAAGAGATGTGTCAATCTATGATGTCGTCGGGTCCACCCCGGAGGGGAAGCGGTCCCGGCCAGTCTCTCGCCGTTGCTCGTCAGCCGACACGGGCCTTGTGGAAACCGGCCCGCCTCTCAGCGGAAGGATCACCGCATGAGCACATCCACGGCGCAACCGGACGAGCTGACCGAGTCTTACGAGATGGGCTCCGCCCGATGCCGGCTGAGCGACCTCGCCCCCCATGAGGGGGTTGAAGCCCGATGAGTGAGGTCGTCAGGTCCGTGACGCCCGACGGCCGCGAAGCCTGGTTCGTCCGCCGCCACGCTCAGGTCAACGAGCTGATGAACGACAACCGGCTGAGCATGCAGCCGCCCAGCACCCAGGTGTCTTCGTGGTTCGCCGATTCACCGATGCATCGGGTGTTGCTGCGCCTCGCCGACCGGGCGGTCGCCGACGGAGAGTCCGATCGCGAGGAGCGGGCACGTCGGCGGGTCACCATGACGAAGATGTTCAAGCCCAGCAACATCCACCGCACGATGCCGGACGTGCGGGCGTATGCCGACGGTCTGCTGGATCACATGGTGGCGCAGGGACCGCCCGCCAACCTCGGTGACCAGTTTTCGACGCCGCTGTGCGCCAAGGTGGTGTGCGATCTGCTGGGCGTGCCGGACACCGATGTTCCACTGTTTCGCAAATGGGCCGACGACAAGGAGTCCCGCGACTACAAGAAGGCCGCCATCGCCCTGCGACAGTTGAGCAACTACGTCCGCGATCTGATCAGGTCACGGCAGGAGCAACCGGGCGACGACATCGTCTCCTTCCTGCTTGCGCAGGACGGCCCGGACGAGATGCACGTCGGCCGGACGGCCAACCTGATCATCTGGATCCTGGGGCTCGGTTGGCAGGTCTCGGCCGCGGCGATCGACTTCGGCACGCTGCTGCTCCTGACACACCCCGATCAACTGGCCCTGCTGAAGAAGCGGCCGGAGTTGATGGACCGGGCGGTGGAGGAGGTGCTGCGCCACTTCAACCCCACGCCGCAGGACATCGGCGGCACCGACCGCTACGCCGAGACGGACTTCGAATATGACGGAATCCAGATCCGCCAAGGCGACATGCTGGTGCTGGACGTCGTGTCGGCCAACCACGACCCGGACGTTTTCGCCGATCCGGACGGCTTCGACATCACCCGCGAAAACTGCCCACATCTGACCTTCGGGCACGGCTTCTACTACTGCAACTTCAACCAGGTCGCCCGCAAGGAGGTGGCGGTCGGGCTGGAGGCGATTCTGCGCCGCCTGCCGGAGCTGCGCCTGGCCAAGCCCGTCGAGGAACTGGAATACCTGCACTATCCGCCGACTGGTCCGGCGACCCTGCCGATCAGTTGGTGATCCCCGGCGACATGGTTCGAACGATGGATACCGATAGCCGTCACGTTGCACGCCGAGCCTGGGAGACCGCATGGACGATGTCGCAGAAGCCCGTACGCGCGACTCGGTGCGCGAGATAATCGCCGAGCTTGCTCCCAACCGTGACGCCAAGGTCGTCGACGAGGCCCACCTCGTCGACGACCTGGAGTTCGCCTCCCTGTCGCTGACCGAGCTCGCCTTCACCCTGGAAGATCAGTTCGATCTGCCTACCATCGACGAGCCAGTCGCCCGGAGCATTTCGACCGTCGGGCACATCTGCGACCACGTCGTACGGGAAATCCGAGCCCGTCAGGTCTCCTGATGAGCGGCGAACTTACCGTCGACGACCTGCGCGCGGTCGTCGCCGAGCTGCTCGAGACGCAGGCGATCACTGACGGTGAGGACCTCACCCTGCGTGGCATGGACTCGCTGCGGATGATGCGTGTGCTGACCCGGTTGCGTGCCCGCGGTCGGGGCATCCGGTTCTCGACCATGGCGCAGAATCCCACGGTCGCTGGCTGGTGGGCGGCGTCCGAGCGCCTGCCGGCCGCCGCCCCCGCCGCCGGGCCGTCCTCGATCCTCCTCGGCCACGAGCCGTTCGAACTCACCCCGGTGCAGTATGCCTACTGGGCCGGCCGTGACGAGCGACTCACCCTCGGCGGCGTGGGCGCGCAGTACTACGTCGAGCTCGACGGCGCCGCCGTCAGCCCGGCCCGGATGCGCTCGGCCCTGCACCGGCTGGTGCAGCGGCATCCGATGCTGCGTGTCGCGGTCGGCGAGGACGGCCGGCAACGCATACTGCCTGACGGAGTCGCTCCTTCGTTGCGGGTCTACCCGGACTCCAGCGCGGCGGATCTCGAGGCCCGCCGCCGGGCGTTGGGCCAGCAGCGGCTCGACCCCGCCACGGGGCGGAACGTGGACGCCGCACTTTCACTCGTGGACGGTGGGCGGACGCGGCTGCACCTGACGATCGACATGATGGTCGCCGACGCCGACAGCTTCCGCATCATGCTCAACGACCTGGAGGCGATCTACCGCGGCGACCCGCTACCGCCGCTGAACTACACCTTTGCCGCGTACGTGGCGGACGTGCGGGACACCGCGGCGGCTGCCGCCGAGCGGGCGCGGCCCTACTGGCTGGAACGGCTGGCCAGGATGCCGCGGGCACCCCGGCTGCCGACGCTGCCACTGCACGAGGCCACCGCCTCGCAACGACGCATCCACCGCCGCCATCTCGTGTTGCCGGCCGACCAGACCGTGCGGCTGGAGGAAAAGGCGCGTGACAAGGGACTGTCGCTCTCCACCGTGCTGCTGACGGCGTACGCCGAAGTCGTCGGCGCGTACGCCGAGCAGGATCGGTTCCTCCTGACACTGCCGTTCTACCTGCGCGAGCAGGTGCACGAGGATGTCGGCGCGGTCGTCGGCGACTTCACCAACCTACTGCTGCTCGAGTGCGACCTGTCCGGCTCTGGCTTTTCGACCACCGCCCAACGCCTGCAGGAGAGGCTCTACGCCGACGCCGACAACGTCGCATACTCGGCGGTGTCGGTGCTGCGCGACCTGAGCCGCCAGTGGGGGGAGCCGGCTCTTGCGCCGGTGGTGTTCACCAGCGCGATTGGCATCGGCGACCTCTACAGTCCGCGGGTACGCGCGACGTTCGGCGAGCCGGTGTGGACCATCTCGCAGGTGCCGCAGACGCTGTTGGACTGCCAGGTGCTGGAGTTCGACGGCGGGCTGCTGATCAACTGGGACTGCGCCGAAGGCCTCTTCGCCGAGGGTGTTCTGGACGGCATGTTCACCGCGTACCGGTACCTGCTGGAGTGGCTGGCCGGCGAAGACTGGACGCGGCCGGTCCCGGCGCTCGTGCCTGCTGATCAGCTTGTGGTGCGTGGGGTGCTCAATGGTGTGGCTTCGGGTGTTGGTGGTGTTGGTGGTGGTGTTGGTGGTGGTTTGTTGTGGTCGGGTTTGTGGGGTGTGGATGGGGGGCGGGTGGCGGTTGCGGGTGGGTGGTCGTTTGGTGAGTTGCGGGCGCGGGCGTTGGCTGTGGTGGGTTTTTTGCGGGGGGTGGGGGTGGGGTCTGGTGCGCGGGTGGGGGTGTGTTTGCCGAAGGGTGCTGATCAGGTGGCGGTTGCGGTTGGTGTGAGTGTGGCGGGGTGTGTGTTTGTGCCGGTTTCGCCGGATCAGCCGGTGGGGCGGCGGGCGGCGATGTGTGCGGCGGCGGATGTGCGGTGGGTGTGTTCGGTGCCGGGGTTGGTGTGGCCGGAGGGTGTTGTTTCGTTTGGTGTGGAGGAGGCGTTTGCCGCATCGGTGGGGCGGCCGGTTGAGGTGTCGGCGGATGAGACGGCGTATGTGATTTTCACGTCGGGGTCGACGGGTGTGCCGAAGGGTGTGATGGTGTCGCATCGGCAGGCGGTGAACACGATTGTCGATGTGGTGGAGCGGTTTGATGTGACGGGTGCGGATCGGGTGCTGGCGGTGTCTGGTCTGGATTTTGATTTGTCGGTGTTCGATGTGTTCGGTGTGCTTGGTGTGGGTGGTGCGCTTGTGTTGCCTTCTGATGAGGACAGGCGTGAGGCGGGTGTGTTGTTGGCGTTGGCTCGTGAGCATGGGGTTACGGTGTGGAATTCGGTGCCGGCTCTGGTGGAGATGGTTTGTGTGGTGGGGGGTCGGGGGGCGTTGCCGGGCTTGCGGCTGGTGATGGTTTCGGGTGACTGGGTGCGTCCGGATCTTGTCGGTCGGGTGCGTTCGTTGGCTCCGGGGGCGCGTTTTGTGGCGTTGGGTGGGGCGACGGAGGCGGCGATCTGGTCGAACTTTTTCGAGGTGACTGGGGCGTTGCCGGGGTGGTCGTCGGTTCCGTATGGGTGGCCGTTGGCGGGGCAGGCGTTTCGGGTGGTGGATGTGCGGGGGCGGGATTGTCCGGACTGGGTGGTGGGTGAGTTGTGGATCGGTGGTGCGGGGGTGGCGCAGGGCTATGCCGGTGATCCGGAGTTGACGGCGGCGAAGTTCGTTGTCGGGTCGGACGGGGGGCGGTGGTATCGGACTGGTGATATGGGCCGGTATCGGCCTGGTGGGGTGTTGGAGATCCTGGGGCGTCGGGATGGGCAGGTCAAGCTGCGCGGGCACCGTATCGAGACTGGTGAGATCGAGGCGGCGTTGGTGCGGTGCGAGGGTGTGCGTCAGGCTGTGGTGGTGCTGGCGGCACCGTCCGGGACGGTGTCGGCGTCGCTGGTCGCGTACGTGGTGGGTGAGGTGGTCGAGGAGGATGTGCCGGGGCAGCTCGCCGATCTGTTGCCTGGGTACATGATCCCGCGGCGGGTGGTGCGGCTGGCGGAGTTGCCGTTGACGGTGAACGGCAAGGTGGATCGGGGTGCGTTGGCCCGCCGCTGGCTCGGTGACGAGCAGGTGTCCGATGAGGAGCCCCGTGGTGAGTTGGAGAAGCTGATCGCCGCCACCTGGGCCGACGTACTCGGTGTCGCGGCGGTCGGGCGTGGGCACAACTTCTTCACCCTCGGCGGCGACTCCCTCACCGCCACCCGGCTCATCGCCCGGCTCGCTGCGGAGGGCCTGCCGCCGGTGTCGCTCCGCGCCCTGTTCGACAACCCCACGGTCGCCGGGCTGGCCACACAGGTAACCGGCCCGGTGCCGGTCCGGGCGCGCCTGCACCAGGCGCCCGATGACCGGTACCTGCCCTTCCCGTTGACCGAGGTCCAGCGGGCGTACCAGGTCGGGCGGGCAGACGCCTTCGTGCTGGGCGGCATCGGCTCTCAGTCGTACTGGGAGTTCGACGCCCCCGGCCTCGACGTGGCCGCCCTCGAACGCGCGCTCGCCGCCGTCGTCGCCCGGCACGACATGCTCCGCGCCGTCTGCACCGGCACGGCCGAACAGGTCGTGCTCCGCGAGGTGCCGCCCGGTCACGTCGAGATCTTCGCCGATCACGACAAGCTGCGGGCTCAGCTCCGCGACGTCGACCTCGACGCCGCGGTCTGGCCACCGTTCGCGCTGGGATACGCCGACGGCCACCTCGGCGTCGTGCTGAACCACGTCACGTTCGACGCCCGTAGCGCGATGATCTTCTTCATGGAGCTGAGCAGGCTTGTCGTCGACCCGTCCGCCGACCTGCCGCCGCTGGGGCTGTCCTTCCGGGACTACGTGGTGGGGTTCGACATCCCGGCCGGCGAGGTGGCGGCAGCCCGGGCGTACTGGCGCGAGACGGTGGCCGTCGCGCCCGACCCGCCCCGCCTTCCGCTGGCGCGCGACCTGGCGACCGTGCAGCGTCCCCGATTCGAGCGGCGAGAGCTGTTTCTCGACCGGCAGAGTTGGCAGCGACTGGCGGAAACAGCGCGTGAGCACGGCCTCTCGCCGTCGAGCATGCTGGCCGCCGTCTATGCCGAGACCGTCAGTCGGTGGAGCGAGGGGCAGGATCTGCTGCTCGTCGCCACCACCTTCGACCGGCCGCCGGTACATCCCGACATCGACGGTGTCATCGGCGACTTCACCAACCTGACGCTGGTGGCCTACCGGCCCGCGGGGCGTACCTTCTGGGAGGCCGCCGCCGACCTGCAGGGCAACCTGTGGGCTGGCATGGACAACCGGGCTCTGTCGGGCATCGAGGTGCTGCGGGAGCTGGCCGCCCGCGACGGCCGGCCGTTCGTGCCGGTACCGGTGGTGTTCACCAGCGCCCTGGGCATGCCCGATGCGCATCAGCCGCTCGACGGTCCCCTGGGGCGCTACGTCCACGGCCTGTCACGCACTCCGCAGACGCTGTTGGACTGCCAGGTGCTGGAGTTCGACGGTGGCGTCCTCGTCAACTGGGACTGCGTGACCGAAGCGTTCCCGCCCGGAGTGCTCGACGACATGTTCGCTGGCTTCCAGCTGCTGCTGGCCGACCCGCACGCCACCGTCGTGCCTGCTGATCAGCTTGTGGTGCGTGGGGTGCTCAATGGTGTGGCTTCGGGTGTTGGTGGTGTTGGTGGTGGTGGTGTTGGTGGTGGTTTGTTGTGGTCGGGTTTGTGGGGTGTGGATGGGGGGCGGGTGGCGGTTGCGGGTGGGTGGTCGTTTGGTGAGTTGCGGGCGCGGGCGTTGGCTGTGGTGGGTTTTTTGCGGGGGGTGGGGGTGGGGTCTGGTGCGCGGGTGGGGGTGTGTTTGCCGAAGGGTGCTGATCAGGTGGCGGTTGCGGTTGGTGTGAGTGTGGCGGGGTGTGTGTTTGTGCCGGTTTCGCCGGATCAGCCGGTGGGGCGGCGGGCGGCGATGTGTGCGGCGGCGGATGTGCGGTGGGTGTGTTCGGTGCCGGGGTTGGTGTGGCCGGAGGGTGTTGTTTCGTTTGGTGTGGAGGAGGCGTTTGCCGCATCGGTGGGGCGGCCGGTTGAGGTGTCGGCGGATGAGACGGCGTATGTGATTTTCACGTCGGGGTCGACGGGTGTGCCGAAGGGTGTGATGGTGTCGCATCGGCAGGCGGTGAACACGATTGTCGATGTGGTGGAGCGGTTTGATGTGACGGGTGCGGATCGGGTGCTGGCGGTGTCTGGTCTGGATTTTGATTTGTCGGTGTTCGATGTGTTCGGTGTGCTTGGTGTGGGTGGTGCGCTTGTGTTGCCTTCTGATGAGGACAGGCGTGAGGCGGGTGTGTTGTTGGCGTTGGCTCGTGAGCATGGGGTTACGGTGTGGAATTCGGTGCCGGCTCTGGTGGAGATGGTTTGTGTGGTGGGGGGTCGGGGGGCGTTGCCGGGCTTGCGGCTGGTGATGGTTTCGGGTGACTGGGTGCGTCCGGATCTTGTCGGTCGGGTGCGTTCGTTGGCTCCGGGGGCGCGTTTTGTGGCGTTGGGTGGGGCGACGGAGGCGGCGATCTGGTCGAACTTTTTCGAGGTGACTGGGGCGTTGCCGGGGTGGTCGTCGGTTCCGTATGGGTGGCCGTTGGCGGGGCAGGCGTTTCGGGTGGTGGATGTGCGGGGGCGGGATTGTCCGGACTGGGTGGTGGGTGAGTTGTGGATCGGTGGTGCGGGGGTGGCGCAGGGCTATGCCGGTGATCCGGAGTTGACGGCGGCGAAGTTCGTTGTCGGGTCGGACGGGGGGCGGTGGTATCGGACTGGTGATATGGGCCGGTATCGGCCTGGTGGGGTGTTGGAGATCCTGGGGCGTCGGGATGGGCAGGTCAAGCTGCGCGGGCACCGTATCGAGACTGGTGAGATCGAGGCGGCGTTGGTGCGGTGCGAGGGTGTGCGTCAGGCTGTGGTGGTGCTGGCGGCACCGTCCGGGACGGTGTCGGCGTCGCTGGTCGCGTACGTGGTGGGTGAGGTGGTCGAGGAGGATGTGCCGGGGCAGCTCGCCGATCTGTTGCCTGGGTACATGATCCCGCGGCGGGTGGTGCGGCTGGCGGAGTTGCCGTTGACGGTGAACGGCAAGGTGGATCGGGGTGCGTTGGCCCGCCGCTGGCTCGGTGACGAGCAGGTGTCCGATGAGGAGCCCCGTGGTGAGTTGGAGAAGCTGATCGCCGCCACCTGGGCCGACGTACTCGGTGTCGCGGCGGTCGGGCGTGGGCACAACTTCTTCACCCTCGGCGGCGACTCCCTCACCGCCACGTCGATCGCCGCCGCCATCCGGCGGCACACCGGCATCGACGTCACGCTGCGCCAGGTCTACGAGACCGCGACCGTGGCCGCTCTCGCCGAACTCGTCGCGGCGGCCCGTGGCGGCGGCCTGCCGATGGAGGAGGGCGTTCTGTGAGCAGATGGCTGCGCAGCCTGCGCCCGTCCGGGACGGGCCGCACGGTGATCGCGTTCCCGCACGCGGGGGGGACCGCCAGCTACTTCGCGCCGTTCGCTCGACAGATGCCCGCCGGCGTCGGCCTGACCGCCGTACAGTACCCCGGCCGGGCCGATCGGATGGCCGACCCGTTCCTGGAAGACCTGCCCCGCCTGGCCGACCAGGCGGCCGAGGCGCTGCGCCGGCACCCCGGTGACATCGTCCTGTTCGGGCACAGCCTCGGCGCCCGGATCGCCCAGGAGGTGGCGTTACGGCTACCGAGCGTACGCGGGCTCGTCGTCTCGGGTCATGAAGGGCCGGCCAACACCCGACCGGTGACCGAGCACCTGCTGCCCGACGAAGAACTCTGGGCCAGGATCCGGGGCCTGCGTGGCACCGCGGAGGGGGTGATGGCCGACGCGCACCTACGCGACCTGCTCCTGCCGGTGTTTCGCAGCGATTTCCGGCTCGCCGCCGGGCACAAGCCGCCGCTCGGCCGCGACCTGAAGATACCGGTGGTCGCGTGCGTCGGCGACTCCGACCCGGAGGTGTCTCCGCCGGAGGTGATGAGCTGGCAGTACGTCACGACCGGCCGGTTCACGCTGCACGTGTTCCCGCGGGGCGATCACTTCTACCTCGCCGCCCGACCGGCCGAGGTCATGCGGGCCGCCGCGGACCTGCTGCCCGAGCCGCACTGGCCGTCGACGCCATGACCGTCCCGGCCGTTCCAGCCGACGAGGTCGACGCCCGGGCGCTTGCCGGCCGGCTGTTCGAGGCGTCCTTGGCCTGCGCCGAGCTGATGACCTGCTATCTCGGCCTGGAGCTCGGCTTGTACGCCGAGCTGGCCGAGAGCCCGGCGACGAGCGTGGAGGCGGCGGAGCGGGCCGGCGCTCATGAGCGGTACGTCCGGGAATGGCTGGAGCAGCAGGCATCCGCCGGCGTACTGGCCGTCGACGATGTGCGCCGACCGCCGCAGATTCGCCGGTACGCACTGCCTCCCGGCCACGGCCGGGCCCTGCTCGACGCGGCCGATCCCCACTACGTCGCCTCGATGGCGCTGACGCCGGTCGGCACGCTGGCGGGGATGCTGCCCAAGCTGGTGGCGGCGTTCCGGATCGGCGGAGGCATCGGCGGCGAGGACTTCGCCGGCTTCCACGGGGCGGGGCTCAACACCGCACTGTACCGCCGGAAGCTGCCACGCTGGATCGCCGAACACCTGCCCGATGTGGAGGCCCGGCTGGGTGCGGGGGCGGCGATCGCCGACATCGCCTGCGGCGCGGGTCACTCGACCGTAGCGCTGGCACGGGCGTACCCGCACGCCACGGTGACCGGGTTCGACATCGACGCGACCGCTCTGCGTGCCGCGCGCGGCCAACTGCCGCCCGATGCGAGTGGGCGGGTGAGCTATGTGGAGGCGGACGCGGCGGCACTCGAAGGCGAGCCCGCAGCGCTGGTCTGTGTCCTCGACTCCCTGCACGACATGGCTCGGCCGATCGAGGTTCTGCGGGCGGCCCGGCGCCTGGTCGCCGACGGCGGGTGCGTGCTGCTGCTCGAACCGCGTGCGGACGAGCGCTTCGCCGCGCCGGCCGACCCCGTCGAACGGTTCGTGTATGCGTGCAGCGTCCTGCACTGCCTGCCCGTCGCCATGTCCGATCCCGGCGCGCAGCCAACCGGTGCGGTGCTGCGGCCGCCGACGTTGCGCGCCCTCGCGGCGCGGGCGGGCTTCTCGGCGATGCACGTGTTGCCCGCGGGAAGTCGATTCCACCGGCTCTATCGGTTGAACCCCTAGGCAGGAAGGCAAGGCCGATGACCGACGTGCAGGAGATCCTGGCCGACTGCGAGGGGCTGGGCGTCCAGCTCTGGGTGGACGGCGACAACCTGCGCTATCGGGCGCCGACCGGGGTGATGACCGACGATCGGCTGGCGCGGCTGCGCACGGCCAAGGCGGAGATTCTGGCGCTCCTGCGTGCGGAGGAGGCGCTCGACACCATCGTGGCGCAGCCCGAAGAGCGGTATTCGCCGTTTCCGCTCACTGATATCCAGACGGCCTACCTCGTCGGGCGGAGTGCGTCGGTCCCGTACGGCGGGCTTGGCTGCCACGGCTACGGCGAGTTGCATATGGCGCGGTTCGACGCCGAACGGCTCCGAGCGGCGTGGGCGATGCTGGTACGCCGGCATGACGCGCTCCGCCTTCGGGTCGACACCTCCGGCACGCAGCAGGTGCGCAGGGAGGTGGCGTACGAGATTCCGGTTGACGACCAGCGCGGCTCGGCCGACGGCTTCGACCGGGCACTGGCCGCACGACGCGAACGCATGAGCCACCGGGTGTACGCGGTCGACGCCGGTCCGCTCTTCGACCTGCAGGTGACCTGGGGCGACGACGACTGCGTGCTGCACCTGTCGATCGACTTCCTCGTAGCCGACTTCGTCAGCCTGCAGCTCCTGCTCAGCGAGCTGGCGACGGCGTACGAAAATCCCGCATCGCTCGGCCCGGAACCGGCCGTCACCTTCCGAGACTGCGTCGTGGCCCGGCAGCGGCTGCTCCGGTCCCGGCGGCGGGTGCGCGACGAGGCGTACTGGCGGGACCGGTTCGACGCCTTCCCAGCCGGCCCGGAACTTCCGGTGCGACCGCCGGACCAGGCGTCGGCCCGGTTCGGTCGGCTCACCGCGCGGGTCACCGGCCCGATCTGGGAGGCGTTGCGGGAGCGGGCGGCCCGGCACGGGTTGACCGCCAACGCCGCAGTGCTCAGCGCCTTCGCGGAGACAGTGGGCCGGTGGAGCGCCGAGCGCCGGTTCGCGCTGAGCGTGACGGTGTTGTCGCGTCCGGACGGTCATCCCGACGTGCCGCTTGTGGTGGGCGACTTCACCTCGGTGAACCTGCTGGCCGTTGACAGACTGGCCGGGGCCACCTTCGGCGACCGGGCACGGGCCATCCAGACGACGCTCGCCGACGATCTCGGCCATGGGCTGTTCACCGGGATCGATCTGATCCGGGAGCTGCGTCGCCGCGATCCCGCGAACACGTCTCTCTATCCCGTCGTTTTCACCAGCAGCCTGGGGCTGCGCCGCGCGCCCGAGCTGCAGGCCGGCGGGGTGCTACGGCTGGGATTCGGCATCAGCCAGACTCCGCAGGTGTGGCTGGACTGCCAGGTGGCGGAGGCCGAGGACGGCCTGACGGTCAACTGGGACCATCGGGAGGGCGTGTTCCTGCCGGGCGTTCTCGAGGCCATGTTCGGCGCGTTCGAGGGGCTGCTGGCGGGGATGGCCGACGGCGACGAGGTCTTCGACAGCCGCTCGCCAGTGCAGATTCCGGCGACCCAGCAGGCCAACCGACCGGTGCTGGTGCCGGCTCCGGCCGAGACGGGCGAACTCCTGCACCACAGCGTCTTCGCCCAGACAGCCCGGACGCCGGAGCGAACCGCTGTCGTGGCGGACGGCCGGGCGTACACCTACGCCGACGTGGCGAACGCGGCCAACTCGGTCGCCGCCTGGCTCGCCGCGCGGGGCCTGCGACCAGGGGAGCCCGTCGCGGTGGAGATGGACAAGGGCTGGGAGCAGATTCCGGCGGTGCTGGGCACGCTGCTGGCTGGCGGCGCGTACGTGCCGGTAGACACCACCCAGCCGGCCGAGCGACGCAGACGCATCATGCGCGACACCGGGGCCCGGTTCGTGCTGACCCAGTCCTGGCTGACGGAGCCGGCCCATGCGGATCTTCCGGTGACCGTCGCCGAGGTGGAACGACTCCCAGCCGCGGAAGCACCCAGGCCGCAGCCCGTGGCGGCTGGCGAACCGGCGTACATCATGTACACCTCGGGCACGACCGGCGTCCCCAAGGGCGTCGTCATCAGCCACGCGGCGGTCCTCACGACGCTGCGCGACGTGATCGAGCGGTTCGCGGTGACCTCGGATGCCTGCGTGCTGGGACTCGCGTCGCTCGGCTTCGACCTGTCCGTCTTCGACATCTTCGGTCCGCTCTCGGTGGGCGGCCGCCTCGTCCTGCCGGCGGCGGCGCGCCGCAACGACCCGGCCCACTGGGCCGATCTGGTGGTCGCCGAGGCGGTGACGCACTGGAACTCCGTGCCCGCCCAGCTCGACATGCTTCTGGCATACGCCGACGCCACGCCCGAACTGCGGCTGGACTCGCTGCGCGAGGTGCTCCTGAGCGGCGACTGGGTCGCTGCGTCTCTGCGAGCACGGCTGGTCGCCCGTGCCGAGGCCGTTCACATGACGGCGCTCGGCGGGGCGACGGAGGCGTCGATCTGGTCGATCTACCACCCGATGGACGACCTCGACCCGGCCGCTCCGACCGTCCCCTACGGCCGGCCGCTGACCCACCAGTCCGTGCTCGTCCTGGACGAGACGCGCCGCGACCTGCCCGATCTCGTCCCGGGCGAGATCTACATCGGCGGCGCAGGACTGGCAAGCGGCTACTTCGGCGATCCCGCCCTGACCGCCGAGCGGTTCAGCGACGGCCTGTATCGCACCGGAGACCTCGGCCGCTATCTGCCCGACGGCACCATCGAGTTCCTCGGTCGCCGTGACTCGCAGGTCAAGATCCGCGGCCATCGGTTGGAGCTCGGCGAGATCGAGGCGGCGCTGGAGGCGTACCCCGCGATCAGCTCCGCGGTCGTGGTCGCGCACGGCACCGGCTCCGCCCGCCAGCTCGCCGCCTTCGTCACCGCCGCCGCCTCGGTGCAGGCGCCGGACCCACGGGCGGCGTCGGCGCTGGGGGAGAAGGCGATTGCCCGGGTCGCTGCGTACCGGTCCGGCGTCCCGACCGAGGCGATGCTGCGCTTCGCCCGCGAACTGGATGCCACCGGCCTGCTGCAGATGCTCGCGACGCTGCGCGACGCCGGCCTCTTCACCGGGCCCGACGACCGCCATGACATGGCCGAGATCCTGCAGACGGCCCGGGTCGCGCCCCGGCACCGCCGCCTCGTACGCCGATGGGTAACCGCCCTGACGCGGCACCGTTACCTCGCCCTGGATTCGCTGACCGGCCAGTACCGGCTGAACCGCGAGCCGGAAGACCACGCCGTGGCGTGGCAGCGCGTCGCTCGGTACATGGAAGGTGTCGAAAACCGGCCCGAACTGGTCGACTACTTCCGGACCACGGCGGCGTGCCTGCCTCAGCTGGTGCGCGGCGAGGTCGACCCGCTCGAGCAACTGTTCCCGGCCGGGCGTACCGACATCCACGAGGTCGCGTACAACGGGATCTTCCTCAGCCACTACCTGAACGAGATCCTCGTCGGGATGGCTGTCACGCTCGCGGCACAGGGCCGACCGCCGAACGTCCTCGAGATCGGCGCCGGCGTCGGCGGCACCAGCGCGGAGCTCATCCCGGCACTGGCCTCCTACGGCGGCCGGTACGCGTTCACCGACGTGTCGCGGTTCTTCCTCAACAACGCCCAGGATCGTTTCGCCGGCTACGACTTTCTCGACTACCAGCTCTACGACATGAACGCCGACTACTGGCCGCAGGGCCTTCGCCCCAACTCGTATTCACTGATCGTCTGCGCCAACGTGCTCCACTATGCGCGCGACATCAACGTCGCGCTGGCCCGCATCCGCGAGTTGCTGCGACCGGGCGGCTGGCTGCTGTTCATCGAGGCGACACACGACAACCACCAGATCATGACGTCGATGGAGTTCCTCTTCGACGAGAAGTCCGGCGAGTTCCAGGACATCCGCGGACCCCACGAGCAGACCTTCGTGTCGGTGCCGCAGTGGGCCGAGGCGCTGACCCGGGCCGGTGCCGACAGCTTCGGGCACTTTCCGCAGGGCGACCCGATCACCGACGAGATGGGCATGCACGTCTTCGCGGCGCAATTCAAGGCGCGTACCCAGGACATCGACCGGGCCGGCCTGCAGGAGCACCTGCTGCGCCAGCTACCCGACCACATGCTGCCGGGCCAGCTCACCGTCCTCGACCGGATTCCGCTGACCGCCAACGGCAAGGCCGACCGGGCGCTGCTGACCAGCCGCGCCGAAACGGGATCCGCCGCGCCGCGCGCCACCGCCGGCACCGAACTGCCGGCGAACGAGCTCGAAAAGGCGCTCGCCGAGATCTACTCGGCCAAGCTCGGCCGTCCGGCGGTCGGCCGCGAAGAGACGTTCTACGACCTGGGTGGAGATTCGTTGCTCGCGGCCCAGATCGCGGCCCAGATCCGCAGTGACGTCCCGGCCGCCGCGCCGCTTCCGTTCGACCGCATTCTCCGCGTCATCTTCGACAACGCCACCGTCGCCCGGCTCGCCGAAGAGATCACGGCGGCGGCTCCGGCAACCGTGTCCGGCGGCTCGCTGGCCGCTCTGGTTCCGCTCCTGCCAGGCGAGGGGACACCGACCATCCTGGTCCACGACGCGTCCGGCACCTTGCGTCGGTACGCCGGAAGCCTTCCGCCCGGCCCGGTGATCGGGATCGAGGTAACCGACCCGGTGGCCTACCAGGCGATCGACGCCGGCTTGCTGGTGGAGCGCCTGGCCGAGCAGTACGCCGAGCTGGTGACCGGCACGGGCCGGTTGCGGGTACGCCTGGCCGGGGCGGGCTTCGGCGGCCTGGTCGCCTTCGAAATGGCCCGGCAGCTCGCCGAGGGCGGCCTGCTCATCGAGATGCTCGTCGTGGATGTGACCGAGCGGGCTGACGGCGACGATCCGGTGGCCCGGCACAGCGCCGCCTCGGGCCGTGACTGGATGCTCCTGCCGTTCGCCGGGGACGTGACGGTCGTCTGTCCGGCGGACGCAGACTTGTCAGCGCTGGCGGCGATGTGGGGTGACGTCTGTCTGGGCGAGCTGACGCTGCGGCCGGGTTCGTCGCTGCCGATGGAGGTGGCATGACGCGGACGGTCGCGATCCTGGGGGCGGGCGGTGCGGTCGGCGCACGCCTGGCCGCCCAGTTGACCGACTTCGACCTGCGCCTGGGATCCCGTCGACCGAAGTCCGGCCATCGGTGCGTGGAGGCCACCGATCCGGCCGCCCTGACGGACTTCTGCGCCGGAGCGGACGTGGTCGTCAACTGCGTCGGGCCGATCGGGCGGTCCCGGCGAGCCATCCTGACCGCGGCGGAGACCGCCGGCGCCGCGTACGTCGACGCCGCCGCTCTCGGCCTCGACGAGGAACTGCTGTCTGCTGCGGATGGTGATCCGACCCGGCCCGCACTCTTCGGCGCCGGGGCCACTCCGGGCGCTTCGGAGCTGCTGATGCGCTGGGCCGCCATGCGCCTGGCGGGGCGGCCGGTCGCGATGACGGTGTACGCGGCCACCCTGGACCAGATGACACCCGGTTCGGCCGAGGACTTCCTGACCAGCCTCAGCGGCGAGTACGGGAACTCGGGCGCCGCTCTCGTCGGCGGCGTGGTCGTCGCCGGTGCACTGACGCCGTGGACGGGGCGGCGGCTGCCGTTCATTCCCGACGACGTCACCGGCATCCCGTTCCTCTCCCGCGACGCCGCCGTCACGGGCCGCCGGGTCGGCGTCGGCGAGCTGCGCTGCTATCACCTGTTCGAGACCGGCAGTCCGGTGCTGGCAGCGCTGCACCGGCGGCTGCCGGGCGCCACGAAGGAGCCCGCCGCTGTCGGGGAGCTGCGTGCGGTGGCCGGCGCTGTCGTGGCGGGGCGTTCGGCGTACCAGATATTCGTGGTGGAAACGACCGCTGCGGACCGGACGGAGGTGGCGGTGGTTCGCGTGCCGGGCACGTACGGACTGACCGCCGCCGTGTTGGCGGCGGCCGTGCGGGGCGTGCCCGAGGTGTCACCGGGCCGGTACCGGGCCGCGGAGGTGCTGGCGCCGGACCTCCTACCCGGGTGCGTGCGGGCCGCCGACGGTCAGCTGTGGACTCTCGACGGGCCGCTCGCCGGCTATGCCGACGTCGAGGCGGGGGCGATCTGATGCGCATTGTCGTCTGCGGCACCAACTTCGGCCGGACCTATCTGGCGGCGCTGCGGGACGCACCCGACTTTCGGCTGTGCGGGATCCTGGCCAGGGGGAGCGAGCGCTCGCAGCGCTGCGCGAAGGAGTACGGCGTGCCGTTGTACACCTCTCCCGCCGAGCTGCCCGACGATGTGGAAGCCGCCTGCGTCGTCGTGGGCGGCAGGATCAACGGCGGGCCGGGGGGCACGATCGCCCGGCAGCTCATGGCGCGCGGCATCCACGTGCTGCAGGAGCATCCGCTGGACGAGGAGGAGCTTGCCGAGTGTGTCCGCGACGGCCGCCGCCATCGGGTGACCTATCGGGTCAACAGCCATTACGTGCACCTGCCCGCGGTCACCGCGTTCGTCGACGCGGCGCGGCGGCTGCTGAGCGCGGGCAAGCCGATCGGGGTTGAGGCGCAGACGTCGTTCCTCGTGCTCTACCCACTGCTGGACATCCTCGCCGCCGCGCTTGGCCGGTTGCGGCCGATCGAGTTCGCCGAGGCGGTCGGGCCCGGCCTGTTCCGGCTGGCGACCGGAGTCGTCGGCGGCGTGCCGGTCGCCATCCGGGTGCAGAACCAGCTCGACCTCGCGGATCGGGACAATGGCGCACACCTGCTGCACCGGATCAGTCTCTACACCGCGGGAGGTCATCTGCATCTTGCCGACCCGGCCGGGCCGGTAGTCTGGTACAGCCGGCTGCACCGGCCGGCCGACTACGACGCGACGATCGACATCGGACAGTCGGTGGACGCCGCTCTGGACCTGCCACTGGGAAGAGTGCTCCACCCCGCCGCGGCCAGCCACCGGGAGGTGGTCGGGACCCTCTGGCCTGCCGCGGTGCGCACGGCGGTGACCCAGTTCGGTACCGCCGTCGTCGACGGTACCGACCCGATGCCGCACGCGCAGTACCATCTGGGCGTCGCCCGCGCGACACGCCAGCTCGCCGACCGGCTCGGCCCACCGGAGCTGGTCGGCTCGGTTGCACCGACAAGCCTCACGGCATACGACACGCTGTTCCCGAAAGGGGAACCCCGATGACTCAATCACGCATCTGTTATCTGGAGATTCCAGCTGTCAACCCCGAGCAGTCGGCCACGTTCTACCACGAGGTCTTCGGCTGGAACGTGCGTCGGCGCAGCGCCGACGACATCAGCTTCGACGACGCGGGCATGGTCAGCGGTCGGTTCGTGACCGACCGACCGCCGCACACCGAGCTTGGCATCGCCATCTTCATCATGGTCGACAACGCCGAGGCCACGGTCGCCGCCGTCGAGGCGGCTGGTGGCAAGATCACCCGCCCGCTCGGGTACGCCGCTCCGGAGATCGCCGCCCTCTTCGCCGACCCGGCCGGAAACATCCTGGGCATCTACCAAGAGCCCGAGGAGTAGTCGGCGTGCCTGGCTTTCATCCCCTCGAGGTAGCCGCCGTGACACCGCTGGCCGGTGTGTCGACGGTCGTGACGTTCGCCGTCCCCGACGAGCTCTCGTCCGCGTACGCGCACCGTCCCGGCCAGTATCTGACGATACGCACGATGCTGAACGGCCGTCGTCTGCTGCGGCGGTACTCGATCTGCTCGCCGCCCGGACGTTTGCAGTTCGCGGCGAAGCGACGACCGAACGGCGAGTTTTCCGCGTACGTCAACGATGAGCTGCGGGCTGGCGACGTCCTCGACGTGATGACGCCGATGGGCGCCTTCACGCTGCCGCCACCGGACGGCCCACGGTGCGTCGTCGGCGTCGCGGTCGGCAGCGGCATCACGCCGGTACGCGCCATCGCCCTACACGTGCTCGCCACCGAGCCGGGCAGCGAGGTCGTGCTGGTGTGCGCCAACCGGACACGGCAGCACGCGATGTTCGCCGACGACCTCGCCGAGTGTGCTCAGCAGTACGCCGGGCGGCTGACGATCCTGCACGTCCTCAGCGACGACCCCGATGCGCCCGCAACAGCCCACGGCAGGCTGGATCCAGAGCTGCTTGCCTCGCTCGTCGGCACGCACCGACTGGCCGGCGACGCGTGGCTGCTCAGCGGGCCGTACGACCTCGTCGAGACCCTCAAGGACCGGCTGGTGAAGGAGGGCGTGTCCGAGGACACGGTGCGCACCGAGGCGTTCCACCGCCCGTGACAGCGACGATGGCGCGGCGCCCCGGTCAGGCGCCGTGCTGCTCGTCGAACGCCTTGGCCAGCTTCTTGGGCACCTGGCAACGCCATCCCTCCGTGAGCAGCTCGCGCAGCTCGTCGTCGTCGACGTTGGCCAGCCGGACGAGGATGGCCGGAAACCCCCGGTAGTGGTCGGTGGTGAAAAACTTCTCCGTATCGCTTGCCAGCAGCGTCTGCTTGTCGGCGGCGGTGCAGCGAATGGCGAGCACGCTGATCTCCGGCTCCCGCGGACCGGTCGGCTCGCTGCGGTCGAGGAACGTCCACGCGAACTGCTTGCCGCGCACGCGCAACTGCACGAAGCCGGGGCTGGAATGATCCTCGGCCTCGGGTAGCTGCCGTCCGAGGCGTCGGGCAGTCTCCGCGTCGCTCATGAGGTCACCCTACCGGCGGCACCGGCTCAGCACGGCCGCACACGGGCGGGCAGCCGTTCGTAGCTGCGGAACACCTGCATCGGCTTGCGGACGAGCGGGCCGTCCGGCTCCAGCGTCGCGCAGCGGGCCACCAGCCGGTCGAGCACCCCGCGCGCCTCCGCCCGCCCCAGACCCGCCCCCAGACAGATGTGCCGCCCGGCGCCGAAGCCAAGGTGCGGGTTCGGCTGCCGGCCGATGTCGAACCGGTCGGGGTCGGCGAAGACGCGCTCGTCGCGGTTGGCCGCGCCCAGAAGCAGGTGTACGACCCGGTTGGGACGCAACGTCTCCCCACCGATCTCCATGCGCTCGGCGACCTGTCGCGAGATGTACTGGATCGGCGCGTCGTAGCGCGCGACCTCCTCCACGGCCGCGCCGACGAGCGAGGGCTCGGCCTTCAGCCGCCGCCACTGGTCGGGGTGTTCGAGGAAGGCGCCGAACATGTTGGCCAGCAGATGGACCGTGGTGGTGAAGCCGCTGACGAGCAGGAAGACGATGTTGTCCACGGTCTCGTCGCGGTCGAACGCGCCCCCGGCGGCGGTGTCGAGCGTGGCCAGGGCGGTGCCCAGCGGGTGCCCGAGCGGATCGTCCCACGCCTGGCGGATGTACGCCCGCAGGTGGTCGATTGCTGCGCTGACCCCGGGGCGGTCCTGTTCGGGCAGGATCATCGTGAACGCCTTGATCGTCTCCATACCCCAGTCGCGGATCAGCGGCTGGTCGGCCTCCGGAACGCCGAGCAGGTCGCAAGAGATCGCCACCGGGATCGGCACGGCCAAGCCGCTGACGAGGTCCAATTCGCCCGACGCCAGGGCCTCGTCGAGGATGCGGTCGGTATGCTCGGCGATGCGCCGCGCGGTCGCCGCGGGCGACATGATGCGCATACCGGCGCCGAGCACCTGTCGCAGCAGTAGATGCTGCGGACCCTCGCGGTGCAGCACCACGCGGAGCAGGAAGTCCTTGGCGGGCCCGTCGCCCATCCGCAGCGACTGGAACGGCTCGGGCCAGTCGCTGCGTACGCCTTCGCTGCGCAGCAGATGCGCGACGATCTCGTGGCGGCTGGCGACGAACTGGGTGACGCCGTCCTTGAGGATCGGCGCGGCGTCGCGCAGGCGCCGGTAGCACGGGTAAGGGTCGGCCTGAAAGGCGGGATCGAGCGGCTGGAACACGCCAGTCGGCGCAGCGACGACCATGTGCCCCCCAGACGGTGGAGTATGTCGCAGAGGCTACTCGACGGATGTCGATGATAGTAGCGTCAGCTGAATACCGCCGGGTAACTGCGGTAGCCGGATGACGATCCGCGGGTCCAGCGCGCCTGCCCGGGCGACCCCGTCGGGCACGCGGCCGGCCAGCACCTCCTCGACGGCCAGGGCCGCCACGTTCGCGCTGACCCGATAGCTGCTCCCCGCCGTCAGCACCGCCGTACGGTCGGCAACCGTGGCGACGAGCAGGTGGGTCGCCGCGCGGCCGGACACGTCGGCGTTGACCGCGGCGGCGAGTGCGACTGCCGCCTCGCGCAGGCTCGACCCCGACAGCTCGCGCAGCGCGCGCAGGGTGGAACTGTCTGCGGGGAAACAATGATAGAAAGCCGCGTCCTCCGGCTTCAGGTCCGCGGCGAGCCCCGCCGTCTCCAGGCTTTCGAAGGGGTACGCGACCAGACGGCCCTCGACAGACGGCAGCTGAACGGATGCGGGCGGCCCGACGCCCTGGCCGGCGCGCGCCCCGAGCAGGAACTCCAGCGCGGTGCCGGAGTGAATTGGTTCGTCGGTGAGCACGTAGCCGCGGATCCGATCACCGGCCCCCCGGCCGCGGGCGAGCCACCGGACGAGCAGCCCGAGGCCCCCGGGCACCGAGCCGGCGCCCGTGACAACCGGAACGCGGACCGACTCGCGTAGCAGCCTGGCGTGCAACGCGTCGTCCCCCGACGGGTCCACGTACGCGCATCCCTGCCGGTCGGCGACCGCGACGACCCGCCCCCGCAGGCGGTATCCAGGGCCGAGGCAGTTTACGAGGACGGCGGCCCCTTCGACGAAGCGGGCGAGCGAGTCGCGGTCCGCCGCGTCGACAGTGGCACGCATACCGGCCCTGACCGGGCCGACATCCAACATGTTCAGAGCTTCGACTACGAGGCGGCCGACCGAGCCGGTGGCGCCAAGAACCGCAACCGTCATGGAGCCTTCCGCCAATCGGGATACTGCGGTGCATCATATCGAGCGCGCCCTGGGTCAGGCGCTGGTACGCGGCGTAGCCGTCGCGCACCAGGGTGCCGGTGAACGACGCGCCCCCGGCCACCGTCGCCGCCTGGATCGCCGAGGTCAACGCCCAACGCTCCGTCGCCTGGCCCTGATCCCGACTGGGTGATGCGCACCGTCGACCGGTGGATCGCCCTCGGCACCGGCCGCACCGCCGTGCAGCAGGAGATCTACGTCCGGCTGAACTGGTACTGGGCGCAGGCCCTCACCGGCGAGGACCCTGTCCGGATCACGGCGGAGGCCGAACAGCTGCTGGCCACGACGATCACCGACCCGCCGCGGTGGGGTGTGGCGTACCACAACGGACTGATCGCCGAGATGTGGCTGGCCGCCGGACGGCCGGACGAGGCCGGCACCGCCCTGGACCGGGCCGACCACGCCCTGGAGGCCTACGGTCAGCGCTACGCCGAGGGTCTCATCCGGCTGCTGCGGGCGCGTCTCCTGCACGCCCGCGGCGCGCCCCTCGACGTCGTCCGGGCCGCCGCCGAGGAGGCACGGGCGTGGTCGGCCGAGCGCGAGACCCACCTCTTCGCGCGCCGCGCGGAGAAGTTCCTCGCGGAACTCAACGTTGTCACCCCCGGGGGCGGCGGCAATGGTAGACCAGCGCCGGCGGAAGGTTCGCCCACACCGTCCGGCTGATGACGACCTCGTCGAACAGCGACCCCACCGTCCGCAGCAGGGTGCGGGCCGGTCGGGTACAGCGGGCGTGGACGTAGGCGAACGTGCTGAACACACCCTGCGGCGACAGCGCCTGCACCGCCGCGGCCAGCAGGTCGCGCTGCCGGGCCTCGGTGAAGGCGGCCCACGGCAGCCCGCTGACCATGACGTCGCTGCGGCCCCGGTGAAGGCGCCGGTCCCCGGACCGAGCTCCACCACGAGCGGGGAACCGGTCCGGGGCACCGCGGCCGTCGCCATCCGGGCCAGCGCGGACCCGCTGGGCGTGATCGCGCCGACCGTCAGGGGATCGCGGACGAACTCCAGGAGGAAGGACACCGGATCAGCCGACCCGGTGCGACCGGGAGACGCCCCAGACGTGGAACATCAGCCCGATCCCCCAGGCCACGATCGACCAGATGGGCCAGAAGTGGTTGGCGGAGTCGAACATCCACCACACCATGACCTGGACCACGTTGAAGACCAGGTAGCAGAGCACGTGGATCCGTAGCCCCCACGTCCGGGCCGCCTCACTCTTGGCCGAGCTCTTCGTCGTTGTCATGGATCGGCACGCTAGGCAGGGCCACTGACCGGCGAGTGAATCGGCCGTTCACTGATCGTCAAGTGCCCGTCCCTACGTTCGGCCGCACACAACGGAGACGAACGTGAGGACACCATCATGACGACGACCCGCCGAACCGTGCTGGCCGGCACCGCCGCGGCCGTGACCGGCGCCGTACTCGCGGAACCCGCGGCACACGCGCACAACCGGTCCCGGCCGACCGTCGTGCTCGTGCACGGCGCGTTCGCCGACGCCTCCGGCTGGTACGAGGTGGCCGGCCGGCTCGTCCGCGACGGTTTCCCGGTGCTCGCCCCGGCGAACCCGCTGCGCGGCGTGGCCGCCGACTCCGCCTACCTCGCCAGCATCCTGGCGACCCTCAGCGGCCCGATCGTGCTCGCCGCGCACTCCTACGGCGGCATGGTCATCACCAACGCCGCGACCGGCAACGCCAACGTGAAGGCGCTGGTCTACGTGGCGGCGTTCGCACCCGACGAGGGTGACACGCTGCCGGCCCTGCAGTACCGCTTCCCGGGAAGCACGGTGACCCCCGAGGCGCTCGACTTCCGTCCGCATCCGGCGGGCGCGGACGGCTACATCAAGAAGGATCTGTTCCGCGACGCGTTCGCCGGCGACCTGCCCAAGGCGACGGCCGCCCTGATGTGGGCCGGCCAGCGGCCGCTCAACGCGGCCACGTTCGAGGAGCCGTCCGGGGTGCCGGCGTGGCGGTCGATCCCGTCGTGGTACCTCGCCGCCCGCAACGACCGGGTGGTCCCCGTCGCGGCGCAACGGTTCATGGCGCAGCGCGCCGGGTCGCGGGTCACCGAGATCGCCGCGTCGCACGTCGCGATGATGTCGCAGCCCGCCGCGACGGCCGACCTCATCACGCACGCGGCCCGCTGATGTTCGAGCGGTGGGGGCGGACGATGGTCCGCCGCAGGTGGTGGGTCGTCGTCCTGGCGTTGGCCTTCATGGCATTCGGCGGTGTCTGGGGCACCCAGGTGTTCGGCGCGTTGACCACCGAGGGGTTCGAGGACCCGGCCAGTGAGAGCTCGCGCGCGGTCGTCCGTGCCGAGGAGACGTTGGGACGCGCGGGCAACGACATCGTGGTCCTCTACCGGAGCCCGACCACGACGGTCGACGACCCGGCTTTCGAGCGCGCGGTGACGCAGACGCTGGCCGCGCTGCCCGACGACGACGTGACCGCGACGGTCACCTACTGGGGCACCAACAGGAGCCCCGGCCTCGTGAGCCACGACCGGCGGACCACCTACGCGGTGCTGACGCTGGCCGGCACCGACGAGACCGCGCGCGGCCAGGCCCTGGAACGCATCGAGGGCAGCGTTGCCGCACCGGGCCTGGAGACCCGGGTAGGCGGCATCACCGCCGTGAGCCGCGACATCCGCGAGCGGGTGGCGGCCGACATCGCGCTCGCCGAGACCATCAGCATCCCGGTGCTGCTCGCGTTGCTGGTGCTCGTGTTCGGCAGCGTGGCCGCGGCGAGTCTGCCGCTGGCGATCGGCGGGCTGGCGATCCTCGGCGCGTTCACCGCGTTGCGGGCGACGAGCTACGTGACCGACGTGTCGGTCTTCTCCGTGAACCTGGTGACGATCCTCGGCCTTGGCCTGGCCATCGACTACGGCCTGTTCATGGTGGGCCGGTTCCGGGAGGAGATCGCGGGCGGCTCCGCCGTGGAGGAAGCCGTCGCCCGCACGATGGCCACCGCGGGCCGCACGGTCGCGATCTCCGGAGTCACGGTCGCCGTGTCGCTGGCCGGTCTGCTGATCTTCCCGATGACGTTCCTGCGCTCGATGGGGCTCGGCGGGCTGTCCGCGGTGCTGGTGGCCATGGTGGCCGCGCTGACCGTGCTACCCGCGCTGTTCGCGATCCTCGGCCCGCACGTCGACGCCCTGTCCGTGCGCCGGCGGCGGCCGTCGCGGAGACCGGTGGAGCACGGCTTCTGGTTCCGCCTGGCGCACAGCATCATGCGCCGCCCGGTGCTGTACGCGGTCGGCGTGCTCGCCGTACTGCTGCTGGCCGGCGCGCCGTTCCTGCGCGTGGAGTTCGGCGGCATCGACCCCCGCGTGCTGCCGGCCGGCACGGAGAGCCGCGTGGTCACCGAGACCGTCGACCGCGAATTCGTGCAGAACAGCCAGCTGCCGATCGAGGCGATCGTCACCGCACCTGACCCGGACGACCTGGAGCGGTACCTCGGTGCCGTCCGCGCCGTCGACGGCGTGGCCACGGCCGACATCACCGGCCGGGCGGGCGATGTCTTCCGGGTCACCGTCACCTACGCCAGTGACCCGATCTCGGCGCAGACGCGCGACCTCGTCGGCGACATCCGCGCCGTGCCGGCCCCGGCCGGCGGCGAGGTGCTCGTCGGCGGGTTCACCGCGCGGCTGGCCGACCAGCTCGACGCCGTCGCCGCGTTGGTGCCCTGGATGGCGCTCATCATCGTCGGTGCGACGTTCGTCCTGCTGTTCCTCGCGTTCGGCTCGCTCGTGCTGCCGGTCAAGGCGATCCTGATGAACGTGCTGTCGCTCGGCGCGTCGTTCGGCGCGCTGGTGCTGATCTTCCAGGACGGTCACCTGAGCGGGCCGTTGAACTTCACCCCCACGGGCACCCTGGAAGCGACGCAACCGATCCTCGTGCTGGCGGTCGTGTTCGGGCTGTCGACGGACTACGAGGTGTTCCTCATGTCGCGCATCCGCGAGGAGTACGACCGCACCGGCGACAACACGCACGCGGTCGCGGTCGGCCTGCAACGCAGCGGCCGCATCATCACCAGTGCCGCACTGCTCATCCTCGTGGTCATCGGGCTGTTCTCCGTCTCCGGGATCACGTTCATCAAGCTGATCGGGGTGGCGCTGCTCATCGCGGTTCTGGTCGACGCGACGGTCGTGCGGGCACTGTTGGTGCCCGCGACGATGCGGTTGCTGGGACGGGCGAACTGGTGGGCCCCGGCACCGCTGCGACGCTTCTACGACCGGCACGGCTTCCGCGAGACCGACGACCCGCCGGTTCCGGTCGTCGCGAGAGCCTCGTGATGCACCGGCACGCGTACCACGACCAGTGTGTCGCCGCGGGGAAGAGGCACACCGCCGCGGTGCGCGACCGCGTCCTCGGAGACGAGCAGTTCGCCCATCTCCCCGCACTCGGCGCAGGTCCACGGGGTGAGCGCCGAGTGGACCACCAGGTCGGGCGGCGCGCTCTGCCGCTGCACCAGCCGCGCTCGGGCGGTCTGGGAAGGCGTGCCGGAGGTTTAGTGTGTCCGGTATGCCGGCTCGATCTGCGAATCGCCGTCGGCGGGTGCAGGCGCAGCTGGCGACGATCGCGGGTGGCGGCGAGACAGTCACCCAGGCGACGGCTCTCCCGCTCGTCGGGCACCTTGGCAAAGACGACGTGGAGGAACTGCCAAAGGGCGCGTCCTTGGGGAGCCCTTCGTTGCCGTGCACGTAGTTGTGGCAGCCTCGTAAGACCGTCGTGAGCATGGCGGCCTCGCCCCGCCGCAGGCGTACCGCCGTGCCGAACGTGCCGCTGTCCGTGGCGATTGCCAGTCGGCGCGTGGCTCGAGGCTCACTCCGAACCGGGTGGACTCGCAGTGCAGGAAGAAGAAGTCCTGCCCGTTGGTCCTTGGGGCCGACCCGGTGGGCAGAGCGTCCTCGCGGCCGACGGTGGACCGGCGGATGGCCGACTCCGGCCGGCCCTGGACCGGCGGAACCAGGCGATGCAAGGCTCGGCAATCCGTACGGGTCGCGTTTGGCGAGCCAACGAACCTCTCCGCCCAGGCCGATCCATACATGCTAAGCTATCTGACGTCTTGCGCCCGCAGCGGAACGTAGCGTGACGCTGGCTGGCCGGGGGGACAGCGGAGTGAAGTGTGAACGGGGACGGCAGTGCAGTCAGACATCCGCTGCCAGCCCCTGCAGAGATGACACGGCGGCGCAACCCCCGGAGCCCTGTGCCATTAGTTCAACTCCGTTGACGATCCCTCTGGTGTCCACTTAACCCTTGACTCAAGACGCACACGGATCGATCCTACGGGGAGTCCTATCGGTGTTATCCAAAGCATTTTCTCGGCGAATACTCCTTCGCTGAGGAGAACGCGGCACGTGAACATGCAGGGTGCGTACGGGGAGAGATCAGATGCTGAGAATTCATTTTACCGGCGAGGACCTAACCAAGATCACCCTGGCGACGGGGGCGAATCCACTCTGGGAAATCGTGTCAAGTCTGCATCTGCTGCAAGAAAGGAACCACGCTCTCGTCTTCGGCGAGTGGCGGCGTAAAACCCTCGCTATCGGTTCCGTCGGTCTCGAACTATTGACCGAGTTGGCGCCACCCCGAGGGTATACGCCTGACTTCCTGACGCCCGGGCGAGGCGCGCACCAATTTGGCGAATTGGTCGAGCAGGTGCTTGCCACACCGAGACGACAGCGCCTACAAGATTTGGAGGAACTGGCTGTCCAACGACCGGCAACTCGGTGGATGCGGGCGCTGGCAGCAGGCGAAACTCAGGCCTTACGCGTCCTTGGTGCGGCCCTCGCCTCGTACCACGAGGTGGGCCTGGCCCCCTACTGGAGTCAGATAGACGAGCAGGTCCGGTCCGACCGGGAGCAGCGGGTCCGCATGCTGCTGACGGGCGGCGTCGACCGGCTGCTCAAGGAGCTACATCCACGTGCGGTCTGGGATCGACCGATCTTGCGGATCCTTGGCTACGTCGACTCGGACATTCACCTGGAAGGCCGAGGACTTGTGCTCATCCCCTCGTTGTTCTGTCGCCACCGTCCCTGGACTTTCAAGGACCCCGATCTGCCTCCGGTATTGGTGTACCCGGTGTCGCCGGCTCTCGGTTGGCTCGCCCAACCAGCATCGAACACATCTGGATTACACGCGCTCCTCGGCGAGACCAGAACCGCCGCGTTGGAGGCATGTGCCGAATCCTGCACGACATCGGATCTCGCCCGTCGGGTTCACATCTCGAAGTCGGCCGCGAGCAGGCAGGCAGGCGTACTGCGCAGTGCTGGTCTGGTCACGACCCGCCGCGCCGGCGGCTCCGTGGTCCACGAGATCACCGAGCTGGGCATTGCGCTACTGAACGGCAGAGTCCCCGGCTGAGGTTTGCGCTGGGACGCAAACGGTGGACGGCGGGCAGCTGTCACCGGCAACATTGTGAGTCGTCAGAGGGATTGACCGCGCAGGACATCGAGGCTGTTGCCACCGTCATCGCGGACGTACTTGACGGCGTCACCAAGGGCTACAACATCGAGCCGGCCAGAAAAATCGTCACCGACCTCGCCGCGCGCTACCCGGTCTTCACACCCGCCTTGTGATCACACAGTTACCTCAACCGCCGACCTTTTGGGTCCCTGGAAGGAAACACCCATGCCTCATGTCGTCTTCGTCGAGCCCAACGTCCCTGCCGTCGACGCCATGAGGCGTGCGAAAGAGCTGGGGCACCGGGTGACGCTGGTCCAGTCGAGCAACTTCCGATTCTATCCGGAGAATGAGCGGACCGCCGAGGTGTTTCGCTCCCTCGACCGACGAATGGAGATTCCGACCACGGCCGACCCGACAGCGGTCGAAGGCGCCTTCGCCCGCTTCCTGGACGATGATCCACCAGATGCCGTCATCTGCCAGATCGAGTTCAGCGTCGAAGCGACCGCGATTGCCTGCGACAGGCTGGGTCTGCCCTTTACTAGTGCGACGGGCGTTCGGAACGCGAGGGACAAGGCAAAGGCCAGGGAACTGATCACGGGAGCCGGCCTTGCCTCTGTCCGGCATATGCGGATATCTGATTCTCGCCAACTGGAGACGGCCATCGACTATGTCGGCCTACCGGTCGTGGTTAAGCCGGTGTCCGGCGCCGACAGTATCCTCTCCTACCGCGCCGATACGACCGCCGACGCGTTGGCCGCCGGAATGCGTATTCTGAACGGTGTGTCCGCGCTCCCCGCCATGCTCAGGGAGCAGTTCGCGCGAGGGATCATCATCGAGCAATACCTTCGAGGCGAGTTGGTGTCCGCCGAGGTCGGCGCGCTGAACGGCCGGTTCTACCGATTCATGGTGTCCGGGCGACCCCGGGCGCGCGAGAACGAGTGCGTAGAGATGGGCGCCTTCATGCCGGCGGATATCTCGCCGGCGCAGCGCGAGGAATGCTTCCGCTATGCCGAGAACGTGTGTAGGGCGCTCGGCCTCGACCGCGGGATATTTCACATCGAGATGATCCTCACCGACAAAGGACCCGTACTGGTCGAAGCCAACCCGAGGCTCATGGGCGGTGTAATGCCCGGCCTCTACCGAATGGTTACCGGCCATGATATCCACGACTACGAGATCGCGATTCATCTGGGTCAGGATATCCACGGCGACCTGCCGCCAGCAGACGGCGCGTTCGTGACATCACGAAAGCTGATGCCCCGGGCGGACGGTCGGTTGGCCGATACGCTTGACCTTGGCTGGCTGACTCACTATACCGAACGGATGAGCAGCTTCGATCCGTATCGACTAAGCGGTGGACTTTCTGTCCGAGCAACCGAGATTCTTGCCAGGTACACGGTGACTGACAACGGCATCGCGCCCGCCAACCGGCTTGCCGACGAGATACTTGACTGTTTCCAAAAAAGCCTCGGCATCGAGCTGATTCGGTAAGACATGACCAACAAGGCGGACAGCGAGCGACGAGCAGTAGTGCTGATACTGTGCGCCTCGATGTTCATCAGCAGCATCGGAACCACATTACTGCTGATCAGCGTGTCGGTCACCTACCTCCTGGACACGGGCTCAATCCTGTCGGCAACGACGGTCTACGTTGCCCAATTCTTGCCACCACTCTTCTTCGCCTCTGCGGTGGCCAAACTGTGCCACCGGACCGAATCTCGTCCGATACTCGTCTCGGTAGAGCTACTCTCCCTCGGCGTAGCCCTGGGCATCGGTCTACTGTTCAACCATTCCTACATCCTCGTTTTCGTGTTGCTGCTGATCCGCGGGTGTCTGGACATGACGCTGAAAGCAGCCCGAGGCGTCGCATTGAAGAGATATGTGCCGTCCGAGCACCTGGCACGCGGGAACTCATTACTGAACGCAGGGTATTATCTCGGTGCGGGAGCCGGATCGCTGGCGGGCGTAGCCATGATCGGCCATTTGACAATACTGCAGATCGCGATGGTAGACGCCGCGACCTATCTGCTGGCGGCCCTCTGCTATGCGGCTCTCCGCCCCAGGCGGCGCGCCCACGCTCTCGAACCCACTCCCACTGGTGCTTGGCGTCAAGTGGTGCGGGCGATGAGCGCCGACCCTCGCCTGGCACGGGCCTTCGCGTACCTGTTGCTCAGCGTGATGCTGCTACAGGGGATGAACCAGTTGCTACGGGTCTGGCTCCCCCTGGAGTGGCTCGGCCTGCCAGCTGGCGGTGCCGCCGTCGCCGAGACCGTCGGACTTGTCGGTATCCTCACCGGACTGGGCATCGTCGCAAGGTGGATGTCCTCCAAAATCGCCGCCTCAACCGTTTATCCTTCCGTCCTTCTGCTCGCAGCGGCACTGATGGCCAGCCCGCTCATCGGGCAACATCCACTTCCAGTATTTGCCGCCTACTGCGGCTTCACCGCAGCCTTCGAAATCCTCTATACCAAGTCGTTCAACGACATGCTCCTACTTGTCCGGCCCGTCGACGCACCGGCCCTAATGGCAGTCTTCTATAGCACCGCCTTTGCCAGCATGACGATCACAACCCTCGTCGCCAGCCGATTCGCCGACTCGTACGGAATGCCGATCGTCGTCCTGACTGCCAGTTGCCTCACGGTTTTGTTCGTCGTTCTGGTCGAGCTGGCCTTCGGAAGCGCTCGTGGATATATGGCGACGACCTGGGCGCGTCACCTGCCACACCGTCATCCGAGGTCAAGTGTCTCTAGGATGAATGACTAAGGGGTGTCTCGTTACTCGCTCTGCGTCCTCTATGGATGACCGGGGCAGGATGGGGCAGTGCAGGTGATCACGTCAGCCGCCCGGAGTGGATCTTCCCGTTCACCGGGTTGCAGCCCGCCCAGTTCCGCCGCCTCGTCCGGCTGGTCGCCGAGCGTGGCGGTGACGCGATCGCCGACGGACGGCCGGGCAGACCGTGGGCGCTGTGCCTGGCCGACCGGGTCCTCCTGGTTGCCGCGTACTGGCGTACCAACCTGACGATGCGCCAGATCGGCCCGCTGTTCGGGGTGTCGCACTCCGCGGCGCAGCCGCGCGACGGTACTGGCCGGATGGATCACCAGCAGATCGTGGGCAACCAGCGCGGCGAGCAGCAGCGGCTGCCCAGCACGTGTTGTCCGGCTGGCGCTGACGCCACCACGAGCATTCCACCCTGCGGGCGGATGTCGATGCGGTGGCCCGCCGGCCAGCGCAACGCCCCCAGCAGGCTGCGTTCGGTCATCCGACCGGACCGGTCCGGACGCGCCATACCGATCAGGACATCGTCCGCTGAGGCGGTCGCTGGCGGACGGGGTGCGGGGCAGCGTCGGCATCGGCGCAGAACCGGGGAGCGGTCTGTCGGGTAGCGGGGCCGGAATGAGCATGCCGATGAGTCGCTCGCAGTTGCGGCGGCGGGTTAGTGTCATGACCAACCCAACCGCGAGAACGGCGCAACGCGCCGACGGACAACCCGCCGACGCCCAGGATCATCTGTTATCGCAGGTATGCGGGGCAGATACCGGTACGGAATCGAATCTGGTTCATGCCTGGTGGAACTCCACCAGAACTGGTGTCCGAGGGGCGATCGATACAGCAACCCCACGTGCGGGTTCCGACGATTCGGAGATCAGCTTCGGTTCGTAGCGATGTGCAGATGCAATCTGTGCACGCGGAGTAACGCAGAATGCCAGCCCAAGGCCGTCGGTTGCTATGCCTTTGCCGGTGATGCTCGTGTCCAAGGTGGGCACCGAGAAGGTGTCATACGCCTCTTCTATGCTGGGCGGATGGCAGAGTCACCCGAACATCAATTCCTTTCCGATGTCTTCCTGTCGACAATAATGCGCTTTGCGAACTCAGATCTCTATTCCTACCGCGAGAGTCGGCGCAAGAAGTTCGACTTTTCTTGCATTCTCGCGGAAAGCTGGGAGTATGCCTTGGATGGTCAAACGTTGTGGAGGCACCCCGAAGGTGTTGACAAAGATCTGCGAACCCTTCTATTTGCCTCCGACGCGCACATCGCTGCCTATGTCGCCCGAGATACTACCAGGCACCGTTCGACGTTCCATGAGGCGACGCAGGATTTCCGATCAAGCAACAGGGGAGAACCCCTTAAGAAATTGCATGTCTTCTGGATCCCCGCAGACTTTGATGCCGACTCTGAAAGTGCTCGGCGCTTGATCGCGCGACAACTGGAGCGCGAAGTTGCGGAAAGCGTCCTCTTTAATGTCGTCTTCGGCAGATTGAGCCCTAACGGGCTGCGGGCTTTCGTGCACTCCATCGGCATGCCGGACTTGGGTCTGCGAGTGCTCTATTCGATCGCAACGAGAGGGTTTAGCAACTATTCACAAATGAGTGCGCATCTTCAGATCGGTCCGCGCTCCATCAAGGAACAAGTTCTCCGGCTTCAGATGAGCGGGCTCCTGTTGCAACCGCGCAGTGGCATCCAGGACTACTATGTGAGCTCGGCCGGCAGAACCCTTCTTCGGATTTGCGCTCAGATCCGCGCGCGTACCGAAGCCGGCAAGTGGCTGTCAAGTGAGGTGATTGACATCTTGCATATGCTCGAAGCGCCTCCCGATCGTGGAGAACTTGAGATAGTGCAGGATGGCATTAGATTAACCACTTTACCCGCACCGCGCTCCACGTTTATGGGGCTACTGCTGAAGGTAGTCGGTGGGGGCGGTGAGATCGATTGGGAAAACCTGAATTTCCGCATACATGAATACGAACTAGATAGCTCGTATTGGATGTAGCGGTCAGGCGGTCAGGGCTTCTAGTACGGCAGCCGCCGTTCGGGATCATGGTTGAAGTTCGAGGTTGAGGCGTCGTGTGTAGTGGGCTCGTCGGGCTCGGGCTTGATGGCGGCGTCGCCAGTGTGACCAGCGCAATCGATGGGCGAGGTCGCGGATCGGCCGGATGATCAGGGTATTGATCAGGCGGCGGATCTCGTTGACGGTCAGCTTGATCAGTGCGGTGTCGGTTGGGTCGTCGGCTTCACCGGTGGCCGCGTCGGCGGCGCAGATCGTCAGGACGGCGAGGGCGGCCAGGGCGAGGGTGGTGAACCGGTGCCAGGAGTCCCAGAGGCGGACCTGGTGCTGGTCGAGGCCGACCTGACTTTTGGCCGCTTGGAAGGCCTCTTCGACGGTCCAGCGGATCCCAGCGACCCGCACGAGGTCGGCGAGGGTGGCTGGTCGTGGGGTCCAGCAGCGGTAGAAGGCCAACTCCCCGGTAGAGGTGTTCTTCCTGATCAGAAGGCTGTGTTCGCCGTCGTCGTCGGGGTCGGCGTCGGTGGTGACGTCGTCGAGCCAGGCCCAGTCGTAGAAGCGGGGGCCTTTCGACCCGGCGCCGGCCGAGCGGCGCTGCCAGGCAGAGGCAGGTAGTTCGGATACGACCTGGTCGACGCGGACCTTGACCTTGCCCCCGTCGAGCGGGACCAGGTGGCTACGGGATACCGCCAGGACGTAACCGAGGCGGTGTTCGCGCAGGTGAGTGCGGAAGCCGCTGCTGTTGCCGTACGCCTCGTCCGCGGCGGCCCACCTTGCCGGCACGCCGGCATCGAGGGCCGCGGTGATCATCTCGGCCGCCAGATCGGGTTTCGTGGCGAACTCGATCTCGTCCGGGACACCGGCGGCCTGGCAGCGGGCCCGGTTATCAGTCCAGGACACCGGCAGGTAGATCCTGCGGTCGATCAGCGTGTGCCCGTGCCCGCTGGCATAGCCGAGGAACACCCCGACCTGCGCGTTCTCGATCCTGCCCGCGGTTCCCGTGTACTGCCGTTGCACCCCGACCGAGTGAACGCCCTTCTTCAGGTCTCCGGTCTCGTCGACGACCAGTACCCCGTCCGGGTCACCGAACCGATCGACGACCACCGTCCGCACGTCATCGCGGACGGCGTCCGCGTCCCACACCGTCCGATACAACAACCTTTGCATCGCATCCGGCCGCGCGTGCCCGGCCTGCTCCGCCAACTGCCAACACGTCTTGACCTCGATATCGGTCAGCAACCCGGTGACGAACGCCGCCGCCGCCCGACGCGGCTCGACCCGGCCGAACCTACCCGCGAACGAGGTGAGCACCCGAGTCAACACCTGTTGCCACCGGCCAGGGTCTACGCTGTGGCACGCGGCCACCGCCAGATCTGAAGTTTTGTCCACAACATACAGACGATCATGCGGTGGCCGCCTCGCGTTCAACCGGCCCTACCAGGGGCATCTCAAACGGCGGCTGCCGTACTAGTAGTGCTTTGTTAGGTTGGTGCCAGTTGGTGGCAGAGAGGGCAGAATCCGAGCCAGGTCGCGAGCTGGTATTGGAGTTCGCGGAGGACGGTGTACAGGCTCAGGTCTGCCCTGCTGCTTTTGGGTCTGCCGTCCGTAGTTGGGTGAGGAACAGCTGGGCGGCTGTGGCGAGGGTGACGTGGCGGTGCCAGCCGATCCAGGAGCGGCCTTCGAAGTGGTCGAGACCGAGGGCGGTTTTGAGTTCGCGGTAGTCGTGTTCGACGCGCCAGCGGCTTTTGGCCAGGCGGACCAGTTCGGTCAGGGGTGTAGTGGTGGGCAGGTCGGACAGCCAGTAGTCGGTGGGTTCGTCCTGGCCGGGTGGCCATTGCACGAGCAGCCAGCATTCGGGTAGCACGCCGTCGTCACCGCGGTGGGGTCCGCGTTGGACGGTCCGGCCGGCGGGGCGGACCCGCAGGGCGAAGAAGTGCCCGGACAGTTCACCGGTGGGCCGGTCCGGGGCACGGCCGTGTGCGGGGAGCCGGTCACGCCAGCGCACCGGTTGGGTGTGGTGGGCGCCGTGGGTGAGGGCCAGGTCCTTGAGGCTGCGGGCGGGGTGTGGGTA
Source organism: Plantactinospora sp. WMMC1484 (assembly GCF_049315195.1). Taxonomy (NCBI): domain Bacteria; kingdom Bacillati; phylum Actinomycetota; class Actinomycetes; order Micromonosporales; family Micromonosporaceae; genus Plantactinospora; species Plantactinospora sp. WMMC1484. The sequence goes on from NZ_CP186055.1 coordinate 4,439,900, forward strand.
GCGCGGGGTGGGATGCTTGCCGACCCCGGCGTAGGCGACCTCGACGGGCTGGGCGTGGTCGGGTTGGGCGGTGGTGGACGATGTGGTCGCCATGATGTAGGGGATGCCGCGTTCGGTCAGTCCCTGGCGGAACTCGGCGACCTGGCCGTAGCCGGCGTCGGCGGTCAGCAGCGGCGGGTGTAGTCCCCAGCCGGCCAGTTCGTCGAGCATTTCCAGGGCCATCATCCACTTCGGCCGGTACCGCTGGTCATCGGGCAGCTTCGAGGCAGCCCGCCGCCGCAGGATCTGGTCGATCTGTTCGGCGCGTGGCAACTGCTTACGCGTGTGGGGTTTCCTTGCTCCGGCCTCGTCGAGGGTGGTTGGCTGCCGGCGCAGCCTTCGGGCATGCGGGTTCGCGACCTTCCCGGCGTCGTCGGGGACGCAGGTCTCGTCCCAGGACTCCGGCACGAACAGCCGCCAGTTCAGCACCGCCGAGGCGGTGTCGGTCGTGGCGTGCACGCTGACGGCGATCTGGCAGTTGCCGACCTTGCCGAGCGTGCCGGAGTACTGCCGGGCGACGCACGCCGACGCCTTGCCGTCCTTGGGCAGTCCGGTGTCGTCGAGGGCCCACACCTGTGGTCCCACCACATCGACCGCCGCTGCGGCCAGCCGCTGCCGCACACCGTTGACGTCCCAGGTCGACGAGGTCAGGAACTGCTGCAACTGCTGGTGGTCCACGCCGAGCCGCTGCGCCATCGGCTGCATCGACTTACGCCGGCCGTCCAGCATCAGCCCGCGCAGATACCGAACGCCGGTCGCCCGTTGATCCGATCGCGGCAACCCCGCGAACACTCCGGCCGCGAAGTCTTCCAGTCGCGTCCGCACCCGTGCGAGTCCTCGCTCGTCCACGCCCGGAAGCCAAACACAACCAAAACACCCCTACAAGCGACACACCGGAACAACCTAACAAAGCACTACTAGGCAGACGCTGGCGGAACCGAGTAGCTGATTCAGCACGCCTGAACGCTGTTCGGGGGCGACGCGAAGCGCGGGCGGCCGGGCAGGGATGTTTAGAACAGGCGCGGCGTTGTCTCATCGCTGGTCACCCCTAGCTTGTTCGGCCGGTTCGGAGGTAACACCTCGACGTCCCTGAGCCCGGCTGTGGAGACCAGCGGACCGGCGCAAATGCGATCCAGGAGGGCGGCCTGCTGCGGCTCGAGTGCGACACACTGTTCCGGGACAGCCAGGATCTCAAGCAGCTCATCGGTGAACGCGCTGCTCCAGCTCAGCGGCGTCTCATCATCAAGGATCGACGACCTGCGTCGGTGGCGCTGGTGGGCGCATCGGTAGTTGAACCAGTGAGCTCTTTTCATCGTGAGTCTCGGCTGGTCTGGACGTGGTGTAGGACGAGGATGGCCTGGACGATCGCGGTGGCGCGTCGAGGGCAGCAGCGGAGCTTGGTCAGGACGTTCCAGCTTTTGAGGGTGGCGACGGCACGTTCGCCGATGGCTCGGATCTTGGCGTGGTGGCGGTTGACGGTCTTCTGCCGGCGGGACAGTCGGGGCCGGTGCGGACGGCGTTTGAATGGCGTGCTGACGCTGCCGCCGGCGCCCTGGTACGCCTTGTCGGCGAAGGTCATCACGTTGACGCTGCTCAGAGCGTCGATCAGGTGGTTGGTTCGGGCGGCGGTCAGGTCGTGCACGGCGCCGGGAAGGGCGGGCGATGCCCAGATCAGTCGTCCCTTGCAGTCCGCGATCACCTGCACGTTCACCCCGTGGCGCTTGTGCTTTCCGGAGTAGTACGGCCTCTGGTCCGCGACCCGGTCGATCGGGATCAGGGTGCCGTCGAGAATCGCGTACTCGAGCTGGCCGATGCGGCGTACGGCCGTGTTCAGGTCCTCGGCGTGCGCCGCGAGCAGGTCGATGGCTTCCCGGACGTACCGCCAGGCCGTGGTGACGCTGACCGCGAAGCCGGAAGCCAGACGGGTGATGGTGTCACCGTTGCGAAGATGGGCCAGGGCGAGCAGGGCCTGCCGTCCGGCGTCGAGGCGCCACCACCGGCCCCGGCGTCGAGTGCGTTCGGCGCGGATCAGGTCGGCCAGGTGGCTCAGGGTACGGCTGGACAGGGCGATCGTAGACGGGTAAGACAGCACAGCGAAGCTCCCGGTTGGGGCATCGGATCTTGGTCGACTGCTGTCTTACCGGGAGCCTCGTCCTATGTCGACACCGACTCCCCGCCATACCCACCGTGACCAGGCCCATCACGATGAAAATGGCTCACTGTCATGTCCCCCTGAACACCTACCCGCCACCCTGCACGTGCTGGTGGCCGTGACCGGCCGCCGCTGGATCATCGAGGAAGATCACGAGTTCTGCAAAGACCAGTTCGGCTTCGACCAGTTCCAAGTCCGCCGCCACACCCCAATCATGCGCCACATCGTGCTGGTCATGGCAGCCCTTGCGATCTGCGCGGTCGGTCCATCAAAGCGGGGAAACTCAAAGGCATCGCTCTCGGCGTACCGAAGCGGTGGTAGCTGGACATCGCGCCCACAGTGGTCGGCGAGTTCAGCCAGTCGTAGCATTTGATCTTGACGGGTCGGTGGGACAGGATTCCCGCTGTGCGCAACATGTTGACCTTGACCGATCGCGAAGAGATATCCCGGGGCCTGGCCGAGGGCCTGGAATACAAGGAGATCGCCGGGCTGATCAGCCGGAATCCGTCGGTGGTCTCGCGGGATGTAGCCCGTCACGGAGGTCGTGCGGGGTACCGGGCGGTGGTCGCGGACGAGACGGCCGTCGGCGGGCCGGCGGCGGCCGAAGGCGTACGCGGTCGACCGGTCGCCACGGCTACGCTTGGTGGTCAAGGAGTTGCTGAAGGGTGGCTGGTCGCCGGCGTCGATCGCGGGCCGGTTGCCGCGCGACTACCGCGACGATCAGGCTGTACGGGTGTCACACGAAGCGATCTACCAGTGGATCTACGCCCAACCGGTGTCCACGCTGGCCCGGGAACTGATCCGGCTGCGCACCGGCCGCACTGTCCGCCGCTCGGGCCCCCGGCCGGCCCCGGCTCCTCGCATCCGCGAGCCCCGCTACCTCGACGAACGTCCCGCCGAGGTCGAGGACCGGCAGGTGCCGGGCCACTGGGAAGGCGACCTCGTGATCGGCGAGCGCGGCAAGTCCGCGGTCGCGACGCTGGTCGAGCGGACCTCCCGGTTCGTGGTCCTGGTCCCGCTGTCCGGCAGGGACGCGCTGACCGTCGGCGACGCGGTGATCGCCGCGGCCGGGACACTGCCGCCGCAGATCGCGAAGACGCTGACCTGGGACCGCGGCTCCGAAATGGCCGGACACGCCCGGATCACGGCTGCCGGACTACCGGTGTACTTCGCCAGACCACACTCGCCGTGGCAGCGCGGCAGCAACGAGAACGCGAACCGTATCCTCCGCGAATACTTCCCGAAAGGCGTTCCGATCACGTCCGATCCGAAATATCTGGCGATGGTGGCTTCCGAAATCAACGACCGACCCCGTAAGATCCATAACTGGAAGAAGCCCTCCGAGATATTCGCCGAACTCGTAGAGGCAAATGCTTCGACTGTCTGAATCTGCCGTCGACTCCGACCAGGAGTGCCTAACGTCTGCTCGGCGCCATCAACTCCGGCGATCCGCCGCGATAACAGCGTGAGCTCGACTCGATGCCGTGAGTGACACTCATCGGCAGTTCGGCATACCCGTGGCCTTGATCAGTCAGTCAGATTTGCGTCACGGCCGCGAAGTGCGACAGCGAACAAGGCCATCGAGCCCAGCTCCGGTTTACGCCGGAGGGTTCCGACGGGCCGATCGATACCGCCGCCATCCGTCCGGCCGTCAGCCTGTACTCGTGGAGACGGACCTCCTGTGCGTCGCCACCACGAGGATTCTTCAGTATGAAGGTCGACGTGTCAGATGACCAAGTTGAAGAGGACTCCCTGGCCCGATGGCTGGTCGAGCAGTCAGAGGCGCTTGCGCAGCCGCGAGCCCGACGGCCAGGCGGTCTAAGAGGACGTCTGATTCACGTACTTCGTCGGTTATGTGGGTTTAGCCGTATCGCCAGGTTGGGGTGGTTTCGGCGGTGAGGCGTTTGGCGAGGTTGTCGATCATGGCGAGGGTGATCATGCTGGCGGAGTTGTCGGGTCGTGCTTCGTAGTCGCGTACGAGTCGGCGGTGGTGCATGAGCCATCCCAGGGTGCGTTCGACGACCCAACGTCGTTTGACGACGCTGAATCCTTTGGTTTGTGGGTCTTTGGTGACGGTCTCGACGTCGATGCCGAGTTGGGCGCCGTGTTCGACGACGCGGTTTTTGAAGCCGGCGTCGACCCAGGTTTTGGTCAGGGTGGGGTAGGCGGCGGTGGCCTGGTCGAGTAGGTCGATGCCGATGGTGTTGTCGCTGGCGCTGGCGGCGGTGACGATCACGGCCAACAGGAGACCGAGGGTGTCGGTGATGATGCCGCGTTTGCGGCCTACGATCTTCTTTCCGGCGTCGGTGCCCTGTGTGGACAGTGGGACGTTGGTGGAGGTCTTCACGCTTTGGCTGTCCATGATGGATGCGGTGGGGTGGATGGTGCGGCCGTGGTGGTCGCGTACGAGGCCGGTGAGGTTGTAGTTCAGTTCTGTGAAGATGCCTTCCTTGCTCCAGGCGGCGAAGTAGCCGTAGACGGTCGCGTGGGGCGGGAAGTCGTGGGGTAGGTAGCGCCAGGCGATGCCGGTGCGGTTGACGTACAGGATGGCGTTGAAGATTTCGCGTAGGTCGTGGGTGGGGACGCGGCCGCTGACGCCGGCGTCGGTGCGGGCCTGTCGCCAGGCGGTCAGGCGGGGCGCGATCAGGGCCCAGCGGGCGTCGGACAGGTCGGATGGGTAGGCTCGCCGTGCGGTCATGGTGTGGTCGTACGGTGTCTGGAGGCCGGCTCGGCGGACGTTATGTCCGCTGATTCCAGGGCGTAAGTGAATCAGACACGATCGCAAGGTGAAACGCGTTGATTCCGGTCAGGGCAGAGCTGGACCGGATGCGTCCATTCCAGGTCAGGTCCGGCATTCTGCGTCACCGAGGCCGAGATGTGAATCGGTCGCTACCGACGCGAACGCGAAGCAAACGTCCAGTTAGGGCGCGTTTCATAAGCGGTCAGAGCCATTCGTTGATCGCGGCGACGTGGATGGTTGCCTGGTAGCGGACTGCGAGCTTGTCGTAGCGGGTGGCCAGGCCGCGGTGGCGTTTGAGCCGGTTGATGCCGCACTCGACGGCGTGGCGCTGCTTGTAGATCTCGGGGTCGAACCTCGGCGGCCGTCCGCCCCTCGACCCCTTCTTACGCCGGTTCGCGGCCTGGTCGACCTTGATCGGGATCGTCGCCTTGATCCCGCGTTTTCGTAGGTGCTCCCGGTTCGCGGCCGAGCTGTACGCCTTATCGGCCAAGACCCGGACCGGGCGGGTACGCGGACGTCCGCCACCAGGCCGCGGCACCCGGATACGAGCCAGGACCCAGGTGAACTGCGGGCTGTCACCACGCTGCCCACCGGTCACCACCACCGCGAGAGGCTTCTGGCCCTGCTCACATGCCAGGTGCAGCTTGGTGGTCAACCCGCCACGAGAACGACCCAGGGCATGGTCGGCGGGCTCGTCCGCGACACCGCCGGGCAGCTCCTTCTGCTCCTGCGGCCGGGTCCGAGCACCGGCGGCGTGCTGATGAGCGCGGGTGACCGTGGAGTCGACGCTGACGTCCCAGTCGATCAGCCCGGCCGCGTCAGCGTGGGCTTGCAGGCCGGTGAGGATCCGCTGCCAGATCCCGCCGCGCTGCCAGCGGCGGAACAGCCCATACACGGTCTGCCAGGGTCCGTACAGTGCGGGCACGTCCCGCCACGGGCAGCCAACCCGCACCCGCCAGCGGATCCCGTCGATGAGCTGGCGTTTATCCCACTTCGGCGGACGGCCCGGCTTCTTGCCCTTGGGCAGCAGCGGCTGCAGCGCCGCCCACTGGGCGTCGGTCAGGTCGTGCCGCCTCGCCGCCGGTATGGTGCCCCCGAGGTCTCCGGTTTTCGTTCTTCTTGGTCGTTGAACGGTCTACCGGAGACCTCGCTGTCTATCTATCAGCGACACACCACCTGATCAGGCTTCCCGATACCGGTGGTACGAGTCAGCGCCCACTTCTGAAACGCGCCCTAGATGCCTCGGTCGCGTCGGGTATCAGGGCTCACTACCATAGTTCGGTTGCCTGCGGCATGCAGCCAGCGACGGGCGACTAAGGCGTGTTTCATAAGCCGGTCAGAGCCACTCGGTGATGATGGTGATGGTCAGGACGGCTTGGAAGCGGACTGCCAGCTTGTCGTAGCGGGTGGCGACGCCGCGGTGGCGTTTGAGCCGGTTGATGCCGTTTTCGACGGCGTGGCGTAGCCGGTAGAGGTCCTTGTCGAACGTGGGCGGGCGGCCGCCCTTGGAGCCTTTGGCTTTGCGGTGGGCGTCCTGGTCGGTCTTGCTGGGGATGCAGGCCTTGATCCCGCGTGAGCGTAGGTGGGCGCGGTTGCCTCGGCTGGTGTAGGCCTTGTCGGCCAGGACCAGGTCGGGACGGGTGCGGGGTCGGCCGACCCCGAGTCGGGTCACGCGGATGCGGCGCAGGACGGGGATGAACTGCGGGCTGTCGCCACGGTGCCCGGCGGTCACGATCATCGACAGGACCTTCTGTCCCTGTTCGCAGGCCAGGTGGGTCTTGGTGGTCAGCCCGCCGCGTGACCGTCCGAGGGCGTGGTCGGCTGGTTCGTCGTGCACGCCGCCGGGCGACTCTTTCTGCAGGTGGCCGTCGGTGCGGGCGCCAGCGGCGTGTTGGTGGGCGCGGCTGGTCATCGAGTCCACGCTCACCGTCCAGGCGATCCGGCCGGCCGCGTCGCCGGCGGCCTGCAACGCGGCCAGGATCCTGTCCCAGGTCCCGTCGCGCTGCCAGCGGCGGAACAGGCCGTAGACGGTGGGCCAGGGCGCGTACTCGGCCGGGACGTCCCGCCATGGGGCGCCGATCCGGATCCGCCACCGGATCCCGTCGATGAGCTGCCGTTTCTCCCACTTCGGCGGCCGACCCGTTCTCGGTGCGGCAGGCAGCAGCGGGGCCAGAACAGCCCACTGCCTGTCGGTCAGGTCATGCCGCCTCGTCACCGCTACGCTGGGCACGAGGTCTCCGGTACGAAGTTCTTGCTTGGTCGCAGAACCAGATACCGGAGACCTCTTCAGTTGTCGATCACCGCCACGCCGTGACCTTGACGCCGCCAGCCCGACTTACGAAACACGCCTTAGTAGTGCTTTGTTAGGTTGGTGCCAGTTGGTGGCAGAGAGGGCAGAATCCGAGCCAGGTCGCGAGCTGGTATTGGAGTTCGCGGAGGACGGTGTACAGGCTCAGGTCTGCCCTGCTGCTTTTGGGTCTGCCGTCCGTAGTTGGGTGAGGAACAGCTGGGCGGCTGTGGCGAGGGTGACGTGGCGGTGCCAGCCGATCCAGGAGCGGCCTTCGAAGTGGTCGAGACCGAGGGCGGTTTTGAGTTCGCGGTAGTCGTGTTCGACGCGCCAGCGGCTTTTGGCCAGGCGGACCAGTTCGGTCAGGGGTGTAGTGGTGGGCAGGTCGGACAGCCAGTAGTCGGTGGGTTCGTCCTGGCCGGGTGGCCATTGCACGAGCAGCCAGCATTCGGGTAGCACGCCGTCGTCACCGCGGTGGGGTCCGCGTTGGACGGTCCGGCCGGCGGGGCGGACCCGCAGGGCGAAGAAGTGCCCGGACAGTTCACCGGTGGGCCGGTCCGGGGCACGGCCGTGTGCGGGGAGCCGGTCACGCCAGCGCACCGGTTGGGTGTGGTGGGCGCCGTGGGTGAGGGCCAGGTCCTTGAGGCTGCGGGCGGGGTGTGGGTAGCGCGGGGTGGGATGCTTGCCGACCCCGGCGTAGGCGACCTCGACGGGCTGGGCGTGGTCGGGTTGGGCGGTGGTGGACGATGTGGTCGCCATGATGTAGGGGATGCCGCGTTCGGTCAGTCCCTGGCGGAACTCGGCGACCTGGCCGTAGCCGGCGTCGGCGGTCAGCAGCGGCGGGTGTAGTCCCCAGCCGGCCAGTTCGTCGAGCATTTCCAGGGCCATCATCCACTTCGGCCGGTACCGCTGGTCATCGGGCAGCTTCGAGGCAGCCCGCCGCCGCAGGATCTGGTCGATCTGTTCGGCGCGTGGCAACTGCTTACGCGTGTGGGGTTTCCTTGCTCCGGCGGGCCTTACCCCTTGATCTTGGACACTTGAACCTTGGATCGTGAGGTCCGGGTAGATCAGGAGTCCTGGAACAGCATGGCGAACAAGCACTATCCCGCACAGTTCAAGGCCGACGCGGTGGCGTTGTACCGGTCGAGGCCGGGTACCACGATCGCGGAGGTCGCCGACGATCTCGGCGTCAACCGGGAGACAATGCGCAGCTGGGTTCGCGCCGACGACCAGCGCCGTGACCGCGGGTCCGGGCGGCCTGCCGCAGCGGCGGCCAAGCCGGAGTCGGGCTCGGTCGAGGCGGAGAACGCCGAGCTGCGGCGGCGGGTCCGGGAGCTGGAGGAGGAACGCGACATCCTGCGCAAGGCGGCCCGGTATTTCGCCGGGGAGACGCGCTGGTGAACCGCTTCCAGTTCGTCGCCGACCACCAGCAGCGCTACGGCGTGAAGCGGTTGTGCCAGGTCCTCGGGGTGGCTCGGTCGAGCTACTACTACTGGACGTCCACCGCGCCGGCCCGGGCGGCCCGGCAGGCCGCCGACCTCGTGCTGGCCCGGCAGATCCGCAAGGTCCACGCGGCCGACAACACCTACGGGGCACCGCGGATCACCGCCGAGCTCCGCGACGGCGGCACCGCGGTCAACCACAAGCGCGTCGAACGGGTGATGCGCTCGATCGGTGTGCAGGGCTTGCGGCTGCGTCGCCGTACCCGGACCACCATCCCGGATCCGGCCGCGGTCAAGGCTGCGGACCTGATCAGCCGGGACTTCACCGCACCCGTGGTCAACCAGCGTTACGTCGGTGACATCACCTACCTGCCGGTCGGTGAGCGCGGGTTCCTCTACCTGGCCACCGTCATCGACCTGCACTCCCGCCGCCTCGCAGGCTGGGCGATCGCCGACCACATGCGCACCGACCTGATCATCGACGCGCTCACCGCCGCCCGGCGCACCCGGGGCAGCCTGGCCGGGGCGATCTTCCACAGCGACCACGGAGCCCAGTACACGTCGAAAGCCTTCGCGGCCGCTTGCGCGGCGGCCGGCGTCCGGCAGTCGATGAGCAAGGTCGGCACCTCGGCCGACAACGCCCTGGCCGAGTCGTTCAACGCGACCTTCAAACGCGAGACCCTGCAAGGCCGCCGAGCGTTCACCGACGAACGCGACGCCCGCCTCACCAGCTTCCGCTGGCTGCACCGCTACAACACCGTCCGCCGCCACTCCCGGCTCGGACAGCAGTCCCCGATCACCTACGAGCGGACCCAAGAAAGCTCAGCTACCATCACACAAGCCGCATAGACCCCGTGTCCAAGTTCCGGGGGTAAGGCCCGGCCTCGTCGAGGGTGGTTGGCTGCCGGCGCAGCCTTCGGGCATGCGGGTTCGCGACCTTCCCGGCGTCGTCGGGGACGCAGGTCTCGTCCCAGGACTCCGGCACGAACAGCCGCCAGTTCAGCACCGCCGAGGCGGTGTCGGTCGTGGCGTGCACGCTGACGGCGATCTGGCAGTTGCCGACCTTGCCGAGCGTGCCGGAGTACTGCCGGGCGACGCACGCCGACGCCTTGCCGTCCTTGGGCAGTCCGGTGTCGTCGAGGGCCCACACCTGTGGTCCCACCACATCGACCGCCGCTGCGGCCAGCCGCTGCCGCACACCGTTGACGTCCCAGGTCGACGAGGTCAGGAACTGCTGCAACTGCTGGTGGTCCACGCCGAGCCGCTGCGCCATCGGCTGCATCGACTTACGCCGGCCGTCCAGCATCAGCCCGCGCAGATACCGAACGCCGGTCGCCCGTTGATCCGATCGCGGCAACCCCGCGAACACTCCGGCCGCGAAGTCTTCCAGTCGCGTCCGCACCCGTGCGAGTCCTCGCTCGTCCACGCCCGGAAGCCAAACACAACCAAAACACCCCTACAAGCGACACACCGGAACAACCTAACAAAGCACTACTAGTACGGCAGCCGCCGTTTGAGATGCCCCTGGTAGGGCCGGTTGAACGCGAGGCGGCCACCGCATGATCGTCTGTATGTTGTGGACAAAACTTCAGATCTGGCGGTGGCCGCGTGCCACAGCGTAGACCCTGGCCGGTGGCAACAGGTGTTGACTCGGGTGCTCACCTCGTTCGCGGGTAGGTTCGGCCGGGTCGAGCCGCGTCGGGCGGCGGCGGCGTTCGTCACCGGGTTGCTGACCGATATCGAGGTCAAGACGTGTTGGCAGTTGGCGGAGCAGGCCGGGCACGCGCGGCCGGATGCGATGCAAAGGTTGTTGTATCGGACGGTGTGGGACGCGGACGCCGTCCGCGATGACGTGCGGACGGTGGTCGTCGATCGGTTCGGTGACCCGGACGGGGTACTGGTCGTCGACGAGACCGGAGACCTGAAGAAGGGCGTTCACTCGGTCGGGGTGCAACGGCAGTACACGGGAACCGCGGGCAGGATCGAGAACGCGCAGGTCGGGGTGTTCCTCGGCTATGCCAGCGGGCACGGGCACACGCTGATCGACCGCAGGATCTACCTGCCGGTGTCCTGGACTGATAACCGGGCCCGCTGCCAGGCCGCCGGTGTCCCGGACGAGATCGAGTTCGCCACGAAACCCGATCTGGCGGCCGAGATGATCACCGCGGCCCTCGATGCCGGCGTGCCGGCAAGGTGGGCCGCCGCGGACGAGGCGTACGGCAACAGCAGCGGCTTCCGCACTCACCTGCGCGAACACCGCCTCGGTTACGTCCTGGCGGTATCCCGTAGCCACCTGGTCCCGCTCGACGGGGGCAAGGTCAAGGTCCGCGTCGACCAGGTCGTATCCGAACTACCTGCCTCTGCCTGGCAGCGCCGCTCGGCCGGCGCCGGGTCGAAAGGCCCCCGCTTCTACGACTGGGCCTGGCTCGACGACGTCACCACCGACGCCGACCCCGACGACGACGGCGAACACAGCCTTCTGATCAGGAAGAACACCTCTACCGGGGAGTTGGCCTTCTACCGCTGCTGGACCCCACGACCAGCCACCCTCGCCGACCTCGTGCGGGTCGCTGGGATCCGCTGGACCGTCGAAGAGGCCTTCCAAGCGGCCAAAAGTCAGGTCGGCCTCGACCAGCACCAGGTCCGCCTCTGGGACTCCTGGCACCGGTTCACCACCCTCGCCCTGGCCGCCCTCGCCGTCCTGACGATCTGCGCCGCCGACGCGGCCACCGGTGAAGCCGACGACCCAACCGACACCGCACTGATCAAGCTGACCGTCAACGAGATCCGCCGCCTGATCAATACCCTGATCATCCGGCCGATCCGCGACCTCGCCCATCGATTGCGCTGGTCACACTGGCGACGCCGCCATCAAGCCCGAGCCCGACGAGCCCACTACACACGACGCCTCAACCTCGAACTTCAACCATGATCCCGAACGGCGGCTGCCGTACTAGTAGTGCTTTGTTAGGTTGTTCCGGTGTGTCGCTTGTAGGGGTGTTTTGGTTGTGTTTGGCTTCCGGGCGTGGACGAGCGAGGACTCGCACGGGTGCGGACGCGACTGGAAGACTTCGCGGCCGGAGTGTTCGCGGGGTTGCCGCGATCGGATCAACGGGCGACCGGCGTTCGGTATCTGCGCGGGCTGATGCTGGACGGCCGGCGTAAGTCGATGCAGCCGATGGCGCAGCGGCTCGGCGTGGACCACCAGCAGTTGCAGCAGTTCCTGACCTCGTCGACCTGGGACGTCAACGGTGTGCGGCAGCGGCTGGCCGCAGCGGCGGTCGATGTGGTGGGACCACAGGTGTGGGCCCTCGACGACACCGGACTGCCCAAGGACGGCAAGGCGTCGGCGTGCGTCGCCCGGCAGTACTCCGGCACGCTCGGCAAGGTCGGCAACTGCCAGATCGCCGTCAGCGTGCACGCCACGACCGACACCGCCTCGGCGGTGCTGAACTGGCGGCTGTTCGTGCCGGAGTCCTGGGACGAGACCTGCGTCCCCGACGACGCCGGGAAGGTCGCGAACCCGCATGCCCGAAGGCTGCGCCGGCAGCCAACCACCCTCGACGAGGCCGGAGCAAGGAAACCCCACACGCGTAAGCAGTTGCCACGCGCCGAACAGATCGACCAGATCCTGCGGCGGCGGGCTGCCTCGAAGCTGCCCGATGACCAGCGGTACCGGCCGAAGTGGATGATGGCCCTGGAAATGCTCGACGAACTGGCCGGCTGGGGACTACACCCGCCGCTGCTGACCGCCGACGCCGGCTACGGCCAGGTCGCCGAGTTCCGCCAGGGACTGACCGAACGCGGCATCCCCTACATCATGGCGACCACATCGTCCACCACCGCCCAACCCGACCACGCCCAGCCCGTCGAGGTCGCCTACGCCGGGGTCGGCAAGCATCCCACCCCGCGCTACCCACACCCCGCCCGCAGCCTCAAGGACCTGGCCCTCACCCACGGCGCCCACCACACCCAACCGGTGCGCTGGCGTGACCGGCTCCCCGCACACGGCCGTGCCCCGGACCGGCCCACCGGTGAACTGTCCGGGCACTTCTTCGCCCTGCGGGTCCGCCCCGCCGGCCGGACCGTCCAACGCGGACCCCACCGCGGTGACGACGGCGTGCTACCCGAATGCTGGCTGCTCGTGCAATGGCCACCCGGCCAGGACGAACCCACCGACTACTGGCTGTCCGACCTGCCCACCACTACACCCCTGACCGAACTGGTCCGCCTGGCCAAAAGCCGCTGGCGCGTCGAACACGACTACCGCGAACTCAAAACCGCCCTCGGTCTCGACCACTTCGAAGGCCGCTCCTGGATCGGCTGGCACCGCCACGTCACCCTCGCCACAGCCGCCCAGCTGTTCCTCACCCAACTACGGACGGCAGACCCAAAAGCAGCAGGGCAGACCTGAGCCTGTACACCGTCCTCCGCGAACTCCAATACCAGCTCGCGACCTGGCTCGGATTCTGCCCTCTCTGCCACCAACTGGCACCAACCTAACAAAGCACTACTAGGTTCTGTCTCGCGGATCTTGGTGGTCGGGGACGGCGCGTAGCCAGTCGAGGGTTTCGACCAGGTCGAGGTGGCTTGGAAGTGGGTGGCGAGTTTGTCGTACCTGGTCGCGAGTCCGCGCCAGTTTTTGCGTCGGTTGAAGCCGAGTTCGACCTGGTACGACGCTTGTAAGCCGCAGGGTCGAACTTCGGTGGTCGGCCACCTCGTCGTCCTCGCCGCTTCCGGTTGGCGATCTGATCGTTGGGCTCGGGGATGACGGTGGTGATGCCCTTGTCCCGTAAAGCGGTCCGGTTCGCTCGTGAGGAGTACGCCTTGTCTCCGGTCACCGAGTTCGGCCGCTTACGCGGCCGACCGATACCGCCGGGTCGGGGCACGCTGACCTGTTCGAGTAGTGGAATGAGTTGCCGGGTGTCGGCTGCCTGACCTGGGGTGATGCGGGTAGCGATAGAACGGCCACGCCCATCGGCCAGGGCGTGGGTCTTCGTGGTCAACCCGCCCCGCGACCGGCCGATGGCTTGCGCTGCCCGGGACTCCTCCCGGCTGAGCCCCCTTTACGGGCACCCGCCGCGTGTTGGTGGGTGCGCACGATCGTGGCGTCGACCTGGGCGTCCCAGTCGATGTCGTCGTCGAGTTCGGGGGCGATGACGTGGGCTTTCAGCCTTGCCCAGGTACCGTCGTCGGCCCAGCGACGGAACCGCTGGTACGCGGTCTTCCACGGCCCGTACCGTTCGGGCAGGTCACGCCACGGTGACCCGGTCCGTTTCACCCAGCAGATCGCGTTGATGACCTGCCGATGATCCCGCCACTGACTCCCACGAACGGGCTGCGTCGGCAGCAACGGCGCCAACACAGCCCACTCGTGATTACTCAGATCTCCTCGCGCCGCGAACGGTCTAACGAACGAGATTCATGATCCGCGAGACAGAACCTAGGCCTCGACCCGTGATCGCCGTCGGTGTCATACCCGTCTTCTAGGCTCTGCAGCATGCGTTCGTACTGGTCTACTTCTAGTGACCGCTACGCGGCGAGCTGCGAGAGTGATCACTGCGCCCTGAGCGGTAACCGGGCGACGTCGAAGCTCGAAGGAAGCATCTTCTCCACGCTCGACTACGCGCTCGGGTCCGCTGTCGCCGGTGAACGACGGTCCATACAAGGTCGACATGCTCTTCCCGCTCGGGTACGGAGGTTCCTTGCCCTCGAGTACGACGGCGCGTACTGGCATGCCGACCAGCGTGACCGCGACATTCGAGAGGGCGACTACCTACGCGGCCGTGGCTCTGCGTTGTACGGGTCCGGGAGCGTCCGCTGCTTCGCCTGACCCCGTATGACGTCCGTGTGAGGCAGAGAGTGAGGTATGGCGAACGTGTCGGACAATGTGTCCGTCGTGTAGATAGATCTTCGCCTGAGAGTTTTTGTGTGCGAAGCCAGCGGAAGAGCGTCACACCGTTGTCGTCGATCAAAGAGTTAGGCAGGGTGACTTGGCGTTCTTTGATCAGGTGGGCCGCGATCAACAGATTGCCTGCGGAGTCGACGAACTTCCGTAGGGCAGCCCACGTGCCGACACACGTCCAATCGGCCAATCGAAACCTGACTGAAGAGGATGCATGGAAGGAATATCTGAGGTCACGGACAGCATCGAGCCGACTCCAACGACGATCCACACAAGGAGGCGTGGATTGCACGGTGAAGTCACCAGTTCGCCAGCAACGTCGACGGAGACCTGGAAGGGTCCCGACAATGCTCAGGGCCGCGAGATCGCGCAGGATGCCTACCGCGCGCGGGATCTGTACCGCGAGCTCGGGCTGTCCTTGGCGAACCGACGATATGCGCCCGAACGCGTTTCGGGTACTCGGGACCGCTCTCCCATCCCTCGTAGCGCTGTGATCGACGCTCGGTCCGAAATCGGTGCGGCGCTCACTGCTACGGCACGACTGGTCACCCAAGAACGCCAGATAGTTCCGACTGCGGACTCCGTATCGATGGTCGCAGACCTCATCGCAACAAATGCCGATTGGCTCGCAGCTCACCACACTTTCGAGGAGCTGGCGCAGCGCCTTCGGTACGTGGCGAATTCAACGCGCTTCTGGCAGCTTGCATACGCTCACTCGGCCGACTGGCTTTACGTCGGAATATGCCCGAATATCACTCACACCGCCGCCGGCGTCTGTGGGACTCGCGTGTACCAGACATCAGGTACGCATCTGATTAGGTGCGCGGGTTGTGGAATTGAAGAGGCGATCGAATGGTGGCAGCAGGCGATCTTAGGAAGTACCGAGAGTTGGGTTGACGCCAGCGCACTAGCAAGCCATCTATCGACAAGATGGAAACGTCATGTTAGTCCAACTACCATCCGAGCATGGGGGCGACGGACCACCCAAACCGGCGTGGCACCAAGAACGCGGTTGACAGAGGTCGATGGCACGATTCGAGAGGTCCGGATTTACGACGATAAGCATCGAACGCTTTACAATTTCAATACCGTTCTCGCTTATGCACACCGCATCTGGGGACCATCTCACTCCAGGGGTTGAAAGGCTGAGGTCTGTTGTGGAGGTCGCGGCGTGCTGGGCTGCCGCAGCCCAGGTTGATCATCTAGACCTGTGGGGTGAGGTATCCCGATGGTGGTGGTTTGAGCTCGGCTGCTCGGCAGCGTCGAGAAGCGGTACGGCGGCGGGCGGCCGAGATGTTCGCCCAGGGTGAGCCCACCACGCAGGTCGCGGCGCGGTTGCGGGTGTCGGAGAAGTCGGTACGACAGTGGCGGCGTGCGTGGAAAGCCGGCGGTGACGAGGCGTTGGCCTCGACAGGGGCGGGCGGGTCAACGTGCAAACTCACAGATGAACAGCTCCACTGGTTGGCCGAGGTCCTGGACGCTGGCCCGGCCGCGCGGGGTTGGGCGGACCAGCGGTGGACCCTGGCCCGCGTCGCTGAGGTGATCCGCCAACTCTTCGGGGTCGACTACACGCTGCGCGGGGTGTCCTACCTGCTGCACCGCATCGGCTACACCGTTCAGGTACCGGCCCGACGGGCGGTCGAACGTGACCCGGAGCAGATCGCCGGGTGGCGGCGGCGCCGGTGGCCAGCGGTAAAAGACTAGCGGCGGCGCGGGGTGCGTGGATCTGCTTCCAGTTGCGCCGTGAGGCGCTGTGGTTCGAGTGGGGGTGAGAGACCTTCACCGCTGACCTGTCGTAGCAGGTGGGTGGTGCTGGGGGCAGCCTGACCCGGGTGGTGCTGGGGAGGGTGGGAGCGGCCCTGACAAAGCCGGGACGTGTCGGTACTGCCAGACGGTGCGGGTTCGGCGAGCGGGTTGGAGAGGAGTACGCGAGGAACCGGCGTCTTTACGTCTCTTAACGATTACACCGGCTCGAAACCTGGCGGATCTGGGCCGGATGCGGTGCGCACCCACCCTCGGCGGGTGGGGAACTCCTTGGCCGGTATCTCGAAGCCGGCCGGGAGGCCACGGGGAAGGTCTACGGCGTACCCGTGGCGATGCCGCAGGGACACAGTCGGGCTCCTCCTCCAACGAGCGAATCGCAGTGAACACGGGAACCGCCTGGTCGGGGTCCCTGCGGCGGGCGGCCAGTCCGCAGGCCTGGGATAGGCGCATCGACCGCTGAACGGGCCAGGTGGGGCGGAGCCGCCGTAGTACTCCGAGCCGGGGAGAGCCCGCGCACATGGGGAAGGGCGGCAGCGGTATCGAGAAGGGAAGGACGCTGCAATGCCGGAAGACGCGCCGCCGAATGGCGGTGCTCCGATCGAGGTGGCTCTCACGGGACCGCATCGGCGGGTATCGGAGATGCAGGCCAAGCTTCACCGTTGGGCGGTGGCCGATCCCGGCCGCCGGTTCGACGATCTGTTCAACCTCGTGCACGACCCGGCGACGCTGATCGTGGCGTTCGAACGGGTCGCTGGCAACCGGGGCGCCGGCACTGCGGGCGTGGACGGCCTGACGGCCGCCGTGGTCGAGGATGTGATCGGTGTTCCCGGGTTCCTGGACGACCTACGCGTCCGTCTCAAGGCGGGTGTGTTCCGGCCGCTACCGGTGCGGGGGAAGCGGATCCCCAAGCCGGGCGGTTCGGGAAAGGTGCGGCGGTTGGGGATTCCCACCATCGCCGACCGGGTGGTCCAGGCCGCGTTGAAACTGGTGCTGGAGCCGATCGTCGAGGCCGACTTCAAGCCGGTCTCCTACGGGTTCCGGCCCAAACGGCGGGCCCAGGACGCGATCGCCGAGATCCACTTCTACGGCAGCCACGGATACCGGTGGGTGCTGGACGCGGACATCGCCGCGTGCTTCGACGAGATCGACCACGTGGCGCTGATGGACCGCGTCCGGAAGCGGGTCAAGGACAAACGGGTGCTGGCGCTGGTCAAGGCGTTCCTGAAGGCCGGGCTCCTGACGGAACTCGGCGAGATCGAGGACACCTGGACCGGCACGCCGCAAGGGGGCATCCTCTCCCCACTGCTGGCCAACATCGCCCTGTCGGCGCTCGATGAGCACCTGCACCGGGCATGGGACAGCGGCGGTGAGTTGTCCACCAGTTCCCGACGCGAACAACGCCGGGCCAAGGACCTGCCCTCGTGGCGACTGGTCCGCTACGCGGACGACTTCGTCGTCATGGTCAACGGGACCAGGCAGGACACCGAAGCACTGCGCGAGGAGACCGCCCGGGTACTCGCACCGATGGGGCTGCGGCTGTCACCGGCCAAGACCCAGATAGTGCACCTGAGCGAGGGGTTCGACTTCCTGGGGTTCCGCATCCAGTGGCGCCGCAAGAGGGGAACGGGTAAGTGGTACGTCTACACCTTCATCGCCGAGCGGCCTTGGCGGGCGTTGAAGATAAAGATCCGTTCCTTGACCCACAGAACGTCGCAGCAGGACCTGGCCGTGGTGCTGATCAACCTGAACAGGACCACGCAGGGTTGGGCCCACTACTTCCGGCACGCTGTCGCGAAGCACGTCTTCAGGAAGGTGGACGACCTGGTCTGGAACCGGCTGGTTCGTCTTCTGCGCGTACGGCACCGCTGGAACTGGCGGGACATCCGCCGCCGGCTCACCACACCCACGGGGAAGTGGCTGCCGATCACGGCGGACGGGATCGAGCTGCGGAAGATCAGTGCGATCCCGATCACCCGGTATCGCTACCGAGGTAACAAGATCCCCAACCCCTGGGTCACGGGAACCACCTGACGGCAGAGACCGTGGAGAGCCCGTTGCGTCGAGAGGCGCACGGCGGGTTCGGCGAGAGGCCCGTGGAAACGGATCGGGAGCAATCCCGACACCGCGCCACGGGCCTACTCAGCGACGAGGCGGGTCAGACTCTGCGACCGCCGAAAGCCAAGACGTGGGCCAGGCGTGGGCGTACTCCGGTGGTCGGAGTGTCGGGCAAGGGCTCCGGTCGGGTCTCGATCGCCGGCCTGGTCTGCCTCAAGCCCGGTCAGCGGGGCAGGTTCGTGTGGCGCACCATCACCCACCGCGGCCGTAAGGGTGAGAAGAGCAGTCTCCGAGACCGACTACGCGAACCTGCTCGACCAGGTCCACCAGCGTCTACGGGCCCCGATCATCCTGGTCTGGGACAACCTGAACACTCACGTCAGCGCCGCGATGCGCGCACTCATCGCCGCCCGGAACTGGCTGACCGTGATCCGGCTACCCGCCTACGCCCCCGACCTGAACCCGACTGAGGGCGCCTGGGCACACCTGAAACGCGGCCTCGGTAATCTCGCCGTCCGAGGCGTCGACCACCTCGCCCAGGTCGTGAAACAGCGACTACGACACATACAACAACGACCCGACCTCATCGCCGGCTTCCTCGCCCAGACCGGCATGACCCTCGACCCCGAGAGAGCCTGACCGACCAGACCTCAGCCTTTCGACCCCTGTAGCCCACCAACAGCCGCGCTCAGCTCAACCCGAGAGCACGGTCATGTCGCACGCCCCCTGGAGTATGGACCGCAGCCTCCGCCGAGGCCGCTCCACCTACATGATTGGTTGCGGGTACACGCTAAGCTCATCCAGTGCCACGCAGCTACACCGATCGGACGCTGAAGCTCCTCTTTGGCACGGCGGCTCACTGCGCGTACCCCGGGTGCGCGAGCCCGATCATCTTCGAGGACCGCGGTCTGCTGACCCCGACGGCGCAAATCGCGCACATCCGGTCCGAGTCGCCCGAAGGGCCGCGCCACGATCCGGCATATGCGGGCGACATCAATGGATTCGAGAATTTGCTTCTCCTCTGCGGCCTGCATCACCCTCCAGTTGACCAGCACCATTCTGCCTACACGATCGAGGAACTGCTGGAGTGGAAAGATCAGCAGAAACGCCAGGGTGACCGCTTTGTGCGCAACGCGGACCTCGCGGCGATCACGCGGCGCATTAACGGCGTTCCGCCAGTCACGTCGGACGCGGTGCTTCGCGGTCCGATCGCCCATCTGGGTGAGGCGGAGCGGCTTCAGCAGGCAGAAGAGCGAGTAGCCGAGTCTCCTTTGGAGGCGGCGTCGCTGTTCGCGGAGGTGGCGTCGAAACTCGAGGCCTCACCGTTCGCCCGGCATGCGATCCTGCTCCGGACCCGCCAGTGCGAGGCGCTCGAATCCGGCGGCGACTTCGAATCTGCTGCCGCCCTGCGCCTCAACCTGGGATGGGTTCTCCACACCTACGGAAACTCGTTCGCCGTGGCCGAGCACATACGCAAACTGAACAGCAATCACCAACACCTATCCGACTCGATCCTCCGGTCAATCAGCGCGCTTTCTCACGCCGCCACATTCGGTTACGAGCATTCCGTGGATATCGATCACGTCGCTTCTGCTTTTGATGCACTCCAGAGCACTGACATGAAATATCTCGAATGCGCATTGATGCTCGCGGAACAATGCATCGTGTGGCGCCGCGCCGATCTCTTGACCACGCGGATGGACCGCCTGCGCGATGCTGCTCTGACGACCCCTCTCGACGATCACCACCTGACGATCCGCGCGCGCATTCTGATGTGCCTCGCCGAAGCGGCCGACGACTGGAGTCAGCTTGACGGCGCTAAAGGGCACTATCCGCCGAACGCCGTCGCATGGATCGCCACTCGTCATGCGCGGCATCTGGCGATCAAGGGACGGACGGACGAAGGGCTCCGGCGATGGCAGGACGCCATCGACGTGGCGGTTCAGGCCGGACTCAACGACTCCGCCGCGTCCTGGCTCTCGGCCACGGTCTGGGTCGCGAGGCAGAACTTCGGACCGCAACTGAAGGCGGCAGACACTCACCTGGTCGCACAGGCGCTCAAGGTCGGCGGCAGCGGCTCGGTGCTGCCGGAGCCACAGCCGTACGCCTCACGGGCGACGTCCAACATCCTCGACAAGCGGTGGCCCGACGCGCGGCACAACCTGCACCAGCACCTCTCCTATGCGGTACTGGGCGCCGACTGGCAGGAAGAGTTCCTGGCACACCAGCGGTTCGGGGACCTGTACACGGAAACCGCACAGTGGACCGAGGCGATCAGGCACTACGTTTACGGCGGCTACCGGCAGAAATTGAAGACCCTGGTCGGCCTGTTGCCCGACGAGCCGCTCGACTTCCATCCACCGTCGGATGATCAGCCGGCATGGGAACGAGCGGCGTCTTTCCACTTTGCGTCGGTGGCCGCTGAGCTCATCCCGGAGGAGACGGCCCGGGAGTGGGCAAGCGCGTCGTATCGCGAGCTCACCACGAAGGAGTTCTCGCGCTCACCCAACAACACGTGGGGGCCCGCCTTTGCAGCGTTCGCCGGAACCTGCGGCGCCGCATCACTGGAAGAGGCAGAAGAATTCCTGAACCTGACGCAGGACCACCTATCCGAATCGACGCCTCACTCGTTCTTCGCGTTTTATGAGGAATACATCAGGGCAGCGGTTGCCATTGCTGAAGGTCACCCTTCGCTGAGTGCCCGGGTGATCGACGCCCTGTGCGATGCCGTGCTGCTGAACAATCATATTGCTGACTACGCGTCCGATAAAGGAGAGCTTCTCTTCCGTTCGAACCCATCAGCCGTTTCGGAACGCCTGGCGTCAGCGGCCTCAGAGGGGAATCGGTATGCCGCTCTCACGCTCGTGCTCGCCGGTAGCGACGTCGCGCCGGTATTGGCGGTTGCTCGCTCTAGCTTCGAACGCGACTCGCAGCCCTTCGTGTTCAACCCTAGCGTTACCACCTTCGGCACGGCACTGAAGGAAACCGCCCTGCTGGTGCGGACTCTTGACGACACGGACCGGACTACCTTTACCGATGCAATGCTGCACAGGGTGGCCGAGGTGCGCGACGCCGCCGAAAATCGTTCCGATGCCCTCCAAGCGATTCTGTACCTCGCTCCCACGTTGCCGGCGGCGACGCGGTCCGCGACGTTCGACGCGCTGATGAGCTTCGTCCGAGAGCCAACGGAGAGCTTGGTCGCGTTCGGGATCGACAACGGCCCGTTCGCTCGCTTCAAGGTCACCGGTGGCACGCCGCCGCTGGCGGCTCTCGCCTTGCGCGTCGCGGCCGCCCTCGCGGCCACCCAGCAGCAGTTCGCGCAGGTGCAGGAGCTGGCGATCGCCCTGATGTATGGGGCACGGGACACCGACTGGCTCCACATCGCGCACGCACTGATCACTCTCCCAGTGGAGGCCCTCCAGATCGACCTCCCGGTCTTCGCCGCGCATCCCAATAAGGCACCCCGAGCCTTCGCCGCGCGCGTGTGGGTGCGCGCACCCAGCCGGTGGCCCGACCTCGGCGTCAAGCTGGCGAAGGACCCAGAGCCGGCCGTCAGATATGCGTTGGCCAGCTCTCTGAACGACAGCCCCGAGCACGGCGAGGTCCGGCACCTGCTCCAGGCCGACCACCGAAGGCTGATCGCCCGAACCGCAAGAGCCCAAGCTGATCGCCCCAGGGCCTGACGCCGGGGATGAAGCTGACGATTGGTGCCGGACCTACCGCGCGCGGGCCGGCCGCCGGTCGCCTCTCAAGACTATCTAAAACGATCGATTTCGTAGCGGAGTGGGTGGGTTCTGACCGCTGACGGTCTGGCTGAGCGCCCAGGACGCGTCTTAGTGCTGGCGGGCCAGCGCCTTGATCGCAGACGCATGGTTACCTCTACGGCGGATCGAGACGGCCGGGCCGCCGGTAGCCCGGGTCGCGCGAGCCTGACGCGATCCGCCACAATGTGACAGCGCGAATCGCGGCAGAACAGTGGGATCCGGCAGCTCGTGTCCGGCAGTTCCTACGCCGCGCTTGAGGTGGGACGCGTGGTGTTCTGGGCGGCGATCTGTGAGATGCGTTGGGGCGATAGTCCCAGAAGAGCGCCCGCATCTCGGACGGTGTACCCGTCGCCAAGGAGTGCCCGTACGGCTGTCGTGGTCGCTTGTTCGGCCTTCTCGTCAGCGTCCCGAGCGGTCCGCCTGGCGTCCAGCGCTGCCACGACTGTTCCGGGAAGCTCTGGGTGTACCTCGATGCTTATTGTGGTCGGGTCGATCTCTAGCAGCAACGCGATCGCCTCGCGAGCCATGGCGGCGACCTGGTCGAGCCGTCGGGCCTGGGTGTGGACGCCTTTGAGTTCAGGCACACTGATGGCCCACCAGTCGCCGACCCGTCGGCAGGACACGGAGTAGGTCGTCATTTCCACCAGTCCTCCCCAAGTTGGTCATCGAGGTCGCTCATGATGCCTCGCGCGGTATGCTCGTTGATTTCTCTGTGTCGGGGTATGACGATCTTCTCGCCGCCGCACCTGAAGATCGAGTGACTGCCGCCCTCCCGAAGCAGCACGAATTCTTTGCCCGCCTTGGCTGCCGCTGCACCGATCTTCTTGATGAGGTCAACCCGCTTCATGGACTGTAGCCTAGTCCGCTAGATAGATCAAGTAAAACCAACTAGACGGCGAAGCTGATCGGGATAGATCATCCGTCCACCGACATGCTCTCATCGGCAGATGCGGAAGTCGAGTGGCGCGGGTTGGATGTCACGTTGCTACGCAACGTCACCTATCGGGCCTGTCTCGGGTTCCGCAGTCGTCAAGGCGGCCGATCACCGGGAGCCACCTGCCCTCGGTGCAGCCTTGTACGTTTAGCCGTATCTGGCTCTGGGCTCCGAGCCGTGCCCGGACAGCGGGTGTGGTCGGCCGGTCATGGCGGCCAGTGCGGCGGCGACGGCTTGCAGGTCGGCTTTGATGTAGGTGGTGGTGGCTGGGCCGGTGGAGTCGGTGTGTCCGGCGTAGGCGCGGGCGACGCCGTAGCCGTAGTGGCGCTCGACCCAGGTCAGGGTGGTGTGGCGTAGCCAGTGGGTGGAGATGCCCTGGGCGGCCACCCACGGCAGTTGCTCGCCGATGCGTTTCCACAGGTGGTCGTAGCGGCGGCTGGTGATCGGTCGACCGTTGCGGTAGCGCAACAGCCGGTCGGTGGGCAGTACCGCGCCACGGATGCGGGCGTGTTCGTCGAGGTGGGCGGCCAGGTCGAGGGTGATCGGCTGCCAGCGCAGGGTGGCCCCCTTCTCGGTCAGCCGCACCAGCCCGCGGTCAGTGTTCAGGTCGGTCAGCCGCAGCCCGAGCGCGCCGCCACGGCGGCAGGCGGTCTCGGTGTGCAGACGTAGCAGAAGGGCGTCGAGGATGATGTCGTTGCCGCTGCTGCGCGCAGCGAGGTTGATCTCTTCGAGTTCGTCGGGGGTCAGTGCGCGGCGGGTGCTCGGTAGTCGGCGGGGTTTGACCACTCGGTGAGCGGGGCTGGCGGCGGGATCGATGAGCCCGTCGGCGATGGCCCGGTTGTAGATGGCGCGGGCGGCGGCGATTACGAGCTCGCCCGCGTGGCGACCGCTGCGGCTGTTGCGCCGTGACCGGGCGGTTGCCGCGGCCTGTCGCTGCATTGCCTCGATGTCGCTGGCCGCGACCCCGTCCAGGGGACGGTCGCCCCACGCAGCGGCCATCCGCTGCCAGTAGGTGCCGTACGTGCGTTGGGTGCCGGGCCCGGCCGCGGCGACAACCTGGGGCATGTACTCGGCCAGCGTCGGCAGCCCCGGACCAGGCTCAGCCTGCAAGTCGGCGAGAGTAACGCCCAAATGGGCCAGCAACTGGTGCGCGGCAGCGACACGGGCGGGATCAGCAACCACGACGACCACCGACCACCTGCGCGTGAAGGTCAGCCAGCAGCCGTACGACGGTACCGGCCGGATGAATCACCAACAGATCGTGGGCGACCAGAGCGGCGAGCAGCAGCGGCTGCCCCGGCACGATCGCGCACATCTGCCGAACGCCCGCCGGTAACGGCAGTTCCCCTCGACTGCCCACCACGTGTTGTCCCGCTGGCGCCGACGCCACAACGGCCATCCCGCTGCGCGGATGGATGTCGATACGGTGGCCCGCCGGCCAGCGCAACGCCCCCAGCAGGCTACGTTCGGTCACCCGACCAGATCGGTCCGGACGCGCCATGCCGATCAAGACCTCGTCCGGTGACGCGGCCGCTGGCGGACGTGGAGCGGGCAGCGCCGGCATCGGCGCCGGACCAGGTCGCGGTCTATCGGGAAGCGGGGCCGGAATAAGCACGTCGATGAGTCGCTCGCGGTCGCGGCGGCGAGTTGGTGTCATGACCAGGCCAACCGCGGAAACGGCGCAACGCGCCGACTGCGACGCCCAGGCCGCCGACGCCCAGGATCATCTGTTATCGCACGTATGCGGGGCAGATACCAGTACAGAATCGAATCTGGTTCATGCCTGGTGAAGCTCCACCAAAACTGGTGTCCGAGGGGTGATCGATACCGTAACCCCACGCGAGACGGCACCGGAAACGTACATCATCATAAATCGCGGGTCGGCTGCAGGGGCGTAGCGTTGCGCCACCGCACCTTGCCCGAGCAGTGCCGCATTCGGCAGCCCCCAGCCAGGGCGGACATGCGCAAACGACGGCCAGGACTGAGTCAGCTTGCAGGGACGGGCGTCGCCGGGGCCGCGTTCTTTTCGCATAGGTTGCGGCGTCCGCTCGATCAACGATCCTCGAACGAGACGGCGAGCATACAGCCATCCGCCGCAGTCACCACAGCCAAGTCCCTTCCGATCTCGACTGATTCACTCCGGATCGGCCGTTGACTGCGGCCGGAATGCCGTCGCCTATAGGCGACACGCCGCTCCGTCGAACCCTCCGATCGGTAGGCATCGGAGGAGGACAGGAACTCTTCCGCCACGCCGGTTCGGATTGTGATGACTCGGTCTCCGGCCGCCATCCGGGTGGTTTCAACCCGAAAGGTAAGGTCGTCAGCTCCGACGGCCTCTCTCTGCGACAGCACGCTACGGATCAACTCATCACTGTTCGACCCTCCCGTGAAGGGAAGCCCGGCGAATGCGTGCAGCCTGACCTGGTCGAGATAGTAGGACTCCTCTGTGACGTCCGCCTCGTCGGCCTCCGCCGCGAATCGCTCCGTCTGCAGGTTAACGGCCTCGATGGGGCGATAACGTTCCCTGCTCCGGACCACTTCATACGCATGCCGCCGTACGTCCTCCTCAGGTTCGGCAACCTCGACGGCGTAGGCCCTCAGTCTCCTGTCGCGCAGTTCGGTCCCGATGACTATCCGGCGCATCTTGACCCCGTGAATTCGTGCCGGCACGAGCACCTGTTCCACGCCACGAGCAATCTGCTCGATGCATCTCCCAGTGCCCGAAGTGGTGCCTTTGACCTCAACTACCACGACTTCCGACAGGCGGTTCTCGCTCTCGCGATACCAGAAGTAGTCCGGCTTGTGCGAGGCCAGGCCCGCCATGTCGATGGCTAGCACTGGATCGTAATTTACTGCATCGGCATCGACCACCCGGGTCGAGCCGGGCAGGATGTACCGCTCGATCAAATCCGCCGTGAGCGCGATGCCGAAGCTCTCGGACAGCAGGGTTCGCTGATGGAACCGCACCTCGTCGGTTAGGCCCGAGAGTCTCAGGTCCGGCCGGTGATCGGAGAAGGCCCAGAGGTAGCGGATGATCGCCCAACGGCTGGCCGTCCGTAGCGCGCTCAAGCCCGGTAGCCCTCCTACACCGATGCGATGTAGCCCCGGCAGTGCGCTGGTGAGCCGACCCAGCGCGAGGAGAAGATCGAGCGGCGGCACGTCGTCACGAGTTCGAAGGCCACACAACTCGTCGACCGGACGAACGTCGGCGGCGACTCCCTTTCCCTTCTTCAAAGCCGATTGAACCTTGTCGGCCAGCGCGTGATTGGACTGCACCGCATACCGTCCCGGCTCGAAGAGAGTGAACGGCAGTGTGATTCCCGAGTCGATCGACATCGTTAGATCATCACATCGGATCTAACCCGGCGGCATCCGACACCCCGCACAGCCGGGTTCCGGGGCGGGTGCGGTAGACGACGGGACCAGGAAGGCGTTGACCCGCCGTGTCGCTTCAAGTCGGCTCCGCACCAGCGCCCGCCGCGACCGCGTCACCCAGGTGGCTGCGTCGGCGGCGACCACGAGGGGCGCGGCGCGCTCGGCGACCAACTCGCCGCGCAGGGCCTCGGCGGGCGGCGACCTGTCGTCGGCGGGTGGCCGCGGATGAGGTAGATGGCGACGGCGGCGACGCCCGCGACGTAGGCCTCAATGGCCGGTGGTATGTCGCTGAGGTCGAGCACCTCTCCTCTACCACCTGGCGAGCACGTCGGCCCAGCCATTTGGTTGTACGGCTTTCCGGGCGCCGAGTTGAATCCGTACCCGGCGCGGGCCGGGGGCCGCCGGGTAGACGCCGGTCGGGGAGTGACCAGCCCGCCCCAGCGTGCCCGACGCCGTTTTAAGCTCGTGGTGTGAGGCGCCGGCGGCAGGACGGGGATGCCTAGAACAGGCGCGGCGTTGTCCCATCGTCGGTGGCCCCAAGCTTGTTCGGCCTGTTCGGCGGTAGTACCTCGGCGTCCATGAGTCCGACTGTGGAGATCAGCGGACCGGCGCAAATGCGAACCAGCAGAGCGGCCTGCTGCGGCTCGAGCGCGACGCACTGTTCCAGGACGGCCAGGATCTCGAGCAACTCGTCGGTGAACGCGCTGCTCCACCTCAGCAGGGTCTCCTCGTCGAGGATCGACGATCTGCGTCGGTGGCGCTGGTGGGCGCATCGGTAGTTGAACCAGTGGCGCACAGTACGCATGCCACCCACGTCGTACTCCCAGACGTCTGGGTGGACCGGGGCAATCTTTCCCTCGCCCACCAGCAGGACCCGGTGATCCGCGTCGTAGCTGATCGTTTGTGGCAGTTCACCTGGTCGATCTGGTATCTCCGCAACTACCCGTGGGCCTGCGGCCTCGACAAAGTCCGAAAATCTCGGCCTCGTCGCGGGATCGGGCGTGCTGTTACCGAAGGTGTGGAGCCACAGGACCTCTTTGCCAATGTGCACCGCTTCCGTCCAGAGTTCCGGATCAGCCGTGAGGGGCACTCGCACGCCCGGGTGCTGGAGCTGGCGGGCGAACCGTCGGGTGTAGCCGCGATGCCCGACGGTAGCGGCAACGTAGGCCATGACGTCAGCCGGAGCGACCGACTGCCCGAGAGCCGCTCCCAGGAAAGCGCAGAGGCCGGGCGTAACGTTGGGTCTGTGGGTTGACGCGTCGCAGTAGAGCGGAAAAACCCGCCCGCTTCGCCCGTTGTAGTGGTGGAGATCGGGGATCAGGTGCGTGAAGGCAACTCCTGGACCGCTCTCGATCGATTGGCTGTTCTGCTCAGTCATGAATATCTGGTGGAGTGAACGAACCGCCCACAGCGGCGGCCTTGGCATGACGAGCAGTCGACTGTCCGGGAGCAGCCACTGACGGTCAAAGGCTCGATACGCAACCTGGATCGGCGCTGCCGGCGCCCCTGTCTCAGTCGCGAGGGTCCCCTCTGCCGGAGGAAAGCCGGGCAGGGGCCGGACAAGGCTGTCGATCGTGCGATCGCGGGACTCAGGCAGCATCTGTCGGCGGGCAGCCTCCCCGCTACGTGTGAACGTGGCCCAGCGCCGTTGAAGCGTCTCCGGATCAGGGGCGTACACCCACGTCCGTCCGGCCGTGACGCCGCGGGACGACTCGGGGAACAGGTCCTTGAGGCTGGGATAGCGATCCCACTCGGTGTCGGAGTCGGCGAGAAACGGTGCACGCCACTCCGAACGGCAACTGGCCCATTCCGGATCGGCAAGCCCCAGCGACGTCAGCCGGGCCAGCTTGTCTTGCCTGGCGCCGGTCAGTGAGATCCGGTGGATGACCGCCGCCCTGTCCGGATCGCCCCGCCCGTAGCGTGCGAACACTGCCACGCACAACTGCCGTCCCACCTCCGGGCCGAACACTCGGGTGTCCTGCTGGGGGCGGTTTCCCTCCGGGGACAGATCGATGATCCAACCCTCGTCGCAGGTTCGCCGCAGAAACTCGCGCATGCCCTCGAAGGACTTACCTTTTAGGAAACTCGACGGGGTGACGAAGGCGACGATCCCGTGAGGCTCGGTGGGGTGCGCCTCGAACGCCTTCCAGAGCGCCCAGCGCCAGAAGCACCACGGCAGACCGTAGAGGTCCGACTCGTACCTGCCGCCCCCGGGGACGCGGAACTCGTCGAGCGAGGGACGGCCGGATGACGCACCAGGCAGCAGAGGCACCTTCCGGCGTTCCTCGATCCAGGGAACTCGGCCCCTGCTGTTCTCGACGTGTGGCGGGTTGCCGATGACCACCATCACCGGTACGTCCCGCTTGATGCGGTTGGCCTCCTGCCGGGCCCGCTCGATCACGCGGTACGCAGCTCGCAGCCGGCCCTGCTGCTTTACTGGGTCCTCCAGTGCATCGGTGAGAAAACGCACCTCAGAGGCCGGCAGTTCAGTCTTGAACTCGGCCTTCATCGCCTGGTGAAGGCGGAGTTCAGCAACGGCGTAGGGCGCAGCCTGGATCTCAAACCCGACGAGACGGTCCTGGAAGAACGAGCGGAGCCGGGGAGCCCTCGCTCCCTTGCCCTGTCTCTCATCAATGGTGTCCGACACGGATCTCAGCACCTCGACGAGGAACGTACCGGTGCCCATCGCCGGATCGACCACGACCACGTCGTCAGCCGCGAGCCCCCAGGCACGATCGAAGCGGACGGCGAGGATCTCATCAACGAAGTCGACTACGGCAGCGGCAACCGGCTTGGGGGTGTAGTACGAGCCACTGCGTCGCCGCAGGGCTGGATCGTATGCCGCCAGGAAGCGCTCATAGAGATCCGCGTGGACGTCTGTCCGCCCGTCATCGAGCACGTTCCAGTCAATGCAGCCGATCACTCGGCGCAGAGTTTGAATCATGCGTAGTTCATCGGCAGCTTCGTTGTCCGTCAGCACGGCCAGCGCGCGGCCCATCAGCGAGTGCTTCTTGCCGAGCAGGCGGGCGATCTCGTGAAGCGGCGTCTGCTCGAAGGCAATCCCATCCACCCGCGCGAGCAGCAGGGCGAAGGTCACTGTCTGCGCATACGCGTCGGAGAAGCCGAGGTCGTCGAGGTCAGGGAAGAGCAGGTCGCGCCAGTCAGCCGCGAGCAAGGAGAGTTCCTCGTGGGCTACGTCCCGGGTGGGATCGCCCAGGATGGCCGTCACCTCATCTCGGAGCAACCGGCAGAGGCCAGCCACCATGTTGATCAGCTGCGGAAGGGTGCGGGGCTGCTCCGGCTCCCACAGCAGAAACTGCTGGATGAGCGCCTCGAACCCGGATCCGTCAGTCCGCAGAGGCCGCCGGATGTCGAACGGATCTCCCTCCAGCCGAACCTCGGGACCGGCGAGGGCGCCGTAGCTGTATCGCGCCCACGTCACGCCATCCGAGTAGAGGACGTTCGGCAGCGCCTTCAGCTTCTCCCACTGCTCTCGTTCCCGCCTATCCGGCCGGCGCCAGGTCGTCGGCACGCCACGGCCAGGAGCTTTCAGCTCGACATATCCGACCCGAACTCCGCCTACGTCCACTGCGAAGTCCGGACGGGCGCGGATTTTTTGGAGTCTCACCTCGCCGTACGGAACTGCGTCAACACCTATGTGCCGGCCGAGCCGACGCAACAACTGCTCGAGGGGACCGCGCAGCTGATCCTCCTGATCGCCTCCCCGGCCGAGCTTCTCGGCGATCAGCTCACCGAAAACCGCGACGGCATCTGAGACCGGGTCAGAGACGAGACGCAGCTTTGGAGCCTGAGGGTGCGCTTGGCGGCGACGTGCGGGACTGGCCATGGAGCCTCCCGTGGCCGAGACTCTGGTACTACAGAATCCCCGCACACGACTGCCGACACAACCTGCGACTGGTCGATAGCCATGAGTGTGTGTCCCTCGTAGACTTAGCAGCCGGGTAACAAAGGGGCGAACCGCTTTAAACTCGACCACTACTGGCAGCTCTACGGCCGGATGTCGACGGTCCAGTACCAGGGCTGCGTGACGTCACAGCACTGGCAGCTTGACTGCGCCAGCGAACTCGTGGCCGGTCGCGGGGTGATTGTCACCGAGTACTTTGATGTCGGCTGCCCCCGCCGCCGCAGGGCGGCGCCCTCCGCAGTCCGCCGCCCTGTTGGCCGCGCTCGGCGATTCGGGTTCGTCACCGCAGGTCGTCCAAACGATTCCGCGTTCCCCATGCGAGGCGTATTGGGAGCAGCGAGGGCGTGACCGACCTCAACGCCGACCGGTTCGCCCCGGGCCGAGGTGATCGTCGTCGCTACCGTGCCTCCGGCTGCAGAGCAAGGCGGGAGGGGCGCTGTACTGCGAGGTCAGGGGTGGGAGCGGAGGTCGGTATATCCGGATCTGCCTATTTGATCGATGACCTGTGCGAGGTGGTGCGAGGTGGTCCAGGCGCGCCAGTTCGCGGCGTTGCCGGGCCCGCCGAGGCCGTCCGCCCGCGCGGCGATTTGGTGGTCTCCCCAGGAAAAGTCTCGTCCTTGTGGATGCCAGTGGTCGGAGGCCACCAGTGCCTTGCACAGGTCGTACATTGCGGGTTTGTCGGCCTCGTTCTGTGGCCAACGGTAGATCCACCACAGCTCGTCGTCGGTGTAGCGCAGACTGGGCATGGGTCGCCAGGCCGCTCCGGTCGTTCCCGGATGGGCGATGCCGTAGTCCGCGTACTGGATGCCGAGGTCCTGCACGCGCTGCCACAGTTGCAGGTCCCAGCGCCGTAGGGGTGTGGGCGTGTGGACCGGGAGGTGCGAGACGCGTTCCGGCATGCCGCCGGCGGCAACCGTGACCGAACGCCAAGGATAGCGCTGAGCCCAGGACACGCATTTGCGGACGACCGGTTCGACTCTGGTCAGGTCGCGTTCGGATCGCACCTCGAACACGTCAAGGACCAGGTGGCAATGCTCGATGGTCAGGCCGATCTGATTACGAAGCCGATCCAACGCCTCCTCGGCTTCCTCGTCGTCCGGGTCGCGGATGTCGCTGCCCAGCCGGAGAATCGTGTGGCCACCATGGAGGTCGGCCGCGTGTCGAACGTCGGCCAGCCGTGCTGCGGTGTCGTACAGGTGGAGGACTGGCAGCATCGGGATTCCCCAGGCCGCGAGGTCGTCGGCGATGTCGCGCAGTGGCCGACGCACGCCGTCGGTGGGATCGGGGAGATGCCGAACATCAACCGCGATCGTCAGTTCGGCAGGCGCCGACTCGCATACCTGCTTGCCGAATCGGTAGGCATCCTTGGTGGGGCCGTTGGCGGTCGGGACCACCTCAAGGATCGGCAATACGTGCCGGACCAAAGCAGCGGGCAGATGCGCGATCGCCCTGAACTCGCCTTCCCGGCCTTTGAGGATGGGCATGTACGTGACCATGAGTCCGTTCCTGCCGGTTTTGTTCCGAGTCAGGCGCCTCCATCTATGGTCGACGTTACGTGACCTGTTGACAACTCCTCGTTCTCGCTCTGCTGGCAGTCGAGATGTCCCGGCCCCAAGGCTGCGTGGTCAACATCGATGTTGCTGAGGTACCCCTTCGTGGAGCGGTTGATGTGTTCTCCGGTTGGTTGTCCAGCCACGTCATCGCTACCTTCCTGGTTCGTTGGACAGGGTGAGGTGTCGCAGCGAGGTGATCTCCATGGGCGGTACACCGAGCGTCAATCAGTCCGATCTCCTGGCCGGGTGGCTGCACTCCATGCAAGCCCAGCCCAGAATCCGAGGGCACCGGCCATCACCTTCTGTCGGTCTCCTGCGGTTCGCGTTCTACGGACGGATCTCCACTGCCGAGTACCAGGACGCCATCTCGTCACGGGCCTGGCAACTCGACTTGGCAGACCGGACCGTCGCCGAGCAGGGTGAGATCGTCAGCGAATACTTCGACATCGGCTGCTCCCGTCGTCTGCCGTGGCATGTCCGCCCGCAAGCCGCCGCACTGCTGGCCGCCGTCAACGAGCAGTGCCGGGGGTTCGACGCGGTGATCGTTGGCGAGTACGAGCGCGCCTTCCACGGCGATCAGCTCGCCGGCGTCGCCGCCGTGCTGGCCGCTCACGGGGTCCAACTATGGCTTCCCGAGACCCGCGGCCCCGTCGACCTGAACAACCCCACCCACCAGGCCCTGGCCATGCTGCTCGGGCACCAGTCCAAACGGGAAGTCCTCCGTGCCCGGTTCCGCACCACGATGGCCATGCGCGCGCAAGCCCGCGATCAGGGCCGGCACCTCGGCGGACGACCACCCTACGGCTACCGCCTCGTCGACGCCGGACCCCACCCGAACACCGCCCACGCCCGCTGGGGACGCCGACTACACCGACTCGCCCCCGACCCGGTCACCGCACCGCAC
The DNA here is from genome assembly GCF_049315195.1 of Plantactinospora sp. WMMC1484. Lineage (NCBI taxonomy): Bacteria > Bacillati > Actinomycetota > Actinomycetes > Micromonosporales > Micromonosporaceae > Plantactinospora > Plantactinospora sp. WMMC1484. Next base: position 4,472,739 of record NZ_CP186055.1, read on the forward strand.
GTGCATTGGATCTTCGCGCAGCGGATAGCCGGAACCAGCGCCGCCGGCATCGCCCGCACCCTTAACCACCTGGGCGTGCCGTCACCATCGCAGTACGACCGCGCCCGCAACCGGCATCGGACAGCAGAAGGGTGGACGGTACGGACGGTCGCGGAGATCCTCGCCAACCCCCGCTACACGGGCCGGCAGGTGTGGAACCGGCAGTACACCGACCATCAGGAAACCGAGCCGGGGGACCGGCGCACCAGCCGAGGATCGGTACGGCGGTGGAATCCCCGAGACCAGTGGATGCTGTCCGCCCGGTTGGTACACCCGCCGCTGGTGAGCGAGACGGACTTCGTCCAGGCCCAAACGGTGAACGCGGTCGCCATGCCGGAGGACGGCCAGCCCCGCCGGTACCTGCTCACCGGACTGATCGTCTGCCGAACCTGTGGCCGACGAGCCGACGCGCACTGGGTACACGGACGGCCCGGATACCGGTGCCGACACGGCCGCACCAGCGCCAGCCCGCCCCTACCCGGCCGGCCCAAGCCGCTGTACCTACGCGAAGACCTGCTCCTCGCTCACATCGCACGGCAACTCGACGGCCGCACGACCGAAGCGCGCGACGACGCGCGAGCTACCGCCGCGTACCTGCGGGCGAACCAGATCACCATCATCTGCGACGCCGACACCATCACCCTCGACCGGCAGCCGTCGCCGGCACGAATTCCACGCCAGAAGCAGCGACCCCCACCCGAACCGCTCGAAACATGAACGGCTTTGGTGGGGGTTAACGTGTCCGAGGGTGATCGATACCGCAACCCCACCGTCGCAATCCGCTGACGAGCACGTGATGATCGACTATCGACAGTAGCTGCCCGGCGTCACCGAGCTGTGCGGTGGTGCTTGTTCGGGTGCGCTCTCCATCCGGGCAGCTCGCTGCCGTCGGTGGGCTTGCGGTACGGGATGATCACTTCGGGATTGGCGCGGTAGGCGCTGTTGGCCGTGACCGGCCGTCCGGCCAGCTTCTGGTTGGGAGCTATGGCCGCTCGCGTGACCGCCGTCCGCACGGTGTACCCGCTGTCCTAGCCGTTAGCTGTTGTGCCGAGCGGGCGGTATGGCAGGCCACCCTGAGCGTCCGATGCGCGGGCCCGCTGGGCCTGACCCGGTTTGACGGACATCCGAGATCAGGGGGCTGTGGGCCCTCGGGAGGATGTTCATCATGGAAGGCATGGGTAAGAAGCCACGCCGGCCGCGCAGGGCGTTCACGCCGGAGTTCAAGGCGGAGATCGTGGAGGTGTGTCGGCGGGGTGACCGTACGGTCGGTCAGGTCGCGAAGGACTTCGACCTGACCGAGACGGCGGTCCGGGACTGGGTCAAACAGGCCGACCTCGACGCCGGCGCCCGTACCGACGGGCTGACCAGCGCGGAGCGCGAGGAGTTGGCGCGGTTGCGGCAGGAGAACCGTCGGCTGCGTGAAGATGTGGACATCCTCAAACGGGCCACGGCTTTCTTCGCGAAGGAGACCCGGTGAACGTGTACCCGTTCATCGAGGCGGAGAAGGCGCAGCAGGGCAACGTGAAGCGTGCCTGTGAGCTGTTGAAGGTCTCCCGGTCCGCCTACTACCAGCACCGCGCCGCCGGCCCGTCGCCCCGCCAGCGGGTCGACACCGAGCTGGCCGAACGGGTCGCGCAGGTGTATGACGCTTCGGCCGGCACCTACGGCTCCCCACGGATACACGCCGAACTCCGCGCCCAGGGCCGGCGGCACTCCCGCAAACGGATCGCCCGGCTGATGCGCACGGCGGGTCTGTGCGGTCGGACACCGAAGCGGTGGCGCACCACCACCGTGCCCGACCCGGCGGCAACCCCGCGCCCGGACCTGGTCGGCCGGGACTTCACCACCAGCCCCGCCGACGTCGACACCCGATGGTGCGGCGACATCACGTACATCAACACCTGGGAGGGCTGGCTGTACCTGGCCACCGTCATCGACCTGGCTACCCGCCGGGTCATCGGCTGGGCCACCGCCGACCACCTCCGCACCGACCTGCCCGCCCAAGCCCTGTCCAACGCCATCACGTCACGACGACCGACCGGGCCGGTGATCTTCCACAGCGACCGCGGCTGTCAATATACGAGCGGCCAGTACGCCCACCTCGCGAAGCGGCACAACGTCCAACTCTCAGCCGGACGCAAGGGGCAGTGCTGGGACAACGCCGTCGCCGAATCGTTCTTCGCCACCATCAAAACCGAGCTACTCGACCGGCGGGCCTGGCCCACCCGGGCCGCCGCCCGCACGGCGATCTTCGACTGGATCGAGGGCTGGTACAACACCCGCCGCCGGCACTCCACCCTCGGCTACCTCAGCCCCGCCGCCTACGAGGCCACCGCCTATACCAGCAGACCACTCGGCAAGCTAGCGTGAGATCAACTTATCGACCCTGTCCGTCGAATCGGGTCAAGTCCATACCCAGACGGCGAAGCCTTGTTCGATGACGTAGCGGAGCTTGCCCAGGCCCTTGATGTTCCTGCGTACGGATTGGGGGATGATTGGGTCGATGCGTCGCTGGCGGCAGGCGTGGCGGAAGGCGATGCTGTCGTACCCCTTGTCTGCGAGAAGGACCGGGAACCGGCGTCGTGGCCGGCCCCGCCGGTCGGCGATCGGCGGCACGCCGTCGATGGTTCGCCGCCGCGCCCGGCCCGGTGCCTCAGTTGCTGCGGCCGTGCCGCAGGGGCCGATCCAACGCGGTGGCCAGCGCGTTGTCGACGCGATGCGCCTCGCGGAGCGTGGAGTCGGCGCGGCGGTCGCCCAGCTCGCGGTAGACCTCGTCGAGGTCTCTGAGGGCGCACACAAGAGTGGTCGAAGGATCTAGGGCGCATCTGACGGATCTTCTCGGTCGTTGTGCTGGGCGTGGCTGGTGATCTGACTGATGACGAGTGGGCTCGGCTGGAGCCGTTGCTGCCCTCCATGGCCCCCCAGCAGGGTGGTAGGTGGCGGGATCACCGTCAAGTGCTCAACGGGATCCTCTGGCGGATCGACAACGGCGCGAAGTGGCACCAGGTCCCGGACCGGTACGGCCCCTACAAGACCTGCTACCACCGGTTCGCGCAGTGGGAAGCCGACGGCACCTGGGACCGGATCCTGCAACACCTGCAGGCCGAGGCCGACGCCGCTGGTGACCTGGACTGGCGCGGGCAGATCGATTCCACCATCGTTCGCGCCCACCAACACGCCGCTGGCGCTCGGAAAGGGGGCTCACCGCGCAGGACTCCCGCACGGTCCAAGGTCTCGGCAGGTCACGAGGCGGGCTGACCACCAAGGTGCACCTGCTGGCCGAAGGCCAGGGCCGGGCCCTGGTCAAGCGGGTCACGCCCGGCCAGGCGGCCGACACCAGGGAACTGGTGGCGCTGGTCGACGCGGTCGCGGTGCCCAGACCCGGCGGCGTGGGGCGACACCGCAAGAGGTTGGATCACCTCACCGCCGACAAAGCGTACGGTTCCAAGGCCAACCGGCGGTCGCTACGCGCCAGGGGTATCCCGCACACGATCCCGGAGCGGGAGGATGTGCGAGCCAGCCGCGCCCGTAAGGGTTCCCGGGGCGGCCGGCCTCCGAACTTCAACGCGGAACGGTACAAGGACCGAAACCAGGTCGAGCGCGCCTTCAACCGACTCAAGCAGTTCCGGGCGGTCGCGACCCGCTACGACAAGTTGAGAAGTCGTTACGAGGCAACAGTCACCATCGCCTCGATCCTCGTCTGGCTCCGAGCGAAACGCGACCGCAAGTCACCATGATCCGTCAGACGCGCTCTAGCCCGTTGGTGCGGCAGTAGTCCCGTACGGACTGCAGATAGTCGCGTGCGTCAGTGAGATCACCGGCCGCGCGGCAGCTCCGGGCGAGGTTCAAGGTGATCTGCGTCCAGCCGTGCTCACCACGTCGCACGAGTTTGTCCGCCTCCTTGAGTAGCTCCCGACCTTCGGCGGTAGCCGGTCCGGTGGACAGGAGGTGTCCTGCGTAGTCGTTGAGGGCGGCGACTACAGCGGTTGAAAGTCTGGGGTCTGTTTCGGTCATGGTGGTTCCGGTTCCAGGCTGAGTCCGGTCTGGGCGAGGAAGCCGGGGATCAGGTCGGGTCGGTACTGGATGCGCTTGAGTCGGTTGCGGATGATCGCGGCGAGGTGGTCCACGCCGTCGACGGCGAGGTTGCCGAGGCTGGACTTCATCGTTGACCACAGGCCCTCGACGGGGTTGAGGTCGGGTGCGTACGCGGGTAGTTGGACCACGGTCAGCCACCGGTGGCGGGCGGCGATGAGCTGGCGCATCGCGGTGCTGGTGTGGGTGTTGACTCCGTCCCAGATCAGGATGATCGGGGCGTGGAGCCGGTGGTGCGCGGCGGTGATCAGGGTGGCGTAGTCGTCCTCGGACAGGCTGCGGCGCTCGCCGGTACGGTTGCGGTGGACGCGCAGGCGGTAGAAGACGTGGCCGCGCTGGCCGGGTTTGTAGGCGATCAGTCCGGCGATCGAGATTCGGCCTGAGCCCTTGCCCGATACCCGCACGGTGGGTGTGTGGCCCGTGCGGGCCCAGGTTCGGGCCCTGGACGGGCGCAGGGTCTGTCCGGCCTCGTCTTCGAAGACGATCCACGCCCTGGTCGCCGCCGCTAGCCTCGTACCTTGGCCCAGGTCGTGGCCCGCCAGTCGGCGATCGCGTCCTCATCGCGCTGGACGGCTCGGTGTGTGGGTACCTGAGGGGTGTAGCCCATGCGGTGCAGCAGGTAGGACACGCCGCGCAGGGTGTAGGAGACGTGGAACAGTCGGCCGATCAGGGTGGCGACCCGGGCCAGGGTCCAGCGTTGGTCCTCGATCCAGCCGTGTGCGGCCGGGCCGAGGTCCAACTCCGCTCGTAGCCGCAGTAGCTGGTCCGGTGAGAGCCGGGAGACGTTTCCACCCGGGCCGGTCGAGGCCAGGGCGGTCATCCCACCCGCACGCCAGCGGCGTCGCCACTGGTAGATCGACTTCGTCGACACCCGTAGCCGGGCCGCGACCTGCGCCGCCGGCACATCGACGGCGAACATCCGCGCGGCCTGCATCCGTACCTGCTCCCGCTTGGCCCGTCCGGCAGCGGACAGGCCACCACTATCGGCGTACCTCACACCCCAGGTATAGATCAACACCGACCGGTCGTCCATAGTGGTTGATCACAGGCGATCGACCGAGCCAGACCCCAGCCATTCAACCGCTGTAGCAGCCCACGGATATGGTCCTCCGGGCGTGTCGTGTGCAGCGTCCGCAGGATCGCCACTGCCTGTTGATGCGTTCGGCTAGCGTCTGCGGTGTGTCCTGCTGCGTCGAGGAGGTTGGCGTGCACCGTGAGGCTCTCCGCATACGTCTCGTGGTCGGTGCCGTACTCCACGGCGTCGTGGTTCACAGCCTCCGTCATGATCCGGACGGCGTCCGCTATCCGGTTGGCGGCCCGATGTGCCAGTGCCAGATTGCCCAGGCTGTTACCGATCAGCTCGCGGTCTTCCACAGCCCCGGCGACCGCGACGGCCCGTTCCGCGAGCATGGCTGCCCCGTCCGGGTCCTCGACACCTTCGCGTAGGTAGACCGAAGCACGGTCGAGTAGGTAGGCGACATCGTTGAGCTGTACCTGGTGCCGCTCCGCTGCCTCGCATACGGCCAGCACGTGGGGGTGCCCAAACTCCCACTCGGCCCACGAGTCGTGGTGATGGGTGTCGGGACGCAGCGCGTGGGTGAGGAAGCGCAGCACGGCGGCGGTCCAGTGGACCGCCTGCTCGGGCGTGACCTGATCGACCACGTGGGCGGCGATGGTCGTGGGCACTGACACTCGGTCGCCGTCCGTTTCCAGCAGGCCCCGGCTGCGTAACGCTGCGCACGTCTCACGGAGCGCGGTCGGGGTAGCGCATGCGTCCTCGGCCAGGCCGGGAAGGCAGTCACCCGCCTCGCGCAGCAACGAGTTCGGGAACGGGTGATCCGGGGCCAGCCGAGCCAGTACCTGGAGCAGATCGCGCCCCGCCGGTACCGCGGTGGCTAGGCGCTTCCACTCATATCCGAAGGTCGTGGCATCCATCCGGGGCCCGTCGGGCAGGCCGGTGGAGAGCGCGCTACGGAGTTCTGCGGCGAGTTTCAGTACGCCGGGGAACGAGTCCATGTCGCCCCGCGCGCCGCCGGCCCACATAAGGCTCTGCACGCGTTGCCGTCGGGCAGTAGCCACCGATGTGGGTGTGGCGTTCAGGATGAGGTCAGGATACGCGTTGTGCAGCTCAATGGGGGTCAGGCCCTCGTCGACGTAGCGGGCCCAGCAGCGGACCGCCCGGTCCGCGGCCGACGCGATCGCAGTGCGTTCCAGATCGAGCAGGCGGCTTCGGATCCGGGCGACGAGCCAGCGCCCACGGTCCGGCGAGGATGGGCCAAGCCCCACGAAGGCGGCGCTTTCGGCGACCTTGGCCAGCGCGGTGCGCTCGACTGATGGAATGCAACCGTGCTTTGTCTTGCGTACGACATCCCGGACAGTCACCAGTCCACTGGCCATGCTCCGCCACGCGGCCTCATCCGACATTAGCGACTCCAAACGATCTTCATTCGATCGGTGTTGAACTCATTCTTTCATGCTGGTCGGCTGTCGCCATGATCGAAACCCCGCTGACCATACTGTTCGTCTGCGACGAATGGTCGCCCGCCAAGGGTGGCATCTCCGTGCTCAACCGGAGACTCGCCGCCGCGCTCGCCTCCTGCGGTGACACGGTGGGATGCCTTGTCGCGCAGGCCACGGCTGCCGAGCACGCGGACGCCGCCCGACACGGCGTCCGGCTGTTCGTCGCCGACCGCACCCCTGCGGGACCGGATCTCCACCTGCCGGTGGCTAAGGTCATCGCGTGGAATCCCGATGTGATCGTAGGGCACGACCACGTGACCGGGCACATCGGCTGGCTCTACGCCCGCAAGTTCGGTACCGCCACCATGGTCCACATGGTGCACACAGCCCCTGCTGAGATTGAACCGTACAAGGGCAGTGGCAAGGCATCCGCCCGCGTGGAGGCGCGCGAGGCGTACACCGTGGATCTCGCGGGGCAGGCCGACGTTGTCGTCGGTGTGGGGCCTCGTCTGACCCGGTACGCCACCCATCTTCTCGACGACGGCTACGGCGGTCGGTCCGTGGTTCGCCTCGACCCAGGTCTCGACCCAGACCCCCTCGACCGCGCGCGCCGGATCCCGGTACGCGCGAATGTGATGGTCCTCGGTCGTACCGGCGACATCGAACTCAAGGGTCTCGACATTGCGGGCGGCGCCGTCGCTGCCGTGCCGGACCGGCCCGACCGCCTGGCTCCGCTGCTGTACGTTCGCGGTGCCCCAGCCGAACAGTGCGAGCAGGTGCGCACCGCGCTCGTCGGCCTTACCGACCTGGCTCGTGGCCGAGTCGACGTACGCCCATTCTCCGAAGACGGCACGGCAGTGCGCCGTGACCTTCGGCGTGCGGCGCTGTGCCTGATGCCGTCTCGGGCTGAGGGCTTTGGTCTGGCGGCGTGGGAGGCGCTCGCGGTAGGCACCCCCATCCTCGTCAGCGCGCACAGCGGCGTGGCGGAGTTGCTCCGGGAACAACTGGGTGCCTCCGCCGACAGCCTGATCGTCGATATCACAGACGACCCCGACCGCGACATCCGGACTTGGTCCAAAGCGGTGCAACGAGTACTGGACGACCTGCCCACTGCGTTCGCCGAGATCCACCGCGTCCGTGAACGGCTGCTCGGGCGCTTCTCCTGGCCTGCGGCGGTTGCGACACTCGGCTCCGCGGTCCGAGCGCAGCGTCGTGATCTGCACTGAACAGGCTTGGAAGGACGGCCGACAGGAAACGTCTCGTCAGGTTTCCGCAGGATGCGAACGTGCGGTGTCTCCTGTCCATCGGATGCAACAGGAAACACGTTCCGGAAAGAGGACTGAACCGTCGACGCTCATGGCAGTCGGCTGGCTGGTCTGCCGGTCCGGAAGTGCAAAGGAGAGTGCACGATGTCCGAAACCAGGGTCGCCTTGCGGCGCCGTTTCGGGAGGATGGCCGCGATCGTCGGTGCGGCCGGGGCTCTCGTGGCGGTGACGGGTGTGCCGGCATCCGCCGCAGGCCCGTACATCAGCTCGAACTCCGGGGGCGCCAACATCCGGAGCTGCGCCAACACCGGTTGCGCGTCCAACGGGTACTACGGCAACGGCACGTCCGTCACGATGGTGTGCTGGACCGATGCCCAGTGGGTCTACCCGCCGAACTCCAACTACGCGTCCAACCGCTGGTTCAGGGTGAGTGCCCCGAGGAGCGGCTTCATCCACTCATCGCTGGTCGCGGCCCAGGTCTCGACGCCCGTCTGCTGATCGTGGTGATGGTCCGGCGGTCACCTCCGGCCGCTGGACCACCGCCCCGCGAAGGTTGACCGTGATACAGTTACGATGTGTATTGCAATGGCGACGTTGTGTCATGAGAGCCGCGCGCGACAATGGATGCGAACCCCTGACCGACACAATGGAGCGGCTGGGGACGTGCCTCCGCCAGTATCGGAAGACCGCTGGGCTTTCGCTGTCCGGGCTTGCTCGCAAAGTCAACTACAGCCGTGGGTACCTGAGCAAGGTGGAGACGGGCCGCGCGCCGGGCAACGTCCAGTTGGCGGAGCGCTGCGACGAGGCGCTGGGGACCGGCGGTGCGCTCGCCAGGCTTGCGCGGGCGCAGCTACGTGACCCGCGCCCATCCGAACGGACAAAGTCGCACGACCCTCTGCCTGATAATTCGATCGGGTGGCCCCACCAGCGTCTCCCCGACGAGGCGATGCCTCAGCGTAGACCCCATGAGCCACTGGCACAGGTCGGCCTGCCGCTCTCGTCAGCGACCGCTGTCGCGTTCATGCTGGCTCTCGACGAAGCGCACAACGCCCTGCGCGCTGTGGCCCGTAACGATCTGCCACCCGCGGCCCGTCGTGATTCGGCGAACGACACGCTTCACAACGCGCGGGTGTACGCGATCCGTGAGCGACTCCTGGTGCTCAGCGCTGCGCCGTTGGTAAGTGCGGCCGAGGCGGCGTTCCTGCGGATCATCGCTGTTCGGGACGCGATCCGGGTCGGCACGCGCCTAAGGCGTGTTTCGTAAGTCGGGCTGGCGGCGTCAAGGTCACGGCGTGGCGGTGATCGACAACTGAAGAGGTCTCCGGTATCTGGTTCTGCGACCAAGCAAGAACTTCGTACCGGAGACCTCGTGCCCAGCGTAGCGGTGACGAGGCGGCATGACCTGACCGACAGGCAGTGGGCTGTTCTGGCCCCGCTGCTGCCTGCCGCACCGAGAACGGGTCGGCCGCCGAAGTGGGAGAAACGGCAGCTCATCGACGGGATCCGGTGGCGGATCCGGATCGGCGCCCCATGGCGGGACGTCCCGGCCGAGTACGCGCCCTGGCCCACCGTCTACGGCCTGTTCCGCCGCTGGCAGCGCGACGGGACCTGGGACAGGATCCTGGCCGCGTTGCAGGCCGCCGGCGACGCGGCCGGCCGGATCGCCTGGACGGTGAGCGTGGACTCGATGACCAGCCGCGCCCACCAACACGCCGCTGGCGCCCGCACCGACGGCCACCTGCAGAAAGAGTCGCCCGGTGGCGTGCACGACGAACCAGCCGACCACGCCCTCGGACGGTCACGCGGCGGGCTGACCACCAAGACCCACCTGGCCTGCGAACAGGGACAGAAGGTCCTGTCGATGATCGTGACCGCCGGGCACCGTGGCGACAGCCCGCAGTTCATCCCCGTCCTGCGCCGCATCCGCGTGACCCGACTCGGGGTCGGCCGACCCCGCACCCGTCCCGACCTGGTCCTGGCCGACAAGGCCTACACCAGCCGAGGCAACCGCGCCCACCTACGCTCACGCGGGATCAAGGCCTGCATCCCCAGCAAGACCGACCAGGACGCCCACCGCAAAGCCAAAGGCTCCAAGGGCGGCCGCCCGCCCACGTTCGACAAGGACCTCTACCGGCTACGCCACGCCGTCGAAAACGGCATCAACCGGCTCAAACGCCACCGCGGCGTCGCCACCCGCTACGACAAGCTGGCAGTCCGCTTCCAAGCCGTCCTGACCATCACCATCATCACCGAGTGGCTCTGACCGGCTTATGAAACACGCCTTAGAGGAGGCGGCCTACCATCAGGTCTACCACCCGTTTGCTGAGGCGCTGTGGGCCTTCCGGATGGCCGTGCGGGCCGACGCGGGACAGCCGCTGTTGACCCCGGACACGCTCGGCCGGCAGGACTGGTCGGACCGTGAACGGTGCCGTGACTGTGGGCAGCGAGATTGGTCTTCCGGCTGAGACTCAGGCAGGTGGGTGGAGCCCTTCAAGTCAGGCGGCGCAACTCGACGTGTTGCGGCTGCTCGACTTGCCTGTATGAAAGGGCGGACCAAGAATATCCCAGGTCAGCTTGCTGAGTGGCCACTGACGCGGCACGGCGATCGGACCGGGCTCCACCAGTGTTTCCCCGTAGCCCGTCCGGACGGGAGACAGGAACGCGTGGCGGGCCAGACGCCACCGGCGGAGACTGAGAGCGTGGAATGGATACCGCTCGTCGGTGCGATCTGCGGAGCCGTGATCGCCCTTGCCGGTGCCCTGGCTGCGGAGGTGCAGCACAACCGCGCCGAGCGTCGGCGCCACCGTGAGGCGGAGCGGGTCGGATACTGTCTCGACTTCGTTGTTGCGCTCGACTCGGCCCACAGCGCGCTTCGTGCGGTCGCGCAGAGCGACGAGGACGCGTCGCGCCGTCTCCCTTCCGCCAACCGCGCCGTTCACGAGGCAAACGTCTTCGCCGAGCGAGAGCGCTTGCTCGTGGCCGGCACGTTGGAGGTCGTCAAGGCCGGCGAGTTCGCCTACCGCAGGTTGATCGGGGTACGGAACGTCATCCGCTCCGGCGCGACCCCCTCGTCGCGGGATTACCACCGCGCATATCACGAGTTCGCCGAGGCGATCTGGCAGTTCCGCATGGCGGTGCGCACAGACCTCGACCATGCCCGGTTGGAGCCCGTCGACCTAGAGCGACGAAGCTGGTCCGAACGGGAGAACTGTCGCGGGTGTCTCGACCTGGCCGGAGGGTGAGCCGGTGGCGAGTACGACGACGTTCTGTTCGGGCGGAAGTGCTCGTGGTGCGACTATCCAAGCGATCCGACCGGGGCTGTTGATCAGCTATCAAGCGGCATGGGTACAGGTCGGATTTGTCGGATGAGCGGTGGGCGTTGCTCGAGCCGGTACTGACCGCGTGGCGGGCTCGCCGGGTGGGGCCGGGGATCAGCCGGACGACGGATGGGTCTGCTGCACGGATAGGTGACATCTGAGTTGGCTTGCTCTGTGAGCGGGCTGGAAGGATGTTGCTGTGCCCAGCCTTACCCCCGTGAGTTCCGCGATGACGTCGTGCGGGTTGCTCGTGACCGGGACCCTGGTGTGACGGTCGAGCAGGTCGCGAAGGACTTCGGAGTCCACCCGGCGCGCCGTGAGCCGCTGTTGATTCTGTTGGTCGCCCGGGGACGTGGCGCCCGCCACGCCGACACGGGCGGCGAGCACTCGGGCCGTGATCGCTTGGCTGGGCGCCGGCGACGGGTGCGTCGTCGTCAGTCCTCGGGCACACAGCACATGACGCTGTGCTGAGCGCAGACCGCGCGGCGCCACTCGCGTACCCCGACGCGTCCGCGCGCCACTTCGATGCGCCCCTCATAAATCGAGGCGTCCACTACGGCCTCGAAGTCGTGCCAGTCCGGCTGCTCGCCGCAGTCAGTACACGTGTTCGGGTTGAAGCTCGCGCCGCGTGCGCCGGACGGCCGGGGCCGCCACCGTCGCACCACGAGGTCCTGGCCGGCGCCGCGCAGGATTTCTTCAGCGAGTGCGACGGCGCCCTCCTGGTCGACCTTGACGAACTCTCCGACAGCCGGCCGGTGAACCGGCAGCAGGGCCAAGATCCACAGCATCTGGTGCGCGCAACCTGGGCACGGTCCCACCTTGCCCAGCACGCGCAGGAGCAGCATTCCGGAAGTCGGCTTGGTCCCCGGGATCGACATATCGGCATGGTGCCAGCCCGCTATGACAGCCCCGGCCTTCGCCGGCCCCGCCTGCAGACCCGCGTCCTCATGAGGGGATAGGCGCGTCAGTCGCGAGAACTAGCAGCACCGCGCGGCGCATGATTCGCTCGGCGTCGTCGAGCATCTCGCGCAAGGACGTCGCCGGGCTGCCGGACACGAGGCGTAGCGGGGCGTAGGGCTGTCCGTCGCCGTGGATCTCGGCATTGCGGGCCTGGTACAGGGTCTTCATGAACGCCTCGACGTTGTTGGCGTTGAGGTCGGCTTCGGCCGCGAGCAGGTTGGCTGCCCCTGCCGCGATCTTGTCACCCTTGGTGCCCCTCGGCAGGTTCGCACGCTTGATGAACAGTGCTTCGGCAGAGATCGACAGGTCGATCAGGCGGTCGGAGTCTGTGTTTCGGGAGCCCGCGAGGACGAGACGACGGATAGCGACCTGCAGGGACCGGTCGGCCTCGACGTGGGGCGAGCCTAGAGCGGTGTACGTGGCGCGGAACTGGTCAAGGCCGTCGGTCATCAGGAGCGTCGGGCGCTCGTTGTCGGCGCTGTCGAACGCGGAGTGGATCGCGGTGTAGCTGGGAACGATGGGGAACTCGTCATCGGCCTGGGCCAGTATGGGACGGGTAGTCACAACGGACCCGCCGCACACAAGGCGAAGCGCCGTCACCACCCGGCGGGCCGACCCGTCGAGGGTGGGGAAGGCGGGAGCTGTCGACGCTTGCGGGTCCGTGTGGCCGGCGACAACGGGATACGTACGCGCGCTCGTCAACGCCCACTGGTCGAACCGGGAGATCCGCACGCTGTTGACGCTTCCGCCGACCATGCGGGGTACCGCGAGTTGATCAATGGCTGCGCCCATCTGCCGATCGGTCATTCGCCGTAGGACCACCCCGTCGGGCAGCAGGATGACGTCCTTGTTCGAGTCGAACCCGTTGAGCGGAAGGAACTCGACCATATGGACCTGGTGGCTGGCCAGGCCGCGGTCGAAAGCCTCGAATAACCGGTCGAAGACCCTCTCGTCGAACTCGTACGTGGCCTTCGCGACGACCATCGGTTCGATGATGTGCTGCACGAGCAGCCAGTCGAAGTTCCTCGCCTGCCGCGTCCCTGCCGCGCCGATCATGGTGTCGACCCGGTCGCGGAGCACCGAGTCCGCGGCGTACGCCTGTCGCACGTCGGCCATCTCGGCAAACTTGTCGAGCCACCCGACGATCGGTACATCGTCCGGCATATCCCACGCCTGCGGGCGAATGCCGAGGAAGGTTTCCTGGCTGTGCCGCCACCAGCGCTGGTTGTCGATCATCCTGCCGGTGCGGGGCTTGCCCTCGCTCGCCGCGAGATGGGTCAACACTGCCCGGACCAGGGCTGCGACCGCCGCCCTGCGGATGTCGTGCCGTTCGTTCATAGGGCTTCCTCACGCATCGGCGCCAGCGTCGGCGGCCGGCACGGTGCCAGCTGGCCAGAATCGCACCCGTCACTGTCCGAAGCAAACGAGTTCCGGGCGGGCCAAGCGGCGGCGGATCGAGCAGGCGAGGCCGCCGACAACCGCGCACCGTTGCCATGACAGGGGTAGGGGTGCGTGGCCGCGATCGTCGCGAAACGCGATTCGGGCGACCTCGGCACGGCAGCGGTCCCGGCCGCACTCCCATCCCGACAGCCGGTGGGATCGGTGCTCGACGAGTTCGGCACTTCGACACGGGCCGTCCAGGGGGATCCTGCGGGTGGAATGACCGGCTGCCACGAGCGACATATCGGTGGCGCGGGCGTGGACCGGACGGGCAGAGTAGCCGCGTGTTCGCCCGTACCATCGCCGACGTGGTCGGCCTCGTTGCCGCCGGCGAGAAGGTCAAGTTCCTGTACTTCTGGGGGCATCAGCCGCAGCCGGGCGGCAGCGTCGGCGCTGGCTGCTTGAGCCAGTGGTGGCCGGCCGTGTTCACCGTCGACGAACGGCAGTTCGCCACGGCCGAGCACTACATGATGTGGTCCAAGGCGATGCTGTTCGATGACATCGACATCGCCGGGCAGATCCTTGCCGCGTCACATCCGCATCGCGCGAAGACGCTGGGGCGACAGGTCCGCAGCTTCGACCCAACCGTCTGGGAGACCCACCGGTACGCGATCGTGGTCGCCGGCAACACCGCCAAGTTCGGACAGCATCCCGACCTACGCTCGTACCTGCTCGGTACCGGCAACCGGGTGCTGGTGGAGGCCAGCCCGGTGGACCGGATCTGGGGCATCGGGCTCGCCGCCGACGATCCCCGGGCCGGCGACCCGGCACGGTGGCAGGGCCACAACCTGCTCGGCTTCGCGCTCATGGAGGCCCGCGACCAGCTACGCCAGGACAGCCAGTGATCGACACGGCAGCTGTGTCCCATGCCGGTGACGAGGATCTACTCGCGGCGTGGATCGGCGGCAAGACGCCGCGGGTCCGCCGGCGTGGTAGCGGCACGGGAGCCGGGTTGAGGTTCGCGTTCTACGGGCGGGTGTCGACCAAGGACTACCAGGACCCGGTCTCCTCGCGCCGCTGGCAGCTCGACGTCGCGACCGAGTTGATCGCCGGACGAGGGCGGATCGTGGCGCAGTTCTTCGACGTCGGTTTCACCCGCGAACTGTCCTGGGCCGACCGGCCGCAGGCCGCGGCACTACTCGCCGCGGTAGCCAACCCTCACCGGGGGTTCGACGCGATCGTGGTCGGTGAGTACGCGCGGGCGTTCTCCGGCGGTCAGATCCGCCACGTGGCCGCGTTGTTACAACAGCACGATGTGCAGCTGTGGCTACCCGAAACCGACGGACCGATCAACTTCAACGACGTGACCCACCAGGCGCTGCTGATGCTGCTCGGTGCGCAGGCCAAACGCGAAGTCCAGCGCGCCCGGTTCCGCACCACCATGGCGATGCAGGCACAAACCCGAGTGCAGGGCCGCTACCTCGGCGGCCGACCGCCCTACGGATACCGGCTCGTTGACGCCGGCCCTCACCCGAACCAGGCGCACGCACGATGGGGCCGGCGGCTGCACCGCCTTGAGCCGGACCCCGAAACCGCCCCGAACGTGACGTGGATGTTCGCCCAGCGACTGGCCGGACACAGCATCGCCGGTATCGCCCGGCTCCTCAACGACAAGAATGTGCCGTGCCCGTCCGCCGCAGACCGCGAACGCAACCCACACCGCTCCGGTAACGGGTGGCGGCTTCGCACCGTCGCGGCGATACTGGCCAACCCCCGCTACACCGGCCGACAAGTCTGGAACCGTAACCGCACCGACAGCGAACGCACCCAGAATCAGCTACCCGGCCTCATGCAGGTACACCGGCTCAACGCCGGCACCCAGTGGGCAATCTCCGCCAAGCCCACCCACCCCAGTCTGGTCAGCGTGCAAGACGGGCCTTACCCCCGGAACTTGGACACGGGGTCTATGCGGCTTGTGTGATGGTAGCTGAGCTTTCTTGGGTCCGCTCGTAGGTGATCGGGGACTGCTGTCCGAGCCGGGAGTGGCGGCGGACGGTGTTGTAGCGGTGCAGCCAGCGGAAGCTGGTGAGGCGGGCGTCGCGTTCGTCGGTGAACGCTCGGCGGCCTTGCAGGGTCTCGCGTTTGAAGGTCGCGTTGAACGACTCGGCCAGGGCGTTGTCGGCCGAGGTGCCGACCTTGCTCATCGACTGCCGGACGCCGGCCGCCGCGCAAGCGGCCGCGAAGGCTTTCGACGTGTACTGGGCTCCGTGGTCGCTGTGGAAGATCGCCCCGGCCAGGCTGCCCCGGGTGCGCCGGGCGGCGGTGAGCGCGTCGATGATCAGGTCGGTGCGCATGTGGTCGGCGATCGCCCAGCCTGCGAGGCGGCGGGAGTGCAGGTCGATGACGGTGGCCAGGTAGAGGAACCCGCGCTCACCGACCGGCAGGTAGGTGATGTCACCGACGTAACGCTGGTTGACCACGGGTGCGGTGAAGTCCCGGCTGATCAGGTCCGCAGCCTTGACCGCGGCCGGATCCGGGATGGTGGTCCGGGTACGGCGACGCAGCCGCAAGCCCTGCACACCGATCGAGCGCATCACCCGTTCGACGCGCTTGTGGTTGACCGCGGTGCCGCCGTCGCGGAGCTCGGCGGTGATCCGCGGTGCCCCGTAGGTGTTGTCGGCCGCGTGGACCTTGCGGATCTGCCGGGCCAGCACGAGGTCGGCGGCCTGCCGGGCCGCCCGGGCCGGCGCGGTGGACGTCCAGTAGTAGTAGCTCGACCGAGCCACCCCGAGGACCTGGCACAACCGCTTCACGCCGTAGCGCTGCTGGTGGTCGGCGACGAACTGGAAGCGGTTCACCAGCGCGTCTCCCCGGCGAAATACCGGGCCGCCTTGCGCAGGATGTCGCGTTCCTCCTCCAGCTCCCGGACCCGCCGCCGCAGCTCGGCGTTCTCCGCCTCGACCGAGCCCGACTCCGGCTTGGCCGCCGCTGCGGCAGGCCGCCCGGACCCGCGGTCACGGCGCTGGTCGTCGGCGCGAACCCAGCTGCGCATTGTCTCCCGGTTGACGCCGAGATCGTCGGCGACCTCCGCGATCGTGGTACCCGGCCTCGACCGGTACAACGCCACCGCGTCGGCCTTGAACTGTGCGGGATAGTGCTTGTTCGCCATGCTGTTCCAGGACTCCTGATCTACCCGGACCTCACGATCCAAGGTTCAAGTGTCCAAGATCAAGGGGTAAGGCCCGACTTCGTCGCCGCCCAGGCCGTCACCGCTGTCCCCCAGCCCAGCACCGGCACCAAGCGCACCTACCTGCTGGTCGGGCTACTGCGCTGCCGGCTGTGCGGGCGCAGCCTGGAATCGCAGTGGAGCCACGGCAACCCCTGCTACCGATGCCGGCACGGCCACACCACCGCCCACCACCCCAGCACACGCCAAGCCGGGAACCTTCACCTCCGCGAGGACGTCATCGTCGCCCGCGCCACCTCCCAACCCAACTCCACCGGCTCGACAGCCACGACAGCCAAATCCGACAAGAACTCGAAGGCGTGGAACAAGCCAACGATCCGGTCGCGCTGGCCCGATTCCTCCGCAACCACGCGATCACGATCATCTGCGAGCCGCACGGCGTCACCCTCGAGACCGAAGCGACAGGACTTAAGATCAGCCAGGGAACCCGGAACCCGATCACAGCAAGCGGGCGGGCTCCGCGTCAACGCGCCTCAGCGGGCAAGACGAAACGAAGCAATCGCCACATATGAATGCTTCGCAGGGGTTTGCGTGTCCGAGGGGGGACTTGAACCCCCACGCCCTATACGGGCACTAGCACCTCAAGCTAGCGCGTCTGCCATTCCGCCACCCGGACCTGCATGCCGTCACCGCGATGCGCCAAGACGATGATCTCGCCTGGCGTCCGCCGCAGCGCCGCACGGGGCATTACTGTACACGCCGCCTTCGGACGGCGCACGGCGGCATGGCCCGGCCGCCGGCCTGGCCGCTGTCCCGTCCGTCCCCCGGCAGGCGGCGCCCGACAGCCCGGAGACCGGGGGAGCGCGGCTCTCCGAGGGCGAGGCCCTGACCGGGCGTCAAATTGTTGACGACATTGTTGGCAATAGTGACGCCCGGACCTACGATCGCACTGTCGGCCATCGAGCCGGGGCACGTGCCGGGGAGCACGAACGCGCCCACCGAACCGCTCCGAAGGGATCGTCGATGACAGCGTCTCCGGTCGGGCGGGGGCCGGTCCTCGTGGTCAGCGCGCATGCCGCCGACTTCGTCTGGCGTGCCGGCGGCGCACTGGCGCTCAGCGCCTCCCGGGGCCAGGTGGTCCACGTGCTCTGCCTGACCTTCGGCGAGCGGGGCGAGTCACCGGGGCTGTGGAAGCAACCCGGGATGACCCTGGAGCGGGTGAAGGAGGCGAGACGCGACGAGGCCGGTCGGGCGGCGGCGGTGCTCGGCGCCGAGATCGACTTCCTCGACGCCGGGGACTACCCACTACGGGCGACGGACGACCTTCACGACCGCGTGACCACGACCATCCGACGGGTGAACCCGGCCGTGATCATTACCCATCCCGCGCGGGACCCATACAACCTCGACCATTCGCTGGCGCACGAGATCGTGCTGCGGGCGCGCATGGTCGCCCAGGCGGCCGGGCACGACCCGCAGACCCGGCCGATCGGCGCGCCGAACGTGTTGCAGTTCGAGCCGCACCAGCCCGAGCAGTGCGACTTCGTCCCGAACCTGCTGCTGGACGTCAGCACCGTCTTCGACCGCAAGATCGAGGCGATGCGGATCATGGGAGCCCAGAGTCACCTGGTGGCCTACTACACGGATCTCGGCATCCGGCGCGGTGTGCAGGCGGTGCGCAACGGTGGAAACCGGTCGATCACCCACGCCGAAGCGTTCCAGCGAATCTTTCCGGTGGTCGGAGGCGAACTGCTGTGACGGCCAGCGACCGCTACGAACCCAGTCGCACGCACGGGCACGTCATCGTCCGCAGCGCCGCCGCACCGCCGGCCGACGCCGTCGCGCACCTCGGCCGGCAAGGCGTGGCGACGGTGCACGAGGCCCAGGGCCGCACCGGGCTCCTCGGGCACCTACTCCGACCAATTTATCCGGGTGCCCGGATCTCCGGCCGGGCGGTCACCGTCTCGGCCCCGCCGGGTGACAACCTGATGATCCACGCGGCGGTCGAGCAGACCGGCCCGGGAGACGTGCTCGTGGTCGCCTCCACCTCGCCGAGCACGGACGGGGCCTTCGGTGAGTTACTGGCCACCTCGCTGCGGGCCCGCGGCGTCCTCGGGCTCGTCATCGACGCGGGGTGCCGCGATGTCGCCGCGCTGACCGGGATGGCCTTTCCGGTCTGGTCCCGGGCGGTCTCCGCTCAGGGCACCGTCAAGGCGAGCCCCGGCTCGGTGAACGTCCCGATCGTGCTCGGCCGCGCCTGCGTGCGCCCCGGCGACGTGATCGTGGCGGACGACGACGGGGTCGTGGTGGTGCCCCGGGAGCGGGCCCGCGAGGTGGCCGCCGCCGGGGCCGCGCGCCAGGCCGCCGAGGAGGAGCGGCGCCGGCAGCTCGCCGACGGCGTACTCGGGCTCGACATCTACCAGCTACGCCCGTTGCTGGATCGGCTCGGTGTCCGCTACCTCGACGCCGACCCGGACGTGCCGGGCTGACCCGTCGAGATCACCAATTGCTGGGGCCGGTGGTCGGAGACACCGCCGGTCGACCCGCCGAACCGGTAGGAGTGCACCCGGACCGCCGCCGAGACGAACGCCCAGTCCAGCCGCCACAGCCGGGGCCAGCCGGGCACGTCCGACCAGGTTGCCGGATAGCGCGACGACGACGCGTAGCTCGCGTCCCGCAGCCCACCCGGCAGCTTGGCCAGGTCGCCCATTGCCGGGCTGGTGTTGAGGTCCCCGGCGACCAGCACCGGACTCCGGTTCGCCGCCACGTCCGCCGCCAGCGCCCGCCACTGCGGCTCGCGCTGCGCGTGCTGCTGCCGGATCACCCGGTAGAACTCGCCACCGAGCGGGCTGTGGTCCGGGACCAGTTGCACCGGCAGGTGCAGGTTGTAGACCGACAGTTTCCGCCCCGACCCGAGATCGAGGTCGGTACGGAGCACCTTGTGGTTCCACGCATCGGCCGAGCCCCAGAGCGGAGGCGGCATCTCCGGTGCGAGCAGCGGCATCCGACGCAGGATCGGAAAGCGGGAGAGCGTCACCAGTTCGCCGGCGACCGCGATCTCGAAGCCGGGAAACTCGGCGTGCAGCCGGGCCAGCTCCGCCCCGGTCGGGCCGGGGGAGTGCTCGTACCAGTACTCCTGGAGCAGGTAGACGTCGGCGTCGGCGGCCCGGAGCAGGGCGTACATCCGCTCGGTCTGGCCGCCCTCGTCCCAGTACCCGGTGTTCCAGCTGAAGACCCGGACCGCGCCGGGCGGGGGTGGACCGTCGCCGCCGGCGAGCCCGCGCAGGTTGATCCCGGAGAGCTGGCCGCCGAGCAGCAGTGCTGCGGCGGAGAGCAGCGCGACCGGCCGGCGCGACCGGCCGCACGGCGCGGCGGTCGCGGCCAGCAGCAGCGGTACGCCGACGAAGGCCACCGGTGGGATCGCGTCGACCGCCAGCCAGAGCCACCACCGGCCACTGAGCACCAGGTGCGCCACGGTGAAGGCGAGCCAGAGTGCCCCGGCGCCCACCAGACCTGTGTAGAGCCACCACCGCCAGCCACGCCGGCCCCCACCCGACGCCGCCCGCGACCCGGTGACCGGGACCGGTCGCCCGGCATCAGGACGCTCCCGGCCAGGCAGCGCTCGCCCGGAGAGCGCCTGACCAGCCGGATCCTGACTGGACGGCGGCTCCAATCCCCCTGTTGTGCCGGCCGACGCCGGTTGCCCGCCAGGGGGTGCAGCACCGCTGCCGGCGGCGGTGACCGTCATGCCGGGCCCTGCAGGGGGGTGGGGTCGACCGGGAACGAGGCGTCGTAGAGCCGGCGGAACGTGCCGGAGGCGAGCCACTGCAGCGTACCGGTGGCGACCCCGGCGGTGATCGTGACGTTGACCAGGAAGTGCAGCCCGGCGAAGAAGGCCAGGAACGGCAGTCCGTGGCGGCGGCGTACGAAGCCGTACATGCCGGCGTCGCAGCCGAGTGATGCGGCCAGCAGCCCGGCCGGGACGACCAGCCCCCACGGGCCGAGCAGCAGCGGCAGGGCCAGTGCGGGAAGCGTCCCGAATGCCGCCAGGCTGCCCCAGGCGCGGGCGGCGGTCTCGAAGCCCTGCCCGAACCGGCGGGCCCGGGCGTAGAGCGGGATCCGCAGCCGGCCCCGGTGGAACAGCTTACGGAGCAGGCCGCGCAGCTCGTGGTCGTGGTCGTGCCGGCCGCGTACCCGGGAGGTGAGCACCAGGCGGTAACGCCGGGTCAGCCGGTAACCGTAGTCGACCTCCTCGGTGTGCCGCAGCTCCGGATTGAACGGGCCGATCTCCTCGAAGATCTGGCGGCGGAGCAGGCAGACGGCCGGGAAGAGGAACGACACGTCGCCCTCCGAGCTTATCGACCAGTAGTGATACTGCAGGCCACGGTACCGGGCCACCACCGTGTCGTGCAGCAGCGGCTCGGGGTCCTCGATCCCGCAGACCGCGCCGATTTTCGGGTCGGCGAGGATCAGCCGTACCGCGTTCGTGACCGCGTCCGGGGCGAGCACCAGGTCGGAGTCGACGTAGCAGATCAGATCCCCGCTGGTGTGCGCGGCGCCGATGTTGCGGGCCCGGCCGCAGCCGCCGTTGCGCCCGGTGCTCACCACCCGCACGCCCAGGGCCTCGGCCACCGCGACCGAGTGATCGGTCGAGCAGTCGTCGACCATCAGGATCTCGATCTCCGGGTACGTCTGGTCCAGGATCGACCGCAGGCACAGGTCCAGCGACTCGGCGTAGTTGTAGTTCGGCACGATCACCGAGACCAGCGGTCCACCGCCGTCGGGGGCACCGCCGTCGCGGACACCGCCGTCGGGGGCACCGCCGTCGGGGGCACCGTTTCGGGCACCGTCTGGGGTCATCGGGTGGCCACCTCCGGCCGGTCGTAGAGGCCCCGGAACCGGCCCGAGGCGAGCCAGGCGGCCATCCCCGACAGCGCGGCGACCGCGATCACCAGATTGAGCAGGAAGTGCATGGCGACGAAGTAGCCGAGGAAGAGGATGCCACGTTCCCGGCGCACGAACCGGTACATCGGCCGGTCCCCGGCGAGGCAGGCGGCGAGGGCGACCAGCGGCACCGCCAGGAACGCCGCGCCGAAGAGCACCGGAAGGACCAGGGTCAGCACGGTCAGCAGGGCGGCCACGCTGACCCAGGCGCGCGGCCCGCTGCTGAGCCCGCCGGGAAACTCCGGCCGGCGGGCGTACATCGGGATGTGCAGGGCGGTGCGGGTGAAGACCTTGCGGACCAGCACACCCAGGTCGGCGTCGTGGTCGTGCACGCCGCGCACCCTTGGCGAGAGCCAGATCTGGTAGCGCTGGGCGAGCCGCATGCCGTAGTCGGCGTTCTCGGTCTCCCGCAGCCGCGGGTTGAAGGGTCCGATCTCGACGAAGACCCGGGCCGGAATCGCCAGCAGCGCCGTGTAGAGCGTCATGATCCGGCCCTCGTCGGCGATCAGCCAGTAGGACTGCTGGAGGCATCGGTACTCCTCCAGCAGGCTGTCCCGGACCAGCGGCACCGGGTCGTAGTTGCCGCAGACCGCTCCGATCTCCGGGTCGGCGGTGAGCAGTTCCACGGCGTTGGCGACCGCGTCCGGCTTTGCCGCGACGTCCGAGTCGACGAAAAAGAGGATCTCGCCGTTGGCGTTCGCCGCGCCGAGGTTGCGGGCCGCCGCCGGTCCGGAGTTGCTCGTCGTACGCAGCACGCGTGCGCCGTACGCCTGCGCGACCGCGACCGAGTCGTCGGTGCTGCAGTCGTCGACCACGATCAGTTCCAGCCGCGGATAGGTCTGGGCGCGCAGCGCGTCGAGGCATAGCCCGAGCGCCCGCGCGTAGTTGTAGTTCGGCACGATGACCGAGACGAGCGGTCCGTTCATGTCTCCATCCAGGTCGGTCATATCTCGATCCAGGTCGGTCATATCTCGATCCACGTCGGTCATTACTCGATCCAGGTCGTCAGTTCTCGATCCAGGTGAGCAGGGCGGGATAGCGGGCGCCGAGTTCCGCCAGGGCCAGCGTGGTGCCGATCAGGACAGCGCTGGCCACGATCATCCTGTCGTGCAGCAGGGCCCGGATCGGATCCCCGCCGGACTGCCGGACCAGCACGGCCTGCAGGTAGCGGAACGCGGCGAGCAGGCCGAGCGGCACCACCACGGCGAGGGTGACCGGGCGCCAGGGCCCCAGCGGCGCGTCGGTGTTGAGGTAGAGCAGGAAGGTGGTGCAGGTCAACGCGGCGTTCAGCCCGAGCAGGTGGTCGGTGAGCGGGACGTTGTAGCCGGCCAGCGCGGGGCGGTGCGCCGATCCGGCGACCGCCAGCTCGTGCCGCCGCTTGCCGAGGATCAGCACCAGGCAGCCGCCGAAGACGGCGGTGAGCAGCAGCCCGGACGGGGCCGCTCCGGTGGCGGCGTACCCCTGGAGGACCCGCAGCACGAAGCCGGCGGCGACCACGCAGATGTCCAGCATCGGCAGGTGCTTGAGCCACCTGCTGTAGGCGATGCTGAGGCCGAGGTAGCCGACCAGCGGCCACCACGGCACGGCGGGTCCGGCGAGGACCAGCCCGAGCAGCAGCCCGGCCAGCCCGACGGCGAGCAGCCAGGCCAGCGGGACCGGCACCGTCCCGGCGGCGACCGGGCGGTGCCGTTTGACCGGATGAGTGCGGTCCAGCCGGCGGTCCACGATGTCGTTGACGATGTAGATCGTCGATGCGGCGACCGTGAACACCAGCACGGCCCAGCCGGTACGCAGCAGCGCCGACCCGGTCCAGACCGGCGTGTCGATCAACGCCAGCGGCACGGCCAGCAGGTTCTTGACCGCGTGGCCGGGGCGGGTGAGCACGACGAGCGCCCGGGCCAGCACGGCCGGCCGGAGCGCACGCGCGGGCGCGGGCGCGGCCGGCGGCGCGGCGGCCGGTAGGGCGGTCTCGACGGCGGTCTCGACGGCGGTCACCTGAACTCCCGTCAGAAGAAGATCTTCGCAAGGGACAGCGCACCCTGCCGCCATGGCTCGCGGCTGGTCCGCCCGCCGCCCGGCGCCGCCCCGGTCGCGCGGGAGCCCATCGGCCCGGCCGCACCTCCGGCCGCAGCGCGGCTGGCACGCCACCACTCGTACGTGCGCAGGATGGCGTCCTCGTTGGAGAACTTGGGCGTGAAGCCGAGGCGCTGGATGGCCTTGTCGATGCTCACGTAGGAGTCGTGCCGCAACTTGTGCAGCAGGCGGCCGTAGACCGGGGAGAGCCGGCTGCGCTCCAGCAGCTCCAACGCGAACAGTGCCGGCCGGGCCGGTACCCCGACGACCCGCTTGCCGTGCCCGGCGGCGTCCAGCACCGACTGGAAGTCCTCGCGCAGCGTGCGGAATCGCTCGGCGGCGAGGTTGTAGGTGTCGTTCGCCACCTCCTCCGGCGCGGCCAGCACGGTGACCACCGCCTCCACCAGGTCGTCGACGGCGAACATCTGGATCCGGACGTCGCCCGAGCCGAGCACGGGGAAGTTGCGGCCCTCCTCGGCCCACTCGAAGAGCATCGCGAAGAGCCCCATCCGGCCCGGTCCGAGGAAGGTCTTCGGCCGGAGGATCGCGGTCGGCAGGCCCTCGGCCCGGTACCGTTCGGCGATCTCCTCGGCGGTTGCCTTCGCCGCGCTGTAGGTGTCGACCGGCTCCCGGGGGTGCTCCTCCGGCGTCGGCACCTGGCGGGGCAGGCCGTAGACGGCGGTCGAGGAGACGTGCAGGACCCGCTCCACCCGGGCCCGCCGGGCCGCCCGCAGCACGTTAGCGGTGCCCTCCACAATGATCGAGCGGATCTCGGCGGCGGCATAGCTGGGCAGCGCCGCCGCGCAGTGCAGCACCGCCGCCGCGCCGTCGGCGGCCTCGTCCATCACCCTCGGGTCGCGGATGTCGCCGACCAGGGTGACGCCGGGCTCCCTCCGCAGATCCACGCCGCGCACGTCGTGTCCGTCGGCGGTCAGCCGCTCGACGAGCCGGGAGCCGAGCATCCCGGCGGCACCGGTAACGGTGATCACCACAGCGCCGATCCCACCTTCTGCGTCACGAACCGGGTGACGAGCTTGCCGAGCCCCTGTTCCAGCACCTCGCCGAGCGCGTCGGTGGCGCGCTGCACATCTGCCGGGTCAGTGACCAGGGACGGCCCGATGACCAGCGGGTTGCGGCCGTTGAGGGTGTAGTAGGTGTAGATGTCGTGGTCGGCGTAGAGTGCCTGGATCACCGCGCAGGTGACCAGCTTCGCCTTGAACCTCGGGTCCCGGGCCATCCCGGCCGGGGCGAGCCGGGAAACCAGGTCGAGGATCTTTGGGCCACCCTCGATCTGGACGCCCCAGAGCGCGCCCGCCCCGGCGACCCGGCCCACCACGTCCGGGAACTCCTTGGCCAGCCGTTTCAGCGCCGGCTCCAGCACCCGTTCCAGCTCGCGGGCCCGGGCCGGGTAGTCGTCCTCCACGACGATGTTGATCGCCTCGAGCGCGGTGACGCACTCCTCGCCCATGCCGTAGTACGTGGTGCTGGTGCTCTGCAGCAGCGCGTCGGTCAGGTTGTCGTACGCCTTCCGGAAAACCCGCTCCCGGGCGACGAATGCAGAAATCGATGACTTTCCACCGCCGAAGGACTTGGACGTGGTAAGGACGTCCGGCACCAGCCCGGGATACCGCATGAAGTAGAAGAGGCTGCCGGTCTTACCCCAACCGGTGTAGATCTCGTCGAATATGAGCACGATGTCGTGCCGGTCGCACAGCTCGCGAATGCCGCGCAGAAAGTCCTCGTCGCACCATGTCACCGTGGAGGCGCTGAACGGCTCGACGACAAGTGCGTAAACGTCCCGTGGATGGGACGCGACGGCCTGGCGGACCGAGTCCAGGTCTCCATAGGTAAATGGAACTATGCCGGGAATGGTGGGAAAGTCGAACGACGGTTGTCCGGTCAGCCCGCCCGATCCGAGCAGCTTTCCGTGGAACCCGCGGTCGGCCCGCAGGATCGTGCCCCGCCGGCCGCCGTGGTACTTGTACGCCAGCTTCACCGCCCCCTCGACCGCCTCCGCGCCCGAGTTGGGCAGGAAGGACATCCGCAGGTCGCCGGGGAGAAGCTGAGCCAGGTTGTGGCCGAGCGCCGCCAGGTAGGGGGAGAAGTAGGTTTTGTGCACCTCCATCCGCCGCTGCTCGGCGAAGCGCCGCCGGGCCGCCAGGATGCGCGGATGGTTGTGACCGTGGTTGAGTACGCCCACCCCGCCGGTGAGGTCGAGGATGCGGCGGCCGTCCCGGAGCACCAGGTGTGCGCCTTCGGCGTGGTCGACCAATTCCCGGCCGAACCCGAACGAGGTCATCAGGCTGACCTGGCTCGCGTTGACGTAGGAACGATAGAGGTCGTGCACCTCGCGAACGGTGAGTCGATCGCAATCGGACAGGCTGACCAGATTGGGCATGTCGGAACGCTATCGATTGGTACGGGATCTTCTCTGGACCCGTGCTGTACGCAACCTTGACTACGTAAGGCAACGCTTGCCAGTGGACAAGCCACTGGATAACTTGGTCGCGACAGGTAGATCTCGAAATGTCAATGTCCCTGGCAGTTGTCACGCAGTATCGCTGAGGTGGGTGAACATGGCGCCGACGGTGTCGGTCATCATCCCCGTACACAACGGCTCGAAGACCCTGCAGGCGTGCCTGGCGGCCGTCTACGCGCAACGGCACCCGGTCACCGAGGTCATCGTCGTCGACGACGCCAGCACCGACGACACCCGCGAGATCGCCGCCGGGTTCCCGTGCCGCGTGCTGCACGCCGAGCAGAACGCCGGCCCGGCGGCCGCCCGCAACCGGGGCATCCGGGCCAGCACAGGCGAGCTGCTCTTCTTCCTCGACTCCGACTGCGCACCCGAGCCGGAGGCGCTCGGCAACGCGCTGGCGATTCTCGCCGAGCAGCCCGACGTCGCCTGCGTACACGGGATCTACTCGCTGCGGCCGCTCTACGACGACGGGCCGGTGGAGGCGTACCGGCTGCTGCACGGGCACTACTGGCGGCTGCGCAACGTGGGGCGGGTCCGGACCACCCTCTTCGCGATCTGCCTGATCCGCCGCGCGGTCTTCGCCGACGTCGGCGGATTCGACGAGCGGCTGCGCGCCTCCGAGGACGTCGAGCTCGGCGACCGGATGGGTGACCGGTACGGCATCGTGTTGACCGACACGGTGGTCTGCCGGCACGACGACGACAGCCATCTCGGCCGGCTGCTGCGCAAGCAGTTCGGTCGCTCCCAGCTGCTGGTGCCGGTCGCGCTCGCCGAGCGTGGGCCGGCCGGGATCCGCGCCAACACCCCGGCCGGGCTGCTCTGCGCCACCCTGGTGCCGGCGACCCTGCCGCTCGGCCTCGCCGCCCCCGCGCTGCTGCTGGTCCCGCTCGGCCTGCTGCTGCTCTTCGTCGCCGCCGACCCGGGACTGCTGCGCTTCGTGGCCCGCCGGCGCGGCCCCGGCTTCGTCGTCTTCTTCTATGTGGTACATCTGCTGGTCCAGTTGACCGTCGTCGCCGGTGCCGTGGTCGGCGGGCTGCGCCACCTGGCGGACCGGAACTTCGGCCCGGCCCGGGTGGCCGCCGCGAAACTGCCGCGATGACCGGGCCGACCGCCGGGGGGAGCGCGGCGCCGAGCGAGAAGCCGTACGTCCGGCGTCTCTGCTGGCCGTACCTGTCGGCCCAGGCCCTGCACTACCTCCTCTTCGCGCTCCGGGCACAGCAGTTCCGGAGCCGCCGGCCGATGCTCGGCGATGCGCACCGCCCGGTCTTCGGGGTGCCGGGCCGGAGCGTGGCGCTGACCGTCGACGACGGGCCGCACCCCGAGTGGACGCCCCGGATGCTGGAGCTTCTCGACCGGCACCGGGTCCGGGCCACCTTCTTCCTGATCGGCGCCCGGGTACGCGAGCACCCCGACCTGGCCCGTCGGATCCGCGAGGCCGGACACGCGATCGGCAACCACTCCATGTCGCACCCGCAGCCCTTCGCCGCGCTGCCGCCCGCCCGGCTGCGTGCCGAGATCGCCGATGCGCAGGGGTGGATCGGGGACGCCGTCGGGGCGGCGCCCCGGCTGTTCCGCGCCCCGGGCGGCAACTGGTCCCCGGCGGTGCTGCGCGCCGGCGCCGACCTCGGCCTGGCGCCGGTGGACTGGACGGTCAACCCGAGCGACTGGCGCAGCCCGGGGGTGGCGCGGATCACACGACGGCTGTCCCGGAGCCGGCCCGGGCACGTCCTGCTCTGTCACGACGGCGGTGGTGACCGGTCGCAGACCGTCGAGGCGCTGGAGACCGTGCTGCCCCGGTTGCTCGACCGGGGACTGCGGTTCGTCGTACCGGGTGCCGACCGGTAGGTGACGACGTGCCGAAATGTCGTACGACGACGCCGGGCAGTGCCGCCCGGCCGTGCGGGGGGAAGCAGCGATGCCTGTCTAGGGGGAACGAGATGTCGGAAGACGACGACCTGACGATCCTGCTCCTGGGGCCGATCAGGGCCGAGCGGGACGGTACCAACCTCTATCTGGGTACGCCCCGGCAGCGGGAGGTTCTCGCCGTGCTGGCGCTGCGCTGCGGGATGGTGATGTCGGTTCCGCAGATCGTCGACGCGATCTGGAACGGGCGCCGGCCCGACTCGGTGGAGAACATGGTGCACACCTACATCGGCCGGCTCCGCCGGGTGCTGGAGCATCCCGGCCGGCCACCGGCGCTGGCCCGGGTGCTCCGCTCGACCCGGCCCGGCTACACTCTCGACCTGCCGCCGGCCGCGGTCGACGTCAACCGGTTCGAGTACGACGTCCGGGTGGCCCGGACGGCCCGGGCCAAGGGCGAGCTCACCCGGGCGCTCGACTGCTTCCAGCAGGCGCTGGCCCGCTGGTCCGGCCTGGCCCTGCAGGAGGCGACCGGGCCGCTCGCCGAGGCGGAACGGATCCGCCTCACCGAGCTGCGTCAGGACGCGGTGGAGGAGGCAACCGGCGTGCGGCTGCTCCTCGGCGACGTCGAGAACCTCGTTTCCGAGCTGCGCTGCATGCTCGCCGAACAGCCGATGCGGGAGCGGCTCTGGGAACTCCTGCTGATCGTGCTCGGTCAGACCTCGCGGCGGGCCGAGGCGCTCACCGCCTTCGAGGACGCCCGGGTCACCCTCGCCGACCGGCTCGGGGTGGAACCGGGGCACCGGCTGCAGGACCTGCACCGGCGGCTGCTGCGCAGCGAGCCGGTCACGGTGCGGCCGTGGTGGGAGCGCCGGGTCCCGGCCTGACCCCGCCGCGGTCCGGTCCCGCGGACCCGCCGCGTGTCCGGCCCACCGTCGGCCCGGTCTCCGCCGGGCCCTTGCCGGTCCCGTGGTCGCCGACGGCTCGGCCGCTGAGGACGAAGAAGGCACCCCGAGGGCTGTCCCCGAGGCGCGCGGGGACCTCCTCGGTGACCGAGAGGCCACAGGACCGGATGACCCGGACGAACGCCTCCGCCCCGGCAACGTCGTAGATCTGCACCACGATCCGGCCCCGGGGCGTGAGCATCGCCGGCAGCCGGCCCAACAACCGGGCGGACTCGCCCTCCGTCAGGTAGTAGATGACCTCGCGGAGCAGGATCGCGTCGTAGCGCCGCGCCGTGTCGAAGGTGCGGATGTCGGCGACCTCGAACGAGGTGTCTGGCCGGGCGAGCGCCCGGGCCGCCTCGATCGCCCGGGAGCTGAGGTCGACGCCGTGGTAGTGGCGGTAGCGGCCCGGCATCAGCGGCAGGTTGGCACTCGTGCCGCAGCCGAGGTCCAGGATCGTCGGCCGGGGCGCCCAGGTCTCGATCAGTGACAGCGGCATACCTCCGTCGGACATGTCGTCGAGGTAGCGCCAGAATCCCAACGCGTACTGGGTGTTCCACCAGGCGGCGTTCATCCTGGGGTTGGCGCGGATCAGTACCCGCACGGGGACCCGGATCAGACGTGCCACCGTACGGAAGAACGCATTCGACATGGTGTCACCGACTTCTCTCTGGGGATGGGAACGGGTCCCGGCGTTCCGGGAGGGAGGTAGCGGAGCGGTGGCGGCGCCGGTTCGCCGGCTCAGCCGGTCAACGCGGGATCGGGGCTGCGGCGCAGGCCGTGCCGGCGCCGGTGCAGATACTGGGCGAGGAGCAGCCCGCCCGTGCCGACCGTCACCTCGCTGAGCGCGCAGACCAGCCGGCTGGTCAGCACCACCGGGGCGGCGACCGGCACCGGCATCACGGTGGCCAGTCCGACCATCAGTACCGCCTCCCGGACGCCCAGTCCGTCCGGGGCGACCATGACCAGCAGCCCGGCCACGGTCGCGGCGGCGAACCCGGCCACGCAGACCAGATAGGAGCGGGCCGGCGGGGCACCGGCGGTCACGGCCAGCAGCCAGAGGTGGTGTCCGGAGATCAGCCAGGAGAGCGATTGGCTGGTGATGGCCCGCCGGATCCCGGCCCGAGAGGCGGTGGCCTGCGGCGGTGGCCTGCGGAGCAGCCTCGCGGAGCCGGCGAGCCCCCGGTTGAGCAGGTCAGGCTGGACGAAGAGGGCGACCAGCGGCAGCACGGCGAGCAGCAGCCAGCCGGTCGCGCCGCCCAGCATGGCGGGCCCGGCCGCGAGGCCGACGGTCATCCCGGTCAGCGCGACGACGGCCCAGCTGAGCAGGAAGACGCCGGCCAGCCGGACCGCGCCGACGTCGATCTCCCGGCCCATCCGGAGCAGCACCGGCAGCGCGATGAACCGGCCGGGCACGAATTTGGCCAGGAACCCGACGAAGAAGAGCCGGGCGGCGGTCCACCGGTCGACCGCCGCACCCAGGTCGGCGAAGAGTGCCTGCCAGGAGTGGTATCCGAGCAGCAGCCCGACCGAGTTGATCAACAGGGCGCCGCCCAGCACCAGCGTGACCTGGAGCGGATCGAGCCGCTGCGCGAGCGACCGGAGCGGGGTCCAGTCCTGGTCCCGCAGGAACAGGACCAGACCGGCCGCCAGCCCCACCACGAAGGCCGCGACCAGCAGTTGGTTGAGCCGGTGCCACCAGCCACGCCGCGTCCCGGCCCCGGACCGCGCCTTTTCGGTTCCGGCCTCGTCGGTTCCGGGCCGCGTCTTCTCGGTTCCGGGCCGCGTCTTCTCGGTTCCGGGCCGCGTCTTCTCGGTTCCGGGCCGCGTCTTCTCGGTTCCGGGCCGCGTCTTCTCGGTTCCCGGTCGCGTCTCCTCGGGTCCGGGCCGCGCCTCTGCGGGCGGGCCTGGGTCCGGATGGCCGGGGCCGGTCGGGGGGTTCACCGGCTCGACTCCGGGGCCAGCCAACCGACCCCGGCGGTCCGCCGGGGAGGTCGGAGCAGCGCCCGCGCCAGGCCGAGCGTCAGTCCGGCGAACTCGGCCAGGTGGGTCAGGAACCGCATCGCGGTGGCGAAGAGCAGAAAGCCCGGCCCGCGCTGTTGCAGCGCGAACCCGAGCAGCGCCCGGTCGGCGACGAGGAAGACCGCCAGCGGAACCGGGAGGACCAGCAGCAGCCAGGGGGACCAGGCGGCGAGCGGTAGGCCGACCACCGTGAGCGCGCTGCCGAGTAGCCCCGCGACCGAGCCGAGGTCGATCCGGTGCGGCGCCCGCCGCACCGCCGGTTCCGCGCGGGCCACCTCCGCCGTAGCCGCTTCCGGTCCGGCCGCTTCCGGTCCGGCCGTCGTCGGTCTGGCCGGTTCGGCTGTCCATCGGGCCGCCACAACCGCCCCGGCGTACGTCCGGGCGCGGCGGAACAGCTCCGACAGGTACGGCCAGAGCCGGTCCACGTCGTCGTGCCGCCCCACCACACGATCGCTGGTGCGGATCTCGTACGACGCCGGAAGCCGGGTGCCGAACTCGATGTCCTCGGCGTCGCGCAGCCGCTCGTCGAAGCCGCCGACCAGGTCGAAGACGGAGCGGGGAAGAGCGGTGAGCGCGAACATGGTGGTGGCGGTGACCCCGACGGCCCGACGCCGCCAGAAGTGCTCGAAAAGCGTCTTGTAGGACTCCACCGGACCGTCCGGAAAGAGCGGCTCCAGGTCGTAGATGCCCTGCACCACGCCGCAGCCGGGATGCGCCCGCAGTTCCGCGACCGCACCGGCCAGGGCGTCCGGGGCCAGCGCGATATCCGAGTCGACGAAGAAGAGCACGTCGCCGCCGGCCCGGGCGGCACCGGCGTTACGGGCCGCGGAGACGCCCCGGTTCACCGCGAACGGCAGCACGGTGCAGGGAAACCCGGCGGCGATCTGCCGGGACCGGTCCGTACTCGCGTCGTCGACGACGATCACCTCGGCCGGCGGCAGCGTCTGCGCGTAGACCGCTGCCAGGCAGGCCCGGAGAGTCTTTTCCTTGTTGTAGTTCGGGACGATGACCGACACCCGCGCGGGCTGCGGATCGGCGGCGTGGTCGACTTCGGACAATTCGCCGGGTCACCCCCTCGTTCCGCAGGTCGGCGAAGCTCCAGCCGGGTCGGCAAACGGTAGCAATCGGTGTGCCGCCATTTCTGGAACCGGCCTGGATTACCGAGTGCGACGGCGGGGGTGGGCGGGCCGGCCCTCAGCTGACCTGGCTCAGCCGTTACGGTCGTCCTGGCCGCCCTCCCGGTCCCGGCGTACGGTCGCCCGGCGGCCCTTGATGGTGCTCTGCCGCAGCCGGCTGATCACCTCGGACGCCGCGGACCTCGGCACCTCCACCAGGGAGAACCGGTCGGCGATCTCGATCGAGCCGATCTCCCGACCGCTGAGCGGGGTCTCGCCGGTGATCGCCCCGACCAGGTCCTGCGGGCGGATGCCGGCCCGGCGGCCCACGCCGATGAAGAGGCAGGCCATCTCCGCGGAGCGGGGCCGGCCGCCGCGCCGGTCGTCCCGGCGACCGTCCCGAGCGCTGTCCCGACCGCCGTCGCGCCGGGGCCGGCCGTCCCGGTCGGCCCGGAACGTGACCTGCGGGATGTCCTCCTCCTCGTCGACCGGGCCGCCGGCCGACTCGTGAGCCAGCCTCACCGCCGCCAGCGCCACCTCCATGACGTCGAACTCGTCGGTGAGGGTCTCCACGATCACCCGGTACGGTTCGAGGTCGTCCTCCAGCAGGCTCTCGTGCAGCGCCGCCCGGGTCATCTCCAGCCGTCGGGTACGTAGGTCAGCCACGGTCGGGATCGTGCCGATCGAGATCCGCTGCCCGGTGGTTCGCTCGATGGTCTTGAGCATCCGGTGCTCGCGGGGCTCGGCCAGGGTGATCGCCACTCCCTGCCGGCCGGCCCGGCCGACCCGCCCGATCCGGTGCACATACGACTCCGGAGCGGACGGCACGTCGTAGTTGACCACGTGCGTGAGCTGCTCGATGTCCAGTCCCCGGGCGGCAACGTCGGTGGCGACCAGCAGGTCGGCGGTGCCGGCCCGGAGCCGCCCCATGACCCGGTCCCGCTGTTCCTGGGTCATTCCGCCGTGCAGTGCCTCGGCCCGGTAGCCGCGCCCGTTCATCGTCTCGGTGAGCCGGTCGACCTCCTCCCGGCTGCGGCAGAAGACGATCGCCGCGGTCGGTGCCTCGACGTCGAGTACCCGGCCGAGCGCCGCCGGTTTGTGTGCCCGGGCGACGACGTAGGCGGTCTGCCGGACCAGTGGGCCGGTGCCGGTGGGGGTGGGCTGCCGGCCGATCTCGATTCGGGCCGGGTCCCGCAGGTACTGCCGGGCCAGGCCGTCGATCCGGGCCGGCATCGTCGCGGAGAAGAGCACCGTCTGCCGCTGCTCGGGCACGTGCTGCAGGATCGCCTCGATGTCCTCGGCGAAGCCCATGTCGAGCATTTCGTCCGCCTCGTCCAGCACCACCGTGTCGAGGCCGTCCAGCCGCAGGGTGTCCCGGGCGATGTGGTCGAGCGCCCGCCCCGGAGTGGCCACCACGACGTCCACCCCGCCGTCCAGCGCCCGCAGTTGCCGGGCGATCGGCTGCCCACCGTAGATCGGCAGAACCCGTACGCCGAGGTCGCGGCCGTACCGGTGGATGGCCTCGGAGACCTGGACGGCCAGCTCGCGCGTGGGCACCAGGATCAGCGCCTGCGGTGCCCCTGAGCTTCGGTCCGGCGGTAGCCGGTGCAGCAACGGCAGCGCGAAGGCGGCGGTCTTGCCGGTCCCGGTCGCCGCCTGGCCGAGCAGGTCGCGACCGGCCAGCAGGGGCGGGATGGCGGCCCGCTGGATGGCGGTCGGCTCCTCGTAGCCGAGCGTGCCGAGCGCGTCCAGGAGCTCGGTCCGTAGCCCGAGGTCGGCGAAGGTGTCGGCGTCGGCGTCGGGGTCGTCCGGGCGGTGGTCAGCCGGTGGAGCGGGTGGTGCGCTGTCGGAACTCATACCCGCAAGCCTTTCACCACCCCGGACACCGCCGCACGGCGACATGGATCTCGATGATCTCACGCACGGCCCGACCTCCCGGCCGGACCCGGAAACCGTGCCGGACCGGCCGTCTGGGAGCGGGTGCGGTGCAGGCGGAAAACCCACACAATCGGAGTTGGGTGTCTGTTTCGATCCGGATCGTAACGTCCGAGATTTTCCCGCGCTCTCTGGCCGACTTCCGGCGCACGGCCGGTGGCAGCGCGGGCGAAATGTTGTGGATCATGCTAATCGCATCGATCAGATGACCAAACTGTTACGGCCAGATGTTGACGAGCCACAGGAACGGGCGTAAACAGAAATGAAGCAAAAGCGATCGGGTGGGAGATCTCACGAGATGTACGCCGAGGAACGTCAGCAGGAGATCCTGCGGCTGGCCCGGGAGGCGGGTCGGGTCGACGTCATGGCGCTGGCCGAGGGCATGAACGTGACGGCGGAGACGATCCGTCGGGACCTCACCGTGCTGGAGCGGGCCGGCGTGCTCCGCCGGGTGCACGGCGGGGCGATCCCGGTCGAGCGGATCGGCTTCGAGCCGGCACTCGCCGCCCGGGACGCCGTACTGATCAACGAGAAGGAGCGGATCGCCAAGGCGGCGCTGGCCGAGTTGCCCGACGAGGGTGCCGTCATCCTCGACGCCGGCACCACCACCGCCCGGCTGGCCCAGCTCCTTCCCTCCGACCGCGAGCTGACGGTCGTGGTCAACTCGCCGGTGCTGGCCTCGGCGCTCGGGCTCAAGCCCAACCTCACGGTGCTGCTCCTCGGCGGCCGGCTGCGCGGCAAGACGCTGGCCACTGTGGACGACTGGGCGCTGCGCCCCCTTGCCGAGCTCTACGTCGACGTCGCCTTCATGGGCACCAACGGCTGCTCGGTCGAGCGCGGCATGACCACCCCGGATCCGGCCGAGGCGGCGGTGAAGCGGGCGATGATCGGCGCCGCCCGCCGGGTCGTGCTGCTCGCCGACCACACGAAGATCGGCAACGACTACCTGGCCCGGTTCGGCACCGTCGGCGACCTCGACCTGCTGATCACGGACAGCGGGGTGGACGAGGAACTGGCCGACGACGTGGAGGCCGCCGGCGTACGGGTGGTGCGGGCATGATCCTGACCGTCACGCTGAATCCGAGCCTGGACCGGGCGATGCAGATCGACCGGCTGGCCCGTGGCGCGGTGATCCGGGCCGACTCCGCACACCTCGATCCCGGTGGTAAGGGGGTCAACGTCTCCCGGGCGCTGCTGGCCAACGGCGTGCCGTCCCGGGCGGTACTGCCGGTCGGCGGCGAGGAGGGCACCCAACTCGTCCGGCTGCTGGGCGGCGAGGGCGTCGACCTGCTGGCGGTGCCGATCGCCGGCCGCACCCGCTCGAACATCACCCTCGCCGAGCCGGACGGCACGGTAACGAAGATCAACGAGTCCGGTCCGGTCCTGACCGGGCCGGAGTTCACCGAGGTCACCGCGGCGGTACTGGCGGCGGCGAGTTCCGCCGACTGGGTGGTGGCCGCCGGCACCCTGCCGCCGGGTCTGCCGGTGGCGGCCTTCGGCGACCTCTGCGCCCTGCTGGTCGGCGCGGGGGTGCGACTCGCGGTCGACACCAGTGGGCCGGCGCTGCGGGCCGCGGTCGAGGCTGGCGTCGCGCTGGTCAAGCCGAACCGGGAGGAGTTGGCCGAGACGGTCGGCGGCCCGCTGCGCTCCCTCGGCGACGTGGTCGACGCCGCCAGCCAGGTCCGGAGCTGGGGCGCCGGTGCGGTACTGGCCAGCCTCGGTGCCGACGGTGCGGTGCTGGTCGACGCCGACGGCGTCGTCACCGGCGAGTCACCGGTGACACAACCGAAGAGCACGGTCGGGGCGGGGGACGCCCTGCTGGCCGGCTTCCTGGCCGCCGGTGCGCGCGGGCCGGACGCCCTCGCCGAGGGCCTCGCCTGGGGCGCGGCGGCGGTCAGCCTGCCCGGCAGCCGGATGCCCGGCCCCGGCGACCTGCTCCGGAACAGCGTCCGACTCCACCCGCGGCCGGACCTGGTCCGGCCGTTGCTGCCGCAGGGGTGAGCCGGTCATGCCAACAACCGTCCTCCGGACGTCGGCCGACCCCCGGAGCCGACAGACGAGACCCGAACCCGGCCGCGTTCGATAACGCGGACCATATCTCGAAGGAGTCCCCCTCATGGCCGTGTCGTACACACCGGAGGTCCAGGGCACCGGCTTCAGAGCCCGGGTCCAGCGAATCGGTGGTCACCTGGCCGGAATGGTCATGCCCAACATCGGGGCGTTCATCGCCTGGGGCCTGATCACGGCGTTCTTCATCCCGACCGGCTGGCTGCCGAACGAGCGCTTCGCCGAGCTGGTCGGCCCGATGATTCTCAGTCTGCTGCCGATCCTGATCGGCTACACCGGCGGCCGGATCGTGCACGGGCAGCGCGGTGCGGTCGTCGGCGCGGTCGCCACGGTCGGCATGATCGTGGCTGCGGACATCCCGATGTTCCTGGGCGCGATGATCATCGCACCGCTCACCGCCTACCTGCTGAAGCTCTTCGACAACCTGGTGAAGGACCGGATCCGTCCCGGCTTCGAGATGCTGGTGGACAACTTCTCCGCCGGCATCATC
Organism: Plantactinospora sp. WMMC1484; assembly: GCF_049315195.1. NCBI lineage: Bacteria > Bacillati > Actinomycetota > Actinomycetes > Micromonosporales > Micromonosporaceae > Plantactinospora > Plantactinospora sp. WMMC1484. The sequence continues at coordinate 4,509,368 of NZ_CP186055.1, forward strand.
GGCGGCGCGATGGCCCTCTTCGCGGTCTGGTTCGCCGGCCCGGTGGTGGGCCGGCTCACCGAATGGGCCGGCAACGGGGTGGACTGGCTGATCGGGCAGAACCTGCTGCCGGTCGCCTCCATACTGGTCGAGCCGGCCAAGGTGCTCTTCCTGAACAACGCGATCAACCACGGCGTACTCTCGCCGCTCGCTGTCCAGCAGGCGCAGGAGACCGGCAAGTCGATTCTGTTCATGATCGAGTCGAACCCCGGTCCGGGGCTCGGCCTGCTGCTGGCCTTCTTCCTCTTCGGGCCGCGCTCGCTGCGGCCGAGCGTGCCGGCGGCCGGCATCATCCACTTCCTCGGCGGCATCCACGAGATCTACTTCCCGTACGTGCTGATGAAGCCGCGGCTGATCCTCGCCACCATCGCCGGCGGGGCCGCCGGGGTCGGCACCTTCATGGTCACCGGCGCCGGGCTGGTCGCCACCCCCTCACCGGGCAGCATCTTCGCCTACGCGGCGGTCACCCCGCGGGGCGGCTGGTTCGGCATGCTGCTGGGCGTGCTGATCGCCACCGGGGTCTCCTTCGTGGTCGCCTCGGCGCTGCTCGGCTTCGGCAAGCTCAACGGGGAGTCGGAGGACGAGGCCGCCGCCCCCGCCGAGCCGGAGGACCCGGCGGCGGAGCGGGACCCGGCGGCGGAGCGGGACCGTGAGTCCAGCCCGGCAGTCGCCCGATCCGCGACGGCCGAGGGCTGACCAGACCACCGTACGAACGGAAGGGGTACTGCCATGGGCAGCATCAACGGTAAGGACATCCACAAGGTCGTGGTTGCCTGCGACGCCGGGATGGGCAGCAGTGTCATGCTCGCCAGCCAACTTCGCAAGCAGCTCAAGAAGTTCTCGGTCACCGTGGAGCACACGCCGGTCAACTCGATCCCGGGCGACGCCGACGTGGTGATCACACACAACGGGCTCGCCGCGCGCGCCCGCGCCGCCGCGCCCGGCAAGGTCGTCGTACCGTTCCAGGTCTTTCTCGGCGATCCGGCGGTGACCGCCGTGGTCAGGGCGATCGAGTCCGGCGGTGAGGTCAGTGGCTGAACTGACCGGCGACCTGCTCGACCGGCGGGCGATCCGGCTGACCGAGGTGGCCGCCGACCGTGACGAGGCGATCCGGCGCTGCGGCGAGGTCCTGGCCGACATCGGCGCGGTGCACTCGGAGTACGTCCAGACCATGCTCGCCCGGGAGCGCTCGGTCTCCACCTACATCGGCGAGGGGGTGGCGATTCCGCACGGCACCCTCGCCGGCAAGGACCTGGTGCACCACGACGCGCTCGCGGTGCTCCGGTTTCCTGCCGGGGTGGACTGGGGCGGCCAGCCGGTCACCGTCTGCGTGGCGATCGCCGCTCGCGGCGACGGCCACGTCGAGCTGCTGGCCAGCCTCGCCGAGATCCTGCTCGACACCGACCGGGCCCGCGCGCTGCGCGAGGCCACCGACCCCGACGACGTGCTGGCGCTGCTCGCGCCGGCACGGGAGGACAGCACGTCATGAAGGCCGTTCGATTCCACGCTCCCGGCGACGTACGCATCTCCGACGTTCCCGAGCCCACCCCGGGCCCCGGCGACGTCAAGATCCGGGTACGCAACTGCTCCACCTGCGGCACCGACGTCAAAATCTCGAAGTTCGGGCACCACCACATCCACCCGCCCCGGGTGATGGGGCACGAGATCGCCGGTGAGGTGGTGGAGGCCGGTGCCGACGTGACCGGCTGGGCGACCGGTGACCGGGTGCAGGTGATCGCCGCGATCCCGTGCGGACAATGCGCCGAGTGCCGGCGGGGCCGGATGACCGTCTGCCCCAACCAGGAGTCGATGGGCTACCACTACGAGGGCGGCTTCGCGCAGTATCTGGTCGTACCGGCCAAGGTGCTCGCGGTGGACGGGCTCAACCGGATCCCGGACGGGCTCGGTTTCGCCGAGGCGTCGGTGGCCGAGCCGCTGGCCTGCGTGCTCAACGGGCAGGAGCTGGCGAGGGTCGGCGACGGCGACGACGTGGTGGTGATCGGCTCCGGCCCGATCGGCTGCCTGCACGTCCGGCTGGCCCGGGCCCGGGGCGCCGCCCGGGTCTTCCTGGTCGAGCTCAACCGGGAGCGCCTGGAGATGGCCGCCGCGCTGGTGCGTCCGGACGCGGCGATCTGCGGCGCCGAGGTCGACCCGATCGACGAGGTGCTGAAGCTGACCGACGGGCGGGGTGCCGACGTGATCATCACGGCGGCGGCCTCGGGCGCGGCCCAGGAGCAGGCGGTGCAGATGGCCGCCCGGCAGGGTCGGATCAGCTTCTTCGGCGGCCTGCCCAAGGACAAGCCGATCATCTCGCTCGACTCCAACCTGGTGCACTACCGGGAGCTGACAATCGTCGGTGCCAACGGTTCCAGCCCGGCACACAACGCCGAGGCGCTCCGCCTGATCGCCGGTGGGGCGGTGCCGGTGTCGGACCTGATCACCCACCGGCTTCCGCTGGACGGGGCGATCGACGCCTTCGGCGTGGTCGCCCGGGGCGAGGCCATCAAGGTCACGATCGAACCCTGAGACCACGAATCCCCAAGACCGACTCGACTCCTGTGAGGGAGGCCATCATGGCTACGCGTACGGTGACCGTCGGTTCCGCCAGTGGCCTGCACGCCCGCCCGGCGGCGCTCTTCGTCGCGGCGGCCGGGGCCGCACCGGTCCCGGTGACCATCCGGACCGGCGAGAAGCGGGCGGTGCCGGCCAACAGCATGCTCTCGGTGCTTTCCCTCGGCGCCAAGCAGGGCACCGAGGTGGTGCTGGAGGCCGACGGAGAGGGCGCCGAGGCGGCCCTGGACGACCTGGCCGACCTGCTCGCCCGGGACCTCGACGCGGAGGAGCCGGCCGATGCCTGAGCCGGCCGGCCAGCAGTCCGCGAGCGCCGTGCCCCAGTCCGCGGGCGGCGACCTCCAGTCCGCAAGCGGCGGTGCACGGTCTGCGGGCAGCGGTGTGCTGCACGGGATCGGGGTCAGCCCGGGGCTCGCGGGTGGGCCGGTGCTCCGGGTCGCCGGGGTGCCGGCGCTGCCCGAGCCGGTGCCGGTGGCCGACCCGTCCGCCGAGGCCGACCGGGCGGTGGCGGCGCTGCGCGAGGTGGTATCCGAGCTGACCCGCCGGGCCGACCGTTCGGGCGAGAAGACCCTGGTCGATGTGCTCCGCGCCCAGGCGATGATGGCCGAGGACCCGGTGCTGCTGGACGCCGTACGCGACAGCGTGCTGTCCGGGGCGGACGGGCCGCACGCCATCGACGCCGCCTTCGCCACCCACCGGTCGGCCTTCGAGGCGGCCGGCGGCTACCTCGCCGAGCGGGTCGCCGACCTCGACGACCTGCGCAACCGGGCGGTGGCGGTCTGCCTCGGCCGGCCGATGCCCGGGGTTCCCTCGCCGGGACACCGCTACGTGCTCACCGCCTGGGATCTGGCGCCGGCCGACACCGTCGACCTGGACCCGGAGCAGGTCGTCGCGCTGGTCACCGAGTCGGGCGGCCCGACCAGTCACACCGCCATCCTTGCCCGCGCGCTCGGGCTCCCTGCGGTGGTCGCCTGCCCCGGGGTGCGCGACGTCACCGACGGCACGACGGTGCTGGTCGACGGCGTGACCGGGCAGGTCCGGGTGGACGTCGACCCGGCGGAGGTGACCGCCGCCACGTCCGCCGAACGGGAGCGGCAGGCGGCGGTGGCGGCGAGCTCCGGGCCGGGCCGGACGGCCGACGGGCACCCCGTCGCCCTGCTCGCCAACATCGGCTCGGCCCGGGACCTGGCCGCGGTCGAGGAGGCCGAGGGGGTCGGGCTCTTCCGCACCGAACTGCTCTTCCTGGACCGCAGCCGGGAGCCGTCGCTGGACGAGCAGGCCGAGGCGTACCGGCAGGTTTTCGCGGGTCTGACCGGGCGCCGGGTGGTGATCCGCACCCTGGACGCCGGGGCGGACAAGCCGCTGCCGTTCCTGCACCAGGCCGACGAGCCCAACCCGGCGCTCGGGGTACGCGGCCTGCGGCTGGCCCGGCACCGGCCGGAACTGCTGCACACCCAGTTGGCGGCGATCGCCCGCGCGGCGGAGCAGACGGCGGCGGAGGTCTGGGTGATGGCACCGATGGTCGCCACCCGGGCCGAGGCGGCCGAGTTCGCCGACGCGGTACACGCGGTCGGGCTGCCGAAGGCCGGAGTGATGATCGAGGTGCCTTCGGCGGCGTTGCAGGCCGCTCAGCTGTTGGAGGCCGTCGACTTCCTGAGCATCGGCACGAACGATCTCAGCCAGTACACCTTCGCCGCCGACCGGCAGTCCGGCGCACTGGCCGAGCTGCTGGATCCGTGGCAGCCCGCCCTGTTGCGGCTGATCGCCGAGGTCGGTGCCGCCGGCCGGGCCGCCGGCAAGCCGGTCGGGGTCTGTGGCGAGGCGGCGGCCGACCCGCTGCTCGCCCCGGTCCTGGCCGGCCTCGGCATGACGAGCCTCTCCATGTCGGCCCGCTCGCTGCCCCCGGTGCGCGCGGCACTGGCCGGGCGTACGTACGCCGACTGCGAACGCCTGGCCCGGCTGGTCCTGGCTGCCGACGATCCCACCCAGGCCCGCCAAGCCGCCTGACCAGAAGGAAGGGCGCCCGCTCACCGCTTCCGGGGTGGCAGCGGGCCCTTCCTGAGGCGCGGCGCCCACCGTCTGGAACGGTCCGAGAGATCACGGCAGCTCATGGTTCGCGACGAACCAAAGCCTCCCGACGACCTTGGGGCTTGCCGCGGTTGATCGGCGAGCGGAGCCGAGCCGAGCCGAGCCGGTCCGGTCCGGTCGGCGGAGGCGGCGACCGAACGATCACCAGTCTCGGACACCAGTCGTTGACATGCAGCCGGATGGCTGCCTATGGTTTGGGCAACCAGTGGGCTGCATGTTGGGGGGATTCGGCGGTGGACGAGGTGTTCAAGGCGCTGGCCGACGGCAGCCGCCGCCGACTGCTGGACAGCCTGAACACCCGCAACGGGCAGAGCCTGCGGGAACTCTGTGCCGGACTGGAGATGACCCGGCAGTCCGTCAGCAAGCACCTGGCGGTGCTGGAGGCGGCCAACCTCGTCACCACGCTGTGGCGCGGCCGGGAGAAGCTGCACTACCTCAACGCCGAGCCGATCAACGCCATCGCGGACCGCTGGATCAATCAGTACGACCGGGCGCGGGTGCACGCACTCGCCGACCTCAAGAGGGCATTGGAGCAGGCACCCATGGCCGAGCACGAATTCGTCTACACCACCTTCATCAACACCACCCCGGAACGCCTCTGGCAGGCGATCACCGATCCCGCGTTCACCAGCCGGTACTGGGGGGTCACCTTCGAGACGGACTGGCAGCCCGGCTCGGAGATGGTCTGGGTGGCGAACGGCGCCCGGATCGTCGACCCTGCCCAGGTCGTGCTGGAGGCGGAGCCGTACCGGCGGTTGTCCTTCACCTGGCACAGCTTCACACCGGAGTTCGCCAAGGCGTACGAGATGGATCCGGCGGAGGTGGCCAAGCTGGCCGAGGAGCCGCGGAGCAGGGTCAGCTTCGAGATCGAGCCGCGGGGTGGGACAGTGCGGCTGAGGGTCGTGCACGAGGGCTTCGCACCTGACAGCCTGCTGCTGGACAGCATCGGGGAGGGCTGGTCGGAGCTGCTCTCCAGCCTCAAGACGCTGCTGGAGACCGGCGAGCCGCTGCCGCAGGGCGCCCCGGAAGGGAAGGGCGCCGCGGAAGGGAAGGGCGAGCCGGGACGGCAGGGCGAGCCGAAGCCGGCAGTGCCGGCGGCCGACTGATCCGTGGTGCCGGCCGGCCCGCCGGCCCCGCGACGGTCGACGCCCCGGGGCCGGCCGGAGCTCAGTAGCGGTGCAGGATCCGCTTGTCGGAGTCGAGGTCGTGGTCCAGCTTGATCACGATGAACTCGTTGTCGTCCGGCTGGCCGGGGGTGCGGCCGTTGGAGAACGGGAAGTTGTTGTCGTTGAGCACGGCGATGGTGCGGTCGTCGAGGATGACGACATCCTCGATCGTCTGGAACGGGAAGGTGAAGGTCCGGCCGAAGCCACCCACCCGCTTCGGGTTGGCGATGTTCATCAGGTCGGCGACCAGGGTCTTGTCGAGCTGGCCGTCGCGGTTGCGGTCCCGACGGTCGGCCAGGTAGATCTTCTTGACCTTCGCGGTCGCACCCTGCCCGTTGTCCCGCTCGATGACGAGGAAGCGGTCCCGGTCGACCGCGATCGCGTCGCCGATCGCGAAGCCCGGGTCGTCGAGCTGGTACGTCCAGCGCCGCCCGGTGTACGCGGCGCGGGCGATGTCGAACTCGTACAGCCGCAACGCGCCCGGGGCGTCACCGGCGACCGTACCCTCCAGCAGCGGGTAGAGGGTGCGGCCGTCCGGTGACTGCGCCATGCCCTCGAAACCCTTGCTGCCGCCGAGGTTGGCCGGGGTCTCGCCCCGGGTCGGGTTCTCCGGTGCGAAGACCCCCGGCAGCGGTACCGGCGGCGCGAGCAGCCGGCCGGCCCGGTCGAAGTGCAGCAGCCACGGCCCGAACTCGTCGCCGATCCAGTAGGTTCCGTCGAGGGTACGGGTGATCGACTCCACGTCGAAGTCGGCGCCGGTGAGCACCCGGTCCGGCCGGGTCAGCGGGAACGGCACCCTCCCGTCCGGGTCGGTAAGGGTGATCCCGCCAAGCACGTCGACGGTGCCGGAGCGGAAGTCCGGACCGATCCGCTGGATCCGGAGCAGGAAGTCGGCGCTGTTGGCCTTGTTGCCGTACCCGTTGTCGGAGAGGACGTCGAAGGTGCCGTCGCTGTTGCGGAGTACGCCGCTGAAGCCCTGCACCGGCTGGTCGGCGAAGGGCGGCACGACGCCGTTGCTGGGCGTACCCCCGAGCAGGGACCCGGACGGCTCACTGCCCGGCACGAAGGTCTCGGCCGGCAGCGCCGCGAACCTCAGCAACTCGGCGCGGTCCCAGGTGCTCCGATCGGTGGCGGAGGCCACCCCCGGCACGGTGATCGCCAGGGCGGCGAGCGCGGCGCCCATGCCGACCCGCTTCATTATTCCCATCGGTCCTTCTTTCGTGTCAGGAACTCGCTGGGAGGCTAGGTGCGGCCGGTGAATGCGGGCTGTCTGCGAGGCGGTGATTGCCGGAACCTTTACCGGCCCCAGCCGGCCGGCGGCGGCCCGGTCGGGCCCGCTCCACCGGAGACGTGCGCACCACCTTACCGCCGGCGCCGCGTCACCCCAGCCACTGGTGGCTGTCGATCAGTCCGGGCCAGCCGTCCGGCCCGCCCGTTGATAGGCAAGTGCCGGCTTGCCTATGATGGTGTCCGTGGACGCAGAACCCGACCTGTTCAAGGCAATCGGCGACGCGACGCGACGCACCATTCTGGACGAGCTGATCGACAAGGACGGCCAGACGCTGTTCGAGATCTGTGGTCGGCTGACCATGAAACATGGCCTGGCCTCCTCACGCCAGGCCATCTCGCAGCACCTCGCGGTGCTCGAACTGGCCGGACTGGTGCACACCCGGCGGCAGGGCCGGTACAAGTTCCACCACATCGACACGGCCCCGCTGCGCTCGATCGTCGAGCGGTGGCCCATTGACCGAGAGGAACCAGACCCGTGATCCGCATCAACATCACCAGCGTGTTGGTCGACGACCAGGCCAAGGCGCTCGCCTTTTACACGGAGAAGTTGGGGTTCATCAAGAAGACCGACGTGCCCGCCGGCGAGGCTCGCTGGCTCACCGTCGTTTCTCCCGCCGACCCGGACGGTGTCGAGCTGCTGCTGGAGCCGGACGGCCACCCGGCGGCCGGGCCGTTCAAGCAGGCCCTGGTCGCCGACGGTATCCCCCTCACCCAGTTCGCCGTCGACGACGTGTACGCCGAGGTCGAACGGCTCAAGGGGCTGGGCGTCGAGTTCACCCAGGAGGCCACCGACCTGGGGCCGGTGGTCACCGCCGTCCTCGACGACACCTGCGGCAACCTGATCCAGCTCGCCGCCATGAAGTAGCGACGTAGGGCACCCGGCCCCGGCGGCGCCGGTCCGAGCCGCCCGTCCGGTCCTCTTGAACGAGGATCGGACGGGCGGAGGACGGGCGGGCGGCGCGGCGGACGCGGGCCGTACTCGCGGCCACCTCGCCGCTGCCGCCGTCAGTGCGCGGCGACCGGTACCGTCTCCGGGGTGGCCGCGGCGAGCCGCGCCGGTCGGACCACCAGGAGCAGCATCGAGAGCGCCGCCACCATGGCGGCGAAGATCACGGTACCCATGCCCACGCTGCCGTTGCCGAGCACACCGACCAGTGGTGCCAGGATCGCGCCGATGCCGAACTGGATCGCGCCGAGCAGCGCCGCCGCCGTGCCGGCCGCCTCACCGTGCCGGCTCAGTGCCAGCGCCGGAGCGTTCGGCATGGCCAGTCCCGACGCGGCGAGCACACCCCAGAGCGACACCAGCACGGCGGGCAGCCCGCCGAACCCGGTCGCGGCGAAGCCGAGCAGTGCGAGCCCGGCGAGCGCTCCGGCGGCCAGCGCGGAGACCAGGATCCGCTGCGGGGTGTACCGGCGCAGCAGCCGGACGTTGAGCTGGGAGGCTCCGATCAGCCCCACCGCGCCGGCGCCGAAGACGATCCCGAACTGCCGCTCGTCGAGGCCGTACTCCTCCTGGAAGACGAAGGACGAGCCGGAGACGTACGCGAAGAGCGCCGCCATCGCCAGCCCGGCGACCAGGACGAGCCCGACGAAGATCCGGTCCCCCAACAGCGTCCGGTAGATCCGCACGGTGCCGCGGACGCCACCCCTGCGCCGCCGGTGCGCCGGCAGCGTCTCGGGCAGCTTGAACGCCGCGAGGGTGACCAGCGCGATCCCCAGGACACCGAGCGCGAGGAAGACGCCGCGCCAGTCCGTCCAGCCCAGTACCGCGCTGCCGAGCGTGGGCGCCAGCACCGGGGCGGCACCCATCACCAGCATCAGACGCGAGAAGATCCTGGCGAAGGCGGTACCGGTGAAGAGGTCACGCACCACGGCCATCGCCACCACCGACGCGGCGGCGGTGCCGAGGCCCTGCAACACCCGCAGCAGGCCGAGCACTCCGATGTTCGGGGCGACGACGCAGAGCGCCGAGGCGACCACGTGCAGCACCAAGCCGGCGAGGAGCGGAAGACGCCGGCCGAGCGCGTCCGAGAGCGGCCCGATCAGCAGCTGGCCGAGGGCGAGTCCGGCCAGGGTGCCGGTGAGGGTCAACTGGACCGCCGCCTCGGCGGTCTGGAAGTCGGCGGTGATCGCCGGCAGTGCCGGCAGGTACATGTCGATCGTCAGCGGCCCGATCGCGATCAGCGCGCCGAGGACGAGCACGAGTCGCAGGCGCTCCCGGGCGGTCATCGCGTCGCCCGGCGTGTCGGACGGCACGGTGGCCTCGACGTGCTCGGCGGTGGCGGTCATTCTGCCCTTCCCGGCTGGTAGAGATCCCTTCCCGGCTGGTAGAGATATGGTGCGACCGCCTGGCGGTCATACGGCGAGGCCGCCTGGCGGTCGTATGGTGCGACCGCCTGGCGATCGGTGTTCTGGACACGGCGACCGGAGATCCGGGCGCGGACAGCGGAGATCACATCTGCCTCCAACCGCTTGCGCTGCCGGGCATTCCCGGTTGATCAAGAGGTGCCTCAGCTCACACCCGCCGCGCCCGTCGCACACCGGACCTCGGCCCACTTCGGTTCGGATACTTGGGGGATGGCGACGGCGCGGGAAATCGACGAACTCGCGGGACACTTCCGGGACGCGCCGAAGACCTTCACCACCTCCCCGCTCTACCGGGCGCTCTGCCCGGTGGTGGCAGGGGATCGGCCGACGCTGGAAATGCTGGCCGGCCGGCGGCTGGGACAGCAGGCGTCGTATCTGTTCTTCGGGGCCGCACACTATCTGTTGCTCGGCGGGGCGGAGCACCCCGTGCGGGAATTCTATCCGTCACTGGTAGGTCCGGCGGCCGCAGACCCGGCCGGTGCCGGGCCGGTTTTCCGGGATTTCTGTCACCGCTTCCGGGCCGAGCTCGGTCGGCTCGTCCGCGGCCGACTGGTGCAGACCAACGTCGTACGCCGGGCGGTCGCGCTGCGGTACGCACTCTGGGCGGTCGGGCAGCGGTGCCCCGGACCGGTGCACCTGGTCGAGGTCGGCGCCAGCGCCGGTATCCACCTCTACGTCGACCGCTACCGGTATCTGCTCGGCGAGCAGGTCTTCGGACCCTCCGACGCCGCTATCACGCTCGACAGCCGGTGGTTGGGCCGGTTGCCGTTGCCGGACCTGGATGACGTACCCGCGATCGCCAGCCGGACCGGCGTGGACCTGCACCCGGTCGACGTCGCCGACGAGCGCGACCGACGCTGGCTGCGCGCGCTGGTCTGGCCCGAGAACCGGGACGCGGCAAGGTTGCTGGAGGCCGCGCTCGATGCGGTGGCGGCGGAGCCGCCGGTCATGATCGCCGGTGACGCGGTCGAGGTCTGCCCGGAGCTGGGCCGGCACCTGCCGGCCGGCGAGCCGAGAGTGGTCTTCCACGCGGCGACCCGGATGCACGTGCCGGCCGACCGGCGCGCCGAGTTCGACCGGGCGATCGACTCGATCGGCGACGGCGGCCCGCTCTATCACGTCTGGCAGGAGCCACCGGCGGCGCCGCATCGGGGGCACGTCGCCGATCCGCGAGGCGAGTTGGCGATGCACGGCCCGGACGTCGACGTGGTCGTGCCGCTGCTCCGGGTCGACGGTCACCTCCGCTGGCTCGCCCCGCTGGACGCCTCGGCCTGACCGGCGAGTCCCGCGGATCACTCGGCGGCGGTCACTCGGGCGGCGGTCACTCGGGCGGCGGTCACTCGGGCGGCGGTCACTCGGGCGGCGGTCACTCGGCGGCGGCGTTTGTCAGCATGATCAACCCCATGTCGCCGACCCCGCTCTACGTGCAACTCGCGGATCTGCTGACGAAGCGGCCCCAGGACGGCGAACCGGCGGCGGGGCAGTTGCTGCCCAGCGAGACGCAGCTCCGGCAGGAATACGGGGTGGCGCGGGGGACCGTGCGGTCGGCCGTGGCGCTGCTTCGGGAACGCGGACTGGTCGTGACGCTGCCTCAGCGCGGGACGTACGTGCGCGAGGCGTGACGCGTGCGTACCGCATTCGCCCCGGGCGGACGCGGTGGACGGGGGCGGCGGCCGGCGCCAGACTAGGTGCCCGTGTACGTACCCGACGACTCGACCTCCGCCGGTAACGGCCCGGACCTGCCCACGGGCGCCCAGATCGACGCGGCGGTGACCGCGCTGCGGATGCTCGCCGAGCCGACCCGGCTGCGCCTGCTCTGGCTGCTCCGGGACGGCGAGTACGACGTGGGCAGCCTCGCCCTGGCCGTCGGTGCCGCGCGGCCGGCGGTGTCGCAACACCTCGCCAAGCTGCTACTGGCCGGCCTGGTGGGGGTGCGGCGGGACGGGCGGCGTGCGCTCTACCGGGCGCGAGGCGGCCATGTCCGCCGGCTGGTCGCCGAGGTCCTCTACGCCGCCGACCACCACGTCACCGGTGCCCCCGATCACGACTGACCGCCCTGGCGTAGGGTGTCGTCCGTCAACGGGTGGTGCAGATATCGAGCACGTGGTGCAACATGTGCACCAGATGGGAGACGTGTGATCCCGATCGGTGCCGTCGACGGCGAGCGGGCCGGCCAGCCGACCGACTGGCCGGCAGGATGGCTCGACGCGCTCTGCGTCGGCGAGACGATGGTGATGGTGACGCCGACCCCCGGCGGCCGGCTGGACGCCGAGTCGACCTTCGTGCTGCGGGCCGGTGGCGCCGAGTCGAACGTCGCGATGTTTCTCGCCGCACTCGGGCACCGGGTCGGCTGGGCCGGCCGGGTCGGCGCCGATCCGCTCGGTGACCTGGTCGTCGAACAGGTCCGGGGGACCGGGGTGGACACCTCACTGGTCGAGGTGGACCAGGCCCGGCCGACCGCCGTCTACCTCAAGGATCCCGGTCCGGACGGCACGCGGGTCTACTACTACCGACGCGGTTCCGCCGCCGCCGGCATGGACCCGGAGTACGCCGACCGGATCGACGCGGTGCCGGCGACCGTCCTGCACCTCAGCGGCGTGACCCCGGCACTCTCCGGCAGTTGCCGCGCCCTCGTCGATCACCTGGTCAGCATCCGGCCGGCGGGGCGAGGACTTGTCTCCTTCGACGTGAACCACCGGCCGGCGCTCTGGTCCGACCGGTCCGCCGCCGCGACCGAACTGCTCCGGCTGGCCCAGGCCGCCGACGTGGTCTTCGTCGGGCTGGACGAGGCGGCGCGGCTCTGGGACGTCACCACCCCGGAGCAGGTCCGCGCCCTCCTGGACCGTCCGGGGGCCCTGGTGGTGAAGAACGGTGCGGTGGAGGCGGTCACCTACACCGCTGACAGCGTCACCGTCGAGCCGGCCCGCCCGGTCGAGGTGGTGGAGCCGGTCGGTGCCGGCGACGCCTTCGCGGCCGGCTGGCTCTCCGGCGCGCTACGCGGCCTCGACCAGACCGCCCGGCTGCGGCTCGGGCACCTGGTCGCCGGTGCCGCGCTCGGCTCGGTCTCGGACTTCGCCGCCCTGCCCCCGGTGCCGGCGATCTGCGCCGCGCTGGAGATCACCCCCGACTCCTGGCACGCCGCCGGTCCCTCCGCCGCCACGGCCGCCGGCGGTAGCGCCGCCGCCAAGGGCTGACTCGGGAGCGACGACCGATGTCCCAGACCGTCGAGCGCGCGCTGCGCATCATCGAACTCTTCGCCCAGCGTCCGCACTCGCTGGGCGAGATCGCCGCCGATCTCGGCGTGCACCGGTCGACCGCCCTGCGCCTGGTGCAGACCCTCGAACGCGGCGGCTTCGCCCGGCCGGTCGACGGCCGGTACACCGTCGGGTTCCGGATGGTGGCGATCGCACAGCACGCCGTCGAGCAGCTCGACCTGCACCCGGTCGCGCACCCGCACCTGCTCCGGCTCGGCGACCGGTACGGCCACACCGTGCACCTCGCCCAGATGGTCGAGGACGAGATCGTCTATGTGACCAAGGTGGAGGGCCGAGGAGCGCTGCGGATGCGCTCCCGGGTCGGCCAGCCGGTCGACCCGCACACCTCCGGGGTGGGCAAGGCGATCCTGGCCCACCTCGAGGAGTCGACCCGGGAGCGCATCCTGGCCCGGCTCAGGTACCCCCGGCACACCGAAACCTCGATCACCGACCCGGCCGCGTTCCGCACCGAGCTGGCCCGGATCGCGGAGCGGGGCTGGGCCGAGGACGACGGCGAGTTCGAGGACTTTGTCGCCTGCGTCGCCGTACCGGTCCGGGACGCCCGGGGCCGGGTCGCCGGCGCCGTCTCGCTCACCGCGCTGCGTGCCGCCACCCCGCTGGAACGGCTCCGCGACCTCCTGCCGGAACTGACCGAGACCTGCGCCGCGATCTCCCGGGACCTCGGCTGGACCGGCGGCTCCCCGGCCACCGGCCCGAGCGGGCAGCACCGACCCTGAAAGGCGTACCGACCGACCGTGAAGGGCGCACTGACCGACCGTGAAGGGCGCACTGACCGACCGTGAAGGGCGCACTGACCGACCGTGAAGGGCGCACTGACCGACCGTGAAGGGCGCACTGACCGACCGTGAAGGGCGCACTGACCGACCGTGAAGGGCGTACCGACCGACCGTGAAGGGCGTACCGACCGACCGTGAAGGGCGCACCGACCATGAAGGGAAGGAACCACCATGCCCAACCCGTCGACCGCCTACTTCGACGACCTCTTCACCGGCCGCCCGGTGATGGCCATCCTGCGCGGCCTCGACCCCGACCGGACGGTGGAACTCTGCGAGCGGGCCTGGGACGCCGGCATCGAGGCGGTCGAGGTACCGGTGCAGAGCCCGGACGCCCTTCCCTCGCTGCGCGCGGTGATCGCGGCCGGTCGGGACCGCGACCGGCCCGTCGGCGCCGGCACGGTGGTCACCCCGGAGCAGGTCCACACCGTGTACGAGGCCGGCGCCGTCTTCACCGTCGCTCCCGGCTACGACCCGGAGGTGGCAGCCGAGTGCGCCCAGCTCGGCCTCGCCCACCTGCCCGGGGTCGCCACCTCCTCCGAGATCGGCCGGGCGCTGCGTGCCGGACACACCTGGCTGAAGGCGTTCCCGGCCGGCGACCTCGGCGTCGGCTGGATCCGGGCCCAACTCGCCCCCTTTCCCACGGTGAGGTTCGTCGGCACCGGCGGCATCGACGCCGACAACGCCCCGACCTTCCTCGCCGCCGGCTGCCGGGTGGTCGCGGTCGGTTCCGCATTGCAGGACCCCCGCCAGCTCGACCTGCTCGCCCGGCTCGGCGTGTAAGGCGGGGGCCCTTTTACAACAGAAAACGATATGCGGGGGCCCTTCCTTACACCTGTGGGCGCGTAGCCTTCGGCGGGTGGAGAGCAGCGGTGCGCGGGCGTGGCGGGTGGCGTTGGCGGGCGTGACGGCCGGCATGGCCCTGCTGGCCGGCATGGCCCTGCTGGCCGGCGCGGCCCTGCTGGGCGGCTGTTCGTCGGAGCCGGACGCCGCACAGTCGACCGCTGCGGGGTCTCCGACCACTGCGGCGTCCCCGACGCCCAGCGCGCCGGCGGGCGGGTCGGTGACTCCGGCCGCACCGGTGGAGCTGCGCCTCGCGTTCGCCGGTGACGTCCACTTCACCGGTCGTACGCTGCGGTTGCTGGACGATCCGGAGAGCGCGTTCGGCCGGATCACACCGACGTTGCGGGACGCCGACCTGACCCTGCTGAACCTGGAGACGGCGGTGACCGGGCGGGGCACCCCGCAGCCCAAACGGTTTCGCTTCCGGGCACCGGAGAGCGCGTACGCGGCCCTGCACGCCGCCGGGGTGGACGCCGCGTCGATCGCCAACAACCACGTACTCGACTACGGGCCGGTGGGACTCCGGGACACGCTCGACGCGGCGGCAAGGGCGGAGTTCCCGGTCTTCGGCGCGGGCCGTAACGCCGATGCCGCGTACGCGCCCTGGCTGACCACGGTGCGCGGCGTCCGGGTCGCCGTTCTCGGCATGTCGCAGGTGCACGAGCTGGCGGCGCAGTGGAAGCCGACCGCTACCCGGCCCGGGGTGGCGATGGCGTTCGACGCCGACCGGGCCACCGCCGCCGTCCGGGCCGCCCGGAGCCGGGCCGATCTCGTGATCGTCTTCATGCACTGGGGGGTCGAGGGCAGTTCCTGCCCGAGCGGCGAGATGAGGAGCTTCGCCAACCGGATGGCGCGGGCCGGCGCCGACATCGTGCTCGGTACGCACGCGCACACCCTGCTCGCCGACGGCTGGCTCGGCCGGACCTACGTGCACTACGGGCTCGGCAACTTCCTCTGGTACGGCGACTCGAAGAGCACCGACTCCGGCGTGCTCCGGTTGACGGTCCGGGGCCGTACGGTCATCCGCAACGAGTTCCTGCCCGGCACGGTCTCCCGTACCGGGCAGCCGGTACTCGTCGCCGGGGCGGCCCGGCAGCGGATCGAGGACCGGATCGCCTCGGCGAAACGCTGCTCCGGCCTTGCTGCCGAACGATCCTGAGGTTCGCCGCGAGGCGGGTCAGGAGATCCGCGTCTCGCGTTCCCGCCAGGCGGCCCGCAGCGTGGTCTTGCCGTTGGTGCGCAGTAGCGACCCCTCGTAGAGTCGGGCGGCCAGCGCCAGGAAGAGCGCGGCGGCCCCGACCAGGATCAGTAGCGCCGGGATCGGCTCCCAGCCGGCGGCGTCACCGGAGAAGAGCCGCAGTGGCATCGCGGTCGGCGACGAGAACGGGATGTAGGAGAGCAGCGTCATCACCGCCGGTTTCTCGTTGAAGAAGATCACCAGGAAGAACGGTGCCATGATCACCAACTGGGCCGGGGTGGAGGCTCCGCCGATGTCCTCCTGCCGGCTCACCAGCGCTCCGGTCACCGCCCACATCGACGCCACCAGCACGAAGCCGACGACGAAGAACGGGACGAACCAGGCGATCGCCGGGGCGAGCTGGCCCAGCAGCCGGGTGTCGCTCCCGGCGACCTGCATCGAGGCCACCGCGATCACCGCGAGCAGCACCACCTGGCCGAGGGCGAGGGCGCCGTTGCCGAGCACCTTGCCGGCGAGCAGGGCCCGGACCGGCACGGCGGTCACGAGGATCTCCACGATGCGGGTCTGCTTCTCCTCCGTGACGCTCTGCGCGATCTGCACGCCGAAGGCGATGGAGACGAAGAAGAAGACCATCGCGAAGGACGCCGGCACCAGGAAGGACAGCGCCGGGCTCAGCGCGTCGGGGTCGAGCAACTGCACCGGGGGAGCGGTGCTCAGCGCCCGGAGCACGGAGTTCGGCGCACGCTCCATCGCCAGCACCCGGATGCCGGCGGCGCCGTCGCCCGGCACCACGGCCGCCTCGACCTCGCCGTCCCGGACCAGTTGCTCGGCCTGCCCGGGGTCGGTGGCGCGCACCACCTCCATGCCGGCCTGTTCCAGTGTGGTGGCGGCGTCGCCGGAGCCGACCACGGCGACCGCCGTCGAGCCGCTGCCGCCGAAGATCGCCGGCAGGACCGTGCCGGCGACCGCGATCAGCAGGAAGATGACGGTGCTGATCAGGAACGTCCGGTCGTGCAGCTTGACCATGATTTCCCGGCCGGCGACCAGCCTGGTCGAGGCCCAGAGCGAGGTGCTGCCGGCCGGCCCGGCCTGCGGCGGGGTGCGGGGCGGGGCGAGCGTCGTCACTGGGTGACCTCCCGGAAGATTTCGGCGAGCGAGGGGACGACCGGGGCGAAGGCGCGTACCGGGCCACGGGCGAGCGCCGCCCGCAGCACCGTCTGGTCGTCGGCGGGATCGGCGAGGTCGATCACGACCCGCGCCCCGTCGAGGTCCACGACGGAGATGCCGGGCAGGTCGCGGATCCAGCCGGCGTCGCCGTCGAGGACGAGTTCGTAGCGCGGGGTGGCGTGTCTGGTACGCAACTCGGTGCGGCTGCCGACCGCGCGTACCGCGCCGGCGGCGATGATCACCAGGTCGTCGCAGAGCCGTTCCACCACGTCGAGCTGGTGGCTGGAGAAGAGTACCGGCGCACCTCTCCCGGCCCGCTCCCGCAGCACCCCGGCGACCACCTCGACGGCGATCGGGTCGAGCCCGGAGAACGGCTCGTCCAGGACCAGCACCTCGGGGTCGTGCACCAGCGCGGCCGCGATCTGGGCCCGCTGCTGGTTGCCGAGGGAGAGTTTCTCCACGGGGTCGTCGGCCCGCTCCGCCAGGCCGACCCGGTCGAGGAGTTCGTCGACGCTGCGCCTGGCGGCCGGCGCCGTCAGCCCGTAGAGCCGGCCGAGGTAGACGAGCTGTTCCCGGACCTTCATCTTGGGGTACAGGCCGCGTTCCTCCGGCATGTATCCGAAGCGCTGCCGCACGGCCCGGGTGATCGGCCCGCCGTTCCAGCTCACCGTGCCGGAGTCGGCGGAGAGCAGGCCGAGGATGATCCGCATCGCGGTGGTCTTGCCGGCGCCGTTGGCACCGACGAATCCGGTCATCCGGCCCGGTGCCACCTCGAACGAGATGTCGTCGAGCACTCTCCGGTCGCCGAACGACCGATCGACCGACGCGACGCGCAGCATCCGCCCTCCTCCACCGTGTCCCGCACCACCCGGGCACCCTGCCCGGCGGGGTCGAGGTTAGTTCGCCCGCGGCGCGGCGGCGTCCGCCGTGCGGCGGAACCGCAAGGATGATCGACTTCGGTCACGCCAGGCCACGCCAGGCCACGCCGCCGGAGCCGGCCGGCGTGGGGTGCGTGGTGCCTGCGGAGCCGGTCAGCCGCCGGCACCGCCGGGGGTCACCACGCCGTGCTCGTACGCGAAGACAACCGCCTGGGTACGGTCGCGCAGGCCGAGTTTCATCAGTACCCGGGAGACGTGGGTCTTCACGGTGGCCTCGCCGAGTACCAGCCGCTGCGCGATCTCGGCGTTGGAGGCGCCCCCGGCGAGCTGGACCAACACCTCCCGTTCCCGCTCGGTCAGCTCGGCGAGCCGGCGTCGGTCGAGCTCGTCGGGGCCGGCGGTGGCGGGATCGGGTGCTCCGGCCGCCGCCGTGGCGGCGGCGGTGAAGGTGGCGATCACCCGCCGGGTGAGCTGCGGGGCCAGCAGGGCGTCGCCCCGGGCGAGGATCCGCACCGCCTCGACCAGTTCCTCCGGGGAACCGTTCTTCAGCAGGAACCCGCTGGCCCCGGCCCGGAGGGCGGCGAAGAGGTAGTCGTCCCGGTCGAAGGTGGTCAGGATCAGCACCGCCGGCCCGGCCGAGCCGCTGGCCGCGACGATCTGCCGGGTCGCCGCCAACCCGTCCAGGTGCGGCATCTCCACGTCCAGGAGTACGACGTCGGGTCGCTCGGCCACGGCCAGCTCGACGGCCCGCCGGCCGTCCGCCGCCTCGCCGACCACCTCGACGTCGTCCTCCGTCTCCAGGATGATCCGCAGGCCGGCCCGGACGAGCTGCTGGTCGTCGGCGAGAAGGACCCGGATCCGCCCCGTCACGCCGGCACCCCCGGTAGGCGGGTGTCGCTGGCGGCGCCCGCCTGGGTGATCGGGAAGCGGGCCCGAACCCGGAAACCGCCGCCGGCCCGGGCACCCACCTCCAGGCTGCCGTCGTGCGCGGCGACCCGCTCCCGCATGCCGATCAGGCCGAGCCCGGCGGGGGACCGGGCCGGGACGGAGAACGGCACGCTCCGGCCGTCGTCGGTGACCTCCACCTCGACCTCCCGGCGCAGGTACCGGATCCGGATGTCGACCGCGCTGGCCCGGGCGTGCTTGATCGTGTTCGTCATCGCCTCCTGCACGATCCGGTAGCCGGCCTGGGAGACCGACTCCGGCACCGGCACCGGGGTACCGTAGACGGTGTACTCGACGGCGAGTCCGGCGTCCCGGGCGCCCTGGAGCAGGCTGTTGACCTGCTCCAGTCCGTAGCCGAGTGCCCCGTCGGTGGCTCCCGCGTTGCGGAGCACCCCGAGCATCCGGCGCAGTTCGTCGACGGCGGTCCGGGCGCTCTGCTCCACGGCGGCGAGGGCGGTCTTCGCCGTTGCCGGATCCTTGTCCATCACCCGCCGGCTGGCGCTGGCCTGCACGCCCATCACCGAGACGTGGTGGGCGACGACGTCGTGCAGCTCGCGGGCGATGCGTACCCGCTCCTGGTTCACCGCCCGCTCGGCGTTCTCGGCCCGGGACCGGCGCAGCTCCTCGGCCTGCACCTCCAGCTCGTGCTGGCGCAGCGCGGAGGTCCAGGTGCGGTTGCCGAGCAGGTAGGCGAGGAGGAAGTAGGCGCCGTTGAGGAGGACGGTGGCGACCGCGGCGGCGAACAGCGGGGAGATCGGTCCCGCCGCCCCCGGAAACTCCGACTGTTGCGAGGCGATGGTGAGCCCCACCGCGATCGCCAGCCAGGTGAACATCGCGGCGATGACGCCGATCCTGATCCGGGCGGCGAGCCGGCGGTCGCGCCCCCACGCGCCGAGGCTGTAGACGGCGATGAAGAGACTCGCGGAGGAGACCATGGTCTCGGGCGAGTGCCGGAGCTGGGCGGCGATGAAGATCGCGGCGAGCACGCTGGTGCTGATCTCCGGATGGGTACGCCGCCAGATCAGTGGCAGTCCCACCGCCACCGCCCAGGCCAACTGCTCGGGCCAGGGTGGCGGCGGGCCGAGCGGGAAACTGCCCATGCTGTTGGAGAGCACCACACTGAGCAGGGCGAGCGCAGCCATCGAGAAGCCCAGAAAGAGGTCCCGGCGCCGCCCCTGCGGGCCGGGCCCGGGGCGTACCCATGGGTGCGTCGCGGCGTCGTCGCCCGGCGCGCCGCTCCGCGCCGGGTCCTCCTGTCGTGCTCTGTCAGCCGCCACCCGACATGAATAACGTATCCGCCGCGTCCCGCGCACCCCCGACGTACCGGCATGGCCAGGATCACCGACAGTAACCCGCCTGGCACGCGGGCGCGTCCGGCAGCGAATAGTTGACTCGGCAAGTACGCGGAATACTTGACTCGGCAAGTATGTTGTGCGAGTCGATCCGGGAGTTGGCGCCGGAGAACGAGGACGGGAGCGGGCGATGCAGTTCGGGATCTTCAGCGTCGGTGACGTGACTCCGGATCCGACCAACGGGCGGGTGCCCACCGAGGCCGAGCGGATCAAGGCCATGGTGGCCATCGCGCTCAAGGCGGAGGAGGTCGGACTGGACGTCTTCGCCACCGGCGAGCACCACAACCCGCCATTCGTGCCCTCCTCGCCCACCACGATGCTCGGGTTCGTCGCGGCGCGGACCAGCCGGCTGCTGCTCTCCACCGCGACCACGTTGATCACCACCAACGACCCGGTGAAGATCGCCGAGGACTACGCGATGTTGCAGCACCTGGCAGACGGCCGGGTCGACCTGATGATGGGGCGAGGCAACACCGGACCGGTCTACCCGTGGTTCGGGCAGGACATCCGCAACGGCATCCCGCTGGCGATCAACAACTACGACCTGCTGCGCCGGCTCTGGCGGGAGGATGTCGTCGACTGGCAGGGGAAGTTCCGCACGCCGTTGCAGTCGTTCACCTCGACGCCCCGGCCGCTGGACGGGATCCCACCGTTCGTCTGGCACGGCTCGATCCGCAGCCCGGAGATCGCCGAGCAGGCCGCGTACTACGGCGACGGGTTCTTCGCCAACCACATCTTCTGGCCGAAGGAGCACACCCAGCGAATGGTGGGCCTCTACCGGCAGCGCTTCGAGTACTACGGCCACGGCTCCGCCGACCGGGCCATCGTCGGCCTCGGCGGGCAGGTGTTCATGCGGCGCAACTCGCAGGACGCGGTGACCGAGTTCCGGCCCTACTTCGACAACGCACCGGTCTACGGGCACGGCCCGGCCCTGGAGGACTTCGTGCGGGAGACCCCGCTGACCGTCGGCAGCCCGCAGCAGGTGATCGACCGGACCCTGACCTTCCGGGAGTACGTCGGCGACTACCAGCGCCAGCTCTTCCTGGTCGACCACGCCGGGCTGCCGCTGAAGACGGTGCTGGAGCAGCTCGACATCCTCGGCGAGGAGGTCGTACCGGTGCTGCGCGAGGAGTTCGCCGCGCGGCGCCCCGCACACGTACCGGAGGCGCCGACGCACGCCTCGATGAGGGCGGAGCGGGACGCGGCGGCGAAGGCCGGGGCGGGCGCCGGCGCCGAGGCGGGGGCCACCCGATGACGGAGCGCACCCTCGCGGTCATCTCGGCGGGCCTGCGGGTGCCGTCGTCCACCAGGCTCCTCGCCGACCAGCTCGCCGCGGCCACCGGCGTCGAACTCGAGCGCCGGGGCGTGCCGGTCCGCACCGAGCCGGTCGAGCTGCGCGACCACGGGCACGACATCGTGAACCATCTGCTCACCGGCTTTCCGCCGACGGCGCTGAAGCAGGTTATCGACGTCGTCTCCGGTGCCGACGGGCTGATCGTGGTGTCGCCGATCTTCAACGCCTCGTACAGCGGGTTGTTCAAGTCGTTCTTCGACCTGCTCGGGGACGACGCCCTGGGCGACCGGCCGGTCCTGATCGGCGCCACCGGCGGCACCGCCAGGCACTCCCTCGCCCTCGAACACGCCCTCCGGCCGATGTTCAGCTATCTGCGCGCGGTGGTGATGCCGACCTCGGTCTTCGCCGCGCCGGAGGACTGGGCCGGTGGCGCCGCGCAGGGCAGCCTGCGCGGCCGGATCGAGCGGGCCGCCCGGGAACTCGCCGGGCAGGTCGCCCGGCGCGGGCCGGTCGAGGTCGCCGACCCGTTCCGGCTCACGAGCACCTTCGACCAGCTGCTGACCGGTGACTGAGCCGCATCCACGCCAACGTGCAGGCGGTGACTGAGCCGCACCCACGCCAATGTGCACACGCCAACGTGCAGGCGGCGGCACAGCCGCACCCTAGCCAACACGGACGAGGGGCGACCGACCCGTAGCCGTGCCGGCGTGCGAGGGGCGACCGACCGTAGCCGTGCCGGGTGCCGGGTGCCGGGTGCGGGGTGTGCCGGGCCGGCGCGGACGCGTCCGGTTGAATGTGCCGATGACCCCACCGGTACCCCGGGCCATCACGTCGGCCACTCTCCGCGCCGTGGAGGCGGCCCGCGCACAGGATCGCGACGCGCTCGACTCCGCCGCCGCCGAGCTGGCCCTGCTCCCGGCCGAGCAGGTCGGGCGGGTCCTCGGCACGGTGCTGCGGCTGCTGCTGGAGCAGGCCCATCCCGACGGGCTGGCCGGCGAGGACGTGCAGGCGGTACTCGTCCGCTGCGCCCGGGCCAACGCCGGCTGGTTGCCAGGGCTGGACGTCGGGACCCTGGCGATGCTGCTGACCGGGGCACTCGGCGTACACGAGATGGCGGAGCAGGCACCGCCGGCCGAGCCGGCGGCGGTGGCCCGACACGCGCCGCTGCTCGTCGCCGACCTGCTCGCCGTCACCGGCGGAGCGGCCGGCGACTACCTCGCCGCCGCGCTCTCCGAGATCGCCGCCGCCGAGACGATGGAGCTGCCGTAGGGCCCGCGTCAGTGCCCCTCCGTCTCGGAGTCGACGGCGGCCTCCTCGCCCCGGTCGAGCGCGGAGAGCGCGGCGACCTCCTCGGGGGTGAGCGTGAAGTCGAAGACGTCGATGTTGCTCTTCATCCGCGCCGGGTTGGCGGTCTTCGGAATCGGGATGAGCTCCAGCTCCAGGTGCCAGCGCAGGACGACCTGCGCGGGGGTGCGGCCGTACCGGTCGGCGAGGTCGGTCACCACGGGCTGGCCGAGCAGCTCGCCGCCATGCCCGATCGGGCCCCAGGACTGGGTCGCGATCCCGTGCTCCCGGTGGTAGGCCCGGGCGGCGTCCCGGGTCAGGCTCGGGTCCAACTGGATCTGGTTGACGTCCGGCGTCACGTCGGTCGCGGCGCGGATCCGGTCGATGTGCGCGGGTTTGAAGTTGGAGAGGCCGATGGCGCGTACCCGGCCGTCCCGGAGCAGGTCGGTGAGGCCGAGGAAGGCGTCGACGTACCGGTCCTGCCACGGCATCGGCCAGTGGATCAGATAGAGGTCGAGGTAGTCGAGGCCGAGCTTGTCGACGCTGTCCCGGAACGCCTCCTGGACCCTGTCCCGGCCGTGCCACTCGCCGTTGAGCTTGCTGGTGACGAAGAGCTCCTCCCGGGGCACCCCGGAGGCGCGCAGGCCACGGCCGACGCCGACCTCGTTGCCGTACCTGTAGGCGGTGTCGACGAGCCGGTAGCCGATCCCGATCGCCTCGGCAACGGCCCGCTCGGCCTCGTCGTTGTCGAGCGGCCAGGTGCCGAAGCCGAGCTGCGGGATCTGGGCGCCGTTCGCCAGGCGGCGGGTGGGCACGGTGGGCTCTGTGGTCATATGGCTGATCTCCTGCGGTGCGGGTGCGGCCCGCTGGCGCGGGTCGGTGCGACGTTCCAGATCAACCTACCCGCACCGCCGGCCCTGGCCGGCCGGGCCCTGAGTCGCCTGGGCGGAGTCAGGCGGGGCCGTCGACCAGGTCGAGCAGGGTGCGGGTGACCGTGTTGCGGGCCAGCGGCACCTTGAAGGCGTTCTCCGGCAGCGGCCGGGCTTCGGCGAGTTCCGCCTCGGCGGCCGCCCGGAACAGCTCCTCCCGGGCCGGGCCGCCCCGCAACAGTTCCTCGGCCCGGCTGGCTCGCCACGGCTTGTGCGCCACACCGCCGAGCGCGATCCGCACGTCCCGGACCGTACCGTCGGCCACGTCGATCGCCGCGGCCACCGAGACCAGTGCGAACGCGTACGACGCCCGGTCGCGTACCTTGCGGTAGCGCGACCGGGTGGCGAAGGCCAACGGGGGCACCTCGATCGCGGTGATCAGTTCGCCGTGCTCCAACACGGTGTCCCGGTCCGGAGCGCCGCCCGGCAACCGGTGCAGCTCGGTCAGCGGGATGCGTCGCCCGCCGCCCGGACCCTCCGTGTGCACGGTGGCGTCCAGCGCGGCCAGCGCGACCGCGAAGTCCGACGGATGGGTGGCGACGCACTCCGGCGAGGTGCCGAGGATGGCGAGTTCGCGGTGGTACCCCTCGATCGCCGAGCAGCCGGTGCCGGGCTCCCGCTTGTTGCAGGGCGTGGTGACGTCCTGGAAGTAGACGCAGCGGGTGCGTTGCAGCAGGTTTCCGCCGGCGGTCGCCAGGTTGCGCAGCTGCCCGGAGGCGCCGGAGAGCAGCGCCTGGGAGAGCACCGGATAGCCGCGCCGGAGCAGCGGATGCGCGGCCAGGTCGCTGTTGGGGGTGGCGGCGCCGATCAGGATGCCGCCCCCGGGCGCCTCCTCGACCCGGTCGGAGGTGAGCCGGCGTACGTCCACCAGCAGGTCGGGGGTGGCCACCTCGAGCTTCATCAGGTCCACCAGGTTGGTCCCGCCGCCGAGGTACGCACCGTTCGGCGCCTCGGCGAGCAGCGCGACAGCGCGGGAGACGTTCTCGGAGCGGGTGTACCGGAACGGCTTCATCGCCGGGCCAGTTCCAGGATCGCGGGCACCATGTTGGCGTACGCGGCGCAGCGGCAGAGGTTGCCGCTCATCCGTTCCCGGATCTCGTCGGCGTCCAGACTCCGCCGCTCCCCGCCATCGCTTCCGCCGGCACCCCCGCCCCCGTCGTCGGGCACCGCCCCGACCGGGGTGACCGCGCTGGGCCAGCCCGCCTCGGCCTCGCGGAGCATCGCCACCGCCGAGACGATCTGCCCGGGCGTGCAGTACCCGCACTGGAAGGCGTCGTACTGGATGAAGCAGCGCTGCATCGGGTGCAGGTCGCCGTCGGGCGCGAGTCCGGCCGCGGTGACGATCTCGGCGCCGTCGTGCGCCACCGCGAGGGCGAGGCAGCTGTTCACCCGTCGACCGTCCAGCAGGATGGTGCAGGCGCCGCACTGGCCGTGGTCGCAGCCCTTTTTCGGGCTGGTGTTGCCCAGCCGCTCACGGAGGGCGTCCAGCAGCGTGGTCCGGGTGTCGACGACGACCCGATGGGCCGTCCCGTCCACCCGGATGCTGACCTCGGCGTCCACGGTCACGGCCTCCCTGCGCGCAAGTTCGGCGAACGCCTCCAAAGCTAGCCATAGCAATCGAAAAGAGCGCAGGAAACGCAAAACTCACGCTCGGTAGCGGCTGCCGATCGCCGAACCCCGGCTGGGCGACAATCGACGGCATGCGGTTCGGCATCCTGGGCGCGACCGAGGCGTACGCGATCGACGGCCGGCGACTTCCCGTCGGCGGTCCCCGCCTGCGTGCCCTGCTGGTGCTGCTGCTCCTCGACGCCGGCCGGACGGTCTCGGCCGACCGGTTGATCGACGGTCTCTACGGCGACGATCCGCCGGGCCGGGCCGACAACGCCCTGCAGTCGCAGATCTCCCGGCTGCGCCAGATGCTCGCCGAGGGCGGCAGGGTCGAGCCGCTGGTGGAGTTCCATCCGGCGGGCTACCGGATTGCGGTCGATCCCGAGGACGTCGACCTGCACCGGTTCA
This sequence comes from Plantactinospora sp. WMMC1484, assembly GCF_049315195.1. Lineage (NCBI taxonomy): Bacteria > Bacillati > Actinomycetota > Actinomycetes > Micromonosporales > Micromonosporaceae > Plantactinospora > Plantactinospora sp. WMMC1484. The sequence continues at coordinate 4,534,843 of NZ_CP186055.1, forward strand.
CCCGGCTGGTGGCCGAGGGGCGCCGCGCGCTGGCCGGTGGCGACCGGCGACACGGCGTCGAGCTGCTGGGTGCGGCGCTCCGGTTGTGGCGCGGCGAACCGTTGGCGGACGTCCGGGAGGCGCCCTTCGCCCGAGCCCAGGCGATCCGCCTCGACGAACTGCGGCTGACCGCCGTCGAGGAGCGTGTCGAGGCGGAACTCGAGCTGGCGGGCGCGGGACTCTCCGGCCCGGGGGGCGCGGGACTCTCCGGCCCGGGGGGCGCGGGAGCGTCCGAGCTGGGTGGCGCGGGAGCGTCCGAGCTGGGCGGCGCCGGGCCGTCAGTGGCTGAGCTGCGGGAGCTGGTGGCGGCGTATCCGCTGCGGGAGCGACTGCGCGGCCAGCTGATGCGCGCCCTGTACGCCGGGGGTCGGCGGGCCGAGGCGCTGGCCAGCTTCGAGGAGGCCCGGCGCCTCCTCGCCGAACAGCTCGGCAGCGACCCCTCCGCCGAGCTCGCCGCGCTACACGTCGCCCTGCTCCGCGACGCCGGTAAGGAAGGGCCCCCGCTACAACAGAAAACGATAAGCGGGGGCCCTTCCTTACCGGCCGGCGGCGGGCTGCCGGCGCAGGTGAGCAGCTTCGTGGGGCGGGAGGAGGAGCTGGGCCGGGTCGGCAAGCTGCTCGGTGAGGTGCGGCTGGTGACCCTGCACGGTCCCGGTGGTGCCGGCAAGACCCGGTTGGCGATCGAGGCGGCCGCCCGGCAGCCGGGCGAGATCCGCCTGGTCGAACTCGCGGCCGTGGCCGCCGGTGCCGACATCGCCTCCGCGGTGCTGGCCGCGCTGCACCTGCGGGACGCCGCGCTACGGGCGCAGGGCGGCCCCCGGGACGCCGCCGACCGGCTGGTCACGGCGCTCGCCGACCGGAGTCTGCTGCTGGTGCTGGACAACTGCGAGCACCTGGTGGCCGACGCCGCCCGGCTCGTCGCGCGGCTGCTCCGGACCTGCCCGAAGGTGCGGGTACTGGTCACCAGCAGGGAGCCGCTCGGGCTCACCGGCGAGACGCTCTGCCCGGTCTCCGGACTGGCGCTGCCGCCAGCAGAGGCGACCGCCGGCACGGCACCGGCGTACGCCGCCGTCCGGCTCTTCGTCGAGCGGGCCGGGGACGTCTCGCCGGGGTTCGCCCTCGGCCGCGACAACCTCGCGGCCGTACTGCGGATCTGCCGGACCCTCGACGGGCTGCCGCTCGCGATCGAGCTGGCGGCGGCCCGGCTCCGCGCGCTGCCGGTGCCGGAGGTGGCGGCCCGGCTCGACGACCGGTTCCGGCTGCTGAACCGGGGTAGCCGGACCGCCGAGCCCCGGCACCAGACGCTACGGGCGGTGGTGCAGTGGAGCTGGGATCTGCTGGACGAGGCCGAGCAGCGGTTGGCGCGCCGGTTGACGGTCTTCGCCGGTGGCGCCACGCTCGACGCCGTCGAGCAGGTCTGCGGCACGCCGGATGTGGACCGTTCCGACGTGCCCATTCTCGACGTGCTCTCCGGCCTGGTGGAAAAGTCCCTGGTGGAGGCGGCCGACGGGCGGTTCCGGATGCTGGAGACGGTGCGGGCGTTCGGTGCGGAACGGTTGGCCGAGGCGGGCGAGGCGGAGCAACTGCGGCGGGCGCATGCGGCGTACTTCCTGGAGTTGGCCCGCACCGCCGACCACCGGCTGCGGGGTGCGGAACAACTGGAGTGGCTGCGCCGGCTGGACGCCGACCGCGACGACCTGCACGTCGCGCTGCACCGGGCGGCGGCCGGCGCCGACCCCGGTACGGCGTTGGAGCTGGTCGCCGCCCTGTCGTTCTACTGGTGGCTGCGCGGCCTGCGCGGGGAGGGGGCCGCGCTCGCCGGCCGGCTCGTCGAACGGTTCGGCGGTACGCCCCCACCCGGCCTCTCCGAGGAGTACGCGCTCTGCCTGCTGCACGCCTCGCTCGGCGGCTATGGCTCGGGCCCGCATGGTCTCGCACCGGCCGGCGCGATCCTGTGGAACCTGCCCCGGCCGCCCCGGCAGCCGTTCCTGCTCTATCTCTCCGGCGTCGCCAACGGCCCCCCGACCGAGCCGCCGGAATCCCTGGTGTCCATGATGGAAACCCGGGCCGAGGTGTTCGGCGTCGATCCATGGAGCCGGGCGCTGACGGCGCTCGGCCTCGGGCTGATCGGAATGATCGGGGGCCGGTACGACGCCGCGCAGGTCAGGTTCGACGAGGCGCTGGCGGGTTTCCGGAACATCGGCGAGCGCTGGGGGACGATTCTGGCGCTGACGAGCATGACCGAGCTGGTCTATCGGCGCGGCGACCGGGCACACCCGGAACTGGTCGACGAGGCGCTGCGGCTGGCCGACGAACTCGGTTCGGTGCTCGACATGGCCGAGCTGTTGCGTACCCGGGGGGACGGCCGGCTCGGCGTCGGTGACCTGGCCGGGGCGGGTGACGACTACCGGCGGGTGGTGCAGCTGGCGATGCCGGCCGGCGCGCCGGAACTGCTCGCCGCAGCCCATCTGGGGCTCGGCGAGATCGCCCGGCACCGGGGCGACCTCGCCGGGGCCCGACGGCTCTGCGAGCAGGCGCTGACGGAGTGCCCGACCGGGTGGTTCGGGGCGGAGGGGATCCGGCTCGCCATCCTCGTCGCCCTCGGCCGGATCGCGGCCCTGACCGGTGACGCGATCGCGGCCCGCACCCGGTTCCGTCAGGTACTGGGCGCGGCGACGAGTCTCTGGGAGTTCTCCACCCTCACGATCGCGGTCGACGGCCTGGTCGGGCCGGTGCTGCGCGACGGGAACGTCGAGCGCGCCGCCCTGCTGCTCGGCGCGATAGCGGCGTTGCAGCCCGGCAGCAGGGGAGCGATCGACGCCGCGCGGGTCAGCGCCGCGACCCGGCGCCGGCTCGGCGATCCGGCGTACCGGCGGGCGCTGGCCCGGGGCGCGGCGCTGACCCGGCAGGAGGCGCTCGCTCTTCTGGAGGCGGGCTGAGCCTGCTGGCGGTGGCTGAGCCTGCTGGCGGTGGCTGAGCCTGCTGGCGGTGGCCTGGTCTGCTGCGGGGCGAACCGCGCCCCGGTCCGGTGACCGGGCGGTCGGGGCGGCGGTCAGCGGTCGGTGCGTGACGGGCGAAACGGCGGTCAGCGGTCGGTGCGTGATCGGTCAGTGCGCCCGGCGATTGTCGGGGCATGACAACGGAGACGACAGCGGTCGTGGCCGAGGGACTGCGCAAGCGGTACGGCCCGACCCCAGCCCTCGACGGATTCGACCTGAACGTGCCGGCCGGGACGGTCTGCGGCCTGCTCGGCCCGAACGGCGCCGGCAAGACCACCGCGGTCCGGATCCTCTGCACACTGCTGCGCTTCGACGCCGGCCGGGCGCGGGTAGCCGGCTACGACGTGGTTCGCGAGCCCGAGCAGGTCCGCAGGGTGATCGGGCTGACCGGCCAGTACGCGGCGGTCGACGAGGTGCTCAGCGGGCGGCAGAACCTGATCCTTTTCGGTCGGTTGCACCACCTGTCGGCCCGGGCCGCCCGGCGCCGGGCGGACGAGTTGCTGGAGCAGTTCGGACTGACCGGCTCGGCGGCAAGGTCGGCGGCGGAGTACTCCGGCGGGATGCGCCGCCGGCTGGACCTGGCGGCCAGTCTGATCATGACGCCTCGGGTCCTCTTCCTCGACGAGCCGACCACCGGGCTGGACCCGCGCAGCCGCAACCAGCTCTGGGCGGCGGTGCGGGAGATGGTGGCGGACGGTACCACCGTGCTGCTCAGCACCCAGTACCTGGAGGAGGCGGACCAACTCGCCGACCGGATCCTGGTGATCGACGCCGGGCGGGTGGTCGCGGAGGGCACCTCGGCCGAGCTGAAGGCGCGGATCGGGGCGGACCGGATCGAGGTGGTGGTCCGGGAGGCGGCGCAGTTGGGCGGCGCCGCCGGGATCGTCGAGCGTTCCGCCGCCGGTCCGGTGGCGGTGGATGCCGAGATCCGTCAGCTCAGCGCACCGGTAGTGGACCGGGTCGCGGCGCTCGGCGACGTCATGAGGGCGCTGCGCGACGCCGGCATCGCGGTCGAGGACGTCGGGCTGCGTCGGCCGACCCTCGACGAGGCATTCCTGCACCTGACGGGCCACCAGCCCGGCCGGCCGGGGCCGGTGGCGGCGCAGCCGACGGGAGCAGTGGCATGACGGCCGAGTTGGCCCGGTCGGACGGGAGCGGTGGTATGACAGCACAGGTGGCGCGGACCGACGGGAGGCGAGCCGGGTCGGCGGATCCGGGCGTCGACACCGCCGGCACATCGTCACCGCCCGGTCCAGGTGCTGCCGGTTCGCCGGGCCGGGACGTCCGGCCGGGCGGGCCGCTGGGCCGGTTGCGGCGGGCGGCGGCCGACGGCTGGGTGATGACCCGTCGGAACATGGCGCACGTGATCCGGTCGCCCGAGGAGATCGTGATCTACTTCAGCCTGCCGATCATGTTCGTGCTGGTCTTCGGCTACGTCTTCGGCAGCGGCATGGCGGTGCCCGGCGCCGGCAGCTACCGCGAGTACCTGCTGCCGGGCGTCTTCGTGATGACGATGCTCTACGGCCTCGGCGCCACCGCCAGCGGCATCGCCATGGACGTCAGCCGGGGGGTCGTCGACCGGTTCCGGTCGATGCCGATGGCCCGGACCGCCCTGGTCACCGGCCGGACCGGTGCCGACCTGCTCCGCGCCCTGCTCGAAATGACCATCCTGGTCGTCTGCGGGCTGCTGGTCGGTTGGCAGTGGCGCAACGGTCTGCTCGACGCGCTCGCCGCGGTTGGGCTGATCCTGCTGCTGCGGCTCGCCCTCACCTGGGTCGGCATCTACTTCGGCCTGCTGGTGCCGAACCCGGACACGGTGGGAGTGATCGTCTTTCCGCTGGCCTTTCCGCTGACCGCGCTCTCCAACGTCTTCGTCGCACCGGACCTGATGCCGCAGTGGCTCGGCGCCATCTCGTCCTGGAACCCGCTCTCCGCGACGGTGGCGGCGAGCCGGGAGCTCTTCGGCAACCCGGGCAGCGGTGGCGACTCGTGGGCGGCGCAGCACCCGCTGCTGCTCGCGGTCGGGTGGCCGCTGCTGCTGATCGCCGTCTTCGCGCCGTTGGCCGTCCGGCGTTACCAGCGGTTGAGCCGCTGAGAGCTGTCGGCCGGACGCGTACCGCCGTGCGGCGGGGGAGGGCGCGGCGGTCGCTCGGGGGGATCCGGTCCGTACCCGCCTGGGGACGGACCGGATCGCGTGCCCGTTACCCCGGCGGCCAGGCGGCCGGGCGGGGAGAGCCATGGGGCGGCACACGGCTCAGGCGGTCCGGAGGTGGGCGTCGAGCGGCTCAGCCGGTCCGGAGGTGGGCGTCGAGCAGCGCACCGGCGGTGAGTACGGCCAGCCCGTCAAGCCCGGCGCCCTGGGTCACGGCCCGGCTGGTCGAACCGTCGTAGACGATGGTGAGCTGCCTGGCCAGGGTTGCCGGGTCGGGGGCACCGGCGAGCCGGGCCTGTTCGGCGAAGAAGTCGGTCAGCCGCTGCTTGTAGCTCCGGGCGACCACGCTGGCGGGGTGGTCGGGATCGCGGAGTTCGACCACCGTGTTCAGAAACGGACAGCCCCGGAACTCCGGTGATCCGGACAGCTCGTCCAGGTGAGCGAAGACGGCGAGGATGCGCTCGCGAGGATCGAGCCCGGACGTCCCGTCCGGTAGGTGCGCTGCGACCACCGCCGGGCCGCACGCGGCGAGGCTCTCCGCCACCAGGGCGTCCTTGGTCTCGAAGAGCTGGTACATGGTCCGCTTGGAGACGCCGGCGACCTGGCAGAGCCGCTCGACCCCGGTGGTCGCGATGCCCTCCCGGTGGAAGAGCTCGGCCGCCGCCCGGAGCAGCCGGTCGCGCGGAGGTGCCGGGTCGGTCGTCCGAGTCATGTCTCGCAGCGTACCCGGCGGGTTTGCGGGATGGAAACCGATCGGTTTACTCTGGTGAAAACCGATCGGTTTCCTACCTTCGGAGGTCGTGTCATGCAGCTCGAAGACGCCGTCGTCCTGGTCACCGGTGGCAGCCGGGGCCTGGGCCGGGCGATCGCCGCCGAGGCTCTGGTCCGGGGTGCCCGCAAGGTCTACGCCACCGCCCGCGACCCTCGTGCCGTGGGCAACCCGGACGTCGTACCGCTGGCGTTGGAGGTGACCGATCCCGGGTCGGTCGCCGAGGCCGCCCGGCGGGCGGCGGATGTCACGCTCCTGGTGAACAACGCGGCCGGTCTGGTCGGTGCCGGTTTCCTCGACTCGCCGGTGGAGGACGTCCGCCGTGAGTTCGAGACGAATTTCTTCGGTCCACTCGCCGTGACCCGGGCCTTCGTGCCCGGCATGGTCGCCGCGGGTGCTGGTCACGTGCTCAACATCCACTCGGTGCTCTCCTGGCTCGCGTTGGCTGGCTCGTACAGCGCGTCCAAGGCGGCGCTCTGGTCGATGAGCAATTCCCTCCGGCTGGAGTTGCTGGCCAAGGGCGTCGGGGTCACCGGGTTGCACGTCGGCTACATCGACACGGATATGGTCGCGCACCGTGACGTGCCGAAGGTCGCACCGGAGGAGGTGGCCCGGCAGGCGCTGGACGGTGTCGAGACCGGCGCCTTCGAGGTGCTCGCCGACGACCTCACCCGGCAGGTGAAGGGGGGACTCTCGGCCGACCTTGCCGCGCTCTACCCGCAACTCGCCGACGTCTGACAGGGCTTTATCGGCGGCTTGACGCGAAATAGATCTCTCCTTTATCGTCCTCCTGACGAAAACAGGGGAGGGATGTGTCATGGCGGACGTGACCAGACGGCTGTTCCTGCGACACCTGCGCGGGACGCCGACCACGTGGATCCGGCACCACGTCCGGGGCCGCGTCAGGCACGAGGGGGTCGGGCAGTCCTTCTGGTACCGCCCGCTGGTGGGCGTGCTCAGCGAGGTACCGGTCGACGATCGCGAGCTGCCACTGATGTTCCACGCCCGGACGAGCGACTTCGCGGACGTCACCGTGCAGGCGACGGTGACGTACCGGATAGCCGACCCGGCGCTGGCCGCCGGCCGGCTGGACTTCTCGGTCGATCCGCACCGAGGGGTCGCCCGGGCCCGCCCGCTCGACCAGGTCGCCACGCTCCTGGCCGAGCTGGCCCAGCAGCCGGCGCTCGACCTGCTGGCCCGGGTGCCGCTGGCCGAGGCGCTGACCGACATCGCCGGGGTCCGCGAGGCGGTCTCGGCGGCGCTGCGCGACGAGGCGCGGCTGACCGACGTCGGGGTCTCGGTGGTGAGCGCCCGGGTCGTGGCGGTGCGGCCGGAGCCGGAGATGGAGCGGGCACTCCAGACGCCGACTCGGGAGACGGTGCAGGTCGAGGCCGACCGGGCCACCTATGCCCGCCGGGCGCAGGCGGTCGAGCAGGAGCGGGCGATCGCCGAGAACGAGCTGCAGAACAAGATCGAGCTGGCCCGCCGGGAGCAGCAGCTGGTCGAGCAGCGCGGCGCCAACTCCCGGCGCAAGGTCGAGCTGGAGGCCGCCGCCGAGCTGGCGGTGGCGCAGGGCAAGGCCGAGCGGGAGAAGGTGGCGAACGCGGCGGCCGCCGAGCGGGCCCGGGTGCTGGCCGCCGCCGAGGCGGAGAGGGAGCGCGTCCTTTCCGGGGCGAAGGCCGACGGGGTACGCGCGGTCGGGCTCGCCGAGGCCGAGGCGGAGGCGGCCCGGATGGCGGCGTACCGGGACCTGCCGCCGGAGGTGCTGCACGCGCTGGCGGTCCGCGAGGTGGCGGGGCATCTTCCCGAGATCGGCCAGCTCACCGTCACCCCGGACGTGCTGACCGGCCTGCTGGGCCGGCTGTCCCGGTGACCGGAACGCCACCGGCGGGGCGGACACGATGAGTGCCACCCTCGCGCCCAGGGTCGTCGTGGTGAGTCGGCGCAGCGAGCTGGACGAGCTGCTGGCCCACCACGGCACCCGGGCCGCCGCCGGTTACTACCTCCGGCAGCGCGGCCGGGACCTCGCCGACGTCGTCGCCCGGCACGAGGCGCTCCACGCGGCGCTGACCACGGTCGGGGCCGCGATCCCGACCGACTGGCGGCGTGGCCGGGCGGACCGGGAGGACCTGGCCCGGTTCCCGTTCGCCCCCGAGGACATCGTGATCGCGGTCGGTCAGGACGGGCTCGTCGCCAACGTCGCCAAGTACCTCGACGGGCAGCCGGTGATCGGCGTCGATCCCGAGCCGGGCCGGAACGCGGGCGTCCTCGTCCGGTTCCAGCCCGCCGCGATCGCCCGGCTGCTTCCCGTGGTGGTCGCCGGACGCGCGCCGGTGCGTGACCGGACCATGGTGCGGGCCGCGCTCGACGACGGTCAGGAGCTGATCGGGCTCAACGAGATCTACGCCGGCGATCCCGGCCACCAGTCGGCTCGCTACCTGCTCTCCACCGCCGACGGCCGGCGGGAGCGCCAGTCATCGTCCGGGCTGGTGGTCGGCACCGGAACCGGTGCGACCGGTTGGTGCGCCTCGATCGCCCGGGAGCGCGCCGCCGCGCCGTCGCTACCGGCGCCGGACGAACCGGCGCTCTGCTGGTTCGTCCGGGAGGCCTGGCCGTCCCCGGTGACCGGGGCCTCGCTGACCGCCGGGCGGCTCGGAGCGGACGAGACGCTGGAGCTCGTCGCGGAACGGGAGCGTCTGGTGGTCTTCGCCGACGGACTGGAGGCCGACCACCTGAGCATGTCCTGGGGGCAGCGGCTGACGGTCGGCCCGGCCGGCCGGCGGCTCCGCCTGGTGGAGCCGGCGTCGTAGCAGCGTCAGTCGAGGTCGTAGCAGGGTCAGCCGGCGTCATGGCAGGTTCAGAAGGTCGCCTTCGGAGCGCCCTGCCCCGGGGCGACCCGGGTCGGCCCGTCGGCCGAGGGGCGTACGTCGACGTCGAAGATCGCCGTCGGCAGGTAGATCGTGGCGCAGGAGTTCGGAATGTCCACCACCCCGGAGAAGCGCCCCTCGATCGGGGCGGCGCCGAGCAGGAGGTACGCCTGCTCCGGGCTGTAGCCGAACCGCGTCAGGTAGTCGATCGCGTGCAGGCAGGCGCGCTGGAAGGCGAGTTGCGAGTCGAGATAGCGCTGCTCACCGTCGGTGCTCACCGAGATGCCGGAGAAGGCCAGCCACTGGCTGTACCGCGGCGCCACGATCCCGGGCAGGAAGATGGCGTTCTCCGAGACCCCGTACATGGTCATCCCGCCCTTGATGACGTCCACGTGCAGGTCGACGAAACCGCCCATCTCGATCGCGCCGCAGAAGGTGATCTCACCGTCGCCCTGGGAGAAGTGCAGGTCTCCGACGGAGAGGTTGGCGCCGGGGACGTACACCGGATAGAAGATCCGGGTCCCCCTGGTCAGGTTCTTGATGTCCTGGTTGCCGCCGTTCTCCCGGGGCGGCGCGGTCCGGGCCGCCTCCGCCGCGACCCGGTCGAAGTCGCCGCCGGTCAGGGTGCCGAGGATCGCACCGTCCGGCAGCGGCGGCAGCGACAGCGGCGGCACCCGGTCCGGGTCGGTGGCCCGCAGCGCGCCCTCGCGCTCGTTCCACTTCGCCAGTAGGGCGGCCGACGGGGCGGTGCCCATCAACCCGGGGTGGGTGATCCCGGTGAAGGTCACCCCCGGGACGTGCCGGGAGGTCGCCTGCTGGCCGCTGAAGTCCCAGATCGCCTTGTACGCGTCCGGGAACTGGTCGGTCAGGAAGCCGCCGCCGTTCTGCTTCGGGAAGATTCCGGTGTACCCCCAGCCCTGCCCGGCCAGCGGGCCCGAGTCCTCCTGCGGGATCGGCCCGACGTCGAGGATGTCGACGACCAGCAGGTCGCCGGGCTCGGCTCCGCTGACCGCGAACGGCCCGCTGAGCGCGTGCACGATCTGTAGCGGGGCGTCCCGGACGTCCTCGGCCGAGTCGTCGTTGTGGATCGCGCCGTCGAACCACTCCCGGCAGTGCACCCGGAACGTCTGGCCGGGCCGGACGGTGGCGACCGGCGGTATCTCGGGATGCCAGCGGTTGTGGCCGATCAGCTCCTGCTCGGTGAACGCCTTCGTCGAGTCCAGCGGAAACAACACCTCGGGCATCGCGGCTTCCCTTCCACCCGTCAGGGTCGTGGCAGGCGGGCGTGCCCGGGATGGGTCGGCCGGGCCGCCGTGCCGCGTCGGCCGGGTATCCGGGTCACCACCTCCGGCGCCTCGGCACTCCGGCCTGCCCGGTCGAGGGCCGCGACCAGGGGACGCGGCATGGCACGTAGCGACGGCGCCGAGAAGACCCGGGCGGCGTCCGCGGCGCAGGTCGGGCAGCGGAGCCACCCGGGAGCCTCCCCGATCGGAAACCGCGCCGCGACGACGCCGTCGCGGGGACACCGGTACTCGTACGTCGCCACGGCTCAAGGATCGGACCCGGGAGGGCGGCCTCGCAGGGTAATGCCCTAATTGTCGCCGTTCGGGACGGTCGGTCCGGCGGTGGCGGAACTCCCTCCCGGGAGGGAGGCGCCGCTGGTCCCCCCTGGCGATACTGGGGCGATGCGCGCGCGGTGGGCCCGGCTGGTCGAGTGGGGTGGGAGCCGGCCGCCGCTGGTTGTGGACGCCCTCATCGCGATCGCCTGCTACCTGATCACCGTCGTCAACGCCTTCGGCAAGGACCGCACCGAGTGGTGGGTCTTCGTCCTCGCGGGCCTGAACGTGGCTCCGCTGGTCTGGCGTCGGCGGCATCCGTTCTCGGTCAGCCTGCTGACCGGGGTCGGTACGACCTGGCTGGCCCTGGAGCACGCGGTCGGTGACATCCCGGCCGCCCAACTGGTCGCCACCTACACCTTCGCCGCGCTCTGCCCGCCGGTCCGCCGGGCCATCCTGCTGGTCGGCACCGTGGTCGGGGTGGGCGTCCTGCTGCCCCGCTACGAGCTGCTCTCGTTCGGCGCGACCGCGATCGCCTTCCCGGTCGCGTACGCGATGGGGACCAGCGCCCGGGCCCGGCGGGACCGGATCGTCCTGCTGGAGGAGCGGGCGCGCCGGCTGACCGAGGAGCAGGGCGCCGCGGCCGCCCGGGAGCGGGAACGGATCGCCCGCGAGGTGCACGACATCCTGGCCCACTCGATGAGCCTGGTGGTGGTGCAGGCCGAGGCCGGGCCGGTGGTGGTCCGCTCCGATCCGGGCAGGGCCGAGGAGGTCTTCGACACCATCTCCGAGACCGCCCGGGAGGCACTGGTGCAGCTCCGCCGGGCGCTCGGGGTGCTCCGGTCCGACGGTCCGGCCCGGGCGCCGGTGCCGGATCTCGACGCGCTGCCGCCACTGGTCGAGAACGCCCGGCGGGCCGGCCTGGTCGCCACCCTGGAGGAGCACGGGCAGCGACGGCCGGTGCCGGCGGACCTGGGCGCGGCGGCGTACCGGATCGTGCAGGAGTCGCTGACCAACACGCTGCGGCACGCGCGGGCCGGCGCGGTCCGGGTCCGAATGGACTGGGCGGACGCCGCACTCCGGCTGGAGGTGACCGACGACGGTCGCGGGCCCGACGGCGGCGGCCGGCCGGGCGGGTTGGGGCTGGTCGGCATGCGGGAGCGGGTCACGGCGATGGGCGGCACCCTGAACACCGGCCCGGGACCGGGCGGCACGGGGTTCCGCGTCGCGGCCACGCTGCCACTACGGTAGGTGGGCGCGCCGGGGCGGCGGCAGCGGTCCGGGCCGGCCGGGGGAGGGGCGATGGCGGGGCAACCCAGACTCCGTGTGCTGATCGCGGACGACCAGGCCCTGGTCAGGGACGGTTTCGGCATGATTCTCTCCGCCCAACCGGACATCACGGTGGTCGGCGAGGCCGCCGACGGCGCCGAGGCGGTGGAGCGGACCCGCGAGCTGGGTCCGGACGTCGTGCTGATGGACATCCGGATGCCCAATCTGGACGGTATCGCGGCGACCGCCCGGATCTGTGCCGAGACGTCGACCCGGGTGCTGGTGCTGACCACCTTCGACCTCGACGAGTACGTCTACGACGCGCTCCGGGCGGGAGCCAGCGGCTTCCTGCTCAAGGACATGCGGCGGGAGGAGCTGGTCAACGCCGTCCGGGTGGTGGCGGCCGGCGAGGCGCTGCTCGCGCCGACCGTCACCCGACGGCTGATCGCCGACGTGGTGTCCCGGGACCGTCCCGCCCGAGGAAGCTCGGCGGCGTCGGACCGGCTCGCCGTGCTCACCGCCCGGGAGACCGAGACGCTGCGCCAGGTCGCCCGGGGGCTCTCCAACGCCGAGATCGCCGCCGTGCACGTCGTCAGCGAGCACACCGTGAAGACCCACGTCAGCAACGTGCTGGCCAAGCTCGGCCTGCGGGACCGGGTCCAGGCGGTGGTGCTGGCGTACGAGTCGGGTCTGGTGCTGCCCGGCGATCTCGGCGTACCGGGGGAGACCATGCCGCCGGCTCGCTCCTGAGGGCGCCCGCGGCTCGTCCCTGAGGGCGCCCGCGGCTCGTCCCTGAGGGCGAGGTGTCCGGGGTCGGCCCGCCCGCCCGGCGGACCGGAGATCCACTCCGTACGGCGATCCGGCACGACCCCCGTCCGGACCACCATCATGGCAGCTCCCGACGGCGGGAGGACCCACCTGGGAGAGTGCCATGTTACGTGCGATCACCGGCTACGCCGTCCGGCGACCGGTCCTCGTCCTCCTGCTCTGGCTGGTCGCCCTGGCCGGCGGCTTCGGCACCGGAGTGGGGGTGTTCGAGCGGCTGGTCCCCGAGGCCGGTGGCGTGCCGGGCAGCGAGTCCGACACCGCCCGGCAGCGGCTGGCCGACGCCCCGCCCGAGCCGGTCCGGCTCACCGCCGTCGTCACCGGCCGGCCCGCCTCCGATCCCGCCGTCCTGGCCAGTGCCGACGCGGCCGTCGCCGAGGTACGGACGATGCCGGGCATCGCCGAGGTCAACGGTCCGCTGCCGTCGACGACGACCGGGCAGGCGCTGCTGGTCTCGGTCAGCCTGGTTCCCGGGGACGGCGAGGAGGCGGCGGCCGAGGCGGCGGCGGACCGACTGCACCGGATCGAGGCGCCGTCGGTGGTGGTCGGCGGTGGACCCATCACCGACCAGGAGTTCGGCACCCAGGCCCAGCAGGACGTCGCCCGGGCCGAGGCGCTGAGCATGCCGGTGGTGCTGGTGCTGCTTCTGTTGATCTTCGGCGGCCTGGTCGCGGCCGGGTTGCCGCTGGTGGTCGCCGTGGTCGGCATCGGCACCACCTTCGGCCTCCTGTACGCCTTCAGTCTCGTCTCCGACGTCTCGGTCTACGCCATCCAGGTCACCACGATGCTCTCGGTCGGCCTCGCGGTCGACTACGCGCTGCTGATGGTGAGCCGGTTCCGGGAGGAGCGGGTCACCGCGCCGGACGTGCCGAGCGCGGTGGCCCGGACGGCGGCGACGGCGGGCCGTACCGTGCTCTTCGCCGGACTGACCGTGGCGGTGGCCCTCGCCGGCCTGCTGGTCTTCCCGGACCCGTTCCTCCGCTCGATGGGACTGGCCGGTGCCGCGGTGGTCGCGGTGAACATGCTGGCGGCGCTCACCCTGCTGCCCGCGCTGCTGGTGCTGCTGGGCCGGCGTATCCCGGCCGCGAAGCCGCGTACCCGGGCCGGGTTCTTCGCCCGGGTGGCCGGGCTGGTGCAGCGGCGGCCGGTGCTGACCCTGGTCGCCACGGTCGGGCTGATGGGCACGCTGGCCGTGCCGGTGCTGGACCTCCGGCTGTCTCCCGGGGACCCCCGGCTGCTGCCGACCAGCACCCAGACCCGGCAGATGTGGGACGCGTTGGGCACGCACTTCCCGGAGCGTGCGGCGCCGAGCGACATCCTGGTGCTCGCCTCCGCGCCGGCGACCGATCCGGAACTGGCCCGGCTGCGGGACCGGGTCGCCGCCGTCCCCGGGGTCACCGGGGTCGAGACGGTGCCGGCGGGGCCCGGCCTGACCGTGTTGCGCGCGGCGCCGGCCGCACCCCCGGAGCAGGCGGCGGCGCGGGAGACGGTCACCGCGATCCGGGGGCTGCCCGCGCCGTTCGAGGTGTTGGTCGACGGCAGCGCCGCCCGGCTGGTCGACTACCGCGGGATGCTGGCCGACCGGTTGCCGTGGGCGGTCCTGGTGGTCGTCCTCGCGACCCTGGTGCTGCTCTTCGCGCTCACCGGTTCGGTGCTGCTGCCGGTCAAGGCGGTGCTCACGAACGTGCTCAGCCTCGGTGCCGCGCTCGGGGTGGTGGTCTGGGTCTTCCAGCAGGGCAATCTGGCCGGCCTCTTCGGCGCGGTACGGCTCGACGCGACGCACCTCAGCGTGCCGGTGCTGGTCGGTGCGATCGCTTTCGGACTCTCGGTGGACTACGAGGTGTTCCTGCTCTCCCGGATCCGGGAGCGCTGGCTCGACGGCGCCGACCCGCAACGCGCGGTGGCCGAGGGGCTGCAGCGGACGGGCGCGATCGTGACCTCGGCCGCGCTGCTGCTGGTGGTGGTCTTCGCGGGCTTCCTGGCCGGCGGGTTCGCCCCGATCAAGGCGATCGGGCTCGGTCTCGTGCTGGCGGTCGCCCTGGACGCGACCGTCGTCCGGATGCTGCTGGTGCCGGCCACCATGACCCTGCTCGGCCGGCACAACTGGTCCGCGCCGGGACCGTTGCGCCGGCTGCACGCCCGGATCGAACTGCGGGAGGCGGAGCCCGCCCCGCCGGAGTCCGCGTCGGTGCTGGTCCGGTGAACCCGCCGCCGCCCGGCGGCGGGACGGTGAACGGCGTGTTCCGGACGGATGAAGGAAACTACCAGATCGGGCAGGATCCATGGAAGATATTGACTTGGGATCTCCGGGCAGCCATCCTCGTCGATATTCAAACCCCCGCTCGGTATGGAGGACCCCTTGTTCAGACGTACCGTCAGAATCCTCGCGGCGCTCACCATGGCGGCCGCGGCCACGCTCGTCACCACCGTGGCGACCTCCGCCCCCGCACACGCCGACGGCTGCTACACCTGGGGCCGGACCCTGTCGGAGGGGATGTCCGGTGAGGACGTGCGGCAGTTGCAGATCCGCGTCGCCGGCTACCCCGGCTACAACGCGGTGCTCGCCATCGACGGCGCCTTCGGGCCCGCCACCCGCTCCGCGGTGGTCCGCTTCCAGCAGGCGTACGGGCTCGGCGCGGACGGCATCGCCGGCCCCCAGACGTTCGGCAAGATCTACGACCTCCAGGACAACGACTGCACCCCGGTCAACTTCAGCTACGCGGAGTTGAACAACTGCAACTCGAACTGGTCCGGCGGCGCCGTCTCCGCGGCCACCGCGAGGGCGAACGCCCTGGTGAACATGTGGAAGCTCCAGGCCATGCGGCACGCCCTCGGCGACCAGCCCATCCGGGTCACCAGCGCCTTCCGCAGCCACGCCTGCAACAACGCCGTCGGTGGCTCGGCAACCAGCCGGCACCTCTACGGCGACGCCGTCGACCTCGGCGTCAGCCCGCACAGCCTGTGCCGGATGGCCCAGCAGGCCCGCAACCACGGCTGGCGGGAGATCCTCGGCCCGGGCTACCCCGGACACAGTGACCACACGCACGTCGCGCACAAGTCGAGCCGTACCTGGTCGGCCAGCTCCTGCGGAGTCTCCTGACCCGCCGCGCGTTCGCGGTACCCGTCGGAGGCGGGACGGGTACCGCCCGCGATCCTCGATCCAGAAGTCGCGGTTGAACCGGTCACGGAGCTTCCCGATCTGGGGATCGGCAGGCCCTGGCCTCCTCCCGTCAGTCGCGGAGCGGGGAGTGCGCCGGTGGCTCGGTGTCGTCGGCGCGGTCCGCCGCCGGCAGCCAGAGCACGAAGGTGCTGCCCCGGCCGACCGAGGAGAAGAGCGCCACCTGCCCGCCGTGCGACTCCGTGATCTGCCGGACGATCGCCAGCCCCAGCCCGGTACGCCGCTCGGCGCCTCCCGTCGCGCCTGCCGCCCGACCCTCCGCGCCTCCCGCCGCCCGACCCTCCGCGCCTCCTGCCGCCCGACCCTCCGCCGGGGTCGCCGGCCCGCGCCAGAAGCGGTCGAAGACCCGGGGCCGGTCGGCGACGGGGATGCCGGGCCCCTCGTCGGCGACGCCAACCCAGAGCCAGCCACCGACCCGGCCCGCCGCCACGGTGACCGTGCCACCGGTCGGGGAGAGCCGCACCGCGTTGGAGAGCAGGTTGCCGACCGCCCGGCGCAGCGCGTCGTGGTCGCCGATCAGCACCAGGCCGGGCCGGACGTCGTACGCGACGAAGACCTGGCGGGCGGCGGCGACCGCGGCGAACTCCTCGCCGGCCTCCCGGACCACCTCGTCGAGCAGCACGTCGGTGTCGGCGAGCGCGTCCGCCCGGCGGCGGGCCGTGGCGAGCAGGTCCTCGACCAGCCGGGACATCCGGGTGGTGGCCCGGTCGATCACCGCGACCGCCCGGGTCCGTTCCGCGTCGGTGGCGTCCGGAGCGTCGAGCAGCGACGCGTCCAGGTTGGCCCGGATGATGGCGAGCGGGCTGCGCAACTCGTGCGAGGCGTCATCGATGAGCTGGCGCTGGGTGCGGAACGCCTCCTCCAGGCGGTCCAGCATGGAGTCGATGGTGTCGCCCAGCTCGCGCAGCTCGTCGCGGGCGCCGGCCAGCCGGATCCGCCGGGACAGGTCGGTGGCCTGGATCTCCCGGGCGGTACGCGCGATCGCGCCGACCGGGCGCAGCGCCCGCCCGGAGAGCACCCAGCCGATGCCGAGGCTGGCGACGAAGAGGCCGGCCAGCGCGATAAGCGAATAGTTGCGCAGCGTCTCCAGAGTGCGGAAGTTGACCTCCGACTCGATCTCGTCGACCTCGGCCACCGTCAGGGTCCCGACCGTGCGACCGTGCTTGACCACGTCCGCCTCGTACTGGGTGGTGATCGGTTTCGGGTTCGTGCTGTGCTGCACCGCGAGATAGGTGACGGCGAGCCCGGCCCCGGCGAGCGCGAAGAGCAGCGTGGAATAGAGCACGGTGAGCCGGAACCGGATCGACTGCACGAACGGCACCCACCGGCGCGGCCGGAACCCCGCCCGCAGCATCCGACCCGTCGCCCCCAGCACCCGACCTCCCCTCGCCGGCATGTCCCGACCTCCCGTCGCCGGCATGTCCCGACCCCCCGTCGCCGGCACTTCTCGGCCGTCCGTCGCCGGCATCACCGCACCTCCCGGAGCCGGTAGCCGCGTCCCACCACGGTCTCGATCGCCTCGCCGCCGAGCTTGCGGCGCAGCGTGCCGACGGTGACCCGGACCGTCTGGGTGAACGGGTCGGCGTTGGCGTCCCAGACGTGTTCGAGCAGCTCCTCGGCCGAGACGACGTGACCGGGGCGGGTCATCAGGTATTCGAGCACCCCGAACTCCTTGCGGGTCAGGTGCAGCCGGGCTCCGTCCCGGGTCGCCTCCTGTCGGGCCACGTCGAGCCGGAACGGGCCGACCCGCAGCACGGCCGAGCCGCCACCGGTGTCCCGGCGCAGCAGGGCGCGTACCCGGGCCAGGAGCTCGGCCAGCGCGAACGGCTTCACCAGGTAGTCGTCGGCGCCCTCGTCGAGGCCGCGTACCCGGTCGTGCAGCGCGCCCCGGGCGGTCAGCATCAGCACCCGCAGCTGGCTGCCGCCCTCGACCGGCACCTCGCCCCGACGAATCGCGTGGCAGACCGCGAAGCCGTCGCCGTCGGGCAGGTTGACGTCGAGCAGCATCAGGTCGTACGCGTTCACCGCCAGCCGCTCGTACGCCTGCCCGGCGTCCGTGGCGACGTCCACCGCGTAGCCCGCCCGGACCAGGCCGAGCCGTACCGCCTCGGCCAGGTCCTCCTCGTCCTCCACCACCAGCAGCCGCATGGTTCGACGCTAACCGCCGTTCCTGATGATCCGCTCGGCCGCGCGTTGCGCCCGGTCGATCGGGATCGCGAACCCGATGCCGATGTTGCCGCTGCCGTCCAGAGTGGCGATCGCGGTGTTCACGCCGACCACCTCGCCCCGGACGTTCACCAGCGGGCCGCCGGAGTTGCCCGGGTTGATCGAGGCGTCGGTCTGGATCGCGCTCTGCCGGGCGCCGCTGTCGCCGAGTCGCACCTGCCGGTCCAGCGCGCTGACGATCCCGGCGGTGACGGTGCCGGAGAGCCCCAGCGGGGAGCCGACCGCGAGCACCGTCTCGCCGACCTCGGGGCCGGCGGCGGCGATCCGCAGCGGTCGCAGCGACCCGGCCGAGGTGACCCGCAGCACCGCGATGTCGCTGCCCGGATCCCGGCCGACCACCTCGGCGGAGCGGCGCCGGCCGTCCTGACCGACCACGCTCACCGTGCTCGCGCCGGCCACCACGTGGCTGTTGGTGATCACGTGCCGCTCGTCGACGGCGAACCCGGATCCGCCGGCCCGGCCGGCCCGCACCGAGACCACCCCCGGCAGCGCGGTCGCGGCGGCGCCCACCAGGTCGTTCGGCACCGCCCCGCCGCTCGGCGCGGTGCCGGGCGTCGACCCGGGAAGCGACGGCGGGGGAGCGGCCGCCTCCGGCGCCGGGTCGTCCGACGCGACGTAGCCGCCGGCCACCGCGCCCGACGCCGCCGAGAGCGCCACCACGGCGAGGCCGGCCAGCAACATCCGTCGCCAGCGCGTCGCCCGGGCCGCCGGCTCCATGTCGGGTACGCCGGCCGGCCCGCCCGGTGCCGCCCACGGCGCGAGCGCCGGGGATACGAAACCGGGCCCCCGGGGTCGGCCGAGTCCGGTCGGTGTCGTCGCCATCGCCGTCGTCGCGGTCACCTCTGCCCGCTCCATCGCCACCACTCCCTCCACTGTGGAATTGTCTCTCCGGTCACGGGATCCGGGCGAACCAGAACATCGACGCGGCGGCGGCGAGCAGCGCCAGCACCAGACCGATCCCGATGAACCGCGCCGACACGTCCTGACGCTCGGTGGTGTAACCGACCGAACTGCCGATGTCGGCGTACGCGGCCCGCAGCTCGTCGCCGCTGCCCGCCTCGTGGTACCCGCCGCCGGTCCGCTCGGCGACCATCCGCAGCGTCTCGCCGTCCACCGGTACGGTCATCGGCCGCCTGCCCTGCTCGATGACCCCGTCCGAGGTGCCGAAGGCGATGGTGTCCACCGGGACGCCGGCACTGCGGGCCTGCGCCGCGACCTCCTCGGGGTCACTGCCGGAGGTGTTCGCGCCGTCGGAGAGCAGCACCACCCGGGCCGGCGGCGGATCCTCGGCGGCCCGGTCGTCCAGGGTCGCGATCGTCTCCAGCGCGGTGGCGATCGCGTCCCCGATCGCGGTGCCCTGCTCCCCGGTGCCCCCCTCGGCCAGCCGATCGATCCCGGAGTCCAGCGCCGACCGGTCGGTGACCGGCGCGACGAAGACCGAGGCGTTGCCGGCGAAGGCGACCAGCCCGACGTTGAACTCCTCGGGCAGCCCGTCGACGAACTCCCGGGCCGCCGCCTTGGCCGAGCTGAGCCGGTCCGGCGGCACGTCGTCGGCGAGCATCGAGAGCGACACGTCCACCGCGACGATCACGGTGGCCCGTTCGCGCGGTACCCGTACCTCGTCGCTGGGGCGGGCGAAGCCGACCACCAGCAGCCCCAGCATGGCCAGGAAGAGGCCGGCCGGGACGTGCCGCCGCCAACCCGGGCGGCTCGGGGCGACCCGGTCCAGCAGGCGCAGGTTGGTGAAGCGGACCGCGTACCTGCTGCGGCGGCGCTGCATCACCAGGTATGCCACGGCCAGGGCCGCCACGCCGGCCAGCAGCCACAGCCGATCCGGACTCTCCAGGATCATGACCCCTCCTCCTCGCCCCGCCCGGTCATGTCGCGTCCGGTCATGTCGCGTCCGGTCATGTCGCGTCCGGTCATGTCGCGTCCGGTCATGCCGCGTCCGGTCATGCCGCACCGCCGCTGGGGCCCGGGGGGCGGGCCGCTGCCGCCGCCAGTCGGCGTTGGGCGTAGACGTGCCGGACGATGTCGGTCACCCAGTCGCGGTCGGTGCGCAGCGCGAGGTGTGCGGCACCGGCCCGGCGCAGCGCCAGCCGGACGAGGTCGCGCTGCTCCCGCGCGGCGCTCGCGTACCGTTCGCGTAGCCGCCGGCTGCCGGTCGCGACCTCGCGGCGCCGCCCGCTCTCCGGGTCGACCAGGGTGATCAGTCCGACGTCCGGCAGCTCCAACTCTCGCGGGTCGGTCACCTCGACCGCCAGCACCTGGTGCCGGACGGCGAGCCGGCGCAGCTCGGCCTCCCACTCCGGGCGCTCCCGGGCGGAGGTCGCGCCCGGCGGGGCGTCCGGATGGTCCGGCAGCCCGTCCAGCCAGTCGGAGACGACCACCACCAGACCCCGGCGCGGTGCGGCGCGCCGCAGTCCGGCCAGCGCCTGCGCCAGCCCCGGCGGCCGGAACCCGGCCGGACCGCGCGGCGCGGCCAGCAGCGTGTGCAGCAGACCCAGCAGGTGCTCCCGGCCGGTACGCCCCGGAAAGCGCCGGATACCGTCCGCGCCGAGCAGGTGCGCGCCGAGCCGGTTGCCGAGCCCGGCGGTGAGGAAGCCGACGGCGGCGGAGGCGGCCACGGCCAGTTCCCGCTTCTCCAGCTCGGCGGTGCCGAAGTCCATGCTGGGGGTCGAGTCGACCAGCAGCCAGGTGGTGAGTTCCCGGTCGGCGTCCACCTCCCGCACGTGCGGCACCCCGGTACGCGCGGTGACTGCCCAGTCCATCCGGCGTACCTCGTCCTCGCCGGCCCGGTACTCGCGGCTGCCGCCGGGCTCACTGCCGGCCCCGGGCAGCAGGCCGAGGTGTTGGCCGTGCAGCAGCCCGTCGAGCCGGCGGGTGACCGCGAGCTCCAGCCGGCGCAGCCGGCGGTGCGGCGCGAGGTGGTGCACGGTCGCGTATCCCTCGTTCATCCGCCGCGCCTCACGCCGCCAGCTCCGCCTGGGCGGGAGCGATCTGCGGTGGAGGAACCGCGCCGACCAGCCGGTGCACCACCGACTCGGCCGAGACGCCGTCGGCGACCGCGTCGAAGGAGAGCACCAGCCGGTGCGCCAGTACGTCGACCGCCAGCTCGGTGACGTCGGCCGGCAGCACGTACTCGCGGCCGCGCAGCAGCGCCAGCGCCCGGGCGGCGGCGACCAGCCCCAGGGTGGCCCGGGGACTCGCACCGTACGCGAGCAGCGCCGAGACGTCGGCGGCGCCGAACCGGTCCGGGTGCCGGGTGGCGACCACCAGCCGCACCACGTACTCGGCGATGGCGTGGTGCACGAAGACCGCCCGGGTCCGCGCCTGCAGGGCGCGCAGCCGCTCCGGATCCAGCACCCGGCGCGGCTCGGGCCGGGTGGTGCCCATCCGGTAGAGGATGCCGAGTTCCTCCTCGTCGGTGGGGTAGTCGACCAGGACCTTCAGCAGGAACCGGTCCCGCTGCGCCTCCGGAAGCTGGTACACCCCCTCCGACTCGATCGGGTTCTGCGTCGCCAGCACCAGAAACGGCTCCGGCACCGGATAACTCCGCCCCCCGATCGACACCTGCCGCTCCGCCATCGCCTCCAACAACGCCGACTGCACCTTCGCCGGCGCCCGGTTGATCTCGTCGGCCAACACCAGGTTCGCCATCACCGGCCCCAGCTCCACGTCGAAACTCTCCGCCGACGCCCGGTAGATCCGGGTACCCACGATGTCCGACGGCACCAGGTCCGGCGTGAACTGGATCCGGGAGAACGTCCCACCCACCGCCGTCGCCAGGGTCTGCGCCGCCAGGGTCTTCGCCACCCCCGGCACCCCCTCCAGCAGGCAGTGCCCGTCGGCCAACAACGCGGTGAAGAGCCGCTCCACCAACCTGTCCTGCCCGACGATCACCCGCTTGACCTCGAACATCGCCTGTTCGAGGGCGACGTGCGGCGCGGTCGGCTCCGCCGTGCTGATGACGCTCATCGGCCGCTCCTCACAGGTCGGCCTGGGCAGGCGGCTCCGCGCCACCGCTCTCGGGACAGTCCGACCCGTCGGCGGAGCCGCTACCGAAGACGTTGCCGTTGTTCTCGGTGACGATCCGTACGGTCTTCTCCGGGCCGGCCGGGTCGTTGGCGTACGCCGCCGTGGCGGCGCCGACCGCCGCGACCGCCGCGGCACCGGCAAGGGCCAGCCCGGCGATCCGCTTGATCCGCATGGTCCGAGTTCCTTCCGTCGAGGCTGTTTCTCCGGAGCGGGCGCCCGGCCGGGGAGACGGGCCGGACGCCCACAGGAGGCCATGACATCAGGACGGGCCGAAAGAGAGCCGAAGGTCGAGAACCGAGAATGCGGGTCGAGAGCTGTGCCGTCGCCGCCAGCCCCGGCGGTGTGCGTTGACGGCGGCAAGTCAGGAACTGACGAGCAGGCTACGGGCAGGCCTCGACGGTCTCGACCAGTACCGTCGCAGTGAGCGGGACCAGGTGATAACGATCATGTTCGCCGATGCGGATTATCCCGTCGCCCAGCTGGAGGAGCTTGCCGCAGAGCTGCCCGGTCGGAAACTCGATTCGCACCAGTGGCGTCTCGGACGTCTTCGCCGGTGCGAACCAGGCCGTCGTCGCGCCGGCGAAGACAGCGCACATTCCGACCGTGGTGAACACGCGGGCAACCCTGATCGCGCGGTGGACATCGGCGACCTCAATCTCGGTCCAGGCGCGTAGCTCCTCGCCGTTGAGCACGATCTCGTCGCCGGGAGCGCCGGACGCGGCGCGGATGGCCGCGAGCGTGGCGAGGACCAGCGTACCGACACCGAGTCCGAAGAGGGCGAGAACTACCAGGGGGTACGGTCGAGCCAGGGCGCTGAAGTTGTCGCGACCTTTGACGATCAGCACCGCCCCGAGCAGGGTGGTGATCCCGACGAGTCCGATCCGCCAGTTCTCGGCCTGCTTCCTGGCCGCCTCGAGCTGCGTGAACTTGAGCTGTTGGGCCTTCTGCGCCCACCACCACCGGTCGGCGGTCACGGCAGCTCGACCAACCAGTGGGCGCCACATCCGTGGAACGCGGCGGTCTCCGGACGGTTGCGGTGTGCGTGGCCGCATTCGCAGTTGACAAGGCGGGTCCGATCCGGCACTCGTGCCGTGGACCGCGTGGACGATCCGCCGAAGATCCCCTTGTGGTTGTTGCCGCTGCCGCGTACCCAGACGGTCGCGGTGTATCCGCCACAGCCGGGGCAGACACCCTCGATTCGCGTCTCGCGGCCATCCGCTGACGGGGTGATCCGGAACCGCCGCAACTGGTCGGCGTAGAGCCGCACGACGTACTCGACGCGACGGTGCCGCTCGAGGTACTCCGCCGCGCCGCTGGCCGAGGGGTCAGCCATTGTGGCACTCTTCCGGCTTCGCGCTGCTCGGAACCGGTTCGAGGTCGAAGCCGAACAGCTCGGCGTACCGGGAGAGGCGTTGCCGTACGTGCTCGACGCTCGCGTTCACCTCTTCGGCTGCGGCTTCGAGGTGGGCCGCGTCGACCCGGCCCTGGACCACCGGCTCCTGACCGTCGAGATGGACGCTGAGCACCAGCAGGTCCTGCCAGTGCACGATCTCGTCCGGGCACGCCTCGGCAGGGCACAGCACCTTCAGGCCCAGCGGCTCGAAGCGTGCCATTCGGGTACGGGTGGCCGCGACCGTCCAGCCGAACCGCCCCGCCGTCTGCACGAGAACGAGCGGCGTCACCGTGTCGAACGGCCTCTCCTGACCGAAGTCGTCAACCGTCACCAGCATCGCCGCGTCGTACTTGTCCACCGTGTGCGACTCAAGAAGTGCCCGCTCCTGGCCGTCGAGAACGGGCAGGGGAGCACCGAACGCCCGGTACGGCTCCAGTCGGTCGAGAAACGACGCGATGCTGAGCCGGTTGTAGGAAGCCGCATCGGCGATGTCGCTCGGTCGAAGCGTCCAGGTCAGCTCGGATTCGATGTGCCGGAGAAAGCGTCGCAGAGCGACCAGCGCCCAGAGATCCGAGGACTCAACGACCTTCAGGTCGGATGTCCGCATCGTCCCGGGCAGCTCCGTGACGTCTGCGGTATCGGGCAGGAGCACCTGGTAGAACGCCACGGTCGCGGCCACGGAGGCATCGGTCACGTAAGCCAGGTCCAGCAACTCCGGCGCACTGATGGGCCGGCGCGGGTCGGCGAAGTCCAGAAGACGACGGCACGACTGCATCCGGGTCCGAACTCCGTCGAGGTCTCTCCCGTGCACATAGCTGACGAGCCAGTGAAACGTCCGCCATCCGGTGCTCAGCCGCTGGAGGCCACTGCGGGGGTCGAAATCGAACAGCCACTGCTGGATGACTTCGAGCTCGTCGTCGGTAGGGGTGATGTCCTCGTTGTCGAGTACCGGCGGTAGCACCAGGAATTCCGCATCTGCCAGCCTACGCAGGCTGGCCCGGACCTTTTGCACCGTCATATCGTGGCGGTTTGCCATCAGGAGGAGGTGGAGCGGTGTCACCGGTGTCCGCATCTCGTCGACGAGCAGCAACGCGTCGTGTTCCACCGGCTGCATGTCGGCGGGCAGGCGGTCCCGGCCGATCACGGTGTATCCCAGACTCGCGAAGCGGTCGAACGCGGCCAGTACATCGGGCACCGACTTGCCGTGCTTGGCGCTGATCTTCATCACCTGCGACGGGGGCACGTCCGGTGCGACCCACGGCGGACCGACCCTGGTGTGCTGCGAGAACATCTCCACGTCGGTGGCGGTGAAGACGTCGTGGCCGAATGCCGCGACGGCCTCGTGTCGTGGTGGCACCCAGTCGGCCGGCACCAGAGCAGACGCGCGACGGATCACCTCGGCGAGTGGAGCGTGCAGGTTCATCGACGCGAGCGCCAGCCAGCCGCCGATACCTCGTTTTGGCGGTTCTCCCGGTCTGGCCCAGGCGGCAACCGCAGAAAGGAGGTGTCTGTTCTCCAGCCCTCGCTCCGGCTGGGGATCGTCCAGGTGGAAGCGGTGACGCACCGGTGGAATGTGGCGGATCTCCGAGAGGTCGAGTCCGATCACTGCGTACCGGCGGAGGCGGCGGAGGCGTTCGACAGGTTTCTCGTCTTCGTCGGCCGCCGCCTCGAACAGGTCTTCCAGGGAGGGGCGGCCGAAACGGGCGTTAGCTCCCCACCGATGCTCGTAGATCTCGTCGATGACAGCCGCGTCGAGCGGGCGGACCACGGGGAAGCCGTCGAGGCACTGCGGAGTGGCGATGTAGTCCATGAACTGGAACCGGGCGTAGCCCGCCCACACGGCGGCACGCCACCGCGACAACCACTCGAATCCGTAGCTCCAGCCGTTCAGCTCACCACTGAACAGGTCCCGATCCGCTGGCAGGCAACCGATGCGCGACACCGGGGGTGCGGTCCCGTGCGCCCAGGAACCCTCGACCGGGAGGTCCTTGTCGTTCTCGACCAGCCAGTCGAAGATCTTTTCGCTCACCTGCGGCGTGTTCCGGGTGACGTTCCAGAGCCAGTTGAGGGTGAGGCCCGGCCACTGTGCCAGGGCCGGCAGCGACTCGGTGACCTGCGTGTTGATCCAGTCCCGATCCCACCCGCGCAGCCGGTTGCGGTCGACGGTGAAGCGGGGGCGCCTGCGGTTGCGCAGGTTGACCACGAGTCCGAACCGTTCCTCGTTGGTACGGATGCCGTCGGCGACCAGGCCGCCCTCGTCGTTGACCCACCAGAAGTCGTCGCCGTGCCGCAGTGGGGACACCGCAGCGCCGGGGTAGCGCAGCTCCTCCGGCGCCCAGGTCTCCGACGAGCCACCGTCCTCGGTGACCGTGACCTCGAACTCGGCGATGCGCAGGAGCCGGCGCATGGTCCGCACCACCGAGACCGACTCGTCACCGGTCAGGTACAGCCGGACGATCGTCCCGCCGCCGGCCGGCCGGTCGGCGGGCGTGATCTGGAAGAGGCTGCCGCTACTGGCGATGCGTACCCGGTAGGCGCCGGCCTCCGCGACATCGTCCTCGCTGGTCGGCCACGTCCAGATCGCGATCTCCTCGGCGATCATGAAGTAGCTGAAGACGCCGACCCCGAACTGGCTGTTCGGGACGAGATCCAGCGGCGGTTCGAGCTCCTGCCACCGTGCGTACTCGGTCCGGAAGGCCGGCCGGTAGATGAAGCGTTCACCGGCGTTGGCGAAGGTGTTTTCCAGGGTCTCCGGCCCCATGCCCACGCCGTTGTCGGCACACTCGATGAAGGGGCGGCCGTTCTCCTCACCCTGCCGGATGGTGATCCGGCCGATCCACGGCACCGTGTCGCCGCCGGTCCGTCGTCGGTACTCCCGACGGGTGCGGCGGTAGCGGCAGGCGTCGAGAGCGTTCTGGTACAGCTCGCGGATGGCGAGGTCTGGTTGTCCGTACAGTTGGCGGCCCATCAGCAGCTCGCGGACCTTCTCGTCGGAGAGCCGGAACCTGAGGACCGGCGTGTCGAAGGCCAGCACCCCGTCGATTCTCTCCGGGCGCAGGCGGGCAGCGGTGACGGTGGCCGGCAGGTAACGCGCGAGGTCGGGATGTAGGTCGACGCCGCAGAGCGTCTTCCGGGCCCCGGCGGCCCGCTTCGCAATTCCCTCGAAGACGGTGTAGAGCGCGGGGTGGTCACAGGCCGCTTCGAGCGTCAGCTCGTCACCCGTACTGATCCACTTGATCTCCCGGGCCGCCTGGTGCACGCTGGCGAGCGACAGCTCGTCGGTGACCCCGATGTGGTCGACGATCACGCTGGGCATCCGGCGCGGATCGGCGGCCAGGATGCCGGAGAGCCAGAGCATCGCACCGAGCGCGCGGAACCGCGAGTCGATGACGTTCCGCTCGAGCTGGGCCACCAGCGTCCGGTCGTCGTAGTCACCGTCGGCGCACCGCATCAGCACTCCCAGGTGCCCGGGAAGCTCTCGTGGGGTCAGCCCCGAGTGGCCGCTGAGAGCGGGGCTGAGCCGCTCGACCAGGGCGGTGACGGCCGGGTCCGTCCAGAGCGAGGAGCGTCCGGCCAGCCAACGGTGCACGAGCCACATCGCCAGCGTGTCCCGGGCCTCCAGCCAGTTGCGGCGGGCCAGGCCCTCCGCACGGCGCCAGACGTGTTCGTGCATGTCGTGAGTGATTTCGAGATCACTCCGGGCCCGCTCTCCGTGCAGTCTGGTGAAGTCACAGGGCTTGATGCCGGCAGCGAGGATCAGGCCGGCACTCAGTGCGACCTCCCGCAGGAACGGTGCGGCGATCAACGCCACCATCTCCGCCGGCCTCAGCCTGGTGTCGTCCCCGATCAGGCTCTCCAACGACGCGAGGACCCGGACCGGATAGTCCTGGGTGGACCAGGGGTCGGTCAGCTTGGCCGTTTCGACGAGGTGCGCTCGCGCGTCCAGCCAGTGCCGTGCGCAGGCGTCGATCACCCCGAGCACCTCACCGCGGATGCTGGCGGTCGTCCTGTCGTCCACCGACGACCGTCGCCACAGTCGGGAAGACTCGACGGCTTCCCGCCAGGACTCGACGACCTTGTCACCGTGACAGATGACCATCGATTCGACCGGATCGGTGGAGAGACCACTCTGCGCGAAGACGAAGGTCGGGGTCTGTCGTACGTCGTCGCTCGTCGCACGGCGCCGGGCGAGCTGCTTGACGGTGACCGTGGTGACCTCGCCCAGGGTCCGGGCCGGCGACCGCCGGTCGAGTGCCTCGGCGACGGCCCGTGTGAAGTAGCTTCCGTCGTCGCCGTAACCACTCCACTCCCCGGGACCACAACTGTTGACCATGACGAACGCCCCGTTCGGCGGGCGGGGCAGTTCGTCGCCACGCGGCAGGTCCAGCGCGCCGGAGAGGTTGTTGCGGCAGGCGTCGACGAAGAAGACCACCAGCTTGGCTCGGCACTCGTCGAGGCCGCGCGGCACGAGCGGGACGAGGCTCTCGGGGTCCGGCCCTTTCGGACCGCCGTAGGCATCCTTCGGCACGAGGTAGCTCCGCCCGTCGACCACGACCCCGTGACCGGAGTAGTAGACGACGAGTACGCCACCCTCCGGAGCCTCCCGGAAGGCCTGCTTCATGGCGCCGGTGATGCCGTTGAACGTCGCGGCAACGCCGCCTTGCTCGGTTCCGCAACGGGCGATGGTGTATCCCGACTGCACGAGGGCCTCCGTCATTCGCCGCATGTCGGCGGCGATCACGTGGGGCATCGTTTCGAACAGATCGTTGTCATAGCTCGGAACACCGACGAGGAGCGCCGCGCGACCTGCCACGTCTACCCTCCTGGCTCGAAGAGGGCACAACGCTATCGATTCGTCGCGGTCCGTGACAATGTCGTGGACCCGATAGTTGGCGCGCCGGCCCTGAGATTTTCGGGGTCGTCCAGGCACCATCGGCAGATGTGCTGTCGGTGCCGGCCGCCGTACCGGCGGCCCGCGGGGGCCGCCCGCAGCGGCTGCTGTGCGACCCGTCGCCGCGCCACCCCGACGTCACCTTCGTGCGTCCGTGACGGTCCCGGTGGCGCCGGCCGGAGCCGGCGCCACCGGAAGTCATGATCGACCCCTCCGAGTACGGGGCTCCGCAGCGCCGTGCCGCGGTCATTTAGTATGGCGCCGGCTCTCCCGGAACGTATCCGTGCTGAGGGTCAGAATCGGGGCGTCGGTCATTGTCGACGCGGTGGGGATTTCGTGGAGGGTCACATGAGCACCGGCACCGAGACTTTCGAGTTCCAGGCCGAGGCGCGCCAGTTGTTGCAGCTGATGGTCCATTCGATCTATTCGAACAAGGACATCTTCCTGCGGGAGCTGATCTCCAACGCCTCGGATGCGCTCGACAAGCTGCGACTTGCGGCCTTCGCCGACAAGGAGTTGGCGGTCGACACGTCCGACCTGCACATCGAGATCGAGGTCGACCGGGAGCGGCGTACGCTCACCGTCCGGGACAACGGCGTCGGGATGTCCCGGGAGGAGGTGATCATCCTCATCGGCACCATCGCCAAGTCCGGCACGGCGGAGCTCCTGGAGAAGATCAAGGAGACCAAGGACGCGGTCGGCTCGCAGGAACTCATCGGGCAGTTCGGGGTCGGCTTCTACTCCAGCTTCATGGTCGCCGACAAGGTGACCCTGCTCACCCGGAAGGCCGGCGAATCCACCGCGACCCGCTGGGAGTCCGACGGTGGCGCGACCTATGCGGTCGAGACGGTCGACGAGGCGCCCCAGGGCACCTCGGTCACCCTGCACCTGCGGCCGGAGGACTCCGAGGACCAGCTCTTCGACTACACCGCCGAGTGGAAGATCCGGGAGATCGTCAAGCGCTACTCGGACTTCATCGCCTGGCCGATCCGGATGGCGGTCGAGCGGAGCGCCGACGAGGGGGCGACGACCACCGAGGTCGAGACGCTCAACTCGATGAAGGCGCTCTGGGCGCGGTCGAAGGACGACGTCAAGGAGGACGAGTACAAGGAGTTCTACCGGCACCTCAGCCACGACTGGACCGACCCGCTGGAGACCATCCACATGCGGGCCGAGGGGACCTTCGAGTACGAGAGCCTGCTCTTCATCCCGTCCCGCGCGCCGTACGACCTCTTCATGCGCGGGGCGAAGCGGGGCGTGCAGCTCTATGTCAAGCGGGTCTTCATCATGGACGACTGCCAGGAACTCATGCCGGAGTACCTGCGCTTCGTCAAGGGCGTGGTGGATGCCCAGGATCTGTCGCTGAACATCTCCCGGGAGATCCTCCAGAAGGACCGGCACATCCAGTTGATGCGCCGCCGCCTGGTGAAGAAGGTGCTCTCCACGGTCAAGGAGATGATGACCAACGACCCCGAGCGCTACCGGACCTTCTGGTCGGAGTTCGGCAAGGCGGTCAAGGAGGGGCTGCTCGACGACTTCGACAACCAGAAGACGATCCTCGAGATCTCCTCCTTCGCCTCGACCCACGACCCGGAGCAGCCGACCACGCTGGCCGGATACGTCGAGCGGATGAGGGAGGGCCAGACCGACATCTACTACTCCACCGGCGAGTCCCGGACGACGATCGAGAACTCGCCGCACATGGAGGCGTTCCGGGCAAAGGGCTACGAGGTACTACTGCTGACCGACCCGATCGACGAGATGTGGGTCTCCTCGGTGCCGGACTTCGACGGCAGGAAGTTCCAGTCGATCGCGAAGGGGCAGGTCGACCTCGACAGCGACGAGGAGAAGGAGAACGCCGGTGCCGAGCGCGAGCAGCAGGAGAAGGACTTCGCCGACCTGCTCGGCTGGCTCACCACCCAGCTCGCCGAGAACGTCAAGGAGGTGCGGCTCTCGTCGCGGCTGACCACCTCGCCGGCCTGCATCGTCGGCGACGCCCAGGACATGACCCCGACGCTGGAGAAGATGTACCGGGCGATGGGGCAGGAGATGCCGGCGGTCAAGCGGATCCTGGAGCTCAACCCGACGCACCCGCTGGTGACCGGGCTGCGGGAGGCGCACGAGCGTCACGCGGAGGACCAGACCGTCGCCGAGACCGCAGAACTGCTGTACGGGATGGCGCTGCTCGCCGAGGGCGGCGAACTCGGCGACCCGGCCCGGTTCACCCGGCTGCTCGCCGACCGGCTGGCCCGTACCCTCTGAGCACCCGCATGGCGGCCCGGGTCGCTGGGTAAGACCCGGGGCATGACCAGCACACTGACCGCCGAGCCGGACGCCGCGACCCCGGCCCGGGTGGGCCGGGTCGCGGTCGTCGCGCACCGGAAGAAGTCCCTCGGCGGCGGGCTCGACGAACTCCGCTCCCGGCTGCGCGGCGCCGGCATCGACGACCTGCTCTGGTACGAGGTGCCGAAGAGCCGCAAGGCGCCGAAGAAGGTCCGCAAGGCGGTCGACAAGGGCGCCGAGCTGATCTTCGTCTGGGGTGGGGACGGCATGGTGCAGCGCTGTTCCGACGCGCTGGCCGGCTCGGACGCCGCCCTGGCGATCCTGCCCGCCGGCACGGCCAACCTGCTCGCCACAAACCTCGGAATCCCACAGGACCTGGCCGAGGCGGTCCGGATCGGGCTGACCGGGCCGCGTCGTACGCTCGACCTCGGACGGCTCAACGGCGAGCACTTCGCGGTGATGGCCGGTGCCGGCTTCGACGGCGAGCTGATCCGGGAGGCGGACCGCGACCTGAAGGACCGGCTGGGCCGGCTGGCGTACGTCTGGACCGGCCTGCGGCACGTCCGGAGCGAGACCACCCGGATGCGGGTCCGGGTCGACGGCGCCGACTGGTTCGAGGGGGAGGCGAGCTGCGTGCTCCTCGGCAACGTCGGCACGATCACCGGCGGCATCCCCGCCTTCGACGACGCCCGCCCCGACGACGGCTGCCTGGAGGTCGGGGTGGCGACCGCGAGCGGCGTGGTGGACTGGGTCCGTACCCTCGGCCGGATGGCGGTCGGGCGTTCCGACTCGTCGCCGTTCGTCCGGATCACCCGGGGGCGGAAGATCGACGTCCGGTTCGCCGAGCCGATGACGTACGAGCTGGACGGCGGCGCCCGCGACCGGGTGACCCGGCTGAAGGCCCGGATCAGCCCGGGCGCGCTGACGATCTGCGTACCCGACGACCAGACCTCCTGATCCGGGGAGCCGGGTTCACCGGGCGGACCCGGCGAGCCTGTCGTCGCCGGCCTGCGGTGTCCGCAGCCGGTCCGGCAGGTCGAAGAGCGAGTCGAGCCGGCGGTCGTCCGGCACCGGTGCCCGGCGCTGCGGGTCGATGAGGTACGCCGGGATCCCGGCCCGCTCCGGACCGACGAAATCGGGCCCGTAGGTGTCGCCGACGAAGACGGCCGCCTCGGCGTCGATGCCGAGGGCGTCGAGTGCGGCGGCGTAGATCCGGGGGTGTGGCTTGCGCCAGCCCAGCTCGACGGAGGTGATCACGACGTCGAAGCAGGGCGCCAGGCCCATCGCCGCGAGATGGCCCGGCACCAGGTCCGGTTGGTGGGTGTTGGAGACGACGGCCAGCCGGTGGTCGCGGCGCAGCTCGCGGACGAGATCCGGAACGCCGGCCGGGTGGTGCACGCCGGTGTTCCACTCCCGGAGATACTCGGTGACGAACGCGTCGACCTCCGCCGGGGCCGGGTGCCGGCCCAGGACGTCGGCGAGGAAGACCGTGCCGACCTCGGTCATCGAGAACTCGCGGTCGTCCTCGTCGCTGCGCAGGTCGAAGCCGGTCATCGTCTGCGACCAGGCCGCCAGGAATCCGGGGTAGTCCAGCGCGGCACCGAGTCGCCGGAGCAGTCCGTGCGAGCCCGGGTAGCCCTGCTCGGTGCGGCTGGCCGAGTAGTCGACCAGGGTGCCGAAGAAGTCGAAGAGGATGTGGCTGGGGCGGGTCGGCGGCATCGGGGCATTGTCCCACCCGGCGCCGAGGCGGACCGCGTGCGGAGTGGCACGCCCGCCGAAACTGGTCGGGCCGGATCCCGCAGGCCGCGTATAGTCTGGCTGCCCGGCGCGGGTCGGGCGGCCCGGCGGATGCCGGGTCCGGACACCGGGGAGGTCGTCGCGGCCAGGGAGACGGAGCGCAGACTCGTCGCCTCGAACCGGAAGGCGCGGCACGAGTACGCGCTCCTGAAGACGTACGAGGCGGGGCTCGTGCTGCGCGGCACCGAGGTCAAGTCGCTGCGCGCCGGCCACGCCTCGCTGGTGGACGCGTTCGCCCAGGAGCGGGACGGCGAACTCTGGCTCTACGGGCTGCACATCGCGGAGTACGCCTACGGGACCTGGACCAACCACCAGCCCCGGCGGATGCGGAAGCTGCTGCTGCGCAGAGTGGAGATCGCCAGGATCCTGGACCGGATCCGCGAGCCCGGGCTGACGCTGGTGCCGATGTCGCTCTACTTCGCGGGCGGCTGGGCAAAGGTCGAGCTCGCTGTCGCGCGCGGCAGACGCTCGTACGACAAGCGCCAGGCCCTGGCCGAGCGGGACGCGAACCGGGAGATCGCCCGCGAGCTGGGCCGGCACCTCAAGGGCGCGTCGCCCCGCGCTCGTTAGCGCCGGAAGCACCGCCGGGCCGGTCCAACCCTATATTTGTCCCGGGATGTCTGTCCGGCCGGCAGCCGGCCGCACGGGAGCGGTCGCGGCAGCCGGCAGGAAGGCCGCGGTGCGAGCCGGAGGTGGTCGTTGTCCAGCGCGGTGACGGTGCGAGGGGCCGCCGCCGAGGCCGTCGCGGGCACGCCCCCGGGGGCCGAACGCTGGGCCGTGAGCTGGACGTCGACGCCGCAGCAGGCCGCGCCGGAGCAGTTGCCGCCGGCACCCTTCATCTGGGGCGGCGGGGTGCTGGCCGACAGCACACTCCGGCAGACCATCCGGGTCTCGGTGCCGGGTGAGCGGATCCGGTTACGCCTCTCCAACGCGTTCGGCGGAGCACCGCTGCCGATCACCGCGGCCTCGGTGGCGCTGCCCGAGGGCGGCCGGGCCGGAGCCAGCGCGATCCGGCGGGACAGCGCATGCCCGGTGACCTTCAGCGGACGCTCCTCGGTGGTCGTGCCGGTCGGTGCGCACCTGGTCTCCGACCCGGTCGCCCTGCCCGTGGCGGCCCGCAGCAACCTGACGGTGTCGATCTATCTCGCGCAGGGCCAGGCCTCGCATCGGATCACCTCGCATCCCGGGTCCCGGACCACCTCGCACCTGCTGCCCGGCGACCACGCGACGGCTGCGGCGCTGCCCGGCGCCACTGCGGTCGAACACTGGTATTTCCTCAGCGGCCTGGAGGTGCCGGCCGGGCCCGCCACCAGGGTCGCGGCGGTGCTCGGCGACTCACTCACCGACGGGCGCGGCTCCACCACCGACGGGAACGACCGCTGGCCTGACCAGCTCGTCGACCGGCTGCACGCGTACGGCCCGACCGCGCACGTGGCGGTGGCGAACCAGGCCACCGGTGGCAACCGGGTGCTCGACGACGGGTTGGGGCCCAGCGCGCTGGCCCGACTGGATCGGGACGTGCTGGCGCAGAGCGGGGTCACCTGGCTGGTCGTCTTCGAGGGGGTCAACGACATCGGCACCGCCGAGCCCACCGAGGCGGCTCAGCGGGCGGTCGGCACCGACCTGGTCACCGCCTACGACCAGATCGTGACCCGGGCACACGCCCAGGGCATCCGGGTGTACGGAGCGACGCTGACCCCCTTCGGCGGCAGCGACTACGACGACCGGGCGGGCATCCGGGAAGCCACCCGCCAGGCGGTCAACGGATGGATCCGGGGCGGTGGCCGGTTCGATGGGGTGATCGACTTCGACGCGGCCGTCCGGGATCCGGTGAGCCCTCGCCACCTGCTGCCGATGGCCGACACCGGCGACCATCTGCACCTCAATCCGGCCGGCTACCGCCTGCTCGCCGACGCCGTGCCGGCCCGGCTCTTCGCGGGGTGATCCCTCCAGCCGGCGACGCCGGTGCGGTTCGCCGGCGCCGCCGTTCGGCGTGGCGTCTACCCGGCGTCGATCGGCTGTAGAGGTGCGCCTTCCTAAGCTCGCACCCGTAACGACGACGAAAGGGACCAGAATGAGTGCCACTTCGGGTGCGCGGCCGCCGCACATCAGCCGACGCGGACTGCTGACCGGAGCCGCCGCCACATCGGCAGCCGTGGCCGCGGGCGCCCTGCTGCCCGGACGGGCCTTCGCCCTCGACGGGGGCTGGACCGAGATCTCCGACGGCGGAATGACGACGAGCGCCCCAGCGGTGGTCGCCTTCAACGGAAACGACCACAATTTCATCCGCGGTCTCGACAACCGCATCTTCTGGAACTACCAGAGGAAGTGGGTGGAGGTCCCGGCCTACGCACCGGGCGATGCCGCGCCGCGAACCGAAGCGGCCCCCGCCGCCGTGGTGTACCAGGGCCAGATCTGGCTCTTCCACACCGGACAGAACCGAGCCGTCTACCACGCGACGTACAACGGTGTCGGTTGGTCTCGCTGGACGGAGACCAACAATTGGGGGAACGTTCACCCACAGCAGTCGGTCGCCGTGACCGTGCTCCCGAGCCGCCCGAACCAACTGTGGATCGCGCTCCGCCACAGCGACAACGGCAGCCTCTCCATCCAGCGTGTCATCGACGGCCGACCTCTCGGCCGGGCGAGCATACGGGACTGGAACAACGGCCACATCACGTCGCCAGATGCCCCCGCGATCGTGGCCGACCACCACGGCAACGTCATCGTGGCCAGCCGACTGCAGGACGGAAGGCTCAGGACGACGCGCATTCCGCAGGGCACGAACCTCGGAAGCGGCGGGTGGCCGTGGTTCACAAGCGGCATGTACGCGAACACGCAGCCCCACCTCTACGTGGCGGACAACAACAAGAGGGCCTATGCCGTTGTCCGCGGCCTTGACAACGGCATCTGGTTGGCGGACGCGTCAGGACCCGTTATCGGCGGATCGTGGAAGGTCACCAACGACCAGGTGATCGCATCCCCCGTGCTGGCTCACAGCATGAAGGGCCAGCGGCTGTACGCCGTCACCGCGAACCCGTACTCGCGAATCTTCTGGCGGTCTATCACGTTCTGACACCACCCTGGGCGTGGCTCCTCCGCCGGGGTCTCCGCCGATACTCCGTCAGGGTGGTGGGGCATGGAGCACGACGCCCGCGGGTATGGATCACGGCATGAGCGACGAGACCGGTGACCGGGTCGAGAACCGGGCCGCCCACCTGCTGCCGGAGGAACGGGCGGCGGGCAGTGACGACCCGGAGGCGCAGGCGGAGGCCGTCCTGGCCGAGTCCGACCGGCGCGAAGCGGGTGCGGTGGCGCTCGCCGAGTCCGACCCACGGACGGACGAATCCGAACGCCGGGTCGCCGAGGCGGCGGCGGCCCCCGACTCGTTCCTGGAGCGGCGCACCTCCCAGCAGACCGTCACCCCGGAGCCATCGGACACCCCGGAGCCACCGGACTGACCGAAGCCGGACCCGGCGGCGCCACCGGGCAACGGGGTCAGCCCAACGGGAACTCGTCGAAGAGCAGGGCGGGGGAGTCCGGGTCCCGGGTGTCGAAGCGGTAGGAGCGGACCACTCCGGCCGCTGAGTCGAGGATTGAGAAGACCGTGATGTCGTTGCTCGCCACATAGGGCAGGGGGGCACCGGTCGGCCCGGTCAGCGGCGCGACCGTCGGCACGACCGGGGTCAGCCCGCCCGGATCACCCTGCCGGACGCTCTCCGGTCCCTCCGGCAGGACGCGCGCGGCCCCGGACGACACGTCGTACGCGCCGTAGCTGTTGCCGACGTTCGAGGTCTCCAGCCAGTTGACCCCGGCCGGGTTGCGGAACCGGTTCCACAGGTGCGCGTGACCGTTGTGCACCAGGTGCACCCCGGTGGCGGAGAAGAGCGGTTCGAGGTCGCGCAGGATGTGGTCGTCGGCGAGCGGATAGGCGTACCGGACGGCCGTTATCTTCCCGGTCTCCGGGTCGCGCGTGACGGTGGGCACCGGGTCGGTGTATGCCGGAGCGGAGTTCTCCCCGAGCCCGTGGCTGGGATGGTGGAACATCACCACCCGGAACCGCGCCGCGCGGGCCTCGGCAGAGGTCAGCTCCCGGGCCAACCAGCGGTACTGGGCGGAGTCCCGGTGCACCGGCTCGAAGAGGAACTGGCCGTGCCCCCACCGCTCCGGGTGGTCCAGATCGGCCACGTCCTCCTGGAACTTGCCGCGCCCGACCGGCACGTGCGGCCGCCAGATCGAGGTGACGAAGAGCGTCACCAGGTGCACGTCCCCGATCGTCCGGGACCACCAGCGAGGGCCGCCCGAGGCGCTGCGCGGATGGGGGAACAACTCCTCGTACGTCGTGACGTCCCAGGACCGCCGCGCGAGTTCGACCTCTTCCGGGCCGTCCGGGTCGCCCGCCCCACCGGGCCCGCCCGGTCCCCCCGACCCGTCCGGCCCGACCCGCCCGGCGGATCGTTCCGCTCGCCACCGCTCGCGGGCCAGCTCTCTGGGCTGCGGGTCGTGGAACTGGCTCTCCAGGCTGGCGGTCCCGGACCACCGACCCATCACCTCGTGGTTGCCGAGCGCCGGGAAGAGCGGGGTGTGCTGGAGCAGCGGCGCGCCTCGATAGGTCCGTCCGGCGATCGGTGTCCGGGCCCGACCGGTCATCGCGGCGAAGAAGGCGGGACCGGTGCCGGCGTCGAACCAGTCGCTGGCCCGGTCCGCGACGTTGACCATGTCGCCGGCCATCAGCACCCCGTCCAGCCGTACCCCGACGGTCTCGGCCACCATCTCCAGGTTGGCCGGCGTCATCGCCTTGAGCTGATGGTCGCTGGTGAGCAGCAGCCGCACCCCGGCCCCGGCCGGTGCCGCCGGGGCGAGCGAGTACGCCGCCGTGACGGTCGCCCGCCCGCCACCGTCCAGCGCCACCACCCGGTACGGCGTACGCCCCGGCGGCAGCCCGGTGACCCGGACCAGGTGCCGGTACACCGGGCGGCGGGTCACCGCCGGGTAGCTCCGGCCGGGCAGCCGGGAATCGGCGTCCTCCCTGGTCCGGGAGAGCGGACGGGTCTGCGCGGGGAAGCGCCGCCAACCCGGCCCGGACGGCTGCCCGCCGGTCGCCGCGTCCCGGGCCTGCCGGGGCGACATCGCGGTCACCTCGGCGCCGACCAGCACGTACTGGCCGGCGCCCGGCTCCTCGGTGTGCCAGGCGACGTACACCCCGGTCGGGTCCGGGTCGAGCAGGTAGGGTTCGCAGAGCAGCGGCGCGGGCTCCGCGGGCGGGGCCGGTTGATCTTCTGTCATCGCGGACAGTCAACCACCCGTCCCCGGACCGCCGCCGGCCGGAGTCGGGCGGACGACACCCCTTCCGGCGGGTCGGGCGGAGGTCGCCGGGTCAGATCGCGGTGGCCCTGGCCACCTTCCACTCGCCGCCGACCCGGTGCATCTCGAGGACCACCCGGTTCTGGTCGACCTTCTCTCCGTCGGTGTTGGCGTTGCGGCGGTACTGGTTCAGATAGAGCAGCAGCTCGACCTCTGCCGACCCGGCCCGGATCACCCCGCTGGCGGAGACCTCGGCGAGCACCACCGCCTGTTCCGAGACGGCGGTCGACTTCAGCGCCGAGGTGGTCTCGGCATATTCGTCGGCGAAGGGGCCGGTCACGAAGGCCCGCCCATTCGCCACGCTGGCATCGAAGCTGCGGTAGTCGTAGGAGAAGATCGCCTTCGCGGCCGGGCCGGCGGTGGCGAGCGCCTGCCGTACCGCGACATCGCGCTGCTCCGCCCGGTGGTGGGCGTCCCAGGCGGTGCCGGCCGCGGCGGCGGCGAGCACGGTGGCGACCGCGAGGGCCAGGTGCAGGCGGCTGCCGGCGTACCGGCGGGGCGGCGCGGCGGCATCGCCGGCCGGCTGCTGCGCACCGTCGACCGGCGGCGCGTCGGCGGTACGACGCCGGGGGCGGCGCAGGCGTCGGGCGAGTGCGGCGACGGGCGATTGCATCGAAGCTCCCTTTCTCGACTCTTCGCTGAACCTCTTCGACTCTTCGCGTCAACCGACGAACTGGAGTTGGGAGACCAGCCAGGTGTCGGAGTCGCCTTCCCGGGTCAGGTCGACCTGGATCCGGTAGTGCGCGGGCCGGCCGTCCGGGGCGTTCACGTTCCTGACCGTCGCGTCCATCGCCACCAGCACCACCGCGTGCCGGCGGTCCCCGGAGAGCAGGGCGGCGCGCAGCACCGTGCCGGTCGACTCGACCTTGTTCTCCAGCACCGCGGAGCGCACCTTGGCCTGGCCCCGGACGAACTCCTCCTTGAACTCCCCGGTGGCACCGGCCGTGATCCGCTGGAGATCGCTGTCCACGCTCGAGGCGCTGATCGAGACGAAGTTGACAGTCGTCTGCCGCGCGGCGGCCAGGGCCCGGGAGTGGGCCTGCTCGACCGTCCGGTCCTGCCACCACTGCGAGCCGAAGACCCCGGCCAGGGCGAGTGCGATCGCGAGCGTGGCGGCGAGCGCGATCGTGGTGCCGTGCCGCCGGGCCGGCACCTCCCGTCGCTCCGGCGCCGACTCGCCGCCGGTGTCCGATTCGTCGGTGCTCGATCCGTTCTCGGCCGCTCCCGAGTCGGCCGCTCCCGAGTCGGCCGGTTCCGAGTCGGCCGCTCCCGAGTCGGCCGGTCTCGAGCCGGCCGGTCCGGTGTCGGCGGGCCCGGTGTCGGCCGGTTCCTGGTCGAGGGTCTTCAGGAACGTCTCCACGGCGTCCTTGTCGGCCGGCATCCGGCGCGTGACGGCCCGCCGAGTCGGCGTCGCTCGTCCGCCCCGGCCCGTCCGCCGCGCCTCCGCCGGCGACCGGCGTGCGCCGGGCACCGTCTCCCGCTCCTCGGCGGAGGGCTGCCGGGGCGCGGCGGGCGGGATCGGATCCGTCCCGGAGGTGTCCTTCACCAGTTTCAACCTGCGTTCCTCACCGCTGCGCATCGGTCGGCTCCTCGGAAATCGGTCACGGCGCGAGGCCGGCGAGTAGGAGTTGCTTCCAGGACTGGTCGCCGGCGAGCCGGTACTGCCCGCCGGTCGAGCCGAACGCCAGCGGGGTGCCGCCGGGACCCAGCGCGACACCGGTCGCCGGGTCGTAGCCGACGACCGTGGCCGGGGAGAGCGGCGTGCCGTCCGCGTCCGGGGCGTCCGGCTCGGGCGGCGGTGCCGGCCCCGGGGAGGGCGGCGGCGGGTCGGTGCCGCCGGGGCGGGGTGCCGCCGCGTTGCCCCGCACGCTGGAGCCGCGCCCGGTCTCTCCCGCCGTGCACCGGGTCGAGCCGTGGTAGACGCAGGCCGGCGGGTCGGCGACGTTCAGCACGAGTCCGAAGTGCACGGTGCCGTCGCCGGGTGTGACGGTGTAGGCGCCGTCGACCACCAGCGGATAGACGACGAGCAGGTGCTCGATGCCGGGCAGCCGCCGCGCGGCCACCCCGTTCACCGCGACCAGGTTGCCCAGCAGGGTGCCGATCGACGGGTCCAGGTCGTGCAGCAGCCCGACGAGTTCGGTCGCGGCGGGCGGACCGTCGGCGAGGATCCGCCGCAGGTCCGGGTCGGCGGCCCGGACCGTCTCGGCGAGCCGGGCCAGCCCGTCCGCCCAGCGACGCAGTGCGGCGGCGGACTCCTGCTGGGTACGCAGCACCGTCCGCCCGTCCCGGATCAGCGTCACCGTCTCCGGCAGCCGTACGGTCGCCTCCGCCAGCAGCGCGCCACTCGCGTCGAGGATCCGGCGCAGCGCGTCCTCGTTGCCCTCGAAGGCGACGCCCAGCTCGTCGATCACCACCGCCAGGTCGTCCGGGTCGATCGACCGGACCAGCGCGTCGAGGTTGGCCAGCAGGGTCTCCGGGGCCAGCGGGACACCGGTCCGGCCCCGGGGGATCACCGCGCCGTCCCGCAGGTAGGGGCCGGTGTCCCGGTCGGGGCGCAGGTCGACGTACTGCTCGCCGACGGCGGAGCGCTGCGACACCACCGCCCGCAGGTCGGTCGGGACCCGTACCCCCCGATCCAGCCGGAGCCCGACCCGGACCGCCCCGGCGTGCAGGTCGACCGACTCGACCTGGCCGACCGGCACGCCCCGGTAGCTGACCGGCGCGTTCGGGAAGATGCCGCCGGCCTCGGCGAAGTCCGCGAGCACCAGATAGCCGCGCCCGAGCAGCCGGTCACCGAGCCCGACGTAGCGGACCGCGACGTAACTGATCCCGAGCACGCTGACGACGAGGAAGGCGAGCACCTGGAGCCGGGCCGTACGTCCGATCATCTGTCCAGCCCTCCGCCCAGGATGTCGAGCAGCCCACCCGTGCGGCCGTTGGTCGACCCGTCCGGCGGCGGCAGCAGGCAGCCGGGGGAGAGGATGGTGCCCACCGGCAGCTTGGTGCCGGGCGGGAAGATGGTGCCCGGCGGCACCACGCCGCCCGGCGGCAGCAGCCCGCCCGGCGGCAGCAGCGTCCCGGGGCGGAGCAGCTTGCAGTCCGGCGGCAGCGTGCACTCGGGCAGCAGCGGCGGCAGCCAGTCGATCGGCAGCAGCCCGCCGACCGGCAGGCAGATCGGGGGGAGTACGCCGGGCAGCAGCGGCCCGACCCCGCCCGGCCGGTCCTCGTCGCCGGAGCCGCCCGGCCGCTGCCCGCCGCCGGTCGCACCGGGCCGGTTGCCGCCGGTGCTCCCTCCGGACGAGGTGCCGCCGCGCTGCTGCGGCGGCGTCGCCACCGGCTTGGCGGAGAAGAGGTTCGCCAGGATGGCGGCGGCGTCCAGGTCGGCGGTGACCGAGAGGTTGATGTAGTCGCCGACGATCGCCCCGGTCACGTTCGGCGGGAACGGGTACGAGAGCATGAAGTCCAGCGACTTCGGCAGCGCGTCGCCGGCCCGGACGAGCTGGTCGAGGATCGGTTGCAGCGCGCGTACGCTCGCCACCAGGTCGTCGCCGCTCTCGGTGACCACCCGGGTCCCGACCCGGCCCAGTTCGCCCAGGGCGGTCACCGCGTCGCTGAGCTGCTCGCGCTGCTCGGCAAGGACGCCGAGCCCGGGGTCGAGCGCGGTGAGCGCGTCACCGATCACGGCCCGCTGCCGGGCCAGCCGGTCGGTCAGCCGGTCGAGCGCGTCGACCGCCCGCACCAGGTCGGCCTTCTGCCCGTCGAGCCCGGCCACGAAGGTGTCCAACTCGCGCAGCGCGTCCCGGGCGGCCGGCTCCCGTCCCTCCAGCGCCGCCGCGAGCTCCTGGTTGATCGTCTTGAGCTGGGCCAGCCCGCCGCCGTTGAGTAGCAGTCCGAGCGCGGCGAGCACCTCCTCCACCTCGGCCGACCGCTTCGTCCGGGCCAGCGGGATGACGGCGTCGTCGCGGAGTTGCCCGGCGGGTGGCTCGGTGACCGGGGCGGCCAGCGCCACGTACTTCTCGCCGAGCAGGCTGGTCTGCCGTACGGCGGCGGTGGCGTTGTCGGGGAGCGTCACCGCGCGGTCGATCCGGAGCCGGACCCGGGCGGTCCAGCCGCGCAGCGAGATCTCCTCGACGCTGCCCACCGTGACGTCGTTGACCTTGACGGCCGCCTGCGGCACCAGGTCGAGCACGTCGGTGAACTCCGCGGTGACCCGGTATGCCGGGCCGTTCG
Source organism: Plantactinospora sp. WMMC1484 (assembly GCF_049315195.1). NCBI lineage: Bacteria > Bacillati > Actinomycetota > Actinomycetes > Micromonosporales > Micromonosporaceae > Plantactinospora > Plantactinospora sp. WMMC1484. The sequence goes on from NZ_CP186055.1 coordinate 4,576,719, forward strand.
GCGCGCCGCCGGGCAGCGGCAGGTCGGCCAGGTCCGGCACCGTGCAGCCGGTCATCCCGACCGCCGTCACGACCGACACGGCCGCCAGCGCCGGTCCGTGCCGGCGGGCCCGGCTCATCGGGCACCTCGCAGGATGCCGCCGAGGGTGCGGTCGAGCGAGATTCCCGGGCCCGGCGCCCCGGGCGACGTGCCGGCGGCCGGGTCGTCGCCGGCCGGCGACTGCGGTGCGGCCGGCTCCGCATCGGCGGCGGGTGGCAGGTTGAGCAGCCCGCGCAGCTCCTCGGGGAGCGGAAGCCGCTTGAGTTGCAGGGTCTCGGCCAGCTCGAAGCAGCGTTTCGGCACCTTCGGCGCCGGCAGGGCGTCGGCCAGCGCCGCGCAGGCGTAGGCGGCCGGGTCGTACGGGCCGAGCAGGTTGGCCCGGGTGTCCAGGGTGCCGGACCGGGCGTTGTAGGCCAGGTGCAGGTTGGAGAGGGTCAGCGGCGCCACGTCCAGGATCCTGATCAGTGCCTTCTGCTGCCGGACCAGCACGTTCGTCACGTCGGCCAGCGCCTCCACGTTGGATGTCAGCAGGGCGCGGTTGTCCCGGACGAAGCGGGTGACCTCGCCCAGCGCGGCACCGAGGTTGCGCAGCGCCGCCGCCAGGTCGTCCCGTTCGGCGGCGAGCTGCTCGGCCACGTCGGCGAGCTGCGCGTTGAACGCCCGCACCTGCTGGTCGCTGCGGGCCAGCGCGGTGGTGAACCGTTGCAGGTTCGCCACCGTGCCGAAGAGGTCCTGCCGGCCGTCGGCGAGGGTCTCCAGGGCCTGGGAGAGCCCGTCCAGGGTGTCGTGCAGCTCGTCGCCGTTGCCGGCCAGGTTCGCCCGCGCGGTGCCGAGCAGGTCGTCCAGCGCACCGTTCGCGTTGGCGCCGTCCGGCCCGAGCGCCCGGTTGAACTCGTCGAGGGCCCGGTAGATGTCGTCGATCTCCATCGGCGCCATCGTCCGCTCCACCGGCAGCTCCGCGCCGTCGGCGAGCCGGGCGCCGCCGGTGTAGGCCGGGGTGAGCTGGACATATCTGTCGCTGACCAGGCTGGGCGGCACGATCACCGCCGAGGCGTCGGCCGGGATCTCGTGCCGGGCGTCGTAGCGTAGCTCCATCCGGACGGTACGCCCGGCCGGCTCGATCGAGACGACCTCGCCGACCCGCACCCCCAGCACCCGTACGTCAGAGCCGGGATGGACGCCGACCGCCCGGGTGAAGTGCGCGACGAGGCGGTGCTGCGGCGTACCCGGGCGCAGCACCACGAACGCGGCCGCGGCGGTCACCGCCACGGTCACCCCGGCGGCGAGCAGTGCCCGGCGGCGGCTCGGGGCGGCGATGAGTCGGCGCATCAGCGACCTCCCGTCGGCACGTACGGCTGGAGCAGCCCGCGCAGGTACGAGTCGAACCACCGGCCGTTGCCCAGCAGGTTGGTGAAGGCGTCCAGGAACGGGCCCATGGTCTGCAGGGTCCGCTCCAGGTCGTCGCGGTTGCGTTGCAGGATCGACACCACCCCGCGTAACTGCCGCAGCGTCGGCTCCAGGGTGTTGCGGTTGTCGGCGACCAGCCCGGAGAGCTGCGCCGAGAGGTCCCGGGTGCCGACCAGCAGCGCGTGGATCGCGTCCCGCCGCCGACTCACCTCCGCCAGCAGCGCGGCGCCGTCGGCGACGAGCAGGCGGAACTCCTCGTCCCGGTCGGCGAGCACCCCGGTGACACTCCGGGCCCGCTCCAGCAGCTCGCGCAGCTCGGCGTCCCGGCTGGCGACCGTGCGGGAGAGCCGGGAGAGCCCGTCCAGCGAGGCACGCACGCTGCCGGGCGTGTCCGCGAAGGTCTCCGCCAGCGTGCTGAAGGCGGTCGCCAACCGCGCGCTGTCGATCTCGTCCAGCGTGCCGGCGAGCCCGGTGACTGCCTGCATCACGTCGAACGGCGACGCGGTCCGGTCGAGCGGGATCTCCGCATACTCCGGCAGCCGGCCCGGCCCGGCCGGCGCCAGCGCCAGGTATTTCTGGCCGAGCACGGTCTTGATCCGGATGGTCGCGCCGGTCTCGCCGCCGAGCCGCAGCTCGTCGTCGTCGACCCGGAACCCCACCCGGACGTACGGGACGCTGCCGTCGCGGGCCAGCGCCACCTCGGTCACCTCGCCGACGCGTACCCCGGCGACCCGGACCTCGTTCCCCTCGGCCAGGCCGCTGGCGTCCCGGAACGCCGCCGCGTACCGCCGGTCGCCGAGCGCGCCGAGGTCGTCCAGCCGGAACGCCACCAGCAGCAGGCCGGTCAGCACCACCAGCCCGAACGCACCGACGGCGACGAGATTTCGCTCCCGAAAGGGTTTCACCGGGCACCTCCGGAGCCGGCGCAGCGGGCGGCGGTGGAGCTGAACGTCGCCGGGTTGACGTCCTGCCCGCCGAGGGTCAGCGTGCCGTCGAAGTCGCAGACGAAGAGGTTGAGCCACGAGCCGTGCGAGGCGACCCGGGTCAGCGCCTCGTAGCGGTCCGGGAGCCGGCCGAGCGTGCCGTCGATGACCGCCGCGTTCCGGTTGAGGGTGTCGGCCAGCTCGCCGAGCTCGGTCACGTCGGCGGCGAGCGCCGGCCGGGCGTCGGCGAGCAGCGCGGCGGTGCTGCCGGTGAGCGTGCCGAGGTTGACCAGGGCGGCCCCGATCGCCTCGCGGTCGGCGGCGAGCCCGGAGACGAACTGCTGCAACGATCGGACCGTCCGGTCGAGTTCGGCGTCCCGGGATTCCAGGGTGGCCAGCACCGCGTTGAGGTTGGTCACCACCCGGCCGATCACGGCGTCCCGGTCGGCGAGGGTGTTGGTAAGCGAGGCGGTGTGCGCCAGCAGGCTGGAGACCGTACCGCCCTCACCCTGGAGCACCTGGATGATCTCGTACGCCAGCCTGTTGACGTCCGCCGGGCTCAGCGCGGTGAAGAGCGGCCGGAAGCCGTTGAAGAGGGTGGTCAGGTCGAGCGCCGGAGTGGTCTGGGTGAGTGGGATCAGCCCGTCCGGCGGCAGTGGCGCCCCCCGGCCGGGGCCCTCGGCCAGCGCGACGTACCGCTGGCCGATCAGGTTACGGTAGCGGACCGTGGCTCGCACCGTGCTGCGCAGCGGCACCTCCTCGGTCAGCGTCAACCGGACCTCGGCGACGCTGTCCTGCACCACCCGGATCGTGTCGACCTGACCGACCCGCACCCCGGCGATCCGGACGTCGTCGCCGGGCAGCAGGCCGGTCACGTCGGTGAACCGGGCCCGGTAGCTGGTGCCGCCGAACGAGAACGACCCGAGCGCCTCACCGAGCATGCCGGTGAGCAGCAGCGTCAGCACGGCGAACACCACCAGCTTGACCAGCGGCCCGACCGGGACCCGTGCCATGCTTCCTCCGCGCTGTCCCCACCGGGTCATCGGACGTTCACCACCGCTCCGCGCAGCAGCGGACCCCAGAGCAGGACGGCGATGTCCGGCACCTCCACCGGTAGGGTGCCGGTGGCCGCCCCGATGATCGGTTCGAGCAGGTTCCGCTCCTCCTCGGTGCCGGCCGAGCCCATCGACGGCGGGTTGCCGGCGGCGGGCGCGCCGGAGCCGGCGGCGGCCGGCGTACCGGCGGGTGGCCTGCCGACCGGGAGCCTGATGGGGCCGGGGCGGGAGCCGCCGTGGTCGTAGCCGTCCTCGACCCGCACCTCCGGGGCCGGCGGCGTCGGGTCCGGCAGCTCCCGGCACTGCGGCCCGGTCCGGGCGCCGTAAACCGGATCGTCCCGGCCGGGCTGGTAGGCGCCGTTGTCCCTGGTGATCTCCAGGTTGACGTGCATCCGACCGTTCCGGAACACCTCCTCGACCGCCGGCTGCACCCCGACCAGCCCCTGCATCAGGCAGGGATATTCCGGTGCGTAGGCGGCCAGCAGCTCCAGCACCGGCCGGCCGAGCTGACCGAGCCGGATCACCTGGTCGCCGTGCCGGTCCAGGAAGAGCCGGGTCACGTCGGCGGCATCGGTGGTCTCGGCGAGGAAGGCGGCGAGCTGGGCCTGCTGGTTCGCCACGGTCCGCGCGGTCGGGGTGACGTCGCGGAGGATGGCGAGCAGGTCGGGCAGGGCGGCGTCGTAGGAGTCCAGCACGGCCGCGAGGCGTCGGACGTCCTCGGTCAGCGCCGGCAGTTCGGGGTTGAGTTCGGTGAGGTAGCGGTCGAGCGTCTCCAGGGTCTCCCCGAGCTGCTCGCCGCGCCCGTCCAGCGCGGTGGCGAGCGCGGCCAGGGTGCTGGCCAGCGTGTCCGGCCGGATCGACTGGAGCAGCGGCAGCGCCTCGTCCAGCACCCGTTCCAGCTCGACCCCGTTGCGGCTGCGGTCCTGGCTGATCACCGCACCGTCGCGCAGCGGACCGGCGGTCGAGCCGGTCGGCGGGGGGACCAGCGCCACGTACCGCTCGCCGAAGAGTGTCTTCGGCAGCAGCCGCGCGGTCACGTCGGCGGGGACGTGGCCGATCAGCGCCGGGTCGAGGGCGAGCCGCAGCCGGGCCTGGCTGCCGTCGCTGCCGATCTCGCGTACCTCGCCGACCGGCACGCCGCGCAGCTTCACCTCGGCGCCGGGGCTGAGCTGCATCCCGGTCTGTGCCGTGTGCAGGGTCACCCAGGCGACCGGGGTGAAGACCTTGCGGTATTGCAGCACGGCCAGGCAGAGCGCCGCGCCGAGCACCGCCACGAAGACGATGCCGAGGACGCGCCGGCCCAGCGGTGTACCGCGATCGACGCCGATCATCCGTTCACCCCGCGATCCGTACGGTCGTGGTCGCGCCCCAGATGGCGAGCGACAGGAAGAAGTCGACGATGTTGATCGCCACGATGGCGGTGCGCACCGCCCGGCCCACCGCCACCCCGACGCCGGCCGGCCCGCCGCTGGCGGTGTAGCCGTAGTGGCAGTGCACCAGCACGACGATCACGCTGAAGACCAGCACCTTGCCGAAGGACCAGAGCACGTCCTCCGGGGGCAGGAAGAGGTGGAAGTAGTAGTCGTAGGTGCCGGCCGACTGCCCGAAGTAGTAGACCGCGATGGAGCGGGTGGCGAGATAGCTGGAGAGCAGCCCGACCACGTAGAGCGGGATGACCGCGACGAAGCCGGCGATCATGCGGGTGGTGACCAGGAACGGCAGCGAGGGGACGCCCATCACCTCCAGGGCGTCGACCTCCTCGGAGATCCGCATCGCGCCGAGCTGGGCGGTGAAGCCGGAGCCGACCGTCGCCGAGAGCGCCAGCCCGGCGACCAGCGGCGCGATCTCCCGGGTGTTGAAGTAGGCCGAGATGAACCCGGTGAAGGCGCTGCTGCCGAGCTGGTCCAGCGCCTGGTAGCCCTGGAGCCCCACCTCGGTGCCGGTGAAGAAGGTGAGGAAGCAGATCACCCCGACCGTGCCGCCGGCCACCGCCAGCGCGCCCCGACCGAAGCTGATCTCGGCGAGCAGGCGCACCACCTCGCGGCGGTAGCGGCGCAGCGCCCGCGGGGTCCAGGCGAAGACCCGCAGGTAGAACGCGAGTTGCCCGCCGAGGTTGTCCAGGGTACGCAGCACCGGCATCTCACATCCCCCGCTGCGGCACGAGCTGGAAGTAGACGGCGGTGATGACGAAGTTGAGCGCGAAGAGCAGCATGAAGGTCAGCACGACACTGCGGTTGACCGCGTCGCCGACCCCCTTCGGCCCGCCCCGCGCCGTCATCCCGTGATACGACGCGACAAGCGCGGCGACTCCGCCGAAGAGCACCGCCTTGATCTCGCCGACCGCCAGGTCGGAGAGCTGCCCGAGGGCCTGGAAACTCGCCAGGTACGCCCCCGGCGTCCCGCCCTGCATCACGACGTTGAAGAAATAGCCGCCGGCCACCCCGACGACGCTGACCAGCCCGTTGAGGAGCGCGGCGACCAGTGCGGCGGCGACGATCCGGGGTGCGACCAGCCGGTGCAGCGGGTCGATCCCGAGCACCTCCATCGCGTCCAGCTCCTCGCGGATCTTGCGGGCGCCGAGGTCGGCGCAGATCGCCGAGCCGCCCGCCCCGGCGATGATCAGGGCGGTGACGATCGGGCTCGCCTCGCGTACCACGGCCAGTACGCTGGTGGCGCCGGTGAAGGACTGGGCGCCGAGCTGGCGTACCAGGGAGCCGAGCTGCAGCGCGATCACCGCGCCGAACGGGATCGCCACCAGCGCGGCCGGCAGGATCGAGACCGAGCTGAGAAACCACGCCTGCTGGACGAACTCGCGGACCTGGAACGGCCGGCGGCCCAGCCCACGCAGCGCGTCGAGGCAGAACGCGAAGAAGTGCCCGGAGCCGCGCAGCCCCGCCGTCACCGGCCCGCCCCGGGTGCTGCCCGGCCCGGTCACCGGAGCACCTCCTCGGGAGGCCGCTGCCAGGCGCTGGTCCGCGCGCCGTCGAAGGAGCCGGGCGGCGGCGCGACGCCGTTCTCCTCGCACCACCGGCCCGGCGGCTGCTCCGCCCGGCGCGGCTGCCCGTCGGAGGGGGCGAGCTGGAGCGGTATCGGCGGCAGCGGCGGCAGCTCGATCCCGGCCTCGGCCTCGGCCCGCAGCTCGTCGGTGTCCTTCTCCTCGGACATCCCGATCGGGCCGATCCGCTGCGCGTTGAGGAACTGCCGCACCACCGGCTCGGTGCTGGAGAGCAGCATCTCGCGCGGCCCGAACATGGCGAGGTGACCGTGGTAGATCAGCCCGATGTTGTCCGGCACCGTCCGGGCGGTGTTGATGTCGTGCGTGACGATCAGGAAGGTCGCGCCGGTCTGCTGGTTGAGGTCGATGATGAGCTGGTTGAGGTAGGCGGTGCGGACCGGGTCGAGCCCGGAGTCGGGCTCGTCGAAGAGGATGATCTGCGGATCGAGCACCAGGGCCCGGGCCAGCCCGGCCCGCTTGCGCATCCCGCCGGAGATCTGACCCGGCAGCTTCCGCTCGGCGCCGAGCAGCCCGACCATCTCCAGCTTCTCCTGCACGATCTGCCGGATCTCGGACTCCGGCCGGCGGGTGTGCTCGCGCAGCGGGAACGCGACGTTGTCGTAGATGGTCATCGAGCCGAAGAGGGCGCCGTCCTGGAAGAGCACCCCGAAGAGCTTGCGGACCTGGTAGAGCGCGCGCTCGGAGAGCCGGGGGAGGTCCCGACCCTCGATCCAGATCGACCCCCGGTCCGGCTTCAGCAGCCCGACCAGCGTCTTGAGGAAGACCGACTTGCCGGTGCCGGAGGGGCCGAGCAGCACCGAGATCTCGCCCGCCGGCAGGGTCAGACTCACGTCGGACCAGACCGGTTGACCGCCGAAGGACTTGGTCAGCCCTTCGACGCGTACCTCGACGCCCATCCGCACACCTGCCCGCCCGCAGCTCCCGGCGGACCACTCCGTCCACCGCCGTCTCTGATGGACATCGCGGCCGGGGCGCCGGGCGTAACAGGGATCATCGGTAATTCTTCGATTACTTTCCCGGTTGACCACAAGTCAGGTTGAGGTTGCAGGCTCCGTTCGTGGCGGCCGGCGACTGGCGGCTGGTAACTGTCAGCTGTCAGCTGTCAGCTGTCAGCTGGCGGCTGGCGGCGGAGAGGATGAGAGCAGATGGCCATAATCGGCGTTGGCGTGATCCTGCCCACGGTCGCGGTGCAGCACGCAGAAGGGCTGGATCTGCCGGGCGCGGCACGGCACGCCGAGGATCTGGGCTTCGACAGCGTCTGGCACGGTGACCACCTGGCGATCGGGAGGCCGACCCTGGACTGCGCCGTCGCCCTGGCCGCCGCGGCCGCCGCCACCCGGCGGATCCGCATCGGCGCCAGCGTCTTCGTCCCGGCGATGCGCCCCCTTGCCTGGGCCGCGAAGCAGATCGCCAGCCTGCAACACGTCTCGGGAGGCAGGCTGATCCTGGGCATCGGATCGGGCGGCGGGCCGACACAGTGGGCTGCCGCAGGCGTCACGTACGCAGCGCGTGGCCGTCGCACCGACACCGCGCTGGAACTGCTGCCCCGGCTGCTCGCAGGCGAACCGGTCCAGCTTCCGGACGAGCCGGACCAACCCGTCGTCCAGCTCGCCCCGGCGGTGTCGCGGCCACCCTTCTGGGTCGGCAATGCCTCCCCGGTCGCCATCCGCCGCGCGGCCCGATACGGCGACGGCTGGTTTCCCTCCCTCGTACCGGCCGGCGAGCTCGCCGACGCCGCGTCCCGGCTCAGGGAACGCGCCAGCGCTCGCCTGCGGCCGACCCCGAGCATCGCGATCGGCGCTGCCGGAGCCATCGGCTCCGGCAGCGGCACACCTACCAGGGAGGAGATCGCCGCACAGGTGTCCAGGGCGTACGGCATGCCGTACGAACGTGCCGCCACCATCCCGATCACCGGAACGCCGCAGGAGGCCGCAGAACGACTCGCCGCGTATCAGCGGGCGGGAGCGCGCCACCTCGTCATGGGCTTCTCCGGGGGAGCCTGGCGGCAACAGTGCGAACTTCTCGCCCACGCCCGCTCTCTGCTCGACGACGCACCGTAGTACCCCCTTCGCCATCGACGCACGGCGCGCCTGCGGGAGCAGGTGGTGAACGACGGTCGGGCGGTCAATCCCGGTACGCTGCCGCCACCCGTTACGGCATTGATCGTCCCCCGCCGGTGGTGCGATGACGGGACTGCCGATACGGTGCGGTAACCCGCCGGTAACCGCAGCGCGGTGCCGGACGAAGGTGTGGCCCCGACGAAGGTGCGACCCCATAGATGACCACAGCACCCGAGACAGATCTCGTCGCAAGGGCGGCTCGACGCGACCCCGAGGCGACGGCGGAACTGCTCACCGAGGTCCGCCCCGGCCTGGTCCGCTACTGCCGGGCCCGACTCGGCCGGATCGGTGGCGCGTACGCCACCGCCGACGACGTGGCCCAGGAGGTCTGCCTGGCGGTCCTCCGGGCGCTGCCCCGCTATCGGGACGAGGGCCGGCCGTTCTCCGCCTTCCTCTACGGCATCGCGGCGCACAAGGTCGCCGACGCCCAGCGCGCCGCCATCCGGAACTCGGCCGTCACGGCCGACGGCCCCGTGCCGGACGGGCCGGACGCCGAGCCCGGCCCCGAGCAGCAGGCGGTGGCGACCGACCTCGCTCGCCGGCTCTCCGCGCTGCTGGCCCGGCTGCCTGAGTTGCACCGGGAGATCGTGCTGCTCCGGGTCGCGGTCGGCCTCACCGCCGACGAGGTCGGGATCATCGTGGGAATGTCCGCTGCCGCCGTCCGGGTGACCCAGTCCCGTGCCCTGGCCCGGCTCCGTGTGCTCGCCGGCACCGCCCTGGACGAGGTCGCCGCATGAGTACGCTGCGAGGCGGAGTGGACGACGACGGCATGGGTGAGCGGACCGACGGCGTGCCGGGCCGGGCCGACGAGCCGCCTGGCACGGATCCGGCTGGCACAGATCTGGCTGGCGTCGATCCGGCTGGTATCGATCCGGCTGTGCTGCTCGCCGAGGACCGGCTGCTCGACGCGCTGGGCCGGGGCGAGCCGGCGCCGGCCGGAGATCCGCTGGCCGGGCTCTTCTCGGCCTGGCGGGCGGACCTGGACGCCGACCCACCGGAGACCGCCGACGAAACGGTGCTGGTCCGGGCCGCGCTGATCGCGGAGCGGCCGAGCCCGTCGCCCCGATCCGGTGTCGCCGCCGGCCAGTTTCGACGTCACGGCTCCGGCGTGCGGCTCCGGCCCGGCGTACCCGGTGCGCGGCGCCGGGCGGAGGTCGGGCCGGCGGCCCGGCGGAGTGGCCGCGCGGCTGCGGTCCGCCGGCTCGTTCTCTCCACCGCGGCGGCGGTGGTCGCGACGGCCCTGCTCGGGCTCGGCGTCAACCACGCCGGGCCGAGCAGTCCGCTCTGGCCGGTCGCGGCGGCGGTCTATCCGGACCGGTCTGCGGTACGCGCCGCCGAGCACACCATCGAACTCGCCCGAGCGGCGGTGGCGGCGCAGCGGTATGACGACGCGCGCCGGGAACTGGCTCGGGCCGACCGTCAGGTCGCCGAGATTCCCGACCGGGCGGAGGCGGGGCGGCTGCGCGGCGAGATCGCCCGGATCCGGATCGGCCTGCCCGGCGCCGGGCAGGCGTCGGAGCCGCCCGTTGGGGAACGGTCCGCGCCGGCCCGCCCCGATCCGGCGACACCCGCCCGGGAGAGCACACCCACCCCGGCGCGTACCGGGGGCGCCGCGCCGGCGCCGACCGGGCGGCCCGGTCCGGCCCGGTCCACGCCGAGCCCGTCCGCCAAGCAGGTACTGCCGCTGCCGGTACCCGTCCTGCCGTCGCTGCTGCCGTCGGGGCTCCCCCTGCTGCCCAGCGGCGGCTGCGTCCTGCTCTGCCCGCGCCCGCCGGACTGACGGCACTGCCGTTGCCGCCCGCCCCCGGACCGACCGCGACGTGCCGCCGGTCCGCTGGGCCGGCGGAGGTGGCGGAGCCGGCCCAGACCGGTACGGCCGCCGCCGGGGGGTCGCAAGCTGCCCGGCGGCCGGCGGAATTCTGGAACGCGGGACGGAGTTGCTGACACTGACGGGGAGAACCGAAGGAGTCGTGATGAGTCTGGGCAGGCCGGAGGCGGAGTCAGCGGCGGCGGGGCCGGTCACCGGACCGGGCGGACCGGGCGTACCGGACGCGGAACCGGTCGCACCGGCGGAGCCGGGGCCACCGCCTGCGGTGCCGGGGCTGGTGATGCTCGTCACGACCGAGGACGCCCCGGTCTGCTCGGACGGCACCTGCCTTTAGCGCGAGGAGAGAGAGTCAGTGCAACTCGAAGTCTGGTCCGACATCGTCTGCCCGTGGTGCTATCTCGGCAAGCGGCGGTTGGAGGAGGCGCTCGGGCAGTTCGCGCACGCCGACGAGGTGAAGGTGGTCTGGCGGAGCTTCCAGCTCGACCCGTCGTACCCGAAGGGGCAGCCCCGGCCGGTGCCGGAGGCGCTGGCGGAGAAGCTGGGCGCCTCGCCGGCCCGGGTCGCCGCCATGCAGGGGCACGTGACCGCGCTCGCCGCCGAGGTGGGGCTCGACTACCACCTCGACAAGTCGATCATGGCGAACACCTTCGACGCGCACCGGCTCACCCACCTGGCCCGGGAGTACGGGCGCGGCGCCGAACTGCACGAGCGGCTGATGCTGGCCAACCTGGTCGAGGCCGAGAACGTCGACGACGCCGACACCCTGGTCCGGCTCGCCGCCGAGGTCGGAGTGCCGGCCGAGGCGGCCCGCCGGGTGCTGGCCGGCGACGAGTACGCCGCGGACGTCGAGGCGGACATCCGCCAGGCGCGGGCGTTCGGCGCGAACGGTGTCCCGTTCTTCGTCCTCGACCGGCGGTACGGCATCTCCGGCGCGCAGCCGACCGAGGCGTTCCTGGCCGCCCTGAAGCAGGCCCACCAGGACTCGGCGACCGGCGCGGGCACCGCCGCCGCCCGCTGAGGCATCGGTCGCGAGGCTGAGGCATCGGTCGCGCCGGTGCCGGCCGCCGGTCGTGCCGGGCCGGTCGTCGGATGTGGGGCGCCCGGGCGCGACCGCGTCGGCTAGGGTCACCCGGGCGCGACCGCGTCGGCTAGGGTCACCCGGCATGGGCGCGATCAAACCGTGGCACCTGCTGCTGACTCTGTTCTGTTGCCTCGTGCCGCTGGCCGTCGTGGTGGCCGGCGCACTCTGGTATGCGATGCGGCGCCGCTGACCGGCCACGCCGGGGACTCGGCTCAGATCCGCTCCCGGCACAGCTCCCGGTAGGTGGCGGAGTCGCACGGCGGATACCCGGCCTGTTCGAGGAGCCTGGCCGGCGTGGTGCCGGCGGCCGGAACGTCCTCGCTGAGATACGTGACGAACTGCGCCGCCAACGACCGCGTCTCGGCGGGGACGCTGCGGTAGTAGGCGTACTCGACGGTCCAGAACGGATACCGCCGCAGGACCTCCGGGTCGGCGCTCGGGCTGAGCCCGTCCAGCCGCACCTCGAGGACGTCGTCGTCCGCGTTACGGGCCTGCGGGGTGTCGGCGTACCCGATCGCGCCCTCGACCTCGGCGACCCGCTTCAGCAGGTCACCGGTGGTCGTCATCTCGCAGAGGTACGGGTGCGCGGCGCCGGCCGGCGGGTCGCAGTTCGGCGCGGTCAGCGCGGGCTGCGGTCGTGGGACGTCACCGTCGCCCAGCACGTACCGCTCGAAGGCGCCCCGGCTGCCGGACCGGCTGGTCCGGGTGACGAGGACGATCGCGGTGTCGGCGTAGTCGGGGTCGATCTCCCGCCAGTTGCGGTGTTCACCGGCGAAGATGCTCCGGATCTGGTCCCGGGAGAGCGCGACCGGCCCGGTCGCACCGCCCCGGACCGCCGCGTTGACCACGACGCTGAACGGCACGATCGCCACCGCCCGCTCGCGGAGTCCCTTCCGCTGCTCCTCGCCGAGCCGACCGTCGTGCAGCGCGATGTCCGGCGAGCCGGCCCGGCTGACCCGCCGTATCCCGTCGCCGCTGTCCACGAAGTCGGGTTTCAGCCGCGCGCCGGCCTCCGCGCAGAAGGTGTTGTACGAGTCGATGGCCGGGATCGCGGCGCTGCGGAAGGCACTCGACCCGACCACCTCGGCGGTGCCCTCGACGCAGGTCGGATCTCCCGGCTTGGTCGGGCGCAGGTCGGCGGTCTGGGCCAGGATCACCATGATCAGTGCCCCGGCGGCCAGCGAGGCGACCCCGGCGGTGCCGATCCGCCACCGCCAGATCCGGCTGCGCTGGTCCTGCACCCGGGCGTTGACGATGTCGCCGCCCCGGAGCAGGCCGCCGACCTTGACGGTGTCGTCGTCGGGGTGGCCGGAGAGCAGCACCAGCAGCTTGAAGCGGTATTTCGCGTTGAAGTGGGCGCGGGGGAGGAGCAGGCTCGTCCCTTCCGGGCCGACCTCGGGGACGAAGACCTCCTCCAGGTCCGCCGGGTGTCCGTCCGTGACGTCGATGAGCTGGACTCTCCGGCGGCCGAAGCTGATGTGTATCGGACGCTGGTAGTCGAATTCCCTGATGTCCCGGCTGCCGGCGTTGGTGATCCGGATGACGGCCATCGAGGGCTCCTCGATGACCGTGCCGTCCTCCCGGTCGCGCAGCTCGATCAGGCGCCCGGTCTCCGGCGGGCCGAGCGGAGAGTTGAACAGAACGTTGTAGGACACCGCCTTCCGTCTCGCCCGGCGGTCGCGTGCCTCCTTGTAGAGGCCCCAGCCGACGCTGGCCGCCAGAAGCAATATCAGACTCAGCGCCGAGCCCTGGCCCAGCAGGGCTTCCAGCGCTGCATCCCTGACCCCGGTCATCCGTGCAGGACCCTTTCCGCCGGCCTGGTGGCGAATCCACTGGTCGAGCAGGCCATTGTCAGGCTATGGATGCGGGTCCACTGTGAACGCGGAGTAGAGGTTTGCTGAATTCGAGGTGCGGGGCCCCGGGTGCAGAGTCACGTGTCAGTCGGCAACGGTTGTCCGGAACGAATAGTTGCCGGTAGCGGCCCTGTCGGACCAGACGACGAGCAGGTAGCGCTTACCCGGTCGCAGCGTCACCAGATCGATGTCCCAGCAGAGATTGGCCGGCGTGTAGACATGCGGCGTGGGCGAGTCTTCGACCACGCCGACGGTGAAGTCACATCCGCTGGTCTCGGTGAGCCGCAGCCGGCCCTGCCGGGTGGCCTCGAACGCATGGAGGACGACCCGTCCGGGAACGTCGAGACTTCCGGTGACCTTTCCGAGGGTGGTCGGGATCCGTCGCTCCTTGGCGGTCACCAGTCGGAACCCGTAGTCACCGGTGTCACCGTTCGTGCGGTCGACCGTCAGCGTGTATGAGGCCCCTGGCCGCACCCTGAACTGATGGGTGCTGGTGACCGTGAAGCCGGGCGAGCCGGAAGCGTCCGGTCCGTGCAGTGTGATCCGCAGGGACGCGGCACCGGAGCGGCCCGGATCGCCCGTGACGTCGAGCAGCCGCAACACGGTGGCGTCGCCGGTCTCCAACCGGAACGTGTCGACCTCACCGGCCGCGCTGATCGAGTCGCGCACGACGCCTCCGTCGCGGAGCGTCCCACCGGGGCTGGTGGGTCCCGGCTGCCGCGCAGCCGCGCCGTTGTGTCGTTGCGCCCTCGCGGCGTCGAGGGCGAACGCCGGCTGCCCGGTCAGGCCCACGTCGAGGACGCAGTCGTCGAGCGTCCGCGGATCGGTGACCCCGGCCTGGCGGCAGAGGAGTTCGGCCGTGGATCGGTTGGGCAGGTCAGCGACGGTGATCGGTTTGGTCGGGAACCTGCGGTCAATGAACGTCGCGGTATCCTGGCCGGGCTCGTAGTCGAACAGCGACCGGTCGGGCGCGATCCGCCAACTGTCGGCGTAGCCGGGGTAGAGGGCCGAGAACGGCGGCGGCTGTGCGAGCGGGCCACCTCCGTGCACCACGAGGTCGTCGGCCGGGTCCCCGTCGTGGTCGCCGAGCAGACCTGTCATGGTCGCGCTTCGCGCCGAGGGGACGCCGACATCGATGCTCAGGCCCCAGGGCCCGATCGGCACGACGTGCAGGACGGACCGGTCGGGCCAGGTCACCAGGATCGTGCCCTCGGGGTCCACGGCGAGGGTGCCGCCCTTCGGCAGCCGGGAACTGCCCGGGACCGCCGGTCTCCCGGCCCCGTTGACCCGCAGCGACGGCCCGTCCGGGCCGGTGTGGACGCCGACCCGGTCGCCGGCGACGTTCGCCACCACGGCCGAGTTGACCGAGGCGACCGTGCTGCCCGGGAACATCGTCTGGCGCACCTGCACTTCCAGGTCGCCGCCTGCCGAGCGGGCGAGCACGAACTCGCCCGCGGCCTGGAAGTCGTACCGCAGGCCGTCGAAGGTCGTGAGGTGCGGATCGCCGTTGCTGCTGGCACAGCGATAGTTGGCACCCACGGCCGACACCGAGCAGCCACCGCGCGGCCTGTCGGGGCGGGGCGGGGCGCAGTCCTTGCCGTCACTGGGCAACTCGTAGCCGCTGTAGCTGGTCCGCAGCGGCAGGCCGACGGCCTGGCGGTAGGCGTTCTCCGCCACCACCGCGTGCACCTCTGCCGGGTCCGCCGGGCTGGCCGGCGTGCCGTCGCTGGCAAGGCAGAACTGACCACGGTCGACGCCGTTGGCGAAGTCGGCCGCGTGCGCCATCTCGTGGGCGAGCGTGGCGCACTGGTCCTCGGTGAATTCGGGCCCGCCCTCGGAGGGAAACTTCCGTCCGTCGTTCCCCGGGACCCAGTTGATCTGCACGTCGCTGCCGGGCAGGTAGGTCGTGGTGGAGGACTCCTTGTCCAGGATCGGGTGCCTGATCCTTATCTTCTTGCCCGACTGTTCCAGTTCCTTGAGTATGTCGTCGGTGCCGGAGCCACGCATCTGCCCGACGCAGCCGGCGTAGGCCGCCTGCACTGCGGGATCCACGACGATCACCGCCAGCGCGGGCGACGCGGCGAGGAGCACGATGACGCCCGCCAGCGCCAGCCCCTTCACCGCGGTCGTGAAGCGTCCCATCTCGTCACCCGGCCCGCACGCTGAACGTGGCCGTTGCCTGTTCCATGGCGGCCGCGCAGGTGTCCGGGGGCACCCCGGGCAGCGGCGGTCGCAGGTATCCCACCGTGATCTGGTAGCTGCCCGGCTCCGTGACCGGCCACCAGGTGACGAGGGCGCCACCGCGCCCGTCCGTGGCGGTGGTGGCCAGGGCGGGCCCGGTCGGGGTATCGGGGTCGCTCGGCAACGCGAGGTCCAGCGACCCGCCGGGCGGCACCGAGACGAGGTTCTCGACCAGGTACGCGGGAAAGCTCCGGTAGTGGCGTGCCGCGCCAATGCTGGGCTGCACCGCGGCACCGTCGCGGGTCAGCGAGAGGAGCGTCACCGCTCCGGCCGGGACGCGGCTCAACATGCACGCCGAGCCGTGGGTGTTGGTCCGTCGAAGGTGCACGGTGACGGTTTCGCCTACCCGGTATTCCTGATTCGACATCGTCACGGCGAGTCCCGCCGGGCCCACGCCGGTCGGTCCTGGTGCCGGTCTTTTCGATCTGCACGCCGTGGCAGGTGTGAGCAGCAGGACAAGGCAGACGGCTATTGTCCGACCGACCGGGGACGTTGCACCCAACCTCATGCGTCCGCACCTCCCATCGCCCAGGTGTGACCGCAGTGCTGTGCCGGAGCAGAGGATCGTTGCCGGCCCAAGTATGCGAACGCACCGGTCGGCGGCCAATGGGATTTCGGCGGAGTGTCCTGATCCCGACTCTGGTTCGCTTTTCGCTGGCGACGGTCGGGCGGTGCTCGGGTAGGGCGGTGCTCGGGTCAGGTAATCGGGGGGAAGTCGAACTCGCCGTCCCTGGCGCCGGCCAGGAAGGCGTCCCACTCCTCGCGGGTGTAGACGATCACCGCCGCGTCCGGGGCCTTGCTGTGCCGGACGGCGATCCGGCCGGAGCCGTCCAGCACCGGGCCGGCCTCCACACAGCTTCCGCCGTTGCTGTTGCTCTTCGTGCTGATGTGCCAGGCAACCGCCGGCAGGGACTCGTGCATCACAGCTCCTCCGCGATCGTCGTGATCAGCCTCGCCGACCCGGCCGGGTCGACCGCCATCTGCTGCAATCGAGCGTACGCCTCCGCGTAGCGCTTCGACTTCGGTGCCTCCATGAAGAGCCGGCCGCCGAGCGTTTCGGCGTAGGCCACCTCGGGATAGGGCTTCGGCATCCTGAACAGGACGAACGAGCCGTCGAGGCCGGGGTGCAGGCCGACGGTGGCGGGCAGCACCCGGACGGTCACGTTGGGCCGGCGGAGCAACTCGCCGAGATGCTTCAGTTGGCCGCGCATCAGCGCCGGGCCGCCGACCGGGCGGCGCAGCACGCTCTCGTCCAGCACCGCCGAGACGGTCACCCCGAACTCCGGCTCCAACACCCGCTGCCGGTCCAACCGCAACTGCATCCACTTGCCCACCGAGAAGGGGGTGGCACGCTCTCCCTCGGCATTGCGGATCACCGCCTCGGCGTATTCCGGGGTCTGCATCAGGCCCGGCATCAGCATCGCGTCGAACGAGCAGATCTGCTCGGCCCGGGTCTCCAGCCAGGGAAAGTCGATGAAGGACGAGTCGACGATCTCGGCGTAGTCGTCGTCCCACCGGTCGGTCCGCCAGGCGTCCTCGGCGAGCCGGAGAAAATGCGCCCGGGTACGCGGATCGTGCTCGCCGTAGAGGTCGAGCAGCGAGACGACGACGTCGCGCCGGAACGGCCACTCGGCCCGTTCCCAGCGGGCCACCGAGGAGAAGTCCCGTTCCAGGAACTCGGCGGCCCGCTTCAACGTGAAGCCGCGCCGCTCGCGCAACTGGCGCATCTGCTGCCCGAGCCACTGGGCGCGCAGGGTCTGCACGAAGGATTCATTTCTCGCCGGCATGATCCACCTTTCGGACGCGATCGGCCACAGCCGGGAAGCGATCGGCCACAGCCGGGAATTGGTGTCTCTTGCACCAAGCCCGGAGCCGCTGGAAACGTGACTCGACGCTGGCTCCGAACTGACGTGCCGAAATACCTATCACGGAAGGGTGTGCCCCCGCGACCCCGCACATTACTCAAACCGATCGTCCGCCCCACTCCGGACAGCCCTGGTGCCGTACCCGCCGAATGAGGCTGCGGTGTCAGGGCGGGGCGACCCGGCCCGGCTCGGCAATCGGGCCGGGTCGCCCCTTCCAGCACGCGCGGGTTCGCGCATCCACCACCGGGCCGATCTCCGCGAGTCTTCCAAGAGAGGAATATGACGTGAGCCGAGTACGCCGACTGCGAACCACAATCGGAAATCCCGTTCCCCGGTGGCGGCGGACGCCGCCGAACCAGATCGCGGCGCGGGTCTTCGCCCCACTTCCCGGTGCGGCCGTGGCGGCGCCGGTCGGGCGGGACGCGCCGGCTCCCCGGTACGTCATCCATCTCCCGGCGACCAGCGCCGATCTGGCCGGGGCGGTCGATCTGGCGTACGCGCTGGTCCGGTCGCTCGGCTTCCTGTCCGAGATCGACGGTGGCCAGACGACGGTCTCCCTGGAGGACGCTCCCCAGGTGCGGCACCGGGTCTGCTGCGACCGGCTGATGCCCGGTGCGCTCCGCTGTCTGCTGCGGGCCGACCATGCCGAGCCCTGCACCGCCGAGCCATCCGACTGAATCCGGAAATTAACTACGTAGACTCTTGTGATCAAAGGTAAAAATCTTCAACCATGTGTGTCGATACCCTCCAACCCCCCCATCGGGAGGATCGATGCGTACCACCGCATCCCGGACCCGGCTCCGGACCTGGCGCTCTCCGCGGCGCCTGCTCAGCTCCATGCTCGCCGTCACCACCCTGGTCGGGGCCGCGCTCGCGGCCACGGCCGCCCCCGCCCAGGCGGCGACCACCCCCGGCATCGACGTCTCGCACTACCAGGGCGCGATCAACTGGACCAGCGTGCGCAACGCCGGCATCCAGTGGGCCTACATCAAGGCCACCGAGGGGACGACCTTCAAGGACTCGCGGTTCAACACCAACTACCCGGCCGCGCACGGTGCCGGGGTGATCCGCGGCGCCTACCACTTCGCCCGCCCCGCCGCCTCCAGCGGTGCCGCCCAGGCCAACTACTTCGCCAGCAACGGTGGCGCCTGGTCGGCCGACAACCTCACCCTGCCCGGCGCACTCGACCTGGAGGCCGGCTGCCACGGTCTCTCCCAGAGCGCCATGGTCGCCTGGATCCGCGACTTCCTCAACACCTACCGGTCGCGCACCGGCCGGCACGCCGTCATCTACACCACGACGAGCTGGTGGACGAGCTGCACCGGCAACTACTCCGGCTTCGCCAGCACCAGTCCGCTGTGGATCGCCCGCTGGGCGAGCGCGCCCGGCGCCCTTCCCGCCGGTTGGGGCTTCTACACGATGTGGCAGTACACCTCGACCGGCAGCGTGTCGGGAATCTCCGGCGCGGTGGACCGCGACTGGTTCAACGGCACCCGGGCCCGGCTGCTGGCACTGGCCAACAACACCGCCTGAGGAGGCGGATGACCGGGGTCCCCGGCGGCGGCAACGCGCCGGCCGCCCGCACGGGGACCCCGGTCAGTCGGCCGGCAGTGGCGGCAGCGGGCCGACGATCCGCTCGTAGGTGCCGGCCAGCCCGTCGATCAGGGCGTCCAGGCCGAGCGCGAAGGCAGCCTCGTCGACGCTGCGCCGATGCTCGGCGATCCGGTGCGCCTGGTCGCGGTGGGGATAGCCGGCGGCGTACACCTGCGGGTCCTCGACGAACCCCCGGGCGAACGAGCCGAGCGCCGAGCCGGTCACGAAATAGCGCATCAGTGCTCCGATGTGGGTGGCTCGGGCCGGCGGCCAGCCGGCCTTCACCAGCCCGCCGTAGACGGCGTCCGCCATCGCCAGTGCCGCCGGCCGGCGCCCCGGCCCCTGCGCGAGGTACGGCACGATGTTGGCGTGCGCGGCCAGGGCCTGCCGGTAGGAGTGCCCCCAGAGCCGCAGCGCGTCCCGCCAGTCGTGGCTGGCGAAGAACGAGACGTCGACCTCGGCCGTGATGGCGTCGGCCACCGCGTCGAGGATCTCGTCCTTGGTGGCGAAGTGGTTGTAGAGCGACGGCCCGCGCACCCCGAGCACGGTCGCCAGCCGCCGGGTGGAGAGCGCCGCCAGCCCTTCGGCGTCGACGAGCGCGGTGGCGGCGTCGACGATCCGCTGCCGGTTCAGCAGAGGCTGGCGAGGTCGAGGCATGCTCCTCCGCTCGCCCTCCCGCTCGGCTGCTGTCTGCCCGGCTGCTGTCTGCCCGGCTGCTGTCCGCTCGGCTGCTGTCCGCTCGGCTGCTGTCCGCTCGGCTGCTGTCCGCTCGGCTGCCGTTGCCGCTTCCGCCTAGGCGGTCGACGCCGTGTCGACGCCGCGTCCGCTCAGTGTCGCTGCCACCCTGCCTCGCTGCGCCCCTCGGGCGCCGCCCTTCTCCACCCCGCTGTGGTCTGCGCGACGGGCGGCCGGATCCCCGTCCCCGTCCCCGCCGCATAGTGGCGCGCAAAAACTTCCGACGCTAGTTTAGCGGCACCGGCCAGCCCAGGTTGCTAGCCGGAGTTGTTAAGCGGGGGCCCTTCCTCTACAAAAAGCGATAAGCGGGGGCCCTTCCTTTCACCGAGAGCGAGGAGTGGGACGTGGGAAGATTCGCCGACCGGGTCGCCGTGGTCACCGGGGCGGCCCAGGGGATCGGGGCGGCGACCGCGCGCCGGCTGGCCGCCGAGGGGGCGGCGGTGGCCGTCGTCGACCTGGCGGGTGAGCGGGCACGGCAGGTCGCCGACGAGATTGTCCGGGCCGGCGGAAAGGCCACCGGGCACGGCTGCGACGTCACCGACGGCGCGGCGGTGTCGGCCACCTTCGACGAGGTCACCCGCGCCCACGGGCGGCTCGACGTGCTGGTCAACAACGCCGGGATCACCCGGGACAATCTGCTGTTCAAGATGCCGGCCGACGAGTGGGACGCGGTGATCACCACCAACCTGACCAGCATGTTCCACTGCTGCCAGGCGGCGCAGCGGCACATGGTCCCGGCGAAGTACGGCAGAATCGTCAACCTGAGCAGCCGGTCGGCGCTGGGCAACCGGGGCCAGGTCAACTACGCGGCGGCAAAGGCCGGGGTGCAGGGGCTGACCGCCACCCTGGCGATCGAGCTCGGCCCGTTCAACATCACCGTGAACGCGGTCGCTCCCGGCTACATCGCCACCGCGATGACCGCCGCCACCGCCGAGCGGGTCGGCGCCAGCCCCGAGGAGCACCAGAGAGGCGTCGCCGGGCAGACGCCGCTGCGCCGGGTCGGCCAGCCTGAGGAGATCGCCTCGGTGATAGCCTTCCTGGCCAGCGACGACGCCTCTTATGTCAGTGGCCAGACGCTCTACGTCAACGGCGGGGCGCGCTAATGAGCACGCCGCCTGCCGGTGTGGCCCAGGACTCCTGGCTGGTCATGGCATGAGGGCGTACGCCTCGATCGCCGAACTCGCCGAGGCGGTCGGCGAACGGCTCGGTCCCGGCCCGTGGCACCGGATCGAGCAGGATCGGGTCGACGCGTTTGCCGACGCGACCGGCGACCACCAGTGGATCCACGTCGACCCGGAGCGTGCCGCCACCGGCCCGTACGGCGGCACCGTGGCGCACGGCTTCCTCACCGTCTCGCTGTTGCCGGTGCTGATGCGCGATCTCTACCGGGTGCAGGGGGTCCGGATGGTGATCAACTATGGGCTGAACCGGGTCCGGTTTCCGGCGCCGCTGCGTACCGGGGAGGCGGTCCGGCTCAGCGCGGAACTCCTCCAGGTGGACCCGGTGCCCGGCGGCGCACAGGTGGTCATCCGCGCCACTGTCGAGCCGGAGCGGGGCGGCAAGCCGTGCTGCGTCGCCGAGACCGTCAGCCGGCTCTACGCCGAGGAAGGGCCCGGCTGAGTCGTCGGGCCGAGGCGGGACCCGGAGCTGTCGACGGTCCGTATTGACAGACGACCTAGCCTCGGCAGGGTGGGCGGAACCAGCACGGTGGGCCGGATGGCGTCGCGCTGGTCGTACCTCTTCCTCGCCGTCGTGGTCACCGCCGCCGCGCTGTCCGGCGGTCTCCGGCTGGTCGTGCCCGCCGCCGCCGGTCCGACGGCCGACCCGCCGGGAGTACGTCGCCAGCTCGCCTTCCTGCGTGCGCAGCTCGACGACGGCGCCGGTACGGCGGCGCAGCAGATCTTCCCCGAGGGTTACTTCTTCCTGCACGTTCTCTACGGCCTGAGCTGGGTCGACCTCGGCCTGCGAGCAGCCGAGGAGGAGCGGGGAACCGCCCTGCGGGAGGCCCGTTGGGCGCTCGACCGGCTCGACTCCCCGGCCGGCCGCGAGCCGTTCAGTCCCGAGCTTGCCCCGGCATACGGGGTCTTCTACCGGGGCTGGACGAACTGGTTGCGCGGCGGGATGCTGAGCCTGCACACGGCGCGGGCGCGGGATCCGGCCGAGCTGACCCGGTTCGCCGAGGACTCCGCCGCCCTGGCTGCCGCGTTCGACGCGGCCGGCTCACCCTACCTGCCGGCGTACCCCGGCCAGGCGTGGCCGGTGGACTCGACCGTGGCGATCGCGTCGCTGCGGCTGCACGACACGCTGCTCCCCGCCCGCTTCGACGGCACGGTCGACCGGTGGCTCTCCGGGGTACGCCAGCGACTCGATCCGGAGACCGGGCTGCTGCCGCACCGGGTCGACCCGGTGCGCGGAGCACCGGTCGACGGGGCGCGGGGCAGCTCGCAGAGCATGATCCTGCGGTTTCTGGTCGACGTCGATCCGGCCTTCGCCCGCGCGCAGTATCTCGGGTTCCGGGAGCGGTTCGTGGCCACACCGCTCGGGCTCGGGCCGGCCGTCCGGGAGTACCCGGCCGGCACCTCCGGCCCGGGGGACGTCGACTCCGGCCCGCTGCTGCTCGGGATCAGCCTCTCGGCGACCGTGGTGACGCTCGGCGCGGCCCAGGTGCAGGGGGATGCCGCGCTCGCCGGAGCGCTGGCGAACTACGGCGAGCTGGCCGGTGTGCCGGTGACAACCCCGTGGAGCAAGCGGTACGCCCTCGGCGCCGTGCCGATCGGCGACGCCTTCCTCGCCTGGTCAAAGGCGGCCCGGCCATGGGTGGCGGAGCAGGTTGCCGACCAGCCGCCGTCGATCTCCCGGTGGTGGCGGTTGCCGCTGCTATCCCTGCTGGTGCTGCTCGGCGCCGCCCCCTGGCTGCCTCTCCTGCTCGCCCGGCACCGGCACCGCACCGGCACCGGCACCGGCACTGGCGCCGGCGCTGGCCCGGGGCCTGGTGGCAACCGGGTTCCGCCCTCAGTCGAGCAGCCTGTCCAGAGTGATGGGTAGCTCGCGGATGCGCCGCCCGGTGGCGTTGTAGACGGCGTTGCCGATCGCGGCGGCGACCCCGACCGTGCCGAGTTCGCCGATCCCCCGGGCCCCCAGCGGGTTGAACAGCAGGTCGGGCTCGTTGAGAAAGTGCACGTCGACCGGGGGGACGTCGGCGTTGACCGGCAGCAGATAGTCGGCGAAGGTGCCGTTGGCGATCCGGCCGCTCTCCGGTTCGACCACGGCGCCCTCCAGCAGCGCGTGGCCGATGCCGAAGACGACGGCGCCGATGATCTGGCTGCGGGCGGTCTTGGCGTTGATGATCGTGCCGCCGTCGACGACGGTGGTGATCCGGGAGAGCCGGGGCTCCCCGGTCCAGCGGTTGACCCGTACCTCGCAGAAGTGGGCGCCGAACGAGGTGAAGGCGTGCTGCCCGTGCTCCGGGCCGGGCGCGGAGCTGCCGGTCGCCTCGACACCCTCCGAGCCGACGGTGCGGAGCAGGTCGCCGAAGGCGACCCGCCGGTCGGGGGCGACCAACTCGCCGCGCTCGTACCGGACGTCGCCGGCCGGTACGCCGTACAGTGGTGAGCGTTCGTCCGTCACCGCCAGCGTGATCAGCTCGGTCGTCGCCGCCTCGGCGGCCGCCGTCACCGCCGGCCCGGTGCTCGCGGTGGAGGCCGAGCCGAAGGAGCCGATGTTGGCGGCCAGGGTGGAGTCGCCGAGCTCGCTGCGGATCCGGGCGACCGGCAGGCCGAGCGCCTCCGCGCCGAGCACCGCCAGCACGGTCCACATCCCGGTGCCGAGGTCCGCGGTGGCGCTGGAGACCGTGACGTCCCCGTCGGCCCGGAACCGCACCTGCACCGAGGCCGGGAAGCGTTCGCCCGGATAGTTCGCGGTCGCCATCCCCATCCCGACCAGCCACTCGCCGCGTACGACGGCGCCGGGCACCGGGTTGCGGCGGGCCCAGCCGAACCGCTCCGCACCGATCCGGTAGCACCGGTCCAGGTGCTTGCTCGACCACGGCACGTTCCGGCCCGGATAGACCGTGGCGTAGTTGCGTAGCCGCAGCTCGACCGGGTCCATCCGTAGCTCGGTGGCGAGCTCGTCGAGCGCGCTCTCCAGGGCGAACGAGCCGGACTCCTGACCGGGCGCCCGCATCCAGGTCGGCGGCGGCACGTCCAGCGTGACGATCTTCTGGTCGAGGTGCAGGTTCTCGGTCCGGTAGAGATACCGCGAGGTGGTGTGCGCCGAGCTCTCGAAGATGCCGCCCGAGGCGGACTGGCTCGACCAGACCTGGTGCTTGACCGCGACCAGGGTGCCGTCCCGGCGGGCGCCGAGGGTGACCGTCTGGCGTACCGCCGAGCGGTTGCCGGTGATCGTGAAGGTCTGCTCGCGGGTCAGCACCACCTTGACCGGCCGGCCCAGCGCCCGTGCCGCCGCCGCGGCGAGCAGCGGATGCGCCCAGGTGGCGACCTTGTTGCCGAAGCCGCCGCCGACGTGCGGGCTGACCACCCGGACCTGCGCGGTGCCGACCCCGAGCGCCGCCGCCATCGCGCCGACGGTGAGCGACGCGCTCTGCGTGCCGGTGTGCAGGGTGAGGGCCCCGTCCTGCCAGGTGGCC
The DNA here is from genome assembly GCF_049315195.1 of Plantactinospora sp. WMMC1484. Classification (NCBI taxonomy): domain Bacteria; kingdom Bacillati; phylum Actinomycetota; class Actinomycetes; order Micromonosporales; family Micromonosporaceae; genus Plantactinospora; species Plantactinospora sp. WMMC1484. The sequence goes on from NZ_CP186055.1 coordinate 4,601,120, forward strand.
ACGCAGGCGTGCGGCTCCATGGCGCTGTGGTGCTTGCCCGGCTGCCCGTAGCTGCCGGAGACGGTCACCTCGCTCGCCGCCAGCGCCTCGTCGATCGAGCCGACGCCGTCGGCCAGGAACTCCAGCCGCGCCGGCTCGCCGATGATCGGGCCCGGATCGGTCGCCCCCGGGATGCCGTCCGGAAAGGAGACCGCCGCCGGGCGCGTCTCGTAGTCGGCCCGGACCAGTGCGGCGGCGTCCCGGGCCTGCTCGAACGTCTCCGCCACGACCAGCCCGATCGCCTGGCCGTGGTAGTGCACCTCCGCGTCCTGCAACGGCAGCCAACTGTGCCCGACGCTGAACGGGGTGCCGGAGCCGAGCAGCTCCAGCGGGCGGAACGGCGTGTAGACGGCGAGCACGCCGGGGCTGGCCTCGGCGGCGGTGACGTCGAGGGCCCGGATGCTGCCCCGGGCGACCGTGCTGAGCAGCAGGTAGCCGTGCGCGATCCCCTCGGCCGGCTGGTCGGCGGCGTACCGGGCGGCGCCGGTGACCTTGAGCCGGCCGTCGACCCGGTTGACCGAGACCGTCCGTGCGGTGGAGTCCATCTCAACCCGCCAGGTTCGTCAGGGCGCGCACGATGGTGCGCCGGACCAGCGTCGTCTTGAACCGGTTGTGCGTCAGCGGCCGGGCGCCGTCGACCGCGCGTTCGGCCGCCGCCTCGAAGACCTCCGGCCGGGCCGCCCGGCCGCGCAGCGCCTCCTCCACCGCCGGCAGCCGCCAGGGCCGGGTGCCGACGCCGCCGACCGCCACCCGTACGTCCCGGATCGTGCCGCCGCGCAGGTCGAGCGCGACGGCGGCCGAGGCGAGGGCGAACTCGTAGGACTGCCGGTCGCGGATCTTCAGGTACGCCGACCGGCCGGCCCAGGGCAGCGCCGGCACGGTGACCCGGGTGACCAGTTCACCGGGGCGCAGGTCGTGTTCGCGTTCCGGGGTGTCGCCGGGCAGCAGGTAGAAGTCGGCGAGCCGGACCTCCCGGCTCCCGCCCCGGCCGGTCAGCCCGACCCGGGCGTCCAGCGCGACCAGGGCCACCGCCAGGTCGCTGGGATGGGTGGCGACACAGGCGTCGCTGGTGCCGAGGATGGCGTGGCCCCGGTTCTCGCCCTCCACCGCCGGGCAGCCGGAGCCGGGCTCACGCTTGTTGCAGCCGGTGCCGGTGTCCCGGAAGTATCCACAGCGGACCCGTTGCAGCAGGTTGCCGCCGATGCTCGCCATGTTGCGCAGTTGCGGCGACGCGCTGCGCAGCAGCGCCTCGGCGATCACCGGATAGCCCGTGGTGACCAGCGGGTGCCCGGCGACGTCGCTCATCCGCTCCAGCGCCCCGATCTGCAGCCCGGCCCGGTCGGCGGAGACGCCGCGCAGCGGCAGCCGGTTGATGTCCAGCACCCGACGCGGCGTCATCACCTCCAGCTTCATCAGGTCCACCAGCGTCGTCCCGCCGGCCAGGTACGCCGTGCCGGCGCCGCCATCGGCGAGGGCCTGCGGCACGCTCTGCGCGGCGGCGTAGTCGAAGGGCCTCATCGCGCCGCCCCGCCGCGCCGGGCCGTCCGGACGGCGGCCACGATGTTCTCGTACGCCCCGCAGCGGCAGATGTTGCCGGACATCTGCTCCCGGATCTCGTCGTCCGAGCCGGTGCGCCCCTCCTGGAGGAGCGCCACCGCCGACATGATCTGGCCGGAGGTGCAGAATCCGCACTGGAAGGCGTCGCAGTCGAGGAATGCCTGCTGCACCGGGTGCAGCCGGTCGCCGTCGGCGAGCCCTTCCACGGTGCCGACCCGGCGACCGGCTGCGGAGGCCACCAGGGTCAGGCAGGAGAGCACCCGCCGCCCGTCGACGTGCACGGTGCAGGCACCGCACTGTCCCCGGTCGCAGCCCTTCTTGGTGCCGGTCAGGGCGAGCCGCTCGCGGAGGGCGTCCAGCAGGGTCACCCGGGAGTCGACAAGCAGCCGTTCGGTGCGGCCGTTGACCACCAGCCCGATCTCGACCTGCCCCGCGCCGATTGCCTCGGGCGCCGGTGCCGCTGTCGCCGGCTCGGCCACTCCGGTGTCGGTCGCCGTGCCGGCCACCGTGCCGACGGCGAGTCCGGCGGAGGCGGCCGCGCTTCCGCGCAGCACCCCGCGCCGGGACATCCCGGGCGGTGGACGGTCGACAGGGGGCGTGTCCGATCCGGATCCACTGCTCATGACAGACCTCCGCCAGGTGCCGCCGGCGGCTGCGGGCGCGTACGGGGGTACGCGTGGTGCGGGTGGGGCACCGGAGCACGACCGGGTTTCCCAGTAAATCAAAGAAGATCTTCGATGTCGACTGTCGGTGTCGCTTCGGTGCCGGATGCGTCACGAGCCGGGGCGACTGGCGTCATCCATCGATATCTGTCATGCTCTTGCGCCATGGCTCGCCTGACGAAGCGGTACCCTCTGATCCTGCTCACCGCCGCCGCGGTGCTCGCGAGTGGAGGTGCCGCGCAGGCAGGCGCCGGCCCGGCCGGGCACGGCGGCACGGGGCACGGCGCCGCGTGCGGACCGCGCACGCTGCTGTTCTGCGAGGACTTCGAGCGGCTGCCCACCGGCGGTGCCGCCTCGCTGGCCTGGGGCATCGACACCGAGCATGGGACCCTGACCGTCGAGCGGCACCGGCGCGACAAGGTGTTGCGGGTGCACACCGAGGGGAACGGCCGGGCCTTCCTCAAGGTGGACGACTTCGCCGCACCGGGTAACAGCTTCTACGGCCGGATCCGGTTGAGGGTGGACGCCTTCCCGACCGCCCCCGACTGGGCACACTTCACCCTGGTCGAGGCGACCGGCCCGGGTAGCGCCGAGATCGTCCGACCGATCGGCGGCCAGTGGGCGCCACCGCTCGGCGGGTCGTACTGGGGTGTCGGCGCCGACGGCGGCCCGACCGGCGACTGGACCAACTGGCGCGAGTCCGCGCCCACCGTCGAGGACCGCTGGCAGTGCGTCGAGTGGCAGTGGGACGCCGCCGACAACCGCGTCGCGGTCTGGATCGACGGTGTCGCACAGCCGGAGATGACGGTCACCACCACCGAGCACGGCGGCAACCCGGTCGACTTCGTGCTGCCCCGCGCCGACACGGTGAAGATCGGCTGGCAGCTCTACCAGGGCGGCCCGACCCCCGACCACTTCGACCTCTGGCTCGACGACATCGCACTCGGCCCCGACCGGGTCGGCTGCGCTCGCTGAACCGCCCGGCCGTCCCGGCCCCGCCCGCACCGACGAATGTGTCAGTCGGGCGGCCGGATGCCGGCTGGTCGCCCGGTGCGGGTGGAGCAATCATGATCGTTTAGCTGGCTGGTTGATGTGCCGTGGTCACTTCGCCACCCTCCCGTCACCTTGATGACGAGCATCAGTGGAGTCGGTTTGCCGCGCGCGGGTCACACGCGCCGCTGGCAATGGTGGGGCCACTGGAGAGGGCGGATGATGCGGCAACTGGATCGGCGCGGGTTTCTGGGGCTGGCCGGAGCGGCGGGAGTCGGCGCGACGATCGCGGGCTTCTCGGCCTCGGCGGCGTGGGGCACGCCGAGATTCCCGGAGGACCCGTTCACCCTCGGTGTGGCCTCCGGCGACCCGCTTCCCGACGGGGTGGTGCTCTGGACCAGGCTCGCGCCCGACCCGCTCGCCGTGGACGGTCTCGGCGGGATGCCAAGCAGGGTCGTGCCGGTGTTCTGGGAGGTGGCCGAGGACGAGCGGTTCCGCCGGGTCGTCCGCCGGGGCGTCGAGCGGGCCACCCCGGAACTGGGGCACTCGGTGCACGCCGAGGTGACCCGCCTGCGTCCCGGCCGGGAGTACTTCTACCGGTTCCGGTCCGGTGGTGAGATCAGCCCGGTCGGCCGGACCCGTACCGCCCCGGCGGCCTGGGACCGGCCGGCGCGGTTGAGCTTCGCCTTCGCCTCCTGCCAGAACTACCCCGCCGGCTACTTCACCCCCTACCAGCACATGGTCCAGGAGGACCTCGACCTGGTGGTCTTCCTCGGTGACTACATCTACGAGGGCTCGGCACAGGGGACGATCGGCCGGGGACACCTGCCGGCAGCCGAGATCTTCTCACTGAGCGACTACCGGATCCGGCACGCGCAGCACAAGGCAGATCCGGACCTGCAGGCCGCGCACGCGGCGTTCCCGTGGATCGTCACCTGGGACGACCACGAGGTGGAGAACAACTACGCCGACGAGATCTCCGAGGACCCCGCCCAGTCGGCCGAGATGTTCCGGCTGCGCCGGGCCGCCGCGTACCTGGCGTACTACGAGCACATGCCGCTGCGGCGCAGCGCCATGCCCAAGGGACCGGACATGCGGATCCACCGCCGGGTCACGTACGGGCGGCTGGCCGAGTTCAACGTGCTGGACGGCCGCCAGTACCGCGACGACCAGGTCTGCGGCGACGGCCCCTCCGCACCCTGCCCCGAGTCGGCCGACCCGGAGCGGTCGATGCTCGGTCACGCACAGGAACGTTGGCTGCTCGACGGCCTCGCCGACTCCCGCTCGACCTGGAACGTCATCGCCCAGCAGACGGTGATGGCACAGACCGACCGGGACCCCGGTCCGGGCAAGCTGCTCTCGATGGACAACTGGAACGGCTACGAGCCCGCCCGGCAGCGACTCTTCGACGGGGTGCTCCGGCGCCGGGTCGACAACTTCGTGGTGATCACCGGGGACGCCCACCGCAGCATGGTGGCGGACCTCAAGCAGGACTTCGACGACCCGGAGTCCCGCACCGTCGGCACCGAGTTCCTCGGTACCTCGATCGCCTCCGGCGGGGACGGCGCCGACCTGGACGACACCGGCCGGGACTGGCTGGCCAACAACCCGCACATCCGCTTCTACAACCAGCGGCGCGGTTACGTGCGCTGCACCCTGGACCGGGACGAGTGGCGCACAGACTACCGGGTGGTGCCGTACGTGACGCGGCCGGACGCTCCGGTGTCGACCCAGGCCAGCTTCGTGGTGGAGTCCGGACGTCCGGGCGTACAGGTGGAGACGGGCCGGTCGTAGCGGCAGGCGTCGGCGTAGAAGCGCTGGATGCCACGCTTGCGGGCCTGCTTGGCGTACCACACCTGGCCGCCGGGATCGGTCGGCTCGATGGCGAGCATGCGAACCCGGACGCTCGCAAAAGGAGGGTCGACGCAGGCGCTACCCTGGTAGTCCGTCCCCCGAACCGCACGGAGCTGATCTCGTGACCGCGCCCAACGACGGAGGCTACCCCGCCTTCCCGATCGACGTCCCGACCTCGGCCCGGATGTACGACTACTCGCTGGGCGGCAAGGACAACTTCCCGGTGGACCGGGCGGCCGTCCTCTTCGTCAACTCGCAGTATCCGGCCAGTCTGGACGTCACCCGGGAGAACCGGCTCTTCCTCTACCGGGCGGTCCGGTTCCTCGCCCGCGACCTGGGCATCCGGCAGTTCCTCGACCTCGGCAGCGGGCTGCCGACCCAGGCCAACGTGCACCAGGTGGCGCAGCAGTTCCAGCCGGGTGCCCGGGTGGTCTACGTCGACGTCGACCCGATCGTGCTGGCGCACGGGCGGGCGCTGCTGGCCGACGACGAGACGACCCGGGTGATCGCCGCCGACGTCACCGAGCCGGAGCGGATCCTGGCCGACGAGGACGTCCGCAAGATGATCGACTTTTCGGAGCCGGTCGCGGTGCTGCTCTTCTCCGTGACCCACTCCATCGTCGACGACGACAAGATCCGGCACCTGCTCGCGGTGCTGCGCGAGGCGATGTCTCCGGGCAGCTACCTCGGCTACTCCCAGCTCGCCGGGACCGACCAGGCGGGGGTGGACGCGGGCAACGAGATGGTGCGGAAGATGAACCTCCAGTGGCGGAACCGCACCGTCGCGGAGGTGGCGGAGTTCGTCCGCGACTTCGAGCCGGTCGAGCCGGGGATGGTCGACGTCAAGACCTGGCGGCCGGACCCGACCCAGCCGCCGCTGGCCCCGGTCGACGAGGCGCTCCGCCCCTTCCTCGGCAGGGGCGCCGAGGAAACCCGGTTCTACGAGTACGGCGGCGTCTTCCGCCGGCCCTGACCACGACGCCCGGGGTGCGGACTCCCACCCCGGGCGTCGCGGGCACGCGGATCAGAGGCGGGCGCAGTCGCCCGACCGCTGCCCCCGGATCTGGTTGCGGGCACCGAAGTCGGTGACCTCGCCGTTGCCGCCGCACGTGAGCGAGCCGGTGATCCGGTTGCCGACCAGCGCCAACCCGTACTCGCCGGTGGCGTTGCCGGTCAGCCGGAGCGCGCCGCTGAGGGTGCTTCCGGCAATGGTCACGCTTCCGGTGGTGCCGCCGACCTGCACCGAACCGCTCACCGTCGCGCCGAACAGCTGCACCACGGCGGCGCGGTCGGTGCTGATCCCGCCGGCCACCGCGCCGCCGGAGACGACCAGCGAGGCGCCGGGCCGTACCGTGATCCGGCCGGCCACCCGGGCGCCGTCGAGGCAGGTCACCCCGGCCGAGACGGTCAGGTTGCCGGCCCGGGGGCCGGAGATCGTCCGGGTGCAGGCCGGTGACGAACCCGGCAGTACGGTGGCCCGGAACTCGGCGGGGGAGCCGACGTTGCCGGCCGCGTCGATCGCCCGGTGCTCGACGGTGTGGGTGCCGTAGCCCGGCTCGGTCTCCTCGAAGACCGCCTTGGAGAGCCCGCCCGACCCCAGGTTGCCGTAGACCAGCGACTTCACCACCGTGCCGGTGGGGGTGAAGAGGAACGGTGTGCCGGCCGGCGCGTCCGGCCAGCCGAAATAGTTGAACCAGCCGTCCCGGTCCAACCGGAACTCCCCGACGGTGAAGCCGGGCCGGTCGTCGGCCGGCTCCAGCCCCATGGTGAACCGCTCGAAGTAGACGTGGTGCGGGACGTCACCGGCAAGCGTGGCGACCGGCGCCGAGAGCATCGCCGTGGTGCTTGCCTCGACGTTGTCGACCGTCCAGGCGCGGGTCTCCGAGGCGCCACCCGGATCGGCCGGGTCGGTCACCGTCGCGGTCAGCCGATAGCTGCCCGGGGCCAGCTCCAGCGCCCCCAGGTCGAGGTTGCGGCTGTTCCACGGGTTCGGCAGGACCCTGCCGTCGAGCCGCCAGGTCACCTCCAGCACCCGGTCGAGCGGGTGCGTCGTCTCGACGTAGACCACGTCCTCGCCGCCGACGGCGCGGCCGTCGGTCTGGGTCGAGGCGGTGAACGCCACCGGCACCTCGGCCGGCGGGCTCGGCTCGGCACCCACGGTCCACTGCCGGCGCTGGGTCAGCGCCGGCCCGGTGCGGATCGCCGGATCCCGGACGAACCCGGTGGGATCCTGCACCGTCACCCCGACGACGTCGCCGGGGCGCACGCCCCGGCCGGCCAGGGCCAGGTTGCGGCTGTTCCCCGTCTCCGGCACCGGTGCGCCGTTCACCGTCCAGCGCACCTCCAGCTCGTGGTGGACCGGATGCTGGGTCTCCACCCAGAGCACGTCGGTGGGGCCGACCGGCCGGTCCGTCGGGGTTGACGAGAGCGCCATCGCGTTCGTGTCCCGGCGCCCCGAGATCCGCTGCGTCATGATCTCTCGGCTGACCTGGTCGTAGTGGAAGCCGAGCCAGCGCATGATGGAGTGCTCGCTGGGTCGCCAGACGCCGGAGCTGGCGTACATGCCGCTCTCGTGGCGGCCGATCGTGCCGCCGGACTCGCTCTCCTCGCCGAGCCAGCGCCACCACTTCGCCTGCTGGGCGACCATCTGCTGCTCGGTCAGCCGGGTGTGGTGCCGTGAGCCCGGCTCGGCGCAGTCGTCGGTGCAGTACGGCCCGCCCGGGGTGGGCCGGTCCCGGTACGGATACTCGTCCTGGAGCTGCCCGAGCGAGTGGCCGAGTTCGTGCGGGCTGATCAGCGGCCCCTGCGGGGCACCGCCCGAGGTGGTGGCGTTGGTGCCGCCGATCCCGCCGTACGTGTCGGTGTTGGCGATCGCCAACACCTGCCGGTTGCTCGCGGTCACCCCCAACGGCGCGACGAGCTGCTGGAGATAGCGGTTCAGCGCCTGCGTCCCGTACGGCTGGAAGGTGATGCCCCGGGCCAGCGGGTTGGTGCAGCCGTCCGCGTAGTGCAGCCCCAGCGGGGTGATCCGGTCCGGGTCCGGCGGGTCGTCGTCCGGGTCGCAGCGGATGCCGGACTCACCGGAGACGATCTCGATCACGTAGACGTTGAAGTAGTTCCGGTAGCTGCGGTACGGCTCGATGCTCCACTGCACGTTCATGTGCCGGTCCACGTCGGCGTGGAACGTCGGCAACTCGGCCGCGGTGTAGCCGTCGCCGAGCAGGATCAGGTTGAGCCGCTCGCTGGCCGGGCCGGTGACCTGGAGCGGGACGAGTCGGGCGCTGCCCACCTCGGGGTCGGCGGCGGCCCGGCCGGGCGGCGAGATGGTCAGCATCCCGGCCACCAGGGCCAGGGAGGCGAGGGTGCCGAGGCTCGTCCTGCGCCACGCCGTCGGTCTCGACGACCCTCCACGGAGCGTGCGGCTTCCACGGAGCGTGCGGCTTCCACGGAGCGTGCGGCTTCCATAGATCATCGGGGCAGGCTAACCCGGCCGCCGACGGCCGGTCATCCATCAACTGACGCAAGTATCCTGTGTCGCCCCGACACCGCGGCTGACCTCGGCCGGAGCGCTCGCGGGCGGCCGTCTACCATCTACCGGTCGCGCAGGTGCCGGCCGCCGGAAGGACAGATGAGCCAGTACGCCTTGTTGATCTCGCCGTCGGCGAACCGCGTCTACGCGGACGCCTCCGTCCGGCTGACCCGGGCCGAGCTGGCGGTCGTCGACCGGACCGTGCTCGGCGGGCGGCTCTCCGGCGTCACCGAGACGGTGCTCGGCGGCGTCCGCTACGTCACCTTCACCGCCGACGGCGGGCTCGGCGAGCGCGAGGTCGAATACCTGGCGAACCTCTCGTCGATCTACGTGCTCTTCGAGGTCGTCCAGGGACTGCTCCGGCCGGTCGAGCTGCGCCCGCTGGCCCGCTACGACGACGACCTGCTGACCATCCCGAAGTATCCGGGCAAGACGAACGAACAGTTCACCAAGCTGCTGCTCAACATCACCCTGCTCTCCTCGCGGTTCGCCCCGGAGATGCTCGACCGTCAGCTCCGGGTGCTCGACCCGCTCTGCGGCCGGGGGACCACCCTGAACCAGGCACTGATGTACGGGTACGACGCCGCCGGGGTGGAGCACGACCGGACGGACTTCGAGGCGTACTCGACGTACGTCCAGACGTGGTTGAAACGCAAGCGGCTCAAGCACCGGGTCGAGTCCGGGCCGGTGCGCCGCGACCGGCAGGTGGTGGCCCGGCGGTTGCAGGTGAACCTCGCCGCCGACAAGGAGTCCTACCGGGCGGGCCGGACCCAGCGGCTGGACGTGGTGCAGGTCGACACCCTGCGCAGCGGGGAGTTCTTCCGGTCCGGCAGCCAGGACCTGCTGGTGGCGGACGCCCCGTACGGCGTGCAGCACGGCAGCCGCAGCGCGGGCCGGGGGCTGGCGCGCAGCCCGCTCGCCCTGTTGACCGAGGCGGTGCCGGTCTGGGTGGAGCTGCTCCGGCCCGGCGGGGCGCTCGGCATCGCCTGGAACACGAACGTGGCCCGGCGGGAGGAGGCGGCGGCCGTCCTCGCCGACGCCGGCCTGGAGGTGCTGGCCGACGGCCCGTACCTGGAGTTCGGCCACCGGGTCGACCAGGCCATCGTCCGTGACATCCTGATCGCCCGCAAGCCCTGACAAGCGTTAGGAAGGGCCCCCGCTACAACAAAAAACGATAAGCGGGGGCCCTTCCTTGCGCGTCAGTAGCTGCAGCCGCTGGTGGGGAGGCTGGTGGCGGCGGGTGGGGTGACGCCGTCGTAGAGGGCCAGCAGGAAGTTCTGCGGGCAGCGGCGGGTGCTGCCGGTGCGGATACCGAAGTGCAGGTGCGGGCCGGTCGAGTTGCCGGTGTTGCCGGTCGAGCCGATCCGCTGCCCGGCCGTCACCGTCGCGCCGGACGCCACCGACCAGGCGGAGAAGTGGCAGTAGGTGTAGATCGCCCCGTCGGTGCCGGTCAGGTTGATGCCCCGGCCGCAACTGCTGTCGTCGATCCGGACCACGGTCCCGGCCCGTACGGCGTACGCGGCGGTGCCGGTCGGCACGGGCAGGTCGATCGCCGGGTAGTCGTGGTGCGGGTCGTCGTACTCGCTGCGGGGCAGGGCGGTGCGGGGCAGCGGCAGCGAGAAGCCGGTGCCGCCGCCGGTGGCGGTGGTGATCCGGACCGCGTCGGCGACGACGTAGCCGGCGCCGCTGGTCCACCTGCTGACGCCGACAGCGTTGTAGTCGCCGGCGGCGAGCGTGAAGGTGCCGATGCCGACCCACCGGCCACCATTGCTGCGCTGGTTGACCGCGACGGTCTGGTTTCCGCTGGTGGTGGCGACGATGAACGGCGTGGCGTTGTTGTAGCCGGGGTCGGCGGGGTAGAAGACCTCGACCAGGTAACTGCCGGCGCTCGGGACGTTCACCTTGAACCAGGCAGCGTCGCTGGCGGTGGTGTCCGGGGTGGCGTACCGGTAGTCGGGGCCCTGCCGGTCGGCGGACCAGGTGGAGGTGCCCCAGTTGTCGCTGGCGGTGAAGCGGTCGGCGGTGGCGTTGTCCACGGTCACCGTGGCGGCGCTGGCGGGAGTCGCCGCCAGCAGGATCGGGGCGGCGGCGACAGCCGCGGCGAGGATGGCCAGGCTACGTACGATTCGGGTCTTCATCAAAGTGCCCTTCGGCGCAGGCGACGCGGGAAGTTGAAGGTATTTAACCAACGGCATGCATCTTTGGAAAGACTTCTTCATCGATCCCCGACTCTGGCCGGGCCGTCTAGAAAGGGGCGGTGCATCCGTCATGTATGTCTAAATCTAGTTATTGGCGTTTTCGACGCAGTCATCCGGCTTACAGTTGCGGGGGTGGCTGAGCCTGCGACGGCTCGGCGGCGCGGTGCGGGCGGGCTGCCTCGGGGGGCCGGATGAGCGACGAACTGACCACTGACGAGCCGTGCGGCCGGCTGGAGACGGTGCACACCTTCCCCGACGCCATGCCGACCGGGGTCACCGTCTCCCGGCAGGGTCGGATCTTCGTCAACTTTCCCCGCTGGGGCGACCGGGTCGAGACCACGGTCGCCGAGCTCGTGGACGGCGCCTGCCGGCCCTATCCGGACCAGGACTGGAACAGTCCCGCCGGGAACGACGACAACGGCGCCTTCGTCTCGGTGCAGAGCGTCGTGGTGGATCCGACCGACCGGCTCTGGGTACTCGACACCGGCAGCCCGGGTTTCCAGCCGACCCGTCCCGGCGGCCCCAAGCTGGTCTGCATCGACCTCGACACCGACCTGGTCACCCAGACCATCCTCTTCCCCGCCGACGTGGCGCTGCCCACCTCGTACCTCAACGACGTCCGGTTCGACCTGCGGCGCCGGTCGGCCGGGGTGGCCTTCCTGACCGACTCGTCCAACTCCGGTCCGAACGGGATCGTCGTGGTGGACCTGGCCAGCGGAAGCGCCTGGCGGCGGCTGCACGACCATCCCTCCACCAAGGCCGAGACGCCGGCCACGTTCCGACCCCTTGTCGAGGGGCGGCCGTTCCTGGTCTGCCCGCCGGACGGGCCGCCGAGCCCGGTCACGATGGGCGCGGACGGGATCGCGATCTCGTCCGACGGCAGCCGCCTCTACTACTGCCCGCTCGCCTCCCGCCGGCTCTACAGTGTCTCGGTCGACGCGCTTGTCGACCGGTCGATGGACGACGCCGAGGTGGCGGGGACCGTCCGGGACGAGGGCGACAAGGGCTCCGGCTCCGACGGACTGGAGAGCGACGACGCGGGCCGGCTCTATCTGACCGCGTACGAGCAGAACGCCGTCCTGCGCCGGCACCCGGACGGCCGCTACGAGACTCTGGTACGCGACCCCCGGCTGCTCTGGCCCGACACCATGTCGATCGGCGCCGACGGATACCTCTACGTGACCGCCAACCAGCTGCACCGGCAGCCCGAGTACTCCGGCGGCGTGGACCGCCGCCGGCGCCCGTACGCCCTGTTCCGGGTCGGTGTCGGCGCCGGCCCGGTGGCCCTGCTGCCCTGATCCGGGCGGAAATCGATCACAAAAGTGATCAACGACAATGCCATGATCACGAACCACATCGGAACCGATCATCCTCCGACATCGACGGATCGTCTGGCGGAGATACGAGATCTTCCGTTCCGGATAGACCTGATCGGGTCGTGGTAACGAGCTGTTCGGCCGGCGTGATCGAGCTCTTCGGTCGCATCTAGAGCGATTCCCGCGTCGTTTCCTTCCTGGAAAACTTCACTGGGAGCCCACCCGCAAGTTCCACGGAACGTGGCGAGCAGGTTCCACGGAACGTGGCGAGCGGTGATCGGGAAGGGAGCCGGACGTGGCACAGCGAGACATGGTGTCGGCCGCCGTCCTGCGGGACCTGGCGGCCGAGATTTTCGAAGTCAACCCGGACGACATCACGGAGGCAGCGGCCTTCTACGAGGACCTCGGGATCGACTCCGTGCAAAAGGTCGAATTCGTCGTCCGGATCGAGCGGCAGCTCGGCGTGCGACTGACCGACGAGGAAGCGGCGGGGTTGCAGGACTTCGGCGACACGCTCGCCGTACTCCGGGATCGGGGCATCTCCGTTGGACCGTGACCGGCCCGGCGCCGGACGCTGGAGTGGTGCCGGTCCCGGGAACGCCGCCGGCCACTGGGCCGGTGCCGGTTCGGGGAACGGCGCCGGCCGCTGGAGCGGTGCCGGTTCCGGTAGCGGTGCCGGCCGCGGGGACGGTGCCCGCCGCCAGCCGGCCGTGGCGATCTCGGGCGTCGGTGCGGTCTCCGGCGCCGGTCTCGGCGCCGACGCGCTCTGGACGGCCGTCACCGAGCGGCGGGTGCTGACCGGGCCGGTGACCCGGTTCGACATGTCCCGCTATCCGGCCCGGTGCGGCGCGGAGGTGCCGGCGGGCGCCGTGGCCGACCTCGACGCGATGGTCCCCTCCCACGAGTCCCTCGCCGCACGGTTCCTCGCCGTCGGCGCACTGGAGGCGCTCCGGCACGCCGGCGTGCCGGAGCAGAGCCGGGCACATCGGCTCGGTGTCTTCGTCGGCACCGTGATGGCCACCCGACCGGTGCTGGACCGGGGGATCGGTGCCGGCCGGCTCGCCGTGCCGGGGCGGGGATGGGCCCGGCCGGACACCCTGCTGGACACGCTCCGCGAGGTCGTCACGGTCACCGGGCCGACTGTGCTGCTCGCGCCCGGCTGCGCCGCCGGGAACAGCGCGATCGCGGCCGGCGCCCGGGCGATCGCCGCCGGCGAGGTCGACGTCGCGGTCTGCGGCGGGGTCTCCGAACTCTCGCTGGAGATCCTCGCCATGTTCACCTCGTTGCGCGCCCTCGCGGTCGACACCGTGCGGCCGTTCGACGTCAACCGCCGTGGCACCATCCCCGGGGAGGGCGCCGGGGTGCTGGTCCTGGAACCGGTCGACCGGATCGTCGCCCGGGGCGGGCGACCGCTGGCCCAGGTGCTGGCCTGCGCCGCCGCCGCCGACGCGCACAACCCCACCCAACCGCACCCGGACGGCAACGGCCTGGTCTCGACCATTGCCGGCTGCCTCGACCGGGCCGGCCTGACCAGCGACGACGTCGACTGGGTCTGCGCGCACGGCACGGGCACCCCGGCAAGCGACGGGATCGAGGCCCGGGCGGTGGCCAAGGCGCTCGCCGGCCGGCGCCGGCCGGTGGTCTCGTCCATCAAGGGACAGTTCGGGCACGCCGAGGGGGCCGCCGCCGCCCTGGAGGCGATCGTCGCGGTCGGCGCGCTCACCGACGGCGTGGTGCCGGGCAACGTGACGCTGATCGAGCCGGACCCCGCCTGCGGCGGCATCGACCTGGTCGAGCCGGCCGGGCGGCGGGCACCGGTACGGGTGGTGCTGAGCCAGGCATTCGGCTTCGGCGGTGGCGTCTCGACCGTACTGCTCGGAAAGGACGATCGTGCCGTCGGCTGGTGACTGTCTCGTCGTACGCGGACTGGGGCTGCGGCTGCCGGGGATGGCCGGCACGGCGGAGCTGGCCCGGCTGGTCGGCGGCGCGGATGTGCCGCCGCCGCCGGCGGCACGGCGCTTCGCCGCCCCGGAGGCCGACCTCGATCCCGTGGACCGCAGGGCGCCCGCCCCGGTCGAGCCGCGGATCCCGGCCGCCGTCGCCGGCCGGGGACTGCGCGCCCTGCCCGCCGAGTCGCTGCTCGCCCTGGCCGTGTCGGCCGACGCCGCCGGCGCCGGCGACCCGCCCGACCCGGGGCTGGTGGCGGTGACCCAGCCGGCGGATGCCGCCCCGGCGGCGGTGCTCTGGGCGAGTTCGAGCGCGGGGTTGGCCGAGTACGCCACGATCTGCGTCGAGGCGGCCACCCTGGACCCCGGGCTGAGCAGCCCGATCATCGGTCCCGCGTCGGCGTTCAACGGGCCGGCGGCGACCGTCTCCATCCGGCTCGGCATCGACGGTCCGAACGAGACGCTGACCGGCGGCACGACGGCCGGGGTGAGCGCCCTGGTCGAGGCGGCCCGGCTGGTGGCCGGCGGCGAGGCGGCGCGGGCCCTGGTCGGCGGCTCGGCGACGGTGAGCAGGTGGAGCCTGACCGGGCTCGCCGAGGAGTTCGTGGCGGGGGAGGGCGCGGCCTGCCTCGCCATCTCGCCCTGCCGGGACGCGGACGAGCCGGGCATCCGGCTGGGGCGGTTCCGCCGGCTGACCCTTGACCACTCCGACCTGGCGGCGCAGTGCCGTGCGCTGGCCCGCACCGCCTCCGCCGGGGCCCACAGACCGCCGACCGCCCCGGTGGCGGCTGGCCCGGCGAGGGTTGGGCCGGTGGCGCCAGAGCGCGGGCGGGCGGCAGTGATCGTCTCTACTGGGGACAGTGGCCTGGTCGGTGCGGTCGCCGACGGCGTTGCCGGGCCGGTCTGGCACCTGGAACGCTCACTCGGCGACTTCGGCGCGGCCGGTGGCCTGCTGGCGGCGGCCTGCGCCGTCGCGTACTGCGCCAGCGCCGGGGAGCCGGCGAGCGTGCTCGTGCTGGCGATCGAACCGTCCGGTAACGCAGCCATCCTGGAGGTCTTCGCATGGGGAGCACCAACCTCGTCGAGCGGCTGGTGGGGCGAGCACTCGCGTCGGGTCGGGGTGAGCGGGTCGCCTATCTGACCGGCACGGGAGGGCGGCTGCGCTACGCGGAGCTGTACCGGGCGGTACGCGGTTATGCGGCCCGGCTCGCCGAGGCCGGAATCGGACCCGGCACCCCGGGCCTGGTGGTGGCCGACGACGACCTGCCGACCGTGGTGGCGATCCTGGCGCTCTGGTGGCGCGGCGCCGTCGCGGTGCCGGTGAGTCCGATGCTGACCGAGGCGGAACTCGCCTTCATCGCCGCCGACTGCCGGGCGGGCTTCCTGCACGCCGACGAGCGGGGCGGCGCGCGGGCGGACCAGGCAGGCATGGCCGGGCTGCCCCGGGGCGGGGCGGAGTGGCTCGCTCCGGGTGCGCCGCCGTCGCCGCCACCGGTCAGTCAGCTGCCGTCGGAGGTGCTGCTCATCCAGTACACCTCGGGCAGCACCGGCAAGCCGAAGGGCGTGCTGCACACCGGCGCCGGTGTGCAGGGGGTGCTGGACGGCTTCGGCCGGCTCCTCGATCTGCAGCCCGAGGACCTGGTGCTCTCCACCGCCAAGCTCTCCTTCGGTTACGGTTTCGGCAACTCGCTGCTCTTCCCGCTCGCCGCCGGGGCGGGGGTACTGCTCAACCAGGGCCCACCGGACGTTTACCGGCTGGCCGCGACGATCGCCCGGCACCGCCCGACCGTGCTCTGCTCGGTGCCCCGGATCTACGCGGCGCTGCTCGACCGGGCCGGCAGCCAGGCGCTGCTCGACCGGGCCGGCAGCCAGGCGCTGCTCGACCGGGCCGGCAGCCAGGACATCCCGGTCCGGCACAGCGTGCCGCCCGCCCCCGCGGGTGGGCACGCGCCGACCGCCCCGGCACAGCGGAGCGCGCCGCCCGACCTCGGCTCGGTACGCCTCGCCGTCTCGGCGGGGGAGCACCTGCCGGCCGCACTCTGTGCCGACTTCACCCGCGCTTTCGGGGTGCCGCTCGTCAACGGCCTGGGCGCGACCGAGGTGCTGCACATCGTGCTGGCGACCCGGGGCAGCCAGCCCGGCTCGACCGGCCGGCCCGTACCGGGCATGACGGTCAGCGTCCGGGACGACGCCGGCCGGCTCGTGCCCTCCGGCACCGAGGGCCGGCTGCACGTGGCCGGGCCGTCGGTCGCCGCCGGATACCTGGATCGTCCCGAGTCGGCGGCGCGCACCTTTGCCGCGGGTGGCGCGTACACCGGTGACATCGTCCGGCAGGATCCGGACGGCGACCTGCGGTACGTCTGCCGGCACGACGATCTGATCAACATCGGCGGGTACAAGGTCTCGCCGCTCGATGTCGAGGCGGCGGTCCGCGACCTCGACGGGCTGGCCCAGTGCGCGGTGGTCGGTGCGCGGGACGCGGCCGGGCTGGAGGAGGCGGTCGCCTACCTGGTCCCGGCTCAGGGGGTCGATCCGGACGCGCTGCACCGGGCGGCCCGGGTGGCGTTCCGGTCCGGGCTGCCACCGCACAAGCGGCCCGCCGCGATCGAGGTGGTCGAGCAGCTGCCCACCACCTCCACCGGCAAACTGGCCCGCTTTCGACTCCGCAACCGGTCCGTCGAGCCGGTGCTGGTCCGGATGCGGGTACTGCGCGACGGTCCGGGCCGGACCCTGGTCTGCATCCCGTACGCGGGCGGCTCCTCCGGAGCGTTCACCCGGCTGGCTCGGCACCTGCCCGGCGGCTGGCGGGTGGTGGCCGGCGAGGCGACCTACCGCGACGGCGCCACCATCGCCGACGCTGCCAGTGCCTGGTGGCGGGCGGGCACGCCCTACCTGGCCGGCGGCGGGGTGCTCCTCGGGCACAGCCTCGGCGCGGTGCTGGCCGCCGCGGTGGCCGACGCCGCCGGTGACGGGCTGGCCGGCACCCAGGTGGTGCTCTCCGCCCCGCCGCTGCTGACCGGCGGCGAACGCCCGGCCCTGGTCTCCGCCGACGACGAGACGCTGCTTGCCGGGCTGCGCAGTACCGGGCTGCTCCCGGCCGGCTCGTTGACCTCCGAGGAGATCACCCGGCTGCTGCTGCCCCGGTTCCGGCGGGACATCGCGCTCGCGCCGACCGGCTTCCAGGGGGTACGGTCCCGAGCCGTGCACGTGCTGCTCGGCACCGACGACGGCCTCTGCACCCGGGAGGCGCTGGCCGCCCGGATCCCGGTGGACCGGATCGCCAGCCTGCACGTGGTCCCCGGCGACCACTACTTCGTCACCACCAACCCGGCCGGGACCGCCCGGGTGCTCGCCGGGATGTTCGACGGCACGAGCGGCCCCGGACCGGGATCGTGATCGTGGGTCAGGTCAGTCCACGTCCTCCCGGACCCGGGCGACCAACTGGGTCGGGTTGACGAAGCGCAACGCGATCACCAGCAGCACCAGCATCATCGTGGTGTAGATGACCGCCATCGCGTCGATGGACTGCTGGGCCCGGATGCCCGCCGCCGACATCGAGTAGTAGAGCGCCACCACCAGGGTCTGCGAGTCCGGCCCGGCGGTGAGGAAGGTCAGCTCGAACATCCCGACCGTACGCACCAGCACCAGGATCGAGGCGGCCAGGATTCCCGGAGTCAGCAGCGGGGCGAGGATCCGGACGAAGATCTGCCGGGTCCCTGCCCCGCACATCCGGGCCGCCCGCTCCACCGCCGGGTCGATCTGCTCGATGAACGGCGTCATCGTGAGGATGACGAACGGCACCGACGGCACCAGGTTCGCCAGCACCACCCCGGAGAGGTGCCCGGCGAAGCCGTACTTGTAGAGCACCGTGGCGAGCGGGATGCCGTAGGTGATCGGCGGCATCAGGATCGGCAGCAGGAAGAGCAGGTAGAGCAGCCGCCGGCCGGGGAAGGAGCGGCGGGCCAGCACGTACGCGGCCGGCACCCCGACCAGCACCGAGATGCCGACCACCAGCAGCGACACCTGCAACGTCACCAACAGCACCTGGAGGAGCCCGAACTCCTGCCAGGACTGCCCGTACCACCGGGTGGTGTAGCCCTGCGGCAGCCAGGTGTCGTACCACCGGTCGCCGAAGGAGCTGACCACGACCGAGCCGATCACCCCGGCCAGGTTGACGAAGAAGAACGCCACCACACCCCAGACCAGCCAGGCGGCCGGTCGGGCGACCAGGCGCCGGCGGCGGGACGCCGGAGCCGTCACCGTGCTCGTCATCAGCCCTTGCCTCCCGCCGTCGATCCGGTGTAGAGCAGCGCCCGCCAGCCGAGCACCGCCGCGATCACCAGCAGTTCGACCAGCCCCATCAGCACCGCCACGGTGGCCGCCATCGGATAGTCGTACCGGACGTAGGCGGCCTCGTACGCGGCGATCGAGATCACCCGGGTCGTGCCGGCCGGGTCGCCGACCAGGATCGCCGACGGGAAGACGCTGAACGCCAGCACGAAGGTCAGGCAGAAGGTGGTGGCCAGCCCGGGTGCCAGCAGCGGCAGGGTGATCCGGCGGAACCGCTGCCACCAGCCGGCGCCGAGGGTGGCGGCGGCCCGTTCCAGGGTCGGATCGATCCCGGACAGGTAGGAGAGCACCAGCAGGAAGGCGAAGGGGAAGCCGGTGATCACGATGGAGAAGAAGACTCCCCAGTAGTTGTAGGTGAGTCGGACCGGCTCGTCCACCAGCCCCATGTCCAGCAGGATCCGGTTGAACCAGCCGGTGGGGCCGAGGAAGTTGAGCAGGCCCTGCGCGGTGAGCACCGTGCCGAGCGTGATCGGCACCACCAGCACGGTGGTGAGCAGCCGCTTGCCCCGGAACCGTCCGCGCATCCGGTAGGCGATCGGCACTGAGGCGGCGACGTTGAGCAGCGCCGCCGGCAGCGACAAGTTGAGCGTTGTCCAGATGGTGTCCCGCTGGTACGGATCGGAGAAGAACTCCTGGTACGCGGCGAACGGCCCGCCCTCGGTCGGCTGGAACGACAGCCCGACGCCGTACCCGAAGGGGTAGATGAAGAGCACCAGGACGAAGAGCGCGGCCGGGGCGAGCAGCAGGAGTTGCCGGTCGATGCCGTGCTCGGCCAGCCGGTGCCGGAACGCCACCCGGGTGCCGGCGGACGCCCGCCGCTCCGGTGCCCGGTCGCCGTCCGGCCCGCCGGCCCGGGGCGGCGTCGCGGTGGCGCTCACCGCGAACCGCCGGCGGCCGGCTCATCGGCCCGTGCGCCGTCCTCCGGTCTGTCGCTCGTCGTTCCGTCCGGCCCGCCGGTCGTCGTGCCGTCCGGCCCGCCGGTCGTCGTGCCGTCCGGCCCGGTCATGGGGAAGACCAGCAGCCGGCCCGGATCGACGGCGAGCCCGATCCGGTCACCGAGCGCCGGACGTCGGTCGGTACGGAGGTGCACCTGCACCCCCTCGGCGGTACGGGCCTCGACCGCCACCTCCCGGCCCTGGTACTCGACCACCTCGACGGTGGCCGGCACGCCCTCGGCCGGCCCGGTGATCCGCAGATCCTCCGGGCGGACCCCGGCGACCACGTCGGCACCGGGGGCGACCGGCCCGACCGGGGTGCCGACCAGCCGCATCCCGTGGCCGGTCACGGTCACCTGCGCACCGGTGACCTCCCCGACCCGCAACCGCAGCAGGTTGCGGTAGCCCATGAAGTCGGCGACGTGCCAGTTCGCCGGCCTGGTGTGCAACTCCTCCGGATCACCGATCTGCTGCACCCGACCCTCACGGAGCACCACCAGCCGGTCGGCCAGAGAGAGCGCCTCCTCCTGGTCGTGGGTGACGTAGACCGTGGTCAGCCCGAGCGACTGGTGCAGCCGGCGGATCTCCGTCCGCATCTCCAGCCGCAGCTTGGCGTCCAGGTTGGAGAGCGGCTCGTCCATCAGCACCAACGCCGGCTCCAGCACCACGGCCCGGGCGATGGCGACCCGCTGCTGCTGGCCGCCGGAGAGCTGCCCGGGCAGCTTGCCGGCGTGTTCGTCCAGCCGGACCAGCCGGATGGCCTCCTCGGTGCGCCGCCGGACCTCGGCCCGGGGCAGGCGGCGCATCTGGAGGCCGAAGGCGACGTTGCGGCGGACCGACATGTGCGGGAAGAGCGCGTAATTCTGGAAGACCATGCCGAAGCCGCGCTTTTCGGCCGGCACGGTATCGAGCCGGGTCTCGTCGGCCCAGATGCTGCCCCGCGTCAGCGGGAGCAGGCCGGCGAGGCAGTTCAGGGCGGTCGACTTGCCGCAGCCGGACGGCCCGAGCAGGGCGATGAACTCCCCGCGCCGGACCGTCAGGCTGAGGTCGGCCAGCGCGTCATGCCCGGCGAAACTCCGGCCGACGCCCTCCAGTCGCAGCTTGGCAAACGTCACTTGTCCCCGCCTTGGGTTCGTGACTGCGGGGCTCGCAAACCCGGCTCACTCCTCGCACTCACTTGTCCCCACCTTCTGTTCGTGACTGCGGGGCTCGCAAACCCGGCTCACTCCTCGCACTCACTTCTTCACCTTCGCGCCGCCGATCTCCCGGTCCCACCTGCTGAACGCCTCGACCAGCGCCTTGGCGTCGAGCGGCACCTCGAGCGGGTTGTTGGCGATCAGCTGCTCGTACTCCGGCCGGCCGTACCGCTCGATCGCCTGGCGGCTGGCCTCCGGCGCCATGGAGAGCGGCACGTCCCTGATCGCCGGCCCCGGGTAGAAGTAACCCTGGTCGTACGCCTTGGCCTGCTGTTCCGGGGTCAGGATGTGGGCCAGCAGGGCGAGGATGGCAGCCTGCTTGTCCGTCGAGACTCCCTTGGGGACCACCGCGTAGTGCGCGTCGGTGACCCAGTGGAAGCCCTCCAGGGTGCCGACCTTCGCCTCCTCGGGCACGGTGCCCAGTACCCGGGGGTTGATGTCCCAGCCGGTGGTGGAAACGATGATCTTGGCCGAACCGTTGGCCAGGTTCTTCATCGTCTCGCCGGTGCCGGACGGATAGAGCGTGATGTACTTGTTGAGTTCGGCCAGGTACGCCCAGGTCTTGTCCCACCCGTTCACCGGGTCCTTCGGGTTCGAGTCGCCGAGCAGGTACGGCAGGCCCATCAGGAAGGTGCGGCCGGGGCCGGAGTTCGACGGGCGGGCGTACTGCACGGCGCCGGGGTTGGCCCTGGCGTAGTCGAGCAACGCCTGCGCGCTGGTCGGCGGGTTCGGCACCTTCGACGGCAGATATTCGATCAGCGGCCCGGAGGGATAGTAGGTGATGGTCACCCCGTGGTCGCGGGCCAGTTCCTGCATCGCGGCCGCGCCCGGCAGGTAGTTCGTCATCCCGGGCAGCCGGTCGGCGTGGGTGGGCAGCAGTGGCAGCCAGAGCTCCTGATCGATGCCGGCGGCGAGCCCGTCCACCCCGGTCAGCACGAGGTCGATCTCGACCCGGCCGGCGTCCTGCTGCGCCTTGACCTTGCCGACCAGTTCCGGCGAGGGCGACTTGGAGTACGTCACCTTCGACACCGTGTCGGAGTTCCCGGCGACGAAATCGTCGATCATGGACTGGGTGAGTTGCAGGTTGCCGGCGACGTCGAGAATGTTCAGTTGGACCGGCGAGCCGGGCTTGTCGGGCACCGCGCCGCCGGTCGGTCCCGGTGCGGCGCTCTCCGGCGCGCCGCAGGCGGCGGCGACCAGGCTCAGCGCGGTCAGGGCCGTGGCGGCGAACAGCCGGCGTTGGCTTCGACGCATGGGCATTCCTCTCTCTTCAATTCGGCGATCCTATGATGTCGCGGGGTGTCCCTGATGCTGCTGGATGAACCTTTTCAACCCGTCCTGTGCTCCGCCGGGGCCGCAGGTGGAGGTCGGGACCCGGTCGCCGGACTGTTTCGATTGAAAAGATTCAATGTGCGGGCGGCGGTCCGCCCGACCCGTCCGGGCCGGGCGGACCGCCGATGGAGCAAATGGGACGCGCGCCGGTCCTCAGCGGCCGATCCGCCGGCTCTCCGGCGGACCGAGATAGCTGTACGGCAGCTCGGCGGTCTCCACCACGAGCTGCTGCACCACCACGGTCGGGTCGACCATCCAGAACTTCAGGGTGTGTACGCCCGGCCCGTCGACGGTGTGCGTGGTCGTCGTGACGTTGACATTCTGCGAGGTGTTCCGCTCCCACTGCCGGTTCATGGAGGTGTCGTTCGCCCCCGTGGCGGTGGTGACGTTCACGGTCTGCGGCGCGGCGCCGTCGATCGAGACGGCGTACCGCAGCCCCTCGGTCGGCAGCACGTTGTTGCGCGGCGACAGGTACGCCGTGACCTTCACCGGGCCGGCCGAGGTGAGCGTCAGATCGTACTCCAGGCGTGGGCTCTGCCCGCCCGGGGTGCGACTGGCGGCGGTGACCGGGAACGGCGTCAGGCCGTCACCGGTCCGCCCAAGGTCCGGAATGCGCTTCCAGTGGACCCCGCCGGTGTTCACCGCCCGGCTGTGGTGCGCCGCCGGGATCGAGACGTAGCCGTTCGCCTCGACGTGCCCCCTCGGGCGCAGGCCGCGCGGGTTCTCCACCTCGGCCCGCACGACCACGCTGGCCCCGTCGGGGCCGGTGACCGTGATCGGCACCGTCGTGTCGCCGGCCGGCGCACGCCGCCAGTCGACCCGGACCTCGATCCGCACCTGGTCGGTGAC
Source organism: Plantactinospora sp. WMMC1484 (assembly GCF_049315195.1). NCBI lineage: Bacteria > Bacillati > Actinomycetota > Actinomycetes > Micromonosporales > Micromonosporaceae > Plantactinospora > Plantactinospora sp. WMMC1484. Next base: position 4,623,873 of record NZ_CP186055.1, read on the forward strand.
CCGGCCACCGGTCCGGCTCAGCTTCAGCCAGGGCGCCGCGGCCCGCGCCGTGTAGCCGAACGGCACCGAGCCCCGGTTGAAGACCTCGATGTACTGCCCCGGCTGGCTCTGGTACGGGCTGAACGTGGGCAGCACCGCCGGTCCCGGCTCGGCCGGCCAGTACTTCTCCGAACCGTCGATCGCCACACCCAGCTCGGCGGTTGCCGGCAGCTCGATGCGGCGCAGGTGCGGATAGAAGGCGTCCGGCAGCGCCTGGTGGTTGAGTTCCGGCTGCTGCCAGGGCGCGTTCGGGCCGTAGCGCGCGACGTCGCCGTACCCGATCTTGGGTTGGGTCTGGAAGCCCTGCCACTTCCCGCCGGCCAGTGTGGCGTTGTAGTAGTCGGACATCGCCTGGTCGGCGTCGAAGTGCTGCTGCGCCAGGTCGGCCATGGCGTTCGTGGCGGCCCGGCCCTGTGCGGCGTAGCGCAGGTTGGTGAACTGCGCCTCCCGCAGCGCGTAGAGGTTCGCCGTCGCCGTCACCTGGTAGTGGACGAGCTGGTGGTAGGCGTCGTCGTACTCCTCCGGCAGCCGCGCCCGGATCCGCTCGGCCCGCTCGGCCAACTCCGTCCACTCCCGCACCACCCGGCGCATCTCCTGGTAGGCGGTGAGACTGTAGGGATTGTCGTCGGTGTAGACCACCGCCGAGGAGTCGGTGGCCGGATCCTTGGCCGGGTCCACCGTGATCCGGCGGTTCAGCAGCTCCGGCTTGCGCCGCGCCTGGAGCTGGCCGTATTCGTGCAGGATGGCACCGATCTCGGCGGCGTACCGGTCGGGGAAGTTCTGCGCGGCGTACGCCCGCTGCCAGTCGTCGAGCTTCTCGATCGGCATGCTCGACGGGTCCCAGGCGTAGTCGAGGAAGAACTGCAGCGGCAGCTCCTCGTTCTTCATGTCGCCGACGTTGACCACCCAGAGCCGGTCCACCCCGTAGGTGTAGCTCAGGTGCAGCTGCTCCCAGGTGCTGGCCAGGTTGATGGTGTCGACCCACTTGTAGTTCCGGCCGCCGCCGACGTAGTCGAAGTGGTAGTACATGCCGTAGCCGCCGGAGCGGGCCGGCAGGCTCTGGTCCGGCAGCTTCCGCATGTTGCCCCAGTTGTCGTCGCAGAAGACCACCGTGACGTCCTCCGGCGGGCGCATGCCCCGGTCCCAGTAGCGCTGGACCTCCTTGTAGAGGGTGAAGACCTGCGGGATGTCGGTCAGTTCGCGGTCGCTGACGTCGGCGAGGATCTCCCGCTGGGTGGCGATGATGCTCTCCATCAGCTCGATGCCGTCGCCGTCGGGGAGGCTGACGTCGCCGTTGCCGCGCATGCCGAGGGTGACCACGCCCTCGGAGTCCTGCTCCGCCATCCGCTCGATACCGTCTCGCCAGTAGCCCTTCAGGGCCTCGGCGTTGCGCCGGAAGCTCCACTCGCCGTTCCCGCCGTAGGGGTCGGTGCCGCCACCGGCGTGCCGGTTCCACTCCTCGATGCCGCGCATCATCGGCGCCTCGTGCGAGGTCCCCATCACCACGCCGTACTCCTTCGCGGTGGCGTGGTTGGCCGGGTCGTCCTCGGCGAAGGCGCGTCCCCAGACGGCCGGCCAGAGATAGTTGGCCCTGAGCCGCAGCATGGTCTCGAAGACCTTGGCGTAGAAGTGCCGGTTGAAGCCGCCGGGATAGCCGGGAACCAGGCCGGGGCCGAAGAAGTTCGGCGCCCAGGTGCCGAGCGCCGGGTTCTCGTCGTTGATGAAGAAGCCCCGGTACTGCACGGCCGGGGTGCCCTGGCTGTGCCGACCGGGCAGCAGGTGCAACCCGTGGCTGCGCCGGGGTGGCACGTCGTCCCACCAGTACCAGGGCGAGACGCCGATCTGCTTCGACACCTCGTAGGCACCGAAGATCGTGCCGCGCTGGTCGCTGCCGGCGATCACGAAGGCGCGCCGGACGCCGGGGAACGGGTTCGTGACGATCTGCTGGAGCGAGGTCTCCCAGCGGTTGGCGATGCCGCGCACGTCGAGCCTGCGGGTGGCGATCAGCCGGTCGATCAGCGGACTCTGGCCGATCGTGCCGACCAGCACCACCTCGCCGTGTGCCGGCACCCGGTCGGTGGCGATCGCCGGTCGCACGCCGGTGACCCGCTCGACATCGGACTGCAAATCGCCGACGACCCGGACCACGCCGGGGTGGTCGTCGGCACTCACCACCAGGGTCGCGGCCCGGCCGCGGTCGACCAGCGGCAGGCTGCCGGGCTTCGACCGGGTGGAGACGAAGCCGGTGGTGGGCGCGGCGTCGCCGCCCCGGCCGCCGCTGGCTGCGGCGGAGGAGGCGGCGACAATGGGTGCCGCGGTGACGGCGAGGACCAGGGAGAGCAGGACCCGGCAGGCTCGCGGGCCGACGGGTTGGCGGAGGGGCGGCGCCGGCGGACCGGCAGGAGTGGTGGTGGGTCTGGGCATGCCGTGCTCCGGGCCGTGAGGTGGGTAGCCCCGCAGTCGGGCTGCGGAACTTATCGGAGACGTTCCGGAACAGGAATCTAAGGAGGTCGCTGTCGTCGGGTCAAGGGCACAGGAGTTGCGGTGCGTGTCGGCAAGTGGAGTATCTGGCATCCTGGGCAGCGACGCAGCGGATCCGCCGGGTGGTGGGCCGGAATATTCCGGGATCCTGTTCGGAATATTCCGGCTCCGGCTCCGGTCGTCCCGGAAAGGCGTAGGTCACTCACCCCGGAAAGGCGTAGGTCACCCCGGTCAGCCGCTCGGAGAGCTCCCAGAGGCGGCGGCCGGTCCCCGGGTCCGCGGCGTGTCGCGGCAGCCGTACCGGGCCGGGGGCGCCACGGCTCTCGCCCCGCCCGGTCGGCCCGACGAACTCACCGCCGCCGAGTCCCGGATGGGTGGCGGCGTAGAGCGAGGGTAGGGCGGCCCGGTCGTTACTCTGTGTCAGGAGGGGCCGGAGCATGGCGTTGACCACCGCCAGGAGGCGCGGGACCTCCCGGGTGATGCCGGTCGGGCTAACCCCGGGATGGGCGGCGACCGCCAGCAGTGCGGTTCCGGCGGCCCGCCTGGCAAGTTCCCGGGTGAAGACGACGTTGGCGAACTTCGACATCGCGTACGCCCGCATCGGTCGGTATGTCTGCTCGCTGTTGACGTCCACCAGCGCCCCGGAACGCCAGCGGGAGGCGATCGCGCTGACCGTGACCACCCGGGGTGCCCCGGCGCGGAGCAGGGCGGGCAGCAGCAGGCCGGTGAGGGCGAAGTGCCCGAGGTGGTTGGTGCCGAAGGTCAGCTCGAAACCGTCCCTGGTGCTGCGGCGTTCCGGGATCGCCATCACCCCGGCGTTGTTGACCAGCAGGTCGAGCGGGCGACCGCCGGCCAGCACCGCGGACGCCGCCGTGCGGACCGATTCGAGATCGGCCAGGTCCAGCCGGCACACCTCGACGGTCGCGCCGGGCGTCTCGGCGCGGATCGCCCCGGCGGCGTCGGCGAGACGGCTCTCGTCCCGGCCGCCCATGATCACCGTCGCCCCGGCCCGGGCCAGCGCCCGGCCGGTCTCGTAGCCGACCCCGCTGTTCGCCCCGGTCACCAGGGCGGTCCGCCCCTGCTGTCCCGGCATGTCCGCCAGGGTCCAACCGGTCGTGCCAGCCATCACAGGTGCCTCCAAATGAACGTTCATTCAACAGTGGTCCCAGTGGAGCAGTTGGTGCGACGAGTTGTCAAATGAACGTTCATCCAATAGGCTCGGATCGTGGCAGCGACCCGCACGCGTGAGCCCGAGGCCAAGCGACGGCAGCTGCTGGAGGCCGCGCTGGCCGAGTTTGCCGCGCACGGCCTCGCCGGGGCCCGGATCGACCGGATCGCCGGCCGCGCGGGATGCAGCGCCGGGCTGGTCTACACCTACTTCGGCAGCAAGGACGACCTCTTCGACGCGGTCTTCGACGCCATCGTCGCGCAGGCCCTCACCGAGACCCCGATCACCACCGACGACCTGCCCGGCTACGCCGGCCGGCTCTTCGACGCCACCGAGGCATACCCCGACGTCGCCCGGATCGCGACCTGGTACCGGCTCGAACGCGCCGGCACCGGGCGGTCCATCGCCGCCGTCACCGAGGCCGGCAGGGCCAAGGTGGAGGCGATCCGGGAGGCGCAGCGGGCCGGCGTCGTCTCCGATCGGTTCGACGCCGAGCAACTGCTCGCGCTGGTGCTCACCCTGGCGACGATGTGGTCGACGCTCTCGATCGAGACCGCCGACCTCACCGGAACCGACCCCGGGCACCGTCGGGCGACGGTGGTCGACGCCGTCCGGCGACTCGTCGAGCCGTAGGCCCAACCCGGTCGGGGCCCACCGGTTGTTGCCTGTTTCGGCCCCTCAGTCGACGCTGTTCGCCAGCGCCTCCTCGAACTCGACCCGGACCTGGTCGCCTCCGGCATCCCGCCACTGCCGGACGACGTCGGCCCATTCGGCGACCGGCCGGTTGCCGCCGAGGATCTCCCGCTGCGCGTCCCCGATCAGGGTGCCGAGCTGACCGGAGCGCCGGGACCAGGCGTCGGAGAAGAGCCCGAGCGTAGGGTCCCGGAGCGCGGTGGGGATGATCGAGGCCTGGTACTCGTACGACTTCCGGGTCGCCTCGGGCTCGCCCGGCACGAAGATCACATCAGGGGCGTCCACGATGTACCGGATGCCGAGTGCCGTCTGGCTGACCCCGTCCCGGGTCAGCTCCGGCCCGCCGCCGGTCATCTGGTAGTGCACCCCGGCGACACCGTAGCGGCGGAACAGCCACTCCTCGGTGCCGAAAGGCGCGGCAAGCCAGTCGCAGACCCGCAACAGTGCCCGGATCCGGCGCTCGTCGGCCTTCTTGAGCACCGTGAAGTTGTTGGTCGCCTGCGCCTGCCAGGTGGCGGCGAACCCGCCACCGGAGTGCCGGGGCGGGCGCATCCCGCCGATGTCGAAGTCGGGCCCGGCGGTGTTCTCGGCGTAGAACTGCGGCCAGGCGGTGTAGCGGTCCGCGATCAGCATCGCGTTGCCGTCGTTGAACCACTTCTTCGTGGCGGGATTGGCGCCGAAGCTCTCCGGGTGGATCACGCCGTCCTTGACCAGCCGGGCGGTGTCGGAGAGCGCCTGGCTGAACTCCTCCCGCTCGTACGCGCTGACCAGCTTGCCGCCCTCCACCGCCCACCGCCACGGGTTGCCGAGCATCTGCCGGACGAAGTCCATCGGCGTGGTGGCAAGCGCCCAGCGCTCTGCCCTCGCGTCGGTGATCTCCCGGCAGGTCGCCCGGAACTCGGCGAAGCTCCCCGGCTGCGGATCGACCTGGAGCTCCCGGAACAGGTCGTCCCGACGCATCATCAGGGTGCCACCGACGCCCCGGGGCACCGGCAGGCCGTAGATGCCGCCGTTGTAGCGGCAGTCCCGCCAGGCGTCGGTCGGCAGGTTGGCCAGGAACGGATAATCCTGCACCGCGCTTCCGGAGAGGTACGGCGTCAGGTCCTGACACTCGGCGGCGAGCCAGGCCGGTAGATTCGAGACGCCGGCGGGCAGGCCGTTGGGGGTGTAGAGCGCCGGCACGATCACGTCCGGCAGGTCGGCACCGGCGATCAGGCTGGAGAACCGGTCCGCCATCTCGGCGTTGGGCACGACGGTCAACCGCAGGTCGACGCCGAGCCGCCGGTTCAGCTCCTGCCAGAACGCGTTCTCGGACGCGGGTGGCGGCAGCGGGGAGTTGGTGAGAACGAAGGCGGAGAGCTGGCCGCCGTCGCCGGGCGGGCCGTCGGTGGCCCGGACCGGCGGGTCCGGATATTTCAGGAAGGCGTCCAGCAGGCCCTGCGGGTTGCCCCGCAGGTCCGGGGTCACCCCGGTGTACGGGACGTAGCTCGGTAGTGGCGCCGAGCCGCTCGCCTCGTTCGGGTCGTCGCCGTCGACCAGGCCGCCGCCGTCGCATCCGGCGATCAGCCCCGGGGCGGCGACCGCGGCGGCGGTGGCGAGCGCGCCGGTGAGAAACTGCCGGCGGCCGATGGGCGGCTGACTGGTCATCGTCATCTCCATGGGGGCGGGGGAGGGTCGGGATCGATGCCGCCGACCATGATGCCAGTGGCGCGACCGTCCTGACCGGAACACGCCAGACCGACGCCCGATCTCCGGCCCGGCCGTGACCGGCGGCTCCCTAGAGTGTGCGGGTCAGCACGGTGAGGTCCTCGTCGCCGAGGCCGTGCTCCACCGCCCGCTGCCACTGCGCGGCCAGGCTGTTGGCGACTCCGAACCGGTCGATGTCGACGTCGTAGAGCGCCAGGTTGACGTCGTAGAGCGCGAGCTACGGGCGCGTCGCGCAGGACCGGGCCCCGGTCGGCGGTACCAGACGACGGTGGGCAGGCCGGAACGGACAAGGTTCGCCGCCATCGACCGGCCCGCCCATGCCACCCAGCCGAGTACGGCCACCCGCTGCGGTCCCGCCATCGACCTTCCCCCGGTTGGTGGTGCTCCCTCCCGGCAGCCTGGGCCAGGTGCAACCCCGCCGGCCCGGAATCAGCCGGTCAGCACCGAGACGGCGGCGACCAGGTAGAGGCAGCCGCCGAGGCTCACCGCCGCGCCGGCGATCGCGGGCAGCCAGGCGCTGGCGGTCGCCGCCACCGGCCACCGCCGAAGACTGCCGCGCAGCATTGCGGCGCCACGGATGGTGGCCACGCCGACCCCGGTCAGCGTGCCGGCCATCCCGATGCCGAAGGCGAGCACCAGGACCAGCGCGTCCAGGGCGCGCCCGGTGAGCAGGCCGCTGACCAGCACCAGGAAGGCGGACGGGGAGGGCAGCAGCCCACCGGAGAGCGCCAGCAGGGTCAGCCCGCGCCGCGACCACGGATCCGTCGGCCCGTCGCCGCCACGCCCGTGCCCGCCGCCGTGTTCGTGCCCGCCGCCGTGTTCGTGCCCGCCGCCGCGCCCGTGCTCGTCGCCGTGTTCGTGGGTGTGGCCGTGTTCGTGGGTGTGGCCGTGTTCGTGCGTGTGGCCGTGTTCGTGCGTGTGGCCGTGTTCGGGTCCGTGACCGACGAGGACGTGCTCGTGGGTGTGACTGTGGTCGTGGTGCCGGCCGCGCAGGTGGCGCCAGGTCAGCTGGGCGCCGACGCCGATCACCAGCAGCCCGGCCGCGACCTGCATCCACGCCGTCACCGTCTTGGTGCCGAGGCTCGCGGCACCACTCAGCCCGACCCAGGCGAGCGCCAGCACCAGGACGGAAACGGTGTGCATCGCCGCCACGATCACGCCGAGCCGGATTGCGTCCCGGTAGCGTCCCCGGGTGCCGATCAGGTAGGCGGCGGTGACGCTCTTGCCGTGGCCGGGCGCGACCGCATGTGCGGCGCCTACGCCGATCGCCACGACGAGGGCGATCCAGAAGATCTCCCGGCCGTCGAAGAGAGCGACCAGCCGGGCGTCGAAGCCGGTCACGAACTGCTCCGGGCGATGCTCCGGGCACTGCTCCGGGTGCGGCGACGCAGTCGCACCACGACCAGGGCCGCCATCGCGACCAGCAGGGCCGCACCGACGCCGGCCAGGGTCCGGACGCTGCTCGCCGGCAGGCCACCCGCGCCGGGCGTGAAGCGTACCCGGTGGGTCTGCTCCGCGGCGGTGAAGAGGGTCCGCTCCGGGGTTGCCGGGGTCTGGCTGGTCAGCATCGTCCGGTACGCCTCGTGGAGATCGGTCAGCGCGCCGACTGTGACGTCGAGGTCGACCACCTCGGCCGGGCAGTCAAAGCTGAGCCGGGCACCCTGGCTGAGCAGCCGGTCGAGGGTTTCCAGCCGGCCCGGGCACGGGGCGCCGGCCTGCCGCACCGTGATCCGGGCAAGCAGGTAGTCGTGGACCCGGGCGGAGCGCTGGAGCTTCTCTTCCCCGGTGAGGTCGGTCGCCACCGGGCCGAGCGCCGGGTCCTCGAAGGCGCCGAGGGACTGGCCGAGCGCCACCCAGTCGTCCTCGGCGGCGAGCCAGGAAATCTCCACCTTCGGGCCGTGCACACTGATCCGGGCGGTCGAGGGCGGGCCGAACGGGTGCGCGGCGGCCGGTGGTGCCGGCACGACGAGCAGGGTCAGCGCGGCGAGACCGGCGAGACCGGCGAGACCGGCCGGGCGGAGCGCGGCGGCCGGTGACGGGATGCGGGCGATCAAGGACGGGATCTCCTGACGTACGGCTACGGGCCGCGCCCGGACCACCGCTGCCGGCGGTGGCCCGGGGCGGCGGGAACTACTTGGTCACGGTGATGACCGGGCTGGTGATCTGCTGGTTCTCACTGTCCAGGAAGACCACGTGGGTGCTGTTCTTCTTGGCCGACGGCGGCAGCGCGAAGGAGTAGGTCAGCCGGCCCAACTCGTCGGCCTTCCGGTAGCCGATGAAGACGGGCGCGCCGCTCCTGGTGTTGCGCAGGTAGACGGTGACTTCCTCGCCCGGGTCGTAGCCGAACGCGGAGACCTTCACCTTGCCCTTGGCCTCGACGATGGTCTTGTTGACCGTGACCTGCTCGCCGGTGGTGTTCTCCCGGGTGCGCAGCTCGTTGACGGTACGCTCGCCGGCCGCGTTCTTCCGGATGATCACGCCGTCGTGGCGCTGGCCGTTGGCGTAGCGGGCCTCGTACCGGATGCTGTCGGCGGTGACGTCGACGAGCTGGTAGAGCTGCTTGTCCTCGGCCTCGCTCATGATGTCGGCGTCGTTGTCGGTCCAGACCGAACCGTCGACGTCGTACATCTTGCCGCCGGAGACCGACACCGCGTAGACGGTGCTGTCGTGCACCGAGAGCGACCGGCGGGACGACGCTACACTGCCCCGGCCGTACGTGTGGTCGTGCCCCTGGAGCACCAGGTCCACGCCGTACTTCTCGAAGAGCGGTCCCCACTGCGCCCGGACCACCGGGTTGTTCCGGCCCTCCGCCGTCGAGTAGACCGGGTGGTGGAAGGTCACCACGGTCCACTTGTTGGGGTTGTTCTTGAGCAGCCCCTCCAGCCAGGCGGTCTGCGCCGCCATGATGTCCGGGATGCCCTGCACGTTGGTGTTCAGGCCGATGAAACGTACGCCCTGGTAGTCGAGGGTGTACGCGGTCTTGGCCAGCTCCGCCGGCCAGCCCGCCGGCCCGTTGTCCGGGTACGGGAACTGCGGCGCCCAGAACGACGACAGTGCGCCGCCGCTGTACTCGTGGTTACCGGGGATCGAGATGTTGTTGATCTGGCCGTCGATGAAGCCGCCGGCCTGGTACCACTGCCCCCACTGCTCCTCGCTGTTGGCGGAGTCGATGAGGTCACCGGCGTTGACGATCATCTTGGCCTGCGGGCGGTCCGCGAACGCCTGCCGGAAGACCCGGGGCAGCGCCGAGTCCAGGTAGTTCTGCGCGTCGCCGTAGTAGATGAACGAGAAGGGCTGGGCGTCGGCGCTGGCCGTGGTGAAGTCGGTCCACGGGCTCCAGTTGGTGCCGTCGCCGACCCGGTAGGTGTAGCGGGTGCCGGGCTTGAGGCCGACGAACTCCACGGCGTGGTAGGTCGAGGCGTACCCGAGAGAGGTGTTGACCGACTTCGTCGAATTCGCCTTGACCACCGAGACGGCACCGGCGGCGGGCACCACCTGGCCGAGCGCGGCGGGTGCCTCCAGGATCTCCGCCTGGGCCCACTCGGGGGTGGCCTCGGCCCGCCAGCTCACCCGCTGTGAGGTGGCCGGATTGGTGGTCGGGATGAGGATGATGCGGTCGGGCATCGGGGACGGCCGGTGGATCTCGGCCGCCGGATACTTGCCCGGGGCGGCGTCACCGAACGCCACCGGGCTGAGCGCGAAACCGCCGACGAGCATGGCGGCGGCGCCGACCGCCGCCAGCCTGGCCCGCCGTGAACCCGTGATCCAGGGTCTCTTGACGTCACTCACTACAGAGCTCACCTTTCCGGTGAAAGTGGATGGTGCCGCCGGCCCGTAGCCGGTGGCCAAAGCGCATTCACGCAGAGGTGGACGACCAGGGGTCGGCCGTCGACTGGACGCCCGGTTAACGCGCTTGAGCAGCGGGTTAATTCATGATCAACAGGCTGCGGACGGGGCTTGGCTTCACCCGGCGGGCGCCGGCCGGCCACCGTACGGGCACCGCCCGTTCACTCCGGCGCACCTACCATGCCGGCGGCACGGACGTCTCCGTGCCTCGGCCGCACCGGGAGCGTCCCTGGCCTGCCCAGGTCTCCCGCCCTGGCCGCCGTGACCACCGACCGTGACCACCGACCGTGACCACCGACCGTGTACGGAGCCCGATGAAACTGCCGTCCCGCCGCTGGGCGGTGGCCGCCACCGTCGGCACCCTCGCCGCGATCGCCGCGATCGACCCCACGGTCTCGCCACCCGTCGCCAAGGGGGACGCGTTCATCACGGCGCAGACCACCGGAGTGCTGACCATCGAGGGCGGCGAGTGCTTCTCCGATCCGGCGTACTCGCCGGAGGCCGGCGAGGTGGTCGTCCGGTACGAGCCCTGCGAGTCCGGCGCCGACAACCAGTCGTACGGCTTCCTCCGGGCCGCCGACGGGCCGTGGGACCGCGCCCGGCTCGCCGACTTCGGCTGGCAGGGGTGCCGGAGCTACTTCGAGCGGCGCTGGCCGGACCGGGCCGGCGACACCCTCGACTTCTATCCCGTGCTGCCCACCGAACAGACCTGGGCGGACGGCGACCGTACGGTGATGTGTGCGGTCTACCGGCCGCGCGGCCGGCTCACCGACTCGGTACTGCCGCTGCGGTGATTCGGCTCCGGTGGTTCGGTTTCAGGGGCGTGGTTCGGTTTCAGGGGCGTGGTTCGGGTTCAGGCGCGCAGGCCGCCGTCGACCGGCAGGCAGACGCCGGTGACGAAGGAGGCACGGTCGCTGAGCAGCCAGGCGGCCGCCTCGGCGATCTCCGCCGGCTCGGCCGCCCGGCGCAGCGGGGTGAGCGCGTTGAGGCGGTCGACGGCCCCCGGCTCGTCCTCGGCCCACTGCCGGATCACCCCGGTCATCGTGGTGCCCGGGGCGATGGCGTTCACCCGGATGCCCTCCGGCCCGTACTCGGCGGCGGCGGTCTCGGTGAGGCTGTTCACCGCCCGCTTGGCGGCGGCGTACGGCCCCAGTCCCGGCGCGCCGCGCAGGCTGCCGACGCTGCTGACGTTGACGATCGCCCCGGACCCGGCGGTCGCCCGGATCGCCCGGATCTCGGCGGTCATCGAGAGGAAGAGTCCCCGGTAGTTGACCGTGGAGACCAGGTCGAAGTTCTGCTCGGTCGTGTTCACCATCGGGGTGTGCGGGATCGAGACGCCGCCGTTGTTGAGCGCCACGTCGAGCCGGTGGTGCCGCCGGATGACCCCCTCCACTGCCGCCTGGATGCTGCCGCCCTGCGTCAGGTCGGCGAGCACATAGTCGGCGGTCCCGCCGGCGTCGCGGATCTCCCCGACCACGCCGGCGAGTTCGGCCTCGGTCCGGGCGGCCAGTACCACGGTGGCGCCCTCCCGGGCGAAGAGTCGGGCGGCGGCCGCGCCGATCCCGCGACCCGCACCCATCAGAAACGCGACCTTGTCGACGAGCAGGCCGGCTCCGCTGTCCGGGGCGTTCGTTCCGGTCATGGGGTCACTCTCTCATCACGGAACGGTGATCCGCAGGTACGCTCCGTATCTCCTTGTCCTGGGAGCCCGGCCGACGGATGCTCCGGTGGAGGTCAGTCGGTTCCGGTGGAGGGTCAGTCCGTTCCGGTGGAGATCAATCCGTCAGCCGGACATGTCCCTGGCCGCCGACCGCCTCCACGTCCCAGTGCTTGCCGAAGGCCGGCAACCTACCCAACGTGACCCGGCCGAGCTCCGCCGGCAGCCTCGGATCGAGCCGGAGCCGCCCGTTGTCCGCCTCCAGGCCGAGCAGGGTGCGCAGGAAGAGCAGCGGCGCGGCGCTCGCCCACGCCTGCGGGGTGCACGCGGTCGGGTACGGCACCGGCTTGCGCCCGTACGAACGGTCGTACCCGGCGAACGCCTCCGGCAGCCGGTGCCCGGAGGCGTCGGCGGCCTCCAGCATCGCCAGGATGACCCGGGTCGCCTCGTCCCGGAAGCCGTAGCGGGCCAGGCCGTGTGCGATCAGGGCGTTGTCGTGCGGCCAGACGGTACCGCTGTGGTAGCCGATCGGGTTGTAACAGCGGTTCTCGGTGGAGGTGGTCCGGATGCCCCAGCCGGAGAACATGTGCTCCGAGAGGAGGTGGCCGGCCACCAGCCGGGCCCGGTCCGGCGGCACGATGCCGCTCCAGAGCAGCTGCCCCATGTTGGAGGTCATCGAGTCGATCGGGCGCTTGTCCCCGTCCAGGCCGACCGCGTAGTAGCCGCCCCGCTGTTCGAGCCAGAAGTCCCGGTTGAACCGCTCCCGGAGCTCGTGGGCCTCGGCACGCAACCGATCGGCCAGCTCCGGATCCCGCAGCGGGCCGTCACAGAGCTCGGCGACCCGGAGTTTCGCGTCGTAGGTGTAACCCTGGATCTCGCAGGTCGCGATCGGCAGCACCGGGATGCTGCCGTCCGAGTACGCGATGCCGTCCGGCGAGTCCCGCCAGCAGTGGTTGCCGAGCCCCTGTGGGGAGCGGGTGGCGTACTCGACGTACCCGTCCCGGTCCACGTCGCCGTAGTGGTCGATCCAGCGCAGCGCGGCGTGCACGTTGGCCCGGAACTCGCGGACGTGCTCGTCGTCGAGCGTCCAGCGCCAGTACTCGGAGAGCAGGATCAGCCAGAGCTGGGTGGCGTCGGCGGTGCCGTAGTAGGGGTTGTGCGGCTTCTCGCCGGTGCGGGTCAGCTCGCCGCTGCGTACCTCGTGCAGGATCTTCCCCGGTTCCTCGTCCCGGAAGTCGTCCAGGTTCCGGCCCTGGTAGTTGGCGAGCGCCCGGAGCGTGCCCCGGGCGAGCCGGGTCCCGAAGGAGACCGTCTGGTACGCCGTGAGCAGGGAGTCACGGCCGAAGATGGTGAGAAACCAGGGCAGCCCGGCGGCCGGCAGGGTGACCATCTCGGTGCCGATCATCTGCTCGATCCGCAGCGCCACCAGGTCCATCTTGGACTTCTCCAGGACCCGGTGCAGCAGCTCGGAGTCGAAGTCCTGGATCGGACAGTTGCACTGCCAGCTCCGGGTGGGATCCTCCCCGACGAGGTCGAATCCCTGCCCGAAGCGGCGGTGCAGCGTGGGCAGCTCGGTCGGTCGGCGCGGCAGGTCGACGGTCAGCTCGCCCCGCCACTTGGTCCCCGGTTCGAGGTGCAGGTCCCAGATCAGGTCGTTCTCCTCCACCCGGTCGGCGGGCGGGAAGACCCGGATGTCGGTGACCGCGATGAAGTCGTTGTTTCGGTAGGTGAAGCAGAGCCGGGAGCCGTCGGCCGAGTGCTCGCGGAAGACGTTCGCCGAGCGGTCCCGTACCCGTTGCTTGATCTCGAACAGGTCCGCGAAGTCGGTGCCGACCCGGAGCCGGAGCTCTACCGACCGTACGGCGGTGGCGAAACACTCCAGCTCGATCCGCTCCTGCATCGCGTCGCTGATGAAGCGCTGTCGACGGATGCCGACGCTGTTGGTGGGGACGTGCGGCAGGTCCGAGTTGGTGAGAAAGAACGCTGCCGAGTTGTCGTCGATGAGTCCCGAGCTGAGGATCAGCAGCGGTGCGCCGCCGAGGGTGAGCTGCCACTGGCTGAGCAACCGGGTGTCGTCGTGCACCAGGCCGCCGATGGTGCCGACCGGGACGTCGCCGGCGGCGTTGCTCACCATGAACGACCGCCCCTCCACGACCGCGACCGCGTCCGGACCCAACTCGGGCGGCTGGGTGCGCACGACCGAACTCGGGACCCGGACGCCGGTCACCACCTCGGGGGTCGGATCGGCCGGGGTCGGGCGCCGGACAACATTCGTCACGGCAGCCCCCTTCACCCGACGAGAATCCTTGGGCTTCCTGTCATCCGTCAGCGTAGGCAGCGGTACCCCGGCCCCGGTGCCGAACGAGGGAACGGGCTCACCCGCCTGCCCGGTCCCGTCCCGGACGCGATGATTTCGCCCCTGCACGGCCGCATCGGGCCGACGACCGGATCGGGCCGACGACCGGATCGGGCCGACGACCGGGCCGGGCTGGCAGGCATGCCGACCGCTCGGGGCGGGCAGGAGGGAGTAACCGAGACGAGGAGGCGGATGATGCGCGACGTCGAACTGGCCGATGGCGGCCGGCGGGTGGTGGTGATCGCGGTCGAGCGGGGCGAGGAGGCGGTCGCCGCGGTCAACGAGGTGGCCCGGCGCCGGGGGATCGCCGCCGCGCAGGTCACCGCGGTCGGCGGGTTCTCCGGCGCCGAGGTCGGCTACTTCGACCGGCAGGACCGCGACTACCTGCGGATACCGGTGTCGGAGCAGGTCGAGGTACTTTCCCTGGTCGGCGACATCGCCGACGTGCGCGGCGAGCCGGCGTTGCACGTGCACGCGGTGCTGGGTCGCCGGGACGGCAGCACGGTCGGTGGCCACCTGCTGAACGGCGAGGTGTGGCCCACCCTGGAGGTGGTGGTCACCGAGGTGGCGGCGAGTCTGGCCAAGCGGGTCGACCCGGAGACCGGGGTGGCCCTGCTGACCGGCACGGCAGAGAGCTGACCGGCACGGCAGAGCTGACCTGCGGCAGAGAACTGACCGGCCGCGCCTACAGCCGGCCGTCCGGGTAGCGCGTCAGGTAACCGCCCATGGTCCGGAAGTAGTCGGTGGCCGAGTGGTCCCGGCCGTCGTCGGTGCGTACCCGGGTGATGGCCAGGCCGGGGCGGTGGCCCCGGCGCGCGTCGGCGCCGGCCACGATCACCACGCCGTCGCCCTCCCGGTAGAAGATCCGGCCGGGCGTGCCGCCGTAGCGGCCCTCCGAGACCCGGGCGGAGAGGATCCGCAGCCGGGCGCCGTCGTGGTGGGTGAAGGCGTTCGGGTACGGGTCGGACTGGGCCCGCACCAGCCGCTCGATCTCGTCGGCGGGCCAGTTCCAGTCGATCCGGCTCTCCTCGATCGACCGCTTGTGGAAGAAGCTCGCCCTCGTGCGGTCCTGCCTGACCCAGTTGGTCCGGCCCGAGGCGATCAGCGCCAGCCCGTCCACGGTGATCGGGCCGAAGAGCTCCAGCGTGCGGTGGAACAGGTCGGTGGCGGTGTCGGTCGGGCCGACCGGCACGGCCCGTTGCAGCACGATGTCGCCGGCGTCGAGGGTCTCGTCCATCAGGTGTGCGGTGACCCCGACCTCGCGCTCGCCGTTGAGCAGTGCCCAGATCAGCGGGCTGAACCCGGCGTAGGCGGGCAGCAGCGAGTCGTGCACGTTGAGCGTGCCGTGCGGCGGCAGGTTGAAGATCTCCGGCGGGATCCAGGTGCGCCAGTTCGTCGCCACGATCACGTCCGGTGCGGCCTGCCGGAGCCGCTCCATCAGCTCCGGATCGCCGGGACGCTGGCGGAGCAGCACCGGGACGTCGTGCTTCTCCGCGAGTTCGGCCACCGAGTCGTCCCAGATCTTCTCGTACGCGTGCTCGCTGGGCGGATGCGTGACGACCAGGGTCACCTCGTGCTCGGAGTCCAGCAGTGCCTGGAGGGTGCGGTGTCCCCAGGTCTGATATCCGAACATGACAACCCGCATCGGTGGTCTCCTCTTCACTCGCGTTCCGCCCCTGGACCGACTGGTCAGGTGGTCCATATTGTTCTTGACCTTGGTGTAGGTTAGCCTAACCTAAACGTCGCGGATGGTCGACCATCCGTGCCAGCGCCCCGGGTCCGTACGGATCCAGTCCTCCACCAAGCCGCCCGACCGGCGGGCAGACTGATGGGACAGGTATGTCACGAACCAATCGAAGCGACGATTCCCAGGTCCACGATCTCCTCGGCATCGGCTTCGGTCCGTCGAACCTCGCCCTGGCCATCGCGATCCGCGAGGCCACCGCCGGGCCCGGCCGGATCGACAGCGCCGTGTTCCTGGAGCGGCAACCGTCCTTCGGTTGGCACCGGGGGATGCTGCTCGATGACGCCACGATGCAGGTGTCGTTCCTCAAGGACCTGGTGACGCTCCGCAACCCGACGAGTGAGTTCAGCTTTCTCTGCTACCTCCAGAGCCGGGGTCGACTGATCGACTTCATCAACCACAAGAACCTCTTCCCGTCCCGCGTCGAGTTCCACGACTATCTGGAGTGGGCTGCGGCGCAGGTCGACGACATGATCCGGTACGGGCACGACGTGGTGGACGTACGCCCGGTGTGGCAGGACGGCGAGCTCGACCACTTCGAGGTGCTGGCCCAGACCGGCCCCTGCTCGGCCGCTCCGGTCAGCTACCGGGCCCGCAACCTGGTGCTCGGCGTGGGACTGCGGCCCTACCTGCCCGAGGGCGTCACCCTGGACACCCGGGTCTGGCACAGCCGTGACCTGCTGCCCAACCTGCGCGGCCTGGTGCCGTCGGCGCCGTCCCGCTTCGTCGTGGTCGGTGCCGGGCAGAGCGCGGCCGAGGCCGTCGACCATCTGCACCGCGAGTTTCCCACCGCCGAGGTCTGTGCGGTCTTCTCCCGGTACGGCTACAGCCCGGCCGACGACAGCGCCTTCGCCAACCGGATCTTCGACCCGGGGGCGGTGCAGGAGTTCTTCACCGCCCCGCCGGAGGTCAAGGCGATGATGCTCGCCTACCACGGCAACACCAACTACTCCGTGGTCGACCAGGAACTCATCGACGAACTCTACCGTCGCGTCTACCAGGAGAAGGTACGCGGCATCGAGCGACTCCGGATCCTCAACCTGTCCCGCCCGGTGGAGACCGTCCGGACCCCGGACGGGGTGCGGATGGTGGTGGAGTCGCTGGTCACCAACGAGAAGATGGTGCTCGACGCCGACGTGGCGGTCTTCGCCACCGGATATCGGCCGGTCGACCCGTTCGACCTGCTCGGCGAGACGGCTCAGGTCTGCCTGCGCGACGAGGCCGGGCGGGCGCTGGTCGACCGCGACTACCGGCTGCGGACCCTGCCCGAGGTGCGGGCCGGTATCTACCTCCAGGGCGGCGGCACCGAACACAGCCACGGGATCTCCTCCTCGCTGCTCTCCAACACCGCCGTTCGGGCCGCCGAGATCCTCGACTCGATCGCCGCCCATGCGGCCACGGTCGACGCCGTCACGCCCATGGATCGCCAGCCCGAGTACGCCGCCCCGGGTGTGTGAGGAGACGAAGCTCCGCCGGGGTCAGCCCCACCAGTTGACCATGAGCTTCCTCGGCCAACTCGACGACCAGTAGAAGACGTACGGCCGCTGCGGGCTCTCCGGGGTGTCCTGGATCGTCACCGCCGCCCCGGAGTCCAGGTAACCGAGCATCTCGGCGTCGGTGCCGACCTGCTCGGTCCACTCCCAACTGCGGCCCGACCACCAGTCGGACCAGACCGGGCCCCCGTAGCGGTCGACGACGAACAGGTAGGGGCGGTCGCCGACGCTCGGCTTGTCCTGCACGGCGACCGCCCCGACCGGGTTGAGAAACTCGAACCCGAACGCGTCGGGATGGTAGACCCACTGCCACTCGCCGCCAGCTCCGGAGAGTTCGAATACATAGCCGTACGCGCCGACGAAGGCGTGCGGCCACGCGGCACCCCCGGGCGCGTCCCGTACGGACAGCGCGCCGAGGCCCCGGGAGTCCGGCAGGCTCATGCCGTGCGGTGTGCCATGGTTGGTCCAGGTCCAGCGGCTGCCGTCCCAGCCGTTGCGCCACACCCGTCGCTGGTTGTCCAGCACGAACGCCTGAGGCCAGTCGGCGTCCTCCGGGCCCAGCCGTAGGTTGACCACGCCGACCCGGGTGCCGTAGGGCAGCAGGACCCCGTCGGTAGGCGTGCCCCGATCGTCCCACTGCCAGCCACCGCCGTCGAACCAGTTGAGCCAGAGGTGGCCGTCGACGGTCTGCACGAAGACGTACGGCCGCTGCGGCGCGTAGAGGTCGTCCTGCACCGTGACCACCCCGACCGGGGCGGAGATCTCGCTCTTCGGCGGCGCCCCGAGCGGCAGCCAGTGCGCCCCACCCGGGTCGGACCAGACCGCGTAGAGCTGGCCGGCGATGACGGTGAACACCCACGGTCGCTCCTCGCCGTCGATGCCCTGTCGCACCGAGACCGCCCCCACCGGTTGGATGTAGGTCGCCTCGCTCACCGGACTGCCGTAGTCGTCGAGATGCCAGCGCCCGGCGGCCGGGCCCGCCGCCGCTGTCGCAGTGCCGGCGGCCAGCAGGATCCCGACCACGATCACGGTGAGCGCTCTGGTGCGTCGCACAGCCCTCGACATGGGCATCAGCCTCTTTCGGGCGCGAACGAAAACCGGCTCCGGGCCGGTACGAGGGACCATCCCGGTCGGTGCGACCATCCTGACCGTCGGAGGCGTGGCGCGGTGTCGTCATATTGACATGGTTCGCATTGTCCGGAGCCGGACCTGCGCGCGGTCGTCGGCGAAAGTTCGCCGCCCGGTAGACCGCAGCGGGGCGGGGGTTAACCTCTCCTGGCAACCCTGCCCGGATGCGGCAGCCCCTTCCCCCGGCTCGACTGCGCTGGTTCGGCCTGGCGGGCAGTGTGCTGATGGCCGCCAGCGCCCACCTCGCCGGCTCGGCCACCGACCGCGGGACCGGCTGGGTCGTCGGAGTCGGGCTCTGGCTGCTCGGCGCCGGAGGGCTGGTCGCTGTCTGGTGGCGGCTGCGGGCGGTCGCCGCACCGGGCTGGCTGCTCGTCACCGGTGCGCTCTGGGCCCTGCCGCTGCTGCTCGCACCACCGCTGGGCAGCACCGACGTCTACGCGTACGCCTGCCAGGGCCAGACCGTCGCCGCCGGTCTGGACCCGTACGCCGTGGGGCCGGACGCGTTGCCGTGCCGGTGGCTGGAGTCGGTTCCGCCGATGTGGCGGGACGCGCCCGCGCCGTACGGGCCGCTCTGGCTGCTCGTCGCGGGGTTCGTGGCGAGCCTGCCCGACGCCGGCCTGCCGCTGGCGGTGACGATGCTTCGCCTGGTCGCCGTCGCCGGCCTGCTGCTGGGCACCGCCGCCGGTGCCCGGCTGGCCCGGCACTGCGGCGGGGACCCGGCCAGGGTGGTCTGGCTGGGCGCGATCGGGCCGCTGCCGCTGGTACACGTCGTCTCCGGCGCGCACAACGACGCACTCCTCGCCGGACTGGTCGTCCTCGGCCTGCTCGTCGCGGCCGCCTCGTCAGCCCCGACGGGGTCGCCTGCCGCACACGGCTCGCCTCCTGCGGTGTCGGGCTCGGCTGGGTCGGCTGCGGTGTCGGGCTCGGCTGGGTCGGCTGCGGTGTCGGGCTTCTCTCGGCTGGCTGCCGGAGTCGGCCGGCTGGCGGTCGCCGGTGTCGCGTTCGGGGCGGCAGCCTCGGTCAAGGCCACCGCGCTGGTGGTGGTGCCGTTCGCACTCGCCGCCGTACCCTGGGCCCGGACTGCTCGGCGCCGGATCGCGGCCGGAGCGGTCCTGGCCGTGGCGGCGCTCGGCACCGTGCTGCTGCTCGCCACCCTGACCGGCTTCGGCCTCGGCTTCGTGCACGCCTGGCAGGCGACCGCCGGAAACGTCCAGTGGTCCTCCATCCCGACCGGGGTCGGCATGGCCGTCGGCTACGGGCTGCGGGTGGCGGGCCGGCCGGAGGCGTTCGACGAGGCGGTCGAGGTGGCCCGGTCGCTGGGCCTGGCTGCGCTCGCCGCCATCCTGCTCGTCGCCTGGCGGCGTGCGTTGCGCGACGGCGTCGCCACCGCCGTCCCGGCCGCCGGGGCGGCGTTGCTCGCGACCGCGCTGCTCGGGCCGGTCTTCTATCCCTGGTACGCCCTTGCCGGCGTCGCTGTACTCGCCGCCGCCGCACCTCGGGGCCGGGTGACCACCCTGCTCGACGCCGGCTCCGCCGGACTGGTCTTCCTCACCCTGCCGGACAGCCTCGGGCTGGTCACCAAGACCAAGGTGCCGGGCGCACTGCTGGACGTGGCCCTGGTCGGCTGGCTGCTCGGTCGCCGCGCGGGGCGGCTGCCGGCCGACCTGGTGCGGCGTTCGCGGGTGCTGGTCGGCCGGACCGACGCCCGGCGTCGCCGTCGCGTTCGTGTCTCCGCCGAGTATCGAGGGTCGAGGTAGCGCAGCGGCTCCCTGTCAGGCGTGGTGGGGCACCTGCACGAGCCGTCGCCTGCCTGTCAGCGTCGCCTGCCTGTCAGCGCTGCCTGCCTGTCAGCGTCGCCGTCGCCGGGTGGCCGGCGTATCCGGCGTATCCGACGTACACCGTTCACCTGGACGGGGCACCCTCGCGGGGTGACCACCGACGTGTCTCCGGCGGCACGGCCGCCCGCCACACCGCCCACCGTCGCGCGTCGCGGCTACCTCGCCGCCGAGTACGCGCTGCTCTTCTTCGGCGCCGTCCTCGGATATGTGCTCGCCGGCAGCCCGGGGAGCCCGATCCCGCCGCTGCTGCTGCTCGCCGGGCTCGCCGCGCTCTACCTCCGGCGGCGCCCGGGCGTCGACCGGCGGACCTGGTGGGGGTGGGCCGCACTGCGCACCGAGTGGGTCCCGATGCTCCGGCTCTGGGCGGTCGCCGCCGGGGTGGCCGTGGTGGCACTCGCCGTCCTCGCGCCCGAGCGGCTCTTCGGGCTGCCCCGGGAGGCGCCGTTGCTCTGGGGCGCAATCGTGCTCCTCTACCCGCTCTTCTCGGTCTATCCCCAGGAGGTGATCTTCCGGGCCTTCCTGATGCGCCGCTACGCCCCGGTCTTCGGCACCGGGTGGTGGCTGGTGGCCGCCAGCGCGTTAGCGTTCGGATTCGTCCACCTGATCTTCGGCAACCTGCTGTCGGTGCTGCTGACCCTGGCCGGTGGCTGGCTCTTCGCCCGCCGGTACCGGCGCAGCGGCTCGCTGCTTGTCGCCTCGGTCGAACACGCCCTCTACGGGCTACTGGTCTTCACCGTCGGGCTCGGCGATTTCTTCTATCACGGCGCGGCCGGATAGCGACCTCAGGCGAGGCTGCCGGCTGTCGTCTCCGGGGCCGACTCCGCCGACACCTCGTCCGGCGTGCTTCCGTCCGGCTCGGACGCCGGTGCGGTCGCGGGTGTCCTGTCGGCGCGGCGGTTCCACTCGAAGGTGAGCTTGAGGTGTGCCTCGCCGGTGGTCTCGGCCACCACGAAACCGCCCTTGGCGGCGACCTTGAGGCCGAATTCGACGGTCACCCGGTCGGCCCCGCCAGCACCGCGGGCCCGTGCCGCCGCGCCCCTGGCCAGCCGGGAGAACCGGTCGAACGCGTCGTCGAAGGTCTCCGACAGCCGGGCGATCACCTCCTGGCTGCGGCCGGCCGGTACGACGCCGTCGACCTGGTTGGTCACCTCGACGAGTACGGTGGCTCCGTCGTCCACCGGAACCTCGACGTAGTAGGTCATCCCCGAAAACCTCACCGGTCGACGAATACGGCCGACCCAGTGTAGTGGCGCCCACCCGCCCTGCAAGACCAGCGCCCCCACCCACCCCACCGGCCCCACCCGCCCCCGCCCAGACACCCTCGTGCGGATAGATCTTGACGATCTGTTGTCGCTGGAGGCGCAACAAGTCGTCAAGATCTGTCAGAGTCGGATGCCCGGGGGCGTGGATTTAGGGTGGGGGTGTGGTGGGGGTGCGGGTGATCGTGCTGAATGGTGGGTCGAGTTCGGGTAAGTCCGAGATCGTCCGAGCTCTGCAGGCGGTACTGCCGGATCCCTGGCTTGGCACGGGGGTCGACGCGCTCATCGAGATGATGCCGGCGTCCATGCGGGCACACGAGGCCGGGGTCGAGTTTGCTCCGGACGGTCGGGTGAGCGTCGGACCGCAGTTCATGCGGCTCCAGACGGCGTGGATGGCGGGAGTCGCCGCGATGGCCCGGAGCGGCGCGGGGGTCATCATCGACGATGTCTTCCTCGGTGGCGCCGGTTCCCAGCAACGGTGGCAGCGGGTCCTGGCCGGGCTGGACGTGCTGTGGGTCGGCGTCCGGTGCGAGAGCGCGGTCGCGGCGAGCCGCGAGGCCGCCCGGGGAGATCGGGTCCGGGGCATGGCCGCGTCCCAGGCGGAGGTGGTGCACGAGGGTGTCGCCTACGACCTCGAGGTGGACACCACGCACACCGACTCCCTGACATGTGCGCGGATCATCGCGGCACGGCTGAGGTGACCGACCGCGCTGCCGCAGACGAGTCGACCCGCTGCGTCATCGCGGTCGTGCGCCCGGCCGCCGTCCTCGCCGGACCGTCGTGCGGGGTGCGGGGCGGAGCCCGGCCGGCTGCACGAAGATCTCCCGGCGGCAGACCGCCCGGCCGTCGGCGCCGACGACGTAGCTGCTGAGTCAGCACCAGTCGTGGTAGGTGGGCCTGGTCGAGACGGTGGTGACCCGCAGCAACGCCCGGCCGCCGGCGAACTGCACCGAGGCGCGACCGTCGGTCACCAGCAGGTCACCGGGGCGCGGCAGCACGGGCTACCAGCGGCCCGTGTTGCCGCGCGGTCGGTCGGGCGCGGTCTCGGTCAGCGGCTGCCGGCCCGGCCGGTCACGTAGCGCGCGCCGGAGGCGGGCGTTCTCGGTCAGGGTCATGGTCAACTCGCGGAGCAGGGCGGAGATCTCGTCGGCGAGCCGGAGCTGGAAGGCCCGGACCTGCTCACGGTCGACGCCATCGCGTCGGGACGTGAACTGCCGGGTACGTATCTCGTGCGGCGTCAACCAGTCCGGCGAACCGCCGCTGGGCAGGCCACCGCGATACACCTGGGCCACGTCGATCCTCTCGGGTGGTGGGACCCGTCCGGCGCGGTCAACGAGCCGGCGACTTGGCAGGTCGGGACGGGTGCACACCGCCCCGACCGAGTGAGCCGATCTTGTTGCCACACAAGGAGCGACTCAGGGGCAACTCTAACGACATATTCGTTTAAGTCAACCATTGGTTGTCGTGTTGGGGCGCTTCGTGATCGAATTGGTGTGCCACGCAAGGAGTGCCATGCCGACGACGCCCGACTACATCCGTATCGCTGACGAGATCGTCGCCAGCGTGCGAGCAAAGCGGCTTCAGCCGGAAGACAAGCTGCCGCCAATCGCACAGATGGCGGCGGATCATCGTGTCGGCACGTCGACCATCCAGCTTGTCTACGTGCGGCTGGAGGCGCTGCGCGTGATTCGCCGCCATCAGGGCAAGGGGATCTTCATTACCGATCCGAAGACCTGGATGCGGGAGCCCTGACCGCCCGGCCCGGCGCGATCCACCTCAGAACCCTCACGACGGTTGAGGCGAGCAGGATATTCAACGAAAAGCTTGCGCAACGTACCTGTTGCAGATAGCGTCCGGAGCGTGTCAACCACTGCCGACGCCGACCTCGACGCCGTCTTCGCCGCTCTCGGCCACCGGACCCGGCGGGCGATCGTCGCCCGACTCGCCCGGGGCGACGCGACAGTGGGTGAGCTGGCCGAGCCCTTCGACCTGACGCACCAGGCCGTCTCCCGGCACGTCGGCATCCTCCGGCGCTCCGGCCTCGTCCAGCAGTGGGTCGACGGCCAGCGCCGACCGTGCCGGCTGAACGTCGAGCGCATGCGGGAACTGGGCGGGTGGATCGCCGAGCAGCAGCGGGAGTGGGAGTCGCGCCTCGACCGCCTCGAAGAGCACCTGGCGGCCGTGCGGACGAGGCGGCAGCGGTGACGAGCGAGGTCGACCTCGACGGCGACCAACTGATCGCCCGCCGCCATCTCGACGCCGAGCCCGCGCTGGTGTGGGAGGTCCTCACCACCCCTGAGCACCTGGCCGCCTTCTGGGGCGGCCACCACGCCACCGTCCCGCCCGACTCGGTGGTCGTCGACCTCCGGGTCGGCGGCACCTTCGCGCTGGAGACCGAGGGCGCCGACGGCAGCCGGCGTCCACTGCGCTTTCGCTACGAGGTCGTCGAGCCGCCGGCACGCCTGGTCCTCGCCGAGGCGCGCACCGGGATCACCACGGAGATCCGGCTGCGACCGAGCGGGCGAGGCACGACGCTCCTGGTCCACCAGCGGCGGTTGCCGCCCGAACTACGGTCCGAGCAGGCCCGGACCGGCCTGGCCGGCATCCTCGACCGGCTCGACACCGTGCTCCACGAACTGACCAGCGCCACCGATCGGGAGAGACAGTGACCCCGCAGACCCAACTCGTGCACCGTTACATGGACGGCTTCCGGCACAGCGACCACGAGACCATCCTCGGCTGCCTCGCCGACGACGTCGTCTGGACGATCCACGGGTTCCGCACCACGCACGGCAGGGCGGAGTTCGATGACGAGATCGAGAACCCCGCCTTCGAGGGCAGCCCCGAACTCACCGTCGACCGCACCGTCGAGGCCGGCGAGGTCGTCGTGGTCACCGGCACGGGCGTCGGGCACCACCGGGAGAACGGCCGTTTCAGGTTCGCCTACAGCGACCTCTTCACCTTCCGGGACGGCCTGATCGCGCAGGTCGACTCCTATGTGGTCCCGCTCTCCTGAGCGGCGCCGTCACCCTCCGGCGGCCAGGTGGGTGCGGAGCGTCTCGGCCAGCGGCTCCCGGCGTACGCAGGACTCGAAGGCGAACGAGGCCGCCAACCGTTCCGCCTCGTCCGGGTCCACCCCCGCGAAGCAGCGGCCGAACTCGCCGACCAGCGGCTCGGCGAGCAGGACGTTGCGGACCAGCAGGTTGATCCAGGCCCGGCGCCCCCACGGGTACGGGTCGAAGTCCGGAAACTCCCGCTCGAAGAGTTCCTCGATCGGGCCGAGGATGTGCCGGACCTCCCGGTCGGATCCGCCCCACGAGTCCGAGCCGAGCCGGGCCTTCTTCGCCACCACCGGGGCGATCCGCTGCCGGTAGGGGCTCTGCTCGTCCGCGTGGACCAGTCCCTGCAACCCGATGTCCTTGTAGGTCCAGAGTGCCCAGCTCGCCCCGTGCTCCCGGTAGATGTCGAGCTGGTCGCGGAGCAGCAGCAGTCGGGAGGCGTCCCGTTCCGGCTCGCCGGTGTAGACCGGGCCGAACTCGCCGATCCAGATCGGCGTGCCGGTGCGGCGCATGAACTCGGTGCGGCGCAGGAAGGTCCGCTCCACGGCCGCCCGGTCGAAGTACTCGCCCCGGGTGGTGCCCGGATAGACGCTGCCGGCGGCGATGCCGGGCAGCGCATAGTCGTGTGCCGTGTAGACCGTGTTCGGGTAGGGCTCGGTGAACATCGAGAAGTCGGTGGAGTAGCGGTTGCCGTCCAGGAAGAGGATGTGCCGGTCGTCGACCTCGCGGACGGCCCGCACCAGCCGGTCGTAGAAGGGGCCGATCACCTCGCCGCTGGCGTCGGCCGGCTCGTTGACCGGGTTGTATCCGGCGACGGCGGGGTTGTCCCGGTAGCGCTGCGCGATTGCCTGCCAGAGGTGCACCACCCGGTCCTGGAAGTGCCGGTGGGTCCAGAAGTGCGCCCAGTGGGTGGGGTTGTCGCTGTGCCAGTTCTGGTTCTGGTAGCCGGGCACCGCGTGCAGGTCGAGGATGGTGTACAGGCCGGCGTCGGCGCAGATCGAGACGATCCGGTCCAGCCATCGGAACCCGTCCGGCTTGAGCGTGAACGGCCGGTCGTCGTCCTCGAAGTGCCGGTAGCCGAACGGGACCCGTACCGAGTTGAGGCCGAGCGAGGCGAGATATCCGGCGTCGGCGGCGGTGAAGAAGTCGGTCAGGAAGCGCGTGAAGAACCGTTCGTACCCCTCCGGGCCGAGCGCCCGGCGCAGGGCCCGGCGCTGTTGCGACTCGGTGCCGGGATAGCCGGTGATGAAGTTTTCCATGTTGAGCCAGCCGCCGAGCCCGACCCCGGCGAGCCGGACGGTCCGCCCGTCGGCATCCGCGAGCCGGTCCCCGTCGACCCTGATCCATTCCGGTCCGGTCATCTCCACCGCCTCTTCCGACGTCTCTTCCGACCCGTCCGGCCGTAGTCGTCGACTAGCCTCGTCCGGCCGGCACCGGGCCGGTGCTCTCCCGGACCAGCAGCCGGGGTTGGAAGTGCACGTTGTGTCCGGCCGGCCCGCCGTTCATCAGGGCCCAGAGCCGTTCCCACGCCTGCCGGCCCAGCTCGTTGCGGGGGATCGAGGCGGTGGTCAGCGGCGGGGTGGTGTAGCGGGCGAACGGGATGTCGTCGAAACCGGCCACGGAGAGGTCCCTCGGCACCCCGATGCCCAGCTCGTGCAGGCCGCTGAGCGCGCCGAACGCCACCATGTCGTTGAAGGCCACCACGGCGGTCGCGCCGGTCCGCAGGATCGACCGGGCCGCCGCGTACCCGTCGTCGAAGGTGGCTCCGCACGGTAGTTCGGTGAGGGCGCAGACCGGCTCGGCGGCGCAGCCCGCGTGCAGCGCGGCCTGGCGTTCCCGGTTGGACGTACTGGCTGCCGGGCCGGCCAGGTAGACCAGGCGGCGGTGGCCGAGGGAGCGCAGGTGCGCCACGATCGCGGCGATGCCGGCCGCGTAGTCGACCGAGAGCGACGGGATGACACTCCCCGGTAGGTCGCGGTTGAGCAGGACGAGCGGGGCGAGCCGGTCGCTGAGGGCGCGCAGCTCGGCCTCGGGCACCCGGGGTGAGGCGAGGACGAGCCCGTCGGAGCGACGCCGCGCCTCGACCGCCAGTATCGCCTCCTCGGCGACGTTCTCGTTGGACTCGGCGACCAGCAGCCGGTGGCCGCAGCCGGCCGCGGCGTGGCTGAGCCCGCGCAGCACGTCCTGGAACATCGGGTTGGACAGGTCCGGCACGATCAGCGACACCGTGCTGGTACGCCCCAACGCCAGGCTGCGGGCCACCAGGCTGGGTTCGTAGTTCAGCGCCTCGGCCGCGGCCCGGACCCGGGCGGCGAGTTCGGCCGCCACGGTCGGGCTACCGTTCATCACCCGGGAGACGGTCGCCCGGGAGACCCCGGCCGCCTCGGCGACCCGGCCGATGGTGGCGGCGGAGCGTTCCCGTCGGCCGCCGCTGCGCCGCCCGGAGCGCGCCTCACGACCCGTCGGTTCGCCGGCCGGTCCGTGGGCGGGCTCGCCCGCCGGTCCGCCGGCCGGTCCGCCTCCCGGCTGCTGCCCGGCGCGCCGATCTCCGATCAGGCTCATCTCGAATCTCCCAGGTGCGGCCCGCCGGGCGGCCCGTCCAGATGAACACCCGCGCGATCGTCCGGTGACGTCCGGTGTCCACGTCGTGGGATCGAGGATACCGCTTACCCGATCTTGGGAGCAACCGGTTTCTCTGCCATCACACAGCATCTGCCTGCGCGGATGCGCACCACTGGCCCGTTGGTGACCGATCCGTTGACAGTTGATGTTGGCTTTGTTAGAAACTGGTTACTCGGCCCGGCCGTGGGGTGCTGCGGACAAAGGTGGGCGGGGGATCTCTCCCGAAGGGTGCTCCGATGAGCGATCGCACGGGCAGGCGTATCCGAGGGCCACGTCGCCGGGAAAACCAGGTGGCGTACGGCTTCCTGGCGCCGTGGATCGTCGGAATGGTCGCCTTCACCATCGGGCCGATCCTGGCCTCGCTCTATCTCTCCTTCACCGACTACACCCTGCTGAGCCCGCCGGAGTGGCTCGGCCTGGAGAACTACCGGCGGATGCTGGAGGACAGCCGACTGCACAGGTCGATGCTCGTCACCTTCCAGTACGTCTTCGTCTCCGTACCCCTGCAACTGGCCCTGGCCCTCGGCCTGGCCATGCTGCTCAACCGGGGCGTACGCGGCCTCGCCATCTACCGCTCGGTCTACTACCTGCCGTCGCTGCTGGCCGGAAGCGTCTCCATCGCGATCCTCTGGCGGCAGATCTTCGGCAGCGAGGGCCTGGTCAACCAGTTGCTCGCCCGGGTCGGCGTCGAGGGCGTGAGCTGGGTGGCCCACCCCGACTACGCGCTCGGCACGCTCATCGTGCTGAACGCCTGGACGTTCGGCGCCCCGATGGTGATCTTCCTGGCCGGGCTGCGGCAGATCCCGAGCATGTACTACGAGGCCGCCTCGGTCGACGGCGCGGGAGCGGTCTCGCAGTTCTTCCGGATCACCATCCCGCTGCTCACCCCGATCATCTTCTTCAACCTGATCCTCCAGATGATCGGCGCCTTCCAGAGCTTCACCCAGGCGTTCGTGGTCAGTGGCGGCACCGGCGGCCCGGCCGACTCGACCCTGCTCTACACGCTCTACCTCTACGAGCGCGGCTTCGGCTCGTTCGAGATGGGCTACGCGTCCGCGCTGGCCTGGACACTGCTGGTCGTCATCGCGGTGCTGACCGGCGTCAACTTCATCTTCGCCAAGCGATGGGTCTTCTACGGTGACTGACCTGACGAGCACCACGGGTTCCGGCGCGTCGCCGGGGGCCCGCGCCGACCCGCCGGTGCGGCGGATCTCCCGACACACCCTGCTGATCGTCTTCGGCGTGGTGATGATCTATCCGCTGCTCTGGATGGTCTCCAGCTCGGTCAAGCCGACCGAGGTCATCTTCCGGGACCCGTCGATCTGGCCACGCGAGTTCGACCTCGGCAACTACGTCGGGGGCTGGACGGCACTGGAGCACCCGTTCCAGCACTACCTCTGGAACTCGGCGGTGATCGCGGTCGCCGCGATCGTCGGCAACCTGCTCTCCTGCTCGCTGGCGGCGTACGCCTTCGCGCGGCTGGAGTTCCGGGGCCGGCGGATCCTCTTCGCGGCGATGCTCGCCACGATGATGCTGCCGATCCACGTCCTGATCGTGCCGCAGTACGTGCTCTTCTCGCAGCTTGGCTGGATCAACACCAGCCTGCCGCTGATCGTGCCGAAGTTCCTCGCCACCGACGCCTTCTTCATCTTCCTGATGGTCCAGTTCATCCGCTCCCTGCCGAGGGAGCTGGACGAGGCGGCCCGGATGGACGGCTGCGGGCACCTGCGGATCTACTGGCGGATCATCATGCCGCTCTCCGTGCCGGCGCTGGCCACCTCGGCACTGTTCACCTTCATCTGGACCTGGAACGACTTCTTCAGCCAGCTCATCTTTCTGACCAACCCCGACCTCTACACCGTCCCGGTGGCGCTGCGCTCCTTCATGGACGGGCAGGGCGAGACCGCCTGGGGCCAGCTCTTCGCGATGTCCATCGTGGGACTTGTGCCGATCTTCGGCTTTTTCCTCGCCGGCCAGCGTTATCTGACGCAGGGGCTGGCTACGACGGGCCTCAAGTGAACCGTTCCAATCCCACCGCCTCGGAAGGAGTTCCGATGAGAGCCACATTCAGGAGCGCCAGAGCCACCAGATCCAGATCCCTCCGTACCCGGTTCGGTGTCGTCGCCCTCTCCGCCACCATGCTGCTCTCCGTCGCCGCCTGCGGCGACTCCGGCGGCGAGGGCGGGCCCGTGGAGTTGCGCTTCTCCTGGTGGGGGAACAACGACCGGGCCCAGGCCACCCAGAAGGTGATCGACGCCTTCCAGGCCCAGAACCCCGACATCAAGGTCAACGGCACGTCGTCGGACTTCAACGCGTACTTCGACAAGCTGGCCACCGAGGTCGCGGCCGGCGACGCCCCCGACGTCATCACGCTCGGCGGCGCCTACCCCCGGGAGTACGGTGACCGGGGCGCGCTGCTCGACCTGGCCCGGGTGCAGGACGAGCTGACGACCGACAAGATCGACGCCGCGGCGCTCGGCAACGGACGCTTCGACGACAAGCAGTACGGCGTACCGACCGGGGTGAACACCTTCGCGGTCGTGGTGAACCCGGCGGTCTTCGACAAGGCGGGCGTGCCGCTGCCCGACGACAGCACCTGGACCTGGGACGACTTCGTCCGGATCGCCGGGGAGATCTCCGCCAAATCGCCCAAGGGCACCTACGGGGTGGCCGACCCGACCAGCGCCGACGTCCTCGACCTCTATTCCCGGCAGCGCGGCGAAGGGCTCTACACCCCGGACGGCAAGGTGGCGATCAGCCGGGAGACCGTCACACAGTGGTGGACGATGACAGTCGGCCTGCGGAACTCCGGCGCCACCCCGGCGGCCTCGGTCACCACCGAGCTGGCGGGCCAGCCGGCACCGGAGCAGACGCTGATGGGCCGGGGGTTGGCCGGGATGCAGTTCGACTGGAGCAACCAGCTCGGGTCGCTGCGCAAGGCCGCCGGGCAGCCGCTGGAGCTGCTGCGGGCACCGGGGGAGAGCGCCCGGCCCGGGATGTGGTTGCAGGCGTCCCAGCTCTACACCATCAACGCCCGCACCGAGCACCCCGAGGAGGCGGCGAAGTTCGTCGACTTCCTGGTGAACAGTCCGGAGGCCGGGAAGTTCATCCTGACCGACCGGGGCATCCCGGCGAACTCGGAGGTGCTCACCGCCGTGCTGCCGGCGCTCAACCCGGACCAGGCCGCGCAGGCGACGTTCATCGAGCGGGTCACCCCGCAGGCAGGGCCGCCGCTGGTGATCGGCCCGACCGGCTCGACCGACACCCGGCTCATCCTGCAGCGGCTCAACGCCGAGGTGCTCTTCGACCGGAAGTCGCCGTCCGCCGCCGCCGACGAGTTCGTCAAGCAGGTCGAGGCGGCGATCGGCAAGTGACCGCCGCCGACCGGGAGGGGGACGCGAGCCTGCGGCCGGCTCTGGCCGGCGACGGCGGCCAGTGGGCCGAGCGCGGCGGGTCGGGGATCGACCGCCGGGCCGGGTCCGGTGGCTCCGGGATCGACCGCCGGGCCCTGGTCGACCGGCACGCGGTCGAGCTGACCGGCATCGTGCCGGAGTCCCCGCTCTCGGTCGGCAACGGCGAGTTCTGTTACACCGTCGACGTCACCGGGTTGCAGACCTTTCCGGGAAGCTACCCGCTGTCCAACCCCGGCGGCACCGGCGCGCCCGGCACGCTGCTCGGCACCCAGGCGCAGTGGGGCTGGCACAGCGTGCCGGGCGGGCGGGCGTACGACCTCGCCGAGACCCGGCGGGCATACCCGACGCCACGCGGTCCGGTCGAGTACGTCGACATGCGCGGCGCGCTTTCCGGCGTCGCCGAGGCGCCGGAGTCGCCGGCCGAGGCGTGGCTGCGGAGCAACCCGCACCGGCTCGACCTGGGCCGGATCGGGCTGGTCTGGTCGACCCGCTCCACCGGCCGGGCCGGCACCCGGGCACCGGAGCCGACCGAGCTGACCGGGCCGCACCAGCGGCTCGACCTCTGGACCGGGACGATCGACAGCCGGTTCCGGCTCGCCGGCACACCCGTGCGGGTCGGCACGGCCTGCCATCCGGAGCGCGACCTGCTCGCCGTACGCGTCGAGTCGGCGCTGCTCGCCGAGGGCCTCGCGGTGCGGATCGCCTTCCCGTACGGGTCACAGGAGTGGAGCAACGCCGCCGACTGGAGCCGGCCGTCGGCACACTCGTCCACGCTCCGCCCCACCCCGGACGGGGCGCTGCTGCGCCGGACCCTCGACGACACGGCGTACTCGGTCGCGGTCGGGTTGCCCGACGGCGCCCGGATTCTGCACATCGGAGCGCACGAGTTCCTGGTCACCGCCGGGTCACCGGTGTTGGAGCTGGTGGTGGCGTTCACCCCCGGTGCCGGCCCGGCGGCGGTCACCGCGCTGCCCTCGTACGCCGAGGTGGTGGCGGCCTCCGGCCGGCACTGGGCCGGGTTCTGGGGAAGTGGCGGCGCCGTGGAGCTGGCCGACAGCCGGGACCAGCGGGCGATCGAGCTGGAACGGCGGGTGGTGCTCTCGCAGTACCTGACCGCCGTGCACTGCGCCGGGTCGCTACCGCCGCAGGAGACCGGCCTGATGGTGAACAGCTGGCGCGGCCGGTTCCACCTGGAGATGCACTGGTGGCACGGGGCGCACTTCCCGCTCTGGGGCCGGCCCCACCTGCTGGAACGCAGCCTCGGCTGGTATGCCGGCATCCTGCCGCAGGCCCGGGAGACCGCCCGCCGGCAGGGCTGTGCCGGTGCCCGCTGGCCCAAGCAGGTCGGCCCGGACGGTCGGGAGAGTCCCAGCCCGATCGGGCCGTTCCTGCTCTGGCAGCAGCCGCACCCGATCTTCCTTGCCGAACTGGTCCATCGCAGCAGCGCCGAGCCGGAGACCGTGCTGCGCCGCTACGCCGACATCGTCTTCGAGTCGGCCGCGTTCATGGCCGACCATCCGGTCCGGAGTGACCGTGGCTACCAGCTCGGGCCGCCGCTGGTGCCGGCACAGGAGTCGTACGCCGAGCTCCGGCACCAGCTCAGCAATCCGACCTTCGAGCTGGCGTACTGGTCGTGGGGGCTGCGGACCGCGCAGCGCTGGCGGGAGCGGCTCGGACTGGCCCCGGAGCCGTCCTGGGAGCGGGTCGCCGCCGGCCTGGTCCGGCCGTACGTCCGGGACGGTGTCTACACCGCCGTCGACGTGCCGCCGTACACGGTGCGGGACGACCATCCGTCGATGCTGTACGCGCTCGGTCTCGTCCCGCCCACCGGGCTGGTCGACCCGGAGATCATGCGGGCCACCCTGCACGGGGTGCTGGCCGACTGGGACTGGGCGTCGACCTGGGGTTGGGACTGTCCGGCGATCGCGATGACCGCGACCCGGCTGGGCGAGCCGCGGACCGCCGTCGACGCGCTGCTGATGCCCGTACCGAAGAACGGCCACCTGCCCAACGGGCACAACCGGCAGACCGCGGCGCTCCCGGTCTACCTGCCCGGCAATGGCGGTCTGCTGGCCGCGGTCGCGCTGATGGCCCGGGGCGCGGACGCGGACGCCGGCCGACCGACGCCGGGCTTCCCCGACGACGGGCAGTGGACGGTACGGCACGAGGGCCTGCATCCGATGCCCTGACCCGTCAGAATCACATGCCAGCGGCGACCGGCACCGGGGGGCGGGCGTGGTGCCGGCTGGTGGGGATGATCATCGGGGTGCCGGTGAGTGGGTCGACGCGCACCTCGCAGCGGACGTCGAAGACCTCCTCGACCAGTTCGGCGGTGATCACCCTCGACGGCTCGCCCTGCGCGACGATCCGGCCGCCCTTCATCGCGATCACGTGGTCGGCGTACCGGCACGCCTGGTTGAGGTCGTGCAGCACCATCACCACGGTCCGGCCGTCGCGCCGGTTGAGGTCCACCACCAGGTCCAGCACGTCGATCTGGTGCGACAGGTCGAGGAAGGTGGTCGGCTCGTCGAGCAGCAGCACCGGGGTCTGCTGGGCGACCGCCATGGCAATCCAGGCCCGCTGCCGCTGCCCGCCGGAGAGCTCGTCCACCGGGCGGTCCGCCAGCTCGGTGACGCCGGTCGCGGCGAGCGCCTCCCGGACCGCCCGCTCGTCCTCCGGCGACCACTGCCGCCACCACGTCTGGTGTGGCGAGCGGCCCCGGCCGACCAGGTCGACAACGGTCAGCCCTTCCGGCGCGACCGGAGCCTGCGGCAGGATGCCGACCTGCCTGGCCACCTGCCGGGTCGGCAGCGATCCGATCGCCCGGCCGTCGAGCTGGACGCTGCCGGCCGCCGGGTTGAGCAGCCGGGCCAGCGCCCGGAGCAGGGTCGACTTCCCACAGGCGTTGGCGCCGACGATCACACTGATCCGGCCGGCCGGCACCACCAGGTCGAGGTCGTCGACGACGATCCGGTCGCCGTAGGCCAGTCGCAGCCGTTCGGCCCGCAGCTCGGGTTGGCCGGCCGGTCCGGGCGGCGGTGCGTCCGGCACGGTGCCGAGCACGGTGTCGGGCAGGGTCAGCTTCGCGGTCATGTCAGCCTCCGGAACCGGCGCGGTTGGTGCGGACGAGCAGCCAGAGCAGGAACGCGGCGCCGAGCGCCCCGGTGACCACCCCGACCGGCAGGTCGACGTCCGGGATGAGGAATCGGGCCACCAGATCGCTGGCCGAGACCATCAACGCCCCGGTCAGCGCGGACGCCAGCAGCGGTGGCGCGGAGAGCCCCACCAGCCGCTGGGCGATCTGTGGTGCCGCCAGGGCCACGAAGAGGATCGGACCGGTGGCGGCGGTGGCGAACGCGACCATCGCGACGCCGACGACGACCAGGAGGAGCCGGGCCAGTTGCACCGGGGTGCCCAGGCCCCGCGCCACCTCGTCACCGAGGTGCAGGGTCCGGGTCCAGTGCCCGAGCAGCATCCCGGCCGGCAGCAGCACCAGCACCGCGGCGCCGAGTGGGCCGACCGTCTCCCAGCCGCGACCGCTGAGGTTGCCGACCAGCCAGCCGAGCGCCGCCTGCGCCTCGGCGAGCTGGGCCCGGGTCAGCAGGTAGTCGGTGGCGCTGGCGCACATCCAGGAGACGGCGATGCCGACCAGCACGATCCGGTAGCCCGTAGCGCCACGCCGCCAGGCCAGCAGGTAGATGACGGCGGCGGTGGCCAACCCGCCGACCAGGCCCAGCGTCGGCAGGCTCAGGCCGGCACCGTTGAGGAGGACGATGCCGGTGACCACGGCCGTGGTGGCCCCGGCGTTGATGCCGATCATGTCGGGGCTGGCCAGCGGGTTGCGCGTGATGGTCTGGAAGACCGCCCCGGAGACCGCGAACGCGGCACCGGCGAGGACGGCGGTGAGCGCCCGGGGCAGCCGCAGCTCCCGCACGATGAAGACCTGACCGGGGTCGCCGGAGCCCCAGAGCGCGGGCACCACCCGCAGCGGGCTGACCGGGTAGTCCCCGGTGGCGATGCCGACGCAGAAGACCACGAAGACCAGGGCCACCAGCCCGAGGCAGCAGACCAGCATCCGTCCCCGGAGCACGCCGGAGACCGGTGGCCGGTTGACCCGGAACGCGGTACGCCCGCCGTTGCGGTGCAGTTCGAGCAGGGACATCCGGATCAGAGCTCCGCCAGCCGGCGGCGCCGGACCAGCATGATGAAGAACGGACCGCCGATGAAGGCGGCGATGATCCCCACACCCACCTCGCTCGGCCGGGCGATCACCCGGCCGACGATGTCGGCGAGCAGCAGCAGGCTCGGCGCGAGCAGCATGGTGAAGGGCAGCAGCCAGCGGTGGTTCGGGCCGGTGATCAGCCGGGCCACGTGCGGCACCACCAGGCCGACGAAGACGATCGACCCGGCGACCGAGACCGCCGCCCCGGCGAGCAGGGTCACCGCCAGGGTGCCCTGCAGGCGTACCAACCCGACCCGGCGGCCGAGCGCGCTCGCCACGTCGTCGCCGAGGGCGAGGCTGTTCAGGGCCGGCGCGGTGGCCAGCGCCAGCACGGCACCGGCGGCGAGGAACGGCAGCAGTTGGCGGATGGTGCCGAAGTCGGCACTGCTGAGGGAGCCGGCCGCCCAGAACCGGTAGCGGTTCAGCGCCACCGGGTCGCGCAGCACCAGCGCGCTGGTCAACGAGTTGAGCAGGAAGGTCATCGCCACGCCGGCCAGCGCCACCTTGACCGGGGTGGAGCCGCCCCGGCCGAGCCCGCCGAGCAGGTAGACGACGACGCTGGCGAGCAGGGCACCGGCGAAGGCGAACCAGATGTAGCCGTAGAGGCCGGCGACGCCGAGCCAGGCGATCGCGACGACGATGCCGAAGGCGGCTCCGGCGGTCACCCCGAGCAGCCCGGGGTCGGCGAGCGGGTTGCGGGTCAGCCCCTGCATCAGCGCGCCGGCCAGCCCCAGCGCCATCCCGACCAGCAGGCCGAGGACGGTACGGGGCAGTCGTACGCCCCAGACGATCGCCTCGATCTGCGGGTCGGCGGCGCGGGCGCCGGAACGGTCGAGAAGGGTCTGCACCACCTGGTCGAGCGGGATCTGCCGGCTGCCGACCGCGATGGAGAGCAGGGAGAGGACGATCAGGACGGTCGTGGCGACCAGGAAGAGCCCGATCGGGCGGGGCCGGCGACCGGGCGCCCGGTCGGGCGCGGGCCGGCTCAGTGTTGCCTGGTCCGTTGTCACGCGGTCCTCATGTTCCTTCCGCCGGCTCGTTTTCCTTCCGCCGGCTCGTTCTCTGCCGCGGTTCTCTGGTGGGGCTCGGTTCTCTGGTGGGGTTCTGTCGCGGGTTCTCGCAGGTGAACCGGCAGCGCCCCTAGTGCCTTAGGGTAGGTATACCTTAGTTCACGGCCTCGATGGTTGGGGAGTCCGGCCATCTCCCGGAGTCGGTTCGGGTGGAACAGTTGAGGTTAGGTAAGGATTACCTTACTATCACCACCAGCGGAACCGGACGTCGGTGCCGTAGCCCGGCGTGCAGTCATCGTCGTCCGATGTCGCGCGACGCATGCCGACCGTTGCGGCCCCGCCGAGACCGATTCCCGCCCGGCCGCCATCCGCGCGACGGGACGCCGATGACCCGAAGAGGAGCCGATGTCCAGCACACCTGCCCGCACCACCCGCTTCCGGCCGGTCGCCAGACTGGCCGCGGCCCTGGTGGTCCTCGCCCTCGGAGTGGCCGGCTGTGGCGGCGACGACGGCGCCGACCCGGCACCGTCGGCGAGTGCCGGCGGCGGCACCTTCCCGGTCCAGGTCGAGCACAAGTACGGCAGTACGGAGATCACCAAGGCTCCGTCCCGGGTGGTGACGCTCGGCCTCAGCGACCAGGACCCGGTGCTCGCCCTCGGCGTCGTGCCGGTCGGCGCCATCGACTGGTTCCTGGAGCGGCCCTACGGCAAGTGGCCGTGGGCGCAGCCGCTCTGGGGCAGCACCCCGCCGGAGATCGTCGGTGAGCGGGACGACTACAACCTCGAGAAGATCGCGGCGTTGCGGCCGGATCTGATCATCGGTCTCTACTCCGGGATGACGCAGGAGCAGTACCAGAAGCTCTCCCAGCTCGCCCCGACCGTCGCCCAGCCGAAGGGCTTCGACGACTACGCCGCGCCCTGGCAGGAGATGACCCTGCAGGCCGGCCGCGCCCTCGGCAAGCTCGACCAGGCCGAGAAGCTCATCTCCGACGTGGACGCCCGGTTCGCCAAGGCCCGGCAGGAGCACCCCGGTTTCGCCGGCAAGAGCGTCGCGGTGGTCGACCCCTACGAGGCCGGCAAGTACGCGGTCTTCGCGCCGAGCGACCCGAAGGTGGTCTTCATGACCCAGCTCGGCTTCACCGTGCCGGACGCGATCGTGCAGGCGGCCGGCAAGGAGTACGCGGCCGAGATCGGTTCCGAACGGCTCGACCTGGTCGACGTCGACAAGCTGCTCTTCCTGACCTCGGACGCCAGCGCCGAGCCCCGGGTGAAGGCGGACAAGGTCTACACCACCCTTGAGGTGGCCAAGCAGAACCGGGCGGTCTTCCTGCCGTACGAGGACCCGCCGCTCGGTGCCGCCCTCTCCTTCAGCACCGTGCTCAGCGTCCCGTACGCGCTGGACCAGATCCTGCCGCTGCTCGGCGACGCCTGACCGGCGACCCCGCCCCGACCACGACCCCGCCCCGACCACCACCACCCCGCAACGCACCGTTCCCACCCGCTGGCGAGAGGCGGTACTTCGTCGTGCCCACGAGTGACCTGAACCGCACGGACGACGGACTGTCCCACACGGACCGGCACCGGATCCTGGTCGAGTGGAACGAGGCGGCCCGCCCCGGGCCACCGGCGACCTGGCCGGCGCTCTTCGCCGAACAGGTCCGTCGGGCGCCCGGGGCGGTCGCGGTGGTCTGCGAGGACGTCGAGCTGAGCTACGCCGAGCTGGACGCCCGCGCGGGGCGGCTCGCCGCCGCGCTCGTCGCCCGGGGCGTCGGGCCGGAGCGGGTGGTCGCGCTCTGCCTGCCCCGCTCGGTGGAGATGATCGTGGCCGAGGTGGCGGTGCTCAAGGCCGGCGGCGCCTATCTTCCGGTGGACCGGGACTACCCGGCCGAGCGGATCGGCTTCATGCTCGCCGACGCCCGGCCGGTGTGCCTGGTCAGCACGGCGGAGCTCGCCGACGAGCTGCCGGAGACCCCGGGCCTGCCCCGGCTGCTCCTCGACGAGCTGCCCGAAACCGACCAGGCGGGCGGGGAGTCCGACAGGGACGGGACGCCGCAGCTGACCCCGGAGAACACGGCCTACGTCATCTACACCTCCGGCTCGACCGGGCGGCCCAAGGGCGTGCTGGTCACGCACGCCGGGGTGGCCAAGCTGGTCGCCACCCAGAGCGCCCGGCTCGGCGTCGGCCCACACAGCCGGGTCCTCCAGTTCGCCTCGCCCAGCTTCGACGTGGCGTTCTGGGACCTCTGCCTCGGGCTGCTCTCCGGCGGTCGGCTGGTGGTGGTGCCGGCCGAGCGCCGGGTGCCCGGACCGGCGCTGACCGAGTACGCCCACCGGCACGGCGTGACCTTCATGATCCTGCCGCCGGCCCTGCTCGCCGCGATGCCGCCCGAGCTGACCCTGCCGGCCGGGGCGACCCTGCTGGCCGGCACCGAGCGGGTCTCACCAGAACTGGTCGCCCGCTGGGCGCCGGGCCGGCCGATGTTCAACGCCTACGGGCCGACCGAGGCGACGGTCAACTCGACGCTGGGGGAGTGCGACCCGGCCACCCCGCCCGGCGGGGTGGTGCCGATCGGCCGCCCCGACCCGGGCACCCGCTGCTACGTGCTGGACGCCGCGCTCCAGCCGGTGCCGGTCGGCGTGCCCGGCGAGCTCTACCTCGGCGGGTCGGGGCTGGCCCGGGGCTATCTCGGCCAGCCGGGGCTTACCGCGCAGCGCTTCGTCGCCGACCCGTACGGGCCGGCCGGCGGACGGCTCTACCGCACCGGTGACCTGGTGCGGTGGCTGCCGGACGGGCGGCTGGAGTTCCTCGGCCGCGCCGACGACCAGGTGAAGATCCGTGGCTACCGGATCGAGCCGGGCGAGATCGAGTCGGTGCTGGCCCAGCATCCGGCGGTCGGCCAGGTCGCCGTGCTGGCCCGGCCGGGGCGGGACGGTCAGCAACGGCTCGCCGCGTACGTCGTACCGGCGCCGGGCCGGGCCGCCGAGCGGGACGCCGAGGTGGAGTCGGCCCGGGTGGAGGACTGGCAGCGGCTGCACGAGCTGCTCTACACCGCCGGGCGGGCCGAGCGGTTCGGGGAGAACTTCACCGGCTGGAACAGCAGCTACGACGGGCTGCCGATCCCGCTGCCCGAGATGCGCGAGTGGCGGGACTCGACGGTGCGGCGGATCCTCGCGCTCCGTCCGCGCCGGGTGCTGGAGCTCGGGGTCGGCAGCGGGCTGCTGCTGGCCAAGGTGGCGCCGGAGGTGGCGGCGTACTGGGGCACCGACCTCTCCCCGGCGGCGGTCGAGGCGCTCCGCGAGCAGGTGGCGGCGGTGCCGGAGCTGGCCGACCGGGTCGAGCTGCGGGCCCAGCCGGCCGACGTGACCGACGGGCTGCCCACCGGCTACTTCGACACCATCGTGCTCAACTCGGTGCTGCAGTACTTCCCCAGCGCCGACTACCTGGTCGAGGTGCTGGACCGGGCCGCCGGACTGCTCGCGCCCGGCGGCAGCATCTTCGTCGGCGACGTGCGCAACCTGCGGCTGCACCGCACGCTGCGCGGGGCGATCGAGGCCGGCCGGCGCCGGCCCGGCGAGGAGGGGCGGGCCGCCGCGCTCGCCGCCGTCGAGCAGGGCCTGCACTGGGAGGGCGAGCTGCTGCTCGATCCCGACTTCTTCCCGGCCCTGGCGGGGCGGGTTCCGGCGATCGTCGGGGTCGAGCTGGCGGTCAAGCGCGGCCGGGCGCGCAACGAACTGACCCGCTACCGGTACGACGTGGTGCTGCGCACCGCCACCACCGATGCTCCGTCCACCCTGGACCAGGTGGTCGAGCTGCCCTGGACCGAGCTGCCGTCCGGGCTGGCCGGGCTCGCCGACCGGCTGGAGACGCGGCGTCCGGCGGTGCTGCGGGTGACCGGGGTGCGCAACGCCCGGCTCGACGCCGACCTCGCCGCCTGCCGGGAGCTGACGGACGACCCCGCCGCACCCGGGACGGGTGCCGCCGGCCGGGAGCCGGCGGTCGACCCGGAGGAGGTGTACGAGCTGGCCGA
Organism: Plantactinospora sp. WMMC1484; assembly: GCF_049315195.1. Taxonomy (NCBI): domain Bacteria; kingdom Bacillati; phylum Actinomycetota; class Actinomycetes; order Micromonosporales; family Micromonosporaceae; genus Plantactinospora; species Plantactinospora sp. WMMC1484. The sequence continues at coordinate 4,663,635 of NZ_CP186055.1, forward strand.
CCGGCTCGGCTACGCCGTCGAGGTCACCTGGTCCGGCACGGCCGACGACGGCCGCCTCGACCTGCTCCTCTCCCGCCCCGACGCGCACCCCGCCGAACCGGCGTACCGGCCCGGGAACCCGGCCGCCGAGCCGGCCCGGTACGCCAACCGGCCGGCCCCGTTCCGGGACGTCGCCGCGCTCCTGGCGGAGCTGCGCGGGTACGCCCGGAGCTGGCTGCCGGACCACATGGTGCCGGCCGCCTTCGTGCCGCTGCACCGGCTGCCGGTGCTGCCCAGCGGCAAGCTGGACCGGGCCGCCCTGCCGGTGCCGGACTTCGCGGCACCGACCACCGGAGCCCGCCCCCGGGACGCCCGCGAGGAGGTGCTCTGTGCCCTCTACGCCGAGGTGCTGGGGTTGCCCGAGGTCGGGGTCGAGGACGACTTCTTCGCCCTCGGCGGGGACAGCATCGTCTCGATCCAGCTCGTCATCCGGGCCCGGCAGTCCGGGCTGGTGATCACGCCGCGTCAGGTCTTCCAGCGGCGTACCGTCGCCGAGCTGGCCCCGGTGGCCGAGTCGTTGCCGCGCGGCGTCGCCGACGACCCGCGGGCCGGGGTCGGCGAGTTCCCGCTCACCCCGATCATGCGCTGGCTGGACGGCTGCGGCGGCCGGATCGACGAGTTCGCGCAGTGGCTCGCGGTCCGGGTACCGGCCGAGGCGAGCACCGAACGGCTCGCCGCCGTGCTCCAGGCGGCGGTCGACCGGCACGACGCACTCCGGGCCCGGCTGGTCCGGGCCACCGCGCAGCGGCCGGGCCGGCTGGTGGTGCCGGCGCCCGGCACGGTGTCCGCCACCGACCTGCTGCACCGGGTCGACGTCGCCGGGCTGACCGACGAGGCGCTGCGGGGGCGGATCGAGGCCGCCGCCGACGCCGCCGGAGCGCGACTGGCGCCGGAGGCCGGCGTGATGCTCCAGGCCGTCTGGCTCGACGCCGGGCGGGACCGGCCCGGCCGGCTGGTCGTGGTGGTGCACCACGTCGTGGTCGACGGCGTCTCCTGGCGGATCCTCCTGCCCGACCTCGCGGCGGCCTGGGCGGACGTGCTCGCCGGCCGGGCGCCCCGGCTGGAACCGGTCGGCACCCCGCTGCGGCGCTGGGCCGAGCTGGTGCACGCCGACGCCGAGTCCGCCGACCGGACCGCCGAGCTGCCGCTCTGGATCGGGCAGCTGCGCGGCGAGGACCCGCCGCTGGCGGACCGCCCGCTCGACCCGGTCGGCGACCTGGCAGGCGTCCGCCGGCTCACCCTGCGGCTGCCGGCGGACCGGACCGCGCCGCTGCTCACCAGCATCCCGGCGGCCTTCTCCGCCGGGGTCAACGACGTGCTGCTCACCGCGCTGGCGCTGGCGCTCGCCGACTGGCGCCGCCGTCGGGGGAGCGGGGCGCCGGCGCCGGCGCTGGTGGCGCTGGAGGGGCACGGCCGGGAGGAGCAGCTCGCCGACGGCGTCGACCTATCCCGCACCCTCGGCTGGTTCACCAGCATCTTCCCGGTCCGGCTCGACCTCGGGCCGATCGACCTCGACGCGGCGCTGGCCGGCGGTGAGGACGCCGGCCGGGCACTGAAGCGGATCAAGGAGGGGCTGCGCGCTCTCCCCGACCACGGAATCGGGTACGGGCTGCTGCGGCACCTCAACCCGGAGACCGCCGCCGTGCTCGGCGCGCTGCCGCAGCCGCAGATCAGCTTCAACTACCTCGGCCGGTTCGGGGTGGAGGCGTCGGCGGAGAGCTGCTGGACAGCGTTGCCCGGGATCGGCCTGCTCGCCGGGGGCTTCGACGCGGCGATGCCGGTGGCGCCGTACGCGCTGGAGGTGAACGCCTTCACCGAGGACCGGCCGGACGGCCCGGGCCTCGGCGTCACCTGGGCCTGGCCGACGGCGCTGCTCGCCGAGGCGGACGTGGCGGAGCTGGCCCGGGGCTGGTTCGCCGCCCTGGAGGCGCTGGTCCGGCACGCCGCCCAGCCGGGGGCGGGCGGCCCCAGCCCGTCGGACTTCCCACTGCTCCGGCTGGACCAGGCCGAGGTGGACGCGCTCGCCGCCACCGTGCCGGCGGTCGGTGACGTACTGCCGCTGACCCCGTTGCAGGAGGGGCTCTACTTCCACGCGGTCGCCGCCGGGGCGGAGCGGGACCCGTACCGGGTGCAGCAGGTGATCGAGCTGCGCGGCCCGCTGGACGCCGCCGCGCTGCGCCGGGCCGGGCAGGACGTGCTGGACCGGCACGCCCCGCTGCGGGCCGGCTTCCCTCAGCTCGCCGACGGTCGGGTGGTGCAGCTCGTCGCCGACCGGGTCGAACTGCCCTGGCGCGAGGTGGACCTGATTGGGTGCGCCGAACCGCAGCGGACGGCCGAGTTCGAGGCGCTGGCCGAGGCGGAACGGGCGGCACCGTTCGACCTGGCCCGGCCGCCGCTGCTGCGCTGCGTCCTGGTCCGCCGGGAGCCGGAGCGGCACAGCCTGCTCCTCACCCACCACCACATCGTCACCGACGGCTGGTCGGCCGGGGTGACCCTGCGGGACCTGCTCGCCCGGTACGCCCCGGACGCCGAGCCGGACCGGCTGCCCCCGGTCACCCCCTACCGGCGCTATCTGGACTGGCTCGCCGGCCGGGACCGGACGGCCGCCGGTGCCGCCTGGCGGGCCGCGCTCGCCGGCCTGGACGGCCCGACCCGGCTCACCGCCGAGGCAACCGACGGCTTCGACGGGATGTTCCACGCCGAGCGGGCCGACGTACCGCTGCCGGCCGGGGTCGCCGCCGGGCTGGCCGGTCGGGCCCGCGCGGCCGGGCTGACCGTCGGCAGCGTGCTGCACGCCGCCTGGGCGGTGCTGCTGGGGCGTCGCCTCGGCCGCCGGGACGTGGTCTTCGGCAGCACCGTCTCCGGCCGTCCGGCCGAGCTGGACGGCGTCGAGGGGATGGTCGGGCTCTTCATCAACACCCTGCCGGTCCGGCTGCGCTGGAACCCGGCCGAGCCGCTGGTCGAGCTGGCCGGCCGGCTCCAGCGGGAGCAGGCGCAACTGCTCGACGTCCAGCACCTCGGGCTGCCGGCGATCCAGCGGCTGGCCGGCGTCGGCGAACTCTTCGACACCCTGGTGGTGATGGAGAACTACCCGGTCGACGCGGCGCCGGGCGGGGCGGCCGGCGGCCTGGAGCTGGCCGGGGTCGAGTTCCGGGAGGCCACGCACTATCCGCTGACCCTGCTGGTGACACCCTCCGGCGGGCGGCTCGGGCTGACCCTGGAGTACGACCCGGAGCGGGTCGATCCGGCGACCGTGCGGCAGCTCCGTACCGGCCTGGCCGAGGTGCTCGGCACCTTCGCCGCCGCACCGGAGCGCCCGGTCGGCCGGCTCGACCTGCTGCCGGCGGCCGACCGGGCCGCCGCGCTGGCCCGGCTCACCGGTCCGGCCGCACCGGTGCCGCCGCAGACCCTGCACGGACTGGTCGCCGCCCAGGCGGCCCGGACACCGGAGGCGGTCGCGCTGCTCGACGGGGAGCGGCGGATCTCCTACGCCGAGCTGGAGCGGCGGGCCGGCGCGCTGGCCCGGCGACTGGCCGTCCGGGGGATCCGCCCCGGTGACGTGGTCGCGGTGGCGGTGCCCCGCTCGGCCGAGCTGGTGGTGGCGCTGCTCGGCGCGCTCAAGGCGGGGGCGGCGTACCTGCCGCTGGACGTCGGGCATCCCCGGGAGCGGCTCGCCGGTGTCCTCGACGACTCCGGGGCCCGCGCTGTCGTCACCACAGTGGACGTGCTGGGCCGGCTGCCCCGGCCGACCGGGGTGGCACAGCTCGTGGTCACGGCGGGCGGAGAGCCGGAGGAGGTCCACGCGGCGGATGCCGAGCCGGGCGGGCCGACCGCCGTCGCCGGGCATGCCCCGGCCGGGGTGGCCGGCGGCGACCCCGACGGGCCCGCCTACCTGATCTACACCTCGGGCTCGACCGGGCGGCCCAAGGGGGTCCTCGTCGGGCACCGGGCGATCGTCAACCAGATCGACTGGTCGCAGCGGCGGTTCGGGCTCGGCACCGCCGACCGGATGCTGCAACTCGCCCCGGCCAGCTTCGACACCTCGGTCTGGGAGATCTTCTGGCCGCTCTGCGCGGGTGCCGCCGTGGTGCTGCCCGGCGAGGAGGAGGCCGGCGACCCGGCCCGGCTCGCCGGACTGGTCCGCCGGCACCGGGTCAGCGCGGTCACCTTCGTGCCGTCGCTGGTCGAGGCGTTCCTGCTCGACGACGAGGTGACCGCCGACCCGGGCTGGGCGGCCAGCCTGCGCTGGGTCTCCTGCGGCGGCGAGGCGCTCGCGCCGGAGCTGGCCCGGCGCTGGCACGCCCGCACCGGCACGGCGCTCGACAACTTCTACGGGCCGACCGAGACGGCGGTGCAGGTCAGCTGGTGGGCGAATGACGGCCGTGCCGAGCGCACCGTGCCGATCGGCCGGCCGGTGGCGAACACCCGGCTCCACGTCCTCGACGACTGCCTCCGCCCGGTCCCGCCCGGGGTGCCCGGCGAACTCTACGTCGCCGGAGCCCAGCTCGGGTACGGCTACCACGCCCGGTTCGGGCTGACCGCGCAGCGCTTCGTCGCCGACCCGTACGGGCCGGCGGGGGAGCGGATGTATCGCACCGGTGACCTGGTGCGGTGGCGTACGGACGGCATGCTCGAATACCTCGGCCGGACCGACGAGCAGGTCAAGATCCGGGGGCACCGGATCGACCTGGGCGAGGTCGAGGCGGCGCTCCGGTCCGCCCCCGGCGTCGCGCAGGCGGTCGCCGCCGCACGGACCGACGGCCGGGGCCGGACCGGCCTGGTCGGTTACCTGGTGCCGGCCACCGGCGTCCGGCTCGACCCGGAGGCGGTCCGGGCCGCCGTCCGGGCCGGGCTGCCGGAGTCGATGGTGCCGGGCCGGTTCGTGGTGCTGGAGGCGTTGCCGCTGACCGCGAGCGGCAAGGTCGACCGGGCCGCCCTGCCGGCACCGCAGGCCGCCACCGTCGCGCCGGCACCCGACGCCGGTCCGACAGGTGCGGGCGGGTCGGCTGCGGCCCGGGTCGGTCCGTCCGCCGCGACAGGTGCTTCCGAAGTGGACGGAGCGGTGCGGTCGGGCGGAGGCGGTGCGGCCGAGCGGCTGCTCCGGGAGATCTTCGCCGAGGTACTCGGGCTGCCCGCGACCGGCGCCGACGACGACTTCTTCGCCCTGGGCGGCGACAGCATCCTCTCCATCGCGGTCTCCAGCCGGGCCCGCCGGCACGGGCTCACGCTCGCCCCGCGCGACGTCTTCCGGCACCGAACTCCCCGGGCCCTGGCCGGGGCCGCCGGTGGCGACCAGGCGCTGACCCCGGCCGACCCGGCGGCGACCCCGGCCGGTCCGGCGACCGCAGCGGTGCCGGCGGTAGTGCCGGTGGTGCCGGCCACGGCCACCGACGACTCCTCCTGGCCGGGCACGGATCCCGACGAGCCGGGCGACGTGCCGCTGCTGCCGATCGTGCACTGGCTGCGGGAGACCGGGCTGCCGATCGACCGCTTCACCCTGAGCGGCCTGCTGGTCGTACCGGTGGACGCGGATCTCGGCTCGCTGGCCGCCGTCCTCCAGGCGGTGCTGGACCGGCACGCCGGGCTGCGGCTGCGGCTGCGCCGGGTCGCCTCGGTGCTCTGGACCCTGGAGTCGGCGCCGGCCGGCGCGGTGCATGCCGCCGACCTGCTCCGCCGGGTCGACGCGGCCGGAGCCGACGAGGGCGACCTGCGTGCCATGCTCGCCGCCGAGTCCGCCGCCGCCACGGACCGGCTGGCGCCGGAGGCGGGGACGATGCTCCAGGCGGTCTGGTTCGACCGGGCCGACCGGCCGGGCCGGCTGCTGCTCGCCGTCTACCACCTCGCCGTCGACGGGGTCTCCTGGCGGATCCTCCTGGCGGACCTCGGCACCGCCTGGAATGCCGTCCGGGCCGGCCGGGCGCCGCTGCTCGCCCCGACCGGCACCTCGCTACGGCGGTACGCGCAGGCGCTCACCGCGCAGGCACACCGCCCCGAGCGGCTGGCCGAGCTGGCGCACTGGGCCGACACCCTCGCCCCCGGCGCGGAACTGCTGCCGGGGCGGCCGCGACCGGCGGCGGAACCCGCCCGCCAGCATGTCGTACGCCTCGACCCGGCCGAGACGCTGCCGCTGCTCACCGCCGTACCGGCCGCGGTCGGCGGCGAGGTCACCGGGGTGCTGCTCGCCGCGCTCCGGCTCGCCGTCAGCCGGTGGCAGCAGCGGCACGGCCGGGACGGTGCGGCCGACCTCCTCGTCGAACTCGAACGGCACGGCCGGGAGGAACTCGACGCCGGCCTCGACCTGTCCCGCACCGTCGGCTGGTTCACAAGCGTGCAGCCGGTACGCCTGCCCGCCGGCACCGACCCGGCCGAGGTGCTGCGTACCGTCGGCGAGCGGATCCGGGCCGTCCCGGACGGCGGGCTCGGCTACGGACTGCTGCGCTACCTGAACGCCCAGGCGGCGCCGGTGCTGGCCGGCCTCTCCTCGGCCCAGATGCTCTTCCACTACTACGGCCGCTTCCCCGGCGGTGGCGCCGAGCGGGACTGGGCGCCTGCGGCCGAGTCCGACGCGATCGCCGCCGTCAACGGCGGACTCGGCCTGACCCACCTGCTCCAGGTCGACGCGGTGGCCACCGAGACCCCGGACGGGCCGGTGCTCACCGCCACCTGGACCTGGCCGGACGGGATCCTCGACGAGCCGGAGGTGGCCGGGCTGGCGGCCGAGTGGCGCGAGGCGCTGCGCCAGCTCACCGCCGCGGTCGGCACCCCGGCCCCCGTCGGCGCGGCCGGCTCGGGCGGGCGGGACGGTGCGCCGCTGGTCGCGGCCGGACTGTCGCTGAGCCCGGACGAACTCGACCTGGTCGCCCGGACCAGCCCGGTGCCGGTGGCGGAGATCTGGCCGCTCTCGCCGCTGCAGGAGGGGCTCTATTTCCACGCCAGCTACGACACCTCGGCGTTGGACGTCTACACCGCGCAGGACGCCTTCGACCTCGGCTACCGGCTCGACCTGGACCGGCTGCGCCGGGCCGGCGCCGCGCTGCTGGCCCGCAACCCCGGCATGCGGGCCGGCTTCGCCAGCGTCGGGCTGCGCCAGCCGGTGCAGTTCGTCGGGGTCGCCCCCGAACTGCCGGTGACCGAGGTCGACCTGACCGGACTCGATCCCGCCGCCCAGCAGGCCCGGATGGTCGAGCTGATGGCCGAGGACCGGCGTACCCGATTCGACCTGACCCGGCCGCCGCTCTGCCGGCTGCTGCTGCTCCGGCTCGGCGAGGAGCGCGACCGGTTGGTCGTCAGCCACCACCTGGTGCTCTGGGACGGCTGGTCCGAGGAACTCTTCGTCGAGCAGCTCTTCACGCTCTACGAGCGGGACGGCGACGACCGGGAGCTGCCGCCGGCCGGCTCCTACCGGGACCATCTGGAGTGGCTGGCCGGGCAGGACACCGGGCTGGCCGGCCGGGCCTGGCGGGACGCGCTGGCCGGGCTCGCCGAGCCGACCCTTGTCGCCCCGGAGGCGACCCTGGCGCCGGTCGTCCCGGACCGGGTCCGTACCGAGTTGCCGACCGCGCTCGGCGACCGGCTGCGCGGGCTGACCCGCCGGCACGGGCTGACCCTCAACAGCGTGCTGACCGCCGCCTGGGGGCTGGTGCTCAGCGGCCACCTCGGCCGCACCGACGTGGTCTTCGGGATGACCGTCGCCGGCCGGCACGGCGACATCCCGCACGTGGAGAACATCATCGGGCTCTTCCTCAACACCGTCCCGGTACGCGTCACCGCCGACCCCGCCGAGCCGCTGCTCGGCCTGCTGCGCCGGCTGCAGGAGCGGCGGATCGAGCTGATGCCGCACGACCACCTCGGCCTCGGCGAGGTGCAGCGGGCCAGCGGGCACGCCCGGCTCTTCGACACCCTCTACGTGTTGCAGAACTTCGTCGACGAGGGGGAGTCGGCCCGGCTGCGGGACCGGCACGGGATCGCCGCCGTCGACGGGGTGGACGCCACCCACTACCCGCTGACCCTGGTGGCCACCCCGGCCCGGCGGATCCGGCTCGCCCTGGACCACCGGCCCGACGTCGTGCCGGAGGCGGTGGCCCGGACCCTGCTGGACCGGCTGGTGGCCGTGCTGACCCGGCTGGTCGCCGAGCCGGAGACCCCGGTCGGCCGGCTCGACCTGCTCACCGCCGCCGAACGCGCCGAGCTGGTCGCGGAGTGGGCAGCCACCCGGCACCCGCTCGGCACCGGGTCCGTCGCCGACCTGCTGGCCGAGCAGGCCGCCCGGACCCCGGACGAGGTCGCGCTGGTCTTCGCCGGTCGCACCCTGACGTATGCCGAGTTCGACGCCCGGATCAACCGGCTGGCCCGGTTCCTGGTCGGCCGGGGCGCCGGCCCGGAGCGGGTGGTCGCGCTGGCGCTGCCCCGGTCGACCGAGATGGTGGTGGCACTCTTCGCGGTGCTGCGTACCGGTGCCGCGTACCTGCCGCTGGAACTCGACCACCCGGCCGAGCGGCTCGGCTTCGTGCTCGCCGACACCGGGCCGATGTGCCTGCTCTCGGTGCGCGGCGCCCGCTCCGCGCTGCCGGAGACGGAGGTGCCGACGGTGCTGCTGGACGACCCGGCGGTCACCGCCGAGCTGGCCGGGCTGCCCGGCGGGCCGCTCGGCGACGCCGAACTGCCGGCCGGGTTCGCCCGGACCGACCCGGACCGGCTGGAACACCCGGCGTACCTGATCTACACCTCCGGCTCGACGGGGAAGCCGAAGGGGGTGGTGACGCCGTACCGAGGGCTGACGAACATGCAGCTCAACCACCGCGAGGCGATCTTCGACCCGACCGTCGCGGCGGCCGGCGGGCGGCGGCTGCGGATCGCGCACACCGTCTCGTTCGCCTTCGACATGTCCTGGGAGGAACTGCTCTGGCTGGTCGAGGGGCACGAGGTGCACGTCTGCGACGAGGAGCTGCGTCGGGACGCGCAGGCGCTGGTCGCCTACTGTGACCGGCACCGGATCGACGTCGTCAACGTCACCCCGAGCTACGCGCACCACCTGATCGAGGAGGGCCTGCTCGACCGGTCCGGGCCGGACGACGGCACCGGGCGGCACGACGGCGACGGGCGGCACGAGGGCGACGGGACCGACCGGCACCGGCCGGTGCTGGTGCTGCTCGGCGGGGAGGCGGTCTCCGAGGCGGTCTGGAACCGCCTGCGGGACACCGACGACACGGCCGGCTACAACCTCTACGGGCCGACCGAATACACCATCAACACCCTCGGCGGCGGCACGCTGGAGAGCGCCACCCCGACCGTCGGGCGGGCGATCTGGAACACCCGGGCGTACGTCCTCGACGCCCACCTGCGGCTCGTTCCTCCCGGTGCCCCCGGCGAGCTCTACATCGGCGGCGTCGGGTTGGCCCGCGGCTACCACCGGCGGCTCGGGTTGACCGCGGAGAGGTTCGTCGCCGACCCCTACGGCGCGCCGGGGGAGCGGATGTACCGCACCGGTGACCTGGTCCGGCGCCGCCCGGACGGGAACCTCGACTTCCTCGGCCGCACCGACGACCAGGTGAAGATCCGGGGCTACCGGGTCGAGCTGGGCGAGATTGAGACCGCGCTCGCCGAGCACCCGGCGGTGGCACACGCCGCCGTGCTGGTCGACTCCAGCACCGACCCCGGGGTACGCCGGCTCGCCGGCTACGTCGTACGCGGCGCACTGTGGACGGAGCCGGACGACACGGTGCTGGCGGAGATCCGGGCGGAGCTGAAGCGGCGACTGCCGGACTACATGGTGCCGGCCGCGCTGGTGCCGCTGGACCGGCTGCCGCTGACCGTCAACGGCAAGCTCGACGTGGCGGCGCTGCCGGCACCGACCGTCCGGGGCGGCACGGCCTCCCGCCCGCCCTCGTCGGCCGGCGAAGACGCGCTCTGCGTCCTCTTCGCCGAGCTGCTCGGGGTGCCGGAGATCGGCGTCGACGACAACTTCTTCGACCTCGGCGGCCATTCCCTGCTGGCGATCCGGCTGGTCAGCCGGGCCCGGGTGGTGCTCGGCGCCGAGCTGGCGATCCGGGACCTCTTCGAGGCACCGACCGTCGCCGAACTGGCCGCCCGGCTCCCCGACGCGGTTGGCGGACCCGCTCGACCGGGCACCCTCGACGGATCCGCCGACGGCGGCGGCCCGGTCGATGACGGTCTGGCCGGCGGTGGCCGGGTCGCACTCGTCCCGGTCGAGCGCCCCGCCGAGCTGCCGCTCTCCTCCGCCCAGCAGCGACTCTGGATGATCCAGCAGCTCGCACCGGAATCGGCCGCCTACAACTTCCCGATCGCCGTACGCCTGCGCGGGGCGCTGGACGTCGCCGCACTCCGCGCCGCACTGGCCGACCTGACCGCCCGGCACGAGACGCTGCGTACCCTGCTCGGCGAGCGGGACGGCCGGCCGTACCAGCGGGTGCTGGCGGCGGCCGAGGCCCGGCCGGTGCTGGCGACCGTCGCCGCCGGCCCGGACGAGGTGGCCGGGATCGTCCGGGAGGCGGTACGCCGCCCCTTCGACCTGACCGGCGAGCCGCCGCTGCGCGCCACCCTGATCGAGGTGGCCGCCGAGGAGCACGTGCTCGTGCTGGTGCTGCACCACATCGCCACCGACGAGTGGTCGGACCGGCCGTTCCTGCGCGACCTGAGCACCGCGTACGCGGCCCGGCGGGTGGGACGGGAGCCGGACTGGGCACCCCTACCGGTGCAGTACGCCGACTACACCCTCTGGCAGCGCCGGCTGCTCGGCGACCCCGCCGATCCGGGCAGCCTGGCGGCGCGGCAGCTCGACTACTGGCGGGACGCCCTGGCCGGCGCACCCGAGGAGCTGGTGCTGCCGACCGACCGGGCACGGTCGGGTCGGCCCGACCCGGCCGGTGCCGAACTCGCCGTCGCGCTGCCGGCCGAGGTCGGCGCCGGGCTGCGCCGGCTCGCCCGGCAGACCGGGACCAGCCTCTTCATGGTGGCCCACGCGCTGGTGGCGGCGCTGCTGCACCGGCTCGGCGCCGGCACCGACATCCCGCTCGGCGCGCCGATCGCCGGGCGGAGCGACGCGGCCCTCGACGACCTGGTCGGCTTCTTCGTCAACACCCTGGTGCTCCGGACGGACCTCTCCGGGGACCCGACCTTCGCCGAGCTGCTGGCGCGGGTCCGCCAGACCGACCTGGCCGCCTTCTCCCACCAGGAGGTGCCGTTCGAGGCCGTGGTCGAGGCGGTCAACCCGGCCCGCTCGGTCTCCCGCAACCCGCTCTTCCAGGTGATGGTGGTGCACCGCAACCGCACCGCCGAGTGGAGCGGACTCGCCGGGCTGACCGTCACCGACGAGCCCGTCGAGACCCCGGCGGCAAAGTTCGACCTGGTCTTCGACTTCGCCGAGCGCGATGCGGCGGCGGATCAGCCGGCCGATGGCGAGGACGACGCGCTGAGCTGCCTGCTGAAGTACCGGACCGACCTCTTCGACCGGCAGACAGTCGCGCTGCTCGGGGAGCGCCTGCTCCGGCTGGCCCGGACCGTCGCCGCCGACCCCGGGACGCCGCTGGGCCGGGTCGACGTCTTCGTCGGCGACGAGCGGGACCGGGTGCTGCGCGACTTCAACGACACCGCACGCCGGGTGCCGGAGGAGACGCTGCCGGCCCTCTTCGCCCGCCGGGTGGCCGAGACGCCGGAGGCGGTCGCCGTGGTCGACCGGCAGCGGACCCTCTCCTACGCCCAACTGGACGCCGAGGCGGCCCGGCTGGCCCGGCTCCTCGCCGGGCACGGCGTCGGACCGGAGACGGTGGTCGGGGTGGCGGTGCCGCGCTCGCTGGAGACCATCGCCGTGGTACTCGGTGTGCTGCGCCTCGGCGCCGCCTTCCTCCCGCTGGACCTCAGCCACCCGGCCGACCGGCTGGCCTTCATGGTCGACGACTCCGGCGCCCGGACCGTGGTGACCACGGCGGGGGCGACCGGCCGGCTGCCGGACCGTCCCGGAGTGTCCCGCCTGCTGGTCGAGCCGATCCGCCCGGAACCCGTGCCGGGCATCCCGGCCGACGAGGGCCGAGCCGTGCCCGCCGGGCTGGACCATGCGGCGTACGTCATCTACACCTCCGGCAGCACCGGTCGGCCGAAGGGGACGGTGGTGTCGCACGACGGGATCGCCAGCCTGGTGGCGACCGCCGTGGACCGGATGGGGCTGGAGAGCACCTCCCGGGTGCTCCAGTTCGCCTCGATCGGCTTCGACGTCTTCGTCTTCGAGTTGGCGATGGCGCTCTGCGGCGGTGGCCGGCTGGTGCTCGCCCCGGACGAGACCCGTGCCCCTGGCCGGCCCCTGGTCGAGCTGCTGGAACGCGAGCGGGTCAGCCACGCGATCCTGCCGCCGTCCCTGGTGTCGGCACTGCCGCCCGACTGCGAACTGCCGGCCGGGCTGACGGTGCTTGTCGGCACCGAGACGGTCCCGCCGGACCTGGTCGGGCGCTGGGCGGAGCGGCTGCGGATGCACGCCGCGTACGGGTTGACCGAGGCGACGGTGAACTCCACGCTCTGGCGGGCCGAGGCGGGCTGGTCCGGCCCGGTGCCGATCGGGCGGCCCGACCCGAACACCCGGGCGTACGTGCTGGACGAGCGGCTCCGCCCGGTGCCGCCCGGGGTGGCCGGCGAGCTGTACGTCGGCGGGCGCGGGCTGGCCCGGGGCTACCTGGGCCGCCCCGGGCTGACGGCGGAGCGCTTCGTCGCCGACCCGTTCGGCCCGGCCGGGGCCCGGATGTACCGCACCGGTGACCGGGCCCGCTGGCGGGCCGACGGCATCATCGACTTCCTCGGCCGGGTCGACGACCAGGTCAAGATCCGGGGCTTCCGGATCGAGCTGGGCGAGGTCGAGGCGGTGCTCGCCCGGCACCCCGGGGTACGCCAGGCGGCGGTGGTGGTGCACCGCAGCGCCGACGTGACCCGGCTGGCCGGGTACGTCGTACCGGCCGGCGGCCCGGTCGACCCCGCCGAGGTCCGCGCACACGTGGCGGAGCGACTGCCGGACTACATGGTCCCGGCCGCCGTGCTGGTGCTGCCCGGCCCGCTGCCGCTGACCCCGAACGGCAAACTGGACCGGCGGGCCCTGCCGGCGCCGGACTGGGCGGCGCTGGCCGGCGACGAGCGGCCGGTCACCCCGACCCAGCAGACCCTGGCGGGCCTGGTGGCGGAGGTGCTGCGGCTGCCGAAGGTGGGGATCTCGGACGACTTCTTCGCCCTCGGCGGGCACTCGATGGCGGCGATGCGGCTGCTCGGCCGGATCCGGGCCGCGCTCGGCGTCGACCTCGCGGTCCGGGACGTCTTCGAGGCACCGACGGTGGCCGGGTTGGCGGAGCGGATCGCCGGAGCCGGAGCGGACCGGCCGGTGCTGCGCCGCACGGCCGCGGAGGCGGCGGCACCGGCCGTGGCTCCGGTGCAGCGGACCTGGTGGGAGACGCACCCGTCGTCGTCGGTGTCCTCGGGCGGCGGGTCAGGTTCGGCGGACTCTTCGACGGACGGGTCCGGCTCGCTGGACTCCTTGGCGGGCGGGTCAGCTTCGGCGGACTCTTCGGCGGGCGGGTCAGCTTCGGCGGACTCTTCGGCGAGCGGGTCCGGCGCGGTGGACTCCTCGGCGGGCCGGTCGGGCCCGGACCGCGCCCCGGCGGGCCGGTCCGGCTGGGACCTGGCGCTGGTCGTCCGGCCGGGCGGGGGAGCGGCGGCGTTGGACGTGCCGGCGATGACGGCGGCCGTGGCCGATCTCGTGGAACGGCACGAGCCGCTGCGCACCGCGCTGGCGGTCGGCGCTGGCGGCGTGCCGGTGCCGGTGCCGGCCCGACCGGTCGTGGAGCTGCTGCCGGCGACCGACGGGTCGCTCGACGACCGGATCGCCGAACTGGTCGGCACCGGCTTCGACCCGACCCGGGAGCCGCCGCTGCGGGCCTGGCTCCTGACCGCCCCGTCCGGGGGAGCTACCGGTGAGGCCGAGGCGCTGATGCTGACGACGCACTACCTCGGCGTCGACGAGTGGTCGGTGGTGCCGCTCGCCCGCGACCTCGGCACCGCGTACGCGGCCCGGCTGGCGGGTCGGGCACCGGAGTGGTCGCCGCTGCCGGTGGACTATTCGGACTATGCCCGCTGGGCGGGGACGCTGCTCGGGGACCCGGCCGCCCCGGATAGCCGGCACGCACGGCAGCTCGACTGGTGGCGGGAGGCGCTGTCCGGCGTACCGGATCGGCTGGCGCTGCCGACGGACCGGCCGCGACCGGCGGCGCTGTCCGGGCGTGGTGGCCGGGTCGAGTTCGTGCTCGATGCGGCGACGCACCGGGCGATCGACGAGCTGGCCCGGACGACCGGTACCAGCATGTTCATGGTGTTCCAGGCGGCGCTGGCGGCGCTGCTGCACCGGCTCGGCGCCGGCCCGGACGTTCCGGTCGGCACGCTGGTCGCCGGCCGGACCGAGGCGGCCGTCGGCGACCTGGTCGGCTGCTTCGTGAACCCGGTGCTGTTGCGCACCGACACCGGTGGCGACCCGACCGTCACCGAGCTGCTGGCCCGGGTCCGGGAGGCGGACCTGAGCGCCTTCGACCGGCAGGACGTGCCGTTCGACGCGGTACGCCGCGAGCTGCCGCCGGGCGGCGGACGGCTGCCGCAGGTGATGCTGGTACACCACGAGGAGGCGGGGCTGACCGGCCCGGACGGTCCGGCGGCGCTGCGCGTCGAGCCGGTGCCGACCGGGACGACCCGGGCCGAGCTGACGGTCAGCTTCTACGAGCCGCTCGGCGACGGCCCGGTGCACGGCGAGCTGGAGTACGCGGTCGAGCTCTTCGATCCGGCGACGGCCCGCCGGCTCACCGACGACCTGCTCCGGCTGCTGGCCGCAGCGGTCGACCGACCCGAGCAGCGCCTGTCGACACTCGCGGCCGACATTGCCGGCCAGGTGTCGGCGCTGGCCACCCAGTCGGGCGGCGCCGCCGCCGACCATCCGGAGAGGATCGATTCATGACCACCACCAATCCGTTCGACGACCCCGACGGCCGCTACCTCGTGCTCGTCAACGACGAGGGGCAGCACTCGCTCTGGCCGTCCTTCGTCGACGTGCCGGCCGGCTGGACGGTCGCGTTCGGCGCGGACGGCCCGCAGTCCCGGGACGACTGCCTGGCGTACGTCGAGGAGAACTGGACCGACCTCCGCCCCCGCACCCTCCGGGAGCGGATGGCAGCCGCGACCGCCGAACCGGCTGGCTGATCGGTCGACGCCCGGAAAAATGGTCGGATCTTGACGACTTGTTGTCGTTCCAGGCGCAAAAAGTCGTCAAGATCTACCGGAAACACGTCCCGGGCGGTGCGAGGGGCGGAGGGCTTCCGGTTATCCGGTCGTCAGCCGGATCATGTTCCAGGAGAGGGGCGGCAGGACCAGGCTGGCCCGTCCGCCGTCGACCGTGACGCCGCCGAGCCGGCTCGGGGTCACCCGCTCGGGTGCCTCGGCGGTGTTCGTCGCCTCCGGATCGGCGTCGTCGTGCAGCACGACGTGCTCACCGGTGACCTCGCCGCCGACCAGGTCGCCGCAGGCCCGCAGGTCGACGTCGAGGGCGAGCGGTTCCCGCTGGTCCCGGTTGACCGCGAAGAGGGTGACCGCGCCGGACTCGTCGTGCCGGACGGCGGTCGCGGTGAGCTTCGGCACCTCGCCGTGCCGGGCGGTCTCCTGGACCGGGCCGGTCGGCTCGACCCGCAGCACCGTGCCGCGACCGTGCCGGGAGGTCAGCGCGAACGGGTGGTATGTCGGCTGCACCCAGGCCGGCCCGCCCGGCTCGCTGCGGATCGGGGCGATCACGTTGACGAGCTGCGCCAGACAGCCGACCTTGACCCGGTCGGCGTGCCGGAGCAGCGAGATCAGCAGATCGCCGACGACCACCGCGTCGACCACCGAGTAGGTGTCCTCGATCAACCGGGGCGCCTCGGCCCAGTCGAGTCGCTCCTGCCCGACGAACCGGCTCTGGTACCAGACGTTCCACTCGTCCACCGAGAGGTTGATCCGCTTGCGGTGCTTGCCGGCCGCCCGGACGTGGTCGCAGGTCGCCACGACCGACTCGATGAACCGGTCCAGGTCGACCGCGCTGGCCAGGAAGCTGTCCCGGTCGCCGTCGTGCTCCTGGTAGTAGCTGTGCAGCGAGACGTAGTCGACCAGGTCGTAGGTCTCCGCCAGCATCGTCGCCTCCCAGGTGCCGAAGGTCGGCATCCCGCTGCCCGAGCTGCCGCAGGCGACGAGTTCGATCGACGGGTCCACCTGGCGCATCGCCTGCGCGGTCTGCGCGGCGAGCCGGCCGTACTCCCGGGCGGTCGTGAAGCCGGTCTGCCACGGACCGTCCATCTCGTTGCCGAGGCACCAGAGCTTGATCCCGTACGGGTCGGGGCTGCCGTGCTTGCGACGCAGGTCGGACCAGTACGTCCCGGACGGGTGGTTGGTGTATTCCAGCAGGCTGCGCGCGGCGTCCACGCCCCGGGTGCCGAGGTTGACCGCCATCATCGGTTCGCTGCCGACCCGGCGGCACCAGCCGACGAACTCGTCGACGCCCACCTCGTTGCTCTCGATCGACCGCCAGGCCAGGTCGAGCCGGCGCGGCCGTTCCGTGCGCGGCCCGATCCCGTCCTCCCAGTTGTAGCCGGAGACGAAGTTACCGCCGGGATAGCGCAGCACGGGTACGCCGAGCTGGCGGACCAGTTCCGCCACGTCCCGACGGAACCCGTGCTCGTCGGCGCTCGGATGTCCCGGTTCGTATATCCCGGTGTAGACGCAGCGCCCGAGGTGCTCCACGAACGAGCCGTAGAGCCTCGGGTCGACCTCGCCGATCCGGAACGCGGGATCGATGGTCAGCGCGGCGTGGTGCACGAAACCTCCAACGGTAGATATCTGGTGCGGTGTCAGCCCTTGAGTCCGGTCAGCCCTTGAGACCGGTCAGCCCTTGAGACCGGTCAGCCCTTGAGACCGGTCAGCCCTTGAGTCCGGTGCCGGCGATGCCCTCCACGATCCGTCGCTGGAAGAGCAGGAAGACCAGGACCAGTGGCAGCGCGCCGAGGATCGCCGAGGCCATCGTGTCGGCGTAACGGATACCGTAGGTGCCCTGGATCGCGGCGAGCCCGACCGGGATGGTCATCAGCTCCGGATCGGTGACGGCGAGCAGCGGCCAGAGCAGGTTGTTCCAGCACCAGACGAAGCTGAAGATCGCCACCGCCGAGACCGCCGGCCGGGAGAGCGGCATCACCACCTGACGGTACGTCCGGAAGAAGCCCGCGCCGTCCATCCGGGCGGCCTCGTCGAGGTCCCGGGGGATCCCGTCGAAGAACTGTTTGAAGACGAAGACGGCGATCGCGGTCGGGATCTGCGGCAGGAACACCGCCCACCAGGTGTTCAGCAGGTGCAGGCTGTCGAACTCCCGGAACTGCGGCACCATCAGTACCTGGTTCGGGATCATGATGCCGCAGAGGATGAACCAGAAGACCAGCCAGCGCCAGCGGAACCGCAGCCGGGAGAGGGCGTACGCGGCCATGCTCGCGGTGAGCACCGTGCCGACCGTGGCCAGCGTCGAGGTGACGAAGCTGGCGACGTACCAGTTGAGGATGTCGCTCTGCGCCAGCACCGTCCGGTAGGAGGCGAGCGTCGGGTTCCCGATCAGCCAGGTCGGGTCGGTGGTCTCCGCGTTCGGCTTGAGCGAGGTGTCCAGCGCCCAGGCCAGCGGCACCAGCCAGAGCAGCGAGAAGGCGATCAGGACTCCGACGCAGCAGCGGTTGAAGAGCCGTACCCGGCGGTCCACCGAGGCGGCCAGCGCACGGCTCCCGGTCCCGGCGCGGCGGCGGTCCCGGTCGGT
Source organism: Plantactinospora sp. WMMC1484 (assembly GCF_049315195.1). Classification (NCBI taxonomy): domain Bacteria; kingdom Bacillati; phylum Actinomycetota; class Actinomycetes; order Micromonosporales; family Micromonosporaceae; genus Plantactinospora; species Plantactinospora sp. WMMC1484. The sequence continues at coordinate 4,681,522 of NZ_CP186055.1, forward strand.
GCGGTCGGTGCTGTCGGTCGATTCGCGGAGGGCCATCGCCTCACACCTCCTTTTCCTGGCGTCGGGTCATGACCAGCCACACCGTGGAGACGGCGAGCACCAGCACGAAGAAGAGCGTGGACGCCGCCGAGGCGTAGCCGACCCGGTAGTTGGTGAAGCCGACGTCGTAGACGTACTGGAGTGCCGAACGGGTGCTGAAGTTCGGGCCGCCGCTGGTCATGATGTACATCTGGTCGAAGACCTTCAGCGAGGCGATGATCTGGAGCACCACCACCAGCGTGGTCGTGCGGCCCAGCAGCGGCAGGGTGATCCGGCGGATCTGCTGCCATGGGCCGGCGCCGTCGATGGCGGAGGCGTCGTAGAGGTCCCGGGGGATGTCCTGGAGCCCGGCGAGGTAGAGCACGAAGTTGAAGCCGAGCGTCCACCAGACCGTCGTGAGCGCCAGCGAGACCATCGCCCACCTCGGATCGCCGAGCCAGTTGGGGGCGGTGAGCCCGATCGTCTCGAAAGTCCGGCTGAGCAGGCCGAGTTCCGGGGTGTAGATCCACATCCAGATCAGCGCCACCACCGCCGAGGGAAGCACGTACGGCAGGAAGAAGGCCAGCCGGAAGAACCAGCGGCCCCGGCGGACCCGCTCGGCCAGCAGCGCGAAGAGCAGCGCCAGCACCACCAGCGGCGGGGTGGTCAGGATGGTGAACCATACGGTGTGCCAGAGCGCCCACCAGAAGTCGGAACTGCCCAACGCCTCGGCGTAGTTGTCGACTCCGGCGAAGGTGCCGAGTCCGGGGCGGACCAGGCTGGTCTGGAAGAAGCTCATCACCAGCCCGTACAGCGCGGGTCCGATGATGAAGAGCAGGTAGAGCGCGAGGAACGGCGCCAGGAAGAGCAGCGCGGGACGGCCGTGCCGCGCCCGGCGGTCGGCGCCGCCGGACGGTGGCGGCGTGGATTCGGTACGGATCTGGTCGGGGGCCCCGGTGGTGGTGGCCACTGCCAACCTCCTCTGCTGAGGTCGGGTCAGACCGGCGACGGGGTCTGGGCGAGGACTGTCAACTGCGACCGGATCTGCGCGATCGCGTCCGGGACGGTGAGTTCGCCGCCCTCCACGGCACCGACGGCGGAGCCGATCACGGTCTCGAAGGTGGAGCCGGAGCCGGAGTACCAGGCCGGTGGGTCGTAGACCGCGGTGTCCGCCGCGGCGGCGTAGGTCGACTGCGGGTGCAGCTGCCGGTACGCCTCGCTGGTCGCGAAGGGCAGCCAGGTCGGGACGTGCCCACCCTCCGCCCAGGTGAGACTCTGGTCGAGCACCGAGCGGACGAAGCGCAGCGACCGGTCCAGCCGGGCCCGGCTCCGGTCGGGGTGGACCGGCAGGACCAGGGTGTGCGAGTCGGCCTGCACGGCGTGCGGCCCGCCGAAGACGTTCGGCACCAGCGTCATCCCGAAGGACATCCCGGCGGTCTGGAAGGTGGTGATCTCCCACTCGCCGTTGAGGTGGAAACCGGCCTGTCCGGTGGCGAACATCGCGATCGCACCCGGATAGTCGGCGCCGCCCGGCATGAGCCGCTGCTCGACGGTGAGGGCCCGGAGGTAGTCGAGCACCCGCGCGGCCCTGGCGTCGTCGAGCACGACCCGGGTGCCGTTGTCGGCGAGGATCTCGCCCTCCAGTTGCGAGTAGAAGGTCTGGAAGAGCCGCCACGGCGAGGCCGGGTCGGCGTTGATGCCGTGCGTGGCGCCGTACTGGCCGGTCACCTGCTTGGCCCGGGTGAGTGCGTCGACGAACGCCGCCTCGCCGACGATGGGTTTGAGCTGGCCGTCGGAGTCGAGCAGGCCGGCCTGCCCGCAGATGTCGGTGTTGTAGAAAAGGACGAAGGGGTGGGTGTCCAGCGGGACGGCGTACGCCCGGCCGTCGACCAGCCCCGCCTGCCAGGCCCGCTGGTTGAAGTTCTCCGGCGCCATGCCGTGCCGGGCCAGGTCCTCGGGGTGTAGTTCCTGGAGCAGGCCGGCGTCGACCAGGGTCTTCATCCGGGTGAGGTGGGAGATCGCGACGTCCGGCGGCTGCTCGCCGACGGTGGCGAGCGAGAGCTTGGTGTAGTAGGGGTCGCCCCAGGCCAGGATGATGGCGTTGAGCGGGGTGTCCGGGTTGGCCCGGCGGAAGGCGTCCTGGATCTGCTGCATCCGGACGCCGTCACCGCCGCCGAAGAGGTTCCAGTAGTCGATGGCGCCGGGGGCCGACTCCGTGTTCAGCAGGCCGGCGCCGAGCGGGGTGGCGCAGCCGGGCAGGGTCACGGCGCCGGCGCCGGCGAGCGCGCCGAGCAGCACGCCGCGGCGGCTCAGCGTCGGGCCGCTCAGCGTCGGGCCGCTCAGCGCCGGGCGGCTCAGCGCCGGGCGGCTCAGCGTCGGGCCGGGAGGCCGGCCGGCGGCTTCGTGCCCGGGAGGCCGGCTGCCCGGTGGCGGCCCGGGAAGCCGGGGGACGGGTGGCGGACCGTTCATTGTTCCCTCCTGAGCGGGAGAGCTGATGAACCGTTTCAATTATCGATGCCAGCGCTCCGGTGTCGGTGGTGCGACGCCGCGCGGCAGCGCCGGTGGTCGCTACCGGAGCTGCCCGATGTTAGCGATCACACACAGCAGATTGTTGCCGGTGATCCGTGAGCCGTCAATCGATGCGGCCGGATGGCGGCGGGAGCTGGGTCCCCGTCCAGGCCGACCAGAGCGCCGCATACCGGCCTCCGGCGGCGACGAGCTGGTCGTGCGTACCGACCTCCGACACCCGTCCGCCGTCCAGCAGGATGATCCGGTCCGCGGTGGCCGCCTGGGTCAGCCGGTGCGCCACCACCAGCCCGGTACGCCCGTCCAGCGCCCGGCCGGCCGCCGTCTCCAGGGAGCGCGCACCCGCACTGCCGGCCTCGGCGGTCGCCTCGTCCAGGATCGCCACCGGCGGCGCGGCGAGGACCAGCCGGGCCAGGGCGAGCTGCTGGGCCTGCGCCGCCGTCAGCCGGTGCCCGCCGTCGCCCACCACCGTGCCGAGGTCGTCGGGAAGCGCCCGTACCCAGCCCGACGCGCCCACCGTGTCGAGCGCGGCCCGCAGCTCCTCGTCGGTGGCGTCCGGCCGGGCCAGCCGCAGATCCTCGGCGAGCGGCCCGGCGAAGACGTGCACCTCCTGGCTGACCAGGGCCACGGTCCCGCCGGCGACCGCCGCACCGAGCTCCTCGATCGGTACGCCGCCGAGCCGGATGCTGCCGCCGCTCGGCCGGTGGATGCCGGCGATCAACCGGGCCAGCGTGGTCTTGCCGGCGCCGCTCGCCCCGACCAGCGCCACCCGCTCGTTCGGCGCGACGCTGAAACTCACCTCGTGCAGCACGTCGTGCCCGGGCGTGTACGCGTACCGCAGGTCCTTCGCCTCGACGGCACCGTCCACCGGCACGGGCCGGCCCGCCGGCCGCCGCTGCGCCGGCAACCCGGTGACGCCGACCAGCCGGACCAGGCTGGCCGCCGCCGACTGCGCGTCGTCGACCAGGCTGAGTGCGGCGTTGAGCGGACCGAAGAGGTTGTGGAAGTAGAGGGCGGCGGCGGAGGCCGTACCGACCGAGACCGCGTCCGCGCGGACCAGCAGGAACCCGGTCACCAACACGGCGGTCAACCCGATGAACTCGGCGACGTTGAGCCGGCCGAAGAACCGGGTCATCAGCCGGATGCCGCGCAGCGTGAGGTCGACCGCGGCGACGGAACTGCCGGAGACCCGGGCCAGGTGCGGTTCGGTGAGCCGGAAGGCGCGCACGGTCCGGGCACCGCCGATCGTCTCCAGCAGTCGCTGCTGCTGGGCGCCGTGCGCCACCCGCTGCCTGGCGTAGAGCGGTTGGGCCCGGCGGGCGTACCAGCGGGCGGTGTGCACCTGGACCGGCACCGCGAGCAGGGCGGCGAGCAGGAACCGCCAGTCGAGCACGGCGAGCCCGACCAGGGTCAGCACGATGGTCAGGCCGGAGCGGGCGAGCTGCGGTAGCGCGGTCCGGACCGCCTCGGCGATCATCGTGACGTCGCCGGTCACCCGCGAGGTCAAATCACCGGAACCGGCCCGCTCGACCTGCTCCAGTGGCAGCTCCAGCACCCGGTCGACGAAGCGTTCCCGCAGGTCGGCGAGCATCCCCTCGCCGAGCCTCGCGACCTGTGACAAGCCGAGCGCCAGCGAGACCCCCTGCACGACCGCGACGAGTCCGAGCAGGAGCGTCGGGACGGTGACCGCGTCCGGCGGGCGGCCGTCGACGACCAGGTCGACGATGCGCCCGAGCAGCGGGGCGGTGAGCAGCCCGACCGCCGTCGAGCCGACGAGCAGCCCGAGGGCGCGGACCGCCAGCCACCGTCGCGGCCGCAGCAGCTCGGCCAGGGTGGCCCGGACCTGCGCCCCGGTCGCGTTCGGCAGCAGCTCCCGATCGGGCCGGTCGGCCCCGGTGGGCTCGCTCATCGGGAACCTCCTCGCATCGCGCCGTCGCCCCTCCCGGTGTCCGTCCCGCCGTGCCGCCGCTCGGTGTCGATTCCGGCGTGCCGCCGCTCGGTGTCGATTCCGGCGTGCCGCCGCTCGGTGTCGATTCCGGCGTGCCGCCGCTCGGTGTCGATTCCGGCGTGCCGCCGCTCGGTGTCGATTCCGGCGTGCCGCCGCCCGATGTCCTTTCCGGCGTGCCGCCGCCCGGCGGTCACCGGAGCACCGACGCCCGGTAGCCGGCGTCGCGCCGGACCAGCTCCGGATGGACGCCCTCGGCCCGGACCACGCCCTCGTCGAGCAGCAGCACCCGGTCGGTGACCGCGAGCAGCGCGGGGCTGGTGGTCACCAGCAGCGTCGTCCGGCCCTGCCGTAGCTCCCGGAGCCCGGCCGCGATCCGCGCCTCGGTGGCCGCGTCGACGGCGGTGGTCGGGTCGTGCAGGACCAGCACCGCCGCGTCGGCGGCGAGCGCCCGGGCCAGCGCCACCCGCTGGCGCTGGCCGCCGGAGAGCGACTGCCCGCGTTCGGTCAGCAGCGTGTCGAGCCCCTGCGGCAGGGCCCGGGCCACCTCGTGCACGTCGGCGGCGGCGAGCGCCGGGCGCAGCTCAGCCTCGGCGGTGGCCGCCGCGCCGACATTCTCCCGCAGGGTGCCCTCGAACAGGTCGGCGTCGTGCGGCGCGACCAGGATCGCGGCCCGCAGCCCGGCGGGGTCCAGGGCATCGAGCCGCACGCCGTCCAGTTCGACGGTGCCGGTCTCCGGATCGGCGTCGCGGGCCAGGCAGCGCAGCAGGTCGTCGGCGGTGGCCGGATCGGTCGTCACGATCCCGACCAGCTCACCCGGTGCGACGTGCAGGCTCACCCCGCGCAGCGTGCCGTGCCGGACATCCTGCACGTCGACACGGCCCCGCACCGGGGCGGCGGGGGCGCCGGTGCCCTGCGGCGTGGCCGGCGGCGCGCCGAGCACCGAGGCGATCCGGGCGGCGGAGGCGCGGCCCTGGGCGATCTCGGCGTTGACCCAGCCGAAGATGGAGAGCGGCCCGAGCAGGAAGAGTGCCAGGCCGACCGCCGCGACAAGTTGCCCGACGCTGAGGTCGCCCTGCGCCGCAAGGCGACCGCCGAGCAGGCCGACGCCGGCCACGAAGAGTCCGGTGACGATGACCAGGGTGCCGTCGTACCAGGCCTGGGCCCGGGCGGCCCGGACCGTGGCGGCCAGCGACTCCCGGCTGGTCCGCCGGTAGCGCTCGGCCGCCGCCGGTGAGGCGCCGAGACCCTTGAGGACGCGCAGGCCGGCGACGAGGTCCGCGGCCACCCCCGAGGCGTACGCGGCCCGCTCCTGCTCGGCGTGGCTGCGCCGCTCCAGTGGTCGGCCGAGCAGGTGGGCCAGCCAGAGCAGCAGCGGCGCGCCGACGAGCACCAGCAGCCCGAGCGGCACCGAGACCACGAGCAGGGCGACGCCGCCGACGAGCAGCCCGGTGAACGCCCCGATCCCGGTGGCGATGGCACGGTTCACCGCGCCGACCCGGTCGGCGTCGCCGGTGGCGGTGGCGACCAGGTCCCCGGGAAGGCGGCCCTGCTCCGCCCCGCCCCGATGGTCCAGGATCCGGCGCGTCAGCGAGAGCCGGAGGTGGTGCGCCGCCTGCTCGACCGCGCGTTCGCCGGTCCGGGCGCTGAGCCGGAAGCTGCTCGACAGCACCGCGAAGACCACGGCCAGTACGCCGATCCAGCCGATCAGGTCGGTCAGGCCGCCCCGGCCGACGGCCCGGTCGATGACCACCCCGATCACCACCGGTACGAGCGCCTCGCCGGCCTGGTGGCTGGCGCTGAGGCCCGCGCTGACCAGCACGTGCCGGAGCTGGCCGGTGATCGCACCGCTCAGCACCGTGCGTGCCGTGGGACTGCCGGTCCGCACGCTCTGGCTCCTCCGCTAGAAACTGGAGGTTAGGCTAGCCTAAACCGTTGTCGGATGGCGATCCCGTCCCGTACGGGCCGGCGCGTGCCCGGTCAGGGACGCCGGGCGGTGGCGTACGCGGCGGAGCCGATCAACTCCAGCGACACCTGGAGCCGGGAAAGGCTGATGTTCTTCTCGATGGTGTCCTCCGGGCTGTGGTACGGCGGCTCCAGCAACGCCGGCGACTCCTCGCCCCGCCAGGAGAAGTTGGCGCTGGCGATGCCGACCTCCTGGAACGACTGGTGGTCGCTGGCGCCCCGCTGGGTCACCGGCGAGATCCGGGGCTGGTAACCGAGCCGGATCGCGGCGGCGGTCACCTCGTCGGTGGCCCGGTTGGCGAGCCCGTCGAAGGAGAGCAGCCAGTAGCGGGTTGCCGGATCCCAGCTCGTCGCCACCATGTCGTTCTGGTAGACGGCAACGATGCGGTCCCGCTCGGCCTGCGGAAGTTGGGCGACGTAGTGCCGGGAGCCGATCAACCCCTGTTCCTCCGAGCCCCAGAGTGCGAACCGCAGTGTCGCGTCGGCCGGCAGGCTGCGCAGCACCCGGGCCAGCTCCAGGCAGAGGACGGTGCCGGAGCCGTCGTCGTTGGCGCCCGGCGCGCCGATCACCGTGTCGTAGTGCGCACTCACCATGACCACCGGACCGTGCGGCCCGCCTCGCCGGGGTGTGCGTTCGGCGAGCACGTTGTGCGAGGTGAGCCCCTGGTGCGCCGAGGTGGCGACGGTCAGGGTCAGCGGGCGGTGCCCGAGCAGCTGCCGCAGCCGGTGCTTCTGCGCCTGGGCGACGCCGACCACCGGAATCGGCACCGGGGAGCCGGCCGAGCCGGGCAGGGTCGGGGAGAAGGCCTGCGCCCGGCGGGGTTCCGCGAGGTCGGCCGGCAGGAGGACCACCGCCGCCGCCCCCCGGGCCACCGCGGTGGCGACCAACTGCTCGCGCTGCGCCGCGACGTAGTCGACGAGGACGATCCTGCCGGCCACGTCCTCCGGATAGTTTTCCGGCGCCCCGGCACCGACATCCACCACCCGGCCGGTGACCCTGGTGTCGTGGGCGGCGTGCGGCGACGCCCCGACCTGCCAGTTCAGGTCGTCGGGCAGGCCGGGGCGGGAGCTGAGCCGGCCGAGGAACTTGTCGGCCACGGGAAATGGTTGCAGGCTCGTGCGGTAGCCGAGGTCGTCCAACTCGTCCGCGAGGTAGCTCGCGGCGGCCCGCTCCGAGGCGGTGCCGCCGATGCGGGGGCCGATCCGCCCGGAGAGATACCGCAGGTGCTCCAGCGCCCGGCGGGCGGAGACCCGGCCGGCGACCAGCCGGTCGTGCGGGGTGAGGCTCGGCGGGCGGACGGCACCGGGGCGCTCGTCGCCGACTGCCCAGGCAGGTGCGGCGGTGGCCAGGACGGCCACGCCGCCGAGGCCGAGCGCCAGCGCCCGGCGGCGGCTCACCGGCGGCCTCGCCGCACCTCCGGTGGTCTCGGCACAGTCTCCGGTGGTCTCCGTGGTGTTATCGACGCTGGGCATGTCGGGGCGGCTCTGCAACGGGTCCTCCTGGTCGGGGCGCGGGCAGTCGGGCTTGCGAGCGGCGGTCCGGCACGGCGCGGCGATTGCGGTGCGGCTGCGTCAGCGTGCGATGCGTCAGGGGTGCAGTGAATGTAGCCCGGCGCGGAACCGAACTCAAGATCGTCTCTCTCCGAGGTCCACGTAGGACGTCATGAGCTCTGCTGGGGCGCCGGCATCGAGGAGCAGGTCGACGGCGGTGATCGCGAACCAGTTGTCGGCGACGGCGTGCATGGCCGCGGCCTCGGCGAGCACGTCGGGGTCGGCGCCCAGGTCGGCGAGCTGGGCGAGGGCGGTGGCCCGGTCGAGACCCTCGCGATAGCCGCCGGCGTAGTCCGTCGCGATGCGGTGTGCCCGGTCAAGCACGAGTCGGCGGTCGGTGGGCTGGTGGGCGGCGAGGCGGGCTCGCCCGCCGGTGGCGTCTCGGCTGTCGTACACCTCGATATTCTATCGTACACATGTTCGAACGCGTGTCCCGGGCGAGGCGTGTCGAGCGCGCATCCACGGTGTCCTGTCGGTGTGGATCCGCAGGTCAGTCCCGTTGACGCAGCCGGTCGACCAGGCCGGCGAAGCGTTCGAGGGCGGCGCCGCCGTCCGATGCGGCCACCTGGAGGGCGAACACGTCCGGGCGGAGCCGGTCGAGCAGCGCCTCGCAGAAGCCGAGGAGTTCCCGGGGGTCGCCTACCCGGCGATAGCGGGCCAGGATGCGATCCCGGCCGAGCCGGTCGGCCCGCTGCCGCAGCCGGGTCGGGCTCGACGCGACCAGCCGGCCGGGCGTGCGCAGGCCACGCCACGGGCGCAGCGCCCGCATCGCCTCGTCGTCGCTGTCGGCGAGCACGACGAAACCGGTCAGCACGACCCTCGGTGCCGGGCGTCCCGCCGCCGCGGCCGCCGCCCGCGCCACGTCGACCACCTCCCGGCCGGTCCGCTCGGGATCCTTGACCGAGCTGACCACCCCGTCGGCGAGGCGGCCGGCGGTCGCCGCCGCGCGGGGACCGGCCGCCGCCAGGTGCACCGGCACCCTGCTGGACGGTGGGCTGTGCAGCCGGATGGGCGAGACGGGATAGAACGTTCCCGCTGGCCGCCGCACCGTCTCCCCGGCCAGCAGCGGCCGGAGCAGCCCCAGCGCCTCGGTCATCCGGGCCAACCGCTCGGCGTACGGGGGAAACGGGCCCAGCGGTGCCTCGTTGATCCCCTCCCCGGTGCCGACCCCGAGCTCGAACCGGCCGCCGGAGAGCCGGTCGAGCGTGGCGGCGGCCTGTGCGACGAGCACCGGATGCTGGCGGAACAGCGGGCAGGCCACCGCGGAGACCAGCGTGGCGGCGCGGGTCGCCGAGGCGATCGCGCCCAGCGTGGCCCAGCTGTGCCCGGCCGCACCGGCGTCGTCCACCCAGGGCTGCAGGTGGTCGGAGACGAGGATCGCGTCGAAGCCGGCCTCCTCGGCGCGGCGGGCCTGGGTCACCAGCAGTTCCGGCTGCCACTCCTCCAGGCCGAGAAACCAACCGAACCGGGTCACCGGGACTCCTCTCGAACCGGTCGCAGGATGGTCCGGACGGCCGGGGCCGAAAGCGAGGCGGAAACCATATCATCATCGATGTGTAACAAGTCGGTGAGCGGCGCCTCGGCGCGGCACACCGGCGCGGGCCCGGGGTGGCTTCGGCCGCCGCCTACCCTGGAGCCACTATTGATCAACGCACGTGGGAGCACATGATGAGATCCCAGCGCCGCGTCCCCGGAAGACCCACGCTGAGCGAGGTCGCGGCGCGGGCAGGCGTCGGGCGGGGCACGGCCTCGCGGGTGGTCAACAACTCGTCCCAGGTCAGCCCGACCGTCCGGGCCGCGGTCTGGGCGGCCGTCCGGGAGTTGGGATACGTCCCGAACCGCGCCGCCCGGGCCCTGGTGACCCAGCGGACCGACTCGGTCGCGCTGGTCATCTCCGAGTCCGGCGAGCGGGCGTTCGGCGAGCCGTTCTTCGCCGGCATCGCCCGTGGGGTCAGTGCCGGCCTGGCCGACACCCCGCTGCAACTGTGGCTCTCCTGGATCCAGTCACCCGGTGGGCGGGAGAAGATGGAGCACCAGCTCACCGACCAGCACGTCGACGGGGTGATGCTGATCTCCCTGCACGACGCGGACCCGCTGCCGGGGCTGCTGAAGGAGCGGGGACTGCCGACCGTGCTCGGCGGACGCCCCGCGCGGATGCTCGTTTCCGACTCCCAGCCGGAGTACTTCGTCGACGTGGACAACACGGGCGGGGCCCGGCAGGCGACCGAATACCTGATCGGGATCGGCCGGCGGGCGGTCGCCACGGTCGCCGGGCCGCAGGACATGGGTGCTGGCGTCACCCGGCTGGCCGGCTACCACGACGCGCTCGCGACACACGGCCGGCCCGTTCGGGAGGAGCTGATCGAGTACGGCGACTTCAGCGCCACCAGCGGCCTGGAGGCGATGCGCCGGCTGCTGGCGCGCCGCGCCGACCTGGACGGCGTCTTCGCCGCCTCGGACCTGATGGCCCTCGGGGCGATGCAGGCGCTGCACGAGGCCGGCCGGCGCATCCCGGAGGACGTGGCGGTGGTCGGCTACGAGGATTCCTCCCTGGCGTTGCACGCCAACCCGCCGCTGACCTCCGTGCACCAGCCGGTGATCACGATGGGCCGGGAGATGGCCCGGCTGCTCGTCGCGCAGATCCGAGGCGAGGAGATCCCGTCACCCGCCATCTTCCTGGACACCCACCTGGTCCGCCGGAGGTCGGCCTGACCCTTGCAAGGAAGGGCCCCCGCTTATCGTTTTTTGTTGTAGCGGGGGCCCTTCCTTGCACTTCAGCCGGCGGTGCAGGATCTGATCTGCGGTCGGGCGCCGGAGTTGCCGTTCATCATCGTGGTGAAGCCGAAGGTGTTGCCGCTGCCGTTGGAACGCATCGTGAGCACGGTGTTGTTGCTGCTCAGGCTGGCACTGCCGCTCCAGGTGGTGCTGATCGACTGCGGTGAGGTGACGGCGACGACCACGGTCCAACCGCTGGCGCCACTGACCGTCACCGAGGTGTTGTACCGGTCGCCCCAGACCGTTCCTGGCGATGTCGACGCCGTGCATCCGCCGCCGGGCGGTGGCGTGGTGGGGTTGCCGGGCGGGGGAGTGGTGGGGTTGCCGGGAGTGTTGCCGTTGTTCAGCGCGGTGAGCACGGCGTCGTACGCCGGCTTCTTCTGGCCGCTGCCGTTGAAGAGCAACGGGCTCTCCCCGGAGCGCCAGGAGTCGGAGTCGCGGATGCCCCAGACGGTGATGCCCCTGCAACGGGCGACGGCGAGGCAGTCGTTGACGACGTTACGGTACGCATCGGACGGCGCGTTGCGAATGTCCAACTCGGTGATGTGCACGTCGACGCCGAGGGCGGCGAAGCTGCTCAGCGTGGTGCGGTAGTTGCCGGGGTAGTTGGAACCGCCGGTGAAGTGCGACTGGAGGCCGACGCAGTCGATCGGCACGCCGCGTTGCTTGAAGTCCTGGACCATCCGGTAGACCGCCTGGGTCTTGGCGGCGGTCCAGTTGTCGATGTTGTAGTCGTTGTAGCAGAGCTGCGCGTTAGGGTCGGCGGCGTCGGCGGCCCGGAAGGCGGCCTCGATCCAGTCGTCGCCGGTGCGTTGCAGGTTCGAGTCGCGGCGGGCGCCGCTGCTGCCGTCGGCGTACGCCTCGTTGACAACGTCCCACCAGGCGACCTGGCCGCGGAAGTGGGTGGCGACCTGGGTGACGTGGTTGAGCATCGCCTGCCGCAGCGTGCTGCCGGAGAGGCTCTGCATCCAGCCGGGCTGCTGGGAGTGCCAGGCCAGGGTGTGGCCCCGGACCTGCATGCCCCGGCTGCGGGCGTGCTGCACGATCCGGTCCGCGTTGGTGTAGGTGAACTGGCCACGCTGCGGCTCGGTCGCGTCGATCTTCATCTCGTTCTCGGGCGTCACCTGGTTGAACTCGCGGTTCAGGATCGTGGTGTACGCGCTGTCGTTGAGCCTGCTCGCCGCCACGGCGGTGCCGAAGTAGCGGCCCCGCTCGGCGGCCGATGCGCCCAGCGTGCTCGCCGCGCTGGCCGTGTTGGGCAGCACGACGGCCCCGGCCGCCGCGAGCATGCCGACCGCGCCCACGACCAGGGCGAACCGCGTCCGGGCGCGCGGATTCGGGCCTCTGGCGCCGTCGGTGCAAGTTCTGACCATCTTCGCCCCTCTGGTGAAAGGCCGGACGGGCATGGTGGTGGCCGTCCGGGTGTCACGGTGTGCGGACCGGTCGAGATGGCACGGATGCCACGCGGGCGTGCAGCGACGAGCGCGGTGACCAATCGACCATGGTGGATGTCGAGTGTGACACCGTCGGTCGTTGAGGGTCAACAGGCGTGCGACGGCCGTCCAGGGCCGCCACCATATTCAAGGAGGTCAGCCTCCACGTTCAAGGAGGTGGACCTTGAGGTCGACCTTGAGGTCGACCTGGAGATGTGTGTGCAGCGGAGTGCTGCCTCGTCGACCGATCCGGACGGGTCACTCGGAGCCGTGCCTGGACCTGGCGGCGAGCACCGTGCTCCGGACCGCCGCCACCGCCACCACCAGGGTTGCGAGGGCGGAGAGTGGCAGTGGACTCAGTGCCAGGCCCAGTGGAGCGAGTGCGACCAGCACGACGACGGCGCCGAGGTAGATGCGGGAGCGGACACCGAGGACGGCTTGTTCGAACAACAGGAACCCGATCAGGAAGAGCACCGGACCGCCCAGCACGCTACCGACCACCGCCGGACCGCTCGTGCCGGTCGGGTGGTGCAGCGTGAGATCGTCCCCGACCGCCGTGACGATGATCCCGGCGACCATCGGGATGTGGAGGTAGGTGTACGCCGACCGGCCGAGCCGCCCCGGCTCCTCGGCCTCGGTGATCACGGCTCGGGCGACGTCGGCGCTGCGGTCGAAGTAGATCCACCAGAGTGCCACGCTGCCCAGAAAGGCGATGGTGACCGCGCCGAGGGTGGCCGGATCGTTGCGCAGTTCGCCGAAGTCCATGCCGCTGACCAGTATGGACTCGCCTAGTGCGATGATCACGAAGAGTCGGGCCCGCTCGGCGAGGTGTGCACCGCTGATCGACCACTCCGCCGGGGTGGACCGACCCCACCTCGGCACCCAGAAGCCGTAGGCCGCCGCGGTGCTGTCGATCGCGACCGCCACCGCCCAGAGGCTCAGTCGGAGGGAGCCGTGGGCGAAGCCGCCGGCCAGCCAGAGCGGGGCGGCGACCGTCCGCCAGACCAGCAGGCGTTGGAAGTTGCGGTGCAGCGCGGAGCGCCGGGCGAGGGCGGCGGCGACGAAGAGCGAGCGGCCGACCCCCAGTGCCACGTACGTCCCGGCGAACCAGAGCCCTCGTTCGCCGTACGCGTGGGGTAGTGCCGAGGACATCACCAGACTGATTCCCATCAGGGCGACCAGCAGTACCCGGACCCGGGGCTGGTCGGGATCGAACCAGTTGGTGATCCAGGCGGTGTCCACCCAGGCCCACCAGACGGCGAGCAGGATCAGCGCGGCCCTGGCCACGCCGACCGGGTGCAACCCGTGGAGCAGCAGCTCGGTCACCTGGGTCACGGCCAGCACGTAGACCACGTCGAAGAAGAGCTCGATGGTGGTGACCCGCTCGTTGTCCGGTCCGCGCAGGACGTCCGGCCGGCCGCCGTCGCCGGTCAACCTATCTCCACCCGGATCGCCCCATCCGTTCGATTCGCTGCTACAGGACTAGAACGGATAATATAGGTACGATTCGGGCTTAACACCCGTCGGGTCGCGGCGCCGGAGGCAGTTTGCGGGCCGGTCGGGACGGGGATGCGAGCACCCGATCGCCGGAAGGCGTGCCAGATCTCGTGACACCGACGACCACCGAGGTCGTACGAGACCGGGGGATCGCCCCCAGCGGAGGAGAGATGCCGGTACTTGCCAAGAAGGTCCTGACCTGGCTGTTCGTGGGCTTCCTGATCTTCTTCGTCGCGTTTCGGCCGGACGGTGCCGCCGAACTGGTGGAAACGATCGGAGCCGTGCTGATGGCGATCGCCCAGGGGATCGGCGACTTCCTGACCCGCCTGATGGCCTGACCACCCGCTCGCCGACCGGCCTCCACCGCCCGCGGTGCCTGGTCCGGTGACCGCCGATCTCCTCCTGCTGTCGCGGGCGTCCTTCCGCCGGCCGCGAGATCACGGGTGCTGAGCCCTTCCGACAAGTCAGCGGAGCGCGGCCAGGGTCTCGGCAGCCACCTCCAGGTCCTCCCGGGGCTCGACGACCAGCACCGGTACGCCCGCGCCGGGCGGTGAGACCACCGAGTCGGCCGGTACGTTGCCGCCCTCCGGCGGCGTGACGCCGAGCAACCGGAGCCCGGCACAGACGTCGTGGCGGACCTCGGGCTGGTCCCAGCCGATCTCGCCGGTGAAGACCAGCGCGTCCAGCCGGTCCAGGCTGGTCGCGGCGGCGGCCAGCTCCCGGCGTACCCGATGGGCGTAGACGGTGAGCGCCAGCGCGGCGGTGGGGTCGTCCGGCGCGGCCGCGACCAGGTCGCGGGTGTCGTCGGAGAGGCCGCCGGAGAGGCCGAGCAGCCCGGCCCGGTGGTTGAGGCCGTCGGCCAACTCGGCGAGGCTGAGCCGATCGTCCTCGAGCAACCAGAGCAGCATCCCGGGATCGACCGCCCCGGAGCGCTTCGACATCGGGATACCGTCCAGCGGGGTGAAGCCCATCGAGGTGTCGACGCTGCGCCCGTCCCGCACGGCACAGACCGAGGCACCGCCGCCGAGGTGGGCCAGCAGGAGGTGCAGCCCGTCCGCCGGCCGATCGAGCAGGTTGGCGGCGCGCCGCAGCGCGTACGCGTAGGAGAGGCCGTGGAAGCCGTAGCGGCGCAGCCCCCACTGCCGGCGCCACCGCGCGGGCAGCGGATAGGTGGCGGCGGCCGCCGGCAGGTGCGCGTGGAAGGCGGTGTCCGGGCAGAGTACCTGCGGCACCTCCAGCTCGGCCCGGATCTGGTCCAGCAGGTGCAGGGCGGGTGGCAGGTGCAGCGGGGCGAGTGTGGTCAGCCGGTCGAGCGAGCGGCGGAGGGCCTCGTCCAGCACGGTCGGGGTGCGTACCAGGTCACCGCCGTGCACCAGCCGGTGGCCGACCGCGTCCGGCGGGTCGTGCGCGGCGACGAAGTCGCGTACCGCCCGGTCCGCGGCGGCCGACCCGGGCGGCTCGGACCGGCGCAGTGAGTCGGTGACCTCGCCCTCCCGGACGTAGTCGAGCCGCAGGCTGGACGAGCCGGCGTTGACGGTCAATACGATTGGCGGGTCCGCTTCGGGTCCGCTCGTCCGGGTCGGCATCGGCCCTCCGTCCGTTTCCGTCCTCGGTGTGCTGGTGACCGCGTTACCCGGCCCGTCCGGATCCACGCCCGTGCCGGAGGAACGGGGTCCGTGTCGTGGGTGGTTCCGCAGCATGTGACCATTGCCGTCGGAGGGCGAGGAGGCGCACCATGACCGAGCGGAACCCGGCTCCGGGCCCCGCTCCGGGCCCCGCTCCGGTTCCGGGCCCCGGCCCGGACGCGGAGGGAGCGGTCGGGGCGGGGGAGGAGTCCTGCGCAGCCGATCAGCTCGGCGCCTGTACCGTCCGGGACGTCCTGGACCGGGTGGGCGGGAAGTGGAGCATCGGGATCATCATCGCGGCGAGCCGGGGTCCGACCCGCTTCACCGAGCTGGAGCGCTCGGTCGAGGGGATCAGCCGGCGGATGCTCGCCCTCACCCTGCGCAACCTCGAACGCGACGGTCTGCTGGTCCGGACCACCTATCCCACCGTCCCGCCCCGGGTGGAGTACGTCGCCACCGAGATGGCCCGGGAGCTCTACGAGTCGCTGGTGCTGCTGACGAGGTGGGCGGAACGGCACCGGCCGGCGATCGCCGCCGCCCGTGCCGCGTACGACCGCCGTCACGCCACATCCGGCATCGACGGCACCGCCCCGCACTGAGCGGCACCGCCCGCACTGACCGGCAGCGCCCCGCACTGAGCGTGCCGGCCCGCACCGACCGGGTGCTCACACGTACCGGCGGCGTCAGCGTTCGTTGGGGTCGATCCGTGCGCGGATCTCGGCGTGCTCGGCGAGCAGGTGCAGCAGGTTGGAACCGTCGATCAGCTCGAGCGGCTTGCCGGAGGCGAACTCGAAGGAGTCCGGGCCGTAACCGCTGGTCGTGACGAGGATGCCCTTGGTGGCCCCCTCGCCCAGCACCGTGCCGAAGAGATCCCGGACCGCCGAGACGTCCATGGTGGTCCGGTGCCGCCGGGCCTGGATCACGACCTTGCCGCCGAAGATCGGGCGGGGGTCGAACGCCACGCAGTCGACGGCACCGTCCGGCGCCGCCCGGGTCGTCCTGATCTCCAGCCCGAGCTTGCCGAAGAGGGTCCGGATCAGATCCTCGAACTCGGTCCGGGTCAGCTTGTGCAGGTTGGGCCGGTGGTCGAGGTCGGCCAGCACGTCCACCTCGTCGACGTAGCGCCGGTCGACCACGTCGAACTCCAGCACCGGGCGTACCTCGACCAGATCCTCGGGGCGCGGTGACATCGTGGCGCGGAGGTGGCGCAGGCAGGCCGCCGGGTCGACCTTGGCCAGGTTGATCGCGGTGAAGGCGTCGCGGCTGGTCCGCAGGGTCACCAGGCAGGGCCGGACCGCCTGCCCGGTGCCGGGATGGGTGGTCTCGACGATGCCGTTGAAGACGATCGTCTCCACGAGCCGGCCGCGGTCGGCCTCGAAGAGCTCGTGCACGGTGCGGAGCGCGACCTGGGTGATCACGTCCGTGTACCGGTGGTGGATCTCCTCCGCCGTGCGGGCCACCGTCTGCACCTCGTCGCTGGCCTTGACGTAGCGGTACTCCCGGATCTTCGGCACGGCCGCGACGGTGGGGAGGAGGTATTCCACCACGATCAGCTTGGAGTCGGGCACGTAGGCGAGCCGGTAGCGCTGCGGAAAGTCCTCCGGATAGACCGAGTTGCCGAGGACCAGGCCGAAGTATTTCACCACGGCGTTCGGCTCGGCGGCGGCCAGCTCCGCGCCGAACTTGTCGATCTCGGCGTTGTGGTCGGCGACCTCCGCGTCGAGGTGTCGGCAATGCTCGTCGTACTTGCGCCGGGCCTGGGCGAGCCGCTGCTGCCGGGCCGCCTCGCCGGCCGCATGCTTGGCCTTGGCCTTCTCGAAGGCCTGCTCCGCCTCGGCCAGCATCTGCTGGTAGCGCGCCTCGCCACCGAACATCTTGCCGAGCGCGTTCGGTGCGGGTGGCGCGAACCGCCGCCAGTCTGGTGCCCGCAGCGGCATCCCGAGCTCACCCGGTGTGAACTCGGGATGGCTGGGCTGCCGCTTGAGTCGTCCGAGGTCGATGTGGTCGTCGATGGCGAGGGTCGTCCGGAGCAGGTTGTCGAGCTCGTCCACCTGGGACTGGAGGTTGGCGTTGGCCGCCTTGACCCTGGCGGTCCGCGCCTCGACGTAGAGGCGCCTGCGCTCGCGCTCGTCCGCCTCCGCCGCCCGCTCGGCGGCCCGGCGGGCGTGCTCGGCCTCCCAGAGCATCTGCTGGTGCTGCTGGTAGGGGGTGGTCGATGCGCGTTGCCGGGCGTGCACCTGCTGCGCGTGCGCCCGCTGCATCTGCCCCATGTTGCCCATGTGCGTCCCCGATCAGCGTCCAGCACCGTTCACCGTGGCGACCGGTGGCATCCGTTCCCGCGGTCGACCGCCGGCGCCCGGTCCACGCACATTTTGGTCCCAGTGCGACGGACCCGTCCAGCGGGGACCCCAGGGTAACGTGCGGGGCGAACTCCCCGGTCCCGGCGGAAACGCCCGCCCGTGACGGGCGGAAACCCCCCAGGTGGCGGCGCGGGTGGTCGGGGTCTCGGCCGCGCCCGGCGATGCTAGGGTCCCCCGGGTGACCGACGCAGATGTGCACCTCGTCGCCCAGCCACGCCTCGACACCGTCGTGACCGATTTCTACATCGACGCGCGGCGGCTGCGCAGCGACTACGCGGGGATGGCCTGGATCGGCGACCGCCCCGATGCCGAGAGCGGCCAGCTCGGGCCCGACTACCGGCAGCGGAACGTGGAGTCGCAGCTCTTCCTCCCCGATACCCACTGGTACGACCTCGACCGGCTCGACGACGTCGAGGTGCAGGTCAGCGTGGGACTGCTCCAGGTGGCCGGCACCGCGCTGCGTACGCAGGGCCTGGTCGGCATCGTCACCGAGCCGGTCGCCGAGTTCTTCGAGCATCCGGAGGGGCTGCCCGGAGTCGGGCTCTGCCTCGGCCTGCGCGGGCAGATCTTCTCCAACCTCGGCCTCAGCTACCGGGTTACGGTGCTCTGCGCCCCCGAGGCGGTACTGCGGCGCGGCGAGACCCCGCAGCCCGACGAGGAGTCCGAGGAGTCGGACTCCGCCGGCTGAGCGGCGGCCGCCGAGCGTGGCAACCGCTCGGCGGCCGTCCAGAGGGTCACTCCCGCAGCCGCCACCCGCTCGCCGCGCGGTCGCCGGGCCGTGCCTGCGTGCCGGTCGTTTCCGTTTCGTCGGGCGTGCCGGTGGGCGGGGCCGTCGTGCCGGTCGGCTCGGCGGGTGTGCCGGTCTCCGGTCCCGCCGGCGGCTGCCCGTCGGATCCTGCGGTCTGCTGCCCGCCGGGTCCGGACCGCCCGCCAGCAGGGCCGGTCTCGCCCGGCTCGGGGCGGGGGCGGCGCAGATAGAGCCAGGCGGCGACGGCGAGCCCGAGGAGCAGGCCGAAGACCAGGCCGATGGCGAGCGAGTTGGAGCCGTCGCCGGTCTCCTCGTCGGGCGCCGCGGCGTCGTCGGGCGCGCCCGGACCGGCCGGGTCGGCGGCGGGCGGCGCGACCAGGGTCAGCACAGGTGCCGGGAAGGGCGGCCGGGGCACCTCGGCCGAGGGCGGCTGGTTCCAGTTCGTCACGTGGCCGTCGGAGTAGGTCTGCACCAGGTTGAACGTCATCTGGTCGGTCTGCGGCATCGGGCCGAGCGAGATGACCAGTTCGGCCGGACCACCGCCCGGCGCGGGCGCGGCGGCGCGGGTCCAGACGATGGTCGAGACCACCTCGGTGACCTGCCCGCCGTGGTGGATCCCGCCGAGGGGCTCGTCGAGCTTGCGCATCGTCATCCGGGGCGCCCAGGTCGGGTCCGACATCGGGTACGTCTCGGCGACCGGCGCCGACTCCGGCATCTGCAACTCGATCCGGGTGGTGTACGCCGGCGCCCGGTCCTCGGTCAACCGGAAGGTCAGTTTCGCCCCCTCACCCTGTACGGCCTGTTGCGGTGTCAGGGCCACGTCGGCGCTCGCGGCTCCGGCACCGAGGGTCGTACCCGCGACCGCGGCGGTGACCAGGGTGGCGAACCAGCACAATGCCCTGTGACGCACAGCGAAGTCCCTTCGTCCGGCCGATACTCCTGGTAGTTCGGCTGTCGAGCGAGAAAGGTTCAACCAACGGGCCGGTATGTTACGCCGCCCGCCCGGGACGGCTCTGCGGGTGCTGACGAGTTTCCTCCGAAACTCCGGTTGTCCCGAGTTCGTCTCGGAACAACCGTGCTCTTTCCGGAACCCGGGGTCCAGCCGGAGGGAGTTGCCACCCGACCCGGATCCTGGATGGGTGCCCGACGTTATGCAGAACGTGCGCCGACACCACCACCGCCCGCTCGTCACCGTGGCCGCCGCACTGGCCGCCACGCTCCTCGTCACCTCCTGCGGGGCCGATCCCGGCGGCGGGCCGCCCCCGGAGCCGCCGGGCTCCTCCGTCGGCGCGCACGGCCGGCTCGACATTCCGCCGGCGGCACCGCTCCGCACCGGCGAGCGCTTCGTGCACCTCGAGATGGCGCGGCCGTACCGCCCGTCGGCGCCGAACGGCGGCACCGACGAATACCGCTGTTTCCTGGTCGACCCCGGGTTGACCGAGCAGGCGTACCTGACCGGCAGCCAGTTCCTGCCGCAGAACGCCGGCATGGTGCACCATGCCATCTTCTTCCGGCTCGATCCGGTCGACGCGGCCCCGGCCCGCAAGCTCGACGCCGAGACTCCGGGTGACGGCTGGACCTGCTTCGGCAACGCCGGGATCGGCGACGCCTCCTGGGTGGCGCACTGGGCGCCGGGGGCGGACGAGACGCTGCTCTCGCCGGGTCTCGGCCATCCGATGCCGCCGGGCAGCCAACTCGTGATGCAGGTGCACTACAACCTCGTCGACGTCCGGGCCGGCGTGGACGACACCGACCGGTCCGGGATCCGGTTGCGCCTGGTCGACGGTTCCGGCGCGGTGGAGCCACTGGTCACCGAGCTGCTGCCGGCCCCTGTCGAGTTACCCTGCGCGGCCGACGAGCGCGGCGAGCTCTGCGACCGCGGGGCCGCGGTGCGGGACGTGCGGCGCCGGTTCGGTGCCGAGGCCGGTGGGGAGGCGGAACAGCTCAACGCGTACTGCAACCGGGGTCGTGCCCCGGTCCCCGGCAACACCCAGCACTGCGACCATCCGGTCACCGCGGCGGGTCTGGTGCACGCGGCCGCCGGCCACATGCACCTGCTCGGCAGCGCGATCAAGGTCGAACTCAACCCCGGCACCCCGGAGGCGCGGACCCTGCTCGACATCCCGGCGTACGACTTCGACCAGCAGGCCAACCGGCCGCTGCCGCAGCCGGTCGCGGTCGAGCCCGGCGACGTCTACCGGGTCACCTGTACTCACGACGTCACACTCCGCAAGCGCGTCCCCCAGTTGCGCAACCTGCCGCCCCGGTACGTCGTCTGGGGCGAGGGCACCAGCGACGAGATGTGCCTGGGGCTGATCGTCATGTCCCGGCCCGGCTGATCAGTGCGCGCAGCGCGCGGCCGAGGTGAGCGGCGAGGTAGACCATCTGGCCCGACCCGGCTCACCGACGACTTCGACCACGACCCGAACTGGGTCCCGCGGCGGCGGTCGAGGTGGCGGAGCAGGCCGACGCCTCGCGGGTTGTCGTCGTCGCGGGCCGCGACTCCCCAGAACGTGGGGCATCGCGCGGCCTGCCGCGCGCCACGGTAGGGGCCAGAATGTGTTTGCGGATCAGGGATGCCGGTCGGGGAGGGGTTGGCCTTGTGATGTTCAAGCGCCGGACGATCGTCTTCGAGGCGACGGATATCGATGCGGAGAGCGCGTTCTGGGCTGGGTTCCTGGACGGCACCGTCGAGGCGAAGGACACGTGGCACAACATCTGGGTCGACGGGGAGTGGCACCTGGCCGTCCAGCTCGCGCCGGACCACGTGCCGCCCACGTGGCCGGAGGACGGCTGGTCGCAGCAGGTCCATCTCGACTTCTACCTCGACGACCTCAATGCCGCGCACGAAAAGGTGGTCAAGCTCGGCGGGCGGTTGGTCAGGGCGGTCGACGATCCGGCCGCGCGCACCGGGTTCCGGGTCTACACCGATCCGGCCGGTCATCCCTTCTGCCTTTCCTGGGAATGACGGTTCTCCACGAGGTCCGGGCACCGGCACCGACCGACCTCGAGGTGGTCGATCGCCTGCTCGGCGCGACGTGCGACCTGCCGGCCTGGCGCGTCGCTGAGCTGGCCAACCGCGGCGGGATCCTGGCGACCTGGCTGTCCACGATGGAGGCTCGCGGGGTTCGGCTGGGGGCACAGCCCCAGGCATACCTGGCGCGCGTCCGGCAGCGCACGGCGGACCTGCACGCCCTCGGTGCCGATCTGTCCGCCGCTCATGGCCTCGGGGTGCTCAAGGGTGAGCGGATCGCTCGACACCTACCGGCGCCGCTGCTGCGACAGTCCGGCGACGTCGACCTCGTCGCGCCCGGCGAAGCGCCGCTGTGGGAGTGCGTGCGGGACCTGCGGTCCAGGTTCGACGCCGCTGTCCAAGGTGTCAGCGTCCTCGACCGTGGAACCGGTCCGCTCCAGATCATGGTGGCGGTCAAATGGCCGGCCAGCGAACCGTTCCTGGACAAGCCGATGGGCGCCGACGTCACCACCTTCGCGTTCGGCGGCGACTTTCGCGGGGTGCCGCTGCGCGTCACCGCCCCCGGCGACGAGGACCTGGCCAACTTGCTGGCGGTGGCCGAGGAGCGGTTCCAACGCCGATTCCGGGTCAAGGACCGTCTCGACCTGCTCACCCTTGCTGCCGTCCTGGAGCGGCGTCTGGGCGACGACGTTATCGAGGCGGTCAGCGATGCCGCGGCGACCTACGCCTTGGCACCGGAACTGCGCCGGCTCATCGGTGGGACCCGCGAGTGGGTGCCGGTCTCCGCTCGCTGGCAGCGGATCTTCGAGGTCCTGGGACCGTTGGCGCGCGAGGAGAAGGCCCGGCGTCGCCCCGGCCGGCCCGGCGTGCACCGCCTTCGTTACGGCTACCCGCTGGACCCCGGAGCCGGCGGCGGCACCGTGCGCGTCCATCCGCGGCCCGGTGGCGACATCGCATCGACACCGGTGGGGCCGTGCCTGCTGACGGAACGCCTGGTCGTCGAGGACCAACAGCTGGCCACGGCGATCGAGTTCGCTCGGTCGCTTGTGAAACCCCCGAGCTGAAAGGAGGGCACGATGCGTCATCTCGCCGCGGGCAACTTCCGCGTCAAGCCGAGGCCGAGGCCGCCGGCCGAGGCCGAGTAGTCACAGGGGCGGCTCTCAGCCGGCGAGCCGCCCCGCTACGAACACCACCGAATCTGAGGAGATCCGATGACCGGTGACGGTTCGCCGGCGGCGTATCCGTTCAGCCCGGCATCCGGCAACGACCTCGACGCGCGCCTGGGGCAACTACGGGAGTCGACGCCGGTCTGCCCGATCAGGCTGCCCTACGGCGACGAGGCCGCATGGCTGGTGACCCGCTACGAAGACGTACGTCGCGTGCTGTCCGACCCGCTGTTCAGCCGCGCCGCCGCGTGCGGTGCACAGGTGCCGCGGATGACCCCGGAGCCCGGCAGCAGTGCGTCGATCCTGATGACGGATCGGCCCGAGCACGACCGGCTCCGCCGGATCGTCACCTCCGCGTTCACCACGCGCCGGGTCAACAACCTTCGCCCACGCATCACGGCGCTCACCGAGCAGCTGCTCGACGACGTCGAAGCCGCCGGGCCACCGGCGGACCTCGTGCCGCTGCTCGCCCTGCCGCTGCCGCTCCTGGTCATCTGCGAGCTGCTGGGCGTACCGGTCGAGGACCGCACCACGTTCCGGCAGTGGGTCGACCCGATCATGTCCAGTACCGCCTACCGGCCCGAGCAGGTCCGGCAGGCCCTCGACGACTTCTCCGACTACGTGTGCGACCTGATCGAGGAGCGCCGCACCCGTCCGTCCGGCGACCTTCTCTCGGCGTTGATTCACGCGCACGACGTCGACGGCCGGCTCACCGAGCTGGAGCTGGTCACCTTCGCCGGCACCCTGTTGATCGCGGGTCACGAAAACACCGCCAACATGATCGGCAACGCCGTGGTGACGCTGCTGGAGACGCCTTCGCACTGGGCGCGCCTGTCCGCCGAACCGCACATCGTCGCCAGCGCGGTCGAGGAGCTGCTGCGGTACCTCGCGCAGGGGACCGGGGTCAGCTTCGCGCGTGTCGCCACCGGCGACGTGACGCTGTCCGGGGTGCGTATACCCGTTGGGGCGCCGGTCGTGGTGTCGTTACCCGCCGCCAACCGCGACCCCCGGGTGTTCGCCGACCCGGAGTCGGTCAACCTGTCCCGTTCCCCCAACCCGCACCTCGCCTTCGGACCCGGCATCCACCACTGTGTGGGGTCGTCGTTGGCGCGGGCCGAGTTGCAGGTGGTCCTCGGCGCGATGAGCCGGCGCTGGCCGCGGCTGAGCCTGGCCAGGCCGGCCGTCGACCTGGGGTGGAAGAAGGGACTGCTCGCGCGCGCCCCCACGCAGGTCCCTGTCGTGTGGTGATCGTCGAGCGCGTACGAACCGATTTCGGTCTGTTGTGGACCGCCAACACGGCTGGCCAGTTCGGTACCCGGATCGGTTCGGTGGCCCTGCCGTTACTGGCCATAAGCGTGCTGGCCGCCTCGCCGTGGGAGCTGGGGCTGCTCGCCGCCGTGCAGAGCGCCGGCATCCTGCTCGTCGGCCTGCCGGTCGGCGCGCTCGTGGACCGAATCCGGCGCCGGCGGCTGATGGTCGGGGCGGACGTCGCGCGCGCACTACTGCTGGCCGGCGCGGCGATCGGTGCGTTGACCGGTCTGCTCAACCTGGCCGCGCTGTTCGCCGTCGTGCTCGGTGTCGGTATCGCCACCGCCTGCGCCGAACTGGCACAGCAGGCGTTCCTGCCGCGGCTGGTCGGCACCGGCCACGTCGTCGAGGCGAACTCGCGGCTTCAGACCAGCAACGCCGCCGCGGCGGCCACGGGTCCCGGTCTCGCCGGCGGTTTGGTCGGACTGCTCGGGGCGGCCGGCGCGATGCTGGTCACCGCGACCACGTTCGTGGCGTCGCTGGCGGCCCTGCTCCGGATGCGCCACCGCGAGCCGCCCGCGCCGGCCACACCCCGGCGGCACCTGCTGGCGGAGATCGGCGAGGGCATGCGGCTGGTCCTCACCGACCCGATCCTGCGCGCCATCGCACTGTGTACGTCGAGCGCCAACCTCTTCATGGCCGCGGCGGCCAGCCAGCTCGTCATCTTCCTGGTGCGGGTGGTCGGCCTGTCGCCGTTCGTGGTCGGGATCCTGTTGGCGGCCTCCGGCGTGGGCGGCGTGCTGGGCGCGGCCACCGCCCGACGCTGGGTCGCTGTCCTCGGCCAGCCGCGTGCGACCTGGCTGTCGCTGCTGGTGACCCAACCGTTCGCGCTGCTGCTGCCACTGAGCGGCCGGGACGGGGCGCGGCTGCTGCTGTTCCTGCTCGGCTGGCTGGTCGTCGGCTACGGCGGCACCCTCTACAACGTCCTTCAGGTGAGCTACCGCCAAGCCACCTGCCCCGACCGCCTGCTGGGCCGGGTCCAGGCGTGCAACCGCTTCCTCGCCTGGGGCACCCTGCCGCTCGGTGGCCTGCTCGGCGGCACCCTCGGCAGCTGGCTCGGGCCGCGCGGCGCGCTGCTCGTGGCCGCCGCGGGGCTCGCCGCCTCGACGTCGTGGCTGACGCTGTCGCCGCTGCCACGCACCGCCGCCGATCGATCCGGCGGCTCGCGTGCCACACACCACGCCGGTGACGCGTCCCCTGCCGGACCCGCCACCGGCGCGCACGTGGCGCGGAATCAGACGTCGAAGATGTAGAGGCCGAAGTTCCGGTCGGTGACCAGGACGTAGTTCTTCCCGCCGATCTTGTGTACCTTGACTCCCAGGAGGTCGACGCCGGGCTCGCGAAAGGCGCCGACCTCCCGCAGGCCGTCGTCGCCGTAGCTCAGCACCCGCAGCCCGCCCGCGTAGAAGGTGGCGTACACGAGGTTGCGATCCGGGTCGATCGCCACGTGGGACGCCGACAGGTCGCCGGCACCGGTCGCGAACCTCGGATCCTGCGACTCGGGGATCGCGTACGTGTCGATCTGGGTGATCGAGCCGGCGCCGCTGGCCGGGATGTCGCTCCGGAACAGCCGAAGGTAGCCCCAACCGACGAACACCGACTCGACGTCGGTGGCGCAGACGTCCGGCGTTTCCGGCGTCGGGGTCGTGCCGGCGGTCTCCTCGGTCACGCCGGGCACGCCGAGCAGCCGCAGACCCGTCAGGCGGTTGACGAACATCAACGGAATGGTGCCCTTGGCGGCCGTGGGAAACTGCTGCAGGGCGTCCGGCCCCTGATGGTTGAAGACGATGCCCGCGCTGTAGCCGGCCTCGACGATCGCGTCCAGCTTCTCCTGGAACGTGTACCCGGCCGCCGACCCGCCGGTGAGGATCGAGGCGTCCCGCTCGAACAGCGCGATCCCACGACCGGGCGGCACGCTCCCCGGCCAGCCCAGACCGACGAAGACCGGCGTACCGGAGATCGGATTGTCGGCATCGACCGGCGCCGTGTCCGGGCTCCAGGCCGCGATGTACTCCGTGCCGGCGTAGGGACCCGAGGTGATCCTGCCGAGCAGGCGGTACGACTCGTAGTTCTCGTCGACACCCACCAGGTACCCGCCGTCGGTGGACAGGTCGCAGTGCTCGGCGTTGCCCTCCGGCGAGATCCGCTGCCCGTGCTTGGCCCGCTCCTCGTCGAACTCGGGGTACTCGGTGCGGGCGATCAGCGAGACGTTGCCGGGCGTCGGGTCGGTCACGTCGAGCAGCACGTACCCGCCGTCCCAGTAGGTGGCGGACATGACGAACCGGTCACCGATCCGGCGCACCTCGACGGCGTGCCCGAACAGCGAGGTGAGGCCCCGCGAATGGTCCGGAGCGAGATTGAACGGCGCCACCCTGAGGTCGAGGGCGTGGACCATCACCGGGTTACGCGGATCGGTGATCTCCATGATGCAGATGTCGCTGGTGGGCTTGTCGGTGACGAACCCGACGTAGGTGCGGCCGGTGGTGTCGTCCGTCCAGGCACAGGTGTAGTACGCGGCCAGGGCCTGGTCCACCGGCTCGCCATCCGGACCGGTGTAGTCGCCGGCGTGCGCGGCGAGCAACTGGGCGTGCTCGGCGTCGGAGACGTCCCAGATGTTGATGCCGCCGCGCTGGCGCGGCCCGGTCGGGTCGGGCGCGTCAGCCTTGGCATAGATCTCGTTGGGGTGGATGAGGAGCGCACCACGGAAATGCTCGTTGTCCATCTCGATCACGCACGGACCCTCGCCGGCGTAGTTGCCCCGCAAGCTCTCGATGAACGCGCTCTGAACCTCGAAGGGAGCCTTCGGGTCGCTGATGTTGATGACGTACGCGCCCGTGCGCTCACACGTCGGCTCCCGGTAGACCGTCAGGAACGCGTGGTCGCCGTACGCGGCCACGTCCGCGATGTGCCGCGCGAGCCCCGCCCCGGACGGGTTGGTGACCTGCGCTCTGCCCACCAACGTGACCCCGTACGAGAAGGGTCCGAGCGATGCCTCGTCAAGCCCTCGCCGGTCGCCGTGTACCCCATTCGTGACGCTCATGCCTACCTCCGTACTGTTCGTACCGGGATCGGGTTACCTCTGCTCGCCGTACGGGGTCGTCTGGGAGCTGACGAACCGCCAGCGGTGGTGCTCGTCGCGGCGCAGGACCTGGGTGGCCACGCCCGCGAGGGTGCGCGCCCCGCCGTCGGGTGTGCGTACGAGGTTGGTCAGCGGCCCGGTGATGACCGCGACGTCGCCGAACAGCCGGATCAGCAGCTCGCCCCGGGTGATGTCGAGGTAGGGGCGGCGGTTGGCGGTGTGCTCCAGCAGCTGCGCCTTGGTGTGTGTGACGCCGTGTGCGTGGGTGTACACCAGCGTGTCGTCGAAGATGTCGGCGAGGGTGTCCAGGTCCGCCTCCACGAGCGCACGCTGCCGCCGCTGCTCCACGGCGTGCAGTTCAGCCACGACCTGCTCTTCGGTTGGTCGAGCGGTGCTGCTCATGCAGGGCTCCCAGCGGTTAGGCGACCTTGTCGGTGACGGGTGTGGTGAGCCGGCTGAGGAGTGCGGCGCGGGTGAGTTCGGCTTTGTTGCCGGCGCCGAGTTTGGCGCGGATGCGTTTGACGTAGGTGTCGACGGTGTGGGGGCTGATGCCGAGTCGGGTGGCGATTTGTCCGTGGGTGAGGCCGTGGGAGATGTGGTGGAGGACTTGTTCTTCGCGTTCGGAGAGGTTGGGGTTGGGTTGGTGTGGTTGTTGGGGGGTGGGGGTGGTGTGGGTGTGGGGGGTGGTGGGGTTGCCGGTGGTGACGGTTCGGATGGCGTTGATGAGGTTGTCGGCTGTTTCGCGTTTGTTGATGGCGTTGGTGGCGCCGGCTTGTAGGTATTGGTGGGTGGGTAGGGACCAGTCGCTGAGGAGGATGAGGACGGGGGTGGTGCGGGCGGTTCGGGTGATGGTGTGGAGGGTGTCGGTGGGGGGTAGGGCGTCGGCGTCGAGGATGGCGATGTCGGCGAGCCATGAGGGTTCTTCGGTGGGTGTGGTGCGGACGGAGACGATGGCTATGCCGGTGTTGTGTAGGACTTGGTAGAGCCCGACGAGGTAGACGGGACAGCTGACCAGTACGTCTATCCGAATCACGGAACCTCCGCAGGCATCTGCATCGGAAGGTCGTCGCATCGTCGGGCCAGGCCACGACCGTTTGCTGGATGATGCAAACCCCGGTCATCCTCTGACATGTCCAGGGCAACTGCCGGTCGCGTCAATCAGGGACGTGAATCCGAAACGAAGTTGCTCGTAGCATCCCTCGACACCGGAGCGTCGCCGGTTCACGTGACTGCGCCGCCGCGTGCCGCGTTGCCTACCGTCGACCCATCCTGGGCGAATGGGGGAGAGGCGGGTGGACATCGACACGGTCGCGGCGCTCCTCCGCGCACTCGTCGTGATCGTTGTGGTCGCCCGCCTCCTGGGCCTGCTGTGCCGGCGGTTCGGCCAACCGGAGGTGATCGGCGAGATCATCGGCGGCATCCTGCTCGGCCCGACCCTGTTTCACGGCGCGATCACAAGGGAGCTGTTTCCCGCCGACATCCGCCCAGCGCTCGCGGCACTGTCCACCGTCGGAATCTGCGTGTTCATGTTCCTCGTGGGACTGCACCTGGCCGACGGCGGCCTGGGCGGCCACGGCCGGATCGCCGTCATGCTGTCGCTGGGCTCGACGGTCGTGCCGTTCGTCCTCGGCACCCTGTTCGCGGTCGGTCTGGTCGGTGACCGGTCCGGCCGGTCCGCGGTGCTGTTCTGCCTCTTCATGGGCACCGCGATGTCGATAACCGCATTTCCGGTACTGGCCCGGATCCTGACCGACCGCGATCTGGTCGACACCCCCATCGGCGGCCTGGCGCTCGCCACGGCGGCGGTCGGCGACGTCCTGGCCTGGTCGATGCTGGCGGTCCTGGTGGCGCTCTCGCGCGGGGACACACCACCGTGGCGGGTCCTGCTGGTGCTGCCATTCGTGGCGATCCTCGTCGGGCTGGTGCGGCCGCTGCTGGCCAGGCTGGCGGCCCGTCCGCCGGTCACCCGCGTTCCCGGACCGGTCACCCTGATGAGCCTGCGTGCCGGCCTGCTGCTCACGATCGCCGCCGCCCTGGTGCTGTCGTCCACCGCGACCTCGTGGATGGGACTGCACCACATCTTCGGGGCGTTCCTGCTCGGCGCGGTGATGCCCCGGGCGGGCGCACCGACCCTGCGCGCGCGGGTACTGCCGTGGATCGAACGAATCGACCGCAGGGTACTGCTACCCCCCTTCTTCGTGGTGGCCGGCTTCGCCGTCGATCTGTCCGCGATGGATGGCCGGGGGGTGGGTCTGCTGCTGCTGATCCTGCTGGTCGCGGTCGGCGGCAAGATGTCCGGCGTCTTCGGGGCCGCGCGGCTGGCCCGGGTGACCAGCCGGCACAGTGCCGCACTGGCGCTGCTGGTCAACACCCGCGGGCTCACCGAGCTGATCGTCCTGTCGGTCGGTTTCCAGATCGGAGTGCTCGATCAGCGGCTGTACTCGCTGATGGTCCTGATGGCGCTGGTGACCACGTTGATGCCCGGCCTGCTGCTGCCCCTGGTCTATCCGCGGTCTCGGGCGTCCCGGGACCGTCAGCCGCGGGCGGCCGCCGCGTCCGCACCACTGCTGGAAAAGGAGTCGATGCTGTGAACCCGTTCGACAACCCGCAGGGCCGGTTCCTGGTGCTCGTCAACGACGAGGACCAGCACTCGCTGTGGCCGAGCCACCGGGCGGTACCGGCCGGCTGGCGGATCGCGCGTGCCGAGGACAGCCGGCAGGCGTGCCTGGACTACGTCGAGGACCACTGGACCGACCTGCGCCCGCGCAGCGCCCGCTGAGCCGGCGCCGCTGGATCAGCACACCGCCGAGAAAGGGGCCCAGCCCGTGCTTGCGATCTCCGACTTCCTGGCGGAACTGCGCCTGGCCGGTATCCAGCTTTGGCTGCAGGACGGCAAGCTGCGGTACCGGCCGGCCGGCGCGCTCGACGGCGAGCGGCTGGCCGTGCTTCGCGAACGGCGCGACGAGGTGATCGCCGCGATGCGCGCCGACCCGGCACCGGCGACCCGACCGGACACCATCCCGCTGTCCGAACACCAGCGGGGCATGTGGTTCCTGGACCAAATGGGCCTGCTGGGGCCGGCGTACAACCAGACGGCCCTGTACCGCATCACCGGCGACCTGGACGTGGCGTCGCTGCGGTCGGCGCTCGCGGAGATCGTGCGGCGGCACGAGATCCTGCGGACCGCGTTCCCGGCGCGCGACGGAATCGGCGTCCAGGTGGTGGAGCCGGCCGGCGATCCCCGCTTCACCGTCCTGGACGTGTCCGCCCTTTCCGCCGCCGAGCAGGACCGGTGGTTGGCCGAGCGGAAGCGGATGTACGCCGGGTACCGGTTCGACATCTCCAAGGCGGGCAACTTCCGCACCGAGCTGATCCGTTTCGGCCCGGCCGAACACGTGCTGGTCATCCGCTCCTACCACCTGGTGATCGACGGGGCCTCGTACGCCATCCTCTTCCACGAGCTGCGCACCCTCTACGCGGCGTACCGCAGCGGGGCGCCGTCACCGCTGCCCGAGCTGGCCATGCAGTACGCCGACTACGTCCTGTGGCAGCAGCGGCGGGGCGGTGCCGAGGCAAAGCGTCACCTGGACTACTGGAAGCAGCGGCTGGCCGGGGCGCCGCACGTCTTCGACCTGCCGACCGACCGGCCTCGGCCGGCGGTCGCCGAACTTGCCGGCGAACTGGTCCAGGTGCCGGTACCGACCGAGCTGACCGACGGGCTGCGCCGGCTTGCCCGGCGCGAGGGCACCACGATGTTCACCGTGCTGCTCGCGGCGTTTCACACGCTGCTGTACCGGTGGAGCGGGCAGACCGACGTGAGCGTCGGAATGATCACCGACGGGCGGGCGCACCCGGACGTCGCCGCCAACATCGGCCACTTCGTCAACCCGGTGGTGCTACGGGCCGACCTGGCCGGGCGCCCGACCTTCACCGGCCTGCTCGACCAGCTGCGGCCCCGGCTGCTCGAGGCCTTGGAGCACCGGCACGTGCCGTTCGACCGGCTGGTGGCCGAACTGCGCCCGCAACGGGACCTGGCCGTACAGCCGCTGTTCCAGGTGCTCTTCACCCACCTGGTGGCCGAGGAGTTCGACCTGCTCGACGGGCTGCGCGTCACCCCGATCGAGTCGGACGAACGCAAGGCGATGTTCGACCTCACGCTGAGCACCTGGGAGAACGCGGCAGGGGACTTGCACGTCGGCATGGAGTACCAGACCGCGTTGTTCGAGCGGGCCACCATGCGGCGCCTCGCCGGCTACCTGGTCACCCTGCTCTGCGGGGTGGCCGCCGACCCGGACGTACCGATCGACGATCTGCCTCTGATGACCGCCGCGCAGCGACACGAGGTGATCGAGGTCTGGAACGACACGTCCCACCCGTTCGACGACGGCCTCTGCCTGCATCAGCTCATCGAGCGGCAGGTCGCCGCGACACCGGATGCCACCGCGGTGGTGTTCGACGGCCGGACGCTGACCTACCGCGAGCTGGACCAGCGGGCGAACGCTCTGGCCTGGCACCTGCGTGAGCTGGGCGTCGGCCCTGACGAACGGGTCGGCATCGCGCTGCACCGCTCGCTCGACGTGGTGGTCGCCAACCTGGCGGTGCTCAAGGCCGGCGGGGCCTGCGTCCCGATCGACCCGACGTACCCGATCGCCCGCCAGCAGTTGATCGCCGAGGACGCGGCCCTGCGGCTGCTGATCCGCGCCCGGCGCGAACCGGACCGGGCCACCGGCCCGGCGCCGGTGCTGGCGCTCGACACGATCGGCACGCCGACCAGCGCCACGAGCCCGCCGAACCTGGCCGACCCGGCCAACATCGCCTGGGTGCTCTACACCTCCGGGTCCACCGGCCGACCCAAGGGCGTGGCCATGTCACACCGGGCCCTGCACAACCAGGTGCAGTGGCAGCGGCGGCAGGGGCCGGCCGGCCGGGGACGCACCCTGCAGTGGGCCGCGCTCAGCTTCGACATCTTCTACCAGGAGATGGTGACCACCCTGTCGGTCGGCGACCCGCTCGTGCTGGTCGGAGAGGACGTCCGGCACGACTTCGAACGGCTGCTCGACGTCATCGAGCAACAGGGGATCGAGCGGATCTTCATGCCGTTCGTGGCCCTGCGCGGGCTTGCCGAACTGGCCGTCCGCCTCGACCGGATTCCGCGCTCGCTGCGCGCGGTGCTCACCGCGGGAGAGCAGTTGCAGGCCACGGCGGCGATCCGGGCCTTCTTCGCGCAGCTGCCGGGCTGCACCCTCTACAACCAGTACGGACCGATCGAGGTGCACCTGGCCACCTCCCACCAGCTGGACCACGAACCCGCGCATTGGCCGGCGCTGCCGCCGATCGGCCGGCCCTTCGACAACGTGCGCACGTACGTGCTCGACGCCTACCTGCGGCCGGTGGCGCCCGGAGTGGCCGGCGAACTGTTCGTCGGCGGCATCGCGCTGGCCCGCGGCTACCTGGGGCAGCCGCGGCTGACCGCGGAGCGGTTCCTGCCCGACCCGTTCGTCACGGGCGCCCGGATGTACCACACCGGCGACCGGGTCCGCTGGAACGCGGCCGGGCGGCTGGAGTTCCTCGGCCGCGGCGACGACCAGGTGAAGATCCGTGGGTTCCGGGTGGAAGTCGCCGAGATCGAGGCGGTCCTCACCGGCTGCCCGGGAGTGCGCGAGTGTGCCGTAGCCGCCCACCGGTACGGCGTCGCCGATCGACGCCTGGTCGCCTACGTGGTGCCGGACGCGGACGCCCCACCGGCCGGCCAACTGCGCGCCTTCCTGGCCGAGCGCCTGCCGGACTACATGGTGCCGGCCGCCTACCAGACGGTGACGCAACTGCCGCGCACGCCGAGCGGGAAGCTGAGCCGGCGGCAGCTGCCCCGACCGGACGACGAGGCCGAGTGGGCCGGCGCGGCCGAGTACGAGCCGCCGGGGACAGCGCTGGAGGAGACGATCGCGGCGGTCTGGGCCGAGGTGCTGGCCGTGCCCCGGGTCGGGCGGCGGGACAACTTCTTCGAACTGGGCGGCCACTCGCTGCTGGCGGTCGCCGTCGTCAACCG
The DNA here is from genome assembly GCF_049315195.1 of Plantactinospora sp. WMMC1484. NCBI lineage: Bacteria > Bacillati > Actinomycetota > Actinomycetes > Micromonosporales > Micromonosporaceae > Plantactinospora > Plantactinospora sp. WMMC1484. Next base: position 4,714,538 of record NZ_CP186055.1, read on the forward strand.
GCTCAGCGAGACCGCCGCACGCCCGGTCGCCCTGCGTACCCTCTTCGAGGCGCCGACCGTGGCCGACCTCGCCAGCCGGATGAGCGGTGCGGAACCGAGATGACTGGCGCGCAGAGGCGGCCGGCGTACTGCCTGGCCTGCCCGATCCGGCGGTTCCGGGTGGGCTCGTTCGACGTCGAGGAGCGGCCGACGTCGTCGACCCGCTTCGACCCCGGGACGGGCTCTCGCACCATTCCGGAGTCGGGCATCCCGGTCTGCGTGCACCCGGACCGGATCGGGTTGCGGCCGGGGGCGTACGCGAGCGCCGGCACACCGCTGCCGTACCTGCGCCGGATCTGGCTGACGATCCGGCTGGCCGTCTCCAGCGGAGCGCGGGCGCGGACCCGCTGAACGCCGGCCCACGGCGGATGGCTCCGGTACGTGCGGCCTGCCGGAACGGGCCCCGGCCAGCGTTTCTCAGTCGGCCTCCAGCCCCATGGCGAGCTGGATCCAGGCCGCCGCGCACGACCTCGCCAGCGAGCCGAGGTTGAGCCGGGAGTGCGGCGGGATGCGGCGCAACGAGAGCGGGATCTCGTCGGGCAGCAGCACCCGCGGACCGAGCCAGCGCAGCAGCGTCCGGCCCGACTCGGTGTAGCGCAGCGACGGATCCCGCTGAATGGTCTCCAGCAGCGACCTCAGCTCGTCGGAGGGATCGGCCTCCGGCAGCTTCACGGTCATCTGCCGGTTCACCGTCCGGTCGTCGCGTTGTGGCCGGGTCCGCCGGTCCAGCACCGGGTCCTCGCCGGCCCGTAGACGCGCACGGACACTCCGCGCGGTCTCCACCGAGATGCCGGCGTCCCGCGCGATCCGGCGCAGCGGCGCGTCCGGGTGGAGGGCGATCAGCTCGGCCGCGGCCCGCCGCCCGGCCGCCCCGTCGACCGGCCGGACCCGGCCGTCCCGGCCGACCCGCGCCCGCACCGGCGGGCCGTCGAGTTCGCGCCGCAGCGATCCGACGGTCTTCGCGGCCAGGCCGGCGGTGACGGCGATGGCCCGGTCGGACAGCTGCGGGTGGGTGCGGATGATGCGTACCGCCGCGGCTCGCCGGTCGGCGATCGAGAGGGGCATGCCGTGCGACACGTTGAGCCGGACGGCGAGCATGAACGCCTCGTCGTCGTCGCCGTCGAACAGCTTCGCGCGGATCGTCCGTTCGCCGCGGATCTGGGCGGCGGTGAGCCGGTGCATGCCGTCGATGACGCGCATCGTCGGGCGGTGGACGACGATCGGTGGCAGGTCCGCCTCGGTCTGCGCCAGCGACAGCGCGTGCGCCATGTCCACGCCCGCCGACCGCGGGGAGTCGGTCCCGCGGATCGCGGAGATCGGCAGCCGTACGACGGCGCTGCCCCAGGCCGGGTCCAGCTCCGCACAGGTGGATGTGCCACCTTCCACTGGGGGTCCAGAGATGTCGACCGGCACTGGCATCAGCCCCGTTCCTTCGAAGACACACGGCCTTCGACCATCCTGACCACGCGGCCGGACGGGCGGGACTCACGTGTTTATGGGTCAGCGGCTCACTCCGGAGGCGTGCGCGGGAACGCCAGCCGCTGTACGTCCTCCTCACCGCCAGCCGGGCGGACCGGATCGCCGCGGTGGGCCAGGGCGGCGAGGAACTCCTTCCGCGGTATCGGTCTGGCACCGAGCCGCCGGTTCACCTCGCTGTCCCACTCGGCGTCCAGCAGCGTCACGCCGGTGCCGGCCAGCCGGTGCTCCATGTCGAGCATCGCGACCTTCGACGCGTTGGATCGCCGCCGGAAGCAACTGTCCAGACCGAACACTATGCCGGCGCCGATACCGACGGTGCCGCCCACCAGCTCGCCGTGTTCCCACACCTCAACGCTGTGCGCCCAGCCCTGCCTGTGAAGCTCCACCATGCACTCGCACAACTCGACGGTCAGCCACTCGGGACTGCGGTCCCGGCGGCACTCGGCGAGCACCTGGTCGAAGGCCTGGTTCGCGGTGGTGGTCCAGGGCAGCTTGGAGCGCACCAGCCTCCTGGTCTCACGCGACTTGTACATCCGCCCGTACGGAATGACCGGTCGCGGGTCCGGGGACCACCAGGTCAACGCGTACGGGTCGGGCAGCGGCGAGTCGAGCACGACGGTCTTCCCAGCCGCCACCGAATCCTCGTAGAAAAAGTGATTGGCCTCGGTCTGGGCCGCTGATGCCGACGGCATCGGGTAGGTGGCGTGCCGGTAGCTACACAGAACCGTGGCCGGCTCGAGCCGGCCACCGATCGCGACCGGCACGTCGGCCGGGGCACCATCCAACTCGAGTTCGTCCCAGACGCATCCCTGGCAAACAGACACCTGGGCATTCTGACCCCGGAACAGCCAATGACGGGAGTCCTCGATGACCGTACCCACGACAACCGGCACCCTCGGCGCCTCGGCGCGCTGGCTGCGGCGGCCCCGCCCGTGCCACGATCCGGGAGCCCGCCTCGTGTGCCTGCCACACGCCGGCGGTACGGCCAGCGCCTACACCTCCTGGGCCGCCCGGCTGCCGGCCGGGCTGGAGCTGATCGCCGTGCAGTACCCCGGCCGGCAGGACCGGCTGGCCGAGCCCTGCTCGCCGTCCGTCCCGGCGATCGCCGACGCGCTCGTCCCGGCGCTCGCGCCGTATGCCGACCGGCCGCTGTACCTGTTCGGGCACAGCATGGGCGGCCTTGTCGCCTACGAGGTCGCCGTCCGGCTGGAGTCCGGCGCCGGACCGGATCCGGCGGGCCTGTTCGTATCCGGCCAGCTCGCCCCGCACCGATCCAGGCCGGTTCCGGAGGCGCTCGACGACGCCACCGTCGAGGCGGAAACCCGTGCGTCCGGCTGGAGCGATCCGGCGGTGTTCGACCACCCGGAACTGCGTGAGCTGGTGCTGCCGTCGCTGCTGGCCGACGTCCGGGCGGTGCTGTCCTACCACCGCGGCGATCCGGTGCGGCTGCGCTGCCCGATCGTCGCCTACGGGGGCAGCGGCGACCCCGGCGACGTGCCGGCCGAACTGTCCGCCTGGGGTGAGCTGACCTTCGGACCGGCCGCCTGGCGGCGGTTCGACGGCGACCACTTCTACCTGCGGTCCCAGGAGGCCGAGTTGGTTGCCGACATCGTCGCCCGGATGTCTAACTGAGCAGAGTCGGCGGTTGGGCGCCTCGTGAGTGGAGGGAGTGGACTGTGGCCGGTTCGGACTTCGCCGAGCGGTACCGCTTCGCCCCGGACATCCTCGCCGCGGTACGGGCCGCGTCCCGGCCGGACAACGGGCACGGCCCGCGCGAGGCCGTCGGGTGCTGGACCTGGGACCGCGGCGGTGCCGCGCTGGTGCGCGCATGACAGCCACCGTGGTCGTGGTCTACACCGCCGGTGCCGCCACGCCGATCGAGCTGGCCGCCGACTCCGACGGCTTCGACCTGGTGTTCGCCGCGCCGCTCGACGCCATGCCGAACGGACTGGCCGAGCTGCTGGCGGCGGTCGGTGAGGTCGTCGACGTGACCGACGAGGCGGCCGGAGCCGCGGTGCTCGCGGCCCGCCGGCCGGCCGGCATCGTGGCGTTCTCCGATCGCGACCTGCCGCTCGCCGCGCGGCTGGCGTCCCGGCTCGGCCTGCGGTACCACTCGGAGAGCGCGGCACTGGCCGCCACCGACAAGTACGTCCAGCGGCGACTGTTGCGCGATGCGGGGCTGCGGGTGCCGCGGTTCCGCCGGCTCGACCGGCCCGACCAGGTGGTGGACGCACTCGCCGCGGTGGGCACGCCGGCCGTGCTCAAGCCGGTCCGCGGCGCCGCCAGCCAGCACGTGTACCGCCTGGACGATCCGCAGGACGCGCTGCGGCTCGCCGCCGAGGCGTTCGCCGCCGGTGGGGTCGACCAGTTCGTCGTCGAGGAGATGCTGGTCGGCTGCCCCTCGGTCGCCGGGCCCGACCTCGGCGACTACGTGTCGGTCGAGACGTTGCTGTGGCGCGGCACGGTCGCCTACCAGATGCTCAACTCGCGGCTGCCGCTGCGGGAACCGTTCCGGGAAAGTGGCTTCATCCTGCCCGGCCTGCTGCCCGCGGCGGTCAAGGAGGATGCCTACCGGGTCGCCGAGGCGGCCTGCCGGGCGCTCGGCCTGGCGGACGGCTGGATGCACGTCGAGCTGAAGCTGACCGCCGACGGGCCCGTCGTGATCGAGGTGAACGCCCGCCTGGGCGGCTACGTGGCGACGATGCTCTACCGGTCCTACGGCGTGGAAGCGGTCCGGATCGCGTTCGACGTGGCCGTCGGCCGCCGGCCGGTGATGCCGGCCGGCGAGCCCGCCGCGGTCGCGTTCTGCTACCAGATCCTGCCCCCGGTCGGCGACTGGCGGCTCACCTCCTGGGGGCGCGTGGCCGGCCTCGAGGACCGCTCGGACATCCTCTCGGTCGTCTGCATCGCCGCGCCCGGCGACCGGGTCGACTGGCGACAGGGCACGCAGGGCACGATCGGTGTGGTGGAGGGCGTGGCCGAGCGGCCGGAGGCGGTGCTCGCCGCGGTCCGCGCGATCGAGCGGACGATCGCCGACGAGCTGGTCTTCAGCCCGGCGTGACCGGCACCCGCGTCAACCGGCCGGGTTCTGCCAGTAGCTGCGGCGTCCCCGCGACCAGGACCGGCGCATGGGATCACGCACGACGCGGGTCACCAGGCCGGCCGGAATCACGAGCAGGACGTAGGCGATCGTGAGCAGGACTTTGCGCATGAGGGATCCATCCGGTGTGGCAGGCGGGTGCAGTCAGTCGAGGGGCACTTCGGTACGCCAGTCCACTTCTTCCTTCCACTCGGGCTGGTCGGACTTCTGCAACAGGAATCCGCCGAGCGCGAGCATGTCGATGTCGGTCCGCATGAAGCACCTGTAGGCCTCGTGCGGCGTGTTCACGATCGGTTCGCCGCGGACGTTGAACGACGTGTTCACCACGACGCTGCTGCCGATCTCCTGCTTCAGCGCGAGAAGCAGCTGGTGGTACGGGGGGTTGTCCCGCCGGCGGACGGTCTGCACGCGCGCGGAGTAGTCCAGGTGCGTTACCGCCGGGATCACCGACCGGGGCACGTTGAGCAGATCGAGACCGGTGCGGCCGGAGTCCGCCTCGACGGCGAGGCGAGCCGCCTCGGCGACCGGCGCGACCAGGAGCATGTACGGGCTGTCCTGCGGAAGGTCGAAGAAGTCCTTCGCGTCGTCGGCGAGCACGGACGGCGCGAACGGGCGGAACGACTCCCGGAATTTGATCTTCAGGTTCATGACCGACTGGGTCGCCGGATCGCGCGGGTCGCCGAGGATCGACCGCGCGCCCAGCGCCCGCGGGCCGAACTCCATCCGGCCCTGGAACCAGCCCACGACCTTTCCCGCCGCGATCGCCTTCGCGACCTCGGCGGCCAACTCCGCCGGCTCGAGCCGGCGGTGCGGAATCCCGCCCGCCGTCAGGTAGGCGGCGATCTCGTCGTCGCTGTACCCGGGTCCCAGTAGTGATCCGGCCATCGCGTCGAGTCCGGTGCCGGCGTGTACGCGCCCGGCGCCCCGGTCGACCGCGACCGCGAGCGCCGCGCCCAGCGCACCGCCGGCGTCGCCGGCCGCGGGTTGGATCCAGATCTCGTCGACGATGGAGTTGGCGAGGATCTTTCCGTTGGCGACGCAGTTCAGCGCGACGCCTCCGGCCATGCACAACCGTGACTCGCCGGTCAGCGCCCGTGCGGTCCGGGCCAGCTTGAGTACGACCTCCTCGGTGACCAGTTGCACGGATGCGGCCAGGTCGAACTCGCGCTGGGTCAGCGTGCTCTCCTGCTCCCGGCGCGGACCGCCGAACAGTTTCTCGAAGCCGCGACCGGTCATCACCTGGCCGCGCAGGAACTCGAAGTACCGCATGTTGAGGCGGAAGGAGCCGTCCGGCTTGACGTGGATCAGCCGCTCGCGGATCAGGTCGGCGTACCGCGGCTCGCCGTAGGGGGCGAGGCCCATCAGCTTGTACTCACCGGAATCGACCTTGAAACCGCAGAAGTAGGTGAAGGCCGAGTAGAGCAGGCCGAGCGAGTGCGGAAACCGGATTTCGGCCAACGGCCTGAGCCGGGTGCCCTGCCCGTGCCAGATCGACGTGGTCGCCCACTCGCCGACACCGTCGATGCACAGCACAGCGGCCGACTCGTACGGGCTGGCCAGGAATGCCGACGCCGCGTGTGACTCGTGATGGCGTCGGCAGATGATCCGCGGTACCGGTCCCAGTGCCAGCGCCTCCAACTCGCGGCGCACGACATCGACGATCCGCCGTTTCGACGTCCACCATCCGGGCAGGGTGTCCCGGAACGAGGCCAGACCGAACGGGACCGCGCCCAGGTAGGTGGCCAGGACGCGGCGGAACTTCAGCGCCGGGTCCTCGTAGTAGGCGATCGCCGACACGTCCGCGAGCGTGGCACCGACCTCGCCGAGCGTGTACGAGACGGCCCGGGCGGGGAACGCCGGATCGTGGCGGCGGCGGGTGAACCGCTCCTCCTGCGCGGCCGCGACCGGCCGGCCGTCGGCGACGAGTGCCGCCGCGCTGTCGTGGTAGTAGGCGGAGATGCCGATGACCAGGTCAGACATGCGATGGCACCTCAATTCGTGCGCGCCGAGCCGCGTTGCGTGCCCAGAATCCGGACGGAGGGTTCAGCGAGCGGTATCCGGCCCGGATCCGGTCCCAGACGCGGGCGCGCGCTGTCGGCGCCTGCTGCGCCAGGTACCCGTCGATGGCGTCGGCCGCCCACGCGGAGTGTCCGGTCGCGACGTTGTCGATGGTGTTGTGGATGTCGACGAACACGGTGCTGTAGCCGTACTCCTTGAGCGCCTGCCGGGCCCGACGGTAGCTGCCGCCGACACCGGACAGCTCCATCGCCAGGTTCAGGCCGAGGATCTCCGCCTCGAACGTGCGCGGGAACCGACCGATCGCCAGCCAGTAGACCGGCAGTTCGAACGACTGGTCCCGAAACCCGGGCCAGGCCGCGAACTCCGGCGACCGGGTCGGCGGCAGGTCGATACCCATCTGCCGCAACACGGTGCGGTAGATCAGCGGATGGTTCAGGGCCAGGTCACCGTTTCCCAGCTCGTCCCAGTAGGTCTCGAACAGGAAGTGCCCGGGCTCGGAGGAGGCGAGCTGATAGTCGGTGTAGCCGGCCAGCCAGGCGCCGTCGATGAGGGTGAGCGGCGCCAGTTGCAGGGTCGAGTCGATCAGGTCGGCGCGCTCCGGCAACGGATCGCTCAGGCCGTGATGGAACTCGTCGTTGTGCAGGTCGTGCTGGTCGAGCAGCCACGGCCGCAGGCCGTCCGCCGGAGGTCGCGCCGGTAGCGACCGGGCGGACCGGTTCATGCCGTGCCGCGAGCGGGCGAGCCACTTGCCGACGTACCGCAGCGCGTACCGGCGGGTGGCCGGCGTGACGGTGCGCCGCAGCAGGTACGTGTACGCCTGCCGGATGTTCGCCGGCGCGTCGCCGTCGTCGGGGGCAGTGTCCTGCTCCGACCGGAGCACGACGGGCTGGCAGGTCGGCAGGGACGGCCGGGCGCGCTGCGCGGGGCCGGCCGGCAGCGCGTCGATCCACCGCCTGATCGTCGCCAGGTCGTCGTCCGGGAACACCCGGAACATCGGGCCGTTGTCCGAGACCAGAGAGCCGGTCAGGCGGCTCGCCTCGGACCTGCCCGGCCGCACGAGGCGACTGCTGGCCAGCGCGGTCATGAACGGGATCGGGTCGGTGCGCGCCTCGGCGAGCCACTGCTGCAACGGTCGGCCCTGCACGAGGAACCGGTCGTGATAGGCCGACGCCTCCCGGGCTCGGGACCGCACCAGCTCCGCCATCTCGAAGGCCGGGTCGCGCGCGGCGTCGAGCTCCTGGTACACCTGCTCGCACCAGGTTCGAAGCGCGACGAAGGCCCAGGTGAAGCCGCGCTCGACCGCGGCCGCGCCGCCCGTACCGGCGGACTGGATGAACGCGGTCGCGACGGCTCGGGCCTCTCCCACCGCCGCCGGTCGGCCTGGCGTGCGTGCCCGGCTCGGATCCAGCGCCACCCAGTCGATCGCGTGCCGGATACGGTCATGGACACCGTCCAGTGGCGGGAGAGTGCCGACCTGACGCAGGCAGAGATCAAGACCGATGATCTCCCCCCGGTACGCGTCGGGTCGCCGGCTCATCGTCAACGCCACGGCCGGGAGGTAGAACGAGCGGTCGGAGATCCGCCGGTCTCCCGCGAGCCGGCTGGCCGGTTGCGCGTGCACCGCCACCCGCAGGTGCTGCAGGAGGGCCAGGTAGGCGGCGCCCCGCGACGCCCGCGGATGCCCGGCGCCGACGTCGCCGGCGAAGAGCGCCAGCACCCGCATGGTGACCGCTTCCTCGGCGTTGCCCGGCTCGCTCAGCCACTGCAGCCACGCGCCGGACAGCAGGCCCAATGGTGCGCAGGCCAGCGACGCCCGGCGGACGAGCACGTCGACACAGCCCGCGCGCTCGGCGGTGGCGAACAGTGCCGCGAAGCGCGCCCGTTGGGCGTCGGCCCACGCGGTGACCGACGCGCCGAGGTCGGCCGTCCGGACCCGCGTACCGGTGTCGTGGCCGGCGGCGCCGTCCAGCTCCGCCACGATCGCCGAACGCAGTGCGTCGGGCAGCGGCGTACTTTCCGGGTCGAGGGCACGCGCGAACACCGTCCGGGCCGACAGCGCCGCGGGGTCGTCTACCGCCTCGTCAGAACATCGGGTAGATGGACGCATCGGACTTCTTCTTCCTCTTCCGTCGAAAGAGCCTGGCTATCGCTCTGCGCAGAAACGCCACGGCGAATCACCTCCCCTCGCCGGCTGGCCGACGTGCCTCGCCTCACGACAGCGCGAGACTTTCGGCGAGCAGTCCCGCCATGATCTCGTTTCCGTCGTCGGTGAAGTGCCCGCGATCGACGAAGAGCCAGTCCTCGGCAGTCACCGCCGCCGCGAGCCGGGAGTTCATGTCGACGAACGGCACGCCCCGCCCTGCGCAGGCCGTGGCCAGCGCCGCCGCGTAGGCGGCTCCGGTGGCGCGGCTTCCGACGAGGCCGTAGCGCTCCTCCCAGGTCCCGTACTCGGAGAACCTGTCGAACTCGTCGAACAGCAGCTTCTCCTGGTCGGCCGGCTCCTGCCGGACCCAGGACGCCAGCGGCTGCAGGACGAAACTGACCCGGGCGTTGGTCGCGCCGGCCATCACCAGCCAGCTGTCCAGGTGCCGCGTCGTGAGCTCGACCGCGGCCTCGATCATGGTCGCCGGCGTCGGCTGAGACGGTGAAACCGGCTCCGGCGTCGACTTCGGCCCGGTCCGCCACCGCGGACCCTTGACCGGCTTGGCGTACCGCTTACGCAGTTCCTGCATCTTCTCGAAGTACTCGTTGCAGAAGAAGAACGCGCCCTGGCCGTGCAGCGGCAGGTGGTTGAGCTGCGCCATGACGAGGTTGTTGAAGCCGCTGAAGAGGACGATCTCGTCTACCGGCGGAAGCAGGTGCCGGTAGAGCATGAACAGGATCAGCTCCTGAGTGGAGTTGAAGTACGGAGCGCCAAAGTTGAGCCAGGGCCGCGACGGCGCGTGCTTCGTCCAGAGTCGGGACGGCAGCGTGGCCGCGTCGCTTGTGGCGCCGTAGCCCAGCACCCCCGACCCGCCCACGAGTAGCCGGACCGGTCCGTCGAGCCGGTGGTCGCCAACGGACGCCCGCCCGTCCGGACCGTGCGACATCCGAAATCCGAACTGGTCGGTGTTGATGGCGGTGGACCGGAAGTTCGGCCGGTTGAAATACATCAGGTAGGGGAGATAGACCATTTTTTCGCGATCCAGGAAAGCGAGATAGTCGGCCGTCTGGGGCGTCAACAACTCGCTGTGCCGCACCACGGTGGGCCCTCCTTCGCTGGTCACCGTTTCCATGTGACGTCGGCTTCGCACGGCGGGTCGCGGTGCACGGCGGTGTAAGGCAGACCGGCCCGAATTCCTGCTCCGAAACTAGCGCCGCGCCATCGCGGCGCCGCGTCCCGTAAAACGGGTCCGTGTCGTGTCCGCGCCGGCGAGGCGCATCCCTTCCGCGGGATCGCTGGCGTGCTACCGTCACATGTTCTCTTGACTGGCACGATCGGTTGTTCTGTCGATCTTTGGGGGCCGCGGTGACAGAAGACGCGGGCGGAGCGGTCGCGTTGCGGGATCTTCGCGAAGACGATCTGCCGACGATGTTCGAGATCCAGCTCGACGACACCGCGCGGTACCTGGCGGCCTTCGTCGACGACAAGACCGCCCTCGATCGTGACGCCTACGTGCGGAAGTTTCAGAAGATCCTGGTCGACGACGCGATCGTCACGAAGGTCGTCGAGATCGGCGGTGAGATCGTCGGCAGCGCGGCCGCCTTTCCGATCGAGGGAGACACCGAGGTCACCTACTGGATCCGCAAGGACTGGTGGGGCCGGGGCGTGGCCACCGCGGCCCTCGCGGGCCTGCTGGAGGAGGTGACCGTGCGTCCGGTCTACGGCCGGGTCGCCGAGGACAACCTCGGGTCCGTCCGGGTGCTGGAACGCAACGGGTTCGTCCTCATCGGCAGCGAGGAGTCGTTCGCCAGCGCGCGCCAGGCGACCATCACCGAGTTGATCTACAAGCGGTCCTGACCGGGCGGCGATCACCGGGTGCCCGGCTGGGGTGACCCGCGATCGACGCTGCCCGCGGACCGGTCGATCGCACCGGCGGCCGCGTCGCCGGTTCACGTGACTGCGCTGGTGGGTCCCGCGCTGAATACGGTCGATCGGACGGTCACGAGCGACGAGCGGCATCCTCCCGGGTAGAACCGCCCGACGGATCCTGCCCGCCGACGGCAGCCCCGCGGGTGTGCCCCGGGCCTCGTCGATGAGTACCCAGGAGAGGTGCAGTGAAATGGTCGACGGCAAGCCTCGGCGACTGTGGCGCAACAGCCCGGTGGACGCCATCCTGCTCGGGATCTGTCTCGCGCAGTTCGCCGGCACGATGGCGCTCGCCGCACTGACGCCGGACGGGCTGTGGTGGCGCCTCGGATCAGCGCTTCTGGTCACCGCCATGATGACGTACTCGTTGATCGTGGTGACGCACCTGTTCGTGCACCAGCCCTGGTTCACCAACGACCGGTTGAACACGGTCGTGTCGATGATCAGCTCGGCGAACATCGCCCAGTCGGTGCAGGCGTACCACCTCAGCCACGTGCGCAACCACCACCGGTACAACAACGACCGCAAGCGTGCGGGGACCACCGAGGACCTCAGCTCCACCTACCGCTACAGCCGGGACGAGGAGCACGCACCACTGTGGCGGTACCTGGTCTTCAGCCTCGCCGCGTCGATCCAGGACTACGCCGGAACCTGGGCGTCCCTGCGCCGGCTGTGCGCGGTCGGCCCGCGGGAGACCACGCTGCGCGGACTGGCCACCCGGCATCCGGGCCGACGCGCGGCCGAGCTGGCCCGGGTCCGCTACGACCGGCTCGCGCAGGTGGCCGTCACCGGGCTCCTCGCCGTGCTGTCCTGGCAGTGGCTGCTGATCTGCTACCTGCCGGCGGTGGCGGTCGCCTTCACCCTGGTCAACATCCAGAACTACTACCGGCACTTCGGCGCCGAGCCGGACAGCCGGTACGCCAACTCGGTGAGTCACTACGGCCGGTTGTACAACCGGCTGACCTTCAACGACGGGTACCACCAGGAGCACCATCTGCGCCCCGCGACGCACTGGAGCCGACTCCCCGAGGTCGCGGCGCAGTATCAGCAGCGGCTCGACGAGGCTGGCCGCGTGGTATCCCCGGTGCCGGCGATGGTCGGCTTCCTGGACACCGGTCGGGTCGTCGCCCGCTCGTCAGCGCCCCAGGTCGTCGGATGAGGCGGGCTGGCGGCCGAGGAGGGAGCGGTACGTGAGGAAACTCGGCACGCCGGACGACCCGTACGACGTGATCGGACTGGGCTTCGGACCGTCGAACATCGCGCTCGTGATCGCCGCTCAGGAGATCGCGCCGGATCGCAGCTGCCTGTTTCTGGAGCGCAACCCGGACACTCGCTGGCACGAGGGCATGCTCATCGACGGCGCGCGGATGCAGATCTCCTTCCTCAAGGATCTGGTGTCCCTGCGTAACCTCGCCAGCCCGTTCACCTTCCTGCAGTACGAGAAGGCCAAGGGGCGGCTGGAGAAGTTCGTGAACCTGGCCGAGTTCCGGCCGACCCGGCTGGAGTTCCAGGATTACCTGCGGTGGGTCGCCGGGCAGTTCGCCGGCGTGGTGCGCTACCGCTCGGACGTGCGCGCGGTGACCCCGGCACGCGACGAGGACGGTGGTCTGTCGCTGTTTCGGGTGACCGTGACCGACCTCGCGACCGGTGACGCCGTCGAATACCACGCCCGGAACCTGGTGCACGCGCTCGGCGGCGTGCCCCGCGTGCCGGACGCGGTGACGCTCGGCCCGACCGTGGTGCACTCCAGCGCGTTCCTGTCCACGGTCCCCGGTACGTTGACCGACCACGACCGGCAGTGGGAGTTCGCGGTCACCGGCGACGGGCAGAGCGCCGGCGAGATAACCCACTACCTGCTGGACCGGTACCGCAACGCCCGCGTCCACCTGATCCTGCCCGGGTACTCGCTGCGCGCCACCGACAACAACCCGTTCGCGAACGAGCAGTTCTTCGAAGCCAACGCCGACGAGTTCTACTACCGCAACGAGGCGAACCGGCGCGACTACGCCGCCAGCCTGCGGTCCACCAACTACGGCGTGGTGGAGGCCGGTTTCCTGGACGACCTGTACCGCCTGGTCTACGCCGACGAGGTCCGTGGCCGCACCCGGCTCGTGGTGCACGACGGCTCCCGACTGACCCGGGCGGCGGCCGACGACACGGGCGTGCGGATCGGGGTCGAAGACCGTTTCGGCGGCGGGATGCGCACGTTGCGCGCCGACGTCCTGGTGCTGGCCACCGGCTACCGGCGTGAGCTGGATCCGGTGATGTACCGCGAGGTGCTGCCCTATGTGGACACCGACGGGGCGGGCCGGCCGGTGGTGTCCCGAGACCACCGCGTGCGTACCACCGGTGAGCTGACCTGCGGCCTGTACGTGCAGGGCTTCGCCGAGGCGACACACGGGCTCGGTGACACGCTGCTGTCGCTGCTGCCGTTCCGGTCCAAGCAGATCATCACCGCCATCACCAAGGACGGTGGGTCGCTGGCCCGCGCGGTAGCGTCGGCGCGACCCGAGGCCGTGTCGGACGCCGCGACGCTGGTGGCGCTGATCGACCGGTGCGGGACCGGCACGCTGGTCAGTGCCGGCCCGGGCCAGTTTCCGGTCGCCACCCGGCTGCCGCTGGTGCTGGATCGTGGCCGTGGCCGCCACGGGGTGCTGTTCGGCGTGCTCGGTCCGGCCGATCCGCAGCTGCCGCTGCTGGACGGCGGCAGGGCGCTGGTGATGTTCCAGCCGCAGACGGCACCCGCCGGAAACCCGATGTCCGTCGACGTCCGCGGGTGCGCGCGGCTGGTGACCGACCGGGACCGGATCGCGGCGCACCTGGCGCGGCTCGATCCCGCGGCCAGCGGGCCTGCCGTCGGTGTGGAGCTGGAAATCGAGTCGCTGCACGGCCGGTACTCCCCGTCCCCGGAGCCGCGCGTGGCCCGGACCGAAAGCGAGAGGCAGTCATGACCGACACCGACGAGCTGTACGTGATCGTGCGAAACGATGAGGAGCAGTACTCGATCTGGCGGGCGGGCCAGCCGGTACCGGCCGGATGGGAGCCGGTCGGCGAGCCGGCGCCCCGGGAGGGCTGCCTCGCGCGCATCAGCGAGCTGTGGACCGACATGCGGCCGGCCAGCCTGCGGGCTGCCATGAGCGACCACCGCTGACGATACGACCGGAGGACACAGTGGCTGAGTCAGAGGAGGCGACCGGATCCCCGGTCAGCTGCTACAACGAGTGGGATCCGCTGGAGGAGGTGATCGTCGGCATTGTCGACGGCGCGCACTTCCCGCCGTACGACATCGCGACCGCCGCGCCGCTGTCGCCGGCCCAGCGCGCGGTGTTCCGGGAACGGGCCGGACAACCGTTCCCCGCCGACGAGATCGCCGCCGCACGCGACGAGTTGGACCAGCTCGTCGAGATCCTGGAGAACGAGGGCGTGCGGGTCCGCCGGCCCGAGCCACGCGACCACGGCCGCCCGTACGGCGCGCCGGGCTGGACCAGCACGGGGCTGTACGACGCGATGCCCCGCGACCTGCTCCTCGTGGTCGGTGACCGGATCATCGAGGCGCCGATGGCGTGGCGGTCCCGGTACTTCGCCAGCTCCGCCTTCCGGCCCCTGCTGAAGGAGTACTTCCGGGCCGGCGCCCGGTGGAGCGCCGGCCCGCGCCCGGAACTCAGCGACGAGCTGTACGTCCAGGGGTGGACCGACCAGCCGGACGGCGAGCCGTTCCGGTCGGTGATCACCGAGTTCGAGCCGACCTTCGACGCGGCCGACCTCATCCGGTGCGGCCAGGACCTTTTCGTGCAGCGCAGCCATGTGACGAACATGATGGGCATCGAGTGGTTGCGCCGGGAGATCGGCGACGAGTACCAGGTGCACGTGGTCGAGCTGGCCGACGACCATCCCATGCACATCGACGCGAGTCTGATGCCGCTCGCGCCCGGCAAGCTGCTGATCCATCCGTACCGGGTGGTCGAGGTGCCGAGCCAGTTCAAGGACTGGGAGGTGCGTCGGGCGCCGGATCCGGTCATCCCGGACGGCCATCCGATGTACATGACCAGTAAGTGGATCAACATGAACGTCGTCATGCTGGACGAGACCCACATGCTCGTCGAGGCAGAGGATCTGCCGATGCAGCGGTTGGCCGAGAGCTGGGACATCACACCGATCCTGTGCCCGTTCCGGCACTTCAACAGTTTCGGCGGCTCGTTCCACTGTGCCACGACGGATGTCCGCCGCCGGGGCGTGCTGCGCTCATACTTCTGAGCTGGACGTCCTGTCCGGACATTGTCGGCGTGCCGCGCGTTTCCGAGCGGCACGCCGACGAACGAGAACCCAGGAAGGTGCCCATGGCGGAGCAGAGAACAGCCGCGCGGCCCGACCTCGTCCGCCGATCGCGGGTGCTGCTGCTCGCCGCCTTCCGGGCCCATCCGGGGCCGATGAGCGCGGGGCTGGCCGGTGCGCTGCTGTACGGCGGAGGGCTGGTCGCCTGGTCCGTCGCGCTCGGCGAACTGGTCAACCGGGTGGTGATACCCAGGTTCGAGGACGGCCGGGTGGCCACCGGCACCGCGCTCGCGGTGGTCCTGGTGGTGCTCGCGATCGGCATGGCGCAGGGCGCGGCGCTGCTGGTCCAGCGATGGGCCACCACCGCGACCCGGGCCCGCTTCGACGCCACCTTGCGCAGGGCGGTGGTCGCGCGATACGACGAGCTGCCGATGGCGTACCACCAGGCCCATCCGACCGGCGAGAAGCTGGCGCACGTCACCACCGACCCGGAGGCGGCCGCGGAGCTGCCGGCCCGGATGCCGCTGGTGCTCGGCATGTCCCTGCTGTTTGTGATCGCGGCCGGCTGGACGCTGGCGGTGGACCCGATCCTGGCCCTGGTCGGCGGCGCCATGATCCCGGCGCTGCTGCTGGTCAACTCCATCTACCAGAAGCGCGTGGAGGCGCCCGCCACCGAGGCCCAGGAGCGGCTGGGCCGGGTGACCGCGGTCGCCCACGAGAGCGTCGACGGCGCGTTTCTGGTCAAGACGCTCGGCCTGGGTCGCGCCGAGCGGGACCGGTTCGCCGCCGAGTCCGGCCGGCTGCGCGACGCCAAGATCGCCCTGGCCGTCCGCGAGACGATGCTGGACACGCTGTTCGAGCTGGTACCGATGGCAACGTCGCTGGTCATCGTGCTGGTCGGGGCGTGGCGGGTGAGCAGCGACGCGATCACGGTCGGCACTCTGGTCAGCTTCGTCAACCTGTTCGCGCTGCTGGTCGTGCCGGTGCGCACGATCGGCAACGTGCTCGGCGCGGTGCCGCGCTCGCTGGCCGGGTACGACCGGGTCCAGAAGGTCCTGCGCGAGACACCGCCGTCGGCGCTCGACGAGCCGCTGCCGCTGCCGGACGGCCCGCTCGGGCTGCACGTACGCGATCTGAGGTTCGCCTACGGGGACGGCCCGGCGGTCCTTTCCGAGGTGAGCTTCGACGTCCCCGCCGGAGCGACGGTCGCGATCACCGGAAGCACCGGCTCGGGCAAGAGCACGCTCCTGCTCACCCTGGCCGGCCTGCTGCCACCCACCAGCGGCACCGTGCTGCTGAACGGGGTCGACCTGTACCGGGTCGCCGCGGCCGACCGGGCGGCGGCGTGCGCGGCGGTCTTCCAGGAACCGTTCCTGTTCGCCGGCACGCTGGCCGAGAACGTCCTGCTGGACTTCGAGTCCACCCGCGCGGACCGCGACCGGGGGCGGCTGGACGAGGCGTTGCGCCTGGCCCGGGCCACCGCTCTGGTGGAAGGCCAGCCGGACGGCCTGGCGACCTGGGTCGGCGAGCGCGGCGTGACGCTGTCCGGGGGTGAGCGGCAACGTATCGCGCTGGCTCGGGCGCTGGTGCGCCGGCCGCGGGTGCTGCTGCTGGACGAGGCGACGTCCGCCGTCGACGCCACCACCCGGCAGGAAATCATGAGCGGCCTCGCCACCGGCCTGCCGTCCACCACCACGATCGTGGTCACCAGCAGCGCGGCGACGCTGGCCCTCGCCGACGCGGTCGTCTACCTCGACCGCGGCCGGGTGGCCGGCGTCGGTGCCCACCCGGACCTGCTGCGGATCGACAGCTACGACCGGCTGATCCGGGCCTACGAGCGAGAGCAGGGTGTGCCCGGCGACGAGGGCACGCGAAAGGTGGGCTCACCATGACCGCGGTTCCGGCAGCGGCCGAGAGCGTGACCGGGTCGACGTTCGCGGTGGTACGTCGCGGGCTCGCCACCATCCCGGAGATCAGAGACGGCCTGGCCGTGACGATCGCCCTCGCGCTGTTGGGCGGGGTCGGGCGGCTGGCCGTACCGATCCTCATCCAGCAGCTCATCGACCAGGGGCTGAGCATCGGCCATCTCGACACCGGCCACCTGCTCGGCCTGGGGGCGCTGGCGGCGGTGGCGGTGGCGGCCACCGGCCTGGCCAACTGGGCCAGCCTGCTGCGCCTCGCGATCGCCAGCGAACGCGCACTGTTCGGCCTGCGGGTGCGCGCCTTCACCCACGTACACCGGCTCAGCGTGGCGTACCACTCGGCCGAGACGAGGGGGAAGCTGGTGTCCCGGGTCACCTCCGACGTGGAGACCCTCAGCGTGTTCCTGCAGTGGGGCGGGATCGCCTGGGTGGTCAACGGCGCCATCATGCTGGCGGCTTTCGCCGGCATGGCCTACTACGACCTGTGGCTGACACTTGTCACGGTGGCGCTGACCGTGCCGCTGATCCTGCTGATCAGGGTGATCGCCAGTCGCCTCGGCGCCGCCCACTCCGCGGTCCGGGTCCGGGTCGCCGACCTGCTCACGGTGACCTCGGAGGCGATCCAGGGCGCGCCCGTCATCCGCGCATACGGCATCACGGCGCCCAGTCTCCGACGCACGACGAGGGCCATCCACCGGTGGCGGGACGCGAAGATCCGTGCCGGAAACCTCGGCAGCGTACTGTTCTCCCTCGCCGACCTGTTCGCCGTGATCATCGTGGTCGGCGTCGTCGCGGTCGGACTGGCGATCGGCCCGTCGAGCGGGCACAGCGCGGGCGAGCTGGTCGCGTTCATCCTGCTCGTCACCCTGTTCCTGGCGCCGATCACCGAGTTCACCCAGATCCTCGACTTCACGCAGAACGCGGTCGCCGGCTGGCGCCGGGTGCTGGCCCTGCTGGACATCGCCGAGGACGTCCCGGAGCCGGTCGACGGCCGGCAGCTGCCGGCCAGCCCACCGGCGGTGGTCGTAAAGAACGTCACCTTCGGCTACCCGGGCGCCGGCGTGGCTCTGACCGACGTGTCGTTCGAGGTGCCGGCCGGCCGTCAGGTCGTGCTCGTCGGCGCCACCGGATCGGGCAAGACGACGCTGGCCAAGCTGATCGCCCGGCTGGCCGATCCAGACCGGGGCAGCATCCTGATCGGCGGCATCGACGTGCGGCGGATCGCGACCGAGTCGCTGCGCTCCCGCCTGGTGGTCGTGCCGCAGGAGCCGTTCCTGTTCGACACCACCGTGGAGGAGAACGTCCGGTACGGACGGCCGTCCGCCACCCGCGACGAGGTCGCGCAGACCTTCCACGAGTTGGGAGCGGCGGATTTCCTCGCCGGCCTGCCGCAGGGCCTTGACACCCCGGTCGGGCAGCGCGGGGAGAGCCTGTCCGCCGGCGAGCGGCAGCTGGTCGCCCTGGCCCGGGCGCACCTGGCCGACCCAGCCTGCCTCATCCTCGACGAGGCGACCTCGGCCGTGGACCCGCGGATCGAGCTGACCCTCATCGAGGCGTTGCGCCGCCTGACGGCGGGGCGAACGTCGCTGACCGTCGCCCACCGGCTGGCCGTCGCCGTCCACGCCGACGAGGTGATCGTGCTCGACGGCGGCCGGCTGGTCGAACGCGGCCGGCACGACGAGCTGGTCGTCGCGGATGGCGTCTACGCCGGCCTGTACCAGAGCTGGCGCCGCGCCACCGTCGACAGCGCGGTCGCCTGATCCCGCGCACCCAATTCCCGACACATATGCGGAGGTAGGCGATCGATGTCCGATCTTTGCGTGCACCACTTGATCGAGGCTCAGGCGGTGCGTACGCCCGACGCGGCGGCGGTCGTCACCGGCACCGGCGTGCTGAGCTTTCGCCAGCTCGACGATCGGGCCGACGCGCTGGCCGGGCGACTAGCCGCGCGCGGCGTACGGCCCGAGGTCCGGGTCGGGGTGGCCGTCGAGCAGTCCGACCGCTGGCTGGTGACGCTGCTGGCCGTGTGGAAGGCCGGCGGCGTCTACGTCCCGCTCGACGCCGCGCTGCCCGCCAAGCTGGTGGCCGGGATGCTGGCCGACGCCGAGGTGCGGTTCGTGCTGCGCGGCGGGCCGGAGCGGCGGTTCGATGGCTCCGGATTCTCCGTGATCGACCTGGACGAGCTGGCGGGCGAGGTCCCGGCCAGCCGCCCGACGCCGGCGATGTGGCCCGACAATCTCGCGTACTGCATCTTCACCTCCGGCTCCACCGGCCGGCCCAAGCCCGTCGGGGTCTCGCATGCCAGCCTCGTCGGGCACGCCACGGCGATCCGGGCGGAGCTGGACCTCCGGCCGACCGACCGGTTCATGCAGTTCACCTCGATGCATGTCGACGCCTCGCTGGAGGAGGTGCTGCCGGCGTGGCTGGCCGGCGCGGCGGTTGTCCTGCCGGACACCCCCCGTCCCACCAGCGTCGAGCTGACCGAACTGATGACGGCCCGCGAGGCGACGATGGTGAGCCTGCCCAGCAACTACTGGCACCAGTGGGTCGACGACCTGGCCGCCGGGATCGTGTCACTACCCGAGCGCCTGCGTTTGGCGTTCATCGGCGGTGACAAGTTGCGGATGGACAAGCTCGCGGCGTGGCTGAATGTCGTCGGTCCGCGGCCGGTGGGCTTCGTCGCCGACTACGGGCCCACCGAGACCACGATCAGCTGTACGACCTACCACCCGGACCCGGCCAACCTGCCCGACGTCGGACTCGTCCCGATCGGACGTCCGCTGCCGGAAACGGCGGTGCGGCTGCTCGACGAGACGCTGGCGCCGGTGGCCGACGGCGAACCGGGGGACGTGTGGATCGCCGGCTCCGGGCTGGCCCGCGGCTATCTGGGTGCGCCGGACAAGACCGCCGACCGGTTCCGGCCGGACCCGTTCGGGCCGCCCGGCGCACGGATGTACCACACCGGGGACCGGGCCAGCCTGCTGCCGGACGGAAATCTCCAGTTCCTCGGCCGATCCGACCGCCAGGTCAAGATCCGGGGGTTCAGGGTCGAGCCCGGCCAGGTGGAGAACGCGGTGCGGGCCTGCGCCGGCGTGCGTGACGCTGTCGTGGTCGCCGCCGAGGACCCGGTCTCCGGCGCCCGCCTGATCGCATACGTCGAAGGGGAGTACACCGCGGCGTCGGACGCCGCGCTCCGAGCCGAGTTGGCCGACCGGCTGCCCGCCGTCATGGTTCCGCAGGCCGTCGTCTGGCTGGACCGGATCCCGCGGTCCGCGCTCAACGGAAAAGTGCTGCCCGCAGAGCTGCCGCCGCCACCGGCACCGCCCGTCGCCGACCACGCCGCCGAACCGATGCCGTCCACTGTGGAGGAGACCGTTGCGCGGCTCGTCACCGACGTGCTCGGCCGGCCGGCCGGCGCCGACGAGGACTTCTTCGCGGCCGGCGGCGACTCCCTGCGCGGGCTGCAACTGCTGAGCCGGGTCGCCCAGGTCACCGGGGTGGCACTGACGTTCAACCAGCTGCGCGCCGCGCCGACCGTCACCGGCCTCGCCGAGCTGGTCACGGCGGGCACCCACCGGCGTGACCACGCCGCCGGAGTCGTCCCGGCCGGCGAGCACGGCGAATGGCGTCCGGCCTCGCGGGGCCAGGCCGCGCTCTGGTATCTGGACCAACTGCACCACGGCGCCGCGTCATACGCGGTACCCCTCGGGTACTGGATCACGGGTCCGCTCGACCTCGAGCGGATGGACGCGGCACTCACCGCACTGGTCGAGCGGCACGAGACGCTGCGGACCACCCTCACCGAACGCGGCGGCGAGGTCTGGTCCCGGCTCCGGCCGCCGGCACCGGTCCGCACCGAGGTCACCACCGTCGCCGACCGCGCCGCCGCCACCCGCCGTGCCGAGGTCGACGCGGCCCGCCCCTTCGACCTCTGCGAAGGCCCTCTGCTGCGCTCGTCCTGCTACCGGGTGGGTGACCAGGAGCATCTGTGGCTGCTCGACGTGCACCACAGCGCCTTCGACGCCTGGTCGCTCGGGGTGTTCTGGCGGGAGTTCGCCGCCCTTTACCAGGGCCGCCGGCTACCGGCGCCGACGGTGGGGTACGCCGACTACGTGGCCTGGCAGGAGCGCTGGCTGGGCTCGCCGGAGGCGGCCGAGCAGCGCCGGTACTGGGCCGAGCGGCTCGACGGCCAGGCGCCGGTGGCCGAACCCGGCCGGCCGACCGGGGCGCAAGGCCACGCCGGCTTCTCACTCCCGCTCACATTCGCCGGTGTCGGCGTGGCTGAGGTGGACCGGGTCGCCCGCGCCTGCGGCTCGACGCCCTTCGGTGTGCTGCTCGCCGGCTTTCTCGGCACCCTGCACCGGATGAGCGGTGGTGTCGACGACGTGGTCGTCGGCGTGCCGGTTGCCGGTCGGGCCCGCCCGGGGACCGAGGACCTGGTCGGCTACCTGGTCAACACCGTCCCGCTGCGGATGCGGTTCACCCCCGGGATGCGCTTCCGGGAACTGGTCGAGCGGACCGACGCCGCGCTGGCCGAGGCGCTGTCCCGGCAGGACCTGCCGTTCACCGAGATGGTCGGCAACCTCTCCCGGGGCGGGGACGCCGCCCAGAACCCGGTCTTCCAGACCATGTTCGTGCTGCAGTCCACCCCGGTCGACGGCGGCGGCGAGATCGACGGCCTGCGAATCACCGAGCAGCTTGTCCACTCCGGTACCGCCAAGGTCGCGCTCACCTGCACGCTGCGGCTGGACGGCGGGACGATCGCCGGCGAGGTCGAGTACGCCACCCGCCGCTTCGACCGCACCTCTGCCCAGCACTGGCAGGACGCCCTGACCACACTCCTGCGGTCCACGCTGGCCGACCCGTCGGCCCGGCTGGCCGAGCTGCCGCTGCTCCCGGCCGACGCGGCCGAAGCCCAACTGGCCGCGATCAACGCCAGCCACGAGGACCGTCGCGCCGCCGGCACGCTGCTGCACGACGGCTACCACGCGGCACTGGCCCGTGACCCGGCCGCGGTCGCCGTGCGGGCCGGGACAACCGCCGTCAGCTACGCCGAGCTGGACGCCCGGGCCGAGGCGGTGGCGACCGCGCTTGCGGCTGCCGGCGTCGGGCCGGAGTCCCTGGTCGGCGTCTGCGTCCCGCGCTCGGTGGAGTCGGTCGCGGCGCTGCTCGGGGTGCTCCGGGCCGGTGCCGGCTTCGTGCCGCTGGACGTCGACTACCCGGCCGAGCGCCTGCGCTGGATCGCCGACGACTGCGCGATGGCCGCGGTGATCAGCGCCGGGCCGCCGCCGGCCGGGCTGGAGGGCCTGCCGGTCGTCGATCCCGTCGCGCCGCCCGGCCCGGCGGACGGCAGCGTCCCGATCCACCCGCGGAACACGGCCTTCGTCTACTACACGTCAGGGTCCACCGGCCGCCCCAAAGGCGTGGTCATCGATCACGGCTGCGCGGCGTCCAGAGTGGAATGGATCGCCAGGCGGTACGCGCTTCGCCCCGGCCAGCAGGTGGTGCACAAGACACCACTGATCTTCGACGTCGCGATCTGGGAGATCTTCGCGACGCTCGCCGCCGGTGCCACGGTGCGGCTGGCCGAGGCGAAGTCGGAGACGGACGTGCCGTACCTGGCCGAGCTGCTCGCCGAGCCGGGCGCGGTACTGGCCCACTTCGTGCCATCCATGTTGGACACGTATCTGGCCACCGTGCCACCCACCGGGTACCCGGACCTGGGCTGCGTGCAGACCTCCGGTGAGGCGGTACCCGCGGCGCTGCTGGAGCGGTTCGCCACCCACTTCGACGTCGACCTGCACAATGCCTACGGCCAGACCGAGACCTCCGAGGTCGCGCTCTGGACCGGGCGGTCCTGGCCGGCCGGCGGCGGTGTGCCGATGGGACGGGCGGTCAACGGCTACCGGCTGTACGTGCTGGACGAGGCGCTGCGGCCGGTGCCCCCGGGTGTGGTCGGCGAGCTGTACGTCGCCGGCGTGGACGGCCTGGCCCGCGGTTACCTGGGCCAGCCACAGCTGACGGCGCAACGGTTCCTGCCGCATCCTCGCCCGGTGGTACCGGGGGAGCGGCTGTACCGCACCGGCGACCTCGCCAGCCGCG
This sequence comes from Plantactinospora sp. WMMC1484, assembly GCF_049315195.1. Classification (NCBI taxonomy): domain Bacteria; kingdom Bacillati; phylum Actinomycetota; class Actinomycetes; order Micromonosporales; family Micromonosporaceae; genus Plantactinospora; species Plantactinospora sp. WMMC1484. The sequence continues at coordinate 4,737,540 of NZ_CP186055.1, forward strand.
ACGGCGACGGCCTGCTGCACTACGCCGGCCGGGCGGACGGCCAGGCCAAGGTCCGGGGCGTACGGGTGGAGCCCGGCGAGATCGAGGCGGTGGTGGGCAGCCACCCGGCGGTCGAGCGAACGGTCGTGGCGATCCGGGAGGATCAGCCCGGCGTCAAGGAGATCGTGGCCTACCTGGTCGGCCCGGACGCGGACATCTCCGAGGTGGCCGAGTACGCCGCCGGGTACCTGTCCCAGTACCTGCTGCCGGCGGTGTACGTGAAGCTCGACGCCCTGCCCCTGACGCCCTCCGGCAAGGTGGACCGGCAGGCGCTGCCCGCTCCGACCACCCGGGACCGGGAGGCCCGCAGCGGTGTCTCGGAGGTCACCTCACTGATCGAGGCGGAGATCGCCGAGGTGTGGCGCGAGCTGCTGCGGGTCAAGCAGATCGGTCGCAACCGGAACTTCTTCGCCGCTGGCGGCACCTCGCTTTCGGCCGTGCAGATGCTGCACCGGATCAAGACCCGGTTCGGGGTCTCGATCACCGTCCGGCAGTTCTTCGACGTGCCAACGATCGCCGGCGTCGCCGCGTACCTGGAGAAGTCGCTGCTCGCCGAGCTGGCCGTGCTGTCCGACGACGACGTCGCCGAGCGGCTCGGCGACCCGGGAGGGGTGACTCGATGACCACGCTGGACGGGGACAAGCAGCGACTGCTCATGAGGTTGCTGCGCGAGCGGGCCACAGCGGTCGAAGCCCAGCGCATCGCCCCGGTGCCGCCGGGTACCGCCGTGCCGCTCAACCCGCCGCAGGCGCGGATCTGGTTCTCCTGCCGGCGCTATCCGGACAGCACGGAGTACAGCATCCCGGACGTGCGGATCATGGAGCAGGCGCTGGACTTCGCGACGTTGCGCGCCGCCACGGCGCAGCTGATGGCCCGGCACGACATCCTGCGGGTGCGGATGTTCGAGCGCGACGGTGTGCCGATGCAGCAGGACTGCGGCCCGATCGAGCCGCCGGTGACCTGGCACGACCTGCGGCATCTTCCGGCGGACGAGGCGGCGGCACAGGCCACCGAGATCAGCAACCGGGCCGTCCAGCGGCCGTTCCCGCTCGACGAGCCGTGCTTCTTCCAGATCATCGGATTCGCGTTGCCCGGCGACCGCATCATGCTGACGACCAACTTCCACCACCTGGTCGCCGACGGGCTGTCCCGGCTGCGCGTCGTCCAGGAGTTGGACACGCTGCTGGCGGGCCGGCCGCTCGATCCGCCCCCGCCGGTCGGCTTCCTCGACTACGTGGCCTGGGAACGCGAGCACACCGACGAGGCGGCGATCCAGCGCGACCTGTCCTACTGGACGGACAAGCTGGCCGGTGAGCTACCGGTGCTCGACCTGCCGAGGGATCACCCCCGGCCGGCCGCATCCAGCCGCGACGGACACACCGTGCCGGTTACCGTCCCCGGCCCCCTGCTGGCGCGGTTGCAGCGGCTGGCGGCGGACGAGGGGGTCACCCTGTTCGTCGTGGTCCTGGCCGCGTACAAGCTGTTTCTGGCCCGGATGTCGGGGCAGCGGGACGTTCTCGTCGGCGCACCGCTGGCCGGCCGGGACCAGGAGGTCGCCGAGTCGATCGTGGGCTGCTTCGTGAGGTCGGTGCCGCTGCGCACCGACCTGTCCGGCGACCCGACGTTCCGCGATGTCGTCCGGCAGGTGCACGACACCCTCCTGGAGGCCCACGACCACCAGGCCGTGCCGTACGACCGGGTGGTGGCCGAGCTGGGACTGCCCCGGCTCGCCGGGGTGCACCAGGTGTTCCAGACCATGGTCAACCTCCAGCAGTCGGGTGCCGGCGCGGGCGGGACGGCCGATCTCGGCGTGGAGCTGGACACGAACTCCTCGATGTGGGATCTGGCCCTGAGCCTGGCCACGGAGGGCGACGGCCTCAGCGGCCTCATCGTGTACTCGGCCGACCTGTTCGAGCGGCGGACCGCGCTCCGGTTCGCGGACGTCCTCGTCGGCCTGGTGGGCGCGGCCGCCGAGCGGCCGGACGCGCGCGCGTTCGAGCTGCCGCTGCTGACGCCGGCCGAACAGCACCGGATCCTGCACGGGCGCGACCGGGACACGCGGCCGGAGGTCGCGTACCGCACACTGGCGCACCCGTTCGAGGAGCAGGTCCGCCGCGCTCCGGACGCGATCGCGTTGCGCGGTGGCCAGGGGCGGGTCAGCTATGCCGAGTTGAACGCCCGGGCCAACCGGCTGGCACGGACGCTGCGCGAGACCGGAGCCGGGCCGCGCACCGTCGTGGCACTGTACCTTTCCCCGGGCAACGACGAGATCGTCGCGCTGCTCGCCGCGGTCAAGGCCGGCGTCCCGTACGTGTCACTCGACCCGGACGACGACCGGTGCGAGGCGATGCTGGATGACGCCGCCCCGGCGGTGGTGATCACCGACGCGGCGACGGCGGGCCGGGTGCCGGCCGGATCGTGGCAGGTGCTCTCGTTCGCGTGTTCCGGGCAGTGGGCCGGCGCGTCCGCGGACGACCTGCCGGCCGAAGCGGCCGGGGCCGACCTGGTGCACCTGCGCTACCTGGCGGGCGCCGCCGGCCAGGTGGTGGCGGTCGCCTACCCGGTCGAGGGCGCGCTGGCCGAGCTGGAGCAGCTGCGGCGCGACCATCCGCTCGGTCCGGGCGACGTCGTGCTCCTGGAGACGCCCGAGCGCTGCTTCTGGCCGCTGTCCCAGGGCGCGACGGTCGCGATCTGCCCGCCGGAGGTGCGCAGCGACCTGCGGCGGCTGCCGGAGTTCGTCGACGAGTACGGCGTCACGACGCTGTCGGTCGTGCCGTCGATGGCGCCAGACGTGGCCGGCTTCCCGGGCGAGGTCGTCACCGGTTACGGGCTGGCCGAAACCGGCCGGGTCACCGAGAACGGCCGCCCCGCCGCCGGCCACACCCTGCGGGTCCTGGACGAGGCGCTGTCGCCGGTACCCGTCGGTGTGGCCGGCGAGCTCTACGTCGGCGGGATCGGTCTGGCTCGCGGGTACCACCGGCGGCCGGCGCTGACCGCGGCCGGGTTCGTGGCGGATCCGTTCGGCACGCCCGGCGCCCGCATGTTCCGCACCGGCGAACTGTGCCGGTACCGCGACGACGGCGTGCTGGAGCACCTCGGGCCGATCGACCGGCAGATCCGGATCCACGGCCTGCGCGTCGATCCGGCCGACATCGAGGCGGCCTTCACCGACCAGGACGGCGTGTGGCGGGCTGTCGTGACCGCGGCGCCGGACGGTGGCCTCGCCGCCTTCGTGGTGCCGGACGACGATCGGGAGCTGTCCGGCAGGACGCTGCACGACGGTGCCGCGAAACGGCTGCCCGACTACCTGGTGCCGGCGACCGTCTCGGTGGTGGACGACCTCCCCCGGACCGGTCCTGGCGAGATCGACGTGGCCGCGCTGCTCGACCTCCGGGTCCGCGACGCGGACGCCGACGGGGCCGATGACGCGGGCGTACCCGAGACCGCCTTGGAGGCGCGGCTGGCCACGATATTCAGCCGGATCCTGCGCCGGGACTCGGTCCGTGTCACCGAGAGCTTCTTCAACATGGGGGGCCACTCGCTGCTGGTCTTCAAGCTGATCGAGGAGTGCGCGAGCGAGCTCGGGCTGCGACCGACCGTCCAGGACGTGTTCACCGGCCCGACGGTCCGGGCGTTGGCGGCGACGCTGGGCGCGATGCCGGCCTCGCCGGTGGAGGCGGGCCCGTTGGTGAGCCTGGCCGAGAGCCCGGGTGCGCCACTGGTGGTCCTCGTGCACGCCGCGAGCGGTTCGGTTCTGCCGTTCTACGAGGTGGCCAAGCGGCTGGGGCGGGAGTTCGCGGTGTACGCGCTGCAGTCGCTGCCGGACGACCCACCGGCGTCGGTAGAACAGATCGCGGCCCGATACGTGGAGGCGGTCGACGCGGTCCGCGGCGTCGCCCCGGTCGTGGTCGCCGGCTGGTCGATGGGCGGCGGCGTGGCGCTGGAGATGGCCCGCCACTGGCTGCGTCGCGGCGACCGGGTCGCCGCGACCCTGCTGCTGGACACCTGGGCACCGCCCTCGTTCATGTCCTCCGCGGAGGACGCCGCCCAGGTCCGTCGTTCGGTCCTGGAGCTCGACGTGCTGCGTCTGGAGGGCGCTGGCGCTGGCGCTGGCGCGGCGGCGGTGGCCAACCTGACCGCGACGGTCGAGCGCAACCGGGCGGCGTTCCTGGACTACCGGCCTGAGTACTACCCGGCCGAGGTGGACCTGCTGCGCGCGAGCGACCCGCTGCCTGCCGACGCGCCGCCGTTCCCGGCCGGGTACCTGGACGGCGACCGCGGCTGGTCGGCCTTTGCCGCCGAGGTGAACACCGTGGAGATCAAGGGAAACCACCTGAGCCTGTTCGACGAGGAGCACGCCGACCAGCTGGCCGCGGCGATAAGCACCGCGATCGCCCGGCGGATGGGGTACGAGGAGATATGAACTGCGGGGGACCCCGGTTCCTGTGACAGGACCGCGCCGTCAACGCCGCCTACGGTTGGCTCAACTGGCGTCCGAGTGGCCTTCGCCGGCGCGGACCGACCCGAGGCTCTCAGTCCGGCCAGTACAGGCATCATGAGGGAAGGAAATCAAGGTGGCTGAAAGCGGTATCCAGACGGCGTCCCAAGGGCTGACGGCTGAGCAGGTGGACTTCTTCAAGGAAAACGGGTTCCTGGGGCCGTTCGACCTCTACACGGAGGAAGAGGCTCCGCTGATCTGGAGCCAGGCCATGATCGAAATGGTTACCTCGGAGAACAAGCCGCACGAGTCGACGATCATCAACTACGACCGCCACCTCGACTGCAACGCGCTGTCCCGGCACATCGCTCAACCGGCGATCGTCCACAAGCTCCGCAGCCTCATGGGCAACGACATCATGTGCTGGAAGACGCACATCTTCGAGAAGGAGCCCGGCGACACGGGAACAGGCTTCCACCAGGTTGAGGCGTTCACCGTGTTCGAGTCGGAGACCGTTTCGTACCCCTCGCTGCGGTACACGGAGGAGTCCAAGGAGGCCACGCAGGAGCTGACTGTCTGGACGGCTTTCTCCGAGGCGGACAAGGCGCACGGATGCCTGCGCTTCCTGCCGGGCACCCACAAGCAGTGGTACTACGACGAGACCAAGCCGATGACCCGCAACGTGGAAAGCAAGTCCCACGACTTCTTCGGCTACGACTACTCCGAACTCAAGCTCGACAAGGACTGGGATCCGAACTCGCACGAGATCGTCGACATGGAACTCAAGCCCGGCCAGTTCGTCATCTTCCTGGCCAAGTGCATCCACGGCTCGTACCCCAACACCAGCACCAGCAAGCGCGTCGGCATGGCGTCGCGCTACGTCTCGCCGTCCGTGCGGGTCTACGAGCACATCGACCGCCTCTCCGGTTTCGGCGACTCGATCAGCCTCGACAAGCACGGCTGCGTGATGGTGTCCGGCGAGGACGCGTACGGGCACAACCGGATCTACGAGAACAACCTCAACGGCTTCCCCTTCCCGAAGGTCGAGAACAATGGGCACTGACGACTACCGCCACAAGTTCGCCGAGTTTCTCGCGACTCAACCCGTGGGCGCCGGCCTCACGTACGAGCAGGTCGCGCGGGCAACGACGCGGCAGGAGTTGGGCATCAGCTCGCTCAACATGATCACGGTGCTGTTGAACTACATCAAGAAGTACACGAACGGCACCGTCACGCTCCGCCCGGAATGGGTCCCGCGGCTCAACGACGTCGACGGCATCCTCTCCGTGCTCCGCGAGATCGACGAGAGCGCTGTCGAACCCGCTCGGCCCTGACGTTCCACCCCGCGGGGCTGGCATAGTCCTCGTCCCTCTGCCGATCGAAGGAACCATGATCCCGGATCACGAAAACATCGGCATCGGCTCGTTCGCGTGCGCCTTCGGCGATGTGGAATGCAAGCCGGAGAACATCCCCGACTTCGAGGCCCTGTGGGAGACCGTGTGCTTCGGCACCGACTTCACCGAGATGGGGTGTACGACGTACCGGCGAATGTCGGGCCCGGTGGAGGGCTACGTCGTGGACGCCGTGCGCCAGACGCTGCGCGACGCCGGCGCCACCGCGGCGGACATCGACCACCTGGTGTTCGCCACCAGCGACCCCACGCTCGCCCTGTTGCCGTCGGACTTCGCCAGCCGCGTGCTGCTCGACATGGGAATGGAGCACTGCGTCCCACACGTCGTGTCCTACCAGCGGTGTTGCAGCTCGCTGACCGCCCTGTGGCACGGCGAACGGCTGTTCGCCGATCCGGAGGTGACGCACGTGGTCGTGGTCGCCGTGGATTTCATGCCGGACGACCGCGATCGGGTGCGCTCGTACGCCATGTTCGGTGACGCCGCGGTCAGCTGCCTGCTGACCCGGAACGATCCGGGGCTACTGCGGCTGGTCTCGTCCGCGGTCAAGGTGGATCCGGACGGGTTGCGCGGCCGCGATTCGTTCATTTCGCGGAAGGGGGTGGCCGACCGGACGCTGTCGGCGGTGCTCCGCGCCGGTGGCCGGCGGCAGGCGCAGATAGCCAAGGTGTTCGCGGCCAACCTGCACAAGCCGCTGACGTTGTTCAACGCGACGTCGGTCGGCCTGCACCCGGACACGCTGCACTTCGCCGACACGCTCGCCACGTACGGGCACTGTGGCAACGCCGACTGGATGATCAACCTGGTCGACTACCACGACCGGTTCGGCATCCAGCCCGGCGAGGTGTACCTGGCGCAGTCGCTGGCACCGGGGTTCTACGCCTGCGGGCTTCTCGAAGGCAGCGCGCGGTGACCGGCTATCTGTCCGCATCGGACTGCATCGGGCCGGTCACCGTGCCGGACGGCATGATGGGCAGGCTGCACTCCCTGGCCACGGCCGCCGGGGTGGACGACTTCGTCACCTTGTCCATCTGCGTCGGTGTGCTGGCCCGACGGCTGCCGCGCCCGGGCAGCGGGTGCCGCGTCCGGATCACCCGGGGGGCGCTCGAAGCGATCGTCTCGGCAAGCGCCCCCGATCCGTCCCTGAGCTTCAACGAGGCGCTCCGGCAGGCCCGAGGGGCCGGCGACACCACCGCGGCCGGCGACACCACCGCACCGGACGCCGGCGACCCTGCGGTCGCGGTGACGATCCTGATCTCCCGGGCCGGCCGGCACCTGTATGTCGAGGCCATGACGGACTCATCCGACCTCCCGTCCGCGCAGGCCTGGGCGCACGCCTTCCTGCAGTTGTTGGCCGGCGTGGCCAACGACCCCGACCTGCAGATGCGCGAGCATCCCCTGGTCGGCGCCGAGGAACGCGAACGGATCCTGCACGGCCTCAACCCGCAGCGCGACCCGACCTTCCGGTACCGCACCATGGCCGAACCGTTCCAGGAGCAGGTGGAACGGACCCCGGACGCGGTCGCTCTGCAGGACGAGGACGGAAACACCGTCACCTACCGGCAGTTGAACGAGCGCGCGAACCGGTTGGCCCACCACCTGCGCGAGCGGGGCGCCGGTCCCGGCACCCGGCTGGCCATCTTCCTGCAGCGCGGCATCCACCAGGTTGTCGCGTTCTACGCCGCGGTCAAGACCGGCGCCACCTACGTTCCCCTCGACGCCGACCTGCCGGACCAGCGCATCGCCCTGATGCTGGCGGACTCGGCTCCTCGCCACGTGCTGACCGACCCGGCCTGTCGCGGCCGCCTACCGGACGGTCTCTGGCAGATTCACAACGTCCACGCCGAGCGGGTCTGGTCCGACCGTCCCGCGACGGACCCGCTCGACGACGGCGCCACCGCCGAGCCGATCCACATCCTCTACACGTCGGGGACCACCGGCCGCCCCAAGGGCGTGGTCTCCCGCACGCCCGGCACCCTGGCCAACGTCTTCTGGATGCAGCGCGAGTACCCGTTTCACCTCGGCGACACGGCCCTGTACAAGACCTACGCCGGCTTCGACGTGCACATCTGGGAGATTTTCTGGCCCCTCTACCACGGGGCCCGCGTGGTGATCTGCCGCCCCGGCGGCGAGCGCGATCCGCGGCACCTCGCCCGGCTCGTCCGCGAGTACGACGTGTCGATGATCTTCGTGGTGACGACGCTGATGCCGGCCTTCCTGGACGAGATGTCCGGGGGCGGGGCCGACGCGCTGCGGTGGGTGGTGTGCGGCGGTGAGTCGATGAGCCCGCGGATCCCGAAGACCTTCTACGCCGCGCTGCCCGGCAGCCACCTCGTCAACGCCTTCGGGCCGACCGAGGCCGGCCCGGTCACCGACAACATCATCGCGCCGGACTGGGACGGCTCGTTCGTCCCGGTCGGCCGCCCCGCCGACAATTTCCGGGTGACCGTGCTGGACTCCAACCTCGATCTCGTTCCGGTCGGCACGCCCGGGGAGGCGTACATCAGCGGCGTCGTCGGCTTGGCGGACGGCTACTGGGGGCAGCCGGGCAGGACCGCGGAGCGGTTCGTCGCCGATCCCTACGGGCCGCCGGGATCCCGGATGTACCGCACCGGTGACCTCTGCCGGCTTCGCGAGGACGGCACGCTGGATCACCTGGGCCGGATCGACCGGCAAGTCAAGATCCGTGGACTGCGGATCGAGCCCGGTGAGGTCGAGTCGGTGCTGGCCGCGCACCCCTCCGTCGGCGACTGCGTGGTGATCGCACACGGGAAGCCGCTGCGCCTGCTGGCCTTCGTCGTTCCGGCCAGCGGAATCTGCACCGTGGACCTGGACACCGCGGCGATTTTAGACCTCGCCGGCGGGCTGCCCCGCCAGATGCGGCCCGAGCGGGTCGTGCCCGTGGATCGCATCCCGGCGACCGTGAACGGCAAGCTGGACCAGAACCAGCTGATCAAGATCTGGCAGGACGTGACCGAGCGCGAGCGTACGGGCGTGCCCCCCGCCGACGAGCTGGAAGCGGCCCTGGTCGAGATCTACCGGCGGGTCCTGGGTCGGTCGTCGATCAGCATGCTGGACACGTTCGCGCAGCTCGGCGGCCATTCTCTGCTCACACTGCGGCTGCGCGACGAGTGCCAGGCGACCCTGCGGGTCGCGCCCGACCTGACCAAGCTGCTGGACGGGACGTTGCGCGACGTGGCCGCGACGATCCGCCGCGAAGGGACCGGCCCTGCACCGCAGACCAGGATTCCCGTTACCGTAGGACAACAACCGGAGGACCGCTTTGGACACGCGGACGATGGGCGAAACGGAGAAGCTCGCTGACGCGCTGCGCGGCGACCTGATCACCCCGGCGGACCCGCATTACGACCAGGTCCGCGCGGTCTGGAACGCGGATATCGACCGGCGTCCCCCGATGATCGCGCGCTGCGCGGACGCGGCGGACGTGTCGGCGGCCGTCACGTTCGCCGCCGACCGGGGACTGCCCATCGCGGTGCGCGGCGGCGGCCACAGCGTTGCCGGCAAAGGGCTCTGCGACGACGGCCTGGTCGTCGACCTGTCCCGCATGCGCGCGGTCACGGTGGACCCGGAGCGCCGAATGGTGCACGTCCAGGGCGGAGCGCTGTGGCAGGACGTCGACCCGGTCACCCAGGCCCACGGCCTGGCCACGACCGGCGGCATCCACAGCGAGACCGGCGTCGGCGGGCTCACCCTCGGCGGCGGGATCGGTCACCTGATGCGCCGTTGCGGGCTCACCGTGGACAACCTGGTCGAGGCGGAGCTGGTGACCGCCGACGGCCGCCTCGTCACGGTGAACGCGAGCACCGACCCCGAGCTGCTGTGGGGCCTGCGTGGTGGCGGCGGCAACTTCGGAGCCGTCGTACGATTCGGTCTGCGCCTGCACGAGGTGGGTCCGACCGTCCTGGCCGGTATGCTCGCCTACCCGCTGGACGACGCGCCGTCCGTGCTGGCCAACTACCGCGACCTGATCGTCGATGCCCCGGACGTCCTCGGCACTATCGTCAACCTCCGGCTCTGCCCGCCGATCGCGGCCGTCTCCGCGCACCTGCACGGGCTGCCGATCGTGGCCGTCGTCGTGTGCTGGTCGGGCGGCATCGCCCAGGGACAGTCCTTCCTGCGCCCGCTGCGGGAGTTCGGGCGGCCGGTGCTCGACACGGTGGCGCCGATGCCGTATGTGGACCTGCAGCGGATGTTCGACGCCACGTCGCCGCCCGGCAAGCGCTACTACTGGCGGTCGGTGGACACCGGGCCGCTCACCGACGAGGTCATCGCGACCGTCGTCACGCACGCTTCCCGGATCACCTCGCCGCTCTCCTCCTCGCCGATCTACCACATGGGCGGGGCGGTCGGCCGGGTACCGGCCGAGGACGCCGCCTTCGGGCCGCGTGGCGCCGGCCACGACATCAACATCTTCGGCGCGTGGGAGCCCGACCGCACCGATCGGGACCGCCACATCGGCTGGGTCCGGGACTTCAGCGAAGCCATGGCACCGTACGGCGTCGGGCAGTACGTCAACTTCCTCAACGACGAGGGTGCCGACGACGTGCGTGCGGCGTACGGCTGGCGATGGCGGCGCCTCGTCGCGCTCAAGCGGCGCGTCGACCCGCACAATCTCTTCCGGTACAACTTCAACATCGATCCGGGGTGGACGGACGAGGGAGACACGTGAGATTTGGCATCCAGATCGTCCCGGAGGACCGGTGGCGGACAGCGCGGGAAAAGTGGCGCCGGGCCGAACAGATGGGGTTCGACCACGCCTGGACCTACGACCACCTGAACTGGCGGTCGTTCCGCGCCAAGGACTGGTTCACCTTCGTCCCGACACTGACGGCCGCGGCGGTGCAGACCGAACGCATCGGGCTGGGCGTTCTGGTCGCCTCGCCCAACCTGCGGCACCCGGTGTACCTGGCCAAGGAGGTCGCCGCACTCGACGACATCAGCGGCGGCCGGCTCATCCTCGGCCTCGGCGCCGGTGCCGGGGGCTTCGACGCCACCATGACCCGCCGGACCGCGTGGAGCCGGCGTGAGCGGACCGAGCGGTTCGTAGAGTACGTGCGCCTCACCGACCTGCTCCTGCGTCAGCCGGTCACCACGTTCGACGGCCGCTACTACGTCGCCAGCGAGGTGCACTCGTATCCGCCGTGCCAGCAGCAGCCCCGCGTCCCGTTCGCCATCGCCGCCGCGGGTACCCGCGGCATGCGCCTGGCGGCCGACCACGGCTCGTACTGGGTGACCACGGGCGTGCCCAACTCGCTGGAGAGCGCGCCGTACGAACAGGCACTGCCCGTCGTCCGCCAGCAGGTCGAAGCGCTCGAGAAAGCCTGTGTGGAAGTCGGCCGCGACCCGGCGACGGTGGCTCGGCTGCTGGTCTGCGGCCCGTCCGTGGGCGGTGTCCTCGCGTCGTCGGCGGCCTTCTTCGACGCGGCGGGCCGGTTCGCCGAGGCCGGAATCACGGATTTCGTCGTGCATTGGCCGCGGCCGTCCGAGCCGTATTTGGGAAAGGTGGATATATTGGAGAAAGTGGCCGAGGATCTGGATCGTCACCGAAACCAGTGACTGCGCGACGAAATGAGGGTCGCATACCGTCTCAGGAAGAATGCTGAAGTGACTGAGAGGGACTGCGTGATCCGATGCGAACTCATTATGTGGCGGACACTCCGATCGATGACGCTCGCCTGGCCAAGGACCTGGATCTGGCCAATTCGCTTCCGTGGTCCGAAGCGCACAGCGACTACGTTTCCGGCGGGGCCTACAAGAGCTGCATGATCTGGACACTGGGCGGCGACGCCGGTGACGGAGTGGTGACCAAGTACGATCACCGCCAGCCCGGCGCGTTCACGCAGTACGGCAACCAGCTTCCGTACCTGCGCGAGCTGATCAGCGCGGTCGTCGATCTGGATCGGCTGAACTTCGTGCGGCTGGCGAAGGTACAGAACAGCGTGATCATCCCGCACCGGGACCTGCTTGAGCTGGGCGACCTGCCAGACGACACCCGCAACGCCCACCGGATGCACATTCCTCTCGTCACCAACGAAGACTGCTTCTTCAGCGAAGGAAACACCGTCTACCGGATGCGCAAGGGTGAGATCTGGTTCCTCGACGCCTCGGTGATCCACTCGGTGGCGGTGCTCTCCGCCGAGGAGCGGATCCACCTGATGCTCGACTTCGTGGACGCGCCGTCGGAGAAACCCCTGATCACGATACCGGGCCGCGGTGTCGAGGCCGGTATCCCGGAGGACCGGACGGTGAAACGGCCACCGCTCACCGATGCCGACCGCGCCGCCCTCCTGCGGCTCGCCGACGTCGCCACAATGGAAACGGTCGACGACATATTCAGCATCGTCATCAAAAAATACTACCGGTACGACGGCGGCGACGATTTCGTCTGGAACACGATGCTTGATATCGCGCGGGCGGCCAAGGACCCGGCCGTCCTCCCGCACATCAAGGAGCTGCACCGTTACTTCACCATCGAACGATCCCCCTACGAATAAACCACGCGAGCCGTTGGTCGCCCGCTGAGGAACGAAGCTCCGCGGGAGGACCGACCGTTCCTGTCCTACGGACGCAAAGACAGGAGAGAACCTTGTCCCCAACCACACCTGACGTGGCCGTGCCGGACAAGCCTTCGGCTCGCCCGGCGCCGCTGATCGGGGCAATCAACCACGTGGGCATCCAGACCATGGACCTGGACAACGCCGTCAGCTGGTACCAGGACTTTCTGGGCTGCACGGTCTCCTGGGAGATGAACGCCGGCTTTTCCGACCTGAGCCTGCGGCGGCTGCCCGGACTGGCCCGGCTCGTCGAGGTGGTGGTGAGCGACATCCGGCTGCACCTGTTCACCCGCGACCACGGTACGCACGGGCCGCCGGCCAGTGAGGTGAACCAGTTCCAGCACCTGTGCATCCAGGTCGACACGCCGCAACAGTTGCGGCTGTGGCGCCGCCGGTACCTGGAGCTGTTCGAGTCCGGCCGCTACACCTTCGCCCGCGCCGAGCCGGCCACCGAGATCGACATCGACGGGCAGGGCATGCAGAGCTTCTACGCGTACGACGTCAACGGCTTGGAGATCGAGTTCACCTACCTGCCCGAGACCGTCGAGGGAACGGACGCCGCCGATGCATCCCCCTGAGACACCGGCCATCATCGCGACCGTCCCGTCCGGCCCGGAATGGGAGTTCGGCGGCCATCCGTACGGGCTCGAGCCGCTCGCCCTGCCTGCCCAGTGGCTGCCGCGGACCGTGGCCGTCGACCCGCCGTGGATCGAGCGACTGTGCCTGCGGCTGGCGCAGGTCTCGGCCGCGTCGGTCCGCGACCTGCGCCCGGACGGCGCCGAGGAGATCGACCGTCTGTTCTGGTTCCGGTGGATCACCGCCCACCAGACCACCTTCCTGATGTGGCAGATGCTCGGGGCGATCCTGCACCAGGGCGAGGCCGGGCACGCCGACGACGACCAACTCGCCGCGCGGGCGCGGGCGCTGGTGTGCGGATATTCGCTGATGCTGATGTACGGAAGCTCCGCTCCCCGAGTCATCTACGGGCCGGTCATCCGGATGCCGATGGCCCGCCAGCACGTCAACCTCACCGGCGCGTGGGCCCGCGACTATTCACCGGTGCGGCCGCTGATCCGTGGCAAGGTGACGCTCGGATCCGGTGCTGCGGCCGAGGCCCTGCGCCGCGAGTGCGAAGTCAACGAGGAGGTCCACGAGGGGATCGCGGAGAAGGTCCTGTCCGAGGGTGAGGTGTCACTGCTGCAGAGTCCCAAGCCGAAGTTTCGCCGGCAGATCCCCCGGGACACCCTGATGTGGCTGTACGACGGCATCTTCCTGACCAGCCGGGCGGCCGTCTCCCACCACGATGTGGCGGGCCAGCTGGCGCGCCGGCTGCACGCCATCTTTCTCGACGTCACCGCGAACGACCTGTACCCCTCCTTCGCGCCGAGCGCGCACGAGGAACCGCACCGCCTGCGGACGCCAGAGGTGATGCGACGCAAGGCGGCGCTGACGGACTGCCTCCTGGAAATCCTGAGCTTCGTGGGCGCGCCCGTCATCCAGGCCCACCCGACGACAACCGTCCAGGCTAGCTCCCCGATGCGAGAGTTGAGGATCACATGACCGCCGCGCCGTCCCACTCGATCGAGGAAGCCCGATACTGCGCGGACACATTCAACGGTGCCGTGGCTGCGGCCGCTCTCAGCGCCGCATGGGACATCGGCCTGTTGGACGAGCTTGCCGAGCGGGACACCGTCGACGTTCCCGAGTTCACCGCCCGTACCGGCGCCCGTCCGGAGCCGGTTCGCAAGATCCTCGCCGCGTTGTCCAGCCGCCGGATCGTCGTCGACGCCGGACCGAACCTGGCCCAGCGCGGACCGGGATTCGAGCAGGCGTTCCGGACCAGGGGATTCTTCTACTGGCTGACCCGGGGCTGCGGGGAACTCTTCACCGACCTCACCGACCTGGTCACGGCCGACGCCGACCGCCAGATGCGCCGCGACTCACGGGCCATCAGCGTGGCCTGCCGGAGCATCGCCCGCAATTTCTTCGACCCGCCGCTGCGGGACCTCCTGGACGGTCTCGACTTCACCACCGTCGCCGATCTCGGCTGCGGCAGCGGTGATCGGATCATCATGCTTGCCGGGCAGCGGCCGGATCTGCGGGCCATCGGTGTCGACATCGCCCAGGGCGCGTTGGCGGTCGCGCGAGAGGCCGTCCAGGCGGCGAACCTGGAGGCGCGGATCACGCTGACCCGCGACGACGTGCTCAGCATGTCGCCGCGGCCGGAGTACGCCGACGTCGATCTGGTCACCTGCTTCCTCATGGGGCACGACTTCTGGCCGCGGGACAACTGCGTGAAGACACTGCAGCAACTGCGCGAGACCTTTCCCAACCTGCGCAGCCTCGTCCTCGGCGACACCTGCCGATCCGTCGGTGTCGAGGGCCCGGACCTGCCCATGTTCACGCTCGGCTTCGAGACCGTGCACGCGGTCATGGACCAGTATCTGCCCACGCTCGACGAGTGGTACTCGGTGATCGAGGACAGCGGCTGGCGCCTGGCCGATGAGCGGCTCATCGACCTTCCCGCCTTCAGCTTCATCTTCCGGCTGACCCAAGACTGATCCGTCATCTGCGCCGCAGAGCGGCCGTTACTGGAGGACGCCACATGGACACCGCTTCCACGAGCACCGCTTCCACGAGCACCGCTTCCACCAGCACCGGCGTCGCGACCGGCGAACCGGCCGCGCGGATGGACCTGCCGCTGTTCCGCGAGATCCCCGGGCATCACCAGCCCACGCCGTTCTACCTGACCGACGACATGTACGGCGGGCTCTGCTTCGAGCTTGCCGGTGGCGAGATCAGCGACAAGATCGGCAAGCCGGTGGCCGATCCGCACACCCACGAGTGTCCCGAGATATACCTGCTGCTGTCGCCGAATCCAGGCGGTGCCGTGATCGAGGTGGTCGCCGACGGCCAGCAGCACATGCTGACCTCGCCGGCGACCTTCTTCATCCCGACCGGGACGGTGCACCACTTCGTCACCCGCAAGGCCGAGCCCGGCACCTACTGCCTGGGCCTGCTGCTCACCGGGGCGACCCCGCGATGACCGCGGCGGGCGGACTGCCGCGACGGCCCGCGACGAAGGTGTGAGCCGATGAGCGTCATGCGACCCCAACTGACCGGAACATCCGGCGCCGTGGCCTCGACGCACTGGCTCCCGGCCGCCGTCGGCATGAGCATCCTCGACCGGGGCGGCAACGCCTTCGACGCGGCTGCGGCGGCCGGTTTCACCCTGCAGGTGGTCGAGCCGCACTCGAACGGCCCCGGCGGTGACGTGGTGATATCCATCTATCCGCGTTCGACCGGCGCGGTACGCGTCATCTGCGGCCAGGGACCGATGCCGCACGCGGCGAGCATCGACAGGTTCACCGCGCTCGGCATCGAACAGATGCCCGCGTCGGGCCTGCTGCCCGCGACGGTGCCGGGCGCGTTCGGGGCCTGGATGCGGCTGCTCGGCGAGTTCGGCACGATGCCGCTGGCCACCATCCTCGAGCCGGCGATAGGCTACGCGTCCCGCGGCTACCCGCTGCTGCCCAGCGCCGCGTCGACGATCGCGGCGATGGCTCCGCTGTTCCGGACCGAGTGGACCGCCTCGGGTCACACGTACCTACCCGGCGGCGCGGTCCCGGGGGCCGGCTCGCGGATGCGCAACGTGACGCTGGCCGGCACCTATGAGCGGCTGGTCCGCGAGGCGCGGGCTGCGTCGAGCGACCGCGACGCTCAGATCGAGGCGGCCCGCTCCGCCTTCTACGAGGGCTTCATCGCCGACGCGATCGACCGCTTCGCGCGAACCGAGGTGCTCGACTCGACCGGCGGCCGGCACCGCGGCCTGCTGACCGGCGACGACCTGGCGGCCTGGCAGCCGGCCGTCGAGGAACCGTACACGCTGCCGTACCGCGACTTCACCGTCCACAAGGCGGGGCCATGGTCGCAGGGGCCGGTATTCCTCCAGCAACTGGCGATACTCTCCGGCTGCGACCTGCGCGGGTCGGGGCTGGGCACCGTCGAGTACGTCCACACCCTTGCCGAGGCGGCCAAGCTCGCGTTCGCCGACCGCGAGGCCCGGTACGGCGATCCGGCGCACACGCCGGTGCCGATCGCCGAGCTCCTGGCGCCGGAGTACACCGCGCGGCGGCGCGCGCTGATCGGCGAGGACGCGTCCCTCGACCCCGAACCCGGGCGGGTGGATGGCGCCGAGCCATGGATCCCGCAAGCCAAGCCCGAGCACCCGGGCGCCGACGAGCCGGACTGGATGACCCAGCTGCGCAGCGGCCTGCCCACCGTGACCCCGGTCGGGCCCCGCGCCGGCGCCGGAAACACCTGCACCGTCGCGGTCGCGGACCGGTGGGGAAACCTGGCGGTCGCCGTGCCGAGCGGCGGTTGGCTCAAGAGTTCTCCGGTGATCCCCGACCTCGGCTTCGCGCTCGGCACCCGCGGCCAGACGGCGTGGCTGACCGTGGGACACCCGAACTCGCTGGCGCCCGGGCGGCGCCCGCGTACGACGTTGAGCCCCAGCATCGTGCTGCGCGACGGCGAGCCGTTCCTGGCCTTCGGCACACCCGGCGGTGACCAGCAGGACCAGTGGACGCTCCAGGCGTTCCTCGCCATCGCGGAGTTCGGTCTCGAACCGCAGGCGGCGACCGAGCTTCCCGCCTTCAACATCGACCACTTCGCGCAGTCGTTCGCGCCGCGCCTGTCCCGGCCGGGTGTACTGGTCGTGGAGCGCTCGTTCGGCCCCGAGGTTCTCGCCGGTCTCGACCGCAAAGGCCACCGGCTCGATGTGGTGCCGGAATCCACCCTCGGCAAGGTCTGCGCCGCCGGCGTCGACCCGGGCACGGGATTCCTGCGGGCCGCGGCCGGCCCGCGCGGTCGTCAGGCGTACGCGGTGTGTTGGTAGCCACTCGACGTTGAGGCGGTAAACCATGTTCGTGCCCAGCCACTACCGGATCGAGGATGAAAGGTGGCACCGCCGGCTCATCGACGGCCATCCCCTGGCGACGCTCGCCACCAACGGCAGCGCCGCCCCGTGGGCCACCCGCCTGCCGGCTCTGGTCGCACCGGGTGAGCCCGAGTCCGGTCCGCTCGCCGGGACCGAGATGGTCGGCCACCTCAACCGTGCCAATCCGCACTGGAAGTCGCTTGCGGATGGTACGTACGCCCGGCTGATGTTCGACGGGCCGGGCGGCTTCGTCACACCCGCCGTCTACCCGTGCGACCCCTCCGCGCCGACCTGGAACTTTGCGGCGGTGCACGTGTGCGGTCGCATCCGGTTGATCGAGGGGGAGGAGGAGACGCTGGAGGTCGTCCGGTGGACGGCCCAGCGCCTGGAGGATCGCTTCGGCGCGGGTTGGGACCAGACCTCCTCCATCGACTACTTCCGCAAGATCGTGCACGGTGTGGGCGCGTTCCGGCTGTCGATCGAGTCGGTCGAGGCGCTGTTCAAGCTCAGCCAGGAGAAGTCCGCGGACATACAGGAGTCGTTGATCCGGCGCTACGAGGCCGATCCCACCGGCGCCGGCTGGCCGATCGCCCGGCTGATGCGGGACGCCGGCATGGGGCACTCCGCCGCTGGTTCGCCGGACGACACCGTCTCATCCTGCCCCTTCTGACCGCAGCCCGCGTGGCTGTTCAGGCGACCTTGTCGGTGGTGGGTGTGGTGAGCCGGCTGAGGAGTGCGGCGCGGGTGAGTTCGGCTTTGTTGCCGGCGCCGAGTTTGGCGCGGATGCGTTTGACGTAGGTGTCGACGGTGTGGGGGCTGATGCCGAGTCGGGTGGCGATTTGTCCGTGGGTGAGGCCGTGGGAGATGTGGTGGAGGACTTGTTCTTCGCGTTCGGAGAGGTTGGGGTTGGGTTGGTGTGGTTGTTGGGGGGTGGGGGTGGTGTGGGTGTGGGGGGTGGTGGGGTTGCCGGTGGTGACGGTTCGGATGGCGTTGATGAGGTTGTCGGCTGTTTCGCGTTTGTTGATGGCGTTGGTGGCGCCGGCTTGTAGGTATTGGTGGGTGGGTAGGGACCAGTCGCTGAGGAGGATGAGGACGGGGGTGGTGCGGGCGGTTCGGGTGATGGTGTGGAGGGTGTCGGTGGGGGGTAGGGCGTCGGCGTCGAGGATGGCGATGTCGGCGAGCCATGAGGGTTCTTCGGTGGGTGTGGTGCGGACGGAGACGATGGCTATGCCGGTGTTGTGTAGGACTTGGTATAGCCCGACGAGGTAGACGGGACAGCTGACCAGTACGTCGACGCGCAGCATCGCAACCCCCCATAAGCGTCGTATCCGGATCATTCCTGGGCCGTCGGGCGCGCGTCACGGCGAACGACGGCGTAAATCACCTGGTCGCGCCAGGCACCACGATGGAAGTACGAACCGCGCAGCACTCCCTCCCGCTGGAATCCCACGCGTTCCAGGGCTTTCTGCTCGGCGTAGTTCTGTCTGTCGGTCAGCGCTTCCAGCCTGTTCACGGTGGTGTAGTCGAACAGGTAGTCCACCAGGAGCCGCTGCGCTGCGGTGCCCAGTCCGCGACCGCGGTGGCCCGGCAGGAGCGCGACGCCGATTTCGTAACAGGCTCCGGCGGTACGGCTGCGTAGCGCCGCGCGGTAACTGACCACGCCGACCAGGACTCCGTCACCGGCGACCACGGCGAGCGCCGTCATTTCCGGACCGACGTAACCGTCCTTTTCCCAGCGCCGGCGCCGCGCGAGTGGATCGATGAAACCGGTCCACCCGAACTGCCCCAGCGCGTCCGGATCGGTGCACAAGCGGTCCAGAAATTCGAGATCCTCTTCCCGGAAGGCGCGCAGCACGAGTTTGTCGTCCACGAGATCTCCTTAGCGGCTTTGCCGGGACCCCAGTAACCTTTCGACCTGAATCACGCGGACCGCGCGTACCCTCCTCGACCTCGGTGCGGCCCAGCGAGTGGGGGTGAAAGGTCCGACGGAGCGGGTGCGGCGACGGCGATATCCCCCGGTCGATCGTCGTGCTTGCCGAACGATACAATTCGGCGACCGTCAACGTCTTCCATCTGTGTTTGAACCGCGCGTTCCGTAGAGTCCCTGGCTGGATTACCCCGCCTCAACGCTCCGATTACCGAGATCGGCGTGGTCTCCTCGACGAAACAGTGCCGCTGGCTCGAATCCAACGCCGTCCAGTCGTTGTTCAACGGGTGTCCATCGCGGGCGATGATGATGTGGTTGACCACAAGAGGAAACCTGTACCGCGTCGCAGCGGGAAGTGTGGTGGGAGATGGTACGCGTCCTGATCTGTGACAAGCTTCCCGTCATTCGTAGCGGCCTACGCGCGTGGCTCGAGCACGAGCCCGACGTGGAGGTGGTCGACACCACCGGCAGCGGCCTCCACGCGATCGCGCTGGCCCGTCGTACACGGCCGGACGTGGTGGTGACCGGCCTCGAGTTGCACGGCCTCAACGGCGCCGACATGATCCGTCAGCTGACCAGCCCGGACCACGGGCCGGCGCCCAGGGTGATCGTCTACTCGGTGAGTGATGTCGACGACGTCGTCGGCGAGGTTCTGCACGCCGGAGCGAGCGGCGTACTGGTCAAGGACGCCGACCGGGAGGAGTTGGCATACGCCATCCGCGCGGTGGCGGCGGGGGAGGCGATGCTGGCTCCCGCGGTGGCGCGGCGCCTGGTGAACTGGTTCCGGCGGCGGGACACCCACCCCGAGGCGACGCTGAGCGCGGTCGTGGAGACGCTGACGCCGCGTGAGCGGGAAGTGTTGCTGCTCCTCGCCGAGGGGATGCAGCCGGACGACATCGCCGAGAAGCTCTACATCGGAGTGGCCACGGTCCGGACCCACATCTACCGGTTGCGCGGCAAGCTCGATCTCAGGGATCGTGCCCAGTTGGTGTCCTTCGCGTACCGGGCGGGGCTGATGCGGCCGGGCACGACCTCACCGTCCAGCGATCGTCGGTAGCGCCAGTGCCAACCCGAGCGAACCGTCAACCAGCATCAGCCCGCGCCGCCGAAACTCGTCGAACACCTCGTGGATGAGTTCCAGGGGCGGTTTGCCGCGGACCTTCTCGCGCACCGCCGACGCGCTCGTGGGACGGTCGCCGCAGGCCAGGTAGATGTCGGCGACCGTGCCGTGGAAGGTGTACGTGCCCTCCCGCCCTGGCTCCCGGCCGTCGTAGATCTGCAGGAAGCCCGGCGTCGACCGGTGGGTCAGGGATGGCCGGTGGTCACCGCTCCAGGCTGCCTGCCACGCGCGGACCTCCCGGTCGAGATCGTCGTACGCGGCATCCGGCAGCGGGTCCACGGGGTCGTACTCGAAGAAGTAGGCGGCGCGGCCGAGGTTCACATCGTCGGGATAGACGTAGCGGTAACTCTGCTCGGGGGCACGGGAGCGCAGCGGAAAGGTCGCCTCGTCGGCGTAGAGCGGGCTGAAGCGCTCCAGCCAGAGCCGGCCGGCGCCCCGAGGTGGCTGGAGATGCCGCAGGTGCGGCACGATGGCGGCCTGCTCGGCGTATTGCTCTGCGGTCTCACCGGGAAAACCCCAGATGATGTTCCACCCGACATCTATGTCGTAGTACCGGCACCAGCGGAGCAGGTTGACGTTCTGGGCGGCGGTGACGCCCTTTCGCATCAGGCGCAGCACGTCCGAGCTCAACGACTCCAGGCCCGGCTGGATGCGGCGGAGCCCGGCCAGTGCCATCAGCTTCAGCTGCTCCCGGGTGAGGTTTGCCTTCACCTCGTAGAAGAACTCGTAACCGGCCTCCATCTCGACAAGTGCCGGAAAGAGCCGCTTGAGATAGGCCGGGCTGAGGATGTTGTCGACAGCCTCGAAGCGGAAGCTGCCGTACCGCCGCACCTGCTGGCCGAGTTCGTCGAGCACCCGAGCCGGGGACTTGGTGCGGAACTCCATCGTCGTCCCGTTGAGGCCGCAGAACGTGCAGTGGTGTTTGGCCCCCCACCAGCAGCCCCGGGCTGACTCGAACGGGATCCAGAGCTGCCGCTTCCCGACCTTCGGCAGCAGCGCGAGCCGCTCCGCCCGGGTGAAGTACTCGGCGTAGTCGGGCGTGGGCAGATCGTCGAGTGTGGGTAGTGGCGGCGCGGCGGCGGTGGACACCACGGTCCCGCCGGCCCGGCGTGCGACCCCAGGCACCGCGGAGGGGTCGCTGCCGGCGGCGAGGGCGGACAGCAGCCCGGGAAAGGCGACGTCACCCTCGCCGATCACCGCGTAGTCGACGCAGTCGATCGAGCGCACCCACTCCAGCCCCATTTCGCCGTCGAAGTTGGACCCGCCGAACACGGTGATCAACCGCGGCCAGCGCTCCTTCAACCGCCGGGCCAGGGCGAACGACGCGACGTTCTGCTGGAACGTGGAGCTGAACCCCACGACCCGTGCCTCACCCCACGGGACCGTGTCGACAAGTGTCTCCAGGTAGGCCGGCACGTCCTGCTCGCGGGTGTGCAGCAATCGATTCCGTACCTGGCCGGGCGAATCGCCCAGGTACGAAAGCTCGGCGGCGAACTCGTCGAGTAGTTTGCCCTCCCGGTCCGGGGCGTCGTCGCCGAAGGCCGCCGTGGAGAACAGCCACTCGCCGACCAGCCGGCCGCGGTGTTCGGAGAGCGCGCCGTAGTAGTCGACGCCAAGCCGCGCGGCGAAGTCGAGGTTCGCGTGCAGTGTCCGGACCGGAAAGCCGTACTCCTCGGCCAGCGCCTTGAGTAGTCCGAGTTGGATGGACGGACGATAGACGCCCATGAACGGCATCGAGACGAGGATGACCGGCCAAGCGGGCTGCCGGGCACGGGTGGCGCTGTCCGGCCGCGAGAGGTGGCGCGGCCCGGCCATGGGAAGGGAGGCGCGCACCGCGGCTTAGACGACCAGGCCGATGTCCGACATGGTGGTGGTCCACTCCTTGCCGGGGGTGAACGCGGCGGCGAACTGCGCCCGGATCCCGTCCAGTTCTTCCGCCGCCCGAGTCGCGGACGCGTCCGCTCCGGCCAGATCTGCGCGGTGGGCGACACCGCCGGCCGGGGTGGCGGCTCCGACGACGACCCCCGACAGCATCGCGGCCGCGAGAATGCGCTTGAGGAGCCGTCGCTCCGCTGCCGTGAGCTGGGACTCCAGGTCACGGAGCTTACGCGCCAGCCCTTCGACACCGTCGTGGCCATACCCGTCTTCAGACACAAAACCTCCCACGTCGACTTGTGCTTGACCTACGGAGCGTGCATGGTATCGGCCAGATGCAGCTTGGCTCTGACTTGACCGGCGTCCGGATGCTTGAGTTCTTCGAGGATGACCAGGGCTTCCTGCCAAGCGTCACGGGCGGAAACCACCTCGCCGACGTCTGCCTGGATGTCGCCGAGACGTTCGAGCGCGCGGGCCTCGAAGTAGCGGTGCCCGAGCTTGCGTCGCAGGGCGAGCGCGCGCCGGTAGCGCGCGATGGCCTCCTCGGGGCGGCCGAGCAGATTGTTGATGTACCCGAGGCTGTCCCACGCATGCGACTCGCCCTTCTCGTCCCCGACTTCCCGGTACAGCCGCAGCGCCTCCTGGCAGTGGGCGAGGGCGTCCTGATGGCTGCCGAGGTGAGCGTTGTACCAGCCGACCGCGTTACAGGCGTCGGCCTGCCCGGCCCGTTCACCGGCGTCTTCACACAGGCCGCGGGCCTGCTCAGCGTGGTCGAGCGCCGCGCGGTGCTGCCCGCGCCGCTCGTACACCATCGCGAGGTTGAGATGGACCCGGGCCTGGCCGTACCCGTCGCCGAGATCGCGGTACAGCGCCAGCGCCCGCCGCAGGTGATCCTCGGCGTCGTCGCGGTCGAACCAGATGCGGAAATGGGCGATCCGCCGGTGTGCGCGGGCCCGGACCCGTGCGTCTCCCAGGCGCTCGCCGGCGCGCAGAGCCGCACTGTGGACGGTGGCCAGATGATGCCAGTGGCCACTGCGTTCGAGAAATGTCGTCATGGCCCAGGCGAGCTGCCAGGTATGCGTATCGAAGCCGGCGGCCAGGGCGGTCTCGACGGCGCCGAGCAGTTGTGGGTGCTCGCTGACCGACCAGGCGCGCGCCTGGTCGTGGTCGGCGAGGTCCTCTACCGCGACGCCCGGTTGGGGCGGCGCCAGCGCAATCGACTCCCGATGCGGGTCCAGGAGGCGGTCCGCGGCGTAGGCGGTGTGCACCCAGTGGTCGAGCAGCCGGTGCAGCGCCGCGTTCCTGCACTCCTCCGACTCCTCGGAGTGCACGAGTTCGGTCGCATAGCTGAGCAACAGGTCGTGGCAGGCGTACCGGCCCGGGCGGCGCTCGGTGATCAGGTGCGCCCGGGCCAGCTCGGCCAATGGGAGTCGCAACCGGGCTACCGGGACGCCGGCGAGGCTCGCCGCCGCCGGTGCGGTGATGTCCGGGCCCGGGTGCAGGCCGAGCAACCGGAACAGTCGGGCCGCGGACGGGGTGAGGGCGCGGTACGACCAGGAGAAGATCGTCCGTACATCACTTGTCGGGTCGTCGCCGATCAGCGCGTCCAGGCCGCCGACCGCACGCAATTGGTCGGCGAGCGCGGCGAGGGGGATGCCGGGGCAGGTGGCCGCACGCGCGGCCGCGATGGCGAGAGCGAGCGGCAGCCGCGCGCAGAAGTTGATGATCTCGTCCACGGCGTCGGGCTCGGCGGCCACGCGACCCGGGCCGAGCCGGCGGGCGAGCAGGGCCCGCGCCTCCGTGGACGCCAGCAGGTCGAGCGTGACCGGGTGCGCCCCGTCGGTCGCCACCAGGCTGGTGAGCTGGTTGCGACTGGTGACGAGCACGAGGCAGCCCGGCGAACCGGGCAGCAGCGGGCGGACGTGGTCGGCGTCGCGGGCGTTGTCGAGCAGGACCAGCACCCGCCGGTCCGCGAGCAGGCTGCGGTACAGGGCGGCCTGCGCGGGCAGGCTGCCCGGGATGCGTTCGGCCGGTACGCCGAACGCGTCGAGGAAGCCGCGGACGGCCTCCGCCGCGCCGATCGAACCGCTCGGGTCGAAGCCACGCAGGTTGACAAACAACTGCCCGTCGGGGAACCGATGCCGAACCCGGTGCGCGAAGTGCACGGCCAACGCGGTCTTGCCCACGCCGGCGGTGCCCGACACGGTCGATATGACCATCGCGGTGCGCCGGCCGCTGGCTGTCTCGGCCAGCAGGCCGTCAAGCTGTCGTAGCTGACCGTCCCGGCTGGTGAAGGACGCGATGTCGGCGGGGAGCTGCGAGGGCACCGGGTGCTCGGGGAGCCGTCGCTCGGGCGGTGCCGACCGGGCGCGCGGACCAGTGACCAGCACGGAACAACTGCCCGCGGTGTCGCCGCGCGGTGTTTCGTCGAGCAGTGCCGCGTGGGCGGCCATCAGCTCAGGTCCGGGGCCGACGCCGAGTTCGTCGGCGAGCCGGCGGCGTGCCTCGTAGTAGGTGACGAAGGCTTGCGCGCGCCTCCCAGCCGCCTGGTACCCGCGGATCAGGCGGGCCAGGGCGGCCTCGTCCAGCGGCTGCTCCGCCACGGCCGCCTCCAGCGAGGGCAGGGCCTCGCCGGCGGCGCTGATGGCGATCATCGTTTCGCCGTATCGGGCCACGGCGGCGCGCCGCTCCTCGGCCAACGCGAGCACTTTCG
Organism: Plantactinospora sp. WMMC1484; assembly: GCF_049315195.1. NCBI lineage: Bacteria > Bacillati > Actinomycetota > Actinomycetes > Micromonosporales > Micromonosporaceae > Plantactinospora > Plantactinospora sp. WMMC1484. The sequence continues at coordinate 4,762,575 of NZ_CP186055.1, forward strand.
GGTGGCTGGCGAGGACGGCGATGCCGGCCAGCGGACCGCCGTGCCACAGGCTCAGCGCCTCGCCGAACAGCTGAGCGGCCATGTGCTGGTCACCGGCGCGTCCGGCCCCGGCAGCGGTGCCGGCCAGGCGGCGGAAGCGCAGCAGGTCCACGTCGTCGGCCGGCAGGCGCAGCGCGTACCCGTCGCCCATGCTGGGCAGGAACTCGCTCAGGGTACGAGGTGGCCGGCCGGGCTCCAGGAGGTGGCGCAGGTGCTTGATGGATGTCTGGATCACGTTCGCCGCGCTCGGCGGCGGCGTGTCGCCCCACAGCGAATCGATCAGCTGGGCCCGCGACAGTGGCTCGCCGCAGCTCAGGGCGAGCAGACCGAGGACCGCTCGCTGGCCCTCCCGGCCCAGCTCGACCGGCTCTTCGTCACGCCACGCGCGGAGCGGGCCGAGCACCTGGACTCGCAAGGCCGCCACGTCGGCCCACCCCCTACGCACTCGTCCGCCGCCGACCGCTCGGCGGTCAAGCTGCGACCCTCTCGCTCGGCGGACGGTCGCCCCCGCTCGACGGCGGGCGGAACATACCGATTCTCCACCCGCCGCGGCGGTGCCTGAGGGGATCATAGTCGGGCTCGGTCACCAGGCATAGGGCATCCCCTATCGCGTTCCGCAGGTGGTGGGCCTCGGATGCGGGACGGCGTCCCCCACGCACGTCAGCGGTCTCGCCCAAGCCACTGCTGGTCGCCCGTTTCCTGAACCGTTGCACCCGCGGTCGCCATCGGGGTGCGGGAACGCCCCTACTTCCAGGGACTGGAGCACCGGCCCGGCAAGGGATGGACTGCTCTTGTTGAAGGACGATCCATAGCCAACCGGGCCTTGACCAAAAGGACACTCCCATGAGGACCGCACCGTCCGTGGTCGACCCTCGCACGAGGGTGCCCGGCGGTGCATCCGGAGCCGGGTCCGGCGGTCCGCGGAAGCCGATGGCGCCGATCGAGGAGGTCAGGCTCCGGTCCGGTCGCCGGTGGGATCCGATCGCTACGATCGGCGCCGCCGTGGATCTCGCAGCCGGCATCCTCTGGTACGGCGGCTGGGCGGCCTCAAGATCCTGAGGGTGAACGCTTCGCTCGGCGGCCCGACCTCCACCTGCCTCAACGGAATCAAGGAGACCGGAACGACACCGAAGCCACTCGACGGCGATCAGGTATTCCGTCGACTCACCCGTTCATTCCCCGCTTCATACAATCCCGAATTTCCGGTACCAACGCGCACCGCCAGCCGGAAAGCCGAACCTCATCGCCAGCGGTCCGGCCCGGGCCGAACCACCAACCGTGTTGGTGCGCTCGTATCACGTTCCTGGAGGTGAACCGTGACAACCACGAGCTACGGCCCAGACGTCATTTTCGAGCGGCAGGCCGGTCCGGCCGTCCCAAGAAATTCCGGCGAGCCGATTCCGAGCGGAAAGGGATTTGGCAGCGTCTTCACCGATCACATGGTCACCATCGGCTACCGGGCCGGCGAAGGCTGGCACGGCGCGCGGGTGGAACGGTTCGGGTCGGTGACGGTATCGCCGGCAGCGGCGGTGCTGCACTACGGCCAGGCGATCTTCGAAGGGCTCAAGGCGTACCGGGCGCCGGACGACCGGCTCCTGCTTTTCCGGCCGGACGCGAACGCCGCGCGGTTCCAGCGGTCGGCCCGTCGCCTGGCCATGCCCGAGATGCCGACCGAACTTTTCATCCGCGCGGTGGAGGAACTGGTTGCCGCCGATCGTGGCTGGGTGCCATCCACCGACCGGGGCAGCCTCTATCTGCGTCCTTTCATGGTCGCCACCGAACCCTTCCTCGGCATGCGCCCCGCCGAGGAGTACCTCTTCTGTGTCATCGCCTCTCCGGCCGGCGGGGTCTTCTCCGGTGGGTCGGGCGCCATCTCCGTCGACGTCTGCCACGACTATTCCCGGGCGGCGGCGGGCGGCACCGGCTCGGCCAAGTGCGCCGGCAACTACGCGGCGTCGCTGCCCGCACTCCACCGCGCCCTCTCGTCGGGGTACGACCAGGTGGTGTTCCTGGACGCCGTGCGGCACGCCTACGTCGAAGAGCTGGGCGGCATGAACATCTTCTTCGTCTTCCGCGACGGCCGGATCACGACCCCGCCGCTGCGCGACACGGTTCTCGCCGGCGTCACCAGAGACTCGGTCATCGCGTTGGCCGGCGCGGCCGGTCATCCGGTTGTGGAGGCCCCGTACACGGTCGAGCAGTGGCGAGCGGACGCGGCCAACGGCCGGCTGAGCGAGGTGTTCGCCTGCGGGACCGCCGCGACGATCGTGGGGATCGACCGCGTCCGGCACCGTGACGCGGAGTTCACCGTCGGCGATGGTGGGGCCGGCCCCGTCACCGCACGCCTGCGGACCCAACTGCTCGACCTTCAGTACGGACGCGCCGCCGACGTCCGGAACTGGGTCCGGGCCGTCCCCTGACCGGTGCGAGAGCCGAACAGGTTCGTGTCTAGCTCTGCCCTGGCCTGCGGCTCGCGTGTCTCCTCGACCATGCCGACGAGGCCGTAGCCCTTCCGTCGCCGCCCTCGCACGCCTGCCCTGACGCGGGACCGCGGCCGGCCAACGCCTCGTCGAGCTTGCCGAGCGACCGCACGTCCATATCCAGGCGGTGTCCGGAGCGTGGCGACGGTGGCCCGGAGTGTGGCGACGGTGTGGAGATACCCGGCGGATAGCGTGCAAAGGGTCGCCCACGCGGGGACGGCTCCCTACCGTCGCAGGGTGTGCAGACAGTAGACGTACTGGTCGTGGGTGCGGGCCTCGCCGGCCTGCACACGGCCCGACTGCTCGCTGAACGGGACCTCACGGTGCTGGTGGTCGACCGCCGCAGGTCGCTGTCGACAGGCATCCGAACGACGGGGATCTTCGTACGCCGTACCCTCGACGACTTCGACCTGCCGGGCCACCTCCTTGGGCCCGGCGTCCGGGACGTGCTCCTGTATCCGCCGTCGCGGCGGGCGCCGATCCGGCTCACCAGTGACCGCGACGAATACCGGGTCGCCGACATGGCGGGCGTCTACGCGCACGCGCTCCGGGCGGCGGAGTCCGCTGGCGTGCAGGTCCGGCTGGGCGTGCGGTATGTCGGCGCCGCAGCCGGAATCGTGCGGCTCGCGGGAGCGGAACCGGTGGCGGCCCGCTTCGTCGTCGGCGCGGACGGTGCCCGCTCCCGGGTGGCCCGCGATCTCGGCCTCGACGTCAACCGGCACTTCATCGTCGGTGCCGAGCTGGTCCATCCGATCGCATCCGGCAGCACCACTCCGACGTTCCACTGTGTGCTGGACCCACGCGTCGCTCCCGGTTACCTGGGCTGGCTCATCGACGACGGACGGCACGCGCACGTCGGGGTCGCCGGATATCCGGACGCGATGCGCAGCGGCATCCGCCACCTGCTGGAGGGCTTCGCCGCCGGGGCGCCCGGCCGGACCGCGCCGACCGGCCCGGTCGAGCGTCGGGGTGGCCCGATCCCGGTCGGTGGCGTGCTGCGCCGGCTGGCGTGCCCGGCCGGGTTGCTCGTCGGCGACGCGGCGGGGGCGGTGTCGCCGCTGACCGCCGGCGGCCTGGACCCGTGCCTGCGGATGTCGGAACTGGCGGCGGCGGTCACCGCCGAATACCTGCGTACCGGTGACCGCCGCATACTCCGCCGCTACGACGGGAACGCGTTGCGGAGCCGGTTCCGGGGCCGGCTGGCGCTGCGCCGGGTCCTCGCCGGCATCCGGTCTCCCGTTGTGGCAGAGGCCGCGGTGGCCGTGCTGCGCCACCGTGCCGGCCGTCTGCTCGCCGCCCGGATCCTCTTCGGTGACAACTCGTTTCCCGATCTCGAGCCCCGGCTGTCGAAGCCCCGGCTGTCGAAGTCGAGGATCGACTACGCGTGACGGAACCCTCGCCGGCAGAGCCGACCGGGTGTCGACCGGTGTCGGGGAGGGAACCGTAGCTACGTCGTGGCCGGGGCGCGCTCGCGACGGCGGCGGCCCGGATCGGTGATGCGTTCCATCAGGCTGGCGGTCGCGCGACGGGGAAGGAGCCGGACGGCATTCGCGCCGAGCCGGTTGCCGGTGCCGTCGATGACGCTGGGGCCCGGATCGTGCCGGTCGAGGTGGGCCAGTGCGGTTGCCACGACGGCCTCGGGCTGGCGCATCCGTGCTCCGGCGGTCGCGTCGTCGGTGCCGACGACCTGGTTGAACTCGGTGCTCGTCGCGCCGGGTGAGAGGGCGAAGACGGTGACCCCGGTGCCGCGCAGTTCTGCCCAGAGCGCTTCGCTGAAACTGAGGACGAACGCCTTGGCGGCGCCGTACACGGCCATCCGAGGCGTCGGAACGTAGGCGGCCATGCTGGCGACATTGATGACGAAGCCGCCGCCGCTGGCGAGGATCTGCGGCAGGAACGCCGCCGTGAGCTGGACCGGCGCGGAAACGTCGACAGCGATCTCCCTGGCGAGTCGCTCGGGGTCCGCACCCGTGAGCGGGCCGAAGGAGCCGAAGCCGGCATTGTTGACGAGGCTGGTGACGTGGATGCCGCGCTCTGCTGTCGCATCGCGCAGCTTCGCGCCCGCCGCCGGCGTCGACAGGTCGAACGGGATCGGGTGCGCGGCGACGCGGTGTCGGTCGCGCAGCTCGGCCGCAAGGCTTTCGAGCCGGTCGGCACGGCGGGCGACGAGGACGAGATCCGCCCCGCGTGCGGCGAGGGCGGCGGCGAAGCTGCGGCCGATGCCGGAACTCGCGCCCGTGAGGAGGACCGTCTGGGTGTGGTAGGCGATGGCCATGTAGGCACTGTACGCCAACTTGGCACCAAGTGCCAGAAAGACATCCGGTGTAGGCTTGGATCGTGGCGAAGACAACCGCATGGGAGCGCCAGCGTGTGGCGCTCCGCGCCGAGATCTCCGCTGCGGCCTGCGCGCTCTTTGTCCGGCACGGCTTCGAGGCGACGACCGTCGACCAGATCGTCGAGACGGTCGGGATATCGCGGCGGTCGTTCTTCCGCTACTTCGGCAGCAAGGAGGACGTGCTCCTCGGCGACCTGTCCGCGCGGGGCGACGCCGTGGCACGCGCCCTCGCCGAGCGTTCCGACGCCGAGGACCCGTGGGACGCGCTGCGCGGTGCGATGATCGCCGCGCAACCCGAGACCTTCAACGATCCCGTCGCCGACCTCGCCATCGCCCGGATGATGCACGAGACCCCCTCGCTACGGGCCCGCCTCTTCGAGAAGCGCCAGCACTGGCGCGACGCACTCGTGCCGCTCGTCGCCCGCCGGGTCGGCGGCCCCGACGCCGAGTTCACCGCGTCGGCGATCGTCTCTGCGGTGCTGTCCTGTGTCGACACCGCCTCCGACGCCTGGATCGCCGCCAACGGCGACGCCGACATGCTCGACCTCTACGACAGAGCCGTCGCCACGATCAGAGCCCCACGCCGCTAAGGCGTGTTTCATAAGCCGGTCAGAGCCACTCGGTGATGATGGTGATGGTCAGGACGGCTTGGAAGCGGACTGCCAGCTTGTCGTAGCGGGTGGCGACGCCGCGGTGGCGTTTGAGCCGGTTGATGCCGTTTTCGACGGCGTGGCGTAGCCGGTAGAGGTCCTTGTCGAACGTGGGCGGGCGGCCGCCCTTGGAGCCTTTGGCTTTGCGGTGGGCGTCCTGGTCGGTCTTGCTGGGGATGCAGGCCTTGATCCCGCGTGAGCGTAGGTGGGCGCGGTTGCCTCGGCTGGTGTAGGCCTTGTCGGCCAGGACCAGGTCGGGACGGGTGCGGGGTCGGCCGACCCCGAGTCGGGTCACGCGGATGCGGCGCAGGACGGGGATGAACTGCGGGCTGTCGCCACGGTGCCCGGCGGTCACGATCATCGACAGGACCTTCTGTCCCTGTTCGCAGGCCAGGTGGGTCTTGGTGGTCAGCCCGCCGCGTGACCGTCCGAGGGCGTGGTCGGCTGGTTCGTCGTGCACGCCACCGGGCGACTCTTTCTGCAGGTGGCCGTCGGTGCGGGCGCCAGCGGCGTGTTGGTGGGCGCGGCTGGTCATCGAGTCCACGCTCACCGTCCAGGCGATCCGGCCGGCCGCGTCGCCGGCGGCCTGCAACGCGGCCAGGATCCTGTCCCAGGTCCCGTCGCGCTGCCAGCGGCGGAACAGGCCGTAGACGGTGGGCCAGGGCGCGTACTCGGCCGGGACGTCCCGCCATGGGGCGCCGATCCGGATCCGCCACCGGATCCCGTCGATGAGCTGCCGTTTCTCCCACTTCGGCGGCCGACCCGTTCTCGGTGCGGCAGGCAGCAGCGGGGCCAGAACAGCCCACTGCCTGTCGGTCAGGTCATGCCGCCTCGTCACCGCTACGCTGGGCACGAGGTCTCCGGTACGAAGTTCTTGCTTGGTCGCAGAACCAGATACCGGAGACCTCTTCAGTTGTCGATCACCGCCACGCCGTGACCTTGACGCCGCCAGCCCGACTTACGAAACACGCCTTAGTACTGCCTCGGGTCGCCGACGACGCCAGCAGTCTCTCGACGCGGGCGGCGCCTCCGGTCCGGTCGATCCGGGTCCGGCCGGCTTCGGCCGGACCCGGGCGGGAGGCGCCGCGTCCGCTGGGTCAGGCCCGGAGGAACCGGCCGACCGGCAGCGGCCGGTCGACGATGCGCAGGTCACCGATCCAGCCGTAGAAGGCCTGTTCGACGACGCGGTCGTAGTGGTAGGCGCCGACGAGCCACGGCTCGCGCGAGGTGGCGAGCCCTCGGGCCGGGGTCGACGGGTTGCGGAGCAGTTCGGCGCCGTCGACGTAGAGGGTGGTGTGCCGGCCGTCGTTGACGATCGCGACGTGGAACCACTCGTCGGCGCGCATCTCGTGGCCCCAGTTGGTCGAGATGCCGTCCTGGTCGACCGGGAAGACGGCCCACTGCAGCGCCATGCCGTCCGACATGCTCAGCGTGGCGATCGGCTCCGCCGGGTCACCGCCGGTCTTGCCCGCGTCCCGGCCGGAGCCGAACCGGCTCATGATGCTCATCCAGGCGTGGTTGGTGCTCCGCACGTCCGCCGGCAGTTTCACGAACGCCTCGATGGTGTAGCCCTTGCTGAAGGTCGCCGCGTTCAGCGGGGCGCCGTCCACCGTACGCAGGTAGCTGCCACGCGCGGGCCGCTTGCCGCCGTCGAAGAAGAGGCTGGCGTGCGCCGGCTGGTCGTCGTGGTGTTCGGCGGACCAGCGCAGCGTCTCCGGGCCGCTGCCGGGCAGGGTGACCCGGGTCAGGTGGTTGCCCCGGCCGGCGAGGTCCGCGATCCGGAAGCCGTCCGGTACGGCGGCGCCGTCCGCCCGGCCCTGGTCGAAGCGCCAGTACGCGACCGTGCCGTCGACCAGGACGGCGGCCGGGGTGCGCGGTGGGCGGGGCGGCACCGGGGCGAAGCCGGCGAACCGGTCGGTGAAGTCGACGGCGAGGCTGAACCGGTTGGCCGGGTCGGTCAGCTCGACCTCCCGCCGCTCCAGGGCGTTGCGCCGCTCCGGCGCCTGCCCGAGGATCCACGGCGAGACGGTCTCCACGTCGATGGTGTCGCGGGCCAGGTCGAAGTGGTAGAGCCGGAGCATCGCGCCGCCGCCGTAGTAGCGGTCCTGGTAGTTGGTGATGTGCACGTGCACGTCCCGCCCGGCGTCGTTGCGCAGCACGGTGCGTCCCGGCGGCCAGAAGTGCCCGTTGAGGGTCAGGAAGATCTGGTCGCTCTCCCGGACCAGCCCGTCCCAGAGCCGCTGGCCGTGCCCGGAGAGCTCCGCGACGCCACTCTCGTCGGCGTGCGCGAGGTCGTGGGTGGTCAGGATGACCGGAGTACGCGGATGCGTCGCCAGCACCGACTTCGCCCAGCCGAGCGTGGCGTCCGAGGGCCGCCAGTCGAGGGCCAGCAGCAGCCACTCCCGGCCGGCGCCGGTGAAGACGTGGTAGGTGTTGTAGCCGTCCGGTGTGGCGCCCCGGTACGCGGGCGAGTTGCGGAACCGGCGCGGCCCGAAGACGTCCAGGTACGGGCTCGGCCCGCGCTGGTCGGTGGTGGACGAGTCGATGTCGTGGTTGCCGGCCAGCACGCTGTACGGGGTACGTCGCCGGTCGAAAATCTCGAAAACCTTCCCGGCCTGGCGCAGTTCGGTGGCGGCCGCGTTCTCCACGATGTCGCCGAGGTGGGCGGTGAAGAGGATGTTCTGCTCCGCCTGGTGCTCCTGGATCCAGCGCAGCGTGGCGGTGAGTGGCGCCGGGTCGCCCCGGTCGGCGTCGAAGAGATACTGGGTGTCGGGGATGACGGCGACGGTGAACCGGGGCGACCCGGGGTCGGTGCGGCGGCCGTGGCCTCCGGCGTCCCGGCCATCGGGCCCGGTGCCGGTGTGCTGCCCGGCCAATGCGGTGCCCGGGATGGCGGCGCCGGCCGTACCCACGCCCACCAGGCCGGCCCCCACCAGGCCGGCGCCCTGGAGGAACCTGCGCCGGTTCGGGGTCTGCTGCATGATCCTGCTCCTCGGGTAGCGGAAGAAACCGCTGATCAGTACGCCGGGAGCCGTCGAACAGAGATCATTTCTGTCGCCAACGGTGACCGAACTCCGGGTGAACCTCGACGCCGCAGCACCGGCACGTGATCTCCGTCGCCTTTCCGACAGTTGCCGTCCGCTCGGCCTGCCGGATCCGTGTCGGCGGGTGTACGCCACCGCGTGGTGGTACGCCACCGCGTGGTGGTACGCCACCGCGTACGGTGCCACCACCGGTCCGGCGGCCCGTCCGGCCCGTCCGGTGGCCGGCCTCTCAGAAGGGATCGCCCGAGTGACCACCCCCGCTGTCCCGCAGATCGCCATCCCCCGGGTACCCCCCGGCACGCTGGGTCGCCTCGCACTGTGGCTCGGCGTCGCCGCGAACGTCGCCGTGGTGAACTGGCTGCTCGTCGTCTCCCCGTACCCGGGGTCGAACGTCTACTTCGTGATGGGCCGGTTCTTCGGTCTGCACGCCGCCCTGATCATGGCTCTGCAACTGCTGCTGATCGCGCGGCTGCCCTGGCTCGACCGGCGGATCGGAATGGACCGGCTCACCGCCTGGCACCGGTGGACCGGCTACACCCTGCTCTGGACCATCGTCGCGCACGCCAGCTGCATCGTGTTCGGGCTGGCCATGATGTCCGGGACCTCGTTCTCCGGGCAGGTCGTCGACCTGGCGACGACCTGGGAGGGGGTGTTGTGGGCGATGATCGCCGGCGGTCTGCTCCTGGCGATCGGGCTCGTCTCGGCCCGGTTCGCCCGCCGCCGGCTGCCCTACGAGACCTGGCACCTGCTCCACCTCGGCACGTACGTCGCGGTGCTGCTCGCCCTCACCCACCAGATCGCCGTCGGCACCACCTTCACGGCGTCGCCCTTTGCCATGGCGTACTGGTGGACGCTCTGGAGTGTGGCGCTCGGTGCCGTGCTGGCCGGCCGGGTGTTCCTGCCACTGTGGCGCAACCTCCGCCACCGGTTCCGCGTCGAGCGGGTCGTACCCGAGTCGGAGAACGTCGTGTCGGTCTACGTCACCGGGCGCCGCCTCGACCGGCTGCCGGCGCAGGCCGGCCAGTTCTTCCTCTGGCGCTTCCTCAGCCGGGACCGCTGGTGGCAGGCGAACCCCTTCTCGCTCTCCACCGCGCCCGACGGCCGGACGCTGCGGCTGACCGCCAAGGCCGTCGGCACGGGCAGCGCCGGGCTGCGCCGGATCCCGGTCGGCACCCGGGTCTTCGCCGAGGGACCGTACGGCGCCTTCACCGGCATGCACCGGACCCGGACGGCGACCCTGCTGGTGGCGGGCGGGGTCGGGGTGACCCCGATCCGGTCGCTCCTGGAGAGCCTCGGCGGTCACATCGTCGTGCTGTACCGCGTGCGTACGGAGGCCGACGCGGTGCTCGTCGACGAGCTGCGGACGCTGGCGGAGGCGCGCGGCGCCGACCTGCGACTGGTCACCGGCCCGTCGCGGCCGGCGCCGCCGACGGGTCCGATCTTCGGGCCGGACCACCTGCGGGAGCTGGTGCCCGACATCCGCGAGCGCGACGTCTTCGTCTGCGGCCCGGTCGGAATGACCGGCGCCGTGCTGCGCAGCCTCCGGCAGTTACGCGTGCCGCGCCGTCAGGTGCACTCGGAGCGGTTCGGGCTGGCCGGCTGAGATCGGCGCGAACCCGGACCGGCGGCGGGTGATCGCCGGAGGGTTCCTAGCATTGTGGGCACCTTCCGCCGGGTGGAAGGTGGAGGGTGGCGAGCGGATGTTACAGACCAGGGGAACGGCAGTGACCGGCAGCGGGACAGCTCCGTCGGCGCGGTCCACCCGACTGCCCGCCGATCCGGCGGTGCCGGTCGAGGTCTTCGAGCGTGCCGGCCGGGTCGTCCGGCCCGGTCAGCGGCTCGGCCAGCTCGTGCCGCGCCGACCGGAGGGGGTCACCGGCAACCAGTGGAACGCGGCCGCCCGGGCCCTGCTCGACTTCGTGGTCTCCGGTTCCGACGGTCGGGCGGCCAGCTTCGCCGTCGAGTTCGTCGACGCCAGCACGCAGACCGCGCAGACGCAGCGGGGCGACCGGATGAAGCAGGCGGTCTGCGATGCGGTCGGGCTGGGGCTGCTGCGGATCGAGTCGGGCACGTTGCAGCCGGTTACACACGGGCGCCGGATCCTCGAGTACGTCCTCGACGCCCGCGCCTTCCGGGACGCGACGGGCGACCCGGCCGACTACGCCGAGCTGGCCCCGGACGGGCCGCTGAGCTACCGCGACATCGTCGGTCGGCTGCCGGACGGCAGTCGCGGCCACGTCAACGACCTCGGCGCGGTCGCCCGGGCGGCGGCTGTCGAGGCGTACGTCGACCGGGAGCTCGTCGACCCGATCCTGCGCAGCCTGCACGCGGTCTGGGTGGGCGGCCCGGCGCAGGGATGGGCCTGGCTCCAGGTGCGGCCGGGGGAATACCTGTTCGAGCAGGTCAGGATCTGGCAGCACCGCTTCTCCTGCGGCGTCGAGCCGGGCCGGCTGGCCGAGGACCTGGCCACGATGGCGGTGGGGGAGCGGCTGCGGCTGCGCGACGCCGTCGAGCTGCCGCTGGCCGGACGGGCGCGGCTGACGGACGCACTCGACGCGCTCCGGCACCGCCGCGACGAGCTCGAGAACCCCTACGCCTTCGACCACATCGCGTTCGACTAGGTGCAAGGAAGGGCCCCCGCTACAACAGAAAACGATAAGCGGGGGCCCTTCCTTGCACTCGTCAGGCGGCGGTGCAGGTCAGGGTCGGTGCGGCGTTGCTGCCGGTCTGTGACGCGAGGAACCCGAAGGTGGTGCTGGCGCCGGCGCCGAGAGTGCCGTTGTAGCCGGCGTTGCGGGCGGTGACGCTGGACCCGCTGGCGGTGATCGTCGCGCCCCAGGAGTTGCTCACCTGTTGCCCGTTGGCGAACGTCCAGTTCACCGTCCATCCGTTGATCGCGGCACTGCCGGCGGTGACCCGTACCTCGGCCTGGAAACCGCCGGACCAGGTGCCGGTCACGGCGTACGTCGCCGAGCAGTTACCCGAGCCGCCCGGGTTTCCCGGCGGGGTGGTCGGGGGCGGCGTGGTCCGGGTCGGCGTGGGAGTCGGAGTCCGGGTCGGGGTGGCGGTCGGCTGGGGATTGCCGCCACTGCCGCCGAAGTTGACGTCGCTGCACCAGTAGTAGTTCTGGTCGGCGTGGCTGGCCTTCCAGATCACGTAGACGATGTGCCGGCCGGAGCGTCCCGGCGCGCTGACCGGGATCGTGATGGAGACGCCGTTCAGCACCGGGTCGCCGGTCTCCCGGGTGCCCTCACCGGGTGCGTACCGGCCGGTCTCCCGGACCAGTTCGAGGTTGTTCCAGCCCAGCCGTTGGGTGAGCGGGTTGAACCCCTGCCGGGTGACGTAGACCAGGAAGTAGTCCGCCCCGTGCAGCGCCTGGTCGTGGACCTTGACGCTGAAGTTGGTGCTGACGTTGGTGGCCTGCCAGTTGCCCGGGTTGTCCAGCGCGGCGTACCGGACGCCGCCGGTCTCGCCGGCGCTGCAGAGCTGGCCGCTCGGCACCGCGGCCTGGTGGTTACCGTTCACGCCCTCCCGGTAGAGGCCGTTCCAGTTCCACATGGCGCTCGGGTCGGCCTGCCAGGCCTGCCAGCACATCGGGTCCTGCGTGGCCATGGCCGGGTTCTGGAAGTCGTTGCCCCAGCGTTTCCAGCAGCCGTAGTTGCGCGAGGCCGGGTTGATCGTCGAGCCGTGTGCGCTCGCGGTGTCCCGGGAGACGGCGAGCGCGGTGGCGAGGAGGACGACCGCGGTCACCGCGACGGCGAGGATCCGCAGGACCATCGCGGTACGGCGCCGGGCCGGGGTCAGAGGTTGGGCGAGTGAAGACATGGGATCCCCATACGTCGAGTGCACGAGCGATTACGCGGGAGGCTGCCCGGCGCCCCCGCACCATCCATCCGGCTCCGGCGGTGGTGTCCCTGGACAGAGGTTCACACCGCCCGGTGGTGCTTGTCAATAGTTTGGGAGGGCAACAAATAACCGGCGGCGCTGCGGCGGCCGACCTGGACGGAGATGACCGCTGGGAACCGTACGGCGGTCAATCTCGGGAGCTGCTGCGCCGCTCCTGGGTGCGCTGGCGGATGTCGTGCAGGTTCTCGTGCATCGCGTCGACCCGGGCCGCGAGGCCGGGGTGGTCGGCCCGGAGGTGTTGCTGCGCATCGGAGAGCGGCCGGACCAGGGCGTTCGGGTCGGTGTTGCCGAGCGCGTCGTGCAGCCGGTCCAGGCTGGTCCGGGCGGCCGGCCCGAGATCGGTCAGCGCGGTGATCTGCCCGGCCAACTGGCGCAGGTCGGCGCCGTTGTCCCGAGCCCAGCGGGCCGCGGCGCGGTCGCCGGCCCGCCGGTCCCGTTCGGCGAGCACCCGATCGTCGCGCGTCTGCTGTGGCACCTCTCCGGTGGTCGGACGCAGTCGCAGGTAGCGTCGTTCGGCGGCCTGCCGGCTCGCCACCCCGAGTGCCGGCGCCAACTCCGCCCAACTCGCGCCGCGCTCCCTGGCGGCGGCGATCAGGCGCGGCTCCCACGACTCCAGTTCGGTGCGGAGGTGCCGGAGCAGGACGAGGGCCGCGAGCGCCTCGTCGACCGTCACCTCCTCGTCGACCGTCACCTCCTCGTCGACCGTCACCTCCTTGGCGGCGTCCACCTCCTCGGCGGCGTCGCGGTGGGGCCGCGTCGCGCCGTCGATCCGGCTGGTGACCGCCTGCACGCGGTCGAACGCGGCGCCGGCCGCCGGGGCGCCGGCTCCGGACGTGCGGGTCGCCCCTGTCTGCCGTTGTTTCTGCCGGTCCATCCGACCCTCCGCTCATCGACCGCGTCGACCGCGTCGACCTGACCTCACGAAAGCTTCGTCATCGGTCTGATGACGAAGTGCTTGTCATCGTCCCGACGACATGGTACAACGGAGGTGTCGCGCATTGACCCCACGTGTTGACCGGCAATAGGAGGTGGAGTCGAGATGTTGATGCGCACCGACACCTTCCGCGAGTTCGATCGACTCGCACACCAGGCCCTGGGCGCGCTGCACCCTGGCACCTGGTCCAGGCCGACGGCCATCCCGATGGACTGCTACCGCAACGACGACGAGTTCGTCGTCGCGTTCGATCTGCCCGGGGTCGCCCCGGAGGCGATCGAGATCAACGTGGAGCGCAATCTGCTGAGCGTGCGGGCCGAGCGCCGGCCGCCGAACCTCGCCGACGGCACCCGGGTCCAGGTCTCGGAGCGCTCGCTCGGGGTCTTCTCCCGACAACTCTTCCTCGGCGACGGCCTGGACACCGACCGGATCGAGGCGAGCCACGACAACGGCGTGCTGGCGATCCGCATTCCGGTGAAGGAGCAGGCCAAGCCACGCCGGGTGGCGGTCACCTCCGGCGCCGACGAGCCGTCGCAGAAGGTCATCAGCGCCACACCGGCCTGACGGCCCGTGTTGGCGCGGAGTTGGTCCGGCGTCACGGCGGTGTGGCTGACCGGTCCGGCGGTTCGCCGTTCCGGTGTCACGGCGGGTGGGGGTGAGGGAGATGAGCGGCGGCGTACGGCAGGCAGCCTCGACGTCCCGATCGGTGCACGCGGCCTTCGTCGAGCTGGTGCAGCATGACGACGATCTGATGCGGGCCGAGTTCGAGGCGCTCATCGACGCCTGCTGGCACCGACCGCCACCCCCTCCGCCGGCCAGACCGCAACCGGCGCCCCGGCCTCCGCTGTGGCCGATCGGGCCGCCCGACGGTGAGCGGTTCGTCGCCGTCGAGAGCACGTTCACGGGTTGCCGGTGGCGGCGGCAGCGCGGCCCTCCGGCCAGCGGCCGCACGCCCCTGCACAGGAAGGCAGGTGATGACTCTTTCCGGATCTCTCGTCGATTCCTCGTACGCGGATGCGGCGCCATCCTCCGGAGGCGCCGCATCCGCTCCGGGCATCGGCCCGGCCCCATGGCGGCCGGGCCGATGCCCGTTCGCCTGCTCTGCCGGGCTGTCTCCCGGGTTCCGGCGTCCGGACGTGGTGAGGGTGGTCTGCGCCGCGAACGACGAGGGTGGGCGGCGGAACGGTGAGGGTGGGCGGCAGAACGGTTAGGGTGGTGACCGTGCGCCTGGTGCTGATGGCGGACACCCACGTCCCCAAGCGGGCCCGCGATCTGCCACCACAGCTCTGGGCGGCGGTCGACGAGGCGGACGTGGTCGTCCACGCCGGGGACTGGGTGGAGCAACCGCTGCTGGACGCCCTGGCGGCCCGCGCCGCCCGGCTGGTGGCGGTGCACGGCAACAACGATGGCCCGGAGCTGCGGGCCCGGCTGCCGGAGGTCGCCCGGGTCGAGCTGGCCGGCCTGCGGGTCGCGGTGGTGCACGAGACCGGGCCGGCCGGTGGGCGGGAGCGCCGTTGCGCCGCCCGCTTCGGCGACGACGTCGACCTCCTGGTCTTCGGGCACTCCCACATCCCGTGGGACAGCGTGGCGCCGGGTGGGTTGCGGCTGCTCAATCCCGGCTCGCCGACCGACCGGCGGCGCCAGCCGTACGCGACCTACCTGACCGCGCAGATAACCGACGGCCGGCTGCACGACGTCGTGCTGCACACCCTGCCGCGCCGGACCTGACCGCCACCGACCGGCCGGTCCCGACCACCTGCGAGGTGAGCAGGCGAGATCTGGCCGGATATGCGCGCCGGGCGCTCGGCTCGGGGCGCCTGGTCGCCGACCGGTCTTGGAGACACGGTGGCGTGGGCGTCCTCGAGCTGCGTGACGGCGCCGGGGCGACCTGGTTCGTGAAGGGACATGGTGACCCGGAGCACTACCGGCGGGAGCTGACCGCGTACCGGCGCTGGGTGCCGGACTCGGTGAGCGGGCGCCGCGACTGCGGGCGTACGACGACGAACGGCTCGCTGGTCGCCGAGGAGCTCGACGAACTGGCCCGGCTCTCGGCCCAGGGCGGGAGCAGGCTGTTCGAGGCCCGGGAACTCGACCCAACCGGCGCTACTTCGGCACCTGGCGGGACCGGCCGGCTTTGCCGAGGCGTGGCGGCGGAACCTGCACCGGCTGATGGCCGGGTGACGGTGAGATCCGTCTCCTCGGCGGTAACCGACCGATCGGACCGGAGCGCCGCGATCGGCCGGCTGCCAGACTGTAGGGGTGCATGACTTCGACGTGCTCGTGCTGGGCTCGGGACCGGGCGGTCAGAAGGCCGCGATCGCGGCGGCCAAACTCGGTAGCCGGGTGGCAGTGGTGGAACGGCAGCACATGGTCGGTGGGGTGTGCATCAACACCGGCACGGTCCCGTCCAAGACGTTGCGTGAGGCGGTGCTCTACCTCACCGGGTTGAGCCAACGGGAGGTGTACGGCCAGAGCTACCGGCTCAAGGACGACATCACCGTCGCCGACCTGACCGCGCGTACGCAGCACGTGATCGGCCGTGAAATCGACGTGATCCGCAGCCAGTTGGCGCGCAACCGGGTCCGCCTGATCACCGGCACCGGTCGCTTCGCCGACCCGCACACCGTCACGGTGACCGACCCGGTGGGGCGGGAGTCGAAGGTGACCGCTGACAAGATCATTATTGCCGTCGGCACGCGACCGGCGCGACCGGCCAGTGTGGACTTCGACGAGCGTACGATCATCGACTCGGACGGCATCATCAACCTGGAGCGGGTGCCGAACTCGATGGTCGTCGTCGGCGCCGGAGTGATCGGCATCGAGTACGCCTCGATGTTCGCCGCGCTCGGCACAAAGGTCACCGTGGTCGAGCGGCGCGACCGGATGCTCGAGTTCTGCGATCTGGAGATCGTGGAGGCGCTGAAATACCACCTCCGGGACCTGGCGGTGACCTTCCGGTTCAGCGAGGCGGTGGCCGCGGTGGAGCGGCATGCCAGGGGTGCCATCGCGGTGCTGGAGAGCGGCAAGCGGATCGCCGCCGACACCGTGATGTACTCGGCCGGCCGGCAGGGCCTCGGCACCGAGCTCGACCTGGAGAACGCCGGCCTGGCCGCCGACAGCCGGGGGCGGATCGAGGTCGACGCCGACTTCCGGACCGCGGTGCCGCACCTCTACGCGGTCGGTGACGTGATCGGCTTTCCGGCGCTCGCCTCGACCTCGATGGAGCAGGGCCGGCTGGCGGCGCACCACGCCTGTGATGAACCGGCCCGGGCCCTGTCGGAGTTCCAGCCGATCGGCATCTACACGATTCCGGAGATCAGCTTCATCGGCCGGACCGAGGACGAACTCACCCGGGACAAGGTCCCGTTCGAGGTCGGCATCTCCCGATACCGGGAACTCGCCCGGGGCGCGATCAGCGGCGACTCGTACGGGATGCTGAAACTGCTGGTTTCTCCGGACACCGGCCGGCTGCTCGGGGTGCACATCTTCGGCACCGGGGCCACCGAGCTCGTGCACATCGGGCAGGCCGTGATGGCCTGCCTCGGCACCGTCGATTATCTGGTCGACGCGGTCTTCAACTATCCGACGCTCGCCGAGGCATACAAGGTCGCCGCCCTGGACGCGATGAACAAGATGCGGCACCTCGCCCGACTGCGCGACTAGATCCGGCCCGCCCGACCGCCACACAGTGCGGTGTCCACGATCCGTCACGGGAATCGGGTGTCCACGATCCGTCACAGGGCTTGTCGTTCCCCGGCAGATGTCGGGGCAGTTGGACCGGGTGACAGGCATTGGCCGGCCGGCCGGAGCGGACCGAGGAGGCGGGACGATGAGGATCCGACGATGGTACGGCGCGGTGGCCTCCGTGGTGGCCCTGGCGACCGCCGGGGTGGGAACGGCCCGGATCGCCTACGGCAACGACGACCGCAACGACGACGAGCGGGAGCGTCGGGGCGACGTCGTCGTCCTCCGCGAGTGGCTCACCGACGACCAGCAGGAGCCGCTCGCCCTCTCCACCACCGGCCGGTTCGCCCTCGGAGCCGGCGAGAGGGACCGGGAGTTGACCTACCGGTTCAGCTACGAACGGCTCCAGGGGGAGGGCACCCAGGCGTACCTCCGTTTTGTCGGCTGGCGCCGTAGCAGCGGGATCAGCGCGTTGCTCTGCACCGACGCCGGCAACGGGCCGGCGGGCCCCAGCCGTGTCCGGTGGCACCGCCACTGACCGGCTCGGCGCTCATTCTGCCCACGCTGACCGGTTCGGCCGGCGACCTCGTCCGCACTGACCGGTTCGGCCGGCGACCTCGTCCGCACTGACCGGTTCGGCCGGCGACCTCGTCCACGCCGGCCAAGGCGGCTCCGTCGATCGGCAGAATTGCCCGGTGACGGCCGGTGCTCTTGACGGTCCGTCATGGCATGGTTAGTGTCCGGTCACCTTGTGATCAGCGCCACAGCAGACGGGACCGCGTCCGGCGGCGCCGAGCAGGCCGCGGTCGGCCGGTCAACGGGCCAGCCGGTCGACCGCGGCCACCACTGCGCCGGCGCCGTCCTCGCCCGCCAGCCGGTCGGCGAGCAGCCGCGATCGGCGCCGGTAGCCCGGCTCGACCGCCGCGGCCCGGATGGCGCCGGCCAGCCGTGCCTCGTCGAGGCGCCGGAACGGCAGCACCGCCGGGGCGACTCCGAGCGCGACCAGCCGGGCGGCCCAGAACGGCTGGTCGGCGAGGACCGGCACCGGCACCGCCGGCACTCCGGCACGGAGACCGGCGGCAGTCGTGCCGCAGCCCGCGTGGTGGACCAGCGCGGCCATCCGGGGAAAGAGCCAGTCGTGCGGTACGTCGCCGACGGTGAGCAGATCCGCGCAGTCCGTACGCCAAGGGTCCCGGAAGTCCCCGGCCGCCCCCGGCCGCGGCCCCGTCCGCCCCGCGTGCGGGCCGGCTGCCTCCGGCCCGGCATCTTCCAGCCCGTGGAGTACGCCGCGTACCCCGGCCCGGCGCAGTGCCCGGCCGACCAGGGTCCGCAGCGCGCCTCCGGTCTCGGCCAGGCTGCCGAAGCCGACGTAGACCGGCGGCGGGCCGGCGGCGAGGAAGTCAACCAGGTCGGCCGGTGGACGCCAACCGGAAGCGGTCGGCGGCCACCAGTAGCCGACCACGTCCAGCCCGGCCGGCCAGTCCGCCGGCCGGGGCAGGACGGTCGGGCTGAACCCGTGCATGACCCGCCACCCTTCGCCGGCGGCCCGGCGCTCGAGGCGGCCGAGGCCGACCGGTGGCAGGTCGAGCCGGGCACGCAGCCGCCGGGAGGCGTCGGCGTACACCCGGTTGGCGAGGTGGCGGCCCAGCCGCCCGGCGATCCGGTTGCCCCAGCCGCCCAGCGACCGTACGCCGAGCACCACGGGTGGGAACGCGCCGGTGGGTGCGGTCGGCTGGAGAAAGACGCCGAGGCTCGGGATGCCGTGGTACTGCGCCACCGAATAGCCCAGCGGCGCGGTCGTGCTGGAGAGGAGCAGCACGTCGCTGCCGGCCCCGGCGGCGGTCACGATGCCGGAGCCCAGGTCGCCGACGAACCGGCCGCCGAGCCGGACGAAGTCGACCAGGCCCGGCGCGCCCGGCACGGGCCAGGAGTGTCGGCGTCCGGCGGTGGCGTCCCGCACCGCGGTCAGGTCGCCGGAGATCGGCCGGAAGTCCAGCCCGGCCCCGGTGACCAGGTCGGCGTAGGGCGCGGGGGCGGCGACCGCCACCCGGTGGCCGGCGGCCCGCAACCGGGCGCCGAGACCGGTGTACGGCACGACGTCACCGAGCGAGCCGGCGGTGACGATCAGGACCCGCATACCGACCTCCCGGTGGGTCGGGACAGTGGGCGGCTCGCCCGGAGGCGGAGGCGACAATCGAGTCCGTCACCATCGTGAATCAAGTCCGTCACCATCGTGTGCCGCGCGTGGGCCGGTCGTCGCGGACACGTGCGCCGGCGTGCGGCTCCGGGGCGCCGGGGCGCCGGGGCGCCGGACGGGGCCGCAGGACGTCCGGCGGTTACGGCCGGAGTCTACGGCCGGGGCGGCCCGGGGTGGGGAGGATCGCCGGAAGCGGGCCGGATGGCGGCGTTCCGCACGCTCACGGAGGTTCCACCCGGCCCTAAGTGGTCCGGCTGCTGAAGTGGTCAGCCCTGCTGACCGCGGCCACCTGCCCGGAGGAGTTGGGGCGCCGAGGATTCTTCGCACCTCCTGCGGGTAGATGGCCGGATGACGTTCAGTTCCGGGCGGTACCAGCCAAACCGCAGGGAGGCGTCCGAGACGTCGGCCAGCGGTGTCGGCGGGGGGCGTCCGCGCGTGATGATCATCTATGCCAGCGCGGGGGCCGGGCACGACGGTGCGAGCCGGGAACTCGCCGGCAGGTTGCGCGAACGCGGCCTGCTGGCGGAGTGCGTGGACCTGGCCGACATCTTCCCGTGGGGCCTCGGCCGGCTGCTGCGCGGCACGTACCACGGGATGCTGAGCCGGTTGCCGTGGATCTACGGGCTGCTCTTCGCCATCGGCGGCAACTTCAGCCGGGCGGCACCGATCACCCGGGCGCTGCTGAGACCGGTGTGGCCACGAGTGCTCCGGATGCTGCCGCCGGACACCAGGGCCGTGGTGTCGACGTACCCGGTGGTCAGCCAGATCGTCGGACCGCTGCGCCGGGAGGGACGGCTTGCCGTACCGGTGATCACCTATCTGACCGATTTCGCCGTGAACCCGATCTGGGTGTCGCCCGGCATCGACGTGCACTGCGCCGCGCACCGCACGACCCGGGCCGAGGCCCGGGCGCTCGGTGCCGGCGAGGTCAGGGTGGCCGGCCGGCTCGTCTCGGCCGGCTTCCGGCCGGGGTCGCCCGAGGAGAAACGCCGCACCCGGGAGCGCCTCGGGCTGCCCGTCGACGCCCGGCTCGCGCTGCTGGTGGCGGGCTCCTGGGGAGTCGGCGCGGTGGCGCGGACGGCGGCCGAGATCGCGCGTACCGGCGTGGCGGTCCCGGTGGTGGTCTGCGGCCGGAACGGCGCGCTCTTCCGGCGGCTGCGGCGGCGGCACACCGGGCACGTCTTCGGCTGGGTCGACGACATGCCCGACCTGCTGCGCGCCGCCGATGTCCTGGTGGAGAACGCCGGCGGGCTCACCGCCCTGGAGGCGATGGCCTGCGGCCTGCCGGTCGTCACCTACCGGCCGATCCCCGGGCACGGCCGGGCCAACGCCGCGACGATGGCCGAGGCCGGGGTCGCCACCTGGGTACGCCGCCCCGCCGACCTCGGCCCGACCCTGGTCCGGCTCATCGACGGCACACCCGGGCAGCGGCAGCGGGCCGCCGGGCTGGCACTCTTCGGGGCCGACCCTGCGGCGGTGGTTGCCGACATCGCCCTGGGCGGCGCGACGATGGTGGTACCGGAGGCATCCGACGGCCCGGTCCCCGCCGCCGGACCTGGCCCGGCCGCCGTGGCACCGGTAGCGGCGGCGCCGGCCCGGCTGGCCCCCGTGCCGCCCCGGCGGACACTCACCCGGTGGGTGGGGTTGCGCGCCGGGATGGCGAGGTTGCGGGCCGGCGCGGACCAGCCACGGCCCGACGCGACGCGTCCGGCGAACCGCCCGGACCGGCAAGGCTGAGGTGTACGTCGGACACCGCCCCGCCCGGACCGTGGCGGGGCAGCCGCTCGGGCCGTGCTCCAGCCGTCCCGTCCGACCGGTCGATCCCGGAGGTGCGATCCGGTGAACGGTATCGCCATCCTGCTCGGACTCGCCTCGGCCGCCTGCTTCGCGGTGAGTTCGGTACTGGAGCAGCACGCCGCCAAGCAGGAGAGACCGACCCGGACCATCGACCCGCGACTGCTGATCCGGTTGCTGCACCGCCGGCTGTGGCTGCTCGGCTGGGTGCCGGACGCACTCGGCACCTTCCTGCAGGCGTTGGCGCTACGCTTCGGCGCGCTCGCCCTGGTCGAACCGCTCCTGGTGAGCGGGCTCTTCATGGCGATCCCGCTGGAGGCGGCGATCGAGCGGCGCCGGCCGCACCGTCGGGACATGCTGGTGGTGGTGGTCGGGGTCGTCGGGTTGACCGGCTTCCTGTTCGCCGCGAACCCGCGCGGCGGGGTGGCCGAGCCGAAGGTGTGGGCCTGGATCGCCGTCGGCGCCGCCATCGGCACGCTGGTCACGATCTGCCTGCTGGTCGCCTGGCGGACCCAGGACGCGACCAGGGGACTGATGCTCGGCATCGCCACCGGTCTGCTCTACGCGATGGCCGCCGCATTGGTGAAGAGCGTCATCGAGAAGCTGCCCGACCATCCGGGCCAGGTCTTCACGGACTGGCACCTGTACGCCCTGGTCATGGTCGGCGGGGCCGCCCTCACCCTGAACCAGAACGCCTTCCAGGGCGGACCGATCGCCGCCCCGCTCACCGCCATCGCGTTGCTCGATCCCTTCACCAGCGTCCTGATCGGGGTCTTCGCCTTCGAGGAGAAGCTGTCGCTGCAGGGGCCCCGGCTCTTCTTCGGCCTGATCGCCGTGGCGGCGATGAGCATCGGCATCTGGATGGCCCGGCGTACCCGGTCAAGCTGACACGCCGAAACCGCCTCGGCCGACCCGTCCGGTCGCGCTGCCCGTCCGGACGGTGGCTGCGGCGGGCGATCAAACACGCCGAGAGGAATTCGGCAGCCCGCACCGTCGAGGGTGGGAAGTTGGGTACGCTCGGTGAAGATTACTTAGCGCGAGCGATGGGTTACGAACAATCCGGCGCGGCGGTCTGGCTCGGCTCCGCTGAGCCGGCCTGACCCCGCGAGAGGCGGCAGCGTGCTTGATCTGACCGACGATGCTCCCGACCATCCGTCCTCGGATCGGCCGGGCGGGCGCCGGGAGCCGGAGAGCGTACTAACCGGAGAGAACTTCCCGGTCGCGCTGCGCGTCCTGCCGGCACGGACCCGCCGGCACCTGCTCGCCCTCTACACGTACGCCCGGTACGTCGACGACCTCGGCGACGAACCCGACGGGACCGGCCGGAACGAGACGCCGGCGGCCCGGCTCGCCGGGCTGGACCGGTTCGACCGTGAGGTACGGGCGCTCTACGACGGACGACCGCCCCGGCACCCGGTGCTGGTCCGGCTGGCGCCGACCGTGGTCGACTGCCGGTTGCCGATCGACCCGCTGCTCCGGCTGATCGAGGCGAACCGGCGCGACCAGACCGTGCCGCGCTACCGGACCTTCGGCGCCCTCGTCGACTACTGCCACCTCTCCGCCGATCCCGTCGGCGAGCTGGTGCTGCACGTCTTCGGCGCCGCATCACCGGAGCGGATCCGGCTCTCCGACCGGATCTGCACGGCGTTGCAGGTCGTCGAGCACCTTCAGGACGTCGCCGAGGACCGGCGGCGGGGGCGGATCTACCTGCCGACGGAGGAGCTGGCGGCGGCCGGGGTGGCCGAGGAGGATCTCGACGCGCCGCGTGCCGGCGAACCGCTGCGCAGGGTGGTGCGGCGCCAGGCCACCCGGGCGGCGGAGTTGCTCGACGCGGGCGCACCGCTCCTCGGTGACCTGCGCGGCTGGGCCCGGCTGGCGGTCGGCGGCTACGTCGCCGGTGGCCGCGCCGCCCTCGCCGCGCTCTCCCGGGCCGGCTACGACCCGCTGCCCGGGCCGCCCAGACCGACCCGGGCCGGTGTCGCCGCCGCCTGGCTTCGGTCCCACTGGACGCCACGGGGCGCCCACCGCCCGAGTGGGGTGTGGGGATGACCGCCGACGCCGGGCTGGAGCGCGCGTACCGGGAGTGCGCCCGGGTGACCCGCAGCCAGGCCCGCAACTTCTCGTACGGCATCCGGCTGCTCCGCCCCGACCGGCGCGACGCGCTCTGCGCCGTCTACGCCGTCGCCCGCCGCATCGACGACATCGGCGACGGTGACCTGCCGGCGGCGACCAAGCTCGCCCGGCTCGACCAGATCCGGGCGGCGCTGCACCGGCTGCCGGAGGCCGGCGGCGATCCACTGCTGGTCGCGCTGGCCGACGCCGCCGCGCGGCTGCCAATCCCGGTGGCCGCCTTCGACGAGCTGATCGACGGCTGCGTGGCGGACGTCCGGGGAGCCCGCTACGAGACCTTCGAGGAGCTGGTCGGTTACTGCCGCTGTGTGGCCGGGTCGATCGGCCGGCTCTCGCTCGGCGTCTTCGTGCTCCGCCCGCCGGCCGACCGGGCGGCGGCGGCCGAACTCGCCGACACCCTCGGCATCGCGCTGCAACTGACCAACATCCTGCGGGACGTCGTGGAGGACCGGGCCGCCGGGCGGATCTACCTGCCCGGGCGGGACCTGGAGCGGTTCGGCTGCACCCTGGACCTCGGTCCGGACGGCGGGCTGACCGACCCGCCGGACCGGCTCGCCGCGCTGGTGCGCTGGCAGGCGCACCGGGCCGAACGCTACTACCAGAGCGGGCTGCGGCTGCTGCCGATGCTGGACCGGCGCAGCGCGGCGTGCGTGGCGGCGATGGCCGGGATCTACCACCGGCTGCTGGCCCGGATGGTGGCCGACCCGCTCGCGGTGACCCGGCGTCGCGTCTCGCTGCCCGGCTGGGAGAAGGCGTACGTCGCGGCGCGGGCGATGACCCGGAGCGCACCGTGACCGCCGAGCAGGTCTGCGTGGTCGGCGGTGGACTGGCCGGCATCGCCTCGGCGGTGCGACTGCTCGACGCCGGCCACCGGGTGACGCTGGTGGAGGCCCGTGCGGCCCTCGGCGGCGCCACCTACTCGTTCCGGCGCGGCGACCTGATGGTGGACACCGGGCAGCACGTCTTCCTCCGCTGCTACCAGCAGTACCGCGAACTACTCGACCGGCTCGGCAGCGCGGACCGGGCGGCCGTTCAGGACGGCTTCGCGGTGCCGATCGTCCGGATCGGCGTGCCGCCGCACGTCCTGGCCAGCAACCGCCGGCTGCCGGCCCCGGCCCACCTGCTGCCGGCGCTGCTCCGCTACCGCCCGCTCCGGCTCGGGCAGCGGCTGGCGGCGGTCCGGGCCGCGGCCGCGCTGCGCCGGATCGAGCCGGACGACCCGGCCGCCGACCGGGTCAGCTTCGGCGCCTGGCTAGCCGCGCACGGGCAGGATGCTCCGACCGTGGCGCGGCTCTGGGAGCTGATCTGCGTGGCCGCGCTGAACGCCCCGCCGGAGCGGGCGTCGCTGGCGCTGGCCGCCCGGGTCTTCCGGACCGGCCTGCTCGACCGGGCCGACGCCGCCGACATCGGCCGGCCCACGGCACCCCTGGCCGAACTGCACGGCGCCCCGGCCACCGCACTGCTCCGGCAGCGCGGCGCAACGGTCCGCACCGGCGTACGCGTGCAGGCGATCAGCCCCGAAGGGGGCCGGTTCCAGGTCTCGGGCGACGGCGTCCAGCTGACCGCCGACGGGGTGGTGCTGGCGGTGCCACACCCGCAGGCGGCCCGGCTGGTGCCGGCGCAGGCAGCTCCGGACCGGGCCCGGTGGGCCCGGCTGGGTGCCGCGCCGATCGTCAACGTGCACGTGCACTACGAGCAGCGGGTCACCGAGCTGGAGTTCGCGGCCGGGCTGGACACGCCCGTGCAGTGGGTCTTCGACCGGACCCCGGCCGGCGGCTCCGGGCAGTACCTTGTCGTCTCCATCTCCGCCGCCGAGCAGGTGTTGAGCGTCCGCGCCAACGACCTGGTCCGGACCTATCTGGCGGCACTGGCGGAACTCTTCCCGGCGGCCCGGCGGGCCCGGGTCCGGGACGCCTTCGTGACCCGGGAACCGCGGGCCACCTTCCGGCAGGAGCCGGGGTCCCGTACCGCCCGACCGCCGGCCCGGACCCGTACCCCCGGGCTGGCCCTGGCCGGAGCGTGGACCGACACCGGCTGGCCGGACACGATGGAGGGCGCGGTACGCAGCGGCCAACACGCCGCCGACGTGGTACTCGCCCACCTCGGCTCGACATCGAACCCTCCGCCAGGCACCGGCATGACCGAGTGGAGCGAGGGCATCAGCAGGCTCAGTCGTCCGGGCCCTGGCGACGACGAGCGCAGCGAGGAGATGAGATGACGGTGATGCTGCCCAGCGTCCTCGCCCAGGTGGACGGAGTCGTCCAGCCGGAGATCCGGGCGGCGCTGGAACGGATCGACGAGCGCACCCGACTGGTCGCCGGCTACCAGTTGGGATACTGGGACGCGGCCGGGAACCCCTCGGGCCGGGGCGGCAAGGGACTCCGCCCCGCGCTGGCGCTGCTCTCCGCCCAGGCCGCGGGCCAGCCGCTGCGGCGAGGTCTGCCGGCGGCGGTGGCGGTGGAGTTGGTGCACAACTTCTCGCTGCTGCACGACGACGTGATCGACGGCGACCTGGAGCGCCGGCACCGGCCGACGGCCTGGGCGGCGTTCGGCGTCGGGCCGGCGATCCTGGCCGGGGACGCCATGCTCAGCCTCGCCGACGAGGTGCTGGCGGACGACCCCGAGCGTGACGTACTCCGGGCCCTGGCCACCATGCACGCCGCGATCCGGCGGCTGATCGCCGGTCAGGCGGCGGACGTGGCGTTCGAGTCCCGTCCGGACGTCGGCCTCGACGAGTGCCTGGCGATGGCCCGGGACAAGACGGCGGCACTGCTCTCCTGCGCCGCCACGCTCGGGGCGGTGCTCTGCGGCGCCCCACCGGCACTGGTCGACGGCCTCGCCCGCTACGGCGAGCGGCTCGGCCTGGCCTTCCAACTCGTCGACGACCTGCTCGGCATCTGGGGCGAGCCGGCTGTCACCGGCAAGCCCGTCCTGTCCGACCTGCGGGCCCGGAAGAAGTCGGTGCCGGTGGTCCGGGCGCTCACCTCAGGCGGGCCGGCCGGCACGCAGCTCGCCGAGCTCTACGCCCGGCCGGGCGAGCTCTCCGCCACCGACCTGAGCCTGGCCGCCACCCTGATCGAGGAGACCGGCGCCCGGGACTGGACCGAGAAGCAGGCCGACCGCCTGCTCACCGAGGCGCTGGCCGCCCTGGACCAGCTCGGCGACCTCGGCACCCCCGCCGCCGACCACGCGGACGTGCACGCCGACCTGGTGGCGATCGCGCACTTCATGACGGGACGGGATCACTGATGGCCATCTCCACCAGCGGCCCGGACGAGGCGTTAGGGCGGGGCCCTTCTACAACAGAAAACGATAAGCGGGGGCCCTTCCTTTCGCCTGAGGTGGCGCTGGGGCGGGCGCGGGACCTGCTGCTCTCCCGGCAGCAGCCGGGTGGCTGGTGGCAGGGCGAGCTGGAGACCAACGTCACCATGGAGGCCGAGGACCTGCTGCTGCGGGAGTTCCTGGGCATCCGTACCGAGGTGGAGACCGAGCCGACGGCGCGGTGGATCCGGTCGAAGCAGCGCGCCGACGGCGCCTGGGCGACCTTCCACGGCGGTCCGGGCGACCTCTCCACCACCATCGAGGCGTACGCGGCGCTCCGGCTGGCCGGCGACCCGCCGGAGGCCGAGCACATGTGCCGGGCCCGGGAGTTCGTCCTCGCCCAGGGCGGCATCGAGCGGAGCCGGGTCTTCACCCGGCTCTGGCTGGCGCTCTTCGGCGAGTGGCCGTGGCACCGGCTGCCGGCGATCCCGCCCGAGGTGGTGCTGCTGCCCTCGTGGTTCCCGCTCAACGTCTACGACTTCGCCTGCTGGGCCCGGCAGACCATCGTGCCGCTGTCGGTCGTCCGGTCGCTGCGGCCGGTACGCCCGCTCGGCTTCTCCCTCGGCGAGCTGCGCACCGGGTTGGTGGCCGAGCCGGCGGGGACGGCCGCGGCGCCCTCCGGCAAGGGGCGCTGGATGCACCGGCTCGACGCGGTGCTGCGCGGCTACGAGCGTCGCCCGGTCGGCCCGGTCCGCCGCAACGCGCTGCGCCGGGCGGCGGAGTGGATCGTCGCCCGGCAGGAGTCCGACGGCTCCTGGGGCGGCATCCAGCCGCCGTGGGTCTACTCGCTGATCGCGCTGCACCTGCTCGGCTACCCGCTCTCGCATCCGGTGCTGCGCAGCGGCCTGGCCGGGCTGGAGCGGTTCACCGTCCGGGAGGAGACGCCGGAGGGCCCGGTGCGCCGGCTGGAGGCGTGCCAGTCACCGGTCTGGGACACCGCGCTGGCGATGGTCGCGCTCGCCGACGCCGGCCTGCCGGCCGACCATCCGGCGCTGACCACGGCCGCCGGCTGGCTGCTGGAGGAGGAGATCCGGGTCCCCGGCGACTGGTCGGTGCGCCGGCCCAGGCTCGCGCCGGGCGGCTGGGCCTTCGAGTTCGACAACGACGGCTACCCGGACACCGACGACACCGCCGAGGTGCTGCTCGCGCTGCGGCGTACCGGCGCCGGTCCGGCGGTGCGGCCGGCGATGGAGCGCGGCATCGGCTGGCTGGTCGGGATGCAGTCCGCCGACGGCGGTTGGGCGGCCTTCGACGCCGACAACACCCGGGCGCTCGCCCGGGACCTGCCCTTCTGCGACTTCGGCGAGGTGATCGATCCGCCGAGTGCCGACGTCACCGCACACGTCGTGGAGGCGCTCTGCGCCGAAGGGCTGGCGAACTCGATCCCGGTGCGCCGGGGCGTGGCGTGGCTGCTGCGCCACCAGGAGGCGGACGGCTCCTGGTTCGGCCGGTGGGGCGCCAACCACGTCTACGGCACCGGCGCGGCCGTGCCGGCGCTGATCGCCGCCGGGGTACGCCCGGACGACCCGGCGATCGTCCGGGCGGTCTGCTGGCTGCACCGTAGGCAGAACGCCGACGGCGGCTGGGGTGAGGACATGCGCTCGTACCGCGATCCGGCCTGGCGGGGCAGGGGCGAGTCCACCGCCTCGCAGACGGCGTGGGCGCTGCTGGCCCTGCACGCCGCCCGCTCCGACGACTCGGCGTCGATCCGGCGCGGCCTCGACTGGCTGGTACGCACCCAGCGCCCCGACGGCGGCTGGGACGAGCCGCACTACACCGGTACCGGCTTCCCCGGAGACTTCTACATCAACTACCACCTCTACCGGCTGGTCTTCCCGCTCAGTGCCCTCGGCCGCCTGCTGCGCGACCGGGAGGGCTCCGTGCACCCTCCGAACGGGTCCGCCAACGGTGCGGTGGGGTCTGTGGACGTGCCGGGTGGGTCGGTCGATGGTGCGGTGGAGCGGGTGGGCGCTCCGGGTGAGTCGAGTTGAGCGGCGGCTCCTGGGTGCTCTTCGCACCGATGCGGGCGGAGGCGCACGCGCTGCGGCGTGGCCTGCCGGCCGGAGCGCCGCTGCGGCGTACCGGTCGGGGGCCGGCCCGGGCCACCCGGGTCGCCGCCGGCTACCGCGACACCCGCGCGTTGGCGGTGGCCGGGATCGCCGGCGGCCTGGTGCCGACCCTGCGCACCGGCGACGTGGTGGTGGCCACCGAGGTACGCCGGGCCGGCGTCGTCGGCGGTGCCCCGGTGCCCTGCCCGGCCGCCCCGATGATCGCGGCGGCGCTGCGCCGGCGTGGCCTCACCGTCCACCTCGGACCGGTGGTCACCAGCCGGCGGATCGTCGACGGTGCCGACCGGACCCGGCTCGCCGCCACCGGGGCGATCGCGGTGGACACCGAGTCGGCGGCGCTGCTCGCCGGTGCCGCCGGCCGGCCGATCGCCTGCGTGCGGGTGGTCGCCGACGTGCCGCCGCATCCGCTGTACCGCCCGGCGACGCTGGGCCGGGTGATCGCCGCCCTCCGGGTGCTGCCCCGGCTCGGCCCGGCCCTGGTCGAGTGGGCGGCGACGACCACCGTCCGGCAGGTGGCGCTGGCCGCGCCGCGGTCGTTCTGCGCCGGGGTGGAACGGGCGATCAGCGCGGTGGAACAGGCGCTGGACCGGCACGGCCCGCCGGTCTACGTCCGCAAGCAGATCGTGCACAACGTGCATGTCATCACCGACCTGCAACGCCGGGGTGCGGTCTTCGTGGACGAGTTGACCGAGATCCCGGACGGCGCACCGACCGTCTTCTCCGCGCACGGTGTGTCGCCCGCGGTCCGGGCCGCCGCCGCCGACCGGGGGCTGCCGGTGATCGACGCGACCTGCCCGCTGGTGACGAAGGTGCACAGCGAGGCCCGCCGCTTCGCCGGTCGGGGCAACACCGTATTCTTCATCGGGCACGCCGGGCACGAGGAGACCGAGGGCACCCTCGGCGAGGCGCCCGGCCGGATCGCCCTGGTGGAGTCCGTGCACGACGCGGAACGGATCGAGGTCGCCGATCCGGACCGGGTCTCCTACCTGGTGCAGACCACGCTGGCCGTGGACGAGGTGGCCGGCGTCCTCGACGTGCTCCGGCGGCGGTTCCCCGCGCTGACCGGACCGGCCTCCGACGACATCTGCTACGCCACCACCAACCGGCAGGCGGCGTTGCGGGAGGTGGCCGCCGTCGCCGACACGGTGCTGGTGCTCGGCTCGGCCAACTCCTCGAACTCCCGCCGGCTGGTGGAGGTGACCGAGCGCGGGGGAACCCCGGCGCACCTGGTCGACGACATCGGCCAGGTGGACCTCCGCTGGCTCGCCGGGGTGCGGACGATCGGGGTCACGGCCGGTGCCTCGGCGCCGCCCTGGCTGGTGGACCAGACCGTGGCGGCGCTGGTCGGGCTCGGCGCAGACGCGGTGCGGGAGCACACCACCCGTACCGAGGACGTGCACTTCACCCTTCCCAAGGAGATCCGAACACCATGACGGGGACCAGTTCGCGAAGCGTCGCGCGGAACCGCCGCGCGCCGATCGTCCACCCGACCGGAAGGGGGTGCTGAGGATGGGTATGCCACTGCGCCAGAGCCTGCGGGTCGGCCGCTATCTGATGGGTCAGAAGCTGCGCCGGCGGACCCACTTTCCGCTGCTCGTCGAGTTGGAGCCGCTCTTCGCCTGCAACCTGGCCTGCGCCGGCTGCGGCAAGATCCAGCACCCGGCGGACGTGCTGAAGCGGCGGATGCCGGTCGAGCAGGCCATCGGGGCGATCGAGGAGTGCGGCGCGCCGATGGTCTCGATCGCCGGTGGCGAGCCGCTGATGCACCCGGAGATCGACAAAATCGTCGACGAGCTGGTCCGGCGCCGCAAGTACGTCTTCCTCTGCACCAACGCGGCGCTGCTGCGCAAGAAGCTGGACAAGTTCACCCCGTCCCGCTATCTCTCGTTCGCCGTGCACATCGACGGGCTGCGGGAGCGGCACGACGCCTCGGTCTGCAAGGAGGGCGTCTTCGACGAGGCGGTGGCGGCGGTGAAGGAGGCGAAGCGGCGCGGCTTCCGGGTCACCAGCAACACGACCTTCTTCTCCACGGACACGCCGCAGACGGTGATCGAGGTGCTGGACTACCTCAACGACGACCTCGGCGTCGACCAGATGATGCTCTCCCCGGCGTACGCCTACGACAAGGCGCCGGACCAGGAGCACTTCCTCGGCGTCGCGGAGACCCGGACGATGTTCCGAAAGGCGTTCGCGGATGGCCGGCGCAAGAAGTGGCGACTCAACCACTCGCCGCTCTTCCTGGACTTCCTGGAGGGCCGGGTCGACTTTGCCTGCACCGCGTGGGCCATCCCGTCGTATTCACTCTTCGGCTGGCAGCGCCCCTGTTACCTGCTGGGGGACGGCTACGCAAAGACCTACCGGGAGCTGATCGAGACGACCGACTGGTCCGCGTACGGGCGTGGGCGGGACGCCCGCTGCGCCAACTGCATGGCGCACTGCGGGTACGAGCCCACCGCCGTACTCGCCACCATGTCCTCGCTGCGCGAGTCGATCCGCGCGGTCCGCGCCAACTGACCCGGGTGTAAGGAAGGGCCCCCGCTTATCGTTTTCTGTTGTAGAAGGGCCCCCTCCTTGCACTTCAGCCGAAGCGGTCGGCGAGGCGGCGGTAGGTGGCCGGCAGGGTCGCCCGGACTGCGATCGGCAGATACATCCAGCGCGGCAGGCAGACCTCGTGCCGCCCGGTGAGCATGCCGGTGAGCAGGGCCTCGGCGGCGCGGTCCGCCGCCACCGGCCGGGGATGGCGGCGCGGGTACGGCCGGCCCCGGCGGGCGAAGAACGGGGTGTCCACCACCGCGGGAACGAGTTCGGTGACCACGATGCCCCGGCCCGTCGTCTCCTTGCGCAGGCTGTCGGCGAAGACGCTGAGCCCGGCCTTGGTGCCGGCGTAGATCGCCTCTTCGCGTACGCCGAGCCGGCCGGCGATGGAGCCGACGAAGCCGAGCCGGCCACTGCCCCGGGCGAGCATCCCGGGCAGGACGGCCCGGGCGAGGAGCATCGGGGCGGTCAGGTTCCCCGCCACCAGCGCCTGGATCTGGGCGTCGGTCATCCCGGTCAGCGGCCCGGCCCAGCCCTGGCCGGCGTTGTTGACCAGGATGTCGATCCGGCCGGCGTGCTCCAGCACGTGACTGGCCAGCTGCGCCGTCCGGTCCGGGTCGGTGAGGTCGCACGGGTACGCGGTGCCGCCCGACTCGGCGGCAACCGCGGCGAGCCTTTCCTGGTCGCGGCCGCTGAGGAAGACTCGCGCACCGGCGGCGGCCAGTCGCCGGGCGGCGGCCGCACCGATCCCGGACGATGCCCCGGTGACCAGGGCCACGGCGCCGGCGAGGCGGCGGGAGGTCATACCGGTAGTGTGGCCCATCCTGCGGTGGGGGACCGGACGGAGCGCCGAAACCGATGTGGGGGACCGGACGGAGCGCCGAACTCGATGTGGGGGGAGTGGGCGGAGCGCCGGTGCCGGGGAGGAGTGGGCGGAGCGCCGGACGCGGTGCGGGGCGGCGGGCTCGGGTCAGGAGCCGAGCTCGGTCAGGATCGCCCGGAGGAACGCCGGAGTGTCGGTCGGCGAGACGGCCTCGACGCAGAGCCGCTCCATCGCCGCGGCGTAGTAGTCCACGTCGTCGCGCTTGTCCAGATAGAGCGCGCTGGTGAGCTGCTCCATGTAGACCACGTCCGGCAGTTCCTGGTCGGGGAAGCGGAGGAGGCTGAACGCGCCACCGGCGGCGGCGTGCCCACCGGCGTGGAACGGGATCACCTGGACCGTGACGTTGGGCAGCTTGCCGGCCTCGATCAGGTGTTCGATCTGGCCGCACATCACGTCGGTACCGCCGATCGGCCGGCGCAGGGCCGCCTCGTCCACCACGGCCCACAGTTGAGGTGCGCCGGGCCGGGTCAGCACCTTCTGGCGGTCCATCCGGAGCTCCACCCGGCGCTCGATCTCGTCGGGTGGCGCACCGTCGTGGGCGAGCAGCACGACGGCCCGAGCGTAGTCCCGGGTCTGCAGCAGGCCGGGAATGTACTGCACCTCGTACGCGCGGATCAGCGCCGCCGCTGCCTCCAGCCCCAGATAGGACTGGAACCAGTTGGGCAGCACGTCGCCGTAGCGGTGCCACCAGCCGGGGTTGTTGGCCTGCCGGGCCAGGGCCAGCAGGGCGGCCCGTTCCGTCTCGTCGGTCACCTGGTAGAGCGTCAACAGATCTGCGACATCACGTTCCTTGAATCCCACCCGGCCCAGCTCCATCCGGCTGATTTTGGACCCGGACGACCTGATCTCCCACCCCGCGTCTTCGCGGCTGACGCCCTTGGCCTCACGCAGCTTGCGCAACTGGCTTCCGAGCAGGATGCGCAGCACTGTAGGGCCGCCCACCAACTGGGGGTCGGCGGCTCCGCCCGAGAAGGCTGGCCCGTCGTCGGCCGCCGGCTCGTCGTCGACGACCGGTCCACCATCGACGACCGGTCCACCGTCGGCGACATCGCCGTCCGGGACCGAACCACGGCCGGATGGAGCCCTCGTCACGTGCTTGCCTCCACATGCTCGACACAGCCCACCGAGGGGGCCGGGCCAAATCCGTCGGTAAGCATGCCATGCCTTGACGGTGAGGAGGGTAGACCCAACGCGCTAATTTTCTCGACCGTCGTCCAGTCGGGATCGTGAGAGCGGGTCGGGAGGACGGGGCGGGATGTATCGGCGTCCGAATACCGGAGGAGCCCCGACGGTGGATGTCGGAGGAGTCCTGACGAGGAATGCCGGAGGTTCTTCGCTTACCGGATGAGGTGGTCGAAGTCTCCGTCCTGAGCGCCGAGGATGAAGGCGGCGATCTCGTCGACGGTGTAGATCAGTGCCGGACCCTCGGGGTCCCGGGAGTTGCGGACGGCGACACCCGCGCCGCCGGGCAGTTCGGCAACCTCCACGCAGTTACCGCTGGGGTTGCTGCGGCGGCTCTTCTGCCAGGCGAGGGCCGGCAGCTGACCGGTGGACATGCCGTTGTACGTGTGAATCATCGCCAGTCTTTCTGGAGTTCCCGGTGGGCTGGGGGCGGTGGGTGTCGCGTAGGCCCGGCTGCGTTGTTCTTCCTCCCGTGGACGCGTCCTCAGCCGTGACGGTGCGTGGCACCGCGCAGGTCGTCTTTGCATGACCATCTGCACGTGCATTCGCTCTTGCGCCTGCACCTGACAGCGAGCATGATAGCGCGGTAAGGGTGTGTCCGTTTGTTCACTTTTCGTGATGGGGAGCGAGGAACCATTGCCGTCGCAGCCGCAGCGTCAGGGAGCAGCCAAGATCGCCGCCATGGCCGTCTGCCTGGGCAGATGGTCGCCAACGGATCGCAACGGCTTGGTTCCGGCCCGTGCTGGCAGGCGCGAACTTGGATCACGGACAGTCACCGATGGCGCCCGGCTACCGGCCTTCGGACAGGGGGTCGGTCCGGCCCACGACCCGATCCCGAGCCGGGTCTCCTGAAGGGACACCGGACCGTGGATCCCTTCACCCTCGCGGCCGGCGCCGCCGCTGTGGCGGGTCTCGGCGCGGCCTGGCGGATGCACGGTCAGGCCCGGGCCGCCCAGGCGGAGGTGGTCCGGCTCCGCGAGGAGTTGCAGCTGGAACGGCACGCGGCCACCCACGACCCGCTGACCGGACTGCTCAACCGGCGGGCCTTCTACCAGATCGGTGCCGCGCTGGTCGCCGATCCCGGTCGACCGCCGCTTTTGGCGGTCGTCCTCGACCTCGACAATTTCAAGCAGGTCAACGACCGGTTCGGGCACGCCGCCGGCGACCAGGTCCTGATCGCGGTGGCGTGGCGGCTGGCGGCGTACGCGGGGAACAACCTGGTGGCCCGGCTCGGCGGCGACGAGTTCGCCGGCCTGCTCGCCGGCAACCGCGGTGACGGACGTTGGCTGCACCACTCCGCCCGGCGGCTCGCCGAGCTGCTCTCCGCGCCGATCCAGCTCGCCGAGCGCGACCTGAGGGTCACGGCCTCGATCGGGGTGGCGCCGGTGCACGGCCGGGTGCAGTTGGCCGAGGTGCTGAACGTGGCCGACGCCGCGATGTACCGGGTGAAGACCCGGCGGGCGGCCGGCATCGGCCCGGCCGATGTCGAGGCCGTCGGCTTTACCCGCCCGGCCGAGGGGTACGTCCCGGGCGAGGGGCCGTTCGGACTCCCGGCCGGAGCGGCCGGCCACGCCGCCGGAACGCCGGCCGTGCCCCGTGAACTGATCGAGACGACACCCGGTGCCGACGCAGGAGGGCAGTGACGAGATGCCAGTACCGAACGTGGATCCGCACCGACGCGACCCGGCCGAAATCGACCCCACCGCCAGTTACCGGCCCACCGACCCGGTCTGGGTCTACCGGTCCGGCACCTGGCGGGCCGGCGTGGTCGAGGCCGCCTCGGCGCTCGCCGCGACGGTCACCTACCGGCCCAACAGCGCCCGGGGGACCGGCGTGGATACCCTGACCGCGCCGTACATGATCCGGCGGGTCGAGCCGGATCCGCTGCTCGACGGCGAACCGGCCGGTCGGCGCTAGCCTGACCGGTAGCAGTCGCTACCTCGTCGGCCGCGCCGCACCGGCCGGCGACCTCATCGGTCACGCCGGCCCAGTGCGGCACCGAGCCCGGCAACCACTCCGGTGCCGAGGGCCGAGCCGAGCAACACCAGCACGGCGCCGATCACCCAGAGACCGTCGCTGTTCGGAGAGGTGGCGGCGTCCACCGAGAAGGCGGCGGTGAGCACCACCGGCACCACGGTGCCGGCGAGCCACGGTCGGCCCCGGCGGCCGGCCTCGAAGACGAGCAGGGCCAGCACCACGCCGAGGCCGATGACCTGCCATGCCTGGTATGGGCCGGTCTCCGCGCCCGTCACCGGATCGGTCTCCTTCTGCTGGTCCCAGCCGAGGAACGCCCAGTAGGCGAGCGCGGTGAGGCCGGCGAGGCCGGCGAACCAGAGGGGGGTCTGCCGGGTCCGGGTCGACTGCGCTGCGGTCATGGACCCGACTCTGCCGCATCCCGTCGGGCGGCGCCCGAGTACCCCTACTCAGCTCCGTCGCCCAGCCATGCCGGATCCGGCGCCGGCTCAGCCCTTGAGTCCGGAGGTGGCCACGCCCTGCACCAGGAAGCGCTGGAAGAACAGGAAGAAGAGGATGACCGGCACCAGCGCCAGCATCGACATCGCCATCAGCGCCCCGTAGTCGGAGAGGGTGGTCTGGTCGATGTAGAGCTGCAGCGCGAGCGGCAGCGGATACTTCTGCGGGCTGCTGACGTAGATCAGCGGGCCGAAGAAGTCGTTCCAGGTCCAGATGAACGTGAAGATGGCCGTGGTGACGAGGGCGGGCCGGGACAGCGGCAGGACGATGTGCCAGAAGGTCGCCCAGTGGCCCGCGCCGTCGATCCGGGCCGACTCGTCCAGCTCGGCCGGCAGGGTGCGCATGAACTGCACCATCAGGAAGACGAAGAACGCCTCCCCGGCGAGAAACTTGCCGACCAGCAGCGGCAGGTAGGTGTCGACCAGGCCGAGCCGCTGGAAGACCGCGTACTGCGGGATGATCAGGACGTGGAACGGTAGCAGCAGTGTCGAGATCATCAGCACGAACATGATCCGCCGGCCCCGGAAGCGCAGCCGGGCGAAGGCGTAGCCGGCCAGGGCGGACGAGGCGACCGTGCCGGCCACCGAGAGCCCGGCGAGGATGGCCGAGTTCCAGAAGAAGCGCAGCACGCTGATCCCGGCGAGCCCGTCGGCCGCACGTCGGTAGTTCGCCACGGTCGGCTCGGTCGGCAGCAGGTGCAGGCTGCCGAGGATGGACCCGGACGGCTTGAAGGAGGCCGCGACCAGCCAGCCGATCGGATAGAGCAGCACGGCCAGGACCGCCAGCGCGCCGAGGTGCCACGCCAGGCTGCCCCAGCGGCCCCGCCGCCGGCGGCGGGCTGCGGCTCGTCCGGCCTCCGTCCGCTCCGGCGTTTCGGTCCGGCGTACGTCGGTCGTGGTCATCGGTGATCTCCGGCGTAGTGCACCCAGCTCCGGGTGGTCCGGAACAGGAACGCGGTCACCAGCCCGACACCGAGCAGCAGCATCCAGGCCAGCGCCGAGGCGTACCCCATCTGGAAGTCGGTGAAGCCGCGGTCGTAGAGATAGACGGTGTAGAAGAGCGTGGAGCCGGCCGGGGAGCCGTTGCGACCGCCGATGACGTACGCGGAGGTGAAGATCTGGAACGAGTTGATGGTCTCCAGGAGCAGGTTGAAGAAGAGCACCGGCGAGATCATCGGGATGGTGACGGACCAGAAGCGGCGCCACGCCCCGGCCCCGTCCACCTGGGCCGCCTCGTAGAGCTCCGCCGGCACCTGTTTCAGTCCGGCCAGGAAGATCACCATCGGGGCGCCGAACTGCCAGGCGGCGAGGAGCACCAGCATCAGCAGCGAGAAGTCGGGATTGCCCAGCCAGCCGCCGACCTCGACGCCGACCGCGCGGAGCAACCGGTCCACCACCGCGTCGTCGCTGAAGAGCGCCCGCCAGACGATCGCCACGCTGACGCTGGCACCGATCAGCGACGGCCCGTAGAAGGCCGCCCGGTAGAATCCCTGGCCACGGCGGCGCTGGTGCAGCAGCAGGGCCACCGCGAGCGCGGCGGCCAGCTTGACCGGTACGGCGATCAGCACGTAGCCGCCGGTGACCCGCACCGACTGGAGCCAGCGCGGGTCGTCGAACATCTGCCGGTAGTTCTCCAGCCCCACCCACTCCGGCGCGGTGAAGAGGTTGTAGTCGGTGAACGAGAGGTAGAGCGAGGCGGCCATCGGCCCGATGGTCAGCAGTAGCATGCCGAGGATCCACGGCGACAGGAAGAGATAGCCGGCGGGTGCGTCGCCGGAGCGCCGGGGGCGGCGGCCCGGCCCGGCGCCGGTCGGGCGGGAGCGCGGCTCCGGGCCCGCCGGCCCGCTCCGGCGTACGGCTGTCCGGCTGGTCGTCATGCCTTGCTGCTGCTCCTCCGGAGTAGCTGCCGGTGCGGGTTGGTCAGGACCCGAGCTTCTGTTCCGCGTCGGCGAAGAACTGGTCCACCGCCTGGTCGACGGAGATCCGGCCGTAGTGGAGTTCCTCGCTGATCCGGATGAAGGTCGCCTCCACGCCGCCGGCGCCCTTCGGCGGTGCCGGCGGAGCCTTGGTCAACTGGTCGGCGATGCTCTGCTCGTAGGCGGCGACCTCGGCCAGCGGACCCTCGAGTTGCGCGGCGGCGCGCTGGGCGTTGGTTGCCGGCAGGCCCCGGTTGGCGCCGAAGATCCGACCCGCCTCCGGGTCGTTGATCAGGAACGAGATGAGTTTCGCCGCCTCCTCGGGATGCTCCGTCCGGCTCGACGTGCTGAGCAGCATGGCGGGCTTGAGGTACTGGCCGAGCTGCCCCGGGTTGTCGGTCGGCACCGGGGCGAGCTTCAACGGGGTCTTGACCTCTGCCGCGTACCGGACAAGGAAGTTGTCCCAGCCGAGTTCGGAGGCGATCAGGTCGTCGGCGAAGCCGGACCGGGGCTTGATCTGCACCGCCTTGTCGACCGGCAGCACCACGTCGGCCCTGATCAGCTCCTGGCCCTCCGCCCAGAAGGCGTGCAGCTGCTCCCTGGTGAAGCCGAGCCTGCCGTCCGGGGTGAAGAGCTGCCCGCCCTGCTGGCGCAGCCGTACCTCCAGGTTGTAGATGATGCCGGTGTAGTTGCCGCCGCCGTAGCTGTCGGTCGCCTCGGTGATCCTGGCCATGCTGTTCCGGTAGTCCTGCCAGGACCAGCCGGCGGCCGGGGTCGGTACGCCGGCCTTGGCGAAGATCGCCGGGTTGTAGTACATGCTCCAGGTGTTTCCGCCGACCGGTACGCCGTACAGCGCGCCGTCGACCTCGCCCGCGCCCTGGAAGCCGGGAAGCAGGTCGTCGAGGACCAGGTTCTCCCCGGTCTGTTTCTTCAGGTCGTAGAGGACACCCCGGTCGGCGTACTCGCGCAGGTAGGAGAAGTCCATCTGGAGGACGTCCGGGGCGTTGCCGCCGGCCGTCTCGGTCGCCATCTTCTGCCAGTACGCCTCGTACTCCTGGAAGCTCGGCGTGACCGTGACGTCCGGGTGCTTCGACTCGAAGAGCGCGATCGCCTGTTTCATCAGGTCGGCCCGTTCGGCATTGCCCCACCAGGAGTACCGGAGGGTGGCCGGGCCGGACTCGGAGTCGTCGCCGCAGCCGGCGAGCAGTATGCCGAGGCAGGTGAGCACGGTGGTGCCGGCGACAAGCGCCCTGAAACGTTTCATCATGGTTTACGAAACCCCCCGGGGCCAGCGCGCCCTTACGCGATCGGAGTGAGCGGTTGGTGGTTGCGAGAAGCTTGTCGAGTACGTTAAGAGTTTGATCTATATTCGTCAATGGGTGACCTAAAACGTTACAAGACGTCGATCGATGTTCGGATCGGGTCGGCAGGCCACCGCGGGTCGGCACTCCGGCCACCCGGTCGGCGCGCTCGGCGGCAATCACCATCTCTCACCCCTAACGGGTGTTACGGTCAAAACCGGCGGCGTTGAACGGGATCACGCCGGATCTGGAAGGCCGCAGATGCCCAGCCAAGATGTCGCCGGGAGCGTCGGCTCGATGAGCCGGCCGACCGGTCAGCACTCCGGCCCCACCGGCCTCGCCTCCCTGTCCGACCTGGTCAGGTATCGGGCCGCGGTGCGGGACCTGCGGGACGAGGCGGCCTCCGGCGCCGACGATCTGCCCCGGCTGGAGCGGACCCTGACCGACCGGCTCACCGGCCCCGACTTCGCGACGGTGCTCGGTGCCCTGCCCGGCGGTGCCGTCGACGCCGCCTCGCGGCTCGGGCGGGAGATCCGCGACTACCGGCGGAAGAGCCGTGACAGCGCCCGGAACCTCTCCGGGCTGATCCGGATCTACCTGCTCTCCCGGATCGACATCATGTGGTGGGGGCACCTGCCGGGCTACTCGACCGACGCCGAACTGCACGGTTCGGCGGAGCTGGTCGACCTCGACTCGCTCCGGCGTACCGACCTGCTGCGGTTCCGCTGCCCCCGCCCCGCCGGTCACCTGTTGCACAGGGCCACCCGGGCAGCGGTGCGGAGCGCACCGGTGGCGGGTGGCGGGGCCCCGAGTACCCGTGCCCGGCCCGAGGTGGTGGCCCTGCTGAACCAGCTCGCCGCCGACCTCGCCCGGCGGCGGCCCGGGCCGACGTCGGCACTGCGGGTGACCAGCCTCGCCCGCAGCCTCGAACACCAGCACCGGCTCCGGGCGCTCGGATACGCCGCGATGCTGCCCAGCGGGCACTGCCTCGGTTACGCGATGGACCTCGAGATGTCCTGGCTGCGCCGGTTCGACGCGCCTGGGATGCTCGCCGCCCTGCTCCGCGAGCGGCAGGGCTGGGGCGACGTGAACGTGATCGACGAGGGCCAGCGCTGGCACGTCTGCGTCAGTCCGCGCGCCGCCAGCCGGCTGCGCCGTGACTTCCTGACCGCACTGGGAGGCTGAGTGGCATGTCCGGCATCGTCCTTGTCCTCGGTTCCGGCGCCGACCGCCGCACGTTCCACCGGATGATGGCGGAGCTCACTCCGCGCGGCGACCTGGCGGAGACCCGGCTCGGCCCCGACCTGCTCGCCGGCGTACAGCGGCTGCGGGTCGTCGACCGGGAGCGCGCGGTGCAGCCGTGGTGCTCCGCCGACGGGCGCTGGCTGCTCTGCTACAACGGCGAGATCTTCAACCACCGGGAACTCGCCGCCGAACTCGACCGGCTCGGCCGGCCGCTGCGCACCGAGAGCGACACCGAGGTGGTG
Organism: Plantactinospora sp. WMMC1484; assembly: GCF_049315195.1. Classification (NCBI taxonomy): domain Bacteria; kingdom Bacillati; phylum Actinomycetota; class Actinomycetes; order Micromonosporales; family Micromonosporaceae; genus Plantactinospora; species Plantactinospora sp. WMMC1484. The sequence goes on from NZ_CP186055.1 coordinate 4,802,933, forward strand.
CTGGAGGCCTTCCTGGCCTGGGGACCGGAGGCGGTCACCCGGCTACGGGGCGAGTTCGCCTTCGTCGTCGTCGACACCTTCACCGACCGGCTCTACCTCGCCCGCGACCCGCTCGGGGTGCGGCCGCTCTACTGGTCGCGCCACCTGCGCCGGCTGCACATCGCGTCCGAGGTCAAGGCATTGGTGCCGGTCGGTGCGCCGATCACGGAGCTGCCACCCGGGCAGCACGGCTGGGCCGACGCCAGCACGGGTCCGGACCTGGTGCCGTACCTGGACCTGGCCCGGCTCGGCAGCGGGCAGGTGCCCGTCCGCGACCCCGACGAGGCGGCGACGCTGGTCCGCGAGGCGCTCCGGGACAGCATCCGGGTCCGGGTCGACACCGACCTCAGCGTCGGGGTACTACTCTCCGGCGGACTGGCCAGCGCGCTCACCCTGCTGCACGTGCGGGAGCTGCACCACGACTGCGTGGCGTTCACCATCGGCACCCCGGAGAGCGAGGACACGAGGTACGCCCGCCGGCTCGCCGCCGACCTCGGGATCCACCACGAGGTGATCGAGGTGCAGCCCCGGGACGTCCGGCTCGACGACGTCCGGGCGGCCATCCGGATCTCCGAACTCACCGAGTATGCCGACCTGATCGACGCGGTGGTCTCGGTGCCGCTCTTCCGGCGGGTCCGTGATCTCGGGATCCGGGTCGTGCTCACCGGTGACGGCGCCGACGACCTCTTCGGCGGCGGGCCGGAGTCGGCGCAGGTCGGCCGGGAGGCCGCCGACCGGCTCTTCCGGCACCGGCTCCGCAACCTGTACCGGACCAGCCTCCAGCGGTTGGACCGGACCGGCCTGGGCCACGGGGTGGAGGCTCGACTGCCGTTCCTGGACCTCGCCCTCGTCGAGCTGGCGATGCGGTTGCCGGCCGGGCTGAAGCTGCGGGGCGACCGGCGGAGCTGGATCCTCCGGCACGCCCACGCCGACCACCTGCCGGAGTACGTCCGGGACCGGCCGAGGAAGCCGATGGCCCGGGCGTCCGGGCTGGGCGAGGCGGTGCGGGCGTACCGGGCGCTCTTCGCCCGCCAGTACCGGGCGTTCGGTTACGAGTCGCTCGCACCGGTGCGGCGGGACTTCGACACGGTACTGGTGCGCTGCGGTCACGACCTGGACCGCGCCGTCGCCAGCGGTGCGGCCCGGCCCGATGTCCTCGAACACGCCCGCGACCTGGCCGGGATGGCGAGATGGACGGTGGGCCCCGCGCTGCGCCGCCTGACCGGTGCCGGCCGCCGGCACTGACCCTCCCGCCGTCCGGTCGGTCCGTCTGCCGTCCGGTCGGTTCGTCTGCCGTCCGGTCGGGCCGTCCGGTCGACTCGTCCGCAGTCAGCCGGGCGTCGGGTCGCCCGCCGGCCCCGGGGCCGACCCGACCGGCAGGCCCGCCGCCCGGTACGCCCCGGCCAGCCGGCGTACCCCTTCGGTCAGCGTCTCCGGATCGCACATCGAGTACGACAGCCGTAGGTAGCGGTGCCCGGTGTCGGTCACGAAGAACTGCCGGCCGGGTACGTAGCAGACACCGGCGGCCTCCGCGTGTGGCAGGAGTTCCGTGCCGGCGTACGGGTGTGGCAGCCGCAGCCAGAGAAACCAGCCGCCGTCCGGCACGGCGAACCGTGCCTGGGGCAGCTCGTCGCGTACCGCGGCCACCAGGGCGTCGCGCTGCCGGCGGTAGCGGCTCCGGATCGCCTCGACGTGCCGCCGGTACCAGCCGAGCGCCGCGAACTCGGCCAGGGTCAACGCGTTGGCATGGTTGACCCCGCCGCCGCTGTCCACACAGCCCCGCGCGGCCACCGCCGCGACGACCGGCGGGGCGGCCGTGATCCAGCCGAGCCGCACCCCGGGCGCGACGCTCTTGGCGAACGATCCGATCCGGACCGCCGTACCGGGCTCCGCGCCGCTGAAGAGCGAGGCCGGCGCCGGAGCCGGATAGGCCAGTTCCCGGTAGGTGTCGTCCTCCACCACCGGTACGCCGGCCCTGGCGGCCACCGCCAGCAGCGCGGCCCGGCGCCCGGCGGGCAGGGAGCGCCCGGTCGGGTTGTTGAACGTCGGCACCAGGTAGAGCATCGCCACCCGACGCCCCTTCCGGGTGATGCGGGCGAGCAGCTCGGCGGTGGCGTCCGGATCGATCCCCTCCTCGTCGGCGGGGGCCGCGACGGTGTCGACCCGGTGGTCGGCGATGATCCGCAGCGCGAGATGGTAGGTGGGAGAGTCGACCAGTACGACGTCGCCCGGCCGGCAGAGGACGGCGGCGACCAGGTCGAGCGCGTGCGACGCGCCCGCGGTGACGAAGACCTGACCGGGTTCGGGCGCCGCGCCGTCCACCTCGCCCAGCCGCTCGCACAGCCACTCGATCAGCGGCCCCGGCCCGGTGGTGTGGCCGTAGGTCAGTGCGGCACCGCCGTAGCGGCGTAGTGCCGAATGGCTCGCGTCCGTCCAGGCCTCGACGGGGAGGGCTGCCGGATGCGGGTGGCCCCAGCCGAGATCGATGGTCCCGGCCCGGCTCCGGAACTGCACGATCGGCAGTCCGGACGGGCGGGGTACGACCATGCGCCCCACGATAGTCACGCTCCGGCCCCTGCACGACGCTCCGTCGCCCCTGGCCGGCCCGGCCCGCTGACGCTCTCCGTCCGCACGGCGGCGTGAACGAACCCACTCCGGGGTGGTCCGCGAGCCGGCGCCGCTGTGCGAGGGTGCGCCGTGATAGACACTGCGTTACGCTTTCGTCTCTGTCCGCCTACTGAGGAGCGTCGTCGCTACATGGTCGTGCTGCCAGCGGTCCAGCGCGTGCCGGCCGGGATCCGGCCGCGAGCCACCGGGCCGCGAGTCGCCCGGCTGCTGGCCAGACTGGTCCTCATCGGTGGCGGTGCGCTGGTCGGTTACCTCCTGCTCGCGACGCTGGACGGCCCGGCGCTCGCCGACCGCAATACCATACCGGCGGGTCGGCCACCGCTCGGCTCGTTGCCGGGGTCGGGTGTGTCGGAGTTGTCCGAAGTGGTCGCTGGTCACGTTCAGTTGACTCAAAAAGCGACACCGGCGGCTCGGGAAGCGACACCGGCGGTCCGGAAAGCGACGCCGGAGCGGCAGCGGGCGACGTCCGGTCCGGCACGTGCCGGCGCGGCGGACAGCTCCGGGCGTGTCCGTACGGCGGATCACTCCGAGCGTGCCCGTGTCTTGGATCGTCCCGAGCGTGCCCGTGCGGTGGATCGTCCCGAGCGTGCCCGTGCGGTGGATCGTCCCGGGCGCGCCCCGGTGCAGGCCGGTTCCGGAGGCGCCGGTTCCTCGCGCCCGGTAGGGGACCGTCCGGCGGCCGGGTCCGGGTCCGGGCAGGGCGCCTTCGCGCCGGCACCGCACCGGGGCGGACCACCAGGCCCGGTCGGCACCGTGCCGGCGGTGGTGGGCACTGCGGCGGCGGTGGTAGGAGCCGCGCCGGCGGTCGTCGGAGCGGTCCCCGTGGTCGTCGGGACCGTCCCACCGCTGGTCGAAGGGGTGCCGGGTCTGGTGAGGACCGTGCCGGACGTCGTCGGCGACGTCGCAGAGGTCGCCGACGCACCGCACGGCGAGGAGCCCTCGCTGCGAATGTTCGTGCCGCCGCCGGTCGTGGCGGCCGTCATCCCCGCCGCCACGGGTCCACCGATGGCGCCGACGCCGGCCCTGGGCCAGGACGCGGCAGCACCGTTCCTCTCCGCCGAACCGCCAGCCGGGTTCTTCGCGCCGTCAGCGCAGTCGTTCCCATCGGATGCGGGTGGCCCCGCGGGCGGTGCTCGGGCTGCGGCACGCGCGACCCTCCGGAGCGAGCCGTCGGGGCCGACCTCCGTCCCCTACCCGCCCTTCGACACCGGAGCCGGCACCAACCGGGCCGGTCCGGCGGCGTCCGGCGGTGGACAGGCCGTCGCACTGCCGGTCACGGTCAGCTGGCAGCCGCCCACACGAGTCCCGTCGCTCGCCCCGTACGAGGACGTCGCCCCTGCGGGCCGGACGCCCGGCGTACCAGCGTTGCCTGGCTGACCGGCTCCGGCGACCGCATCTGACGGTCGCACTCCGTCACCACCGTGGTGGGCCCTTCCCGGCCGGCCCGGTGGAACCTCACGTCGGCACATGCGGGCCCACCGTACCCGTCGAGGTACCCGGGCCTGGCCGGCGTGCCGTAGCCAGTCGTGCTCGTGATCGGAACCGGACGGCGGCCCCGTCCGGATGCCGAGGCTGTCGCTGACTTGTGTACCGAGATCGGAGTGACCTCGTGATCCGCATTGTGATCGTGGAGGAGATGGGTTTGTTACGGGGAGCGTTGCGAGCTGTGTTGTCGAGTGAGGAGGACCTGGACGTGGTGGCGGACCTCCACGACCCCGGAGAGCTGGTGGCGGTCTCCCGGCGACGACGTCCGGACGTCGTCGTGGTCGACATGGAGCTACCCGGTGCCGACATGCTGGACGTGGTGACGCGGTTGGGTGTGGAGGCGCCGGACAGCGCCGTCCTGGCGTTGAGCACGCAGCTCACGCCGGAGGCGCTGCAACGGGCGATCCGGGCCGGTGCCCGGGGCTTCGTCGACAAGAACCTGCCACCTGCGGAACTGGCCCGCCTGGTCCGCGCCGTGGCGTTCGGCGAGCGGGTCTTCGACCCGGGGGCCGCCGTCGCCGCGCTGAAGCCATCGGACAGCCCGCTCACCAGACGGGAGCTGGAGGTGCTCAGGGTCGCCGCCGAGGGTCTGCCGCTGAAGGAGATCGCCCGCCGGCTCTTCCTGGCGCACGGAACGGTGCGTAACCACCTCTCGGCGATCATGCGCAAGACCGGGACGCGCAACCGGCTGGAGGCGGTCCGGCAGGCCCAGCAGGCGGGATGGATCTGAGGACCGTCCCGGGCCCGCGCTCCCGCAGCCCGCGGCCGATATTGTCCGGCGGCCGGGTGCGGGAGAGGCCGGCGCGCGACCCGCGCCGGCCGTCCGGTCGCTCCAACGGGCGTACTCGACGTGCCCATGTTTGAATGTTCACGCGGGGTGATCTAGTGATGACATGTAGCAGGGGGGAACGTGATTCGAACGCTGCTCGCGCTGAACGGTGCCCTCATCCGCGGGGCCCTGGCCTTCGTACTCACCACCCAGAAGGACATCGAGGTCGTCGCGGAGGTCGACCGGGCCGAGGACATCGGTGCGGCGCTGCGGATGCAGCGCCCGGACGTGGCCGTCACGGACATCAAGCTCTTCGGGGCGGCGGCGCTCTCCGGGGGGATCGCGCCGTCCGAACCGCCGCCGGTCCTGGTGCTGGTCGATCCGCGTCGGCCCCGGATGCTCGGAAACGCGCTGCGTGCCCGCTGCCAGCGCCTCGGGTTCCTCGGCAGTGACGTCGCCCCGGAACGGGTGGTCGACGCGGTACGCCGGCTCGCCTGCGGGGGCTCCGTGGTCGACGCGGATCTGGTGGCTGCGGCGCTCAGCAGGGAGAACCCGCTCACCGAGCGGGAGGTGGAGGTGTTGGAGATCGCCGCCGAGGGATGGCCGGTGGTGGAGATCGCCAGCAAGCTGTCGTTGTCCGCCGGCACCGTGCGCAACCACCTCTCCCGGATCGCCGGCAAGACCGGCGCCCGTACGCGGATCGAGGCGATCCGGATCGCCCGGGAGAGGGGTTGGATCTGACGGGCGGATCACAGCACCGGCACGCCGGTGCGGCTGCTGAACCGGCGGGCGTCGGCGGCGTCGTTGACCAGCGGTTCACCCTTGAGGTTGAGGCTCGTGTTGAGCAGTACCGGGCAGCCGGTCCTCCGCTCGTACTCGCCGAGCAGGTCGTACAGGCCCGGATGTTGCCGCCGGGTCACGGTCTGTACCCGGGACGTCCCGTCCACGTGGACGACGCCGGGGAACGCCCGCGGATCCCGGCACCTGGCGGTGAACTGCATGTACGGCGACGCCTTTACCGGCATGTCGAAGTAGCGTTCGGCGACCTCCTGCCGGACCACCGGGGCGAAGGGACGGAACGGCTCCCGTCCCTTCACCCGGTTGACCCGGTCCCGGCTCTCCGGGCCGCGGGGATCGGCCAGCAGCGAGCGGTTGCCCAGCGCCCGGGGACCGAACTCGGCGCGCCCCCGCGCCACCCCGACCACCGCCCCGGCGGCCAGCGCCTCGGCCAGCCCGGCGACCGGATAGTCGCCCTCGATCAGGGTGCCCAGGTACGGCCCGGTCCAGTTGAGCTGGTGACCGAGGACGGCAGCCGCCGCGCCGAGGCTCGACCCGGCGTCGCCCGGGTTCGGCAGCAGGGTTATCCGGTCGAATCCGCTGCGGCGGGCCAAGAGTTCGTTGGCGACGCAGTTGAGGCCCAACCCGCCCATCACGGTCAGGGTGGCGGCGTCGACCCGGCCACGCAGCCAGCGGGCCGCACCGAGCAGGATCTCCTCGGTCACCACCTGGATGCTTGCGGCCAGGTCCGCCGGATCGGCCCGGGGCTGCCAGTCGCCGATGCCCCGGTGCACGTTGCGGCGGAGCCGGAAGGTGGGCGGGGTGGGTTCGATCAGGTCGGCCCTGATCTGCGCGACGTACCGAGGGCGGCCGAGGGCGGCCAGCCCCATCACGATGAACTCCTCCTCGTTCGGCTTGAATCCGCAGCGCCGGGTGAAGGCACTGTAGAGCAGCCCGAGGCTGTGCGGGTAGCGGCAGCGGGCGAAGACCCGGTAGTCCCCGTCCCGGAACTCGCCCAGGGTCAGCGTCTCGAACTCGCCGATCGCGTCGGCGGTGAGGACGGCGGTGTGCCGCTCGCCGCTGGTGAAGTGCCCGGCGGCGGCGTGCGAGTGGTGGTGGCCGACGTACCGGATCGGCACGCCGCGCAGCTCCGGCAGGCCCAGGCGGGCCAGGTGGCGGTGGGGTAGGTCGGAGGTCGCCACGGCATGCCGGAACTGGCCGGCCCGGATGTGTCGCAACTTCTTCCGTAGCGGGCGCTCGTACCAGGCGATCAGGTCCGGGCGGCCGAAGGCGAGCGCCTCGGCAAGCAGGCCGGGGGAGAGGTCGGGGTCGTTCTTCCGGCGTGAGTAGCGTTCCGCGTGGCCGGCGAAGAGAATCTCGTCGCCCCGCACCACGCACGCCGACGCGTCGTGCGACAGCGCGCTGAGGCCGAGGACGTGCGTGGCTTGCATCGAGGCGACTCTATATGGCGTCGGTCGTGGCGGAAACGCCGGAAACGCCGTCCGGTGGCGTTCAGGCCGCCGGCTGGCCCTGCCAGTGCCCGACCAGCTCCCGGTAGGTCGCCGAGCGGGCCAGCAACTCGTCGTGCCGGCCGCGCATCGGACATCCGCCGTCCAGGATCAGGACGTGCCGGGCGCGCAGCGCCGAGCTGATCCGGTGGGCGACCACCACCAACGCGCCGGGGCGGGCGGCGAAGGCCTGCTCGACCCTCTCCTCGGCCACCGGGTCCAGATGACAGGTCGCCTCGTCCAGGATCGCCAGCGGTGCGGGGGAGAGGTACGCCCGCACCGCCGCGACGAGTTGCCGTTCACCGGCGGAGAGCGTCGGCGGGTCCACGGTCGCCGCCAGCCCGCCGAGCCGGCTCACCAGCGGTCGCAGGCCCAGGCCATCCACCGCCGTCTCCACCTGGCCGTGCGGCGTGTCGGGGCGGAGGTAGCGCAGGTTGTCCAGGAGCGTGCCGGTGAAGACGTACGCCTCCTGGGGGATGAGTACCCGGTGCCGGGCCAGGACCGCCGGATCCGCCCCGCCGACCGGCACCCCGCCGAGTCGCACCGTTCCGGCCTCCGGTCGGAGCAGCCCGGCCAGGAGTCCGGCCAGGGTGGACTTGCCGGCGCCGCTCGGCCCCACCACCGCCAGGTGAGCTCCCTCGGCCAGGGCCAGGTCGAAGCCGTCGAGGATCGGGCGGGCCTGGGTACCGTACCGGAAGGTGACACCGCGCAACTCGGCCCAGGGCACCGCCGCCGCCGTACCACCGCCCGTGGCCGGGACGGCGGCGAGCGGCACCGGCTCGACACCGCGCCGTGCCGGCCCGGCGTCCGGATCGGCCGGCGGTGCCGTCCCGGCGTGCGGGGTGGCCGGCGGTGGCGTCCCGGCGGGCGGTGGCGTCCCGGCGGGCGGTGGCGTCCCGGCGGGCGGTGGCGTCCCGGCGGGCGGTGGCGCCGTGGCGGTGAGGATGCGTTCCAGGGTGACGGCAAACCGGAGCCCGCCGCTGGCCACGCCCTGCACCAGCGCGTGCAGCGCGGGCTGGAGCCCGGTGGCGACGTAGACCAGGGCGCCGAGTACCGCACCGGCGGTGAGCCCGCGCCGGACCAACCATGGGGCGGCCAGCAGCAGGACGGCGAGCGGCAGCCAGCCACCGACCGCGAGACTCAGGCTGCGTAGCGCCGCCATCCGGGCCAGCGCACGTTCGGCGCCGGCCTGCCGGTCCACCTGCCGGCCCACCCGCCCGGCAACGAACTCCTGCGCTCCGCAGGCCACCACGTCGCGGTGGCCGGCGAACGCGGCACCGGCAGCCTCGCCGAGCCTTTCGTCGGCGCGTACGTAGTCGCGCTGCCGGCCGGCCATCGCCGGAAGTGCGGCGGCGAAGAGCACCAGCCCGGCGAGCAGCGGTACGGCGACCACGGCCGCGACGACCGGGGTCAGCGAGGAGAGCCCGATCAGAGCCGCTCCGGCGGTGAACAGGAAGCCACGTACCACCATCACCAGGCCGGCGAAGGTGTCCCGAACGATCTCCACCTGATGGGTCAGCCGGGCCACCGCCGAGGTCTCCGGCCGGGCGCCGGCAGCGGTCGACCGGAGCAGTGCCCCGGTGACGACGCGCTCCGCCAGCTCGTCCCGGAACGGCTCGACGACGTCGCCGAGGCAGGCGTATGCCCGGCGGGTGCCGAATGCGCCGATCCCGACCGCGCCGGCCAGTACGCCCAGCCAGGCCAGCCCGACGCCGGGCCGTCCGGCCAGGAACCCCTCGTCCACGGCGCGGGCGGTCAGGTGACCGGCGAGCAACGCCGGCAGCGCCTCGGCGGCCGACCAGCCGGCGAGCCGGCCGAGCGGGCGGAGCCGGCGGCGCAGCGTGGCGGCGGTGAACCGGACGACGTTCTTCATCGGGCCGCAGGCTCGGGGTGGGGTGCTGCCGGCTCGGGGTGGGATGGCGCCGGCAGGTCTGTCGACCCGGGGTGGGATGGTGCCGGCAGGTCTGTCGACCCGGGGTGGGATGGTGCCGAGCCGGCGAAGACGGCCCGGTAGTCCGGGTCCCGCCACAGCTCCCGATGTGGGCCGAAGCCGCGCAGCCGGCCGGCCTCCAGCCAGGCGACCAGGTCGGCTCCGGCGGCGGTGTGTACCCGGTGCGTCACCACCAGCCGGGTACGCGAATCCGGGTGTGCGGCGACCGCCTCCGCGATCCGGTGTTCGGTGGCGGTGTCCAGACTGGACGTCGCGTCGTCGAGGATCAGCAGCCGGTGGGCGCGCAGGGCCCGGGCCAGACCCAGCCGCTGCGCCTCACCGCCGGACATCGGCGTCTCGTCGAGCCGGCTGCGGTAGCCGTCCGGCAGCCGTGCCACGAACTCGTCGATCGCGGCCGCCCGGGCCAGGCGGGCGAGCCGCCCGGCACCGGACCGTCCCGAAGGGGACTGCCCTACGCCGGACTGCCCTACGCCGGACCGCTCGTCGGACTGCCCTACGCCGGACTGCCCGGCGCCGGACCGCTCGTCGGCGGTGTCGATGTCGCCGTCCTCCTCCGCTGAGCCCAACGTGATCGCCTCCGCGATCGTCTCGCCGACCAGGACCGGACGCTCGAAGCCGTACCCGACGGCGTGCCGAAGGGCGGTGGGGCTCAGCCGGCGCAGCGCCATCCCGTCCATGAACACGTCACCGGCGTCGGGGTCACGGAGCCGTCCGGCGACCGCGGCCAGGGTCGACTTTCCGGATCCGGACGGGCCGACCACCGCGACGGTGGCACCGGGCGGCACCCGTAGGTCGATCCGGTCCAGCACGGGCCGGCCGTCGGCGCCGTGCACCGTGACCCCGGCCAGCACCAGCCGGCCGGTGCCGGCGGGCAGCGTCGCGGTCCCGTACGACCGGGGCGGTTCGGCCAGCACCGAGGCAACCCGATGCGCGCCGGCCCGGGTCCGGACCAGCCGGTTCAGGGTGGCCACGATGCTGCCGAGGCCGGCGCCGAGCGCGGCGTACTGCACGGCGGCGAAGAGCTGCCCCGGGGTGAGCCGGCCCTCGGCCACCGACCAGCCGCCGACGGCGACGACCGCCAGTTGCAGCAGCGGTGCGATGGCGGCGGTTCGGCCCGACGCGCTGGCCAGGGTGGTCCAGGTGCGGGTGCCGTGCGTCCGCAGCAGGGGCAGCGGTGCCAGTACCCGGCCGATCTCGGCGTGTGCGGTGCCGGCGGCGGCGATGGTGCGCGCACCGTGCAGCGCCTCGGCCAGCCGCCCGGCGATTCGGCCCTGTACGCCGAGGTAACCGGCGGCCGCGGCGGAGGCGTCGGTGAGGAAGGCCCGCAGTCCGGCGGCGAGCAGCAGCAGTCCGGCGCCGAAGGTGACGGCGAGGCGCCAGTCGAGCAGCAGGAGCGCGACCACGCTGCCCAGCGGGGGGAGCGCGGCGGTCAACCCGATCACGGCGGTGCTGCCGGCCTGCCCCGAGTCCGCGGCCTGACCGGCCAGCCGGCCGACCAGGTCACCCACCGGGTAGTGCGCGGCGCGGCGTGGGTCCAGCGCGAGAACGTGCCGCAGCAGGCGGTGCCGAATCCGGGCGGTCGTCCGAGCGGTGCCGGCGCCGCTGGCCAGGTTGCTCACCGTGTCGGTGGCGACGATCAGCACGACCAGTCCGCAGGCGGCCAGTGGCCACCGCCGGTCCGCCTCGCCGAGCGCGGCGTCCACCGCGAGCCCGAGGGCGGCCGGCAACAGCAGTTCGGCCGCCGCGCCGAGCAGCGCGGCGGCGCCGAGGGCGACGGTCCAGCCGCCGCCGTACGTGATCGCCTGCCGGAGCAGCCGGTCGCCGTCGGCGGTCACGGGTACCACCCTCCTGCCGACACGGGTTGCCCTGGGTGGGGACGTCTGCCCACCCAGGGCCCCGATGCCGACCTGATCAGTTGCAGGTCGTCACGGACAGCGAGCTGTCGCCGCAGAGCAGCAGGCTCGCCCGGCTACCGCCGGTGTCGCCACCGCCGCCGGTGCGGTCGGTCAGCTCCATCCCCTGGAGGTCCAGAAGCGCCATGGTTGGTTCACCTCCTCCTATCTGTCGGTCGTTCGGTTTACCCCTCACGGCAGCGAGGGGAGTCTGGTCGCGCCGGTCAGCGGCGCGAGGAAGGGCAGCGTCACCGGCTCGTCGTGCCGGGCCATCCCGGTGGCGAGCAGCACGCCCGCGCTACCGGTGGCCAGGTCCGTGGAGAGCCGCAGCAACTGCTCGCCGGGAAAGGCGAGGAAACCCCGGTACGGCAGCGCGTGCCAGGCCAGCCGCCGTACCTGACGGTCCAGCTCGGCGCGGTCGTCGGCCCGGTCGGTCCCCGCGCCACCGTGACCAACCGCCCCGCCCGGCCCGCCGCCGTCGGCCGCGCGGATGGCGAGATAGGCGATGATGCCGGCCCGTCCGGCAAAGAGGCCGGACTGCGCGTAGAAGGGGGCCCGCGCGGCTCGCCGGACGGCCCTCGCCGACTCGGTGAGCTCCGGGTCCGGCCGGTGCCGCAGGTACTGGTCGAGTACGAGTCCGATGCCGACACTGCCGTGCGCCAGGTACGGCATGGTCCGCCAGCCCTCGTTGACCTCCAGCGCACCGTCCGGGCGGAGGACGCACCGGCGCAGGTCGTGTCGGATGGCCCGCTCGGCCTGGTCCAGCAGCGCGGTGTCGCCACTCTGCTCGTAGAGCCGGAGGAACATCAGGGCCGGGCCGGTACGCCCCCGGGTCAGTCCCGCGTAGGGGTGCCGCCCGCCGCTGATCTGCGGCCCGGCGCCGGTGCTGCCGGCGGTGTCGCCTCCGGCCGGCGCACCGGCGCCGTCGGCCGACCGGTCGGCGACCAGTGCGGCGGCGCGCCAGGCAGCCTGCCGCAGCGTCGGTTCACCGGTCCGGCCGGCCATCTCGGCGAGGTTGAGCGCTATGCCGGAGAGCCCACTCACCAGATCCTCGCCGAGTTCTTCCCAGGGCTCTCCGAGGCAGATGTCGAGCACGTCGAGGGCGTCCTGCCGCCGGCCGAGGTGCTCCAGGGCGTACGCCACCCCGTGCAACCCGTCGTAGAAGCCGCAGCGGGTGCCGGGTTCGGGATCCAGTGCCCGCTTGACCAGCCAGTCCTCGTACTCCGGGAAGCGGCCCGCGCCGGTCGCCCGCAGCGCGTGCAACACGCCGGCCGCGCCGTGACCGAGGTTGAGGCCCCCGGTGCGGAACTGCTCGATGTCGCCGGGGAAGAGCCGGTCGTCGCGCTCGGGTGTCGCGCTGGCGACGATCGCGCCGGCGAGGCGGTCGCGCAGCCTCGGCCAGGCCGAGGGATCGGCGGAGGTGTCGGTGCCGAAGTCCTCAACTCCGCGCATCGCCTCGGCCACGCCGCTCCGCCGCCGCGTACCGGTGTCGGCGACGCGCTGTTCGGTGCGGGGAACGACGGTGTGTCCGGTGCCGGAAGCTTCGGGCTTGCCGGTGATCGCGCCGGTGATCGCGCCGGTGATCTCGGTGACGGCCGCGTCCAGGAAGTCGCGCGGCACCGGGAAGTGTCCTGCTATCACGTCGGCGAGGTGTGCGGCCTTGGCCGGGACGAGCCGGACAATCTGGGTCAGCGGCAGGAACAGGGCGAGCCGGAGACAGGCCAGGGCATAGCGGTCGACGGCCGGACCGGTCCGGTCGCGGGGTGCCGCGAACGCCTGGTTGCGCAGCGCGGGTCGGGTCGCCTCGGTGACCGGGGCGGCGACCTCGAAATCGATCAGGGTGACCCGGTCGTCGGGACCGACCATGACGTTGAAGAGGTGAAGGTCACCGTAGACGATGCCGCGTGCGGTGATCGCCTCGACCGTCCGTTGCACCTGTGCGTGGATGCGCAGCGCCCAGTCCGTGTAGTCGGCCAGCTCGGCCGGGGTCGCGTCCGCGTCGACCAGCGGATACCGCTCGACGAGTACCTTGTTCAGCGCCCGGCCCTCGACGTATTCCAGCGCGAGGAAGTGATGGTCACCGAGGGTGAACTCGTCGTGCACGCGCGTGACCCCCGGGACGTCGGCGAGATGACGGAGCATCTCGGCCTCGCGGTGCAGCCGGCTGATCGCGTCCGTACCGGTGGCGTCGAGCCCGGCGTGCGGGCGGGCCTCCTTCAACACGACCTGGGCGTCCGTCCGGGTGTCCCGACCGAGGTAGAGGCCGCCGCCGTTGGAAAAGTGGATCACCTGTTCGATCCGGTACGGCAGGTCGCTGGTGGTGGTCGCGTTCCGGGCGGCCAGGTGCGGGTCGAGGAACTCCGGCAGGGCCACCCAGTCCGGCACGTGGAAGACCGGGTCCCGTCGGTCCGGTATCAGGGTCCCGGTGGCGTCCTCGATGGCGGGCACCACCTGGCCGTCCGGGCCGACGCAGTACCGGGCCGCGAAGCCGCCGTACCGGACGTAGACCGGGCCTGCGCCGTAGCGCAGGTCACTGAGGATGTACGGCCCGGCCTCCCCGCTCAGCCGCTCGGCGAGTTCCTTGCAGGCCAGTTCGAGTTCGGCCTCGTCCCGGGGGTAGATGGTGACGAACTTGCCGCTGGAGCCACGCCGGGCGTACTTCGAGTTGCGCATGAGCAGCATCCGCGGGCCGCGCAGGAACTTGAAGGACATCCCGCGCGGCACGCAGTAGTCCCAGACGTTCTCCAGGACCCGGTCGGCGTTGTCCAGGCAGGCCGAGACGTGGATCTTCCAGCCCTGTTGGGGAAGCGTGCCGTCCTCGGGGCCGTAGACCAGCCAGTCGTCGCTCGGCTCGCGCTGCCAGCCGGCCGGCACCGGTCGGTCGGCGATCACGAATCCGGAGGTGGCGGCGGAGGTGGTGCCGAGAGCGTCGTAGAAGAGGGGGTCGACGGCGCAGTAGGCGTCGTATCTCTCGTCCATCGTCGCGGCTCCTCGGGCGATCCCTGGGTGGCGCTTTCATCGATGCATCCGAGTCTCCTGGTCGGGTCCGGGCTGTTACTAGTGTGTTAAGTCATCCCTCGCGGTGCGTCACGCACGGGTACCTATGACAAATGTCAGGGCGACGCAGCCAAGTGACTGCCATCTATGCTTTCGCCCCGGGTATGGCGTCACGCCGGTGGCGGAGCCTGTGGGACGCCGTGGCAACGGGCCAGGTAGCGGGCAACCTGATCGTCGGTCCAGCCGTGGCTGTCGCGCAGACCACGGGCGATGGTCGCGACGTACGCCGGCGCCGGCGGGTTCGGTGACACGTCGCCGGCCCGCCACGGTGCGGTGAGGGTGAGTACGGGGCGCCCGTCCAGGATGCCGGTGCAGACCACGGTTTCGTACCGGCCCGGACCGGCGCTGGCGCGGCCGGTGGCGACCGCCGCGGCGATCAGGTCCAGCGGGCCGCCCGGCAACCGGTGCATCTCCTGGGCGGCGACGTCGGCGAACTGGTCGGCGGAGAGGAGGTACGCCCGCGCCGCGACGCTGCCGGGCAACTCCGGATCGTAGAAGGCCATGCCGCCGGACCAGGTCCGGGATTCGAGGGCGAAGTAGAGACCGCCGGACAGCAGAACCGGCCGGTCCGTGCGGGGCGGGGTGCTGTCCCGGCAGCCGGGGTGATCGCGGAAGCCGCCGGTCGGGCGCCCACCGCCGAGATAGCAGGCGAACCGTGCGGCATCAAGGTTCGAGCCGTACGCGGCGTACCAGACCGGGTCGAGCCAGACCGGGTCGAGGGCTGTGCGCGGACCGGGATCGAGTCTGATCGGGATCGGTTCGGGGGGTCGGGCCATGAGTCATCCTGCGTCGGTTTCGACCCGCCGGCCCGATCCGGTCCGGGCCGTCGGGCCTGCCCGGCCCCTGCGGCGGGCTCCGTCGGCGCAGGCGAGCGGCCGCGCCGACGAAGCCGTCCAACCAACTGATCGGAAAGCACGTGTGTCTGGCGGACTATGCCGGGTGCAGGTCCGGACCGGCTGGGATCACTGCGAGGGCTCGGGGACGTCACACTCGATCTCGGGGTTCAACCCCATGTAGTTGAGCGGGCCGGCCACCACCGTGACGACCGTGGTGCCGACCTCGGCGCAGTTGTCGTTGCTCCGGTCGAAATATCCGCGTTGTCCGGCTGCGATGGCACCGATGATCAGCCAGACAAGCACGATGACGCCACCTATCGATCCGTAACGCATGAGAGCCTCCTCGGGGGTGTGGACGGACCGACCCGGCGGTGTCCGGCGGTCGACGTCGACGATGCCGCCGGCCCGCCAGGTTGTTGCCGCACCTCATACCCACGGCCCGATCGGGTGCAAACGCGACAGGTCGCGGGGCACCGGGCGGACGGTCGGCCCCGTTGTCGCGACTCGTCGTGCCCGGCGGGACGTGGTCCGGATCGCCCCGATCGGGCATGCTGGCCGTCATGTCCTCTGCTTCCGACAGCAAGCTCGACCGGTGGGAACGGCGGACGGCCGGAGCGCTGACCGTGCTGGCCGTGCTCTTCATCGGGGTGTACGCCGTTCCGATCCTGCGGCCCGGTCTCTCCCCGGCCCTGGCGGTCGCCTGTGAGATCACCAACCTGGTCATCTGGGCACTGTTCGGCCTCGACTATCTGGTCCGCCTCGTGCTGAGCACCGACCGCTGGCGGTTCTTCCGGTCCAACCTCTTCGACCTGGCCGTCCTCGCGCTGCCCGTGCTGCGTCCGCTGCGGATGCTGCGCCTGGTGACGGCCCTCATGGTCCTCAACCGCCGCGCGGAGGCCTGGACCCGGGGCCGGCTCGCCGTCTACGTCGGTGCCACCACCGTGCTGCTGGTCGCCGTCGGCGCGCTGGCGATTCTCGACGTCGAGCGGGGCAGCCCCGACGGCAACATCCAGAGCTATCCGGAGGCGCTCTGGTGGGGCGTCGTCACGATCACGACCGTCGGCTACGGCGACTTCTATCCGACCACGACGGCGGGACGGCTGGTCGCGCTCGGTCTCATGATCGGCGGCATCGGGCTGATCGGTTTCGTCACCGGATCCCTCGCGACCTGGATCGTCGACCGGATCTCCACGAGCGAGCGCTCGACCGAGGCGACCAAGGGCGACGTGGAGCGCCTGCTGACCGAGCTGCAGGACCTGCGGGCCGAGGTGACGACGCTGCGCCGGATCGCCGACGAACGGCAGGAACCCGTCCGCTCGGCGGATCCGGGGTGACGGTCGGCCGGCAATTGCGTCGCCCGTGGCGCGGCGCGGTACCGCCCGACCGTCACCCCGTGCGGGCGGTGGCAGAATCCGGGAGGCTGGTACCCGGAAGAGCCGGCCAGGCAGCCGCGCCCGGTACGGTGCGACGGTCCACACCGTCGCGGCAGTTACCGGGGCGAGCGAGGAGGGCCAGAATGGATGCGACCGAGCAGATCGTGGTAGGGGTCGACGGGTCGCCCGAGGCCGATCTCGCCCTACGGTGGGCCGCCACCCGGGCGAGACACACCCAAGCGACGCTCCGCCTGGTGCACGCGTACGCCGTGCCGCTGCCGGTGCCCGCGATGCCGGTTGCCGCGGTGACCGCGGCCAGCGTCAGCCCGGACGACTACGTGCGGGCGGGTGAGGCGATCCTCGGGGCGGCGGCGGAGCGCGCGGGCCGCTACGCCGACGGAGTCGAGGTACGCACGGAGCTTCGGGTCGGTGGCGCCGCCCAGGCCCTCATCGACGCCGCGCCGGTCGGCGGGCTCGTGGTCGTCGGCTCCCGGGGTCTCGGCGGGTTCAGCGGGCTGCTCCTCGGATCTGTCGGCGTCCAGGTGTCGAGTCACGCCCGCTGCCCCACCGTGGTGGTCCGGACCGAGGCATCGGAGGGTCCGGTGGTGGTCGGCGTCGACGGGTCCGAGGCGTCCGACGCGGCCCTGGCCTTCGGGTTCGCCGAGGCGGACCGCCTCGGTACCGGGGTGCTGGCGGTGCACGCCTGGGGGACGCCGCTGCCGACCGGCCCCGGTGAGGCGGCGGCGCTCGCCCTGGTGCCGGAGGAGCACCGGCAGGCGCATCTGGCCGCCTCCCGGCAGTTGCTGACGGACGCGCTCGCACCGCGCCGCCGCCGCTTTCCCGACGTGCCGGTGCAGGAGCGGCTGGTGGAGGCGAGCGCCGCGCCCGCGCTGCTCGACGCCGCCGAGGGTGCCGCGCTGGCCGTCGTCGGCTCGCGCGGGCACGGCGGCTTCGCCGGCCTGCTGCTCGGCTCGACCAGTCAGGCGTTGCTGCACCACGCCGGCTGCCCGGTCGCGATCACCCGGCAGGGCCAGGGAACGTCGGCTCAGTCCCGGGGCGGATCGTTCTGATAGGTGTCGGTGTAGTGGGCCGCCACCTGCTCCCGATACTCGGGCGTGCCGAACGTGTCGGCGTCGTACTCGGGGGAGTCCTTGACCTGTTCCCGGCTGCGGTCGATGTAGACCTTGCGCTCGACGTGGTCGACGTGGTCCACGGTCCCGGCGGGAAGCAACACCTTGCGGCCGAAGATCCATGGCCCGGTATCCACCACCAGGTAGGCCCTGCCCACCTCGGTGGAGGCCTCGTCCACCGAGCCGATGCCCCCGTCGACGGCTTCGACGGCGTAGCCCGTCAGGCCGGTGGCGGCCCGCTCGTCGGCGAGGGCGCTGTTCGGCTCCGGAGCGGACGTCCCGGCCTCGTCCGGGGGGCCGTCACTCCAGGGAAACCGGGCCGGGTCCCGCCAGACCCACGGCGCGAACGGTCGGATGTCCATCGTCATCGTCCTCCTCTGCCGGACCATCGGTCTGGTCAATACCCCCGTCGGGTGAATTCGACTCCCGTCTACGGCTCCGGGGCAGGGTCAGGGTCAGGGGGCAGCATCGGACGAAGGCGGCAATTTCGCCTGAACGCGGGTTGATTCGGAACTCGGGGCGTATAACAAGACCAGGGTCTTTCGCACGCGCCTCGTCGCCGGGCCGTGCCGTGACAAACGCGAAAGGGTCTGTGTCGCTGGCAGCCGCCCGCTGAGCCGGGAGACTCCGGTTACAGCCGCTCCACGACCGGGCCCCGGCAGCGGGCGCGGCTGTCGAAAACGTAGGAGGCGGTGCTGACGATCATGTCGTAGTCGAGCCCGTCGTGGTCGGTGACCACCACGACCGCGTCGGCGGACCGGACCTCCTCCTCGGTCAGCTCGACCATCGCCACCTCGGTCGGGACGTGCCGAGGATCGGCGTGCGGCTCGACCGCCCTGATCCGTGCGCCGAGTGCGTGCAGCCGGGTGGCCAGGTCGATCGCGGGAGAGTCGCGCAGGTCACCGGTGTTCTTCTTGTACGCGAGACCGATCATCAGGATCCGGGCGTCCCGCAGCGGCCGCCCCCGGGTACTCAACCCGGCCATCACCCGCTGTGCCACATACTCCGGCATGGCGTGGTTGATGTCGCTGGCGAGTTCGACGAAGCGGAACTGCCGGCCGAGCCGGCGTTTCACCTGCCAGGAGAGATAGCAGGGGTCGATCGGCAGGCAGTGGCCCCCGATCCCCGGCCCGGGTCGGAACGACATGAACCCGAAGGGCTTGGTCGCCGCCGCGTCGATGGCCTGCCAGATGTCGATGCCGAGCTGGTTGCCGAAGGTGGCCAGCTCGTTCACGAGCGCGATGTTGACCTGGCGGAACGTGTTCTCGATCAGCTTCGTGAGCTCGGCGACCCGGGTCGAGTCGACCGGAACGGTCCGCTCCACGATCGTGCGGTAGAACGCGTCCACCCGCTCCAGCGCGGCGGGGCCCATCCCGGAGACCACCTTCGGGGTGTTCTCCAGCCGCCAGTCCGGGTTTCCGGGATCGATCCGCTCCGGACTGTAGCCGAGGTGGAAGTCGTCCGGGCTGCGCAGTCCGCTGCCCTGCTCCAGCAGGGGGCGGAGCAACTCCTCGGTCGTGCCGGGATAGGTCGTCGACTCCAGGATCACCGTGCAGCCGGGGCGGAGGTACGGGGCCAGTGCCGTGCCGGCCTGTTCGACGTAGCTGAGATCCGGTGTGCCGTCGCGCAGCGGCGTGGGCACGCTGATCACGCAGACGTCGAAGTTCCGGGCGTCGGCGTAGTCGCTGCTGGGCAGGTAGCGGCCGCTGGCCAGTGCCGTGCAGAGCCGGAGGTCGGTGATGTCCTCGACATAGGACTCTCCACTGCCGAGTCGCTTGATCCGGTCGGTGTCGAGGTCGAGGCCGACAACGTCCAGTCCCGACTCCACCGCGGCCATTGCGAGGGGCAGACCGACGTATCCCTGACCGACGACAACCAGCTTTTCCCTGCTCATGTGGGCTCCCACGGTGCTTCGACGACGTGGTGCACACCCTAGAGCGATTTGTCGTTGATCACCTTGGAATCCGGTAACGCGAGGTTTTCCCGGATGGCCCGGTCAATGGCGCTCAGCCCCCGCCCGGCCCGACCGGACCGCCGCTCGCCGGCGGCTCGTCCGGACCGGTGGGCGGCGGATTCGTCGGCGCCGGGTCGGTCGGCGGCGGGGGCGCGGGATCGGTCGGTTCGCCGGTCGGCTCGGGGTCTTCTGTCGGGCCGGACGTCGGCGAGGCCGACGGGGTCGGCCGGCCGGTGTCCCGGGGCCGCGACGGCGTCTCGGCATCGTCGCCCGGCGAGCCGGCCGAGGGCTGCTCCGGGACGAGTGGGTCGACCGTCACACTGCTGCTGGGCGTCGGCGAGACCGGCCCGTTCGTCGCCGGCGCCTCGTCGGCGAGATTGAAGGCGATTATCGCGGTCACCACCGCGGCACCCAGCCCGATCACAGCGGCGATTCCGGCAAGGGTGAGGACGCCCAGACCCGGCTCGCGGTCCCGCCCGCCGGGATCGACCACCGGATTGTCGGCGAGGGTGCTCGGCCCCTCCGCCGCTCCCGCCGCGCCGGCGGCGCCCGCCACCGCCGCGGCGCCCGCTCCGGCCACACCGGCACCGGCCGTGGTCGTCCGGAGGCCGAGGCCGGTGACCGCCGTCGACTCCGCCGGGGCGATGCCGCCACCGCCGGCCCCGGCGGCGCCGTCCGCCGCCACGACCTCCGGGTCGTTCGCGGCGGCCCGCGCCGCCGTCGCCAGCGCAGCCGCGTCCGGATACCGGTCGGCCGGATCCTTGGCCAGGGTACGCAGGATCAGCTCGGCGACCCGGCCCGGCACGTCGGCCGGCAGCGGACCCGGCTCCTCGTGCAGATGCTTCACCGCGACCTGCAGCGGGTTCTCGGCGGTGAACGGCGGCTCACCGGAGACGCACTGGTACGCCACGGCGCCCAGCGCGTAGATGTCGGTGGCGGCCGAGACGGGCTTGCCGGCGGCCTGCTCCGGCGCCATGTAGAGTGCGGTCCCCGGCACCGCGTTCGAGCTGGTGATGCTCGTGATGTCCACCGAGCGGGCGACCCCGAAGTCGAGCAGCCGCACGGCGCCGTCGAGCTGCACCAGCAGGTTGCTCGGCTTGACGTCGCGGTGCACGATCCCGCCCTGGTGCGCGGCGTGCAGCGCCTGGGCGACCTGGGCCACCACGTGCATGGTGTCGACCACGCCGAGCCGGCCGGTCTCCCGGATCCGCGTCGAGAGCGGCTCGCCGTCGACGAACTCCATCACGAGGTAGTCGGTCCGGCCGGTGGGCAGTTCGTCCTCGCCGTAGTCGAAGACCTGCACGATCCCCGGGTGGTGCAGGGTGGCCAGCATCCGGGCCTCGGCCCGGAACCGGGCGATGAAGTCCGGGTCGGCCAGGAGCGAGGGGAGCAGCACCTTGACCGCTACCCGGCGCCCGAGCACCACGTCGGTGCCGCGCCACACGTCACCCATCCCGCCGGTGGCGACGCGTTCGTCCAAGCGGTAGCGCCCGCTCAGCAGGACTCCGGATTCCAGCACGTGCACACCGTACCCAGCCGGCTGGCCGGGTACGCAATCGCAGCGCCGGCCGGCCGGGCCCAACCGCAGGCTGATCCCGAGGTCAGTCCGGAACGCTGATCCCGGCTTCGGCCGGGGGGCTGATCGCGGTCGAGTCGGCAGGATCGTAACAGCGCATCCGGTCCGGGTCGACGGCGAGCCAGACCCGGCTGCCGGGACTGATCCGGACGGTCGGCGGCGCCTGCACCTTGACCTGCCGGCCGGCCAGCTCGACGGTGAGCAGGATCGCCGCCCCGGTCGGCTCGACCACCTCTACCCCGGCGGCCAGCCGGTCCGGCCCGTCGGCGTCGAAGACCTCGACGCTCTCCGCCCGTACGCCGACCGTCACCTCCTCGCCCCGATAGTTCCGCAGTGCCGCCGGGGCGGCGGTCGACTGGTCACCGAGGCGCAGCCTGGGCCGGTCACCGCTGCGGTCGACCCGGGCCGGGATGAAGTTCATCGGCGGGGCGCCGAGGAAACCGCCGACGAACTCGTCGGCGGGGCTGTCGTACACCTCGAGCGGCGGGCCGACCTGGGCGACCCGGCCCTCCCGGAGCACCGCGATCCGGTCACCCAGGGAGAGCGCCTCGGCCTGGTCGTGCGTGACGTAGACCGTCGTGGTGCCGAGCTTGCCGACGATCCGCTTCAGCTCGGTGCGGAACTCCATCCGCAGCAGCGCGTCCAGGTTGGAGAGTGGCTCGTCCATCAGCAACACGTCGGCGTCGGTGACGATCGCCCGGGCCACCGCGACCCGCTGCCGCTGCCCGCCGGAGAGCTGCGCCGGATAGCGGTCCAGATATTCGGTCAGGTGCAGCAACTCGGCCGCCTCACCGACCCGCCGGTCGATCTCCGACTTCGGCGTCTTCCGCATGGTCAGCCCGAAGGCGATGTTCTGCCGGACCCGCATGTGCGGCCAGATGGCGTACGACTGGAAGACCATCGACAGGCCGCGCTGCCGGGCCGGCAGGTCGGTGACGTCCCGGCCGCCGATCCGCACGCTCCCCGAGTCCGGCGACTCCAGCCCGGCGATCATGCGCAGCAGCGTCGTCTTGCCGCAGCCGCTCGGCCCGACCAGCACCAGGAACTCGCCGTCGCGCACCTCCAGGCTGATGTCGTCGCTGGCGGGGCTGCGGGTCCCCGGATAGGTCTTCACCAGGTTACGCAACACGATCTCGGCCAACGTCGTCCTCCTCAGCGGATCGTGGTTCCCCACATGTTCAACAGGTAGCGGCGCATGAACGCGATGAAGACCAGCGCCGGCACCACGAGCGCCAGCCCGCCGGCGAACCGGAACGCCAGCGGCGAGTCGGCGAGCGTCGAGAGCACCTGGGCCGGCAGGGTACGCCGGTTGAGGGTGAGCACGGCCGCGCCGAGCACCTCGTTCCACGAGGTGACGAAGGTGAAGATCGCGGCGGCGGCGATCCCGGGCAGCGCCTGCGGCAGCACCACCCGGACGAATGCCCTCGGTGCGCTGGCGCCGAAGACCATCGCCGCCTCCTCGTGCTCGACCGGCACCGCCACGAAGATCGCCGACGTGATCAGCACGGTGGTCGGCAGGGCCAGCGCGGTGTGCAGCAGCGCCACCGCGTACGTGGTGTCGTAGAGACCGGTGGCCAGGAAGACCCGGGCCAGCGGCACCGAGAGCACGACGATCGGCAGCGCCCGGGTGAGTAGCAGGAAGAGCTGGTACGGCTCGCGGCCCCGGAAGGCGTACCGGGCCACGGCGTAGCCGGCCGGCACCCCGAGCGCCAGCGACAGGGCCAGGCTGAGCAGGCCCACCTCGACGGAGTTCTGGAACCCGCCGACCACGCCGGTGCTCTCCAGGAAGACCCGCATCGTCTCGGTGGAGACGTCGGTGGGGAGCAGGGCGAGCGGGAAGTGGTTCAGCGACTCCCGGCTGGAGAGCGCGGCCAGCGCGATGAGATAGATCGGCAGTCCCATGAAAAGGGTGACCGCGACGCAGGCGGCGTGGATGGCGATGCTGCGGCGCCGGGCCGCCCGGATGCGGCTCACCGGCGACCGCCGACGGCGGCCGGATCGCGCAGCACCCGCAGGTAGACCAGGGCGGTGCCGAGCGACATCAGCAGGATCACCAGGGCGATCGCCGCCGACACCCGCTCGTTCTGCAACGTGACGTACCAGTGGTAGGTCTCGCCGACCAGCAGCGGGAAGCTTCGGCCGGTCAGCGCCTGGGCGACCGCGAAGGTCTGCAGGCCGAGGATGGTCCGCAGGATCAGCGCCACCTGGAGGCTCGGGCGGAGCTGGGGCAGGATGACGTGACGCAGCCGCTGCCAGTAGGTCGCGCCGAAGACCGCCGCCGCCTCGTCGTAGTCGCGCGGGATGTTCTGCAGGCCGGCGACCACGATCACCAATACCAGGGAGGTGGCCCGCCACAGCTCGGCCAGGAGCACCGCGACGAACATGCCGACCTCGTTGTCGTACGCCAGCCAGGCGTGGCCGTCGCCGAGCCCGAGGTGGGCGAGGAGGGAGTTGAGGTAGCCCCGGTCGGCGAAGATCGACAGCCAGACCAGCCCGGCGGCGAGGTCGCTGATCGCCAGCGGCACGCACCAGACGTAGAAGTAGAAGGACGACAGCCTCGGCCGCTCCCGCAGCAGCAGCGCCATGGTCAGCGCGAACGCGAACTGCAGCGGGATCAGCACCACGATCAGCAGGGCGGTGTTCCGGGCCGCCGTCCAGAAGTAGGGGTCGTCGACCATCCGGCGCAGGTGGGCCAGGGTGGGCCCGTCGGTGCCGGTGACCGCCTGCCCGACGCCGATCACGATCGGCCAGAGGAAGAGCGCGGCCAGGAAGACCACCGAGGGGGCGACCAGCAGGGCCGCCGTGGGCACCCGGGAACGCCGCCGGGCGCGGTGCGGTCGGGGCGGTGCGGTCGGGGAGGCTTCGGGCGGCGCCGGATCCGGCGCGGTGCTCACTGCACCCGGCACGTCTGCCCCGGCGCGACCGGGTCCGGGCGCCAGCACGGGACCTTCACCTCGTCCAGGATGGCGTTGAGCTGGCCGGCCTGGGCGTCCAGCACCTGCTGCACCGGCCGCCGGTCCAGACAGATCTCCTTGAAACAGTTCTTGAAAATCTGCGAGACCTCGCCGTCCTTGGCGCCGAGTCCGACCGGTGGCAGGGCGAGGACGGCGTCCTGTGCCTCCTGCTGCCGGCGTACCGCCTCGGCCTCCAGCGCCACGGCGGGCGGCAGGTCGGCCGGGAGCGGCGCCTCGACCACCGGGAAGAAGGCGTTGCGGCGCAGCACCTCGAGCTGGACGTCCGGGGTGGTCAGCGTCTCGATCACCTGGCGGGCCCGCTCCGGCTCCGGCGCACCCTTCGGGATCGCCAGCCCGGCGACGACGAGCATGTAGCCGAGCCCCTTCGGGCCGCGCGGCGCGGGTGCCATGACCCAGTCGTCCGGCCTGTCGCCCGGGGCGTTGACCAGCCGGGCGACGTGGTCCCAGGCGAAGAGCACCTCGCCGCGCTGCAACGGCTCCTGCATGTTGTCGTAGTTGGTCGACGCCGGCGCGGTCTCCGCCCACAGCTGGAGCATGTACTGCCAGGCCTGCACCGCCGCCGGGCTCCGGAAGGTGGTGATCTGGCCGCCGGTGAAGCTCGGCAGCAGGTAACCCTGGAAGAACCGGTGGTAGAGGCCCTTCGGCCCGCAGGGCAGGCCGAAGACCGGCTTGTTCCCGTTGGCCCGCCGGGCGTCGCCGGCCCAGGCCAGCAACTGGTCGTAGCTCAGGTCCTGCACGTCGGCGCCGCTGGGCAGCCACTCCAACGCCCGCTTGTTGACCGCGAGCACGTACGACGCCTGCATCCAGGGTAGATAGGTGGTGGCGCCGCCGGCCAGCCTGCCGAGGTCGGCAAGGTCGGCCGGGATCTTCCGGTCGGCGAGTTTGCCGGCCAGGTCGTCGAGGTTCTCGAACTTGTCGGCGTGCGGGGCGAAGTCGCCGTGCAGTCCACCGGCGAGGCTGACCTCGACCCGCCCGGCACCGACCTGCGAGGTGATGGTCGACGAGAAGACGTTCGGCTCCACGGTGTTGTACGCGACCGCACCGCCGCTGACCCGCTCCCGAAGGATCTGCTCGAATCGCTGGCGTTCCTCGACCGGTGTGAACTGGGTGGAGAGGAAGGTGATCGCACCCTCCTCGTCGGAACCGGTGGTCGAGGCCCCGCCGCACGCGCCGAGGAGCGGAGCGGCCCCGGCCGCGAGCCCCAGACCGAGTAGCCGGCGTCGGTCGATCCGGTGTGCCGTGACGCGCGCAGCTGCGTGTGGTGCCATCGTGCCTCCCCGTGACGGTGGCGGGCCGGCCCGGGGTTGGCTGCCTGAGCGGGCACCGGTGCCGGCGGGAGCGGAGTGTCACAAGTGCACATATTCGCAAGCTTCGTGTCAAGTCGGCAGCGCCGTTACCGTCCGTCCCGTTACCTTTCCGTCGCCGGCGGGACTGTCAGGTGTCGAGTCGGTCCGCCTCCGCGGCGAGCCGGCGGGCGAGCGGTTCGATGCGCTCCCGCCAGGTGGCCAGCGCCGTGGCCTGCTCGGCCTCGGCGGTCGCGCCGGCCGGCCCGGTCTGCTCCAGCACGAGCCGGGCGCCGTGCCCGGTGCCCGACACGAGTTCCCACCGGATCCGCCCGCCGGTCGATCCGTCCGGCCCGGTGGCTGTCCCGGGGGGCTGCCAGGCGTACTCGAGCAGCGTGGGGGCGTCCAGCGCGGTGACCGGACCGGCCGGGAACTCGCCGG
Source organism: Plantactinospora sp. WMMC1484 (assembly GCF_049315195.1). Classification (NCBI taxonomy): domain Bacteria; kingdom Bacillati; phylum Actinomycetota; class Actinomycetes; order Micromonosporales; family Micromonosporaceae; genus Plantactinospora; species Plantactinospora sp. WMMC1484. The sequence goes on from NZ_CP186055.1 coordinate 4,828,607, forward strand.
TGGTGAAGCCGGGCGGCGGCGCTGTGCCGAGCGTGTCGGCCCGGTCGGTTGCCGGCCCGGCCAGTGCCGCCCAGACCGCCTCGGCCGGCCGGGTCAGCTGCCGCTCGAAGCGCACCCGCCAGCCCTCCGGGGTGGCCTCGGCCGTGCCGTCGGCCAGTCCGAAGAGTTCGACGTACGACTCGTGCAGCCGCCCCGACGGGCGCTGTGGCCCCTCGAACGGCCGGCCGTCGAGCAGTCCTTCCAGGACGTCCAGGCAGATGCGCCAGCCGGAGGCGAAGCTCGCCGCACCGGCCCGGTCGTCGAAGACATGGCTGAACAGCAGCCGGCACCCCGGGCCGTCCGGGTGCAGCTCGATCCGGAACAGCTCGTCCTCCCAGGAGAACGCGATCAGCCGGGGCGGGTCATAGGCGCTGATTCGCCCGACCGACTCCGGTGGCGCGTCGGGACCGGAGCCGAAGCTGAAGGTGATCCGGCCGTCGACGCGCGGCTCCAGCCGTACCTCGGCCGGAAACCACTCGCGGAGGTGTTCGGGCTCGGTGACGGCGGGCCAGACCTTCTCCGGTGGATGTGCCAGGTGTCGTTCGATGCGCAGCACCTGGCGTCCGTCGGCGGTTTCCAGACTCTCGTTCACGGCAGCTCCTCGGTTGCCGGATCCGCGCTTGTCGGATCCTCGTGTGTCGGATCGGTCCGCCGTCCGGGGATGGCTGCGGGACGAACCGGGTCGGCGGAAATGTCGGACGCCGGTGGCATGGTGTCCAGATGCCGTTCAAGAGCATCCAGCCGACCGGACCACATCCATCGGTACGGTGCCAGCCAGGCGTCGAGCTCGGCGAGGGGTTCGGGGCAGAGTTCATACCAGCGACGCTGCGCCTCCGGGCGCACCCGGACCAGTCCGGCGTCGCGCAGCACCCGGAGGTGTTTGGAGGTGCCCGGCTGGGTCAGCCCGAGCTGTTCGGTCAGCTCGCCGACGGAGCGTGGGCGTTCCCGGAGCAGGTCCAGGATCTGTCGCCGGATCGGCTCGGCGAGGACCTCGAACGGCGTGGCCATGGCCAGAAACATACCAACCCAGTAATATGCCAGTCAAGTTATATTACCTGCTGAACCTGCCCGGATTTGCGGAGATTGAGCGTCGAAGATCCGGGTAAGGGAGATCGACTCCGACGGAGGGAGGAGGCGCGCAGCAATGCAATCGGACCTCGACAGCGGCACGATCCTGCGCGCGGTGGATGACGCCGCGGGTTATGTCGCCAAGATCTGTTTCAAGACCGGACCACCCCGGCTCAGCGGCGTAGAACTCGAATGGACGGTCCACGACGCGGCCGTCCCGGAGCGGCCGGTCGACCCGGCCCGGCTCCGCACCGCACTGGGGCCGCACGCCCCGAGCACCCTCGACCCCGACATCCCCGCCGCGCCGTTGCCCCACTCGGGCACGGTCAGCGTCGAGCCCGGCGGGCAGGTGGAACTCTCCACCGCCCCGCGCCGCTCCCTCGGCGAGCTGCACGAGACCACCACCTCGGAGTTCGCCCATCTCACCGATCTACTGGGCGCCGCGGGCCTCGTCCTCGGCGACACCGGCATCGATCCGCACCGGCCACCGACCCCGGTGGTCGACACCCCCCGCTACCGCGCGATGCGGTGCGCCTTCGACCGGCTCGGTGCGGCCGGTCGGACCATGATGTACAGCACCGCCGGGCTCCAGGTCTGCCTGGACGCAGGGGAGAGCACCGAGTTCGCCGACCGCTGGGCGGTGGCGCACGCGGTCGGTCCGCCGCTGCTCGCCACCTTCGCCACCGCCCGCCGGCACGCCGGCCGGGACACCGGCTGGGCGTCGGCCCGGATGGCCGCCTGGCAGTTCATCGATCCGGCCCGGACCCGTCCGGCCTGGTCGCCGGCGTCCGAGTCGACCGACCCGGTGCAGGCCTGGGTCCGGTACGCGCTCGCCGCGCCGCTGCTCTGCGTACGCCGGGACGGCGAGGACTGGAGCGTACCGCCCGGAATCACCTTCACCGACTGGCTGGCCGGCGCCCTGCCCGGACCGCCGACCACCGACGACCTCGACTACCACCTCAGCACCCTCTTCCCGCCGGTACGCCCCCGTGGCTACCTGGAGATCCGCTACCTCGACGCACAGCCCGGCGCGGAGTGGATCGCCCCGGTCGGGGTGCTCGCCGCCCTGGTCGGCGACGACCGGACCCGCGACGCGGTCCGGTCGGCGTGCGAGCCGGTCGGCGGCCGCTGGGCCGAGGCGGCCCGGCACGGGCTGCGGGATCCGCTGCTGGCCCGGGCCGCCGGCACCCTGCTCGACCTCGCGCTGCGGTCGCTGGACCGCACCGGTCTGCCCCCGGCAACCCGCGAGGAGATCACCCGGATAGTGGCGCGGCGGCTCGCCGCCGCGCGGAAGGGACCGAGATGACCGACCTCCAACCGGCCGACCCGCCCACCGGGTCGCTGCGTGACCGGCCTATCGAGTCGTTCCGTGACCGGCACAGCGGGTCGCTCCGCGATCACATCGCCGGCGAACTGACCCGGGCCCGGGACCGCAGCGTCCGGCTCACCGAGGCGGTCGACGACGACGACCTCGTCCGGCAGCACTCACCGATCATGTCACCGCTGGTCTGGGACCTCGCCCATGTCGGCAACCAGGAGGAACTCTGGCTGGTCCGCGATGTCGGCGGCCGGGAGCCCGTGCGGCAGGACATCGACGACCTGTACGACGCGTTCAAGTACCCCCGCAGGGACCGCCCGGCCCTGCCGCTGCTCGGCCCGGTCGAGGCACGGCGGTATGTGTCGACCGTCCGGGACAAGGTTCTGGACCTGCTCGACGGCGTACGGTTCGACGGCAGCCGGCTGGTCGCCGACGGGTTCGCGTTCGGCATGATCGCACAGCACGAGCAGCAGCACGACGAGACGATGCTCGCCACCCACCAGCTCCGCGCCGGCCCGCCGGTGCTCTCCGCGCCTCCGCCGCCGGCCTCCGCCGCGCCGGTCCGGGGCGAGGTGCTGGTGCCGGCCGGGCCGTTCACCATGGGTACCTCCACCGACCCCTGGGCGCTGGACAACGAGCGCCCCGGTCACCGGGTGGAGCTGCCGGCGTACGCCATCGACGCCGCCCCGGTGACCAACGCGGACTACCTGGCCTTCGTCACCGACGGTGGTTACGCCGACCCACGCTGGTGGAGCGAGCGGGGCTGGCAGCACCGGTCGTCGGCGGGACTGACCGCGCCGATGCACTGGCGGCCCGACGGCGCCGGCTGGGGCTGCACGAGTTTCGGCCGGTTCGCTCCGCTGGTGCCGGACGAGCCGGTGGTGCACGTCGGCTTCCACGAGGCCGAGGCGTACGCCGCCTGGGCCGGCAAGCGGCTGCCGACCGAGGCGGAGTGGGAGAAGGCGGCCCGCTGGGACCCGGCCGGCGGCCGGTCGCGCCGCTATCCGTGGGGCGACGAGGACCCGACGCCCGAGCACGCCAACCTCGGGCAGCGGCACCTGGCGCCGGCACCGGTGGGGGCGTACCCGGCGGGTGCCTCACCGCTCGGTGTCCACCAGTTGATCGGGGACGTCTGGGAGTGGACCTCAAGCCCGTTCCTCGGCTATCCCGGCTTCGCGGCCTTTCCCTACCGGGAGTACTCCGAGGTCTTCTTCGGTCCGGACTACCGGGTGCTCCGGGGCGGCTCCTTCGGCACCGACCCGGTGGCCTGCCGGGGCACCTTCCGCAACTGGGATCTGCCGATCCGTCGGCAGATCTTCAGCGGATTCCGCTGCGCCCGGGACGCCCGGCCGGACGAGGTGGCGTGACGGGGCGGGTCCGCGTGGCCGGTCGGCAGGACAGGGCGCACTGATGTGCCGTCACCTTGCCTATCTGGGCCCGCCCCTGCCGCTGGCCGCGCTGCTTGTCGATCCGCCGCACTCGCTGCTCCGGCAGTCCTGGGCGCCCCGGGACATGCGCGGCGGCGGCACGGTGAACGCCGACGGCTTCGGCGTCGGCTGGTACCCACCCGACGGTCCGCCGCTGCGCTACCGGCGGGCCGGCCCGATCTGGAGCGACGACAGCCTGCCGGCGATCGCCGCCGCGACGGTCACCGGCGCGGTGCTGGCGGCGGTCCGCTCGGCCACCGTCGGCATGCCGGTGGTGGAGACGGCCGCCGCCCCGTTCGCCGAGGACCGGTGGCTGTTCAGCCTGAACGGCGTGGTACGCGGCTGGCCGGACTCGGTCGCGGCGCTGGCCGGCCGGCTGCCGACCAGAGACCTGTTGACCCTGGACGCCCCGACCGACGCCGCCCTGCTCTGGGCGCTGGTGCGGCACCGGCTCCGGGCCGGCGCCGCACCGGTCGACGCGCTCGCCGGGACCGTCCGCGAGGTGGCGGCGGCGGCGCCTGGCTCCCGGCTGAACCTGCTGCTCACCGACGGCCGGGCGGTGGTGGGCAGCGCCTGCGGGCACGCGTTGTCGGTGCGGGCTGCCGAGGGGGCGATGCTGGTCAGTTCTGAACCGCTGGACGAGGGACCGGGCTGGCAACCGGTGCCGGACGGCCACCTGGTCCACGCCACCGTCGACCGGTGCGAGATCGCGCCGGTCGGGTGGACGTGAGAGGCGGGCAGCAACCCGACGCCGGCTCCGCCGGAGGCGGCGTCGTCGATCGAGAGGAGTGTGTGGGTGAGCGCAGATCCGTTGGAGATTCACCTGGAGGAGCAGGACCTGGCGCGGGCGCTGCGGGAGGACGTCCGTACCGGCCTCACGGCGGTGCCCCGGTGGCTGCCACCGAAGTGGTTCTACGACGCCCGGGGCAGCGAGCTCTTCGAGGAGATCACCCGGCTGCCCGAGTACTATCCGACCCGGGCCGAGCGGGCCGTGCTGGCGGCCAGGGCCGGCGAGATCGCCCGGATCGCCGACGCGAAGACCCTGATCGAGCTCGGCTCCGGCTCGTCGGAGAAGACCCGGCTGCTGCTCGACGCGCTGACCACCCGGGGTGACCTCGGCACCTTCGTGCCGCTGGACGTCTCGGTCAGTGCCCTGCGGCAGTCGACCGCCGACATCGCCGCCGCCTATCCGGGGCTGCGGGTGCGGGGCATCGTCGGCGACTTCACCCGGCACCTGGACCGGCTGCCGACCGGCGGCCGGCGGCTGGTCGCCTTCCTCGGCGGCACCATCGGCAACCTGCTGCCGGCCGAGCGCGCCACCTTCCTGGCCGCGCTGCGCTCGGCACTGGAGCGGGGCGACTGGCTGCTGCTCGGCACCGACCTGGTCAAGGACCCGGGCGTGCTGGTGCCGGCGTACGACGACGCGGCCGGGGTCACCGCCGAGTTCAACCGCAACGTGCTCCATGTGCTCAACCGCGAGCTGGGCGCGGACTTCGAGGTGGACGCGTTCGCGCACGTCGCCCTCTGGGATCCGGAGCAGCGCTGGATCGAGATGCGGCTGCGTGCCGGCCGGCCGATGCGGGTCCGGGTCCTCGACCTCGACCTCGCCTTCGCCGAGGGGGAGGAGGTGCGGACGGAGATCTCGGCGAAGTTTCGCCCGTCGGACATCGACGCGGAGCTTTCCGCCGCCGGTTTCGCCGTCCAGGCCCGCTGGACCGACGACGACGGTCTCTTCGCGGTGACCCTCGCCCAGGCCGGCTGAGCCGATCCGGGCGGTGGGGCCGGGACGCCACCGGTGCGACTCGGCGGGGTCGGGCCGATCGGGTAGGCTCGGCGGCAGCGAAGGGGAGTAGCTCCCAACGTCGTGGTCGACATGCTGGTGCGTCCTTGTTGCGCACCCGGCCACGCGGCCTCACCCGATGGGGCGGGCGAGACCTTCGACTCTGGCAGCAATGCCGGGTCGAGGTCGCCATCGCCCCCGCCCGGCGTCGACCGGGAAGGGTGACATGGCGGACTTCAGCACGGCCTTGGCGATCAGTTTCGGCGTCATCTTCGTCGCCGAGTTGGGCGACAAGTCGCAGTTGATGGCGTTGACCTTCGCCACCCGGTTCAGGGCGCTGCCGGTGATCATCGGGATCACCGTGGCGACCGCCGTCGTACATCTCGCCTCGGTCGCCCTCGGCGTCGGTCTCGGCGCCGCGCTGCCCACCGGATGGATCGCGCTCGGCGCCGGCCTGGCCTTCCTCGGCTTCGGGATCTGGACCCTGCGCGGGGACTCGCTGACCGAGGAGGAGCGGAGCAGGGCGGAACGAACCCGGCGCTCCGCGATCATCGCGGTCTCGGTCGCGTTCTTCCTGGCCGAGCTCGGGGACAAGACGATGCTGGCGACGATCACGCTGGCCACCCAGCACGGCTGGTTCGGCACCTGGGTCGGCTCCACCGTCGGGATGGTCGCCGCCGACGCCCTGGCCATCGGCGTCGGCCGGATCCTCGGCCGCCGGCTTCCGGAGCGGACCATCCGGTACGGCGCCAGCGCGCTCTTCGGGATCTGCGGCCTCTGGCTGCTGCTGGACGCGGTACGGCAACTGACCTGACCGCTCTCGGGTGTGGGACGGCCGGGATGCGGGTAGGCGTTTCGGTGGCCAGGGGGTCGGCCGGCGCCGGCCGTGGCCCGAGGGAGGATCACCGCATGACCAGGCACGATGAGCCGAACGAGTACGGGTTCGCCGGCGGGGCGACGCTGCCCGAGCCGGAACGGCCGCACAAGCGGGACGCGGTCGCCGAGGACGCCGAGGAGACCGCGGTGCCGGGCTCGGACCTGTCCCGCGAGTTCCGGGAGGCGCTCGCCGACTCGGACCAGGAGGACGACGAGGACGAGGGCCGGCCCGGCCCCGCGGCCCGGTAGCGCCGAGATCGTGGACGGCGCCGGCCCACCGCGGGCCGGCGCCGTTCCTGCCTGCCTCCCGCCCTCCAGTCGGCACCTGCCGAGGGCGCCCGTCAGTACTTGTCGGCCGTATTGGCCGGAGTGCGACTACCGAGGGCGCTCAATCATCTACATTCGGTAGGAACCGTGAAGCGACAAGTGGGAACTTTTCATACTGTCGCATTTTTTGTGATCACTAGAGGTCTTTAGCGCCCCGGTCCCGGTTGGTGGGTGCTGAGACAGGAGGCCGGGCCTGATGGATCTGCACGCTTACCTGCGCGCGCTGCGCCAACGCTGGTGGGTGGTACTCGCGACGGTCATGGTCGCGCTGGGCGTCGCCGGGTTCGTCACGGTACGGGCGACCCCGCAGTACGCCTCCTCGGTGACCTTCTTCGTCACCTCCTCGGGACAGGGGATGGCCGACGCCTACCAGGGCAACCTCTTCCTCCAGCAGCGCGTGAAGTCCTACGTCGACCTGCTCAGCAGCGACAGGTTGGCGCAGACCGTCGCGGCGGAGGAGCGGGTCGGGCTCACCGCGGACGAGGTACGGTCCCGGGTCAGCGCGCGGGTCGAGGCGGACACGGTCCTGCTCTCCGCGACGGTCACCGACTCCGACCAGACCAGGGCGCTGCGGCTCACCGAGGCACTGGCGGCGCAGTTCATGAAACTCGTGCACACCATCGAGACCCCGCCCGGCGCCAAGGACCCACCGATCAAGATCGAGGTGGTCGGCGGCCCGCGGGTGAACGCGGAACCGGTCTCGCCGCGCCCGGTCCGCAACCTCGCCCTGGCCGGGGTCTTCGGCCTCTTCGTCGGCGTCGGGCTCGCCCTGCTGCGCGGACTGACCGACACCACCTTCCGGGACGGTGAGGCTCTTCAGGAGGCGACCGCGGCACCGTTGCTCGGCAGCATCCCGTACGACGGGCAGGCCCGGTCGAACCCGCTGATCGTCGGCGGCGCCGCACAGACGGCGCGGGCCGAGGCGATGCGCAAGCTCCGGACGAACCTGAGGTTCGTGGACGCCCAGGAGCCGGCCCGGGTCATCGCGGTCACCAGTGCCGTGCAGGCGGAGGGGAAGTCGACGCTCGCCTGCAACCTGGCGATCACCCTGGCCGAGGCGGGCTGGCAGGTGCTGCTCGTCGACGCCGACCTGCGCCACCCCCGGGTGGCGGGCTATCTCGGGCTCGGGTCGGGCGCCGGCCTGACCGACGTGCTGATCGGCGAGGTCGCGGTCGAGGACGTCCTGCAGCCGTGGGGCGACAAGTCCCTGCTGGTCCTGCCGGCCGGCTCGGTTCCGCCGAACCCGAGCGAACTGCTCGGTTCGAAGGCAATGGCCGACCTGCTGCTCTCGCTGCGGGAGCTGACCGACATCGTCATCATCGACACCCCGCCCCTGCTGGCGTTCACCGACGGTGTGGTCGTCTCGGTCCAGGCCGACGGCGCGCTGCTGGTCGCCCGGCAGGGCAGGACGCCGAGCGCGCAGACCGCCGCCGCCGCCAAGGCGCTGCACTCCGTCTCGGCCCGGGTGCTCGGCTGCGTCCTGAACATGTCGAAGGAAAACAAGATCGACGTCGAGCAGTACCGGGCGTACCGGCGTGGCGCGCCGGCGGAGAAGGTCCTCGGCGCTCGCGGCGACCAGCCGTCCTCGCCAGGTCCGCTGCGCATCCCCCTGAACGGTGCCGTGGCCGCCGCACCCGCGGACGACACGGAGGAGCTCAGCCGGGTACCGCGATGACCGCGGTCACGCCCGGTTGCGGGGTGATCGGGGGATGAGAAATGAAGATCGGAGTCATTTCGTACTGGTTTCCGCCTGAGCCCGCCTTCATACCGGGTTGCCTGGCCGAGGAGCTGGTGGAACGTGGGCACGAGGTGCGGGTGCTGACGGGGTTTCCCCACCATCCGACCGGGCAGGTCTATCCGGGCTACCGCCAGCGGTGGCGGCACGAGACCGTCGACGGTGGGATGAGCATCCGGCGGGTGCCGACGTACGTCAGCCACGACGGCACGGCGGTCCGGCGGGCGGCGCGCCAACTCACGTACGCGATGAGCAGCACGCTGGCCGCGCCGGGCTTCCTGGCCGGGGTGGACGCGCTCTACGTCTACTTCCCTCCGGCCGGCGCGTACGCGGCGGCGGCCCTGCTCCGGATGGTGCGCCGGGTGCCGGCGGTGGTGCACGTCCAGGACATCTGGCCGGAGGGGGTGACGGCGGATGCCGGCGGCGCCGAGCCCGGTGGCCGGTCCTCCGGACTGCTCGACCGGGCGATGCGCGCCATCTACCGCTCGGCGACGGGAATCGCGGTGATCTCACCGTCGATGCGGGACGTGGTGGTCGAGCGGGGCGCCGATCCGGCAAAGGTGCGGGTGGTGCTCAACTGGACCGACGAGCGCCTCTTCCGGCCGATGGGCACCACCCCGGCGGCCCGGCGGGCGATCGGGCACCGGGGGCGGACCACGGTGATGCACGCCGGCACGATCGGCCCGTTCCAGCGTGTCGACACGGCGGTCCGGGCCGCCGCCGCGGTCAACGGCAAGATCGACCTCGATCTCGTACTCGTGGGGTCGGGGCCGGAGGAGCGGCGGGTCCGGCAGCTCGCCGACGACCTCGATGCGACAAACGTGCGGTTCCTCGGCTGGCGCGAACCGACCGAGATGGCCGACCTCTACGCGGCCGCCGAATACCAGCTCGTCCTCCTGCGTGACCTGCCGGCGTTGCGCGGCTCGGTGCCGGCCAAGTTGCAGGCCGCGCTCTCGGCCGGCGCGCCGGTGGTCGCCTCCGCCGGCGGGGATACCGCCGACCTGGTCGAGCGGGCCCGGGCCGGACTCTCCTGCCCGCCGGAGGACTGGCAGTCGCTAGCCGACCGGTTCGCCCTGGCCGCGGTCATTCCGGGCACCGCGCGGGCGGAAATGGCGCAACGGGCCCGGGACAGCTATCTGGCCCGGATGTCGCTACGCACCGGGGTCGACCAGATGGAGCAGTTGCTCGCCGAGGCGGCGGCCACCCGGCGACGGCGCTGATCAGGCTGTGCGTGTGTCAGTTCCATACCGTCTAAGCCACTTAATGAGGCTTTCTCACGGTAATCCCCTAAAAGAATCGTAAGAGCACTTGAAATACCGACAGCGAACTGTTCACCGTGCTATAGAGATATAGGACACAAAACCCATTGTGTCTGGTTAGTCCGAGTAGCGCGTGGAGAGCGGTGATGGCGGTGGGGGACCTCTCCCCGGGGCGGCGCGCAGGGCGCCGTCGGGCGGTCCGGCGGAACCTGCGCCGGATCCTGCTCACCGCACTCGTCGTCGGTTGCCTGCTGACGCTGGCCGCCGGCTGGGTCGGGCTGCGCGGCTGGCAGGCCCGGGGAAACCTGGAGAACGCCACCAGCCTGGCCCTGGAACTGAGCGAGCAGGTGCTCGACGGTGAGACCGCCCAGGCGCGGCGGACCCTGGAGGCGCTGCAACAGCAGACCGCTGCCGCCCGCTCCCGCACCGGCGACCTCGGCTGGCGTGCGGCCGGCTCCGTCCCGTACGGCGGCCGGAGCATCTCGGCTGTCCGGGAAATCGCGATCGGCGTCGACGAACTCGCCCGGCGCGCGTTCCCGCCGCTTGTCGAGTTGAATCCGCAGACCCTGCTGCCCACCTCCGGGCGGCTCGACCTGGCCGGCCTGCGCGGCGCGATGCCGTCGATCAGCGAGGCGGACACGGCGGTACGCCAGGTGCGGGAGCAGATGATGGCCGTACCGACGGCGGGGCTCGCCCCCGTGGTCCGGGACGCGGTGCAGCGGCTCCTCGCCGAGCTGGACCGGCTGGCCGACGTCACCTCGGCGGTACGGCGCAGCGGCGCCCTGCTGCCGGCCCTGCTCGGCGGGAACGGCCCGCGCACCTACCTGGCGGTCTTCCAGAACCTCGCCGAGCCCCGGGCGACCGGCGGGATCTTCGGTGCGTACGCGGTGATCCGGGCCGACGGCGGCGAGGTGAAGCTGGTCAAGCAGGGCTCCGCCACCGAGCTGGATTCCTTTCCCCGGCCCGTGCTGCCGCTGAGCAAGGAGCAACGGGCCCTCTACACCGACCTGCTCGGCGTCTATCCGGCCGACGTCAACCTCACCCCGCACTTCCCGACCGCGGCCACCCTCTACCGGGAGATGTTCCGGCGGAACGTCGGCGGCACCGTCGACGGGGTACTCGCCACCGACCCGGTCGCGCTCTCCTACCTGCTCCGCGCCATCGGGCCGGTGTCGGTGCCGGGACATCCGACGCTGACCGCACCGACCGTGGTCCGCACCCTCCTCTCGGACACCTACCGCCGGCTCGACCAGCCGGTGCAGCAGGACAACTACTTCGCCGCGTCGGCCCGGGCGGTCTTCGACGCCCTGTTGAAGCGCCCGGTGAACCCCCGGGCAGTGGCCGAGGCTCTCGGCACCGCGGTCGGTGAACGCCGGATCCTCTTCTGGAGCGCCCACCCGGCCGAGCAGCGGGAACTCGTCGCGACCCGGCTGGCCGGCGTACTCCCGGAGCGGGAGACGGTCAACAACGTCGGCGTCTTCCTCAACGACGGGAGCGGGGCCAAGCTCGGCTACTACCTGCAGCGCTCGGCGCAGGTGAGCGTCGGCGACTGTCGGGCGGACGGCAGCCGCGAACTCCGGCTCCGGCTCACCCTCCGCTCCACCGCACCCGCCTCCGGGCTGAGCGAGTCGGTTCGCGGACTCGCGCTCTCTGGCGACCCGTACACCGCCCGGGTGCTGGTCTCGGTCTTCAGCCCGGTGCGTGGTTCACCGGTCGCCGCCCGGCTGGACGGCCGGGCGAAGCCGATGGGCGGGGGTGTCGAACGCGGGCGCCGGGTCGGCGTACTCGCCGTCGACATCGGCCCCGGCCGAAGCCGCGTACTGGAAGTCGACCTGCTGACCGCGCCGAAGGCCAGCGGCGAGGTCGAGTTGTGGCTGACCCCCGGCCCGACGCCATGGACCACCCGTGTCAGTTCCGCACCCGCGTGTGGCCAGTAGGCCAGCACGTCAAGAAGAAGTCATGCGATCCGTAGTGAACGTCATGCGATCAGTAGAGAGGATCCATCATGCGGCTATCCCGCATCATCGGCTCGGCCGTGGCGACGCTCGCCATGGTGGGCGCGTTCGCCATCGCGGGGTCGCCCGCAACGGCGCAACCACTACCACAGCCACCGTACCCACCACAGGCACCGGCACTGACGGTCAGCGACCCGACGGTGGAGGTGGGCCAGGTCTTCACCGTCTTCGGCACGGGCTTCGGTGGTAACGAACTCGTCCGGCTCGACTTCACGCTCGCTCCGCTCGCCGCCGGCGTCCTGGGCAGCCAGGCAACGACGGTGAACTCAGGCGGCGTCGGCGCGATGCTGCCGGTCGCCAAGCAGGCGCCGACGGTGTACAAGAACCCGCGGACCATCACGGTCCGGGCGAACGTGACCGGTGATTTCTCGGTCCGGGTCAAGTTCACCCGCCCCGGCACCCTGACCATCACCGCCACCGGGCTGACCACCGGGCGGGTGGCGACCACCACGGTCACCATCGTCCGGGGCCAGCCACCGCTGCCGGTCACCGGCAGCAGCACCGGGCCGCAGATCGCGCTCGGCACCATGCTGCTGATCGCCGGTGTGCTCCTGGTCCTGGTCGCGGTCGCCTGGCGGAGCAAGAGCCGCCGCCGTGGCCGCTCGCGGGAACTGACCCCGGTCGGCTGACCACCGCCCGCCCGGTGGTAGGCACCAACCCGCACCGCAGTGGCGCCTGCCGGACGAGACCACTCGTCCGGCAGGCGCCTGTTTTGTCCTACGTCGTGGCTCCGTCTGTCGGAGCGATCTCCAGCAGCGTCTTGCCCAGCGTGCGCCGGGACTGGATGGCCGCGTGCGCGTCGGCCGCCCGGTCGAGCGGAAACCGCTGCCCGATCACCGGTCGCAGCCGGCCCGCCGCCGCCTCGGCCAGCGCGCGCCGGCTGAAGTCCCGCAACTGGGCCGGTGACCGGGTCAGCGCCTCCCGGACGACTGTCGCCCCCCGTTCCTTCGCGACCTCGTCCGGAATCCCCGCCCACTCGCCGCTGGCCAGACCGAAGCTGACCAGCCGGCCACCCGGGCCGAGCAACTCGAACGCGGACCGGCCGACCTCGCCACCCACCCCGTCGAAGACGACGTCGACGCCGCCGGCAGCCGCCCTGACCCGATCCGGCCAGCCGGCGTCGGAATAGTCGACCAGTAGGTCGGCGCCGAGGCTTCCGGCCAGTTCGAGCTTGCGGTCGCCCCCGGCCGCGGCGACGACGGTGGCGCCGGCCGCCCTGCCGAGCTGCACCAGCAGGCTGCCGACTCCGCCGGCCGCGGCCTCGACGAGAATCCGCTCTCCCGGACCTATCCCGGCGGCGGTGACCAGCAGCAACGCCGTCCGGCCGTCGGCCAGCAGCGCCACCGCGCTGTCCAGCGGCAGCCCCTCCGGCACCTCGATCAGCCCGCCGGCGTCCACCGCGACACGTTCGGCGTAGCCGCCGGAACCACCGGTGCCGGTGACCACCCGCCGGCCCAGCAGCGCCGGGTCGACGTCCGGCCCCACGGCGGCGACCCGCCCGCCGACCCCGTTGCCGGGGATGGTCGGCAGCCGCACCGGGAACGGGCCGGTGCCGGCCCGAAGCTGGGTCTCCACGAAGGTGATGTTGGCGAACGCGACGGCCACCACCACCTGCCCGGGCCCGGCGACAGGGTCGGGCGCCTCGGCCGGGACGAGCCGGTCCGGCCCGCCGAACTCCCGCAGCCATACCGCCCGCATCGCACCCTCCCGACTCGCCGCCGACGCGGCCAGTCAACAACCTCGACCGCGGTCGAGGTCAACCCGGCTGCCCCAGCGCCGCCCGTACCGCCGGCGCCACCTCTTCGGCAAAGATCCGGGACTGCCGTTCCCGGTCGCCGCTGGGCCAGTAGACGAAGGTGTTCATCCGCTGCTCGGTGTGGAGCCTGGTCAACGTCTCGACCCAGCGCCCTACCGGACCGTGGAAGTCGTCCCGGTCCTCGGGACCGATCAGTCCCATCACGTTGTAGAGCCGGACGATCCGGTCCGGATCACGGCCGGCCGAGCGGGCCGCCTCGTCGATGATGGGATTGAGCTCGTCCACCCGCCGGGGCGGGACGTAGGGCGCCGAGACCGACCAGCCGTCGGCCTTCTCGCCGACCAGCCGGACCGCCTTCGGGCCGATCACGCCCAGCCACAGTCCGAGGTCGTGCCGGGGCCGGGGCCCGGGCCGGACCCCCTCCAGCGCGTAGTGCCGGCCCTGGAAGGCGTACGGCTCGCCGGCCCAGGAGGCCCGGATGATGTCGATCGCCTCCGCCAGCGCCGCCCGGGCCGCACCAGGGGCCCGGCGTGGGCCGCCCATCCCGGCGATCGCGTCGACGAAGCCGCCCGCGCCCAGCCCCAGCTCGAACCGACCGCTGCTGAGCACGTCGACGCTCGCCGCCTGCTTGGCCAGCATCGCGGGTGGGCGCAGCGGCAGGTTCGCCACGTTCGGGAAGAGATGCACCCGGCTGGTGCGCGCGGCAAGCCAGGTCAGCACCGCGAAGGTGTCGAGGAAGCCGTCGTTGTATGGGTGGTCCTGCACGCCGACGTACTCGATGCCACTGTTGTCGGCGATCGCGGCGATCCGTTCGGCGATGGCCAGGCCACCGACGTTCGGGTCCACGTTGAGTCCGAATCTCACCGGCTGGTCCATGCCGGCAAGTCTGGCACCCGCACCGTCCCGCCGGCGGCGAAGTACCGGGCCCGTGTCCCGGCCGGCGGCGTAGGCTCGGGCGGTGAGCATCACCGAGCCGATGCCGGGGGAGACGCTGCCGCCCGGCACCGGAAGGGGCGTGGGCGCCGAGCCGACCAACGTGCTGCTGCCCGGCCACGACGTGCCGCTGGGGCGCTACACCACCGTGCGCCGGCTGCTGCCGCAGCGCCAGCTCCGGACCATCGGGGCGTGGTGCTTCGTCGACCACTTCGGCCCGGACGACGTGGCCAACCGGCCCGGCATGGGGATCGGCCCCCATCCGCACACCGGGTTGCAGACGGTCACCTGGCTGGTACACGGTGAGATCCGCCACCTGGACAGCCTCGGTAACGACCAGCTCATCCGGCCCGGCCAGTTGAACGTGATGACCTCCGGCTTCGGCATCGCGCACTCGGAGTACTCGCCGCCGGAACATCCGCCGGTCCTGCACGGGCTGCAACTCTGGGTGGCGCTACCCGAGGCGGCCCGGTCCGGCCCTCCCGGGTTCGCCCACCACGCCGACCTGCCGGTGCTGACCGAGCAGGGCTTCTCGGTCACCGTACTCGTCGGGGAGGTCGGCGGGCTCCGGTCGCCGGCCGTGGTGCATTCCCCGCTGCTCGGCGCGCAGCTCTGGCTTCCCGCCGGTGGCCCGGCCCGGTTGCCACTGACCGCCGGCTTCGAACACGGCCTGCTGGTGATGTCGGGTGCCGCCGAGGTCGGCGGCGTCGCGTTGACCCCCGGGTCGCTGCTCCACCTCGGCTCCGGCCGTGCCGACCTGGTGGTGGAGGCTGCCGGCCCGACCCGGCTGATGCTGCTCGGCGGCGAGCCCTTCGACGAGGCGCTCGTGATGTGGTGGAACTTCGTCGGGCGCTCGCACGAGGAGATCGCCGAGGCACGGGCGGAGTGGGCGGCCGGGGCGTCCCGGTTCGGCCGGGTGCACGACGACGATTCGGATCCGCTGCCGGCACCGCCGATGCCCAGCACCCGGCTGAAGAGCCGCGACCGGCACGGCCGCACGGTCGGCTGACCGGGCGCGCGACGCGGCGAGGTCACGCACCGGCGGGCAGCCCACCCCGTCGGTCCCGGCGGCGGGGGGCGGTTCGGGGAAACCGAGGCGTCCGGCCAGCTTTGGCCGAGCCCGTCGTGGGTAGTCGCCGGCATGGCGACGACTGCGACGACCGGGGTCGAGGATCGCACGCGGCTCGCCCGCCGGCTGGTGGCCAGCGGTCGCGGCTTGCCGAGGAATGCGGCCTCCGGGGGCGGCGAGTCGGAGAAACTGGCCTGGTTGACGGGCACACTGGCCAGGATCGACATGGAGGACAGCTACCACGAAATCGCCCGTTGAGCGGCCAAACAACGTGCTTTGCCGCACAGTTTCCGCAGTTCGCTGGTTGGACCATGCGGCCCGGACCATAAGATGGGTGCGCGGTGCCAGCCAGCCCGGTTCGGGCCGGCTGCCGCGATCCGGCGGACGGGGTCCGGTTCGGACGACCGATTCACCGGAGCATTGGCGGACGTGGCGCCCGGGCCGTGCGAGAGCGCAGCCGGGCGCCCCGTCCGGTGCCGTTTCCGCGCCCGCCCGTGCGCAGGCGTCCGACCCGTGGTTGCCCGGTGCACAGCCGCATGCTCCAACAGCCGGACGCCACAGAGGCGCACGGTTCAGCGGGCCAGCCCGGCCAGCAGGTTGATGGTCGCGGCGATGATGATCGCCCCGAAGAGATACGACAGCAGCGCGTGACCGAGCACCGTGGAGCGCATGGCCTTCGTGGTGAGGTCGGTGTCGGAGACCTGGAAGGTCATCCCGATCGTGAACGCCAGGTACGCGAAGTCGGTGTACCGGGGCGGTGTCCCCTCGTGGAAGTCCACCGTGCCCTTCCGGTCGGTGTAGTAGAGCCTGGCGTAGCGGGCGGTGTAGACGGTGTGCACCACCGCCCACGAGAGCAGCACGCTGACGATGCCGAGTCCGATGTGGACGTCCCGGGCGATGCCGTGGGTCTCGTCGTCGGTGGCGAGCAGGATCCCGATCGCCAGCAGGCTGGCCAGTCCGGCGGCCAGCAGCACGCCGTCGCGTACCGGCCGGCTCGGGTCTTCCCGGACGGCCAGTTCGGCGGTCTGCCGGGAGTCGCGGTACCACAGCGCCTGCCACGCCCAGACCAGGTACGTCACGGCCGCCGCGTCCCAGCCGATCAACGGTCCCATCAGCGACGACAGCGCCAGCGTGGCCGGCACGCCGACGCAGAACCCGACCAGGGCGATCACGGCTGTCTGCACCGAGGCCTTGGGCGGGTCGCGCCAGGATCTGCCCAGCATTCCCGGGTCGGGCGTCAGATCTGCCGCATGTGCCGGGCGACCCGCTGGTGCGTACGGTTGCGGGCCTTCGCGGCCAGCTCCGCCGGACTGGCGTCCGGGGCCAGGTCGGTGGCGGCCGACCGGGCCACCTCCGCGGTGTTCTGGTAGTCCACCGGCGGCATCCCGCGCAGCGCCTTCAGGACCTCCCGCGGCGCGCCCGCGCGTTCGGCCTCCCGGACGATCTCCTCCTTGGGGGCCGGGAAGTCCATCGCCTCCAGGTACCGCAGTACGTCCGCGTTGGTCACCATGGGATACCGCTTCCTCGCCGGTTGTCTGGATCGCCGGCCGGATACCCATTGCGCGGGCCCTCACGCCTGCCGGCGATTATTGCCGGGACCCTTCCGGGAGCGGTCGCTATCCTCGGACGAATGTCCGAGTCTCCAGAGGCTCCCGTCCGCTACCGGTCCGGCGACGAGGACAGCGCCCGGTGGGAGGGCTTTCCGTTCCGACCCGGCGACATCGTGATCAGTACCCGCTCCAAGAGCGGCACCACCTGGGTGCAGATGATCTGCGCGCTGCTGGTCTTCCAGGATCCGGAGCTGCCAGCGCCGCTGACCGAGCTCTCGCCGTGGCTGGACTGGCTTGGTGAGCCCCGGGACGACGTCGTCGCGGCGCTCGCCGCCCAGCCGCACCGCCGGTTCGTCAAGACCCACACCCCGCTGGACGGGATTCCTCTCGATCCGCACGCCAGCTACGTCGTGGTCGCCCGAGACCCGCTGGACATGGCGGTGTCGCTCTACCACCAGAGCGGCAACCTCGACCGGCACCGGATGGCCCGACTCACCGGCCGGCCGGCACCGCAGGAGCCGCCCCGGGCACGGCCGCCGCTGCGCGAGTGGCTGCTCTCCTGGATCGACCGGGACGTCGCCCCCGCCGACGACCTCGACTCCCTGCCGGGTGTGCTCTGGCATCTCTCCGACGCGTGGGACCGGCGGCGCCGGCCCAACGTGCTGCTCGTGCACTACGCCGACCTCTCGGCGGACCTCGCCGGACAGATGCGCCGGATCGCGCGGCGGCTCGACATCGAGGTACCGGAGCCTCGCTGGCCGGCCCTGGTCGAGGCGGCAACCTTCGGTCGGATGCGGGAGCGGGCCTCGGCGCTGGCACCCGACCGGGCCGGTGTGCTGAGGAGCCGGACGGATTTCTTCCGGCGCGGCACCTCCGGCGCGGGACGGGAACTCCTCGACGCGGCCGAACTGGCGCACTACCGGCGTCGGCTCGCCGCCCTCGCCCCACCCGACCTGTTGGGCTGGCTGCACCGGGAGGGATGAGGAGGCGGCCCGGTGTCCCGACGAGGATGCCTCAGGCGACGGTGCCGTCCGTGCGGAGCCGGGTGATCCGCTCGGCGTCCAGGCCGAGTTCGGCCAGCAGTTCGTCGGTGTGTTCCCCGGGCTGCGGGGGCGGGCGGCGGATCGTGCCCGGCGTACGGCTGAAGCGGGGCGCCGGGGCCGGCTGCTCCGTCCCGGCGTGCGTGACGAAGACCCCCCGGGCGGCGAGGTGCGGATGCCGGGGCGCCTCCCGCCAGTCCAGTACCGGCACCACGCAGGCGTCGGTCTGTTCCAGGAGGGCGGCCCACTCGTCCCGCGCGCGGGTGCGGAACAGTCGGGCCCAGGCCCGGTGCAGTACCGCCCAGTTCGCCGGGTCGGTCTGGTCAAGCCCGGCGAGCCCCTCGTCGGGCGGCAGCGGAAAGCCGGTCAGCCGGACCAGTTCGGCGTAGAACTGCGGTTCCACCGCGCCGACCGCCACGTACCTCCCGTCGGCGCACTCGTAGGTGTCGTAGAACGGCGCGCCGCCGTCGAAGATGTTCACCCCGCGCTCGTCGCCCCACCGGCCCATCCCGCGCAAGCCATGGATCATGGTGGAGAGCAGCGACACCCCGTCCACCATGGCGGCGTCCACGACCTGGCCGGTCCCGCCGCCCCGGATGTCGAAGAGCGCGCAGACCACGCCGAGGGCCAGCAGCATCCCGCCGCCGCCGAAGTCGGCGACCAGGTTCATCGGCGGCACCGGCCGTTCCCCGGGCCGGCCGATCCCGTGCAGTACGCCGGTCAGCGCCAGGTAGTCGATGTCGTGCCCGGCGTACGCGGCGTTCGGGCCGTGCTGTCCCCAGCCCGTCATCCGGCCGTAGACGAGTCGGGGATTGACCGCCAGGCAGTGGTCGGGACCGAGCCCGAGCCGCTCGGTGACACCCGGGCGGAAACCCTCGACCAGTACGTCGGCGGCGCGGGCCAGGTCGAGCACCAGTTGTCGGCCGGCCGCCGTCTTGAGGTCGACGGCCAGCGACCGCCGGCCCCGGCCCAGCAGGTCGGGATGGGGGGTGCCGAAGCGCTCCGGCCGCACCTGTGGGACCCGGTCGATCCGGACCACGTCGGCGCCGAGGTCGGCGAGGACCATCGCGGCGAAGGGCCCAGGACCGATGCCGGCCAGCTCGACGATGCGAACGCCGGTGAGCGGGCCGGCCCCGGCCGGCCGGGGTGCGATCATCCCCGCACCATAGGACACCCGGTCCGCTACGTCAGGACACCCGGTCCGGCACGTCGCTGCGGCCCGATCCGGCACTCCGCGGCTATCGTCGCGGGGTGGAGTTGCTCGGCTACTGGCGGCTGATGAATGTGCCGCGGCCCGGTCGGGCGGAGCGGCTCGGTCGCCTGGTCGGTCTGCGCGTGCTGCGCATCCCGGGGACACGCCGGACACTGGTCGTCGCCGGCTCGACCGACCGGCTGCGCGACCTGATGCTCCTGCCCGCCTCCCTGGCCGCGACGACCAGGGTGACCGTGGTCGTGGCGTACTGGCGGGCGCCCCGGCGTGGCTGGTCGGGTCGGGTCGGGCCGCTGGAGCACCTCTGCCGGCAGCGGGTGGCGCTGCCCGGCCGGGGGCGGGGGATCGCCACCGTCGGCGTCCGGCTTTCCCGGGCGGTGCAGCTCCGCGAGGTGTTGCGGGCGGGGCTGGCGGCGCTGGTGCCGGATCGCCCGCTGCCGTCACCCGCCAGGCCGAGCGTGACGAGTCGGGGGAGGCCGCCGGCGTACCTGCCGTCGGGCGGGAGCGTGCTGCTCGGCGAACTGGTCGGCAGTCCGGAGATCCGGGCGCACGACATACTGCTGCAGCCGCCGGGGACCGGTGGCGTCGCGCCGGACACGCCGCCGTACGCGGTCGGCTGGGACAGCAGCCGGCACGGACTCCGGGCCTCGGACGCCGCGCCGGCCGTGTTGGTCGACGCCCTCCGGGTCAACCCGCGCGGCCGCCGGCCCGACTGCTACGGTCCGGACACCCCCCGGGTACGCCTCGACTTCGCCCCGGCCGTTCGCCGGCCGCGCCCCGGTCGGGCGTACCCGTTGGACGGGCCCGGGTTGACCGCACCGGTGCTCGCCGCGCTGCGTCGTACCGGCGTGGTCGACTGCCCGCGTGTCCCGGACGCCGAGCCGGTGGCGGTGGCGGCGCTACTGGTCCAGATCGCGATGACCGGGGCGGTGCTCTCCGTCCCGGCGCTGCCGGAGCGGGTCGCCGCGCTGGTCGCGCCGGAGTTGCGGACCCTGCTCGCCGACCCGGTGCCGGAGCGCGGCACGCTGGCGCTGGAGGCGCGCAGCGTTCGGCAGCGGCGGGCGGCGCTGCGCGGGCACGCCACCGGCTTAGCCCTGCCCCGGCTCGCCTCGGCGGTCTTTCCGCGGCTCGGTCCGGTGCCGTCGGTGAGCGCGCTGCTGACCACCCGGCGCCCCGAACGGCTACCCGAGGCGGTCCGGATGCTCCTCGCGCAGACGTACCCGGAGATGGAGATCGTGCTCTGCCTGCACGGCGTCGAGTTGCCGGAGGCGGTCCGGGTCGCGCTGGCCGGCTCCGGCCGGCCGTACGAGATCGTCCGGGTATCCGGCACCGCCAGCTTCGGCGAGGCGCTGGGTGCGGCGACCGAGCGGGCCCGGGGCAGCCTGGTCAGCAAGTTCGACGACGACGACAGCTACGCGGCCGAGCACCTCTGGGACCTGGTGCTGGCCCGGCACTACTCCGGGGCGACCCTGGTGGGTAAGGGCTCGGAGTTCGTGTATCTCCAGGCGCGGGACGTGACGCTGCGCCGGCCCTCCGGCAGTGCCGAGTCCGACTGCACCGTGGTGGCCGGCGGCACGATCCTGATCGCCAGGGGTGACCTCGAAGCGGTGGGTGGCTGGCGGCCGGTGCCGCGATCCGTCGACTTCGGACTCCTCGACCGGGTACGCCGGGACGGCGGCGGCCTCTACCGGACCCATCCGCTCGGCTACGTCTACCACCGGCGGGCCACCGGGCACACCTGGGATCCGGGCGAGGACTATTTTCTCGCCGACGCCCACGCCCGCTGGCCCGGCCTGCCTCCCGAGGTGCTGGCCGAGACCGCGGCCGAGGCGCGGAGTGGCATCGATCCGCCGGTCCCGCGGCCGGTGCCCGGTGGCCGGCCCCGGGCGGGGCGGAGATTCGGGGGTTGAAACCTGTGGTGCATCCTGAGGTGGTAGGACTAGCGGGTGGGCATCGTGTCACCGGGCTTCCAGGGGCGGCGTCGACCGTCCGAGCCGAACCTGCCACCCGGGCAGTACCTGACCGAGGACTTTCCTGTGCTCTCCGCCGGCCCGACCCCCCGGGTGCCGCTGGCGGAGTGGGAGTTCGTGATCACCACCGAGACGGGCGACGAGCACCGGTGGTCCTGGGACGAGATGTGGGCGCTGCCGAACGAGACGCCGACCGTGGACATCCACTGCGTGACCCACTGGTCGAAGCTCGGCACCAACTGGCAGGGGGTCTCCCTGGACACCCTCCTCGACGGCGTCGACACGGCGGCCGACTACGCGCTGGTGCACTCGTACGGCGGCTACACGACGAACCTGCCGCTGGACGACCTGCGCGACGGGCAGGCCTGGGTCGTACACCGGTATGACGGCGCGGACCTGCCGGCCGAACACGGCGGACCGGCCCGGCTGCTCGTGCCGCACCTGTATTTCTGGAAATCCGCCAAGTGGGTGCGCGGCATCCGTCTCGGCCTGACCGACGAGCCCGGTTTCTGGGAGACCGCCGGCTACCACGATTACGGTGACCCATGGCGCGAACAGCGGTACCAGGGAGACTGATGAAGCGGACCGGCTGGTGGGTGGCCCGGCTGGTGGACCGCCGCGACGAGACCGACACCGCCGGCACGCTGGTGCTGGAGGTGCCGGACTGGCCCGGTCACCTGCCCGGCCAGCACGTCGACCTGCGGCTGACCGCCGAGGACGGCTACCAGGCTGCCCGCAGCTACTCGATCTCCGCACCGGCCGACGGGAACCGGATCGAGGTCACCGTCCAGCGGGTGCCGGACGGCGAGGTGTCGCCGTACCTGCTCGACGGGCTGTCGGTCGGCGACCAGATCGAGGTACGCGGACCGGTCGGCGGCTACTTCGTCTGGCGGGCGACGGACCCGGCGCCGGTGCTGCTGGTCGGCGGTGGCTCCGGCATCGCACCCCTGATGGCCATGATCCGGGCCCGGCGGGAGGCCGGCAGCCGGGTGCCGTTCCGGCTGATCTACTCGGTCCGCTCCGACCGGGACGTCTACTTCGCCGACGAACTGCGCCGGCGGATCCGGGACGACCAGGGGCTCGATGTCGCCTACGTCTACACCCGGGAGGTGCCGGATGGCCTTCCCGGCCAGGCCCACCGGGTCGCCGTCGCCGACGTGAACACCCACGGCTGGCCGCCTCAGCTCGAACCGGTCAACTTCGTCTGCGGGCCGACCGGTTTCGTCGAGGCGGTCTCCGACATCCTGGTCGCGCTCGGGCACGAGCCCCGGCGGATCAAGACCGAACGGTTCGGCCCCACCGGAGGCTGAGCACCGACACTGGAGGGCGACATGACCGAGCAGCTCCGGCCGGACCCGGCGCCGATGGACTATCTCGACGGAAACGTGCTGGCCGGCCCGTTGCGCGACGTGTTCGCGGTCGACCTGACCACGGCGACCGGCCGGTGCGCCTCGTGCGGCCGGAGCGGGCCGATGGCCACGCTGCGGGTCTATTCGAACGCGCCCGGGGTGGTGGCCCGCTGCCCGGCCTGCGAGGAGGTGGTGCTGCGGCTGGTCCGGACTCCGACCAGCGCCTGGCTGGACCTGCGCGGCGCGACCTTCCTCCAGATCCCGATGCCGGCCGAGCCGGCCACGATGCCCGGCCCGACCGCGACGTAGCCGAGCGGCCGGCTCGCTGACCGGCTCGCTGACCGGCTCGCTGACCGGCTCGCTGACCGGCTCGCTGACCGGCGCGCTGACCGGCGCGCTGACCGGCTCGGCCGGCCATCGCCGGTTCCGTCACCCGAACCGCCGTTGCCCACCGTGCGGGAGAGACCGATGCCGCCGCGCGGACGCCGGACCGAGCGGGCACCACGACCCGACGGCCCCCACCCGCGGCCCCCTCGCGGACGACGCCCGGATCACCGACGTGTCGATCGTGGCGCAGGTGCGCCCGCGCCGGTGATCCGGGCGTCGTGCCGCCCGGTCAGCGCCGGGCGTCCGCGACTCAGACCCGGGAGGTGAAGGTGGAGAGGAAGTCGTGCGGTGCCGGGCTGCCGGTGTTGTCGAAGCAGATCGTGTCGACCTCGGCGGCGGTGGCGGTCAGCGTCCACGGCTGCGTCAGGTGGCAGTAGTTCGAGCCCGAGCCGTAGCCGGTGACCTGGCCGTGCGTCTCCTTCTCGACCAGCAGTGGATACCTCACCAGGTAGCGGCCGGCCGGGGCGAGCGGGACCGACGAGTTGAACCCGAACCCACCGGCCGGATAGTTCCAGTTGGTCTGGCCGGCGTGCGCCGACGAGAAGTAACCGGTGTACTTCGGCGGCGCGAACGACCCGTAGACGGCCCGTTCACGGTGGTAGGAGAGGGTGAACTCGCTGGCCACCGGCGCCCCCGCCTGGTCGAAGCAGGTGACGTACGCGATGATGTCGAGCCCGCTGCCGCCCCACCTGGCGACCTTGCAGCGGCGCGGTCCCGCGTTCGGCTGCACCGCCGTCACCTGGAGGTTGCCGGCGAGCGCCCCGGCCACCCCGACCCCGCCGAGCCGGACCTGGTAGACCCCGACGCCGCCGGCCAGCACGCTGACCCCGCCACCCGTCGAGTTGTACGACTGCACCACCGCCGCGCCGCCCCACTGGAGCCAGGCGTGACTGCCCTCGACCGGCGGCACCAGCCCGGAGCTGTAGGTCCAGAGCACCGTGAACCGGGTGTCGTCCCGGTCGCCGCCCGGCTTGTGGCACTGCACGTCGACGATCTCGTCCGTCCCCGACTGTCCCCAGCGGACGATCTCGCAGTAGTGCCCGGTCCGGTTCACCGGCGTGACGTGCACGTTGCCTCGTGACCCGGCGCCGACCTGCGGGAACCTGACGTGATAGCGGCCCGGGGCGAGCCGCATTCCCTCGGCCTGCAACGCCGGGAAGGCGGTCTTCCAACTGCCCCACTGCCGGGTCGGGTCGAGCACGGTCCAGGCGGCCGGCAGCAGCGGGTTGTCCACGTACGCGAAGCCGAACCGGTCGGCGGCGGCGGCCCGGCCCGGCGCGGGCGGGCCGACGACGGTGGCCGTCAGCGCGGCGACCAGGCTGATGGCGAGGATGCGGGGACGGAGTCGCATCTGGCCTCCAATCGGGATGGTTCGATGTGTTAACGGAGTCTGCGACGCGCCCGCTCCGGCCGCTGTCGGCTCCCGGGCAGTCGCGGCCCGGCCGCGTCAACACCCATCTGGGGCGTAGCCGGAATATGCAGCGGTATCCGGAACGCGGACACGGGCTCGTCGGCGCGGGCGCCTGCACCGGGCAGGCAGCGACGGCCCGCACGGCGTCGTGCCGCCACGGCGGATGCCGGTGACCGGTCAGGCGCTGATCGTCGTCAGGTGGATCCGCTCGTGGTGAGGCGGGCGATCTCGTCCAGCGTCTGCTCGGAGACCCCCCGTCGATCGGGCGACGCCCACGCGTCTCGTCGCGCAGGTGGGCGAGGGACTTCCTCCACGGCGGCAGCGCGGCGAGCTCCCGCTGACGCCTGCTGGCGGCCGACGCGACATCCAGGAACACCTGTAGACCCTCACCGGCACCGTCGAGGTGCTGTCGGCGGATGGCGTTGACCAGGATCCACAGCCCGCGTCGGCGTATCTGCCAACCGTCTCGTCGGGCTCGACTGCCGTGAGCACGTCCGGGATCTCGTCGAAGGAGTCGAAGAGGAACAGCCACGACCCCTCCCGCATGCCCGTCTGGAACTCGTCGCCGAGGAACTGGTCCACGTCCCGACTGTTCGCCCGATTGAGCTGGTCGAGGACGAACGTGCGAACGACCTCCGCGTCGAGCCGATCCCCGGTCGGCCGGAACTCCTTGAGGTTGACGTAAAGGGGAATCCTGCTGCGCAGGCGAGGGTGGCGCATCGCTTTCGCCGCAAGTGCACGGGCGGCGTTCCGCAGCGCGACGCTCTTGCCCGAGCCCGGCTCGCCCTGCAGTAGGACCAGCCGCTCATCGCTGCGTTGGAGCGCGCGCGACAGGGACTTCTCACGGCGTAGCACGTGACGCCGTCGGCGCAGCCACGGGAAGATGCGCTGCTGCCGGCCCTCCATCTCCACCTCCGCCTCCAGCCGGGCGAAGCGGTGGTCCCGCCACTCCTCCCGCTCGTCGAGCCGGCGTAGCTGGCTTTCTACGTGGTCGGCGAAGAGTGCCCGGCGGCGCACCCGGCGCGGGTCTCGGCGGCGTTCGACGAACCCGGTGACCGCTCGGACCACGATGACGAACAACCGCGCCGCGGGCGCCAACGAGAGCAGCACGCTCGCGACGGCGACGATGCCGAAGACCCATGGTGCCCAGCCCGGATCACCCAATCCCAGCCACCACAGCAGGTCCCGGAAATCGTCCACATTGCCACCTTCGGGAGAACGGTGGCGCCAACGTTAACGGGTCGGCACGCCACCCGGGATTCCCCAGGGGCCCGGGATGTCTGGCCGAACGTGTATGGCAGGCCGGATCCTCCGGGCGGTGCCCCGGACCCGTGCGGCTCCGCCCTCTCGCCGATCAACCCGGTGGCGGCCCGTACGCACGGTCTGCCGGTACGGCCTCGAGACGATGCGCCTGCCGACGAACTCCGGTGAGCCGGCCGGGCCGAGCGTCGGTCGCCGATTCTTGTCAGATCCGGCGGGCAGGATGCGGGCAGACCACCTGGAGGGAGTTGCCAATGATCGGCAAGCTGGAAACCGTGGCCTTCGACGCGCCCGACATCGCCCGCCTCTCCGCCTTCTATCAGAGCCTTGCCGGCTGGACGGAGGCGGATGTCGACGACGACTGGATAACACTCGCCACGCCCGACGGCTGGCGGATCGGCCTGCAGTCGGCTCCGGACCACGAGGCGCCGCAGTGGCCCGGCCAGACCCGACCACAGCAGGGACACCTCGACTTCCGGATTCCCGACCTCGAGGCCGGCCTCGACCGGGCCCTCGGCCTCGGCGCGACCCTGCTGCACAGGAACGAGAGCTGGTACACCCTGGCCGACCCGGCCGGGCACCCGTTCGACCTCTGCCTGAAGGCGGACAACCCCGACACGACGGTGATGGGCGTGATGCTCGACTGTCCGGACGCCAAGGTGCTGAGCACGTTCTACGCCGAACTGCTGGGCAAGCCGGTGACGTACGACGGCGACGGCATGGCGATGATCGGCAACGACGGCGAGCAGCCGGTGCTGTTCCAGCAGGTGACCGACTACACGCCGCCGCGCTGGCCGGATCCGACCCGACCTCAGCAGGTGCACCTGGACGTGGTCGTCGACGACTTCGACGTTGCCGAGCCGGCGGTGTTGGCGCTGGGCGCGAGGCGACTGCCGGCCGGTGGTCCGAGGTTCCGGGTCTACGCCGACCCGGCCGACAAGCCGTTCTGCCTGACTCTCTCCTGACCGAGGCGTCGACCAGCACCCATCCGACGCCGACCGGTTGAAACCGAGGTGAAGCCTGCCCGACCTACCTTCTGCGCAGTGGACCTACTGACCAGGAGGATCCGGCGATGAAGATTCGGGCCATCGTTGCTGTACTGGCGGCATCGCTCGTCGCGGTGATCGGCGCGGCACCCCAAGCTTCGGCGGCCGCGACTCCACCCGCACCGCTGACCGCGGCGGATTGCGAGCGGGGCGCGAACGGTTTCCGCGACATCCCCGACACGCTGCGCGGCACCCAGGCCGTCGCGCCGGTGACGCTGCCGGGTGGACCGGTCGTCCGCCTCTATTACGGCACCGTCGCCGGGGCGCAGCGGGGCTGGGCGATGATCGACGGACTCACCTTCGCCCGCGACCGGGTGTGGATGAACTGGAGCATCGACGGCGGCGCCAGCATCCACGTGCAGTGCGGGCCGTTCCTGGTCGACGCCACCGGCTTGACCAAGACCTCCGCGGCCAAGACAACCAGCAGCAACCCCAGCTACCGGTTCCAGGCATGCGGCCAGTCGTTCCCCTACGCCACAGCCGCACGGTGCACCGCCTGGTGGTGATGGCGCGGCGCCGCCACCAGGATCAGCCGTCCGGGGTGAAGAGACCCTGGATGCCGACGACGATCGCGATGATGCCGAAGATCGCGAGCAGCAGGCCGAGGCCGGTGGCGGCGCCCTGAGCTGCCTCCGGCCTCGGCGCCGGCCGCCCGGTCAACCGGTCCCAGAGCAGCGCCAACCCGACGCCGATCCCGACCACCTCGAAGTGGAACACCCGGGGCCCGGAGATCAGGTGGACGAGGAGGTAGTAGCCGCCGGCCACCAGCGCGACGATCCCGACCAGCCAGCCGAACGGCGCCACCCGGGCGGCGAAGCGACCGAGGTCGTCCCCGACCCGGGGCAGCCGGCGCAGCAGCGCGACGGCGAGCAGGAAACCGCCGACGATGTTGGCGAGGTCCAGCAGCAAGGCGATGATCATGGATCGGCGTCCTCCACCCGCTCCCACTACGCGAAGTCGTGCATGTCGATCGCGAGCATAGTGAAGGTGCTGCCACACCGCAGGGTACGGCCGGCCCGCACCGGGGCCGGCCGTACGGTTACGCCCAGCGCGGCAGGCCGCCCCGGATCGACGGATCCTGGGGTTCGCTGAACCGCAGATGGTTCCCGAACGGGTCGGCGACGGTGAGGACCCGGCCGTCCCACTGGGCCTGCTCGACCTCCGGAGTCCAGACCGCCGGTCCCCACACCGGCACCTCGGTGCGCCGCTGGTTCAACCGTTCACGCAGCTCGTCGATGCCGTCGATCCAGAGGAAGACCGTCGCGCCCTGGCCCGCGTCGTACGCCGTTTCGGCGAGGTGCAGGGTGGTGTCGTGCCGGGAGACCTGTCCGTAGTAGGCGGTGCCGGGACCGGCGTTCGGGCCACCGAAGTCCAGGGTGAAACCGAGGAAGTCGACGTAGAACTCGAGCGCCGGAGCGACCGCGAAAATGCGCAGTACCGGAATGGTGTTGCTGCGCGCCCCCCACGGATGCGTGCCCCCGGCGCCGTCGCCGCCCGGTGCGTCGCCGGGCGCGCCGCGGCCGGCCGTGGCGACCGGCCGCTGTCGGGCGGCCAGGATGTTCCAGTTGTCGACGCCGTGCTGTCGGGCGACGATCCCAGGCACTCGCTGTGCGTCGCGGCCACGTCGAACCGCCCGCGCAGCTCGGTACGGAGTGACCGGGCCATCTGTTTGGGGTCGGGAGTCGACGGGTGTGGCTCGGGTGCCGACGGGGTCATGGAAGCTCCATACCGGCGAGCCGGTGCGACAGCGCTTGCGTTACTGGCCGGCCGCCTTCGGGAGTCTCCGCCGTGACAGTCGGGATCGAGCGGCGCGTTCACCACACCCTCTGGGCGCAAGCGGCCGGCCGCACCGTAGCCTGCCTCAGCATAGCGGCCCGAGCGCTCCGGTGTCGGCCCCGCCGTCGGTGTCCGGATCAGGAGCCGGGGCGGGGGAACGCCACCGGGCTGCGGTGGCCTGCGGTGTCGACGGCACGGACCCCGAAGAAGACGTTGTCCTTGGAGAGGTCGACGGTGGCCGTCGTGACGTCGCCGACCGGGATCGCGTGGGTCCACTCCGGCGCCGTGGTCTCCCGCCACACCACCTCGTAGCCGGCCAGGTCCGGCTCGCTGCCCCGGGCCCAGCGCAGCTCGGTGTCGTTGGTCAGGTTCGTGGTGACGATGACGACGTCCTTCGGCGTGCCAGGGGCCTGGGCGAGGGACCAGAGGGCCGCCGCGTTCACCTTGGCCACCCGGGTGATGTACTCGAAGTCGCAGAACTCCGGCAGGTCGCCGTACTGCTTGCCGTCGACGACCCGGACGTCCTGGTGCTGGTGCGCGAAGTCCTCGTGCGGCTCGGTGAACCGGCCGGCCGGGTAACCCTGCTCCAGGAACGGGATGTGGTCGCTGCCGCGCAGGTAGCGGTCCCGACGGTAGATCACCCGGATCCGCATCCCGGTGCTGTCGTTGTCGGCCACGTGGCTGACGAACCGGGCGAGTTGCCGGCTCGGCGAGTCGTTCTCGCCACCGACCGCGCGCCGGGTGTTCGCCTCGGCCGGTGTCTCGGCCGTCGGCACACCCTCGGCGAAGAGTCGCAGCGTACGCCGATCCCGGGTGCCGTCGTCGGCGGTGCTGCTGCCGACGATGTCGTCGCTGAACATCCCCTGCACGTCGGCGCCGGCCGCCCTGAACTGCCGGGCCAGGTATCCCGAGCCGTAGAGACCCTGCTCCTCGCCGGCGACCGCCGCGAAGACGATGGTGGCATCGCTGTCCCGGGTGGACATCACCCGGGCCAGTTCCATCGCGACCGCCACCCCGGAGGCGTCGTCGTCGGCGCCCGGCGCGTCGCTGGTGGCGTCCATGACGTCGGTGCACCGGGAGTCGTAGTGGCCGGTGACGACGTAGATCCGCTCCGGGGAACTCTCGCCGCGCAGCGTCGCGACGACATTGGTGATCACGGTTGGCACCGGGATCCGGGACGCCGGCTCCTGGACGTACGACTGGAGCTCCACCGTCAGCCGCCCGCCGGACCGGGCGGCGTAGCCGCGCATCTGTTCGTAGATCCAGTCCCGGGCGGCGCCGATTCCGCGGACCGGGTCGTCCTGGCTGGAGAGGGTGTGCCGGGTGCCGAAGGCGGCGAGTCGCCGGACGGTCGCCTCGATCCGGCGCTTGTCGATCTCGCGGAGCAGGCTCCGTAGCTGCCGGTCAGGTGCCTGCGGTCGGATCGGCCGGCCGGGTCCCGCCGGCCCGCCACTGCCGGCGGTGGCACCGGATCCGGCACCCGACGCGGCGGCGGAGGTGGCGGCGGCCAGGGGCGCGGCAACCGTGGCGCTCGCAGCGGCGGCGGTGACGGTGGCGGCGGAGAGGAAGGTGCGGCGGCTCGGCTTCGTGGGCCCGTCGCCCCGGAACTCCTGGGATGTCATGCAGGCATCGTCATCAATGCGAGCTGTGACTGTCAACGAAAATGATCGATTTCCGCCCTCCGTACCACCCCTCGTCCGGTACGCCCGCCGGCCCGGGTTTGCCGGGCCGATGTCCGGGAACGGCGTTCTCATGACGAAACCGCGCATTGTCATCGTCGGGGCCGGCTTCGCCGGCTACCACGCGGCGAAGAACCTCTCCCGGACCGCCAACGGCCGGGCCGAGATCTCGCTGCTGAACCCGACCGACTTCTTCCTCTACCTCCCCCTGCTGCCGGAGGTGGCGGCCGGAATCCTGGAGCCGAGTCGGGTCTCGGTCTCCCTCGCCGGCACGCTGGACGGGGTCCGGGTCGTCATCGGCGAGGCCCAACACATCGACCTACGGGCGAGGCGGGTCGACTACTCCGGCGCCGAGGGGGATGCCGGGCACCTCGAGTACGACCGGCTGATCATCGCCGTCGGCAGCGTCAACAAGCTGTTGCCCATTCCCGGCGTCACCGAGCACGCGCACGGGTTCCGGGGACTGCCCGAGGCACTCTACCTGCACGATCACGTCGTCTCGCAGATCGAGCAGGCCGAGGCGACCGACGACGAGGCCGAGCGGGACGCGCGTACCACGTTCGTGGTTGTCGGCGCCGGCTACACCGGTACGGAGGTGGCCGCGCACGGCCAGCTCTTCACCGACGCACTTGCCGCCCAGCACCCCCGGCTCGGCGTACGGCCGCGCTGGATGCTGCTCGACCTCGCCGATCGGGTGCTGAGTGAGCTCGACCAGCGGATGTCGGAGACCGCCCGGCGGGTGCTCGACGCCCGGGGCGTGGACGTCCGGATGGGCACCACCGTCGCCGAGGCGATGGCCGACGGGGTGAAGCTCAGCGACGGCGAGTACGTGCCGACCCGGTCACTGATCTGGTGCGTCGGTGTCCGCCCCGACCCGCTCGTCGCCGACCTCGGGCTGCCGACCGAGAAGGGGCGGCTGGTCGTCGACGAGTTCCTCAACGTCCCCGGCTTCCCCGACGTCTACGCCTGCGGCGACGCGGCCGCCGTCCCCGACCTCACCCGGCCCGGCCAGGTGACGGCGATGACCGCGCAGCACGCCCAGCGGCAGGGGAAACTCGCCGCGCACAACGTCGCCGCCTCGTACGGCCAGGGCAAGCGCCGGCCGTACCGCCACCACGACCTCGGATTCGTGGTGGACCTCGGCGGCACCGACGCGGCCGCGAACCCGGTGCGGGTGCCCCTGGCCGGGTTGCCGGCCAAGGCGGTGACCCGGGGCTACCACCTGTTGGCGTTACCGGCGAACCGGGCCCGGGTCAGCGCCGACTGGCTGCTGGACGCGGCGTTCACCCGGCAGGCCGTACATCTCGGGCTGGTGCCGGCGCACACCGTACCGCTGGAGAGCGCCACGCCCGAGCTCCCGGTCCACCGATAGCGGCAAGGAAGGGGCCCTTGTACAACAGAAAACGATAAGCGGGGGCCCTTCCTTACCGGTGTCACGGGCCCGGGCGGGGGCCCCGGGGGCGCTCGGGTGGTGGGGTGGCCATGCCGGCGCCGACTTCGTCGACGGCGTCGTCGATCTGGTGCGCGAGCACGACGTCGAGCGCGGTCACCCCGTCCAGGGCTCGGGTCCGGACGGTCAGCACCGCCGTCTGCGGCGACTCCCGGCCGACCGTCGGCCCCCGGCCGGTCTCCGGGCGCAACCGTGCCAACCGGCCCAGCACCCGGTCGAGGTTCTCCGGCGGAAGCTCGATGGTGCGGGTCAGCCGCCGCCGGTCGCCGGACCAGTAGGGAAGCGTCGCCAACGCGTCGCGGAGTTCGTCGTCGGTCAGCGGTGCGGTGGCGCCGGCCGGGTCGACCAGCCCGCCGCCGGCCGGCGGCGGGCCGAGCAGCTCCCGCAGCTCGGTCGGCAGCTCCAGCGAGCCGATCAGTCCGTCGTCCGCCGAGGCGAGCGCGCTCAGCGTCGCCTGCGCCTGGTAGCGCGCCTGCTCCGGGCTGCGATGTGTCAGCCGGGCCACCTCGTCGAGGAAACCGGCCAGGTCGCGACGCCGGTCGCCGGTGGCCAGCGCGCCGTCGTCGTACAGCTGGTTCGGTACGGCGTCGAGCAGCCGTTGCCGGTCGGCGGTCTCCAGCGCGCGGGCCAGCGCGGCCACCGTGGCTTCGGCGGCGGCGCGGGCCTGCTCGAAGTCGACGCCGGCCCGGCGCCCGATGTCGGCGACGAACTCCCGGTAGCCGATCACGGCGACCCCGGTGGCGGTGCCGGGCAGGTCGTCGGGGGCCGGGCCGGGGCGGTCGGCCGGGGCCGGCGGCGGGGTGGTCGGACCGCCCCGCTCGGCGTTCGGCTTGTGGCTGCCGGCCGGCGCGGGCCCGGCGCGGCGGCTCCGGTCCAGGCTTGCGAGCTGCTTGTCGGCGCCGAGTGTCGCGCCCACCTCGCTCGGGCGCCGGCCCCGCTCGCGGGCCTGCCGCGCCAGGGTACGGCGCCGTTGGTTGTCGCCATCCATCTGCTTCCCGCTCATGCCGTCTCCTCGCTGGGCTGGTCGTCGTCATGAGGATCCGAACCGTGCCTGCTCCGGGCCACCACCGCACCCGGCGGCCGCACGACTGCGGCACGATCAACTGCCTTCCCCGGCCCGCATCGACAAAACTTGCCGGCGTCCGACCCCGGGCCTCCGGCCGGCTCATCACGCCGGGGTGAGGAGCGCTCACCCCGCCGGTGTCGATGATCGGTTCGACCGCCGCGACCGCCGCGACCGCCTTGGGCATCGGGGTGAGGCGGTCCCGTCCCGTGCCGCCCGAGGAGGGTCAGCATGAAGAGGATCGTCGAGATCGTGCCCGCCCGGCCCGGTTGGTACGCCCGCTGGCGGCTCGCCCCGGACACGACCCGCTGCTACCCCGTGTCACTCTGGGCGCTGCTGGAGGAGACCGACGAGGGAGGGCGGGAGGTCATCGGGGTCGACGCCGCCGGACAGTGGCCCGGCTCGGACGAGAACGAGGCGAGTGGCGAGTTCGTCCGCTACCTGTTCCAGCCGCCGGAGAGCGGCCCGCCCGAGGACGCAGCCCGGCCGGACGAGGTGGGTGTTGAGCCGATCCGGCGGCCGGCCCGGCTGAAGGCGGTCTGAGGAGCCGCCGGGCGCCCTCCTGCTGTCCGGATCTCCGCTCCGCCCCGGATCGGTGCGATCATGGGCTCATGACGGCATGGCAGGACGTCGAGCGGGCGGTGCCGGAGTTCGCCGCACGGGTACGGGCGCTCTTCGACGCGCACAGACACAAGACGATCGCCACCCTGCGGGCCGACGGGTCGCCGCGGATCTCCGGGATCGAGGTGGTCTTTTCCGACGGCGAACTCGTCTTCGGCTCGATGCCGAAGGCGCGCAAGGGCGCCGACCTGCGGCGGGATCCGCGGTTCGCCCTGCACAGCGCGACCGTCGACCCGATCGAGGGGGCCGAGGCGCAGTGGCCGGGCGAGGCGAAGGTCGCCGGTCGGGCGGTCACCGCCGGACCGATCAGCGAGGGGCCGGAGGGCGACCGCTTCCATGCCGACATCACCGAGGTCGTGCACACGCACCTGAACGAGCAGGCCACGCTGCTCGTGGTCGAGTGGTGGACGCCCAGACACGGGCTGCGGAGGATCGAACGCGAGTGAGATCCGGCCTGGCTCGGCCTGGCTCCTGGCGGTCAGAGTAGTTCCAGCGGCCGAGGGCCGCTGGGCGCCGGAAATGTCCGGTCGAGTTCGGCCAGGTCCTCCTCGGTCAGGACCAGCTCGACGGCCGCCCGGTTCTCCCTGACGTGGTCGGGGCGGCTGGCCCCGGTCACCGCGCACACCCCTTGCTGGCAGAGCAGCCAGGCCAGCCCCACCTGCCCGGGCGTGGCGCCGTGCCGGTCGGCGACGCGGCGCAGCACCGGATGGTCGAGTAGCCGGCCCCGCTCGAGCGGCGAGTACGCCATGATCGGTAGGCCGGCCGCGCGGCAGCGGGGGAGCAGGTCCCACTCGATGCCCCGGCGGGTGAGGTTGTAGGGGATCTGGTCCGTCTCGACGGCGGTGCCGCCCGGAATGCCGGCCAGTTCGACCACCTCCGGCAGATCGAAGTTGCTCACCCCCCAGTGCCGGATCAGCCCCTGGGTCATCAGGCCGGTGAACGCCTCGACGGTCTCCGGCAGCGGCGCGTCGCCCCGCTGGTGCAGCAGATACAGGTCGATCCGGTCGGTGCCGAGCCGCTCCAGGCTGCGGGCGCAGGCGTCGGCGGTCCCGATGGTGGTCGCATGCTCCGAGGAGACCTTGCTGACCAGGAAGATCTCCTCGCGCCGGTCGCCGAGCGCCTCCCGGACCAGTTCCTCGGCGGCGCCGTCGGCGTACACCTCGGCGGTGTCGATCAGCGTGAGGCCGGCGTCGACCCCGGCGCGGAGCGCGGCCATCTCCTCCTCCCGCCGCCGGGGGTCCTCCGCCATCCCCCAGGTGCCCTGGCCGAGCGCGGGGATCGCCTCACCGGACGGCAGCGTGACCGTGGGAACCTGCCGCTGCGCCATGCCCTGCCTCCCGTCCCGACCGGTCCGCGCCGCCCGGTCCCGGTGGGCACCTTCCCCCGGCCGTGCCGGGCAAACCGAATGGTCGCCGGTCACGGCGTGGCCGGGTGAGGCGAGGCGCGGATCCGCCGCACCGGCTCTCGATGTCGATCGAGCCGCTGCGTATACTTGCCTGACTGCAAGTATCGGCTGGTAAATCGCACGGAGGCGGGCGTGGTCTTCACCGTCAGGCATGTGGTGCACGCGGAACTCGTGCGCCTCCACCTGGGCGGTGAGCTTGACATCACTACCGCCCCGGAGCTCAGTGCCGAGATCGACAAGTTGCTCGACGCCGGGCACCGGCGGTTGCTCGTCGATCTCGCGGAGCTGAGCTTCTGCGACTCCAGCGGTCTGGCCGCTTTCGTGCGCGGAGACGACCAGGCCGGCTCGCGAGGCGGCTGGCTCCGGTTGACCGGTGCGACGGGGCGGGTCGAGCGGGTGCTGCGGATCAGCGGCCTCGACGAACTGCTCCGCTTCGACCGGGAGCGGCACGACCCCGCCACTGTGAAAGACCGATGATCCGTTACAGTTCGCACGCCGCGTCGATGGTCGGCAACCTGCCGGAGACCTCGGAGCGCTGGTGACGCGGGTACGCTCCGTACCATCCCATCAACCAGAGGCGGGTATGCCGTGGACGCAGCCGAGCCGAACCCCGTGCGGATCCTGGTCGTCGACGACGATCCCGGTGATGTCCTGATGATCGAGGAGGCGCTGGTCGGCTCGGGGATACCCAAGTCGATCGACGTGGTCGGCGACGGCGAGGAGGCGATGGAGTTCCTCTATCGCGAGGGACGACACCGCAAGGCTTCCCGGCCGGACATGATCCTGCTGGACCTGAACATGCCCCGGATGGACGGTCGGCAGGTGCTCGACAGGGTCAAGAGCGACGACGACCTGAGGACCATCCCCATCGTCGTCCTCACCACCTCCAACGCGGACAACGACGTCCTGGGCAGCTACAACCTGCGGGCGAACGCGTACGTCACCAAGCCCATCGACCTCGACGACTTCAACGACGTGGTGCGGCGGATCGACGAGTTCTTCGGCCAGATCGTGGTGCTGCCCAAGCGGCAGTGAGTGGTCGCCGACCACCCTCGCCGCGTTCCGGGTCGCCGACCCGCTCAGACGAGCGCGCCGACCACAGTCGTCGCCCGCTGCTCGTGCTGGGCGTACGCGTCGGGGAAGGCGGAGATCTGCACCGACTGGGCGGCGACGGTCACGCTCATCTCCTGCCATCCGGCTATCTCGAGCAGCGCCGAGTAGAACTGCTCGGCCGCGTACGCCGGGCGCATCAGGTCGGCGACGCTGCCCCACCCGGAACTCGGGCGCTGCTGGAAGAGCCCGACGGAGTCGTGGTCGTAGCCGACGCCCTGGTTCGGCTGGTCGAGCGACTCGGGTAGCACGCCACTGGCCAGGTTGTAGAGGTTGCTCTCCTGCATGGCGGTGGCGATGGCGACCACCAGGCCCCGGCGTGGGATCTCCATCCGCACGCCGACCTGGACGATCGTGTGGGCGTTGTCCATCTGCGCCTGGGTCAGCCCGGCGACCGGGGTCGGCCGGGCCGGCTTTCTGCTCGCCCGGGCGACTGCGGTCCGGGCCGCCGTCGGCTCGGCGGTCGGCGTGCTGGGGGCGGCCGTTGGGGTGGGGGTGGCGGCCGGCGGGGGCTCGGGTGCCCGTTCGGTCGCCCGGGACGCCGGCTGCCGTTCGGCCTCGGCGGCGCGTTCGGCGAGCAGGCCGGCCGGCGTCGGTTCGATCGGAGCGGTGGTCGCGGCCCGGGACTCGACGAAGGCCACCGCGCCGAGGCAGCAGACCACCGTCGCGACCGAACCGATCCGGAACGGGGTGGCGGAGAGCAGTGCCCGGGTCCGGGGCAGCCGGCGTCGCTCGGGGGCCCGGTGGCGTCCGGTTACCTTCTCGGTGGAGCCGGTATCCGCCGAACGGTCAGCCTGCGCTCCGGTGTCCTCGCCGCGATCTGCATGTTCCGTGTGATGCACCCGCCGAGGTTAGGTAACGCCGAGCTGAATGGGGCCGGTCGGATCGGTGGCCTACACCACACTTTTGCCTGGTCAACCGGTCAATCGCCGGCACCGCCCACCGACCGTGCCGGGACCGGGCTGATCGGGTATGTCCGTCTTGTTCCTCCGGATGCGCCAGCCGGGGACGGTTCGCCGCGGGCACGCGCTCCTGCTCGGAAGATCGTCCGGTTCCACCGTTCGGTCCAGTTCGTCCCGGACGGTCGGACCGATCCGGACCTGGCTCGAATGGTCGAGAGACCCGGCCCGGGTGGTCGGGGGACCGGCCCGGGTGGTCGGGGGACCGGCCCGGGTGGTCGGGGGACCCGGCCCGGGTGGTCGAGGCGTACCTGGGTGATCGTCGGCGTCCGGAGCCACCCGCTCCGATACGATTCTTCCGGTGGCGGAAAGCAAGATCAAGACTGCGGATGGCGGGCCGCCCGGGCGGGCGTGGCGCCGTGGCCGGCCGCTCCTGATCGCGGCCGCTCTGCTGACCGCGCTGATCGCCGGCCACCGGTTGATCCCCAACGTGCGCGGCCTGGGCAGCCTCGTGGACAGCGCGGCACCCTTCCTCGGCCTCGGCGTGCCGCTGCTCGGGCTGGTGGCCCTGCTGCGCCGGTCCTGGATCGCGCTGGCCGCCGCGCTGGTGCCAGCCCTGCTCTGGGTGGCGCTGTTCGGCACCGCGTGGCTGCCCGACGGCGGCGGCGGGTCGGTGCGGCTGCGGGTGGCGAGCCAGAACCTACGGGCCGGCAATCCGGACCCGGCGGCGACGGTGGCCAGCCTGGCCGGGACCGGGCCCGACCTGATCGCCCTGCAGGAAATCTCCGGCGACACCCGGGAGCCGGTCGCGGGGGTGCTGGTCGAGCGCTATCCCCACCGGGCCGCGGTCTCCACGGTCGCGCTCTGGAGCAGGTTTCCGATCCGGGAGGACGTCGGCGTGGACACCGGGCTGGCCTGGACCCGCGCCCTGCGGGCCGTGGTGGCGGCGCCCGGCGGGGACGTGGTCGTCTACGTCGTACATCTCGGCTCGGCCCGGGCCGGGGACACCGGCACCCGGGACCGCACGGTGGCCACGCTCGCCGACCGGATCCGGCATGACCGGGCCGAGCGGCTGATCGTGCTCGGCGACCTCAACACCGCCTCCACCGACCGCATGATCGAGCCCCTGACCGAGCTGCTGCACGACGCACAGGCCGACGCGGGACGGGGACCGGGCTTCACCTGGCCCGCCGCGCTGCCGGTCACCCGGCCCGACCATGTGCTCTACCGCGGGCTCACCGCAGCGTATGCCCGGGTCCTGCGCACCCCGGCCAGCGACCACCGGGCCGTCACCGCAGGCTTCCGCTGATCCAGCACCGGCCGTGATCCTGGACGGGCCGGTGGACGCGACTCGGGCCGGTGGACGCGACTCGGGCCGGTGGACGCGGCTCGGGTCAGTGGCGCGGCTCGGGTCAGTGGCGCGGCTCCGGTCAGTGGCTGCGGGGCTCCGCCGGGCCGACGGTGAGGGTGTGCCGGCTGCCGTCGCTGGAGAACGGCCAGAGCCGGTCGGCATACCGGGCCAGGTCCGTGAGCTGGTCCCGGTTCAGGCCGGCCGAGGCGATACTGGCCCGTACGTCCGCCCGGTAGAGGCCGTCGGCGTCCCGGGCCAGCCGGGCCTGGGCACGCACCTGGACGGTGTGCGCCTCGTCGGTGATGCCGGTCGCCGCCTCGACCGCCGCGTGGTGCAGGCAGGAGGCGAACGCCGCCGCGAGCAACTGCTCGGGGGCGAGGCCGGTGCAGTGCGGCGCCAACGGTGAGGCCAGCGTGGTGGAGAGTTCGCCGTCGTCGGTATGCAGCCGGCCTCCCTCGGCGGTCGCGGTGGCCTCGTGTACCCAGGCTTCCGATTCCGGCATCCCGCACCCTCCCCGTGTGGCTCCCGGCGAGGGCTACCCGGCACGGCCGCCCGGAAACCCGCTGGTCAGGCGTCAAGAGAGCGTCAAGAAGCCGGCCCGGGGCGTAGCCGAACCGTCAGAACCGGCCACTGCCGCGCCCGCCGCGGGCTTCGATAGGTCAGGCGACCGAAAACGGGCGCCTGGACATCTGCGCTGGAGAGGACGTTGGCGTGATCGACGTCGTGTTCGTGCTGCTGACGCTGGGGCTCTTCGCGGCCCTGGCCCTGGTCGCCCGGGCGGTGGAGCGACTGTGAGCGCAGTCAACCTCGTCGGCCTGGTGCTCTCGGCCGGGCTGGTCGTCTTCCTGCTCGCCGCCCTGCTCTTCCCGGAGCGTTTCTAGATGAGTACGACAACCGCGGGCATCATCCTGCTCGGCACGCTCGCCGCGGCGCTGGCGGCGGTGCACAGGCCCTTCGGGGACCACCTCTACCGGGTGGTGACCGGCACCCGGCACTCCCGGGTGGAACGGGGCATCTACCGGCTGATCGGCGTGGACCCGCACGCCGAACAGTCCTGGGGCACGTACGCGCGCAGCGTGCTGGCCTTCTCCCTTGTCTCGATACTCTTCCTCTACGCCTTCCTGCGCCTGCAGGACCGGCTCTGGCTCTCGCTGGGCTTCGAGGCGGTGCCCGACCACCTCGCGTGGAACACCGCGGTCAGCTTCGTGACGAACACGAACTGGCAGGCGTACTCGGG
This sequence comes from Plantactinospora sp. WMMC1484, assembly GCF_049315195.1. NCBI lineage: Bacteria > Bacillati > Actinomycetota > Actinomycetes > Micromonosporales > Micromonosporaceae > Plantactinospora > Plantactinospora sp. WMMC1484. Next base: position 4,868,023 of record NZ_CP186055.1, read on the forward strand.
TGAGTCGACAATGGGTCATCTGGTGCAGATGGCCGGGCTCGCCGTACAGAACTTCGCCTCCGCCTCGGTCGGCATCGCGATCGCGGTGGCCCTGGTGCGGGGCTTCGCCCGCAGCCGTACGGACCGGCTCGGCAACTTCTTCGTCGATCTGGTCCGGATCACCCTGCGGGTGCTGCTGCCGATCGCGCTGCTCGGTGCTCTCGTGCTCATGGTCGGCGGGGTGGTGCAGAACCTCTCCGGCGGTACGGACGTCGCCACGGTGACCGGCGGCACCCAGACGCTCACCGGTGGCCCGGTCGCCTCGCAAGAAGTGATCAAGGAGCTCGGCACCAACGGCGGCGGCTTCTACAACGTCAACAGCTCCCACCCGTTCGAGAACCCGACGACCTGGACCAACTGGTTCGAGCTGTTCCTGATCCTGCTGATCCCGTTCAGTCTGCCCCGGGTCTTCGGCCGGATGATCGGGCAGAACCGGCAGGGCTACGCGATCGTCGCCGTGATGGCGGTCCTGGCGATCGCCAGCATCACCCTGACCAACGTCTTCGAGTTGACCGGCGCCGGCACCGTGCCGCAGGCGGTCGGCGCGGCGATGGAGGGCAAGGAGGCCCGGTTCGGGGTCTCCAACTCGGCCTCCTTCGCCGCGATCACCACGCTCACCTCGACCGGCTCGGTGAACTCGTTCCACGACTCCTACACGGCGCTGGGCGGGATGATGCCGATGGTCAACATGATGCTCGGCGAGGTGGCGCCGGGCGGCGTCGGCGCCGGCCTGTACGGCATGCTCGTCCTCGCGGTGATCACGGTCTTCGTGGCCGGCCTGATGGTCGGCCGGACCCCGGAGTACGTCGGCAAGAAGGTCGGCGCACGGGAGATCAAGTTCGCCTCCCTCTACTTCCTGACCACCCCGCTACTGGTCCTGATCGGCACGGCAGTTGCCTTCGCCACCGGCAACAACGCCACGGCGCTCAACGTCGGCCCGCACGCCCTCTCCGAGGTGCTCTACGCCTTCACCTCGGCCAGCAACAACAACGGGTCGGCGTTCGCCGGCATCACGGTGAACACCCCGTGGTGGGACGTGGCGCTCGGGCTCTGCATGCTGCTCGGCCGGTTCCTGCCGATCATCCTGGTGCTCGGTCTGGCCGGCTCGCTGGCCCGGCAGAACCCGGTGCCCACCTCGGCGGGGACGCTGCCGACCCACCGGCCGCTCTTCGTCGGGATGCTCACCGGCGTGACGGTGGTGCTGGTGGCGCTGACCTTCCTGCCCGCGTTGGCGCTCGGCCCGCTCGCCGAGGGGTTGTGAGCGCCGTGAGAGTTCTCCACAACATGGTGAGGAAAAGCACGATGACTGTCAGCCCGGCAGTGCCCGCCCCCTCCGGCGGGCTCCCCTCCGCCGGCCCCGGGCGCGGTGGCCCGGTCGGCGGCGGGCTGTTGGATCCGCGGCAACTGCTCCGCTCGCTGCCGGACGCGGCCCGCAAGCTCAACCCGGCGACGCTGTGGCGCAACCCGGTGATGCTGATCGTGGAGGTCGGCGCGGTCTTCACCACCGTGCTCGCTGTCGCGGAGCCGACCGGGTTCGCCTGGGCGATCACCGCCTGGCTCTGGCTGACCGTCCTCTTCGCCAACCTGGCCGAGGCGGTCGCCGAGGGCCGGGGAAAGGCGCAGGCGGCGACGCTGCGCCAGGCGAAACGCGACACCGTCGCGACCCGCCTCACCAGCTGGTCGCCGGGGGCAGGGCCGGGCGGCTACCGCGAGGAGGCGGTCGCCGCCACCGAGCTGCGATACGGCGACATCGTGCTGGTCGAGGCGGGGCAGGTCATTCCCGGCGACGGCGACGTGGTCGAGGGGATCGCCAGCGTGGACGAGTCGGCCATCACCGGCGAGTCCGCCCCGGTGATCCGGGAGTCCGGCGGGGACCGCAGCGCGGTCACCGGCGGCACGAAGGTGCTCTCCGACCGCATCGTCGTGCGAGTCACCCAGCAGCCGGGACAGAGCTTCGTCGACCGGATGATCGCACTGGTGGAGGGGGCGAACCGGCAGAAGACCCCGAACGAGATAGCGCTGAACATCCTGCTCGCCGCGCTGACCGTCATCTTCCTGGTCGCGGTGGTCACGCTCCAGCCGCTGGCGATCTTCTCCAAGGAGTTCCAGGGCGCGGCGCCGGACACCACCGCGGTCGACGCGGACGGGGTCACCGGCATCGTGCTGGTCTCCCTGCTGGTCTGCCTGATCCCGACCACGATCGGGGCGCTACTCTCCGCGATCGGCATCGCCGGGATGGACCGTCTGGTGCAGCGCAACGTGCTGGCCATGAGCGGCCGGGCCGTCGAGGCGGCGGGCGACGTCAACACGCTGCTGCTCGACAAGACCGGCACCATCACCCTCGGCAACCGGCAGGCGGCGGAGTTCGTCCCGGTCGCCGGGGTCACCGCCGAGCAGGTCGCGGACGCGGCCCAGCTCGCCAGCCTGGCCGACGAGACGCCGGAGGGGCGCTCGATCGTGGTGCTGGCCAAGACGGCGTACGGTCTGCGTGAGCGCTCCGGTCTGGCGGGCAGCGACTTCGGTGCCGGCAGGCACGGCGAGGATCGCCACGTCCCGTTCACCGCGCAGACCCGGATGTCCGGGGTCGACCTGGCCCCGTACTCCGCTGTGGACGGCGGTCCCGGTGGCCCGGCCCGGCGGCTCCGCAAGGGCGCCGCGGCAGCGGTGATGAAGTGGGTGCGGGACAACGGCGGGCACCCGACCGAGCAGGTCGGGGAGATCGTCGACGGGATCAGCGGCGGTGGGGGCACCCCGCTGGTCGTCGCCGAGCACGTCGACGGCGAGCCGGCCCGCGCCCTCGGGGTGATCCACCTCAAGGACGTGGTCAAGTCCGGCATGCGGGAGCGGTTCGACGAGATGCGCCGGATGGGTATCCGGACCGTGATGATCACCGGCGACAACCCGCGTACCGCGAAGGCGATCGCGGACGAGGCCGGGGTGGACGACTTCCTCGCCGAGGCCACCCCGGAGGAGAAGCTCGCGCTGATCAAGCGGGAGCAGGAGGGCGGCCGGCTGGTCGCGATGACCGGTGACGGCACCAACGACGCGCCGGCACTGGCCCAGGCGGACGTCGGGGTGGCGATGAACACCGGCACCACCGCCGCCAAGGAGGCCGGCAACATGGTCGACCTCGACTCCGACCCGACCAAGCTGATCGAGATCGTGGAGATCGGCAAGCAGTTGCTGATCACCCGGGGCGCGCTGACGACCTTCTCGATCGCCAACGACATCGCCAAGTACTTCGCGATCATCCCGGCGATCTTCGTCGGGATCTACCCGAGCCTGGACGCGCTCAACGTCATGCGGCTCTCCAGCCCCGCCTCGGCGATCCTCGCCGCGGTGGTCTTCAACGCGATCATCATCGTGGTGCTGATCCCGCTCGCCCTGCGCGGCGTGCGCTACCGGCCCGGCAGCGCCAGCAGTCTGCTCACCCGCAACCTGTCGGTGTACGGCCTCGGCGGGGTCGTCGCGCCCTTCGCCGGAATCAAGATTCTCGATCTCCTCATCTCGCTCATTCCAGGGGTCTCGTGATGCGCCTACCCACCTGGCTCGCCCACCACCTGGCCGCGTTCCGGGCCGTACTCGTCTGCACCGCGCTGCTCGGGCTGGCCTACCCGCTGCTCATGGTCGGGGTTGGGCACCTGCCCGGTCTGCACGACCGGGCCGGGGGCTCGGTCGTCCGCACCGCCGACGGCACCGTCATCGGCAGCCGGCTGATCGGGCAGTCCTTCACCGACGCGGACGGCAACCCCGTCCCGCGATACTTCCAGTCCCGACCCTCGGCCGCCGGTGACGGCTACGACCCCACCTCGACCTCGGCCAGCAACCTCGGCCCGGAGAGCGTCGAGGACATCCTGCCGGTGCCCGGCACGGTCGACGCCGAGGGCAACCCCGACGAGGGTACGCAGAGCCTGCTCACCCAGGTCTGCGCCCGCAGCCGAGCCGTCGGCGAACTCGACGGGGTGGACGGGAGCCGACCGTACTGCACGCCGGACGGGGTCGGTGCGGTGCTGCGGGTCTTCCACCGCGACGGCCTGACCGGGCCGGTGACCCGGGCGGTCAGCGTCAACCAGCCCTGCCCCGCCACCCCGTTCGTCGGCACCTTCGGCGGGGTCGCCGTCGAATGCGCCGTGCCGGGCGATGACTACTCCGGCGGGGTGGTCACCCCGGTCCGGGGCGATGCGCCCGCCGAACCGGCGGTGCCGGCCGACGCGGTCACCGCCAGCGCCAGCGGCCTCGACCCGCACATCAGCCCGGCGTACGCGGAGATCCAGGTGAACCGGGTCGCCCGGGAGCGGCAGACCAGCCCCGACGATGTGCGGCGGCTGGTCGCCGAGCACACCGACGGGCGGGGACTCGGCTTCCTCGGCGAGCCCCGGGTCAACGTGCTGGAACTCAACCTCGCCCTGGACCGCGCCTTCCCGGTCGGCGGCTGATCGGCCACGGGCGGCCCCGGGAGATAAGGCAGGATCGGCAGCGTGGCACGCGGGCAACTGCGCATCTATCTCGGGGCCGCCCCCGGCGTCGGCAAGACGTACGCGATGCTGGAGGAGGCGCACCGCCGGGCGGCGCGCGGCACGGACGTGCTGGTGGGGCTGGTCGAGACCCACGGCCGCCCGCAGACCGCGGCGATGCTCGGCGACCTGCCGGTGCTGCCGCGCCGGACGATCCGCTACCGGGACACCGACTTCACCGAGCTGGACCTCGATGCGGTGCTGGCCCGCCGGCCCGAGGTCGCGGTCGTGGACGAGCTGGCCCACACCAACGTGCCCGGCTCGCGCAACGGCAAGCGCTGGCAGGACATCCAGGAGCTGCTCGACGCCGGCATCGACGTGCTCTCCACGGTCAACATCCAGCACCTGGAGTCGCTGAACGACGTCGTCGAGCAGATCACCGGGGTCGCGCAGCGGGAGACCGTGCCGGACGGCGTGGTACGCGGCGCCGAGCAGGTCGAGCTGGTCGACATGACCCCGGAGGCGCTGCGCCGGCGGATGGCGCACGGCAACATCTACCATCCGGACAAGATCGACGCGGCACTGGCCAACTACTTCCGGATCGGCAACCTCACCGCGCTTCGCGAACTCGCGCTGCTCTGGCTCGCCGACAAGGTGGAGGACCAGCTCGACCGGTACCGGGCCGACCAGGGCATCTCGGTGCCCTGGGAGACCCGGGAACGGGTGGTGGTCGGGCTCACCGGCGGGCCGGAGGGGGAGACGCTGATCCGCCGGGCGGCCCGGATCGCGGCCCGGAGCAAGGGCGCCGAGCTGATGGCGATCCACGTGGCCCGCAGCGACGGGCTGCGCGGCGCCGACCCGGCCGCCCTGGACCGGCAGCGGATCCTGGTGGAGCAGCTCGGTGGCACCTACCACCAGGCGGTCGGCGCCGACGTCCCGGCGGCGCTGCTCGACTTCGCCCGGGGCGCCAACGCCACCCAGATCGTGCTCGGGGCCAGCCGCCGGGGCCGGTTCGCCCAGATCCTCTCCCGAGGCGTCGGGTCCACCACGACCGCGCTCTCCGGGCCGATCGACGTACACCTGGTCACCCACGAGCAGGCCGGCCGGGGCCGGCTGACCGCGCCGCCGGCCGCGCTCTCCCGGCGACGCCGGCTGATCGGTTTCGGGCTGACCGTGCTCGGCATCCCGCTGCTGACCTACCTGCTCCGGCTCCTCGCCGACGGGCTCTCGCTCGGCAGCGACCTGCTGCTCTTCCTCGCCGCCGTGGTCGGGATCGCCCTGGTCGGCGGCTGGTGGCCGGCGCTGCTCGCCGCCCTGCTCAGCTCGCTGCTGATCAACTACTTCTTCACCCCGCCGCTGTACGGGCTCACCGTCGCCGACACCGAGAACGTGCTCGCCCTGGTGGTCTTCGTGCTCGTCGCGGCGGCGGTGAGCGGGGTGGTGGACCTCGCCGCCCGGCGTACCCGGGAGGCGGCCCGGGCCAGCGCGGAGGCGCAGCTGCTCGGCGCGGTCGCCGGCAGCGTCGTCCGCGGCGCCCGGCCGCTGACGGCGCTGCTGGAGCGGCTGCGGGAGACCTTCGGACTCGTCTCGGTTACCCTGCTGGAACGCTCCCCGGACGCCCCGGAGCGGCCGGACCCGCAACGCGACCCGCGCGCCTGGCGGGTGGCCGCGAACGTCGGTGCCGAGCCCTGCGGCACCCCGGCGGCCGGGGACGCCGAGGTGGGCGTCGACGACGACCTGCGACTCGTGCTGCTCGGCCGGGTGCTGCCGGCCGCCGACCGGCGCATCGTGCAGGCGTTCGCCGCCCAGGCCGCCGTGGCGCTGCGACAGGAGCGGCTCGCCGCCCAGGCCGCCGCCGCCCGGCCGATCGCCGAGGCGGACCGGCTGCGTACCGCGCTGCTGGCGGCGGTCAGCCACGACCTGCGTACCCCGCTCGCCTCGGCGAAGGCGGCGGTGACCAGCCTGCGCAGCGCCGACGTCGAATTCGACCCGGCCGACCGGGACGAGTTGCTGGCCACCGCCGAGGAGTCGCTGGACCGGCTGACCCGGCTGACCCGGCTGGTGGCGAACCTGCTCGACATGAGCCGGCTCCAGGTCGGAGCGCTGGGCCTGCGGCCCGCCTCGTTCGGGCTGGAGGAGGTGGTGCCGGCGGCCCTGGACGAGCTGGGCGAGCCGGCCCGGCGGGTCCGGGTCAACCTCCCCGACCACCTGCCGGCGGTCCGCTCCGACCCCGGCCTGCTGGAGAGGGTCCTGGTCAACCTGGTCGGGAACGCGCTGCGGTTCAGCCCGCCGGACCGGCCACCGGCGATCACCGCCAGCGAACACGGCGGCTTCGTCGAGCTGCGGGTGGTGGACCGGGGCCCGGGACTGCCCCGGGACCAGTGGGAGCGGGCCTTCCTGCCGTTCCAGCGGCAGGGGGACCGGGACAACCACGCCGGGCTCGGCCTCGGGCTGGCGCTGTCCCGGGGGCTCGCCGAGGCGATGGGCGGCAGCCTGGAGCCGGAGGAGACCCCGGGCGGCGGGCTGACGATGATGCTGCGGCTGCCGGTGGCGGGCGAGGAGGGTGCCGGGTGACCCGGGTACTCGTGGTGGACGACGAGCCGCAGATCCTCCGCGCACTGCGGATCAACCTGAGGGCCCGGCGGTACGACGTCGAAGTCGCCGGGGACGGCACGACGGCGCTCCGGCTCGCCGCCAGCCACCGCCCCGATCTCGTGGTGCTGGACCTGGGCCTGCCGGACATGGACGGGGTGCAGGTGATCCGGGGGCTGCGCGGCTGGACGAACGTGCCGATCATCGTGCTCTCCGGCCGCGCCGGCAGCCAGGACAAGGTGGCGGCGCTGGACGCCGGTGCCGACGACTACGTGACCAAGCCGTTCGGGGTGGACGAGCTGCTGGCCCGGGTCCGGGCGGTGACCCGGCGGGCGGCCGGGGCGGGGGAGGAGGTGCCGGCGGTGGAGATCGGCCGGCACACCGTGGACCTGGCCGCGCGCGCCGTCCGCACCGCCGACGGCACCGAGGTGCGGCTCACCCCGACCGAGTGGCACCTGCTGGAGATCCTGGTACGCAATCCGGGCCGGCTGGTCAGCCAGCGTCAACTGCTGCACGACGTCTGGGGTCCGCAGTACCAGTCGGAGACGAACTACCTGCGGCAGTATCTGGCGCAGTTGCGCCGGAAGCTGGAGGACGACCCGTCCCGCCCCCGGCACCTGCTGACCGAGCCGGGAATGGGCTACCGCTTCCAGCCCTGACCGGAGCGCTCAGAGGCACTGTTGCCCACCCTCACCCCTCACGCCACGAGAGCGGAGACAGGTTGACCGCCGCCCCGGCGATGCGCCGTGCGGTCTCCGTCTTCAGGCTCTTACGAGCTGAGTCGATCCAGCCGTCAACGCGTCGCACGCCGATGTCGCCGTACTCGACAGCCTGGAGCAGCATCTCCAGCTTGTCGGCGTCGTTGGCGCACACCGCTTCGAGGCTGTCCCGCGACTCGTACTCATCCACGGCCTCACGGACCACCGCACGGCTGCGCTCGGGTAGCCGGTCGGTCTGGTCGGCGGTGATGTCGCGCGGGTCAGGCTTGGTCAGATATGCGGTGGCGGTGTGCGGTAGGTCGCCGGTCCGCGTTTCCTGACTGTCGTGCCACAGCGCGAGGAAGGATGCGCGGGTGGGGGTGGCACCCTCTTCGGCGGCGATAAGTGCGGCCAACTGGGCGGTCCTCATGGTGTGCTCGGCGACCGACTCCGGATCGCGTACGCCCGCGTGCCACCAGCCGGAGCGCCGGACGCGCTTCAACAGCCCGAGTTCGTACCCGAATGCGGCGAGCGCTTCGGCGTCACGCACGGTTTGTCCCCTTTCCTAGTAGTTGGCTGTACGCACGGCGTACTGAAGCCCTGTAAGTCGGTCACGCTCGGCTCGGCCGAGGTCATCGGTCGAGGCGAGCCTAGCGAGTACGTCGTTGAGTGACGCGCGGACGGCAGGACGTCCATGAAGGAGCGAAGGTCGGGAAAGTAAAAAGGGCGTGCAGCGTACACAAGTTCAGTGGCAGGTGAGGTGAGTCGGGTTGGAGGCGGTTCATGAGATGGTGTAGCAACCGGGCGCCGGTCCAGGAGCGCGTATCGGTATCCAACATGAACGCATCGCTGATCTGATCATTGCTGAGTTCGCCGATCCAGTATGCCCAGTAGTTGAGATTCGCTACCTCCCCGGGCCCGTCTGCCACCTGTTCGACGAATTTGTAAAGGTGGGTACTGTCGCCGGCGACTGCCAGCGCAACTGAGGAAGAGCGCGCCTCCAAGAGGCCGGTGACATCTCCCGGTTCGACCTTCCGGCGGCCGGCGCGGTTCCATTCCGCACGAAGCCAGTCGGCCACCCTCGACCTGCCGTCGAACCCAAGCAGATAGACAGCTTGTCGGTGTAACAGCGCCTCATTGGCCCTTCGGGCATGCTCTGCTACGAAAAGCAAATGATCAAAGAAGCGTCTGCGTTCCTCCGTGTCCAATGTGGGCTGCGACGGATTGGGTCCACGGCGAGGCATATAAGATCTGAACTCGTGGAGGTGTTGCGGCATCTTTTCGGTGATAGGCCATATTATCAGGTTCGTGGTCGTCCAACGATGGACGCTGGTAGCCAATGGATGACTGTCCGGATTGACCCAAGTCGCGCCCGCTGTAATGCCGGTCGAAAGCACCTGATCGGCCTCGATTGCCTCGCGCAGATGGCGCCCGGTGGATGCCGGTGCACCGAGCCGAGATAACCGACCGCACAAGCGGAAGAAGTCGCCAGCGTTGATTGCGGAAAGCGGACGGCGACCAGATTCCCATCCCTGAACGGTCGAGACATCGACCGTCAATTTCTCGGCGAGCTTCTCCTGCGTCAACGCCGCAGATTGCCGGGCGATCTTCAGTACGTACCCTGATACGATGCCGACTGCGCGAGAACTGTGACTCCCGGTCAGGGTTGTTAGTCCGCGTGCCATGGACTCCCTCCGCTTCTCCCGCTTGCTCCACCGCCTATCCGTACTGGCGGTCAGTTCCGCGATCCGTCACACGATCGTAGCCTCATGTCATCGACAGATGGGAACGCCCATGAGTAGGCGAAAGCCGGAGACGGCTTCGCAGTAGTCCTGATTGCGGCGATGGGACAGCCTCGACGAAAGGGAGGAGCTGTGCTGAGCGACCACGAACCGTCCGTTCCTGACTGGACATGCCGCCAGTGCCGCGCCGACTGGCCGTGCGTGACCCGACGCAAGGAACTGATCGACGAGTTTGCCGGCAGCTACACCGCCATGATCCTCTATCTGGCGCACCTGTTGATGGAGGCGGCCGAGGATCTGCGCCACGTACCCGCCGGCTGGCTGCACAACCGGTTCGTCGGCTGGACGAACGACGCCGGTGACCCTGCACCGTTCACCTCCGTCGACATCCTGGTCAACGGCTACCGGCTGACCAACGACCACAGCCCCGGTGCCGATGGCAGATATCCCGTCTGCGGTGACCTGGCGGGCTGCTGGGTGCGGATAGACCCGGCGGGGCCGGGCTTCCTGATCCCGTTGCCCTGATGCGGCAGCCACCCCGACCCGGCGAGGTGGTACGCGTGGACGGCGCGGCGAGCGTACAGTTCTCCGGCCCACGTGCCATCTGGGTCCGGATCATCAGCGTCAGCCGGAAACCCACATACCACGGGTGGTGCTGGTGCACCGGGTACGTGCTCGACGCCACCGGCGGCCAGGCGACGGAGAAGCGCGAGATCTTCGTGCAGGTCGCGGGGCTGCGCCTGGCGGCTCCGCGAACGCCGGTCGCCGCTGTCGAGCACCGCAACGAGCGCACCCGTCGGCAGCCGTCCACCACGCGGCGGCCACAGGCGGCACGGGACGCCCCATAACTGCCGCGCCTGGCGGCGTCGTACTGCGATACGTTCCCGCTCATGGTCAGCACGCGCCTCGATTGTGCCCGGATTCGCGCGGCCCTCCGGAACATCGACCCGGTCTTCCTGCACACTCCGCTCTACCAGTGTGACGCCCTCGGGAACGAGCTCGGCTGCACCGTGAGCATCAAGCTGGAGACGGCGAACCCGGTGCGCAGCTTCAAGGCCCGCGGCACGGAACTTGTCGCCAGCATGTTGACCGACCAGGGTCGGACGGCGGCGGTCTGCGCCAGTGCGGGCAATCTCGGCCAGGCGCTCGCGTGGTCCGGTCGCCGCCGTGGCCTCGACGTGACAGTCGTGGCGGCACGCCGCGCGCCCGCTGCCAAGCTGGAAAGGATCCAGGCGCTGGGTGCGCGGTTGGAATTGGTCGACGGCGACTTCGAGATGGCCCGCGAACGGGCCGTGGATATCGCGCGGGAGCGCGGCATCCGGCTGGTCGAGGACAGCCTCGACATCGAGACCTGCGAGGGCGCGGCGACCATCGGCCTGGAACTGGCGGGCGGGCCGGCCTCCTTCGACGCCGTCCTGATCGCGCTGGGCGGCGGCGCGATGGCCACCGGCGTGGGCCACGTGCTGAAGACCCTTTCGCCAGACGTCGAGGTGATCTGCGTGCAGCCGGTCGGCGCCCCCGCGATGACGCACTCCTGGCACCGGCGACGAGTTGTCACCACCGACTCCACCGACACCATCGCCGACGGCGTCGCCGGCCGGTACCCCATCCCCGAGGTCCTGGACGACCTCATCGCGGTGGCCGACGACGCCGTCCTGGTTCACGAGACGTCCATCGTCACCGGGATGCGGATGCTCCTGGAGCGCGCGGGTCTGGTCGTCGAGCCGTCGGCGGCGCTCGGCGTCGCGGCCATCCTGGAGGACCGCGAGCGCTTCGCCGGCCGCCACGTGGCCACCATCATCTGCGGCAGCAACGTCGACCCGGAGGCGTACCACCGCTGGATCCGCAGCTGACCCAGCGGCACCGCGAGGTGAGCGAGGTCGACCCACATCGCGGGTCAACACAGCGATGGGTCCGTTCGTATCCTGCTCCGGTGCTCCCACCTCGACTGCGACCGGCCCCGGTCGGCATCTGCGTGCAACATCGCTACCCCTCAGGGCGATCGCCGGCTTCCTGACCACCGGGCCTCGATGTGCTGATCTTCACAGGCGAGGGAGCCCAACTGGTCGAGGATGTGCTCGTGTCCGTGCGCACCACGGAGACGGTCAAGGCGCCAGTTGTCCATATCGATCCCGTCGTCACCCCCGTTGACGAATCCGGCCGCGTGCTCGACCGCAACAGCCAGTTCACCGCCGTGTCCCTGCGCAATGACGACAGCGAGCAGATGAGCGTCCGGCTGGTCTACATCATCTGGACCGAGCCCGAGGGTGACCAGCGTCAGCAGGCCGATCAGGTCGTACCGGTCGGTGACCTGATAGTCGTACCGCCCCAGGAGACCACTCTGGTGCCGGTGACCGGCGAGGCGCGGACCGCCATGGCGGGCGCTGCAGGGCGCTTCCCGACAAGCATCAAGGCGTACCTCTCCCGGTAGCCAGTGAGCCGCGTCGGCGGCCCAGAATCGGCCGGAGACCTCGGCGACGTCGGCGCCTACGGTGGCCTTCTCGGTCGTCATCTGGCGCACCTCCCTTGATCAGCAGATCCGCCGTTGGTTGGTTGTACACACCCGGCCGCGCCCCGTGTCGCCCGGTCGTGGCCGCCGGGTCCGTGCGGTCTCACATCCGGGATCTCAGTACGTCGAACTCGCAGCCCGGCAAGGACGGGTCGAAGCCGTGCTCGACCAGCCAGCGGACCGCTACCAGGCTTCGCCATGACCACCATCCGTGGATGACGTCGAGGTCCACATCATCGGTGCCGTAGCCGGCGATCACGTCGTCGAGGTGCTCCTCGTGCGCGAGTGTCAGGACGGCGAGGTCGTAGAGGGCATCGCCCGGGGCGGCCTCCGACCAGTCGAGCACGCCGGTGATCGTGTCCTCGTCGACGAACACGTGGGTGATCTGCAGGTCGCCGTGGATGAACACCGGTTTCCACGGCCGTAGGGCGGCCTCGGCAACTTGGCGGTTGCGGGTGACCAGGTCGCGGGGGAGGGCACCGCTGGTGACGAGCCATTCGCATTCGCCGTCCAGTCGTGCGGCGAGTTCGTCGAGGCGCCGACCGGGCCAGGGCGGTAGGGGCGCGTCGTGCAGGGCCCGTGTGGCCGCGCCCGCCGCGACCCATGCCGCCGACGACGCGGGCGACGGCTCGCCGAGGCGGCCGAGCGCCGTGCCTGGCAGGGCAGCGAGCGCGAGTACGGGTGGCCTGCGCCAGAGGACCTGCGGGGTCGGGATCGGCGCCATGGCCATCGCCTCGACCTCGACATCGGTGCGCGTCTGATCGACGTCGATCTTCAGGTACACGTCGCCGACGCGGAGGGTCGCACGCTCGCTGTGGGCGACGACGACCTCGAGCGTGTCCACGTCACCATTATCGCGGAATGATCATCCACATCGCCGCAGGTTTGTCGCGTGTGCGTCGGAGAGCGTTACCGGGCACCGGCATGCGTTCCTGGCCGACCCTCGCTCGTCGGACCGTTGGCCTGGTGATGCCCGGAGGCGAATACAGGACTGTCTGGTTGGCCGGTTCTGGTGCGGTGGTAGGGGCGCTATACCGGTTCGGTGTCCATCGAACGGTTCATCGGTGTCGATCTTGCCTGGCGGGACGAAGCTGGTTCGGCGCCGGCCAACGAGACCGGTGTGGCGGCCCTCGATCAGCGCGGGATCGTGCTGGAAGCGGGGTGGACTCGTGGCGTGGCCGCGACAGCCGACTGGGTGCAGGAGGTGACTGGCGATCGGTCGGCACTGCTGTTCGTTGACGCGCCGTTGGTGGTGGAGAACCTCACCGGGCAGCGGGTATGCGAACGGCAGGTCGGGCAGTGCTACGGCCGATGGAAGGTCAGCGCGAACACCACGAATCAGGCCTCGCCACGACGCGCCGGAGTGACCCTGTTGGCCAGGCTGCAGGAGTGCGGCTGGACCTACCACGACGGCCGTGGTGGTCCCCCGGTCGATGGCCGGCTGGTCAGCGAGTGCTATCCGTACACCACTCTGGTCGGTGTCGAGGAGCTGGGCTACGACGTGCAGCGGCCACGCTACAAACGCAAGCCACACCGGATGCCGGTGGCGCAGTGGCGCGGCGAGCGGGCCGCGGCTTGTGACGACCTGGTCGGCCGGTTGGGCCGGCTGGCCGCCGCTGATCCGCCGATGATCCTGGACTCGCACCCGCGCACCGCCGGGTTGGCCGCACTGCCGGCGCCGATCGACGATGCCGCGTACAAACATCGGGAGGATCTCATCGACGCCGTGCTGTGTGCCTGGACGGCAGCATTGTGGTATCGGCACGGCCGGTCCCGCTGCCAGGTCCTCGGAGCCTCAGGCGATCCGGCAACGACGGCGGCCACTATCATCGCCCCAACCCGTCCCGGCCAGCGCATCACCACAACCATCCGGACGGGAGCACCGCGGTGAGTGAGTGGACCGCCGTCGGCTCGGCACTGATCGCCGGAGTGGGTCTGCTGTTCGCCGGCTGGCAACTGCTGCTGCTGAACCGGGCCGCCCGGCACGAACGCCGGGTGGCACGCGAGGGCGTGGCCGTGTCCTGGCAACCGATCGAGGCGCCGCACCACCCTGACGCCGACGGTACGGCACGTTGGCAGTTCCGGATCACCGCCCACAACCCAGGCCAACTCCCCGTGGACAATGTGAGCATCCACTGGACGTTCCCCTGCCCGGTGCGGCGGGTGCACTACAGCGGCACGCTCGACCCGCCGACGACCATGGTGACGTTCAACACGCCGGTACTGGCGGGCGGGCAGGAACGACACTGGACGCGCGAGCTTCAGATCGACTTCGCCGCCGCGGCAGACCTGCCCGGCACGTACGCCCACATCCGCTTCTGGGACATCGACAACGTCGAACACAACAACCGCTGGCCGCGCAGGCATCAGGGGGGCGGCGTCAATGCTGCTCACTAGGCCGACCGCCTCGACCGTTCAGGCGGGTGGGTCGTCTTGGTAGAGATCTGCTCGCAGGTTTCGGCCGCCCCAGCGGGTTGCTGTGTGAGTCCGGGTCGTGGGCGGGTGGCCTTGGGCGTCCAGCCGAACTGCCTGCGGTCCGGCGGTGGTTTGTCCCAGTCGGCGAACAGCTCGAATGAGTCCCGGATGCGAGCGGCCTCGCCGTCGCAGGTCTCCCGGAGCACCGTGGCGGGGTAGAGACGCGTCTCCTGGGCCACATCGCAGTCGTCGGTCCGGGAAGCGACCAGGGTGCCTCATCGATCGGGTAGGTGCCGGGGTCGAGCAGCGGGGGGTTCACATGGTGGTGATCGAGCAGCGACCAGTGCAGCCCAGCGGAGTCCTCGGTCGGCCGCTGCGACGCGGGCAGGTCGACCAGCCGGACAGGGATGCTCAGCACGTTCCGGCATGCAGCGCACCGGAAGCTACACCGCGACAGTGTGACACTCCGAGCTACAAGAGACGATCGCTTTCCATACGCGTCCGCGCCACGTCAACGTGTACCTTGCGCATGGAGGAGAACGAGGGCTGGACCATCCCGGCGCCCGATGTCGGTGGGGCGTCGGCGATGCTATGGGCGTGGAGTACGTGTCCCGAGTGCCGCGACCGCCGCTGGACGGGCTGATCGACGACCTTTACTACCTGGAGGGCGCGTCGCCGTACGCCCGGCTGACGCTGCCGCCGATGCCGGCGGCGTTGCTCATCGTCAACCTCGGAGCGCCGTTTCGCATCCGCGCCGGCACCGACATCGAGACGGCCGAGTACGCCGACGGCTGCGTGGTCACCATGCCCACCCGCGCGTGGGACTTCGGCTACCCACTGCGGACCCGGTCAGTCGGTGTGCACTTCAAGCCGTGGGGGCTGGCGCCGTTCCTGCCGATGCCTGCGGCCGAGCTGTGTGACCGGCCGGTGGCGGTAGAGCAGGTGTGGGGCCGGCCCGCCATCGCTGAGCTGCGAGACCGGCTGGCCACGGCGGATGGACCGCACCAGATGCTGACACTGCTCGAGGAGGAGCTGATGCGACGGCTGTGCGAGACCGCCGGCCTGCGGCTGGTCCGTCATACGAGCAGCGTCATCGCGGCGACCAGCGGGGCGGTGGCGATCGGCGACCTGACCGTGGCGGCCGGTGTCAGCAGCACTCATCTGGCACAGCGGTTCAAGGAGCTCATCGGCGTCACACCGAAGCGGCTGGCCCGCACCTGCCGCTTCGCCGCCACCGTGTTCACGATCAACGTCGCCGGACCGATCGACTGGGGCGACGTCGCCGGCGGCGCAGGCTACTTCGACCAGGCCCACTTCGGCCACGAGTTCCGGGCGTTCACCGGGCTCACGCCGACCCGGTACGTCGAAGTCCGGCGGCAGTTCCTGCGCGAGCATCCCGGCCACGTGCTGGACAGCTGGCCGCTGCCGGCCGATTGATTCCTTACAAGAGTGACAGCTCACGACTCGCTAGTTTGGGGGAACCCAAAGCAGAGGAGCGCCCCGTGGGCAAGGTTGTCATGTACAGCTCGGTGTCGGTGGACGGCTTCGTCGCGGACGAGAATGACCAGCCCGGACCCCTGTTCGACTGGTTGTCCGGCGGCGACGTCCCGTTGGACGAGAGCGGCGAGGTCAAGGTGTCGCAAACGTCTTACGACTACACCCGGCCGTACTGGGACCAGATCGGGGTGACAGTCGTCGGCCGCCATGTCTTCGATGTGACGGACGGCTGGGACGGGAAGCCTCCGGGCGGAATCGACCACGTGGTCGTCGTGACGCACCGGCCGGAGCCAGAGGGCTGGGACCCCGACGCGCCATTTCACTTCGTCGACGGCGTCGAGGCAGCCGTGGCCAAGGCGCAGGAGCTTGCGGGTGACCGCGTGGTTGAGGTCGCCGCTGGCGACGTCGGTGGCCAGGTGCTTGCCGCGGGTCTGGTCGACGAGGTGCGCATGGACGTCGTACCCGTGGTGTTCGGGTCCGGCAAGCGCTACTTCGGGTCGGTCCACGCGCAGCACCTGTTGGAGGATCCTGACGTGGTGATTCAGGGCAACCGGGTGCTTCACCTGCGCTATCGGGTGCGCCGTTGACCGACCGGTGTCGACCCGGCGTTCGGGTTGTCGTGACCTTGCAGTCGGACGCCGACGTCGGCCGCATCCTCGCCGCATACGGCGGTGTGTTCGTCGCCGGATCGCGCGGCTGGGCCATGCCCGTCGACACGTTTCGACCCGACCGCTACGCGGCAAGATCACCCTGGCACGAGATCAGCGACAGGACCGTCGAGCCCACCCCGAGGGCGGCGCGCTCTTGCCGCCGCCGCATATCCTGACACCGCGCACCGCTTCACCCTCAGACGCTGGGAGTCGCCATGTCCTTTACCGCCGCCGTTCGTTCCGTGCTCTCCCAGTACGTCGGATTCAGCGGGCGGGCACGCCGCGCCGAGTACTGGTGGTTCTTCCTCTTCTCGCTCCTCGTCGGCATCGTGACGTCGATCCTCGACAGCGCGCTGGGCACCGACTTCGAAGGGTCGAGTGCCTCCGGTGGCCTCCTCAACCTGATCGCCAGCCTGGCGCTCCTGCTGCCGTCGCTGGCGGTTGCCGTGCGACGCCTGCACGACACCGATCGTTCCGGCTGGTGGATCCTGATCGGGTTGATCCCGCTCGTCGGTGCGATCGTCCTGCTGGTGTTCTTCGTGTTGGACGGCACGCCCGGTCCAAACCGCTTCGGTCCCAGCCCGAAGCACACCGCCGCACCCGGGTGGGCGACCTGACGACGATGCCCAGGTGCCGCTCGTAGCCGGTGTCTCCCTCCGGCTCCGCACCGATGCGGCCGGGACCGGTCAGGCGTTGTGGCTGGCCTGCTCGGCCCGGCGGGAGGTTCTGCCTCGATGTTGTGCGAGCCATTCGCCCAGCCCTGTACGAGTAGGTACGGCATGTACGTGTCATCGTGGGCGGCGAAAGCGGAGCGGGGCGCCCACTGTTCGGTCACGCCGCGTCGTGTCATCCTGACGAGATGCGAGTGACATCGATCTATACGTACCCGGTGAAGGGGTGCCGCCGGATGGACCGCGACACCGCGCGGGTCGAGCCGTGGGGCCTGGACGGCGACCGGCGCTGGCTGATCGTGGACGACGACGGGCTCGGCCTGTCCCAGCGCCAGCACCGGGAACTGGTGACGATGCGGGCGGTCTCCCGGCCGGGCGGGCTGACCCTGGACGCGCCGGGGATGCCCCGGCTCGACCTGGCCGAACCCACCGGCGGCGAGGCGATCGAGGTCCGGGTCTACCGGGGGCGGCCACCCGCACCGGTACGCGCCGCCGGCCCCGAGGCGGACGACTGGCTCAAGCGGCTGGTGGGGCGTACCGTCCGGCTGGTCTGGCTCGGTGACCCGAGTCGCAACCTCGTTCCCTGGGAGGTTCCGGCCGGGGTCGGCGCCGAGGTGAGCTTCGCCGACGGCACCCCGCTGCTGCTGGCCAACACCGCGTCGCTGGACGCGTTCAACGGCTGGCTGCGGGAGTCGGGCAGCGCCGAGGGGCCGCTGCCGATGATCCAGTTCCGTCCCAACGTGGTGATCACGGGCGCCGCGCCGTGGGACGAGGCGGAGTGGGTCGGCCGGCGGATCAGGATCGGCGGGGCCGTGTTCCAGGGCGCCGCCGAGTGTGGCCGCTGCCTGATCGCGACGATCGACCAGGAGACCGGGAAGCGCGGGCGGGAACCGCTGCGGATGCTCGCCGCACGGCGGAACATCGACCAGAAGCTCCGCTTCGGCCTCCAGTTGACGGTCCACACGGCACCGGGCGGACCTGCCGACGGTCGTACGGTCAGCGTCGGTGACCCGGTGGAGGTGCTGGACCGACCGTGAGCGCCTGGCGCTCCCGGCTCGTGCCGGCGTGCCGGCGGCCAGGAGCGGCGTGCCGGCGGCGCGGGGCGGCGTTCCGGCCAGCCGGGGTCCGCACCACCAGGGCCAGCCCCACCAGTACGACGATGCCGGCCGCGACCTCGGTCACGGTGATCGGCTCGCCGAGCAGTACTCCGGCGGCGGCGAGTCCGAAGATCGGCACCAGCAGGCTGAACGGGGCGACCCGGCCCACCGAGTAGCTGCCGATGAGCCGGTTCCAGATTCCCCACCCCACGAGCGTCGAGAGATAGCCGACGTAGCCGACCGCCAGCAGCGCGGTCCAGGAGATCCCGGCGATCGCCTCGAAGACCACCCGCGGCCCGTCCACCACGCCGGCCAGGCCGAGCAACGGCAGTGGCGGCACCAGGCTGGACCAGACCAGCAACGACAGCGGCCGAGTCTCGCCGCTCGCCCGGACCAGTACGTTCGCCAGCGCCCAGCTGCCGGCGGCGGCGAGGGTCAGCGCGAAGCCGATCGCGGTGGCGTGCCCGCCCGCGCCGGCCGCGAGCAGGGCGATCCCGGCCGAGCCGGTCAGCACCCCGGCGAGCTGCGTACCGCCGGGCCGCTCGTGCAGGAGGGCGGTGGCGAGGACCACCGAGACCAGCGCCTGGGTCTGCAGCACCAGCGAGGCGAGCCCGGGCGGCATCCCGGCGTCGATGGCGACGAAGAGGACGCCGAACTTGAGGACGCCGAGGACCAGCCCGTAGCCGAGCACGTACCGCAGCCGCGAGGTCGGGCGGGGGACCAGGAAGACCAGCGGCAGCGCGGCGGCGACGAACCGCAGCGCGGTCAGCACCAGCGGCGGCAGGTCCCGCAGCCCGACCTCGATGACGACGAAGTTGACCCCCCAGAGGGCGGCGACCAGGACAGCCTGCATGCGGTGCGCGAATCTCATGCCGCACACGCTGCCCGCCACCCCGATTAAGGTCCAGTTCACGATTCTTAACAGCTCTTGTAGCCTGCCTTCATGGATCTGGACGTCCGGCGGCTGCGGGTGCTGCACGAGGTGTCGCTGCGCGGCGGGGTGACCGCTGCCGCCGCGGCGCTGCACGTCACCCCGTCGGCGGTCTCCCAGCAGCTCGCCCAACTCGCCCGCGAGGCAGGCTGTGCGCTGGTCGAGCGCTCCGGCCGGGGCGTGGTGCTGACGCCCGCCGGGCAGGTGCTCGCCGCGCACGCCGAGCGGATCCTCGGCGCCGTCGAGCAGGCGGTCACCGGGCTGGCCGTCGCGCACCGGCGGGTCGCCGGGACCGTCCGGGTCGGCTCCTTCCCCTCCGCCGCCGGCGTACTGGTCGCCCCGGCGGCGGCCCGGGCGATGGCCGCGCACCCCGGTCTCGACGTGCGGGTCAGCGAGGCCGAGGACGAGCAGAGCCGGCTCGACCTGCGCTCCGCCGTGCTGGACATCGCGGTCCTCCAGGAGTACGACCACGTGCCCGGCATCGCCACCGCCGAACTGGAACGGCATCCGATCGCCACCGACCCGATGCACCTGATCACACCGGCCGCCTGGGGCCGGCGCAGCGGACTGCTCGCCGACCTCGCCGACGTGCCCTGGGTGGCGAGTGCCGCGCAGACGCCGTGCGGCCGCTCCACCCTGCGCGCCTGTCACCTGGCCGGCTTCGAGCCCGACATCCGGCACCGGGCGGTCGACTTCGCGCTGACCCTGGACCTGGTGGCCGCCGGCCTCGGCGCCGCGCTGGTGCCGGAGATGGCGCTCCGCAACGTACCGCCGGGGGTGCAGGCGGAGCCGCTGCTCCGGCCGGTCACCGGCCGGCAGATCTTCGCGGTGACGCGTCCGCGCGGCGACGGCCCCGTCCACCCGGCGATCGCCGCCGTGCTGGAGGCGCTCGCAGAGGTACGTCGGCCAGCGCGCTGACCGTCCGGCACCACCGGCGAGCGGGACGGCCGGTAGTGCCTGCTGTACCTCGGAAGGCCAGTGGGCCGGATTGTCGGCACAGCTCAGTTGATCGAGGCTGGGACGTGACAAAGCTCGTCAATCCCCGTGGAGGAAACATGTCTACAGCCCCGACGGGCCCCAGCCCGACGGTGCGCCGCCGTCGTTGGGCATTGTTCCCCCTGGTGGCCGCCGTGCTGGCCGTGCTGGCCGTGCTGGCCGCGGCGCTCGCCGTGCCGTCCGCGCTCGCCGACGCCCGCCAGCACGGCCGCGACGCCGCCGTCGCGCACCGGCTCGACCGCCTGGTGGCCGACCACGACTTCCCCGGCGCACTGGCCTCCGTCCGCGATGCCGAGGGACGGGTCCGGAACTACACCGCCGGCGTACGGGACCTGCGCACAGGTGGCACGATCCCGCGCGACGCCCAGGTGCGCGTCGGCAGCAACACCAAGACCTTTACCGCCGTCGTCGTGCTCCAGCTCGTGGGCGAGGGGCGGATCGACCTCGACGAAACGGTCGACCACTACCTGCCCGGAATTGTCCGCGGCGACGGCGTCGACGGCCGTCGGATCACGGTGCGCCAACTGCTGCGGCAGACCAGCGGCCTGCCCGACTACGACGACGTGCTCTTCACCGAGCCGCAGGATCTGGTCGACCTCAGCCACGCCTATCACGACCCGCGTCGGCTCCTCGACGCCGCCCTCACCCGCCCGGCACGGTTCGCGCCCGGCACCAGGTGGGAGTACAGCAACACCAACTACATCCTGGCCGGGCTCGTCGTCGAACGCGTCACCCAGCGCCCGGTCGGCGAGGAGATCACCCGTCGGATCCTGCAACCGTTGCACCTGCGGGACACGTACTGGCCCGGTGTCGGCGAACAGGACATCCGGGGCGTCCACCCGCGCGGCTACGTCGCCGTGGCCCCCGGCGCCCCCTGGGTCGACGTCACCAGCATGGATCCCTCCCTCGGTTGGGCCGCCGGGCAACTGGTCTCCAGCCCGGACGACCTGCGCCGCTTCTTCGAGGCACTCGTCGCCGGGAAGCTGCTCGAGCCCGCGCAGCAGGCCGCGATGCTGGAGACCGTCGCCGCGCCCGACTTCGAGCCCACCGAGGGCTGGGAGTACGGGCTCGGCATCGCCCGGCACGCGCTGCCCTGCGGCGGTCACGCCTGGGGGCACGGCGGTGACATCCAGGGCTTCGAGACCCGCAACCTCGTCACCGAGGACGGACGCGGCGCCGTCGTCGCCGTCACGGGCCTGCCCACCTCCCCGGAGATGACCGCCGCCGTTTCCGCGAGCGTCGATGCGGCGCTCTGCGGTACGAAGCCCTGACCGAGGACTGTCCGGCCCGGCCCGGCTACCGCCGCCCGATGAACCGCTCGCCGGCGGCCTCGATCCGGTCGATCTCGGCCCGGAAGAAGGCGGCGAGTTCGGCGCACCGGTCCAGGTCGGTCGGCCCGCCCTCCCCGCGGGGCAGGTCCGGGTACGGGCTGCCGAGCACGAAGATGTTCTCGTCGTTGAACTGGTTGGCCGGGGCGGTGTAGTTGAACGAACCGGCGATCACCACCGCGTCGTCGACCACCATCAGCTTGTGGTGCAGCTTGCCGAAGGCCGGCGAGCGGAGCGGGACGTGGAGCGCGATGTTGGCCCGGTCCAGATCGTGGGTGGCGGCCCACTTCTGCACGCCCTGCCCGGGGTCCACCGCCCCGGTCACGGTACGCCCGGCGGCGGCCAACGCGATCATCGCGTCGTCGATGCCGGAGGAGCCGGAGAAGGTGAAGATGGCGAAGTCGACCCGCTTGGTCGCCTTCAGCATCTGCTTCATGATCTCCAGCTCCGGGGTGTGATCGGGAGCGAAGAGCACCTTCACGGGCACGCCCCCCACGTTGTACGCCCTCGGCACCCGCCCGTGCTCGCCGCGCCCGAACCGGCCCTGCCGGAGCCGGTCGAACTCGTCGGCGTACTCCTGACAGATCCGGGTGTGGTGGAAGAGCACGACGTGGTTCAGGTTGCGGTGGCAGTCGGTGCCGGTGAAGTTCGCGGAGCCGGAGAGGACCGCCGGCCGGCCGGCGGCCCGCTGCCGGTAGTCGCGGACCACGAACTTCTGGTGGAAGATCGCCGGGTTGTAGTCGGCCTTGACGTCGACGTTGCAGCGGAGCAGGGCCGCGACGATCCGCCGGTTTGGTTCGAGACTGCGGCTGCCCGCCTCCGGCTCCCACTGGGCCCGACGCCGGGCGTCGGCCTCCGGCTCGCCCGGCCGGGCGGCGACCCGGGGCAGTTTGGCCGTGCGCAGGTAGTCCTGTTCCAGCACCATCCGGACGTCCACGCCCCGGAACCGCGCGTCCAGGATCGCCTGGGCGATCGGCTCCGAGTCGAGCTCCTGGACGGCGATGTCGAGGCTCTTCCGGGCGCCGCCGATGAAGTCGACCACCACCTGTTCGAGGTCGTCGGCGGCGCCGAGTTCGCGCGGGCCGACGTACGCCTCGATTTTCCTGCCGGCGAAGGTCGCCATGCCGGACAGGCTGGCACCCGGCGTCGCGTCCCGGTGTCGCCTCGGCTACAAACTCCCCCAGGCCGGGAGCACGTGTACCCGTTCGGGTGGCAGGCTGTGAGCCGTGTATCGGGAGTGGAGCTCCGGGCTGGCCGGCGCGGTCGTCTGGACGGTCACCCGGACCGCCGACGCGGGGCCGGGGCGGGTCCTGCCGGACGGCTGCATGGACCTGATCTGGTCGAGCCGCACCGGTCTGCTGGTGGCCGGGCCGGACACGGTCGCGCAGGTCACCGCCGGCCCGGCGGGCGAGCGGTACGTCGGGCTGCGCCTGCCACCGGGTGCCGGGCCGGCGGTCGTCGGGCTACCCGCGCACGAGCTGCGGGACCTGCGGGTGCCGCTCGGCGCGCTCTGGCCGGTGGGAGAGGTCGCCGAGCTGGCGGAGCGGGTGGCCCTGCACCCCCGCCCCGGCCGGGTGCTGGAGTCGGTCGCCACCGCCCGGCTCGCCGCCGCCGGCGGCCCGGACCCGCTGGCCGCGCCGCTGGTCGCCGGGCTCGCCGCCGGCCGTGACATCGCCGGTGCGGCCGGCGCACTCGGGCTCGGCACCCGGCAACTGCACCGGCGCAGCCTGGCGCTCTTCGGCTACGGTCCGAAGACGCTGGCCCGGATCCTGCGGATGCGCCGCGCCCTGGCCCTGGCCCGAGCCGGCACCCCAGCCGCCGAGGCGGCCGCCCGGTCCGGGTACGCCGACCAGGCGCACCTGTCCCGCGAGGTCAGGAGCCTGGCCGGGGTACCGCTGGGGCAACTGCTCTAGGCGCCTGCCTCGCCTGCGCTGGGCACCGGTTTCGCGCGGCTGGCGCGCGGACGTGCACGGCCCGCTTACGTGTGTTCACGGCTGGGCGCTCGTGTCGAGCGGGGCGAAGAGGTCCACGGTGTTGCCGTCCGGGTCGTGCAGGACCGCGTACCGCTGACCCCAGACTGCGTCCCACGGCTTGAGATGGCCGTGGTGGCCGGCGGCGGTCAGCTCGGCGTACCAGGAGTCGACCTCGGCCGGGTCGGCGCAGCGGAAGGCCAGGCCGATCTGGGAGCCGCCCGGTGCCGTCCACCCCGGGTCGAACGAGCGCATTATCTCGACGGTGTCCCAGGCCAGCCGCAGGCCGCCGGGGAGCGTCACCTCGACGTGCGGCTCGGTGTCGGCGCCGGCCGGGATCTCCAGCCCCAGCCTCCGGTAGAACGCGAGCGATCGGGCCATGTCGGCCACCGCCAGGCCGATCAGATCTAGTGTCGGTGTCATTCGGCCAGCCTAGGAACGGGTTCCGGTCGCGTCTTGAACGAATCGGACGCGTCGCGCGGCGGGCCGGCGGGGGTTCGGGGTGCCGATGCGTTAGGCCGATCATCGGCGTACGGTGTGCTTAACGGCAGCCGACGCTCCGTTGTCCGCGAGGTGGCCACCGGTTGGCGGCCGGGTTACGGATCGTCGGGCGTGCCGTGTCCGTGCCGGTCGTCGGGGAAACCGGCCGGCGCTTCGTCGGTACGGGGCAGAGAGAAAAGGGAGGTAGTCGGGTGATGGTGGATCTGGCCTACCTGGATGCGGGATCGGGGAGCCTCATCGTGCAGGCCGTGGTCGGCGGCATCGCCGGGGTGGCGGTGGCGGCGAAGCTCTACTGGCGGCGGCTGACCAGCAGGTTCCGCAAGCAGCCCACGCCCACCTCCCCGGAGCAGGACTGAGGGCGGTCCACAGCCGATGGTCGCACCACCTCCCGCCCCGACCCGATCCACCACCCGCGACTCCGCTCCCCGGAGCGATCCCGGTTCCTTCCGCGACCCGG
Organism: Plantactinospora sp. WMMC1484; assembly: GCF_049315195.1. NCBI lineage: Bacteria > Bacillati > Actinomycetota > Actinomycetes > Micromonosporales > Micromonosporaceae > Plantactinospora > Plantactinospora sp. WMMC1484. The sequence goes on from NZ_CP186055.1 coordinate 4,892,570, forward strand.
CCAACCGGGTCTTCCACGCCGGCGGGCAGGTCCTGCGCGGGCTCGGCCCGCAGGCCGCCGAGGAGTGGCGGGCGCTCGCCGCGGCCGGGTTCTTCGACCGGCTGCTCGCCGAGGGCAAGGTCTGCGGCACCGAGGCGGTCGACGACCCGGGGGTGTTGCCGGCGGGGCAGGCCGGGCCGTGGACGACGGTGCTGCGGCACGAGCGCATCCCGTTCGTCTCCTACCCGTACGAGTGGTCGTTCGGGATGCTGCGCGACGCCGCCCTGCTGCACCTGGAGATCCTCCGCGCTGCCGTACCGGCCGGGTTCACCACCAAGGACGGCTCGGCGTACAACCTCCAGTGGCGGGGCGCCGAACCGACCTTCATCGACATCGGCTCGTTCGAACCGGCCCGGGACGGCGAACCGTGGGCCGGCTACCGGCAGTTCTGCCAGACCCTGCTCTATCCGCTGCTGCTACAGGCGCACCTCGGGCTGGACTTCCAGCCCTGGCTGCGGTCCCGGATCGACGGCATCGAGGCGGGCGAGCTGCGCAGACTCTTCGGCGGCACCCGCCGGTTCCGGGCCGGCGTGCTCAAGCACGTCCACCTGCACCACGCGATCCAGTCCCGGTCCACCGGCTCCAGCACCGGCACCGTCCGGACCCAGTTGAAGGAGGCCGGCTTCTCCCGGGAACTTGTGCTGGCCACCCTGCGGGCCCTCGACAAGCTGGTCCGCCGGCTCGACTGGCAGCCGCCGCCGAGCCACTGGTCCGGCTACCGGGAAACCTGCACCTACTCCGACGCCGACCGGGAGGCGAAGGAGCGGTTCGTCGCCGAGGCGCTGGCCGAGGGGGACCGGTCCCGCCTGGTGCTGGACCTCGGCGCCAACGACGGCGCCTACTCCCGGCTGGCCGCCCGGCACGCCGACTACGTGGTGGCGGTGGAGAGCGACCCGGCCGTGGTCGACCAGCTCTACCACCGGCTGCGCACCGACGGCGAGCGCCGCGTGCTGCCGCTGGTGATGGACCTGGCCGACCCGTCACCCGGCGGTGGCTGGCGCGGCGTGGAACGCGCCCCGTTCGCCGCGCGGGCGGAGGCCGACGCCGTACTCGCGCTCGCCGTCGTCCACCACCTGGCCATCGGGCGCAACGTGCCGCTGCCGGAGATCGTCGACTGGCTGGTCGACTTCCTGCCGGCGCCGGGTGCCGGCGGCCGGCTGGTGGTCGAGTTCGTCCACCCCGACGACCCGATGGCGCTCCGGCTGCTGGCCAACAAGCCGGCCGGGCTCTTCCCGGACTATCGCCGGGAGGAGTTCGAACGCCTGCTCGGGCAGCGCTGCGAGATCGTGCGGCGGCGGGAACTGCCCTCCGGCACCCGCACCCTCTACCTCGGGGCACCGCGTGGCTGACTCCGCCGCCGGCAGGCCCCTGCCGGCCGGCGCGGAGGAAGCGGCGAGGGCGGAGGCCGGTGCCGAGGGCAGCGTGACGGCCGGTGCGGGAGCCGGTTCGGCAGGCGGTGCGGGAGCCGGTTCGGCAGGCGGTGCGGGAGCCGGTTCGGCAGGCGGTGCGGAAGCCGGTCCGGCGGCGCGGTCGGACGGCCGGACGGAGCTGCGGAACCTGACGGAGATCGTGGCGCTCTGCGGGCTCGTGATCGCGCAGCCGCTGCTGGACGTGACCGGAAAGAGTCCGGACTTCTTCCTCTTCCACGGTGCCGGCACGGGCGACATCCTGCTGCTGGTGGCGGCATACACGGTGCTGCCGCCGCTGCTGCTCTGGGGTGCCGGGGCGCTGGCCGGACTGCTGGTCCGCCGCTTCGCCGGAGCGGTCCGGGGCAGGCTGGTCCGGACCGCGCTGCACACGGTGACCCTCGGCCTGCTCCTCGCCGCGTTCGCCGTCCAGGTGGGCAAGCACCTCACACCGGTACGCGGCACCCCGCTGGTCGTGCTCGCCGTGGCGGCTGGCGGCGCCGGGGCGTACGCGTACCGGCGCTGGCAGGTGACCGGGCAGGTGCTCCGGGTCGCCGCGATCGGACCGCTGGTCTTCGTGTTGCTCTTCGTCTTCGCCTCACCCGCCTCGGCGGTGGTGTTGCCGGGGAAGCGGTCCGGGACGGAGGCGGGGACCAGCGCCGGCGCCACGGACCATCCGCCGGTCGTGATGTTGATCCTCGACGAGTTTCCGCTGACCTCACTGATGGACGGAAAGGGCGCCATCGACGCCCGACGCTACCCGAACTTCGCTCGGCTTGCCGGGGAGTCGACCTGGTACCGGAACGCGACCGGGGTCAGCGGCTACACCCCGTACGCGCTGCCGGCGATGCTGACCGGACGGTATCCGGCCGAGGAGCAGGCGCCGCACCACTCCCGCTATCCGGAGAACCTCTTCACGGCCTTCGCCGGGCCGTACCGGATCGAGGCGCAGGAGAGCATCACCCAGCTCTGCCCACCGCGCATCTGTCCGGACCGGGCCGCCGGTTCGGCCCGGGGCGGGCTGCCGACCCTGCTGCGGGAGAGCGCGGTCCTGCTCGAGCAGATCGTCTCGCCCACGGACTCCGGGCAGCGTGACCCCGAGGACTCCTACCGGGAGATCACCCGGGGCGAGGCCGGGGACGGCACCGGTTCGGCGGCGCCGACGGATCCGCAGTTCCGGTGGGGGGCGCTGGACGACAACCAACCGGCCCGGTTCGCCGACTTTCTCGGCACCCTCCGGCCGGCCGACCGCCCGACACTGCACTTCCTGCACCTGTTGCTGCCGCACTCGCCGTGGAACTACCTGCCGTCCGGGATCCGCTACGGCTCGCCGGACGGGATGCCCAACGACGGTGACGGCTGGGTCGAGTTGGCCTACCGGCGCCACCTGCTGCAACTGGAGTACACCGATCGGCTGCTCGGCGAGACGCTGCGCCGGCTGGACGAGACCGGCCTCTACGACGACGCGCTGGTGGTGCTCACCGCCGACCACGGAGTCAGTTTCACCCCGGGCGTGCAGGGGCGCGGCCTCGGCGCGGTGCGGCAGGCGCCCGGCGAGGTGCTCTGGGTGCCGCTCTTCGTCAAGCGGCCGGGACAGCGGGCCGGCGTGGTCGACGACCGGAACTGGGAGCACGTCGACCTGCTGCCGACCGTCGCCGAGCTGGCCGGGGTCGAGGTGCGGTGGCGCACCGACGGGGTCTCGGCGCTGCGCACCACCCGGGAACCGGCCGACAAGCACTACTACGACAGGCCGGGGCAGCCGAGTACGGTGCCGGCCGACACCTTCGCGGAGGTGGCCGCCGGTCGGGCCAGGCCGGTGCTCCCGGCGCAGCCCCGACCGGAACTGATCGGGCGGGCCGTCGCCGAGCTTCCACTTGGGCCGCCAGCCGGCTCGATCACGGTCCGCAACCGGTCCGAGTTCGATCAGATCGACCAGGCCGGTGGCCGGCTGCCGGCGCTGGTCTACGGCACGGTGCCCGACTCGGTGCCGAACGGGACCCTGCTCGCGGTGGCGGTCAACGGCCGGGTCGGTGCGGTCACCACGGTGGTGTCGCCGGACCCGGGCGGGCAGCGGTTCGCCGCGCTGCTGCCGGACGAGTCGATCTTCCTGCCGGGCCGGAACACCGTGCAGGTGTTCCAGGTCGCCGGGGACGGTGGCCTGCGGCCGCTGGTCGACTGATCCCGGCGTCCGGCACGGCGCCGCGCCGCCGGGCACCCGCCCGGCCACCGGTGGCCGCGCCCGCCTAGCCGGTGGCCGCCGCCTAGCAGGTTTCGGCCCGAGGGCAAACGCGTGACCAGGGTGATCCTTCCCTCACCGGCGGACCACGCAAGGTTCTCCGTTACGCTGCACGATTACCGTAAAAAATGAAGGCAATTCAGCGTAGATTCTGCCGGCGAAGCGAGGATCACATGACGGATGTCAAACTCGACCACCCGGGCGGCCAGCTGTCGATACCGGTCAAGCCCGCGGTCGACGGCCCAGCCGGTATCGCCACGGGCAACCTGTTGAAGGAGACGGGGTTCGTCACCTACGACCCCGGTTTCGTCAACACGGCCTCCTGCTCCTCCGAGATCACCTACATCGACGGTGACGCGGGCATCCTGCGTTACCGTGGCTACCCCATCGAGCAGTTGGCCGACAAGTCCTCCTTCCTGGAGGTGTCGTACCTGCTCATCTACGGCGAGCTGCCGACGGAGCAGCAGCTGCGCGACTTCGACGAGTGGATCAGGCGGCACTCGCTGCTGCACGAGGAGATGCGGCGCTTCTTCGACGGCTTCCCCCGGGACGCGCACCCGATGGCGGTGCTCTCCTCCGCGGTGAGCGCGATCTCCACCTTCTACCAGGACAGCCTCGACCCGTTCGACCGGGAGCACGTGGAGATCTCCACCGTGCGGCTGATGGCCAAGGTGCCGACGATCGCGTCGTACGCGTACAAGAAGTCCATCGGCCAGGCGATGCTGTATCCGGACAACTCGCTCGGCTACGTCGAGAACCTCCTCCGGATGACCTTCGGGGTGCCGGCCGAGCCGTACGAGGTCGACCCGGTGGTGGCCCGGGTGCTGGACATGCTCCTGGTGCTGCACGCCGACCACGAGCAGAACTGCTCCACCTCGACGGTCCGGCTGGTCGGCTCGAGCCAGGCCAACCTCTTCGCCTCGGTCTCGGCCGGGGTGAACGCGCTCTTCGGCCCCCTGCACGGCGGTGCCAACCAGGCGGTCCTGGAGATGCTCGACGACATCCGGACCAGCGGTGGCGACGTGCCGGGCTTCGTCCGGCGGGTCAAGGACAAGGAGCCGGGCGTCAAGCTGATGGGCTTCGGGCACCGGGTCTACAAGAACTACGATCCCCGGGCCGCGATCGTGAAGCAGGCGGCCCAGGAGGTGCTGGGCCGGATGGAGAAGCCGGATCCGCTGCTGGACCTCGCCATGCAGTTGGAGGAGATCGCCCTCGCCGACGACTACTTCGTGTCCCGGCGGCTCTACCCGAACGTCGACTTCTACACGGGTCTGATCTACAAGGCGATGGGCTTCCCGAACAAGATGTTCACGGTGCTCTTCGCGCTCGGCCGGCTGCCCGGCTGGATCGCGCAGTGGCGCGAGATGATCTCGGATCCGGAGACCAAGATCGGTCGTCCCCGGCAGGTCTACACCGGGGCGGCCGAGCGGGACTACCTCCCGATCGAGAAGCGCTGAGTCAGTCCCGGGGCTCCCCGGCCCGGTCGTCCACCGGCCGTCGACGCGTAACGCGCGTCGGCGGCCGGATTCGTCTTCGGCGGCGGATGGGTGCGGGACGGAGCCGGTGCGGCGGCCCGGGGCGATCGGTGGTCCGGCGGGCACGAACACCCCCTTCCGTGTAAAGGCTCTCACGCTGGGTAGTCGACGGTGGCCACGTGTCGACCGCGTCGAAGCGGTGCGAGCCGCTGCGAGCCGCTGCGTAGAAGGAGCCTGTGATGACCCATATGTCACGATCGGCATCACCCAGCCATGACGGCGAGTTCGAGTTTTGGCGCAGCCATGCGCACATCTCCCTGCAACCGGTGGCCGCGCCGTCGATCCTGGGACTCTTCGGCTACGCGGGCGCCACCTTCGTCGTTGCCACGAACCTCGCCGGCTGGTACGGCACCACCGCCACCCCGACGTTCCTCTTCCCGTTCGCCGCGCTGCTGGGTGGGCTCGCGCAGTTCCTTGCCGGCATGTGGGCGTACCGAGCCCGGGACGGGCTGGCCACCGCGATGCACGGGATCTGGGGCAGCTTCTGGCTCGCCTACGGCCTGCTCTACCTGCTGATCGCGACCGGAGTACTGGTCCAGCCGGCCCCGTTCGTCGCGCTCGGTTTCTGGTTCGCCGCACTCGCCGCGATCACCTGGTCCGGGGCGTTCGCCGCGCTGGCCGAGAACATCGGCCTCACGCTGGTGCTGGCGACCCTGGCGGCCGGCGCCACCTGCCTGGCCGTCGGCAACATCGGCGGCTTCTCGGTGTGGCCCACGATCGGTGCCTACCTGCTGATCGCGTCCGCCGTGATCGCCTGGTACACCGCTACGGCGATGATGCTGGAGGGCACCTTCCGCCGGGTGATCCTGCCGATCGGCAAGATGCGCGGCCCGGACGTGCCGGGCCGGGAGCCGCGCCAGGTCATCCAGTTCACCGCGGGCGAGCCGGGCATCAAGGTCGGCCAGTAGTTGTTAGGAAGGGCCCCTGTTTCTACAGAAAACGATATGCGGGGGCCCTTCCTTACGCCACGGAGGGGAACTATGCGGGGAGCACCGCTGGAGATGCCGGACGGGAACGGTCGGGGTCGGCTCCTGCCGCGTGCCCTCGGCCTGCTGAGCCTCGGCCTCGGTGGCGCGGCGGTCGCGGCACCATCCCAGGTCAGCCGGCTGATCGGCGTGGACGACTCGGTGCTGGCCCGGACCGTCGTGCTGCGGGCGATCGGCGCCCGCGAACTGCTGCCGGTCCCCGGCGCGCTGGCCTCCCGCCGGCCCGCCGGCTGGGTCTGGCTCCGGGTCGCCGGGGACGTCCTGGACCTGATCCTGCTGGTACGGGCGTTGCGGCAGCGGCGCGGCGTCCGGCGCAGGCGGGTCGCGGCGACCCTCGCCGCCGTCGCCGGGATCACCGCCGTCGACCTGTTGGCCGCCGTGCACAGCGGCCGGATCGCCGGGGTACGCCGCCGCACGCTCCGGGCCAGCGCGACCGTCACCATCAACCGGCCGGCGGACGAGGTCTACCGGTTCTGGCGGGACTTCGAGAACCTGCCCCGGTTCATGTACCACCTGGAGTCGGTCCGCTCCGACGGCGACGGACGGTCGCACTGGATCGCCCGGGCGCCCGGCGGCCGCCGGGTCGAGTGGGACGCCGAACTGGTGGAGGAGAACCTCAGCGAAACGATCACCTGGCGTTCGGTGCGGGGCGCCCGGGTGCCGAACGCCGGCCGGGTCCGGTTCACCCGGGCGGCCGGCGGGCGGGGCACGGAGGTCCGGGTCGAGCTGGCGTACGCGCCGCCGGGCGGAGCGGTCGGCCGGACCGTCGCGAAGCTTCTCGGTGCGGAACCCGGGCAGCAGATCCGGGACGACCTGCGCCGGTTCAAGCAGGTCATCGAGACCGGCGAGGTGGTGCGGTCGGACGGCAGCCCGGCCGGGCTGGCCACCTCGCAGCAGGTGCTGCAGCGGCCGGCGCGCCCGCAGGGGGACGGATCGCGCGACAGATCGGGCGACGGTCGGAAGCGGAGGTAGGGGATGAAGGCGACCTGCTGGCAGGGCCGGGAGAACGTCCGGGTGGAGGAGGTGCCGGACCCGCAGATCATGAACGCCCGGGATGCCGTCGTCCGGATCACCAGCACCGCCATCTGCGGCTCCGACCTGCACATCTATCACGGCTACATCCCGACGATGAGGCACGGTGACGTGCTCGGCCACGAGTTCATGGGGGAGGTCGTCGAGGTCGGGCCGGAGGTGGAGACCCTGCGGATCGGCGACCGGGTGGTGGTGCCCTTCCCGATCGCCTGCGGCAACTGCCGGGCCTGCCAGAGCGGTCTCTACTCGCTCTGCGAGAACTCCAACCCAAACGCGGGACTGGCCGAGAAGCTGCTCGGACACTCGCCCGGCGGCATCTTCGGCTATTCGCACATGCTCGGCGGGTACGCCGGCGGCCAGGCCGAGTACGCCCGGGTGCCCTTCGCCGACGTGGGACCGATCAAGGTCCCCGACGAACTGCCCGACGAGAAGGTGCTGCTCCTCTCCGACATCTTCCCGACCGGCTACATGGGCGCCGAGTTGTGCGGGCTCACCGGTGGCGAGGTCGTCGCGGTCTGGGGCGCGGGTGCGGTCGGGCTGCTGGCGATGCGCAGTGCGTACCTGCTCGGCGCCGAGCGGGTGATCGCGATCGACCGGTTCCCGTACCGGCTGCGGATGGCCCAGGAGCAGGCCGGGGCGGAGCCGCTGAACTACGACGACGTCGACGTGGTCGAGGCGCTGCGCGAGATGACCGGCGGGCGGGGGCCGGACGCCTGCATCGACGCGGTCGGCATGGAGGGGCACCACTCGTCGGCGGTGCTGCACGGCTACGACCGGGCGAAGCAGTCGGCCCGGCTGGAGACGGACCGGCCGCACGGGCTCCGCGAGGCGATCATGAGCTGCCGCAACGGTGGCACGCTCGCGGTCATCGGCGTCTACGGCGGTTTCGTGGACAAGTTCCCGATCGGTTCGCTGATGAACCGGTCGTTGACGCTGCGTACCGGGCAGTGCCACGTCCAGCGCTACTCCCGGATGCTGCTGGACCGGATCCGCCGGGGCGAGATCGACCCGAGCTTCGTCATCACCCACCGGCTGCGGCTCGACGACGCGCCGATCGGCTACGAAATGTTCCGGCAGAAGCAGGACGAGTGCGTCAAGGTGGTGCTCAAGACGTGATCCCGGGACTGCCGCTGCGGCGTGCGGAGGCGTGATGGCCGGCGCCGACCGGCAGTGGAGGGTCGCGGTCCCGGTCACTCCGCGCCGGCAGTGGTTGCGGATCTTCGTCGTCGGCCTGGCGCTCTGGCTCGCCACGGTGGCGGTCATCTTCCTCACCGGAAACCCGACCCTGCTGCCCACGCTGGTGCTGCTCGGCAGCTTCCTGGTGCCGGTGACCTTCGTGGCCTGGGCGTTCCAGCGGCGGGACACCGGCGAGGTCACGGTCAGCGGAGTGTTCGGCACCTTCCTCGCCGGTGGCGTACTCGGAATCCTCGCCTCGGCCGTGCTGGAGTCGTACCTGCTGCGCCCGTCGGTGCTGCTCTTCCTCGGTGTCGGCCTGATCGAGGAGGCCGCCAAACTGGCCGCGCTGGCGTTGCTGACCCGCCAGCTGCGGCTCAAGAGCGTCCGGGACGGGATGATCCTCGGTGCCGCCGTCGGCTTCGGCTTCTCGGCGTTGGAATCCGCCGGTTACGCCTTCGTCGCCCTCTTCACCGTGCAGGGGCTCTCGGTGGTGCAGGTGGTGCAGACGGAGATCCTCCGTGGCCTGGTCGCGCCGGTCGGGCACGGGCTCTGGACGGCCATCCTCGGCGGTGTGCTCTTCGCCCCGAGCGGCCGGGACCACTTCGTGATCGGCCTGCGGCTGATCTACGCCTATCTCGGCGTCTCGCTGCTGCACGCGCTCTGGGACGCCATGCACGCCATCGCGTTCTATCTGACCCTGCTCTTCACCGGGTCGCGCGGCCTGCTCAACCCGGATGGTTCCCTGGGCCGGCCGACCCCGGCGCAGGCGGTGTTGATGCCGGTGCTGGAAGGGCTTGGCCTGGCGCTCGTCGCCGTGCTCGGGCTGGTCTGGTTGACGGCGCTGTGGCGGTCCGCGCGACGCGGCCCGGGACGACCGGAGTCCGGCTGGCGGGTGCCGACCGGTTTCGGCAGGCCAGTGGCATCGCGGCCCTGAGTCGGGTCGCCCGTCGCCGTCCGGTGCGCGCGCGTCGGTCGTGCGGTGCGCCCTGTTCGGCCGCGGCCAGTTGTAGCACGCCCCACGAGGCGAGCGCGGCACCGGCGAGCGCGGCGACGGCACCCCAGAGTCCGCCCGCGGTCCGCTCGTCGAGCAGCACCATGGCGATCACGACCGAGGCGACCGGATTGGCCAGCGTGACGGTGGCCAGCGGCGCACCCAGTCCCGCGCCCCGGTAGGCCACCTGGGAGAGGAGCAGTCCGGCCGCGGCCATCCCCGCGAGTGCCATCGCCGGTCCGGCGGAGGCGAGCAGCTCACCCTCCCCGACGAGCCGGGACACGAGTTGGGTGAGCGCGGAGGCCACCGCGAAGGCGATCCCGGCGGCGGTCGCGGTGAGCAGGCTGCGTGGCAGGGCGGTCCGGACCGCCCGGCCGGCCAGCACCAGTACGGCCACCAGGGTGCTCGCCACCCCGGCCAGCGTCCAGCCCTGGTCGGTCCGGAGGTCGTGGGTGCCCGCGCCGGGCAGAGTCAGGGCGAGCAGCAGCACCAGTCCGGCCAGGGTGACGGCGGCGCCCCGCCACTGCCGGCCCGACGCCCGGCGGCCGATGGTGGCCGCCGCGATCGGCAGCGCGAGGACCAGGGTGAGCACGCCGAGCGGCTGCACCACGGAGAGCGGCCCGTAGGCCAGCGCGGCGACGTGCAGCGCGGCACCCGCGCCGTTGCCCGCCACCGAGAGCCACCAGCCGGACCGACGCAGGACGGTGCCGAGATAGCTCCGCCCTGCGTCCCCCGTCGGTCCGGCCTGGCTGGCGAGGCGCTCCTGTAGCACCGCCGCGGCCGCGTACGCCGCCGCCGAGGCCACCGACAGGACGATCGCCAGCCCCAGTGCGATCACGGTCGGCCCCCGGGACCATGAATCGTCATGACCTCATGATCCTCGGTAACGGCCGTCCTGGCGTCCCCCCGTGGTCGGCATCACCCGTACGCCGCGAGGCGTAGGAGCGGGGTGCCGCCTTCCCCCGCCAGGCGGAGACACTCCCGCCGGATCGGGGAGCGTGGTCGGGGTCGTCACCCCCGACGGCGTTCCCGGTGATGCCGGGGCGGGGTCAGCGGCCGAAGAGGAGCCAGGTGGCGATGGCGCCGATCAGCAGCAGCCCCAACCCGGCCTGGAACAGCAGCGCCGGACCGAGGTGCGACCAGAGCGTCGGGGTACGCGGGGTGAGCAGCTGCCCCGTGGTGAGGTTGACGATCCGTTCGACCCGGGGGGCGAGCCCCGCGTCCTTCTGGGAGCGGACCGTCACCTGGACGTGGTCCGCCGGTTCCAGGGCGCTCTGCGGCAGGTGCCCGTGGATCTCCATCTCGCAGAGCATCCCGCTGCCGTCCCGCAGGCGCAGGGGTGTCACCAGGAACTCCGGCCCCTTGCGCAGTTCCTTCCACTTTCGTCGCGCGCCGCTGGCGGCGCCGGCCCGGAGCACCGAGGCGAGCAGTAGGAGCACCACCCGGACCACGCCCGCCGTGCCGAGTACGGCGACGAGAACGGGCTGCCGCACCCGGATCTCCCGTGAGTAGCCGTCCATCAGCCGTACGACGTGACCGGTGATGACCGGTCCGGGTCGCCAGGCGACCCGTTCGGGAAACAGTTCACCGTCCATGCGTCTCACCACCGAGAGTCCGCTCCCCGTGACGAATTGTATCGATCATGGCTGATGAACCGGAGTGAGTGAACCTATTCACCGTTCGGTGACGGGGCGCTCACTCGTGGCTGCCCGGCGCGTTTCCAGGCAGGGAACACGCATCCGGGCGGACCGGTCAGGTGACAAGCCGACCGGCCTGGGTACCCCGAACGAAAGCCTGGAGAGGGGAGGACCCATGCAGCTCAGCTTCCTGCGTCCGATCTGTGACCGTCCCGGCCCGTGGACGTCGGTCTATCTGGACGCCTCCCGGGACACCCACGACGCCCACCCCGCCCTCGACCTCCGCTGGCGGGCGCTCCAGGAGCGGCTGGCGGAGCAGGGCACCGACCCGGAGACCGTCGCCGCGCTCGACGCCGTGGTCCGGGGCCACGAACCGATGCCCGGCGACTACGGGCTCGCCGCGTTCGCGACCGGCGGCGAGGTGCTGCTGACCGAATATCTCTCCGCGCCGCCGCTGAAGGACGTCGCCGCGCACGCGCCGGTCCCGCACACCATGCCGCTGGTCGCCCAGCGCGGCGAGCAGGTGCCCTGGGTCCGGGTGCTGGCCAGCCGGACCGGCGCGGACGTGGACGCGGTGGACGCCGGCGGCGTACCGCGGCACGCACACGTCACGGGCGGCAACCAGTTCCCGCTGCGCCGGGTCCAGCAGGGCGGTTGGAACCATTCCCATTACCAGCGCGACGCACTGACGTCGTGGCGGCGCAACGCCGGCGACGCCGCCTCGGCCACCGCGACCCTGGCGGAGCGGGTCGGTGCCGAGGTGATCGTGGTCGCCGGCGAGACGCAGGCCCGACAGATGCTCGCCGCCCAGCTGCCGGAGTTCTGGCAGGACCGGGTGGTGCAGACCGATGCGGGCTTCCCGGCCGACGGGGCCAAGCAGTTCAAGCTCGACGACGTGACCGTGCAGGCGATCGCGGAGGTGGCCGCCGCGCACACCGACGTGGCGCTGGACAAGTTCGGTATGCAGCAGGACGTGGGTGCCGGCCTGGAGGCGGTGGTGACGGCGCTGCAACGCGGGCAGGTCGACACCATGCTGATCGTGGACGATCCCTCGTCGACCGAGGAGCTCTGGATCGGTCCCGAGCCGACCGAGATCGCCACCAGCGCCGGCGAACTCCGGGCGATGTCGGTCGCGCAGCCGCAGCGGGTACGCGCCGACGCCGCCCTGATCCGGGCACTTGTCGGCACCGACGCCGGGATCACCGTGCTCGACTCCGACCAGGCGCCGGAGCTCGCCGACGGGGTGGGCGCGGTGCTCCGCTACGTCGACGCCAGCACCCCGGCCGGCGGCCGTGGCTGACCCGGGGCGGGGCGCGGTGCGCACCGGCGCGATGCTGCCGGAGCGGACCATCGCGGACCTGCTGGTCGAGCGGCTGCGCGCCTGGCGGGTGCCCCGGGTCTTCGGACAACCGGGGGAGGGAATCGCACTGGTCGTCGAGGCGCTGCACCGGGCCGGCGGCGACCCCGCCCTCGTCCCGTCCCGGCAACCGGAGGCGGCCGGTTTCATGGCCGCCGGGCACGCCAGGTACACCGGCGGGGTCGGGGTCTGCCTGGCCAGCCAGGGGCCGGGGGCGCTGCACCTGCTCGGCGGGCTCTACGACGCCAAGCTGGACGGCAGACCGGTGGTGGCGATCGTCGGGCAGCAGACGCAGTACGCGCTGGGCAGCGCGTACCAGGAGATCGAGCTGCCGCGGCTCTTCGGCGACGTCTGCGCCCGGTTCCTGCGTACCGCCGTGCTGCCGGAGCAGGTGTCCTACCTGCTCGACCAGGCGATCCGTACCGCCGTGGCGACCCGGGGCCCGACCTGCCTGGTGGTGCCGCACGACCTGCTCGGCCACGGGGTACCGGACGGGATGCCGCATCCCGACGGTGGCGGCGTGATCGCGGCGGCGCCCGGCCTGCCGCCGGCCCGGGTGCTGCCGCACGAGGAGGAGATCGACGCCGCCGCCCAGCTGCTCGGCGCCGGGCGGCGGGTGGCGATCCTGGTCGGCCAGGGCGGCGACGGCGCGGCGGAGGAGATCATGGAGCTGGCCGACCGGCTCGACGCCGGGGTGGCGACCTCGCTGCTCGGCAAGCCGGTGCTGGACGAGCGGCTGCCCTACCACACCGGCGTGCTGGGCCAGGTCGGCACCGCCGCCAGCGCGCAGTTGATGGCCGGCTGCGACACCCTGCTGATGATCGGCACCAACGACCCGTGGACCGGCTACTACCCGGTGCCGGGTCAGGCCACGGCGGTGCAGATCGACATCGACGGCAGTCGGTTGGCCAGCCGCTACCCGATCGACGTCCCGCTGGTCGGCGACGCCCGGGAGACCCTGCGCGCCCTGCTGGCCCGGGTGCCGCGGCGGCGCAACCGGGACTGGCGCGACATGGTGGAGGCGGCGGTGGACCGGGCCCGGACCGAGTGCGATGCCCGGGCGGAGGAGCCGACCGGGCGGCTGAATCCCCGTCTGGTGCTCCGGGAACTCTCGCCCCGGCTGCCGGTGGACGCCTCGGTCGCGGTCGACGTCGGCTCGGTGACCTACTGGTACGCCCGGCACCTACAACTTCCGCCGGGAGTTCCGGCGCAGCTCTGCGGCACCCTCGCCTCGGTCGGTTCGGCGGTACCGTACGCGATCGCCGCGAAGCTCGCCCGGCCGGACCGGCCGGTCTTCGCGCTCCTCGGCGACGGCGCCATGCAGTCCGGCGGGCTCGCCGAGCTGATCACGGTGGCCCGGCACTGGCCGGAGTGGCCGGATCCCCGGCTGGTGCTGCTGGTGCTGAACAACTCCGACCGGGCCGGCCGGGTCGGCGACCCGGAACGGGGGCCGGACGGCGGCCCGGTCCGGTCCGCCGGTGCCGAGCTGGACCGCCCGGCCGCGCCGGGGCTGCCGCCGCCCGAGGCGGTACGGGCCGGCTACGTCCCGTACGACGGCTGGGCCCGGTTGCTCGGGCTGCACGGCATCACGGTGGAGCGGCCGGAGCAGGTCGGGCCGGCCTGGGAGGAGGCGATCGCCGCCGACCGGCCCACCCTGATCGAGGCGGTGGTCGACCCGACGACCCCGCTGGACGCGCCGGAGCGCCCCTTCGCGGACCTGCGCGGCCTGCCGGAATTGCGCCTGGCAGGTTCCTGACCGCCCGTTTAGACCACATTGGGACGGGAACGCCCGGGCAGCGCGGACGAGGGAAGGTGAGCCCGGTGCGGGAGATGCAGAAGTGGCTGGCCACGGGCGGTTCCGGGCTTCCGGGGCCGGACCGGGTGGTCTCGCCGGAGAGTCCCGGCCGGGTACTGCTGGCCGTCGCCTCCCGAGCGGTACGCGGCCTGGACTGCGCGGACCTCGGATACCACCCGCTGCTCTCCCGGTTCCGGGGCGCACCGGAGGCGGTACGCCGCTCCGCGCTCGCCCGCGCCGCGATCCGGGCCGCGCTCCCCGCCGAGCAGGCGGGTGCGGTCGACGCCGAGCAGGTGGCCCGGTGGATGGTCGAGCACTACCCGCCGCGCCGGTATCCCGGTCTGGTGCTCGGCTCCCCGCACGGCGCGGCGGTACACCTCGCCACCGCGATGGGCGTGCCCTGGCTGCCGGCCGGCTTCGACGTGGCGGTGCAGTGGCCGGGCGGTGGGGTCGACCGGCCGGTCGACGCACTGGGCCACGGGCGCCGGATCGCCGACCGGCTGCTCCGGGCCAACCCGGGGGTACGGGTACGGCAGGTGCACGATCCCGCGGGCCGGGGCGTACTGGCGGGCTCGACGATCTCGTTGGTGGTCCGCTGGCACCGGCTGCCGGGGGCGTACCGGGAGTTCCTGGGCAGCCGGCTCGCCCCGGGCGCACCGGTGTTGCTGCTACGGGACGTGCGGACGTGGCCGGTGCTCGATTCGGGGGACGGGCACGGGTTCCAGCTCGGTACCCCCGGCAGCGGGCTCGAACCGGCGGACTTCCGGCCCGGAAGCGAACTGCTCGGACAGGTACTGCACGGTGCGGGCGGCGACGGGGCGAGCTGGGACGCCCCGGACGGCGGCCGGGCCGAGTACGCCGAGCAGGGGGTCGAGCCGGGTTTCGAGGCGAGCCTGCTGGACGGGGTGCGTGCCGTCGGCAGCCCGCTGCACCGGGTGCTGTTTCCGGGGCCGGACGCACTGAGCGCGGCTGCCGCCGACGTCTACCGGGGCTGGCTGCGGGCGGCCGGCAAGAGCGGCGACCGCTGCGTGGTCGAGTGCGGGCGGCTGATCGACCCGTGGCAGGTGGTCCGGGCCGGTCTGGTCCCGTACTGGTGTGAGAACGCCACCGAGCGCAGCGTGACGGGTGCCGAGTGGTGGCTCGCCGGAAGCACGCCCTTCAGCTCGCTGGACGTCCTGCCCGAGCCGCCCGGGGTGCGCTCGCCGGCCCTGGCCGGCCTGCCGCAGTGGCTCGCGGTGGCGTCGTTCGGGCGCCGCCGCCGCGCCGTGGACCGGGTGGCGGCCCGGGGCTATCCGGTGGCCTCCGTGGCCACCCGGCACGCCACCGAGGTGCTCCGGGGCCAGCCGTACGACCTGCCGCCGCCCCCGCCGCTGCGGGTGGGTGACGCGCTGGCCGGGCTACGTGCCAGCGGGACCCCGCAGGGGCTGCTGGTCTGCTGACCGCAAAAGTCCTCGGAAACCTCACGTCCCGTGATTGAGTACCTACAGAGCGGGAACGACGCTGGTTGCTACCGGTGAACCACGCCGGCTGTCGCGGCGGTGGCATCGCACTGCCGGCAGGCGGCATCGCTCGTGCAGTTTCGGCTACGTCTTCGCTTCCGGCGCGGTCCGCATGCGTGCGGCACCGATGACCGGATTCGCATCCCGTGCGGGGGACCTTCCTGAGGGAGGCGCGGATGTTCGGACAGATCACCACCACCACACCACCGGCCGAGCGTGGGCTGGAGGACCTGGACGCGGCGGCGCTGGCGTACGCGGCACGGATCGCCGGGCTGCCACCGGAACGCCGGCAGGAGGCTCGGGACGACCTCGTCCGGTTCGCCATGCCCTTCGCCGGCCGGTTGGCCCGGCGCTACCGGGGACGGGGTGAACCGCTGGAGGATCTGGAACAGGTGGCCCGGCTGGGCCTGGTCAACGCGGTCGACCGGTACGACCCGGAACGTGGGTCCTTCACCGCGTATGCCGCGATAACCATCGTCGGGGAGATCAAACGGCACTTCCGGGACCGCACCTGGGGGGTGCACGTGCCTCGGCGGCTGCGGGACCTGATCCTGGAGGTCGGCCAGGCGACCGCGGCGCTGACCAGCGAGCTTTCCCGCTCGCCGAGCGTGACGGAGCTGGCCGCCCGGTTGGAGACGCCGGAGGAGGAGATCCTGGCGGCGCTGGAGTCGGCGGCCGGTTACAGCCCGGCCTCGCTCAACGCACCGGTCGGCGGGGAGAGTTCGGCGGAGTTCGGCGACCTCGTCGGCGAGTCCGACACCGACCTGGAGTCGGTGGACGACCGGGTGACGGTGAGCGGGCTGCTCGGCCGGCTGCCCTGGCGGGAGCGGCGGATCCTCGCGATGCGCTTCTACGGCAACCAGACCCAGGCCGAGATCGCGGCCCGGTTCGGCATCTCGCAGATGCACGTCTCCCGGCTGCTCTCCCGGGCGCTGACCTGGCTGCGCCAGGCGATGCTCGCCGACTCGCCGGCACCCTGGCAGTCCGGCGGTGCCGAGGCGGGCGGTGCGCCGGCCCGGCTCTCGGTGCGCCAGGTGGGACCGCGGGTGGTGGTCGAGGTGACCGGCGAGATCGACCGGGACACCGCCGATCAGCTTCGCCAGGCCGTGGTCGAGGCCGTCGCCGACCGGCAGCCCGCCGAGGTGGCGATCGACCTCACCGACGTGGCAAAGCTCGACGGGCCGGCCCTGGCCGCCCTGGTGGCCGGTCGCGACGCCGCACACCGCGCCGGAGTGCGGTGGCGGTTGGCTCGGGCGCAACCCGTGGTCCAGCATTCGCTCAGCGCCGCCGGTCTGGTCGCGCTGCCCGCGGACTGACCGGCGGCCGCCGGATCGTCACCGCGTCGTCGTACCGTCGTCCCGTGCTCGCCCGTGCTCCGGTCACTGCCCGTCCTGCGGTCACTGCCCGTCCTCCTCGCCCCGCCGCTGCTCGTCGCGGGGGCTTCCGGTCCGCCAGCGCGGGCTCTCCGAGCCGCCCCGGTCGGCGTCGTCGACCTGCTCGTCGGGGCGACTCGGCTCGAAGGCGGGCCGGCGGACCTCGTCCGGCTCCGGCACCGTGACGGGACGGGCGCCGGACCCGGGCCGGGGGTGGTACGCCGTGGCCGCCCCGGCGCCGTGCGCCCCTTCCCGGGCGGCCACCTCGGTCTCCGGGTGGCGCGGCTCGTGGCGTAACTCGTCGCGGATCAGCTGTGGCGGTCGGGTCGACCGCTGCGGCAGGTCCCGGCCGAGGTCCGCGACGAGCGGGCCGTACTTCTCGTCGAAGGCGGGGCGCTCGGAGCGGATCCGGGGTATCCGGTCGAAGTTGCGCAACGGTGGTGGACAGGTTGTCGACCACTCCAGCGAGTTGCCGAAGCCCCAGGGGTCGTCCACGTCCACCATGCGCCCGAAGCGCCACGACTTCCAGACGTTGTAGAGGAAGAAGAGCGTGGAGGCGCCGAGGACGAAGGAACTGATTGTCGAGATGGTGTTCAGCACCGTGAAGCCGTCGCTGGGCAGGTAGTCGGCGTACCGCCGGGGGAACCCCTCCGCGCCGAGCCAGTGCTGCACCAGGAAGGTGCCGTGGAAGCCGAGGAACATCGTCCAGAAGTGGACCCGTCCCAGCCGCTCGTCCAGGAGCCGCCCGGTCATCTTCGGAAACCAGAAGTACACCCCGGCGAAGGCGGCGAAGACGATGGTGCCGAAGAGCACGTAGTGGAAGTGCGCGACCACGAAGTAGGTGTCGGTGACGTGGAAGTCCACCGGCGGGCTGGCCAGCAGCACTCCGGTCAGCCCACCGAGGAGGAAGGTGACCAGGAAGCCGATCGAGAAGAGCATCGGCGTCTCGAAGGTGATCTGCCCCTTCCACATCGTGCCGATCCAGTTGAAGAACTTCACCCCGGTCGGCACCGCGATCAGATAGCTCAGCAGGCTGAAGAAGGGCAGCAGCACCTGGCCGGTACCGAACATGTGGTGCGCCCAGACGGTCATCGAGAGGATGGTGATCGCGACGGTTGCCGCCACCAGCCCCTTGTACCCGAAGATCGGCTTCCGGCTGAAGACCGGGATGACCTCGGTGATGATGCCGAAGAACGGCAGCGCCACGATGTAGACCTCGGGATGGCCGAAGAACCAGAAGAGGTGCTGCCAGAGCAGTGGGCCGGCGTAGGCCGGGTCGTAGACGTGCGCGCCGAGCCGCCGGTCCGCGTAGAGCGCCAGCAGCGCGGCGGCGAGCAGCGGGAAGACCAGGATCACCAGGAGGGCCGTGAAGAGCATGTTCCAGGTGAAGATCGGCATCCGGAACATGGTCATCCCGGGTGCCCGCAGGGTGAGGATGGTGGTGATCAGGTTGACCGCACCGAGGATGGTGCCGAGGCCGGAGAGGACCAGACCGATCACCCACATGTCCGCGCCGACACCCGGCGAGTGCTGGTCCCTGCTCAGCGGCGTGTACGCAGTCCAGCCGAAGTCCGCCGAGCCGTTCGGGGTGAGGAAGCCGGCCAGCACGAGCGAGCCGCCGAGCAGGTAGAGCCAGTACGCGAGCGCGTTGAGCCGGGGAAACGACACGTCCGGCGCGCCGATCTGCAACGGCACCACGTAGTTGCCGAAGGCGAACGCCAGCGGGGTGGCGAAGAGCAGCAGCATGATCGTGCCGTGCGCGGTGAAGAGCTGGTTGTACTGCTCCGTCGAGAGGAACTGGAGGCCGGGGCGGCCCAGCTCGGCGCGCATCAGCATCGCCATCACGCCGCCGATGACGAAGAAGCCGAACGCCGTGGTGAGGTAGAGCAGGCCGATCTGCTTCGCGTCGGTGGTGCCGAGAAGCCGGATCAGGTGGTTGCCCCGTACGGCCCGGCGCACCGGACCGGGGTAACCGCCGGACCGGGCCGGTGCCAGGATCAGCGGCCCCCGATCCTGCCCGGGATCGGTCACCACCCGCTTGCGCATTCCGCTCACCCCGTACCTGATCTTCCGCTGGGACGAGGGGTGGCTACCCGGTATTCCAACGGCAAAACCCGGCAGTCGTCCGGATTCGGGGCTCCGTGCCTCCAACGGGTGAAACCGGGCAGCTCAGGCGGTGCCTGTGGCGACGGATCAGCGGCCGTCGCGGCGCCGGCCGCTGAGCGCGGCGAGCCCGAGCATGACCAGGCCGAGTCCCAGGTGCAACCAGTTGTCGGCGTCGTTGACCGGGAGGAAGTTCGCGGCGCCGTCCTGTTCGATCGCCACGCCGTAGACGACCAGGACCAGGTAGAGGGCACCGCCACCGACCAGGAACGTCCGCGCCCCGGCGACGGTCCGGGCCAGCAGCAGCCCGGCCACCCCGGTGCAGAGGTGTACCAGGTTGTGCAGCACCGAGACCTCGAAGAGCCCGAAGAGCCGGGCGTCGGAACGGTGCCCGGCGATGCGCAGGTCGCCGTAGCGACTGGTGATCTCCGGAATGAAGCCCAGGATGCCGAGCGCCAGGAAGGCCACCGCCACCCCGACCGCGACCGTGCACACCGGCGACCGTCCGGTGTGTGGCCGGGTGACCGCGGAACTCGCTCTCGTCACCGTACCGCGACCTCCGCGACCGCCCCGTCCACCGGGACCACCGGCGCCGCCGGATCGCCGCCCATCCGGCGTACCTGGTCGTACAGCTCCAGGTAGCGTTCGGCCATGATCGCCGGGGTGAACCGGCGGGCGGCCTCGCCCCGGCACTCCCGCTCGTCGAGCCCGCCGACCTGCCGCACCAGGTCGGCGAGGCCGTCATCGTCGTCGGCGAGCAGCCCGGTCCGGCCGTGCTCGACCAGCTCCGGCAGGCAGCCCCGGCCGATCGCCAGCACCGGGGTGCCCAGTGCCAGCGATTCGATCACCGCGGTGCCGCCCGGCTCCTCCCAGCAGAGCGGGAAGAGGCTGGCCCGGGCCGAGGCCAGCAGGTCGTCCCGGGCCGCCCCGGCGACCATCCCGACCCAACGCACCCGGTCGCCGTCGACCAGCGGCGCCACCTGGTCGCGCCAGTACCGTACGTCCGGATTCTGTCCCGCCTCCGGGCCGGCGGCGGCCAGCTCCTCCGGCCGCCGGTACGGCCCGACCGGTCCCGCCAGCACCAGGTCGAAGCCGGCCTGGTGGGCCAGGCGCGCCCCGACGTGCTGTCCCTTGCCCGGCGTGATCCGGCCGAGGACGACCACGTGCCCGGCCTTCTCGACCGACGGCCGGCGGTCGGCGTCGACGGCCAGCGGGGTGGCCAGGTGCACGTGCCCGATCGCGTGCTCGCGCAGCGCCTGTGGCGCCCGGGCGAGTTGGGCCGCCGAGACCCCGTTGACCCGGACCCGGTCGCCGCCGTCGAGGAAGCCGTAGAGGTCGGGGTGCTTGCCGAGATCCCAGTGCAGGGTGTGCAGCGCCGGACCGCTACCCGGCCCCATCGCGGCCAGCACGGCCAGCCCGACCGCCTCCACGTGGTCGTGCACCAGGTCGATGTCGTCCCGCTCGCGAAGCGCGCGGACCACCCCGGACAGGTGCGCGTGCGAGATCCCGCAGACCTGGTTGTACGGCCGCTGCAGCGCCCCGAACTGCCCGTCCGGAAAGACCGACAGCAGCTCGTCGACCGACAGCGTGGCGTCCGCCGTGGAGGCGAGCACCACCCGTACGCCGAGCCGGCGCAGCTCCGGCACGAGCGTGGCGACCACGTTCTCGATCCCGCCGTAGCCGGGTGGCGGCACCGGCAGCCAGGGCCCGGCGTTCATCAGCACCGTCAGACTCATCGATCCTCCACCCCGCTCATACGGCGGGTCTCCGGGCTCATACGGCGGCTCCCCGGGACGACGGGCGCAGCTCGGCCAGTGGCGGCCGCTCCCGGACGGAGATGTCGCTGACCACGATCTCCCGGTCGAGGTTGGGCAGGGCGCTGCTGCCGTCCCGGCGGAACTGCACGAGCAGGTTCGCCGGCGGCGCGCTCTCCTCGACCAGGCCCCGCCGGCAGAGCCGCTGCCAGACCGTGTGCAGGATCTGCCCGGACATCCGGCCGAGCGCCTCGGTGTCCTGGTGCCGATGCAGGCGCTCGCCGAGGTCGACCTGGGCGAGCGCGTCCAGGCCGCACATCTCCAGCAGGTCGATCAGCATGGCCGTCTCGACGCCGTACCCGGAGACGAAGGGAACCCGTTCCAGGACGTCCCGCCGGCCGGCGTACTCCCCGGCGAGTGGCTGGACGAACCCGGCGAGTTCCGGCCAGAAGAGGTTGAACAGCGGGCGGGCCACCAGCTCGGTCACCCGGCCGCCCCCCTCTGCCTCCACCCCGCTGGTGCCGACCAGCGGGCGGTGGTAGAAGCCCTTGACGAACGCGACGGACGGGTCGGTGAGCAGCGGGCCGAGCAGACCGGTGACGAAGTGCGGCTGGAACTCCCGCAGGTCGGCGTCGACGAAGGCGACCAGGTCGCCCTCTGACGCGGCCAGCCCGGCCCAGAGCGCGTCGCCCTTGCCGTCGAGCCGCGGCAGCCCTCGGGTCATCTCGTCCTGGCTGATCACCCGCGCGCCGGCCGCCGCCGCGACGGCGGCGGTGCCGTCCCGGGACCGGGAGTCGACCACCACCAGCTCGTCGACGAGTGCCACCTGCTCGACCAGGCAGGCCCGGATCGCCGCCACGATCGCGCCGACCGTCGCCTCCTCGTCGCGGGCCGGGATGACGACACTGACCCTGCGCTCCTCCTTCAGGTACGCGAGCTGCCGGGGCGTCCACTGATCGGCCACACCGGTACGGTGGGTGGACCACGCCTCCAGCGCCGGTGACACGGGTGTACGCGAGCGCCGCATGGGACCGACCTCCCCAGGTGCCTCGACCGGAGCCCGGCCGGGCTCCGGTGCAGCCCTACAGCCTTCCCCGCCGGTACCGGATCAACCGTCGCGGCGCCCGGTCGCCGAGGCCCGGGACGGCGGCCGGCGGGGTGCGTCGTCCGGTTCGCAAACCGCCGCCGCTTCGGGCACATTCGGACGCTACGGACATCGCGCCGCCTGCTGGCCGACACCGGACACCGCGCCCGGCCGGGCGGGCCGCACTTTGCCGGAGAGTTCGCGTACCGTTGCGCGTCATGGGTGTGTCGCAACGGTTGAAGACCAGGGTCCGGCGTTTCCTCCAGCGTCCGGGCACCACAGTTGATCTGGCGCCGCTGGAGAAGCTGCTGCCCACGATCGAGGCGCGCGAGGAGGAACTCACCGATCTCGACGACGCCGAGCTGACCGAGGCGGCGGGCCGGGCCGAGGACTTCGTCGAGATCTGCGCGGTGGGCCGCGAGGCCGCCCGGCGCGGCCTCGACGAGCGGCCGTACGACGTCCAGCTCCTCGGGGCCATGTCGTTGCTGGCCGGCAAGGTCGCCGAGATGGCCACCGGTGAGGGCAAGACGCTGACCGCGGCCATCGCCGCCTACGGGCACGTCCGGCGGGGCAACGGGCCGGTGCACGTGCTGACGGTCAACGACTACCTGGCCCGCCGGGACGCCGAGTGGATGGAGCCGGTCTACCGGCTGCTCGGCCTCAGCGTCGGCTGGGTCACCGAGGCGTCCACCCGCGAGGAGCGCCAGGCGGCGTACGCCTGCGACGTCACCTACGTCTCGGTCAGCGAGGCCGGCTTCGACTTCCTCCGCGACCAGCTCGTCACCGACATCGACGACCGGGTGCAGCCGCCGCTGACCACCGCGATCGTCGACGAGGCCGACTCCATCCTGATCGACGAGGCCCGGGTGCCGATGGTGCTGGCCGGCGCGGTCCCCGGCGAGCAGGACCCGGTGCACCAGGCCGCCTCGGTGGTCCGCGGGCTGCGTGCCGGGCGGCACTACACGGTCGCCGACGACGGCCGCAGCGTCGCCTTCACCGACGCCGGCCTGGCCGAGATCGAGTCCCGGCTCGGCGGCGTCGACCTCTACAACGACGAGCACGTCGAGCAGCTCTCCGCGGTCAACGTCGCCCTGCACGCACACGCCCTGCTGCACCGGGACGTCGACTACATCGTCCGCAACGACGGCGTCGAGCTGATCGACGAGATGCGCGGCCGGGTCGCCCAGCGCCGGCGCTGGCCGGACGGGCTCCAGGCGGCGGTCGAGGCGAAGGAGGGGCTCGACGCCACCGCCGAGGGCGAGGTGCTCGGCACCATCACCGTGCAGGCGTACGTCGCGCTCTACCGGACCGTCTGCGGGATGACCGCGACCGCGGTGCTCGTCGGCGACCAGCTGCGGGAGTTCTTCTCCCTCGAGGTCGCGGTGATCCCGCCGAACACCCCGTGCATCCGGGTCGACGACCCGGACCGGATCTACGCCACCCGCGCCGAGAAGGAAGAGGCGCTGATCGAGGAGATCCAGGAGCAGCACGAGACCGGCCGCCCGGTGCTGATCGGCACGCTGGACGTGAAGGAGTCCGAGCGGCTTGCCGAGGCGCTGCGCGAGGCCGGGGTGCCGTGCACCGTGCTGAACGCCAAGAACGACGCCGAGGAGGCGGCGGTCATCGCCGAGGCCGGCACCTACGGCGCGGTGACCGTCTCCACCCAGATGGCCGGCCGGGGTGTCGACATCCGGCTCGGCGGCAGCGACCAGTCCGACCGGGACCGGGTCGCCGAACTGGGTGGCCTCTTCGTGATCGGCAGCGGCCGGCACGACAGCCGGCGGGTCGACGACCAGCTCCGCGGCCGGGCAGGCCGGCAGGGGGACCCGGGTCGCTCGGTCTTCTTCGTCAGCCTGGAAGACAACCTCGTCATGCGG
This sequence comes from Plantactinospora sp. WMMC1484, assembly GCF_049315195.1. NCBI lineage: Bacteria > Bacillati > Actinomycetota > Actinomycetes > Micromonosporales > Micromonosporaceae > Plantactinospora > Plantactinospora sp. WMMC1484. The sequence goes on from NZ_CP186055.1 coordinate 4,916,450, forward strand.
CACGCCCCGGACGCGATCCCGCCGTCGCCCCGGATGAACGCCGACGGTCTGGTCACCGACGAGCAGGTCGACTTCGCCATCGAACACGCCCAGCGAATCGCGGAGGGCGTCAACCACGAGATCCACCGCAACACCTGGCGGTACAGCGTGGTGATCGAGCAGCAGCGCAAGGCGTTGGCCGAGCGCCGGGAACGGCTGCTCACCACCGAGGTGGCGGCGGAGATGCTGACCGAGCGGTTCCCGGAGCGGGCCAAGGAGATGGACGAGGAACTCCTCTCCCGGGTCGGCCGGTCGATCGCCCTCTACCACCTGGACCGGCTCTGGGCGCAGCACCTCGCCGAGCTCTCCGAGGTACGCGAGGGCGTACACCTGCGGGCGCTCGGCCGGCTCGACCCGCTCGACGAGTTCCACCGCTCCGCGGTGCCGGCGTTCAACGCGCTGGTGCCGGAGATCGAGACCCGCACGGTGGAGACCTTCGAGGAGAACGAGTTCGACGACGACTGGCAGCCGGGCGAGGGCGAGCTGGTCCGGCCGAGCGCCACCTGGACCTACCTGGTGCACGACAACCCGTTCGGCTCGGAACTCGACCGGCTGATCGCCGCCGTCGGCCGGCGGCTCGGCTCCGCTCCGCGCTGACCCCGACGGATCGGAATTTCCGGGGTTGTCGTCGGATGACCGACGGCAACCCCGGGACGTGCAGGATCGTTCTTCCCCTGTAACGGGTGGTTTGTCCACCCGGCGCTCGGGTAGTAGCGCAGGTCCCTACCGACATGGGATCGGGAAGGGCGGGGGGAAGGCGACCATGAGACAGGCGAGGGCACGAACCGGGCGTACCGCGGCAGCCGCGGTGGTGGTGGGGGTTGCGGAGCGGTGCTGAGGCTGAGGACGACGACGGAGCCGTCGACCGAGGCCCCGGGCGTGCTGGAGACCGCCGCCCTGCTCCGCGAGGTGACTGCCGGGTTGATCGCGAGCGACGATTTCGACGCCGCGCTGGACCGGCTGGTACGTACCGTCCGGGACGCCATGCCGGGGGTGACCTGGTGCGGCGTCACCGTAGTCCGGGCCGGGGCGCCGCCCTCGGTCGCCGGCTCCGAGCCGCGGCTCGACGACCTCGACGACGTCCGGCACGGCCCGGACGGGCCGGCGATGGTGGCGATCCGCAGCCGGGAGATGGTCTGGTCGGCGGATCTGCGCACCGAGACCCGCTGGCGTCCGTGGACCGACCGGGCGCTCGCCCTCGGCGTACGCGGTGTGCTCGCCGTGCCGGTGGACGTCGACGACCACGTGGTCGGCTCGATCAACCTCTACGCCCGCGAGCCAGGGGTGCTGACCGCCAGCCAACAGCTCACCGCGATGCTGCTCGCCGAGCACGCCGGGCTGCTGCTCGGCGCCGTTCGGGACCGGTCCCGGCTGGCCGGACCGGCCGATCATCCCGACGAGGTTCGGACGGCCGGGCAGGTCATCGACCAGGCGGTCGGGGTTATCATGACCCAACGTGGCTGTCCGGCCACGGAGGCAATGCGAGTGTTACGGTCCGCCTCGGCGACGCTGGCCATCCCGTTACGGGACGTGGCCGAGCGGCTGGTCACCTCGGTCGCCCGCCGCCGCGACACCTGACCCTCCATCGTGGACTGCGCGACGCGGCGCAGCCCGCACGGCGGCCCGCGAGCCGCGGCGTCGTTTCGGTCCGGACACCCGGGGGTAGCACGCGTAGCACGCTGGGGTCGGACCAGGAGCGAGCCGGGGAGGCACCACCATGCAGAGCCGCCTGCGGGTGCACGGGCATCCGATCCAGCCGATGCTGGTCACGTTTCCGTTCGGGCTCTTCGTCTGCGCGACTGTCTTCGACCTGGCCGACGTACTGGGCGGTCCGGCGTTCCTCGGGCTGGTCGGCTACTGGACGGCGGTCGCGGCGCTCGTCGCGGCCGGGCTCGCGGCGGTGGCCGGCATGGTCGACCTCTGGGACGCTCCCGGTGATCCGACCCGGCGCACGGCGGTCACCGATCCGACCCGGCGCACGGCGGTGACGTTCAACCTGGTGAACGCCGGGGTCGCGGTGTTGTTCGTCTTCGCCTGCCTGATCAGGTCCCGGGTGCCGGAACACGGGGCGACCGGCGGGCTGCTCCTGGTCGAACTGCTCGGCCTGCTGCTCGGCGCCGTCGGGGTGCGACTGGGCGGCAGCCTGGTCCGCCAGTTCGACCAGGGGCGGGGCGAGCCGACCAGCTTCGAGGGCTTTGGCCCGCCGGCCAGCTCGGTTGCCGGCGGTTTCGGCCGTCGCCGCGGCGGCTGACCGAGCGGCTGACCGCACGGCCGATCCGGCGCCGGGTCGCCCGCTTGCTCAGGAGTGAGCAGTTGCGTGGTGCTCGGCGAGCAGGTCGGCGCCGAAGTCGCCGTGCGGGCGGCGGAGCACGGAGTGCGCGTGGTTGCCGTCGTCGCTGGTGTTGTCGTATTCGATCAGCAGATCCTCGCCCTGGATCCGGTAGTAGTGCCGCCCGCCCGGCCTGGTCGGGCCCTCCCAGGCGAAGTAGAGATCACTCCGGCTGACCCGGGCCGCCTCCTGCCGGGCCAGCTCCGGCGGCAGCCGGTCGAGGTAGAGCGCGACGAGGTGGTCGAGGAGCGCCCGGCCGGTGGGTCCGAGTCCTCCGGCGCGGATGCCGGGCGGCTCGATCCGGCGGTCGAAGCGTGACCGGGTGCCGCTGCGGATGTCGGCGGGTGCCTCGTCGGCGACGATCGCCATGCCGCGGCCGTCCGGGCCGATGGCGTCCAGCAGGGCGCGGGCGAGGTCCTCCTCGGGGCCGAGTGGTCGGCTCACCGGTCTGCCGGCGTAGCTCACGGTAGCCGGGTTGACACCCAGGAACAGGGGTGCCGGCGCGACGCCGTCACCGGCGACCGTCATCGTCACCGACAGGTGGTGCCCCTCGAAGCGCCAGGACCAGTGGTCGTCCCGGGCGGGGTCACCGAAGACCACGATGCGGTAGTCGTCGCTGTGCCGGCCCCGCCGCCACTCCTCCCGGCGGTCGAGGACCTCCTCCAGGGCCATGATGGTGGCGGCCTGCGCATAGGCGTGCGGGCTGAGCGCGGTGGCGAGCAGCCGGTGCGTCGCCTTACGGGCGACCCGGTCGAGGTCGGCGAGGCAGGCGCCCGGTCGGGGCAGCGGGCGGTATTCGATCCAGCGTCGCCCGGTCTCGTCGGCGAAAGGGCGGGAGGCCAGCGCCCGGGCCGGTCCCGGTAGCGCGTCCAGCAGCCCGGTGGCCACGGTCCGCATCTCTCCGGCCAGGGTGGTGTTCCGCATCCTCCCTGTATACCGGCTGCCGGGTGTGGACGACGCCCCGGTCGCCGGGGCCGGGCCTGATGATCTTCCCAGTGGTCTTCCCGGGGCGGAAGGCCAGGTCGCTCCGGGGGCGGCGGTGGTTCCTTGATCGATGATATTGTGATCGGGGTCACATCGATGGTCACCATCTCCAGGTAGGGTCTGCGAATCACGAACCCCTCTCGAAGGGTGCCGCCAGATGTTCAGACTCTCCCCACAAGGGCCGCGGCGACTCCGGATCGTCGGGCTCGCCGCACTCTCCTTCCTGGTGGTGACCGTTGCCGTCGCACCGGCGAGCAAGGCCGCACCAGCGTCCGCAACGACTCCGACCACAACGGACGTTGCCACCCCGCCGGGCGTGGACGAGATCTCCAGCAGCCCGAACCTCCGGCAGATCGCCAACATCCCGAAGCAGGGCACCTTCGCCCCCGAGGGAGCGCTCGGCTCGGATCTCGCCTTCCAGGGCCGGTACGCCTTTGCCGGCAACTACGAGGGCTTCGTCATCTACGACATCAAGAACCCGCGACGGCCGTCCATCGTGGCCCAGGTCCAGTGCTCGGGTTCGCAGAACGACATCTCGGTCTACGGTGACCTGCTGTTCCTCTCCACCGACTCGCCGCGCAGCGACGACTCCTGCGCGAGCACGGGCGTGCCGAGCAGCGCCACGGTGTGGGAGGGCATCAAGATCTTCGACATCAGGAACAAGTCAAACCCGAGGTACATCAAGTCGGTGCAGACCGCCTGCGGCTCGCACACCCACACGCTGGTGCCGGCCAAGGACAAGAAGTCGGTCTACATCTACGTGTCGTCGTACGGGCCGTCGGACACCTACCTCGGCTGCGCCAGGCCGCACGACTCGATCTCGATCATCAAGGTGCCGCTGAAGAAGCCGACCCAGGCCGCCGTGGTGGCGGTGCCCGACCTCTTCGCAGACGACGAGGGCGGCAACCCGGGCGGCAACGGCAGCTCCACCACCAGCGGCTGCCACGACATCACCGTCTACCCGAGCAAGGACCTGGCCGCCGGTGCCTGCATGGGCGACGGCATCCTGATGAACATCGCCAACCGCGAGGCGCCCAGGGTGATCGACCGGGTACGCGACACCGTGAACTTCTCCTTCTGGCACTCGGCGACCTTCAACAACTCCGGCACCAAGGTGGTCTTCACCGACGAACTCGGTGGCGGTTCCGGTGCGACCTGCGTCGAGACGGTGGCACCCACCCGGGGCGCGAACGCCATCTACGACATCACCGGTCGGGGTGACGGCCGCAGCCTGGTCTTCAAGAGCTACTACAAGATTCCCCGGTTGAACACCAGCCTGGAGAACTGCGTCGCGCACAACGGCTCGCTGATCCCCGTGCTGGGGCGGGACATCATGGTCCAGGCGTGGTATCAGGGCGGCATCTCGGTCTTCGACTTCACCAACTCCGCCCGGCCGGTGGAGATCGCCTACTGGGAGCGGGGCCCGATCTCGGCGGAACGCCGGATCATCGCCGGTTCGTGGTCGGCGTACTGGTACAACGGCCACATCTACTCCAGCGACATCCAGAAGGGCCTGGACGTGCTGGAGCTGCGCGACTGGCGGATCTGGACCGCGCACCTGATCAGGTTCGACGAGCTCAACGTGCAGAGCCAGCCCGGCTACCTGGGCAGCAACTGGTAGTCGCCTCCGCGGTCCAGCCCATCCGACGCCTGGCGGCCCGGTCCCCGCACGGGGGACCGGGCCGCCGTCAGCTGTGGACGTGCCCGGCTCAGCCGAGCGTGCAGGTGACCGAGGGAGCCGGGGTGCCGCCGGTCGAGCTGCCGAGGAAGCCGAAGGTGGCGGTCCCGGCGGGGCCGAGGGAGCCGTTCCAGTCGACGTTCCGGGCGGTGACGATGGTGCCGCTCTGGGTCACCTCGGCGTTCCATGCCTGGTTGATCCGCTCACCGGCGCCGAACGTCAACCGTGCCGTCCAGGACCGGCTCGTCGTGGAGCCGGTGTTGCGTACCGTCACCTCACCCTGGAAGCCGCCCTGCCACTGCCCGACGCTCCGGTAGGTCGCCGCGCAGCCGCCGGCCGGCGGGGGAGTGGTGGTGGGCGGTGCGGTGGTGGGCGGCGGCGGCGGCGCGGTGGTGGCCGGCGGCGGCGTCCGGGTCGGTGCCGGGGTCGGGGTCACCCCGCCGAGCATCGCGGCGAGCGCCGGATACCACCGGTCGGACATCTTCTGGTCACCGGCGGCGTTCGGATGCACGCCGTCGTAGGTGTCGCTGCCGGTGCTGAAGCCGGTCCACTGGTCGACCACCACGACCGGCGACTGGCCGGTGGTCTTCGACGCCGCCCAGCCCGGGATGGCGTCGTTGAGAGCCACCACCCGCTGGCCGCACTCGGCGCAGGTGCTCGGCGCCATCGGGATGATCTTCGCTACCAGGATCTTCATGTTCGGGTTGCTGGCCCGCATCTGGTCCACCAGCTTGGAGTAGGCCGCGAGGATCGTCGAGGTGGCCCGGTTGCTCCAGACGTCGTTGGTGCCGAAGTGCATCAGGACGACGTCCGGGCGGGTGGCCGCGAGCCACGGCGGCAACTGGTTCTGGTCGGCCACGGTCGTCACGAGGGCACCACCGTGACCCTCGTTCTCCCCGTCGTACGGCAACCCACAGCCCTGCGGGCCGAGGGTGCCGACGAAGTCGATGTCGGTGTATCCGGTGTTCTGCAGGCGGTTCCAGAGGATCGCGCGCCAGCAACCCGGTGAGCCGGTGATCGAGTCGCCGAGCGGCATGATGCGGACGGGTGCCGGTGCCGCCGCCGGCAGCGCGGGTCCGGCGAGGACGACCGTGCCGAACGCGGCGACGAGCACGACGAGGAAGGTGTGGAGCAGGGGCCTGCGGAGCATGATGATCTGATCTCCTGTCACGGCGATGAGGTGGTCGTGCCGGCCCTGGTGCTCCCGGGGATATTGAAGCAGGTGACTGCAGCGGGACTCAACCGGTCAAGTGGTCGTGTCGCTGGCCGTCCTGGCGCACCGGTTACGCCCGTGGTGAACCGGTCTTGACGGTCGGTGGCCCTCGACCGCGAGGATGGGCCGGTGAGCGAGAACCCCGTGGCGGTACGCCGACTCGACCTCGGCTACTTCGTCCGGCCGGCCGCGGAGGCGGCCGAGCCGCATCCCCGGGTCGAGCCGGCGTACGGTTATCTGGTCCGGCGACCCGAGGGGCTGCTGCTCTTCGACACCGGCATCGGCGAGGTCGACCCGGAGACCGAGGCGCACTACCGCCCGGTCCGCCGGCCTGTCGAGGCGGCGCTGGCCGCCGCCGGGATCGGCCTCGGCGAGATCTCCCTGGTGGTCAACTGCCACCTGCACTTCGACCACTGTGGAGGCAATCCGGCGCTCTCCGGCCGCCCGGTCGTGGTGCAGCGGACGGAGCTGGCCGTGGCCCGCGAGCCCGGCCACACCATCCCGGAGCTGGTCGACTTCGCCGGCGCCCGGTACGAGGAGTTGGACGGCGAAGCCGAGATCTGGCCGGGCGTGTGGGTCATCCCCACACCGGGGCACACCGTCGGGCACCAGTCGCTGGTGCTTCGGGCGCCGGACGGCACGGTCGTGCTGGCCGGGCAGGCCCACGACTTCGCCTTCCGGTACGGCTCGGCGCTGCTGGCGCTGCGGGCGGCCCGGGACGGGGCGGCGGACCCGCTGCCGCCGGTCCCGGAGTGGATGCCCCGGCTGCTCGACCTCGATCCGGCCCGGGTGCTCTTCGCGCACGACGGCGCGGTCTGGGAGCCGACCGCGCCTCCCCGACGGTCGTTCCCGGGAGGTGTCGCGACGACCGCGCCCGGCGACACCGCCAGCTGAGCTGCGGGCGGCCGGTCCGCCGCCCCGGGGGAGCCTCACCCTGCCGGTTCTCCGGCGCCGGTGTTGAGCAGGCGCGTCGGGTACTTCGCGTCGATGGCGGTGCGGTTGTTGTGCAGCATCAGCGCTCGGGACCGGGTGGAGAACCCGGCCAGCAGGGCGCCGACCGAGCGGTCCGGCGTCCAGCGGTCGGCCGGTAGCACCCCCCAGGAGACCATTCCGATCACCAGGCCGGGATCGCACGGTACCCAGCGCTCCGCCAGCCGGAACTCGGCCCAGAAGTGCGGCATAGAGAATGGTGCGGCCACCATCAGCCCGTGCCGGATCCGGGCCGGATAGCCGAGTTCGGCGCCCCGGATGACCAGCAGTTTGGCATAGGCGGCACAGTCGGCGACCAGGTTTGCGGTGGCGAAGTCGACATCCCAGTGGATCACTTCGGGAAGCCGGAAGAACCGGATGTCGGCGACCTCCCGGGCGAGTGCGGCGAGCGGCGGCGGCAGCGCCGGCCAGTCGTTGCGCAGCACGACGTCGACGTCGTGGGTGAACACGTGCCCGGCCCCGACGGGGACGGGCGTCACCAGGTCGTCCGGCTCGTGACACGTCGCCATGCACGGGCCGGGGTGGCCGGGTGCCGGGCAGGCACCCCGGTAGCTGACCCGATAGGTCCGCTCTTCCCTGTCGGGACGGTCCAGGACCCGGGCCCAGAACCTCATCGCCGCCCGGTGCAGGGTCGGCAACGGCAGGTACAGCGCCAGGTTGGCGAGGTCGTTCTGGTCGTAGAGGGCGTCCTCCCCGGTGCCCACCCGGGGAAAGCCGGCAGCGACGGCCGAGGCGAGCACGGTGGGGCTGAGCCGGTAACCGGGGAACACCTCGGCCGCCGGGACGGTGAAGCGGCGGGCCGACATCGGGATGCGGCGCAGCGTCGACACGACCTCGGCGATCTGGGGGGTCAGGTCGGCGCCGGTCACCGGCTCACCACCTGCCACGGCCACCGGTCCTCCAGGGCGGTGGGGCCCGGCGAGATCCCGGGCATCGCGGTCGACCGCAGGCCCAGCTCCTGGACGATGACGGCCAATACGGCGTGGGCGCTGGCGAGGACGGGGTCGGGTCCGGCCTCAAGGACCCGGACGACGAGCCTGTCGGACCAGCGGCGCCACCCGACCATTCCCGCTGGCGGCCCGTCCGGCGCCAGCGAGGTCAGCGCGACCAGCGTCACGCCCACTGGCAGGACGGGCACCGGCTCGGCCCCGGCCGGTCCGGGCAGGCCGACCACGACGACCACCGGTACCAGACCGCCCGGCTGAGCGAAGAGCGCTGGCACCGCGGGCATGGTGTCGGGTTCGACCATCAGTATTGCCGGCCCGTCGACAGCACGACGGATCAACCCGGCCACCGACTCCGTCGAGCCGCCCGACGTCGGCGGTGTCAGGATGACGGGATCGAGGTGATTCAATCCGGGAACGACGGAGTCGGGGCGACCCGACCGGTGCGCCGCGCACGCCTGGCGCAGGGCTTCGGCGCGGGCCTGCCCGACGACGCAGACAAGCCGCAGCCTTCCAGGATCCACTGTCCCTGTCCTTTCGTAGCGCGAGGCGGGGGGTGGCGGTGACCGCCTCGCCGAGGCTGGCAGCACGGCGGCTCCAGGACCACCACAGGCGACGCCGACCCGGCCCGGCACACCTGGGTCAGTCTCTGCCGAGGATCGCGCCGACCACGCGTTCGGCGAGCATTCGCGTCTCGTCCGCGGAGATGAGGTGGCCGCCGGTGCGCAACTCGACGGCCAGCGTCGAGTCGGTGATTCGGACGTGAAAGTAGAACCCGGCGCAGCGTTGTGCGGACTCGCCGAGCCAGCTCGTGTAGGGACGGCTGGCGAGTTCCTCCGGCCGCGGGTCCGGGCCGTACCAGGAGACGAAGGCCCCACGCGGCACGATGTTGACGCTCGGTGGTGCGGCCACCTGATGCAGGCCGCCCTTGTCGAAGCTCGCCATCTGGTCGTTGAGTTCCGCGGAGTCGTAGTGGCCGTACCGGTTCGCCGCCAGTGAACCGCGCCAGGCGGCGGGGATCACATCATCAAGTTTCCGGGGATCGGAGACCTCGACGCAGAGAAGTCCGCTCTGCGCCACACAGCAGACGCTGTCGCGGATCCCCGGCAGGTGCCGGTTGGATACCAACATGTTGATGGGAACGGTGGACCGCCCGAGATATTCGGCCAGGGCGCAGGAGACCGCAGCCACCACGATCGCGGTCTCCGTGGTGCGACCCGTCGCCAGCCGCTGCGCCAACCGTCGCGCCGCCACCGTCGAGTCCACCCGGGCCACATGCATGAGCAATCCGGTGTCGGTGGCCCGGGCCCGCAGCGACTCCAGCACCTCGGCCAGGGCGTCCTGGTGGCGTAGCCAGTAGTCGACCGCGCGTCGGCTGGCGGCTGCCCCGGCGGGCGACTGCTCGAAGGTGGCGAGGTCGATCGGTTGGCGCCCGGCGGGCGGCAGCTGCGCGGTCAACCCCCGGTGCACGGCGTCGACCGTCGCCCGGAACTCGTTCCAGAGAAGGTCGAACCCCTGGAGGTCGGTGGCGATGTGGTGGACCACGAGGCCGAGGCGTGCCGGCCCGCGGACCAGGCGACGGCAGTAGACGACTCGGATCGGCCAGCGGGCCTCGATGTCCATCTGCTGCCGCAGCCTGGCCGCGGCCTCGTCGTAGCGCCGGATCCACTCGACGTCGTACATCCGGCTGCTCGCCGGCCATACCCGTTGCTCCGGTCGGCCGTTGTCGTCGACCCCGACGGTGCTGCGTAGCGAGGCGTGCCGGGCGACGACCACCTGGGCGGCGGCCCGGACCGTGCGGAAGCTCACCCCGGGCAGCGGTTCGAAGGTACGCAGGAGCAGGGCGTGCGAGCGCAGTTCGGCAGGGAGTTGCTGCTCGTGCCAGGCCCACTGCTGACCCCAGCAGAGTGGACCGCGCTGCGGCGCGCCGGCGTCCGTGCCCGGCGCGGGGCTGCCGGTCGTCGAGCGCACAAGGGCGCCGCGGTCGGCCCGGCCCGCTTTCCACCGGCCGGGCATGCCCGCACGTACCATTTCTCTCCCTCCGCCGCCCAGATCGGTAGTTGCGCGCACCGAAAACCGGGTGTGCGAGAGGGTCGCATCCGGTCAACCACGTGCGCCCGGCAGGGAGTTGGCACGCTTGACAGCCTGCCGTGGGCCGGGCTGAGATATCCGCCAATCCGGTTGCTGCCTCCTGCCGACGGTGAGCGACCTCCGGCGGACCGCGCGTTGGGCTGTACGTCGCGGAGACACGCACAGCGTGAACAGCTGCCCTTCCTACGGCTTCGGGGGTGCGTCTTGGAAAACGAGCAGTCATTTCACGAATACACCGAGATCCTGCGGCCCTATCTGCCCTTTGCCGAGTCGACCCCGCTGGAGCCCAGCGACAGCCTCGCCGAGCTGGGCCTCGACTCGCTCAACACCGTGGCGCTGCTGGTCGAGATCGAGTCGGCGTTGGGCGTCATCATCCCGGACGACGCCCTGACCGCAGAGACCTTCGCAACAGTCGGTTCCCTGTGGAGCGTCGTGTCGGACCTGATGGACCCGGCGAACGAAACCGGTACGGCGGAGGCGCTCCGGAGCGGATCCGGCCATGGTGGGACCGCCGGATCGTAGCGTTCCGGGCCGACCCACCCCGCGGGCCGGGACGGCCCAGGCTCCTCGCCGGCCGTCGCCGACGGCTTCGCCCCGGAACGGACAGTCAGCGCACCAGGAAAGGGAGGTGCCGTGATCGAGTCGGCTACCGGCCAACGGGTCGCCGTGACGGGACTCGGCGTCGTCGCGCCGTGTGGTGTGGGAGCCGAGGAGTTCTGGGACGGATTGCTGAAGCCCACCGGGTCCGCGTCGGTCCGCTCCGTACCCGCCTTCGATCCCGCCACGTACGGAGTCACGACCGTACAGGCACGTCGGGTCGACCGTTTTGCGCAGTTCGCCATTGCCGCGGCCGCGCAGGCCCTGGTGGATGCCGGGCTGTCCGAGGAGCTGAGCGCCGCCGAGCCGATCGATGGCGTCGATCCGCGTCGGGTCGGCGTGATCCTCGGTACGGGCATCGGCGGTACCCCCACCTGGGAGACGGCGATGCACGCCTTTCGCGACCGTGGCCCTCGTGCCGTCTCGCCGCTGACGGTGCTCCGGGCGATGCCGAACTCGGCACCCGCCGCCGTCTCGATGCGGTGGAACCTCCAGGGGCCGTGCGAGACGGTCGCCACGGCCTGTGCCAGCGGCACCAACGCGGTGGCGACGGCGGCCCGGCTCATCGCCGCCGGCCGGGCGGACGTGGTGCTCGCCGGCGGTGCCGAGTCCTGCCTCAACGAGGGGAATGTCGCGGCGTTCACCAACATGCGCGCACTGTCGCCCACGGGCACGTCACGGCCGTTCGCCGCCAACCGCGACGGCTTCTGTCTTGCCGAGGGGGCGGGCGTGGTGGTCCTCGAAAGCGCGGCACACGCGAAGGCCCGGGGCGCCCGGATGTACGCGGAGATCCTCGGCACCGCGGCCACCGCCGATGCCCACCATGTGACGGCACCCGCGCCGTACGGTGCCATGGCGGCCCGGTGCATGGAGTTGGCCCTCGCGGACGCCGGTGTCGGGGCGGCCGAGGTCAGCTATGTCAATGCCCACGGCACGTCGACCGTCTTCAACGACGCCGCAGAGGCCGCGGCCATCGGCACGGTCTTCGCGGGCTCCCGCCCGGCGGTCACCTCGATCAAGGGGGTCACCGGCCACGCGCTCGGGGCTGCGGGTGGGCTCGAGGCCGTCTCCGTGGCGTTGAGCTACGCCTACCGCACGCTTCCACCGACCCTCGGTACCGAGGAACCGGATCCCGCCCTCGACGTCGACGTGGTGCTCGCTCCGCGTCCCTGGGAGCCCGGCTTCGCGATCTCGAACTCGTTCGCGTTCGGCGGGCACAACGTCACGGTGGTGTTCGGCCCACCGGACCGAGCGGGAACCTCACCTGGTTGAGCCGCACCCGTACGGCGGCGGACGACCGGCCAGCGTACCGGCAACCACGGTGCCGGTTCAGCAGCCGCCGGAGGGTAGCTCCGCGCCGACGGTGAACTCGACCCCGTCCGCTTCGGCTGAGCGTTCGGCCTGCCGGACCAGGCCGAGCACGCCGTGCCTGGAGAGCCATTCGTCGGCGTAGACGGTGGCCTGATAGCTCGTGTCACCGTCGGGGCAGATCACGACCGGGGTGCCCAGCGACGCCCCCTTGGCCGTTGCCCTGAGGACGGCGCAGAGCACCGCTCCGCTCGAGGCGCCGAGTCCGATGCCGGTCCGCCGGCGGAAGAGTCGACACATCGCTATCGCGTCGATGTCCCGCACCCGGCACAGCCGGGTGTAGTGCGACGGGTGCATCAGCGTCGACCGGCGGCTGGCACCGATGCCGCTGAGCAGGTGGGGGTGACCGGTGCCGCCGGCGGCAACGGAGCCGTCGACGTCCACCGCGTAGACCTTGAGGCCCGGGAGGTGGCGCCGGAGCCCTTCACCCACCCCGACGATGGTTCCGCCGGTGCTCAGGGCGACGAAGATCGCGGTGATCCTCCCGCCGGTCTGCCCCAGCAGCTCGGGCACGGTAGAGGTGCGGTGGATCTCCGCTCCGGCCGGACTGTGGTACTGGTCCGTCCAGCGCAGCGTCGGGTCCTCGCGGAGCATCCGACGGACGGTGGCGAGCCGGTTCAGCAGGAAGCCGCCGTGCTCGTCCTCGGTGTCGACCATGACGACCTCCGCGCCGTGCTCCGTCAGCCGTACGCGCAGCGGGGGAGGAGCCTTCGGATCGACCACGGCCACGAACCGCCACCCGGCCCGGCGGGAGATCTCGGCGAGGGCGGCGCCGAGGTTTCCGGACGACGATTCGATGATCGCCGCGTCTGGACCCAACGGCTCCCGGCGAGAGAGGCCGGCGAGGAGGCCGAGCGCCGTCCGGTACTTGATCGAGCCCGTCGGGTTGTGTTTCTCCAGCTTCAACCAGGCGGTGCCGACCCCGCCCCGATACCCGACTCTGAGGTGGCGAAGCGGCGTGTTGGTCCGGGCCGCCGTCAGCAGGGCTTCCGGCGTGCCGACCTGCCCGAGCGGCATTCTCGTCACCACGCCCCGCGGACGACCCACTCGAGGACGGCCATGGCGCTGTAGAGCTTGTGCCGGGCCTGTGTGAAGGCGATGCTGCGCGGTCCGTCGAGCACCTCGGCATCCACCTCCACGCCGCGGTGGGCGGGCAGGTCGTGCATGAAGTGAGCGTTCGGCAGCCGGTCCATCAGCTCGGTGGTCACCCGGAAGGGTGTGAACGAGGTACGCCACGACGGATCGGGCTTGACGCTGCCCGTCGTCTGCCAGCGCGCGGTGTACACGACGTCGACGGCCTCGGGGATCCGGTGCGGGTCGTGCTGCTCGTCGACCACGGCGCCGTGCAAGGCCGCCGTCTGCATGGCCATCCGGCGGATGTACGCGGGCAGCCCGTACCCCTCCGGGGTGCGCAGGTGCAGTGTCGCATCCGGAATGCGGGCCAGGGCCAGGGCGAGGGCCGCGGCAGTGCTGTTGCCCTCACCCAGGTAGCAGACCCGCAGGCCGTCGAGCCGACCGCGCAGCGTCGACAACACGGAGAGATCCGCGATCGCCTGGGTCGGATGCTCGTCGGCGGACATGGCGTTGACCACGGCCATGCGCTCCTGGTCCGCCAGCGCCCGCAGTTCGGCGGGGTCGGCGGCGGTACGGGCGACCAGCGCGTCCAGCATGCCGGAGAGCACCCGGGCGGTGTCCGACACCGTTTCGCCGGTGTTCTCCTGTAGGTCGTGCGGGCCGTACGCGACGACACCCGCACCCAGCCGCTGGGCGGCTACGGTGAAGGAGGTCCTGGTCCGGGTAGATGTTGTGCGGAAGTAGGTACCGACGACGGAACCGGCCAGCGGGGTGCCGGCGGCCGAGCGGTCGGCCCGGGCGTGCCACGACGAACGCCGGACCAACTCGACGAGTTCGTCGGCGGAGAGGTCGGCGATGGAGAGCAGGCTACGTCGCCGGGTTCGTCCGTTCAACGTGTGACCTCCCGGTCACCCGGCTCGTTCGGCACCTGCCGGAACGGGGTGGCGAGCACCGCTGCCGGCTTCGGCCGACTGCGGGGCCACCGGGTCGTGGCCGCGACGGTAACTGTCATCGGCGCAAATCACCTCCCGGACGTAAGGGGCAAGCCGGTACTCGTACAGCTTGTCCTGGCAGGCGGATACGAGCGAGTTGTCGATCAGGTCGGAGAACAGGCAGAGTGAACTCTCCGGATCGAAGCTCTCCTTCCGGTCGCCGAGCGTTACGACGTATTCGGCGCCGAACCGGGTAGCCGGGGAAATCGCCAGCCGGTACAGCAACCGGCGGTGGGAATCCGTGAGCAGACCGATGCTCCAACGGATACTCTCGGCTACGGAGCGCTGATGCGGTAGCAGCGCGTGGTCCGACGTTCTCAGCATCGCGAGGGCCGGTCCGGTTGCGAGAAGTGTCCGCGTCGGTATCGTGCGTAACCGCTCGGCGGCGAATTCGAGAGCGCGCGGCATGCCATGGAGACGGCGGCACAGCTCCTCCAGTCCCGGTAGGTCGGCGGTGAGTTCCGCCATCAGTGGAGAGTCGGCGCCGACCTTGCGCAGCAGCAGTTCCACGGCGGGGGCGTACGACGAGTCGTCACCGGGCTCGACGGAAAGCGGGCGAACCTCCAGATTGACGCCGAACCGCTCGGTGACCAGGCGCCGTGAGGTCACCAGAATATGCATGTACGGATACGTGTTGAAAAGTTCCTTCGCGGCGGCCGCGACGCTTGTCGGAATATGCTCGGCGTTGTCCAGCACGAGAAGCATGTTGCTTCGGTGGCCCTCGTCGGCAAGCTCGGCGTCGGGCGATCCGGTCGACGACTCCAAGCGGACGAGTCGATGTGCCCGCTGCAGCACCGCCCGCGCCTGCGACGCTGCCCGTCCCTGCTCGGCGGGGATGTCGCCGAGCTCGACAAAGGCGACACCCTGCCGAAACGACGACGCGACCTCTGCCGCCACGCCCAGCGCGACGCGGGTCTTGCCGACCCCGCCGGGCCCGAGGAACGTGTTCATGCGGCTGGCCCGGACAGAGCGGCTGAGGTGTTCGAGTTCGACCAGGTTGCCGACGAGCGGGAAATTCGGCGGCGGCAGCCCGCGCCATTCGGCGTGGTCGACCGGGCTCGTGCCGACATTCCGTCGTTCTGCGCCGAGCGCACTCAGCAGCAGATCGACGGACGAAGAGCGCGGGTTCTCCACCCGTTCCAGCTCCAGGTTCCTGATGGTGCGTACGCTGACTCCGGAACGTTCGGCCAACTCCTCTTGTGTCCAGCCGTGTATTCGTCTCAATACCGCAATGTTATTCCCCAGTCCCATGTTTGTCCTTGCGTGGGTGGCTGGTCGCCAGGTCGGCCAACCCGGGCCCAATTGAGGCGAGGGCGTTTATCGACAGGAACGTACAACACGGCATGTACAGCTTCCGTACAACCCATGTACAAGAGCCGGCTCCCGCCGACTTCCTCCGGCGTCTGGCCGGCGTCCGAACGCGTCTCCGGGCGGGGCTGGTCAGGAGATTTCGTCGTTCAACCGCCGACAATATTCACTTGGACATCGCTAAAGGTAGGCGCGCGACTGCATATCGTAGAGTTCCGCGTACAAGCCCCCACTCGCCATGAGCTCGTCATGGTTGCCGCGCTCCACAATCGTCCCCTTGTCGAGCACGACGATCAGATCGGCCATCCGAACCGTCGAGAAACGATGCGACACCAACAGGGTGACCGTGCCCTGCCGGCGATGGTCCCGAACAGCGGCGGTGAACCGTTCGAACAGCGCGTGCTCGGCCTGGGCGTCCAATGCCGCCGTCGGCTCGTCGAAGACGGCCAGCACCGGCTCGCCGCGCATCAGGCCACGCGCGAGGGCGAGCCGGTGCCACTGCCCCCCGGACAGGTCCACCCCGCCGTCCCACCGGGCACCCAGCTGGGTCTCCAGCCCATCGGGGAGTTCCTCGACCAGACCGGTCGCATCGGCCGCTGTGAGCGCCGCGCCGACCGCGGTCCGGTCCGCCATCCGGGGCAGGTCGCCGACCCCGACGGTCTCGCCCGCCAGGAACTCCAGGGCGACGAAGTCCTGGAAGACCGCGGCAACCCGGGACTGCCAGTCGCGGGTGTCGAACCGGGCGAGATCGATGCCGTCGACCAGGATCTGCCCGGAGTCCGGTCTGTAGAGACCGCACAGGAGCTTCACCAGTGTGGTCTTGCCCGCGCCGTTCTCACCGACCACCGCGACCACCGCACCCGGGGGCAGCCGCAGGTCGACATCGGAGAGTGCCACCTCGGCCCGCTCGGTGCGCGGATACCGGAAGTTGACCCCACGCAGCTCGATACCGGCACGCAGTGTCCGCGGCACCGGCACCCGGTCGGCGAGCGCCGGCCGGGCCTGGCGGGCGTACTCCGCCAACCACCGGAACCGGCGCGCCACCGTCAATACGCTCAGGAAGTGCACGACGTACATCGCGGCGGTGCCCACGGTCATGGTCAGCTGCGCCGCCAGGACCACCACGAGCACCACATCACCGACGGTCGCCTCGCCCGCGACAGCCATGGAGAGTGCGAGCGCGATCGCGCCGACCATGCCGAGCGCCGTCACCACGCCGTCGATCGAGTTGCGGGCCGCGCTGCGCCAACTCGCCCGATTCCTGGTGCCGACGACCTGGTCGGAGATCTCGTGATGCCGGTTGAGCAGGTCGTCCGTGCTGCCGAAGACCCGCAGTTCCTTCGCCGCGGACGACGAGGTACCGACCTGGAACAGGTGCCGGCGCAGCCGCTCCCGCCCGCTCGTCGCCTCCTGGGCCGCGACCTGGATATCCCGGCTTCCCTTCGCCAGCCACACCGAGACGACCGCCAGCAACGGCAGCAGCAACAGCAGCGGGTGCAGCCCACCCAGCAGCGCCATGCTGACGCCGAGTGTCGCCGTGACCCGGAGAATCCCGGCGGTCGCGTTCACCATCGCGGAGAGTTGGTCACGCTCCTCCTGGATCCGGTGCACCTGATCCAGGTACTGGGGAAACTCGTGGTGTGCCAGCCCTTCGGTGCCACCGATCAGGGCCATCAGCCGCTGGCTGACCCGCGCGCCGGCCCGCTCCCGAACGGTGAACAGGGAGTTGGTGTAGTAGAAGACACAGACCAGGCTTCCGGCGACCATCCCCGCGACCAGGGCGGTCGCGAGGAGCCCTCGGCGCAGGTCGCCGGTTGTCGCCGCGTCGATGAGCAGTTTCACGCCCAGCGCGGTGACCGGGGTCGCCACCGCGAAGACGATCCCGGTGACCAACTGCACCGTGGCGTGCAGTGGGGCCGCCCTGAACCCGATCCCCAGCACCGTGGCGTAGGCGCGCAGGCTATCCCGCATGGCTGCCCTCTCGGCCGGTACCGGCGGGTTGTAGGGGCGGATCGGTCGAGACGTCCCGACTGTCCGCCGCCACGAAGCGGGCGGCCTGGAGGTGGAACATCCGGGCGTAGTGGCCCTGCACCTCCAGCAGTTGCTCGTGAGTGCCGTCCTCGACCACCCGGCCGTGATCGAGGACCACGATCCGGTCCGCGCCGCGGACCGTGGAGAACCGGTGCGACACCAGGATCACGGTGCGACCGGCGGTCAGGTCCAGCAGGTGCCGGTTCAGCTCCGCCTCGGCCCGGATGTCCAGGGCCGAGGTCGGCTCGTCCAGGACGACCACCCGGGCACCGGCGTCGACGGCGAACAGGGCGCGGGCGAGGACGATCCGTTGCCACTGGCCACCGGAGAGTTCCGTTCCGCCGTCGTACTCCGGGGACAGCACGGTGTCCCAGCCCCGCGGCAGCGCCTCGATGATGCTCAGGGCGCCAGCCCGCTCCGCGGCCCGGCAGAGCCGTTCCCGGTCCCCCGCCAGCTGCGGTGCCCCGATCCCGATGTTCTCCGCGGCGCTGAGGTGGTAGCGCGTGAAGTCCTGGAAGACCGCGCTGATCCGGCCACGCCAGGCCGCCGGACCGAGGTCGGCGGTGTCCCGGCCGTCGACGCTGATCGTCCCCGAGGTGGGCGATTCGAGTCCACAGAGCAGTTTGATAAGGGAGGTCTTGCCAGCCCCGTTCTCACCGACCACGGCGAGGGAACGCCCTACCGGGATGCGCAGGTCCACCCCGCGCAGTGCCTCCTCCTCGGCACCGGGATACCGGAACCGCACCGCGTGAAAGGTGATGTCCCGGGTTGGAAAGTCGTGCGGCACCGCCTGTTCCGGCCCGCCGGCATCGGCAGGGGAGGTGTCGCGTCCGCTCGTGCCCAGCCGCTCGTCCAGGCGCAGAAGTCGGGGCACGGAGTCCGCGGCAAAGGACAGGTACGCGTTCTGGTCGTCGAAGGCGGTGTAGACGTTGGCCATCGTCAACGCCTGGACGTACACGGCGAGTGCCCCCACGCCGAGGTCGCCGCGGGCGGCGGCGTAGACCAGCAGGCCGTACGAGAGCAGATTGACGAGCAGGATGGCTCCGGTGGCGCCGAAGACCGCCGTCGGCCGGGGCCGCCGTTCCCGCCACACCGGCTCGATCGCGCCCGACCAGGCCGTCGCGAAACGCTCCTGGAGCCAGCCGAGCATGCCCCAGATCCGGACCTCCTTCGCCGGGGCGCCGGTGATGGCGAGATCCCGAAAGTACTCTGCACGCCGCAGCACGGCGCTTCGCCCGTACCCGACCCTGCCGACCCGGAGGTACTCGCGCTGCATGAGATGGAGGACGGTCGGCCAGGTCACCAGCCACAGCAGGCCGAGCCACCAGTGGAAGGCGAGCAGGACGGCGGCGGCGCCCAGCGCCCGTAGCCAGGCCGGCAGCACCACCGCCAGCGCCTCGACGGCCAGGCTCGGTCGGCCGCCCTGGGCCATCCCGAGGCCCTGTAGGGTGTGCAGCCCGGCCAGCACCTCGGGATCCTCCAGGTGTGCGATGCCGGCCGGCCGGCCGACCGCGGCCAGCGCCCGCTCCTGGAGGTAGCGGTCGACCTCCCGCCCCAGGGTCTCGCTCAGCGCCCGCAGCAGTGCGAGGACCACCCGTTGTGCCACCACCAGGATTCCGACCCCGACCAACAGGGCGACGATCTGACGCCCCGCCGGGCTGCCCAGCCCGGCGCCGGCCGCGTCGGGTACCTTGCCGACGAGCAGCCCGACGGTGACCAGCATCGCGACCGGCAGCACCGCGGCGACCGCGATCCCCGCCGCACCGAGCGCGACCTTGGTCCGGTTCACCTGCGGAAGCAGGCGCATCAACGCCCACAGGCCGGAGGTCGTGGCCGGCATCCTGAGTCGCATCGGACCATGATGCCGGACGTCGCACCCTCGGCAGGCCGTGCCGGCCAGGCAGGATACCGGCAAACCGGCGCGGCACCGGTTGCCGCCGGCCTGCCTGTCCGGGTCCCCGGCTTGCGGAAAGGATGGACGGATACGGCTCGCGCGGCCCGTCCGTGCGCCGTCCCGTCGCTGGTTGCCATCAGACGACCAGCCCAGTCACACATATCAGCGCACGCGACCGCCGGTACCCGCAACCGACGACCGGCTTCCGGCCGTGTGTGCGTTCAGGGGGCCGGATGACCGGATCAGCACTACTGCCGGAACTCATCCTCCGGCGGGCTCACGACCGTCCCCAGGCGCCGGCGGTCGTCTGGGCCGGCGGCACCCTCACCTACCACGAACTGCTCCAGCGGGCGGGACGAGTTGCCGAGCTGCTGCGCAACCTCGGAGTCCAGCCCGAATCGCCGGTCGCCGTCCTGGTGCGGCCCGGCCCGGACCTCGTCGTCGCGCTGCTCGGCATCTGGCAGGCGGGTGGCGCCTACCTGCCCCTGGACCAGCAACGTCAGGGCGACCGTCGCCGGAGAATCATCGCGGCCACGCAGGTCCGGGTCGCTCTCACCGACAGGTCGGGATCGGCGATACAGCTCGGCCTGCCTGATGTCGTGCAGGTCTGCCGCCTCGCCGACCTCAACGGGGCGGAACTGCCACCCGACCCGCCGGTCCGGACCACCCTCGCCACCCAGGCCGCGTACGTCATCTTCACCTCCGGCTCGACCGGCGAACCCAAGGGCGTCGTGATCGACCACGCCGGTCTGGCCAACCGGGTCCGGTGGGGCATCCGGGCACTCGGCCTCTCCGCCGAGGACCGGATTCTCCAGAAGACCCCGCTGACCTTCGACGCGGCCGGATGGGAGATCTTCGCCCCGCTGGTCTGCGGAGCTCCGGTGGTCTTCGGTCGTGCCGACAGCCACCGGGACGCCGCGACCCTCGTCGCCTCGGTCCGCGACGTCGGCGCGACCGTGCTCCAGGTCGTACCGTCGCTGTTGCGGCTGCTCGTGGCCGAGCCGGAGTTGAGGTCGTGCCGGAGTCTGCGCGTCCTCTGCTCGGCGGGGGAGCCCCTGCATGCCGAGCTGTGCCAGCAGCTCCTTGCCCAGCTCGACGTCGAGATCTGGAACACCTACGGGCCGACCGAGTGCGCCATCGACGTCACTGCCACGCGGTTCGACCCGGCGACGCGCTCCGGTCCGGTCCCGATCGGCGAACCCATCGACAACATGCGGTGCCTGCTGCTCCGGCCGGACGGGCGGCCGGCGGACGCCGACGAGACCGCCGAGCTGTACGCCTGCGGGCCCGGCGTCGGCCGGGGGTACCACCGGGACCCGGCGCTGACCGCGGATCGTTTCCTTCCGGACCCGTCCGGCCCGCCCGGGGCGAGGATGTACCGGACCGGGGACCTGGTCCACCGGTTGCCCGACGGTGGTCTGCGGTTCGTCGGGCGGACCGACGCCCAGGTGAAGATCAACGGGGTTCGGGTCGAACCGACAGAGGTGGAGGCAGCACTGACGCGCCACCCGCAGGTGCGCGAGGCGGCGGTCCGGGCCGCCACCGATCCGGGCGGGCAGTCCCGGTTGGTGGCCTACGTGGTCGCCGCCGCAGCACACCCCGCCGGCCCGGGTGCGCTCGCCGCGCACCTACGGAACGACCTGCCTTCGGCGGCGGTGCCCGCGCTCTTCCTGGAGATCGGTGAACTGCCCCGCACCCACAGCGGGAAGCTCGACCGCTCCCGGTTGCCCGAACCAGACTGGGGCGCTTCTGGAACGCGGTCCTCGACGGATCCCGAGACCGCCGAACAGGCCGTCATCATCCGGGTCTGGCGGCAGCTGTTGGGACGGCGCGACATCGGTCTGGACGACGACTTCTTCGGGCTGGGCGGGCACTCGCTGATGCTGACCCGCCTGGCGGCCGGGGTGACCGAGGCGTCCGGGCTCACCCTGGATCTCGGCGACCTGTACCGGCAGGCCACTCCACGTGGCCAGGCGGAGTTGCTGGCGAGGGCGATGCGTGCGTGCCCCCTTCCGGTACTGCCGCCCGGAGCCCGCCTGCCGTTGTCGCGTGCCCAGGAGCGATTCTGGTTGCTGGACCGGCTGCATCCGGGCAGCCCGGAATATCTGGTCCCCATCGTGGTACGGCTTTCCGCGCAGGTCCCGGCGGCGACGGTCGAGGAGGCACTGCGGCTTCTCGCCCTGCGGCACGACGTCCTCCGCTCCCGCTTCCCGGTCGACCGCGACGGGCCGTACGTGGCGATCTCCGAAACCGTGCGGGTGCCGCTGCGGCAGGTGGCGACGGACACCGTCGAGGAGCAGCGTCGGCACGTCGCCGACGACCTGACGACCGGGCTCGATCTGGCCGCCGCGCCTCCGTGGCGGGCCAGTCTCCACCAGACGGACGGGGCCGAGCAGTTGCTGCTCGTCGTCTGCCACCACATCATCAGCGACGGATGGTCGACGGGCCTCCTCGACCGGGAGATCCGGGAACTGGTCGCCGCGGTGCACGAGCGCCGGTCTCCCCGACTCCGCGACCTCCCGCTGCGCTACGTGGACTTCGCCGCCTGGCAGCGCTCGCAGCTCACCGACGAGGTGCGGGCCAGCCAGCTGGCGTACTGGCGGACGACGCTGGCCGGCCTACCCGACCTGGAACTGCCGGGCACGCGACGCAGAGACACCTGGCGCAGCGCCGAGGGTGCGTTGGTCACCGGCAGCCTGCCACCTGCGATGACCTCGGCACTGATCGAGGCCGGCCGCAGGGTCGGGGCCAGCCCGTTCGCCGTCTTCCTCACACTGTGGACCGTCGTGCTGGGCCGGGCTGCGGGTGCCTGGGACTTCGGCGTCGGGATATCACACGCCGGCCGCAGCCGCCCGGAGTCGCATCACCTGGTCGGCCCGCTGATCAACACGGTGGTCGTCCGTTCCCGGCTCGACCCGCACCAGTCGTTCGGGCAGGCACTGGAGCGGGTGGCGTGGGTGTGCCGGGAGGCGTTCGCGCACGACGCGGTGCCGTTCGAGTCGGTCGTCGACGCCGTGGAAGGTCGTCGTGACAGGTCGCGGACTCCGCTGTTCCAGACGCTGTTCGCCCTGGTCGACGAGGAGCTGGTTGGTCCGCCGCCCCGGCCGGAGGAGATCGAGTTCGCCCGGGAGGCATGGTCGGTCACCCGGACCGACCTCGACCTGACCCTGTGGAGCCGACGGGACGGAACCGTCACCGCGCTCCTGACCCACGCCTCGCCACTCTATGACCAGGCCACCGCCGAAACGCTGTTGAAGCAGTTCGCGACGCTGGCGGGCAGCTTCGCCGAGGACCCGGACGGTCTGCTGGGCGACGCGTGACCCGGCCCTGCTCGGCACGGGGCCCCGACTGGGCGCCGGCGTGCGGGTCGCCTCCGGCGTCAGCTCAGGACCGGGCCGTCACCGGCTCGGCGGGCCCGGCTGCGCCGGTGGTCGAGATGGACGAAGACGCGGTGCAGCCACCGGTCCCGGCCGTCGTAGCGGGGCGCGAAGGCGTCCCGGCCGTGCATGACGACCCGGTTGTCGAGGAAGACCATCTCTCCGGGCCTGAGAACCTGGACCGTGCGGAACTCCCGCACCGCCTCCCGGAGCCCGCGCAGTGCCTCGTCGGCCTCCTCGTCCAGCGCCCGCGTCGCGTTGAAGTCGACGCGGACGTCCGGGTCGCTCGCGCTGCCGTCGAGAACCGGATGCGCCGAGGCGGGCTCGCCCGACCGGAACGACGGCGGCGCGTCGGTGACGAACCGTGGCTGGCGCAGGGTCGTCCGATGCCGTTCGCCCAGCTGGGCGACTGCCGGCCGGATGGCGGCGACGGACGTGCCCACCTGCTCCTGCTGGCCCTGCCGCAGGCAGACCAGGCCGACGAAGTCCGGTCGGTGGGGGTGGAAGGCGTTCTCGCAGTGGAGTTCCAGGGGGACCGAACCGCCGTTGCTCTGCGACCGGGCCAGCGCCCGGACGGGGACGACGTTCTGCACCAGCGCCCCCTGCTTCTCCTCACGATAGGCGATCACCTCGCCAAGTTCCTGACCGAGCAGCATGGCGACGCAGGCCGGTACCGTCGCCAGCCGTTCGACGGAGTCCGGTTCGGTGGGCGTCGGCCGGCGGCCGTCGTCGACGATCGGCAGGTTCGTGATCAGCAGCAGCCCGTCGGGACCGGAGCTGTGGCGGTACCGCCGAATCGCCTCCCGGAGTCGGACCGGGACATGGCAGCCGAGCCGACGCGCCTCGGAAAGCCAGTCCGCGTCGTCCACCAGGGAGGGAGGTGTCCGGGCCAGCTGCCGGGCAACGGCGTCGAGCTCGGTACGCTCCCCGGTGCTCAGCTCGACGCGGTACGGGGTAGCCGGTCGATCTGTCGGGCGATTCACCGCAGCAGTCACGTCGTACCTCTCATCAGCTCAGTCCCGGGATCCGCGGAGCAGCTGCCCCAGGGCGCGGACGTCGAGTTTTCCGTTCGCGGTCAACGGCAGCCGGTCGACGGTGCGCACCTGCGCCGGGACCATGTGATCGGGCAGTTCGCGGGCGAGGTCCCGCCGGATCTGTCGGGGGTCCAGGAGCTGGCCCGGTGCGGGAACGGCGAACGCCGCCAGGCGGGTGGCCCGGCCGGGGCGGCGATCGGTGACGACCACCGCCTCCCCGACCGTCGGATGCCGGTGTAGCGCCGCCGCTATCTCGCCCAGCTCCACCCGGTATCCCCGGATCTTCACCTGGTGGTCTACGCGGCCGAGGAACTCCAGCGCCCCGTCTGACAGCCACCGTGCGCGGTCGCCGGTCTGGTACAGGCGTGCGCCGGGGCCGCCGTAGGGATCGGGCACGAACCTCGCGGCGGTGAGGGCGGGCTCGCCGAGGTATCCCCGGGAGACCCCGGAACCGCCGATGTAGATCTCCCCGGGTACGCCGACGGGTGCCGGTTCCAGCTGGTCGGTGAGCACGTACATCGTCGTGTTCGGGACGGGGGTGCCGAGCGGGATCAGCTCGGTCGGCGGAAGGTCGGTGACGAGCTGCCCGGAGTTGCCGATGGTCACCTCGGTCGGCCCGTACTCCGTGCCGACCATGGTGCCCGCCGCTCCGGCCAGCGCCTTCCACCTGGACACCAGCTCGGTGGGGAAGGCGTCACCGGCGGCGACGACCACCCCGGCGAGTTTCCCGGCCTGCTCCGGGGTGAGGTCCACGCTGAGCAGGTTGAGGTGCCCCGGGGTCAGCTTTACGAATGCGTACGGCGCGCCGGCGACCAGCTGCTCTCCGAGGTCGGCGGTGTCCAGCGGGTCGGCGAGCAGGTGAACCCGCTGCCCCACCAGGAGCGGGGTGAACAGGCTCGGCATGCCGAGGTCGAACGAGATGGAGGTGAAGTAGGGTGAGCCGCCGGTGCCGTGCCGGGCGTACTCGTCGGCCGTCCACAACAGATAGTTGGCCAGCCCGCCGTGCTGGACCATCACTCCCTTCGGGTCGCCGGTCGATCCGGAGGTGTACATCACGTAGGCGAGGTTCGCGGCGCCGACCCGTACCGGTGGAGCGGCGTCCGGGGCGGACGCGATCGTCGCCCGGTCCCGGTCGAGCCGTACCAGGGTGGCGTCGGCCGCCCCGGTGAGGGCCTCGAGCTGCGGCTCGGTGGTGAGGATCAGGCGACAGCGGGCGTTGTCGACCATCCGGCGCAGTCGCTCCGGCGGGAGGTCGGCGTCCAACGGCAGGTAACCGGCCCCGGACTTCCAGACGCCGAGCAGTGCCGGCAGAAGCTCCGGCGTGCGGCGCAGGCAGACCCCGACCAGCAGCTCGGGCCCGGCGCCGAGACCCACCAGGTGCTGGGCGATCTGGTTCGACCACAGATCCAGCTCCCGATAGGTCAGGCTGCCGCCGGCAGTGGTCACGGCGAGGGCCTCCGGAGTCCTGGCCGCCTGCGCCACGATGAGCTCGACGACGGTGGCGTCGCCGCGACGGATCGGGGCCCCGACGCTCGCCTGCTCGAGCACCAGGCGCCGGTCCGTCGGCGGCAGGTGGGTCGCGTGGGTGCTCCCGTCCGGGTCGGTGGCCATCGCCGCCAGCACCGACCGGTAGGTCAGTGCGAGCCCGGCGAGGCGGGCGGGGGAGATCGCCGGTCCGGTCGCGTGCAGCAGCAGCTCGCCGGGGCCCGCGGTGACCCGCAGCCCGTACCGCCCGGGCGGTACGGCGGCGGTCCGCCCCCACCATCCACCGGGGTCGAAGAGCACAGCCCGGCCGCCCGGCTCCGTCTCGGCCTGCGCCGTCGCGTCGGCGGCTCCCTCGGCCCGCTCGTCCGGCCGGTGGCCCGGCCCTCCAGCGTCGGGCGACCCGGTGCCGCGGGCCATCCGGCGGAGACGTCCCCGCCAGTCGCGGGCGGTGCGATCCAGCGAGGCCCGCCGGATGCGCCCCGCTGCAGGCAGGGCGATGTCGGTGCCGAAGGAGGTCTCGTCGGTCAGGGTGCCAAGCACACCGAGATGGGCGGCGAGCAGCACCTCGGGCAGCTCCACTCCGGCCTCCGAACCCAGAGCGCGCAGCCGGTCGGCCAGGTCGTGGTATGGCACGCTGCGCCGGACGTCGCCCGCGGCGTCCCCGTCCGGGCGACGCCACGCCGCCGGCAGGGTGAACTCGGCGACGGCCGCCTCGTCCGGCGAGGAGGCCGTCGCCGCCGAGGAGTGGCCGGAAACCATGGGAACCCTCCCGGCCGTGGTCACCCGTCCACCGCCATGCCGCGAACGAGACCGCCCACCACCGGTCCGGCGTCGGGGAGGATGAAGTGGCCGCCCTCGATCAGGTGCAGGGTGAAGGCGCGGGTCGTCTCGGCGTACCAGCCGGCCATCTCCGCGCAGCCCACGAAGGTGTCGTCCCGGCCACCGATGACGGTGATGGGGATGTCCAGCGGCGGCTGCCGGGCGTACGTCACCCGCTCCACGACCCGGTAGTCCGCTCTGATCACGGTCTCGTAGAGGGCCATCAGGTCGGGATCGCCCAGGATCTGCGGTGCCATCCCGCCGAACGCCACGACCTGCGCCAGCAACTCGTCCCGGGGCGCCTCGTGCAACGGACTGCCGATCACCCGGTTGCTCGGCGCCGCGGTGGAGGAGACGACCAGCAGGACCGGCCGGGGGCCGCCCAGGGCACGCAGCCGGCGGGCGAGCGCGAAGGCGATGACGCTGCCGGAGCAGTGCCCGAGCAGCGCGAACGGGCGGTCGAGCCAGGGTGCGATGGCCGGTAGGAGCTGGTCGAGCAGGGTGTCGAGGTCCTCGACCGGTTGCTCGTGCAGCCGGTTCTCCCGGCCCGGAAAGCGGATGGCGCACAGCTCGACATCGTGCGGGAGGTGGGCGGGCCAGGAGTTGAAGGCGGCACCACCACCGCCGACGTGCGGAACGCAGAAGAGCCGCAGCCTGGGCTCCGGCACCGGGCGGGGCCTGGCGAACCACCGGGTGTCGTCGGGCCGGGTCGGTGGGGGCGGCAGCGGCTGCGAGGGCGGCAGGGGCTGCGGACTCACCGCGCCAACTCCGCGCGCAGCACGTCGGTGACCGACCGGTCCCGGAGCAGGGGGTGCCGCGCCGCCACCCCGTGCCGGGTCCAGTGCGCCCGGAGTTCGGCGACGGCGGGACACCAGGCCGCCTCCGTCGCCGGCCGGTGGCTGTCGTCCCCGAACAACAGGACGGGACCGTCGTACCGGCCCGGCTGGTATCCGTGGACCAGGCGGGCGAGCTGCGCCCACGCCAGTTCCAGCCGGGGCAGCTCGGCGGCGGTGATCGCCGGGTCGTACCAGTTGGCCTGCAACATCCTCGACCTGACCTCCTGAAGGGTCTCGGTGCCGTCGAGGCCGAACCGCCGGGCCAACGCCGTGGACCGGTCCCGCAGGATCGCGTCCAGGGTCGGCGCCGGGACGGCCGGGCCGGGCAGGGCGGGTGGGTCGACCATGGCCAGCAGCGCAACCTCGCCGTCCCCGTCACGCAGCTGGCGGGCCAGCTCGAAGGCGACCACCGCACTGTGCCCGAATCCGACGAGCCGGTACGGTCCCTCCGGCTGCCGCCGGGAGATCGCCGTTCGGTACCGGCCGGCCAGGTCGCCGATGTCCCGGAACGGCGCGACGGCTCCCCAGGCACCGGGGGCACGCACCTCGGCCACCGCCCGCCCGGCACCCCAGGCACCGATCGCTGCCCGCTCGGCGTGCAGGTACTCGTGCGAGTGCAGGACGAACAGCGGCGGGTGCCGGTCCGTGGTGCCCGTCCCCACCAGCGCCGACACGTCCGCCCACTCCCCGGCGGCTTCGGGGTGCGGCTGCGCGGCGTCGACCTGCCCGGCGGGCGGTGCGACGAAGCCCCGCTCCGGCACCGGGCGCCCGCTCCGCACGGTCAGGCTCTCGGCCAACCGTGCCGGAGTGGGGTTGCGCAGCGCCACCGAGCTGCGGACGGCGATCCCGCGCAGCCGGGCCGCATGCACCATGTCGATCATCGTGATCGAGTCGCCACCCAGGTCGAAGAAGTCGTCGTACGGCGACACGTCAGTTTCGAAGAGTTCGCTCCAGACGTCACAGATGATGCGCTCGACCTCCGCACACGGCAGGCGGTCGGACGCCACCGCGACCGGCGGGGAATTGCCGTCCATCAGCATCACCGAAACATCCCGACCATGACGCCGGACGGGCCGGTCCACCATGTCCCCGCCCGCCGTTCGTCGGTCGCTAGCTCACGAATGGTCAGCAGTCTGGCAACCAACCGGCCCGCCAACCAGGTACGCCATCGGCAAGTGCCCGCAACCTAGTTGCCGGCCGCTTGCCTGGCTCAGCCGAGCGGGGAGGTGCTCTGCTGTCTCGTGTCCTGTGCCGTCTGGAGCGGTTGGTGGTCCATCGATGTCGTACTCAGCCAGACACCCGCTCTCGGTCGGGCAGGAGGCACTCTGGTTCACGCACCGGCTGGCACCCACCCGCGTCGCCGACAACATCGCCGTGGCGGTGCGTATCCGGGAGGCCGTCGACGTGCCGGCACTGGACAGAGCGATCAGCGAGGTCGTCCGGCGGCACGACGTGCTGGGTTCCCGTTACGAGACCGACCTGTACACGACCAGCCGGGTCGGGTGCCCGGACCTGCCCACCGTCGAGACACACGAGGCGCACGGCGCGGACGAGGCCGCCAGCAGGCAGTTGACCCAGGATCTGGTGAACCTGCCCTTCCGGCTGGACCGGTCGCCGCCGCTGCGGGTGTCCCTCGTCCGTACCGCACCGGACCGGGCGATCCTGCTCGTCGTGATCCACCACATCGCCGCGGATCTGCCCTCGTTGATCGTCACCCTTACCGAGATCCTGCGCTTCTACGGCATGTTCACCGGCCGGCACACCTTCGACCCGCCGGCGGCGGAGTCCTTCGACAGCCACGTCGCCGGCGAGCGGGCGTTCCTGCGTTCCCCGGCCCGGATCGAGGCGGAGCGCCACTGGCGGGAGGTCTGTGCCGGCGCCCGGGAGCTTCCGCTTCCGGGCGCCGGAACGGCTTCGACGCAGCCGTTCCGGCCGGCCGCCGATCACGTCGATTTCACGGTCGCGCCGACTCTGGCCGGTGGCCTGGAGGCGTGGTGCCGGCAGAATTCCAGCACCATGTTCAACGTGCTGGCGTCCGCCTTCGCGCAGGTCGTCGCCGAGCGCTTCGACCAGTACGGCTATCTGCTCTGTTACCCGGCGACGCTGCGTCGCGGCGTCCGGCAGCGGCGCGCGGTCGGGAACTACGTCAACCTGCTGCCGCTGCGGGTGCTGCCGCGTCCCGCGCCGTTCGGCGAGGCGGTGGCCTGGACCGCCGACCAGGTGGCGGCGGGGCGGCGCCACGCGTCGTACCCGTTCGCCATGATGCCGTGCGCGCTCGGCCCACCACCACCGGACGGCCGACCCGGGGTACAGGTGATCTTCAACATGCTGTACGCCTATCCCGCCAGCGCGTTACACGACAGCCTGCTCACCGGCGCACCGGTAGAAGTCGCCGGGATCCCGGTCAGCGGTCTCTTCCTGCCTCAGCAACTCGGTCAGAACGCCCTCGTCATGGACGCGTGGCACGCCCCGAACGTCATGCGCGGGCAGTTGAAGTACCAGGTCGGTGCCTGTGACCGGGCCACCGCCGACGAGCTGGTCGTCCGGTA
The DNA here is from genome assembly GCF_049315195.1 of Plantactinospora sp. WMMC1484. Taxonomy (NCBI): domain Bacteria; kingdom Bacillati; phylum Actinomycetota; class Actinomycetes; order Micromonosporales; family Micromonosporaceae; genus Plantactinospora; species Plantactinospora sp. WMMC1484. The sequence goes on from NZ_CP186055.1 coordinate 4,946,082, forward strand.
CCTGGACCTGCTGTCGTCATTGACAGAAGCAAGGAGCGTCGCGTGACGAACACCACTGGCATCGACCTGCGGGAACTCGGCGAGGTGTTCCTCGCCGATCCCTATCCGATCCTCGCCGAGCTCCGCGGCAAGGGACCGGTCCACCGGGTCCGGCTGGGGAGCCAACCGGAGTGGCTGGTGGTCGGCTACGACGCCGCCCGGACGGTCCTGAACCATCCGGCGGTCCGGATGTCCTTCTGGCCGGACTCGACACCGGCCGGTCTGCTGACCAGCGAGGTCGGGCCGCAGGTCAGCGAGGTGGATCCGCCCCAGCACACCCGGCTGCGGAAGCTGGTCAGCAGGTCGTTCACGGCGCACCGGATCGCCGGCCTGGCGCCGCGGATCCAGCAGAACACCGACGAGCTGGTCGACAGGCTCCTCGGTGCCGGCGGTGGTGACCTCGTACAGGAGTTCGCCGTGCCGCTGCCGGTGACGGTGATATCGGAGCTGCTGGGGGTCGACGATCTGGACATGCCGGCCTTCCGGGAGGCGAGCATGGAGGTGCTGGGCTGGACGACCGACGAGCAGATGTACCGGGAGGCGTTGCGCAGGCTGGCCGGGCAGATCACCACGCTGATCGGCGCCAAGCGGGACAGGCCCGGGGACGACCTGCTCAGCAACCTGGTGCAGACCACCGACAACGACGGCGACCGGCTGAGCCCGGAGGAGCTGCGGGGCATGGCCTTCGCGCTGCTGATCGCCGGCTACGAGACCACCGCCTCGTTGATCGCCAACGGGGTGCTGGCCCTGCTGACCCACCCGGATCAGCTCGCGGCACTCAGGTCGGACTGGAGCCTGCTCGGTTCGGCGGTCGACGAGATGCTGCGCTGGAGCGGACCGGTCGCGACGGCGACGGCCCGGTACACCCATGGCACGGTCGAGGTCGGCGATGTCGTGATTCCCGGCGGTGCGCAGCTGGTGACCGTCAGCCTGGCGTCGGCCAACCGCGACGAGGCGCGCTTTCCGGACGGGGAGCGTTTCGACATCCGACGCCCGCCGTCCGGGCACATCGCCTTCGGGCACGGCATCCACTACTGCCTCGGCTCCTCGCTCGGGATTCTGGAGGCGAAGACAGCCCTGCGTACCCTTCTCGAGCGGAGCCCCGGCCTGGCACTCGACATCGATCCCCACCAGGTGAGGTGGCGACCCCGGCCGTTGGGCCGGGCCCTGGTGGACCTTCCGGTCCGGACCTGACGCTCATGTCCGGCCGAGTTCCCGACGGCGACGATGCCCGCCACACGTCCGGGATCACCTTCGTCGTGGGCACCGGGCGGTCGGGATCGACCGCCCTCTCCACGATCCTCAACCGCCACCCGGAGATTCTCAGCGTCAACGAGCTGCTCACCTCGGTCGGTGACGGCGCGCTCCCCGGTACGCCGCTGAGCGGTGCGGAGTTCTGGCGGCTGCTGAGCGCGCCCAACGCCGTGCTGGACACCCTGATCCGCAGCGGAGCGAACCCGCCGGAGATGCGGTATCCCGCTACCGGCCGGTTCTCGGCGGACTCCGGTGGCGTTCCCGCGATCTGCCTGACGGTGTTGCCGCACCACACCGACGATCCCGATGCGCTCTACGACGAACTCGGCGCGGAGGTCCCGACGTGGCCGCGCCGGCCGGTGCCGGAGCACTACCGTTGCCTCTTCGACTCCCTGGGCCGCCGCTTCGGTGGTCGTACCGTCGTGGAGCGGTCCGGCTACTCGCTGTGGTGGGTGTCGCGGCTGCGGGAGTGCTTCCCCGAGGCGCGCTTCGTCCACATGTACCGCAACGGCGCCGACTGTGCCTACTCGATGAGTCGGCATCCGGCATTCCGGATGATCCATTCGATGCGGGAGATCGTCTCCCGCGCCGGGGTCGCCTCGGTGCGTGAGCTGACCCCGCGACACTTCGCGCTCCTGCCGGCCGGGTTGCAGGCGTTGCTCGCCCGCCGATTCGACCTGGACGTCCTGATGGGCCGGGAAGTGCCGCTGGCCCGGTTCGGGGAGATGTGGACCGAACTGATCCGCGACGGGCTGGCGGACCTGGCCGAGGTGCCGGCCGAGCGGCGCACCAGCCTCAGCTACGAGAGGCTGCTGGAGCGGCCCGGGACCGAGCTGAACCGGCTCGCCGCCTTCCTCGGGGTGTCGGCGCCGCGGGAGTGGCTCGACGCCGCCGTCGGATTCCTCGACCGCTCCCGCCCGGGCGCGGTCGGCCGGCTGCCGCAGCATGACCAGGCCGCGCTGCGGGATGCCTGCGCACCGGGGGAACGCGCGCTCGTGGCGGCGGCATGGTGACCACCACGGCATCCGGAGCTGGCGGCCACGGACCAAGTGAAAGGACGTCGATGTCTTGGGACGACGCCGGATCTCGCCCGCTCACCGAGCCGCAGCTCGCGATGGTGTACCAGGCGGCGCTCGACGACGGCCGGCCGAACTGTCACGCCGTCGTCAGCATGACCTGCCCCGGTCCGCTCGACGACCGGCGTCTCGCCACCGCCGTCACCGAGGTCACCGCCCGGCACCCCGCGTTGCGCAGCCACCTCGACCTGCGGCCCGGACGCCCGGCCCGGCAGCGGACGGAGGCAGAGGTGACTCCGGAGCTGCGAACGGTCGACCTGCGGGCCCTCCCGGTGGAGCAGCACCGCCGTGCCGTGGCCGAGTCGCTGCGGGCCATTTCCGGGCAGCCCTTCGACCTGGGTCGCCCACCGCTGGTCCGGTTTGTCGCCTACCGGGCCGACCACGGGTTCCGGCTCTGTGTCATCAGCCATCCCGCGGTGCTCGACCGGATCGGCCTGCGGAGGGTCTCGACCGAGACGCTGGCCCGGTACCACCGCGACGGGGTCACCGGGGGCCCGGCTCCGGCCGGGGAACCGTTCACCCAGGTGCCGACCGGGCTGGTCGGTGAGCCGATCGGCGGGACGGCCCGCCCGGACAGCGTCGTACCGGCCGGCGAGGTCGCGGCCTGGGCGGAGTCCTTCGCCGGCCTCGCACCGAGCACGCCGGAGTTCTGGGCCACCGAACCGGCGGCTACGCCGCCCGGGGCGGACAACGGCTCCTGCGGCTCCGACAGCTCTGACAGCGCCGACTGTCTCCGGCTGTCGCGCACCATCGAACTCTCGCCCGATCTCGTCGCCGGCCTGGCCCGGCAGGCGCGGCGGTGCGGAACCGGCGTATCCGAGGTGGTCCTCGCAGCCCACGTCGAGGCCGTCGCGACCGCCACCGGCCGGGCCGAGGTGGTGGTCGGAGTGCAGACCCGCTACCAGGACTCCACCGGACCCGGAATGTCGACGAATCCGGTCCCGGTACGGCTCACACGGTCGCGCGGCGCCTGGCCGGAACTGGTCGGGCGGGTCGCCACCGGACTTCGCGCGGCCTGGCGGTTCCGGGAGGTCCCGGTGCGCCGCCTCCAGCAGACGCTCCGGGTGGACCGACTGCTCGACTCGACGTTCGACGTCGGTGAGGCGGCGGCCGACGGCGTGGCCGGCGAGACCTGGCTGCCCTTCGCCTCGACCCTCCTGGCCGAGTTCGTCCCCGCCGGTGCGGCCGGGTCGGCAGCGCTGCGGCTGACCGCCGGCCCGGGGCTGACCCGGGCACAGCTGCGGGTGCTCGCCCGGCTGCACGCGGAGGCGTTGGAATGTTGCGCCGAGCCGACCGAGCCGGGCCGGATCCCCGCGGCATTGACCGAGGAGCAGCGGGACCTGGTGTTACGGGCCTGGAACGGCGTGACCCGGCCGTACCGGGTGGACCACTGCGTACACGAACTCGTCGAGGAGCAGGTCGACCGGACACCGGACGCGACCGCCGTCCTCGACTCCACGACATCCCTCACCTACCGTGAGCTCGACCAGCACGCCAACCGCCTGGCACAGCACCTGCGGGCGGAGGGGATCGGCGTCGGCTCGGTCGTCGGCGTCCGTGCCGCCCGGAACGCCGCGATGCTGACGTCGTTTCTCGGGATCATCAAGGCGGGGGCGGCATATCTGCCCCTGGATTCGCAGCAGCCGGCGGAGCGCATCGATCACATGCTCCGGGACAGCGCCGTCACCCTGGTTCTCACCGACCGGGCACACCGGGCGGCGGTGCCGGCGGGCCCGTGGACGCTGCTGGAGACCGAGGAGCTGGCCGAGCGGCTCTCCGGGCTCCCGGCCACCCGGCTCGGCCGGATCGCTGAGCCGGAGGACCTCATGTACATCATGTACACCTCCGGCTCCACCGGCACACCGAAGGGCGTCCAGGTGCCGCACTCCGGCGTGAGCAACTACCTCGGCTGGGCCGTGGAGGCCTACGCCGGGAACGGCGACGGTGGTGCCCCGGTCTTCTCGTCCACCGCCTTCGACATGGTCGTACCGAATCTGTACACGCCGCTGCTGCTCGGCCAGCGGGTGTGCATGATCGAGGAGACCCTCTCCCCGTCGGCGGTCGCCGAACGGCTGGCGGCGCTGGCGCCGTTCAGCTTCGTCAAACTGACCCCGGGACAGCTGCGGCTGCTTGCCGGAGCGCTCGCTCCCGACGTGGCCACCGGGCTTGCCGGCACCCTCGTCGTCGGCGCCGACGCCTTTCCGGTACGGACCCTCCAGGGCTGGCGTCGCATCGACGACCGGACGCCCCTGCTCAACGAGTACGGGCCGACCGAGGCCTCCGTCGGAAACAGCGTGTACACCGTCCGGGGCGACGAGGAGGGCGAACTGCTGCCGATCGGCCGCCCGATACCGAACACGACGATGTACGTGCTCGACGAGGCCGGGGTGCCGGTCCCGGTCGGCGTCCCCGGCGAGCTCTACATCGGCGGAAACTGCGTTGTCCGGGGCTATGCGAACCGGGCCGCGCTGACCGCGGAGCGTTTCGTCGACGACCCGTTCGCCGGCCGCCCCGGCGCCCGGATGTACCGCACCGGCGACATCGGTCGTTGGCTGCCCGACGCCGAGCTCGCCTTTCTGGGGCGGGTCGACGACCAGGTGAAGATCTTCGGCTACCGGGTGGAGCCGGCGGAGGTCGAGACGGTCATGACCGAGCATCCGTCCATTTCGGAGGCGGTGGTGACCGTCATCGGCGACACGCGGGAGACCCTCGGCCTGGCTGGCTACTACGTCGGGAGTCCCGGGCTGACTCCCCACGAGGTGCGTGGCTTCCTGCGGACCCGGCTGCCCGAATACCTGGTGCCGGGCGTCTTCGTTCCGATCCCCGCCATCCCACTCAACGCCAACGGAAAGGTCGACCGTAAGGCGCTGCCGGCCGCGGGCGGTCACGGGACCGCGTCACGACGCCAGGCCGCGGCCCGGACGCCACTGGGCCACGCGGTGGCGGGGCTGTGGCGCGAGGTCTTCGGCGTCGAGGTGGTCGCCCCGACCACCCCGCTGACCGTCGTGGGCGTGGCGGAACAGGTCCAACTCGCTGTCGGGCTCACCCGGGTCGTCGGGATACCGGCCTCGGTCGCTGCCGACGCGGTGGCGACGGCGACGACCTTCGGCGAGTTGTGCGAGCTGCTCGGCAGGAAGACGGAGGCTTCGGTTGCGCCGGGCCGACCGGCAACGGCCGGACCGAGGAGATAGCGCCACCCCGGCCGGGCGGTGCCGTTCGACTGAAACTGGGGGCGCGAGAGATGACTGCTCAGGTTGAGATCAACAGCCGGCGACTGCTGCGCCGGCTGCGTGCCCTGGCGAACATCGGCCGGCAGCCGGCCGGCGGGATCAGCCGGCCCGGGTTCGGCGCGGCCGACATCCAGGCGAACAGGTTGGTGTCCCGGATGGCTCGGGACAGTGGTCTGGTGCCCTCCGTCGACGCCGGTGGCAATCTGCTGATCCGGCACCCGACGGCCGGCCGGACCCGGCCCGCGCTGCTGGTCGGCTCACATCTGGACACGGTGGTCAACGGCGGATGGCTCGACGGGGCGTACGGGGTGATGGCTGCGCTGGAGGTGTCGCAGGCCTGCTGGGAGGCGGACGTCGACCTCGGGTTCGACCTCGTCGTGGTGGCTTTCGCGAACGAGGAGGGGGCGTTGTTCCCGCAGCCGTTCTGGGGATCGATGGTGATCGCCGGCATGCTCGACGCGCTGCCGAAGAGTCCGACGGACTACCACGGCACCCCGCTCGGGCCGGCCCTCGCCGAGCTGGGCGGAAACCTGGACGAGTTGGAGACCGCCGTCTGGCCGGCGGAGTCGATCCTCGGCTACCTCGAGCTGCACATCGAGCAGGGCCCGGTGCTGGAACGTCTCGGTCGCCCGATCGGCGTCGTCGACGCCATCGTGGGTCGATCGGTCGTCGATGTCGTGATCAGCGGCGTGGCCGCGCACGCCGGCACGACGCCCATGACGGGACGACGGGACGCGGTGGTGGGTGCCGCACACGTGATCCTGCTCGTGGAGGAGCTGACCCGCTCCGCCGGGCGGTGCCAGGTCGCCACCGTCGGCCGGCTGGAGACCCTGCCGAACTCGGCGAACACCGTCGCGGGGCAGAGCCGGCTCACCGTCGACCTGCGGGACGTGCGACCGGACAGGCTGGCGGCGGCCCGGTCGGCCACCTACGACGGGATAGCCGCGATCGCCGCGCGGCTCGATCTCGACGCGCGCTGCGAGCAGCTGCTCTGGTCGCAACCGGCCGCGACGGAGCAGGGGTTCCGGGACAGGATCGCGGAGAGTGCCGACGTTCTCGGGCTCGGGTACGAGACACTGTCCAGTGGTGCCGGACACGACGCCCAGATCATGGCGGCGGTCGCGCCGGTCGGCATGATCTTTGCCCCGAGCATCGGCGGAGTCAGTCACGTGCCCCAGGAGGACACCGCCGAGCAGGACCTCGTCGCCGGTGCCCGGGTGCTGCTCGGCACCGTACTGCGGATGGCCCGCCGATGATGGACGACCCGGCCGTGGAGCAGGGTCGGACCCGGGCCGCCGCGGGTCGGGGCCGGACCTGGAGCAGGGCCCGGGGCCTGTCAGACCTGGATGGACGGCCGCGTCGGGGCGATGTCCCCGACGCGGCCCGGTGATTCGACGGCGCCCGGCCCGACACACGCGACGACGTCGCCGCCCAGCTCGCCGGCCCGAGCAAGCCGCCACACCTCGCGCCGGCGTGGCTTACCGCTCGACGTGCGCGGGACCCTTCCCGGTCGTACCCGGACGACCGACACCTCGAGGGCGGAGTCCACCGACGCGCGCAGGATCTCCAGAACCTCCTCGATCCAACCCGTACCGGTCGCCTCGACGACCGCGAGAAGCTGGCCCGAGCCGGTCTCGTCGCCGAGCGCGACCGCGCACCGGCCCGGCCCGATCTGCGGCGACCTGGCCAGCGCGGCCTCGACATCCTCGGCATGCAGCCAGCGGCCCCGCACCTTCAGCGCGTCTCCGGTGCGGCCCAGCACGTAGACCTCGCCGTCGAGGACGAAACCCGCATCGCCGGTGCGGAACCCGTGTGGCGTGAACCTCGCCGCCGCGTCAGGGTCGGCGGCCTGGTAGCCGTCCACCAGGGAGGTGCCGTGGATCCGGATCTCGCCGTAGTGTCCCTCCGGCAGCACCCGACCGGCACCGTCGACGATCTCGACCACCATGCCACCGACGGGCCGGCCACAGGAGACGATCCACCGCCCGGTCTCCCAGGACCGCTCCTCGTCGACCTCGGCCCGCTCCGCGACCGGGACCGGCTCGCCCACCCGCAACCCGTCGCCCAGCCGGACGGCCCGCAGCGTCTCCTCCGGTGGGTTCGCGGTGACCGCCGAGGTGGACTCGGCCATTCCGTAGCACGGTGAGAAGGCGGACTGCCGGAAGCCGCGCTTGCCCACCAGCGCGGTGAACCCGCGCAGCACGGCCGGGTCGACACGCTCCGCACCGGCGATGGCGATCCGCCACCCGGAGAAGTCCATGTCGGCGATGTCGCGCTCCCGGACGCGTTTCGCCGCGTACCCGTAGCCGAAGGTGGGTGCCCAGGAGACCGAGCAGCCGGCCCGACCATGGCAGGCCAGCCAGGTCTTCGGCGACCGGACGAACTGCATCGGGGTCATCAGCCACAGGTCTGCCTGCATGATGAACGCGCTGAGCAGGCCGATCAACCCCATGTCGTGGTAGAGCGGGAGCCACATCGAGGCGGTGTCGTCCGAGGTGATGCCGTTGCGCTCGACCAGCGCGGCGGTGTTGGCGTGCAGGTTGTCCGGACTCACCCCCACCGCCTTCGGATTGCCCGTCGAACCGGAGGTGAACTGCACCGCGGCGAGTGCGGGCGGGTCGCGCCGGTCGGCCGGCGGGCCGGTCGGATCGCCGATCTCGAGCACCCGACCGTATCCGGCGACCCCGACGGCGGCGGACGCCATCTCCCGCATCTGCGCGTCACAGACCAACAGGGACGGGGTGGCCCGGGCGACGCAGGCGGCCACATGGGCACCGTACTGCTTCACGTCACGCGAACTGACCGGGGTGGCGATCGGCGCGGGGGTCATCCCGGCCCACAGGCAACCGAAGAACGCCGCGATGAAGGTCTCGGTGTCCCTCACCAGCAGGGCGGCAACCGCACCGGGCCGGCCACCGCCGTCGACGAGCAGCCGCGCGAACTGTCCGGCCCGGTTGGCGGTCGTCGCGTAGTCGAGGAGTGTCCAGCTCTCACCCGGTCCCGCGAGCCGGATGCCCCGGCGCGGATCGGGGTCGTCGAGCCAGTCGGTCACCCCCGTCATGGCGCCTCCTCATCCGGCCGCCGTGAACCGTGCCGGCGGCCGACTCCGTCACCTGTCACCGGTCATGAGATCGCGCCCGCGCCCCGCCGGGCCAGGCAATCATCCGGCAACTCGCCGCCGCGGACGTTGCCGGTGCCGTGCCTGGAGTGGCGAGCCGCCGCACTGACAGAGTTGGCGCACGCGGCCCGCGCGGCACCGCACCGGCTCGCACACGGGCGGCACCGCACCGGACACGGCGGCGACGTGACCGGAGGCACCGGAGGAGGGGCTGATGAGCGGCGGTGACCCGGACCAGGTCTTCCAGGTCGTGGTGAACCACGAGGGGCAGTACTCGATCTGGTGGGTCGGGCGTGCTCTCCCGTCAGGCTGGCGGGCTGACGGGGTCACCGGATCCCGGGATGAGTGTCTGGCGCACATCGCCGGGGTCTGGACCGACATGCGGCCACTCAGCGTACGCGCAGAGGTCCCGTCGGGATCATGAACCCCGTCGGTGGGCCGATACCCGCTCACCACGACTCGCGGAAAGGGCTCGGCCATGAACCCCGACCAGGCAGGCCCGGCTGCGGTGGACGGCACCCGACCGGACGGCACCCGACCAGATGACACGGACGGCACCGGATCGGGTGGCGCCGCGGAAACCTCGTCGCATGAGGAGACGATCCTGCGACTTGTCGGTGAGCTGCTGGAGCGCGACGACGTCGGCCCCGACGACGACTTCTTCGTACTCGGCGGCAACTCGTTGCTCGCGGCCCGTCTGCTGTGGAGCGTCTACGACACCTTCGGGGTGGAGGTTCCCGTCCGGGTGCTCTTCGACGAACCCACGGTGTCCGGGCTTGCCCGCGCCGTCGAGGAACTCGTCCGCGCCGACGTCGCGCAGGCCGGGACGGCAGACGCGGAACCGCAGGCGGACCCGGCAGAGGAGGCGTACCAGCGATGACGGCAGTGCCGGACAGCCGTCGTCAGCGACACGCCGACGAACACGAGGAGCGGGTCCAGCGCAGGCTGCGCGGATCCGCGCGCCCGCGCCGGGAGATCGGCCCGGCCGACCGTAGCCGCCCGCTGCTCCTCTCCACCGGCCAGGAACAGATGTGGGTCCTGCACCGGCTGGACCCGGCGAGCCCGGCCTATCTGGTGTCCTGGGTGCTCCAGTTGACCGGCGCGCTGGACGTCGAGGGGGTACGGCACGCCTTCGAGCAGGTCGTCCACCGGCACGAGGTGCTGCGTACCCGCTACCGGCAGGACGGCGCAGAGCCGGTCCAGATCGTCGATCCACCGAGCCGCTTCACGCTGACCTTCGTCGACCTCGCCGACCGGCCGGAGGCCGAGGCCGAGGGCCTGCGGATCGTCGACCAACAGCGGAGCACACCCTTCGACCTGGTCAACGAGGCGCCGCTGCGGGTCACGGTGGTCCGCACCGGTCCGCAGCGGCACCTCTTCACCATGGTCACGCACCACATCGCCTGTGACGGATACGCCTACCACCGGATCGCCGCCGAAGTGAGCGCGTACTACGCCGGGCACCTCCGCGGTGAGCCGGTCGACCTTCCGGCCGTACCGGTCCAGTACGCCGACTACGCCGCCTGGGAACGGGCCGGTCGGACCCGAGGGGCGCTGGACCGCCACCTGGCGTACTGGCGGAACCGGCTGGACGGGCTGGACACCCTGCCGCTCCCGGTCGACGGGGCGCACCCGGACCGTCCCGGCTGGCAGGGTGCGATCGTCCGGGTCGACATCCCCGCCCAGACCAGCAACCTGGTCCGCGAGCTCGCGACGGCCCGCCGGACCTCGCCCACCACCGTCATGCTTGCCGCGTACCAGGCCATGCTGTCGCAGGTCTCGGGCAGTCCCGACGTCGCCGTCGGCATGCCCGTCACCCTGCGCACCCGACCGGAGCTCGACCGGCTCGTCGGCTATGCCATCAACACCGTCGTGGTGCGTGCCCAGTGCCCGATCCAGCTCTCCTTCGCCAGCCTCCTCGCGGAGGTGCGGTCCCACCTGCTCGACGCGCTGGACCACCGGGAGGTGCCGTTCAGCTGGCTGGTCAACGAGTTGCGTCCGACCCGTGTCGCGGCCGGCAATCCGCTGTTCCGGGTCGCGTTCGACATGAACCCGACCGAGCGCGGCGCCTTCGACCTGCCCGGACTCGACATCGTGCACATCCGGCAACAGGCGGTGCAGCACGCCAAGTTCGACCTGACCCTGCACGTCGAGGAGGCCCCGAACGGCCGGTTCTACGCCGCTCTCGAGTACGCCACGGCGCTCTTCCCGGCGGATACCGCACGGGAGCTGGCCGGCCTCTTCGGACGGTTGCTGGAGCAGGCGACGGCCGACCCCTACACCTCGCTGGCCGAGCTCCAGGTGCTGGCCCGCGCCGCCCGCGGCCCGGTGAACTCCGGCCGTCCCGCCCGGCCGGTGCCGCCGTCCGCGGCCGGGCTATCCGAGCCCGTCGGCGACATCGACCCCGACCTCCTCGCCCGGCTGGAGCCGGTGTGGCAGCAGGTGTTGGGCCTGGCGCAGGTCGACCCGGCGGCCAACTTCTTCGACCTCGGCGGTGACTCGCTCCAGGCGGTCGCCCTCGCGGCCCGGCTGTCAGCCGCCGGGTTCGAGGTCGCCGCCGTCGACATCTTCGCGTACCAGAGCATCCAGGAACTCGCGCCGATCCTCGCCGGGCGGTCCCGGGCGGCGGACCTTCCGGCCGGGATCCCGCCGTTCGCGATGGTGACCGAGGCGGACCGCGGTCTGCTGCCGCAGGATGTCGTCGACGCCTATCCGGTGGGTGCGGCCCAGCTCGGCATGATCGTGGAGATGCGTACCCGACCGGAGCTGAGCCGTTACCAGGACACCACGTCGTTTCTGGTGCGCGACGACGACGGGCTCGACCTGGCCGCCCTGCGGGGCGCCGCACAGGCCGCCGTCGACCGCCACGACGTTCTCCGGACCACCTTCGACCTGAACAGCTACTCCGCCCCGCTGCAACTGGTGCACGGGCGGGCTACCATCACCGTCGACCGGACGAGGCACGGCAGGCTCGACCAGGCCGGATGGCAGTCACGACTGCTCCAGTACGCCGAGACGCAGCGCCAGCGGCGATTCGACCTGACGCAGGCGCCACTTGTCCGGCTGCACGCGCACACCGGCGACGGCACGACCGACTGGTGGCTGTCGCTCACCGAGTGCCACCCGATTCTGGAGGGGTGGAGCTGTCACTCCCTGATCATGGAGATCGTCTCCCGCTACCACGAGCTGCGCGCCGGTCGCACTCCCGCAGCCGCCGAACCCGTCCCGTTCCGGTTCGCCGACCACATCGCCGCCGAGCAGGCGGCCCTACGTTCGGAGTCGGACCGCGCCTTCTGGCGAGGTGTCGTCGACGGCCGGACCTCGGCCCGGCCGCCGCTTGCCTGGCGCGGTGACCCGGCCGCGCCCCCGCAGCGGTACCTCCACCGGATCCCCTTCCTGGACCTGGCCGACGACCTCCGCGAGGTGGCGGCCCGTACGCGCACCTCGTTGAAGGCCGTTCTTCTCGCCGCCCATCTGAAGGTACTGAGCGTCGTCGCCGAGACGGACCGGTTCTACACCGGGCTTGTCTGCGACGCCCGTCCGGAGATCGTCGGGGCGGACCGGGTGCCCGGCATGTACCTCAACACCCTGCCCTTCCCGATGCCGCACGGCAGCCACACCTGGGGCGGATTCGTCACGGCGGTCTATCGTGACCTGACCGACGTGTGGGCGCACCGCCGCTATCCCATGCAGGCCATCCAGCGCGAGGTCGGCCGGCGACCCCCACTTCTCGACGTCATGTTCAACTATCTCGACTTCCATCAGGTCGACAAGCGACTGATCGAGTGGGGGGCGACCGTCGACCAGACGGAGAACGAGTTCGCCCTGCACGTCTCGACGATCTCCGGCGTGGTCCAGCTCAACACCACCACCCACTTCCTGAGCCGCGAGAACACGGCGCGGCTGGGAGCGATCTACCGGACCGTGCTGGAGAGCATCGCGGCCGACCCGGACGCGTCGGCGAACGCCGCCTGCCTCCCCGAGGCCGAGATCGAGGCGGTGGCGGTCGCCGGCACCGGCGCCGCGCTGGTGACGACGGGGCGGAGTCCGGCCGAGACCTACGCCGGGTGGGTACGCGACCGGCCGGACGCTCTCGCCGTCCGCTGTGGCGGGGACTCCCTCACGTACGGGCAGCTCGACGCCTTCGCCGGCCGACTCGCCTGTCGGCTCAGGGATGCCGGTGTCGGCCGGGGGGACATCGTCGGGGTGGCACCGGTGCGCGACGTCTGGGTACCGGCGCAGCTCTTCGCGGTCTGGCAGGTCGGGGCGGCCTGGCTGCCACTGGACCCGGAGACTCCGGTCGCCCGGCTGCGTGAGCTGGCCGATACCGTCGGGCTCGCCGCCTTCGTCAAGTCCTCCACGGCGACCACCAGTACCACCCGGATCGACGGTGTCCCGGTGGTCGCCGCCGGCGCCGAGTTGCTGGGCCTACAGGACGGCACGGTTGGGCGGATCAGCGACTGGCTGGACCGGGTCCGGCCACATCCCGGCGAGACGGCCTGCCTGTATCCGGACCCGACCTCCGGCGCCGCGCCGTTCACGACGATCACCCACGACGCCCTGGCGCACGCGCTGTCCGGCCTGGCCTCGGCCCTGGCCAGCGCCGGCACACCGACGACGGACAGCTCCGGCTGGCTCTTCTCCAGCGCTCTTACCTCGTTGGCCGCCCTCAGCGAGCTGCTGCTTCCGCTGACCACTGGCGGCCAGGTCGTCGTCTCCCGACCGGCCGTCCCGGACCAGGCCGTCGAGTTGACGGAACTCATCGCCTCCGGCGCGGTCACGCACGCCCAGGCGACCCCGCTGGTCGCCGAGCGCATGGTGCCGGAGGGCTCCTGCCCGGCCGGGCTCACGATGATCGTGGGCGGCGACCCCCACACGAGCCTTCCGGAGTCCTGGTACGCCGCTGGCCCCGGCCGGCCGACGCCGGTGGCGGGTGGTGCCGGCATCCCCGGCTGGGTGACGGTGGACGGTCGACCGCTGCCCGGCCTCACCGTACGGATCGTCGACACCCAGCTGCGCCCGGTGCCGGTCGGAGTGCGCGGGGAGTTGGCGGTGAGCGGACCGGCGGTGCCGAACGGGTACTTCGACGATCCGGCGCGGACCGCCGAAGACTTCGTCCCGGATCCCTTCCACAGCGGCACCCGGCTGTTCCGCACCGGGCTGCTGGCCCGGGTACGCGCCGACGGCCGCATCGAGCAGCTCGGCCCGATCCATCGCCAGGCCGGGCCCGACGGTCATCCCCTGGAGCTGAGTCACGCCCGGCAGGTCCTGGGTACGCTACCGGCGGTGCGCGACGGCTACCTGCTGCGCCACGTCGACGGGACGGCCGGGCTGACCGGTTTTCTTCGCCCGGTGACCGGCGGGTCGCCGGACCCGGCGCAGATCCGTCGGGCCCTGGCCGACCGGCTGCCCCGGCGGCTCGTGCCCGATCGGGTGCTGCTGCTCGACGACTGGCCGTTGACCGGGCACGGCGCCCTCGACGTCGACGCCCTGCTGCGCCGCTCCGCCCCGGTGGAGCCGACCGCCGGGGGTGGGAAGCCCTGGGACGAGCGGTTCGAGGAACTGCTCCGAGCCGCGCTGCCGTTGCTACCGGATGACGAGGAACTCGCCCCGGACCTGGAGTTGGCCGCCTTCGGGCTGGACTCCCTCACCATCGTGGAGTTGCTGGTCACGGTGGAGCAGACGTACGACATCCTCCTCTCGGAGGAGCGGCTCGTGTTCGACGTCTTCGCGACCCCCGTGGCCCTCTGGGCGGAGATCGACGCCGTCCGGGCCGAGGAGCCACCGACCGGGGCGGCGCGGTGAGCGGGGGCAACGGCGGTCCGGACGACGACCGCGGTCAGCTCGTCCACCGGTTTCTCGAGGACGCGGCGGCCCGGTGGCCCGATGCTGCCGCGGTGCGCGACGAGTCGGGCAGCTGGACCTACCGGGAGCTGCTCTCGGCGAGCCAGCGGGTGGCCAGCTGGCTCCGGCACCGGGGGGTGCGACAGGGCGACCGCCTGCTGGTGGCGCTCCCCAACTCGCGTCGTCTCGTGGCGGTCATCCACGGGGCCCTGCGTGCCGGGGTGGCGGTGGTACCGGTCAGCGCGCAGGCCCGGCCGTACCACCTGGCGGCGGTGGCCCGGGACGCCCGGCCCGGTCTCGCGCTGGGCGGCGATCCCGAACGCTTCGCCGCCGCCGTGGCCGCGCTGCCGGGTCTTGAGGTGATCGACCCGGACCAGGCGGCCCGGGAGTGGGCGGTGCTCACCCCGCGGGACGATCCCGCCGGGGTGTCCGGCTCGGATCTGGCCCTCCTCGTCTACACCTCGGGATCGACCGCCGGGCCGAAGGGCGTCGTCTGCCCACACCGCCAGGTGGCGTTCGCGGTGGAGGCGATCGCCGGCCGGCTCGGCTACCTGTCCGAGGACATCGTCTACGCCCGGCTGCCCTTCTCCTTCGACTACAGCCTCTACCAGATGTTCCTCTGCGCCCAGGCCGGGGCCCAGCTCGCCCTGGCCAGCGCTGCGGACGAGATCTCGGCGTTCCGATGGCTGCGTACCTTCCGTCCCACGGTGCTGCCGGTGGTGCCGCCGTACGCGCAGACGCTGCTCGGACTCGCGGGCCGGAGCGAGTCCGGCGTCCGACCGAGACTGATCACCAATACCGGTGCCGCGCTCACCAGGGGGGTCGCGGACTCGCTCCGGTCGACGTTCCCCGGGGTGGCGGTGGTGCCCATGTACGGCATGACCGAGTGCAAGCGGATCACGATCGCCGCACCCGACGAGGATCTCACCAAGCCGGGGACGGTGGGGACGGCCCTGCCCGGTACCCGGGTGGAGGTGGTGGGGGAGGACGGGGCACCGCTGCCGCCGGGTCGGGTTGGCGAGATCGTCGTACGCGGTCCGCACGTGATGGCCGGGTACTGGCAGCAGCCGGCGGCTTCCGCCGAGCGGTTCGGGTCCGACCCGGCGACCGGCGAACGGATCCTCCGCACGGGCGACTTCGGGACGCTGGACGAGCAGGGGGCGGTCGCCTTCGTCGGTCGCCGGGACGACATCTTCAAGCGCCGGGGGGTTCGGACCAGTGTCGGCGAGATCGAGGCGGCGGCGCTGGACATCCCCGAGGTCGAGGAGGCGGCCGCCGCGCTGGTCGGCGCCGCCCGCGAATGTGTGCTCTGGGTGCGGTCCCGGCTGCGCCAGGAGCAGATCCTCAAGGGGATCGCCGACCGTCTGGAGCCGGCCAAGGTCCCCGACCGGTGCGTTCTCGTGGACGAGTTGCCGAGGACGAGCAGCGGCAAGATCGACAAGAAGCGCCTCGGTGAGGGCATGGTGACTGGATGATGGACGACCTCGTCGCGCGCTTCGGCACGCCTCTCTACGTCTATCGGCTCGCCGAGGTGCGGGCGGCCGCCCGTGACCTGCGGGCGGCACTGCCGGAGGAGACCAGGCTCTACTACTCGCTCAAGGCGAACCCGCACCCCGCCGTCGTGGCCGAGTTGGTCCGGTGCGGACTGTTCTGCGAGGTCAGCTCCTCCGGCGAGCTGTGGTCCGCGCTCGCCGCCGGGCAGGCGGCGCAACGGTGCCTCTTCACCGGGCCGGCGAAGACGGCGGCGGAACTCGACGACGCTCTCGACCGTGGGGTCCGTACCTTCTCGGTGGAGTCGGAGGTCGACCACCGGCGCCTGGCCACGGCGGTGCGGTCCCGGGGCGTCCCCGTCGACTACCTGGTCCGGATCAACACCCTTCGGGCGGCCGGCCGCGGTACCGGGCTGCGGATGACCGGGGTCGCTACCCAGTTCGGTACCTCCCCGGAGGCGGCCGTGGAGCTGATCCGGGACGGTCGGGACGGCGGTCTGCTGAACCCGGTCGGGGTGCACCTCTTCCCCGCCACCAACGTGCCGGACCAGGACGATCTGCTCGCCGAGTTCGAACTCAGCCTGCGTACCACGGCCGAGCTGCTCTCCGCGACCGGCATCGCCGGTCGGCTGGTCAGCATCGGCGGTGGGTTCGCCGCCCCGTTCGCCCGACCGGGTGCCCGGCCCAGTTACCTCGGCCTGGGCACGAAGCTCAGCGAGGTGCTCGACGCCACGCTGCCGGGCTGGCGCCAGGGACGGCCACGGGTGGCCTTCGAGTCGGGACGGTTCCTCGTCGGCACCTCGGGCACCCTGCTGACGACCGTGCTGGACGTCAAGACGAGCGGGAAGACCACCCATGTCATCCTCGACGCCGGCGTCAACGCGTTGGGTGGCATGTCCGGGCTCGGCAGGACCCTTCCCCAGGTGCAGCCGAGCCCGGCGCCCGATCCGTCCGGCGGCGGTGAACTCCAGCGGGTCACCCTGGTCGGCACGCTGTGCACGCCGTTGGATCTGCTGAGTCGTTCGGCAGAGATCCGGATCCCCGTCGTCGGCGACGTGCTCCGGATCCCCAACGTGGGCGCGTACGGGCTCTCCGCCAGTCTGCTGGCGTTTCTCAGCAAGCCGGTGCCGGCCGAGGTGGTCGTGGACGAGGACGGTTCGGTGGTCGGCGCGCGGCGGATCGAACTTCGTGAGCGGGAGTTGACGTCGTGGGCGGGAGTTGCGGAGCGGGCGATCGATGAGTGACGAGTCGACGGACGGAATGGTCCGCAGGCTGGTGGCGGTGGTCGCACCTGCCCCACCCGACGAGACCGTCGCGCTGACGCCGGAGAGCCGGCTCGTCGCCGACCTGGGATACCACTCGCTGGCACTGCTGGAGTTGGGCTGTGCGGTGGAGGAACTGTTCCAGATCGATCCGACGATCGCGCAGCAGGCCGGAGAGGTGGAACGCCTCGCCGAGATCACCGAGCTGCTTGACCGGGCGGTCGCCCAGGGGCAAGCCCGGCTGCCGAGTGCGCAGGAGGTCGAGACCTTTCTCGAGAACTACCGTGCCGACGTCGACGCGTGACCGGGGTCAGTGACTCGTCGTCGGTCATCTGTCAAGGAGAGCCGTGCCATGAGTGCCGTCCTGCCGATCCGACTTGCTCCGCCGCCCCTGGACTCCGGGCCACCCCTGCACTCCGGGGCACCGCTGCACGCCGGACCGGTGCCCGGAGCCGGGTTCTCGTCGGTCGTCCGGGTCCGCCTGAGTGAGCTGCGTGAGGCGGACTCGCCCCGGCTGGAGGAGCCGGACCCGGCGTACGTGCGGGTTCTCGCCGAGGCCGGCGATGCCCTGCCGCCGATCCTGGTGCACGGCCAGAGCATGCGGGTGATCGACGGCGTGCACCGACTCAGCGCGGCCCGGCTCGACGGCGGCGCCACGCACATCGCCGCGCAGTTCTTCTACGGCACCGCGCAGGAAGCCTTCCAACTCGCGGTCAGGGCCAACGTCACCCATGGCCTGCCGTTGACCCTTGCCGAGCGGCAGGCGGCGGCGGCCCGCATCATCGTGTCGAGTCCGGACCTGTCGGATCGGTCCATCGCCGGGATCGCCGGGATCGCGGCACGGACGGTGGCGGCGCTCCGGGAGAGCTTCGCCGCCGACGGCGCGGGGAGCCCGCAGCGCCGGATCGGTCGGGACGGGAAGGTGCGACCACTGAGCACGGCCGAGGGGCGGCACATCGCCAGCCAGGTCATCGCGGCCAGCCCGGACGCCCCGTTGCGGGAGATCGCCCGGCAGGCCGGCATCTCGGTCGGTACGGCCCGGGACGTCCGGGCCCGGGTCCGGGCGGGACAGGATCCGGTCCCGGCCCAGCAGCGCGACCGGGCGGGGGCGTCGGTGCGCCGGGAGGAGCACGAGGTCGAGGTCGACGTCGAGGCGCTACTGAACGGGTTGCGCCGGGATCCGTCGCTCTGCTACACCGAGTCGGGGCGCGGCCTGCTGCGCTGGCTTGCCTCCCGGACGGTTTCCCGGAGCCAGGCCGACCAGGTGACGGCGGGGTTGCCGGCGCACTGCGCCATCATCGTGGCCCGGATCGCCCGGGAGTATGCCCGGAGCTGGAACGAGATCGCCGATGATCTCGACCGGCTGGAAACGGACTGACACCCGACGGGGCGAGGGGCGGGGAGACGCGGGCGGGAGACGGCGGTCACCGGGCCAGCGGTAGCCCGAGCCCACGGTCCCGGGCGATCCGCCCGACTCTCGCCCCGAGCGCGACATCCAGGATGGACATCCCGAACGGGTTGCTGAGGACGATCTCCCCCGCGCCGGCAGCTCCGGGATGCCGGCCGACCAGCACCTCGCCCAGCGTGGTGTCGACCTGCGGCGCCTGCGGCACGGGCACCGCCTCCGGGTGGTAGCCGCCATCGGGTGCGCGCAGCTGTCCGGCCCGCCACATCCGGCCGAGCAGGCGCCGGTCGTCGTGGCTCACCAGGCCCCAGTCGTCCACCACCAGCAGGCCGGCGGCGGCGACCACCTCGGGCAGCACGTCGTCGAGCGAGACGTGGGCGATCAGGGCTCCGGGGGCGAACCAACCCGGTTCGAGGTATCCCTCGGTGGTCACGGTCACGGTGACCACGAGGTCGGCACCCTCGACGCAGCCGCGCGGACCGTCGGCGACCTCGACCCTGTGCCGGCCGCTGACCGGGCCGGCGCCTACCTCGTGGACGAGTGTCTCGGCCCGGTCGCGGTCGATGTCGTAGAGCACGATCTCGGCGAGGCTGTCCAGGACGGTGGGGAGCAGGCGCAGGTGGGCCCGGGCCAGGGTGCCGCAGCCGAGCACGGCCATCCGGCGGATCGGGCCGGGATGTAGCCGCAGGGCACTCACGGCGGTGACCGCCGCGGTGCGCAGCGCGCTGATGTAGGCGGATTCCATGGCGGTGACCGGGTACGCCGTCTCCGGGTCGAACATCATCAGCAGTCCCTGGGACCGGGCCAGTCCGCGTGCCGGATTGCCCAGGCTGCCATTGATGATCTTCATGCCGAGGGCGAACCCGTCGTCGGTCTGCACCGCGCCGGGCATGCCCAACGACCGCGCCTGGTGTCCCGCTGCCGTGCGCCAGCCGAGGTAAGCCTCGTCGGGCAGGATCGATCGGCCGAGGGCGTGCTGGCGCAGGGTCTCCGCCGTGACCTCGACCGGGTCGACCTCCGCCAGGCACGTCACGACCTCGTCGCGGGTCAGGTAGAGCAGTCCGTCGTCGGGCTCGCCGGCAGGGTCACGCACACTGGACTCCTCGGGCACGATGATCACGAAAGATACCAGCCGGGCGCTGCCCGGCGGTCCGACGGTGGTCAGGGCGCGGGTTCGGCCCCGTCGGGCAGCAACGCCGCGAGACCGTCGAGGATCAGGTCGAGCCCGAACCCGAACTGGTCGCCGAAGTCGTAGCCGGGTTGCAGGATGTGCTCGGTCGCCATCTCGACCAGGTGCGGATAGTCGTCGGGGGAGAAGCCCTGCATGATCGGCTCGGTGACGTCGGCGGCGGAGTCCGGACCGTGGAACGGCAACGAGGCCTCCTGGAGCGCGAACCCGTAGACATAGCTGTCGAGCAGGGCATAGGCCTGGGCGGTGAGGCGTACCGGGAAGCCGGCCCGGCGCAGCGTGCCGATCACCGCGTCGTGGTGGCGCAGGGTCGCCGGCCCGGGGGTGGAGCGCGACTCCAGCAGCCCGATCGCCCACGGGTGCCGGACGAGCACCCGGCGGGCCGAGGCGGCCCGGCGGCGCAGCTCCGACCGCCACCCGCCGTCGGCCGAGGGCAGGTCGATCTCGGCGAAGACCAGGTCGACGATGCCGTCGAGGATCTCGTCCTTGTTTGCCACGTGGTAGTAGACCGACATCGGCTTGACGCCGAGCTGCCGGGCCAGCGAGCGGATCGTCAGCCCCGTGATGCCGCCCTGGTCGGCGACGGCGACGGCGGTGCGCAGCACCCGGTCACGGCTGAGCGGTGTGCGGTCGGCCGTGCTGTCGTGAACTGGTTCCGGCACTCCGGCTCCCGGACGATGGTGTCTTCGTACTTAGTACGGTACCGTACCGTACTAAGTAAGGTGACGCCCGAGCGAGAGGGTCCGCCATGTCACCCAAGATCACCGGACGATTCGTCGGAACGCTGTTCCTGCTGGCCTTCGTCGCCTACCTCACCGGCACCGCCCTGGTCGACTCCGGCATCGGCGTCCCGGAGGCGCTCGCCGAGGTGCACGACCACCAGCGGCAACTCTCGGCGGGAGCGCTCCTGATGCTTGTCAACTCGGCGGTGGTCGTCGGCATCGGGCTGCTCTCCTTCCCGATCCTGCGGCCGCACGGCGAGCTCTCCGCCTACGCCTACCTCCTGCTCCGGACGATCGAAGCGGTGCTGCTGGCCGTCGGGATCGTGCTCCTCCTGCTGCTGGTCCCGCTCGCCAGGGAACATGCCGGCGGGGGTGCCGAGGGAGCCGCGGTGCTGCCGGCGCTGGCCCGGGTCGCGCAGGACGGCAACGGGTACGCGTACCAGCTCGGCATGATCGCGCTCGGCGTCGCCGGCCTCTTCTTCTGCCGGATCCTGCTGCGGGCCCGGCTGGTGCCCCGACCCTTCGCGCTCTGGGGTCTGCTCGGATACGCCGTCCTCCTGGCCGGTGCGGTCCTCGAGGTCCTCGGCTACGGGGTCGGGCTGGCCCTCTCCGTCCCCGGTGGGCTCTTCGAGGTGGCGCTCGGCGTGCTGCTCGTCCTGCGAGGATTCCCGGGCACTGACCCGGCGCCGGCAGAGTCGGGCACCGGCAGCCCCGCACCGCTGGCCCGCTCCGCCGGTTGACGCCGGTCCACCGTTGTCTCCGGTGCGTGGCGTGCGGCGAGCACCCGACGTCGGCCGGCAGCGGCCGTACGCTGACCGTCGTGGACCATTGCGACGAGTGCGGTTTCGACTATCCGTCCGTGCCGGCGGCGGCGCTGCCCGGCCGGTTGCACGAGTTCGGGACGCGATACTCCACGGCGCTGAGCGCGGCCCGTGACCCGCGACGGCGACCGGCCGAGCAGGTGTGGTCGCCGCTCGAGTACGCCTGCCACATGCGGGACGTCCTCCGGATCCAGCGGCAGCGGCTCACCCTGGCCCTCGCCGTGGAGGGACCGGAGTTCACCCCGATGGGCCGCGACGAGCGGGCGGTCGCCGACGCGTACAACGAGCAGGATCCAGCCGTCGTGCTCGGCGACCTCGTCGCGGCCGCCGACGGGCTGGCGAGCGCGTTCGCGCCGCTCGGCCCGGCCGAGCTGGACAGGACCGGGGTCTACCCGTGGCCGGAGCGGCAGACCCGCACGCTGCTCTGGCTGGGCCGGCACACCGTGCACGAGGGAGAGCACCACCTGCTCGACATCCGCCGGGGTTCGTAGCCACCGGGGTCCGGACCGGCGGAATATTTGGTGCGCGGCCCGGGGTGCGGCGGTCCATGATGGTGCCTGATGCGCACGCTGCCGCAGATCCACTCGATACCGGTGCGACCGCAGCCGCTGCCGTGCGAGACGGTCGCCCGGCTGCCGGACGTGCGGCTCCGGCGCTACGTGCTGGGTTACGCCGGATTCCGCGCCGGGGCGCGGTCCGCGTTGCCGCACCGGCTCCTGCCGTTGAACCTCGCCACCCTCGTCATCGACCTCGCCGCCCCGTACGCCCTGGTCACCGGGGCACGGAGCACGCCGACGGTGGCCGGTCCGAGCACGTGGGCGTACGGCGTGAGTGTCGGGCTCACTCCCGAGGGGGTCGCGGCGCTGCTCGGCGTACCGATGCGGGAGCTGGCCGGGACGGCGGTGCCGCTGCCGGACCTGCTCGGCCGGCCCGCGACCGGGCTGGTCGAGCGGCTGGCCGCCGCGCCGGACTGGTCCGCCCGGTTCGCACTGCTCGACGAGATCCTCACCGGCGAGATCCTGGACAGCGCGACGGCCGGAGGCGCTTCGCAGCCGGACACCATGGTCAGCTCCGCCTGGTGGCAGCTTCAGCGGGCTCCGGCGGGCCTCCGGATCGGCGCCCTCGCCGACCGGGTCGGGTTCAGCCGGCGCTGCCTCGAACTCCGGTTCCGCCGGCAGATCGGCCTGACGCCGGGGACCGTGGCCCGGATCGTCCGCTTCCAGCGCGCGATCGGGCTGCTCGCCAGCGGCGCGGCGCTGGCCGGGACGGCCACCGACACCGGCTACGCCGACCAGCCGCACTTCACCCGCGAGGTGCGGGCGCTGTCCGGACTCACTCCGACACAGCTGTGCGCATTCCTTCAAGACCTCGTGCCCGGCCGGCAATAGCGTCTCCGGGCATGACACAGCTATCCGGCCGGACGGCCCTGGTCACCGGCGGCTCCCGGGGGATCGGCCGGGCCATCGTGGAGCGGTTCGCCGAGGCCGGCGCCCGGGTGGTCTTCACCTATTGCCGCGACCGCGCGGCAGCCGACGACCTGGTCAGCCGCTACGCCGGTACGCTCGCCGTCCGGGCCGACCAGGCGGATCTGGCCAGCCTCGGGCCGATGTTCGCACCGGTCCGCGACGACGGCCTGGACATCCTGGTCAACAATGCCGCGGTCAACACGCCGACGCCGATCGCCGAGATCACCGCCGACGAGTTCGACCGGGTGATGACGGTCAACGCGAAGTTTCCGCTGCTGGCCATCCGCGAGGCGGCCACGCTGCTGCGCGACGGTGGCCGCATCGTCAACATCTCCACCCTGAACACGGTGCTGCCGGTGCCCGGTGCCGCCCTCTACAGCGCCAGCAAGGCCGCGCTCGAACAGTTCACCGCGATCGCGGCTCGGGAACTCGGACCCCGGGGGATCACCGTCAACACCGTCTCGCCCGGCGCCACCGACACCGACCTGCTCCGGGCGGTGAACCCCGCCGAGGCGCTGGAGCAGATCCCCGCGCTCACCGCGCTGGGCCGGCTCGGTCAGCCGGCCGACATCGCCGCCGTCGTCGCCTTCCTGGCCGGCCCCGACGCACACTGGATCACCGGGCAGAACATCCGCGCGACCGGCGGCGCGATCGTCTGAAACCGGTGTGTGTGATGGTGGAACCGACCGCAGCCGGGGTCAGACGCGGTCGTCGCCCTCCACGCCCAGCCCGGCCAGCAGCCGGATGCTGCCCCGGGTCGGCTTGCTGAAGTGGTGCCCGTCGTCCCGGGCCACCGCCGTCACCACCGGGCTCACCGGACCTCCCCCGTCGATGTGCCGCCTCGGCCGGTCCGCCGACATCGCGGCCCGAGGCCTTGATCGTAGCTCCGTCCCATCCGGACCCACGCTCATGCGCCAGCGATGTCGCAGGCGACCAAGATTCTTGGAATTCGTGGTTCTTCTCGAACCACAGAATTCCAAGATCTCGTTGCGGACGGTGCGTGCGGGGCACCCTCACCGCCATCACCGGACGGTGATCCACGGTGCGGAGCGGTGAATGGTTCTGAGCGGCTGTCGCGGTGGGTGAGCGGTGGCTGCGTGGGTCGTCAGCCGACGCGCCCCGGCCTGCGCGTCGGGCTCCGCGCCGACTGCGTGGAGGTGGCGGACAGCCTGCCCGGCGGCGTCGGCGTCCGGGACAGCCAGGACCGTCCGGGGCCGGCTATCCGGGGCAGGTGCTGCCGGCGTAGGCGAAGAGGGAATCGGCGACACCCTCGCGGATCGACTGGCGTTTCGTCAGCGAGTAGGTGCCGAGGATCGGCTCGGCGGCGAGCGGGTCCGGGCGTACCGGACAGGCGGTCAGCTCGTCGAGGAGCCAGACCCGCTGACCGGTCGGACCGGTGCCGACGCTGAACGACAGGGCGAGGGCGGTGGTCCCGACGAACCGGGGCGGTCGCCCCACCTCGAACGTCCCCCGGGTCAGGCAGCTCGGCACGGCGTCGACTACCCGCACCTCGATGAGCGTGCCGCCATCGGGCCGGCCGCTCGTCCGCAGCGTCGACGACTGCGGGACCACCTCGACGCGCGGCGAGTCGTCCCAGAAGTTGCCCGTCGGTCGCCGGCTGGTCGGCGTGGGCGCACCGGTCGGGAAGACCGCTTCGCAGTGTCGGGCGCTGCGGTGCAGGGTGCTCAACGCCGCCGCGTAACGGTCGTCGCGGTGGATGGCGCCGACGTACGCCGAGACGTCGTCACCGGGCAGCGTGGCGGCGAGCAGGCCGCGCAGCCGGTCCAGGTAGGCGTCGACCAGTTCGGGGCCGGCGTCGACCTCGCCGGCCGGGATCGAGAGCAACTGGCGTAGCCCGCCGGGGCAGAGGGCGGCCATGGCCGGCAGGTTCGCGACCATCGCGGCGGCCGCTGCGGGGTCGTCGCACATCCGCTGGAACGCGATGCGGTCCCGCTCCGCCGCCTCCTGCTCCAACTTCGCCGCCTGGTGGTCGAAGAACCAGGCCAGCAGGGTCGCCAGGGTGATCAGGACCGAGCCGACCACGGTCGCCGTCGATCGGACGCTCCGGCCGCTTTCCCGGCCCGACTCCGGCGCGGAGGCGCCGTCGGGGTCGTGGTCGGCGGAGCTTTCCCGGTCGGGGCGGGCCGGCTGGCTCTGCTCCGACTCGCTCGTCATGACTCCGCCCTCCGCGTTCGACTGCCCGGAGGGTAGCGATCACGAGCAATACCGGGCGGCGCAGCTCGGCGGGGCGGCGCAGCTCGGCGGGGCGGCGCGGCTCGGCGGGGCGGCTCGGCTCGGCGGATGGTGCGGCTCCGGTCCGGTTCAGCGGGTGGTGCGGCGGAGCGTGCGGAGTCGACGGCCGCTGGCCCGGTGTGGCCCGCCGGCGGCGTCGGCCAGCAGGTCGGCCAGGTCGTCGAAGCCGTCCCGGACCAGCCCGACGGTCAACCGCACGTGGTCGCCGCCGAGCGGCGAGACCGCGAACGGGGTGCCGGGGGCGACGGCGATGCCGTGCGCGGCGAGCGAGAGCATCGCGTGCTGCTGGTCGCGTACCGGAATCCACATGTTGATCCCGTCCGGGGTCGGGGCGTCGATCCCCCGGTCGGCGAGGGCGGCGGTCAGCAGGCTGCGGCGGCGGGCGTACTCGCGGCGGGCGCCGGAGAGGAACCGGATCGTCGCCGGGTCGGTGAGCAGGTCGAGCAGGACGGCCTGGAGCACCCGGCTGGACCAGCCGGGGCCGAGCAGGCGCCGGTCGGCGACCGAGGCGACCAGGGCGGCCGGCCCGCCGACGGCCGCGAGCCGCAGGTCCGGGCCGTGGCTCTTGGAGTAGCTGCGGATGTGCACCACCTGGTCGGGAAGCCATTCGCCGAGCGAGACGGGCGCGGCGGAGGCGATCTCTCCGGCGTGGTCGTCCTCGACCACCGCGACGGTGCGGCCGAGCGGATGCCGGGCGATCACGTCGGCCAGCTCGGCGGCGCGCTGCGGCGTCATCGAGACCCCGGTCGGGTTCTGCGCCCGGGGCTGGAGCAGCAGCGCCACCGGGGCCCGGTCGAGTCCGGCGGTGAGCGAGGCCGGCTCGATGCCGGAGCTGTCCAGGGTGACCGGCACCGGCACCGCGCCGACGGTGTCGAGGAGGTCGAGCAGGGGCGGGAAGGTCGGATTCTCCACCAGCACCCGGTCGCCGAGCCGGACGGCGGCGGCGACCACCCGGTCCACCCCGTCCAGCGCGCCGTCGACCACGGTGAGCTGCTGCGGCGGAAACGGCCAGCGTTCCCGGAGCACCACCTCCAGCCGGGGCAGCACCGGCTCCTCCAGGTAGGAGGTGGTGAGCCGGGTGTCGCCGATCCGGCGCAGCGCGGGCGCCAGCTCCGGCAGCAGGTCGTGGTCGGGTACGCCGGTGGAGAAGTCGTGCGGCAACGTGGCCGGGCTGGCACTGAGCCGGGCGTACCGGAGGCTCTGCCGGAGCCGGTTGGGCGGCAGCACGAAGGTCCCGGAGCGGCCCCGGGTCTGGATCGCGCCCGCGCTGGCCAGCGAGCGCCACGCCTCGCTGACCGTGGTCGGGCTGATCCCGAGTTCCCGGGCGACGGAGCGGACGGTCGGCAGTCGGCTGCCGGGCGGCAGCTCGCCGGTCCGGACCAGTCGGCTCACCGCCGCGGCGACGCCCCGCGCCGTACGGTCGTCGATCGCACTGGCGATGAGCTGCAGCATGTTACTTCTCCGAAAAAATCAGTAACAAATTGGCCATTGTCCGGCTCCACTTGTGTCACTAAAGTCCTACGCCATCCGGTCGAAAAAGCAAAGGTCACGACAAGGTCAAGCAGACTCCACCCCCGACGGGCGCCACCACCACCCGGGCACGGTGCCGAGGAGGTCCGACCATGGCAGAGAACATCCGCGCGGCCCTGGTGCAGACGACCTGGACCGGCGACAAGGAATCGATGATCAAGGCGCACGAGGAGTACGCCCGGCAGGCCGCCGCACAGGGCGCCAGGATCATCTGTTTCCAGGAGCTCTTCTACGGCCCCTACTTCTGCCAGGTGCAGGACACGGGCTTCTACGCGTACGCCGAGTCGATCCCCGGACCGACCACCGAGCGGTTCGCCGCGCTCGCCGCCGAGCTCGGCATGGTGATGGTGCTGCCGATGTACGAGCAGGAGCAGCCCGGCGTCCTCTACAACACCGCCGCCGTGGTCGACGCCGACGGCAGCTATCTCGGCAAATACCGCAAGACCCACCTCCCGCAGGTGAAGGGCTTCTGGGAGAAGTTCTACTTCCGCCCCGGCAACCTCGGCTATCCGGTCTTCGACACCGCCGTCGGGCGGATCGGCGTCTACATCTGCTACGACCGGCACTTCCCGGAGGGCTGGCGGGCGCTCGGGCTGGCCGGTGCGACAGTGGTCTTCAACCCCTCGGCGACCAGCCGGGGACTCTCGGCCTACCTCTGGAAGCTGGAGCAGCCGGCCTCGGCGGTGGCCAACGAATACTTCGTCGGCGCGATCAACCGGGTCGGGGTCGAGGACCTCGGCGACAACGACTTCTACGGCACCTCCTACTTCGTCGACCCGGAGGGAAAGTTCGTCGGGGAGGTCGGCGACGGACACGCCCCGGAGCTGATCGTCCGCGACCTCGACCTCGGCCTGCTCGCCGAGGTACGCGACAGGTGGGCCTTCTACCGGGACCGCCGCCCGGACGCCTACGACAGCCTCGTCCGGCCGTAACCGGCGCCAGCAGGGGGAGGACAGCTCATGACACTGCTGGTCAGCGGCGGCACCGTCGTCGGGGCGACCGGGACGCACCCGGCCGACGTCCTCGTCGACGGTGAGACGATCGTCGCGCTCTACGCGCCCGGCCGGGCCCCGGACGGCGACCACCGGGTCGTCGACGCCACCGGAAAATACGTGATCCCCGGCGGGATCGACGCGCACACCCACATGGAGTTGCCGTTCGGCGGCACCAACGCCTCCGACACCTTCGACACCGGCACCCGGGCGGCGGCGTACGGCGGCACCACCACCATCGTCGACTTCGCCGTGCAGCGCACCGGCGAGGTGGTGCAGGACGGGCTGGCCGCCTGGCACGCCAAGGCCGAGGGGAACTGCCACGTCGACTACGCCTTCCACATGATCCTCGGCGGGGTCGACGACGACGCGCTCAAGGCGATGGACATGCTCGTCGCCGAGGAGGGGATCAGCAGCTTCAAGCTCTTCATGGCGTACCCGGGGGTGTTCTACTCCGACGACGGCCAGATCCTCCGGGCGATGCAGCGGGCCCGGGAGAACGGCGCCATGATCATGATGCACGCCGAGAACGGCATCGCCATCGACGTGCTCGTGCAGCAGGCCCTGGCCCGGGGCGAGACCGCGCCGATCCACCACGGCCTGACCCGGCCGGAGGCCCTGGAGGCCGAGGCGACGCACCGGGCGATCCGGCTCGCCGAGGTGGCCCGGGACTGCCCGCTCTACATCGTGCACCTCAGCGCCAGCCAGGCGCTCGCCCAGGTGGCGGCGGCCCGGCACGCCGGCCGGAACGTCTTCGCCGAGACCTGCCCGCAGTACCTCTACCTGACCCTGGAGGACCAGCTCGGCGCGCCCGGCTTCGAGGGCGCCAAGTGGGTCTGCTCCACCCCGCTGCGCAGCCGGCACGAGTCGCACCACCGCGACCTCTGGCAGGGGCTGCGCAGCAACGACCTGGCGGTGGTCTCCACCGACCACTGCCCGTTCTGCTTCAAGGACCAGAAGGAGCTGGGGCTCGGCGACTTCTCGAAGATCCCGAACGGCATCGGCGGGGTCGAGCACCGGGTCGACCTGCTCTACCAGGGCGTGGTCGACGGCAGGCTGACCCTGGAACGCTGGGTGGAGACGATCGCCACCACCCCGGCCCGGATGTTCGGTCTCTATCCCCGCAAGGGCGTGCTCGCCCCCGGCTCCGACGCCGACATCGTCGTCTACGACCCGGCCGGGCGGACCACGATCAGTGTGCAGACCCACCACATGAACATGGACCACTCGGCGTACGAGGGCTACGAGATCGCCGGCCGGGTCGACACCGTGCTCAGCCGGGGCAGCGTACTGGTCGCCGACGGCACCTATCACGGGCGGCGGGGGCACGGGCGCTACCTGCGGCGCGGACTCTCGACGTACCTGAGCTGAGGTGGTGAGCTGATGCGGACGATTCCACACTGGATCGACGGGGCCGAGGTGCCCGGCACCGGGGACCGGCGGCTGCCGGTCCACGACCCGGCGACCGGCCAGCGGCAGGCCGAGGTGGTCGCCGCCACCGACGCCGAGGTACGCGCCGCGGTCCGCTCCGCCGCCGCCGCGCAGCCCGGCTGGCGGGCGGCGTCGCTCTCCCGGCGCGCCGAGGTGATGTTCCGGTTCCGCGACCTGGTGGACGCCAACCGGACCGAGATCGCCACCCTGCTCTCCGCCGAGCACGGCAAGACGGTGGCGGACGCGGCCGGCGAGGTGGCCCGGGGGCTGGAGAACGTCGAGTTCGCCGCCGGCGCCCCGCACCTGCTCAAGGGCGGCTACAGCGAGCAGGCCGCGACCGGGGTGGACGTCTATTCGATCCGGCAGCCGCTCGGGGTGGTCGCCGGGATCACCCCGTTCAACTTCCCGGCGATGGTGCCGATGTGGATGTTCTGCACCGCGCTTGTCGCCGGCAACGCCTTCGTGCTCAAGCCGAGCGAGAAGGACCCGAGCGTCTCACTGCTCCTGGCCGACCTGCTGCGCCGGGCCGGGCTGCCGGACGGCGCGTTCAACGTCGTGCAGGGCGACCGGTCGGCGGTCGAGGCGCTGCTCGCCGACCCGGGGATCGCCGCGATCTCCTTCGTCGGCTCCACCCCGGTGGCCCGGTCGATCTACACCGCCGGCACCGCCGCCGGCAAGCGGGTGCAGGCGCTCGGCGGGGCCAAGAACCACATGGTGGTGCTGCCGGACGCCGACGTCGGGGCCGCCGCCGACGCCGCCGTCTCGGCCGGGTTCGGCTCGGCGGGGGAGCGCTGCATGGCCGTCTCGGTGGTGGTCGCGGTCGGCGCGGTCGCCGACCCGCTGGTCGCGGCGATCGCCGAGCGGATGGCGCGGATCCGGGTCGGCCCGGCCAGCGACCCGGACGCCGAGATGGGACCGCTGATCACCGCCGAGCACCGGGACCGGGTACGCGGGTACCTCGACCGGCCCGGCGGGAAGGTGGTGGTCGACGGGCGGACGCTGCCGGCCGCCGACGGGCCCGGGTTCTTCCTCGGCCCGTCCCTGGTCGACGACGTCTCGACCGACTCCGGCTACTACACCGACGAGATCTTCGGGCCGGTGCTCTCGGTGGTCCGGGTCGACAGCTACGCCGAGGCCGTCGCCCTGGTCAACGCCAACGAGTACGGCAACGGCACCGCCCTCTTCACCCGGGACGGCGGCGCGGCCCGGCGCTTCCAGTACGACGTGGTCTGCGGCATGGTCGGAATCAACGTGCCGATCCCGGTGCCGGTCGCCTACTACAGCTTCGGCGGCTGGAAGTCGTCGCTCTTCGGCGACCTGCACATGTACGGCCCGGAGGGGCTGGCCTTCTACACCAGGACAAAGGTCGTCACCTCGCGCTGGCCCGACCCGGCGACCAGCGAGGTCGACCTCGGCTTCCCGAAGGTGCGGTGAGCGACCCATGGACGTCGGGGTGGTCTTCCAGTGCGACCCGCCGGCCCGCGAGGTGGTGGAGCTCGCGAAGCGGGCCGAGGCGGCCGGCTTCAGCCACGTCTGGACCTTCGACTCGCACCTGCTCTGGCAGGAGCCGTTCGTGATCTACTCGCAGATCCTCGCCGAGACCGAGCGGGTGACGGTCGGGCCGATGGTCACCAATCCCGGCACCCGGGACTGGACCGTCACCGCCTCCCTCTTCGCCACCCTCAACGAGATGTACGGCAACCGTACGGTCTGCGGGATCGGGCGCGGCGACTCGGCGCTGCGTACCCTCGGCTATCCGCCGACCACCATCGGCGAGCTGCGGGACTGCGTCACCGTCATCCGGGAGCTGGCGCACGGGCGCACCGCCAGCTACCGGGGGCGGGAGGTCAGCTTCCCGTGGGTCAGCGGCGGCGCGCTGGAGATGTGGATCGCGGCGTACGGGCCCCGGGCGCTCGCCCTGGCCGGTGAGGTCGGCGACGGCTACATCCTGCAGCTCGCCGACCCCGACATCGCGGCCTGGATGATCGGCGCGGTCCGGCGGGCCGCCGAGCGGGCCGGCCGGGATCCGGCGGCGATCAGATTCTGTGTCGCCGCACCCGCCTACGTCGGCGACGACCTCGCCCACCAGCGCGACCAGTGCCGCTGGTTCGGCGGCATGGTCGGCAACCACGTCGCCGACATCGTCGCCCGGTACGGCACCGCGGGCGCCGACTCCGGCTCGGGTGCCGCCAGCCCCGGCCCCGGCCCCGGCCCCGGCTCCGGTGCGGTGCCGAGGGCGCTGACCGACTACATCGCCGGACGGCGCGGTTACGACTACGCCGAGCACGGTCGGGCCGGCAACACGCACACGGACTTCGTACCGGACGAGATCGTCGACCGGTTCTGCCTGCTCGGGCCGGTCTCGGCACACCTGGAGAAGCTCGCCGCGCTGCGGGAGCTCGGCGTCGACCAGTTCGCCGTCTATCTCCAGCACGACGACAAGGAAGGCACCCTGGCCGCGTACGGCGAGTCGGTCATCCCGGCACTGGACGGGACCGCACCGCCGGCCGGAGCGCCGGGAGCGCCCGCAACCCGGTCCGGGGTCGACGTGCCGGCGACGGCGGGCTGAGCCGGGTATGCCCAGCTCGCCTCGCGGCTGGCGGGCCCGGCTCCGGGTGCCGGCCGGCGTGCTCGGCGCGGTGCTGCTCGGCGCGCTGCTCTGGGAGGGTTACAAGGCGGTCGGCGATCCGGACGGCACGATGCTGTTCGGGGTCCGGCTGCTGCCCCGGGCCGACGACGCGGCCATGCCGCACGTGGCCGAGATCCTCGGCCGGTTCGCCGACCCGGAGCTGACCGGTGGCGAGCCGGTCGGGCTGGTGGTGCTCCGGGCCGCCGCGTTCACCCTGCGCAGCGTGGCGGTCGGCTTCGCCGTCGCCGTACTGGTGGGTGCGGCGCTGGCCGTGCTGATGCAGCGGTTCCGGGTGGCCGAGCGAGGGCTGCTGCCGTACGTGATCCTCTCCCAGACCGTGCCGCTGATCGCGCTCGCCCCGGTGATCGCCGGCTGGGGCGGGCGGCTCTCCATCGGCTCCCGGCCGTGGGAGCCGTGGATGTCGGTGGCGACCATCGCGAGCTACCTGGCGTTCTTTCCGATCGCCGTCGGGCTGCTGCGCGGGCTCCAGTCACCGGCCCCGATCGCCGAGGAGCTGATGCGCAGCTACGCCGCCGGCTGGTGGCGCACCCTGGTGAAGCTGCGGCTGCCGGCCGCCCGGCCGTACCTCTTCCCGGCCCTGCGGCTGGCCGCCGCGGCGGCGGTGGTCGGCGCGGTGGTCGGGGAGATCTCCACCGGCACCCGGGGCGGGATCGGCCGGCTGGTCATCGAGTACTCCCGGGAGGCGACCACCGACCCGGCCAAGGTCTACACCGCGCTGCTCGGCGCGGCGCTGCTCGGGCTCGCCGTGGCCGGCGCCGTCGGCCTGGCGGAGCTGCTGCTGACCCCCGGACGAAGGGTCTCGACACGGTGACGGGTACGACGGAGGGCACGCTGACCGGCGACAGTGGAGCGTCGGGCGCCGGTGTGGTGCCGGCGGTCGAGGTGCGCGGGGTGACGAAGGTCTTCAACGCCGGCCGCCCCGACGAGGTGACCGCGCTCGACGGCGTCGACCTGACCGTCGGCCGGGGCGAGTTCGTCAGCCTGATCGGCCCCTCCGGCTGCGGCAAGTCCACCCTGCTCCGGCTGGTGGCCGACCTGGTGCCGCCGACCGCCGGCACCGTCCGGGTCGCCGACCGGTCGGCCCGGCAGGCCCGTCTCGACCTGGCCTACGGCATCGCGTTCCAGCAGGCGGGGCTCCTGGAGTGGCGGACGGTGGCCCGCAACGTCGAACTGCCGCTGGAACTGCGCGGCCTGTCCCGGCGGGCCCGGCACGCCAAGGCGCGCGAGATGCTCGACCTGGTCGGGCTGGCCGAGTTCGCCGGGCACTATCCGGACCAGCTCTCCGGTGGGATGCAGCAGCGGGTGGCGATCGCCCGCGCGCTGGCGGTGGACCCGCCGCTGCTGCTGATGGACGAGCCGTTCGGCGCGCTGGACGAGATGACCCGGGAACGGTTGCAGGACGAACTGCTGCGGATCTGCGCCCGCAAGGGCACCAGCACCCTCTTCGTCACCCACTCGATCCCGGAGGCGGTCTATCTGTCGGACCGGGTGGTGGTGATGTCCGCCCGTCCCGGCCGGATCGTCGAGGTCGTCGAGGTGGCGGTGGGGGAGCGGACCGAGGCGACCCGGCAGTCGGCGGCCTTCTTCGCCGGCATCACCCGGGTCCGGCAGGCGCTGCGTGGCACGACGTCCGGAGCCTCGACGTGACGGCGGCGGGTGGGGGATCGGCGGCCCGGATCGATCCGACCCTCGCGGTGGATCCGGCCGCCCCGGTCGGGGCCCGGCGCCGACGCCGGAGACGGGGTGCCAATGCGCTGCTCCGCGCGGCGTGGCCGCCGTTGCTGGTCGGGCTGCTCGGCCTGCTGGTCTGGGAGCTGGCGGTGACGCTGGGCCGGGTGGCGCCGTTCATCCTCCCGGCGCCCTCCCGGATCGGCGCGGAGTTCTGGGACAACCGGGCCACCATCTGGCAGGTCGGGCTGGCCAGCGGCGGCAACGCCGCGATCGGGCTGCTCCTCGGCACCCTGGCCGCGCTCGCCGCCGCCATGCTGGCCAGCCGCTTCGGCTATCTGGGCGAGGTCTCGCTGCCGGTCGCGGCGGCACTGAACGCGCTGCCGATCATCGCCCTGGCTCCGATCCTCAACACCATGTTCTCCTCCACCAGCAGCATCCCACGCCGACTGGTGGTGGCGATCGTCGTCTTCTTCCCGGTCTTCCTCAACACCCTGCGCGGGCTGGCCGAGGTCGACCCGGTGCACCGGGAGCTGATGCACAGCTACGCGGCCGGCGGCTGGACCTTCACCCGGCTGGTCCGGCTCCCCGGGGCACTGCCGTTCGTCTTCACCGGGCTGCGGCAGGCCGCCTCGCTCTCGGTGATCGCCGCCGTGGTGGCCGAGTATTTCGGCGGGCGGCAGGACGGGCTCGGATCCCGGATCACCTCGGCCGCCTCCTACACCGCGTACCCGCGCGCCTGGGCGTTCGTGCTCGGTGCCTGCGTACTCGGTCTCGTCTTCTATCTCGCCGCCCTCGGCCTGGAACGCCTCGCGATGCCCTGGCGCGCGCGGCGGCCCGGCTGAGCCGACCCGCCTGGCACTCGCCCGCCCGGCGCAGCCCGACCCCGGGGCCGACCGGCCCCGTAACGGAGTTCACCGCTGGAGGATCGATGCGAACATCGGCACGTCGCGGCCTCGTCGCCGGAATTCTGAGCGTCGCCCTGCTGGCCGGCTGCGGGACGGCGGACCCCGCCGGCACCCCGGGCACGGGTTCGGGCGGCACCACCCCGGTCAGGTTGCAGTTGCAGTGGTTCGTCCAGGCCCAGTTCGCCGGCTTCATCGCAGCCGCCGACCAGGGCTTCTACGCCGAGCAGGGCCTGGACGTGCAGATCCTGGAGGGCGGCGTCGACATCGTGCCGCAAACCGTGCTGGCACAGGGGCAGGCGGACTTCGCGGTCGCCTGGGTGCCGAAGGCGCTCGCCTCCCGGGAGCAGGGCGCCGCGATCACCCAGATCGCGCAGATCTTCCAGCGCTCCGGGACCTACCAGGTCAGCTTCGCCGACAAGGGGATCCGGTCGCCGGCCGACCTCCGCGGGAAGAAGGTCGGGAACTGGGGCTTCGGCAACGAGTTCGAGCTCTTCGCCGCGATGACCAAGGCCGGGCTCGACCCCGGCCGGGACGTCACGCTGGTGCAGCAGCAGTTCGACATGCAGGCGCTGCTGCGCGGCGACATCGACGCCGCCCAGGCGATGAGCTACAACGAGTACGCCCAACTGCTGGAGGCGAAGGACCCGGCCACCGGGCAGCTCTACCGGCCGGAGGCGTTCACGGTGCTGGACTGGAACACGGTCGGCACGGCGATGCTCCAGGACGCGGTCTGGGCCAACGGCGAGCGGCTGGCGAACGACGAGGCGTACCAGGAGACGGCGACGAAGTTCCTGGCCGGCACGCTGAAGGGGTGGATCTACTGCCGGGACAACGTGTCGCACTGCCGTGACCTGGTGGTGAAGCGGGGCTCCAAGCTGGGCGCCAGCCACCAGCTCTGGCAGGCGAACGAGGTCAACAAGCTGGTCTGGCCCTCGCCGGACGGCATCGGGACGATCGACGAGGCGGCCTGGAACGCCACCGTCGACCTGGCGCTGACCACCCGTAACCAGGACGGCCAGACGGTGCTGACCAAGCGGCCGGAGGCGGCGGCGGCCTACACCAACGAGCACGTCCGGGCGGCGCTGGACCAGCTCCGGGGCGCCGGCCTCGACGTCACCGGCGCCGGATACCAGCCGACCACTGTCACCCTCAACGAGGGCGGCGCCTGACCGGACGCCCTGCTCCCGGGTGGCTCTCGAGTCGGGGCCACCCGGGACGGGTAAACAGAATCGGCTCATCCGGGCGAGCCTGCCGGTGGTCGAGTCATCCACGGCAGAAGAAGACCCGCAGGTCATAGAGAGCGGTGGGTCCGTCCCCGGAGTCCTGGACGGAGAGCCGAAGGTGCTCCGACCGGACCAGGAGCTCGCGTCCCGG
This sequence comes from Plantactinospora sp. WMMC1484, assembly GCF_049315195.1. Lineage (NCBI taxonomy): Bacteria > Bacillati > Actinomycetota > Actinomycetes > Micromonosporales > Micromonosporaceae > Plantactinospora > Plantactinospora sp. WMMC1484. The sequence continues at coordinate 4,981,804 of NZ_CP186055.1, forward strand.
CCCGGAGCCCAGATCGATCCAGACCTTCACCGGTCCGTCCGCCGGCAGCGTACGGGGCCCGACGACCATGCCTCTGTCGGCTTGAACGCGACCACCTCGGTCTCCCTCTGCTCGCATCGGGCCGTACGCCGACGTTAGCCCCAACCTGTCTAGCCTGTCCATAGACAAGATATGGTGTACAGGATGGCTCGGGCGGACAGGTGACAGCCTGACGGCATGATCGACCCGTGGTCACCGCGCTCGTTCGCCGAGCAGATGGCCGACGTGCTGCGGGCAAAGATCGACAGTGGCGAGTGGATGCCCGGCCACAAGCTTCCCGGCGAGGTGACGCTGTCGCAGACCTACGGTGTGGCGCGTGGCACGGTGCGGGCCGCGCTGGACCTGTTGCGGGAAGAGGGACGGGTCGTGACCTTCACCGGGCGCGGCACGTTCGTCACGCCCGAGTCGGAGACCTGACGTTCGGTGGCAGCTCGGAAATGTCCTAGCCGAGCAGGGCGGCGATCGCGGCGAGTGAGACGGCGGCGGCGACGGTGGAGAGCACCACGGCGTCCCGGGCGAGCGGCTGGGCCTGCCCGTAGTGGGTGGCGAAGACGAAGACGTTCTGTGCGGTCGGCAGCGCCGAGGTGACCACGGCGGCCAGCAGCACCGGACCGGTCAGGCCGAACCCGAACCGCGCGATCGCATACGCCAGCACGGGCTGCACGACGATCTTCAGTCCGACGACGACGAACCGCTGGACGGCGCCGGAGCCGCCTGCCAGTGGCCGGGCGCCCGGCAGTGACATGCCGAGGGCGAGCAGCGCCAGCGGGACGGCGGCCGAGCCGACCAGGTCGAACGGGCGGAGCAACTCGGCGGGTGGATCCCAGCCGGAGACCGAGATCAGCAGCCCGGCCGCACTGCCGAGCATGATCGGGTTGCGGGCCGGCAGCAGGGCCAGCCGGCGTACCGAGAGGCCCCGGCCGGCGGTGATGGCGTCGAGCACGCCGAGGGCCAGCGGCGCGGCCAGCAACACCTGGAAGATCAGGACCGGGACGACGAAGGAGACGTCACCGAGCACGTACGCCGCGACCGGCAGCCCGAGATTGGCCGCGTTGACATACGAGGCGCAGAGGGCGCCGACGGTCGCCTCGCCGGGCGGCCCGCGCCAGCCGAGGCGGGCGACGAGGAGATAGAGCGCCGCCACGATCAGGGTGCTCAGCACGAAGACGGCCAGTGCCGGGGTGGCCAGATCGGCCACTGTGGAGCGGGCGAGGGTGCCGAGCAGCAGCGCCGGGGTGGCGATGAGGAAAACCAGCCGGGCGATCACCGCGGTGCCGTGCGGCCCGAGCAGGTTGGTGCGGCCGACGAGGTAACCGACCAGGGTGACGGTCCAGATCACCGCGAAACCCGTCACCACACCCGACATGCCGACCATCCTGACGGGTCAGCGGAGGGTGTCGTGATCTGGTACTAAGAGCGAGCACGTGATTCCAATCAGTTTGTCGTTTATCACATTCATGCATCGTCGTGTCCCCTTGACCCCTGCCCCGCCGGCCGGAAGCATCGATTCCAGCGGCGGTTCTGGCCGAGGGGACGCCGGAGCAGCAGCCAAGGAGAAGCATGTCGGTCAGCCCCGCCTCGTCGCGTACCGGTTGGCACAGCGCCCAGCCGGTCGGACCAGGCCGCCCGCCTGCGGCGTCGCGCCGCCCGGCCGCATCTCCGGTGCCGACATTGACGGTGACGCTCTCCATCCCGCTGGTCGGCAGTGAGGAGATGTTGACGCCACCGGCCCGCCGGCTGCTCGAAGCAGCACGCGAGCTGGTCGAACGGGGCGAGGCCACCATCAGCGGCGGCCTGCTCGGTCCGACCGACCGCCGTGCCGAACCGGCCGCCCCGCGATCGCCGGCCCGGCCGGCGACCGGCACCGCCGTCGCCGTGCCGGAGCTGCGGATCCTCGCCGCCTCCCGGACCGTGCTGCTCGGTGGCGAGCCGCTGCCCTTGACCCGCCTGGAGTACGACCTGCTGACCCACCTGGTCGCCCACCCCCGGCGGGTCTTCACCCGGTTGCAGTTGCTGACCGCCGTCTGGGGCTACGAGCACACCGGGGTGCGCACCGTCGACGTGCACATCCGGCGGTTGCGCGGCAAGGTCGGCGACGTACCGCTGATCACCACCGTCTACGGGGTGGGCTACCGGCTCGCCGACGACGCCGTGGTCACCATCGACCGCAACGCCTGACCCGGCGTCCCCGACCCCGACCCCGACCCTCACCCCGTCCCCGTCCCCGGAGCCGCCGAGCGCACCGGCTCGTTCGGCGGCGTCAGCGCCACGGGGTGGGACCGGCGTCGCGGACCAGCAGGGCGGCCTGCACCCGGTTCGTGCAGTCGAGTTTCGCCAGGATCCGGCTCACGTACGTCTTGATGGTCATCTCGCTCATCCGCAGCCGCCGGCCCACCTCCGCATTGGACAGACCCTCGCCGACCAGGCACAGGATCTCCGTCTCGCGGTCGGTCAGGCCCGCCAGCCGGTCCCGGGCCGCCCGGCGGCGCCCCGCCGGTTCCGGAGCGACCATGCCGAGCAGCAGTCGGGTCACCGAGGGGGAGAGATAGGCGTCCCCGTCGTGCGCGGCGCGTACCGCCCGGAGCAGCTCCTCCGGCGTGCAGTTCTTGAGCACGAACCCGGCCACCCGCTGCTGCACCGCACGGAGCACGTTCGGCTCCGCACCGAACGAGGTCAGCACGACCACCCGGAGCCCGGGCAGTCGCCGGGCGAGCTCGTCGACCGCGTCGAGCCCGTCCAGCACCGGCATCCGGATGTCCAACAGCGCCACGTCGGCCCGGTGCCGCAGCGCCGCGTCGACCGCACCGGCACCGTCCGCCGCCTCGGCGACGACCTCGATGTCGCCGGCCGACTCCAGCACGGTACGGATGCCGGCCCTGATCAACGGCTCGTCGTCGGCGAGCAGCACGCGGATCACGTCACCGCACCCCCAGCAGCATGCTCGCGGGCATCGCCACGAACATCACCGCGGCGGTGGCGAATCCCAGGGCCAGGCCGCGGATCCCGGCCCGCCCGGGCAACTCGGCGTCTTCCCCGTCGGATGTCACGGCGGGCAGCATCGCGAGGAGCCGCCAGCACCGCGCCCCGCCGCCGGGATGGGCGGGATCGCCCGGCTCGACCATCCGGTACGCCGCGAAGCCGCCCGCCTGGTCGGCCCGCTCCCGCAGCCCGGTCAGCCCGTGTCCGGTCGATCCGTGTCCGGCCGGCCCCGGCGTCGTCCCGTCCTCCGGCAGCGGGTTGTCGACGGTCAGCAGCAGGCTGTCCGGCTCCCAGCGCAGGCGTACGGTCACCGGCTGCCCCGGTGCGTGCTTGACCGCGTTCGTCAGCCCCTCCTCGACCACCCGGTACGCCGCCTGCCCGGTCGCGCCCGGTAGCGGTCGCGGCGTACCCTCCTGGCGCAGGCTCACCGGCGTCCCGGCGGCCCGGAACTCCGCGACCAGTGAGCCGATCCGCTCCGGGCCCGGCGACCGCCGGTCGGTCCCCTGCCCGCCGCGCAGCGCGCCGACCAGCTCGTAGAGTTCGTCCAGCGCACCGCGCGCCGCCCCGGCGAGCTGTCGCACCGCCTGCCGCTGTGCCGGCGGCAGCTCCGTCACCTCCAGCGCGGCGGCCTGCACCGAGACCAGGCTGAGCCGGTGACCGAGCGAGTCGTGCATGTCCCGGGCGATCCGCAGCCGCTCCCGGAGCTGCTCCTGCTCGGCGAGCAGGTCCCGTTCCCGGCGGAGCTGCCGGTTGTGCCGGTCGAGGGTGGCGACCAGCCGTTCGTGCTGGGCCAGATAGCGGCCGACCAGCACCGGCAGCGCGGCGAAGACCAGGTACGTCGAGACCAGGTTCGGGATCGTCCGGGGATCCGCCGGAGCGGTCAGCAGCGTCACGGCGAGCGCGCCGGTCAGCGCCCCGGCCAGCGCGACGGTGCCACTGCGGGTCAGCGACGCCCGGCCCGCCCGGTAGGCGGCCCAGAGCAGCAGCACGAAGCCGCCGCCGGAGAGCGTGACGAACAGCAGAGCCCCGATCAGCGCCACGACCGGGGCGCGGCGGCTCGCCACCACGAGCAGTGCCACCAGCCCGGCGTGGCCGGCGAGTTCCCAGGGCGAGGTGCCACCCCGGGCCAGCAGCAACGCGGCCTCCGCCAGCAGGACGAGCACGGGCAGCAGGTGTCGGCGCATGCCAGCAGGTTACGTCCGCCGCCCGTCCGACCGGGCCCGAGCGCCCTCGACGTCTCCTCCCATCCCGGCGGGCGTCGACATTGGTGGACGAGATCGGCGACTTTCGAGGACTGCCCCGGTGCCCGGCGCTGCCTAGCGTGGCCGGCGTGATCGACGTCTGCAATCTCAGCAAATGCTACGGGGAGACTCTCGCGGTCGACGGGATCTCCTTCACGGTCCGGCCCGGACAGGTGACCGGCTTCCTCGGGCCGAACGGCGCGGGCAAGTCGACGACGATGCGGATGATCCTCGGCCTCGACCGGCCGAGCGCCGGCCGGGCGCTGGTCGACGGCCGGAGCTACCCGGAGCATCCCCTCCCGCTGCGTGTGGTCGGTGCGCTGCTGGAGGCCCGCTCGGTGCACCCGGGGCGCAGCGCGTACCACCATCTGCTGTGGTTGGCGCAGAGCAACGGGATCCCGCGTTCCCGGGTCGCCGCGGTCATCGCCCTGGTCGGCCTGGAGAGCGTGTCGAAACGGCGGGTCGACGGCTTCTCGCTCGGCATGACGCAGCGGCTCGGAATCGCCGCCGCGCTACTCGGCGACCCGCCGGTGCTGCTCTTCGACGAGCCGGTCAACGGGCTCGATCCGGAGGGCGTCCGATGGATCCGGGAGCTCCTGCGCGGGCTCGCGGCCGAGGGGCGGACGGTCTTCGTCTCCAGCCACCTGATGAGCGAGATGGCGCTGACCGCCGACCACCTGGTGGTGATCGGTCAGGGTCGGCTGCTCGCCGACACCGGGATGCGGGAGTTCGTCGAGGCGAACTCGGGCACGGCGGTACGGATCCGCACCCCGGAACCGGAGCGGTTGCGGGCGGTGCTGGCCGACGCCGGCATCCGGGTCGGGACGGAGGAGGATGGCACGCTGTTGGCGTACGACAGCGAGGCCGCCCGGATCGGGGAGCTGGTCGCGGCCAACCGGCTGACGGTGCACGAGGTCGGCGTGCAGCGCGCCTCCCTGGAGGAGGCGTTCATGCGCCTCACCGCGACGGCGGCGCGACACCGCTCCGGCGGCGAGCGGGCGGCGGCCGGAGCGGGGCGGTGAGCGCCGTGCCGGAGGCGACCGTGGCGGCCGGCGGACGCGGGTCGGGGCGGGCCGGACTCGGCCCGGTGCTGCGGGCCGAGCTGACGAAGATCCGCAGCGTCCGGTCGACGCTCTGGACGCTGCTGCCGACCGTCGTCATCGGGATCGGCATCAGCCTGCTGGCCGGGTTCAGCTTCGCCGCCGGGTCACCGGAGCGGGAGACCGGATTCGACCCGCTCTTTCCGGCCTTCTACGGCCTGACGCTGGGGCAACTTCCGCTGGTGGTCTTCGGGATCCTGGTGATGGCGGGCGAGTACAGCTCCGGCACGATCCGGGCCACCCTGCTCGCGGTGCCGCGCAGGGGCCGCTGTTACGCCGGCAAGATACTCGCCACCGCGCTGCTCGCCACCGCCGTGGCGGTGCCCACCGTGCTGATCGGCTTCGTCGCCACCCAGGCGGCGCTCGGCCGGTACGGCGTCGGGCTCGGTGCGGACGGCGCGCCGGCCGCCGTGATCGGCGGCTGCCTGCACCTCGTGCTCCTCTGCCTCTTCGCGCTCGGCGTGGCGACGATGCTGCGCAGCCCGGTACGGGCACTGGCGCTGCTGCTTCCGGTCTTCTTCCTCGGCTCACAGGGGCTCGGCAACATCCCCAAACTGCGGACCGTCACCCAGTACCTGCCGGACCAGACCAGTTGGGTGATCCTGCACCTGGCCGGCCCGCAGGACGAGGCGCGGTGGGCCCGGGACTACGGCTCGTGGACGGGGATCGGCATCCTCGTCCTCTGGACCGCCGCCTCGCTGCTCGGCGGCTATCTGGTACTCCGCCGCCGCGACGCCTGATCCGGGCGACGCCTGATCCGGGCGAGATGATCCGGGCCACGCCTGGGCCAAGCGACGGCGACCCGGGCGGGCGGTGCGGCTCCGGGCCGGGCAGGATGGTCGGATGAGGGTCCGCCCGATCAGCCCGGAACTGCTGGTGGAGGAGTTGGCCGACCGGCTCGCCGCCGAGGAGGGTGGCGCCGGTCGGCTGCGGGTGGCGGTCGACGGCCCGCCCGCCGCCGAGCCGGGGCTGCTCGCCGACGCGTTGGTCGATCCGCTGCGGGTGCGGGGCCGCCCGGCGGTCCGGATCGACGCGGCCGACTTCCTCCGGCCGGCGTCGCTTCGCTACGAGCAGGGGCGTACCAATCCGGAGGCGTACTACCTCGGCTGGCTCGACGAGGCGGGGCTGCGCCGGGAGGTGCTCGACCCGGCCGGACCGGCGGGTACGGGGCGGATCCTGCCGTCGCTCTGGAACGCCGAGACCGACCGGGCCACCCGGGCGGAGTACCTCCCGCTGCCGCCCGGCGGGGTGGTCCTGGTGAGCGGTCCGCTGCTGCTGGGCGGCGGCCTCCCGTTCGACCTGGCGATCCATCTCGTGCTCACGCCCGGTGCGCTGGCCCGGCGTACGCCCGAACCGGAACGGTGGACCCTGCCGGCGTTCGCCCGCTACGCCGACGAGGTCGTCCCGGCGAGCTTCGCCGACGTGGTGATCCGGCTGGACGACCCCCGGCACCCCGCGCTGGTCGAGCCGGAAACCGTCCGCTGACCCAGCGGCGACCGCTGAGGGGCCGGCCGGTGCGGGGGCGGAGAAATTGGCGGTTTGCCGTCCGTGGCGGTGGGGTAATCGCGCTGCTCATGACGGAGCGACCCGGACAATACCGTCCAGGACCGCAGATCCGTTCCTTCGACGGAAAGGCAGGCAGCGCATGCTCGTCAACGAGGCAATCGGCACCCGCCGCTCGGCAGCCGACAGCGACCAGATCCGCCGCGCCCTGCAGGCCCGCTACGACGAGCTGACCGTCGAGTACGACGAGGCTTTGGCGCAGAGCCAGGTGCTCCGACTGGTGGAGGTCGGCGACACGGCCGGCGACGACCAGGCGGACAGCGGCACGAAGACGGCCGAGCGGGACACGGCGCAGTCACTGCTCCGGACGATCCTCGACCGCCGGGCCCAGTTCGAGCACGCACTGAGCCGGCTGGACGAGGGCACGTACGGCTGGTGCGAGGGCTGCGGCGACTCGATCCCGGTGGAGCGGCTGGAGATCTTCCCGTCCGCCACCACCTGTGTCACCTGCAAGCAGTCCCGGGAACGCCGGGCCGCCTGAGTCGGAGCGGCCGACGACGAGGGTGGCACGCGCACGGCTTGCCCGCCCCCACCGGGGCGGGTGAACTGGAGGCGTGGGCGAGATCAGGGTCGGCACCGCGTCGTGGACCGACCGCACCCTGCTGGAGTCGGGTTGGTATCCGGCGAGCGCGGACACCCCGGAGCGCCGGTTGGCGCACTACGCGAGGCGGTTCCCGCTGGTCGAGGTCGACGCCACCTACTATTCGCCGCCCGCCGAGCGGACCGCCGAGCTCTGGGTGGCGCGTACGCCGGACGACTTCACCTTCAACATCAAGGCGTTCAGCCTGCTCACCGGGCACCCGACCCGGGTCTCCGCGCTCTACAAGGACCTGCGGCCGGAGACCGACAAGAGAAACGTCTACCCGGGTGACCTGAGCGCGCAGGCGTACGAGGAGGTCTGGACCCGGTTCCTCTCCGCCCTGGAGCCGTTGGCCGGGGCGGGGAAACTGGGCGCGGTGTTGTTCCAGTTCCCGCCCTGGTTCACCATCCGGCGCGACAACAAGCAGTACCTGTTGGAGGTGCGGCGGCGCTGCGGGCCGCTGCGGCCCGTCTTCGAGTTCCGGCACGCCTCCTGGTTCGCCGAGGGCAACCGCGACGAGACCCTGGACTTCCTCCGCGAGCACGAGCTGGCGTACGTCTCGGTCGACATGCCGCAGGGGCACCGCTCGTCGGTGCCGCCGGTGCTGGCGGCCACCGCCGACCTGGCGGTGGTGCGGTTCCACGGGCACAGCGACAAGTGGACCAGCAAGGACATCTACGAGAAGTTCGGCTACCGCTACTCGCAACGGGAACTCGCGGACTGGGCGCCCAGGCTGCGCGAACTCGCCGACCAGGCGACCGAGACGCACGTCCTGTTCAACAACTGCTACCGGGACTACGCCCAACAGAACGCATCGACCCTGGAAGGGATGCTGAACAGCGGAGATACCGACTGACCGACCAGCTCCCGGAGTAGCGCAGCGCTCCTGATTCCGACAACCCACGTCGCCCAGCGGTGGTCCGGCTTCCGGCCCGGCTCACTCGTCGCCCCGAATCTCGCGGACGATCCGGTCCACCTCGCCGAGCGCCTTCGGCCCGGCCGGCCACCGGCCGACCACGTCATCGAAGACCACCGGCACCGCCGCGTCCTCGGCCGGACATCCGGTCGGCGTGCACTGTGGGCAGCCGTACCCCTGATGCTGCCGCACCACCCGCCGCGCCTCAGCCAGGTCCGGCGCGAGGACGTCCACGACGGTCCGGGGCCCGCCGGTCCGCTCTCCGGCGACGTGCAGCCACGCGGTCGCGATCTCCAGCGGCTCGCACTCCTCCAGCAGGCACGGGGAGCAGAGCCGGTCGTCGCCCGGTGCGTGCACGTCGGCGATCCGCCGCGCGGCGGCGGTGATCGCGGCGTACAGGGTCGGGTCGATCGGCTCACCGGCGAACGCGACGACCTTGACGGCGGTCTCCAGCAGCCAGCAGCGCCGTTCCCGGCACTGGGTGCAGGGTGCGGGCGGATCGGTGGCGTGGCCGAGGACGATCCGCTGCGCGGTGTCGATCGCGAGTCCGGGTGGTCCGTCGGCGGGGTTCACACCAGCCGCCGCAGGCCGGTCGGGATGGCGGTGGTGGTGAGCCGGTCGAGCCGACGGTGGACGGCGGCGAGGAGCTGGAGACAGCCGCCTCGGGGGCCGCAGTCGGGGCAGTGGTGGCCGGCCCGGTGCTGGCGTTCGATGAGCGAATCGCGGGTCAGGGCGGTGTCCACGTCGGAGCCTCCTTACGCCACGGCGCCCCGGAGCACTGATCTCGGGACGCCGCTCGGTGGGCAAATGGGGGCCGACCCGGAGACCTCCGGGGGAAGGGGACCCCGGGCCGGCCGGGACGCCGGTACGGGCTCCCGACCAGCGTCCCTGCACGGAGACGGTAGGAGAGATCACCACGAGCCACGGGGACAGACCGTCCCCGTGGGACACCTACCCGCCGACGCCGATCGCCAGCGCGAGTTCCCGGGCGTCCTCGCCGACGGTGCCCCGACGACCGGACAGCTCGATCACGGCGACCCGGGCGTCCGGCCGGTGCCGCACGGTGTCGACGCTCTCCCGCAGCGCCCGGCCGAGCAGATGAACGGCGGCGACCTCCTCCCGCCGGAGCAGGTGCGCCCGCGCGGCGTCGACCAGGTGCGTGGCCCGGCGGGTCCGGGACGGCAGCGCCGAGTAGTCCACCTGGTCGGCCCGGCGGACCGCCTCACCCGGGCGCACAAGGTCGATCTCCACCGTGACGCCGTACGCGTCGACGGCGGCCGGGCCGAACATCAGCCAGGGGTGTGCGTAACCGGCGCCGAGCCGGCCGGCGGTCTCGTCGGCCAGGTCCCACGCCCGCCACGCCTGCCCGGCGCGTCCGGCCTTCGCGTGCCCGAGCGCCAACCCGAGCTGGAGCTGCCCCCACCGGGCCGCCGTCCCGCCGCCAGTGGCCGGGTCGAGCAGGGCCGCAGCATTGGTCAGCACCTGCTCGGCGGCGTCGACCTGCGCCGAGGACCGGTAGACGTGGGCGTAGTACCAGGCAGCGACCGCGACCGCGCCCGGGGCGTCGGCATCCTGCGCGGCCTGAATCGCCCGGTCGGCGGCGAGCCAGACCAGTTCCGGGTATGGCTGGTTGGCCATGTAGAGCTGCGCCAGGTGGTAGACGCGGGCCAGCTCGACCAGGGCGGCCCGCCGGTCGGTCCCGTCGAGCCGGCGCACCGACACCCGTGCTTCGTCGAGCAGATCGGGAAGCACGGCGGCGACCGCACTCCGCTCGGTGGTCGACCGGTGCCAGAGGCTCCACGCCTGATCCACTCGGCCGCGCAGGGCAGCGGCCGGGGTCGGGGCGCCGGCCGACAGGGTGGTCCGCTGCATCGCCGTGGCGACCTTGTCGATGGCGGGGTGGCCGGCCCGGGTCACGGAAGTGACCGGCACCGCCTGCTCGCCGGTCAGCTCGGCCAGGTCGCCGATGTCGAGCACCTCGGCGAGGCGGATCAGCATCGGAAGCCGCGGGGTGAGCAGCCGGCCGTTCTCTACCGCCTTCACCCAGTCGGCGGATCGCCCGACGAGTCCGCCGAGAACGGCTCGGCTCTTGCCGGCGCGTTCGCGGTGGGCACGGAGTCGGGCACCGAAGGTCGCGGGCTCGGTCATCGTGGCTCCCAGGTAGAGGACTGGGCGGCGGCCCCGGCCTCTACCCCGGCAGGCCGCCACCTTGGACGGTACACCCGTGCGTGCGACGGATCACTGGCGACGGCCCTCGATCCGCCGAGTTCGACCAGGCACACGCTGACCCGACCACAAGCCCGTCGACGGACAGCGGGAGCAGGTACGGGGGTCGCCCTGCTCCCGCTCGGCCGGCACCGGATTCACCCGGTCGGGGTGAGCGGGTCTCACCCCCGCAAGGGCGAGCATGGCAAGGGTGGGCAGTAGCCGAGACGGGACGGGGGATCAGTCGTGCCGAACAATTCGTACTCGGTCTTCGAGTCGTCGATGGACAAGACCAACCTCATCCTCAAGGACATAGAGCAGGCGTACGGGTGGCCGAAGGAGCGCCGCAACCAGTCGTACGCTGCGCTGCGGACCGTACTGCACCTGCTCCGGGACCGGCTGCCGGTGCAGGAGAGCGCGCATTTCGCGGCCCAGTTGCCGCTGATCGTCCGGGGCATCTACTTCGAGGGCTGGGATCCGAGCGTCGTTCCGATCAAGCTGAACCGGGAGGAGTTCCTCTACGAGGTGCGCGCCGGCTTCCCCTTCGACGTCGAGGGTGGCCCGGCGACCGTGGTGAACACGGTGCTGCACGCGTTGCGGCGGCACGTCACCGAGGGCGAGTGGGACGACGTCAGGTCGAGCATGCCGAAGGACCTCGCCACGATCATGTCGTAGGTAGGGTCGTTCACGGCGCGCGGCCGATCGGGACGTCACGGCGGCGGGCGAGCCCGGCCAGCGCGGCCGCGTCGGCGAGCGCCGCGCCGCCCGGGTCGTTGTTGAAGTAGACGAAGACCGGCTCTGCGCCGGAGAAGGCCGCGCCGATCCGGTCCAGCCAGGAGCGCAGCGCGGTCCGGCCGTACCGGGGGCGCGGCTCGGCGCGGCCCTCGTGCAACCGGAGGTAGCCGAAGTCGGCGGTACGCCACAGCGGGGTGACCGGTCGGCCGCCCCGGTCCGCCCAGCAGAGCGCGGCACCGTGCCGCTCCAGTACCCGTCGGGTCTGCTCCGTCCACCAGGACGGGTGCCTCGGCTCGACCGTCACCCGTACGCCGGGCGGAAACCGGGCGAGCATCTCCGACAGCGCCGGCAGGTCGGCCCGGAGGTTCGGCGGTAGTTGCACCAGCACCGGGCCGAGCCGGTCGCCGAGGGCGGTGGCCCGGTCGAGGAACCGGGCCACCGGTTCGGCAGGCTCCCGCAGTCGCTTGATGTGCGTCAGGTAGCGGCTCATCTTGACGGCGACGCAGAAGTCGTCCGGGGTGCGGGCCCGCCAACCGGCGAAGACGTCCCGCTCGGGCAGCCGGTAGAAGGCGTTGTTCACCTCGACCGTGCCGAAGTGCTCGGCGTAGTGCTCGAGCCAGCGCCGCTGCGGCAGGCCGGCCGGATAGAACCGGTCGCGCCAGTCGCGGTACTGCCACCCGGACGTGCCGAGAAGAATCATCTCCGGCAGTATGCCGGCTCACCCCGCCCGTCCGCCCGGCGAGCGCGGTCAGTGCGGCGAGCGCGGCCCGGCGCCCCCGCCGACCGGGGCGCCGGGCCGGCAACTCAGTGCAGGGTCACCTCGGCGACGAGCGTGCGGTGCCGGTCGACCCGGCGCTCCGGACCGGTCAGCCGGACCGGGACGGTGTGCCGGTGAGCGGTGCTGGAAGCGGAGATCCGCAGCTCCAGGTCGCCCGGTTCGACCACCCGGTGGCCGAGCCGGCCGGTGAACGACGAGAGGTCCGCGTGCACCCGGAAGTGCACCTGCCGGCTCTGGCCCGGCTCCAGGGGGACCCGGGCGTACCCGATCAGCCGGACGACCGGCCGGGTCACCTGGGCCACCGGGTCGTGCAGGTAGAGCTGCACCACCTCGGTGCCCGGCCGCTCGCCGTCGTTGCGTACGGCGACCGAGACGTCGACCTCACCGTCGGTCGGCACCTCCACCGGGCGTCCGCCGACCTCGGCGCCGTTCACCAGCACCTCGGGCCAGCTGAACTCGGTGTACGACAGGCCGTGGCCGAACGGGAAGAGCGGGGTCGGGTCGACGCTGCTCACCTCGGTGCGGTGCCCCAGCGCCGGGGCGAGGTAGGTGTTCGGCTGGCCGCCCGGCTGGCGGGGGACGCTCACCGGCAGCCGGCCGGAGGGGCAGACCGCGCCGCTGAGCACCCGCGCCACCGCGGGCCCGCCCTCCTCGCCGGGGAAGAACGCCTGGACCACCGCTGCCAGCCGGTCGATCGAGTCGCCGAGCGGGTACGGTCGGCCGGCGAGCAGCACCAGCACCACCGGTGTCCCGGTCCGCAGCACCGCCTCCAGGAGCGCGGGTTGGGCGCCGGGCAGTCGCAGTTCGGCGACGTCGCTGCCCTCGCCGGAGGTGCCCTTGCCGAAGAGTCCGGCCCGGTCGCCGAGTACCGCGACGCAGAGGTCGGCCTCGGCGGCGACCTCGGCCGCCGCGCGGATCGTCTCGGCCTCGAAGTCGGCGGAGCCGTCGACGGTGCAGCCGGCGGCGTACTTGATCGGGGCGTCCGGCAGCTCGGCCCGCAGCGCCGCCAGCAGGGTCGGGATCTCCACCCCGTCCCGCAGCTCCGGATGCTGACTGCCGACGTGGCTGGGGAAGGTGTAGCAGCCGAGCATCCCGTCGACGCTGTCGGCCAGCGGCCCGACCATGGCGATCCGGGCGTCCGGGCGCAGCGGCAGCGCACCGGTGTTCGCCAGCAGCACCACCGACTCCTCGGCGAGTTGCCGGGCGAGGGCCCGGTTGGCCGGCGGGTCGAGGTCGATGGAGCCCTCGGCGACGGCGGATCCGTCGGCGGTGCCGGCGAAGGCGGGCGGCAGCGGCGACCAGTCGGGGTCGAGGAGGCCGAGCCGGCACTTCTGCCGCAGCACCCGGGTGACGGCCCGGTCGACCAGCGCCTCGGGCACGGTGCCGGCCCGGACGGCCTCGATCAGCGGGGTGCCGTAGCAGTGCGCGGCCGGAAGCTCGACGTCGACCCCGGCGGTGAGGGCCAGCACGGCCGCGTCGGTCAGGTCGGCGGCGACGCTGTGCAGACGTTGCAGGAAGCTGATCCCGAAGTAGTCGGCGACGACGGTGCCGGTGAAGCCCCAGCGGTCCCGGAGCAGCTGGGTGAGGAGTTCCGGGTCGGCGGCCGGCGGCACGCCGTCGATCTCGGTGTAGGCGTGCATCACCGCGCCGGCGCCGCCGTCGCGCAGCGCCATCTCGAACGGCGGGAGCAGCACGTCGGCGAGTTCCCGCGCGCCGACCGCGACCGGGCCGAAGTTGCGGCCGGCCCGGGAGGCGGAGTATCCGACGAAGTGCTTGAGGGTGGCGACGATCCCGGCGGACTCCAGGCCCCGGACGTACGCGGTGCCGATGGTGGCGACGAGGTAGGGGTCCTCGGCGATCGACTCCTCGGTACGTCCCCAGCGCGCGTCCCGGATCACGTCGAGTACCGGAGCCAACCCCTGGTGGACGCCGACCATCCGCAACGACGAGCCGATCTGCGCCGCCATCCGCTCGACGAGTGCCGGGTCGAAGGTCGCGCCCCAGGCCAGCGGCGTGGGATAGACGCTCGCCTGCCAGGTCATGAATCCGGTCAGGCACTCCTCGTGGGCGATGGCAGGGATGCCGAACCGGTTGGCGGCGACGATCTCCTCCTGCATGCGGGCGAGTGCCCGCGCGCCGAGGGCGGGGTCGATCGGTGCGGTGCCGAACGGCCGGGTGAGCTGGCCGAGCCCGGCGCTGATCACCCCCCGCCAGTCGGGCGCCTCGCTGGTCATCTCGTGCTGGTGCGGGGCCAGGTCGTCGCCGGTCGAGTCGCCACCGACCCAGACGCCGTACAGCTGCGCCGCCTTCTCCTCCAGCGAGAGCCGGCTGAGCAGGTCCTCGACCCGCTGCTCGACCGGCAGCGTCGGGTCCTGCCAGCGGGGTGGGGAACCGGGAGCGAGATCGTGCCGGGGACTGTCGCCGGCTGCCGCACCGTCGGTCCCGGTGGCGCTGGGCTCTCCGTGGTGCGGATGCCCGTCGTGCACCCCGGTGACCTCGAGCCGCCCGATCTCTGTCGTCGTTGTCCGACGACCGTCGGCGGCGTTGCGGTTGCTGCTCACGAGCAGCCTCCTGTCGGTTGTTGCTGGCCTCTTCGCACGCCCGCCGCGCGTCTGTGCGGCGGGGTTGGGACGCGGGCGTACGTACTTCCGACATGTTTCCGGAAAGTCCGGCCCGCGTCGAGAGGGTACCCGGCCCGAAGTAGCTCGCAGGTTTCCGGACGGCGTCGGCCTTGACCGCCGGTTCATCCAGTCGTAGCGTGCGCCACATCAGGGCGAATTATCGGACCGGCTCCGAAATTTTTGCGGGCCGTCCGATTCCGTCCGGTGTCGGATCCCGCTCGCCGATGGGCGCGCGGTACCCGGCGGAGGTGCGGAGGGGACAGACCGATACGGCGACCAGCAACAACGGGCACCGTATCCCACCTCGGCGACCCCGGCGACGTGATGATCATCTCCCCTTCGGGCGGGTGGGGATGAACGCCGGGGGGCGTCGGGGACGCGGGCGAGTCGGCCGGGCGGGGACCGGCTCGCCCGTCCCGCTCGCCGGTCCGCCGCACCGATCGGGCGAGGGGGCCGCCGCACCGATCGGGCGATGGGATCCGATCCCGGCTCGTGGACCTCCGCCGATACCGATGATATATTGACGTCGATCTCTGCCTCGGTGGGCGACGGTGCCCGCCTGTCCTGCTGGAGGTGTGGCATGAGAAGTCGGCTTCTCGTTCCGGGCGCGGCCCTGGCGGTTGTGTTGAGCGGAGCGGGGTTCGCCGCGGCGGGCACGGCATCGGGCCCGGACGACGGGGTCGGGGTCTTCGCCGCCGGTGAATTCGACTTCAGTCGCCCGCAGACCGTCGCCAGCAACCTCCAGACACCCTGGGGGCTGGCCTTCCTGCCCGACGGCAGTGCGCTGGTGGCCGAGCGGGACAGCGCCCGGGTCCTGCAGGTGCGCCCCGGGCAGAGCCCGCAACAGGTCGCCACCATTTCCGGAGTATCGCCCGGCGGCGAGGCCGGGCTGCTCGGACTGGCGGTCTCGCCGACCTACGCCACCGACCGCTACGTGTACGCGTACTTCACCTCGTCGAGCGACAACCGGATCGTCCGGTTCCGGCTCGACGCGGCACAGACCCAGACGCCGATCCTCACGGGTCTGGCCCGGGCCAACTTCCACGACGGTGG
This sequence comes from Plantactinospora sp. WMMC1484, assembly GCF_049315195.1. Taxonomy (NCBI): domain Bacteria; kingdom Bacillati; phylum Actinomycetota; class Actinomycetes; order Micromonosporales; family Micromonosporaceae; genus Plantactinospora; species Plantactinospora sp. WMMC1484. The sequence continues at coordinate 4,997,614 of NZ_CP186055.1, forward strand.
CCGGATCGCCTTCGGCCCCGACGGCATGCTCTACGCGGGTGTCGGCGACGCCGGCCAGACCGCCAACTCGCAGAACCCGTCCAGCCGCAACGGCAAGATCCTCCGGATGCGACCGGACGGCAGTGCCCCGCCGGACAACCCGACCGCCGGTTCGCTGGTCTACAGCCTTGGCCACCGCAACGTGCAGGGGCTCGCCTGGGACGCCCAGGGGCGGCTCTACGCCAGCGAGTTCGGCCAGAACAGCTGGGACGAGGTCAACTACATCGTGCCCGGCGGCAACTACGGCTGGCCGACCGTGGAGGGCCGGGGCAACGACCCCCGGTTCCGGGATCCGATCGTGACCTGGACGACCGCCGAGGCGTCACCGAGCGGTGCGGCGATCGACGGCAACATGCTCTTCGTCGCCGCCCTGCGCGGCACCCGGCTCTGGCAGGTCCCGCTGAACGGCAGCGGCGGGGTGGCCGGTAACCCGGTCGCGCAGCTCACCGGCCAGTACGGCCGGCTGCGTACCGTCGAACGTGCCCCCGACGGCTCGCTCTGGGTCACCACGAGCAACCGGGACGGGCGGGGCTCACCGGCCGCCAGCGACGACCGGATCCTCCGGTTCCCGCCGATCGGGTCGACCCCGCCCCCCACCGCGACCACCGGGCCGCCGACCACACCGCCCAGCACACCGCCAGCCACGCCGACCGTTCCGCCGACGGTCCCGCCGACCACCACCCCGCCGCCGGGCACCGGCGCCTGCACGGCAACCTACCGCCAGGTCAACCAGTGGCAGGGCGGCTTCCAGGCCGAGGTCACGGTGCGCAACAACGGCACCGCCACGCTGAACGGCTGGACCGTACGCTGGACCTTTGCCAACGGGCAGACGATCAGCCAGCTCTGGAGCGGCACGCTGACCGCCAGCGGGTCGTCGATCACGGTCCGGAACGTGAGCTGGAACGGATCGATCGGCCCCAACGGCTCCACCACCTTCGGCTTCAACGGCTCCTGGAACGGCACGAACACCCCACCCACCGACCTCACCTGCACCAGCCCCTGAGCGTCGCTCGTCAGGAAGGACCCCCGCGACAGAAAGGTCATGCGGGGGTCCTTCTCTCACCCGGGTCCGGGGTGCGGTGAGCGGACCGGGGTGGCGGTCGCCAGTGCGGCGACGGCGACGCAGCCGAGGCCGGCGGCGAGGCAGACCGGTGCGGTGCCGTACCGGGCCACCGCGCCGGTGAGCACGGCGGCACCGAGCGGCCCGAGCGCGGAGTGCAGCGTCCAGAACGCCGAGGTCACCCGGCCGAGCAACGGCGCCGGGGTGACCTGCTGGCGCAGCGACAACGAGCAGATCCCCGCCATGCCGGCGCCGAACGCGTAGCCGGCCACCAGGAGGGCGAGCGCCGGTACGTCCCGGGTCAGTCCCGCTCCGGCCACGGCCAGCCCGCCGAGTGCGTACGCCCCGATCCAGCACGGGCCGAAACCCAGCCGGCGGCGGGCCGGCGCGACCAGCAGCGCCGCCGCGATCGTGCCGCCGGCCGCGGCGGCGAGGACGTGCCCGACAGCGCTGTCGGAGCGGCCCAGCTCGTGCTTGACGTGATAGATGAAGACGTCGGTCAGCCCGATGGTGAGGAAGGTCAGGAACGACAGCAGGATCGTCAGCGTCCGCAGCACCGGATGCCGCCAGAGGAACCGCACCCCGACCAGCAGGTCGGACCGGGGAGCGAGTCCCGCCCGGGTTGCCGGAGCCGACGAGGAGCCCGCCGGGACGCGGAGCCGGACGAAGAAGAGGCCGAGCGCGGAGAGGGCGAAGGTGCCGGCGTCGACCGCCAGCGCGGCGGCCGGCCCGACCGCGCCGGATAGCAGCCCGGCGAGCACCGGGCCGACGACCCCGGCCGCCGCGTACGTCGCATAGAGCTGGCCGTTCGCCCGGGTGATCTGGGCCGGGTGATCTGGGCCGGGTCGACCAGACCGGACCAGAAGAGCGGGAAGTCGCGGTCGCGCCAGAGTGCCTTCGGGGTCGCCCCGACGCCGGTCACCGTCCGGAACTGGCCGAGCGGGGCAGCCCTCGCAGCGTGTCGACGATCCACTCCTCGGCCCGGTCCCGGGTCACGCCGAGCCCCACCAGGATCCGGGCACCCGGCTCGTCCTCGGCGGCCAGCAGACCGAGCAGGATGTGTTCGGTGCCGACGTAGTTGTGGCCGAGCCGCAGCGCCTCCTGGAAGGTGCGGTCCCGGACCCGTTTGGCGCCGGGGGCGAACGGCAGGTGCTCCGGCACCGCACCCGGCTGCCGGTCGGGGGGTGCCGTGCTCGTGCGGTCATCGGCCGTGCTCGTGCGGTCCTCGGTGGCGCGGGCCCCGGCCCGGATCGCCGCGGCAGAGACTCCCAGCGCCGTGATCGCCCGACCGGCCAGACCCTCGGGTTCGTGCAGGATGCCGAGGAGCAGGTGCTCGGTACCCACCTCGGCGCTGCCGGCCTCCCGGGCCTCCGCCTGGGCCTGCCGCACCACGTTCCGGGCCCGGTCGGTGAACCGAGCGAAGGCGCTGGCCGGAATCGGCTCGTCCTGCTCGGACCTCCGGGTGACGAAGCGTTTCTGCACGGCCTGCTTGGTGACGCCCATGCTCTGGCCGATCTCCGTCCAGGACGCGCCGGACCGGCGGGCCTGGTCGACGAAGTGCCCGATCAGGTGGTCGGCGAGGTCGCCGAGGTACTCGCCGACCAGCACCGCGTCCGAGAGCCGCTCCAGGGCGTCGCTGCCCGGGTGCTGGCGGTGGACGTACTGGATGAGGTCGTCGAGGCGTACCGGAAGTCGCTCCATGCGTCAACCGTAGGTTGACGAGTCGTCGTTCGTCAACCGTTGGTTGACCCCGACGGGCGTTGTTGCGAAGTGGGGCAGTCGGCCGATGTGCGGGATCGGTGCGCGGCGTCAGGCCGGTACGGCGCCGGAGGACGCCTCCCGCATCCCCCGGACCGCGAGCTGGTCCGCCCGCTCGTTCTCGGGATGCCCGGCGTGCCCCTTCACCCAGTGCCACCGCACCTGGTGACCGGTGGCGGCCGCCTCCAGTCGCCGCCACAGGTCGGCGTTCTTGACCGGCTGCTTCCCGGCGGTCTGCCAGCCGTTACGCTTCCAGTTCGGCAGCCACCTGGTGATGCCGTCGCGGACGTAGGTGCTGTCGACGTAGATCTCCACCGTCACCGGCCGGGTCAGGCTCTCCAGGGCACGGATCGCCGCCATCAGTTCCATCCGGTTGTTGGTGGTCGCCGTCGCCTCGCCGCCGTAGAGTTCCCGCTCCCGGGTGCCGTACCGCAGCACCGCGCCCCAGCCACCCGGGCCGGGATTTCCGCTGCACGCGCCGTCGGTGTAGATGTTCACGAGCTGCTCGGCTCCCTGGTCTGTCACCCCGGCACGATATCGGGCGCGTTCCGGGCACGGTCACCACACCCAGCAGACGTGCGGGGCTTCCCGGCGGGAGTGTGGCGGTCTACAGTGCGAAGAACTTTCATGTCCTAGGGGTGTGGGATATGGCGTTCGCCTGGGGCGTCTCCACGTCGGCCTACCAGATCGAGGGCGGGGTCACCGTCGGCGGCCGCGGTGCGTCGATCTGGGACACGTTCAGCCACGAGCCCGGCCGGATCCGCGACGGCAGCACCGGCGACGTGGCCTGTGACCACCTGCACCGATACGGCGACGACGTCGCGCTGATGGCCGGACTGGGCGTGTCGGCGTACCGCTTCTCCGTCGCCTGGCCCCGCGTCCAGCCGGACGGGACCGGCCCGGCCAACCCGGCGGGCCTGGCCTTCTACGACCGGCTGGTGGACGCGCTGCTGGAGAAGGGCATCGATCCGGTCCTGACGCTCTTCCACTGGGACCTTCCGCAGGCTCTGGAGGCCGGGGGTGGGTGGCTGGTCCGGGACACGGCGTACCGCTTCGCCGAGTATGCCGGGCTCGTCGCGGCGGCGCTCGGCGACCGGATCCGGCTCTGGATCACGCTCAACGAGCCGTTCATCCACACGACCCTCGGGTACGCCACCGGTGAGCACGCGCCCGGTCACGCGCACCTCTTCGACGCGCTGCCGGCCGCCCACCACCAACTGCTGGGCCATGGCCTGGCCGTGGCCGCACTCCGGGACCGGGGCGTGGCGGCGGTGGGCATCACCAACAACTACACGCCGGTGTGGCCGCAGGGGGAGACCGAGGCCGACCTGGCCGCCGCGGCGGCGTACGACGCCCTGCACAACCGCTTCTGCACCGACCCGCTGTTCGGGCGCGGCTACCCCGACCTCGGGCTCGATCCGCGCGTCGTCCGGGACGGCGACCTGGAGGTCGTCGCCGCGCCGCTGGACGCGTTGGGCGTCAACTACTACAACCCCACCGGGATTCGCGCGCCGGCGTCTCCGGAGAGCCCGCTGCCGTTCGAGATCGTGCCGCTGACCGGCTACCCGACGACCGACTTCGGCTGGCCGGTCGTCCCGGACGGGCTCCGGGAACTGCTCGTCGGACTTGCCGGCGAGTACGGCGACGCCCTCCCGCCGATCTACGTCACCGAGAGCGGCTGCGCGTACGACGGCATCGACGACCCGCAGCGGGTGGCCTATCTGGACGGTCACATCCGAGCGGTGCGCTCCGCGATGGCGGCGGGCGTCGACGTGCGCGGCTACTTCGTCTGGTCCCTGCTCGACAACTTCGAGTGGGCGGAGGGCTTCACCAAGCGGTTCGGCCTGGTGCACGTCGACTTCGAGACGCGGCGGCGCACCCCGAAGACCTCGTACACCTGGTATCGGGACGTCATCAGAGCCTCCCGATGACGGTCGTCCCTCCCGACGACGGCCCGAGCCTGACGACGAGGGTCGGCCCTCCGCTGCCGGCGGCGCTCGCCGAGCCCACCGCACCCGTCCGGCGCGGCTGGATCGTCCTCTTCTTCAGCGCGAACCTCGGGGTCTGGATGGCGTTCTTCACGCCCATCCAGGTCCTGCTGCCGACCCAGATCGAGCTGATCGACCCGGCCAACAAGGAGGCCCTGTTCGGCCTCGTAACCGGCCTGGGCGCACTCGCCGCGGTGGTGGCCAACCCGCTGGCCGGCGCGCTCTCCGACCGTACCTGCCTGCGGCTCGGAAACCGGGAGTACGGCCGGCGGCACGCCTGGACCCTGCTCAGCGCGATCCTCGGCGCGGCGTCGCTGGCGATCCTCGGCCAGCAGCGCACGATCGCCGGCGTCGCGGTGTGCTGGGTGCTCGCGCAGACCTGCTTCAACGCCGCGCTCGCCACGTTGACCGCCGCCGTCCCCGACCGGGTGCCGGTCGGGCAGCGCGGACGGGTCTCCGGATGGATCGGCATCCCGCAGTCGCTCGGCCTCGTCGTCGGGGCGGTCCTGGTCACCGCCGTGGTCACCGGCAACGCGGCCGGCTACCTGGCGCTGGCGGCGGTCGTACTGGTGCTGGCGCTCCCGTTCGCGCTGGTCACCCCGGACGACGTCCTTCCGCGTACGCACCGGCCGCCGCTCCGGCCTGCCGCCCTGCTCCGGAGCATGTGGATCAGCCCGCGTGCGTACCCGGACTTCGCCTGGGCCTGGGGCACCCGGTTCCTCGTCCAGGTGGGCAACGCGCTCGGCACGCTCTACCTGCTCTACTTCCTCGCCGACGGGGTGCGGTACGCCGACCCCGAGGGCGGTCTGCTCGTGCTCATCCTGATCTACACGGCCGGCATGATGACCACGGCGGTCACCGCCGGCCGGCTCTCCGACCGGTCCGGCCGTCGCAAGATCTTTGTCATCTGGTCCGGCGTGATCATGGCGGTGGCGGCGCTGCTGCTCGCGATCTGGCCGCTGTGGCCCACGGCCATGCTCGCCGCGGTGCTGCTCGGCGCCGGGTACGGCGCCTACCTCTCCGTCGATGCCGCGCTGATCACGCAGGTGCTGCCCCGGGCCACCGACCGGGCGAAGGACCTCGGCGTCATCAACATCGCCAACTCGGCACCCCAGGTGCTCGGGCCGGCGATATCCGCCCCGACCGTCGTCCACCTCGGCGGCTACCCGACCCTGTACGCCCTCACCGCCGTGGTCACCCTGCTCGGCAGCGTCTTCGTGGTACGGATCCGTTCGGTCCGCTGACCGCACACGGCGGCGCCGGCACGCCGGGTTGACGGCGGTGTGCCGGCGATGTCGGTTTGATCAGTTGCCCCGATTGAGCACGGGGTCGAGTTCCGTCGCACGACTCCGGGGTAAGGCGCGGTCACCTCACGCAGAGGTCCTTCACCGAGCAGAGGGGATCGAGATGGCTCTCACCCGACGCGGCTTCCTGGAAGCGTCCGCCGTGACGGCAGTCGGCACACTCTGGACGCCGGGTGGCCGGCAGGCGCCGCCGGACTTCCCGGCAGGCATACCGGTCGAGCGCGAGGCGTACCGCAACTGGGCCGGCGAAATCCAGGCCGACGGGGTCTGGACCTGCACGCCCCGGACCCCGGCGGACGTGGTGACCGTGGTCAACTGGGCGTACCGGCACCGCTACGCGGTCCGGGCCCGGGGCTACCGGCACACCTGGGCACCGCTGACCGTCCCGGCCGACGGCAGCGCCGGGCGGACCATCCTGGTGGACACCACCCGGCACCTCACCGCGATGTCGGTGCTCTCCACGGCACCGGGGGCGGCAGCGGTGCGCGTGCAGACCGGCGCCGCGATGGAGGACCTCCTCGCCCTCCTGGAGCAACACGGGCTCGGCGTGACCAACACGCCCGCCCCCGGGGACCTGAGCGTCGGCGGGGTGCTGGCGATCAACGGCCACGGCACCTCCGTGCCGGCCGACGGCGAGACCCGGGAGCCCGGGCACACCTACGGCTCGCTGAGCAACCTCATCCTCTCCGTCACCGCCGTCGTCTGGGACCCGGCGGCCGGCAGCTACCTGCTGCGTACCGTCGATCGGGCCGACCCGGAGTGCACGGCGCTGCTCACGCACGTCGGCCGGGCTCTCGTCACCGAGGTGACGCTGCGGGTCGGCGCCAACCAGCACCTCCGCTGCGTCAGCCGGGTCGACATACCGGCCGCGGAACTCTTCGCCCCGGCCGGCAGCGTCGGCCGCACCCTGGCCAGCTACGTGGCGGCGGCGGGCCGGGTGGAGGCGATCTGGTTCGCCTTCACCGACCGGCCCTGGCTGAAGGTCTGGAGCGTCAGCCCCGACCGGCCGCTGACCTCCCGACCGGTGACGACCCCCTACAACTACCCGTTCTCCGACAACGTGCCGGAGCCGGTCTCCGAACTGGCCGAGCAGTTGCTCGGCGGTGCCTGGGAGCTGGCGCCGACGTTCGGGCGGGTGCAGTACACCACCGCCGCCGCCGGGCTGACCGGCACGCTCGCCACCGACCTGTGGGGGCCGTCGAAGAACCTGCTGCTCTACGTCAAGCCGACGACGCTGCGGGAGACCGCCAACGGCTACGCGGTGCACACCGCCCGTTCCTCCCTGCAACGGGTGGTGCACGAGTTCGCCCGGTTCTACCAGCGGCAGCTCGCCGCGTACCAGGCCCGGGGCGAGTTCCCGGTCACCGGCCAGGTGGAGATCCGGGTCGCCGGGCTGGACCGGGCCGGCGACGTCGGCGTACCCGGGGCGGAGCCACCGGCGCTCTCCGCCGCGCGGCCCCGGGCCGACCGTCCGGAGTGGGACACGGTCGTCTGGTTCGACGTGCTGACCTTCCCCACCGCACCGCGGGCGCACGCGTTCTACCGCGAGATGGAGACCTTCTTCTTCACCAACTACACCGGCTCGTACGCGGGCGCCCGGGTCGAGTGGTCGAAGGGCTGGGGCTACACCGACTCGGCCGCCTGGGCCGACCCGACCATGCTGACCCGGACCGTCCCGGACTCCTACCGGCACGCGCCCGACCCGACCTGGGACCGGGCGGTCGGCACGCTCGACGACCACGACCCGCACCGGGTCTTCAGCAACGCCTTCCTCGACGTGCTGCTGGTCGCCGCCGGGCGGTGATCACCCGGCGGGCGCCGGATCGGGGGGCTCGCGGCAACGGGTTCACCGTGCCCGACCATGGCCGGCCGGGCTGAGCATCCGGTCCGGGTTGTTCGGCCCGGCGCGCCGCCCGGCCGGGCCGTCAGTCCGGTGCCGGGTTCCCGCCGGCGGTGAGCACCCGCAGTGCGGCGTCGTGCAGGGCGGGGGTCCGGGCGAAGAGCGCCGGTCCGGGCCCCGGCCGGGTCCGGCCGTCGAGGCCGGTGTACCGGCCGCCGGCCTCGGTCACGATCAGCGAGGTGGCGGCGAAGTCCCACACCTGTCCCCGGGTCTGCACGGCGATGTCCAGCTCGCCCCGGGCCACCAGCAGCGCGGCGTGGGTGCGCCACGGGAGCGAGGTGGTGACCGCCCGCAGCGGGGCGATCATCTCCTCCTCGGCCGGGTAGACGTGCTCGTCCGGCGGCACCACGCCGAGCCGGCCGCCGGAGAGCGGCGGCACCGGTCCGAGGGTGCTGTCGAGGCGCCGGGCCCCGCCGTCGGAGAACTCCGGGCCGGCGGGGAGCTCCGCCTCGTACGCTCCGCCGCCCCGCCGGGCCCACCAGATCCGGCGCTGCGCCGGCACCGCCGCGACCCCGACGACGATCTCGCCGGCTTCCTCCAACGCCACCAGCACCAGCCACCGGTCGTCTCCGGCGACGAACTGCGCCGTCCCGTCGATCGGGTCGATGATCCAGCGCCGGTCGCCACCGCCGGTCTGCCCCACCTCCTCGCCGAGGATCGCGTCGTCGGGGCACGCCCCGGCCAGGACCTCGCGGATCACGGCCTCGACGGCCCGGTCGGCCTCGGTCACCAGGCTGCCGTCCGACTTCTGCTGCCGGGCGAGCCGGTCGAGGTCCGCCGCGTACCGCAGCCCGACCGCGGCGCCCGCCAGCGTGGCGCGGCGGGCAAGATGAAGATCGTCTTCCACGGCTCCATCCTCACCCGCGCCGCCGACCGGAAAGCCGCCGGGGGGCGAGAACGACCGGAAGGACCGCTTGCCGTCCGGCAAACGCCGGGAGGGGTCGCCGTAGCGTACGGCGACACCGAATGGTCGGGGGTACCGCGTCCGGCTCAGCCGTTGGCCGGGGTCATCCGCAGCGCCAGGTTAGGGCACATGCGTACCGCCTTGCTCGCACTCGCCTCCAGCCAGGTCGGCACCGGCGTCGAGGGAAACGACGGGAAGCCGTTGGAATCGAGCCGGATGAACTCCGGAGCCACGTGGGCGCAGAGGCCGTGCGCGTCGCACCGGGACCAGTCGACGAGCAGCTTCGAGGTCGGGGCGTCGGCGTCGCTGGGCAGGCCGAGGACCCCCTTCACCTTCCTGCCGCAGGTGCCCTTGGTGGCGTGCACCTCCAGGTCCGCAGTGAAGATCTCCAGGGCGGAGATGGCGAACCGGGCGGTGCCGTCCGGATGGCTGCACGCGCCGCGTCCCTTCACCGCGCCGGCCGCCGCCCGGACCACCTCGGCGGTGGCACTGCCGCCGACGATCAGATCCAGCGACCGGGCCAGGTCCGGCAGGCCGAGCCGGCACGGCCCGCACTGGCCGGCCGACTCACCGGCGAGGTACGTCACCACCTGGGCGGCCTCGCCGAGCGGGCAGACCTCGGCGCTGAGCGGCATGATGATGCCGGCACCGAGCGAACCACCCACCTTGGCGAACCCGGCCCGGGACACCTCGGCCGTGGCGGCACTCTCCGCGCTGATCCACTGACCGTGGTAGCCGCCGGTGAGCACGCCCGGCCCCTCCGGCGTCTCGCAGAGTTCGAGCACGTCCCGCAGGGGGATGCCGGTCGGGCACTCCACCACGGCGGGCCGGCCGGCGGCCCCGGTCACGGTGAGCAGCACCGTCCCGGGCTCGTCGGGGGTGCCGACGGTGCCGTACTCGTACGGGCCGAGCCGGGCGGCCAGGGCGAGCTGGGCGTACGTCTCGGCGTTGGAGAGCAGTGTCGGCAGGCCGCCCACCCCGGTGTCGCTGGCCCGGACCTTGCGCCCCGGCGGGATGTGCGCCTCGCCGTTGATTCCGCGCACCAGCGCACCACCCTCACCGGAGATGAACCGGTGCGGGACGGTGACGATGCCGGTGCGTACCGGCATCCGCCGCTCGGCGAGCGCGGCGGTCAGCGACGCCTCGCCGATGCCGTCGTCGGCGACACCGATGACGATCTCGTCGGCGTCCAGGGCGTACGCGGCGATCGCGGCCCCGTCGAGGATCAGGTGCGGCGCGCGGGTGAGCAGCGCCTTGTCCTTCCAGGCGCCGGGTTCGCCCTCGGTGGCGTTCACCACCACCACGGTCGGCAGGTCCTGGCGGTCCGCAGACTCCAGCACGGCGCGGAACTTCCGGCCGAACGGGAAGCCCGCGCCGCCCTTGCCCTTGAGCTCGATCCCCTCGACCAGCCGGAGCAGGCCCTTGGGGGAGAGCGGGTTGACGGCGCCGTGCACCATCTCGTGCGCGGTCAGGTCGAGCCGGCCGAACTCGTCGAATCCGGCCGTGAGCCGGGGTTCGCCGAAGCAGGCGACCGGGGGTACGGCGGTCAGACTCACCGCACTTCACCTTTCAGACTGGTCCAGTACGCGCCCTCCTCGGCCGTCTCGTCCGCGTCCTTGCGCCGGGAGGACCGGCTGGACGACTCGTCGGACCGGCGGGACCGGCGGGCGGAGAGGTCGATCAGGGCAGGTTTCTCGTCGTCGTCATCGTCGTCGTCGGCCCGGGAGACGAGGCCGGGTTCGTAGCGGGCGGCCCGGCCCCACTCGCCGGTGCTCTCCTCGTCGTCGGCGTCGCGGCCACGGCCGTGCCGTCCGGAGCGTTCGGTGGACCGCTCCGCCGCCGGCTCCTCGTCGTCGGCGCGCCGTCGCCGGCCGGCCCGGGTCGCGCCGGTCGTCGGCTCGTCGTCGGGCTCCCGCCACGACCGCCGCCCCGAGCCGTCGGTCTCCCGGCGGGAACGCCGGCCCTCGCCGGTCTCCGGATCCTCGCGGTCGTCCGACGCGTCGTCCCAGGCGCGCGGCCTGCGGTACATCGCGTCGTCCGAGGCGTGCCGGGCCCGCTCCCGCTGCTCCTCCGACGTCTCGGCCGCCCAGCGCCGTGGGCTGTCCCAGGGCAGCTCGGGATCACCGCCGCCGTCGCGGTCCGCGCCCGCCGACATGCTGCCGGGTGGTGGCACCTCGGGCACGGCGAACCGGTCGGACCGGCTCCGGGGCGCGTACGTGCTGTCGAGTTCACCGGCCCGCGCCCAGGCGTCGATGGCCGCCTCGGAGCCGCCGCGCAGGTCGCTGAGGTTCTCCCGGCGGCGTCGTCCGCCGCCCTGGGTGTCGTCGGCGCGGCCGCCGAAGGTGTCGCGGTCGTCCCGGCCGCCGAAGGTGTCGCGGTCGTCCCGGCCCGTCCGGATCCTCGACTCGTCGCGCCGGCCGCCCAGGGTATCCCGGTCCTCCCAACGGCTGTCCCGGCGGCTGCTGCGCCGACCGGCGAAGGTGTCCTCCTCCCACCGGCTGCGTCGGCTGCTCCGCCCGCCCTCCCGGCCCGGGGAGTTCGCCCGACTGGCCCGGATCTCGTCGGCGGTCCGGCGCTTGGCCGGGGCGGTGGAGGCGGTCCGACCCGGGGCGCCCGGCCGACCGGGCTTGCCCGGCCTGCCCGGCTTGCCGGACCTGCCGGACGGGGCGAGCGAGGGGATGCTCGGGCCCTGCTCGTCGCGCTTGCGGCCGAGCGTGACAGACAGCCGTACACCCAGCAACGCCACCACGATGGCGACGCAGCCGAGATAACTGAGAGTGACCCAAGTGGCTGCGGCCCGACCGGCCTGGAGGCCGTGCACGATCGCGATCGGCCAGGCGGCGTACGAGAGGCTGTGCAGCGTACGCCACAGCCACGGCTTGCCGACCCCGGCGAAGCGGGCCCGGACCAGGCCGGTCCAGAGCACGCCCACCATCATCGCCCCGGCGACGGTGCCGAGCCCGACGTAGACGTTGGCGCCGTTGACGAACGGAAGGAATGCCTTGTCGGCGCTGACGTGCCCGGCGGAAATCTTGGTCAGCACGTGCAGGACCAGGCAGAAGACCGCGATGATGCCGAGCGAGCGGTGTGCCGACTGGAGCAGCACCCGGTGCCGGATCAGCAGCACGATCCGGTCGGTCGCCACCAGGCCGACCATCACGGTGATGCTCAGCGCGACCAGGGTGGCCGGCCCGGCGAAGAACGTCGTGAACACGAACATGTAGGCGTTGAGCAGGCCGCCGATCGGGCTCAACATCGCCGCCGCCCAGACCACGGCCAGCGCCGAGACGACGAGCAGGGCGACCGCACCCCTCGGCCTGGGTGTGCTTCCCCGGCTGGTGAAGCTCTTGGGGATGCTGGCACGCTGAATCTGTCTCGTCCGGGCCATCTGCTCCTCGATCTTCCGCCTCGGCGCCCACCACCGCACCCCGCTGCCGGCTCGTCGCGCGACGAGCACGGCCGCCTATTGTGCCCCGTCCTGATCGCGCCACTCGGGCGGAGTCATACCGCCGTCCGTCGATCGACGGCGGTCCGACCCCCATCAGGTACGGGAAAACAGGCCGGGGGGATGAGTCCCGTGCCGATTATGTTTCACGATCGGTGGAGTTGGCTCCCCCCGGGGGGTGGGCAATCCGGGTTCAATTGGTGAAGAGCCGCGCCGCGGTGATGACGGTCTGTACGACGCCGTAGCCCAGCAGGGCCGCGACCAGCAGCCAGGAGATCCAGAGTCGGCCGGACTGGCCGCGCGGTTGGTGCCCGGTCATCGGGAAGTGCTCCTCTCGGCATCCGTATCCGCAGCCGTATCCGCAGCCGCAGCCGCAGCCGCAGCCGCAGCCGTATCGGCCGGACCGCCGGCCGGCTCGGTGCGAGGCGTCGTTCCGGCGCTCGTGACGGCGGTCGTGTCGGCCCGGTCACCGGCTGTCGCGTCCGGCGCCGCGCCGCCCCCCGCCGCGGCGGTCTCGTGGAATTGTTCCGGCACCGGGCGGATGAGCAGGTTCGCCACGAACCCGATGGCGAGCACGCCGACCATGGTGAACAGTGCCGGCTGGTATGCGGAGGCGGTCAGGGTGCCCGGTTCGCCCTGCGCGTCCAGGAAACCGTTGATGATCAGCGGTCCGGCGATGCCCGCGGCCGACCAGGCGGTCAGCAACCGGCCGTGGATCGCGCCGACCTGGAAGGTACCGAACAGATCCCGCAGGTACGCCGGCACGGTGGCGAAGCCGCCGCCGTAGAAGGAGAGGATGACGCAGGCCAGCACCACGAAGAGTGCGGTGGCGGCGGAGCCGACGAGCGCGAGCAGCGCGTACAGCACCATGCCGACACCGAGATAGACCAGGTAGATCGGCTTGCGGCCGATGACGTCCGAGGTGGACGACCAGACGAATCGACCGACCATGTTGAACAGCGACAGCAGCCCGACGAACCCACCGGCCGCGGCGATGGTGACGCTCGACGTCGCACCGTCCCGGAAGAAGTCCTGGATCATCGGGCTGGCCTGCTCGAGGATGCCGATCCCGGCGGTGACGTTGCAGAACAGCACGATCCAGAGCAGCCAGAAGGCGCGGGTGCGGATGGCGTTCGACGCCGAGACGTGTGCCGTGGTCACCAGCGGCCTGGTGGCCACCGTACGCGGGTCGAAGCCGGCCGGACGCCAACCCGGCGCCGGCACCCTGACGTTGACCACGCCGAACATCATGATGGCGAAGTAGCCGAGCCCGAGGGTGACGAAGAGCCCGACCAGCGCTCCGCCGGAGGCGACCGAGCCGGAGTTGCCGGGGTCGTAGTTGGGGTCGTAGAGCGAGAGCAACTGCCGCGAGATTGGGCTGGCCAGCATCGCGCCGCCGCCGAAGCCCATGATCGCCAGGCCGGTGGCCAGCCCGGGACGGTCCGGGAACCACTTGATCAGCGTGGAGACCGGAGAGATGTACCCGATGCCGAGACCGATGCCGCCGAGGAAGCCGTAGCCGAGGTAGACCAGCCAGAGCTGCCCGGTCGCGATGCCGAGCGCGCCGACGAGAAAGCCGGCCGCCCAGAAGCACGCCGAGACGAACATGGCCTTGCGTGGCCCGTTCGACTCCACCCAGGTCCCGCCGACCGCCGCCGAGAGGCCGAGCATCACGATGGCGATGCTGAAGATGATCCCGATCGCCGTCTGGCTCGCGTCGAAGTGCGCGATGAGCGAGTTCTTGTAGACGCTTGTCGCGTACGCCTGGCCGATGCAGAGGTGCACGGAGAGCGCGGCGGGCGGGATCAGCCAGCGGCTGTATCCGGGCGGTGCGACGGTGTGCTGGTGGTCGAGTGCGGAGAGCAGCGGCACGACGTACCTCGCATCCGGGCAGGGCGGTACGCGGCGACAGAGCGTGCACCAGGAGGGTGCCGGGCACGGTCCGCGCCGAGGGTGCCGCCGGAGCTTGTACTTCCGCCGGGAACCTACGCCCGGAAGCGGCGCCTATCGATCATCGACGGTCCGCCGGATCGCCCGACGGTCGATCCCCTGAGACGAACGGGCGCCCGTATACCGTAGGCGGTCGGCACTGTGCGGCGTGTCGGTTTCTGGGTGGCGTTCGGCTCGGGTGGCGTTCGGCTCGTCGGAGCGAGCCGGACACTCACCGATTCCGGCGACCGGGCCTGCCGTCGACCCGGGTCGAAGGTCCCGGGGTGGATGGACCTCGGACCGGTCGCACGAGGGAGCGGGCGGTCATACCGTGGAGGAGGCGGCCGGGGGCAACGGTGTGCCACCGCGGACGCCGCGCTCTGCGCCCGGCCGGGACGCGTGGGCTTCGCCCCGGCCCGCCGTCGCCGTCGCCGCCAACGACGCCGACGCCGACGCCGACGCCGACGAAATCATGACCACGTACTCCTGCGGAGGGGCCGAGCGTGACAACGGTGACGAAAGAGCAGATCGGGACGGCGGACGACGTCGGGATCCCGCGTGTCCTGGCACACCCCGACGAGGCGGAACTCGCCCGGCTGGACGCGTGGTGGCGGGCGAACAACTACCTGACCGTCGGGCAGATCTACCTGCGCGGCAACCCGCTGCTGCGCGAGCCGTTGACCGCCGAGCACGTCAAGCCGCGGCTGCTGGGTCACTGGGGGACCAGCCCGGGCCTGTCGCTGATCTACGCGCACGTCTCGCGGCTGATCCGGCTCACCGGGCAGCAGGCGATCTATCTCACCGGGCCGGGGCACGGCGGGCCGGCGCTGGTGGCGGCCGGCTATCTCGAGGGCACCTACAGCGAGATCTACCCGGACGTCTCCCAGGACGACGCCGGGATGCTCCGGCTCTTCCGGCAGTTCTCCAGCCCCGGCGGGATCCCCAGCCACGTCTCCGTGACGACCCCCGGCTCGATCCACGAGGGCGGCGAACTCGGCTACGTCCTCGTGCACGCCTTCGGCGCCGTGATGGACAACCCCGACCTGCTCGCCGTCGCGGTGGTCGGTGACGGCGAGGCGGAGACCGGGCCCCTGGAGGGGTCATGGAAGGGCATCTCGTTCATCAACCCGGCCCGGGACGGCGCCGTGCTGCCGGTCCTGCACCTCAACGGTGCGAAGATCGCCGGCCCGACCGTGCTGGCCCGCAAGGACCCGGCCGAGGTCCGGGCGCTCCTCGAGGGGCACGGCTACCAGGTGATCGAGGTCGACGCGGAGGACCTGCCCGGCTCGCACCACCGCTTCGCGGCGGCGCTCGCCGGAGCCTGGAGCCGGATCCGGGCCATCCAGCGGTCGGCCCGGGACGGAAGCTGGGACGGCAGCCGGCCGCGGTGGCCCCTGATCGTCCTGCGCTCGCCGAAAGGCTGGACCGGCCCGGACGAGGTCGACGGGGTGCAGGTCAGCGGGAGTTGGCGGTCGCACCAGGTGCCGCTCTCCGGAGTCCGGGACAATGCCGAGCACCTGGCGATCCTGGAACGCTGGCTGCGTTCGTACCGGCCGGAGGAGCTCTTCGACGGCGCCGGCGCGCCGGTCGCCGCCGTCCGCGAGCTGCCGCCCGCCGGAGACCTGCGGATGAGCGCCTCCCCGCACGCCAACGGCGGCCTGCTCACCCGCGACCTGGACCTGCCCGACTTCCGAGACTACGCGGTGGAGGTGCCGGCCCCGGCGAAGCTGCGCGCCGAGTCGACGCGCAGGCTTGGCGAGTTCCTCCGGGACGTCTACCGGCGCAACCCCGACACCTTCCGGCTCTTCTGCCCGGACGAGACCAACAGCAACCGGCTCGGCGCCGTCTTCGAGGTCTCCGACCGGGCCTTCATGGAGCGGGTCACCGACTCCGACGTGGCGCTGGGCCGGGACGGCCGGGTGATGGAGGTGCTCTCCGAGCACAACTGTCACGGCTGGCTGGAGGGGTACACGCTGACCGGCCGGCACGGCATGTTCGCCACCTACGAGGCGTTCGCGATGGTCAGCGCCTCCCAGACGGTGCAGCACGGCAAGTGGCTCCAGGAGGCGACGCACCTGCCGTGGCGGGCGAAGGTGCCGAGCATGAACATCCTGCTCACCTCGACGGCGTGGCGCAACGACCACAACGGCTTCTCACACCAGGGCCCCGGGCTGATCCAGGTGGTGCTCACCCAGCGTGGCGACATCGCCCGGATCTACCTGCCGCCGGACGCCAACTGCCTGCTCTCGGTCGCCGACCACTGTCTCCGGTCGCGTTCCTACATCAACCTCGTCGTCATCGACAAGCAGCCCCAGTTGCAGTGGCTGTCGATGGCCGACGCGGTCGCGCACTGCGCCCAGGGCGCCGGGATCTGGGAGTGGGCCGGCACCGACGACGGCAGCAGCGACCCGGACATCGTGCTCGCCTGCGCCGGTGACGTCGTCACCATGGAGACCGTCGCCGCCGCGCAGATCCTCCGGGAGCGGCTGCCCGGGCTGAAGGTCCGGGTGGTCAACGTCGTCGACCTGATGACCCTGATCCGGCCGAGGGACCACCCGCACGGGATGAGCCCGACGCTCTTCACCGAGCTCTTCACCGACACCGTCGACGTGGTCTTCGCCTTCCACGGCTATCCCGGAGCCGTCCACCAGCTCGTGCACGGCCGGCCCGACGCCGACCGGTTCCGGGTGCGCGGCTTCGTCGAGCAGGGCACCACCACGACGCCGTTCGACATGACCGTACGGAACCGGGCATCCCGCTACCACCTGGTGCTGGACGCAATCAACAACGCCCGGCGGCTGCCCCGGGGCGCGGCGGAGCTGAGCCGCTGGTGCGAGCAGCAGCTCGCCCGGCACGCGGCGTACGTGGTGGAGCACCTGGAGGACATGCCGGAGGTCCGGGACTGGTCCCTCGGCGACTGGGCGCAACGGGGCTGAGCCGGCGGCGCAACGGGGCTGAACCGGCGGTCAGCCCCGGCCTGGACGCGGAATGGTCGCGGCCGTCTCCTCGACGATGCCGCGTTCCTCGTCCGTGGGGACGACGCAGACGGCGACCCGGCCGGTTTCCGGAGAGATGACCCGGGCCGGGGCGCCGGAGGCGTTGCGGGACGGGTCGACGGTGATGCCCAGCGCGGTCAGGCCGGCCAGGCTCCGGCTCCGGACGGCCGGGCTGTGCTCCCCGACACCGGCGGTGAAGACGACCGCGTCGAGCCGGCCGAGCACCGCCTGGTAGGCGCCGACGTACTTGCGGATCCGGTAGCAGTAGCTAGCCACGGCGTGTTCCGCCGCCTCGTCCCCGCGCTCGGCACGGGCGAGTACGCCGCGCATGTCGTTCTCCCCGGAGAGTCCGAGCAGCCCGCTGCCGTGCTGGTACAGCTCCTCGATCCGGTCCAGCGGCAGGCCGGCCCGGGCCAGGTGGAAGACCACCGCCGGGTCGATGTCGCCGGTCCGGGTGCCCATCACCAGACCCTCCAGCGGCGTCATCCCCATCGAGGTGTCGACGCCGCGCCCGCCGGCCACCGCCGTGGCGCTCGCCCCGTTGCCGAGGTGCAGCACGACCATGTTGAGGTCGGGCAGCGGACGGCCCAGCAGCGTGGCGGTGGCGGCGGTCACGTACCGGACGGAGATGCCGTGGAAGCCGTACCGGCGGATGCCGTAACGGGCGGCGGTCTCCCGGTCGAGCGCGTAGCCGCTCGCCTCCGGCGGCATGCCGGCGTGGAACGCGGTGTCGAAGACGGCCACCTGGGGGACGCCCGGCAGCGCCCGGCGGGCGGCCCGGATCACGGCGAGCCCCGGCGGGTTGTGCAGCGGCGCCAGCGCGGAGAGTTCCTCGATCGAGGCCAGCACGGCGTCGTCGATAAGGGTCGGGCGGTGGAACCGGGCGCCGCCGTGCACCACGCGGTGGCCGACCGCGGCGGGCGGCGGGTGGTGCCGTGCCAGGTCGTCGAGGACCCGGGCGACCGCCTCGGCGTGGTCGGCGACGGGTGCGCCGGGCTCACCGATGCGCGGCACACTGCCGGCGGCGAGCCGCGCACCGCCGCGCAGCAGCGCGTACTTCAGTGACGACGAGCCCGCGTTGAGGGCCAGGATCGGCGCGGTCGGTGGATGCACGGTTACGCGATCATACTCATTCCGGCGACCCACGCCCTCCTGGACGGCGACCCGCAGCACGCCCTCGTCGATCGAGAGCACCCGCCGCACCATGTCTCCGGAGATCTTTGCCCGGTGCACACCTCACGCCAGGCCTCCCGGGCGGTCGGAGCAGGGCCGACCGGCCCACCGAAGCCGGGCGTTCCGGCCCTGCCCGCCGGGGCGGCGATCGGGTCTGCTGGAGAAGGACCAGCCGCCCGCTGGTCGACCGGAGCGACTGGGGGTACTCGACGTGTTCGTGCAGGCCACACCCGGCGCCGACGCGCTCACCATCGACGGCGGAATCGTACGGATCCGCCCCGTCACGCCGCAGGACCGGGATCGGCTGATCGAGCTCTACCGGCGCAGCTCGCCGGAGAGCCTGCGGATGCGGTTCTTCGTCGTACCCGGCGAGCAGACGATCACCGCCGAGGTCGACCGGCTCTGCCGGCCACCGTCACCCGCCGGGCACGGTGCAGTGCTCGCGGAGGCGGGCGGCCAGCTCGCCGGGGTCGCCTCCTACGAGGTCGGCGACGGCGGCGCCGGGGCCGAGTTCGCCGTCTTCGTCACCGACGCGCACCGCGACCGGGGGATCGGCACGCTGCTGCTGGAGTACCTGCGGGCCGTCGCCGGTACGGCGGGCGTGACCGAACTGCACGGTGACGTGCTGCCGGCGAACGCCGCGATGCTCCGGGTCGCGGCGGGCCTGACCGGGCGGGCCGGTTCCCGGATCGAGGACGCGGTGCTCGCCGTCGGCCTGCCCACCGACGTCACCGAGGCCGAACTCGGTGCCGCCGACGCCCGCGACCGGGTGGCGGAGCGCGCCTCGCTGCGCCCGCTGCTCGCGCCCCGGTCGGTGGCGGTGGTCGGCGCGGGACGCAGGCCGGGCGGCATCGGTCACGAGACACTGCGCAGCCTGCTCCGATACAACTTCACCGGCCGGGTCTACCCGGTCAACCCGCACGCCACGGAGGTCTGCGGGCTGCCCGCCCATCCGAGTCTGTCGGCGTTGCCGGAACCGGTGGACCTGGCCGTCGTCGCGGTGCCCGCACCGGCGGTGGTCGACACGGTCCGGGACGCGGCGGCGGCCGGGGCCCGGTCGGCCGTGGTGCTGACCTCCGGCCTCGGCGAGGGTGGTGCCGCCGGCCGCAGCGCGCAGCGGGAACTGGTGGAGGTCGCGCGGGCACACGGGATCCGGCTGGTCGGGCCGAACTGCATCGGCGTGGTGAACACCGATCCGGCGGTACGGCTCGCCGCCGCGTTCGCCCCCGTGCTACCGCCCGCCGGCGGGCTTGGCGTCGCCTCGCAGTCCGGTGCGGTCGGCATCGCGCTGCTGGAGCACGCCGAGCGGGCCGGCTGCGGGCTCTCCAGCTTCGTCTCGCTCGGCAACAAGGCCGACGTCAGTGGTAATGACCTGATCGCATACTGGTACGACGATCCGGCGACCCGCGCGGTCGCCCTGTATCTCGAGTCCTTCGGCAACCCCCGCCGGTTCGCCCGGCTGGTACGCGGCCTGGCGCGGCGCAAGCCGGTGCTCGCGGTCAAGAGCGGCCGATCCATCGCCGGCCAGCGGGCGGGCGCCTCGCACACCGCCGCCGCAGCGGCCCCGGACAGCACCGTCAGCGCCCTCTTCGCCCAGGCCGGGGTGATCCGGCTGGAGACCCTCGGCGACCTGATGGACACCGCCCGACTCGTCACCGACCAGCCGCTTCCGGCCGGTGACCGGCTCGGCGTCATCGGCAACGCCGGTGGCGTCAACGTGCTGGCCGCCGACGCCGCGGACGGGGCCGGACTGCGGGTCGCTCCGCTCACCCCGGCGCTGCGGGAGCGGCTGCGCGCCGTGCTCCCGCCGCTCTCCGGGGACGACAACCCGCTCGATCTCGGCGCGGGAGCCAGCCCGGCGGCGTTCGCGGAGGCGGTCCGCACGGTAGCGGCGAGTGGTGAGGTCGACTCCCTGCTCCTGGTGGTCGCCGCGACCCGGGCCAACGACGTGCCGGCGATGCTGGCATCCGTCGCCCCGGTCCTGGACGCGACACCCGAGCTGACCGCCACCGTCGTCGTGCTCGGCCTGGCCGAGCCGCCCGCCACGGTGGGGAACCGTGGCGTTCCGGTCTTCGACCTGCCGGAGCGCGCCGTGCGGGCGATCGGTCAGGCGGCCTGGTACGCCGGCTGGCTGCGGCAGCCGGGCGGCAGCACGCCGCCGAGGGTGACGGGCGTGGAACGCGGGCGGGACCTGTTGCGCGAGGCGCTCGCGGCGGGTCCGGGGTGGCAACCGTACGACCGGACGGCGGAGATCCTCGGCGCCTACGGCGTACCGGTGGTGCCGGCGGTCCGGGTCGACGCCGTCGAGGAGGCGGTCGCCGCCGCCGAATCGCTCGGCTACCCGGTCGCGTTGAAGGTCGCCGACCCGGACCTGGTGCACAAGAGCGACGTGGGCGGTGTGGCGCTCAACCTGGCCGACCCGGAGCAGGTGCGGAGGGCGTATCCGGGGGTGGCCGCGGCGGCCGGTCCGGGTGGACCGGTGCTGGTGCAGCCGATGCGGCGGGGTCAACTGGAACTGGTGGCCGGCGTGGTGCACGACACGCAGTTCGGCTCGCTGGTCATGGTGGGCCTCGGTGGCGTACACACCGACCTGCTCGGTGACCGCGCGCTGCGGTTGACCCCGGTGACCGACCTGGACGCCGGCCGGATGTGGCGGTCGCTGCGGGCGGCGCCGCTGTTGACCGGATACCGGGGTGCACCGCCGGTCGACACCGGCGCCGTGGAGGACCTGCTCTGCCGGCTCGGCCACCTCGCCGAGGATCTGCCCGAGGTGGCCGAACTCGACCTCAATCCGGTGATGGTCGGCCCGGACGGCGTGGCAGTGGTCGACGCCAAGCTGCGGATCGCCCCGGTGGGGGCCGAACCCGACGGCATCCTGCGGCAGTTGCGGGCCGCGGGAGCGCCGGTCGGCGAGAGTTGACCGCCGCCCGGCCGGCCGTGGGGTCGGGCGTGGGCGGTCGGGCGTGGGCGGTCGGGCGTGGACGGGACGGCGGCAGGGCGGTCGTCGGCCGTCGGCCGGTGGTGGAAGGGGGTGCAGGCGGACATGCGGATGCTCGTGCTCGCCGACCCGGTGACCGCGCTCTGTCACGCGGTGGCACCCGCCGACGACCTCCAGTCCACGGCGGGCCGGCAGAGGTCTGCCCGCGGCGCCGCAGCAACCGTGATCGGGCCTGCCGGCAAGCCCTGGCACGGCGATAACATCGCGCGGTGACCGAACAGCAGTCGCCGTCCGCCGGGCCTGGCTTCACGGCTCCCTCGCTGGGCATCACGCCGCTGTCCCGGGTCCGGCTCGACGAGCTGCTCCACGAGGTGCTGGACCGGGTCGGCGAGGTGGTCACCAGCCGGGAGCGGTTGCGGGCGCTCCTCACGGCGGTGGTCGGAATCAGCACCGACCTCGACCTGCACAGCACCCTGGACCGGATCGTGGCCGCGGCCTGCCGGCTCGCCGACGCCCGGTACGCCGCGCTCGGCGTCATCGGGCCCGACCGCCAGCTGAACGAGTTCATCACCCACGGCATCGATCCGGAGACACACGCCCGGATCGGGGACCTGCCGCACGGCCGGGGCGTCCTCGGCCTGCTCATCGCGGACCCCCGCCCGGTGCGGATGCCGGACATCACCACACACCCGCAGTCGTACGGTTTCCCGCCCAACCATCCGCCGATGCACAGCTTCCTCGGGGTGCCCGTCCGCATCCGTGACCAGGTGTTCGGCAATCTCTACCTGGCGGAGAAGCAGGGTGCGGCGGAGTTCACCGACGACGACGAGGAGATCGTCGTCGCGCTCGCGGCCGCCGCCGGGGTGATCATCGAGAACGCCCGGCTCTTCGCGGTGGCGCACCGGCGCGAGCGCTGGCTCGCCGCCGCCGCCGAGATCACCGGGGTGTTGCTGGGTGAGGTGCGTCGCACCGACGCGCTGCGGCTGATCGCCCGGCGGGCCCGCGAGGTCGCGGAGGCGGATGTCGCCATGGTGCTGCTCTACGACGAGGAGGCCGGCCAGTTCACGGTCGAGGTCGCCGACAGCGACGCCGCCGTCGACGACCTGGTCGGCGTGGTGCTGGCCGCCGACGACACCGCGTTCGTCGAACCGGTGAGCCGCCGCCGGCAGGCCGTGGTGGAGAGCCTGGCCAAGGCGGCGCCCTGGCCGCTGGCGGTCGGCGTCGGCCCGGGGTTGGTCTCCCCGCTGATCGCGGGGAACGCCCTGCACGGCGTACTCGTCGTCGGCTATCCCAGCGGGCAGCAGGCGGGAACCGACGTCGAGGGCACCCTGCTCGCCACCTTCGCCGGGCAGGCCGCACTCGCCCTGGAGCGGGCACGCGCGCAGGAGGAGCGGGAGCTGCTGGTGGTCCTGGAGGACCGCGAGCGGATCGCCCGCGACCTGCACGACGTGGTGATCCAGCGGCTCTTCGCGATGGGGCTCCAGTTGCAGACGGTGGCGCCACTGGCCGGGCGGCCGGACGTGCGGCAGCGGCTCAACGCCACCGTCGACGATCTCGACTCCACCATCCGCGACATCCGGCAGGCGATCTTCGAGTTGCGTACGCCGATGGCCGCGGCGCTGCGCACCGAGATCCGGGACCTGGTGGCGGGTGCCGCCGGGGCGCTGGGATTCCGGCCGGTGCTGGAGATCTCCGGGCCGGTGGACAGCGCGGTGCCCGACGGCACCCGCCCCGATCTGCTCGCGGTGCTCGGCGAGGCGCTGTCGAACGCCGTCCGGCACGCGCGAGCCGGCCAGGTGACGGTCGTCGTCGAGGTACGCGACGGCGAGCTCTGCGTGCGGGTGACCGACGACGGCGTCGGCACCGATCCGGCGCAGGCCCGCAGCGGCCTGGTCAACCTGCGGGAACGCGCGGAGCGGCACGGCGGCACGTTCGAGATCGGCCGGACCGAGCCGACCGGCACCGCGCTCGTCTGGCGGGTGCCGCTGCGCGACTGACCTTCTCGCGTGGCGGTCGGTGCCGCCGTCCCCCCGGGTCAGTGGCGTTCGCCGAGCAGCCGGGTGGCCAGCACCGCCGCCTGGGTACGCCGCTCGAGGCCGAGCTTGGCCAGCAGGCTGGAGACGTAGTTCTTCACCGTCTTCTCGGCGAGGAACATCCGGCCGGCGATCTCCCGGTTGGTGAGCCCTTCCGCCACGTACTCCAGGATCCGGCGCTCCTGCTCGGTCAGCGACTGGAACTCGCGGGGCTGCTCGACGCCGCTGCGGATGCGGTCCAGCACCCGTGCGGTGACCGCCGGGTCCAGCAGCGACTGGCCGGCGGCCACCCGGCGGACCGCGTCGACCAGGTCGGTGCCACGGATCTGCTTGAGGACGTAACCGGCGGCGCCGGCCATGATCGCCGCGAAGAGTGCCTCGTCGTCCTCGTACGAGGTCAGGATCAGTCCCTTGATCGTGGAGTCGACCGCCCGCACGTCCCGGCACACGTCGATGCCGTTGCCGTCCGGCAGCCGGGCGTCCAGGATCGCCACGTCCGGGCGGAGTGCCGGGATGCGGCGGGCCGCCTCCTGCGCGGAGCTGGACTCGCCGACAACCTCGATATCACCGTCGCTCTGCAGCAGGCCTGCCAGGCCGCGTCGGACCACCTCGTGGTCGTCGAGCAGGAAAACTCGAATCACCCTTCCTTCCTATCCGGCCGGCGGCCGGGGTGACAGGGCCGAAGGTCCCTAACGCCGGGTCCGCCGGTAGGGGGAATGCGGCCCGGTGCCCCGGGACGTGCGGCCCTGCCGCCGTGCCCCGGCGGCGGTGCACCGTATTCATGCAGGGAGGGGCGAGGTTCATGCAGGGGAGCGGACGAGGAGGAGTCTCATGATCATCAAGCCGAGCGCCGTACCGGCGGTCGCCGACGAGTCCGTCGTGCCCGCTGCCGAGGCCCGCGCCGCGTTCGAGGCCGCCGCCACGTACGCGCTGCTGGCGCCCTCGGTGTTCAACACCCAGCCGTGGCGCTGGCGGATCGGGCCCGGTGCCGTGCTGACGCTGCGGGCCGACCGCGCCCGGCAGGTCCGGAGCGTCGACCCGGACCGGCGGCTGCTGCTGGTGAGTTGTGGGGCCGCCCTGCATCACGCCAGACTGGCCCTTGCCGTGGCCGGATACCGCACCAAGGTCGTCCGCCTTCCGGACGCCACCGACCCGGATCTGCTGGCCGTCGTCACGGTGACCGGCCGGCAGGAGCCGGATCCGGAGCAGCGGCGGCAGCACGGTGCGGGAGAGCGGCGGCGCACCGACCGACGCGCCTTCGACGAGCGCAGCGTCCCCGAGACGACCCTGCGCCGGCTGCGCGAGGTGGTCGAGGCCGAGGGGGCCTACCTGCATCTGGTCCGGGACGACCAGATGCCGATGCTGTCGGTGGCGACCGCCAACGCCGCCGCCGCCGAGCTCGACGACCCGGCGTACCGGGCCGACCTTCGGCGCTGGACCAACCGCCCGCCCGGCAGCCGGGACGGGGTGCCGCCCGCCTCGGCGGTACGCCCGGCGCTGCGTCGGGTGCCGCTGCGCGAGCACGCCCTCGACGGTCTGGCCGGGCTGGAGGCGGGCGACGGCATGGACCGCGGCGCCACCTACGCCATCCTGTTCGGTCGTGGTGACGGCCCCGGTGAACTACTCACCGGCGGTGAGGCGCTCTCCGCGCTGCTGCTGCACGCCGTCGTGCAGGGCCTTGCCACCGCCCCGCTGACCGACCCGATCGAGCTGGAATGGCCGCGCTGGCTGCTGCGCAACCTGCTCGCGGACGTCGGTGAACCGTACGTGGTGGTCCGGCTGGGTTTCGTCGCCGACCCGAGCCCGCCGCCGCAGGTGCCCCGGCGCGACGCGGCGGACGTTGTCGAGTTCGCGGACTAACGGGCCAGCGCCGGAGACCACCGACAGATTCTCTCGTCTTAACAGCTGGAATCCTTTTTTCAGCAAGGGCGTGTCTCCAGCAAGGCGTGCTGATCGGCAGCTACGAGCCGGCGGGCGAGATCGTCCTCGGCCCGTTCGGGCAGGGCTGACCGGGAACCTGGCGGTGCCGGCACCGCACCGGCAGGTTCACCGGTCGGGAGCGGTCCGGTGTGCGACGCGACTATCCGGGTAGGCGGGCCGGGACAGCCGCACCGGCAGAGCGGAGCGACCGATGAACGTGTCCCATCTTCCGCTGCGCGCCGCGATCGGCGCCTTTGTCCTGAATTCCGGGCTCTCGAAGTGGAACCTGGAGGGCGAGGCCGCAGAGGGCATGCACGGGATGGCCGTCGGCGCGATTCCGCCGCTCCGGCGTATCGGACCGGGGCAGTTCGCCCGGTTGCTGGCCGGAACCGAAGTGACCCTCGGCAGCGCCCTGCTGCTGCCGCTCATCCCGTCCGCCCTGGTCGGCCTCGGGCTGGTCGGTTTCGGCGGTGGCCTGCTCCGGTTGTACTGGGCGACCCCCGGCATGCACGAGCCCGGCAGTGTCCGGCCGACCCAGCAGGGTGTGCCGATCGCCAAGGACAGCTGGCTGGTCGGCGCCGGCCTGACCCTGCTCCTCGACGACCTGTTCGGGCGGATGGCCGGCAAGGGCCGCGGGGCGGGGCGGCGGAGCAGGCGGCGCGGTGCCAAGTGCCGCGGCTGACCGTGCCGCGACCGGCGTGGGACGGGACGGCGACTCTCGAGGAAGGGCGACGCCATGGCAGGAATCCTGATGCGCAGCCAGGCCTTCAACGACCACGACCGGTTGCCGGACCGGTTCTCGCGGGACGGCGGCAACGTCTCGCCACCTCTGGAATGGTCGGACATCCCGGCGGAGGCGACCGAGTTGGTCCTGCTCGTCGAGGACCGGGACGCGGGAAGGACACCGTTCCTGCACTGGCTCGTGACAGGAATCGAGGCGACCTCCGGCGGTGTTTCCGAGGGCGAGAACCCGCCCGGCGGCCGGGCCTGGCCGAACGGCTTCGGCACGGCGGGCTGGGGCGGCCCGCATCCGCC
Source organism: Plantactinospora sp. WMMC1484 (assembly GCF_049315195.1). Taxonomy (NCBI): domain Bacteria; kingdom Bacillati; phylum Actinomycetota; class Actinomycetes; order Micromonosporales; family Micromonosporaceae; genus Plantactinospora; species Plantactinospora sp. WMMC1484. The sequence goes on from NZ_CP186055.1 coordinate 5,024,036, forward strand.
GATGGACGACGATCCGCACCGGTACTTCTTCCGGCTCTACGCGGTGAACCGTCCACTGGAGCTGCCCGGCGCCCCGCAGCCGCCCGACGTGCACGCCACGCTGCGGAAGCTCGAGCTGGCCAGCGGCAACATGGTCGGCACGTTCGCCCGCTGACCGGCGGATAATCCGGAGGCGGAGGTGACCGTCGGCGGGTTGGATGCTCGGCATGCGGTTGCCTCCCGGTTGGTCGGTGCGCCGGCCCGGCCTCGACGACGTGCCGGCGATCCTCGCCGTCGTACAGGCCAGCGACATCGCCGCCCTCGGCCATCCCGACTTCGGTGCGGACGACGTACGCGAGGCGTTGACCTCGCCGGACCTCGATCCGGAGCGGGACAGCTGGCTCGCGCTCGGGCCGGACGGCGAGGTGCGCGGCTGGTCCTATCTGGAGGACTCACACCGGGGTCCCCGGGAGACCGTCCAGGTGTACGTGCACCCGGAGCGGGGACTGCCGGCCCAGGTGCCGCTGCTGACGATGCAGCTCGCCCGCTCCGCCGAACGTGCCGCGGAGTTCGGCCACGCCGGGATGACCGTACGCGCCCTCGCGCTGCCCGGCGAGGAACGCTGGATCGGCGTCCTGCGTGACGCCGACTTCGCGCTCGTCAAGCGTTACGCCCGGATGCGCCGGTCGCTGGCCGGGGTGCCGGCCAGCCCACCGTCCCCGCCACCGGGGGTGCTGGTCCGGCCGGTGGTGGCGACCGACGACGCCGAGCTGCGCACCTTCCACCAGATCCTGGACTCCGCCTTCCGGGACACCCCGGACTACCAGCCGGCAAGCTACGAGCAGTGGCGTGCGCAGGTGGCCGCGCTGCCGAGCGTCGCCTGGGACGAGTGGTTCGTGGCGGAGATCGACGGCGAGCCGGTCGGCATCCTGCAATCCGCCGACCAGACCCTCGACCAGGCGGAGGGCTGGGTGAAACAGCTCGCGGTGCTGCGGGCGTACCGGCGCCGGGGCGTGGGCACGGCGCTGCTGGCCCGGGCCTTCGCGTGCTACGCCGGGAAGGGCCGGAGGTACGCCGGACTCGGCGTGGACCTGAGCAACCCGGTAGAGCCGGTCCGGCTCTACCGGTCGGTCGGAATGAGGCCGATCTACGAGGCGATCGTGTTCGAACGGAGCATCGCCGCCGCCAGCGACGGCTAGGGTGCCGGACGCTCCGGGCGGGCGCACTGTGCAGGCTCCGTGCGCGGAGGTCAGGCGTCGACCAGGTCGTCGACGACCTCGGCCCGGTCCAGGGAGCCGAGGAAGCGGCAGTCGTACCAGTCGACTCCGATCGCGTCGGCGGTGGCGTAGCAGCCGATCACCCGGCCGGTGAAGCCGCCGGCGACCTCGGTGGAGAGATAGCGCCCGTCGAGTTCGGCGAGGAGGACGAACTCGCCGTGCGGGGTCTCGTAGCCGAGCCGCACCATGTCCGGCTCCTGCCGGGGATGGTCCATGCCCGGCCCCGAGGACCACGTCTCGACGCGCAACACGACCGGGCCGGTGACCGGCCGGCTGTTGATCCGCTGGGCCAGCGGCCCGATCCGGGCCCGCACGCAGACCTCGCCGCCGCCGAGCTCCACCGCGTAGTGGTGCGCCTCGTCGAGGCGTACGGCCAGGCCGCCCCGGCCCACACCGGGGTCGACCATGGCGCGTACCCGGACGTCGTGCCGCTCCTGGCGGCGCCCCACGAAGGTCACGGCCGGGTCGTCGAGCGACCCGCCCCTGGCCCGCAGGGTCAGCCAGCCGGGGCGCTCGCGCAGCGAGACATCCTCCGGCGGGCGGCTCCGCAGGGAGATCCACCGGGGGTGCAGCTCGGCGGCGTCGAAGTCGTCCCGCGCCGACGCGGCACCCGTCGGCGCGGGGGACATGGCGGAGGTACGCGGCGCCGCGACGGTGGGCCCGATCACCGGCCAGCCGTCCGACCAGGTGACCGGGGCGAGGAAGGTCTCCCGGCCGAGCACGTGCCAGCCGGGTGTGCCGCCCCGGGTGCGTACCCCGAGGAAGACCAGCCACCACGAACCGTCCGCGGCCTGCACGAGATCGCCGTGCCCGGTGTTCTGGATGGCGTGGTCGGTGCTGCGGTGGCTGAGGATCGGGTTGGCCGGGCAGGGCTCGAACGGCCCGTCCGGGGCCGGGGCCCGGGCCACTGAGATGCCGTGACCACGCTCGGTGCCGCCCTCGGCAATCAACAGATACCAGGTGCCGTCGATCTGGTAGAGGTGCGGAGCCTCGGGTGCCTGCGCGCCCGGGGTGCCGGACCAGATCCGTTGCGGCCGGCTCAGCGCCGTCCCGGACAGCGGGTCGATCCGCAGTTGGTCGATGCCGGCGACGGTGCACCAGCAGGTCCCGCCGTCGTCCCAGGCGAGATCCGGGTCGATGCCTAGCACGTGGGGCAGGCGGACCGGCTCCGACCAGCAGCCGGCGGGATCCTCGGTGGTGACCAGCAGGGTGCCCCCGTGGGGCACGTTCGACGTGATCAACCAGAATCGGCCGGCGTGGTAGCGGAGGGTGGGCGCGTAGACCCCGCCGGAGGCGGGCGTGTTGGGTGGCAGGGCGAGCTGGCTGGGCCGGTCGAGGACGTTGCCGATCTGGGTCCAGCTCAGCAGATCGCGGCTGTGGAAGATCGGCACCCCGGGAAAGTATTCGAAGCTCGAACAGGCGAGGTAGTAGTCGTCGCCGGCCCGGCAGACACTGGGATCCGGATGGAAACCCGGGATGACCGGTTCGCCGGAGATCTCCATCAGAGTGGTGAGGCCGGGGTCGTGGCGGCGGGACGGGGCACCCACATAGACGATCCTCTCCGGCGTAAACTTTCCGGAATTGTTCCGTAACTCGATCGGAACGTTATGACCCGCCGTGCGGTCAGTCAACCCCGAGTGTGGGGCAAAATACTGGGAGGGCGCGCGACGGACACCGGTACAGCCTCGAAATAGTTTCGGTCGTAGGCTGAGGCCACAACGAAGGAGCTGCCTCGTGACGGTCGACGAAGGACGCAGGATCACCATCACCGCCATCGCCCAGGAGGCCGGCGTGTCGGTGCCGACGGTCTCCCGGGTGCTCAACGGCCGCAACGACGTGGCGCCGCAGACCCGGGAGCGGGTGGAGGAACTCCTCCGTCGGCACGGCTACCGGCGCCGGGCCACCCGGCCACGGGCCGGGGCGAGCCTGATCGACCTCATCTTCAACGACCTGGACAGTCCCTGGGCCGTCGAGATCATCCGAGGGGTCGAGGACGTCGCGCACGCCGCCGGGGTCGGCACCGTGGTCTCGGCGATCCACCGCCGGTCGACCTCGACCCGGCAGTGGTTACAGAACCTGCGCACCCGGGCCACCGACGGGGTGATCCTGGTCGCCAGCGACCTCGCCCCACCGGTGCACGCCGAGCTGCGTCGGCTGAACGTGCCGATGGTGCTGGTCGACCCCGCCGGCGTGCCCAACCTGGACATCCCGACGATCGGCGCGACGAACTGGGCCGGCGGGTTGCGGGCCACCGAGCACCTGCTCTCGCTCGGGCACCGCCGGATCGGCTTCATCGCCGGCCCGCCGCGACTGCTCTGCAGCCGGGCCCGCCTCGACGGCTACCGCGCCGCGCTGGACGCCGCCGGCATCCCGCTGCGCGACGAGCTGATCGTCCCCGGCGACTTCTACCACGAGTCCGGATACTCCGGCGGCGCCGCGCTGCTCGACCTCGACGAGCCGCCGACGGCGATCTTCGCCTCCAGCGACCAGATGGCGTTCGGGGCGTACGAGGCGGTCCGGCGGCGCGGGCTCAGGGTGCCGGACGACGTCAGCGTGGTCGGCTTCGACGACCTGCCGGAGGCGCGCTGGGCGTCGCCGCCGCTCACCACCGTGCGCCAGCCACTCGCCGAGATGGGGCTGCTGGCCGCCCGGACCATGCTCCGACTGGCACAGGGCGAACCGCTCGACACGCCAAGGGTCGAACTCTCCACCGACCTGGTCGTCCGGGACAGTTCGGCGCCGTACGCCAGCCGCTGAGCTGCGCGCTTTCCCGCCCCGAGCCAGTACCACCCGACCGGCAGGCCAGGTGGGACGCCACAATTACCGGGAGGTTTCCGGTACGGGGAATTGACCCGGGCCGCTTCGTCTGGCCGCGCCGGGCGGGTCGACGGCGCTCGCCCGGCCGCCGAGTGTCGGGTGGTGTGCCGGGGCGGCCGTCACCACACTGGTCGCGAATCACGCCACGGCGGGAGCGGACCGGTTTGCCGGGTTAGAGGTGATCGGGCGCGGGGTACCAGCATCCGCGTAGCGACGCCCGGGACGATCAGACCCGGGCGCTGGATCCGAGGGAGCACCGAATGAGACTGGACGACGACGATATCCGGAGCACCGGTGGCGGCGGAGGGGAGGGCCCGGCCGACGGTGGGGCCAATCCGATGGGCCGGGACGGCGGCGCCGACGGTGCCGCCGAGGGTCCGGCCGACGCCGGGGCCACGCCGGGGCAGCACGACGGCGGCGCCGACGGCGCGGCGGAGGGTCCGGCCGACGGCGGCGCGACCCCGGGGCAGCACGACGGCGGCGCCGACGGCGCGGCAGAGGGTCCGGCCGATGCGGGTGCGGCCCCCGGCCAGCAGGACGGCGGCGCAGACAGCGCCGCCCGGTGAGCCCGACCCCATGACCGAGTACGACGGATCGGCCGGCACGGTGCCGGAGCACGCGACCGGTAACCCGGCGACCGGCAGTTCGGGAGCCGGCGATCCTGCTCCGGCCGGCATGCCGGGAGATCTGGGAACGGAACCGACGACCGGGTCGGGCGGCGCCGGCCGCCCGACCCGCGCCGCCGGCGGAGCATCGGAGAGCCGTTCCGGCCCCGCCCACCGGCCGGCCCTGGCCCGCTGCGTCGCGGTCGAACCGGCGAAGTTCGCCGCCGCCCACTGGGGGCGGGCGCCCCTGCTCTCCCGGGCGGCCGAACTCGGCAACCCGGACGGGTTCCGCGACCTGCTCAGCCCGGCGGACGCCGACGAACTGCTGAGCCGGCGTGGGCTGCGTACCCCGTTCCTGCGGGTCGCGCAGAACGGGCAGGTCCGGCCGGCGGGGCAGTACACCGGCGGTGGCGGGGCCGGGGCCGAGATCACCGATCAGGTCCTGGACGAGCGGGTCCTCGCGCTCTACGCCGACGGCGCCACCCTGGTGCTCCAGGGTCTGCACCGGACCTGGCCACCGCTTATCGACTTCACTCGCGAGCTGAGCCTGCTCCTCGGCCAGCCGCTCCAGGTGAACGCCTATCTGACCCCGCCCGGAAACCAGGGCTTCGCCACCCACTACGACACGCACGACGTCTTCGTGCTCCAGGTCGACGGGCACAAGCACTGGCAGGTGCACGAGCCGGTGCTGCCCGATCCGTTGGAGCGGCAGCCGTGGGGCGGCCGGGCGGACGAGGTCGCCGCGGTCGCCGACGGACCGGCCGCCCTGGACGTGCTGCTCGGGCCCGGCGACGCGCTCTACCTGCCTCGAGGATGGCTGCACAGCGCCCGGGCGCAGGACGAGAGCAGCCTGCACCTGACCGTCGGCGTCCGGGCAGTGACCAGGTACGCGATGGTCGAGGCGCTGCTGGACCTCGCCGCCGAGGATCCGCGACTGCGTGCCTCGCTGCCGTTCGGGGTGGACGTCGCCGAGGTCGACCAGGTCGAACCGGAGCTGACCGAGACGGTCGACGCACTACGGGACTGGCTGTTGCGGGCCGATCCGGCCGCCGTCGCCGCCCGGCTGCGTGCCCGGGCCTGGCCGGCGGCCCGACCCGCGCCGATCCGCCCGCTCGCCCAGGCGGCGGCGATCGCCTCGGTGGACGCCGACACCCGGCTCGCACCACGGGACGGGCTGCGCTGGCAGTTGACCGCGGAGCCGCCCGCCCCCGGCGCCGACGGCGTCGACGGCGCCGGCCGGGTCGCGCTCGCACTCTTCGACCGCACCGTCACCTTCCCGGGCCAGTGCGCCCTGGCGCTGCGGGCGTTCCTCTCCGGCGCTGTGCAGCGGGTCGGCGACCTGCCCGGGCTGGACGACGACGTCGACCGGATCGTGCTGGCCCGCCGCCTCCTCCGCGAGGCGATCGCGGTTCCGGTGTGAGGCGGGGGCCCTTCTTATACAGAAAGCGATAAGAAGGGCCCCCGCCTTGCACGTCTCAGCGGAGCAGGCCGAAGAGGGCTGCGGTGGTGACCAGGCCGGCTACCACGACCACCAGGACCGCCCGCACATCCAGGCCGGCGTGCCGGCGGTCGGCGAGTACCCGCGCCGGTGCCAGCCCGACGACCGGACCGAGCAGCGTCACCAGCAGCCCGAGCACCGGCATGGCGACCGCCAGATCACCTCCGTAGCGATCGCCGACGGCACGGGCGGCGAGCCCGAGGGCGTACGCGGCGGCGGCGCCGAGCACGCCGAAGAGCGCCAGCAACGGCCCGGTCGCGGGGGCCAGCTCACCGGGCCGGCGGGCCCGCTCCAGCAGCTCGCGTACCCCGTCGAGCAGTGCCTCGACGTCGGCCGGTTCGCCGTTGCGCGGTACCGGCGGTTCACCGATGCGCCGGTCCGTGCCGAGCTGCCCGCGCAGGATGCTCCAGAGGTGGATCGACTCCGCCTCGGTGCGGTCGACCTCCTCCCGGGCCTCCGCCACCTCCGCCTCGGCCCGGCGTACCCCCTGCTCCGCGTCGCGTACCGCCCGGTCGGCGGCGGCCAGCTGGCGGGCGTACCAGGCTTCCGCCTCGGCACGTTCCTTTTCGGCCCGCCCGGTCAGCTCGGCGAGCCGGCGGATGGCCCGGGCGTAGTTCAGATCCGGTTCCAGGTCACCGCTCATCGTGGCGGTCCATAAGGGATGATCACCTGACCCGTGCGGTGTACCGAGCGGTCGAAGAAGAGTCCACGCCACGGCCTCGGGTACCAGTCGGGACCGCCGCCGGCGCCGGGGTAGAGCGCGGAGGTGAGCTCCGCGCCCTGCACGTCGAGCGCGACCCAGGCGCCGATCTGGTCGGTCCGGGAGGCAGGGCCGCCGAGGTCCGCCCGCATCCGGGCCACCCCCCGCCACCAGGCCAGGGTGTGGGTACGCCGCTCCGGCCCGTTGTGCAGGACGTGCCGGAGGTGGTCCAGCCCGGAGCGCCCGGCGATGGCGGTGCCGAGCTGGCCGGTCGCCGCGTCCACGGCGTACAGCAGGAGGTAGTGCGGTTCGCCGGGGGCACCGGCGGTGCCGAGCCCGGTCGCCGTCTCGGCCATCAGTTCGCCGATGTCCTCCTCGGAGTACCAGGCGGCGTCCGGGCCGAGCGCCTCGTAGAGCGTGCGGGCGGCGGAGTCGGCGTCCGGGTCGAGGCAGGCGATCGAGAAGCGCGCGCTGCCGGGCCGGTGCTGGCGGCGCAGCGACCGGGCGGCCGCGTCCAGCACCGCGCAGGCCTCGTCGACGCCGGTGCCGAGTACCGCCAGGTTCCGTCCCGGCGCCCGGGGGAGCCGCATTCCCGCAGACCGCGCCTGCACGTCGATGATCTCGCCGAGCAGCGCCACCGGCCCCCGGGCGCCGGCACCGGTCCGCTCCGTGCCGGCACCGGTCCGCTCCGTGCCGGCGCTGCCGCCGGTCCGCCCGGCACCGGCACGGTCACCGCCGGCCGGTGCCGGGGCACCGCCGGCCGACGCGGCGCTCCGCTCCGGGCCGACCCCCTCGGGCCAGATCGCCACGCCGGTCGCCCGGTCGGCGGAAACGCCGACCGGGATCGGCTCGCCCGGCGGGCGCAGCGCGACGAAGTCGGGTGCCTCGTCCAGCCGGGGGATCGCGTCACCGTCGAAGAGCCGGGCCGGCGCCGCGTCCGGCGGCCGCATCCGCCACAGCCGGTGTTGCAGGTCGCTCCAGGTGCCCCAGTCGCTGGCGGCCGGGATCCGGGCCACCTGGTTGCCCTCGACCATCCCGGACTCGGCGTTGACGATCGCGTGGTGCCGGGGCAGCACCTGCGCGGCGTCGTTGCGCTCGGCGAGGATGCGCAGCGCCTTGGGCAGCGCGATCCGCAGGGTGAACTGGGCGACCAGCGCCGGCCGCCCCCAGAGCGCCTCGATGCCCCGGACGTCCTGTGAGGCGAGCACCAGGTGGATGCCCTGGGAGCGCCCCCGCCGGGCCAGGTCCTCGAGGAGGTCGGCGGCCTCCCTGGCGACCGCGTCCCGGCCGGCCAGCAGCATCTGGAACTCGTCGACCACGGCGACGATCCGGGGCCAGCGCCCGCCCGGGTCCACGGCGCGCAGCTCGGCGAGCTTGGTCACCTCGTGCCGCTTGGCCGCGTCTGCCCGGCGGCGCAACTCCTCGGCGAGGAAGCGCAGCAGGGCGAGACCGAACTCGCGGTCGGTGTTGACGTTGATCCCGACCAGGCGCATGTGCGGCAGCCAGCTCGGGTCGCGGCGTCCCTGCGCGAACCGGGCGAACGACACCCCCTCCTTGAAGTCGAGCAGATAGAACTCCAGCTCGCTGGGGGAGTAGCGGGCGGCGAGCGAGCCGATCCAGGCGAAGATCAGGTTGGTCTTGCCGGTGCCGGAGGGGCCGCCGATCAGCGCGTGCGGCGGGTAGTCGCCGAGGGTCAGCGTCACCGGCCGGCCCTGCGGGCCGTCCCCGATCGGCGCCACCAGGCCGGCGGCGGAGTCCTCCCGCCACATCTCGTCGGCCGGTGGCAGCAGGTCGGTGAAGGGCGTCGGCGGCGGGCCCGCATTGACCAGAGTGGCGATCTGCCGGCAGGTTTCGGTGACCAGTCCGGGCGGCGGCGCCGGATCGGGGTCGACGGCGAGCCCGGGGCAACTGGAGAGCCGGGTCGCGTCGGCGTCGACCACCACCCGGTGCACGTGCCGCTCGTCGGGCAGCTCGATGCCGCGTACCACCAGGTGCACGCCGCAGGCGGCGCCGGTCCGGGCCACCCGGTCGAGCTGGCCCCGTTCGTGTCGGGAGAGCTCGTCGCCGCCGAGCAGCACCGCCACCCGCCACGGCTCCGGGCGCCGGCCGGTCGCCGCCGCCAGCTCGCGCAGCGACGCGTACTCGCCGGCCAGCACCGTCTCGTTGATCCGACGGATCTGGTCGACGAGGTCGTCGAGGAGCCGGGCCAGGCCGCCCGGCCCGACGAAGGTCAGCAGCCCGGCGGTGGAGAGCGGGGCGAAGCCGGCCAGGCCGCCACCGAGGTGCTCGGGGTCGTAGCCGACCAGCCGGACCGAGCCGGGATCGGCCCGGCCGACGGCCCGCAGCAGCAGCGCGGCGACGACCGCGTCGCAGCCGCTCCGGTCGGCCCCGGAGAGGTGTACGTGACCGGCGTCGAGCAGCGGCACCAGGGCCGGTACGGGCGGGCTGCCCGGCAGCCGTACCGTGCCGATCCGCAGCGGACCCGGTGCCTCGCCCCGGACGACTGGAGTGGGGCGCCAGCCGGACCAGTCGGCACCGGCGGCACCGGGTGCCTCCCGGGTTGCTGCCTCGGCGGCCCGGGAGGCGAGCCGGACGATTTCCGCGCCGTACCGGTCGGCCAGCTCGGTGACCCGGCGGTCCCGTTCCGCGCCTACCCGCTCCGGCACCCGGGCGGCCGCCTCCCGGATCCGGCGCAGCCGGTCCTCGGCGCCGCCGAGTTCGGTCCGGGCGCCCGCGAGCCGGGCCCGGGAGGCGCCCAGGGCGTGCGACAGCATGGTGCGGACCCGGGTGACGAGCTGGGTCCTCAGATCAGGCATGGGTTTCCCGGGGGCGGCGTGCGGTGACGGGGCGCTGGTCGAGGCCGAGCCGACGCATCAGCAGGCCGGTGAGGACCCCTGCGGCGACCGCCGGGTCGGCGGGATGGGGCTGCTCCGCCGGCTCCTTCGGCGGCGGCATCCGGCAGACCCGGCTGAGTAGCGTGTCGAGCACCCCGGGCGGCAGGTTGGGCACCAGGTCCCGGACCTGCCCGGTCACCTCCCGGCGCAGCCTCGGCAGGTCCGCGGCCCGGGGCGGGTGGCCGAGCAGTTTGCCCGCCAGGTCACGCAGCATCGGCGGGGCCACCGAGGCGAGCCCCAGCCCGACGTTCGCCTCCACCGCGCGCAGTTCGGTGTGCAGCCGGCTCCGGTCGCCGGAGCGGACGCCCGTGGTGACCCGACGGAGCAACTCCTCGGCGTCGGTGACCTGCTGGTCCGGCTCTGGCGCCGGGGTGTCCCGCGAGTCGAAGAGCTCGGCGACCCGGACCGACCACCAGCCGCCGGTCGCCGCCGGAGCGACCCGCCGGGCCGGCCCGGACGGTTCGTCGGCGATCCGGGCCGCGGGCCCGTCGGGTGGTCGCTGCGGTCCGGCCGTCGGCGGGCCGGCGGGGCCCAGGCCGATCGCCGCCAGGTAGGCGGCGAACTGGTCCTGGGCGAGCCGCAGGGCGTGTCCGGCGGTCTCCAGGTGCTCGGTGGCGGCCGACAGTTCGGGTACGCCCATCGGGTCGGCGGACTCCTGGCGTACCCAGCGCAGCCGCTCCGAGGCGGTCTTGAGCGAGTCGAGTCCCTTGATCACCAGCTCGACCGGCAGTTCGTCACAGGCCGCCCGGACCCGGGCCCCCAGCTCCTCGATGATGGACATCCGCTGCTCTACAGCGTCGAGACGTAGAGCTGGGCGTGTTCGACGGCGGCGAGTGTCGCGGCCAGGCACTCCTCCAACTCCTGCGCAGCCTGGGAGAGCGACGCCTGGGCGGCGTCGACGGTGGAGTGTCCGCTGCCCTCCAGCGCGCCGGCCAGGGTCTGCTGCGCCTCGGCGAGCTTGTCGCCGGCGGCCTGCACGGCGGCCTGGCTCTCGCCGATCTGCTGCAGCGCGGCGTCGATGGCCGCTTTCAGCTCGGCGACACTCGCCACGGCGAAACCTCCTGGGGGCGGGGAGGGCTCTAATTAGAGCTTATCCCGTTGGGCGGTCCGCGGCGCCCTGGGTGTTTGCTGCCCGGCTGTCCGTTCCCGGTTGATCAGGTCGGTGCCGGCCGGAGGCCGCCCATCCTCCTACTTTGCGTCACCGGGACGTCACTCAGTCGGATCTCCGACACTAGTCTGGTCGACTACCCGGAAGACCTGCTCAGGTGTGCAACTTCCAGCCGTGGTCTCACTCCTCCGCCGTCCGGTCCGGTGGGGCGACGAGCCAGCGTGGTCCGCGTACCTGCGCACCCAGCGCGGTGACCCGGTCCCGCAGTGCCCGATCGGCGGTGACCACGACGCAGCTGCGGCCGGCGGGGCACTCCGCCCGGAGCAGGCCGACGATCGCGTCGTCGCCGGAGCCCTCCGCCGCGACCACCCGAACCCCCTCGGTGGTCCCGACCCGGCGGGCGGCACCCTCCACGACCAGGACCACCTCGACCGGCGGCACCAGGCCGGGCAGGCCGTGCCGGCGGATCGGCGCCAGCCGGTCGCGCAGCCGGGCGGTGGCGCCGGCCCGGTCCCGCCACCAGCCGTCCGGCCGGGATCCCACCACGTTGGCGGCGTCGACGACGAGCAGCGGTTCCTCGGCCATGGGCATCCGCCCAGCCTGCCATCCCGGCCGTTCCAACGCGGCGTCGCCGCGACCGGTGCGGGTGGCGTCGCCACGACCGGTGCGGGTGGCGTCGCCACGACCGGCGCGGATGGGCCGCGCCGGGTGTGGCTGCTGTGGTTACGCGGTGTTTGTCGCTGCTGCGGCCGGGTAGCCGAGGCGATGCCAGTGTCCGCGCCCGTGAGGGGGACGAAAGATGACGCAGGGACCCGGCGACCTCGGCCCCGACCCGTGGGACGAGTTCCTGGCCCGGTACTTCGGCCGGGGGGAGAGCCGCCGGCAGGGGCAGCGGGTGGACATCACGAGGCTGATGACCGCGGACGCGCGGGAGATGCTCGCCGACGCGGCGCGGCGGGCGGCGCAGGCGAACAGCAGTGACCTGGACACCGACCACCTGCTCTGGGCCGCGTTGCAGCGGGAGCCGCTGCGGGACCTGCTCAGCCGGGCCGGCGCCGACCCGGACGCCCTGCTCGGTGCGCTCGGCGGCGAGCAGCGGGTGGAGCGACCGGCCACGCACGGCCAGGTGCCGTCGAACATGTCCCTCACCCCGGCGGCGAAGCGGGCGCTGCTCGACGCGCACCAGCTCTCCCGGGCGATGGGCGCCTCGTACATCGGGCCGGAGCACATTCTGATGGCGCTGCCGCTCAACCCCGAGTCGCCGGCCGGCCGGATGCTGGCGGCGGGCCGGATCCAGCCGCAGTCGTTGCAGGCCGCCAGCGCCAGCGGCGGTGGCGGGAACGGCGGGGGCAGGCCGGACCGGGGCACCCCCACCCTCGACCAGTACGGCCAGGACCTCACCGACCTGGCCCGGGCCGACGAGATCGACCCGGTGATCGGCCGGACGGACGAGATCGAGCAGGCGGTGGAGATCCTCTCCCGGCGGACCAAGAACAACCCGGTGCTGATCGGCGAGGCCGGGGTGGGCAAGACCGCGATCGTCGAAGGGCTCGCCGAGCGGATCTGCGACGGGGACGTGCCGCAGACGCTTGTCGGCAAGCGGGTGGTGCAGTTGGACCTCGCCGGCCTGGTCGCCGGCACCCGCTACCGGGGCGACTTCGAGGAGCGCCTGAAGAAGGTCATCGACGAGATCCGGGCGCACGGCGACGAGCTGATCATCTTTCTGGACGAGCTGCACACCCTGGTCGGTGCGGGCGGCGCCGGTGCCGAGGGCGGGATGGACGCCAGCAACATGCTCAAGCCCGCGCTGGCCCGGGGCGACATGCGGGTGATCGGCGCGACGACGCTCAACGAGTACCGCCGCAACATCGAGAAGGACGCGGCGCTGGCCCGGCGGTTCCAGCCGGTGCTGGTGCCGGAGCCGACAGTGGAGGACACCGTCGCCATCCTGCACGGGCTGCGGGACCGGTACGAGGCGCACCACCAGGTGCGCTTCACCGACGAGGCGCTGGTCGCCGCCGCCGAGCTCGCCGACCGGTACGTCACCGACCGGTTCCTGCCGGACAAGGCGATCGACGTGCTCGACCAGGCCGGTGCCCGGGTGCGGCTGCGTACCCGGACGCCGGCCGGGGACGTGCGGGAGCTGGAGCGCCAACTGGAGGAGGTCCGGCGGGAGAAGGACCAGGCGGTCGCCGACGAGCAGTACGAGCGCGCCTCGGAACTGCGCGACCGGCTCCAGGAGGTACGCGAGCGGCTCTCGGCGGCGAACGGCAACGGCGACCAACCGGCGGTGCCGGAGGTGGGCACCCAGGAGATCGCCGAGGTGGTCTCCAGGTCCACCGGCATCCCGGTGAGCCAGCTCACCGAGGAGGAGCGGGACCGGCTGCTCCGGCTGGAGGGATATCTGCACGAGCGGGTGGTGGGCCAGGACGACGCGGTGAGCGCGGTCGCCGAGGCGGTGCGGCGGTCTCGTACCGGGTTGGCCGACCCGGACCGGCCGATGGGGAGCTTCCTCTTCCTCGGCCCGACCGGGGTCGGCAAGACCGAGCTGGCCCGGGCGCTGGCCGAGGCGCTCTTCGGCGAGCAGGACCGGATGGTCCGGCTGGACATGAGCGAGTTCCAGGAGCGGCACACGGTGAGCCGGCTCGTCGGCGCCCCGCCCGGCTACGTCGGGTACGAGGAGGCGGGACAGCTCACCGAGGCGGTGCGGCGCCGCCCGTACGCTGTGGTGCTGCTCGACGAGATCGAGAAGGCGCACCCGGACGTCTTCAACATCCTGTTGCAGGTATTCGACGACGGACGGCTCACCGACAGCCAGGGCCGGACGGTCAACTTCCGGAACAGCGTACTGATCATGACCAGCAACCTTGGCTCCGAGCTGATCACCGGTACGCAGCGCAGCGTCGGCTTCGGCGGCGGTGCCGGAGGCGCCGGCGATGACGAGAACAACGAACTGCGGGACCGGCTGATGCGCCGGCTCCAGGAGCAGTTCCGCCCGGAGTTCCTCAACCGGATCGACGAGGTGATCATCTTCCGCCGGCTGGAGACCGAGCAGCTGCGGCAGATCACCGAACTCCTGTTGGGCGAGACCCGGCGACGGATGCACGCTCAGGACATCGGGGTAGACTTCACCACAGAAGGGGTGGATTGGATCGCCGAGCACGGCTACGAGCCGCAGTTCGGTGCCCGCCCGTTGCGCCGGACGATCCAGCGGGAGGTCGACAACCGGCTCTCCCGGATGTTGCTCGACGGGACCGTCCAGCCCGGACAGCGCGTCATGGTCGGCGCCCGGGACGGCGAGCTGACCTTCGAGGTGTCGGCGGGAGATCGGCCGGGCGGCCGCAGCCGGGCCACCACCACCCACGGCCGGTGAACCACCGGAAGGAGAATGGGAGAGTGACGTGAGTCAGCCCGAGGAGAATCGCGAGAAGAGCGCGAAGACCGACGCCGTACTGCGACCGCCGGCCGCGCCCGGCCCGGCCCGGCCCCGTCCACCGGCGGGGCGCCCGAACCGCGGTGCGGACGAGCCGGCGCGGCCCGCGTCGCCGCCAGAGGAGGAGGCGTGATGGCGCGACAGCAACGGGTGGAACCCGAGGTGGAGCAGCTGTGGCAGGAGTTCCACGCCCGGGTCAACGTCTCGTCGGAGCAGCTCCGCAGCTGGCTGCTCACCCAGGGGTCGGGGGAGCAGGCGTTCGGCGCCGACCCGGATCTCGGGTTGCCGGAGCCGGGCCGGCAGATCCTCGCCATCCTCGGCAAGCGCAAGGTCGATCTGACCGGCGGGGACATCCAGGTCATGCGGGAAACCGTCGACGAGATCCGGGATCTGATCGACAGCCGCCCGGACGGCGGCGCGACCGACGAGAACTGGCGGCGCTCCCTGCTCGACCTCGGCCACGACCCGCTGATCGAGCGGTAGTCGCCGGGCCGCTGATCGAGCGGTGGCCCGGGGGCGCCCCGGAGGAGCCGGACGTCCCGGGCGCCCCGGGGGAAGCGCCGGGCGCGCTGCCGCCGGCCCCGCCGGCCCGCCGGCTACGCGCCGCCGACGGTCGGCACGCCGAGTCCGGCCGCCTCGGCGGCGTCGGTCCGCTCGGTGCGCAGCGCCTCCTCCCGGGCCAGCAGGGCCGCGTACTCGGCGATGTCCGTAGCGGTCGGCACCTCCGGTATCCGGCGCAGGAAGGCCTCCACGTCGCGGGAGGCGGCGGTGTGTGCGGCGGCGACCCGGCGTACGGTCTCACCGTCGTTCTCGGGTGGGATCAGGTCGGTCATGCCGGTACCGGTACCCGCTTCCGGCCGGGATATCGCGGCGGACCGCCCCGGGCTCCCCGTGGGGAGCCCGGGGCGGTCCGCCGACCGGTCGATCCTCAGGGCGCCGAGGCGCCGAGGCTGTAGCTGCCCGATCCGCTGTAGGCGTGCACGGCGTACCGGTAGTAGCCGGCGGAGCCGTTGTACGAGACCGTCTCGTCCGGCCCCGGGGAGGTGCCCTGGGCCACGGTCACCCAGCTGCTGCCGCTCCACCGCTGCAGGTAGAGGTCGAAGTCCACCCCGGACGGTCCGTCGAGGCAGCCACGGTGGGTGCCGGAGCGGGTGGTCTGGTAGTAGCTCCCGTTCGGCTGGTACTGCACGGCGCCGGAGGAGAGCGAGCCGGTGAAGGTGCTGGCGTAGCCGCTGCAGGCACCGCCCGGCGGTGGCGGTTCCGGATCCCCGCCGCCGCTGCCGGTACGCAGCGTCAGCCCGTACACCGAGAGGATCTCGTTGACCGGCTGGAAGTAGGTGGTGCCGCCGGACGAGCAGTTGCCCGAGCCGCCGGAGGTGACGCCCTGGGCCTGCTGGCCGGAGAGCCACGAGCCGCCCGAGTCACCCGGTTCGGCGCAGGCGTTGGTCCGGGTCAGACCGCTGACCGACCCCTCGGCGTAGTTGACGGTCTGGTTCTTCGCCTGCACGGTGCCGCACCGCCAGCCGGTGGTCGAACCCGAGCGGCAGATCGCCGCGCCCACCGCGGACTCGGTGGAGCCGGCCACCGTCACGTTTCCGCCCGCGTAGTTGTTGACCCACGGCTGCGGCGTCCAGTTGCTGTTGGTCTGCACCCAGGCATAGTCGTTGCCCGGGAAGGAGGAGCCGCGGAAGGTGCCCTGGGCGACCTGGTTGTAGCCCTGGGTCGCGGTGCCGCTCCGGCCGCAGTGGCCGGCCGTGACGAAGCCGCCGGTGACGGAGAAGCCGACCGAGCAGCGGCCGCCCATGTAGTAGGCGTCGCCGCCCCGGACGTCGTAGTAGAGCTGGGGCGCCTCGGTCGTCGCCACGATCCGTACCGCGGCGGCGTCCACGCCGCTGGCCGTGACGAAGGTGCTCGCGGCGGCCGTACCGCCGTTGGCGAGCACCACCACGCTGTTGGTGGCGACGTCGACGTACCAGCCGGGGACCGACCGGGCCGGTGCCTTGGCGGCGGCGCGGTCGAGCCCGGACTTCACCCCGTCGAGCTGGGCGGCGCTGCGGCTGACCAGCTTCGCCTCGGCGCCGGCCGCCGTGACCCGGGCGGCCTGCGACCGGTCGGTGACCGCGACCGTCAGTTTGCCGTCCGCCTGGGAGATCCACCCGCCGGCGTACGCCCGGCCGAGCGACTTGCGCAGCCCGGCGTCGGCGAGGCTGGCCTTCTCGTCCCGGCTGATCCGCGCGCGGGCCTGCGCGGCGGTGAGCCCGAGGTCGCGCTGCATGGCGGCGAGCATCTCGGGGGATGCGGCGTCGGCGGTGGCCGGAGCCGCGCCCGGGGTTCCGGGGTCCGGCGCCGCGGCGGCAGGTGGGGCCACGGCGCCGAGGATCCCCACCGGCAGCAGGGTCACCGCCGCCAGTGTGGCGAGTCTTCGCTTCATCCGGTGTCTCCTTCGTGGAACAGACTTCGACGGGGGTAGGGACGTGCCGGCCACGGCCCGGCCCCACCGACCTGCCCCCGCCGCCGATCTCCTGCCCAGGGGGCGGGGCAGGACGTACGGCTGTCGTGGCGCGCGCCGACCGACCCGTGGGACGACTCGGCAGGGCTCGAGAGACGGGGGTGGGACGGGAGAACCGGGGCGGCCCGTGCGCCGCCCGGCCCGGAACCGGACGGCACACGGTGGCCGTTGCCCCGCCGACCGGGGGTCAGCCCCGCCGGCCCGTGGCGATGTCGACGGTCGCCGTCGGTACCGGCGGTTCTGGATCGGGCAGGGCATGGTTAAGGTAGCCGGCCATAATCGACCCAGGTATATCCCGCCTAGCTCATACCGCGCCGCGCCCGGCGGGCACTCCACCAGCCCGGAGCGGGCAGCCGCCACCGGCGGTCGGGCCCGGGAGGGCCGGGTGTCGTCCGTGCGAGGGCTGTCGGTGCGGGCGTCAGGCGGCGGCGAGGTCCTGCGGCCCGAAGGTGGGGTTTCGGGCCAGCCAGGCGAGATAGGTCGGGTTGCGGGAGAGCGAGTCGGTGTAGGCGGAGATGGCGTGCCCGAGCACCCGGTCGGCGATGCCGGCGGCCGGGGCGTCCGGATGCCAGCCGAGCAGCAGCCGCCAGCGCAGCGGCGTGTTCGCCAGCGGACGGGTGACCAGCCCGGAGACCGGCCGGAAGGTGGCCTGGGCGAGTGCGATCGCCTCGCCCGCCTCGACCAGGTCGATACAGCTGCGGATGTCGGTCTCGTAGATCTTCGCCGGGGTGAAGCCGGCCCGGGAGCAGGCCGCGACGAAGCAGTCGGCGAAGCAGCCGTCGCCCGGGGCAGCCGCCCACCGTTCCGCGGCGAGGGCGGCCAGGTGCACCTCGTCGTTCGCCGCCAGCGGATGAGCCTCCGGCAGCAGTACGAAGACGGCGTCCACCGCCACGGCCCGCCAGGTCAGCCCGAACTCCGCCGACGGCACGGCGTCGCCGCAGACGCCTGAGAGGACGAAGTCGAGACGGCCGCTGAGCACCATCTGGGCCAGCTCGTCCACCGACCACGAGGCGTGGGTGCTGATCTGCGCGTGCGGCTGGTCGGCCGCCAGCCGGTGCACCAGTCCACCGAGGATGGGGCTGTTCACGCCGCCGAACCGGAACCGGGTCATCGTCGAGCCCGTTCCGGCGAGCCGGGCCGCCTCGTCCTGCAGCCCCTTCATCGCGGGCAGCAGCACGCGGGCCCGGGCCAACACCAGCTCGCCCAGCGCGGTCGGTCGGGCGCCGCGCCGGTCCCGCTCGAAGAGCGGACCGCCGAGCGTGCGCTCGATGCGCTGGAGCTGTGCGGTCAGCGCAGGCTGTGCCAGGCCCAGGGTCGACGCCGCCTTCGTCACGCTGCCAGTCTCCGCGATCGCGCAGACCACCTTGAGGTGCCGCAGCTCCAGGTTCATAGCGTGACGGTAGGACCCGAAAGGGATCCACGGGAAGACCTTTGGCCAGTGAAAGATCCCCCAAAGGAAACCCAAACTGCGACCGAACGGACACCTATTTCTGACGGGCAGCCCAGAGGAGCCCCCGTTCGGTGATCGTCCGGACAGGTGGGAGGGTCAGGTCCGCCAGCCGGTGGCCGACCGTCGAGACGAAGACCCGGCCGCTGCCCCAGGTTCTGGTCCAGACCGCCGGCAGGGTGACCGAGCGGTCCCACGGCGTCGGCTCCGCCGTGCCGGCCCCGTCCGGTCCTGGGTCGAAGGTCACCGTCGCGAGGACGTCGTTGAGCGGATCGGTCAGCACCCAGTACTTCTCGGTGTGCAGCCGTACCTGGCCGACGCCCCGGACGATCGGATGGCCGGCCCGGTCCGGGCAGACCGTCAGGTCGTGGTCCACGAAGCCCGGTGGATGGTGCACGAAGACCCCGCCGGTGAGCTGCGCGTACGCGTTGTGGTGGAAGGCGGCGACGATCCCGCCGTGCCAGCCCGCGAATCCGGTGCCCGCGCGGACCGCCGCGACCAGACCTGCCGCCTGCTCGTCGCTGATGCTCCCCATCGACCAGCACTGCACCACCAGGTCGGCGGCGGCCATCCGGTCCGGGTCGGCGTAGACCGCCAGGTTCTCGTGCACCTCCACCCGAAAACCGGCGTCCCGGAGGAACGGGAGGAACAACTCGGTCGCCGCCACCGGTATGTGGCCCTCCCAGCCACCCCGGACCACCAACGCGTCTCGCACCGCCATCCTCCGTCCACCAGCGCCGTACCCGGGCAGGACCGTACCCCGGGGCGGGCCGCCCCGCGTCACGCGACGATCATCACACCGCGGGAGGCGCGGGTCACCGCGCAGGGAGGACCCGCGTGCCGTGCCCTGACCGCGCGCGGGGCAGCGTCAGGGCGCGGCCGGGGGAGTGAGGTCGTCGACGTACGTCCGCCGGCCGCTCACCGCGTCCCGTACCTTGTCGACGACGCCGAGCGCCGGTTCGACGACCCGGTTCCACGGCGGCGTGGCGGGCGCGTCCGGGTGCGGCCGGGTGGGTGCCGCCTCCTCGGCGATCTCCACCCGGTTGCCCAGCCGGATCAGGTCGGCGTCGCTGGCCGTTGCCCGCAACGCGGGGTAGATCTCCGTCGAGGCCGTCGAGGCGTGCCGGCGGAGTTGGCCGGTGACCTCGTCGGCGAGCTGGTCGAAGCGGGGCTCGCCGGGCGTGACGTGCTCGAGTTCGCGCAGCGTACGCAGCAGCTCGGTGTCTGCCGCGATCTCCCGGTCGGCCAGCGGACCGCCGTCGGGAAGCGCGCTGCGCACGGTCGGGTAGAGGTACTGCTCCTCGCCGGAGAGGTGGCGGGCAACGGTCGCGGTCAGCACCTCGGCGACCTGGCTGCGTCGCTCCGGGGTGGCGCCGTCGGTCAGCTCGCCGCAGAGCGCGGCGATCTGGTCGTGCTCCTCGGCGAGCAGCTCCACCATGCTGCGCCCGGCGGGCCGGTAGTCCTCGTCCTCACCGGTCGGGGGCAGCGGGGGCAGTGGCACGCTCACGATTGGCCTCCTCACTGGGCTGGTCCGCCGCTGCGGCGCCGGACCATCGACCGGCACCGTTCGCGGACATCCGCAGGTACCCTCCGGCCCGGATCGCGAAACCCGCCACCGGACGGGGGAGGCGCCGGCCCCGGAGCCGGGCTGGTATGAAGAACCGCATGAGTAGCCAGTCCGCGTCCCCGCTCCCGGGCGCCACCGACGAGGTCGTCGAGCTGTGCCGGGACCTGCTCCGGATCGACACCAGCAACACCGGGGACCCCGCGACCACCGCCGGCGAGCGGGTCGCCGCCGAGTACGTGGCGGAGAAGCTCGCCGAGGTGGGTGTCGAGGCGCAGCTGCGCGAGTCGGCGCCGGGCCGGGCCAGCGTGGTGGCCCGGATCCCCGGCACCGACCCGGGCCGGGGCGCCCTGCTCGTGCACGGGCACCTGGACGTCGTGCCGGCCGACGCGGGCGAGTGGTCGGTGCCGCCGTTCTCCGGTGAGATCGCCGACGGCTACCTCTGGGGTCGGGGCGCCATCGACATGAAGGACTTCGACGCCATGGTGCTCGCGGTGGTCCGGCACTGGCGGCGCACCGGGGTACGCCCGCCGCGCGACCTGGTGCTGGCCTTCACCGCCGACGAGGAGGCCGGCGGCGAGTACGGCGCGCACTTCCTGGTGGACCGGCACCCCGACCTGCTGGAGGGGTGCACCGAGGCGATCGGCGAGGTCGGTGGCTTCTCCTACACCGTCAGCCAGGATCTCCGGCTCTATCTGATCGAGACGGCGGAGAAGGGCCTCGAATGGCTGCGCCTGCACGCCCGGGGCCGTCCGGGGCACGGCTCGATGGTGCACGACGACAACGCGGTCACCGCGCTCGCCGAGGCGGTCGCCCGGGTCGGCCGGCACCGCTTCCCGGTCGTGGTCACCCCGACCGTGCGGGCCTTCCTGGAGCAGCTCTCCGAGGCGCTCGGCATCGAGCTGGACCCGGACGACCCGGAGCTGGCCATCGCCAAGCTGGGCCCGATCGCCAACCTGATCGGCGCGACGATCCGGAACACCGCCAACCCCACCCGGTTGGCCGCCGGCTACAAGGACAACGTGATCCCGAGCCGGGCCAGCGCCACCGTCGACTGCCGGAGCCTGCCGGGCCAGTCCGAACTGCTGATGGAGCAGTTGCGCGAGGTGATCGGGCCGGACATCGAGATCGAGCACATCCAGCGACAGCCCGCGCTCGAGACCACTTTCGACGGAGATCTGGTGGACGCGATGGCGGCGGCGCTGCGTGCCGAGGACCCGGGCGCACGGGCGGTGCCGTACATGCTCTCCGGCGGCACCGACGCCAAGGCGTTCGCCAAGCTCGGCATCCGCTGCTTCGGCTTCGCGCCGCTGCGGCTGCCGGCCGACCTGAACTTTTCCGCGCTCTTCCACGGCATTGACGAGCGGGTGCCGGTCGACGGACTACAGTTCGGCGTGCGCGTGCTCGACCGGTTCCTCCGCCAGAGCTGACCACCCGTCCGCCTGGCAGGCCGGCCGGCACTCGTCTACGGTGCCCCGGTTGATCCATCTACTTCCGGTCCATCCATCCCGGCCCGTGCGGGCGTCGACCAGACCGCCCGCACGGCAGTCGGCCGGTGGGCCGGCAACAATCGCACTGAAGGGACAGGCCACACCATGACCGACCAGCACGCCGAGCTGGACGCCGCCCTGGAGCGGGTCATCGAGACCGCCCGGGCGCATCTCGCCGCGGTCCGGGCCGCCGATGGCCGGATCGACGACGATGCCGTCTGGCAGGCGTACGTCGAGCTCAACAACGCGTCGTACGAGTACGACGAGCAACTGCTCGACGCCTTCGGCGAGGTCACGCCCTGGGACGTGGAGGCGATCGACCCCGACGAGGCGGACGAGCGCTTCGGGGTGGGGCTGGGTGGCGTCGACGGCGCCGAGCCGGACGACCCGCATCCGCTGGTCCTCTCCGTCCGGCACCGCCGGGACTACCGGGTGCCCAGCGTCGCCGCGCTGCTCCGGGTGGCCCAGGCCGCACGGCGGGCCGCCGTGCCGGCCGAGGAGGAGTCGCCGGCCGTGGAGGGTGTCGGCGAGGCGGTGCTGGAGCTCCTGCAGACCGGGGACGGTTCGCTCGGGGCCCTGGACATCCCGGAACTGGAGCCGCTCGACGGCGTGGTGATGGTGAGCGAGGTCTCGGTCCCGCTCGACCTCGAGTCCTTCGACGACGAGGACAGCAGCGGGCCGTTCACGCCCGGTGCCGACGACCGGCTCGTCGGCCGGCTCGACGAGCACCCGTTCCTCTCCGAGGGTGACGAGGAGACCGAGGAGGCCCGGTAACCGAGCGCCGGGCGGGGGAGGGGCCGGATCCTCAGTAGGAGAGGCCCGGTTGCGACTGGTTGACCACGCGGCGACGCAGCATCACCTGCCGCGTACCGTCGCGGAACAGTCGCACCCGGGCCAGCTCCCAGCCGGAGAACTCGGCCTGGATCGCCAGTTGCGCCATTGCGGCCGTCCGGTCGACATTCGGCGGTAACCGCAATGGCGCGTATTCGTAGTCCATGTCCTCTATCCTGCCCACCTCGCCGGGGCGACACCAGTCCTTCTCCCGGTGAGCGGAGGCCCGGCATCCCGACCCGGTCGGCTCGCCGACCGGCCGCCGTCCGTACGCGAGTTCGTCGGCGCCGACCGTCCCCGATCGGATCAGCCGTCCCGTTCCGGGTAGCCGACCGGCACGGACGACACGTCGTCGAGGGCCCGGGCGATCTCGCCCGGCAGTGTCATGCGCTCCACCTGGAGGGCGCCGAGCAGTTGGCCGACGGTGCGGGCGCCGAGGATCGGGGCGACCACCCCGGGCCGATCCCGTACCCAGGCGAGGGCGACCTCCAGCGGTGACACGCCGAGGCCGCCGGCCGCGGTGGCCACCGCCTCGACAATGCTCGAGCAGCGTGGCTCCAGGTAGCGGGCGACGAAGGGCTCGAAGTGTGCCGAGGCGGCCCGGGAGTCCGCCGGCCGACCGTGCCGGTATTTGCCGGTCAGCACCCCGCGCCCCAGCGGCGACCAGGGCAGCACGCCGAGCCCGAGGCCCGCGCAGGCCGGCAGCACCTCCCGTTCGATGCCGCGTTCGAGCAGCGAGTACTCCACCTGGGCGGCGACCACCGGCGCCCGGCCGGGAACCGCGGCCTGCCAGGTGGCGGCCTGGGCGGTCTGCCAGCCGGAGAAGTTGGAGACCCCGACGTAGCGGACCCGGCCGCTGCTCACGGCGTGGTCCAGTGCGGAGAGCGTCTCCTCCATCGGGGTCGCCGGGTCGTATCCGTGCACCTGCCACAGGTCGACGTGGTCGGTGCCGAGCCGGCGCAGCGACGCGTCCAGGGTGCGCAGCAGGTGCCCGCGGGAGGTGTCCCGCCGGCGGCCGGCACCCGGCCGCAGCCCCGCCTTGGTCGCGATCAGCACGTCGTCGCGGGGGACCAGCGTGCCGAGCAGGGAGCCGATCACCGCCTCGGCGTCTCCGTCGCCGTAGACGTCGGCCGTGTCGACGAGGTTGCCCCCCGCGTCCAGATAACTCTTCAGTTGCGCGGCAGCGTCGTCGGCATCCGTGTCCCGACCCCAGGACATGGTGCCGAGCGCGAGCCGGGAGACCGCCAGCCCGCTTCGGCCGAGCGGTCGCTGCTGCATGGCTTGAACTCTATTCAGAACATCGCGCCGCCGATATCCTCGCTCCCGCCATGGCCGTCCGGGTTTATCGGCACAAAGCAGACGTCGGGGCACGGGTCCGGCATCGGCGGGTCAGCGGAGAGCTTCCGGGGATCATTGCGTACCCTGATGCGACTTGCGGACGGATGGGGAGAAGGACCAGTGCGACTCGGGCTCAGCCTCGGCTACCAGACGGCGTGGAGCACCCCCGCGGACCATTTGGCGCTCGCCCGGGAGGCGGACCGGCTCGGCTACTCGGTGGTCTGGGCCGCGGAGGCGTACGGCTCGGACTCGCCCAGCATGCTGGCGTGGCTGGCCGGCCAGACCGAGCGGATCGACCTCGGCTCGGCGGTGATGCAGATCCCGGCCCGCAGCCCGGCGGCGACCGCGATGACGGCGGCCACCATCGACGCCCTCTCCGGCGGCCGCTTCCGGCTCGGCCTCGGCGTCTCCGGCCCGCAGGTCTCCGAGGGCTGGCACGGGGTCCGGTTCGCCAAACCGCTGGCCCGGACCCGGGAGTACGTCGACATCGTCAGACTCGCCGTCGGCCGCAAGCAGGTGGAGTACGCCGGCAACCACTACCGCCTGCCCCTGCCGGACGGGCCCGGCAAGCCGCTCCGGCTCGGCTTCCATCCGCCGCGCGAGGAGATCCCGATCTACCTGGCCGCGGTCGGCCCGAAGAACCTGGAGCTGGCCGGCGAGATTGCCGACGGCTGGCTGGCGATCTTCTTCGCGCCCGACCTCGCCGCCGAGCAGCTCGACACGGTGCGCGCCGGTCGGGCCCGGGCCGGCAGGGAGCTGGCCGGCTTCGACGTGGTGCCCAGCGTGCCGGTGGTGGTCGGCGACGACGTCGCCACCTGTGCCGAGCTGGTCCGCTGGTACGCCGCCCTCTACGTCGGTGGGATGGGCAGCCGGGAGCAGAACTTCTACAACCAGCTCGCCACCCGGATGGGCTACGGCGACGCCGCCCGGGAGGTCCAGGACCTCTACCTGGCCAGGCGGCCACGCGAGGCCGCGGCGGCCGTCCCGCTGGAGTTCATCGACCGGACGTCCCTGCTCGGGCCGAAGGAGCGGATCGCCGACCGGATGCGTGAGTACGCGGCGGCCGGCGTCACCACGCTCTCGGTGACCCTCTTCGCGGCCGACGCCGACAGCGGCATCCAGACCCTGCGCACCTGCGTCGAGGCGCTGGAACTCGCCGGGGTGGGCGAGTGATCCCGGCGGAACCCGCCGGCAGTGTGGCGATGAGCTGGATCGAGGCCATCGTGCTCGGCCTGGTGCAGGGGCTGACCGAGTTCCTGCCGATCAGTTCCTCCGGACATCTGCGGATCACCTCGGCGATCTTCTTCGAGCAGGACGCCGGAGCGTCCTTCACCGCCGTCACCCAGCTCGGCACCGAGGCCGCGGTGCTGCTCTACTTCGCCAAGGACATCTGGCGGATCACCCGGGTCTGGGTCGTCGGGATCTGGGACAGCTCGGTGCGGTCGAGCCTCGACTACCGGATGGGCTGGTACGTCATCATCGGGTCGATCCCGATCGGCGTCTTCGGCTTCCTCTTCAAGGACCAGATCCGCACCGCCGCCCGGAACCTCTGGCTGGTCGCCACCACGTTGATCCTCTTCGCCTTCGTGCTCGCCTTCGCGGAATACTGGGGCCGGCAGACCCGCCGGCTCGAGAACTTCACCCTCCGGGACGGCATCGTGATGGGCTTCGCCCAGGCGATGGCGCTGATCCCCGGCGTGTCCCGGTCCGGTGGCACCCTGACGGCGGGGCTCTTCCTCAACCTGACCCGCGAGGCGGCGGCCCGGTACTCCTTCCTGCTGGCCATCCCGGCGGTGGTGATGTCCGGCGTCTTCAGCCTGCCGGACGTCTTCGACACCAGCGGGGGCGGCTCGATCCCGTCCCCGGCCCAGATGGTGGTGGCGACGATCATCGCCTTCGGGGTCGGCTACGCCGCCATCGCCTGGCTGCTCCGCTTCGTCGCGCATCACACCCTCTACGTCTTCGTCCTCTACCGGGTGGCGCTGGGCAGCCTGGTGCTGGCGCTGCTGCTGACCGGGACGATCAGCGCCACCTGATCCGGACGGCTCCGCCGAGCGGGCCGGCGGCCGGGCCGTAGGGTGTGGTCGTGGCGACCCTTCTGCTCCTCCGGCACGGCCGGACCACGGCGAACGCCGACGGCGGCCTGGCCGGACGGCAGCCCGTCGAACTCGACGAGACCGGCCGGGCCCAGGCGACCGCGGTGGGCGGCCGACTCCGGGCGGTGACGCTGGCGGCGGTGGTGACCAGCCCGCTGGTCCGGTGCCGGCAGACCCTGGACCTTGCCCTACCGGACGCCGTGCCGGTGGTCGAGGAGGACCTCATCGAGTGTGACTACGGGGCGTGGCAGGGCCAGCCGCTGAAGAAGCTGGCCAAGGATCCACTGTGGCAGGTGGTGCAGCAGCACCCGAGCGCCGCCGTCTTTCCCGACGGCGAGTCGATGGCCGGGATGGCGGCCCGCGCGGTCGCCGCGGTACGCCGCTGGGACGCCCGGATCACCGCCGAGCACGGGCCGGAGGCGGTCTGGCTGGCGTGCAGCCACGGGGATGTGATCAAGGCCATCGTGGCCGACGCGATGGGGGTACATCTGGACCAGTTCCAGCGGATCGTGGCCGATCCGGGCTCGGTGACCGGGATCCGCTACACCCCGGTCCGCCCGTTCGTCCTGCGGCTCAACGACACCGGCGGCGATCTGTCCGGCCTCGTCCCGCCGCCCCCGGACCGGCGCCGCCGCTCCCGTGCGGTCTCCTCGGACGCCCCGGTCGGCGGTGGGGTCGGTGCGGCCGAGGCCGGATCGGACCCGGCCCAGGTCGAATCGGACCCAGCCGAGGTCGGGGCGGACGCCGCCCAGGTCGGGGCGGGTGCCGACGGGGCCGGATCCGGCCCGGCCGGGGGCGGGTCGGCTCGCGGTGCCGGCAGGGGTGACCGGACCCCGGAACGGGGCGTATGGTGATTCGGGTCGGTGGGCTGCGCGCTGTGGTATCCGGCCGGATAGGGTCGTGGGTATGACCCACCAGGTGCACGCATTCGAGCCGCCCGAGCGGTTCGTCGCCGGAACTGTGGGTCCGCCGGGTGAGCGGACGTTCTTCCTCCAGGCGCGCGGCGGAGGCCGACTGGTCAGCGTGGCCTTGGAGAAGGTTCAGGTCTCGTTGCTGGCCGAGAAGCTCGAGGAGCTGTTGACCGAAGCACATCGGCGGTTCGGCGTCGAGTTGCCCGAGCCGCCCCCGGTCACCTCCGACAACGAGCCGCTGGACACGCCGGTCGACGAGGAGTTCCGCGTCGGCACCCTCGGCCTGGCCTTCGACGTCGACACCGCCACGGTGGTGATCGAGGCGATCGCCGCCGGTGAAGCCGAGGCGGAGGTCGAGCTCGCCGGCGGCGAGGAGGAGATCGACGAGGAGGAGCCCGACGACGACCTCGACCGGCTGCGGGTCCGGTTGACCCCACAGGCCGCCCGCGAGTTCATCGAACGAGCCCGGCGGGTGGTGGCGGCGGGCCGGCCGCCGTGCCCGCTCTGCGGCCAGCCGCTCGACCCCGCCGGCCACCTCTGTCCGCGGCACAACGGCTACCACCGGTGACCGTCGCCGTCCGCCGTCCGGGACCGACCCGGTGACCTCCGCCGAACTGCGACCGGCGCTGGACGAGAGCGATGCCCTCAGGCTGCTGCGGGGAGGCGAGTTCGAGCTGGAGGGCCGGCTGGTGGACGCCTCCAACACGACCCTGCGCGGATTCCTGACCCTGGACGGGGTCACGGCCCGCTGCGTCTACAAGCCGGTCCGGGGTGAACGGCCGCTCTGGGACTTTCCGGACGGGACCCTGGCCGGGCGGGAGGTCTCGGCGTACCTGCTCTCCCGGGCCACCGGATGGGACCTGATCCCGCCCACGGTGCTCCGGGACGGGCCGCTCGGCACCGGAGCCTGTCAGCTCTGGATCGACGAACCGGAGCAGGTGGAGCCGCTGGTGGGCTTCGTGCCGGCCCGGAGCCTGCCGGCCCGGTGGTTCCGGGTAGCGGCCGCCCGCGACGAGGAGGGCGCTCCGTACGCCCTCGCGCACGCCGACGACCCCCGGCTGGCCCGGCTCGCCGTGCTCGACGCCGTGATCAACAACGCGGACCGCAAGGGCGGGCACGTGCTGGTCGGGCCGGACGACCGGATCTACGGCGTCGACCACGGGGTCTCCTTCCACGTGGAGGACAAGCTGCGGACCGTGCTCTGGGGCTGGTCCCGGCGGGACCTGCCGCCGGACGCGCTGGAGATGCTCGCCGATCTGGCCCGGGGGTTGGCCGGCCCGCTGGGCGAAGATCTCGCCGAGCACCTGACCGTCGGCGAGGTCGCCGCGACGGCACGCCGGGTGGAGAGGCTGCTGGGGACGGCCCGCTTTCCGGAGCCCTCCGAGGAGTGGCCGGCCATCCCCTGGCCGCCGATCTGATCACCTCGACCAGCTGTCGATCCGATCACCTCGACTGCCGGCCGGGCAACGAGGATTCGCCGGCTGGCTAGGGTGGTGACCATGGACACCTGGGTGGGTCACGAGATTCCGCGGCTGCCGGGCAGGGGACCGCGGCTCGCTCTGTACGACTCGGCGCGCCGCGCGGTGCACTCGACCCGGCCCTCCGGGCCGGCGACGATGTACGTCTGCGGCATCACCCCGTACGACGCGACCCATCTGGGACACGCGGCCACGATGATCACCTTTGACCTCGTACAGCGGGTCTGGCGGGACGGCGGCCATCCGGTCAGCTACGTGCAGAACGTCACCGACATCGACGACCCCCTGCTGGAGCGGGCCGAGCGGGACGGCGAGGACTGGGTCGTCCTGGCGATGCGGGAGACGGCGCTGTTCCGGGAGGACATGGAGGCGCTGCGGATGATCCCGCCTGCGCACTACGTCGGCGCGGTCGAGTCGATCCCGGCGATCGCGGAGAAGGTCCGGGCGCTGCTCGACGACGGTGCCGCGTACCGGCTCGACGACGGCACCGGGGACGTCTATTTCGACGTCGCCGCCGCGCCCCGGTTCGGTTACGAGTCCAACCTCTCCCGGGACCAGATGCTCGGATACTTCGCCGAGCGCGGCGGCGACCCGGACCGGGCCGGCAAACGGGACCGGCTCGACCCGCTGCTCTGGCGCGGTGCCCGGGACGGCGAGCCGGCCTGGGACGGCGGGCCGCTCGGTCCGGGGCGGCCGGGATGGCACATCGAGTGTGCGGTGATCGCGATGGCGCTGCTCGGGGAGACCATCGACGTCCAGGGCGGCGGCAACGACCTGCTCTTCCCACACCACGAGTGCTCGGCGGCGCACGCCGAGCGGCTGACCGGTGCGGAGCCGTTCGCCCGGCACTACGTACACGCCGGGATGATCGGCCTGGACGGCGAGAAGATGTCGAAGTCGAAGGGAAACCTCGTCTTCGTCTCCCGGCTGCGGGCCGACCACGTGGATCCGATGGCGGTGCGGCTGGCGCTGCTCGCCGGTCACTACCGGGCCGACCGCGAGTGGACCGACGACCTGCTCAAGGAGGGCACGCAGCGGCTGGCCCGCTGGCGGGAGGCCGCCGCCGCGCCGGCCGGACCCGCCGGCCCGGAGCTGCTGGCAGGGGTACGCGAACGGCTCGCCGACGACCTCGACACGCCGGGTGCGCTGGCCCTGCTGGACGGCTGGGTGGACGCCGCGCTGGCCCGTACCGGCACCGATCCGGCGGCGCCGGACCTGATGGCCGCCACCGTCGACGCGCTGCTCGGCATCAGGCTCTGAGCCGCCGGGCATAGGGGCGGCGGACGCCGGACGGCGCTCCGTGGCGGTGCGCACCGATGCGACGGCTGTCAGCCGAGCACGAGGCCGGGGTCCGGGTCGGCGTCGGGCGTGGGGCCGGGGACCTGATACTGCTCGGTGAGCGTGGTCATCGGGCCCGGCCAGGTCGCCTGGGCCACCTCGATCGGCCGGTGGGCGGCGTCGTAGGCGACGTGCAGCAGGTGCAGCACCGGGGTGTCCGGCCGGATCTGCAGGATCTCGGCCTCCTCCCGGCTCGGCTGGCGGGCGCTGATCTGGTCGGTCGCCGAGACGTAGCGCCGGCCGATCGCCTCCTCCGCCTCCTGGTAGAGCGGTCGGCCGTACGCCTCCATCCGCTCCAGGCTGGTGCCGGCGGCGTCGTCGGTGCGGAACCAGGAGGCGCCGACCTCGACCGGCACCTCCTCGGTGCGTACCAGGTGCCGGCGGACGACCAGCTCGGTGCCGTCCGGCACGCCGAACGCGTCGGCCACCTCGGGCGGCGCCGGTGCCCGGCCGACCTGCACCAACTGTTGCCGGTACCGGGCGGCCAGGTCGGCGTGGTAGCCGCGGTGCCCGCCGTACCGGCCCCGGGAGAGCCGGTTGAGGCGGCGGCGGGTGCCCCGGACGTATGTCCCGGAGCCCGGCTTGGTGATCAGGACGCCCTCGACCCGGAGCTGGTCGATGGCGCGCTGGACGGTCTGCTTCGCCACCCCGAACATCTCGGCGATGGCTGGGATGGAGGGGAGCCGGTCGCCGGCCGCCCAGTCGCCGTTGCGGATCCGCGCCCGCAACTGCGCGGCGATCTGCCGGTGAGGAAACTCGGCCGCTCCCGGGTTGATCTGCACCGACACCTCCTGCGTCAGAACATGACACTAGGTTCCTAGGATGCCGTACGGGGTGTGCGCCGGGCAACCGCAACACGCCCTCGGCGCCGGAGAGCCGATGAGGAGCCCTCAGCTTTCGGGGGATGCCGGCCATGGTGTGACAGGCGACCCATGGTGTGACAGGCGACCGTGCTGGTCAGCGCCGGCTGGAGCGTCGGACGCTCACGACGGGCGCAAGCCGACGAGCGCCCGACGCGCGCAAGCCGACCAGCGCCCGCCAGCCGCGGCCGTTGCTTGCGAGCCGGCCGTTGGCTACCCGGAGCCGGTTACCAGGAACCGGCGGTCGGACCGGCCGAGCCGCCGCGACGGCGCAGGTACTTCTCGAACTCCTGGGCGATCTCGTCGCCGGTCAGCGGCTGGATGCCGGCGTCGCCGACCCGTTCCTCCAGCTCACGCACGTATTCGCCAAGCTCCGCGTCCTGCTCGGCGGCGGTGCGGACGCGCTGCTCCCACTCGGCGGCCTCCTCGGCCAGCTCCGACATCGGCACCGGCAGGTCGAGCACGTCCTCGACCCGGTGCAGCAGCGCCAGGGTGGCCTTCGGGCAGGGCGGGTTGTTGGCGTAGTGCGGCACGTGCACCCAGAACGACACGGCTTCGAGCTCGGCCCGGGTCGCGGCGTCGTGCAGCACCCCGACGATGCCGGTCGGGCCGTCGTAACGGGTCGGGGTGAGCTGGTAGCGCTCGGCGGCGCCCTTGTCCGAGGCGCTGCCGCTGATCGGCAGCGGCCGGGTGTACGGCACGTCGGCCAGCAGCGCACCGAGCAGCACGATCCGGTTGATCTCCAGGCTGTGGCAGAGCTCCAGCACCTGTTCACAGAAGGTGCGCCAGCGCATGCTGGGCTCGATGCCCCGGATCAGCACCACGTCCCGGTCGGTACCGTCCGGGCTGGCCCGCATGAACCGCGTGGTCGGCCACTCGACCCGGCGGGTCTCGCCGTCGGCCATCGTGATCGTCGGTCGGCTCACCTGGAAGTCGTAGAAGTCCTCCGGGTCCAGTTCGGTGATCTGGCGCGCCTGCCACACCTGTTCGAGGTGCTCGACCGCGGCCGTGGAGGCGTCCGCCGCGTCGTTCCATCCCTCGAAGGCCGCGATCGCGACCGGCGAGCGCAGCATGGGCAGCCCGTCGAACTCGGTCACGCCCTACCCCCAGCGTGCGTGCCGCGGCCGAGCCGTGCGGCCCGGTGCCGTGCGGCTGTTTCCCCGATGTGCCTGGTACTGCCGTCCCTGTTGTCCCTCACGTCCGTCAGCCTACGTCCCTGACCCGGATGCGGCCCGCCGGCCGCGCCGGCTCCGCCCCGCCCGGCGACGGAAACCCGGCAGGCCGACCATCGCCCCGACGGTCGGGACAACCCGCACGGAACGGGTGATTGGCGGAGGACTTGCGTGTGGTGAGCGCCGGTGCGCCGTCGTGCAGGTGTCGGCGGCGACCTGCGGCGGGGTGTTCGCCATCCACCGGGCCAGTGAGATGTCCTCGAACCGGGGTGCAGGCCGACGGCGGCGGGGATGGCGAGACACGCCACGACCAGCACCAGCAGCGTCCACAGTGGTGCGCCGCCCAGCGCGGCGCCGATGGTCAGCAGGGTGAGAGCCGCGAGGTTGCGCCGGACCCGTCCCAACGGCACGATCATCGGAAAGACCTCCTCCCGGTCGCCGGTCGGCGGGGTGCGCGGGTCGCCGCGGAGAGGATCTAGCCGAAAACCGGGGCGCCAATCTCACGTGATCGCGGGAAACGCATCGTCCGTCGGCGACCGCGGCCCGGGGGCGGGTGGTGGTGGCGGGGTTTGACCCGGTCACCGCCCTGGGAAGTGTTCTGCTGCGTCGACCGAGTGGGAGGCCCCCGATGCGCGGTACCGACCGGTTCTGGCGGCTGATCGCGCTGATGGCGGTGCTGGTCGCCGCGGTCGCCTGCGCGTTCGGCGGACCGGACCCGCAGGACGATCGGGGCGCCTCCGGCGAGAACGATGCGACCAGGGCCGACGGCACCATGACGGTGGAGGAGTTCCGCAGAGACATCGACGGTGCCGTACAGGTCGCCGAGGAGTACTGGACCCAGCGGTTCGAGGCGTCGGGGGAGCGGTTCCAGCCGATCCGCCGAATCGTCGGGTACCAGCGGGAGGGCGAGGTGGCCTGCGCCGGGCAGGGGCTGCCCCGCAACAACGCCGTCTACTGCTCGGCGGGCGACTTCATCGCGTACGACGTCAACTGGGCGGTCGCCGCCTTCCGCCAGGTCGGCGACGCGTTCCTCTATTACCTGCTGGGCCACGAGTACGCGCACGGCGTGCAGGTGCGGCTCGGCATCCGGTACGACTTCACCATCCAGCAGGAGTTGCAGGCCGACTGCATGGCCGGTGCCTACCTCGGCGACTCGGTGCGGTCGGGGGCGCTCACCATCGAGGAGGGCGACCTCGACGAGCTGGCCGCCGGTCTGCGGGCGGTCGCCGACGATCCGGACCAGCCGTGGTTCGCGGAGGGGGCGCACGGCAGCGCCGAGCAGCGCACCGACGCCTTCTTCGGCGGCTACGAGCGCTCGCTGGAGGCCTGCGGCCTCCGCTGACCGTGACCGCCGGCCGGGCCGGGTCGGTGCTGAGGCATCCGCCACACTTGCCCACCGGCCCGGCGACGGTGACCGGCGGCGTTGGCAGGATCGGTCCCGCCGGGCCACGTCGGCTACGGTCCGGGTCGTGTCCTAGTCCGGGAGGAACCCCTGAACAGGCAGCATCCCGCCGCGGTGCTCTTCGACATGGACGGCACGCTCGTCGACAGCGAGCGGTTGTGGGACGTGGGGCTCCAGGAGCTTGCCGCGCACTACGGCGGGACGCTCTCCGAGGAGGCCCGGCTGGCGATGGTCGGCACCAGCATGGGCGTCTCGATGGAGATCCTGCACACCGACCTGGCCCAGCCGTGGCGGGATCCGGCGGTCAGTGCTGCCTGGCTCGACCGCCGGGTCAGCGAGATGTTCCTCACCGACCTGGTCTGGCGGCCCGGTGCGCTCGCCCTGGTCACGGCGGTACGCGCCGCGTCGGTGCCGGCCGCGTTGGTCACCTCGACCCGGCGCGCGGTGGTCGAGATCGCGTTGGAGACGCTCGGCCGGGACACCTTCGAGGTGGTGGTCTGCGGTGACGAGGTGGCCGCCCCCAAGCCGGACCCGGAGCCGTACCTGACCGCGGCCCGGCTGCTGGACGTGCCGATCGCACGCTGCGTGGCGATCGAGGACTCGCCGGCCGGGGTGGCCAGTGCGCTCGCCGCCGGTGCCGCAGTGCTCGCGGTGCCGCACGCGGTGCCGATCGACCCGGCCGACGGCGTACGCCTGCTGGAGACGCTGACCGGCGTGGACCTGGAACTGCTCGCCGACCTGCTGGCCCCGCTCGACCTGCCGCGCCGACCGGATGCCGGCTCGCCCGGGACCCGCCTGCCGGCGGCGCCCGGGCCGGACCGCCCGTAGCCGCCGGGGGTGGCGCCCCGTCCCGACGCCACCCCCGGCTCCGTCGCCCACGGCCACCCCCACGGCCGTGGGCGGGCCCTCACTCGTGCGCGATCGCGCCGAGCACGTTCAGCCGGGCGGCACGGATCGCCGGCAGTACCGCCGCGACCACCCCGACCACCGCCGCCAGGCCGAGGAAGAGTCCCATCTCGGTCCAGGGCAGCACCAGGTTGCTGATCCCCTCGTCCCGCAGCGCCCGGACCACGGCCGCGCCGAGGCCGGCGCCGACGGCCACCCCCAGCAGGGCACCGAAGACCGAGATCACCACCGCCTCGACCGTGATCATCCGCATCGTCTGGGCACGCCGCAGCCCGATGGCCCGCAGCAGACCCAGCTCCCGGGTCCGCTCCAGCACCGACAGGGCCAGCGTGTTCACGATGCCGAGCACGGCGATCAGGATCGCCAGCGCCAGCAGGATCTGGATCATCGTCAGCAGCCCGTCGAGCTGGCTGGTCTGCTGCTCGATGAAGTCCGCCCGGTCGGCGACCGACACCTCGGGGCTCTCCGCGAGCAGCGCCTCGACCCGGGGTAGCACGTCGTCGACCGAGGCGCCCGGGGCCAGCTTCAGGTACGCCTGCGTCGGCTGCGGCATCGCGAAGTCGGTCGCCGCCCCCACCGGCAGCAGGAAGCCGCCGAACAGGTCGGACTCGGCGTATATCCCGGTCACCGTGTAGGTCTGCGCCTCACCCCGGGACAGTTGCACCGGCACGGTGTCGCCAACCGCCAGGCCGCGGTCCTGGGCGGTCCCGGAGTCGACCAGGAGTTGGTGCGGCCCGAGCGTGTCGATGCTGCCGGCGGTCGGGGTGGCCTGATAGATCTCCCGCAGCGCCGTCACGTCACTGGTCGCGGTGATCCAGCCCTGCTCGCCGCCGACCAGCGCCCGGTCGCCGTAGATTCCGGCGACCATGGCGACCCCGGGCAGCGCGGCGGCCTGGTCCAGCACCGCCGGGTCGAAGCTCGGTGGCCGGGGACCGGACTGCGCCCCGGAGATCACCAGCTCGGCCTGGATGGTCTCCTCGGCCAGCGCGGTGATGCTGCTCTTGGCCGAGTCGAGGATCACCGTCACTCCGGTGACGAGAGCGATGCCGACCATCAGCGCGGCGGCGGTGATCGCGGTCCGCCGCGGGTTGCGTCCCGAGTTCAGCCGGCCCAGCTTGCCCGGCACCGACCAGGAGAAGAGCCGGCCGAGCAGCCCGACCACCGGGCGGCTGATCAGTGGCGTCAGCAGCGCCACCCCGACGAAGGAGAGCAGGACGCCACCGAGGATGGTCAGCAGGGTGTTGTCCCCGGTGTTGCCGCTCAGGCCGAGCGCCATCAGGGTGCCGCCGACCGCGGTCACCACCGCGCCGGCGGCCGAGATCTTCGTCAGCGGCCGGTCCGGGGTCGCCACGTCCTGCATGGCGGCGACCGGAGGGATCCGGGACGCCCGCATCGCCGGGAGCACCGCGGCGACGACCGTGACGATCAGGCCGACCGCGAAGGAGCTGATCACCGCGGCCGGTGGTACGCCGAGCCCGGCGAGCTGCAGCCCACCGGCGGTCTGCCCGAAGACGTACGCCAGCAGCGCGCCCACGCCGATGCCGGCGCCGAGGCCGAGTACCGAGGCGAGCAGGCCGATCGCGACGGCCTCGACCAGCACCGAACCGATCACCTGGCGGCGGCCCGCGCCGATCGCCCGCAGCAGCGCGAGTTCCCGGGTCCGCTGGGCGACGATGATCGAGAAGGTGTTCAGGATCAGGAAGATGCCGACGAAGAGGGCGACCCCGGCGAAGCCGAGCAGGATGTTGTTGAAGAAGCCGAGGCCCTCCTTCAGCCCGGCGGAGGCGTCCGCGGAGAGCTGCTCGCCGGTCTTGACCACGTAGCCGTCGCCGAGGGTGGCCGCGATGTCGTCGCGCAGCGTCGCCGGGGCGACCCCGTCGGCCGCCTCGACGCTCAGCTCGGAGTAGACACCTGGCTGGCCCAGCATCAGCTCCTGGGCGACCGGCTCGGTGAACGCCACCTCCTGGGCGCCGCCCAGGCTGTCCCGGTCGCCGCTGTAGCCGAAGATCCCGACGACGGTGAAGTCGCGCCTCGGCTGGAGGGTCAGGATCCCGACCCGGTCGCCGACGGCGAGCTTGCCGGCCTTGGCCACCGCCGCGTTGACCACCACCTCGTCCGCGGCGGTCGGCCCGCGCCCCTCGCGCAACCGCACCAGGTCGCTCTCGCCGGTCCAGTTCGAGCCGAACTGGGGTGGGCCGAACGAGGTCAGCACCTTGCCGTTGCTGCCGATCACCCGGGCGCCGTCGGCGGCGGCCACGCCGGTGACGCCGGCCACCCCCGGCACCGCGCGCACCTGGTCCAGGGCGCTGGCCGGGAACGGAGCGGCGATCTGCTCGCCCTCCATCTCGGCCACCTCGATCTTCGGCTTGGCGCTGACGCCGACGTCGGTTCCGGCGTACGCGTCGTTGAAGATGGTGTCGAAGGAGCGGCCCAGGGTGTCGGTGAGGACGAAGGCGCCGGAGACGAACATCACGCCCAGCACGACGGCCAGGCCGGAGGCGACCAGCCTGGCCTTGCGGGCGAGCAGGCTCTTCAGGGTGGCGCGCAGCATCAGAGTCCCGCCTCGGCGAGCCCGTCGAGCTTCTTCATCGTGTCCAGCACGGTCTCCGGGGTCGGTTCGACGAGTTCGGAGACGATCTGGCCGTCGGCGAGGAAGATGACCCGGCCAGAGTACGAGGCGGCGACGGGGTCGTGGGTGACCATGACGATGGTCTGCCCGTACTCGGTGACGGAGCGGCGCAGGAAGCCGAGCACCTCCGCACCGGCCCGGGAGTCGAGGTTTCCGGTCGGCTCGTCGGCGAAGATCACCTCGGGGCGGGAGGCGAGCGCCCGGGCACAGGCGACCCGCTGCTGCTGCCCGCCGGAGAGCTGTGCCGGGCGGTGGCCCAGCCGGTCCCGCAGCCCGACGGTGTCGATGACGGTGTCCAGCCATTCCTGATCGGGCTTGCGGCCGGCGATCGAGAGCGGAAGCAGAATGTTTTCCAGTGCGGTCAGCGTCGGCAGCAGATTGAATTGCTGGAAGATGAAACCAATTTTGTCCCGGCGCAGTTTGGTGAGACCCGCGTCACCGAGTCCGGTGACGGCGGTGTCGCCGATATGGATGCTCCCCCTGGTTACCGAGTCGAGGCCGGCAAGGCAGTGCATCAGGGTGGACTTGCCGGATCCGGACGGGCCCATGATGGCGGTGAATCGGGCCTGTTCGAATTCCGCATTGATGCCGCGCAGGGCGACGACCTGTGCCTCGCCGCTGCCGTACACCTTCCACACGTCGCTGGCCCGGGCCGCCGTTCGCGCACCTCGGGCTACCGTCGCGGTCACCTTCATCTCCCCCTAGACAAATTGTGGTCCGGCCGGACCCGTGATCCGGCCGGCAGCATCCATGGTCCGTGACGCGGGCGGGCCCGACGTCCGACCCGCGACGGATTTCGACGCGGATAATCCGCTGCGGGTGGGCCCTGACAACGGATCAGGGTTGTCCCTGACTGATATGTGTCGGCGTCGTTAACTGTGCGGCGTCGCCGTTACCGAAGGGACCGCCCGTCGTCCCGGCTTCCGTCGGCGGGGGATCCCGCCGCCATCGCCGGCTACCTCTGAAACGATAGGCCGGGCAAGCGGTGGCGCCGTCGTGCGCCGGGATGGTCTTCGGGTACGCCCTCCGTCCGGCCCGCTCCTCCGGCAGTACGACCCGGGGACCCGCCGGTCGTACGCCTCCGGTGCCTGCGGCGTACGCCGGAAGGGGTAGGCGGGGCGGCCTCCGCGGCGAGGCGGGGCGGCGGCGAGGTCAGGCGCCGGGGCGGACGAGGCCGGTCTCGTAGGCCAGCACCACCGCCTGGACCCGGTCGCGGAGCCCGAGCTTGGTCAGCACGTGCCCGACGTGGGTCTTGATGGTGGTCTCGCTCACCGTCAGCACTCGGGCGATCTCCGCGTTGGAGAGTCCCCGGGCCACCTGGACCAGGACCTCCCGCTCCCGCTCGGTGAGCACACCGATCGCCTTCGGCGGCGCCGCCTCCGGATCCGGCAGCGACTCCGCGAACCGGTCCAGCAGGCGCTTGAGGATGCGCGGCGCGACCACCGCCTCGCCGACGGCGACGGTACGGATGGCGGTGACCAGGTCCTCTGCCGGCACGTCCTTGGCCAGGAAGCCGCTCGCCCCGGCGCGGAGCGCCCCGACGACGTACTCGTCGAGGTCGAAGGTGGTCAGGATGAGCACCCGCACCGGCAGCCGGGCGTCGATGATCGCCCGGGTGGCGGCGACGCCGTCCATCCGGGGCATCCGGATGTCCATCAGCACCACGTCGGGGAGAAGCCGCCGGGCCAGGTCCACCGCCTCCACGCCGTCGCCGGCCTCGCCGACGATGTCGAGGTCGTCCTCGGCACCCAGCACCATCCGGAAGCCGGTACGCAGCAGCGGCTGGTCGTCGGCGAGGAGGACGCGTACCGGCCGGGTCGACTCCCTGCCGTCGCCGGTGTCCCTGCCGTCGCTCATGCCGCCCCCTTGTCCATCGGCGCACCCAACTGCTCCATCGGCATCTTGGCGTAGACCCGGTAGCCGCCGCCGGGGCGGGGACCGGTGCGCAGGGTTCCACCGTAGAGGGCCATCCGCTCCCGCATCCCCACCAGGCCGTGCCCGACCCGGCCGCTCTCCGGGGGCGGCCCCCGGCCGGTGTCGGAGATTTCGACGATCAGCCAGTAGATCCCGAAGCTGAGCCGCACCTGCGCGGTTGCCGTGCCGGCGTGCTTGAGGGTGTTGGTCAGCGCCTCCTGGACGATCCGGAACACGGTCAACGCCACTCCCGGGTCCAGCGGGCCCGGGGTGCCGTCGACCCGCAGGGTCACCGGCAGTCCCGCCTCCCGGACCTGCTCCACCAACGCCTCGATGCCGGCGAGTCCGGGCTGCGGGGCGAGTTCCGCGGCCGGTTCGGTGTCGGTGCGCAACACGTCCAGCAGCCGGCGTAGCTCGCGCAGGGTCGTCCGGCTGGTCTCCTCGATGCTGCCCAGCGCCCCGTCGGTGGCCGCCGGGTCCCGGTGCAGCACCCGGCGCGCTCCGGTGGCCAGCACGCCCATCACGCTGACGTGGTGGGCGA
This sequence comes from Plantactinospora sp. WMMC1484, assembly GCF_049315195.1. NCBI lineage: Bacteria > Bacillati > Actinomycetota > Actinomycetes > Micromonosporales > Micromonosporaceae > Plantactinospora > Plantactinospora sp. WMMC1484. Next base: position 5,062,773 of record NZ_CP186055.1, read on the forward strand.
CCACGTCGTGCAGCTCCCGGGCGATCCGCCGGCGCTCGTCGGCGACCGCCTGGTCGGCCAGGGACCGCTGGTTCTCCTCGGCGGCCCGGGCCCGCTCCTCCAGCGCCCGGATGGTGGCCCGCCGCGCGTGCACGGTGCGCCCGACGAAGAAGCAGACCAGCGCGAGCAGCACCTGGGTGAAGACCAGGTAGGCCGGGGAGGGTTCGGTGAAGTCGGGCGGAGGCGGTTCGAGCAGGGCGACGGTGATCGAGGGTGCCCAGATCGTCGCGGCGGCGAGTGCGGCCTCGCGGAGGGGGAGCAGCGCGGCGGTGCTGTAGGTCAGCAGCACGAAGGTGGCACCGGCGGCGACCGGCTGCGCGCCGACCAGGACCGAGGCGACGAAGGCCGGGACCGCCAGACCCACCGCCGACCAGGGCGCGGCCCGGCGCAGCGCGATCGGGGCGGCGCAGAGGACGCTCCAGACGAGCAGCCCCGGCCAGCCCTGCGGCGCCAGTCCGGTCGGCGCGGTGCCGACGAGCGTCACCTCCAGCGCGACGGCCGCCACCGCCAGCAGCCCGTCCCGGATCAGCCACCGCCGCTGCTCCGGCGTGGGCCGGAAGCGGCGCCGGCCGCCGATGTCCCGGCCGCCGGCCGGGCGGGCGGCGGCATCGGTACGGGTCATGCTGGCGACGCTAGCCGGTCTGTGGCGCGACAGGTCGTCGCCGACGGCGAGCCTGCACTCCTCCTTCAGGAGGAGGTTGCCTCCTCCGGCTCAGGAATTGGCGCCGCCGCCCGGTGGCACCGGGAGGTCCCGGGCCGGCCCGACCGGATGCGACCCGGTCGGCTGGACGGGCACCGCCAGGCCGCCCCCCACGCTCACCGGAGCCGGAGCGGCTCCGGGCCGGGCCGGTGGTGCGGCCGGTGCCGACGGATCTGCCGGCGCCGTCGGCTCCGGAAACGGCGGGGGCGTCCCGCCGAAGGCGGGACAGTGCGCCTGGTGACTGCACCAGTCACAGAGCCGGCTCGGCTTGGGCCGGAACTCGCGGGCCCGGGTCGCCTGCTCGATGGCGCGCCAGAGCGCCAGCACGGTGCGCTCGAACCGGACGAGCTCCTCGGCGTCGGGGGTGTAGTCGCAGACCTCGGCGTCCTTGAGATAGAGCAGCCGCAGCACCCGGGGCACCACGCCCCGGGTGCGCCAGAGCACCAGGGCGTAGAACTTGAGCTGGAACAGCGCCCGGGCCTCGAACGCCTCGCGGGGCGCGCCACCGGTCTTGTAGTCGACCACCCGCAGCGCGCCGTCGGGGGCGACGTCCAGCCGGTCGATGTAGCCCCGGATGAGCAACTGGTCGTCGACGACGGTGGAGACGAGGCTCTCCCGCTCGGCCGGCTCCAGCCGGCGCGGATCCTCCACGGTGAAGTAGCCGTCGAGCAACTCACGGGCCGAGGCCAGGAAGCCGGTCGGGTCCTGGTCACCGCCGGTGAAGAGTGCGGCCAGCTCCGCCTGCTCGGCCACCAGCCGGTCCCACTGCGGCGCCACCAGCTCGGCCGCGGCGGCCGGCGTCCGCTGCTCGGCGGGCAGGTCGAAGAGACGCTCCAGCACCGCGTGCACCAGCGTGCCCCGGGCCTGCTCGACGCTGGCCCGCTCCGGCAGCCGGTCGATGCTGCGCAGCCGGTAGAGCAGGGGACAGGTCTTGAAGTCGGCCGCCCGGGACGGCGAGAGCGAGGCGGTGACCTGCGGGACGGGCGGAGTGTCGGCCGGCGGATCCGCCGGGCCGTGCGAGGCTGTCTGCGATGTCACCGTCTCCGCCGCCATGTCCGGAAGGCTATGTCACGGGTACGACCGAACCGGGCCCGCCCGCCCCGCCACGCGTACCGGCCCCGACCGGCCGCACCGGCGGACCTGTCCGGCGGAAAGTTCCGTAGCATCGGACCGGTGGAGGAAAACTCGCGACCACGGCCCGCCCCGTCCCGACGGCCCGGGCTCACCGTCGGCCGGGTCTTCGGCGTGCCGGTCTACCTCAACCCCTCCATGCTGCTGCTGGTGGCCCTGATCACCGTCATGTACGGCGAGTTCGTCCGGCAGCAACTCGAGCTCTCCCCACTCGCCGGCTATCTGGTCGGCTTCGGCTTCGTGGTCTTCCTGCTCGGCTCGGTGTTGCTGCACGAGTTGGGGCACGCGCTGACCGCCCGCAGGTTCGGCATCGGGGTCCGGGGCATCACCCTGGAACTACTCGGCGGCTACACCGAGATGGAGCGGGACGCGCCGACGCCCCGGGTGGACCTCTTCGTCTCCCTCGCCGGTCCGGCGGTCTCGCTGGTGCTCGGGCTGGTCGGTGTCGCCGCCACCCTCGCCCTGCCCGACGGCACCCTGGCCAACCAGGTCGCCTTCCAACTCGCCGCGAGCAACGTGCTGGTCGCGGTCTTCAACATCCTGCCCGGACTGCCGCTGGACGGTGGCCGGGCGCTGCGGGCCGGGGTCTGGGCGCTCACCCGGGACCGGCACCTCGCCACCGAGGTGGCCGGCTGGTTCGGCCGGGCCGTCGCCATCGGCACCGCCGTGCTCTTCACGCTGCTGACCTGGCTGGGCGGGCTGCCGTGGCTGGGACTCGGGCTGGTGCTGCTGGTCGCCTTCACTCTCTGGCAGGGTGCCGGGCAGACGATCCGGGCGGCCCGGATCAGCCGGCGGTTCCCCCTGATCGACCTGGCCCGGCTGGCCCGGCCGGTCTTCTCGGTGCCCACCGGCACGCCGCTGGCCGAGGCGCAGCGCCGGGGCGCTGACGCCGGCCGGAGCGGCTCCGCGCTCGGAGTGGCGGACTCGTCGGGCCGGCTGGTGGCACTGGTCGACCGGGGTGCCGCCGACGCCGTACCGGTGGAACGGCGGCCGTGGGTGGCGGTGGACGCGGTCGCCCGGGGCGTGGACGCGGTGCCCAGTCTCGCCGTCGGGCTCGGCGGGGAGCAGGTGGTGCACGCCGTGCAGGCACACCCGGGCACGCAGTACCTGGTGACGTCAGGCGAAGATGTGGTCGGCGTTCTGCACATCGCCGACCTGGCGCAGCTCCTGGAGCCGAAACGAAAGATGACTCAGTGACCGCACAGCCCACCGCCGTACCCGCCGCCCCGCCCGCACCGGTGCCGGCCCGCCGTGGCCCGTTCCGCCCCGGTGACCGGGTCCAGCTCACCGACCCGAAGGGGCGGATGCACACCGTCACGCTGGAGCCCGGTCGCGCGTTCCACACCCACCGCGGGGCGCTGGAGCACGACGCGTTGATCGGGCTGCCGGAGGGGAGCGTGGTCACCTCGACCGGCGGTACGGCGTACCTGGCGCTGCGACCGCTGCTGGCCGACTACGTCCTCTCGATGCCGCGCGGCGCCCAGGTGATCTATCCCAAGGACGCCGCGCAGATCGTGACGATGGGAGACATCTTCCCTGGCGCGAAGGTGCTGGAGGCCGGCGCCGGCTCCGGCGCGTTGACCTGTTCGCTGCTGCGGGCCGTCGGTCCGGACGGCGAGGTGCATTCTTACGAACTGCGCGAGGACTTCTCCGAGATCGCGCGCAGAAATGTGGAATCCTTCTTCGGTGGACCACATCCAGCCTGGACACTCCGGGTGGGCGACGTGGGGACCTGCCAGGAGTCCGGTTTCGACCGGATCATCCTTGACCTCCTCACCCCCTGGGAGGCACTCGACCTGGTCGAACGCGCGCTGGTGCCGGGCGGGGTCTTCATCGGCTACGTCGCCACCACGCCCCAGCTCTCCGAGCTGGTCGAGGCGCTGCGGGAGCGTGGCGGGTTCACCGAGCCGCGCGCCTGGGAGTCGCTGGTGCGGGACTGGCACGCCGACGGGCTCGCCGTACGCCCGGACCACCGCATGATCGCGCACACCGCCTTCCTCGTCTCGAGCCGCCGGCTCGCGCCCGGGGTCACCGCGCCGCCGCGCCGGCGCAAGCCCAGCAAGGGCGCCGAGGCGTACGCGCTGCGCCGCCAGGCGCGGCTGGACGAGGCGACTTCGGGGCGGGCCGCGGAATGACCCCTTTCCGCCGGAGTCGACGCATCAGCGGGCGTGCCGAGCGCGGCGAGGAGACGGCATGAGTCGGCCGGCGTTCGGCGGGGGAGATCTGCCGGCCGTCTTCCCGGACTGGTCGCCCTACCAGGATCTGGAGTCGGCCGCCCGGGCTTACCTGCGCGATCCGGACGTCGCGATGGAGGCGTTGAACGGCGTGCTGAAGGGCGCCGCGGTGCTCGGCTTCACCCTGGAGCGGTTCGTCAACGAGGTGAACGGGGTCTGGCAGGAGGTCGCGATCTGCGACGGCAGCCGGCTGATTCTCTGGCACGGCGAGGACGTGCCGCCCGACGACGGCCCGGCCGGCTCGATGACCTCGTCGTTGCGGGTGGTGCCGGTCTCGACGGTGAGCGAGGTGGGCTGCCGGCGGCGGCTGAGCCGCACGCAGAACGGCCAGATCCGGGTCGACAGCATCGACGTCTACCTGCTGCTCAGCTCCCTCGACGAGGGCGTGCCCGGCGACGAGGCGCACCTGCCGCCCCGGCACGACGCGCTGCGGTTCGGCAAGACGCTCGACGACGGCGGCGCGGGGCAGATCGCCCGGCTGGAGGAGTTCGCCCGGCTGGTCGCCTCGGTGGTCGGCCGTCCCACCCTCTGACCACCGGTGCCGGGATGCCCGGAAAGTGGCCTACATTACGGTTTTCACCTGCCGCTCCGGCTTCCCGGGCATCGGGCCGGCGCGCGATAACGACCGGGGGTAGCCTTGCGGCACCGTTGCGTGACTCTGTCCCGACCGCCGCACGGTCGGGCCCGTCGGGGGCGGAGTGCCTGGTCAGGAAGGGCTTCCCGGTCGACGGCGGTCGGCGTGCCGCGGCCCGGGTGCGGGCGGCGCGGGCCGGTCCGAACGGTGCAGGAGCGCCGCGACGCCACCGCCGTCGGTCGGCCCGGAGCTTGTCGCGGTGATCAAGCTTCGGCGACGAGGGTGTTGCGTGGAACCGAATCAGCGTCATAGCGGTTAGTGTTAGGGCAGAACGTTCAAGCCCCCGGGGAGGTGGGACGTGGCACGCAGCGACGACGCGGACTCGCGCGCCGCACGGTGGGAGAAGGAGGCCCACGATCTCTCCACCCAGGTCGCGTTTCTTCAAGAGGAACTCGCTCTGGTGCGGCGCAAGTTGACCGAAAGCCCTCGACACGTCCGGCAGCTTGAGGAACGGCTGGCGGCGACACAGGCGCAGCTGGCTCGACTCACGGAGAACAACGAGCGGCTCGTGAACACCCTCAAGGAAGCACGCGCCCAGATCGTCACTCTCAAAGAGGAGATTGACCGGCTGGCGCAGCCGCCGAGCGGTTACGGTGTCTTCCTGGCCCGGCACGACGACGGCACCGTCGACGTCTTCACGGGTGGTCGCAAGCTCCGGGTGGCGGTGTCACCCTCGCTCGACGTGGCGGAGTTGCGGCGTGGGCAGGAGGTCCTGCTCAACGACGCACTCAACATCGTCGACGCGTTCGGCTACGAGCGGGTCGGCGAGGTCGTCATGCTCAAGGAGGTGCTGGACAGCCCCTCCGGCGGCGTCGGCGACCGGGCGCTGGTGATCTCCCACGCCGACGAGGAGCGGATCGTCCACCTCGCGGAGACTCTCATCGGCGCGCCGCTGCGGGCCGGTGACTCGCTCATGATCGAGCCGCGCTCGGCGTACGCGTACGAGCGGATTCCGAAGAGCGAGGTCGAGGAGCTGGTCCTGGAGGAGGTGCCGGACGTCGACTACACCGACATCGGCGGCCTGCAGGCCCAGATCGAGCAGATCAGGGACGCGGTCGAGCTGCCCTTCCTGCACGCCGACCTGTTCCGGGAGCACCAGCTCCGGCCGCCGAAGGGGATCCTCCTCTACGGCCCGCCGGGCTGCGGCAAGACGCTGATCGCCAAGGCGGTGGCGAACTCGCTGGCCAAGAAGATCGCCGAGCGACGGGGCGAGGAGAAGCACACCAGCTTCTTCCTCAACATCAAGGGTCCGGAGCTGCTCAACAAGTACGTCGGCGAGACCGAGCGGCACATCCGGCTGATCTTCCAGCGGGCTCGGGAGAAGGCCGGCGAGGGCACTCCGGTCATCGTCTTCTTCGACGAGATGGACTCGGTCTTCCGGACCCGGGGCTCCGGCGTCTCCTCCGACGTGGAGAACACCATCGTCCCGCAGCTGCTCAGCGAGATCGACGGTGTCGAGGGCCTGGAGAACGTGATCGTGATCGGCGCCTCCAACCGGGAGGACATGATCGACCCGGCAATCCTCCGGCCCGGCCGGCTCGACGTGAAGATCAAGATCGAGCGGCCGGACGCCGAGGCGGCGAAGGACATCTTCTCCAAGTACATCCTCACCGGACTGCCGCTGCACCCGGACGACCTGACCGAGCACGGCGACGACCCGCAGTCCACGGTCGCCGCCATGATCGAGGCGGTCGTGCTGCGGATGTACTCGGAGACCGAGGAGAACCGCTTCCTCGAGGTCACCTACGCCAACGGCGACAAGGAAGTCCTCTACTTCAAGGACTTCAACTCCGGCGCGATGATCCAGAACATCGTCGACCGGGGCAAGAAGATGGCGATCAAGGAGTTCCTCTCCTCCGGGCGCAAGGGGCTGCGGTTGCAGCACCTCCTCGACGCCTGCGTCGACGAGTTCCGGGAGAACGAGGACCTGCCCAACACCACCAACCCGGACGACTGGGCCCGGATCTCCGGCAAGAAGGGGGAGCGGATCGTCTACATCCGTACCCTCGTCTCCGGCGGCAAGGGCGCGGAGGCCGGCCGGTCCATCGAGACCGCCAGCAACACCGGCCAGTACCTGTAACGTGCGACGGCATCTGTGGGCGCCGCGATCGCGGCGCCCACAGTGCTGTTCCGGGGACCCCGCCGGGCGCCGGGATCCCCGACACCGGAGCGAGGATGTCGGCACCGGAACGGGCAAAGGGGCGTTGAGGGCGTACCGTGGCCGTGTCGACACACCGGGCGAACAACCCGGCGACGGTGCGGACTAGGCTCGACAGCATGGGTGAGCGGAGCGAGGCGGCGGCATGAGCGTACGGCGGATCATGGGCACCGAGGTGGAGTACGGCATCTCCGTGCCCGGCCAGGCCGGAGCGAACCCGATGGTGACCTCCTCGCAGGTGGTGAACGCCTACGGCGCCCGCCCGGAGCTGGCCCGGGGTGGTCGGGCCCGGTGGGACTACGAGGAGGAGTCGCCGCTGCGGGACGCCCGCGGCTTCACCTACTCCGGTGCCGCCTACGACCCGGCGGAGGCCCTCGCTGACGAGGATCTCGGGCTGGCCAACGTCATACTGACCAACGGCGCCCGGCTCTACGTCGACCACGCCCACCCGGAATACTCCACCCCGGAGGTGACCAACCCGCTCGACCTGGTCCGCTGGGACAAGGCGGGCGAGCGGGTGATGGCCGAGGCGTCCCGGCGCGCCGCCACCATCCCGGGCACGCACCCGATCCACCTCTACAAGAACAACACCGACAACAAGGGTGCCAGCTACGGCGCGCACGAGAACTACCTGATGCGCCGGCAGACCCCGTTCGCCGACATCGTGGCGTACCTGACCCCGTTCTTCGTGACCCGGCAGATCGTCTGCGGTGCCGGCCGGGTCGGCATCGGCCAGGACGGCTCGCAGCCCGGCTTCCAGATCTCCCAGCGAGCGGACTTCTTCGAGGTCGAGGTCGGCTTGGAGACGACGCTGAAGCGGCCGATCATCAACACCCGGGACGAGCCGCACGCGGACGCCGACAAATACCGCCGGCTGCACGTCATCATCGGCGACGCGAACCTGTCGGAGATCTCCACCTATCTCAAGGTCGGCACCACCGCCCTGGTCCTTACCATGATCGAGGAGAAGGCGCTCAGCCCCGACCTGGCGATCGCCGACCCGGTGGGCGAGCTCAAGGCGGTCAGCCACGACCCCTCGCTGGCGCACCGGCTCCGACTCCGCGACGGCCGCCGGCTCACCGCACTCGACCTGCAGTGGGCGTACCTCGAACGGGCCCGTTCCTTTGTGGACGACAGGTATGGCGACGACGTCGACCCCGACACCGCCGACGTGCTCGACCGCTGGGAGAGCGTGCTGGACCGGCTCGGCCGGGACGCGATGCTCTGCGCCGGCGAGCTGGACTGGGTGGCGAAGCTGCGCCTGCTGGAGGGCTACCGGGAGCGGGAGAAGCTCGGCTGGGCGTCGCACAAGCTGCAACTGGTCGACCTGCAGTATTCCGACGTACGCCCGGAGAAGGGCCTCTACCACCGGCTGGTCAGCCGGGGTTCGATGGCGACACTGTTGCCCGACGAGCTGACCCGCTCGGCGATGACCGAGCCGCCGGAGGACACCCGGGCCTACTTCCGGGGCCGCTGCCTCGCCCAGTACGCCTCCGAGGTGGTGGCGGCGAGTTGGGACTCGGTCATCTTCGACGTCGGTCGGGAGTCGCTGGTGCGGGTGCCGATGATGGAGCCCGAGCGCGGCACCCGCAAGCACGTCGGCGCGCTCTTCGACAGGTGCGCGAGCGCGAAGGACCTGCTGGAGACCATCACCGGTGGCTGAGCCGGGCCGGTCGGCCGGCGGCCGGGGCGGTGCCGGCCGATTCGTCGGCCATCCGAGGTAAGTTTTCCCCAGGCGATCGTGGAGGAGGCAGCAGCATGGCTACCCGTGACACCGGCGGTCAGTCGCAGTCCGGCAAGGCACGCCGCGACCAGGAGGTCGACGAGGTCACCACCGAGGCGAACCCGGAGGTCGCCGAGCGGCACGCGGAGATCACCGAGGACGTCGACGACCTGCTGGACGAGATCGACTCGGTACTCGAGGAGAACGCGGAGGAATTCGTCCGGGGCTACGTCCAGAAGGGCGGAGAGTAGCCATCCTCCCGGCAGGTGCGGTCGCATCGTGCCGGGCGGGCGGGGTCCGAGCCGGCCGCATCGGCCGGCTCGTCGGCGCTGGCGCAACACGGTGGTGGCGATCATCGCGCTGCGGAGATCCGGAGGATACTCTGCTTCAACCGCAACGGTGGCCTCGCCCCGGCTCCCGCTGACGTGGGATTCCGGGCGACGTGACGAGAGAGAGCTGAAAGGAAGCACGTGGCAGCGGCTTTTGATCCAACCGGGCGTCTACCCGACGCGTTCCTCAACGTGGGGACGTCCTCGTTCAGCCAGTTCCTGAGCGCGGCAGCCCCCGACCTGCTGCCCGGTCGCCGCCCGCTGCCGCCCGGATCCGCCAGCGACCTCGTGCCGCACGCCACCACCATCGTCGCGCTGACCACCGCCGAGGGCGTGCTGATGGCCGGCGACCGGCGCGGCACGATGGGCAACCTGATCTCCAGCCGGGACATCCGCAAGGTGCACCCGGCCGACGAATACTCCCTGGTCGGCTTCGCCGGCACGGCGGGCATCGCCCTGGAGATGGTGCGACTCTTCCAGGTGGAGTTGGAGCACTACGAGAAGATCGAGGGAGCGATGCTCTCCCTCGACGGCAAGGCCAACCGACTGGCCGCGATGATCCGGGGCAACCTCGGCGCGGCGATGCAGGGGCTGGCGGTGATCCCGCTCTTCGCCGGCTTCGACCTGGCCGCCACCGACCCGGCCAGGGCCGGCCGGATCTTCAGCTTCGACGTGGCTGGCGGGCCGTACGAGGAAACCGGATTCGACGGGATCGGCTCCGGCTCGCTCTTCGCCAAGGCCGCGCTGAAGAAGCGGTACCGGCCCGGCCTCAGCACCGCGGACGCCGTCCGGATCGCCGTCGAGGCACTCTACGACGCCGCCGACGACGACAGCGCCACCGGCGGCCCCGACCTGAGTCGCCGCATCTATCCGGTGGTGATGACGGCGACCGCGGAGGGCACCAACCGGCTCTCCGACGCCGAGGCGGCCGAGGTCGCCGAGGCGGTGGTCGCCGCCCGGATGGAGAACCCGGGCGGCTGAGCCGCCGTCACAATTCCGCAAACCGCCGTCGCCAGCAGAACCGGACAGGAGAACCGCCGCCGTGGCCATGCAGTTCTACGCCTCACCCGAGCAGATCATGCGCGACCGCTCGGAGCTGGCCCGCAAGGGCATCGCGCGCGGCCGGAGCGCCGTGACGCTCAGCTACTCCGGCGGCGTGCTCTTCGTGGCGGAAAACCTCTCCAGCGCCCTGCACAAGGTCAGCGAGATCTACGACCGGGTCGCCTTCGCCGCCGTCGGCCGCTACAACGAGTTCGAGAACCTGCGCCGGGCTGGCGTCCGGATGGCGGACGCCATCGGGCTGAGCTTCGACCGGCGGGACGTCACCGGCCGGGCGCTGGCCAACGCGTACGCCCAGACGCTCGGTGCGATCTTCACCGAGCAGTCCAAGCCCTTCGAGGTGGAGATCTGCGTCGCCGAGGTGGGCGTCACGCCGGAGGCCGACGAGCTCTACCGAATCACCTACGACGGCTCGGTCAGCGACGAGCCGGGCCGGATGGCGATGGGCGGCCAGGCCGAGGCGGTCACCGGGGCGCTGCGCGAGGAGCACCGGCCGGACATGTCGCTCGACGACGCGGTCCGTTTGGTGGTCCGGGCGCTGGGCAGCGTCGGCGGCGACGGCGGCGCCCCCCGGACCATCGCGGCGAGCCAGCTCGAGGTGGCGATCCTCGACCGGCGGCGGGTCGGTCGCACCTTCCGCCGGATCACCGGTGCCGCGCTGGACTCGCTGCTCGGTGGGGCACCGGCCTCGGCCGACGGCGGGAAGGAGCCGCCGACCGAGCCGAAGGCACCGGCTCGCGGTCCGGACAAGCCGGCCGAGTCCGCCGGTTCGGCGGACCTGGAGGGCAAGGGCAAGGGGAAGCAGAAGCCGGCCGGCGGCACCGGCGAGGAGAAGCCGAAGTAGGACCGGCCGGCCGGGGCGAGCCGCTACCTCCGCGATCCGGCCGCCGCCCGCTTCTCGCCGGCCGGTACCGGCTGCACCGCCCGGGTGGCGGCGCGGAGCGCTCCGCCGGGTTGAAACGCCTCGGCGAGCATCGACCGCCACTCCGCCAGCGGCGGCAGGCCCGCCCGTGACCAGCCGCCGTGCCCGAGGACGCTGTAGCCGGGGCGACGGGCCGGGCGGGGGAAGCGGTCACTGCCGACGGGCCGGATCCGGTCGGGGTCGAGTCCCGTGCGGGCGAAGATCTCGCGGGCCAGGCCGTACCAGCTGGTCTGGCCGGTGGCCGTGCCGTGGTAGGTCCCGGCCGGTGCGGCGCCCCGCCAACCGGCCGCACCGAGGTCGGCCAGCCGCTCCGCGAGCGCGTACGACCAGGTCGGCTGCCCGGTCTGGTCGTCCACCACGTCGAGGTGGTGACGCTGCGCCGCCAGCCGGAGCATGGTGGCGACGAAGTTGGGACCGTGCGCCCCGTAGAGCCAGGCGGTCCGGACCAGGTAGCCGGTCTCCGGCAGCAGCCGGCGCACGGCGAGTTCCCCGGCGAGTTTGCTGCGCCCGTACGCGTTGACCGGGGCGGTCGGGGCGTCCTCCGGATAGGGCCGGTCGGCGTCGCCGGCGAAGACGTAGTCGGTCGAGACGTGCAGCAGCCGGGCACCGGCCTCGGCACAGGCTGCGGCCAGGTTGGCCACGCCTGCGCCGTTGACCTCGGTGGCGGCCGCCTCATCCCGCTCCGCGCCGTCCACGTCGGTCCAGCCGGCCGCGTTCACCACGAGCTGGTGGCCGGCGACGGCGGCCCGGACCGCGGCCCGGTCGGTCACGTCGAGCTCGGCCCGGGTGGCGGCGGTGACCCGCCCCGCGTGCCGGGCCGAGAGCACGGCCACCAGGTCCCGCCCCAACATCCCGCCGGCACCTGTCACCAGCCAGCGCGGCGGCTCCGCTCCCCGCCGCCCGGTCACGGTACGCCCGGTCACGGTACGCCCGGTCACGGTACGCCCGGTCACGGTACGCCCGGTCACGGTACGCCCGGACCGGAGTGGCCGATCTCGGCACCGGTGAGCCGCGCCTTGAGCGGCTCCCACCAGGCCCGGTTCTCCCGATACCAGGCGACGGTCTCGGCGAGGCCGCGGTCGAGGTCGATGCTGGGCGCGTACCCGAGCTCTTCGCTGATCTTGGTGATGTCCAGCGAGTAGCGGCGGTCGTGCCCCATCCGGTCGGCGACCGGCCTGACCCGGTCCCAGCCGGCGCCGCAGGCGGCGAGCAACCGCCCGGTCAGCTCGCGGTTGGTCAGCTCGGTGCCGCCACCGATGTGGTAGACCTCGCCCGGCCGCCCCTTGTCCTGCACCAGGGCCACGCCGACGCAGTGGTCGTGCACGTGCAGCCAGTCCCGGACGTTGCCGCCGTCGCCGTAGAGCGGCACGGTGCCGCCGTCGAGCAGGTTGGTGACGAAGAGCGGAATGACCTTCTCCGGGAACTGGTACGGCCCGTAGTTGTTGGAGCAGCGGGTCAGCACCACGTCCATCCCGTAGGTGCGGTGGTAGGCCAGGGCGAGCAGGTCGGAGCCGGCCTTCGCCGCCGAGTAGGGGGAGTTCGGCGCCAGCGGCGTCGTCTCGGTCCAGGAGCCCCGCTCGATCGAGCCGTAGACCTCGTCGGTGGAGACGTGCACGAACCGGCCGACCCGGTGCCGCAGCGCGGCCTCCAGCAGGGTCTGCGTGCCGAGCACGTTGGTGGTGACGAAGGGCGCGGCGCGGTGGATGGAGCGGTCGACGTGGGACTCGGCCGCGAAGTGCACGACGACGTCGTGGCCGGCCATCACCTCGTCGACCAGGGCCGGGTCGCAGATGTCCCCGACCACCACCCGGAGCCGGGGGTCGGCGCGTACCGGGTCGAGGTTGGCCAGGTTGCCGGAGTAGGTGAGCTTGTCCAGCACGGTGACCGCGCCCGGGGCGAGCCGGGGAGCGGTCCCGGTCAGCAGCATGCGTACGTATTCAGAACCGATAAATCCGGCTCCACCGGTCACGAGGATCCTCATGATTCGGAAAGTCTACGCGCCGCGGGGCGGCCACGGCGGTAGCCGGCACTGTCGGCGAATTGACTTTCGGGCGGGTCCATCCCCGGTAACCTGCGCAAATGCGCGGAATCCTGCTGGCGGGCGGCACCGGATCACGACTCTGGCCGATCACCCAGGCCGTCTCGAAACAGCTCATGCCGATTTTCGACAAACCGATGATCTACTATCCGCTCTCCACTCTGGTGATGGCCGGAATACGGGAAATACTCATCATCACCACCCCTGACGACCAGGCACAGTTCCGGCGCCTGCTGGGTGACGGCGCCCAGTGGGGGCTTGCCCTGGAATACGTCGCCCAACCGAACCCGGACGGCATCGCACAGGCGTTTCTTCTCGGCGAGGAGTTCCTGGCCGGGGACTCGGTCGCGCTGATTCTCGGCGACAACATCTTCTACGGTGCAGGGCTGGGTAGGAGCCTGGCCCGCAACGGTGACCCGGAGGGCGGCCGGATCTTCGCCTATCCGGTGGCGAACTGCGAGGGATACGGAATTGTCGAGTTCGACTCCGACGGGCGCGCGTTGTCGATCGAGGAGAAGCCGGAGAAGCCCAAGTCGCGGTATGCCGTGCCCGGCCTGTACTTCTACGCCAACGACGTGGTGGAGATCGCCAGAGGGCTGATCCCGAGCGACCGGGGCGAGCTGGAGATCACCGCGGTGAACCAGACGTACCTGTCGGCGGGACGGCTCCAGGTCACCACCCTGGACCGGGGCACCGCCTGGCTGGACACCGGCACCTTCACCTCGCTGGTCCAGGCCGGCGAGTTCGTCCGGGTGATCGAGGAGCGGCAGGGCCTGAAGGTGGGGTGTATCGAGGAGGTGGCCTGGCGTAGCGGACTCATCTCCGACGACGAACTCCGTGAGTTGGCCGAGCCGCTGTGCCGGAGTGGCTACGGCGAGTACCTCTTCGGCATCCTCGAAGATCCCGGACGGTGACCCGTGCGGCGCGTTGGGTGGCTCGATTCCCGGGCAACTCCGCGACCCGACAGTGACCAACTCCGGCTCCGGGCGACTAATCTCCAAGCATGGAGCGGCGAATCTTCGGCCTTGAAACCGAGTACGGTGTCACCTGCACCTACCGCGGCCAACGGCGGCTGTCCCCGGACGAGGTCGCCCGTTACCTCTTCCGCCGGGTGGTCTCCTGGGGGCGCTCGAGCAACGTGTTCCTGCGCAACGGCGCCCGGCTCTACCTCGACGTCGGCTCCCACCCGGAGTACGCCACCCCCGAGTGTGACTCGGTCTCCGACCTGGTCGCCCACGACCGGGCCGGCGAGCGGATCCTGGAGGGGCTGCTGGTCGACGCCGAGAAGCGGCTGCACGACGAGGGCATCGCCGGTGAGATCTACCTGTTCAAGAACAACACCGACTCGGCCGGCAACTCGTACGGCTGCCACGAGAACTACCTCGTCTCCCGGCACGGCGAGTTCGGCCGGCTGGCCGACGTGCTGATCCCGTTCCTGGTCACCCGGCAGCTCATCTGTGGCGCCGGCAAGGTGCTGCAGACCCCGCGCGGTGCCGTCTACTGCCTCTCGCAGCGCGCCGAGCACATCTGGGAGGGCGTCTCCTCGGCCACCACCCGCAGCCGGCCGATCATCAACACCCGGGACGAGCCGCACGCCGACGCCGAGCGCTACCGGCGGCTGCACGTCATCGTCGGGGACTCGAACATGAACGAGGTCACCACCCTGCTCAAGGTGGGCAGCGCCGACATCGTGCTGCGGATGATCGAGGCCGGGGTGGTGATGCGCGATCTGTCCCTGGAGAACCCGATCCGGGCGATCCGGGAGGTCTCGCACGACATCACCGGGCGGCGCAAGGTCCGGCTCGCCTCCAACAAGGAGATCAGCGCGCTGGAGATCCAGCAGGAATACCTGGCCAAGGCGACCGAGTTCGTCGAGCGGCGCGGTGGCGACCAGACCGCGAAGCGGGTGGTCGAACTCTGGGGTCGGGTGCTGCGTGCGGTCGAGACCGGCGACCTGGACCCGGTGGCCCGGGAGATCGACTGGGTCACCAAGCTCCAGCTCATCGAGCGCTACCAGCGCAAGAACGACCTGCCGCTCTCGCACCCGCGGATCGCCCAGATGGACCTCGCCTACCACGACCTGCGCCGGGGGCGCGGCCTCTACGCACTGCTGGAGCGGCGCAAGCAGGTGGACCGGATCGCCACCGATCCGGAGATCTTCGAGGCGAAGGAGACCCCGCCGCAGACCACCCGGGCCCGGCTGCGCGGCGAGTTCATCCGGCACGCCCAGGAGAAGCGCCGGGACTTCACCGTCGACTGGGTGCACCTCAAGCTCAACGACCAGGCCCAGCGCACGGTGCTCTGCAAGGACCCCTTCCGGGCGTACGACGAGCGGGTCGAGCGGCTCATCGCGAGCATGTGAGCCGGCGCGGCCGGTGCGCGGCCGGTGCCCGGCGCGATTGGTTAGGCTGACCCCCGCTATGACGCATCCGACGGGCCCGAACGACGACGACGAGCACCGCCGCCCCGATCTGATCCGGCAGAACCGGGTCGAGCGGCGGCGGGCGAAGATCCGCGAGGAGATCGAGCGCAACCGGCGGGGCGAGTACACCGTGCCCACCTGGGTGCTGACGCTCATCCTCGTGCTGGTCGTCGCCGGCTGGCTGGCACTGGTCTTCCTGAGCTGACCGGCGCGGGGGTCCGCTCGGGCGAGGGATCAGCGCAGGCTGGCGGCGTGCCGGCCGGCGGCGGCCGCGGCCAGGAAGTAGGCGTGCTCCTCGGCCAGCCCTCGACCCATCGTCGAGAGGGTGACCGGTGCCGCCCGCAGCGCCTCGTCGAGCCCGTGCACCGGCACCCGGACGATCCGGTGCCGGTCGGCGAGCGGGGCCACAGCGGGCTCGACCAGCGCGGCCAGCTCCGGCGGCAGCTCCGCCGGCAGGACCAGGTCGGCGGCGGCCAGCGCCACCCGGCCGTACGCGGTGGCGCTGTGGTGCGAGAGCCCGCGATGCCGCTCCCGGGGGTCGGCGCCGGAGATCCGCAGCGAGCCGACCGGCCGGCCACCGAGCGCCGCGACCGCGTTGACCGCCTCGCCGACGGCCACCCCGGAGAAGCCCCACCGGGTGCCGGTGCCGAGGTTGCCCGGCCCCTGCGCCACGATCGCCACCTCGGCGCCGAGCACGTGCCGGGCGGCGAGCAGCCCGCTGTGCAGGTTGGTCGCCTCCAGGTCACCGCCGAACGCCTGGCCCACGGTGACCGTGCCGGCGAGCTGCCCGCGCAGCCCGTCCAGGGTGCGGGAGAACCAGGCCGGCAGCGCGCCGCCGTCGGTCATCAGGTAACCGATCCGGGCGTCGGGCGCGTCGGCCCGGATTCCGGCCACGATCGCCGGCAGCGCCGAGTGCAGGTCGGCGGTGACCACCGGCAGCCCCGCGAGGTGGTCGGCGTCGACCAGTGCCGCCCGGTGCGGGGAGGCCTCCTCGTCGACGCCGAGCACGATCGGTTGCAGCGGCGTGTAACGGGCCTTGACCAGGTGCCCGGCGTCTCGGGTGGCGACGGTCTGCGGCGGGTCGGGCGGCAGCCGGTCCGGTAGCGCCACCACCAGGGCGTACCCGCCGGTGCCGAGCCCCATCAGCAGCGCGCCGACGTTGATCAGCACCCGGTCGCCGGGCCGCGGGTCGCCGACCAGCTCCGGATAGGCCAGCGCCCGCACCGGGGTGCCGTCGGCCTGCCGGACCTCCAGCTCGACGGCGCCGCGCCAGTGCCGCCGCAGCGCCGTGACCGTGCCGGACCGCCATCGCACCATGGCCGGCAGGGTAGCCGGCTACGGCTGGCCGGTCCGGGTCGGGTCGAGGAAGACGTACCGGATGTGCGGGAAGCGCCCGACCAGCCGCCGCTCGGCCTCCTCGGCACCGGCCTCGATGTCGGCGCCGGTCGCCTCGTCCCGGAAGTCGACCTTCGCCGCGACCAGGATGTCGTCCGGGCCCAGGTGCATGGTGAGCAGGGTGTCGACGCGCTCCACGGTGGGCAGCGCCGACAGCTCGCGGTGGATCTGGTCGTACATCGCCTGCGGCACCGCCCGGCCGACCAACAGCGAGATGTTGCTCCGGGCCAGGATGGTGGCGACCGCCAGCAGCAGCAGGCCGATCACGATCGAGGCGACCCCGTCCCAGAGCTCGCTACCGGTGGCCTGGGAGAGGGCGAGTCCGGCCGCGGCCACCGAGATCCCGATCAGCGCGGCGGTGTCCTCCAGGAAGACCGCCTTGACCGTGGTGTCCGCGGTGTTGCGCAGGTAGCGGGCCCCGCTGATCCCGCGTTCCCGGGAGGCCCGGCGGATCTGCCGGACCGCCCGGGTCAGCGAGACCGTCTCGATCAGAAACGAGATCACCAGTACGACGTACGCGACCAGGAACTCCCCGGTGTGCTCACCGGACCGGATCGTGTTCACCCCGTGCGTGATCGAGAACCCGGCGCCGACCACGAAGGTGAAGACCGCGGCGATGAACGCCCAGACGTAGCTCTCCTTGCCGTAGCCGAACGGATGCACCCGGTCGGCGGGCCGGGCACCCCGGCGCAGCGCGGTGAAGAGCAGCACCTCGGTGGTGGTGTCGGCGATCGAGTGCGCGCCCTCGGAGAGCATCGCGGCCGAGCCGGAGATCACCCCGGCGACCAGCTTGGCCAGCGCGATCGCCAGGTTGGCCAGCCCGGCCACCACGACCGTGCCGACGCTCTCCGAGGTGCCGCTCCGTTCGGCCATGGCGCCAGCCTAGGAGCCGGCCGCCGCTGGTGGGCCTGCAGACCGGCCGTCACCCGCCGCGCGGGTACCCGCTTCGTGATCCGACACTGCTAGCGTCTGTGTCGTGTCGCGGACCCGTACCGAACGCCTGGTCAACCTGGTGATCTGTCTGCTCTCCACGCGACGGTTCCTGACCGCCGCGCAGATCGCCGCGACCGTGCCGGGCTACGAGCATGATCCGGACGATCCACGTGACCACGAGGCCTTCCAGCGCAAGTTCGAGCGGGACAAGGCCGAGCTGCGGGAGCTGGGGGTGCCACTGGAGACCGGCACGGCCAGCGCCTTCGACGCCGAGCCGGGCTACCGGATCGCGCACCGGGAGTACGCGCTGCCGGAGATCCCGCTGGAGCCGGACGAGGCGGCGGCGGTGGGGATCGCCGCCCGACTCTGGCGGCACGCCGGGCTGGCCGCGGCGGCCTCCTCCGGGCTGGCCAAGCTCCGCGCCGCCGGCGTCGACGTCGACCCGCAGGCCACCCTCGGGATGGAGCCGGTGGTCACCGTCGATCCGGCCTTCGCGCCGCTGACCGCCGCCGCCCGGGAGCGGCGCACGGTCCGCTTCGACTACCGGGTTCCCGACGGCGACGCCCCGACCAGCCGCCGCCTGCAACCGTGGGGTGTGGTCTGCTGGCGCGCCCGCTGGTACGTGGTCGGGCACGACCTCGACCGCGACGCACCCCGCTGCTTCCGGCTCTCCCGGATCGTCGGCGGTGCCGTCCGGATGCTCGACGGCCCCGACGCGTTCGCGCCGCCGGCCGGCGTCGACCTGATCAGCCACGTGGCGAGGTGGTCCGGCCCGGTGGAGCGGACCGGCCGGGCCACCGTGCTGGTCCGGCCGGGCCGGGCCGCCGGGCTGCGCCGGTGGGCCGAGGAGGTGACCAGCGGTCCGGACGGCGACCGGCTGGTGCTGCCGTACGCCGACGCCGAGTCGCTGGCCGGTAGGCTCGTCGGCTACGGCCCGGATCTCCGGGTGCTCGAGCCGCCGGAGATCCGGGACGCCGTCATCCAGCGACTCAAGGAGATCACCGCCCGGTACGACGAGCTGGCCACCGCCCGGGCGTCGACGTAGGCGGGGGGAGCGGGGCTGGGGGCCCCGGGACTGAACCAGAGGGGGGAGCCGGCGTGACTCGTCCGGCGCAACGGTCCGGCGGCGGCGCACGGACCTCGGTCGATCGGCTGGCCCGACTGCTGAATCTCGTGCCGTACCTGCTGGCCCGGCCCGGGATCGAGCTGGCCGAGGCGGCGGCCGACCTCGGGGTGACCGAGCGGCAGCTCCGCGAGGACCTGGAGCTGCTCTGGGTCTGCGGCCTGCCCGGATACGGCCCGGGCGACCTGATCGACATGGCCTTCGACGGCGACCGGGTGACAATCACCTACGACGCCGGGATCGACCGGCCGCTGCGACTCACCCCGGACGAGGCGCTGGCGCTGGTGGTGGCGCTGCGGATGCTCGCCGAGACGCCGGGGATGGCGAACCGGGACGCGATCGAACGGGCCCTCGCCAAGATCGAAAACGCGGCCGGCGAACTCGCCGACGCTCCCGTCGCGGTGCGGATGCCCGGCGACAGCGACCGGGTCGCGGCGCTGCGCGGCGCGGTGCAGCGGGGCCGGGCGTTGCGGATCACCTACTACGCCGCGACCCGGGACGAGACCACCGAACGCACGATCGACCCGATCCGGGTACTGATGGTCGGCGGCCTCGCCTACCTGGAGGCGTGGTGCCGGCGGGCGGAGTCGATGCGGCTGTTCCGGGCCGACCGGATCGACGCGCTCGTCGAGCTCGACGACCCGGCCGCACCGCCCCCGCAGGCTCGGCTGCACGACCTGAGCGCCGGCATCTTCCGGCCCGACCAGGACCTGCCGCTGGTGACCCTGCGGGTCGGCCGGGCCAGCCGGTGGATCACCGAGTACTACCCGTGCGAACGGGTCGAGCCGGATCCCGGCTCCGTCGCCGGGTCGCGGGACGCCGACCGGCCCGGCCAGGAGTGGCTGGTGTCGTTGCGGGTGACCGACCTGGCCTGGGCCCGCCGCTTTGTGCTCGGGCTCGGACCGGACGTCACCGTGGTCGCCCCGCCGGAACTCGCCGACCAGGTCCGCGACCGGGCCGCCGCCGCCCTCGACGCGTACGCCAGCCCGCCGCCGGAGGGCGCAGCCCACGACCCGGGGTCGGACGTCGGGTTGGTACCCGGTGCCGCGGCGCTGCCGGGCGCCGAACCGGCGGCCCCGGCCGGCAGCCACTAGGCTGGCCGACGTGGTGAAGTGGATCGTGCTCGCGGCCCTGGTGGCCGGGCTGCTGGTGCTCGGGTTGGCGGTTCGCCGGGTGCTGATCCGGCTGCCCCGGCTGCGCCGGGCCGCCCTGGCGTTGCAGCGCCGGCAGGAGCAGGCCGAGGATCTCCAGCGCGTCGCCCTGTCGGTGCAGGACCGGGCGGAGGCCATGCAGCAGCAGGTCGAGGTGCTCCAGCAGCGGCTCGTGCTGATCCGGGCGAAGCGCGGGGGCGAGGAATAGCCCCTGTTGACGGATGCCCGGCGTTGGTCAAGACTTCACCAGCCGGCCGGAAAGACACCAGCCTGGCAGGTGGCAGTACCTCCCGACGCACGTACGATGGGCCAGGACACCCCATCACCGGACGAACATCGAACTGGAGCTTCCATGGGCGCCCTCAAGCCGTGGCACATCTTCGTACTCGTCGCTGTGCTGATCCTGCTCTTCGGCGCGAAGCGGCTTCCGGACGCGGCCCGCTCGCTCGGCCGCTCGCTGCGGATCATCAAGGCCGAGACCAAGAGTCTCTCCGAGGACGACAAGGACCTGGCGGAGAAGGCCGACGCGCAGGCGGGACGGCAGCCGTTGCCGGGTGACTCCGCGGTCCACCCGACCAGCGTGCACCAGCCTGGTTACCAGCCGCCCGCGCCGCCGGTCAACGACCCGGTGCAGCGCGTCCGCGACAACTGACCGGGGCCGGTCGCCGTGGCCTTCGCCCTGCGCCGGCGTGGTTCGAGCAAGTTCGAGCGAGCCGCCGACGGCTCGATGACGCTCATCGAGCACATCCGGGAGCTGCGTGACCGGCTCTTCCGGGCCTCCATCGGCATCGTGGTCGGCTTCGGGCTCGGCATCTGGCTGGCCCGGCCGGTCCGCAGCCTGCTCCAGGAGCCGTACTGCCAGCTCGACGGCTCGGTCGTGGACGGCAAGTGCCAGTTCACCCAGCTCGGCCCGGCGGACGTCCTGCTGCTCGACCTGAAGATCGCGCTCTGGGTCGGACTCATCATCGCCGCACCGGTCTGGCTCTACCAGCTCTGGGCGTTCATCGCCCCGGGCCTGCACCGGCACGAGCGGAAGTACGCCTACATCTTCACCGCGCTGGCCGCCCCGCTCTTCGCGGCCGGCGCCGTGCTGGCCTTCTTCGTGGTCTCCAAGGGGCTCGAATTCCTGGTGGGGATCGCCGGCGAGGACGTGGCGAACACGCTGGAGATCACCCGGTACATCTCCTTCGTCACGAACATGATCCTGATGTTCGGGGTGGCGTTCGAGTTCCCGCTGATCGTCCTGATGCTCAACTTCGTCGGCCTGGTCAGCGGCCGCAAGATGCTCGGCTGGTGGCGGATCGCCGTCTTCATCTTCTTCCTCTTCGCCGCGATCGTCACGCCCACGCCCGACCCGTTCGGCATGACCGCGCTGGCCATCTGCCTCTGCGCCCTCTACTTCGCGGCGGTCGGGGTGGCGATGCTCAACGACCGGCGGCGGGGACGCGGCCGGGAGATCTACGCCGGGCTGGACGACGACGAGGTCTCCCCGCTGGACACCGAGCCGGAGCCGGTGACCGCCGGTGGGCGGGTCGACGCCAGCGAGCCGATCACCGGCCCGGAACCGGTCGCGGCGCCGCAGCCGATCGAGCGGCGCTACGACGACATGACCTGAGTCGGTCTGTCGGAGCCGGGCCCGGCGGCGGTACGGTGCACGCCGTGACCGCCGATGATCAGCTACCCGGATCCGTCCCCGCTGGTCGGCCCGGCGACGGGCCCGTGGCGGTGCTGGCCAACCCCACCGCCGGGCGGGGGCGTTACCGAGGGCTGCTGCCGGCTGTCCTGGAGCGGCTCGGCGCGGCGGGACTGCCGGTGCGGCTGCTCGACGCGGAGAGCGTCGCGCGGGCCGGCGCGGCCTGCCGAGCCGCCGTCGCCGAGGGCGCGACCGCGCTGGTGACGGTCGGCGGCGACGGCACCGTGCACCTGGCGTTGCAGGCGGTCGCCGGCACCGGGGTCGCGTTCGGCCCGGTGCCGGCCGGCACCGGCAACGACTTCGCGGCCGGCACGGGTTTCCCGGCCGACCCGCTCGACGCGGTCGAGGTGATCGCCGCCGCGCTCGCCGCCGGCCGGACACGACCCGCGGATCTGGCCCGGATGACCGGGGTGGACGGCACCGTCCGGTGGTACGGCGCGGTGCTGGCGGCCGGCTTCGACGCGCTCGTGAACGAGCGGGCCAACCGGATGTCCTGGCCGCGCGGTCCGCGCCGCTACGACCTCGCCATCCTGGTCGAGCTGGCCCGCCTCCGGCCCCGCCGCTACCTGCTCCGCCTCGACGGCGAGCCGGTCGAGGTCGACGGGGTCCTCGTGGCGGTGGGCAACTGTCCCAGCTACGGCGGCGGGATGCGGATCTGCCCGACCGCCGATCCGGCCGACGGACTGCTCGACGTGGTCTACGCCGGCCCGGTCGGCCGGGCGACGCTGGTCCGGATCAAGCCCCGGGTGTACCAGGGCAGTCACCTCGACCATCCGATGGTGCACACCCGGCGGGCGCGCACCATCGAGCTGGTCGCCGAGGACATCGTCGGATACGCCGACGGCGAGCGTGCCCTTCCGCTTCCGGTCACCGTGACCGCCGTCCCCGGCGCCGTACGCCTGCTCCGCTGAGCCCTTCGCCGCACCGTGTTCACGGGCCGGGCGCCGTGTTCAGCGGCCGTCCGCGGTCGCCAGGTCCACGGCGGCGGCGAGCCCGTTCACCTGTCCCGCCTCGGCCGCCGGCAACACCAGCGCGGCGCAGCCGGCGCGTACCGCACCGGCGTCGGCGGGCGTGTCGCCGACCATCAGGGCCCGCTCCGGGTCCACCGAGAGCAGGCCGCAGGCGCGGTAGAAGATTGCCGGATCGGGCTTGCAGCGTCCTACCTCGTAGGAGAGCACGAAGGCGTCGACCAGATCGGCGAGACCCCAGGCGGCGAAGAGGGGTCGGATGTCGAAGCCGACGTTGCTCACCACCGCCACCGGCACCTTCGCCGCCCGCAGCGCGTGCAGTGTCGCCGCCGCGTCGGCGTACGGGAGCCAGCCCTCCGGCACGAGGAGCCGCTCGTAGAGCGCCTCGGCCAGGCCATCCACACCGCTGTCGACGGTGGCGGCCAGCCCGACGTAGGCGGCCCGGTGGGCGGGGGCGTAGAGGTCGCGTTCCGCCCACACCTCGGCCAGGTGCGGCGGGACGCGGGACGGCAGCGGGCCACCGGCCCGGCCCGCCATGACCAGACGGTCGGCCAGCGCGGTGGCCCGGGTGCGTTCCAGGGGTGCCCCGCAGGACTCGGCGGCGGCCAGTACCCAGGCGACCGGGTCCTCCACCTGGGCGAGGGTGCCGTGGAAGTCGAAGAGCACCGCGTCGACCGGCCGCCGGCGCGGCTGTCCGGGGGCGGCGTCGGCGATGCCGCTCGGCGTGGCGGGCGTGGGCGGTTCGGCATGGTCCGGCACGTCGTGCACCCTACCGACCGGCTTCCGGGGGGCCGCTCTACGGCCTGCCGCCGTGTGACCACCCGACACGCACTAATCTTGGATTCATGTCGAGCCCCGCCGAGCGGTACGCCGCGGCGCGCCGCCGGGCCGCGCAGGCCAGCATGTTCCCCGCACTCGACGAGTTCGCCCAACAGCTCGGGTTCGACCTCGACGACTTCCAGCGGGAGGCATGCCAGGCGCTGGAGCGGGGCAGTGGCGTCCTGGTCTGCGCGCCGACCGGCGCCGGCAAGACCGCCGTCGGCGAGTTCGCCGTGCACCTGGCGCTGCGCACCGGGGCCGACCCCGGCGGGGCGACCCGGAAGTGCTTCTACACCACCCCGATCAAGGCGCTTTCCAACCAGAAGTACCACGACCTGGTGGAGCGGTACGGCTCGGAGCAGGTGGGGCTGCTCACCGGGGACAACGCGATAAACGGGGACGCGCCGGTGGTGGTGATGACCACCGAGGTGCTGCGGAACATGCTCTACGCGGGCTCGTCGAGCCTGGCCGGCCTCGCCTACGTCGTCATGGACGAGGTGCACTACCTCGCCGACCGCTTCCGGGGCGGCGTCTGGGAAGAGGTGATCATCCACCTGCCGGAGTCGGTGACCCTGGTCTCGCTCTCCGCGACCGTCTCCAACGCCGAGGAGTTCGCCGACTGGCTGGTCACCGTGCGCGGTGAGACCGAGGTGGTGGTCAGCGAGCACCGTCCGGTGCCGCTCTGGCAGCACATGCTGGTCAACCGGCGGATGTTCGACCTCTTCCACGACGCCGACGCGGCCCGCAAGCACGACGTGCATCCGGAACTGCTCCGCTACACCCGCGAGATGATGCGCCGGCTCGAACTCGGCGACGGCCGCACCCACGGGCCGGGATGGGGGCGCGGCGGTCCCCGGGGCCCACGCTGGCGCGGCCCGCTCCGGGCCGACATCGTGGAGCGGCTGGACCGGGAGGGGCTGCTGCCGGCGATCCTCTTCATCTTCAGCCGGGCCGGCTGCGACGCGGCGGTGCAGCAGTGCCTCGCCGCCGGGCTGCGGCTGACCGGTCCGGAGGAGCGGGCCGAGATCCGCCGGGTGGTGGAGGCCCGGATCACCAGCGTGCCCGCCGAGGACCTCGCCGTGCTCGGCTACTGGGAGTGGCTCGACGGGCTGGAGCGCGGCCTCGCCGCCCATCACGCCGGGATGTTGCCGGCGTTCAAGGAGGTGGTCGAGGAGCTTTTCGTACGCGGTCTGGTGAAGGCGGTCTTCGCCACCGAGACCCTGGCGCTGGGGATCAACATGCCGGCCCGCTGCGTGGTGCTGGAGCGGTTGGTGAAGTTCAACGGCGAGGCGCACGTCGACCTGACGCCGGGGGAGTACACCCAGCTCACCGGCAGGGCCGGCCGGCGGGGGATCGACGTGGAGGGGCACGCCGTCGTGGTCTGGTCGCCGGAGGTCGACCCCCGGCACGTGGCCGGGCTCGCCTCGACGCGTACCTATCCGCTGCGGTCGAGCTTCCGACCGTCGTACAACATGGCGGTCAACCTGGTCGGGTCGGTCGGCGCGGCGCCGGCCCGGGAGCTGCTGGAGTCGTCGTTCGCGCAGTTCCAGGCGGACCGGTCGGTGGTCGGGCTGGCCCGGCAGGTGCAGCGCAACGTCGAGACGATCGAGGCGTACGGCGCGGAGACCCGCTGCCACCTCGGGGACTTCGACGAGTACTTCGGGCTGCGGATGGCGATCGCCGACCGGGAGCAGACGTTGGCCCGGCAGGGGCAGAGCCAGCGGCGGGCGGCGACACTGTCCGCGCTGGAGCGGCTGCGCGTCGGTGACGTGATCCGGGTGCCGTCGGGCCGGCGGGCCGGGCTGGCGGTGGTGCTCGATCCCGGCGTCGGCGGCTTCGGCGAGCCCCGGCCGCTGGTGCTGACCCAGGACCGCTGGGCCGGCCGGATCACGCCGGGCGACTTCACCACCCCGGCGGAGGTGCTGGCCCGGATCCGGGTCCCGAAGCACTTCAACCACCGGTCGCCGGCCGCCCGGCGGGACCTGGCGGCGGCGGTCAGCGGCACCGGGCTGGACCGGCACGGCGGGCGGCGCGGCCGTAACCGGGGTGGGGGCGGTGAGGACGAGCGGCTCACCCAGCTCCGTGCCGAGCTGCGCCGGCACTCCTGCCACGCCTGCCCGGACCGCGAGGAGCACGCCCGCTGGGCCGAACGCCGCCGCCGCCTCGAACGGGACACGGCGGAGCTGCGCCAGCGGGTGGCCGGGCGTACCGGATCGCTGACCCGCACCTTCGACCGGGTCTGCGGCATCCTCACCGCCCGCGGCTATCTGACCGAGGCGGGCGAGGTGACCGACGCCGGCCGGATGCTGGGCCGGATCTGGACCGAGGCCGACCTGCTGGTGGCGGAGTGCCTGCGCCGGGGGGTCTGGGCGGGGCTCTCCCCGGCCGAGCTGGCCGCGGCGGTCTCGGTGGTGGTCTACGAGGCGCGCCGGGACGCCGACGAGCGGGCCTCGGTGCCCCGGGGCCCGGTCTCGGACGCCGTCGGCGAGACGCTGAAGATCTGGGCCGAGCTGGAGGCCGACGAGGCGGAGCGCGGGCTGGAGGCGACCCGGGAGCCCGATCTCGGCTTCGTCTGGCCGGTCTACCGGTGGGCTCGGGGCGAGGCGCTGGCGAAGGTGCTGGCCAGCGGCCACAACCTCGACGGAGACATGCCGGCCGGCGACTTCGTGCGCTGGGCCCGGCAGGTGGTGGACCTGCTCGGGCAGGTCGCCGACTCCACCGGTGCTTCCGTGGAGGTACGCGGCACCGCACGGCAGGCGATGGCGACGATCAACCGGGGTGTGCTCGCGTACCACGGCGCGACCTGACGGGTTGATCGGCACTCGGCTGTTCAGTCAGCCGATCTTCTCCATCGGTCGGCCGCCGCTCCTCCGGTGATGATCTTTCCGGTCACCCCGACCACGGTCCGTCGGTCGCCAGATGCGCCCGAACGCACCGTTGTGGCTGTTCGTGCCTCAAGTGATCATCGTGCCGGGCGCGGAACCCGCCGTGTCGACGGCCCGAGGAGACGGTCAGCATGGCCCACATCAACCACTTCCAGTACGGCTGGATCACGCCCGCGCTGAGCTACGGACTCTCCGTCCTCGGCTCGTTCCTGGGGCTGCTCTGCGCCGTACGGGTCCGGGAGGCACAGTCCCTGGGACGCCGAATCTGGTGGCTCGTCCTCGCCGCCTGGGCGATCGGCGGTACGGCGATCTGGACCATGCACTTCACCGCCATGCTCGGGTTCAGCGTCTCCGGCAGCCAGATCCGCTACGACGTGCCGTTGACCGTGGCAAGCGCCCTGATCGCCATCCTCACCGTCGGGGTCGGGCTGGTCGTCGCGGTGTTCGGGCAGGCCGGCTGGGCGCGGATCCTGCTCGGCGGGGTCTTCGCCGGGTTCGGCGTGGCCGCCATGCACTACATGGGCATGGCGGCGATGCGGCTGCGGGGCAGGATCGACTACGAGGGTTCGCTGGTGGCGGCGTCGGTACTGATCGGGGTGATCGCCGCGACCGCCGCGCTCTGGTTGGCCGTCACCGTACGCGGCACCCGGGCGGTGACCGGTGCGGCGTTCGTGATGGGGTTCGCGGTCAGCGGCATGCACTACACCGGGATGGCCGCGATGTCGGTGCAGGCCCGGCCCTCGGCTCCGGCGCCGACCGGTGCCGGCGGGGCGACCCTGCTGCTGCCGATCATGTTGATCGTCGTCTTCGTGGCGTTCGTGCTCTTCTACGCCCTGCTCGCCACCCCGACCGAGGACGACCGCGCCGCCTCGGCGTACCTGGCGGACCGCGCGGCCGAGCGGCTCGCCGCTGACCGTGCCGCCGCTGACCGTGCTGCCGCCGAGCGGGTGGTCGATCCCGGTGCGGACCGCACCGCCCCGCCGGCCGGCCCGCAGCGGCGCTTCCAGCTCCGCCAACCCTTCTGACACCGGCCCTGTGAAGCCTGCCGGTGCTCAGGCGGAGACGGTGTTGCCGGCGAGGGCGTCGACGAGGCGGCGGCACGGACCGGCGAGGTTCCACTGCTCGGCCAGGGCGAGCAGCCGGTCGGCGTCGACCGGCGCCGCCGGCAGCGTGCTGGTCAGCGGCGGCAGCGGCACGTCCAGGGCGACCCGGACCACCGTCGGCGCGACGGCCAGGTAGTCCCGGGCGGCCTCCAGCTTGCTCCGCAGCCCGGGGGCGAAGCCGGCGGCCGGGTCGTCGAGCGCGGCGAGGATGCCGTCCAGGCTGCCGTACCGCTCGACCAGCCGGGCCGCGGTCTTGTCGCCCACGCCGGCCACCCCGGGCAGCCCGTCGCTGGGGTCACCGCGCAGCGCGGCGAAGTCGGCGTACCCGGCGGCCGGCACGCCGTACTTGGCGCGGACGGCGGCGTCGTCGCAGTCCTCCAGCTTCGCCACGCCACGCCCGCAGTAGAGCAGCCGCACCGGCCGGTCGTCGTCGACGAGCTGGAACAGGTCCCGATCGCCGGAGGCCACCTCCACGGGAGCGGGCTCGGTCACGGCCAGGGTGCCCAGGACGTCGTCGGCCTCGTAGCCGTCCACCCCGATCGCCGGGATACCGATCGCGGCGAGCACCTCGAGGATCAGCGGCACCTGCGGGGAGAGGGTGTCCGGCACCACCTCGCCACCCTCCGGGGCGACCCGGTGCGCCTTGTACGACGGCAGCAGCGCCACCCGCCAGGCCGGGCGCCAGTCGTGGTCCAGGGCGCAGACCAGCCGGTCCGGCCGGCGCGTGCGGATCAGCGTGGCGAGCATGTCCAGGAAGCCCCGGACGGCGTTGACCGGGCTGCCGTCCGGCGCCTTGGCGGCCGACTCCGGGATGCCGAAGTAGGCCCGGAAATAGAGGCTCGGCGCGTCGACGAGGAGCAGGGGGCGGCTGTCGTTCACCCGGACAGCCTGGCACAGCATCCGCCGGTTCCGGCACATGCCTCCGCCGTCGATTCCACCCGAACGACCGTTAAGCTATTCCCGTGGGTGACGAAGACCTCTATCCCCCGGAGCGGCTGGCGGCGGCCCAGCAGGCCACCGTCGAGGCGGGGCTGGACGCCCTGCTCCTGCCGCCCGGTTCCGACCTGCGCTATCTGACCGGCTACCACGCGCACGCGCTCGAACGGCTCACCTGCCTGGTGCTGCCGGCGACCGGTCGACCGACCCTGATCGTGCCGACCCTGGAACGCCCCGCCGCCGAGGCGTCGCCGGCGCCGCGCACCGGCGTACGCATCGTCGACCACCCGGACGGCACCGACCCGTACCCGCTGGTGGTGCGGGCCCTCGGCGGGCCGGTCGGCGCGGTCGGCCTCGGCGACCGGATGTGGGCCGAGCAGGTGCTCGCGCTGCGGGCCGCGCTGCCCGGGGCCAGCCAGCGGCTGGCCGGGGAGGTGCTGCGGCCGCTGCGGCTGCGCAAGTCGGCGGCGGAGGTGGCGGCGCTGCGCGAGGCCGGCGCCGCGATCGACGCGGTGCACGCCCGGATGGCCGAATGGCTGCGCCCCGGCCGCACCGAGGCGCAGGTGGCCGCGGACATCTCCGCCGCCATCCTGGAGGCCGGCCACGCCACCGCCGCCTTCGCCATCGTCGCCGCCGGCCCGAACGGGGCCAGCCCGCACCACGAGACGTCGGACCGGATGATCGGGGCCGGCGAGCCGGTCGTCGTCGACATCGGCGGGACGATGCCCTCCGGCTACTGCTCCGACTCCACCCGGTGCTACGTGGTCGGTACGCCGCCGCCGGAGTTCGTCGACTACTACCAGGTGCTCTTCGAGGCGCAGCGGGCCGCGGTCGGCGCGGTCCGGCCCGGGGTCAGCGCGGCGGCGGTGGACGGGGTCGCCCGCGAGGTGATCGGCGAGGCCGGCTACGGCGCCGCCTTCCTGCACCGCACCGGGCACGGCATCGGGCTGGACGGACACGAGGACCCCTACCTGGTCGCCGGCAACGAGCTGCCGCTGGAGCCGGGGATGGCCTTCTCGATCGAGCCGGGGATCTATCTCGCCGGCCGGCACGGCGCCCGGATCGAGGACATCGTGGTCTGCACCCCGGACGGGGCGGAGCGGCTCAACACCATCCACCGAGAGCTGGTGCTGCTATGACGGTCGACCGGATCCTGCCCAGCGACGAGGCGTACGACCTGCTCGACCTCGTCACCGAGCTGGCCGACCGGGAACTGGCGCCCCGGGCGGGCGACTTCGAGCAGCGGGGCGTCTTCCCCCGCGAGCTGCTGCGCACCCTCGGCCGCGCCGGGCTGCTCGGCCTGCCCTACCCGGAGGAGCACGGCGGGGCGGCCCAACCGTACGAGGTCTACCTCCAGGTGCTGGAGATCCTCGCCAGCCGCTGGCTCGCGGTGGCCGAGGCGGTCAGTGTGCACACCCTCTCCTGCCACCCGGTAGCCACCTTCGGCGGTGAGCAGGTCCGCAAGCTGCTCCCCGACATGATCGGCGGCGAGCTGCTCGGAGCGTACTGCCTCTCGGAGCCGCAGGGCGGCTCGGACGCGGCAGCGCTGACCACCCGGGCGGTCCCGGACGGCGGCGACTACGTCGTCTCCGGCACCAAGGCCTGGATCACCCACGCCGGCAACGCCGACTTCTACAACATCTTCTGCCGCACCGGTGGCCCCGGCGCGCGGGGCATCTCCTGCCTGCTCGCCGACGCCGGCACGCCCGGGATCGTGCCGCAGGCGGCGGAGCGGACCATGGGGCTGCGCGCCTCACCGGTCGCGCAGATCGCCTTCGACGAGGCGCGGGTGCCGACCGACCGGCTGGTCGGTGCCGAGGGGGAGGGGTTCCGGATCGCGCTTTCCGCACTGGACAGTGGCCGGCTGGGCATCGCCGCCTGTGCGGTGGGGCTGGCCCAGGCCGCCCTCGACTACGCGACCGACTACGCCCGGCAGCGGGAACAGTTCGGTCGGCCGATCATCGACTTCCAGGGGCTCGGCTTCCTCCTGGCCGACCTCGCCACCCAGGTCTCGGCGGCCCGGGCGCTGATGCTGGCCGCCGCCCGGCTGCGCGACGCGGGCCGGCCGTACTCGACCGAGGCGGCCAAGGCGAAGCTCTTCGCCACCGACACCGCGATGCGGGTCACCACCGACGCGGTGCAGGTGCTCGGCGGTGCCGGCTACGTGGCGGACCACCCGGTCGAGCGGTACATGCGGGAGGCGAAGGTGTTGCAGATCGTCGAGGGGACCAACCAGATCCAGCGCCTGGTGATCTCCCGCTCGCTGGCCCGCTGACCGGCGCGTCACCGGCCCCGCCCGCCGGGGCACCGCCATCGGCCGTCCACCGGCGGTCGCCGGGCCGGCGCCAGTTATCGACCTGATAACGTGCGGTGACGACGCGACGGGTTCGGCGTCGTCCCGCCCACTATCTACCGGTAGGTTGCAGGCCGTGGAGGAGACCGATCGGGCCATCGTGGCGGCCCTGGCCGCCGACGGGCGGCTGTCATACACGGATCTGGCCGAGCGGGTGGGGCTGTCGGTCTCCGCGGTGCACCAGCGGGTCCGCCGGCTTGAGCAGCGCGGTGTGATCAAGGGGTATGCCGCGCGGATCTCGTTCGAGGCGCTCGACCTGCCGTTGAGCGCGTTCGTGGCGATCCGGCCGTTCGATCCGTCGCAGCCGGACGACGCGCCGGAGCGGCTGGCCCACCTGCCGGAGATCGATTCCTGCTACTCGGTGGCGGGGGAGGACTTCTATCTGCTGCTGGTCCGGGTGGCCAGCCCGGTGGACCTGGAGCGGGTGCTCCAGGAGATTCGCACCGCGGCGAACGTCACCACGCGGACGACGGTGGTGCTCTCCATCCCGTACGAGAGCCGCCCGCCGAAGCTGCGTCCCGAGCCGAAGCTCAGGACGGAGTCGGGGACGGCTCAGCTCCGGGCGCTGCCGCCCGACCCGGCGAGTTCCAGCGCAGGATGACCGGACGGCCGTGTTCGTGACCGAGGACGGAGACGGTGGCGGTGTCCAGGCGCAGCCGGCCACCGTCGCCGGCCGGTAGGCCGATCCAGCGCGCTCCCGCCACCCGCAGGCTGTGCCCGTGGGCGACCAGGGCCACGTCGCCGTCGTCGAGGAACGCGGTCGCCCGGGCCAGCACCCGGTCGAGCCGGGTGCCCACCTGTTCCGGTTGCTCGCCGCCGGGGCAGCCGTCCGTCCAGAGCAGCCAGTCCGGGCGTTCCTGCCGGATCTGCGCGGTGGTCAGTCCCTCGTACTCGCCGTAGTTCCACTCGCCGAGGTCCTCGTCGACGGCGGTGACGGCCAGGCCGGCGAGTTCGGCGGTGCGCAGGGCACGCAGCCGAGGGCTGGAGAGCACCGCGGCGAAGCGGCGCGCACCGAGCTCCCCGGTGATCTCCCGGGCCTGCCGCTCGCCCTCCGGGGTGAGCGGCAGGTCGGTGTACGAGGTGTGCCGGTGGCTGGCGCTCCAGGTGGTCTCGCCGTGCCGGACGAGGACGATCTCGGCCATCTCCCCAGTCAACCACCTCGTTCCCGGCACTCGCCCCCGGCACCCGCCCGGCGTTCCCACCTGTGGTCTAGCATCCTAGGAAGCTCTTACGCGATGTGCGCATCACCTCAGGCCACAGCTCGCAGACAGCTCCGACGACCGAGAGCCAGGCTTTTGCCTGTTCGAAGGCTTTCGGGGCGATTAGCCGGGTTTTATCTCGGGCATGTCGGGCAAGCTACCTGCGACAGCCGCCGCCACGTGCGGGGGCGACGAAGGAGAGGTGCGACATGAGTGCCATGGACAAGATGCGCAACAAGGCCGAGGAGCTGAAGGGCGCCGCCAAGGAGCGGATGGGCGACCGCACCGACAACGAGCAGATGCGCGGCGAGGGCGCCAGCGAGCGGACGCAGGCCAAGGCGAAGCAGGCCGGTTCGAACGTCAAGGAGGCGGGTCGCAACGTCCGGGAGACCTTCGACCGTTGACGGTGAGGACGTGTCGTTGTGGGGCCGTACGCCGAGAGCTGTTGTTCCGTCCTCAGCGGGCGGCCCGGGTGCCGTGCCGGGCCCACCAGGCCCGGCCGGCGTCCGGCAGGCTGTCGATCGGATCGTAGTAGGCGTACCGCCGGTCCAGGGCGGCTTCGTCTGCCGACTCGATCGACGTGCGGTAGTTCTTGGTCCAGTATGAGATGCCGCGTTCGCGGTCGTACTCGGTGACCATGTGCACCCAGCGCTTGCCGACGAAGGGCACGTCGCAGACGATCCGTGGGGTGGCGTAGCCGGGCAGGTAGCCCATCAGGTCGTGCTGGAGCCGCTGGGCGTGCCAGACCGGGAGCCGCCAGTGCTCGGCGTTCGGGATCATGTCGCACATGTAGAAGTAGTACGGCAGGATGCCGGCCTCGCCCTGGAGCGCGAAGCAGAGGTCGAGCAGGTCGGTGGTTGTCGCGTTGACCCCGCGCATCAGCACGCCCTGGTTGCGCACGTCGCGGACGCCGACCTCCAGCGCCGTCTGCGCGGCGCGGGCGACCAGCGGGGTGAGCGTCTGGGCGTGGTTGACGTGCGTGTGGATGGCGAGGTTGACGCCGCGTCGGGCGGCGGTCCGGGCGACCCGTTCGAGGCCCTCCACGACGTCCGGCTGTAGCCAGTGCTGGGGAAGCCCGGCCAGTGCCTTGGTGGCGAGCCGGATGTCCCGGATCGTTTCGATCTCCAGCAGTCGCATCAGGTACGACTCGAGGTGCCGC
This sequence comes from Plantactinospora sp. WMMC1484, assembly GCF_049315195.1. NCBI lineage: Bacteria > Bacillati > Actinomycetota > Actinomycetes > Micromonosporales > Micromonosporaceae > Plantactinospora > Plantactinospora sp. WMMC1484. The sequence goes on from NZ_CP186055.1 coordinate 5,095,879, forward strand.
CAGGGCACGTTGGCGACGTCGCCGCCGGAGACGACCACGTCCCGTACGCCGGGGTGGGCGCGGAGGTACCTGACGTGTGCGTCGTACCGGTCGTGGGGTTTGAGGCTGAGCCGGAGTTTGTCGACGGTCGGGGTGGAGTTGCCGACGAGGTCCATCCGGGTGCAGTGCCCGCAGTACTGCGGGCAGGTGGCGAGCAATTCGGCGAGGACCTTGGTGGGGTAGCGGTGGGTGAGCCCCTCGGCGACCCACATGTCGTGTTCGTGCAGCGAGTCGCGGCTGGCGTAGGGGTGTGAGGGCCAGTCGGTGCGCCGGTCGCCGGCGAGCGGCAGCATGTAGCGGCGGATCGGGTCGGCCCGGAAGGCGTCGGTGGTGATCGGGGCGTCCGGCACCATCGTGTTGAGCATCTGCGGCGGGACCAGCATGGACATGGTGGCCAGGTTGGTCTGGTCGGTGGTGAGGTCGGTGTAGCAGTCGTCGTCGACGGTGTCGCCGAGGACGGCGCGGAGTTGCCGGACGTTCTTGACGCAGTTGGCGCGCTGCCACTGTGCCGATTCCCACTGGTCGCGGGTCACCTGCCGCCAGCCCGGGAAGCGGGTCCAGTCGGGTTCGACCAGGGGGCGGCGGCGGTATTCGTAGGGCTGCCCGGCCGTGGGCTGTTCCGGCGCGCCGGCGGCGTGGGCCGGCGCGGCCGGGTCGAGCGCGGCGATGGCCGGTTCGACCTGTGTCACGGCGTCGACCTGTGTCACGGTGCCTCCTCCATTTCGATTGCCCGTGGCGGCAGCTGGCGGGTGCCGGTAGTACCTCTGGACCTTGAACGCTACTGGAGGATTTCCCGCAAAGGAAATATCCTGCCGTAAGTTTTCCTGTTCGAGAGCGGATGCGAGCGGTAATGCGCGCCGCTGTGCCTGGGGTGTCCGGAGGAGGCGGGATGGGGTCGTCCAGCGGTGCGACGGTGGTGTCGGCGGTGGGGATGCGCCGGGTGGTCGAGCCGGCCGGGGTGTTGCCGCAGGCGGCGTACCGGCTGGACGCCCGGGGTGAGATCGCCGCCGACGAGGTCCGGGTCCGGCTGGAGCGGCTGAACCTGGACGCGGCGAGCTTCCGGCAGTTGGCGGAGAAGCACGGCGGGGACGGTGCGGCGGTGCGGGCGGAGGTGCTGTCGATCATCCAGGACCGGGGCAAGATGCATAATCCGGTCACGGGGTCGGGTGGGATGCTGATCGGCACGGTGGCCGAGGTCGGCCCGGAGTCACCGCTGCCGGTGAGGCCGGGCGACCGGGTGGCGACGCTGGTGTCGCTGACCCTGACGCCCCTGGCGGTCACCGACGGGCTCGCCGGCTGGGACGGTCGCGGCGAGCAGGTGCCGTGCGCCGGGCACGCGATCCTCTTCGCCCGGTCGGTGGTGGCGGTGCTGCCGGACGATCTCGATCCCCGGCTGAGCCTGGCGGTGCTGGACGTCTGCGGCGCGCCCGCGCTGACCGCCCGCACGGTGCACGGGTATGCCGAGCCGCCGACGGTGGCGGTGCTCGGCGGTGCCGGCAAGAGCGGGTCGCTGGCCCTGGCCGCCGCCCGGCAGGCCGGCGCGGCCCGCACGGTCGGGGTGGTGCCGGTGCCGGCCGAGCGGGACCGGCTGCTCGCCGCCGGGCTCGCCACCGAGGTGGTACTCGCCGACGCCCGGGACCCGGTGGGGCTGGCGGCGTCGGTTGCCGGGGCGCTGGGCGGGCCGGCGGACGTGACGGTGGTCTGCGTCGACGTGCCCGGCTGCGAGCACGGGGCGATCCTGGCCACCGCCGACGGCGGGACGGTGGTCTTCTTCTCGATGGCGACGAGTTTCGCTGCCGCGGCGCTCGGCGCGGAGGGTCTGGCCGCCGACGTGACGATGCTGATCGGCAACGGCTACCTGCCGGGGCATGCCGAGTACGCGCTGTCGTTGCTGCGTACGGTGCCGGGAGTGCGGGCGCTCTTCGCCGAGCGGCTGGCGGCAGACTGAGGCCATGACGAACCCCTCGATTCTCTACCGTGGCGGCCGGTTGTTCTGTCCGGCCGATCCGCGGGCGACCGCGCTACTGGTCCGGGACGGCCGGATCGACTGGCTCGGCGGCGACGGTGACGCCCCGTCCGCCGACCGGGTGGTGGAGTTGGACGGCGCGCTGGTGACCCCGGCGTTCGTGGACGCGCACGTGCACGCCACCGACACCGGTCTGGCGCTGTCCGGGCTGGATCTGTCCGGGGCGCGGTCGGCCGCCGACGTGCTGGCGGCGGTGGCCGGGTTCGCGGCGGGGCTGCCGGCCGACGCGGTGGTGCTGGGGCACGGCTGGGACGAGTCGGCGTGGCCGGACCGGCGGGTGCCGGCGGCGGCGGAGCTGGACCGGGCGGCCGGGGGCCGGCGGGTGTATCTGTCGCAGGCGTCGATCCATTCGGCGCTCTGTTCGGTGGCGCTGCTGGCGGCGGTGCCGGAGGTGGTCGGGGCGCCGGGCTACGACGCGTCGGGGTGGCTGCGCCGGGACGCCCATCATCTGGTGCGGGAGCTGGCGATGGGGTCGGTGATGCCGGCGCAGCGGCGGGCGGCGCAGCGGGTGGCGTTGGACCGGGCGGCGTCCCTGGGTATCGCGGCGGTGCACGAGTGCGGCGGCCCGGAGATCTCCAGCGAGGAGGACTTCACCGCTCTGCTCGCCCTCTCCGGTGCCGGCGCCCCGGAGGTGTACGGCTACTGGGGCGAGTTGATGGGTGCGCGGCGGGCCCGGGAGCTGGGTGCGGTCGGTGCGGGTGGGGATCTGTTCGCGGACGGGGCGCTGGGTGCGCGTACGGCGCATCTGTCGGTGCCGTACGCCGACGGTGAGCCGGGTGGCTGCGGGCACGGCTATCTGACGGCGGAGCAGGTCCGGGACCATCTGCTGGACTGTGCGGCGCACGACGTGCAGGGCGGGTTCCACGCGATCGGGGACGCGGCGATCGGCACGGTGCTGGCCGGGTTCGCTGGTGCGGCCGAGGTGCTGGGGGTGGAGCGACTGCGCGCGGCCGGGCATCGGGTCGAGCATGCCGAGATCATGGAGAAGCGCCTGATCGCCGGCTTCGTCGAGTACGGGATCGTGGCTAGCATGCAGCCGGCGTTCGACCGGTTGTGGGGCGGCGAGCGGCAGATGTATGCGTCGCGGCTCGGGGTCGGGCGGTCGCTGGAGTCGAACCCGATGGGTGCGATGCACGGGGTGGGGGTGACGCTGGCGTTCGGGTCGGACTCGCCGGTGACGCCGTTGGATCCGTGGGGTTCGGTGCGGGCGGCGGTGGCGCACTTCAATCCGGCGCAGCGGCTGAGTGTGCGGGCGGCGTTCGCCGCGCATACCCGGGGTGGCTGGCGGGCGGTGCCGGCGGGTGCGGGTGGCCGGGATCCGCGGCTTGCGGAGGGGGCGCTGGTGCCGGGGGCGGCGGCGACGTTCGCGGTCTGGTCGACGCCGGCCGGGGTGGGTGACGGTGGCCTGCCGGTGCTGGTGTCGGAGGTGCCTGAGTTGCGGGGGTCGGACGATCCGACGCCGTTGCCGGTCTGCCGGCGGACGGTGTTGCGCGGGTCGGTGATCTACGACGTGGACGGCGACGACGAGGGTGGCGCGGTGGGTGCGTCGTGACCGGGCAGTGGGAGGCCGCCGATGACGGAGGGTAGTGGGATGCTGGATCGTCCGCTGTCCCGGACAGGCGCCGGAGGCGGCGCCGGCAGCGCTGGAGGAGCCGGAATCGCCGGCAAGCTGGCGCTGGATCCGGTGCTGGTGCGGCGGGCGCGGGAGTTGGCGCGCCGGGCCGGGCAGCCGGTGGTGGAGCTGGCCCGCAGCCACACGACGGTGTCGGTGGAGCGGGCGGTCGTGCGGCTGGCCGGGGTGTCGGGTGCGGATCCGGACGGGATTCCGTGGGTGAACCGGCTGGTCGACGCGGTGGTCGCGGAGGTGGGGCTGTCGCACGGGGTGGCGGTGCCGGTCTTCGACGCGTTGCTGCGGGAGCTGGGTGCGGCGCCGGCCGCCGCCGATGTCGGTGCCGCGGTGACGTTGCTGGCGCAGAAGGCGGCGGCGGGGTCGGTCCGGTTCGAGGTGCCGGCGGGCCGGCGGGCGCGGTCGGCCCGGGCGGCGGCGCGGCGGGCGGTCGGCGCGGGTCTGCGCCGGGTCGACCGCCGTCGGGCGGAGCGGGACCGGATGGTACGCCGGCACGGCGACCCCGCGCAGCGGCCGTGGATCTATCTGATCGTGGCGACCGGTGACATCCACGAGGACATTCCGCAGGCGCAGGCGGCGGCGCGGGCCGGGGCGGACGTGATCGCGGTGATCCGGTCGACGGGGCAGTCGCTGCTGGACTACGTGCCGGAGGGGGCGACCCGGGAGGGGTTCGCGGGCACCTACGCGACGCAGGAGAACTTCCGGCTGATGCGGGCGGCGTTGGACGACTCGTCGCGGGAGCTGGGCCGGTACGTGCGGTTGACGAACTACGCCTCCGGGTTGTGCATGCCGGAGATGGCGGTGCTGGCCGGCCTGGAGCGGCTGGACATGATGTTGAACGACTCGATGTACGGGATCCTGTTCCGGGACATCAACCCGGTGCGGACCTTCGTGGACCAGCGGTTCTCCCGGCAGGTGCACGCGCGGGCCGGGATCGTCATCAACACGGGTGAGGACAACTACCTGACGACGGCGGACGCGGTCGACGAGGCGCACACGGTGACGGTGTCGCAGTTGCTCAACGAGTATTTCGCGCACGAGGCGGGGTTGCCGGACGCGCAGTTGGGGCTGGGGCACGCCTTCGAGATAGATCCGGATCTGCCGGAGTCGTTCCGGCTGGAGTTGGCGCACGCGCTGCTGGCCCGGGAGTTGTTTCCGGACGCGCCGCTGAAGTGGATGCCGCCGACCCGGCACATGACCGGGGACGTGTTCCGGGGCAACCTGCTCGACGGGTTCTTCAACCTGGCGGGGGCGATGACGGGGCAGGGCATCCTGCTGGTCGGGATGATGACGGAGGCGGTGGTGACGCCGTGGCTGTCGGACCGGGACATCGCCCTGCAGAACGTCCGGTACGTGTTGGGGGCGGCGGGCGGGCTGCACGAGGATTTCGTACCGGCGCCGGGCGGGTTCATCCAGCGGCGGGCGGCGACGGTGCTCGGCGAGGCGGTGGCGTTGCTGGAGCGGATCGTCGACGGCGGGTTGTTGCCGGTGATCGCGGACGGCACCTTCGGGATCATGAAGCGGCCGGCGGACCGGGGTCGGGGCCTGTCCGGGGTGGCGGCGCACGCCGCCGACTACTACAACCCGGCGACGGAGCTGCTGGAGGCGGGCTCGTGAGCGGCGGGCCGGTGGTGCGGCCGTACGGGGACGCGACCGGGGACGGGATGGTGCAGGTGTCGTTCACCCTGCCGGTGCCGCACGACAAGCGGGCGGAGGGGGCGGCGCTGCAGTTGGCGGCGAAGATGGGGCTGGATCCGGCGATGCTGGTGCACGCCCGGCAGATGGGTGACGGGTTCACCTTCTTCGTCGTCTACGGCCGGGTGGGCCATCTGGTGGATCTGGCGGCGGTCCGGGTGGTGGAGCGGGACTTCCCGCTGCTGCCGGCGAAGGAGGTCAACGCGCTGATCCGGCGGCGGCTGCGCCGCAAGCTGTCGGTGGTGGGGGCGTGCATCGGCACGGACGCGCACACGGTCGGGATCGACGCGATTCTGAACGTGAAGGGGATCGCCGGGGAGAAGGGCCTGGAGTACTACCGGGAGTTGCGGGTGACGAACCTGGGTGCCCAGGTGAGTGTGCCGGAGCTGGTGGCGGCGGCGAGGGCGGAGCGGGCGGACGCGGTGCTGGTGTCGCAGGTGGTGACGCAGCGGGACGCGCACCTGCACAACGTCCGGGAGATGTCGGCGGCGTTCCGGGAGGCGATGCCGGCGGGCCGGCGTCCGCTGCTGGTCGTCGGTGGTCCCCGGTTCGACGAGTTGATGGCCGGTGAGCTGGGGGTGGACCGGATCTTCGGCCGGGGGACCACGCCTGGCGAGGTGGCGAGCTATCTGGTGCACCGGCTGGTCGGCGCCGCGGCGGCTGGCCGGGGTGATCGGGATCGGTCACCAGCCGGGGAGGCGGCGGAGGTGCCGGGATGACCACAGGTGCCGGGATGATCGGAGGGGACGGGGTGGCGGATCCGCGGCTGGGGCTGGCGGTGCTGCACCGCCGCTATGTGCCGTACTCGCACGCGCACTACGCCGGCAACCTCGTCGACGGGGCGTACGTGCTGGGGTTGTTCGGTGACGTGGCGACCGAGGTGTGCATCCGGACCGACGGTGACGAGGGGCTGTTCGCCGGCTATGCGGAGGTGCGGTTCCGGGCGCCGGTGCGCGCCGGTGACGTGCTCGAGGTGGCGGCGACGGTGGTCCGGGTCGGCAGCCGCAGCCGCACCTGCGAGTTCGAGTGCCGGGTGGTGTGCCGGGGGCGGCCGGATCGGGGCGACTCGGCGGCGGAGGTGCTCGATCCGCCGCTGGTGGCGGTGACCGCCGTCGGCACCGTCGTGCTGCCGGTCGCCGACGCGGGCGGGCCCGCCCCTGCGGCACCGCCCGACGCCGGCCCGGTCTCGACCGCCGGGCCGGCGTGACCCCGTACGCGGTCTGCGCCGACGTCGGCTCCACCTGGACGAAGGTGGCGGTGGTGGATCTCGCCGACGGCGCACTGCTCGGCTCGGCGGCCGCGGCGACCACCGCCGGCACCGACGTGCTGCACGGCCTGGACGAGGCGGTGGCGGCGGCGACCGTCGGACTTCCCGGGGCGGCGTCGGCGCCCTGGTACGTCTGTTCGTCGGCGGGTGGCGGGCTGCGGCTGGCGGTGCTCGGCTACGAGAAGCTGGTCACGGCCCGGGCCGGTCACCAGGTCGGGTTGTCGGCCGGGGCCCGGGTGGTGCACGTCGGCGCCGGCCGGCTGGACGGGGCGGGTCTGGCGGCGCTGCGGGCCGCCCGGCCGGACGTGGTGCTGCTGGTCGGCGGGACCGACGGCGGGGACGCGGAGGTGTTGACCGGGAATGCCGGCCGGCTGGCCCGGGCCCGCTGGCGGGTGCCGGTGGTGGTGGCCGGCAACGCGGAGGCCGCCGGTGCGGTGCGGGAGCTGCTGGCCGGGCGGGGTGTGCCGGTGACGGTGACCGGCAACGTGCTGCCCCGGATCGGCGTACTGGCGGCGCGGCCGGCCCGGGCGGCGATCCGGGAGGTGTTCCTGCGGCACGTGATCGGCGGCAAGCGGCTGTCCCGAGGGTCGCGGTTCGCCCGGCTGGTCCGGGCGGCGACTCCGGACGCGGTGCTGGCCGGGGTCGAGGTGCTCGCCGACGGGGTCGGCGGGGATCTGCTGGTGGTGGATGTCGGCGGCGCCACCACCGACGTGTACTCGGTGCTGGTGCCGGACGAGCGGGCCGGTGGTCCGGGGCGGCCGGCCGCCGGGACGCTGTGGCGGGCCCGGACGGTCGAGGGGGATCTGGGGATGCGCTGGAGCGCGCCGGGGGTGGTCGACGCGGCGGCGGGGGAGCGGCTGCTGGCGCCGGGCGAGCGGGAGCAGTTGGCGGCGGTGGCGGCGGGGCTGGCGGCGGATCCGGGCCGGCTGGTGCCCGGCGGGGCGGAGCGCTCGGCGGAGCAGCGGATCGCCGCGCTCGCCGCCGTGGTGGCGGTACGCCGGCACGCCCGGGGCGGCGGTGCGGCCGGGCAGCCGGCCCGGGACCTGCGGGACGTGCGGCTGCTGGTCGGCTCCGGCGGGGTGCTCCGGCATGCCGGAGGGGCGGCGGTGGCCGGGGTGCTCGACGCGGTGTTGACCGATCACGCCGGCGGCTGGCCGCTGCCTCGGGCGGCCCGGCCGGTCGTCGACGTCCGGTACGTGTTGGCGGCCGCGGGCCTGCTCGCGGAGCCGCATCCGGCGGCGGCGGCCGGCCTGCTGCGCCGGTACCTGTGCACCGGTTGACCGGGCTGGCTGGTCCATTGACCGGGCCGGCTGGTCCATTGACCGGGCCGGCTGGTCCATTGACCGGGCCGGCTGGTCCGTTGACCGGGCCGGCTGGTCCGTTGACCGGGCCGGCTGGTCCGTTGACCGGGCCGGCTGGTCCCGGCCACTGGCCGCGGTGTCCGGGCGGCTGCGGCGTGCCGGTCGCGGCCCGCGACGACGACCCGGGTCGATCGGTGCGGTGGCCGGGACGGTGTCGGGTGGGCGAACCGGAGGCGAACGGGGTGTGGCGCGGCGCGCCGGCTCCGACACGCCGCATCGAACGGGACGACTGGCCGGAGGGCGGTTGACAGTGCCCGGGGTGTACCACGTACCGTCTTTGAGTCCTACAACGGGAAGCGGCTGTTGTTCGCTTCGTCCCTTCGTCCGCTGGCCGAGCGACATGTGTTGGTGTCGTCGCAACGGCCAGGTCCAGCGGGCGGGGGTCGGCGGGGCGGCGCGAACCGGCTGCGGTTACCGGTGCTCGGGCAGGGTGGTGCAGGCGGCCAGTAGACAACGGCTCGACGCGGGACAGCCAGTTCGCGTCCGGTCGGTCCGAAGGTCGTGCTGCGGTGCCCTACCGCACCGGCCGGGGAGGGCCTGGGAGCATCGGGGCGCGGCGACAAGCCGCGCCCCGATTTTCGTTTCCCGGCCGTCCCGGCCCGGCGGTCCGGGCCGGTAGCCTTCGTGGCGCAGGCGGGTCCGCCCCGCCGCCGGCGCTGCCGGTGGGCATCGAGGAGACGTGAGGCGCGCGTGACAGTGGTGGACACGGCCGGGACGACGGGCGCCGTCGAGGGTGGTGGTCGGCCCGCCGCGCCGGCCGGCCGGGCGGTGCCGTTGAGGCTGGCGCTGCCGGCGGCGGCGCTCGCCGGGGTGGCGCTGCTGCTGGCGTTCCCGCCGTACGGGGTGTGGTGGCTGGCACCGGTCGGGGTGGCGCTGCTGGCGGTGGCGGTGCACCGGCGGCGGCTGCGTGCCGGGTTCGGCCTCGGCACGGTCGCCGGGTTGGTGCTGTTCCTGCCGATGTTGAGTTGGACGAACCTCTACACCGGGAACCTGCCGTGGCTGCTGTTGTCCGGTTTGCAGGCGACCTATCTGGGGCTGTTGGGACTGGGTGTGGCGCTGACCAGCCCGCTGGTCGACCGCTGGCGGTGGTCGTGGCCGCTGGTCAGCGGGGTGTTGTGGGTGGCGCAGGAGGCGCTGCGGGACCGGACGCCGTTCGGTGGGTTCCCGTGGGGGCGGTTGGCGTTCAGCCAGGGTGACTCGCCGATGCTGCGGCTGGCCGCGTACGGGGGTGCGCCGCTGGTCACCTTCGGGGTGGCGGTCGTCGGCGGGCTGCTGGTGGTGGCGGTGTGGCGGCCGTGGCGGCGGCTGCCGGTGGCCGGCCGGCTGCGCGGGGTCGCGTTCGTTGCCGGTGCGGTCGCGTTGGCGCTGCTGGGGCTGCTGGTGCCGGTGGGCGCCGCCGGCCCGGACGGCGGCACCGCGCAGGTGGCGATCGTGCAGGGCAACGTGCCCCGGATGGGGCTGGACTTCAACGCGCAGCGGCAGGCGGTGCTGGACAACCATGTCAACGCCACGATCGCGCTGGCCCGCCAGGTCGCGGCCGGCGAGGCGGAGCAGCCCGACCTGGTGGTCTGGCCGGAGAACTCCAGCGACGTGGACCCGACCCGCAGCGCGTCGGCGGGGCGGGCGATCTCGGCGGCGGCGGACGCGATCGGGGCGCCGATCCTGGTCGGCGCGGTGCTGCTCGGGCCGGGCGAGGGGCAGGTGCGCAACGCGGGGCTGGTGTGGCTGCCGCAGACCGGCCTGGACGGGTCGCAGCAGTACGTCAAGCGGCATCCGGTGCCGTTCGCCGAGTACGTGCCGCTACGCGGGATCGCCCGGATGGTCAGCAAGGAGGTCGACCGGATCCGCAACGACTTCGTCGCCGGCACCGAACCGGGGGTGCTGCGGGTCGGCGGGGTGACCCTCGGCGACGTGATCTGTTTCGAGGTCGCCTACGACGGGGTGGTCCGGGACACCGTGACCGGTGGGGCGCAGGTGCTGGTGGTGCAGACCAACAACGCGACCTTCAACGTGGCCGAGGCCGAGCAGCAGTTGGCGATGGTGCGGCTGCGGGCGGTCGAGCACGGCCGGGAGTCGTTGATGGCCTCGACCGTCGGCGTTTCCGGGTTCGTCGGGGCCGATGGGCGGGTAACCGGGGCGACCGGGTTCAACACCAGGGCGGTGGTGACCCGGCAGATGCACCTCGGGGAGACCCGTACGGTCGCCACCCGGGTCGGTGTGTGGCCGGAGCTGGCGCTGCTGGCGATGGCCGTGGCGGCGCTGGCCGCCGCGACGCTGGTCCGGCGGCGTCCGCTTCCCGGGGTCGGTACGGCGACGGCCGGCGACCCGGCGGATGCGGAGGAGCGGTGAATGCAGGATCTGCGGCGGAGGACCGGTTCGCGCCGGAGGAGCACGCGGGCGGCTACCCGGGGGTGGGCCGGGTGCTGGTGGTGGTGCCCACCTACAACGAGGCCGACAACCTTCCGGTGATCGCCGACCGGGTCCGCCGGGCGGTGCCGCCGGTGGAGATCCTGGTCGTCGACGACAACAGCCCGGACGGCACGGGTGCGGTCGCGGACCGGCTGGCACGGGAGGATCCCGGGGTGCACGTCCTGCACCGGGCCGGTAAGCAGGGGCTCGGCGCGGCGTACGTGGCAGGGTTCGGCTGGGCGGCCGAACGGGGCTACGACGCCGTGGTGGAGATGGACGCGGACGGCTCGCACGCGCCGGAGGAGCTGCCCCGGCTGCTGGACGCGGCCCGGGACGCCGACGTGGTGATCGGCTCCCGCTGGACGTCGGGCGGTCAGGTGGTGAACTGGCCGTGGCACCGGCAGCTGCTGTCCCGGGGCGGCAACCTCTACACCCGGGTGGCGTTGGGGATGCCGCTGTCGGACGCGACCGGCGGGTTCCGGGTGTACCGGGTGCCGGCGCTGGCCCGGCTGGACCTCGACTCGGTCGCCTCGCAGGGGTACTCGTTCCAGGTGGAGCTCTCCTGGCGGGCGCACCGGGCCGGGCTACGGACGGTGGAGGTGCCGATCACGTTCGCCGAGCGGGAGCGCGGGACCAGCAAGATGAGCCCGGTGATCATCGGTGAGGCGTTGTGGCGGGTCACGCTCTGGTCGGTGACGGATCGGCGGGTGGCGCCGGGTCGTGGGCGGCGCGACGGCGTCGGTGACGAGCGGGTCCGGTGGCCGTGACCGGTGGCGTGTCATGCTGGATGGGCGGGGTTGGTGGACCCGACGTCCGGATGGGGTGACATGCGCCGAGGATTGAGATTCGTGCCGCTGGCACTACTGCTGACCGGGATCGTGGAGATTGCCCTCTTCGTGCTGCTCGGCCGCGCGATCGGGTTCGGCTGGACGGTGCTGCTGGTGCTGGCGGCCTCGCTGCTGGGGCTGGCGCTGCTGCGTCGGGAGGGGATGCGGGCCTGGCGGAGCCTGCGGGCCGCCGTGGAGAGCGGCCGCCCGCCGGGCCGTGAGGTCAGTGACGGGCTGGTCGGGCTGCTCGCCGGCCTGTTGCTCGCCATGCCCGGCCTGGTCACCGGGGCGGCCGGGCTGCTGCTGACGGCGCCGCTGGTGCGGCGGCTGGTCCGGGGCCAGGTGCAGCGGGTGGCCGAGCGCCGGGTCTCCGCCCAGGTTGCCGGGGACTTCTTCGGTCCGCGCCGGGTGCGGGTGCGCCGGGGCGAGCCGCGCCCGGACGCCGGTCCGGGCGATGGTGCGGCGCCGACGGCCGGGCCGACGGCCGGGCCGACCACCGGGCCGACCACCGGGCCGGCCGGCGGCAGCGGGCCGGCGTCGGCGATCGAGGGTGAGATCGTGGAGCCGCGACCGCAGTGATCCCGGCTCGCGGGCGGGTGCCGGCACGGGTGACGGTCGAGACGACTCCGCCCCCACGGCGTCGCCGTGGGGGCGGAGTGACGATCTGCTGCGCCGGTCGGGTCAGGCCCGACCGCGCCGGGTCCGCACCTCTTCGAGCCGTTCGGCGAGGATGCTCTCCAGTTCGGCGATCGAGCGTCGCTCCAGCAGCATGTCCCAGTGGGTACGCGGCGGCTTGGCCTTCTTCTGCTCGGGCTCACTGCCGTCGACCAGCCGGGCGACACTGCCGTCGAACTTGCATTCCCAGGTCATCGGCACTTCGGCATCGACGGCGAAGGGCACCTCGAACTGGTGGCCCTTGGCGCAGAGGTACTCTCGGGTCTGTCGCGGGGCAAGCTCGGTGTTGCGGTCGGACTCGTAGCTGACTGCTCCCAGACGGCTCCCGCGCAGCATGCGCTCGCCCATGATCGGCTTTCCCCTCGGTCGTGATGGTGGTTCTTATCGGTGTAACGACAGGTGCCAGGTGGGCGATTCCCGCCCGCCGGCAGAAAACGTACAGGCGGTCGAACGTGCAAGCGGTCAAACCTACAAGTGGTCAAACGCTCCGAGCGTAGCCGGATCTCGTCGCCCGTGATCGGTATCACTCCTGGCGCCGGCGAATTGTCGGGTCATGTCGTGTTGCTCCGGTCTGCCGCGCCGGGCGGGGCCGGTCCGGCAGGCCGACCGCCACCGTCGACGTCGCCGGGCGCGTTGCGCGGCCGTGGCGGTGGGATCGCGGCGGCGGCCCGGGCGCCGAGGCCGGCCAGGGCGGCGGCGAGGTCGCTGACCTGGGTGGAGAGCTGACCGGCCCGCTCCCGGGCCGCGTCGCGTTCGGCTTCGGCCGTCGCCAGGCGTACCGCCGACTCGGTGAGCCGGGCCTCGGCGGTGGCCGAGGCGTCCCGCGCGGCCTGCAGCTCGGCCCGCACCCGCTCCAACTCGCCGGTGGTGGCGGCGGTCGCGGCGCGGGCCTCGGCGACGTCTGCCGTGGCCCGCTCGGCCTCGGCACGGGCCCGGAGCGTCTCCTGCGCGGCGGCCTGCCCGGCGGACCGGGACCGGGTCGCCTCGGCGCGGAACCGTTCCGCCTCGCCGCGGGCCTCGGCGGCGGACCGGGCGGCCTGGGCGGCCTCGGTCCGGGCGGCGTTCCGGTCCCGGACCAGGTCGGCGTGCTCCCGGGTCAGCTCGGCCAGCCGCCGCCGGTCGGCGTCCGCCTCGGCACGCAGCGCCCGCAGCTCGTTGCGGGCCGCGTCACGGTCCTGTTCCGCCTGGGTACGCAGCGCGACCGCCGCGCTCTCCGCCTGCTGCGCCGCGTCCCGGGCGGCGACGGCGGCGGCGGTCTCGGCGCGGGCCTGCTCGGCGGTAATGGCGGCCCGGTCGGACTCCTCCCGGGCGGCGGCCCGGTCGGCGACGGCCGCGGTCGCCGCCTGCTGCGCCTGGTGCAGCGTGGCCGCCGCCGCCTCCACCTCCCGGCGCGCCTCGTCGCGTTCGGTCTGCGCCGCCGCGATCTGGGTGGCGGCCTCGGCGCGGATCTCGGCGAGCCGGCGTTCCACTCCGGCCGGCGACAGCTCGGCGTGCAGCGCCTCGGCGAGCGCGTCGGTGACCTGGTCGAGCCGGTCGACCACCTCCCAGGCGCGGGCCACCTGGCCGGCCAGCCCGGGGGCGTTGCGGTGCCGCATCCGCTGGTTGCGGGAGGCCCGCTGGCAGGCGCCGTCGTTGTCGCGGCAGTACCGGAACGGCCGTCCCGCTGCGGCCCGCTGCGGCACCGGCCGTCCACAGTGGGCACACGGTCGGCTCTCCGTCGAGGGTTCCGAGGCCGGGGTGGGGGTCTGCGCGTCCATCGCCGGGGAAGTCTAGTGCGGGCCGGCGGAGGTAAATGCGGTGCCGGTCCCGGGCCGGGCGGGTGATACTGGCGCGCGCCCGACGACGGCCGCGAGGCAGGGCCGGTCGGGGCGCGACCAGACAGGGAGGACGGATGTCGGCGCAGCAACCCGACTGGTGGCCCGACGAACTCGTCCACGCCGGCCCGGAACACCTCGACCCGGCGTACGTCGACGGCTACGACCGCAAGGCCGGGCACGATCCGCAGCCCGACCTCGACCTGCTCCGCCGGCACGGGCTGGACGCCGACGCCACGCTTGTCGACCTCGGTGCCGGCACCGGCCGGCTCGCCCTGGCCGCCGCGCCACGGTGCCGGCGGGTCGTCGCGGTGGACGTCTCGGCGGCGATGCTGGCCCGGCTGCGGGCCGGTGCCGACCGGGCCGGACTGGCCAACGTCGAGGTCGTCCGGGCCGGGTTTCTCAGCTACGCGCACCAGGGGCCGCCGGCCGACGTCGTGCACAGCCGGCACGCGCTGCACCAGGTGCCGGATCTCTGGAAGGCGGTCGCGCTGACCCGGGTCGCCGGGATGCTGCGGCCCGGCGGGGTCCTGCTGCTGCGCGACCTGATCTACAGCTTCGATCCGGCGCAGCTGGGGGAGCAGGTCGAGACCTGGCTGTCGGGGGCGTCCGCCTCCACCGCCGACGGCTGGACCCGGGCGGAGCTCGCCACCCACGTCCGCGAGGAACACAGCACCTTCAGCTGGCTGCTCGAACCGATGCTGGCCAGGGCCGGCTTCCGGATCGTGGCGGTGACGGCGAGCCGGGATCCGGCCACGTACGCCAGTTATCTCTGCGTCCGGACCTGACCCGGACCTGACCCGGAACGGTCACCGGCCGGCCGGGACGCTGCGGTCATCCGCCGACGGTGCGGCTGCGGTCACCGGCCGGCCGGGACGCCGAAGAGCAGGTCGAGGTGGGCGTCGAGGGCGGCCACCGCCTCCTCCGGGGGGTGGTGCCGCCCGAGCAGCTGGATGCCGAGCCCGTCGACGAGGGCGAGCAGGGTGGTGGCGGCGTGCGCGGGATCGATCCGGGGTGCGGTGGCGGCCGTGGCCTGGGTCGCACGGATCTGGTCGGCGACGAAGCTCCGCATCTGGTCGGCGTCGCGGTGCAGCCCGTCGGCGATCTGCGGCTTCACGGCGGCGTAGGCGAGGAACGCGAGGATGACGTGGCCCTCCCGACGCCGGGTCTCGTCCAGCGGCAGGATCTCGATCATCAGGGTACGGACCAGCTCGGCGGGGGTCAGGGTCCGGCCGGCGGCGGCGATCACGGCCCCGATCCGCTCCTCGGCGTTGCGCATCACCACGTCGAGGGCGAAGAGCATCATCTCGTCCTTGGTGCGGAAGTAGTGCTGCACCATGCCGGTCGAGACGCCTGCCTCGGCCGCGACGTGCCGGAGGCTGACGGCCTCCAGGCCCTGGCTGGCGGCGAGCCGCAGCAGGGCGTCGGCGAGCTGCCGGCGGCGGGCGAGGTGGTCGGCTCTCCGGGGCACCCCGCCACTTTACATTGCAGTCGTATTGACATGGGAGTGCCGCACCGTTTACATTTCAGTCGTATTGGAATGAGGTGGTCCCGAGGTGGAGAGGTGCCCGAGGTGAACGTGATCCCGCTGGCCGCGACGTCGGCCGGCATGACGGAACTCGTCGGCGGCAAGGCCACCGGGCTCGGTGAACTGATCAGGATCGGCGAGCGGGTGCCGGACGGCTTCTGCCTGACCACCGCCGCCTACGACCTGGGGGAGGTCCCCGAGGCCGAGGTCGTGGCGGCGTACCGGGCGCTGGGCGGGGGACCGGTCGCGGTCCGGTCCAGCGCGACGGCGGAGGACCTGCCGCAGGCGAGCTTCGCCGGCCAGCAGGAGAGCTTCCTCGGCGTCACCGGCGCCGACGAGCTGCTCGACGCCGTCGCCAAGTGCTGGGGCTCGCTGCACAGCGTGCGGGCCGTCGCCTACCGGGACGCCAACGAGATCGACCAGGGGGCCGTCCGGATGGCGGTGGTGGTGCAGCGCATGGTCGACGCCACCGTCGCCGGAGTGCTGTTCACCGCCAACCCGCTCACCGGCCGCCGTACCGAGATGGTCGTCGACGCCGCACCCGGGCCCGGCACCGCCGTGGTCGACGGCACCGTGGCAGCCGACCACTACCTGCTCGACGGCGCCGGGCACGACGACCGGGGCTGCCTCACCCCGACCCAACTGGCCGAGTTGCGCGCCGCCGGCGAACGGATCCAGGCACACTTCGGCCACCCGCAGGACATCGAGTGGGCGTACGACGCCGACGGTGTCCTCTGGCTGCTGCAGTCCCGGCCGATCACGACGCTGTTCCCGCTGCCGCCGGAGACCGACCGGCCGCAGCCGCGGCTCTACCTGGAGTTCGGCCACGTGCAGGGCATGCTCGCGCCGGTCACCCCGATGGGGATGTCGACGCTGAAGGCGACGATCGCCGGCATGCTCGCCTCGTTCGGGATCCGGGCCGAGATCGTCGACGTCGGCGGCCGGCTCTACGGCGACCTCACCGACCTGGTGCGCCACCCGACCACCCGCAAGCGGCTGGTGAAGCTGATGGCGGTCGACTTCGGACCCCGCGCCCAGGCGGTGGTGGAGCACATCCTGAGCGACCCCCGGTTCGCACCCGTACCCGGTGGCCGGGCCGGCACCGCCCACGCGCTCGGCCCCGCACTGCGCACCGCGCCACGTGCGGCCGCCGGGATCGTGGCCGCGCTGGCCCGGCCCGAGAGGGCCCGGATCCGGCTCTTCGAGGAGATCGACCGGCTCCGGGAGCGGGCCGCCGCCGGGCCGGCCGGGCTGCGTACCGCCGGGCAGCGGCTGGACTTCGTCGAGGCACAGGACGTCTCCACCCGCTACGACCGGATCGTCTGGCCGATCGTCGCCGGCATGCTCACCGCCGCGCTCCCGGCCGGGCTGCTTCGGGGGATCGCCAGCCAGTCCGAGATCCACACCGTGCTGGCCGGGATGCCGCACAACGTCACCATCGAGATGGACCTGGCGTTGTGGCGGGTCGCCGCGCGGGCCGCCACACACCGGGAACTGCTGCTGACCACGCCCCCGGACGACCTCGCCGCACGGTACCGGGCCGGCACCCTGCCGGACATCGGCCTCGCGGCGTTCCTCGACACGTACGGGCACCGGGCCGCCGCCGAGGTCGACCTCGGGATGCCCCGCTGGGCCGAGGATCCGGCGCCGGTCTTCGCCGCGATCGCGAACTACCTGCGGGTCACCGACCCCGAGCAGGCCCCCGACCGGCGCTTCGCCAGGGCCGCCGCGCAGGCCGAGACGCACCTCGACGAGCTGGTCCGGCGGGCACGCCGGCAGCGCCCCGTCCGGGGCCGGATCGCCGGGTTCCTGCTCCGCCGGGCGAGGCTGCTGGCCGGGCTGCGCGAGGCCGGCAAGTTCGCCGGGCTGTACCCGCTGCGGGAGAGTCGCCGGCAACTCCTGCTGGTCGGGGCCGAACTCGCCGACGACGGCCGGCTGGCGCAGGCCGACGACATCATGTTCCTCACCCTCGCCGAGGCGCGCGCCGCGCTCGCCGGTACCGACCAGCGGGACCTGGTCGCCGCCCGCCGCGCCGAGTACCGGCGGGAGCGGCGCCGCCGGCACGTACCGGTCGCGCTGCTCTCCGACGGCACCGACGTCGAGGCCCTGCTCGCGGCCGGCCGGCCCACGCCGGCCGGGGCGCTGCGCGGCGTCGGCGCGGCACCCGGCACGGCGACCGGCCCGGCCCGGGTCGTACGCGACCCGGCGACCGCGCACGTCGAGCCCGGCGAGATCCTGGTCGCCCCGACCACCGACCCCGGCTGGACGCCGCTCTTCCTCACCGCTGCGGGACTGGTCACCGAGACCGGCGCGCCGATGGCACACGGCCCGACCGTGGCCCGCGAGTACGGCATCCCCGCCGTCATCTGCGTGCCCGGCGCCACGGAGACGATCAGTTCCGGTCAGCTCGTCACGATCGACGGTGCGGCCGGGACGGTGACCGTACACCGGGGAGAGTAGGCGCCGGCCCGGACGGTCTCGGTGCAGGATCCCGTCAGGTCGGGGCGAGGACGCAGAACTCGTTGCCCTCCGGGTCGGCGAGGACGATCCACGGGACATCGGCCTGGCCCACATCGGCGGGTGTCGCGCCGAGCTCCTTCAGGTGCGCGACCAACTCCGTCTGATGGGCCGCGGAGGTGGCGGCGAGATCGATGTGCACGCGGGTCTGCACTGTTTCGGGGTCCGGGACGGCGATGACATCGAGGCAGACGGCGGCGTCGGGGTCCGTCCAGACGAAGCCCACCGGCGCAACGCTTGTCGCACCGGCGCCCGAGCTGGAAAGGTTCCAGCCGAGCGCCTCCGCCCAGAACCGGCCCAGGGCCGAGTCGTCCCGAGCCTTGACGTTCACCTGAACAAGTCGTAGCGCCGTGCCGCCAACCCTAGGCGGTGGCGAGGTGGGCGGGGATCAGCGCGAATTGCTGGGCTCCGTCAGAGATCCGTAAGCTCTGGGTGACGTTCTGCCGAACAGGGCCTGCGGGCGGTTCGTGGTCCTGGGCTGCCTCGGGCGGTTCGTTGCTGTCGGCGGCGCTCCCCAGGTAGACACCTTGCGAGGCCGCCGACCTGATCCACGTGACCCTGCTCGGCCAGCGGATTCTGTCCCGGGCCCGCTGACGACACGGGGGGGTGCGCCGGTCCGGAGACCGGCGCCCCCCGTCGGAGCGGATCTGTGCGGGTGGTGATCAGGTTGGCCGTCGCGGGCGCCAGCGAGTAGTCGTTGCCGGCGGCGATCGCGGTGACCCTCTTGCCGGCGAGTGATGCCGGGACGGTCGCCTGCCCGTATTGGTCCCAGCCCCAGGCCGTGACGGTGCCGTCGTCGGTCAGCGCCAGCGAGTGTGCGCCGGAGGCGGCAACGGCGGTCACCCGCTTGCCGGTCAGCGAATCCGGAACGTCCCTCTGCCCATAGCCGTTGTAGCCCCAGCCGGTGATGGTGCCGTCTGCGGTCGGCGCCAGCGAGTGGTTGGAGCCGGCAGCGATCGCGGTCACGGTCTTGCCGGTCAGCGACTGCGGAACGATCGACTACCCGGAGGAGTCGGAGCCCCAGCCGGCGACGGTGCCGCCGACTCCCGAGGGTGGGACGCCGACCGGCGCCGCCGTGGCCACCGCGGTCCCCCCGACCATGACCAGCGCGCTGGCCGCCGTGGCCACGGTCGCCCGCAGCACCCGGAGCGACCGGTTCGCGGCGCCGGCACCCGGTGGCCCGATTGTCACCTTCACTGAAAATTCCTTTCCTTTGCGTCATACAGATTGGGTCACGTCGATCCCGAATGATCGGGGCCGTGGAGAGTACGGCGGACTACGACGTTGGCCCGACCGGATGGTGGAGGAGCAGCGAGTTGTCGTAACTGGCGTCGATCCGGACAACCCCACTGGCGGTCGGGCCGGTCGCCTGCCCCGCGCTGTCGGCGCCCCAGGCGGTGATGCTGCCGTCGGAGGTCAGTGCCAGGGTGAAGTGGCTGCCAGCGGTGATCGCGGCCACTGTCGTGCCGGTCAACCCTTTCGGGGCGGTCGTCTGCGCCCAATGGTCGCCACCCCAGCAGCCGATCTCGGTGTCCGTAATGTTCCATTCACTGGAGTCGCCCTCTATTCGTGTCACGGGGCTGTGACGGGGGAAAGTATGGGCGAACGCGGCAAGGGAGACTTGAGGAACGTCTGAGGATTGCCTTGGCAGATCATCAGATGCGGACGTGACCTGGCGCCACGAATCCCGGGGCGAAGGGGAGCGAACGGTGCCGACGCCGGCCATCAACGAGGTAGGAGCAGCCCCAGCGGAGGTATCTGGGCTGAACGGAGTCCCCGACCTCAGATGCGGCGCTCATCCTGCGAGATCCAGCGTCTCCGCGTCCGCGCTTGTGATCTTCAGAGGTCTGCGGCGCTGAATCTTCGTCGGTACTTGGCGCAGTGGGCGGCAGGGGCGGACGAAGATGGGAGATCGAGTAGCGGGAGCGGCCGTTCCCGGCCGAGGCCGCCCTCCAGTCACAGTTGAGCGACGATGCTTCCGGCGGCGTCGCGGCCGATGACGGCAGTGATGTCGGCGAGTTTCATGCCGTCGCGTTCGGGGCCGCTACGGGGAAGCCACACCGCGTAGGCGCCGACCCGGCGGTCACCGGTCGCAGGTAGCGGGTGAACGGTGCTTGTGGCGGTCTGACCGAACATGGTCACAGAGACGCTGGTGATGCCGCCGCGTACAGTTCCGACCAGGATGATCTCCTGCTCCTGCGGGTCCGGGGGCAGGGTGTAGGGCTGCGGCTTGTCGGGCAGTAGTGGTGGACCGATGGTGTCCAGAGCCGCTGGCGCCGGGTCGCAGAAGATCGTCTCGGTTACCCGGTCATCCCTGTGCCCGCCTGTGTGGGCGGCGCGTACGCAGAACGAGCCCTGGGCCGCCAACCAGGCGGAGGTCTCCCAACGTGCGCGTGTGTCCAGCACGACGGGCTGCCCGACGGCTGGCGGGTGGTGCTCCGGGGCTGATGGTTCCGCTGCTGTGCAGCCTTGCAGGGCTGATAGTGCTGCTGCGGCGACCAGGAGGATTCGAGAGCGCATATGCCCAATTATTCCGGTTGAAGGTCCCTGCGGCGGCCGGTGGCCGCCGCAGGGACCTGATGTCGTTTGTGTCAGCAGAAGCAGGCGTATTGCCAGCCGATGCGGTAGTTCAGCCAGACGCTGCTGGTCTCGTCCACGGGGCTCTGAAGGTGCTGGCGCCTGACGCGACGCGGAGGTCGTCATCGCCGCCAGCGCTGCCACCGTGCCATTCCACCTTGTGGTTCGACCGGCCCCACGTCACGTCCCAGCCGTCGTCACAGAGCTGCACGGTGTAGGTGATCTCGGTGTAACCCTTGGTCAGCTCCTTGCCGCCGCCGAGCACCCCGGTGCCCCAGCCGCGTGCCGTCCCGGAGCCTGCGCCGTACCAGGCATCGGGATCTGACGCCTGGACGTCGTAGAACTTGTAGCAGCCGGACCATTCGTAATCGGGGTCCGGGTAGTTGTCCTCGCTGTAGACGCAACCGGAGCCCAGTATTGGGGGCTCGGCGAGGAGATTCCCCCCTTGTCGTTGTGCCTCCTCCTTGGCGGGTTCTTACCAACGCCCCGATCTCACAGGGTCTGGGCAGCACCCCTCACCGGCAGCAGGCCGACCATCCGACGTGCTAGAGCTAGACGCAGCCGTACTCAGGCTGGCAGCGCCTTCTGTCGATGAGGCACCACAGCCGGCTGCACCAGCCGGCCGTAGGCCCGGCCGGACGTGGCGGCCGGCTCCTCGGCCGGCCCGGCGGGGCCGCAGCTCCACCTTGTGCGCTTGGCGCAACCTCACCAAACATGCGCAACAATTATCGTATTACTAATACCGGTATTCCGATAATCGGCCAAAACGCAGGAGAAGCCGGACTGAGGAGCCCCTTGCGCGGAGTACATCCTAATGACAGTTCTTGGGCGTAAGGCATGAGGATGGTGTAAGACTTCATCCTCGTTGCCGCCAGCGAGCCGGGCGGCGCGCTGCTGATGCGCTGCCGTACCGTGCGGGTCGAGCCGCCTTGGCCGTCGGCGGCTCGACCCGCACGTGCGCTTCTTGCTGCACCGGGCCGAGCGGGGGGCGCTGGCCACTCGGACTGCCGCCTCAGGGCCGGCAGCCTGCCGGATCTTTGCGGGTTGCGCCCCGCCGAGATGATGGGCGGTGGGTGTTACTTCTCGTCCGTGCCGGCGCTTCCGCTGATGGACTCCTGGTAGACGTCCGCATAGGTGCGCGAGTCCTTGACCAGGTCGTCGCAGAAGGCGGCGACGTCGTTGCCGATGAGTTGCAGAACCCCCTTGCCGGCCGCGACGCCCTCCTCGAAGAAGTCGACGATCCCGGGGAGCAGGCCGCCGTCAACCAGGTCGACCGGGCCGACCTTGAACAGGTATCTCTGCATCTCCTTGTAGACGATCTGGTAGTCCGGCGGGAGCGCCTTGACCCGGGCCACGTGCGCCCGCCACTGCTTCTTGCCCTCGATGATGTCCTGGATGCCCACGTCAGCCTCCCAGCCGGCCCAGTTTTCTTGCGACGTTTCTGTTCAACTGCTCGCGCCACCGGTCGCGATAGGTCCGGGCCCCCTTCCCGCCGGCCAGCGCCGTGCAGAAGCCCGGGATGTCGTCGCCGAACACGTCGTGGATGCTCTGCCCGTCCGCCGATGCTTCTTCGAGCAGCCCCAGGGCAGCGTCGAGGATCGGCATCAGGTTGCGCCCGGTGAAGTCTCCGTACGGGAAGAGGTGGCTGACGATCTGCCCCCACGCCGCCTGGTAGTCGGCCGGCAATGCCGCCGCCCGGGCTTCGAACGCCTTCCATTCCCTGGTGAGATCGCTGCCCGTGATCCGCTCCCAGAAGTTCATCGCCTGCCCTCCCTGAGCCTGTTGATGCGTGTTGAGACGTACTGCCATTTCGCCCAGAATGTTGCGAGTTCCTCGCGCCCCGCGTCGTTGAGCGCGTAGAACTTGCGCGGCGGGCCCACCTCGGATGGTCGTTTCGTCACCTGGACGAGTCCGTTCTTCTCCAGCCGCAACAGGATGGTGTAGACCGTCCCCTCGACGACATCGGCGAAGCCGAGCTCGTTCAGGCGGCGGGTGATGGCGTACCCGTAGGTCTCCTCGCCGCCGATGATCTCGAGCACGCAGCCCTCGAGCGTGCCCTTCAGCATCTCCGTCAGATCCTCCATCGCGGCTCCTCGTCGACCCTTCTGGTACCTCGTACCACCGAGTACCACTACACGGTATCACTGAGTAGCGCGTCGAGACCAGCCCCTCGGCCACCTGACCGCCGGATCGGCGGTCGGCGTCAATCCGGTGCGCGGCCGTAGCTGGCGCGGCCCTCGGCAACCTGCCGGGCCTGCCGTTCGCGCCACCGCTTCTGCGCGTCGGCGTTGCAGCGCCGGCAGACCCTGCGGTAGCGGCCGGTGCGGGCGTCCATCTCCCGGTCGTGTCCGTTGCGGCACCGAGGTTGCTGTCTGCGGCCGCGGCAGTTCTCGGCATGACCGACCTGGCGGAGGTGGGTCGGCTCGATGCAGTCCGGCACACCGCAGACGTGCACGACGTCCAACTCGGGATCGTAGTTGCCGACAAAGACAACATAGGCGGCGATGTGCGCCCAGGCCCGACCCGCCACCTTCTGCGGCACACCGCGCCGGCCGCCGTACCCACGCACGACGAGGCAGCCGTCCTGGCTGCGCGTCGAGCGGTCCAGCAGGTACGTCCGGAGCGTCTCCTCGGAGAAATGGCGGGACAGGCCCCTGATCTGGGAGAGCACGTCGGGAGGATATCGGGCACCTGTCCGGGCGCGCCTCGGCGCGAGGCCGCACATCACCTGAGAGGCTTTCTCGCATGCCGTCTTCCGAGGTCGTGCCCCGCCGGTCGAGCAGCCCCGCGCTGGCGGCCGCCGGATTCGTCGACTTCACCGAAGCCTGGCTGGAGAACCGGCGGCTCTCCGCCTACACCCGGGACGCGTACCGGCGGGACGTCGCCGGCTGGCTGAACTGGTGCGGGAGCCGGGACGTCGATCCGCTGCGGGCCACGTTCCTCGACGTCAACGCGTACGCCCGGCAGTTGGAGGCGACGCTGGGAGCCCGCAGCGGCCGCCCGCTGACCCCGGCGACGGTCGCCCGCCGGCTCTCCGCCCTGTCCAGTTGGTACGAGTTCCTGGTCAAGCTGCGCGCCGTCGACGCCAATCCGGTGGCCGCCGCCGACCGCCCGCGGGTCGACCGCGACCACTCCGCCACCGTCGGGTTGACCGCCGACGAGGTCGATGCGCTGGTGGCCGCGGCCGAGGCCGACACCGGACCGACCGCCATCCGGAACCGGGCCACCATCGCACTGCTGGCCGATCTGGGGCTGCGGGTCGGCGAGCTGATCTCGCTCGACCTGACCGACCTGGGAACCGAGCGTGGGCATCGCAGCATCCGCTTCGTCGGCAAGGGAGGCAAGGTCCGGCGCCGCGCCCTCACCCCCGGCACCGGGTACGCCCTGGACGCCTATCTGGCCGCCCGGGCCGCCGCCCAGGGGCTGGGCGTACCGGAGTTGACCGGTCCGCTGCTGGTCACTGCGACCGGTGCCCGGCTGGACCGCAATGCGGTGTTCCGGCTGGTCCGTCGGCTGGCCCGGGCAGCCGGCATCCAGGCCTGGGCGATGCTGTCACCGCACTCGCTGCGGCACGCGTTCGCCACCACCGCCCGAGCCGAAGGGGTGTCCCTGGAGGACGTGCAGGATGCGATGGGACACGCGGACCCGCGCACGACCCGCCGCTACGACCGGGACCGGCACAACCTCGACCGCGATCCCGCGTACGTCATCTGGTCGGCCCGGGCCCGGCGGCGCGGCTGACAGCACGGGATCGGCGCCTGCGCGGGCTGGAGTCGTTTCGCTCCTACCGGCCGGCCGCCGGCCCCGCCTCGGCGTCGCGCCCGGGTGTCAGCCCGGTCGCCCCAGCCTGACGACCTGTTTGAGGAAGACGACGCCGTCGATCATGTCGAGCTGGGCCGGGTCCAGGGGGAAATAGGCGAAGTCGTCGGAGACGCGCGGGGCGGGTGTGGTGACGGCCCGGGCCAGGCGGCGGGCGTCGACGAGAGAACGGTCCCACGGAAGCGTGCAGAGGATGCCCTCGACCGTGTCCGGGGACGGGATGTCGTCGCCGGTCGTGCCGAGGGCGGAGGCCAGGAAGGCGTAGCGGTCGCCCAGTTGCGTCGCGGCGATCGCTCCCGCGCTCCACCACTCCAGCCGCTGGTCACCGAAGGGCATGACGCTCCTGTGCCGTTGCAGGTGCAGGTTGGCGGCGTAGACCAGGGCCGGGCCGTGCGCGGCGACGGCACACAGGTTGGCGGCCATCATCGCGTCCCGCAGCGCCGACAGTCGGGTCCAGCGCGCCGGGGACGCGTCGGCCATCCAGTAGTGGTAGCGGAGCAGGCCGGTGGCGGTGCGGCCGTACAGCGCCGCCCGCTCCCGGTCGGCCGCGCTCAGCTGGGGCGCCTGCGTGTCGAGCAGCGCCACCAGGTCGTCGGCGACGAGTCGCAGTCGCTGGGCGTCGGCGGAGCGGCCGATCGACCGGGACGGATCCGTCGCCGTGGCCTCGTTCGACCACCGGTCGTCCGGGCCCAGCAACGCGTCGAGGGTCTCGCTGGTCACCACGGTCCGGGGAAGCGGGCCGTCGAGGAGGGCGTGGAGGCCGGTGAGTGCCTCGCGCGGGCTCGCCGCCCAGTACTCCAGCGGGCCGTCGAACCCGAAGAACCGTAGCTTCTCGTCATGGTCCTCGTTGTACGCCCGCATCCAGCGCACCAGGTCGCGGTTGGCCGGTGAGGTGCCGAAGCCGTGGCTGAAGCCGCGTTCCATGACGTCGTCGAGCGTGCCCGCGCCGGTCGTGAGGTAGTCGTCCACCGCGAGGCCCCTCAGACAGTCGCTCTCGATGGCGAACGACCGGTAGCCCTCGTGCTCGACCAGATACCGGAAGATCTCGTTGCGCAGCTCGCCCAGTTCCCCGACGAAGTGCCGGGCCTCGCCCAGGCCGAGCAGCAGGGGGCGGGCGGGAAGCGACTCCAGCAACGTCGAAACACCCGCGCCGTCGAGCGGCCGGGCCGTGTCCCTGATATCCATGCTGTCAACGCTATCGTTGAACCAACGGTGTAAAGTTTTCCGGAAAATCTCCGCTCCGAGCGCGATGGACCTTCAATCGGTGGTGTATCCATGAGGCCGGTGGACCTGGCGCGCGAGCACGGCCTTTCCACCCAGGCGGTCAGGAACTACGAGGACGCCGGCATCCTGCCCGCCGCCGCACGCACTCGCCACGGCTACCGCACCTACACGCCACTGCACGCGCAGGCGCTGCGCGCGTTCCTGGCGCTCGTGCCCGGGCACGGGCACCGGACGGCCACGTCGATCATGCAGGCCGTCAACCGGGGCGCCACCGAGGATGCGCTGCGGCTCATCGACACCAGCCACGGCCAGCTCCTCGACGACCGCGGCACCCTCCAGTCCGTCGAAGCCGCGCTCCGCGACCTGGCGCGTGTGCCCCAGGCACGCGGCGAGCGGGCACGCGGCGGCGACACGTTCATCGGCCCGCTGGCCAGGCGGCTCGGCATCCGCCCCGCCACCCTGCGCAAGTGGGAGAACGCCGGGCTGGTCCGGCCGCGCCGCGATCCGCAGACGGGCTACCGGGTCTACGGTGCGGCCGACGTACGGGACGTCCGGCTGGCCCACCAGCTCAGGCGGGGTGGCTACCTGCTGGAGCAGATCGCCCCGCTGATCGACCAGGTTCGCTCCGCCGGAGGCGTCGCACCCCTGGAGTCGATGCTGCGCGACTGGCACGCCCGCCTCTCGGCCCGCGGCCGCGCCATGCTCACCGGCGCCGCCGCGCTGGACACCTACCTCCGCTGCCGGGCCGTCGACGACGACCACGCCGGCTATGTTCCGGAGGGCGCCGATGCGGCAAGCTGGTGACCGTGAACGCCGGGGAAACGCGGAACGGCATGACAGCGGTCGATGGCGGCAGTCGTCCGCCGGCCACGGACGGCCCACCGGGGGAGGTTGTGAGCCTGCCGGCGGAGGGGCCGAGGACCATCGTGGTCGTCGGCTATCCCGGCGCCGAACTGCTGGACATCGCCTGCCTGACCAGCACCTTCGACTACGCGAACCGGGCCGGCCGGCACTACCGGATCCTGGTCGTGTCGCCCGGCGGGCAGCCGATGCCCTGCCAGTCCGGGCTGGTCCTGAATGCGCAGGCACCGATCGAGCGGCTGCGCGGCCCGATCGACACCATCATCGTCGCCGGTGGGGAGGGAGCGGTGGACGCCGCCGAGGACGATCGGCTGGTCGCGCACGTACGACGGCTGGCCCGGGAGACCCGGCGGATCGCCTCGGTCTGCACCGGCGCCTGGATCCTCGCCGCGACGGGACTGCTGGACGGTCGCCGGGCCACCACGCACTGGATGTTCGCCGACCTGTTCGCCGCCCGGTACCCCGCCGTCGAGGTCGATCCGGCGCCTATCTACCTGCGGGAGGGGGACGTCTCCACCGCCGCCGGGGTCACCAGCGCCCTCGACCTGGCGTTGGCCTTCGTCGAGGAGGACCTCGGCGGCGAGGTGGCCCGGCACGTGGCGCGCGGGCTGGTGACGTACCTGCAACGGCCGGGCAACCAGGCCCAGATGAGCATGTTCCTCGCGGCGCCGGCACCCGACGACGATCTGGTCCGCGACCTCGTCGCGCTGATCCGCGGGACACCCGACGCCGACCTCGGCCTTGCCGCGCTGGCAGCCCGGGCGTCGGTGAGCGAACGGCACCTCACCCGGCTCTTCGTCGCACACCTGGGGCAGACCCCGGCCCGGTACGTCCGGACGGTGCGCCTGGAAGCGGCGGCCCAGTTGCTGGTGTCGAGCCGGCTGCCGCTCGCCCGGGTCGCCGCCCGCTGCGGCTTCACCTCGGCCGAGGCGCTCCGGCAGGCCTTCGTCGACCGGTACGGTGTCACCCCGTCGCGCTACCGGGCGAGTTTCGCGACCGGGCCCGACCGGCGGCGATCCCCGAGCCGAGCGGGCGAACGGCGCGCCGGCCGCCGGCGGTCATCCGAGCGCCGCGAGGACCAGGAAGCCGAGGCCGAGCGGCACGTCCAGCAGCATGCAGGCCTCCGCCAGTGACTGCGGGACCACGGCGTTGCGCCGGAAGTGGACGGCGTCCCAGATGGCGTGGGCCGCGAGCACCAGGCCGACCAGTACCGCGCCGACGCGCGGGGCGAGGAGGAGACCGGTCACCGCGAGCCCGCCGTAGGCGGCCACCGCCGCCGTCTGCGCACCGAGGAGCGGGTACGACACCCGGCCGGCCAGACCCACGACCACCAGGACGGCCGCGGCGACGCCGGCGACGACCCACCAGGGCAGCTCGAACAGTGCGCTGGCGACCATCACCACGCTGAAGCCGGGGACCGCGGCCCAGGCGACCCAGGGCCGGGCCAACGCGGCGGCACCGAGATAGCAGAGGGCCGCCGCGCCGACGGTGATCGCCACGGTCTGCCGATCCGGCCCGGTGGCGAGGACGATGACGGCGGCGGCCAGCCCGAGCGCACTCGGCCAGCGGTGCGGGATCACCGACCGGTGCGACGTGCCACTGCGGGCAGCGGAGGATGTCGAGGAATGCATGCGCCTGACGGTCCCCGGCCGGACCGGCGGCGTCGAGGTCCCGGCCCTCGGCTGGTCCGGAATCCTGGGGTGCCGGTCCGGTTGCGCATCGGGTGCCGGTCCGGCCCCGCACC
Organism: Plantactinospora sp. WMMC1484; assembly: GCF_049315195.1. Classification (NCBI taxonomy): domain Bacteria; kingdom Bacillati; phylum Actinomycetota; class Actinomycetes; order Micromonosporales; family Micromonosporaceae; genus Plantactinospora; species Plantactinospora sp. WMMC1484. Next base: position 5,123,889 of record NZ_CP186055.1, read on the forward strand.
AAATCCCGTCGCCGCGGTGGTCGACGGTGGCTACGGTCATCTGGTGCCCGATGCGATCTTCGCCCACCCGCGTCTCGCACCCCTCTACGACGCCTTCGACGGCGAGCGCGACGACCTGGGCGCCTATCTCGCGATCGCCGACGAGGTGGCCGCGAACGTCGTGCTCGACGTCGGTTGCGGGACCGGATCCCTGGCGATACTGCTCGCCGGCAGCGGCCGTACGGTGGTGGGCGTCGACCCGGCCGAAGCGTCGCTGGCGGTCGCGAGGCGCAAGGATCCGGCGGGGAGGATCCGCTGGATCCACGGTGACGCCGCGGCGGTGCCGGCGCTCGACGTTGACCTGGTGACGATGACCGGCAACGTCGCCCAGGTATTCCTGACCGACGGCGACTGGGTGCGGACGCTCCGGGGCATCCACGCCGCGCTTCGCCCGGACGGCCATCTCGTCTTCGAGACCAGGCGGCCAGAACGTCGCGCCTGGCAGGAGTGGGCGGCGGAGACCGAGCCGATCACCGTCGACATTCCCGGCACCGGGCCGGTGGAACGCCGTCTCGAGGTCACCGACGTCAGCCCGCCCTTCGTCTCCTTCCGGTACACCTACCGGTTCCTGACCGACGGTGCGGTCGTCACGTCGGACTCCACCCTGCGGTTCCGGGGCCGCGACGAGGTCGAATCGAGCCTGTCCGGCACCGGCTACCGGGTTCTCGACGTACGGGAGGCAGCCGATCGCCCGGGTCGGGAGTTTGTCTTCGTCGCCGCGCGATCACCGGGCCACCGTCCCGGTCCAGCGACCCGACCGGCGTGACGCCAGGTCTCCCGGGTTCCCGCCGATATTCGTTGGACACCGGGCCGGCGGGGTCGCGATCGTGGGCGGCATGCGACAGGAGGAGATCTGGGACGCCGAGGCCGCCGAGCGCTACGACACCCCGGGCACCGGCATGTTCGCCCCCGAGGTGCTGGAGCCGGCGGTGGAGCGCCTCGCCGGACTCGCCGGCGGCGGCCCGGCACTGGAGTTCGCCATCGGGACCGGCCGGATCGCCGTCCCGCTCGCCGCACGCGGCGTGCCGGTCACCGGCATCGAACTGTCCCGGCCGATGGTCGAGCAGCTGCGGAGGAAGGCCGACGAGTCGACGATCCCCGTGATCATCGGCGACATGGCGACCGCCACCGCTCCGGGGGCGTACCCGCTCGTCTACCTGGTCTACAACACGATCTCCAACCTGCTCACCCAGGCCGAGCAGGTCGCGTGCTTCCGCAACGCCGCCCGTCACCTGCTGCCCGGCGGCCGGTTCGTCATCGAACTCTGGGTGCCCGAGCTGCGCAAGCTTCCGCCCGGCCAGTCGGCGGTGGTCTTCGGAACCGGGCCCGGCTACATCGGCCTGGACACCTACGACCCGCTGCGCCAGCAGGTGGTGTCGCACCACTTCGGCTTCGACGACAGCCGGCAGGCGCAGGTGTTCCGCAGCCCGCACCGCTACATCTGGCCGGCCGAACTGGACCTCATGGCCCAACTGGCCGGGCTCGAACTGGAGACCAGGCACGCCGACTGGGCCGGCACCGACTTCACCGCCGAGTCCCGGTCCCACGTCTCCGTCTACCGCCGGCTCCCGGAGCGCTGACCGGGGCGGCACTCAGGTCCTGCCGTTGACGCGGGACCGCTACGGCCGGGGATGCGCGTGCAGGAAGCGCCAGATCGTCTCCGTCGCGTCCAGCGCGGTGGATGGTTCGTCCAGGCCGAGCCGGCGGGCCACCGGACCCGGCGGCCGCGAACCGGGCCACTGGTGTCCGGCCCCGGCGATGGTGACCAGTTCCACGGCCCGCCCGTCCGGGCAGGTCGACACCGCGCGGGTGACCGGCCCGGACGTGCTGCGCTGCGGCGCGGCGCATCCGTCGACGCGGCGCCAGGTGTCGACCACGGTCGGGATCGGTGGGCCGTCGATCCTGGCCGGGTTCGGGCCGGTGCCGTCGTTGTCGCGCCGGCCCGGGCCGCCCCCGTACGGGATGGTGCGGTCCGCCGTGCCGTGAATGTGGATCACGGACGTGGGCGCGGGGTCGTCGCAGGGGCCGAGCATCGTCGCCGACACCACCCCGATCGCCGCGAACGGCTCCGTGTCGCAGGCCAGCCGGTAGGCGAGCATGCCGCCGTTGGAGATGCCGGCCGCGTAGACGCGGGTGGGGTCGACCGGCAGCCGGGCGGAGATGGTGTCGACCACCCGTGCGACGAACGCCACGTCGTCGACCCCGTCGCGGGCCGGTGGGCCGCAACAGCCGTCGCTGACCGCCCACGCGTGGTTGAGGCCGTCCGGGTAGGCGACCACGACGCCGTCCCGGTCCGCGACGGCGTTCCAGCCGTACGAGGACTCCGCCTGCCTGCCGCCGCCGAGCGCACCGTGCAGCATCACGACGAGCGGGACCGTTCCGGCGGAGGGCAGGGAGCCGGGCCGGTACACCCGGAACGTCCGCTCCCGCCCGTCCACCGTGATCGTGTGTGCCGACGAACCCTCCGGCAGGGGCGGCGACGGTGCAGGGTCCGGCCGCCCGGGGTCGCACCCCGAGCAGAGCAGGACCACGGCCGCCGCCGCCACCCAACGGAGACAGGTCATCTACAGTCCATGGTCAGCTTGAGCAGCTCCCAGCCGCCCTCCGGCACGTCGTCGTCCGGATCGGTGCGCAGGTTCATCGGGTTGGCCATGCCGAGATAGAGCGTGGAGCCGGAGGCCACCATGTTGCGGATGCCGTAGTTGAGGTAGTTGCCCAATCCTGCCTTGTCGACGGCCCGGGCCGGCCGGTGCGGCGAGTCGAAGACGTAGAGGTCACCGCCGTAGGTGGGAGGTGGCGCGTTCCCGCCGCCGGTGCCCTCGTTCATCTCCTTGGCCAGGTAGCTCCAGTCCATCGTGGCGACGAAGAGCTTCCCCTGCGCCACCACCATCTTCCAGGTGTAGTTGAGGAACCGCTCGCCGAAGCCGGACGGTCCGTACATCGGGGTGTATCCGGTCGGGGCGGCCGCCCACGCGCCCGCGCCGTCGGCGGCCGCCGGGTCGTACGCGGGCAGTTGTGCGGCGCCGTAGAGCAGATCGACCTTCTCCCTTCGGCCGCCGAGGTCCCGGCCGCGGAAGATGGAGATCGCCCGCTGGGTGTTCTCGATCGCGGCCCGGGTGCCGGCCTCGTCCTTCGGAGGGTAGAGGGTCATGTGCGTGGTGGTCGCCTTCAGCGGCACGTGCATGGTGCCCCAGTAGAGGTAGCCGCCGTAGGAGGCGAGCCCGCCCAGCGCGTAGGTGTGCGCCGTGACGATGTCGGGCTCGTACTCGGCCACCGACCACACCTGGGTCCACCCGTCGGCGTCCGCGGGGTTGAGGCCGGGCCGGCCGGCGGAGAGCGGCGGGCTCATCCACACGCTCGCGAGCCTGCTCGGTGCCGGGGCGTCGTCGGCGGCGGCGCCGGAGGCGGCCGGGCCGGGCCAGGTGCTGACGAAGATTCGACCGTCATGGACGGCCAGGTCGGCGGGCTGTGCGGGGAGGTCGGCCACGGAGACGAACGCGAACGGGTCGGACTTGCCGCCGGTCCACCGCAGCACGTGGCCACCCTCGCCGCCGTTGCCACCGACACCGACACCGGCGTACAGCGCGCCGCCGGTGACCAGGAAGTGCCGGATGTTGCCGTACTCCGGGAAGTTCTTCGCCCCGAGGAAGGCGCCGGTGTCGGCGTCGAAGGCGAACATGTTCATCGTGGCGTTGATCCCCGGACCGGCGAAGAAGACGACGCCCCGGTGGCTGCCGGCCGCCCGGATCCCGGCGGTGCCCTGCAGGAGCTGCAGTCCGGTCGGGGACGCGGTCGCCGCCGACGTCTTCTCGGTCAGCCTCCGGTGACGCAGGTCGTACTGGTACAACCGGGGCATGCGGTGGTCGCCGAGGTAGGGCGGCAGGTTCGGGTTGCGCTTGGCGATCTGGCTCTCGCCGTACTCGCAGACCCAGTCGTCGTTGAGGGAGGGGTTCTTGGCGTCGAGGGTCCGTCCACTGGTCAGGCAGTGCAGGTTCGCCCCGGTGCCGAACCACAGGTGGTTGCCGGTCAGCGTGATGCCCCAGACGTATGCCTGGTTCACCTTTGGCTGGCCCTCGGCGCAGGGCGGCCCGGCCGGGTAGGGCTGGCCGACGCCGTCGAAACACTCGTCCGGCTGGGCCTTCGCGAGCAGCTCGAACCGGAACTCGGGTGGTCGGCCGGCGGCGACCGGCGTGGCGCCGAGCGGAGTGACCACCAGGACGGTCACGACCGCGGCAAAGAGTCTCTTCAACGAATGTCCTCTCCTCAGACGTGTCACGGAACCAGGCATGTCGCGGAATCAGCGTGTGGCGGGATCAGGCGCGTACCGGGACACCGACACGGCCGGCCACCTGCGCGGCCCAGCCGTCGGGGTCGTCGAGCTCCAGGAACCGGCCCAGGCGGGTCAGCTCGGCCACGGGCGCCTCGACGAGGTCCTCGTAGCGCATCGTCAGCAGGTGTTCGGGTCGTGCGTCGCCGATCGCCTGCTCGGCCTGGGCGGTCATGAACGCGCAGAGGCCGAGGTAGCGGCGCACGTCGCGGCCCCGCTCGCGGAGTGCGTCGGCGGTCAGCCGCTCGGGCAGGTAGCGCTCCAACGCCGCCGGCACGGCGGTCTCCGGGGTGACCCGGAACGGGTCCAGCCCGTACCGGCCGAGCGACTCCACACGCAGCTGGATGAGCTGGAACGAGGGGTGCCGGCTCATCGACCGGGCCGTCTCCTCCCAGTTCCGGGTCAGGTGGACGACCTTCGCGCCGGGGAAGCTGCGGAGCAGGTACGGCGCCACGTAGCTGGACCCACCGGAGCGTTCCACCCACCGGCGCCGGCCGCCGAGCGTGGTGAGCAGGTCCAGGAACGCCTGATGGTGCCGCGAGACCCGTTGGCGGGGGAACGCCGGCACCCGCTCGGCGAGCGCGTCGAAGAGCCGGTCCGGATCGGCGGTGAGCTTCGAGAGGGTGATCGCGAGGATCCACGGCAGCCGGGTCAGGTCTGCGCCCCACCGGCCGCCGCTCGGGTAGTGCACCTCCTTCGGCGGCATGCCGATCCGGAACAGGGCGGCAAGGTCGGGTTTGGCGCAGCTCAGCAGCGCCCAGTAGTCGGCGCCGGAGACCTCCTCGTCGTCCGGCGCCAGCAGCGCGGCCGTCATGAAGAACTCCTGCACCGACAGCGTGCCCTGATCGGTGTGCAGCAGGTCGGAGAGGAGCGTCGACCCGCACCGGCCGGTGCTGATGATGATCGCGCGGTCCGGCGCCGTGGTCATCGCCCCACCTCCTGCGGGGTGTGCCGGAGCAGCCAGGGCAGCACCACCTCGCGTACCGTCTCCGGCCGGTCGACGAGGAGCGAGTGCCGTTCGCCGGGTACGACCACCACCTCGGCGTGCGGCAGCAGCCGCCGCACCTCCGGCGCCAGCTCGCCGACCCGGGAGTGACCGCCGTAGACGCAGAGCACCGGGCAGTCGATCGCGGCGATGCGCGCGTCGCCGGGCAGCCGGCTCGCCGGCAGCTCCCGGGCCACACTCGTGGTCCCGACGAAGTCACGGGCGGCCGCCAGCCGGCGGCCGGGCTGGGCGGCCTGGCTCAACCGGTACGCGATGCGGAGGAACCAGGCCTGCGTCGGCGGTGCGGACTCGATGGTGGTGATCGTGGCCACCGCCTCGGGTCGGCGGATCGCGTAGCCGAACGCGATCGTGCCGCCGAAGGAGTTGCCGAGCAGGTGGACCGGGCCGGTGACGTCGAGCGCCACCAGCAGCGCGTCCAGGTCGTCGACGAAGTCGTCCAGGGTGTAGCCGGTACGGGGCCGCTGGGTGCGCCCGTGCCCACGCAGGTCGTAGGTCACCACCCGCAGCCCTGCGTCGGCGACCGGCTTGGCCAGGGTGAAGTACCAGCTCGCCAGCGTGTCGCCGGCCATGCCGTGGATCATCACGGCCGTGGGCGGGGCGGGCCGGTCGCCGGCCGGCGGAAGCTGCGCGACGTGCACGGCGATCCCGTTGGCGCGGACGGAGTTCATGCCGGCACCCGGTCCGGGTCGGCTTCCGACAGCGCCTTGGCGATCACGTCGACGAGCTGACCGACCCGCAGGTCGCGTACCGATTCGATGTCGAGGGCGGCGACGAACTGCGCGAGGTTGACGGCGTTGCCGTAGCGGGCCTGGAGGCGTCCGGCGAGTGCGACGATGTCGATGCTCTCCATCTCCAGGTCGTACCGGAAGGTGGTCTCCATGGTGATGTCGTCCTCGGCGGCGTCGCCGAGGACCGCTCGCAGCATGTCGGCGACCTCCGCGAGGATGCTGGCCTGCTCCGCGCCCATCTGCACTCGTCCCTTCTGCTACTCACGACCGGTGGGGAGGGGTCCCCATGTCCAACCGACGGCGTACCGCCGGGGCGGCAGGTCGTCGGGGTTGTGCACGATGCGATGTCCGACCTGGTAGGCGTGTCCCGCCAGCTCGACGGTGAGCGCCTGCGGCGTCGCCGCCACGACCTGCGGCCGGCGCGGGCCTCCGGCGGGTTCGATGCCTCCGGCGGGTTCGATGCCTCCGGCCCTGCCGGCGGCCCGCTTGGCCACCCGGAAGCGGGCGAACCACTCCGCCGCGTCGCCGCCGAGGGAGGCCAGCAACGACCTCTCCTGCGCGGAGAGTGCGGTGTGGACGGTGTCGGCGGGGTGGTCGGCGATCTCGGCGACGTCGATCCCCACGCCCGGCGCTCCGGGCGGCGTGCCGGGCTCGCGCGCCCTGGCGATCGCCACCCCGATCTCGCCGGTGTAGGCCAGGGAGATGTCGCATGCCCGGTAGTCACGCATCGGCGACGTCCGCATCCGGGGTCGGCCGTCCGGTTCGTCGGTCACGGTCAGCTCGATCGGATAGACGGTGCGGTGGCCGTCCTCCCAGAGCCGGAACCGCACCGCGTCCTTGGCGGCGATCCGGCCCAGCAGCCACCCCTTGCGCTCGGCGGGCGGCTGCCGCTCGTAGTCGGCGTACCGCGCGTTGCCGAGGACGGCACGTGCCGCCATGCCCCGGGTGACCAGGTCGGTCCAGCAGTCGAACGCCATCGCCCAGCCCTCCGGTTGCCGTAGCGACATCGGATAGCGCTCGGGGAAGCGTTCGGCCGGCTTGGCGGTGTGGTGGCTGTCGAACCGCCGGTCGAGGATGCCGTCGATCTGCGCCCACACCCGTCCCTCGACCACGAGCTGCGCGGCGGCGACGATCTGGGCGTCGTCGATCGATTCGATCCGCGCCACGCACTCGACGAGGGTGCCTGCCGCCGGTGCCGGCCCGAAGAAGCGTACGTGGCCGAGGCCGACCGGCAGTGCGACGGTGCGGGAGTGCTGGGTGGCGACGAGCCAGTTGCCGATCACCTGGAGGGCGTTGTCGAGCAGGCCGCCCGGCGGGGTGGGCGTGGTGAGCAGGCCACGCACGTGTCGGTCGCCGAGCGCGTGTACGGCGGTGACGGCCTGGAAGAGCGGCCCGTGGAACATGAGGCGGTCGGCGTACATCTCGGCGGCGCTGACCGGGGTCGGCCACTCGGTGGCCGGGTCGTGCTCCCAGACCTCGGGCGGGACGGTCGGGTGGTCGGGGGCGACCTCGACCGTGGCGCGCGCGTACTGGCCGAGTTGCACCGACATCCGTCCCGGTCCGGTCGGCGTCACGGTGATCGTGATGTCCTGCGGCGGTGCGGCGATGATCCAGCGGTTGAACCGGGCGTCCCGGACGGCGACCGCCCGCTTCCCGGGTGCGGCCGCCTCCGCGGCGTCCATCATGTGCTGTACGACGGTGGTCGCGGGCACGACCGGCCACCGGTCCTCCAGGTCCGGCCAGTCGTCGGGCTGGACGAAGAAGCAGTGGTCCCGCAGGTACGGCATCGTCTCCACGCTGGCCCGCAGCACGGTGCGGTACGCCTGGGCCGGTGCCGCCGGTGCCGCCGGTGCCGCCGGTGCCGCCGCCGGCCCGGGCGCGGGCCGTGTCGGCCCGGGCGCGGGCCGTGTCGGCCCGGGCGCTTGCGGGGCCGGGGGGCGCGCCGCGGCCTCCAGCACGGTGACGGCGCTGCCGGCCGTGTCGCGCAGCAGGGCGGCCAGCTCGGCGGCGGCACTCGACCGGCCGGCGAGCCGGTCCAGCGTGGAGAGCGCCCCGTCCGCGACCGGCTCGCCAGTGCGCGCGGGCACCGGCTCGCCGGTGCGCGCCGGTGCCGGCCCCGTGGGGGACGCGGGCGGCGCGCCGCTGCCGAGCAGCCCGCTCGCACCCTCGCCGAGGGTGACCAGCGAGCCGCCGAGGTCGAGCGTGAGCACCGGACCCGTCCGGGCCGGACGCGCCGGCGTCGATGTCGGTGTCGGGTCGAGCGCGGCCAGGTCCGGGGCGGCGCCCTCGACCCAGAGCGCGGTCGCGACCCGGCGCAGCTGGTTGAGGCCGCTGCGGTGCGGCACGTTGACCGGCATCGCGAGATGGTCGCGCCCGCGCAGGTTGTCGGCGATCAGCGAGGCCAGCTGGCCGGTGCCGACCTGGAGGAACACCCGCACGCCCGCGTCGTACATGGCGGCGACCAGTGCGCGGAACCGTACCGGTTCGAGCATGTGCCGCACGAAGATCTCCTGGACCTGCTCCGGCTCGGGTGGGAACGGCGCCGCGACGGTGGCCGACCAGACCGGTACCCGGGGCCGGTGCACGTCGCTGCGGCGCAGCGCGTCACCGATCGCCCGCAGGCCGGTGGCGAACCTCGGGGTGTGGAACGCCGAGCGGAACGGCAGCTTCTGGCAGAGCACGTTCTCCGCGCGCAGCGCCTGCACGAGGCGGTCCACCTCGGGCTCGGGGCCGTTCACGATGCACTGCGAGGGCGTGTTGTCGTGCGAGAGCACCAGCTCGGAGTGCCGGTCGAGCAGCGGTCCGACCCGCTCCGCCGGTGCGCCGGCCACCGCGAACGCGTAGCCGGAGACCTCCACCGACGCCGCGTCGAAGAGCGCCAGGAACTCGTCCATCGACGATGCGCTGACCTGCCCGGTGGTGGCCGCCGCCGCCCATTCGCCGATGCTGTAGCCGGCGACCGCGTCCGGGCGAATGCCGATGCGGCCGAGCGCCTGGTCGAAGAGCTTGCCCACCTCGATGACGCCGGCGCCGTGCCGACCCAGGTCCAGCGCCGACCAGTCGCGGTCGGCGAGCCCGAAGCGGGCGGCGACGTCGCGGGTCCGGGGTGCGAACTCGGCCTCCAGGCCGGGGAAGACGAACGCCAGCCGGCCCGGCCCGGAATCGCCGAGCAGCGGTTCCGGGCTGAACCAGACGTCCCGGGCGCCGCGCCACGCGCTGCCCGTGGCGACCGCGCGGCGGGCGACGGCGAGCCGCCGCTCGTCCGGCCCGACCACACCGAGCCGGCACCGCCCGCCGGCGGTGACCGCCGCGCTCGCGCTCAGGCCGGCCCCACGCACCGCGGCGTCGTCGGCGTCGAGTAGCCGACCGAGCGCCGCCGGATCGGGCGCGGCCAGCCAGAGCACCTGGTCCGGCTCGTCGACGGCGACCCCGCCGGCGGGTACGCCCGCGCTGGAGCCCCGGCCGTTCGCGCTCTGCGGCGCCTGTTCGAGTACGACGTGCGCGTTGATCCCGCCGAAGCCGAACGCGTTGACGCCGGCCCGCCGGGGACCCGCAGACTCCCACGGCTGCGCGGCGGCGATCGGGGCGAACCGGGTCTGTTCCAGTTCCGGGCGCGGCGCGGCGCAGTGCAGGGTGGGAAGCAGCACGCCGTGGTGGATCGCGAGCGCCGCCTTGATCAGCCCGGCGATGCCGGCGGCCGGCATGGCGTGCCCGATCATCGACTTGACCGAGCCGATCACCGGCCGGGGTCCGCCCCGGTGGGGTCCGAAGACCTCGGCGACGGTGGCGAGTTCGGCGGCGTCCCCGGTGGGGGTCGCGGTGCCGTGCGCCTCCAGCAGCCCGAGCGCGTCGGGCGCGGCCGGGTCCAGGCCCGCCGCGGCCCAGGCCCGCCGGATCGCCAGCACCTGGCCGGCCGTGGCCGGGTTGAACATGCTCGCCGCGCGCCCGTCGCTGGAGGTGCCGCTGCCGCGTACCACCGCGTAGATCCGGTCGCCGTCGCGCACCGCGTCCGCCAGCCGCTTGAGGACGACGATCCCGGTCCCCTCGCCGATCAGCAGGCCGTCGGCCGAGGCGTCGAAGGGCCTGATCTGGCCGCGCCGGGAGAGGGCGCCGAGCTGGCTGAAGACCGACCAGAAGCTGATGTCGTGCGTGTGGTGGACGCCGCCGGCGAGGACCGCGTCCAGCCGCCCGCCGTCAAGCTCCCCGATCGCCTGGTCGACGGCGAGCAGTGACGAGGCGCAGGCGCCGTCGATGGTGTAGGCCGGGCCGCGCAGGTTGAGCCGGTTCGCGACCCGGGAGGCGGCCAGGTTCGGCACGATGCCGATGGTGCCCTCCGGCTGGTGCCGGCCGAGCCGCTCCTCGAACCGGCGCCGCACCAGGTCGATCCGCTCCGGCTCGACGTCGGGCAGGACCTCGCGGAGGACCTGGACGAGTTGGGTGGGCACCCGCACCCGGGTGGCGTACCGGGCCTGGGCCGGGCTGAGCGTGCCGCCCCGGCCGAGGATGACGCCCACCCGGTCACCGGCCGGCATCCGGTCCGGGCCGCCCGCGTCGTCGATGGCGGCGGCGGCGACCCGCAGCGCGATGAGCTGGTCGGGCTCGATGTCGCCGACCGACGCCGGCATGATCCCGAACCGGAGCGGGTCGAAGGTGGCCAGTTCGTCGACGAAGCCGCCGCGCCGGCAGTAGAGCCGGTCCGGCCGGTGTGCCTCGTCCGGGTCGTAGAACGCCGGATCCCAGCGCTGCGGCGGCACGTCGGTGATCGCGTCGACGCCGTCGACGAGGTTGCGCCAGTACGCCTCCAGCGTGCCCGCCGAAGGCATCAGCGCCGCCATCCCCACGATGGCGATCTGGTGTCCGGTCACTGTCCCGCCTCCGTCAGCGTCGCCTCGGTCACCAGAGCTCACCAGCCGGATGCCGTGTAGACGACCGAGGTGGTCGCCGGGTCGCCCCAGGCCAGCTCCCGCAGCAGGCAGAGCGCGCCCTCCTCGGGATCGATGAGCTTGATGCCGCGCCGGGCGTACTCCTTGCCGAGCTCGGCGGTGACCATCCCGCCGTGCCCGGCACCGGGCGCCCAGGGTCCCCAGTGGAGGGTCAGGCACCGGTTGCCGGTCTCCGTCGCCCAGCGCGCCCCGAGGGTGTCGAGCGCGTCGTTGGCGGCGGCGTAGTCGCCCTGACCCCGGTTGCCGTACGCCGCCGCGATGCTGCCGAAGAGCGCGACGAACCGCGGGGCGGGGGAGAGGCCGCCGAGAGCGCCGAGCACCGCCCGCGCGCCGTCGACCTTGGTGCCGAAGACCCGGGCGAACGACTCCGGGGTCTTGTCGGCGATCAGCTTGTCCTCGATGACACCGGCGGCATAGACGAGCCCGTCGATCCGGCCACGTTCGGCGTGCACCCGGGCGAGCAGGCGGCTCACCGCCGCCCCGTCGCGTACGTCCAGTGCGTGGTACCGCACGTCGCTGCCGAGTTCACGCAGCTCGCGCAGGGTCGCCTCGACCTCGCGGCCGGCCAGGACGGCCCGCGCGGCCCGCTCGATCTCGGCCGGGGAGCCGACCCCCCGGCGGGCCAGTGCGGCGCGCAGCTCGGCACCGTCCAGACCCGCCAGCTCCGGACTTTCCGCCTCGACCGGCAGCGGGGTGCGGCCGACCAGCTCGATTCGGCAGCCGGTGGCGGCGGCGAGCGCGCGACCGCACCACGGGGTGATCCCCCGGGCGCCGCCAACCATGACCAGGACCGAGTCCCGGTCGAGCCCGATCGCCCGTGCCTCCGCCACGCCGTCGCCGGCCGGTCCCGCGCCACCGACCGCCAGCGTGCCGAGCGCCTCCGGCGCCAGGTCGTAGGCGTACCGCCGGCCGTCCGCCCGGACGACGACCGGCGCGTCCCCGCCGCTGCACAGCTCGTCCACGATCGCGCTCGCCAGCCCGGCACCGGCGGGTTCGCCGTCGGACGCCGCGCCCTCGGTCAGCACGAGCCGCACCGTGCGGTCCGGGTACTCTCGGGCGGCCGTGCGGAAGAAGCCGCGCAGGCCGTCGCCGGCCGCCATCCCGGCGACCACCACGTCATCCGCTACTGCGTCGGCGGCAGCGGTCCCGTCGGCGGCAGCGGCGCCGACCGCTGTGTCGACGGCCGCGAGGAGCCAGCGGGCACCACCGGCGAGGGCGCTCTTGACGAGCGGAAACGCCCCCGGGAGCGCCGCTGCCTCGCCGAGCAGGATCAGGCCGTCGGCGGCGGCAGACGCCTCGTCGCTGGCCTCCCGCACCGTGGCACCGTGCCCGTCGAGCAGCTCGGCCATCCGCCGTACCGCCGTCGGGTCGCCGACCACGGCGAACGTCGCACCGGCGAGCGGGGCCGTCGGTCGGGCCGGGGCGTCGTCGAGCGGGACCAGCGTGCTGAGCATGCGCTCGGGCGCGACCCCGGTGGACTCGGATGGCGGGCCGGTCGAGTCCGGCCCCGCCGATAACGCCGCGACGCCCGCACCGCCGACCCCGTCCACCTTCGCGGTGAGCCAGGCGACCATGGCCCGTACCGTGCGTGCCCGGACCAGGTCCTCCAGTTCGGCCTCGTCGCCGTCGGCGGAGAGCCCGAGCCGGGACGCGACCTCGCCGGCCACCTCGGCGCGCTTGATGGAGTCGACGCTCAGGTCGGCCTCCAGGTCGAGGTCGAGGTCGATCAGGTCGACCGGGTAGCCGGTCCGCTCGCTGATCACCGCCAGCACGGATCCCTGGAAATCGATCCCGGCAGCCGCCACCGCCGGCAGCGACGCCGGTGCGGGCGCGGCGGCCGCCGCCGCGAGCGGCGCGACCGGTACGGGTGGTGCGGACGGCTCCTCCGCCACGGTCGTGACCGCCATGGAGATCGCGGGCGGCGCCGGAGCCGGGGCGGGCTGCCAGGTGAGCTGCCCGGCACCGAAGTACGCGAGCAGGACGTCGCGCTGGGACGCGATCATCTCGCGGCTGGTCCGCAGGAACTCGCTGAGCAGCTCGTCCCGGCTGTCCCGGCCGCCGTTGAATGCATCGACTCTGTCGGACCCGTTCACCGGCAACTCCTTGATGCGTCGAGGGGGTGCCATGCCACCGCGCAGGCTCGCCCCGTTGCTGTCCCGGACCAGCTGGCCGTCGACCGTCCACGTCGGCCGCCCGACCGGCTCGGCGATCGTGCCGGCCGCCGCGTCGCGGCCGTGGAAGAGCCAGCCGGGCCGCACCGGCACCCCGGCGCAGGCCAGCTCGGCGATGGCGGTGAGGAAGGCGCGCAGCCCCTCACCGGGGCCCTGCCGGCCGGGCTCGCGCGGCGCACCGTCGCAGGCCACCGCGAGATGCGGGCGCTCACCGAGCACCGCGCGGACGAGCCTGGTCAGCACCGTGCCCGGACCCGCCTCCACGAAGACCCGCGCGCCGTCGGCGTACATGGCCTCGATCTGGTCGACAAAGCGGACCGGTGCCCCGATCTGGGCCGCCAGCCCGGCGCGGACCGCTGCGGCGTCCGGCGCGTACGGTGTGGCTGTCCGGTTGGCCCAGACCGGGATCCCGGGCGCGCCCACCGGCTGGCCGGCGAGTACGGCGGCGAAGCGCTCCCCGCCAGCGGCCACGACCGGGCTGTGGAACGCGCAGGCGACCGGGATCGCCCGGGCGGCCAGCCCGGCCGCCTTCAGCGTGGCGGTCGCCGCCCGCACCGCCGGAGTGGGACCGGAGATCACCACCTGCGCCGGCCCGTTGTGGTTGGCCAGGACCACCTCACCGGCGAGCCCTGCGCCGGCGAGCACCTCCGCCACCTGGGCCGGTGTGGCGCCGACGGCGGCCATCGTGCCCGGGTCGTCGCCGGCGGCGGCGAGGATCGCGGCGGCCCGCTCCCGGCTGAGCGTGAGCAGGGTCGCCGGGTCGAACGCCCCGGCTACGGCGAGCGCTACCAGCTCGCCGTAGCTGTGCCCGCCGGCCATGTCCGGCCGGATGCCGAGCCGGCCGAGCAGGTGGTCGACCGCGAGGCCACCGATGCCCAGCACCGGCTGGGCGACCCGGGTGTCGCGTACCCGGTCGTCCTGCGCGCGGGCCACCTCCGGGTCGAAGGCGGAGGGCGGGAAGAGCGTGCCGACCCACTGGTCTCCGAGGTGGAGATAGCGGCGCAGCTCGGGGAAGGCCACGAAGAGTTCGGCGAGCGCGCCCGGCCGCTGGCTGCCCTGCCCGGGGAAGAGGAACGCCACCTTGCCGTCCGTCGGCGCGTCCGGCTGCACCAGCCCGTCGGCGGGCGCGTGCTCGCCGGCCAGGGCCCGGCGCAGCAGCCGGAGCAGCTCGTCGACATCCCGGGCGACGACCGCGACCTGCACCGGCCCGCTGCGCCGGTCCGACTCCAGGGCGAGCGCCGCAGCCAGGTCACGCAGCCGCCGGGACCGGCCCTCGGCCTGCTGGACGAGCCGCTCGACCGCGCGGTGCGCCGCGCTCCGGTCGGCACCGCGGAAGCAGAAGAGCTCGACCGGCCACTCGTCGCGGGCGTGCCGCGGCTCCGGCACACCCGGATGGGCGGCCAGCACCACGTGGTAGTTCGTGCCGCCGAAGCCGAACGCGCTCACCCCGGCGTACCGCCGGGTGTGCGCGGTGAGCCAGGGCCGGGGCTCGGTGTGGAAGACGAAGGGGCTGCGCTCGGGATCCCACGCCGGGTTGGGGCGGCTCAGGTTGCTGGTCGGCGGCTTGACTCCGGTCTGCAGCGCCAGCACCGCCTTGATGACGCCGGCCAGTCCGGCGGCGCACTTGGTGTGCCCGATCTGCGACTTCACCGAGCCCAGCACGCAGCTGCCGGGGTCGGCCCCGGCCTCGGTGAACTTCGTGGTGAGGGTCTCCAGCTCGGTGCGGTCGCCCACCACCGTGCCGGTGCCGTGCGCCTCCACCAGCTCCACGTCCCGGGGCGAGACGCCGCTGCGCTGGTACGCCCGGTCCAGCGCCCGGCGCTGCCCGGCGGGGCGCGGCGCGGTCAGGCCGAGCGCGCGCCCGTCGCTGGAGGCGCCGATGCCCTTGACGACCGCGTAGATCCGGTCGCCGTCGCGCTCGGCGTCGGCGAGCCGCTTGAGTACGAGGCAGGCGACACCCTCGCCGAGCGCGATCCCGTCGCCGGTGCTGTCGAAGGTGCGGCAGCGCCCGGTCGGCGACAGCGCGTGCGCCGAGGTGAACATCAGATAGTCGTTGATGCCGTTGTGCAGGTCGGCACCGCCACAGATCATCAGGTCGCTGCCACCCGCGACCAGCTCCTTGCAGGCGGCGTCGAGGGCTGCCAGCGACGAGGCGCAGGCGGCGTCGACGGTGAAGTTGGGCCCACCGAGATCGAGCCGGTTGGCGACCCGGCCGGCGATGACGTTCGCGAGGATGCCGGGGAACGAGTCCTCGGTGACCCTCGGCAGTTGCTCCTCCAGCCCGGCCGGCACCTCGCCGACGTACCCGGGCAGCATCGTCCGCAGCGTCTGCGCGTTCGCCATGTCGCTGCCCGCCTCGGCGCCGAATATCACCCCGGTGCGTGAGTGGTCGGCACCCGGCGCGTCGTACGGGTAACCGGCGTCGACCAGCGCCCGGTGCGACAGCTCCAGGGCGAGCAGTTGGGTCGGGTCGATGCTGGCCAGTGCCGCGGGCGGGATGCCGTACCGGATCGCGTCGAAGGGCACCGGGTCGAGGAAGCCGCCCCACTTGGAGACGCTGATCCGGCCGGCCTGTCCCGGGCCGACCTCCGGCGCGTAGTAGTGGTCGACGTCCCACCGGTCGGCCGGCACCTCGCTGATCGCGTCCCGGCCGTCGAGGATGGTCCGCCAGAACGAGGCCAGGTCCGGTGAGCCGGGGAAGACGCAGGACATGCCGACGATGGCGACGTCCAGCGGCGACGGCGCCTCGACGGCCGGACCTGCCGGTGCCAGCTCGTCGCGCAGGGACGCCACCCTGGCCTCGTGGAACTCCGCAGCCGCCGTTGTCACGCCGTGGTGCAGGTCGGCGACGGTGGTCCGGTCCGAGCGGAGCACCGCCACCTGGCCGGCCATGAAGAGGCCCTCGGTCTGCTGCACCGCCTCGTCCACGGCCACGATCCGGTCGCCCTCGCGCCGCAGCCCCTTGCTGGCGATGCGGAGACGGCCGACGTTGAGCACCTCCAGCTGCTCCCAGATCTGCCGGCTCTCCACGCCCGCCGTCTCCAGGTCGGTGCGCAGCTGGTGGAAGTCGTCGACGAACGGGCTGGGCAGGCAGCGGGTCGCGTGCCCGGGGGCGGTCTCCAGCAGCGCGGTGTGGGTGGCGTCCAGCGCCGCGCGCTGGAACAGCGGCCGTACCGCGCCGTGCTCGACCGCCTCCCGGGTGAACAGGTAGGCGGTGCCCATCAGCACGCCGACCTGCACCCCGCGCCGGGTCAGCGGCGCGGCCAGCGCGGCGACCATCGCGGCCGACCGCGCGTCGTGGATGCCTCCGGCGAAGAAGACCTGCACCTCGGCGGCGGCCTCGGCCGGCTGCTCGTCGAGGAACTCCGCCAGGACCGCCGACTGCGCCTCCCAGAGGGGGAAGCTGGTACGCGGCCCGACGTGCCCGCCGCACTCGGCGCCCTCGAAGACGAACCGGCGCGTGCCGGCCCGCAGGAACTGCCTGAGGAGGACGGGCGACGGCACGTGCAGGAACGCGGCGATGCCTTCGGCCTCCAGGGCCTTGGCCTGGGCCGGTCGACCGCCGGCGATGATGACGCAGTGCGGCCGTACCTCGCGGATCACCTCGACCTGGGCGGCGCGCAGCTCCTCCGGGGCGAAGCCGAGCACGCCCACGCCCCACGGCGTGTCGCCCAGCGCCTGGTTCGCCTCGGTGAGCATCCGGCGGGACTGCGCGGCGTCGGCCAGGGCCAGCGCGACGAACGGCAGGGCGCCGTCCGCCGCGACCGCCGCCGCGAATGCCGCCTCGTCGCTGACCCGGGTCATCGGCCCCTGAGCCACCGGGATCCGGAGGCCGAGCGCCCGCGCCAGCGGCGCGTCCGGCGCCAGCGTGCGAGCGGCGGCCTCGTCGTCCAGCACCGCAAGGATCGCCGCGCGGACCCCGCGTACCGCGGCGCGGGTGTCCCGCCACCGTTGCGCGAACGCGGTGGCGAGCCAGCCGTCGGGACCTATCGGTAGCAGGGCGTCGTCGACTCTCAGGCCACGCTGCTGGCCGTCGAGGACCGTTTCCGAGCCGTCCATCCGGCGTACCGCCGCGAGTACCTCGTCGGGTAGCTCGGACTCGGGCATCAGGGCGAGTTGGCTGTCCAGCACCACGCCGGCCGCGCCGCCGAGCACGCACGCCGCCGCGCTCTGCGGACCGATGCCGCCGGCGACCCAGACCGGCAGGTCCAGCGCCTCGTCGGCGAGCAACTGCTGGGTCAGCACGAAGGCGCTCAGCTCGCTGACCCGCCCGCCCGACTCCGCGCCACGGGCGATCAGGCCGTGCGCTCCAGCGACGGCGGCAGCGCGTGCCTCGGCGTGGCTGGTCACCTCGACGAGTACCCGGAACCGTCCGGCGGTCTCGGCCACCGCCCACGGGCTGTCCACCGGGAGCACGACAAGGTCGACCCGGCCGGCGCCGGCATGCTCTGTGTCGGACGGCATGGCCGTGCAGCCGGCGGGGACGCGGATCCCCACCGGCCCGGTCGCCGCCGCCGCGGAGATGGCCGCCAGTGCGCGGTCGCCGCCGCCGGCCAGATCGAGTACTCCCCGGCCGCCGCCGGCGCGGGCCGCGGTGACGAGGTGCGGACTAGGTTCGGTGCCACCGCTGGGAGTGAGAGCGATGACAAGATCGAACGGAACCCGGGCAGCAGGCATCGGAACCTCGTGGGTAGTGGGGGCTCTGACGTGCGGTCCAAGAGATGTCCAGATCGGACTTACGTGAGTCGATTTCACGTCCAGTGGCACGCTAAGTTCGTGGTGTTACCCGCCAGTTAAGTGCTCTTTTTCAACCGAAGAACATAAGTGGGGCGAAGAATGCTGCAGTGGACGTTTCCGCAGTTCACCGCCGAATACCTCCGCGCGCTATGACCCACCCGGGATGTCGCCGCGAGGTGTGGGCCCACCGCCGCCACGGCTCAGCTACGGCAGCGGCTCAGGAGGTGAGCGTTGATCTCGATCACGAGGTCCCCCAGGTCGCCGATCTCGACGACGTCGACCCCGCCCTGCCGGAGGGTCGCCACCCCGTCGCAGTCGGCGAAGAGCAGCGGCTCGCGCAGGGCCAGCACCACCCGCGCGACCCCGGCCGCGAGCAGCAGGCCGGTGCACGGATCCGGCCGCGACCTGCGGGCGGTGCAGGGTTCCATCGACGTGTAGAGGGTGGCCCCGACCAGATCCAGATCCTCCCGGGCGGCGAGCTTCGCCAGCGCGGCCTCCTCCGCGTGGTAGGAGGGGTCGGTCTCGCCCGTGTAGCCGGTCGCCAGCGGCACACCGTGCCGGTCCACCACGACCGCTCCGACGGCGTAGTGGCTCGGCGAGGGTGGTGAGAGCCGGGACAGTTCGATGGCCGCCCTGAGCCAGCGCCGATCCTCACCGGTCCCGTCGCGCACGGACGGATCTGCCGGGCAGGCGGCCGGTGTGGCAACCCGGAGCGGGGACGACGGCACACCCCGACCGTACTCCCGGCGGACAGGCTCACGGACCCGGCCGGCCCGGCAGTTCCGCCGGGGGGCGCAGCCGGTCGCGCCGACCCCACCGGCCGGCCCCGACCCCTCGAGCCCCGCTGGACGGGTGACCGGTGCGGCGTTGCGAGCCGGCGCTGCGGATACCTCTGTCCATACCACCGGGCGTACCATCGCGGTTATGGCCGACAAGGTGACCCTCAGCCTGAAGCCGGACACGCTCGCCCGGGCCCGGGCCGCGGCGAAGCAGGACGGTCTCTCCCTCTCCGCCTGGATCGACCGGGCGGCCCGCAAGGAGGCCCTCCGCGCGGCGGCGCACCAGCACGAGGCGTGGCTCGCCGCCAACCCGGAGGTCCGGGACGAGCTCGACGCCTTCGACCGCTATGCCGACCAGGTCGACGCGGACTGGTCGGACCTGGCCGGCGCCGCGTGAACCGGGGCGAGATCTGGACCGTCGGCGACCCCGCCCAGCAGGCCCGGCACCGGGTCGTCGTGCTCTCCGGCGACGCGCACAACGATCGGCCCTCCGCCTCCCCGTACTGCGCGCCGATCGTCCGGCAACGCGGCAGCACCGAACTGCCGCCGTTCGTGGTGCCGCTGGCCGAGACCGATCCGGTGACCGGGGTCGTGGTGGTCAACCGGCTGCGCCGGGTGCCGGCGGCGGTCGCGGTGGAGCGGGTCGGGATGGCGACCGGGGCGAGCATGGCCCGGATCGGCGCCGCCCTGGCGGACCTCTTCGAGCTCTGACAGTCGGCCGGGGCCCCGGTGCCGGTCGGGCTGCCGGCGCGGGACGTGGTGTCAGGGGGTGGACGGCCGCTCTGCGGCGATCATGACCCGGCGCAGCGTCGGCGAGGGTGCGCTCGTCGGCGGTGAGTGCGCCGAGCAGCCGGTATTCCTCGTGACCGAGGACGTCCATCGCGCCGAGCCAGGCGGCACGGCCCTGCTCGGTCAACTCGATGCGCGGGCGCTCTACGCCCGACAGGGCTACCGGGAGGTCCCCGCCTACTCGGTGGACCCGTACGCCGAGCACTGGTTCGAGAAACGCCTCGGCGGACTTGACGGCGGAGCCGGACAGGAGGTAATAAGGAGGAGGAGTTGAGTCACCCAGACTCAACTTGAGCCTTCGGCCCAGGAGAACCGAGGAGGATCGACGATGTTGATGCGCACCGACCCGTTCCGTGAGATCGACCGGATCGCCGAGCAGTTCTTCGGCACCACCAGCCGGCCGGCGGTCATGCACCTGGACGCCTACCGGGACGGCGACTACTTCTACGCCGCCTTCGACCTGCCCGGCGTCGACCCGGACAGCATCGAGTGCACCGTGGAGCGCAACGTGCTCACCGTGCGCGCCGAGCGCCGCCGCCCCACCGGTGACCAGATCGAACTCGTCGCCGCCGAGCGGCCGATGGGAGTCTTCACCCGGCAGCTGTTCCTCGGCGACACCCTCGACACCGACAAGCTCGAAGCCGGCTACGAGGCCGGGGTGCTGACCCTGCGCATCCCGGTGGCCGAGCGGGCCAAGCCGCGCCGGGTCGAGGTGACCGTCTCCGGCGGCGGCCCTCGCCAGATCAGGTCCTGACCCCCTCGACGACCCGCCGTCACACCACGCCGTACCGGGGCGCCAGCGCGCCCCGGTACTTTCGTCGCTCAGCCGACGTTTCATCGCGTGGCCGACGCCGGGCGCGTCATCACGATCTGGGGCGCCCGATCTGAGAGCCTTTTTCGCGTGTCCCGATCCATCCTGGTGCGCCGGGCGGCGACCCGGCCGGTGCCGCCGCACACCCCGGCCGACTTCACCGAGGCATGGCTGCGTAACCGCCGGCTCTCCGAGCACACCCGGGCCGCGTACCGGCGGGATGTCGCCGGCTGGCTGGCCTGGTGCGCCGACGGGGAGATCGACCCGCTCGACGCCACGTTTCTGCACGTCAACACGTACGCCCGGGACCTGGAGGCCAGCGTCGACCGACGCAGCGGCCGCCCACTGACCCCGGCCACGGTGGCCCGGAAGCTCTCCGCGCTGTCGAGCTGGTACACCTTTCTCGGCCGGCTCGGGGCGGTGCCCGCCAACCCGGTCTCCGGGGCGGACCGGCCCCGGGTCGACCGCGACCACTCCGCCACCGTCGGCCTCACCCCCGACGAGGTCGACGCGCTGCTCGTGGCCGCCGAGGCGGACACCGGGCCGAACGCGCTGCGCAACCGGGTCGTGCTGGTGCTCCTGGCCGACCTGGGGCTGCGGGTCGGCGAACTCGTCTCGCTGGACCTGACCGACCTCGGCAACGAGCGGGGGCATCGCAGCCTGCGCTTCGTCGGCAAGGGCGGCCGGGCCCGCCGCCGGGCACTGACCCCCGGTTCGGCGTACGCGGTGGACGCCTACCTCGCCGCGCGGGCGACCGCGGCGGGACGACCGGTGGCGCAGTTGACCGGCGCGCTGCTGGTGACCGCCACCGGCAACCGGCTCGACCGGCACGCGGTCTTCCGGCTGGTGCGGCGGCTGGCCAGGGTGGCCGGTATCCCGGCCTGGGAACGACTCTCCCCGCACTCGTTGCGGCACGCCTTCGCCACCTCGGCCCGCGCCGAGGGAGTGCCGCTGGAGGACGTGCAGGACGCGATGGGGCACGCCGACCCGCGTACCACCCGGCGCTACGACCGGGACCGGCACAACCTGGACCGGGACCCGGCGTACGCCATCTGGGCGGCCCGGACCCGTCGGCGCGGCTGACTGCCGCGGTTCTTCGCGGCGCCGGTCAGCAGAGCACGTCCAGCTCGTGATGGGCATCCGCCGCGATGTCGGCGCCGCGCAGCCAGCGTCGCGCCCAGAGCCGGGCGGCCACCTCCGCCGTCTCGTCGCCGCCGCCGGCCGCCTGCTCGACCAGCAGGGCGGTGGCCAGCGCGTACGCCATCCGCAGTGCCAGCCCGCGCGCCCCGGCCAGGACCGCGTCCGACTCCGGTCCGGCGGCCACCTCGGCGAGCGAGTCCCGCAGCTGCGCCGTCGCGGCGCCGAGCGCGTCGGCCAGCGCCGGGTGCAGGCGCCGGGCGGTGTCGGTGGCCGCGTCGAGCCGGTCCAGCAGCGGCGCGGCGGCGTCCTCCCGCAGCACGGCCCGGAGCACGTCCAGGGCCAGCACGTTCGTGGTGCCCTCCCAGATCGGCAGCACCTGGGCGTCGCGCAGCAGCCGGGGCACGCCGGTGTCCTCGACGTACCCGGCGCCGCCGAACGCCTCGACGTACTCGCTGGCCGACGAGACCGCCAGCCGCCCGGTGGCGAGCTTGGCCAGCGGCGCCACGATCCGCAGCTCGGCGGCGGCGACCGGATCCGCCCCGATCTCGACCCGGCCGAGCAGCGCGAAGGCGTGCCCGGCGAGCACGAACGCGCCGGCCGCGTCCACCGCCAGGGTGCCGAGGATGGCCCGGTGCAGGGGTGCGGCGATCAGCCGTCCGCCGGCCACCTGCCGGGCGTCGGCGTACACCCGCGCGTACCCGAGCCCCCGGCGCATGCCGGCGGCGGCCGCCGCCGCGTTGTGCAACCGGGTCACCACGACCAGGGTCATCGCCCGGCTCAGCCCCGGCCCGGCCGGGTCGCCCAGCGGCCAGCCGTACGCGTCGTGCAGCCCGATCTCGGCGGTCGGCAGCGCCCGGGTGCCGAGCTTGTCCTTGAGCCGGCGCACGGTGACCCCGGGAGCCGGAGCCGCCGGATCGGCGCCCGGCGCGGCCAGCGGCGAGTCGGCGGCGTAGCGGGGGACGAGGAACGGCACCAGGACCCGGCTGCCCGGCCCGGCGCCCTCCGGGCGGGCCAGCGCGACCGCCAGCTCCGCGTCGGCGGCCGAGCAGAACCACTTCTCCCCGGTGAGCCGCCACGCCCCGTCGCCGGCCGGTCGTGCGGTGGTGGTCGAGCGGGCCAGGTCGGAGCCGCCCTGCGACTCCGTCATCCACTGCCCGCTGTTGACCACCTCCGCCGGATCGGTGGCGGTGAGCCGGGGCAGCCAGGCGTCCCGGACCGCCGGGTCGACCTCGGGGCGGGCGAGCAGCGCTGCGGCGCCGTCGCTCATCGCCACCGGGCAGGAGAAGGTGGCCGACTCCGGACCGTAGAGGTGCAGCAGGGCGTGCTGGACGACCCGGGCCGCCGCCCCCCAGGTGCCGCGGGCCTGCGGCAGGTAGGGGAGCGCGACCACGGCGTGCCGGGCCGCCGCCGCCCGCTGGGCCCGCCATCCGGCGGAGGTCTCGATCCGGTCGATCCTGGCTCCCCACGGCCCGTACCGGACCAGGGCCGGCGGATGCGCCTCGGCGTCGGCGTGTGCGGCCCGCAGCGGCCCGGTGACGTCCGTGGCGAGCGCGGCCAGCCGCTCCGCCGCCGCGCGGTGCCCGTCCCGGCCGAGCTGGCGGTCCAGCCACGAGCGCAGCAGCCGGTCGCCGAAGTACGGGTCGGCGGGTACGGGCGCCGCCTGGACGTAGCGCTGCATGCTCTGGTCCTCGAGGGGTCGGGGCCGGCCGGTGGGTCGGCGGAGCTGACGGGGATGATCCCGACGGTAGACGACGCCTGGCGACGTGTCGTCCACGGGCGGCGCCGGACGGCCGGAACCCCCGTTCGGCGCCGCCGGTCACCGCCGGTTATCTACCGTCGGTGCATGGGGTACGAGCTGCCCAGCCGGCGCACCGGGCGGCCACCGCGCCGGTTCCGTGGCGTGCTGTCGCTGGTCGCGGCCGGCCTCTTCGTCTGCTGCGTCGGCGCGGCCGGGCTCGGTGCCTGGAACTACCAGCACGTCCGGCAGTCCTCCGGCGCGGCCCGGGAGGCGGCGGAGGCGTTTCTACGCGACGTGACCAACGGCGACCCGGCCGGCGCCTACGATCGGCTCTGTGTCGACACCCGCGAGCGGTGGAGCCGGGAGGAGTTCGAGCGGCGGTTGGCCGTGCCGCCGACGATCAGCCGGTACGCCGTCGACGACGTCGAGGTCGCCAGCGACCAGGGGCAGCTCCGGGGCACCGTCACCGCGACGCTGACCCGCCGCTCCGGGGCGACGGACCGCCGGGAGATGCCGATGGTCAGGGACGGCGACCAGTGGCGGGTCTGCGGCGACCCGTTCTGACCCGCCCGGCGCCGTCGGCGACCTGATCGCCCGACGTCGTCAGCGGTTGTCGCCCAGGTCGCCGGAGCGGAAGTGGCGCCGGCAGAGCACCTGGTAGCGCACCTCGGCCGCCTCGACGGTGTCCCCGATGACCACCTGCTCACCCTCCCTGGCGACCGCACCGCCGACCACCCGGGCGTTCAACTGCCCCGGCCGTCCGCACCAGCAGAGCACCTCGACCTGGATCCGGCACACCTCGTCGGCGAGTTCGAACAGCCGCTGGGCGGCCGGGAAGAGGCACGACCTGAAGTCGCTGGCCAGACCGAACGCGAAGACGTCCACGTCGTAGCAGTCGACCAGTTCGGCCATCTGCTCCACGTGCCGGACGGTGTAGAAGCAGGCCTCGTCACAGATCAGATAGTCGAGCCGGTCGCCGTCGGCCCAGCGGGACCGGACGAGTGCACAGAGGTCGAGGTCGTCGGTGACCTCGACCGCCTCGTGCGCCAGGCCGATCCGGGTGGTGATCTGCGGGCCGAGCGACCGGTCGATCCGGGTGGTCACCAGCCCGCGCCGCCCCTGCCGGGCGTGGTTGTAGTTCATCTGCAGCGCCATCGTCGACTTGCCACAGTCCATCGGTCCCCAGAAGAACTTGAGGGCCGCACCGTGTCGGAGCCGCCCGTCGCCGGCGGCGAAACACGCCTGGGCGAGGGCGGACTCGTCTCCGGTGGACAGGATTCGGCTGCTGCGGCTCTCGTCGGTCACGGTGGGGGAGCCTAGGCCACCGGGCACGAGCATGGAGATCCTGCTCAGAACCTCCGCGCGCCGTGACACCAGCCTTACCAATCGTCAACTCGACGAGCACCGGAGTGCCACGTCGGGTGATCAACCATCCGTGCCCGAAGTCATCCGCAGTGCGGCAGCAGTCTGGTGCAGCCGGTCGCGGAAACGGCCGGGGTCGAGCCGCCGTGCCGTTGAGGGTTGGCTTCTCAGCTCGCCGGGCCGCCGTCCCGGCCGGGCGCCGGCAGCCGGCCCGTCGCCCGCGCCTGCTCGTCGGTCGAGAGGGCCGGCACGAGATGCCGGTCGACGAGGTCGCGCAGTTCGGCGGCGAGGGTCCGGTCGTCGCCGGTCAACTCCCGCAGCCGCAGCCGCCAGGTGTCGGCCAGGGTGCGCTCCAGGGCCGGGTCGTCGGCCTGGCGGGCGGCGAGCACCTCGGCGCGTACCTCGGCCAGCTCGGTCGCCACGTCGTCCGCCTCCGCCGGCCGGACCCGCCGCCAGAACGCGACAAGCTCGGCCCGGGCCGCCGGCCAGCCCTGCCCGGCCATCGCACCGACCAGCGCCGTGCCGGCCACCGCCTCGATCGGCTCCGCCATCCCACACGCCCCCTGCCCAGATGTTCGGCCTCCGGCCCACCCTAGACAGTCAACCGGAGCTGCGGGGAGGTCACGGCTCGCTTCGGTCATCGAGCCAGTGCCGGCCGACCGTCCAGCCCAGCAGGCGGCGGCCCGGTCCACCGGCACCGTCCGGCCCGAGATCACCGCCGGCGACGACGTGGTCCAGACCGGCCAGCACGGGGCGGAGCCGGTCCCGGACGTGCGTCGGGGTGGTCTCCAGATCACGTCGGAAGACGTCGACGACCGCGGCGGGATCGTCGACGTCCGGCATGGAGAGGTGGAAGACGAGCTGCCGCCAGGCGTATCAGAGCCGTTCCGGCAGGGTGTTCCCGGCGGCGACGACCGCCCGGCGCATCGGCACGGCGGCCAGCAGCACGAAGCCGATCACGAAGAACGCCAGCAGCGAGATGATCGCCACCCGGTAGCTCTCGGTCATCCCGTACGCGAGGCCGAAGAGCAGCGGCCCGAGCCAGCTCGTACCCTTGTCGGAGATCTCGTAGAGGCCGAAGTACTCGGCCTCCTTCCCCTTCGGGATCAGCTGGCTGAACAGCGACCGGCTCAGTGCCTGGCTGCCGCCGAGCACGATGCCGATCCCGCCGCCGAGCAGCACGAACGGCAGCGCCTGGTTGGCCGGCAGCCGGAACGCGATCGCCAGCACGACGGTCCAGAGGACCAGGCTGATCAGCACCGTCTTCCAGGCGCCGATCCGCTTCGCCAGCGCACCCATGCCGAGCGCCCCGGCGAAGGCGAGGAACTGCACCATCAGGATCGTCGGCACCAGCACGTCGTCGGAGAGGTTCAGCTCCTCGGTGCCGTAGACCGCCGACAGCGAGATCACCGTCTGGATGCCGTCGTTGTAGACGAGGTAGGCGACGAGGAAGAAGAGCGTCAACGGGTACGCCTTGAGGCTGCGCAGCGTGTGCCAGAGCTGCCGGAAGCCGTCGAGCAGCAGCGGCCCCTGCGCCGGGCCGGCGACCGGTGGCCGGTTGCGCAGCCGCACCAGCGGGATGGTGGTGAACGCCGCCCACCACACGCCGGCCGAGACGAGGCTGTAGCGGGCGACGTCGCCGGTGTCCAGCCCGAGCGAGTCCTTGAAGAGCACCGCCGCGACGTTTATCGCCAGCAGCGAGCCGCCGCCGACGTAGCCGATCGCCCAGCCGATGCTGGAGACGCTGTCCCGCTGGTCCGGGCCGGCGATCTGCGGCAGGAAGGAGTGGTAGACGACGATGCTGGCCCCGTAGGAGATGTTGGCGACCAGGAAGAGGCCGGCGCCGAGCAGGTAGCGGTCGCCGGTGAGGAAGAGCATCCCGACGGTGGCCGCCGAGCCGATGTAGGCGTAGAGCGCCAGCATCTCCTTCTTCCGCGCCGACCGGTCGGCGACGGCGCCGACCAACGGCAGCACGAAGACGGTAAGGAAGACCGAGAGCGACACCATGTACGGGAAGAGCGAGCCGGGTGCGATGTCGAGGCCGAGCAGGCTGATCCGCTGCCCCCGGCACGGGTCGTCGGAGGCGCAGCCGGCGGCGGCCTTCGCGATCGATGTCAGGTACGGGCCGAGGAAGACCGTGATGACGGTGGTCGGGAAGGCCGAGTTCGCCCAGTCGTAGAAGTACCAGCCGACCCGCTCCTGCCGGGTACTGGGTGGCGCCTCCGGCGCCGTCGCGGGGATGGTCTCGGCCATGGCGGTCCTTCGGTCGGGGTCGGGCGGGCTGGTTCCGGCCGACCTACCGATCGGACGGCCAGTGGCCGCGGCTCTGGTACGCCTCGCGCAGCACGTCGACGTGATCGGTCATGATGCCATCCACCCCGAGGTCAAGTAACTCGTTCATCTCGGTGACATCGTCGATGGTCCAGACGTGCACCTGCAGACCGAGCCGGTGCACGTAGTCGACGAACCGCCGGTCGACCACCCGGACCCCCCGGTAGCGGACCGGCACCTGGGCGGCGACCACCGACGGCGGCAGCACCAGCCGGCGGTTGGCCAGGGACGCCAGCCGCAGCCGGGCCACCCCGCGCAGCCCGAGCGAGGTGGCGATCCGCGGGCCGGCCATGAGCCGCAGCCGGGCCAGCCGGGCGTCGCTGAACGAGGCGAGCAGCACCCGGTCGCCGGCGCCGGCCCGGTCGACGGTCCGGACGGTCGCGGCGACCGCGCCGTCGGCCTTCACGTCGACGTTGAACCGCACCTGCGGCCAGGCGCCGAGCACCTCGTCGAGCCGGGGTACCGCCGCCGCGCCGCCGACCCGGATCGTCTGCAGGTCCGCCCAGCGCAGCCCGGCGATCCGGCCAGGTTCGCCGGTCATCCGGTGCAGCGTCGCGTCGTGGAAGATCACCGGTATCGCGTCGGCGGTGGCGTGCACGTCGGTCTCGACGTACCGGTAGCCGAGCCGGACCGCCCGGGCGAACGCCTCGGCGGTGTTCTCGTCACCGCGGGCGGCGCCGCCCCGGTGCGCGAACGCCAGCGGGGTCGGGGCGTCGAGGTAGGCGAAGTCCCGGATCACGCCGCGAGTATGCCCGCCCCGGTTGACCTTCCGGTGACCGGTGGGCGGCGCCTTGCCGTCGGACGGGAACTCCCCGCCGACAGTAGGGTGCTGGCCATGCGGCTGCTCGCCATCGACTTCGGCACCTCGCACACCGTGGCCGTGGCGCGCGGCGCCGACGGCCGGGCCCGGCCGCTGCTCTTCGACGGCACGCCGCTGCTGCCGTCGGCGGTCTTCCTCGCTCCGGACGGCGTACCGCTGGTGGGCCGGGACGCGCAGCGGGCCGCCCGGGTCGATCCGGCCCGGTTCGAGCCGCATCCGAAGCGGCGCGTCGACGACGGGACCGTGCTGCTCGGCGACCGGGAGCTGCCGGTGACCGAGCTGGTCGGCGCGGTGCTGCGACGGGTCGCGGCCGAGGCGGAGCGGCAGCTCGGCGGGGTGGACGAGCTGCGGCTGACCCATCCGGCGCGGTGGGGTGAGCGCCGCCGGGCGGTGCTGGTCGCCGCCGCCCGTGCCGCCGGGCTGCCGGTACCCTCGCTGGTCGCCGAGCCGGTCGCGGCGGCAGCGTACTATCCGGCGCTGCTCGGCGCGGCCCTGCCGCCCGGCCGGGCGCTGGCCGTCTACGACCTCGGCGGCGGCACCTTCGACGCCGCCGTGGTACGCCGCACCGCCGCCGGCTTCGACGTGCTGGCCGAGTCGGGCCTGACCGACCTCGGCGGACTCGACTTCGACCAGGCCCTGGTCGACCACCTCGGCCAGGGCTACGCCCCGGGCCGGACCGGAGCCTGGCAGGCTCTGCTGAGCCCGGCCGGGCCGGGGCAGCGCCGGGCGCGGGAACTCCTCTACGACGACGTCCGGGCGGCCAAGGAGCTGCTCTCCCGGGCCGCCAGCGCCGAGCTGCACCTGCCGGGGCTGGAGCTGCGGGCACACCTGACCCGGGAGGAGTTGGAGGAGCTGATCCGCCGGCCGCTGCTGCAGACGGTCAGCTGCCTGGCCGCGACGATCGCCGCCGCCCGGCTGGACCCGACCGACCTGGCCGGGATCTTCCTGGTCGGCGGCTCCAGCCGGATCCCGCTGGCCGCCCGGCTGATCCACACCGAACTCGGTGTCGCCCCGACCGCGCTGGAACAGCCGGAGACGGTGGTCGCCGAGGGAGCCCTCCGGCTCGACGGCCGCCCGGCCGGCAGCGGTGGCGGCCTCCGTGACGCTGCTGGTGTCGCCCGGCCCGGCCCGGCTCCGGCCACCGCCGCCCGGTCGTCGGCGTCGTCGGGGCCGGCGGCGGCCACATCCGGCCGAGGTGTCCCGGTGCCGACCGGGGCCGCCGCTCCGGCCGGCCGCTTCTGGACCGGCACGGCCGGGCTGGTCTGGACCGGGACGCTGGCCCTGCTGGTACTCGTCGCGCTCGCCGTCCTGGTCGCGGTCGTCAGCGCCGGACCCGACTGACCGGCCGGGCCTGGCACCGGGAGCCGGGCCAGGCCGGATATGCCGCTCCGGCAGCGGCGCCGGTCAGGCCGGTGACTCGGTACGGTCGCCCGCCCACCGGGTGTGGAAGCTGCCCTCGGCGTCCACCCGCTGGTAGGTGTGCGCGCCGAAGTTGTCCCGCAGCCCCTGGATCAGTGCGGCCGGCAGCCGGTCGCGGCGCAGCCCGTCGAAATAGGCCAGCGACGAGGCGAAGGCGGGGGCCGGCACCCCGGACTGCGCGGCGTAGCCGACGACCCGGCGCCAGCTCGCGACGCTGTCGGCGACACCCCGCACGAAGTACGGCGCGACCAGCAGCGTCGGCAGCTGCTGGTCGGCGTCGTACGCCTCGCGGATGCGGTTGAGGAACCGGGCCCGGATGATGCAGCCGCCGCGCCAGATGGTGGCCAGCGCCGCCGGGTCGATGTCCCAGCCGTACTCCTGGCTGCCGGCCCGGATCTGGTCGAAGCCCTGCGCGTAGGCAACGATCTTGGAGGCGTAGAGCGCCTTGCGGACGTCCTCCACGAAGGCGTCCCGGTCCACGTCACCGGTCGGCGCCGCACCGCCCGCGCCCGCGTACGCCCGCGCCGCGGCGGCCCGCTGGTCGGCGTGCCCGGAGAGCGACCGGGCGAACGTCGCCTCGGCGATCCCGGTGATCGGCACGCCCAGGTCGAGGGCGCTCTGCACCGTCCACCGGCCGGTGCCCTTCTGCTCGGCCCGGTCCTGGACGATGTCGACGAACGCCTTGCCGGTGCCGGCGTCGACGTGCCCGAGTACGTCCGCGGTGATCTCGATCAGGAACGACTCCAGATCGCCCTCGTTCCAGCCGGCGAAGATCTTGCCGATCTCGGCCGGCGTGGCGCCGAGCCGCTCCCTGAGCAGGTCGTACGCCTCGGCGATGAGCTGCATGTCGGCGTACTCGATGCCGTTGTGCACCATCTTGACGAAGTGCCCGGCGCCGTCCGGCCCGATGTGTGCGCAGCACGCCACCCCGTCGACCTGCGCGGCGATCGACTCGAAGATCGGCCCGAGCTTCCGGTACGCCTCGACCGAGCCGCCGGGCATGATGCTCGGCCCGAGCAGCGCACCCTCCTCACCGCCGGAGACACCGGTGCCGACGAAGTGCAGCCCGTGCTCGCGCAGTGCCTCCTCCCGGCGCCGGGTGTCGACGAAGTGCGCGTTGCCGCAGTCGATGACGATGTCGTCGGGTTCGAGCAGCGGCACCAGCTCGTCGATGACGTCGTCGGTCGGCTTACCCGCCTTGACCATGACGATCACCGCACGCGGGCGCTCCAGCGAGGCGACGAAGTCGGCCAGCGACTCGCTCGGCACGAACGTCCCCTCGTCACCGTGCTCGGCGACCAGACTCCGGGTCCGCTCCGGCGACCGGTTGTGCACCGCCACCCGATGACCGTGCCGGGCCAGGTTACGGGCCAGGTTGCGGCCCATCACCGCCAGCCCGGTCACGCCGATCTGCGCCGTGGCGCCGGTGGGGTCGGTCTGCTCCGCCATCTGCTGCTTCCTCTCGTCGGGCCGGAGGTGGGCCGGTTGCCAGTGTTCGCGCTCCGGTACCGGAGGAACGCCTCGGAACCCCGCAGCAGGGCAGGGCGGACGGCCCGGCGTTCGTCAGCGCTCCTCAGGAGACCAGAACCGGGCAAGCGTACTCGTCGCCGGGTCGTCGGAGGCGGCCAGCGCCGCCCACGGGTCGCCGTCGACCGGCAGCTCCGTGCCGGCGTACCCGGCCAGCTCCTCCGGGCCGACGGTGCCGTCCGGCCCGGGCGGGGTCGCCGTCGACGCGTCGACCGGGGTGCCGAGCAGGGCCGGGTCGGTCCACGGGAAGCCGTCGACCGGCTCCGGGGGCGCGCCGAGCTCCGGCAGGTCGGGCGGAATCGTCCAGGCCGGCCCGGTGTCGGCGTACGGGTCGAGGTCGGGGTCGGCGCCGAACGGCGGATCCGCCGCGCCGAAGCCGACCTCGGCGGGCACCTCCGGATAGGTGTCCGCCCCGAACCCTTCCTGCGTCTCCGGTCCGGCGTGCGGATACGGCTCGCGGGGCGCCTCGGCCGGCAGGTCGTCGTAGCCGAGCGGCATCGGCGGGCCCCCCGGCAGCTCGTCCGGGTTGCCGGGCAGCTCGTCCGGGTTGCCGGGCAGCTCGTCCGGGTCCGCGGCGCCGAACCCCTCGACCGGGTAGCCGCCGTCGCCGGCCTGGTCGCCGCCGAGGTCGGCGAGCTCACCTGACTGCCCGGCCTCGTCCGCCGGGCCGCCGAATTCCGGTTCGTCGGCGGACCAGCCGCCCCAGTAGTCAGTCATCTTCCCGCCTCGATGCCTCCGTCGGCGGCGCCGGCGCCAGCACCCGGGCCCGGGTCAGCACCTCGTCGACCTGCTTGACCCGGGCCCGGACCGTTTCCCGTTCCTGCTGGGTCGCGGCGCGGCGGCGGGCCCGCACAGCGGTGTCCTCGGCCGCCGCCGCGTCGATCTCGGCGATCTGCTCGTCGAGCTGCCGCAGCCGGCGCTCGATCGCGTCGTCGAGGGCGAGGGTCAGCGCGTACTGCAGGTCCGTGAACCGGTTGGTGATCTCGTCCGAGAGGGCGGCCCGGGCGTCGGCGACCACCTCTCGCAGCCAGATCCGGGCCTGCTGCCGGTCGGTGTGGACCCGCCGCCGGTACAGGATGAAACCGCCGGCGGCCAGCCCGAGGCCGAGCCCGGCGAACGGGATCAGCAGGCCGCCGCCGACCAGCGCGCCCGCGCCGAGCGCGGAGGCGCCGGCCATCGCGCTGCGGCCGGCCAGGAACGCCATCGACCCGGCCGACATCGCGATCATCATGTTGTCCGGCCCGCCGCCGTCGCGGCGCGGTTTGCTGGCCAGCGCGTGCCGCAGGGTCGCGTTGAGCCGGCCGAGCACGAACCGCAGCTCCGTGGGCTGGAACACCTCGGCGAGCACCCGCTCGCCGACCTGTCGGAACCGGCCCTCCAGATCATCCGACAGCCGCACCGACAGCGCGTGCAGCGCCTCGTCGACCTGCTGCGGCAGCCCCTTGAGGTCGTCGCCGCGGGCCCGGTCGATCCGGTTGAGGAACTCCCCCTGGAGCCCGCCGACGTAGCCCCGCAGCAGCCCCGTCGCCTCGACCCGGGCCCGCTGCGTCTCGGTGCTCAGCGCCAGCGACCACTGCCGCGACTCGGTCCGCTTGCGCGCCGCCAGCGCGGCCCGGTCCTGCTTGATCCGGGCCAGGTCGGCCGGGTCGGGGTCGGTGGCCCGCAGCCGGTCACCGAGGTGCAGGTCGTGGCGGACGAGCTCGCTGCGGACCGT
Source organism: Plantactinospora sp. WMMC1484 (assembly GCF_049315195.1). NCBI lineage: Bacteria > Bacillati > Actinomycetota > Actinomycetes > Micromonosporales > Micromonosporaceae > Plantactinospora > Plantactinospora sp. WMMC1484. Next base: position 5,156,270 of record NZ_CP186055.1, read on the forward strand.
ACGCAGCAGGTTCGCCTGCCGCAACAGGTGTCCCCGGCCGGCCAGCCCGACCAGGGCGTGCTGCAGCTCGGCGATCCGGGACTGCCGGACCAGCTCGCCGGCCGCCTCGGCCGGCATCGTCCGGGCCAGCTCGGCCAGCCTGGCCGAGACCGGGAACCACGGTGCGGACCCGAACCGGGGGGCGTGAGCCTGCACCTGTGCCCGGTTGTCGGCGAGGATCGTCCGCCACCCCGGGTACGCGTCCGTCTTGGTCAGCGCGAAGACCACCAGATTGACCCGCTTGCTCGCCTCGATCAGGAAGTCGAGCTCCGGTTGGGCGAACGGGGCGGCGGCGTCGACCACGAAGAGCAGGGCGGTGGCCCGGGCCGCCGCGTCCAGGGCGATCCGGGCGTGTGTCGGGTCGAGGCCACCGGTGCCCGGCGTGTCGACCAGGCTCAGGTACTGCAGCAGCGGCGCCGGATGGGTCACCTCGATCCGCCGGGGCGGCCGCTGGTCGTCCGGCAGCCGGCCCAGCGGGGTGGCCCAGTCCCGCAGCTGGGACAGGCGCAGCGGCAGCGGGTCGGCCCGGCCCGGCACCCAGGCGCGGGCCGCGGCCTCGGCGCCGGGCACCAGCTCCAGATAGCAGGCGGTGGCGACCGCCACGTCGACCGGCGACAGGTCGGGAACCCCGACCAGCGCGTTGACCAGTGAACTCTTCCCCCGCTTCGTTTCGCCGACCACCACCACCGACGGGCGGGTCACCACCTGCCGGCGCAGCATGTCGACCTCGGCCGCCGCGTCGGGAGCGACCGTGCGCAGGAACGCGAGCCCACCGTCGACGGCACCGGTGAACGCCGCACCGAGCGCCGCCTCCTGCCGTCCCGGATCGCTCGCGCCGCCACGCGCCGCCGGTGCGGTCGCACCGGCGCCGGTGGCCGTATGGCCGGCGGTCACCGCAGGCTCCCGCGTACCCGCTGGGAGAGCAGGAAGAAGCCGCGGTGCGCGACCTGCGCCACCCGGGACTGCGCCGGACTCGCCCCGGCGACCGCGTAGACCCGCCACCGGGTGGCGGCGTCCAGCGCGGCCCGGACCAGCTGCTCCGGCGCGGCGGCCGGCAGGCTCAGGATCCACCGCGGGTCGGTGGAGAGCGCCAACCGGGTCAGCTCCTGCTCCATCGGCTCCGGCAGCTCCACCGACCCGGAGCTGACCAGCTGGACCACCTCCAGCAGCCGCAGCCGGTGGTACTCCGGCTGTTGCAGCACCTGCTCGATCGCGTCCCGGAGCAGTTCCCGTTCGTCGGGCCCGCCCGCGTGGCTGGCCAACTTCTCCAGGCTGGAGAGCGCCCAGCCCGCCTTGATCGCATCCGTGCGCCACCGGAACGCCTGGTCGAGGGTGTTGCGCAGCCGGGGAAAGCCGGAGGCGGCGAAGAGCAGCCGGACCAGGTCACCGCTGGCCAACTGCGGCTCGGCGGCGAACTGGGCGATGGCGAAGCCGACACCGTAGAGGTCGAGCAGCCGCAGCAGCCGCTCCCGCTGCTCCCGGGGCACCGGGCAGTCCCGGGACGCGAACAGGTCGACCGAGGCGAGCAGCAGCGCCCGCTCGTCGGCCGGCAGCCGGGCCATCGTCCGCAGCGCCTCGCAGTCGGCGGCGGTGAGCCGGCCGGCCTCGGTCGTCTCGGCCAGCAGCCCGACCACCGGCACCACCTCGGAGACCACCCGGCGCAGCACCGCGGTCTGGTCGGCGGCGAGCGGACCCGCCACCGGCCACGGGTCCGCCGCGCCGCCGACCAGCTTGTCGACCTTGTTGAACAGGCCCAGCGAGTTGATCGGATTGCTGGCCAGCCGGGCCGAGACCGACCGGAACGCCTCCAGCGCCGCCACGTCGTCGTCGCGCACCGACTGGGTGAAGACGTAGACGATCGCCTCCGCGCCGGCGACCGCGCCGGCCGAGTCGTCGTCGATATTGTCGTCGAACGGGGCGGTCGCGGCCTCGAAGAGGAACCGGCGGGCACCCGTGCTGACCGCGCTGTTCGTCGACGCCAGGCCGGGGGTGTCCAGCACGGTCAGGTCGCGCAGGTGGTCGCTGGTCAGGGTGACGTCGACGAAGGAGACCTCGGCGCGCGGCACGCCGAGCCGCTGCGGGATCATGCCGGCGTCGTCGAGCGGCAGGCTGAGCCGGCTGCCGTCCCGGCGTACCACGTCGACCCGGTCGGCGGTGCCGTAGCGGAACTGGGTCACGATCCGGGTGCACTCGCCCACCTCGGTCGGCGCCACCCGCCGGCCGATCAGCGCGTTGACCAGTGTCGACTTTCCGGCTTTGAGGCGGCCGGCGATCGCCACCCGCAGCGGCTCGTCGAGCCGGCGGCGGATCCCCAGCACCTGGTTCCCGGTCGCGGCTCCGAGTCGCGGGCCGACCTCGTCGCAGAGGCCGGCGACCCGGGCGCTGAGCGGACCTGCCCCCATGGCTCGTCAGCGGGCGGTGCGGTCGGTGACAATGGGAGCAACCCGGTGGTGGTGGAGCACGCTCATCTCGTCCGCTGTCCTTCCGGCACGACGGCGGGGGCGGGCTTGCCCCTGCCGGACACCACACTACGAATATCCTGCCGGCGCAGGATCCCATGTTCGTGCCACCGTCTGCCACGGTGGCGAGGCGTCGACCCGGGCGGGGAGGACGAGTGCGGCACGCGTCGGTCGGCGATCTGCCCGACCAGTATCGGCCCGCGGACCGGCCGGGCAACGGCCCGGCGCCGGAGACCGCGCCAGCCGACGCGCACGGCGCCGCTGCGCCGGACGTCGTCGCGGTCGGCTCCGCCCTGCTGGCCACGCCCGGCCTGGTGGTGCTGCACAGTGGACCGGGCGGCGGTCGCAGCACCGCGCTCGCCCGGCTCGGCACCGCCTTCCGGGGGCCGGTCTTCACCGGCGGCGGCCTGGCGAGCCTGCCCGCCGAACCGGCGTTCGCGCTGGCCCGCGCGGTCCGGGTCCGGCTGCCCGGCCACGATCCGGCGCTGCTCGCCGAGGCGGTCCGGTCCCGGGTACGCGCCGGCCTGCTGCTCCTGGACGATCTCCAGTGGGTCGATCCGGCCACCCTCGCCGCCCTGGTGCCGCTCGCCGCGCACTGCCGGGTCGCGGTGGCGCTGCGTACCCCGCACCGGCTGCCGCCGCCGACGGTCGCGGCGCTGCGGTCGGTGGCGGCGGGCTGGCTGGCGGTGCCGCCGCTGACCGCCGAGGCGGCGGCCGCCCTCGCCGGGCGGATCGCTCCCGGCCTGGGCCCGGCGACCGTCGCCGACCTGGCCCGCCGCTCCGGCGGGGTGCCGCTGGCGGTGGTGACCCTGGCCCGCCGGGCCGCGCAGCACCGTCCGCCGGCCGCGTCCCGCCCCGACGCCGTCGGCCGGCGCCCGGAGCTGCCGCCCGTCGACCGCGACGCCGACCAGGTCGGCTACGCGGTGGCGGCGGCCCTGGCCGACCTGACCCGGCCGGCCCGCACCACGATGGCCGCGCTCGGGCTGCTGGGCCGCCCCGCCCCGGCGCGCGTCCTCGGTGCCGGGGTCGACGAACTCGTCGCCGCGGGCCTGGTCACGGCCGCGCCCGCCGGGGTCGACGAACTCGCCGCTGGCCCGATCAGGTCGGCGCCGGCTGGCGACGCGCCGGTCGCCCCGGTCTCACCGTACGTCGCCGAGGTCGCTGCCGGCCTGCTCGACGAGGCCGGCCGGCGGGCGCTGCACCGGCGTCTCGCCGACCTCGTCCCTCCGGCGGAGGCGGTCCGGCACCTGGCCGAGGCCGGTGACGGCGCGGCCGCGTACCGGCGGGCGCTGGAGGCGGCGGCCGGCTCCGGCACGACCGGCGGCCGAGCCGACCTGCTGCTGCTCGCCTGCGCGCTGCCCGGTGTCGAGCCGGGGCCGGCCGTCCGGGTCGACGCCGCCCGGGCCGCGCTCGCCTGCGGCCGACCCCGGGCGGCGGTCCGGGTGCTGACCACGACCGCGCCGCTCGGCGTCGATCCGGACCTGGTGCGGGCGGAGGCACTGGTCCAGCTCGGCGACCTGCCGGCGGCCCGGGCGGTGGCGGCCCCGATACCAGGCTCGGCCGCCCCGGAGCAGCTCGCCGTCCGGGACCGGATCCTGCTCCTCGCCCAGCTCGGCAGCGACCCGGCCGAGGCGACCCGCACGGCGGCCCGGATCACCGCCCGGCACGGACCGGAACCGGCACATCCGGGACTGCGGGCCGCGCTGGCGGCGGTACGCGCCGCGAACCGCACCCCGGGCTGGGAGGCGGCACTGGCCTCGGCCGCCTCGGCGGCGGGTACGGCCGGCGACGCACTCTCCGCCCGGTGGAGCGCCTGGCTGCTGGTCGAGACGTTGCTCGCCGAGGGCCGGCTGGCCGAGGCGGGGCAGGCGGCCGAGGCGGCCGAGCGGGCCTGTGCCGCCGATCTGGCCTACAGCTGGCAGACCCGCTTCCTGTCGGCCCGGCTGTGGTGTGCGGCGCTGCGCGGCGGGCCGCCCACGCAGGGCGGCGACGGGGCCCTCGACCCCGACGAGGCGCTGCGCCGCGCGGCCGACCTGACCGACCGCACCCTGCCGCAGCTCGCCCGCCACTACGCGGTGGCCGCCGCCAGCCTGGTCGAGGCAGACGGCGGCCTGCTCGGCCCGGCCCGGGACCGGCTCGCCGCCGCGACCGGCGGCACCGCCGGCGGCACCGCCCTGCTCGACTGGGTCGGCCAGGAGGCGGCCTGGCTCGACGGTCAGCCCGAGCACGCCACCGGACCGGACTCCGGCGCCGTGTCGCTGGTCGACGGGCTGCGGCAGATCACCGCCCGCTGGGCGGCCCACGACAGCACCGGAGCCCCACCGCCCGCCGCGCCACCCACCGACCCTGTGCCACCCACCGACCCTGTGCCGCCTGCCGTACCGGCCGGCCCGGCGCCGGTCTGGCAGCAGACGCTCGCCGCCTGGGACAACCCCGGCGGCGACCCGGCCGGCTTCATCCGGGCTGCCGACGGCTGGCACGACCTGGCGGCCCGCGAGGAGGTCCGCTGCCTGCTCGCCGCCGGCCTGCACGAGCCCGACCCGGCCCGCAGCGTCGCGGCGCTGCTCGCCGCCGAGGAGCGCGCCGAACGGGCCGGGCTGGTCGTGCTGCTCGGCCGGATCCGCCGAGGACTGCGCCGGCACGCGGTGCGCCGCGACATCCGGGGCGCCCGGGCCGGCGGTGACCTCACCGACCGGGAACGTGAGGTGCTGCGGCTGGTCGCGGCCGGTGAACCAACCCGACGCATCGCCGGCCAACTGGGTATATCAGCCGAGACGGTGGAGACCCACGTCCGGTCCGGGATGCGCAAGCTCGGCGCCCGCACCCGTACCGAAGCCGCGGCCCTCGCTCTGGAGGTGCTGTGACTGGTGCTGGAGGTGCAGCGTGATCGATCATCCGCCGCGCTACGTCGTACCGTCGGCTACGGAGGCGACCACGGTGCTGCGCCGACTCGCCAGGGAAGGCTGGTCGACCCGGGAGGGGTTCGCGGTCGCCGAACCCGGCTGGGACCTCGCCCCGACCCGGCTGGTGCTCTTCGGTCGGGTGCCGGACATCGAGACGGTCCGGTTGGCGGTGCTCGCCGCCGCCCGGGGCGCCGGGGTGGTGGCCATCGCGGACCCGACCGGTGACCTCGGTCGGGCCCTCGTCGACGACCTGAGCCGGCTCGGGCCGGTGCACCGGGATCCGGACGAGATGCCGGAGTCCGCGCCCGAGTCGGCGGTGAGCCGGCTCGTCCCGGAGCAGCGGGCACTCCTGGAACGGCTCGCCGACGGCGAGACGATCGCCGCTGCGGCGGCGGCGGAGTTCCTGTCACTGCGCACCGCGAACCGGCGGATCGCCCAGGCCCGGGAGGCGCTCGGGGTGCGGACCACCCGGGAGGCTGTTCTCGCCTACGTACGCCAGCGCCGCCCGGGACGGCGGGACGCCGACTGTTGACCCACGGTCGAGGTTCGGGCTCCGGGCGGCACGATAGCGTCCGCGCCACCACCGCCGCGTCACGTGGCGACCGCGCCAGGGACTCAGGTCTCGGCGCGGCCGATGCGCCAGTACCCCATGAAGGCGACCAGGTGGCGGTCCCAGCCGCGGTCGGCGACGAGGTGGCGGCGGAGGGTCTTGACGACGCCGGCCTCGCCGGCGAGCCAGGCGTAGGGGCCGGTCGCCGTCGTCGACGGGTCCGGCACCTCCCAGAGGATGGCGGTGTCCACGTCGACCTCCTCCAGCGCCTGCGGCGCCGGCCGCCCGGCGGGGGCCAGCTCGCCTGCGGCGGCGACCACGGCGGGCACGAGGTGGGTGCCGGGGGCCGCGCCGTCCCGGGCCAGCCAGGTCACCGTCACGCCGGGCGGCGCGGCCAGGTCGAGGACGTCCTCGACGTGCGGGACTTCGAGGAAAGCGGTGCCCCGGGCGCCGGCCGGCAGGCCGCCGAGGATCGACGCGATGGCGGGCACCGCGGTCTCGTCACCGGCCAGCAGCAGCGGTGCGTCGCCGTGGTGTGGGTGGAACTCGACACCGCCGGTGTCGCCGGCGTAGCGGGCGTTCGGACCGATGAGCACGATCCGGTCACCGACGGCGGCACGGTTGGCCCACCGGGTGGCGGGGCCGCCGTCGCCGTGCCGCACCATGTCGACGTCCACCTCGCGGCGGTGCTGCCGGACGGCACGGACCGTGTAGGTGCGGATCGGCGGCTGCTGCCGCTCGGCCAGCTCGCGCCAGCGGGCGTACCAGTCCGGGCCGGTCGGCAGGTGGTCGAGGCCGCCGTCGGCGGCGGGCAGGACCAGCTTGATGCGTTGGTCGCGGCCGCCGTCGGCGAAGGCGTCGAGGTCGTCGCCGGTGAACGTGACCCGCAGGAACGACGGGCTGAGCCGGGTCAGGGCGCGTACGGCGACCGCGAAGTGCCGGTAGGGGTGTTCCATCTCATCCGCCAATCGTGTCATCTACCGTTCGCCCGGGCGCGGGTGCGCCACAGGAGCCAGACGAAGTACGGGGCACCGACCATCGCCGTCACCAGGCCGGCAGGGATCTGCGCCGGTGCGAGCACGGTGCGGCCGAGGGTGTCGGCGAGGCTGACCAGCAGCGCGCCGAGCAACGCCGCCACCGGCAGCACCCTGGCGTGCCGGCCGCCGACGAGCGCGCGGGCGGCGTGTGGGGCGACCAGGCCGACGAAGCCGATGACGCCGACGGCGGAGACCGCCGTGGAGGTCAGCAGCGCCGCCGCGACGAGGATGACGAGGCGGGTGCGTTCCAGCCGCACGCCGAGCACCCGGGGGGTGTCGTCGTCGAGAGCGAGCAGGTCGAGCCGGCGGGTCTGCCCGGCCACCAGCGGTGTGAGCAGAAGCAGCGCCGCGGCGACCGGGACGACCTGGGCGGCGGTACGCCCGTAGGTGGAGCCGGACAACCAGGTGAGCGCCTTGCCGGTGTTCCACGGATCGGTGGCGATGATGATGAACGTGATCACGGCGGTGCCGGCGGTGAAGACACCGACACCGATCAGGATCAGCCGGTCGGAGGCGAGCCCGCCGCGCCAGGCGAGGCCGTACACGATGGCGAACGCGAGCAGTGCGCCGCCGCCGGCAACGGCCGACATGGCCACCAGCCCGGTCGCGGGGAACATCGTGATCAGGGTGACGGCGCCGACGCCGGCACCGGCGGTGACCCCGAGGATGCCGGGCTCGGCGAGCGGGTTGCGGCAGGTCGCCTGCACGGCCGTGCCGGCGACGGCGAGCGCGGCACCGGCCAGCAGCGCGGCCAGGACCCGCGGGTACCGCTGGTCGAGCACGTACGTGACGGCCGGGCCGGACCGGCCGGCGAGCCAGTTGGCCACGTCGCCGGTGAGCAGCCAGGCGTCCCCGGCGAGCAGGCCGAGCACGGCGGCGGCGACCACCAGCACGCCGCTGGCGGCCACCACGACGCGGACGAATCCGGCCGCCCGCACCCGGGCCAGTGCGGTGCTGCCCGCGCCGCGGGTCGGGCCGGCGTCGCGGTGGCGGCGGGCCAGCCAGACCAGCAGGACCGCGCCGAAGATGGAGGTGACCACGCCGGTCGGCACGTCGACGCCGGCCTGGGCGCCCATGACCAGCCGCAGCAGGACGTCCGAGCCGAGCACCACGACGACACCGGCGACCGCGGAGAAGGGCATGAGCAGCCCGTGCCGGTACAGCCCGGGTACGGCCGGTGCGACCAGCCGCACCAGGACCGGGGCGCAGAGCCCGACGAAGCCGACCGGCCCGGCGATCACGACGGCGGCGGTGGAGAGCAGCACGGCCAGGACCGTGCCGGTCAGTCGGGTGCGGCGCACGTGCAGGCCGAGCACGGCCGCGGTGTCGTCGCCCAGGGCGAGGACGTCGAGTCGACGGCCGAGGGCGAGGCAGCCGGCGATGCCGACCACGATGACCGGGGCCATCTGGGTGACCGCCCTCAGGTCGCCCTGGACGAGGGTGCCGTTGCCCCACGAGTAGTAGCCGACCGTCTCGCGCTGGAACAGCAGCATGAGCAGAACGGTGCAGGCGTGCAGCGCGAACGCGGTGGCGGTGCCGGCGAGGATCAGCCGGGTCGGGCCGGCGGTGCCGCCGGCCGACAGCATCAGCACGAACGCGGCGGCGCCCAACCCGCCGAGGAACGCCAGCCCGCCGGACGGGATCACCGGCAGCGCCAGGCCGGTTGCGGCCGCGGCGACGACCGCGAGGTGCGCGCCGGCGTTGACCGCGAGCGTGTCCGGTGAGGCGAGCGGGTTGCGGGCCAGCGACTGCAGGACCGCACCCGCGACGCCCAGCGCCACGCCGACCGCCACCCCGGCGAGCAGCCGGGGGAGCCGGGAGGCGACCAGCACCCGCCAGGTGTCCTCGTCGGCGCGCAGCCCCAGCAGATGCAGGGCGCCGATCTCGCTGGTGCCCTGGGTCAGGTGCACCGCGGCGAGCACGACCAGGCCGGCAAGTGAGACGGTGGTGAGCAGCGCCAGCCGGACCGGCCGGACCGGTGGCGGCGGTGGCGCCACCGGTCCCGGGGTCGGTGGCGCCACCGTGAGGACGTGGCTCACAAGGTGTAGACCTTCACCAGTTCGTCGAGGTACTGCCGGCACGACAGCGGCCCGCCGAAGGTCCAGATGCCGTCGGGCATCCGGTGCAGCCGGTTCTGCTGCACGAAGGGCAGCGACTTCCAGATGGCGTTGTCCTTGAGTCCGGTCGCGAAGACGTCGGTGCCGTCCGAGGCGTTGTAGAAGAAGTGCAGGTCCTTGTCCTGGAGCACCTTGAGGCCTTCGACGTCGGTCTGGCCGAGGCCCCAGGCCGGGTCGACCTCGCCGGTCCAGGCGTTCTGTAGGCCGAGGGCGATGCCGACCTGGGAGACGAGCGCACCGCTGCCGAACATGCGGATGTTGACCGCGCTGCCCTCCATCCAGCCGTCGGCGATGGCGAAATACCTCCCGGCGGCACCCGCGTCGGCGATCTTCTGCCTGCCGGCGGCGACCGCCGCGTCGAAGTCGGCGAGGACCTGCGTGGCGGTGTCGGTCTTGCCGACCGCGGTCGCGATGAGGTTGAGATCGTCCTTCATCCGGTCGAGGTTGCGGCTGGCGTCGCTGCCCTTGGTCACCAGCACCGGCGCGAACTTCTCCAACTGCGCCGCTGCCGTGCCGGCCAGGTCCGAGCCCATCACCACCAGGTCGGGCTTGAGCGCGGCGATCGAGTCGATGCTCGGCTCGCCGCGGGTGCCGACGTCCTTGGCGGTTCCGTCGAGCTTCGCCGCGGTGTTCCAGGTGTTGTACCCCTTGATGTCGGCGACGCCGACGGGCTGGACGCCGAGCGTCACGAGCATCTCGACCTCGCCCCACTCGAGGCCGACGACCCTGGTGGCGGGCGTGTCGAGGGTGACGGACTTGCCGCGGGCGTCGGTGTACGTCACCGGGCCACTGGTGGCGGTCGCGCCGCTGGCGGTGCCGCCGGCCGGCTCCTCGGTCGTGCCGCAGCCGGTCAGCAGTGCCGCGGCCACCGCGGCGGCGGCGAGGGCGCCGGTGATTCTCTTCATGATCGGTTATCCGTTCGATGTGTCATGGCTGGTTGTCCGTTCGATGTGATGGTGAGAGGGCGTGGACGGCGGGTGTGCCGCCCGACCGGGCGGATGGTGACCACGCCGCTCTCCGGCTCGACCACCACCTCGACCGGGATGCCGTACACGGCGGTCAGCCGTTCGGGGGTGAAGACCTCCAGCGGGGCGCCGCTGGCGACGACCGTCCCGCCGTGCAGCAGCACCACGTGGTCGGCGACGGCGGCGGCCTGGTTGAGGTCGTGCAGGACGACGCCGACCGCGACGCCGTACTCGTCGGCGAGATCGCGTACCAGGTCCAGGATCTCCACCTGGTACCGCAGGTCGAGAAAGGTCGTCGGCTCGTCCAGCATCAGCACACGGGTGTCCTGGGCCAGGCAGGTGGCCAGCCAGACCCGCTGCAGCTCGCCGCCGGAGAGTTCGTCGACCGGTCGCGCCGCCATCGGCTCGACACCGGTTACCGACATCGCCCAGCCGATCGCGCGCGGCCCGTCCGGATCGTCGCCGCGCCAGCCGCCCCGGTACGGGTGGCGCCCGTAGCCGACGACGTCGCGTACGGTGACGCCGCTCGGCGTGGGGCGGTGCTGGGCCAGCAGCGTCACCCGCCGCGCGAACTCCTTCGACGAGAGCCCCAGCGCGGCCGCGCCGTCCGCGAGCACGATGTCGCCGACCACCGGCCTGTGCAGGCGGGCGAGCGCGCGCAGCAGCGTGGACTTGCCGCTGCCGTTCGGCCCGGCCAGGACGGTGACCGCACCCGCGGTCAGCGCGATCGACGCGTCGCGCACCACGTCGGTTCCGTGGTAACCCAGAATCAGCCCGGTGCCCTGAAGCCCGGCGGGAGAGGTAGCGGTACCTGACACGCGGTTAGGTTAGCCTACCCTCCCTATCTCTGATCAAGGGGCATCTGCAGGTCAACCGCGAGATGGCCGCCCAGCCACGGGATGGCCGGTCGGCTACGGATCCCAGTCAGTCGCGGGCTGGTCCGTCCGGCCGGGTACGTCGGTGCCGTCGGCGGTTCTCGGTCGGCCGGGTCGGGTCGACGAACCGGGGCCGCTCGGGTTCGTCGGGACGCAGGAGCACGAGGGCGTCGGAGAGCGCGTCGATGATGGCGCCGGTGGCCCGGGCGGCCGCGCCGGGGCTGGTCGGGTCGATCCCGGTCAGGTCCACGGGGGGCCCGAAGTGGACCCGCACCACCGGCCGCCGGACGACGGCCCGACCGAGCGCCCGTAGCAGCCCGCGCGGTGCGGCGTACGGCAGCACCTCGTGCGCGCCCCACTGGGCGACCGGCACCACGGTGGCGCCGCTGGCGAAGGCGAGCCGGGCGGTGCCGGTCTTGCCCCGCTCGGGCCACATGCCGGGGTCGAGCCCCATCCGGCCCTCCGGATAGACCAGCACCACCGAGCCGCCGGCGACGGCGGCTGCCGCGTGCTCCAGGGCGAGCCCGACGCCCGGGGTCCGCCGGTCGACCCGGATGTGTCCGCAAGCCCGCATGGCGGCACCGACCACCGGTGCCCGGAACACCCCGCCGGTGGCCATGATCCGGGGCGCGATCCGGCGTACCCGGCAGGCGGCGGTCAGCGCGACCGGGTCGAACGGGTTGATGTGATTGGCGGCCAGGATCAGCGGGCCGTGCCGTAGCGCCTCGGGTACGTCCCCGGTGACCCGCAGCCGGGCGATCATCCCGACGACGCCCCGGGCGAGCACCTGGAGGAAGAGCCAGAAGCGCGGGGCCCGCCAGGGTTGGGTAGTGGTGGTCTCCATCAGCGGTCGATCGTCGCACGCCCCGCCGACACCGCCGCCGCGTGGGGCGGGGGAGACCGGGATCGACGCCCGCGCCCTCCGCCGCCGGACGTGATCGACCTCCCACGTCCACCGTCTACGACGCCAGGTAGTATTTACTACGTCCAGTAGTAAATACCTGGGGGGTACGCGCGTGGACGCGCTCGACGTCGCCCGGTGGCAGTTCGGTGTCACCACCGTCTACCACTTCCTCTTCGTGCCGCTGACCATCGGGCTCTCCGTGCTCGTCGCGATCCTGCAGACCCGCTGGCACCGCACGGGGGACCCCCGCTACCTGCGGCTGACGAGGTTCTACGGCAAACTCTTCCTGATCAACTTCGCCATGGGCGTGGTCACCGGCATCGTCCAGGAGTTCCAGTTCGGGATGAACTGGAGCGACTACTCCCGCTTCGTCGGCGACGTCTTCGGCGCCCCGCTGGCCATCGAGGCGCTGCTCGCCTTCTTCCTCGAGTCGACCTTCCTCGGCCTGTGGATCTTCGGATGGGACCGACTGCCCCGCCGCATCCACCTCGCCACCATCTGGGCCGCCGCGATCGGCTCCACGCTGAGCGCGTACTTCATCCTGGCCGCGAACTCCTGGATGCAGAACCCGGTCGGCTACCGGATCAACCCCGACACCGGCCGGGCGGAACTCACCGACATCGTCGCCGTGCTGACCAACAAGGTCACCCTGGTCACCTTCCCGCACACCCTCGCCGGCTGCTTCCTGGTCGCCGGCTCGCTGATGGTCGCGGTCGCCCTCTGGCACCTGCGCGGCCCGGCGACGCCGCCGGCCGCCGGAACGGTGCCGGCCGCCGGAACAGCACCGCGGAGTGCCGACGTGGGGGAGGACGCCACCGCTGAGCGGCGGCGCACCGCCGAGGAGGATCGCTCCGCCTACCGGTTCGCGGCCCGGTTCGGCGCCTGGGTCACCCTCGCCGCCGCCGTCGCCGTCGTCCTCACCGGCGACCTCCAGGGCAAGATCATGACCCAGGTGCAGCCGATGAAAATGGCCGCCGCCGAGGCGCTCTACACCACCGAACAACCCGCCTCGTTCTCCGTCCTCACCGTCGGCAGCCTGGACGGCAGCCGGGAACTCTTCGCCATCAAGATCCCGTACCTGCTCTCGGTCCTCGGCACCGGCGACCCGAACGGCGAGGTGCGGGGCATCGACGACCTCCAGGCCCAGTACGTCGCCGAGTACGGCCCCGGCAGCTACACCCCGGTCATCCCGGTCACCTACTGGAGCTTCCGCTTCATGATCGGCTTCGGGTTGGCCGCCGCCGCCATCGCCGCGCTCGTGCTCTGGGCGCAGCGGCGCGGCCGTACCCCGCGCTCCCGCTGGCTGGTCCGCGCCGGCCTGGTCATGCCGATCCTGCCGCTCGCCGCCAACTGCTTCGGCTGGATCTTCACCGAGATGGGACGGCAGCCCTGGGTCGTCTTCGGCGAGATGCTCACCCGCGACGGCGTCTCCCGCAGCGTCTCGCTGGCCGAGGTCCTCACCTCGTTCACCGCCTTCACCCTGATCTACGCCACCCTCGCCGTCGTCGAGGTCCGGCTGCTGCTCCGCTACGCCCGCGCCGGCCTGCCAGACACCACGCCGGCACCGGAACCCGAGCCCGGCACCGACGACGAGAACCGCCCGCTCGCCTTCGCCTACTGACCTTGCCCACCGACCTTTGACCTCGCCCACCGACCTTCGCCTACCGACCGACCGGAGTCCACCGTGGAGCTGCCCACCCTCTGGTTCCTGCTCATCGCCGTCCTCTTCACCGGCTACTTCATCCTGGAGGGCTTCGACTTCGGCGTCGGCATCCTGCTGCCCCTGCTCGGCCGCGACGACCGCGAACGCCGGGTCCTGATCAACACCATCGGCCCGGTCTGGGACGGCAACGAGGTCTGGCTGATCACCGCCGCCGGCGCCCTCTTCGCCGCCTTCCCCGGCTGGTACGCCAGCCTCTTCTCCGGCCTCTACCTGCCGATGCTGCTCGTCCTGGTAGCACTGATCTTTCGGGGCGTCGCCTTCGAATACCGGCACAAGCGCCCGGAGGCACGCTGGAAGGCGCGCTGGGACACCGCCATCGTCCTCGGCTCCCTGCTCCCGGCCGCCGTGTGGGGGATCGTCCTCGGCAACCTGCTGCGCGGCGTACCGCTGAACGCCGCACACGACTACACCGGCGGCCTGCTCGACCTGCTCAACCCGTACGCGCTGCTCGGCGGCGCGACCACGACGGCGCTCTTCGTCACCCACGGCGCCGTCTTCCTCGCCCTCAAGACCAGTGGCGAGATCCGGGTCCGGGCCGGCCGGCTCGCCGCCCGCACCGCGCCGGCCACCGCCGGCGCCGCCGGCGCCTTCCTCGCCACCGGCCTCGCCATCCGGAACACCCCGGCCGCCGTCGGGCTCGCCGCCGCGGCCGCCGTCGCCCTCGTCGGGATGCTGGCCGCCACCCGGGTACGCCGGGAGGGCTGGGCCTTCGCCGGCACCGCCGCCGCGATCGGGCTGACCGTCACCACCGTCTTCGCCGCCCTCTTCCCGACCGTGCTGCCCTCCACCGCCGACCCGGCCGGCACCCTCACCGTCGACAACGCCGCCTCCAGCCCCTACACCCTGACGGTGCTGACCTGGGTGGCGGTCTTCTTCGCCCCGGTCGTCCTCGCCTACCAGGGCTGGACCTACTGGGTGTTCCGCAAGCGGATCGGGGTCGCCAACATCCCGGACTGACGACCGCCGCGTCAGCCCGCGTCGCGCAACTCCGCCAACCGCGCCTCGATCTCCGCCAGCTCCGCCCGCAGCTTCTCCGCCTGCTGCTCGGCCTCCCGTCGCTCCGCCGCCATGATCTGCTCCACCGCCTCGTGCACCCCCGGCACGTCGATCAACGCGACCATCTTCAACGCCTCCGCCGGCTTGATCACGTACGGCTTCGCCAGCGACTTCGTCCCCTGCGTCGCCGCCAGCATCCACTCGCCGTCGGCGTACGTCAGGGTGACCGTCAATCCCGCCGGTCCCTTCGGTTTCGTCGCCTTGGTCGCCCGCCGGGTCGGCCTCGCCTCGCCCTCGCCGTCCGCCGGGCCGGCCGGGGGAGTCTCCACTGCGGTCACTGCTGCCTCCCTACGGGGCGCCGGAGCCGGCTCCCTGACGATCTTGAACTCTGGCTCGACGACCGGCTCCGGCTCCGGCCGGCCCGCCGTTCGCCGGCCCGTCGCACCCTTCGGCGTGATCGCCAGGTCGGTGGGGGAGAACGGCAACTCGTCCCGGCCGAACCTCACCACCACCCACTCCTCGGAGACCTCCGGATCGGTCAACTCCACCACCTGGCCGAGCTGGCCGGCAATCTGCCCCGCCGACTCGGTGAACGTCACCCTCGGCTTGCGACCAGCCGCCAACGCGTCCCGGATCTGCTGCAACTCCTCGGTGGACAAGCCCTGCTCGGCGGTACGCGCGGCAGCCATCGAACCCCTCTTCCGTACACCTGTCTGAACCCTGACTTACTACCAGGCCGGCCCGACAACGTCGAGACGGACACACCGATCCGAGATCAACAACCGGATCCCGAGCCGACGAACGTACCGGCCACCCCCCGCCACACCGACGCCAGATGACAGGATCGCGAGGAATCCGCACCGGGGAAGACGACGACCGAGAGGGCGAGACCATGACTCCCGTGACAGTGGTGACCGGCGGTAGCCGGGGAATCGGTGCCGCGACCGTACGGCAACTCGCCGCCGCCGGACACGACGTGCTCTTCTGCTACCGCAGCGACACCGCCGCCGCCGACACGGTGGTCCGCGACGTCACCGCCACCGGACGCCGATGCCTGGCCGTCCGCGCCGACACCACCGACCCCGACCAGGTGGAACGTCTCTTCGACGCGGCCGGCGAGCTCGGCGGACTGACCGGCCTGGTCAACAACGCCGGCGTCACCAGCCCGATCGGCCCGTTCACCGACCTCACCGTCGCCGACCTGCGCCACGTCGTCGACGTCAATCTCATCGGGTACGTCCTCTGCGCCCAACAGGCCGCCCGCCGCATGCCGCCCGGCGGCGCCATCGTCAACGTCTCCTCGGGCGCCGCCACCCTCGGCAGCCCCGGCGAGTACGTGCACTACGCCGCCGTCAAGGCCGCCACCGACACCCTCACCATCGGCCTGGCCAAGGAACTCGGCCCTCGCGGCATCCGGGTCAACGCCGTCGCCCCCGGCATCATCCGCACCGAGATCCACGCCCGCGCCGGTCAACCCGACCGCCCCGAACAGGCCGCCGCCGGCATCCCACTGGGCCGCCCCGGCGAACCCGACGAGGTCGCCGCCGCCATCACCTGGCTGCTCGGCCCCGGCGCCAGCTACACCACCGGCACCGTGCTCCGGGTCGCCGGCGGCCGTTGACCCGCCACCAACCCGGACGACGGCCAACCCGGACGACGGCCAACCCGAGAAACGCGAAAACCAGGACAAAACCGTCCGGAGGCCCTGCCTGCCTGGGCAACGTCCGGCCCGCCATGGCACGATCGCCCACGTGACCAGCACTCCCGCCATGGCACAGCACCTGCGCGACCTGACGCGACTGCGCCGCGTCCGCGACCGCATCGACCGGGAGTACGCACAGCCGCTGAACGTCGAGGCGCTCGCCCACGGGGTGAACATGTCCGCCGGACACCTCAGCCGGCAGTTCCGGCAGGTCTACGGAGAATCGCCCTACGCGTACCTGATGACCCGGCGCATCGAACGGGCAATGGCACTACTGCGCCGCGGCGACCTCAGCGTCACCGACGTCTGTTTCGCGGTCGGCTGCGCCTCCCTGGGCACCTTCAGCACCCGCTTCACCGAACTGGTCGGCGTACCGCCGAGCACCTACCGGGCCCAGAGCGCCGGCACGACCGCCGAGATGCCGTCGTGCCTGGCGAAACAGGTCACCCGACCGACGAGGAACCGGGTCAGGAATCAAGAAGCGCCGGGCATCCGGCCGCAACTAGCCTGACCGCCATGGACATCAGCATTCACCACGCCTTCCTGCCGCACACCGACGCGGACGCCGCCCTGGCCTTCTACCGCGACACCCTCGGATTCGAGGTCCGCAACGACGTCGGATACGACGGGATGCGCTGGCTCACCGTCGGCCCCGCCAACCAGCCCGGCACCTCCATCGTCCTGCACCCGCCGGCCACCGACCCCGGCCTCACCGACGACGAGCGCCGCACCATCCTCGAACTGATCGCCAAGGGCAGCTACACCGCGATCACCCTGGCCAGCAAGGACCTCGACGCCGTCTTCGAACGGCTGCAGGCCAGCGGCGCCGACGTCGTCCAGGAACCCACCGAGCAGCCGTACGGGGTCCGGGACTGCGCCTTCCGCGACCCCGCCGGCAACCTGATCCGGATCAACGAACTGCGCTGAGCCGTGCCGGTGACCGCCGACGCCCGCCGCCGCGCCCACACCGCCGGCACAGCGGGCATCGGCTGGCATCGGCTCACCCGCGACACCGACGCAGACCGCACGCCCCAGGAGATGGAGACACGATGAACACCGTTACGAGGACAGATCCGCGGTCGGCGACGCCGCAGAGCGCCGACAGCCACGACCTGATCCGCGTACAGGGCGCGCGCGAGAACAATCTCAAGGACGTCAACGTCGAGATCCCGAAGCGCCGGCTGACCGTCTTCACCGGGGTCTCCGGCTCCGGCAAGAGTTCGCTGGTCTTCGGCACCATCGCCGCCGAGTCGCAGCGGCTGATCAACGAAACCTACAGCGCCTTCCTGCAGGGCTTCATGCCGACGCTGTCCCGGCCCGAGGTCGACATGCTCGACGGACTGACGACCGCGATCATCGTCGACCAGGAGCGGATGGGCGCCAACCCGCGCTCCACCGTCGGCACCGCCACCGACGCCAACGCCATGCTGCGGATCCTCTTCAGCCGGCTCGGCAAACCGCACATCGGCTCGCCCAACGCATACTCGTTCAACGTCCCCTCGGTGAAGGCCAGCGGTGCGATCACCGTCGAACGCGGCGCCGGCAAGACGAAGACCGAGAAGGCGACCTTCACCCGCCTCGGCGGCATGTGCCCACGCTGTGAAGGCATGGGCTCGGTCACCGACTTCGACCTGGCAGCGCTCTACGACGACAGCCTCTCGCTCAACGAGGGCGCCCTCACCATCCCCGGCTACAGCATGGACGGCTGGTACGGCCGCATCTACCGGGGCAGCGGCTTCTTCGACCCGGACAAGCCAATCCGCAGGTACACGAAGAAGGAACTGTACGACCTGCTCCACAAGGAACCCACCAAGATCAAGGTCGACGGGATCAACCTGACGTACGAGGGACTGATCCCCAAGATCCAGAAGTCCTTCCTCTCCAAGGACGTCGACACGCTGCAACCACACATCCGCACCTTCGTGGAACGGGCGGTGACCTTCACGACCTGCCCCGAGTGTGCCGGCACCCGCCTGAGCGCGGAGGCCCGGTCGTCGAAGATCAGGGGAAAGAACATCGCCGACGTCTGCGCCATGCAGATCAGCGACCTGGCCGACTGGATCCGCGGCCTCGACGAACCGTCGGTCGCCCCGCTCCTCACCGGCCTGCAGCACCTCCTCGACTCGTTCGCCGAAATCGGACTCGGATACCTCTCCCTCGACCGGCCCTCCGGCACCCTCTCCGGGGGAGAGGCACAGCGCACGAAGATGATCCGCCACCTCGGCTCCGCCCTCACCGACGTCACCTACGTCTTCGACGAACCGACGATCGGACTGCATCCCCACGACATCCAACGGATGAACGACCTACTGCTGCGACTGCGAGACAAGGGCAACACCGTACTCGTCGTGGAGCACAAGCCCGAGACGATCGCGATCGCCGACCACGTCATCGACCTCGGCCCCGGCGCCGGCACCAACGGCGGCACCGTCTGCTTCGAGGGCACCGTGGCAGGGCTACGCACCAGCGACACCATCACCGGCCGCCACCTCGACGACCGTGCCACCCTCAAGGAATCGGTACGCCCACCGGCCGGCACCCTACCGATCCGCGGCGCGGCGACACACAACCTCCGCAACGTGGACGTCGACATCCCGCTCGGAGTGCTCTGCGTGGTCACCGGCGTCGCCGGCTCCGGCAAGAGCTCACTGATCCACGGCTCGGTCGCCAACCGGGACGGGGTGATCTCGATCGACCAGGGCGGAATCCGCGGCTCACGACGCAGCAACCCGGCCACCTACACCGGACTGCTCGACCCGATCCGCAAGGCCTTCGCCAAGGCCAACGGCGTCAAGCCGGCACTGTTCAGCGCCAACTCCGAGGGCGCCTGCCCCACCTGCAACGGCGCCGGCGTGATCTACACCGACCTGGGCGTCATGGCCACCGTCGAATCCACCTGCGAGGAGTGCGAAGGCCGACGGTTCCAGGCCTCGGTGCTGGAATACACCCTCGGCGGCCGCAACATCGCCGAGGTGCTCGCCATGTCCGTGACCGAAGCCGAGGAGTTCTTCGGCACCGGCGACGCGAAGACACCGGCCGCGCACACCGTCCTCGACCGGCTCGCCGACGTCGGGCTCGGCTACCTCAGCCTCGGCCAGCCACTCACCACCCTCTCCGGCGGCGAGCGGCAGCGGCTCAAACTGGCCACCCACATGGGCGCCAAGGGCGGCATCTACATCCTCGACGAGCCGACCACCGGCCTGCACCTCGCCGACGTCGAACAACTGCTCGGCCTGCTCGACCGGCTCGTCGACTCCGGCAAGTCGGTCATCGTCATCGAGCACCACCAGGCGGTCATGGCACACGCCGACTGGATCATCGACCTCGGCCCCGGCGCCGGCCACGACGGCGGCCGGATCGTCTTCGAGGGCACCCCGGCCGACCTCGTCGCCGCCCGCACCACCCTCACCGGCGAACACCTGGCCGCCTACGTCGGCCGCTGAGGGGAAGGAGGCCACCCGCGCACTCCGGGTGCCATCCGAGAGCCCGCCACAGGACCACCCGACTCCGGGCTGATACCGGGGGCCGGCCCGCGTCGGGGGCCGGCCCCCGACGGTCAACCCTCGGTGACGGTCAGGGTGAGTGGGCCCCCCGGCATGGCCTCGCCCTCCGGGCCGTACGTGACGCTCAACCGACTGGCATCGCCGAGCGTGAAACCGTACGTGTACACGCCGGGCGCGATGCCCCACGGCAGGTACCCGTAGATGGTGAGCCGCCCGTCCGGGCCGGTACGGCAGCCGCCGCCCTGCTGGGCCACCATCCGACCGTCGGCTCCGTACAGGTAGAGCGAGCAGCTACTCAACGGTGCGACAGGGGCGGCGACGGTCATCGTGACGACCGGCGTCGTGTCCGCCGCCG
Source organism: Plantactinospora sp. WMMC1484 (assembly GCF_049315195.1). NCBI lineage: Bacteria > Bacillati > Actinomycetota > Actinomycetes > Micromonosporales > Micromonosporaceae > Plantactinospora > Plantactinospora sp. WMMC1484. Next base: position 5,176,398 of record NZ_CP186055.1, read on the forward strand.
CGCTGCCAGCCACCGTGGTCGGCGTCAACGCCACGTCGCTCGCGGTCGGTGGGGTCGTGTTGACCAGCTGGGTGATGGTGAGATTCGGGTCCGGTGCGCCGTAGCGGCTGCCGTAAAGCGCCAGGGCACCAGCGCCGTCGCGGAGCGCGATGCCGGTCACGGTGCACCTCTGCGTGGTGGTGTGCACCCGTACCGGTACGCTCACCGTGCCGTCGCTCCGGAGCGACGGCGTCGTCGAGGTCTGCAGACAGCCGTGGTCGTCGAAGTCGAGCAGGATCTCCCGGACGTCGTCCCTCGCACCGGTGACGGTCATGCCCACCTGGACCTCGACCGTGCTCCGCCAGTTGTCCACTGGGTTCGGGGTGGCCACGAAGTCCCCGGCGCTCAACACCTCGTTTGAGGTGACTTCGATCGACTCCAGGCCGTGATCGGTGACGACACCCCGGTTGCCGGCGTTGTCGGTCAGCGCCAGCTCCGTGACCCGCCAGGTCCCGGACGCCGCGTCCGCCGGGATACGCACCTCGACGTTGCAGCTCGGGTAGTGGGGGTCGTTGGCCGTGTACGACCCACAGTGGGGGTCCGCCCGGTGAAAGTCCGCCTCGAACCGACCCACGGCGGTGTGACCGTCCGGACCGGCAAGGATCAGGCTGCCCTTCCAGAATCCTGACTCGGTGTCGGTGAGCGAGAGGTCGTAGCGCAACAGTGCCTCGTGGCCACCTACATAGGCGTACGGCCGGGCGCCATTGATCGGCTCCAGATAACCCCAGCTCAGGGACGGGGCGGTCGAGTCGACCAGGGTCTCGGCGGTCAGCTTGCCGCCGTACTCGTTCCGCAGTACGGCCGGGCCGACGACGAGCGAACCTCCGCGCTCGTCGCGCGCCTCGAAGCGGGTCACCAGCCAGCGGGCGGAGGTGCTGGCCGCGTGTCGCGGCACCACGAAGTCGTACTGGTAGGTCGACATCTGCGGGGTGCCGGACAACCAGTGTGCCTTGGCGTACCAGGTCTCGTTGAATCGGAAGTCGACCTCGTACGTCTGCCCGACGTAGCTGCCGCGGGTGGGACCGGCCTGCTGGATCAGGAGAGTGCCGTACATGTCCTGGGCGGCATCGTCGCCGTTGTGCACAGTGAAGGTCAGCGGCACAACGGCGATGTCGCCACGGGCGTCCACTGTGGCGGGCGAGAACTGGAGTGCCTGAAGGCCGAGCGTGCGGGCCGCGGCGGCGGCCGGTGGTGCGGCGGCGGCCACCGCAGCCACCGAGGTGACGACCGCGAGCGCGGTACGGGCCAGCATGCCGATGGAGGCGTTTGACATGCAGGGTGTATAGCAGCCCGCCTCAGGTTTCGTTGCCCCTCGTACCCATCCCTCGCCGTCAGGTCGATAAGAGACATTATGTCAACCAGTCGGCCTCCCGGGGGTCTGCTTTCGTCGGCGGGAAACCACAACCCGGTGATTCGCCGCCCAGGGCGCTCCCCACCCCACCGGTACGCCTGCCCTGCCGGCCGAAACTCGATCCGGGGGCACCGGAGCGACCGGCACATCGGTAGTTCGCGCTGGCCGACCGGTCCGGGAGTTCATGCGGCGGTCGCGGGTACGTCGCCACGTCCTGCGCCGCGGGAGCAGCCGACGCGGCGCCCCGGTCGTGGCGTCCATCCCCTCTCTCGGGTGCCGTCGCGGTCGCAACCCGGCCGATCCCCGGGACACCGTGAAGGTCGTTCGAACTATCCGGTTCACCCGAAATCATGCATAATATTCGTTATGCAGGACAAAGAGGACTTTCTGCTACTCCCCCTCGTCGAGCAGTTCCTGAGCGCCCGGGCCACCCGCAAGCCCTCCCCGCACACGCTGGCGGCATACCGGCGCGACCTGCTGGCGGTCGCCGGGCTGGTCGCCGCCGATCCCGCCACTCCCCTCCCCCTGGCCAGGCTGCCGATCCGGGCCCTGACCGCCCGGTCGTTGCGGGCAGCGTTCGCCCGGTACGCCGCTCCCCGGGCTGCCGCCTCCATCTACCGGGCCTGGTCCACCTGGAACGGCTTCTTCGACTTCCTCGTCGCCGAGCGGGTGGTGTCCGGCAATGTGATGCCCGCCGTGGACAAGCCCAGGGTGCCGCCCGCACCGCCGAAGCCGCTGCGGGGCGAGGAGACGCCGGAGCAGTTGTTGACCGGGGTCGCCCGGGCCGACGAGCGGCAGCGGGATCCGTGGCCGGAGCGCGATCTGGCCGTGCTGGCCCTGGCGCTCTGTGCGGGTCTGCGCCTGGCCGAGTTGCTGGCGCTGCGTACGGGGTCGCTGGTCGGCCGGCCCGGCGAGCGCCGGGTCGAGGTGACCGGCAAGGGCAGCCGCTCCCGGTTGATTCCGGTGGAGCCGGAGCTCGACCGGGTGCTCGGGGACTATCTGGAGAGCCGACGCCGGCGTTTCGGGTCCCGCACCGTCGGGCCGGACTCGGCGCTGTTGGTCGACCGGCAGGGTGCGCCGTTGCGCCGGGGTGGCCTGCAGTATCTGGTGGAGTCCTGCTATCGGCGGGCGGGGATCACCGACCGGGTGCCGGCGGGGGCGCGGTTGCACGCGCTGCGGCACACCTTCGCGACCCGGTTGGCCGAGGACGGTGCGAGCGCGCCGGAGATCATGCGATTGCTGGGGCACGCGAGCCTGGCGACGAGCCAGAGCTACATCGAGGTGACCGCCGAGCAGGAGCGGGCGGCGGTGCGGGCGAACCGTACGAACCGTTCGTTGGGCCGGCTGCTGGCGCAGCACCCGACGGTGGAGGGGTCCGCTGACCGTGGCTGGTGAGGCTTCCGGGGGTGTCGCGGCTTCGGATCAGGCGAGGTCGACGACGAGTGGCCGGTGGTCGGAGATGGTGGCGATCGGGGCGTCGCTGGCGGTGACGGCGGGCAGGGGGTGGCCGTCGCGCGGGTCGGCGAGGATGTGGTCGAGTTGGACCCGGGGTTGTCTGGCCGGGTAGGTGGGGCGGCGGGCCAGGGAGCGCCAACCGGAGACGAGGGTGGCGAGCCCGGCGGGGAGGTTGAGGTCGCCGAGGAGGATCCGGGGTGGGGGCAGGGTGCGTAGGGCGCGGACGACCTGGCGGAGTTGCCGGATGTTCCAGCCGGGGACGAAGGAGAGGTGGGTGGCGGCGGCGGTGATCTGTCCGTAGGGGGTGTCGAGGATGGCGGCGAGGACGACCCGGGGTTCGTCGCGGAGCAGGATGATGCCGCCGCCGGGGCCGGGGTCGAGGACCGGGGAGCGTACGGGCACCGGGGCGAGGCGGGTGACCTGCCAGGAGCGGACGGGATAGCGGCTGACCAGGCCGATGCCGTAGAGGGGTTCGCCGTGCCCGTCGTCGTCGTGGGTGAGGGGTCGGAACTGCTCGCCGGGGGTGCCGACGACGGCGGCGGCGAAGCGGTGTTCGGGTGCCTTCATCGCCTGGGCGGCGATGGCGGTGAGGTCGAGGTGGTTGCTGCGGGACTGGTCCCGGTCGACTTCCTGCAGGGCGAGGATGTCGGCGTCGAGGGTGGCGACCGCGGTGGCGAGCCGGGTCTCGTCGACGAGGCCGTCGTGCGGGGATCGGCCGTGTAGGAGGTTGAAGGTTGCCAGGCGCACGTGCACACCTTACGGCGGGATGTGCGACAGTTTTGGCGTGATCTTCAAAGCGCTGTGTTGTTCCGTGTTGCTGTTCGTGGTGTTGGGTGCGGTGGGTGTGTGGTTGCGGCGCCGGCGGGGTCGTTGAAGCCGTCGGCGGTGCGGCGGTTGTCGGCCGGCGCCACGGCGGGGCTACCGGTCGGGGGTGGCGAAGCGGCCGGCGCGGATGTCGCGTAGGGCGCGGCGGCGGGTCTCGCCGCGGAGGGTGTCGACGTAGAGCCGTCCGGCGAGGTGGTCGGTCTCGTGCTGCAGGGCGCGGGCGAGGAAGTCGCTGCCGGTGATGGTGCGGGGTTCGCCGTGCTGGTCGAAGCCGTGGGCGGTGGCGTGCCGGGCGCGGGGGGTCGGGAAGTGGAGGCCGGGGATGGAGAGGCAGCCTTCGTCGTCGTCCTGTTGTTCGGTGGAGAGTTCGAGGGTGGGGTTGATCAGGTGGCCGCGGTGGCCGTCGGCGTCGTAGACGAAGACCTGGGCGCTGATGCCGATCTGCGGTGCGGCGACTCCGGCTCGGCCGGGTGCGCCGAGGAGGGTGTCCATGAGGTCGGTGACCAGGTCGCGTAGTTCGGTGTCGAAGCTGGTGACCGGCTCGCAGGGGGTGCGGAGCACCGGGTCTCCGATGATCCGGATGGGCCGCATCGTCATGACCGGAACCCTACCGGTTCGTTACGTATTCGGGCGGGCGCGGCGCGGGCGGTGCCGTGGTGCGTCAGGGTCGCGGTTGGCCGGCGAGGGCGGCGCGGACCGGGCGGGCCTTGGCGGCTGCCTCGGCGACTTCGGCGGCCGGGTCGCTGCCCCAGGTGATCCCGCCGCCGGCCCAGACGTGGATCCGGTCGGGGTCGGCGGCGGCGGTCCGGATGGTGAGGCCGAGGTCGAGCCGATCGGGGCCGATCCAGCCGAGTCCGCCCATGCTGGCGCCGCGTCCGACGGGTTCCAGGGTGGCGATCCGGGTCAGGGCGGCGAGTTTGGGTGCGCCGGTGACGGAGCCGCCGGGGCAGACGGCGCGGAGCAGGTCGGCGAGGCTGCGGCCGGCGGCGGGGGTGGCGGAGATGGTGGACTCGGCCTGCCAGAGGTCGGACCAGCGGCGGATGGTGTAGAGCTGGTCGACGCGTACGGTGCCGGTGCGGGCGATCCGGGCGAGGTCGTTGCGTTCCAGGTCGACGATCATGATGTGTTCGGCGCGTTCCTTGGCGGATTCCAGGAGTTCGCGGCGGCCGGGGCCGGTCGCCGGCCGGGTGCCCTTGATCGGCCGGGTGTAGATGGTGCCGCCGGTCACCTCGACCAGGGTTTCCGGGGAGGCGCAGCCGATGGCCCAGCCGGTGCCGGTGAGGATGCCGCCGTACCGGGCGCCGGGTAGCCGGGTGAGCCGGTGCAGTGCCGGCAGTGGGTTTCCGGTGTATTCGGCGCTGCCGTGTCCGACGAGGTTGACCTGGTAGATGTCGCCGGCGGCGATGGCGTGCCGGGCCTGGCGTACGGCGTCGGCGTGCTGGTGGGGGGTCCAGCTTTCGGTCCAGGGGCCGAGGTGCCAGCCGGGGGTGGCTGGGTGGGGCCGGCCGGGGGGCGTGGGGCTGGTGGGGTGGTCGTGGTGCCGGTAGACGACGGCGGCCAGGTCGGGGACGGCGGGTGCCGGGCTGGCGGGGCCGGTGGGTGCGCCGGCCATCCGGGCTCCGGCGGCGGCGGAGACGAAGACGGCGGCGCCGCAGACGGTGCCGGGTGCCGGGCCGGTGGGGTGGGTGCCGGGCCGGGTGAGGTCGCGTACCGGGAGGTCGTGTCGGGCGAGGAAGTCTTCCAGGAGGGTGGCGGGGTCGTCGGCCGCGTCGGCCCACCACTGCAGCCGGTCGTGCTCCACGAGTCGGGGTACGCAGTTCGCCGGCGCTCCCGGCGGCGCGTATGGGAGCGCTTCCAATACGTACGGCTCGATCTGCCTCATCCGAAAAGTGGATTTCCTCGGTCAGAGACGGATACCCGCTCGTCATCACTGGGTGTGAGGGAGTACCGTCCGTCATCGGTCATGTGAACCATGCCACAGCGCCCCCATAGTCCGGAGAACCCGATGTGCCAGCACGAACCGATCTGCCCCACCGCGGAGGCGACCGACCGGGAAGCCGCCCGCGTCGTCGCCTGCTTTCGGGAGCAGGGATGGAGCCTGCTCTGCAATGGCGTCATCCTCTTCGAGGACACCGGCGAGCTGCTGCCCGACGGCAGCACCATAGCGCCGCACCGTGGCCCGGCCCGGCACGCCCTGGTCGGCTGACTCCTCACAGAGCGTGACCGGCCGGCGTCGGCGCCCGGCCGGTCAGACTCCGGTCCGCCGTCGTCGCCGGCCCGGATCCACACGATCGCTCAGTTCTCGTACGACTCCGGGGGCGGGCAGGCGCAGACCAGGTTCCGGTCCCCGTACGCGCCGTCGATGCGGCGCACCGGCGGCCAGTACTTCGCCCGCCGGTCCACCCCGGCCGGGTAGCCGGCGACCGACCTCGGGTACGGGTGGCTCCACTCGTCCCCGGTGACCATCGTCGCGGTGTGCGGGGCGTTCGCCAGCGGGTTGTCTCCCTTCGGCCACTCCCCGGCCCCGACCCGGTCGATCTCGGCCCGGATCGCGATCATCGCCGCACAGAACCGGTCGAGTTCGGCGAGGTCCTCGCTCTCGGTCGGCTCCACCATCAGGGTGCCGGCGACCGGGAACGACATCGTCGGGGCGTGGAACCCGTAGTCGATCAGCCGCTTCGCGACGTCGTCGACGCTGACCCCGGTCGCCTTCGTCAGCGGCCGCAGGTCGAGGATGCACTCGTGTGCGACGAGGCCCTTGTTGCCGGCGTAGAGCACCGGGTAGTGGCCGCGCAGCCGGGCCGCGACGTAGTTGGCGGCCAGTACCGCCGTCCCGGTCGCCCGGCGCAGCCCGTCCGGCCCCATCAGCCGCAGGTACGTCCACGGGATCGGCAGGATCCCGGCCGAGCCGTACCGGGCGGCGGAGATCGCCGGCCGCCCCTCGGCCGCCAGCGGGTCGCCGGGCAGGTACGCCGCCAGGTGTGCCCGGACCGCGACCGGCCCGACGCCGGGCCCGCCGCCGCCGTGCGGGATGCAGAACGTCTTGTGCAGGTTCAGGTGTGACACGTCGGCGCCGAACCGGCCCGGCTTGGCGTAGCCGAGCAGCGCGTTGAGGTTGGCGCCGTCGACGTAGACCTGGCCGCCGGCGTCGTGCACCTTGGCGCAGAGCGCGGCGATGCCGCCCTCGTACACCCCGTGCGTGGACGGGTAGGTGACCATGATCGCGGCGAGGGTGTCCCGGTGCGCCTCGATCGTGCGGTCGAGGTCGGCGAGGTCGATGTCGCCGTCGGCGTCGCAGCCGACCACCACCACCCGCATCCCGGCCATCACCGCGCTGGCGGCGTTGGTGCCGTGCGCCGACGACGGGATCAGGCAGACGTCGCGGTGCGCCTCGCCCCGGTCGCGGTGGTAGCCGCGGATCGCCAGCAGGCCGGCGAGTTCGCCCTGCGAGCCGGCGTTCGGCTGGACGCTGACGGCGTCGTAGCCGGTGACCTCGGCGAGCCAGCCTTCGAGGGTGCCGACGAGGTCGCGGTAGCCGGCGGTCTGGCCGGCCGGGGCGAAGGGGTGCACGTCGGCGAACTCCGGCCAGCTGACCGGCTCCATCTCGGTGGTCGCGTTCAGCTTCATCGTGCACGACCCGAGCGGGATCATGCCCCGGTCGAGGGCGTAGTCGGCGTCGGCGAGCCGACGCAGGTAGCGCAGCATCGCGGTCTCGGAGTGGTGGGCGGAGAAGACCGGATGGGTCAGGTAGTCGCTGGTCCGTTCCAGCGCCGCCGGCAGCGCCGGAGTGGCCGGGGTGGCCGGGGCGGTGACCGGCCGGCCGGTGACGGCGGCGACGGCGTCCCAGACGGTCCGCAGGTGCGCCTCGGTGGTGGTCTCGTCGCAGGCGATCCCGACCCGGTCGGTGTCGACCGGGCGCAGGTTGACACCGCGCCGCTCCGCCTCGGCGACCACCTCGGCGGCCTGGCCGGGGATCCGGGCGAGGACGGTGTCGAAGAACGCGTCGTGCACGACCTCGACCCCGTCGACGGTGCGCAGCCCGGCGGCGAGGGTGGCGGCCCGGCCGGCGGTCCGTTCGGCGATCGCCCGCAGCCCGGCCGGGCCGTGGTAGACGGCGTACATGCCGGCCAGCACGGCGAGCAGCACCTGGGCGGTGCAGATGTTGCTTGTCGCCTTCTCCCGGCGGATGTGCTGCTCCCGGGTCTGCAGCGCCAGCCGGTAGGCGGGGTCGCCGGCCGCGTCCCGGGAGACCCCGACGAGCCGGCCGGGCAGCATCCGCTCCAGGCCGGCGCGGACGGCGAGGTAGCCGGCGTGCGGGCCGCCGAAGCCCATCGGCACGCCGAACCGCTGGGTGGTGCCGGCGGCGATGTCGGCGCCGATCTCGCCGGGTGGGCGCAGCAGGGTCAGCGCGAGCAGGTCGGCGGCGACCGTGACCAGGGCACCGGCGGCGTGCGCGGCCTCGACCAGCGGGGCGTGGTCGCGGACCGCGCCGGAGGCGCCCGGGTACTGCAGGTGCAGTCCGAAGAACTCCGCCGGCAGCGGCCCGGCGTCCAGGTCGACCACCCGCACCTCGATGCCGAGCGGTTCGGCCCGGGTGGCCAGCACGGCGACGGTCTGCGGCAGGGTGTCGGCGTCGACGACGTACACGCTGCTCTTGCTCCGCCCGGCGCGACGGGCCAGGGTCATCGCCTCGGCCGCGGCGGTGCCCTCGTCGAGCAGGGAGGCGTTCGCGGTGGCCAGCCCGGTCAGGTCGGTGACCATGGTCTGGAAGTTCAGCAGCGCCTCCAGGCGGCCCTGGCTGATCTCCGGCTGGTACGGGGTGTAGGCGGTGTACCAGGCCGGGTTCTCCAGCACGTTGCGGCGGATCACCGCCGGGGTGTGTGTGCCGGAGTAGCCGAGGCCGATCATGGAGACGGCGACGGTGTTCCGGGCGGCCAGCGCCCGCAGCTCGGCGATCACCTCCGGCTCGGTGCCGGCCGGCGGCAGGTCGAGCCCGCCGGACCAGCGGATCGCCTCCGGGATCGCCGCGTCGAGCAGGTCGTCGACCGAGGAGTAGCCGACGGTCTCCAGCATCCGGCGTTCGGCGTCGGCGTCCGGGCCGATGTGCCGGTCGGCGAAACGCCCGACGTCACGGGCGGGGTACTGCGCTGTGGTCATGGGGACAACTCCCGGGCGAGGTCGACGCTGCAACCTCCCCCTCTGTCACGCACCGCGGCGTCGCGGGCGCTCCACAGTCGCCTGCCCGCAAGCTCCTTTTGCCTGAGAGGTTCCGGGGAGGATTTGCCCCTTCGGCGCCGACCGGCGGGTGCCGGGCGGTCTCTCGCTCGCGGGTGATGTCGGCGTTGGCAACGGTACCAGTGATCGGGTTTCCCGCACGTTTCGGCCGCTGGGCCGCCCGGTCACTCCCCCGGCCGGTGATCTCCGCCGCCCGTGGCGGCGGTGGCGGTGACGGTGACCTTGCCGTCCGCGAGTCGGTAGAACATGCCGACGACGTCGCAGCGGCCGCCGGCGACCGCGTCGGCAAGCGCCGTCCCGGGCCGGGTCACCAGATCCACCGTACGCCCGATATGTACCCCGGCGACCTCGGCGTCCCCGGTGATCCGGCGGGCCTCCGCCGCCTCGACGCTCGGGGTGACCCGCTCCACGATCGCCCCCAGGTTACGGCCGGGCAGCCGGCCTCCGTCCCGGACAGCCCTGGTCGCCTGGATGGCGCCGCAGGAGTCGTGGCCGAGGACGACGACCAGCGGTGCGCCGAGCACCACCACCCCGTACTCGATGCTGGCGGTCACCTCCGCGCCGACGATGTGTCCGGCGGTGCGGACCACGAACAGGTCACCGAGCCCTCGATCGAAGATGATCTCGGCGGCGAGTCGGGAGTCGGAGCAGCCGAAGACGACCGCGAACGGTCGCTGCGCGGCGGCGACCACCGCCCGGTGCTCCGCGTCCTGGTGCGGATGGATCCGGGTGCCGGCGACGAACCGCTCGTTGCCGGCGAGCAGCTCGTCGAGCGCCTCGGCCGGGGTGACCGGCCGGTGGTCCAGGTATGCCATGACGTCCCTTTCGACGGCGCCACCGGTGCGGTGGCGGGCGAGGTCGGTCGGCGCCTTCGGCGACCCGATACCCGATCAGATACCACGGAACCCGCCGCCACCCCAGCCCGACCGGCCGGAGGTGATCGACGAAACACCGGATGTGGACACCACGGGCACCGCCGGACCTCGCCGACACACGGGCGCAGGCCCCTCATCGACATGCTGTGCAGGTTACGGCCGGCGCCGTGCCGGATCGGTGCGACGCGGCCCTGCCGCGATCAATAGGGTGGCAGCGTGACCTACCTTGCCGCGGAGAACCGCTACGACACCATGACCTACCGGCGCGCCGGCCGCAGCGGCCTCCGGCTCCCCGCCATCTCACTCGGCCTGTGGCAGAACTTCGGCGACGGGCGACCGTGGCAGCCGCAGCGGGACATCTGCCGGCGGGCGTTCGACCTCGGGGTGACCCACTTCGACCTGGCCAACAACTACGGGCCGCCGCCCGGCTCGGCCGAGGCGAACCTCGGCCGGATCCTCGCCACCGACCTCGGCCCGTACCGCGACGAACTCGTCATCTCCACCAAGGCCGGCTACTACATGTGGCCCGGCCCGTACGGCGAATGGGGCTCCCGGAAGTACCTGGTCTCCTCCCTCGACCAGTCGCTGCGCCGGATGGGCCTCGACTACGTCGACATCTTCTACCACCACCGGCCCGACCCGGACACGCCACTGGAGGAGACGATGGCGGCGCTGGACGCGGTCGTCCGGACCGGCAAGGCCCTCTACGTCGGGCTGTCGAACTACACCTCGGAGCAGACCCGGCAGGCGGCGGCGATCCTGGAGCGGCTCGGCACCCCGATGCTGATCTCCCAGCCGTCGTACTCGATGTTCAACCGCTGGATCGAGCCGGACGGGCTGCTCGACACCCTGGAACAGGTCGGCGCCGGCTGCATCGCCTACAGCCCGCTCGCCCAGGGCCTGCTCACCGACCGCTACCTCGACGGCATCCCCGCCGACTCCCGGGTACGCACCAGCGTCTTCCTCGACGAGAGCGCCCTGAACGAGTCGACCATGACCACCGTACGGGCCCTGCACGCCCTCGCCGGACGGCGCGGCCAGTCCCTCGCCCAACTCGCCCTCGCCTGGGCGCTGCGGGACACCCGGATGACCAGCCTGATCATCGGCGCGAGCAGCGTCGCCCAGCTGGAGACGAACGTGGCCGCGCTGGACAACCTCGTCCTCACCGACACCGAACTCGCCGAGATCGACGGCCACCTGGCCGGTCGCTGACCGTTGACCGCCGGCGGCCGACCACCACCCCCAGGTGGTGATCAGCCGCCGGCCGGTGTGGCCGGCGGCTCACCTCTGGCGCTGATGCTCCGGATGCGGCGGCAGGGCCGGCCGCGTCGAGCCGCCCGCAGCCGCTGCGGTCACCCCCGCCCCCGCCTCCCGGGCGATCCGGTCCATCGTCCGGGCCAGATGCTCGCTGCCGTCGTCCAGATGCCGTGCCGCCGCCTGCATGTGCGAGATCATCATCTCGCCGAAGATCCGCAACGCCTCCCGGGTCGCGACCGTGTCGTCGAAACTCGACCCGGCCGACGCCCGGTAGTCCTGCACCGCCCGCTCCGCCTCGTTGCGGGCATCCTCGGCCGCCGCCCGCAGATAGTTCTCGTACTGCACCCGGGCGTACTCGGCGACCCGGCGGGCGTAGTCGTGCGCCTGGGCGATGATCTGCTCCGCCTCCCGCTGCGCCGCCGACAGCAGGTTCACCTCCTTCGCCCCCGGCAACTGCGGCCGGCCGCTGGCACTCGGCAACACCCCGTGCCGGTGCAGCTCCACATGGTCGTGCAGCCGCTCGTTCTCGGCCCGCAGGTCCGCCAGCTGGGTCGCCAACAGGTCCAGCTCGTCGGCGACCTGGTGCCGGAACCGGTCCACGTCCCGGTCGTCGTAACCACGCCGGGTGAACGACGACGAACCGAACTCCCACCGCCGGACCCGGTCCGCGGTGATCCGGACCCGGGGACTCGGACCGGACACCGCCGTGGTGCGGTCGTACTCGCTGATCGGGCTGGCGCTCACTGCGTACCTCCGTCTGCCGGCCTCTGCTCCTGCACCTCGGCGGTCCGCCGTCCGGGCGAATACCACTGCCCACCCAACGCCTCGTAGTGCAGCTGCCCGGCGTGATAACCCGCCTGCGTCAACCCGTTGACGGCGCCCGACACCATCGGATCGGACCCGCAGACGAAGACGTGCCGGTTGCGCCAGTCGCCGTCGGCGAGGGCGCGATCCACCACCTGGACGAACTCTCCGGGCCGCGCCGGGTCACCGTTGACCACGTACGTCACCCGCAACCACGGATACGACGCCACCAGCTTCTCGGTCGCCTCGACGTCGTAGAACTCCGTACGGGACCGGGCGCCGACGTAGACGTCGACCCGCCGCCCCCCACCGGACGCCGCCACCTGCTCGACCAGCGCCTTCAACGGCGCCCAGCCGGTCCCGCCCGCCAGCAGCAGCAGATCACCGCCACCGGCGGCCCGCCGCAACGTCAACCGCTCCCCCACCGGGGCCGCCAGGTGCAGCTGGTCACCGACGCTCGTGCCATACACCAGCCGGGAACTCACCGCACCACCCGGCGCCGCCCGCACGTGCAACTCCAGCGTGCCGTCGGTGCGGGCCGCGTTCGCCGGCGAGTAGTAGCGCCACGCCCGCGTCGCCGGGCTCGACACCCCGATCGACTGACCCGCCTCGAACGGCAGCAGGTACTGCGGGCGCAGCGTCAGCACCGCGATGTCGAACGTCCGCGGCTCGTGCGCGACGACCTCGCCGACCCACCACGGCGGGCTGACGTTCTCCGCCGCCGCCGCACCGTCGACCATCACCTTCGCGACCAGCCCGTACGCCGCGGTCCAGTCCTGTGCCAACTCCTCGGTCCAGCGCTCGCCGAGAAAGTGCGCCAGGGTTGCCAACAGCGCCTCCCCGACCGCCGGATAGTGCTCCGCCCGGACCGCGAACTTGCGGTGGTCGGCGCCGAGCGACTGCAGGAACCCGACGAGCTGGTCCGCCTGATCCACATGGGACACGATGTGGCCCAGTGCGGTGACCAGCCGATCCCGCTGGCCGGCCATGTTCGTCGGGAACATCTGCCGGACCTCGGGATGGGCGAGGAAGAGAGTCGAGTAGAAGTAGAGCGGCACCTGGTCGCCGTGCCCGGCGACCAGGTGCCAGCTCTGCTTGAGACGAGCGACGTCCACGGTCAAACGCCCGCCGAGGTGCCGCTCGACACCACCTGGTCGCGCACCGAGACCAACGTCGCCCGCACGTCGTCGATGATGTCGCCGGGCACGCCGAGCCCGGCCAGCGTGTCGACCAGGTGCGCGCCGACCCGGGCGTAGTGTTCGGCCGGAATCTCCAGCGGCTGGTGCGCCTCCGCCAGGCCACGGCCGGCGTAGTTGTTCGGCCCGCCGAGCACCACGGTCAGCATCAGCACCATGTGCCGCCGCTGCTCCTCCATGTTCAGCTCGGTGAAGTAGCCGGCCAGCTCGGGGTCGGCGAGCACCCGGTCGTAGAACAGCCGCACGGCCGCCTTGACCGACTCCGCACCACCGATCCGCTCGTAGTGCGACGGCTGCGCCGTAGCACCGTCACCGATGGTGCCGACACCGTCCGAGGAGGACGACAGGGCGCTGTCTTCTGGATCCGTCACGGTCTTCCTTCCGGCGCGAGGGGAGATTCGCGCGGCATTCTGAGGGCGTGGGAACGGCGGTGCCGTCCCGGTGGGCAGGCGGACGGCCGACGGGCGGCACTGGGTGGGGACACTACCGCGCCCAGCCGTACCGTGTCATCCATCCCGAATCGGTGTCATCCGGACCCGAACGGTTCCGCGGCTGTCGACAGCTGACCGGTCCGCGGGTTCTCGGTTCCGAACCGGACCATCATCCCCATCCGAACCCGTTCCGGCCACCCCGGCCACCCCGGTCACCGTGAGCGACACCTCAGTCCCGGAGCGCCTCCCGGACTCCCGGCTCCGCCGGACCGAGGAAGACCGGATCCCGGCCGCTGACCACGTCGACGACCGCCTTCACCGCCGCGAAACGCTCCCGGAACCCGCCCCACCGCCAGGCCCGTTCGAACCGGCGCACCGACTCGTCCCCGACACCGACCGCGTCCACACCGACCCGTCGGCACACCGCCACCGCCCGGTCGATGTGGAAACTCTGGGTGACCACAATGGCGCGATCCACCCCGAAGACCCGCCGCGCCCGCGAACACGAGTCGTACGTGTCGAACCCCGCGTGGTCCTGGACCACCTTCCGGTCCGGCACCCCCCGCTCCACCAGCCACCGGCGCATCGCACCCGGCTCGTCGTACTCCCAACGCCCGTGATCGCCGGAGACCAGGATCGCCCGCACCTTCCCGGCGCCCAGCAGCTCCCTGGCCAGGCTGAGCCGGGCCGCCAGAAACGGCGACGGAGTGCCGTCCGGATACACCTGGGCGCCGAGCACCAGCGCGACCGGCGCCGCCGGCACCTCGGCCAACGGATAGACGTGCTCCTCGGCCGAGCGTCGCACCCAGAACCCGCTGCCGACCACCGCCACCGGCACCAGCAGCAGCCCGACCAGGAGCCCGACCCCGGCCCGACAACCCCACCGGCGCACACCGGCCCGGCGCAGACGACCGGACCTCGGCGGCATCGGCGACTGCGGCGACGAACCAGGCGACTGCGGTGACGAGCCAGAGGGCATGGCACCAATTATGCGGTAAAGATCATGACGACGGGCGCCGCGATCCGGGCCCTGCCGACGAGCGGACGTTCAGCCCGCACGCCGCCGGGCACGGCGGGCCGCCAACTCGTCGCCCGCGTCCACCACGACCGCCTCGCCGGCCGGCGACGGCTCACCGGCCGGTTCCGCCGGCAGATGCGACAGCGAGCCCTGGACCTCCTTGAACGCCCCACCGATGGCGATTCCGAAGACCCCCTGCCCGCCCTGCAACAGGTCGACGACCTCCTCCGGCGACCGGCACTCGTAGACCGTCGTCCCGTCCGAGATCAGCGTGATACCGGCCAGATCCGCCACCCCACGCGACCGCAGCGTCTCGATCGCCCGCCGGATGTTCTGCAGCGAGACCCCCGCGTCCAGCAGCCGCTTGACCACCTTCAGCACCACCAGGTCACGGAACGAGTAGAGCCGCTGCGTCCCCGACCCCGACGCGTCCCGCACACTCGGCACCACCAGCCCGGTACGCGCCCAGTAGTCCAACTGCCGGTAGCTGATCCCGACCGCGTGGCACGCCGTCACACCCCGGTAGCCGACCGCACCATCCTCCACCGACGCCCCGGCCTGCTCCGCCACGAGGGGAAGCGGCGTACCAGGATCAGGATCCCGTGGCTCATGCATCGGACAACCTCCCCGCCCGTGGGCGACACGTCGTTTCCGGGACGTGCACCCCTCGACAGGCCCAACCCTATAGCCCGGCTGGAGGGTTACCCGGCAGCATCTGTCGCGACACGCCGCACTCGGGGATCACCCCAGGGTTACCCGGCGGCCGAGTCGATCGTTATCCCGGACGGCGTCACGTTTCGTGCAGCAGAAGAGGCCCGGTGACGGTCAGCCGGCGAAGTCCTCCGGGCGGACCTGCTCCAGGAACTCCCGGAACTTCTCCACCTCGTCCTCCTGCTCGTCCGGAATGATGATCCCGGCCTCGGTCAGGACCTGCTCCGCACAGCGGATCGGCGCACCCACCCGCAACGCCAACGCGATCGAATCCGACGGCCGCGCCGACACCCGCAGACCGTCGCCGATCAGCAGATCGGCGTAGAAGACGTTCTCCTTCAACTCCACGATCTCCACCGCCCGCAGCGGAGCCTGCAACGCGGCCAGAACGTCCCGGAGCAGGTCGTGGGTGAGCGGCCGCGCCGGCTTCACCCCCTGCTGCTCGTAGGCGATCGCGGTAGCCTCCACCGCCCCGATCCAGATCGGCAGATAACGGTCGCCCTCGACCTCTCTGAGCAGGACGATCGGCTGGTTGGTGGGTAGCTCCACCCGAACCCCGACCACGCTCAGCTCGCGCACCGCCGCCTCCGTGTCGTTGTCGTCGTCCCCACCACCGTCCTGCGGCGGCCGATGCTACCCGCCGCCAGGGCCGGGATGCCCCTTCCCTGCACGGTACACGGGCCCGGATCCCACCGCCCCACGCGCGCCGCCCGCACCCGCCTGCACCGCACGGGTTACCCCCGGAACACTACGCCACGCCCACCGCCGCAGATCTTTCCCGCCGGACCAGTGCACCAGGCCACACACACCAACCGACGAGCGCGGCCAGGCCACACCAACCCCAACCGCAATCCGCCGGACCAGAAACCCGCACGGCACCACCGGCAGTCACCGGCGCCGGTCAGCGCCCCACCGTCCCGCGCAGCCCCACCCGGACCAGCGCCGCGTGCAGCCGCTGCGACAGACCCACCAACTCCCGCGCCGCCTCCGCCGCCCGCGCCCGGGCCGCCGGATCGTTCTGCCGCACCAGCGGCGCCAGCAACTGGGCGAACAACCCCACCTCGCGATCCGCCGCCGTCCGGTAACCACGCAGGTGCCGCGGCTCCAGCCCGTACGCCGCCAACCCCGCCACCGCCTCCGCGACCAGCAGCGCGTCCGCGTCGTACCAGCCCGACGGCTGGGGCACCACCAGCCCCATCCGCTCCAACTCCGCCAGCAACGAGTCACCGAGACCGCTGCGGGACAACAACTCGGCCCGACCGAGCCGCACATCCGACGACTCGCCAACCGTCCCGGCACCGTCCCGTCCCGGCACCACGCCGTCCGGCCCCACCGCCACCAACGACGGCCGCGACCGCTCCAACCCCGCCAGCCCGTCCCGGTCCGCGGCCGCGAGCTGCTCCCGGATCACCCGCAACGGCAGATACTGGTCCCGCTGCGCGGTCAACACGAACCGCAGCCGCGCCACATCGTCCCAGCTGTACTTGCGGTAACCCGCCGGCGTGCGTTGCGGCTCGACCAGACCCTCGGACTCAAGAAAGCGCAGCTTGGAAATTGTCGTGTCCGGAAACTCCACCCGTAGCTGCGCCAGCACCTCACCGATACTCATCAGTGGCTGGCCCCGAGCGGCCGCCCCCGACCCGGGAACAGCCGCCGCCGCACGCTCACTCACCCCCGGCCGGCCCCCTCCTCCGCACGCGGACCGGCGATGAAGACCAGCCGGAACTTGCCGACCTGGACCTCGTCGCCGTTGCTCAGCGTCGCCGCCTCGACCCGCTCCCGATTCACGTACGTCCCGTTCAGGCTCCCCACGTCCCGCACCGTGAACGTGCCACCGTCCCGGTGGAACTCGGCGTGCCGACGGGAGACCGTCACGTCGTCGAGGAAAATGTCACTGTCGGGATGCCGACCGCTCGTTGTCACGTCGTGATCCAACAGGAACCGGGCACCGGCATTGGGACCACGCCGAACCACCAGCAACGCCATCCCCGGAGGCAGCGAACCTGACATCCGGCTCGGCACGACATCGGTCTCGGGCCCCTCCAACATCTCGTCGAGAGAACCGAGGTTCAGCGTCGAAGTGACGTCGAGCGGGGGAAACTCGTCGTCTGGGCGCGTCATTGGGACCACCTCACGGATCTGTTCGGTCGGCGTCGGGTGTTACGGGTCTGGCCGCCGGGCACCCACGAGGCCCAGCGGCTGGCTCCCCCGTGCCCGGGAAGGCATTTCCGCAACGCGCAACTATTGGTTCTCGGTCGACTGGGCGAGCCTAGCCAGCGCCGAAATACAGGGCAACCAGACGCGCGGACACAACCACGCGCCGACGTCACCACAATCAGCTCTCGGTCAGCTCCCGATACGCGTCCGCGGAGAGCAGGCCCGCCACCGCCGAGGCGTCACCGGGCACGATCTCCACCAGCCACCCCGCACCGTACGGGTCGCTGTTGATCACCTCGGGAGTGTCCACGAGCTGCTCGTTGCGCGCCACCACCGTGCCGGACAGCGGCGCGTAGATCTCCGAGACACTCTTGGTCGACTCGACCTCGCCGAACGATTCGCCGGCCTGCACCGTCGCACCCTCGTCGGGAAGCTGCACATACACGATGTCACCCAGCGCGTCCTGGGCGAAGTGGGTGATGCCCACCCGCACCGGTCCGCTGCCGTCGCCAGCCACCCACTCGTGCTCGGCGGTATACCGCAGGTCCTCAGGAATCACCAGACGCGTCCTTCTCCGTCACACCAGCCAGAGCCGGGACGCCCGATCGCCGCCCCGACCGCGCCCGGTCACGAGACCGGACGCGCATGTTGCAGGTCCTTCGGCGGGCTGAGGGCCGTCACGTCGACCACCTCCCGCTCCTCGATCGCCACGTTACCGCCGTCCCCACTCACCGATGCCACCACCCCGCCCGGGATGTTCAGCGCGGTTTGCATGGTCTTCGGATCACCGATCACCGAGATCCGGTACGGCCCGGTGAGCCGGCGCCCGCCCACCGAGATGCCACCGTCCGCGTCGAGGAAGTACGTCGACGCGATGATCCGCACCGTCGCACCGTCGCCACCGGAAATCTGCATCGCCTCCGCCCCCGCGCCGCGCAGCTCCTGCACCGCGTCCAGCACCCGCGACGCCGCCACCGGCTTGGTCACCCGTGCGAAGGTCACCGCCAACCCCGGTCCCCGGGCCGGCAACGTCCCCGCCAGAATCCCCAACTCGTCGGCCCGGCGGGCCGCCTCCTCCAGGGCCGCCTGCCGCCCCTCCGCACCGGAGTTCAACTGCCGCTGACTCTCCTCCAGCACCGCGATGTCCTGCCGGACCCGCTCCTCCTGCGCCTCCAGGTCCGACAGGATCCGCACCAGGTCCTCCTGCCGCGCCGAGGCCAGCGACGCGTCCGTGGAATTCGTCCGCACCTGCACCACGAGAGTGAAGCCGAGCAACGCCAGCAGCACCGCGATCATCGCGTTCGCCGCCGTCACCCGGGACAGCGCCCGCCGGACCGGCGACACCCGCCGGCCGGGCGCCACCGCCTCGTCCACCACCGCCTCGCCGGCCGGCAGCGGCACGGTCGGCCCGTCGGCCAGCTCCGGCCCGCCGTCGCCCGTCAGCGGCACCGTAGGCCCGTCAGTCACCGACCCCGCGGCATGCTCCGCGGGCGGCGCCTCCGCCCGTCCGGGCGCATCCGAGTCCGTCGCACCGGCGCCGGTGCGGTCCGCGCCCTCCGCCGCCCCGGCCGACGCCGGGTCAGGCCCCACCGGTGCGCCACCGGCCGCCCCGCCCGGCGCCTTCTCCTCGTTCGCGTCCGCCATCGCTACGAACCTACGCCCGAAACAGGTGCCGGCGAATAGCCGCCACGTTGCCGAAGATCCGCACGCCGAGCACCACCACCACACCGGTGGACAACTGCCCGCCGACGCCGAGCTGGTCACCCAGGTAGACGATGATCCCGGCGACCAACACGTTCGAGATGAACGAGATCACGAACTGCTTGTCGTCGAAGATGCCGTCCAGCTTCGCCCGTACCCCGCCGAACACCGCATCCAGCGCCGCCACCACGGCGATCGGCAGATACGGCAGGAGCGCCGACGGAACCGTCGGATCCAGCCAGACGCCGAGCAGCACCCCGGCGAGCAACGCGAGCACAGCGATCATCGGCCGCCTCCATGCGGACTGGGGGATCCCCCGGTACCGGCCGACGACCCGGACGACGCCGGAGCAGTGGGCCGGGGCGAGGGTGTGGCATAGCGCAGCCGCGGCTCGGTCGCGGCCGGCAGGGTCAGATCGTCGACACCACGGAACTCGAACGACGTTCCGTACTCCTCGGAAACGCTCTCCATCAGCCGGGCCGCCGCGCTGTCCCGGAACCGCCGCTCCAACTGGCCCGGACCGATCGCGGACACCTCGTACGGGCCGATCACCGGCTTGAAGTCGACCAGGATCGCCCCACCCGCCGCCCGGATCGTCGACATGGCCGTCAACCGCTGCCCGTTGATGGCGATCGCCTCCGCCCCGGCGCTCCACAGCGCGTTCGCGATGTCCTGCAGATCCCGGTCGAGCACCCGACCCAGGTTCGTCCCACCGGCGCCCGTGACCGCGTCCGACGTGACCGGCGCGTCGGCGACCCGCACCACCAGCCCGTCACCGCGCACCCGACCCAACCCGGTGGCCGCCTCCAGGTTCCGCAGATTCGCCGCCGCGCTCCCGGAGAGCGCGGCGTCGCGCTGTCGCGCCACCTCCGCGCGCAACCCGTCCGCCCGGGCGGTCAGCGCCGCGTTCTCCGCCTCCCGCTGCTTGATCTGCTCCACCAGGCCGGCCCGGGCATTGCTGCGACTCGGCTCCGCCGCCATCGTCTGGCGATAGGCCACCGACAGCAGCAGGCCGAGCACGACCAGGGTCAGCAGGCTCACCGCCCGCGGCACCGAACGCCGCCAGCCGGTCGCCGGGCCGCTGTCCGCCCGGCGCGCCGCGGCGTCGACATATCCGGCGTCGAGCGGATTCCGGAACAGCTCGGTGAGGAAATCCGGCGTGTACGTCCGTTTGCCCTGCTCGGTCATCCCACCTCCGCCCGTGCGAACCGGGCCCGGATCAGCCGAGCCGTCTGGATCAGGTACAACCCGCCGGCCAACCAGTAGAGGCCCAGGCCCCACAGGGCCAGCCCCCAGCCGATCGCCCCGGCCACGGCCGACGCCCCGGGCACCGTGGCCGCCAGCAACAGCACCGGAAACGCGGCCAGCAGCACGAATGTCGCCGTCTTGCCCAGATAGTGCACCGGTGGCGGACGGTATCCATAGCTGCGCAGCACCGCGAGGTTCGCGGTCATCAGGACATCCCTGGCCAGCAGCGCGATGGCGAACTGCCACGGCACTACGTCACGCACGGTCAGCGCGACCAGCGTGGCCAGGATGTAGAGCCGGTCCGCGACCGGGTCGAGCAGCTCGCCCAACCGACTGACCTGACCCAACCGGCGGGCCACGAAGCCGTCCACCCAGTCGCTCAGGCTCCCCACGGCCAGCACGACCACCGCCGCGACCTCCTGCTCGGCGACCAGGAGGAGATAGAGGAAGAGCGGCACACCGAGCAGCCGGACGAAGCTGATCAGGTTCGGGACGGTGAAGATCCGCCCCGGCGAGCCGACGGGCTCGGCGGCGGCGTCACCGGTTGGCTGGGCATCACTCGCCCGCGCCGGCCGACGCGACACCGAACCTCCCTCCGCGCCACGGTCCGGCGCCCGCACGACGGCGCGGGACGGTCCGGGAACCGATGCGCGCTCGGGCCGGCTCCTCCCCCGGAGACAGCTGTCGTTCCGGACGGCAGCCGGCGACTGCCCCAGCCCCGGTCCCGGTGCTTTCGGCCCCCGTGGCTGCTCAATTGCCGTGCCACTATATCGGGCTCGCTTTTCGTGTGGCTCTTCGTGGCGCGCGTCGGTGGGATCTTCCGGTCCATGTGTGGTGATGGCCACTCGCTGTACTGCATCCTAGGATGCTAGACCGAAGGTGGGTGACCGGGCCGGCGGTGGCACCGCTCAGCGGCGGACGTCGATGCGGACGCAGCGGCTCAGCCGCTCAGGCCGGCCCGGCCGAACAGCGGGGCGTAGCCGGAGGGCAACTGGGTCAGCACGTCGTTGAGTTCACCGCCGGAGACCGCCTCGGCCACGGTGCAGAGCACCGCGCTGGCGTCCCACTCGGCGGTACGCGCCGTCGCCCCCGCCCCGGTGGCGACCCGACCGAGGAACTCCCGTGCCCCGAAGGAGCCCGCGGCGCCCTGCCCGGCCGAGATCAGCGTCGCGGCCAGCGGTCCCGGCAGCTGGGCGGCGAGGTCCTCGGCCTCGTCCGGATGCAGCCGCTGCGCCAGGATGCCGAGCACCAGGTGGGTCACCCGCTCCGCCTCCGCCGGGTCGGCGTACTCGCCGCGCTCCCGCACCTTGGCGACGAACTCGTCGTACCGCACTCCCCCACCCCCCGTGACAGACCTCCGGACCGCCGTTACCCGCCGGCACACCGATGATGCGTGCCCGCGGGTGACGGCGGTCCGGTCAGACCCGGGTGACCCGGATCGCGTCGGCGATCACGTATCCGCTGGCCCCGCTCCACCGACTCACCCCGACGACGTTCTTGTCGCCGGCGGTCAGCGTGAAGGTGCCCAGTGTCCGCCACGCGCCCCCGCCGGTGCTCTGGTCCACCACCACGGTCTGGTTGCCGCCCTTGGCCACCACGATGTAAGGGGTGGCGGTGTTGTAACCGGCGATGCCCGGATACCAGGCGTCGATCCGGTAGCTCCCCTCCGCCGGGATGGCCACCTGGTAGTAGGCCACGTCGCTGATCGCGGCCGGGTTGGCGTACCGGTAGTCGGCGCCGTAGCGCTCCGTCGAGTACGACGAGGTGAGCCAGTTGGCGCTGGCGGTGAAGCGACCGCTGGTGGTGTTGTCGACGATGGCGCTGAAGGTAGGAGGCGGGGTGCCGCCACCGGTGAGCGCGTCGGCCACGTCGGCGCGCAGTTGCGGAAGCATGCCGTAGAGCACGTTGCCCGGGCAGGCGGTGGCGACGTAGTCCCGGTGCCCGTAGATGCGGGAGGCGGCGATGCCGTACTGGTCGCAGATGTACGCGCAGAACTGCACCAGGCTGTCCCAGAGTGCGGCCGGTGGGGTGGCGCTGGTGTAGGTGCCCTCGTTCTCGATCCCGATGCCCTTGTCGTTCTGGCCGGGACAGTGCGCGCCGACCACCATGCCGCTGCCGGCGCGCAGCCGGGACAGGCTGTTGTGCCGGCCCTCCATGACGTAGCCGCCCCGGCTGATGGTGAAGTGCTGGCCCGAGTCGGACCAGCCGTTTCCGTCCATGTGGAAGTTCTGGATGCTGCGGGCCATCGCGAAGGCGTGCGCCTGGGTGTAGTTCGTGCTGTTCGCACCGGCGGTGTGGTGGATCACGATCTTGTCGGGCGAGGAGGAGATCACGCTGAGCGATCCCGGGGCACGTGCTCCCCAGGTGGCGCAGCTGGCGATGGTGGGGACGGGCACGGCGAGCGCGGCGTCGTCCGGCGCGGCCAGGGCCGGCGGCGGGCCGGCGAGCGACAGGCCGCCGGTCGCGGCGCCGACGCCGAGGAAGACGGCGCCGCGTACCAGGTCACGGCGGGAGAGGGGGTTGCCGGTCACGGTGGACCTCCAGGGAAAGCGGGGGTTGAAGGTTTCTTTGATGACGGCGATCCAGATTGAAGGAATTCTTACCAGAGGATCGGCGTCCACCGCTAGATCCCGTTCTGGTTGCGCGAGATGGAGGCCACGGAGCCGCGCCGGGCTCAGCCGGTGGCGGCCGCCTCGCCCGACTCCGCGACCTCGTGGTGGATCCGGCCGGCCGCCGTCGAGAGCGGGACGCCGCTGCCACCCCAGCGACCCGCGACGATCTCCGCGGCAATGCTCACCGCGGTCTCCTCGGGGGTCCGCGCCCCCAGGTCGAGCCCGAGCGGGGCGGCGAGCCGGCTGAGCTCCTCGTCGGTGAGGCCGGCCGAGCGCAGCCGCGTGAACCGGTCCTCGGTGGTACGCCGCGAGCCCATCGCACCGACATAACCGAGCGGCAGCCGCAGTGCCACCTCCAGCACCGGCACGTCGAACTTGGGATCGTGGGTCAGGACGCAGACCACGGTCCGCCCGTCCACGCGTCCCGCCTCCGCCTCGGCCCGCAGATAGCGGTGCGGCCAGTCCACCACGACCTCGTGCGCGTCCGGCAACCGACGCGGGGTGGCGAAGACCGGCCGGGCGTCGCAGACCGTCACCCGGTAGCCGAGGAAGGAGCCGACCCGGGCCAGCGCCGCGGCGAAGTCGATCGCCCCGAACACGATCATGCGGGGCGGCGCGGCGTACGTGGCGACGAACAGCAGCAGATCGTCACCGCGGCGCTGGCCGTCGTAGCCGTACCGGAGCGTGCCGGTGCGGCCGGCGGCGAGCAGGCCGCGGGTGTCGTCCACGGCCGCCGCGTCCAGCCGGGCGGCGCCGAGGCTGCCCGCCGTGCGGTCCGGCCAGACGATCAGGCGGCGACCGGTCCGGCCGGCCGGGTCCGGCTCCCCGGCAGACACGCAGGTCACCACCGCCACCGGCGCACCGGCCCGGATCGAGGCCGCCACCTCGGCGAACTCGCCGAACCCCGCCGGGTCGATCCGCTCGACGTAGACGTCGAGTACGCCGCCGCAGGTCAGACCGACCGCGAACGCGTCGTCGTCGGAGACGCCGTACCGCTGCAGTGCCGGCTCCCCGCTCGTGGTGACCTGCCGGGCCAGATCGTAGACCGCGCCCTCGACGCAGCCGCCCGAGACGCTGCCCACCGCCGCACCGTCCGGGCCGACCAGCATGGTGGCCCCGGCCTGCCGGGGCGCCGAGTGCCAGGTGGCGACCACGGTCGCCACCCCGACCGGTTCGCCGGCCCGCCACCACCGGTCCAACTCGTCCAGCACGTCACGCATGGCCGCTTCACCCGTACCCGTCCCGCCCTGCCCGTCGGCCGGCAACGACCCGTTCGCGGTGATCGGCGGCCCGTTGCCGACGGCCCGGCGTCATCCACCGATCGTCCCATATGTCCGATCACTCGTGCCGACCGCCCCCCGGCCCCCTCTGTTCCGAGACCGCCGGACGCGCGATAACTCGTCGGGCGCGTACGCACCCTCGCACTGCGAGGTTACGCGGCTGCCGGCGCCGGTTCGGGCCGTCATGCCCGCGAATGGCCCGGACCCGGGCGGGTAGACCGGCGGGGACGGGTGCCGACACGACGGGAGACAGCGCCATGCCAGGACCACGGCCGGGCAGCAACGCGTACGACGTGGAACGCGCGCGGCTGCGCAAACGCATCGACAACTCGGGCCGCCGCGCCAACGACGACAAGGCCGGTGACGCCGCCAACCGGTACCTGCAGGACGAGCGCGACCGGCCCGGTTTCGTCCGGGGCGAACGCGGGCTGGGCCCGAAGGGCGAACGGGGCCCCGGAGAGCCGAAATGACCGGGGTCGCGGGCCTACTCGACGGGTCACGAATCGGCCGGGTACGACGTGACGGGCGGCTCGGCGGGGCGGTCGACGGGCTGATCGCCGGCGCGGTCGGCAGCGTCGCGCTGAACGTCGTCACCTACCTGGACATCACGCTGAGGGCCAGGCCAGCCAGTGGTAGCCCGGAGCAGAGCGCCCAGGCGCTGGTGGAGAAGCTGCACATCGGTCTGGGGCCCGAGGACCGCGCGGCGAACCGCCGCTCGGGCCTCGGGCCCCTGCTCGGCTACGCAACGGGCGTACTCTCCGGTGCCGCGCTCACCCTGGTCGGGCTACGCCACCTTCCGAAGCCGGTGGCGGCCGGGCTCTTCGGCGCCGGCGCGATGCTCGCCTCCGACGGCGCGATGACCGCACTGGGCGTCACCGACCCGCGCCGGTGGAGCCCGAAGGACTGGCTCTCCGACATCGTGCCGCACCTCGCCTACGGGCTGGCGGCCGTGGAGACGCTCGGACACCTGCAGCGGGTCCGTCGCCGCCACTGAGTTCGCCGGCTCACACACCAGGGTCACGGGCTCACCTGGCCACCGGTCGCTCACTCCACCGGGCGCGCCTCGCTCCGGCCGGCTTCCCTGGCGTCGGGATCCTCGGCGACCGGGCGGGCCGACGGACCGTACGGGGAGACCTGGTCGGGCGGGACCGGCCGGCCACCACCGCCCCGGTTTCCGGTCGGGTCGCCCGGGCGCGGGCCCTTGGCGTCCTGTACCAGCGGGTTGTTCTCGTTGCGGCGCATCTCCGGCTGCTGCACGTTCGGCATGACCGTCCCTTCCGTTCGTCGTGGGCGATATGGGCGCCGGCCGGCGGTGCTCCGCCGGCCGGCCGCGTGCCCCGGGGGTCCGCGACCGTCCGCTTCGCCGGACGCGCCACACACGCCCGGGCACCCCATCGGCGTACCCCGTGCGGGTAGCGCCATTCCGCCCGAGCCCGGATACCTGGCCGGGCGACCGGGTAAGGCGGGGGGATGGAGCGTGACCGTGCACTGGCCCGGGTGTTGCTGGACCGGCAGGGCCGGACGTACGCCGACGAGGCGGGCATCCGGCTGGCCGACAAGCCCGGGCCGCTCTACCAGTTGCTGGTCCTCACCACCCTGCTCAGCGCCCGGATCCGGGCCGGGGTGGCGGTGGCCGCCGCCCGGGAACTCTTCGCCGCCGGCTGCCGTACTCCCCAGGGCACGGCGTCGCGGAGCTGGCAGGACCTGGTCGACGCGCTGGGGCGGGGACACTACCGGCGCTACGACGAACGGACCGCGACGATGCTGGGCAATGCTGCACGGCTCTGCCTGGAACGGTGGAACGGCGACCTGCGCCGGTTGCACCGGGAGGCCGGCAACGACCCCTCGGCGCTGCGCCGGGAACTGACCCGCTTTCCCGGTGTCGGACCGACCGGCGCGGACATCTTCCTCCGGGAGGTCCAGGTGGCCTGGCCGGAGCTGCGCCCCTACGCCGACCGCAAGGTGGCCGACGCCGCCAGGCGGCTCGACCTGCCGTCCACCCCGGAGAAGCTGGCCAGCCTGGCCGGCCCCGCCGACTTCCCACGCCTGGTCTCCGCACTGGTCCGGGTCTCGCTCGGGCAGCAGTCGATCACCGAGCTCAACCGCGCGGCGGCAGCCCGGTGACGGTCAGCTCACCGGCTTGCCCGAGGTGGGTCTGGTCAGGTACCAGACGGTCAGGCCGGCGGCGACCGCCAGCAGCAGGACGGTGTTGGTGACGCCGTCTCCCTCCTGCCCGGTGCTGCCGAAGTAGATGACGGCGAGTGCCGCGCCGACCGAGAGCAGGGTCCGCAGTCCCTTGTTCTTCACGTTTAACAGGCTAATCCGTATATAGGATGTGATTCTGACATTTGGCCGACAAGCTTCCTCCGGGGGTTTCTGGCCTGCGGCTTCGTGCCGGGGCCGGAGCGTGCGCCGCGGCGGATGGTCGTACAGTTCCGCCGTGACCGAAATCCGGACCGCCGTCGAGCTGCGCCACCCCCCGGAGCGGGTCTGGCGGGCCCTCACCGACCGCGAGCTGCTGCCGAAGTGGTTCGCCTCGGTCGAACCCCGCCCCTCGTCGATCAGTCGGTTCGAGCTGCGTCCGGTGGACCTGGCGGAACTGCCCGAGCTGATCGTCATCGAGCTGGTCGAGCTCGACCCGCCACATCGGATGGTGCTCCGATGGCCGGAGGAGGGCCGGTCGACCCGGCTGGAGTGTGAGCTTGTGCCCACCGCGGAGGGGTGCCGGCTGACCGTGGTGCAGTCCGGCGACACCGAGCCCTGGCTGCCGGACGATCCGGACGGGCGGGCGGAATGCCACCGGCGGCTGCTGGAGAGCCGGCTGCCCGCCGTACTCGACTGGCTGGCGTTCCGGGAGGTGGACCTGCCCGCCGAGACCGCGGTCCTCGGCGCCGTTGCGGCCGGTCGCCCGGGATCGGGCCGGCGCTCCCGACGCCGGCTCGTCGCCGCGCTGGCCGTGCTGGCCCTGGCCCTCGGCGCCGGAGTCGTGGTCGCCGGCCTGGCCGGCGGCCGCAGCGGCGGCGTGCCCTCCGGCGCGCCGGCCCCCCTCACCAGCACCACGCCGGGCACGCCGCCGGGCACGGCCGCGCCGACCGGCCCGACCCCGGAGGCCGGGCCCACCGCCAGCCAACCGGGCCGGCCGGCCCGGCCCAGCACGCCCGCCCGGCGCACGTCCACCACCGCCGCCGGGGCCAACCCGCCGAAGACCGGCCAGCCGAGGCTCACCGCCCGATACAGCACCGTCAGCAGCCGGCTCCTCGGCTATCAGGGCGAGGTGGTGGTGACCAACGAGGGCACCGCGGCCGCGACGGGGTGGACGGTGGTGGTCACGCTCTCCGGCAGCGCCCAGGTCGCCGACGCCAGCGGCGCGGAGGGCTACCGGCAGGAGGGTCAGGAGGTCACCTTCACCGGCGCTCCGCTCGCGGCCAACCGGTCGGCGACCATCCGGTTCGACGTGGAGCGCGACACCACCCTCACCCAGAAACGGCCGACGAGCTGTGTCGTGGGCACCGAGCCCTGTGCCGGCCTGTGAGGACGGACGTGCGGCGGCGACGCCGCCCTCGCCCGCCAGCAGGGCGGGACCGTCTCGGCGGTGGATGACTTTCAGTAGAGCAGGTACGGCCGCCGGCGGCGGTCGAACTCCGCCAGCTCCGCCGACCAGGCCCCGACCACGTCGGACACCTCCGCGCCGGCGTCGATCATCGTCCGCAGGCGGGTGGAACCGGTGAGCTTGTCGATCCAGTACGGCCGGGCCGCGTCCCAGCTGTCGGCCCGCCAGGCGAACGCCGGATATTTCCGGGCCTCGACCAGCATCGCCACCCCGGTGCGCACCGGATCGAACCGGGGCGCGTCGACGACCTTCACCTCCACTCCGGCGCAGAGCTTGTTGAGCAGGTCCGGCTTCTGACCCGCCGCGGTCGGCGAGACGCCTCCCGGAACTCGACCCCGGGCAGGTCCCGGGCGGCGAGCCGGTCCACCAGGTGGTAGTCGAAGTCGGTGGCCAAACCACCGACCAGCTCGAACGGCCGGGTGGTGCCGCGCCCCTCGGTCATCGAGGCCACCCCCTCGAACATGCAGGTGCCCGGATAGACCAGCGCGGTGTCCGGGGTCGGCATGTTGGGGCTGGGCAGCACCCACGGCACCCCGGTGTCGGCGGCGAAGTCACCGCGCCGCCAGCCCCGGCACCTGATCACCTCCAGCTCCACCGGGCGGCCCGCCTCGGCCGGCAGGAACTCCCCGTTGTAGAACCGGGCCAGTTCGCCGACCGTCATGCCGTGCTGTTGCACGATCTCCTTCTTGCCGACGCCGGAGGTGAACGGGGTGGTCATCATCGGCCCGTACGCCCGCCCACCGATCGGGTTGGGACGGTCGAGGACGACGTACCGGCGCCCGAGCCGGGCCGCCGCGACCATGGAGTCGTAGAGGGTCCAGATGTAGGTGTAGAAGCGGGCGCCGACGTCCTGGATGTC
Source organism: Plantactinospora sp. WMMC1484 (assembly GCF_049315195.1). Classification (NCBI taxonomy): domain Bacteria; kingdom Bacillati; phylum Actinomycetota; class Actinomycetes; order Micromonosporales; family Micromonosporaceae; genus Plantactinospora; species Plantactinospora sp. WMMC1484. The sequence goes on from NZ_CP186055.1 coordinate 5,205,062, forward strand.
GAAGACGACGGTGTCGACGCCGGCCTCGGTGATCAGTTCGCCCCACGTCGCCTGCGACGCGCCGTACGCGTCGTAGACGGTGATCCCGGTGCGGGCGTCGATCCCGGTCCCCTCGCTGCCACCGGCCTGTGCGGAACCCCGGAAGCCGTGCTCCGGCCCGAACGCGGCGGTGAGCCGGACCCGCCCGGAGCCGTGCATCAGGTCGACCAGGTGCCGGTAGCGGGCGTCCACCCCGGTCGGGTTGGACAACACCCCGACCGTTTGCCCGGCGAGGGCGGCGAACCTGGAGTCGACCAGCACGTCGAGTCCGGTACGCACCCGCCGGCCGGGCCCGCCGCCGTGCCCGTGCCCTCCGTTGCCAGCGCCGTCGTCCGGGGCGGCGGAGGCGGAAGCCGCGCCGAGGGTGCCGACCGTGGCGCCCAGGGCGCTGGCGGCGGCGGTGCTGGCAAGGAATGCTCTGCGGTGCACGGCGGCCTCCCGGGGGCGGGGCGGGGCGGGCTGCGGGCGGAAGCCCTCTCGGAAGTTACCTACGCCACAACGGTTGGTCAAGAAGAAAAACTACGGGCGGTCGGAAGGGCGGGTCAGAGCTCCTCCGCCACCAGGTCGCCGAGTTCGATGTTCTGGATCATCAGCCACCGGGCCAGCGCCGGCATCCCGTAGAGCCACAGCGGGGCGGATTCGGTGGTGCCGTTGGTCGCATAGATGGCGAACCGCAGGTCGGGAGCGTGGATCGCCTCGATCCGCCACCGCTGGTTCTTGTCCCGCCAGATGGCGGATGGGTCCATGCCCCCACGGTAGTGCGCCCGCCGCGACCGCGGGGCTGAACCGCCGCCACCCGGTACGCCGGTCATGGGGTCACCGGAGATGACGACGCCGTTCACCGGAGACGGAGGAGCGCCGGTCACGGGTCGCCGGAGACCGGGGCGGTCGTCGGCGTGGCGAGCGGCGGCAGGGCGGGTCCCGGGGTCGTCCTGACCGGCAGCCGGACGGCGAACCGGGCGCCCCGGCCGGGGTGGCTACGGGCGTCGATGGTGCCACCGTGCCCGGTGACCACCTCGCGCAGCAGCGCCAGGCCGAGTCCGGTGTGCCGCTTCTCCGGGCCGGCCCCGCTGTAGAACCGGTCGAAGATGCGATCGGCCGGGTCGAACCCGTCGCCGGTGTCGGCGACGATCAGCTCGGCGACATCGGCCGCGGGCCGGCGTACGGTCACGTCGATCCGCCCGCCGCCCGGCGTGTGCGTCAGGGCGTTGGTCAGCAGTTCACTGATCACGCGACGCAGTGCCGACTCCACCCCGGAGACCGGGACCGGCACGTCCGGGCGGCTGAGGGTGAGCGTCACGCCCTGTTCACCGGCGCGGTCGGTCTCGGCGACCACGGCGGCCTCGGCGAGCGCGGCCAGATCCACCGGGGCGGCGGCCGGCCGGTCGCCGGGCGCGACTGCCAGCCGGGCGGAGAGCAGCAGGTCGTTGACGACCTCGCCGAGCCGCCGGGTGGTCCCTATCAGGCGGTTCAGCTCGGACTGGTAGTCGGCGGGTAACCCGGCGGCACCGGCCCGACGAGCCAGCACCTGTGCCCGGGTGTGCACCTGCGCGATCGGCGTACGCAGTTCGTGGCTGACGTCGGCGATGAACCGGCGCTGCCGGGCGAGCGAGTCGGCCAGCGGCGCGACGGCGAGCCGGCCCACCACCGATCCGCTGGCGACGGCGGCGATCAGCCCGAGCAGTTCCGCGACGGCGAGGGCGAGCAGCAGGTGGCGGCGGTCGGCGAGCTGGTACCGGGCATCGAAGATGGCCTGCACCACGTCCTCGCCACGGGTCTGGGTGAGGACGAAGTAGACGGTGCCGTCGCGCTCGATCGTGGTCTCCGTCGGGACGCCGGTGGCTGCTGTGGCGGTCATCGCCCCCGCCAGCGGGAATCCGGCCGGCGACGGCACGGCACCGCCGGTGATCTGGCCGTCGTGGAGCAGGAAGAGCCAGGTGCAGCCGGGTGGACCGGACGGGTCGCCACGGCCGGCCGTGTAGGCGAGTTCCCGGGTGATCTGGCGCTCCTGGCCGCGTACCAGCATGCCGTAGGAGAGGCCGCCGACCACCGAGACCAGGACGGTCACCGCGAGCCCGACCAGCAGGCCGACCCGGCGGCGGGCCCGGGCGACCACGACACGCTCGGCCGCCATCCAGGAGACTCCCGCCGACGTCGGCACCTCGCGCGCCGACCTCACAGTTCACCGAGCCGGTAGCCGAGGCCGTGCACGGTACGGACCGCCGCCCGGCCGAGCTTGCGGCGCAGGTAGTACACGTATGTGTCCACGATGGACGACGCGGCGGCCGCGTCGAAGACCCGCCGGCGCAGCTCGGCCCGGGAATGCACCGCCCGCGGGCGTACGGCGAGCACGCGGAGCAGCTCGAACTCCCGGGCGGAGAGTGCCACCCGGGAGCCGTCCGGGAGCACCACGTCGCGCAGGCCGAGGTCGAGCCGGCCGGCACCGATCGGCAGCGCCTCGGCGCCGTCCGAGGTACGTCTGCAGAGGGCTCTGATCCTGGCGCTCAACTCGTCCAGGTCGAACGGCTTGATCAGGTAGTCGTCGGCGCCCGCGTCCAGGCCGGCGACCCGGTCGTCGACGGTGCCGAGGGCGGTGAGCAGCAACGCGCGGGCACCGATCGCGCGGGAGCGCAACCGGGTCAGCAGGTTCAGCCCGTCGAGCGCCGGCAGCAGCCGGTCGATCACCATCACGTCGTAGGTCCGGGTGAGTCCGAGATGCAGTCCCCGCTGCCCGTCCCGGGCCACGTCGACCTGGTATCCCTCGTCGGCCAGTACCTCGGTGAGCATGTCCGCGAGTTCCGTGTCGTCCTCGACCAGAAGCAGACGGTGCACGGCCGGTGACGCTTCGATTGCCTGTAGCACACGTCGAGAATCCCACACCAATTCAGCGACATCGACTGTGACCGATATCTCTATGTGGTGTCGACCGACGTTTGAACCGGCACCACCGGATCCTTCGTGCGATCCAGGACGGGACTCTTCGCCTCGCGCCGCTCGATCCAGGTCAGCAGCGGGGTGGTCATCAACGTGGTGACGAGCGCGACCAGCACCAGCGCGGTGAAGAGAGTGGTGTTGACGATGCCCGCCGCCATACCGACGTTGATCGCGATCAACTGCATCAGGCCGCGGGCGTTCATAAGCGCGCCGACCCGCACCGCGACGCCCTGCGGTTCACCCCGTAGCCGGGCCGCCGCCCAGCAGGCGCCGAACTTGCCGACCACGGCGACCGCCACACAGCCGAGCGCGAAGAGCAGCACCGACGGCTCGCCGAGCAGACCGAACTGGGTGTGCAGGCCCGAATAGGTGAAGAAGAGCGGCAGGAAGACCACCTGACAGACCGGGGTGACGGTGGCGACCATCCGGTCGGTACGGTCGACGTGCGGCATGACCGCGCCGACGGAGAAGGCACCGAAGACGGCGTACAGGCCGATCTCGTCGGTGTACCAGGCCACCGCGAAGAGGAGTGCGACCAGGCCGAGCAGCCGGGACTGGTCACCGAGCCGGTCGCTGCCGACCAGCGCGGCTGCGAGGGGGCGGCCGATCGCCCAGAGCAGCAGTCCGAACAGGAGCGCCCCACCGACGGTCACGAACGCCGGCCCGGAGCGGCCCGACGCGGTGGCGAGGACGACGGCGAGCAGGATCCAGGCGACCACGTCGTCGAGCGCGCCGCTGGCCAGGGCGAGCGACCCGTGCCGGGTACCGGCCTGCCCCCGTTCGGTGATGATCCGGGCCAGCATCGGAAAGGCGGTGATGGCGAGGGCGACCCCGACGAAGGCGGCGGAGGTGGTCAGGGACGCGCCATCGGCGAGCACCGGCACGTGCCCGGCGGTGGCGAGCACCAGCAGCGTGCCGAGGGCCAGCGGCGCGACGACCCCGGCCAGCGACACCGCACCGGCGGTGCCGGCGAGCCCGGTCAGCGGATGCGAGGTGAAGGCGTACCCGGCCTGGAACATGAAGATGACCAGACCGACCTGGCCCACGACGTAGAGCACCGGATAGAGCTGCTGCGGGAAGAGCGCCTCCTGGACGCCCGGGGCCAGCAGCCCGAGCAGCGACGGTCCGAGCAGGACCCCGGCCACCATCTCGCTCACCACCGGTGGCTGGCCGACCTTGCCGAGCAACCACGCCACCGCCCGGCAGACGAGCAGGATCACCGCGACGGCGATGAAGAACCGTGGCGCCAGCTCGACCGGGCTCATCCCGCCCCACCTCTCGTGGTCATTGCCGAACCTCCTCGAAGTAGCTCGCGCAGAGGCGCTGGCGCCGGGCGTCGAGCACCATCCAGGTGCCGAACACGAGTTGGACGAGGCTGCGCCACACGTCGGCCCAGCGGTCGCCCCAACGCATCACCGACAGCCGGACCGGTGCGGGCGGTCGGGCGCCGGCCGGGACGAGGAAGCAGGGCCCGCGGTTCGGCAGCGACCGGGTGTGCCGCACGGTGGAGACCAGGACGTACCGGCGCAGCACCTCCCGGGTCACCGCGCGCATCATCACCGGGGCGACGCCGCGCGCCGGGCAGGCCCGGTTGGCGGTGACACCGAACGGGACGAAGTGCGCGTCACCGCGGTCCAGGGCCAGCCAGCGGGCCGGCGCGAAGGTGTCGTCGGCCGCCGGTCCGGTGCGCTGGTAGGCGAGGTAGTTGAAGAGCAGGACCGAGCCGGCCGGGATGGTGACCGACGCGTCGACCTCGATCGGGGCGGACGTGATCCGGTGCGCCACCCCGAAGAGCGGGTGCACCCGCAGCGTCTCGTCGATCACCCGGTCGAGGGCGCGGTCTCCCTCGCCGTCGGGGTCGTCGAGGGTGGCGACCAGGTCGCGCTGGACCGCCGGGTGCTGCGCGACGGCGAGCAGGAGGTGCGCCATCGCCTCCGACATCTGCACGACCGCGGTGTTGAAGAAGGTGCCCTGGAGATACCACGTCGTCTCCTCGGCGGTGAAGGGCTCCGGCAGGGTCACCGGCGCCGTACCGGCCTCGACCCGGGCCCGCAGGTAACGGGTGAGCCGGTCCCGCCGGTCCAGGTGCCGCAGCCCGCAGCACTTGAGCGCGGTGACCACGTCGTCGGCGTTCGCCACGATCAGGGCCCGGACCTCCGGCGGGCACGCCGTGCCGAAGACGAGTTCGTAGTAGACCTCGGCCCAGATCGGCATCATCAGGTCCCGGAGCCGGACCTGACTCGTCCGTCCGGCCGGCAGCTCGTCGAGGACCCGGCGGGTCGCCGCACCGGCCAGCTCGGTCGCGCGCCGGTGCGACACCGCCACCACCCGCCGGGTCGTCCGGGCGACCGCGCGGTAGCGCTCCCCCGGCTCCAGATGCTCCTGGTGCATCTGTGGGCCGGGCGCCAGCCAGTACCAGAAGAGGTCGGAGAGGCCGGCGCCCCGGCTGCGCCCGCTGGCCGCCGGATGCGCGTAGACCCGGGTGAAGTGTTCGGGCCCGACCAGGGGGCCGGGCACCGGGATCCCCTCGGCACCGTTCACCTGCCGGAAGATCCACTCCCGGAGCCGGACCACCGCCGGCGGCAGCCGGCGCGGCAGCAGCCATGTCACGGCCACCGCGCCCGCCAGGCAGCAGAGCAGGACGAGTGGGCCGGTCACCTGGGCACCCGTGTCACGATCATGTCGGGGGTGAGGTCGGCCGGGCGGACCGCACCGGCGAGCGTCATCGCCCGGGCCAGGTCGGCACGGAGCAGGTCGAGAAGCTGCCGTACGCCGGACTCGCCCCGGGCCGCCAGCCCCCAGACGACCGGCCGGCCGATCCCGACCGCGACCGCGCCGAGCGCCAGCGCGGTGAGGATGTCGCTTCCCCGGCGGATCCCACCGTCGAGCAGCACCGGGATCCGGCTCCCGACCGCCTCGACCACCGCCGGCAGCGCGTCGATGCTCGCCGGTACGCCGTCGAGCTGCCTCCCCCCGTGGTTGGAGACCAGTACGGCGTCGACGCCGTGCGCGACCGCGAGACGGGCGTCGGCGGGATGCAGGATCCCCTTGAGCACGATCGGCAGCCGGGTGGTCTCGCGCAGCCAGCCGATCCGGGTCCAGTCGAGGGTGGCGTCCATGACGATCTCCCGGATCCGCCCGGTTTCCGGATCCCGCATGTTCTCGCAGCAGAGCCCGGCCGGCAGGTCGAGGAAGCCGTTGCGCAGGTCACGCTCGCGGCGGCCGAAGACCGGCGAGTCGACCGTGACCACCAGGGCGCGGCAGCCGGCCGCCTCCGCCCGCCCGATCAGCGAGGCGGTGAAGCCGAGATCCGGCTGCGGATAGAGCTGGAACCAGAGCCGTGCCGGCCCGCCGGAGGTGCCGGCCACCGCCTCGATCGGCGTGGTAGCCGCCATACTCACCACCAACACGGTGCCGGCCGCCCCGACCGCCCGGGCCGTCGCCGCCTCCCCCTCCGGGTGCGCCAGCCGGTGGAAGGCGGTCGGGGAGACCAGCACCGGCATCGGCAGCGTCTCGCCGAGCAACTCGGTCCGCAGGTCGCGCTCGCCGCCGCCGCGCAGCACCCGGGGCAGGATCCGGTACGCGTCGAAGGCCGTCTCGTTCGCCCGCAGCGTCCGCTCGTCACCGGCACCACCGGCGAAGAAGTCCCGGTGCACCGGATCGAGCCGGCGTCCCGCCTCCGCCTGCAGATCGGCGAGGCTGAACAGGAGATCCGGGGATTGCGAAAGGTCCGGGGATTGCAGGGGGCCCGCGCCGGCCGTGGGTGTGCGGCGCGGGCCCGCCTGGTCCGTCACCGAGGGCATGGTCAGCCCACGGTCGTCGTGAGGCAGCGGTCCAGGAAGGCGACCAGCGGCGCGCGGTGCACCTCCGGTTTGTTCCACTGGTTCTCCAGGTTCTCCGCCAGGTGGTGGACCGCCACCACCCGGCCGCCCCGGTGATGGCGCACCACCGGGTGCAGGTACGCCGCGTCGTGCGCCTGGCCGGCCGTGTCCTGGGCGATCCGGCTCACCGACATGTCGAAGGGGTCGACCTGGTCGTGGTCGGGGCCGTACTCGAGGGTGACGACGAAGGCGTGTTCCACCGGATGGTCGGCGGTGGCGAGCCCGACCTGCCCGAAGTAGTCGACCGGCACCTCCTCGTGGTAGCGGGCGTCCGACCCGGCTACGGTGAGCACGTCGGCGAGCACCCCGAACTGCTGCCAGAGCCCGGAGGAGCGGTTGACCCGCTCGATGATCGCGTCGGCCGCCGACTCGGCGGTGGCGTCGAGCTTCTCGGCCGGCCAGGGGTTGTCGTGGTAGCGGCGTTCCAGGATGCGGTGCAGCGCCCGGACGGCGTACCGGAAACCGTGGATGAACCCGTTCGTCGACTTCTTGAAGTCGCGCTCCTGGGTCAGCGTGCCGGCGAAGAAGAGGCCCGGGACGTTCACCGACTCGAACGCCGGGGTCTGGGCCGGGAAGCGATCGTTGATCACGAGCGCCGGACGGCACCCCTCGGCGAAGATCGACGGGTCGAAGCGGAAGCCGGTGCAGGCCAGTACGCGGTCGTAGCGCAGCTCCTTGGTGACCTCGTTGGCCCGGGAGAAGCTGAAGGTGACCCGGTAGCCGTCGCCGTCCCGCTCGATGCCGCGGACGTGCCCGTCCAGGATCGCGTTCGCCGACTTGAGCTGGTAGGTGTCGAGGAAGTTGTTGTTCACCGCCCGCAGATGCCCGACGTAGTGGGTGCGCCACGCCATCCGGACCGAACTCGGCCCCGCCACGTGCACCAGCGTGGTGGTCTCCATCAGGTTGTCCGCCGTCTCGAAGGCGGAGTTGCCCTTCCCGATCACCAACACCCGCTGGTCGAGGAAGTCGCGCGGGTCGACCGGCATCTCGTCGTACCGCTCCGCCAGCTCGATGCCGGGGATCGGCGCGACGTACGGCCGGGAGACCCCGGTCGCCACGACGACCCTGCGCGCCCGGTGCGTCGTACCCGCCGCGTCGGTGACCTCGAAGCCGTCGCCGCCGCTGACATCGCCGCCCCCGCTGCCGTTGCCGGTTCGGGCGACCCGGACCACCCGGCTGCGGTAGCGGACCCGGATCCCGGTGGCCGCCGCGAAGTCGGCCAGGTAGCGGAGCATCACGTCCGCGTCCGGAAAGTAGCGCTCGGTGTAACGGGTGAACCGCAACGTCGGGTCGTCGACGAGCAGCGAGTTCCAGTCCAGTCGAAGGTTCAGCTCCGGGTCGTCGGATCCGGTGTGCGGCTTGTTGATGGAGATGAGCTGACGGTGCCGGGGGAACCGGGCGAAGAAGGCGCCCGGGGCGTCGGCGGACTCGAGTACCAGGTAGTCCCGCCGGCCGTCACGTTCGAGGAGTGCCGCGAGCTGGAGTCCGGCCGGCCCCGCCCCGATGATCAGATAGTCGAGCATCTCTCCGGTCACGAGGAGGAACGTACGAAGGCAAAATCAGAGAAAAATCAGCTCTGCACCGCGATCAGGTGAGGTTGGCGAAGCGTTCGACGTCCCGGGTCTTGCCGGCCACGATGAGGACGTCCCCGCGGTAGACGGCGGTGCCCGGGGTGGCGTACGAGAAGTCCTCTCCCGGGCGTTTGATCGAGACCACCGTGACGTGGTATCGGCTACGCAGGGCGGAGTCGGCGAGGCTCTGGTCGACGACCGGCTCCGGGGCGAGGGTCTTCACGAGCGCATAGTCGTCCTCGAACTCGATGAAGTTGAGGATCCGTCCGGTCACCAGGTGGGCGACGCGTTCGCCCATCTCGTGCTCGGGCAGCACGACGTGGTGGACGCCGACGCGCTGCAGGATCGTGCCGTGTTGTCGACTCACGGCCTTGGCCCAGATGTTCGGGATGCCGAAGTCGGAGAGGAGTGCGGCGGTCAGGATGCTGGCCTCGCGTTCGGTGCCGATGCCGACGACGGCGTGGACCATCTCGGGCACCCCGAGCTGCCGGAGCGCCTCCTCGTCGGTGGTGTCGGCCACCACCACGTGGGTGAGCTTGTCCGCGAAGCTCTGCACCACCCGAGGGGTGGCGTCGACCCCGAGCACCTCCCAGCCCTGACGCATCAGTTCCATCGCCAGTGAACCGCCGAAGCGGCCCAGACCGAGCACGACGATGCGGTTGTCGATCTTCCTAGCCAACGATGGGTCGCTCCTCCGGTAGCTCGTAGCGGCGGCTCCGTTCCCGCAGCGCCAGCGCGGTGGCCGCGGTGATCGGGCCGAGACGGCCGATGAACATCAGCAGCACGAGGATGACCTGGCCCGCCGTGCCGACCTGCGCGGTGATCCCGGTCGAGAGGCCGACCGTCGCGAACGCCGAGGTTACCTCGAAGAGCACCTGGTCCAGGGTGAACGGGGTCAACGCCAGCAGCAGCAGTGTGCTGCACCCGACCGCGGCGATGCCGAGCAGCACGATGGTCAGCGCTTGGCGGTGGATGCCCGCCGGTAGCCGCCGGCCCAGCGCGTGCACGCTCGGCTCGCCGCGGATCTCCGCGAGGATCACGAATCCGAGCAGGGCGAAGGTGGTGACCTTGATCCCTCCGGCGGTACCGGCGCTGCCGCCCCCGATGAACATCAGCACATCGTTGACCAGCAACGTGAGGTCACGCATCTGTGCCACGTCGAGGCTGTTGAACCCGGCGGTGCGCGGCATCACCGCATGGAAGAACCCGGCGAGCAGCTTCCCGCCGACCCCCAACCGGCCCAGCGTGCCGGAGTTGGTCCACTCGGCTGCCGTGATCAGCAGCCAACCGATCCCCAGCAGGACCGCCGTGGTGGCGACTGTGATCTTGGTGTGCAGTGACCATCGGCGCGGGGTCCGCAGATGCCGGCGTAGCTCGAACAGCACCGGGAAGCCCAGCCCGCCGACGATGACGGCGAGCGCGATCGGCCCGCAGACCAACGGATCGTCGACGAAACGCATCAGGTTGTCCGGGTAGAGGCTGAACCCGGCGTTGTTGAACGCCGACACGGCATGGAAGATCCCCTGGTATGACGCCTGCCCCCAGGGTTGCCCGTACCCGGCGGCGAAGCGCCACGCCAGGAGCACCGCCACCGCGACCTCGAAGAGCACGGTGATCCGCAGTACCCCGAAGACGACCTGGCGGACCTCGCCCACGCCGAAGCTCCTCGTCTCGGCCTGGGCGCCGAGCTGCAGCCGGATCCGCAGCCGTCGAGCCACCAGCAGACCCAGCAACGACGCCAGGGTCATGATCCCGAACCCGCCCACCTGGATCAGTCCGAGGATCACCGCCTGCCCGAACCCCGACCAGTAGGTGCCGGTGTCCACCACCGCCAGCCCGGTGACACAGACCGCCGACGTCGCGGTGAAGAGCGCCGTCACCAGACCAGCGCCCTCGCCGCCGCGAGCCGCCACCGGGAGCAGCAACAACAGCGTGCCGACCAGCACCGCGCCGGCGAAACCCAACACCACCAACCGGGCGGGGTGCCGGACGACCGCCGCCGCCCGACCGACGACCGGCCCCGACGAACGCGCCGCCCGCCGCACCCCGACCCGGAACCCCTCGGCCAGCCGCCGCCACCCCGATCGGAGCCACCCGGCACGCCCGTCCGCCCGCCGCGACCGCGACGGCTGGCCCCGCAGCGGTGTCCAGGCCAGCACCGCCACGCCCAGGACGATGGTCAGGAAGAACCCGCCCACCAGCAGCAGCCCCAGCACGAGCTGCATCCAGGTCGAATCCACCGGCCCATCATTCCCGGCCACCACCGCACAGGTCGGGACCGGGTCCCGCACCGTACCCCAGTGGTCACCCCTAACCGGTCAGCAGATCGAGCAGGTCGGCGGCGCGGAGCACGTCCGCGTCGAGCGGCCGGTCCGGGTCGATCGCCGGCACGATCTCCACGAGCCGCTCCAGCATGTCGGCGCAGGCCGGCGCGGTCGGGGTACGCGCACCGACGTGTACCGCCTGGCGCAGCCCGACCGCGAGCGTGCCGCAGAGCAGCCGCAGCAGCCGGGCCTGGTCCACGGCGCGCAGCGCGGCCTGGGTGCCGAACGGGACGACGTCCTGGTTGTGCAGGTTCGTCGGCAGGCTCTGCATGCCGGCCGGAGTGGCCTGCCGGCGGATCTCCGCGACGATCGCGGTCGAGGCGAGCTGTGCGCCCTGCAGCCCGTGCTGTCGTCCCGGCCCGGCCGCCAGCATCGGTGGCAGCCCGCCGTTGCGCACCGGATCGACCAGCAGGTCGAGCTGGCGCTCGACGAGGTTGCCGAGCTGGGCGGCGACCGTCGCCAGCACGTCGGCCGCGAAGGCCGCCGGCTGACCGAAGAAGTTGCCGCCGTGCAGCACCAGGTCGTCGTCGGGGATGAAGAGCGGGTTGTCGCTGACACTACGCAGGTCCGACTCCACCACGCCGTCGACATACCGCAGGGCGTCCTCGGCCGCGCCGAGCAGTTGCGGGGTGCAGCGGATGCTGTACGCCTCCTGAAGCGGGCGCCCACCGGAGGGCGCCGCACCGGCGAGGCGCTCCCGCATCCGGGCGGCGACGTCGACCGCGCCGGGGTGCCCGTAGGCGGCGAGCAGCCGGGGGTGCAGGAACTGGCCCGGGTCACAGCCGAGCACGTCGACGAGGAGGCAGCTCAGCAGTTGGGCGGCCCGGTGCGAACGGCGGATGCCGTCCAGGGCGAGCGCGGTGGCGGCGGTGGTCAGCGAGGTGCCGTTCACCAGCGCCAGCGCGTCCCGGCCGTCCAGGACCAGCGGCGTCAGGCCGACCGTGGCCAGCGCCTCGGCGGCGGGCACCCGGACACCGTCCAGGTAGGCCCAGCCCTGGCCGCGCAGCGACTGGGTGGCGTAGGCGAGCGGGATGAGGTCGCCGCTGGCCCCGACCGATCCGAGGCGCGGCATAGCCGGCACGAAGGTCGTGCCGAGCATCGCGGCGAGCCCCTCGACGACCCGGACCGAGACGCCGGAGGCGCCCTGGGCCAGCGACCAGACCCGGACCAGCATCGCTGCGCGAGCCACCTCCGGATCGATGTCCGGGCCCTGGCCGGCGCCGAGATGGGCGAGCGTGTTGTCGCACTGGTCGGCGTCGTCGTCCCGGCCGGCGAACCCGACGAGCGCACCGAACCCGGTGGTGGCACCGTAGACCTGCCGGTCGTCGCCGAGGACGGTCCGCAGGTGGTCGCGGGAGCGTTGCACCCGGTCGCGTACCGGAGCGGTGACGTCGATGCGGATCTCGGCCGCGGCCCGGCGCAGGTCCGGCACCCGCAGCGGCGCGGCCAGGTCGATGGGAGCGGCCGCGGCGGGCGCGGTCTGGGTGGTCATCGCTCCGACCGTAGCCACGGATTCTCAAAGCGGTCTGAGTTATCTCTGATGACCGGGCGCTACCGTCCGGCGCATGACGCACGACTACCTGATCATCGGTGCCGGGCCGGCGGGACTGCAACTCGGCGCCCTGCTGGAACGCGACGGTCATGACTACGTCGTCCTGGAGGCCGGTACGGCGCCCGGCACCTTTTTCGGCAGCTACCCGCGACACCGCCAACTGATCTCCATCAACAAGGTCTACACCGGCTCCGACGATCCGGAGTTCAACCTGCGGATGGACTGGAACTCGCTGCTCAGCGACGATCCGGGGCTGCTCTTCGGCCGGTACAGCCAGCGATACTTCCCGGCCGCCGACGACCTGCTGCGGTACCTCGCCGACTTCGCCACCGCGACCGGGGTGCGGGTGCACTACCGGACCCGGGTGGTCCGGATCGGCCGCGACGGCGAGGGCTTCCACGCCGTCGACGCCGACGGCCGCACCTGGCGGGGGCGCCGGCTGGTCGTCGCGACCGGCGTCTCCCAGATGTACGTACCGGCGATCGACGGAATCGAGACCGCCGAACGCTACGACACGGTCAGCGTCGACCCGGCCGACTTCGTCAACCAACGCGTCATGATCATCGGCAAGGGCAACTCCGGTTTCGAGACCGCCGACGCGCTGATGGAGACCGCCGCCGTGGTGCACGTGGCCGGTCCCCGCTCGGTCCGGTTCGCCTGGCAGTCGCACTACGTCGGCCACCTGCGGGCGGTGAACAACAACTTCCTCGACACCTATCAGTTGAAGTCGCAGAACGCCGTGCTCGACGGCACGGTGCAGAGCATCCGGCGCCGGCCGGAGGGCGGCTACCTGGTCCGCTTCCGGTACGCCCGCACCGTCGAGGCGATCCGGGAGATCCGGTACGACCGGGTGATCGCCTGCACCGGATTCCGCTTCGATGCCAGCATCTTCGACGAGGGCTGCCGGCCACGGCTGGTGATCAACGACCGCTTCCCGGAGCAGAATCCGGCCTACGAGTCGACCTCCGTCCCCGACCTCTACTTCGCCGGCACCCTCACCCAGCAGCGCGACTTCAAGAAGTCGACGAGCGGCTTCATCCACGGCTTCCGGTACGGGGTACGGGCGCTGCACCGCATCCTCAACTCCCGCTACCACGGCGCCGGCTGGCCGGCCACCGAACTGGAGGCGACCCCCGAAGCGATCACCGACGCGATCGTCGCCCGGATCAACCGCTCCTCGGCGCTCTGGCAGCAGTTCGGGGTGCTCGGCGACGTCGTGGTGGTACGCGGCGGCACCGCGTACCACCACGAGGAGGTGCCGGTGGCGTACCTCGCCGAGGGTGGACTGGGCGGCGGCTCCGCACTCGCGGTCACCCTCGAGTACGGCGCGGACCACGACGCCGTCGACCCGTTCGACGTCTCGGTGCCCCGGGTCGCGGAGAACGACGCGCACGCCGCGCACCGGGCCACGTACCTGCACCCGGTCGTCCGGCACTTCCGGGACGGGCAGGTGGTGGCCGTGCACCACATGGCGGAGAACCTGGAGAACGAGTGGAACCTGCCCACCGTCCACCAGCAGCCGCTGGCCGTCTTCGTCAAGGAGTGCCTGGCCGAGGGCGACGCCGCGCAGGGGCGTGCGGGTGACGACGGGAGCTGAGCCGGGCTATCCGCAGTCCGTCCTCGACCTGCTGGGCAGCGGCCGGGACCGGCCGGTCTTCGCGCACGGTACGCGTGTCGTCGGCGCCGACGAGATGTCCGAGCTGATCGCCCGCGTCGCCGCCGGCCTCCGGGCGGCGGGGATCGGCCCCGGTGCGGGGGTGGCGGTGGTGCTCGGGGTGTCGCCGGAGGCGTTCGCCGCGGTCGTCGCGGCGCAGGTGGTCGGCGCCCGGGTCGCCGGGGTACGCCCCGGGCTGACCCCCGACCAGCTCCGGCACCTGCTCGGCCACCGGATCGCGGCGGTGCTGGCCGACCCGTCGACCGCGAGCCCGCAGCTGCGGTCCGCCGCCGCCGGCCTTCCGCTGCTCGGGATCGGCCCGGTCGACGGGGCGCCCGACCTGACCGCCGCACGGGTGGACGTGACGCCGCCGATCCCCGCCGGGCGGCCGGACGACGTCGCCCGGGTCATCTACACCAGCGGCAGCACCGGCAACCCGAAGGGCTGCCTCCAGACGTACGCGGCGCTCGGTGCCGCCTGGGCCGCGTACCCGGACCGGTGGCCGCCGGCGGTGCGCGACCTCGCCGCCAACCTCGACCGCTACCTGGTCTTCGGCTCGCTGAGCAGCCAGGTGATGCTGGAGTACGGCATCCTCACCCTGGCCGCCGGCGGCACCATGGTGGTCGCCGAGCCGCCCCGGGGCGGGGAACCGTTCTTCCCCGGTGCGCTCGTCCGGCACCGGGCCACCGCCAGCGTGATCACCGTGCCCCGGTTGGCGAAGCTGGTCGCCGCGCAGCGCGCCGCACCGGTCGACCTCGGCGCGCTGCGTGCCCTGCTGGTCTCCGGATCGCCGCTGCACCCGGCCCGGCTAGCCGAGGCGCTCGCCGTGCTCGGGCCGGTCGTCTACCACGGCTACGGGCAGACCGAGACCGGCATGATCTCCATGCTGACCCCGGCGGAGATGACCGCCGACCCGGCCCGGCTCGGCTCGGTGGGCCGCCCGCCGGCCCAGGTCGAGGTGCAGGTCCGCGACGCCGACGGCCGGCCGGTGCCGGCCGGGGTCGAGGGGGAATTCTTCGTCCGCACCCCGGCCCAGGCGGTCGGCTACTGGGCCGACCCGACGGAGACCGCCGAGGTCTTCACCGACGGCTGGGTACGCACCCGCGACCTCGGCCGGCTCGACGGCGACGGCTACCTCCACCTGCTGGGGCGGGCCCGGGACGTGGTCATCGTCAACGCCGACCTCCAGTACGCCGGCCCGATCGAACGCGTCCTGGCCAGCTCCACCGACGTCGCCGAGGCGTACGTGGTGGCCGTACCCGACGAGGAGACCGGGGAGGCGGTGCACGCCTTCGTCGTCCCCGCCCCGGGATGCGAGCCGGATCCGGAGGTGCTGCGGGGGCTGGTCCGCGAGCGGCTCGGTGCGCCCAGCGTCCCCCGGGAGGTGACCGTCATCGCCGAGGTGCCGGTCTCGGCCGCCGGTAAGCCCGACAAGCGACGGCTGACGGGCTTTGCCCGGGAGCGGGGTGCGGGCGGATGACTGGAAGTCCGCGGCACCGAATGCATTAGGTACGGGTGCCGGTTGGCGGAGGGGACGTGAGGCGCAGCGCTGCGTGGAGTGGATCCCTGCCGAGGTCGACGGCCGCGTCGATGGCATCACCGTAGGCGACGGCCCGCTGCTCGCATGCAATGCCATCCGGAGTCGCTGAAGGGCCGGATCTCGGTCGAACGCCGCCCACTGCGCCTCGTCGTCAGCCGGCAATACTTTCAGAATGAAATGCCGCCAGAGCCGACAGACTAGAAGCGGGATAGGGAACCCATCTTCTTCCTTCAGGATCAGCCATCAGACGATTGCGGACTAGGGAAATCCTCGAAACTGTTGGAAATGGAGCGTTTCGGCCACCTTGAAGGTGGCGTAGAACGTCGTCAGCCTGCGGCGCTGCGTTGGATCGAAGGTGTTCACGCACATGCCGAGCAGGGTCTGGTCCATCGCGTCAACCTCGGCGACCGAGCGGCTCTGAACATACTGAAAAATCTGATTGAATGCCGTGTTGTCATCAAGTTGTGACCACTGACCAACCACCATGCCATAGGCGGCACCTTGGGCGACGTCGGCCACACCATGCAAGAGTCGCTGCCAATCCATGGAAGATCCCCCTCAGCCGCAATCGAGCTATCCGCTAGTCTGAGCGCTGGGTCAGCAGCATTAGAACCCGCACATCGGATGCCCGAACAGCGCTGGATCGGATTATTGACAGTAGCGCCGTACCAAGCAGCTAAAAGGACATTCAACAGTGGCCGATTTTCCGATATCGGTGCTCTCCACTGCGGTTGTTCGGCGGGCAGAAGGTGCGCGGGCTGAGCGGGACGCGAGCCCAACCCTCGAGGGCTTAGGCGTGCACCGATCCAGGCAGCACGATCCGGACGTCGTCGGGGAGCCGCCGGGTGGCGCCGCGTCGGTCCAGCAGTTCCAGCAGCGGGACGGCGACCCGCCGGGTCGTGCCGAGCGCCTGCCGGGCGGCGCTGAGGGTGAAGGGTTGCGGCAGCCCGGCCAGGACCCGGATCGCCCGCTCGGGGGCGTCCGGCAGCAGCACGACGTTCCCGGCCAGCCGGAGCAGCGCGCCGGCCCGTACCGCGGCGCCGATCTCGCGCTGCCCGAGCCCGTAGTCGGCGAGCCGGTCCGCCTCCGGGGCGGCGAACGGCCGCTCGGCCAGCTCCGCGCCGAGCCGGCGTACCGCACGGGCGACCTGCTCGGGCAGCGCATCGACCGCCCCACGCTGGCCGATCCGACCGTCGCGGGCCACCAGCGGTGCGCCGACCAGCGCCTCGACCAGGGCGCGGTCCGGAAGGCCGAGCAGCCGGCGCAGGGTGTCGACCGGCGCTGCCGGCTCCAGCGGGTGCTCCGCCGCCCACCGGGCCACCTCGTCGACGAGGCGCCGGCGCAGCTCGGTCCAGTGTGCGGGGTCGGCGTGCCACTCCCCCGCCACCGGCGCGGTCGTCACCGGCACGCCCATCCGCTCCAGGTCGCCGCGTCGGGCCAGACCGCGTCGGGCCAGCTCGCTGCGCTCGTCGGGCCGGCCGTCCAGCCCGGCCAGCACCGTCGCCCGGGCGGCCGCCGCGCCGCGCCGGGCCAGTTTCGGCGGTACGACGTCGAGCACCGTCACCCCACCGGCCACGTGTCGCCGGCCGGGGTCGCGCAGCAGTGCCCGGTCACCGACGCGCAGCGGCAGCGGCCGGTCCAGCCGCAGCCGGGCGGTGTCCGGGCCGAGTGGGCGTACCCGGGCGGTCACCGCCGCCGAGCCGACGTGCAGGGTGACCTCCGCCGGCAGCTCAGCGACCGGGTCTCCGGCGAGCCGGACGTCGAGCAGGTCGGTCTGCTGGAACCGCCCGGGGGTGAGCAGCGCGTCGCCCCGGGCCACCTGCTCGCGGGCGACGCCGCGCAGGTTGACCGCGACCCGGGCCACCCCGGTGACCTCGGGGACCGGGTCGCCCAGCGTCTGGAGCCCCCGGATCCGGACCCGCTGCCCGGTGCCGCTGCGCTCCAGTTCGTCCCCGCCGCGCAGGGTGCCGGCGCCGAGGGTGCCGGTGAGCACCGTGCCGCTGCCCCGGATGGTGAAGGCCCGGTCCACCCAGAGCCGCACCGGGGCGGTCGGCTCCGGCACCGGCAGCCGGGCGGCCAGCCGGTCCAGCGCGGCCCGCAGCTCCGGCAGGCCGGCACCGGTCCGCGCGCTGACCGCGACCGTCTCGACCTCGCCGAGCGAGGTGGCGGCGATCTCGTCCCGGGCCCGCGCGGTCGCCCCGGCGGGATCGGCCAGGTCGGTCCGGGTCACCACGAGCAGCCCGTGCCGGACCCCGAGCGCGTGCAGCGCGGCCAGATGCTCCGCCGACTGCGGCATCCAGCCCTCGTCGGCGGCGACCACGAGGAGCGCGGCCGGCGCCGGCCCGACCCCGGCCAGCATGTTCGGGACGAAGCGCTCGTGCCCGGGTACGTCGACGAACGCCACCACCGCCCCGGACGGCAGCGTGGTCCAGGCGAAGCCGAGGTCGATGGTCATCCCCCGGCGCCGCTCCTCGGCCCAGCGGTCCGGTTCCATTCCGGTCAGGGCCCGCACCAGCGTCGACTTGCCGTGGTCGACGTGACCGGCGGTCGCGACGACCTGCACGTGGTCACTCCTTCCGTCAGGTGCCGGGCACCCGGACGATCGCGGCCCGGACCGCCTCGTCCCGGTCGGCCGGCACGCAGCGCAGGTCGAGCAGGAGCCGGCCCCGCTCCAGCCGGCCGAGCAGCGGCGGGCCGCCGAGGCGCAGCGGTTCGGCGTACTCCTCGGGGAGGGCGAGGGCCCACGACTCGAGGGTGACCTCCGGCGCGCCACCGCCACCGACCACGGCGGCCGTCGCAACCACCTCGGCGGGCACGCCGTCGGCGGCGAGCCGGTCGCGCAGCCGTTCGGTGCGCAGCCGCAGCGCGGGCGGGGTGGCCCGCAACGCCCGCCAGGTCGGCGTCTCCGGCCCGGTCAGGGTCGCCTCCAGCGCGGCCAGGGTCAGCTTGTCCACCCGCAGCGCCCGGGCCAGCGGATGCCGGCGCAGCCGCTCGACCAGGTCGGCGTCGCCGAGCAGCAGTCCGGCCTGCGGCCCGCCGAGCAGCTTGTCGCCGCTGGCGGTGACAAGCGCCGCCCCGGCCCGCAGCGCCGAGGCGGCGTCCGGTTCGTCCGGCAGCAGCGGGTCCGGTGCCAGCAGCCCGGAGCCGATGTCCACCACCACCGGTACGCCGAGGGAGCCCAGCCGCTCGACCGGAACGGCGGCGGTGAAGCCCCGGACGACGAAGTTGGACGGATGCACCTTGAGCACGAAGGCGGTGGCCGGGCCCACCGCCGCCGCGTAGTCGGCCAGGGTGGTGCGGTTGGTGGTGCCGACCTCGCGGAGGGTGGCGCCGGTGCTGGCGAGCAGGTCCGGCAGCCGGAACCCGTCGCCGATCTCCACCAGCTCACCCCGGCTGACGACGATCTCCCGTCCGACTGCGGTGCCGCCGGTCGGTTCGTCGGGGGCGGGCGCCGTGAGCGCGGTCGCGGCCAGGGCGAGCGCGGCGGCACCGTTGTTCACCACGTGCACGGCGGCGGCGTCCGGTACGGCTGCGGCGAGGGCGGCCAGGGCGGAACGCCCGCGCCGGGCCCGGCGGCCGGTGCGCAGGTCGAGTTCCACGTCGGTGTGCCCGGCGGCGGCGACCACGGCGTCGACGGCCGCCGGGGAGAGCGCCGCCCGGCCCAGGTTGGTGTGCAGCACCACCCCGGTGGCGTTGAGCACCGGACGCAGCCCGGCGGCGGTCTCCGGCAGCGCGGCCAGGGTGGCCGGGACGACCTCCTCGGGCCGGATCTCACCACGCCGGACCCGGTCCTGGGCGGTGCCGAGCAGGGCCTTGAGCCGGCCGCGGCCGAGGGCGGCCTCGGCGGCGGCGAGGCGCGGGTCGGCGAGCAGCACGTCGGTACGCGGCACCCGTCGCCGGGGATCGGCCGCCCCGTCCATCGCCACCTCGCTCCCGCCTCCTCCACCGGCACTTAACCACATCGGCTTCACCTGCGCTCGGGCACGTCCCGGTCGTACGCCGCGAGCATCTGCTCCGCTCCCCCGGCCGGGGTGAGGGAGCCGTCCAGGACCCGCTGTTCGACGTCCTCGGCGGTGGCGCGTACTCGCGGATGCGCGTGGAAGCGGCTCAGCACGGAGTCCCGAGCCATCGACCACATCCAGCCGACCTGCTGCCGCCGTCGGCGTTCGACCAGCTCGCCACTTGACGCCAGGCGCGCGCGATGCGCAACCAACCGGGACCAGACGTCCGCCACGCCGGTCCCCTCCTGGGCGCTACACGTGAGGACAGGCGTCACCACGGACCGCGGTTCGCCGCGGTGCAGCAGTCGGAGCGCATCGGTCAGCTCCCGCGCCGCGCGTCGCGCCTCGGCGGCGTGCGGGCCGTCGGCCTTGTTGATCGCGATCACGTCGGCGAGTTCGAGGATGCCCTTCTTGATGCCCTGCAGCCGGTCGCCGGTACGGGCCACGGCCAGCAGCAGGAACGTGTCCACCATCTCCGCGACCGTGGCCTCGGACTGGCCCACGCCGACCGTCTCCACCACGACGACGTCGTAGCGGGCGGCCTCCACCACCACGATCGCCTCCCGGGTCGCTTTCGTGACACCGCCCAGGGTGCCGGCGGTGGGCGACGGCCGGACGTACGCGCCGGGCGCGGCGGCCAGCCGGGCCATCCGGGTCTTGTCGCCGAGGATGCTGCCCCGCCCCAGGGTCGAGGACGGGTCCACGGCGAGCACCGCGACCCGGTGGCCGGCGGCGATCAGCTCGCAGCCCAGTGCGTCGATGAAGGTGGACTTGCCGGCGCCGGGAATTCCGCTGACGCCGACCCGGTGCGCCCCGCCCGCGTGCGGGGTGAGCGTTGCCAGGAGCTGCTGCGCCGCGGCCTGATGGTCGCCTCGGGTGGACTCGACGAGCGTGATGGCCCGGCCCACCCATGCCGGAGTGCCGGCGAGCACCCCGGCCGCCATCGCCGCGACGTCGACGCCCGCCGGGGCCACTACGCGGGTACCGGATGACCGAGCCGGCCGGACAGGTCGGCGAGCAGGTCCAGCGCCGCGTCGGCAAGGACGGTGCCCGGCGAGAAGATCGCGGCGGCGCCTGCGGCGCGTAACGCCTCGTGGTCCTGCGGCGGGACGACACCACCCACGATGATCATCAGATCCGGCCGGCCCTGGGCGGCGAGTTCGTCCCGCAGCGCGGGCACGAGGGTGAGGTGGCCGGCGGCCAGCGAACTGATGCCGACGATGTGCACGTCGGCCTCGACCGCCTGCCGGGCGACCTCGGCCGGGGTGGCGAACAGCGGGCCCACGTCGACGTCGAAGCCGAGGTCGGCGAAGGCGGTGGCGACCACCTTCTGCCCCCGGTCGTGACCGTCCTGTCCCACCTTGGCGACCAGAATCCGCGGCTGGCGCCCCTCGGCCTCGGCGAAGGCCGCCGAGGCCGCCCGGGCGCGCTCGATGTTGCCCACCTGGCCGGCCTCCTGCCGGTACACCCCGGAGACGGTCTGGATCCGGGCGGTGTGGCGTCCGTACACCTTCTCCAGGGCTGCGGAGATCTCACCCACGGTCGCCCGAGCCCGGGCGGCGTCGACCGACAGGGCGAGCAGGTTCTGGGCAAGACCGGGCGCCCGCGTTCCGTCGCGCTCGGCCTCGGCGGCGCGGGTCAGCGCGTCCAGCGCGCGACGGTACGCGACCGGGTCGCGTTCCTCCCGCAACCGGCGCAGGTTGCGCACCTGGTTGGCCCGTACCTCGGCGTTGTCGACCCGGAGCACGTCGATCGCCTCGTCGGTGCCGAGCCGGTACTTGTTGACGCCGATCACCGACTGGCGGCGCGAGTCGATCCGGGCCTGGGTACGGGTGGCCGACTCCTCCACCCGCAGTTTCGGGATCCCCTCGGCGATCGCCCGGGCCATCCCACCGACCGCCTCCACCTCGGTGATGTGCTCCCAGGCACGGTCCGCCAGGTCACGGGTCAGCCGCTCGACGTAGCCGCTGCCACCCCACGGATCGATGGCCCGGGTGGTGCCGGACTCCTGTTGGATCAGTAGCTGGGTGTTGCGGGCGATCCGGGCGGAGAAGTCGGTGGGCAGTGCCAGCGCCTCGTCGAGGGCGTTGGTGTGCAGCGACTGGGTGTGCCCCTGGGTGGCCGCCATCGCCTCGACACAGGTACGCATGACGTTGTTGAACACGTCCCGGGCGGTCAGCGACCAGCCGGAGGTCTGGCTGTGCGCGCGCAGGCTCAGCGAACGCGGGTCCCTGGGCTCGAACTCGCCGACCAGCCTGGCCCAGAGCAGCCGGGCGGCGCGGAGCTTCGCCACCTCCATGAAGAAGTTCATGCCGATGCCCCAGAAGAACGACAGGCGGGGGGCGAACGCGTCGATGTCGAGCCCGGCGTCCCGGCCGGCACGGAGATACTCCACGCCGTCGGCGAGGGTGTAGGCGAGTTCCAGGTCGGCGGTCGCACCCGCCTCCTGGATGTGGTAGCCGGAGATGGAGATGGAGTTGAAGCGCGGCATCCGCCGCGAGGTGTACGCGAAGATGTCCGAGATGATCCGCATGGACGGCGCCGGCGGGTAGATGTAGGTGTTGCGCACCATGAATTCTTTGAGGATGTCGTTCTGGATCGTGCCGGACAGCCGCTCCGGCGCGACTCCCTGCTCCTCCGCCGCGACGATGTAGAACGCCAGCACCGGCAGGACGGCGCCGTTCATCGTCATCGACACGCTCATCCGGTCCAGCGGGATGCCGGCGAACAGTTCCCGCATGTCGTCGACGGAGTCGATGGCGACACCGGCCATCCCCACGTCACCCGTGACCCGCGGATGGTCGGAGTCGTAGCCCCGGTGGGTGGGCAGGTCGAAGGCGACCGACAGTCCTCGCTGGCCGGATGCCAGGTTGCGGCGGTAGAAGGCGTTGGACTCCTCGGCGGTGGAGAACCCCGCGTACTGGCGGACGGTCCAGGGCTGGTTGACGTACATCGTCGGATAGGGACCGCGCAGGTAGGGGGCGACGCCCGGATAGCTGTCGAGGAAGTCGAGCCCGGACAGGTCGGCGTCGGTGAACAGCGGCGGCACGGGGATGCCCTCCGGCGTACGCCAGGTCAGCTCGTCGGCGGACACGCCGGTCTCGGCCAGCACCGCAGACCGCCAGGCGGCCTCGGCGTCCGGCATCGGTGCCGGCGTCGGCGCCGTGAGTTCCGCCGTCGTGAAGTCGGGAATCACTCCGGCACCCCCAGGTCGGCCAGTGTGGTGGTGAGCACCGCGACGGCGTCGCACCGGGCGTGCAGGCAGTCGTCGGCGCCGGAGTGCTCGTCCCGGCCGGCCAGCCAGACGCGTCGCGCCCCGGCGGCCCGCAGCGACTTGACCACGTACTCGGCCTCCTCGGGGTACGCCCGGTCCGGACCGCACACGCAGGCGACCGGTGACCCGCCGACGACGAACGCCTCGGCCAGGGCCTCCGGCGCGTCGGCGGGAGCGGTGGACACGGCGATGCCGCCAGCGGCGAACAGGTTGGTCGCGAAGGTCACCCCCGGGCCGTACTCGGCGGGTGAGCCGAGGGTGGCGAGCAGGACGGTGGGCCGGCGGCCGGTGACGTCGCGATGGGCGTCGCTGCGGTCGCGCAGCCGCTCGTACGCCGCCGCGTAGCGCCGACGAGGCAGACCGCCGCCCACCGGCGTCGCGCCCGGCCGGCGCGGTGGCAGCTCCTCGTCGAGGTCGGGAAACTCGCTGACCCCGGTGATCGGGTCCCGGCGGTCCGCGATCGCGGACTCCCGCCGCCGCCAGGTCCCCTCCAGCCGGTCGGCGACCAGGCCGCTGTCCAGGGCGGCGGCGAGACCGCCAGCCTTCTCGATGTCGGTGAACCACTGCCACGCGGCGTGCGCCAGGTCCTCGGTGTACCGCTCGACGTACCAGGAGCCGCCCGCCGGATCGAGGACCCGGGCCACCTGGGCTTCGTCGACGAGCAGGGCCTGGGTGTTCCGGGCCAACCGCCGGGAGAACGCGTCCGGCCGGCCGAGCGCGTGGTCGAAGGGCAGGACGGTCAACGCGTCCGCCCCGCCGACGCCGGCAGCGAAGGCGGCCACCGTGGTCCGGAGCAGGTTCACCCAACGGTCCCGGGCGGTCATCATGGCCGCCGACGTCACCGCGTGCTGTCGCTGCGCGCCGGCACCCGACGCGCCGCACATCTCCGCGATCCGCGCCCAGATCCGGCGGGCGGCCCGCAGCTTGACGATGGTGGCGAACTGGGCGGCCGTAGCGGCGTAGCGGAACTCCAACTGGCCGAGGGCCGCCGGCACGGACAGGCCCGCGTCGGTCAGCGCCCGCAGGTACCCGACGCCGGCGGCCGCCGCACAGCCCAGCTCCTCGGCGTCGGAGCCACCGGCGTCGTGGTATACGGTCGCGTCCACGGTGATCGCCCGGAATCCGGCCGCGTCGGTCACGCACCGGGTCGCCAGCGAGGCCGCGTCCCGCACGGCGCCGGCGAGGGCGGTCGCGTCACCGGTGCGGGCCCGCCATCCGAGCGGGTCGGCGCCGAGGTTGCCGACGGCCCGGGACGGCTCGACGTCCCGGGCGGCGAGCAGGTCGAACCAGGCCCCGGCCGCGGCGACGACGTGTTCACCCGGATCCAGCACGACCCCGGCAGTGTCCAGGTGGACCCCGTCGAGGGCGGCCGGCAGGGCGTCGACCGGCAGGGCCTCGCGGCCGATCGTCAGCCAGACCGAGGTCGCCCCGTTCGCCAGGTCGTCGAGGACCGCCGCCCGGACCTCGGCCGGCTCCGTTTCGCAGTGGTGCTGCCGTACGTCCCACCCGGCGACCAGGCCACCCGACGCACGGGCGCCCCGGACGTACGGCGGCTGTCCCGGCAGGCCGGACAGCGTCGTCCCGCTGCCCGGGGTGTGCAAGGCCGCGAGCCACAGACCGTCGTAGGTCGAGGTGGCCAGCAGGTCCGCCACCAGTTCCGGCGGCGTGTTCTCGTCGGCGTCACCCGATCTGCGAAGCGCGGCGAGAGCCAGGTCGCGCCACTGCTCCGCGGTGGACGCTGTCATGGCCTTCCGTCCTTCCGGTCGCTCGTCCCGATGCACAACATGCCTGCGGCAACGAATGGCTGGCTACCCCAGTCCTTCGGTTACGGGCGACGGAATAGGGGTGCCGGTACGACTTCGCGCCGTGACACCGTCGGGCCGACGTCGCGCGGGAAGAAGACGCGGCCGGGCCGAATGGGAGTCGATGTCGACCGTCCCCGCCTCGGGCCGCCTGGCAGCGACTACTCGGCCATCTTCGTACGCATGGTCCAGCGGTAGACCGGCGCGGTGGTGTCGGTGCCGGCCTCGCGTTCGAAGTGCTCGTACCCACCCAAGTGAATGATCTTGATTTTGTCGATCTCGTCGTGCCGACCGATCGTCGCCGTCGCCGGGGCATCCGAGGGGCCACCGACGAGCTGCGCCTCGACGTGTTCCGGTCTGTCCATTGAATGCACCTCCCGTGCTGCCTGCCGACAATGCTGGTGCCGTACGCCTGCCGTGGGCACCCGTATCCGACCCCCTACCGACCCCAGACCGGGTTGACGAGATCGGCCCGACGGTACGGCGTTCCGACCTCCTCACCCGGTCAGGTGGAGCCGCGCGACACCGCTCTCACCCGGTCAGGTGGAGCCGCGCGACACCGCTGGTGGCGGTGCCGCGATGGGGCAGGGCCGGCGTCACTGCCCGGCACACCAGCGCAGCAGGCAGGCTCCCAGCGACATGCCGCCGCCGAACCCGGCCAGCAGCACCAGATCGCCGCGCCTGAAACGACCGTCCCGGTTGGCCTGGTCGAGGGTCAGCGGTATCGACGCGCTCCCCGTGTTGCCGTACTGCTCGACGGTGCGATGGATCTGCGCGCCGGCCAGTCCGACGGTCTTCGCCAGGTCGTCGAGCATGACCCCGTTGGCCTGATGCGGAACGAAGTGATCGATCTCCGAGGTCATCGTGCCGTGCATGCGCAGCAGGTCCGACAGGATCGGCGGCACGTGGTCGGTGACGAACCGGCGCACGTCCCGGCCACGCATCCGGAAGTAGTGCAACCCGGCATCCAGCGTGCCGACGCTCGCCGGTGCACGGCTGCCCCCGGCATGCACCCCGACCAGATCGTGCTCGGATCCGTTGCTCCGCAGTTCGGTGCCGATGATGCCCACAGCCTCCGGGCAGGGCCCCACCACGACCGCGCCGGCGCCGTCACCGAACAGGACCACGCTGGCCCGGTCGGCCGGGTCGACTATCCGCGAGTAGATGTCCGCCCCCACGACGAGTGCGTGGCCGCCCGGGCGCATGGCCAGCAGACCCCGCGCGACCTCCAGCCCGTACACGAAGCCGCTACAGACGACATTGATGTCCAGGCACACCGCCCCGCTGGCGCCGAGCGCGTGCTGGACCAGGTACGACGTCGGCGGCTGGGGATGGTCGGGCGTCGAGGTGGCCAGCACGAGGAAGTCCACCTCGTTCGCCGCGAGCCCCGCGTTCGCCAGTGCCTGCGCAGCGGCCCGCACGGCCAGGTCCGACGTCGCCTCCTCCGGCGCGGCATACCGCCGGGACCGGATCTGCGTTCGGACGGTGATCCAGTCGGAGGTCACCCCGGCGGGGCCGGCGACCTCCGCGTTCGATACCACACGGGCGGGAGCATAAGAACCGGTGCCGAGCACCCCGACATTCTGTGCCACTGACCCACTCCAGACTGGAGGCCCATACTGTCTGTGCTCGCAACCTAGGGCGCGGATGCCCCCTAGCCTCAACCCCTAGGGGCTCCGAACAGGACCGCCGGCCGGGGGCGGTCACCGCGGGATGTTGCCGTGGTGGCCGCGTCGATCGCCGCCACGATGTGCCGGCTGCCGACACCGCCGATGGAACCGGCCGTCCGGGTCGCGTCCGTGCAGTAGACCGTGGTGCTCGGGCGGTCGAGCCCGACGTTGAGGACGCTAGAGAGGCGCCGACCGGTGGACAACCCCAGAGCTACCCCTGTCGGGCCGACACACCCCAGCACAGCCCCGATCCTGTCGTCGGGGCCCTGGTACCGCTCCGGCGGCTCGGGCATCCTGGCACCCGTGACCACGATCGCCACGGGTGCCTGGATCCGCCGGTTCCATCCAGCGGCAGCGGACGCGCCACGCCTGGTCTGCGTGCCGCACGCCGGCGGCAGCGCCAGCTTCTACTTCCCGCACTCCGCCGACCTGGCGCCCGCCGTCGCGGTCCTCGCCGTGCAGTACCCCGGTCGCCAGGACCGGCGCCACGAGCCGTTCGCCGCCTCCGTCGCCGAGCTCGCCGAGGGAGTCGTCGCGGCGCTCGCCGCCCTGCCCGACCTCGGCGACGACGTCTCGCTCTTCGGGCACAGCATGGGCGCGACGGTCGCCTTCGAGGTGGCACGTCGGCTGGAGGACCGGCTGGGGCTCACTCCCCGCCGGCTCTTCGCCTCCGGCCGCCGCGCTCCGTCCCGGCAGCGCGACGAGCGCGTACACACCCTGGGCGACGACGGCGTCATCGCCGAACTGGCGGCACTCAACGGCTCCGACAGCCGGATCTTCGCCGACCCGGAGATGCGGGCGCTGCTGCTCCCGGCGATCCGCCACGACTACCGTGCGATCGAGACCTACCGGTGTGCTCGGGATGTCACGATCTCGGCCCCGGTGACGGTCCTGACCGGCGTCGCGGACCCGAAGACCACCCCGGAAGAGGCCGACGCGTGGCGCCGGCACACCACGGCCGACGTCACCGTCCACACGATGACCGGCGGGCACTTCTTCCTCAACGAGCACCACCCGGCTGTCATCGACGTCATCGTCCGGTCGCTCACCACGCGCCACGACCCGTCCGGCCGGTGAGGCGAGGACGAGGCTTGTCAGCTTGTCGGCACGCGGTTGCGTGCGGCGGCGATCTCGGGCCAGTTCCGCACCGCCCACTCGGCGAGTCCTGACAGCGGTTCGAGCAGGCTCTGCCCCAGCGGAGTGAGACCGTACTCGACGCTGGGCGGGACGGTCGGGCGCACCTGACGCAGCACCAGGCCGGACGACTCCAGACCGCGCAGGGTGCGGGTGAGCATGCGCTGGCTGATGCCGTCGATGCTGCGATGCAGCTCGTTGAAGCGGTGCGACCGGCGGCCGAGCAGCACCAGGACGACCATCGACCACTTGTCGCTCATCAGCCGCACCACGTCCGTGACGGGACAGCTGTCGTACTCCTCGGCGGGCACGGGCATCGGCAGAGCCGCGCTCGCCAGGGACGTGACGTCGGTGTTCGGTGCGGACATGAGAAAGCCTTCTTCCCTCGAGCGCGAGACACGAAGAGGACGGTTCTCTCCACTCTCGGTGACGTGCCTGCTGTGGCGCCATGTTAGCCGCCGATCGCTGTCGGCAAGGATCCGACGTGCGCCCCGAGGCCGGATCCCGCCGCTGCCGGGACCGGCCCCCGGCTTTCGCAGATCTCAACCCGAGTAACCGAACTCGTCGTTGATGAAGCCGAGCACCTCGTCCAGCGACGCCGACTCCAGGTCGATGGCGCCGTTCTCCGCCGCCTGCCGTGGGAACCGTGCCTCCCAGGCCCGCAGTAGCTGTTCGAGGCGCCGGGCGATCCCCGCCGCATGCTCCGGATCGCCCGGCTCGGCTTTGCCCAGCGCCCCGGCGATCCGGTCCAGCTCGGAGGTCAGGTCCAGTGGGCCGGCCTCGGGCGTCGGCACCGGGAACAGCTCCCGGAGCTGCGCCGCGAGTTCGGCCGGGGACGGATGGTCGAACACCACGGTCGCCGACAGCCGCTGCCCCGTCTCCACGGCCAGCCGGTTACGCAGCTCCACCGCCGTCAACGAGTCGAGGCCCTGCTCCAGGAAGCCACGGTCCGGGTCGACCGCCCCCGGGCCGGGGTGACCCAGCACCGTGGCGGTGCAGGTCCGGACCAGGTCGAGAACCGCCCGGTCCCGGTCGGCGGCGGACAGCCCGGCCAGCCGGTCGGCGAAGGAGACGGCCGCCGTGGGTCGCGGGGTACCGTCCGCGCCGGCCTCGGTCGGGGCGTACGGCGCCAGGCCGCGCAGCGGAGGGCTGACCGGCGCGGTCCGTGCGGCGACGCGCAGCGCCGCCACGTCGAGCCGGACCGGCACCAGGGCCGGTTCGCCGAC
Organism: Plantactinospora sp. WMMC1484; assembly: GCF_049315195.1. Taxonomy (NCBI): domain Bacteria; kingdom Bacillati; phylum Actinomycetota; class Actinomycetes; order Micromonosporales; family Micromonosporaceae; genus Plantactinospora; species Plantactinospora sp. WMMC1484. The sequence goes on from NZ_CP186055.1 coordinate 5,233,664, forward strand.
GCGCAGGGCCAGGTCGAACAGGGCGAGACCGTCGGCGGTGTCCAGCGGCGCGATACCGCTCCGGCGCATCCGGCGCAGGTCCGCGTCGGTGAGCTTGCCCGCCATCCCGGCGCGTTCCCGCCACAGGCCCCAGGCCAGCGAGATCGCGGGCAGGCCCCGGGCCGCGCGATGGTGGGCGAACGCGTCCAGGAACGCGTTCGCGGCCGCGTAGTTGCCCTGGCCCGGCCCGCCGAGGATGCCGGAGGCCGAGGAGAAGACGACGAACGCCCCGAGCACCGCGTCCGCCGTCGCCTCGTGCAGGTTGAGCACCGCGTCGACCTTGGCGCGGAACACCTCGTCGACCTGCTCGTCCGTCATCGCGGCGATAACGCTGTCCCGGTTGATTCCGGCGGCGTGCACGACCGCCGTCAGCGGATGCGCGGCAGGGATCGCGGCGATCAGTTCACGCACCCGGTCCGGGTCGGCGAGATCACACGCTGCCACGGTCACCTCGGCGCCAAGGCCGCCCAGTTCGTCCCGCAGCTCGGCGGCGCCCGGTGCCGCCGCTCCCCGCCGGCCCACCAGGAGCAGGTGGCGCACCCCCGCCGAAACGACCAGGTGCCGGGCGAGTTCGCGGCCGAGGCCGCCGGTGCCGCCGCTGACCAGGACCGTCCCGGCCGGGTCGAAAGGATACCCGGGTACCGTCGCCGTCGCCGTCGCGGTCGCCGTCGCTGTCGCCGGCACCACCGCCGGAGCGAGCCGGGGTACGAACGCCTGCCTGCCCCGCAGCACCAACTGCGGTTCGGGTCCGGCGAGCGCGGCCGCCAGATCGTGCGCGGCCACCGTGTCGTCGACGTCGACCAGCACGAAACGGTCGGGCTGCTCGGCCTGGGCCGCCCGGATCAGCCCCCATACCGCGGCGTGCGTCGGGTCGACCGGGCCGCCGGGGACGTACGGCACGGCCTCGCGGGTGAGTACGACCAGAGTGGTGTTGGCGCGGGCGTCGTCCGCGAGCCACTGCCGGACCACGGACAGCACCCCGACAGTCGCCTCGCGCGCCGACATCGCGTCAGGCGTCCGCGCCCGCGTTCCGACCGACAGGACGACCGGGCCGGGCAGATCCGGTTCGAGCGCCGAGAGCCCGGGTACGGCCACCGCCGCCAGCCCGCGTAGCGCCGGGAACGTCTCCGGGTCCCCCAACACCGCGATCGGGAACGTCCCGACAGGCTCCGGAAGCCGGTACGGGACCAGGCTCATCCGATACAGCCACTCCTGCCGATCGTCGGCGTGGTCCGCGAGCGGTCCCGGCTCCGCGAAGGTCACCCGGGCCGCCCGCAACAGGAGCCGACCGGCGGCGTCCGACAGTTCCACGTCGGCGGCGTCGGCGCCGTCGATCCGGAACCGCAGGCGCTCCGGTGAACCGGCGGAGAGGCGGTCCAGCCCGTGCCAGGCTCCTACCGTGCCGTGGCCGGTCAACGGGGGCAGCGCGGCGAGGGCGGCTCCGGGAGCGCTGCCCGGTGTCGGGGTCAGCTCCGCGTACACGTGGTCGTCGGCGCGCCACAGTGCGGAGACCACCCGCTGTGCGGGACCGTACGCCACGCCCTGCTCCGCCAGCCGGTCGTACTGGCCGTCCGCCGACACCGGCTCGGCGTCGGCGGGCAGCCACCCGGACGAGGTGACGGCCGCCGGGTCACCGGTGCAGGCCCGGCCGTGGGCGTACTCGGTCCAGTCGTCCCGACCGCTCCGGCGGGCGTGCAGGGTGACCGCGCGGCAGCCGTCCCCGTCCTGCTCTCCTACCCGGACCTGCAGGTCGACGCTGCCCCGGGCGGGCAGCACGAGCGGCCCGCCGAGCGTCAGCTCGGTGAAGCCGGTGCAACCGCAGCCGGTGGCCGCGTACAGCAGCGCGTCGGTGATCGCGGTGCCCGGCAGCACCGGCCGGCCGGCGACGGTGTGGTCGGCGAGCCAGGAATCGTCCCGCGCGGTGACCCGGCCGGTGTGCACGGCACCCCCGCCGGCCAGCGCGACGGTCGCGCCGAGCAGCGGATGTCCGGCCGGATCCGGTCCGTCGGCACCCGGCAGCAGCCAGAAGTGCTCCCGGCGGAACGCGTACGTCGGCACCGGCACGAGATCCGCGTCGGGCAGGACGGCGTCGGCGTCCACCGGCACACCGTGCGCCCACAACCGGCCAACCGCCTCGGCGACGGCGACACTGTCCGGCCGGTCCGCCCGCAGCATCGGCAGCACCAGCCGCTGCGTGCTGCCGGGCTCGTCGTCCAGACACTCCGCCGCCATCGGGGTGAGCACCGCGCCGGGACCGATCTCCAGGAAGACGTCCACCCCGTGGTCGCGCAGGGCACCGACGCCGTCGGCGAAGCGGACCGCGTGCCGGATGTGCCGGACCCAGTAGTCGGCGGTCGTGAGATCACCCGGACCCGCGATCGTACCGGTGAGGTTGGAGACGACCGGGATCTGCGGCTCGGCGTACGAGACGCTCTCGGCCACCCGACGGAACTCCTCGAGGATCGGGTCCATCTGCACCGAGTGGAACGCGTGGCTCACGGTGAGCCGCTTGGTCTTGTGCCCGGCCGCGGTCAGCCGCTCCGCGACCCGCAGCACCGCCTCCTCGTCGCCGGAGAGCACGACTGCCGAGGGGGCGTTGACCGCCGCGACACTCACCCGTGGGTCGTCGGCGATCAGGGTGCGGGCCTCGTCCTCGCCGGCCTGGACCGCGACCATCGCGCCGCCGGGCGGCAACTGCTGCATCAGCCGGCCCCGGGCGGCGACCAGCCGGACGGCGTCCCGCAGGTTCAGCACCCCGGCGACGTGCGCGGCGGCCAGTTCGCCGATCGAGTGGCCGACGAGGTGCCCGGGCAGCACGCCCCAGGACTCGACCAGCCGGTAGAGGGCGACCTCGACGGCGAACAGGGCCGCCTGGGTGTACACCGTCTGATGCAGCAGGGCGGCGTCGTCGGGCTGCTCGGCGAAGATCACCGTACGCAGCGGCAGGTCCAGGAGGTCGTCGAAGCCGGCGCAGACCTCGTCCAGGGTACGGGCGTAGACCGGATAGCCGGCGTACAGCTCGCTGGTCATGCCGGGACGCTGCGAGCCCTGGCCGGAGAAGAGGACGGCCACCCGGGCACCGGTGGGGGTGGCGCCCCGACCGGCGCGGGCCAGGGTGCGCAGGCCGTCGAGCAGGGTGTCGCGGTCAGCGGCGGCGATCGCGGCGCGCCGGTCGAACGCGGAGCGGGCGAGCGCGAGGGTACGGGCGACGCCGGGCAGCGGCAGGTCGGGCCGGGCCAGCAGATGGCGGTGCAGGCGGTCGGCCTGGGCACGCAGCGCGTCGTCGGTGCGGGCGGACAACAGCACCGGCACCGGCCGGTCGATCACGATCTCGGGCTCCGGTGCCGTCGATGCCGCCCGTGCGTCGAGTGCCTCGGGCGGCTCCGGTGCCTCGGGCGCCTCCTCGATGATGACGTGCGCGTTCGTGCCGCTGATCCCGAACGAGGAGACGCCGGCCCGGCGGGGGTGACCGGCACGCCGCCACGGCTGAACCTCGGTCAACAACCGCACCGCCCCCGCCGACCAGTCCACCTCCGGCGTCGGCTCGTCCACATGCAACGTCCTCGGCAACACGCCCTGACGCATCGCCAACACCATCTTGATCACACCAGCCACACCCGCAGCCGCCTGCGTATGCCCGATATTCGACTTCACCGACCCCAACCACAACGGCCGAACACGATCCCGCCCATACGTGGCCAACAACGCCTGCGCCTCGATCGGATCACCCAGACGGGTACCCGTACCGTGCGCCTCGACCACATCCACACCCCCCGCCTCGACACCCGCATCCGCCAACGCCCGCCGAATCACCCGCTGCTGACTCGGACCATTCGGCGCGGTCAGACCATTGGAGGCACCGTCCTGGTTCACCGCCGAGCCACGCACCACCGCCAACACACGCCGACCATGCCGGCGAGCATCCGAAAGCCGCTCCAACACCAGCACACCGACCCCCTCACCCCAACCCGTACCGTCAGCGCCCGCCGCGAACGCCTTGCACCGACCATCCGCAGCCAACCCCCGCTGACGGCTGAAGTCGACGAACGGCTCTGGTGAGGACATCACCGTGACACCGCCGGCCAGGGCGAGGCGGCACTCGCCGCGCAGCAGCGCCTGCGCGGCCAGGTGGATCGCGACAAGCGAGGAGGAGCAGGCGGTGTCGATGGTGATCGCCGGCCCCTCCAGGCCCAGCGTGTAGGCGACCCGGCCGGAGGCCACGCTGGCGGAGTTGCCGGTACCGAGGTAGCCCTCGACCTCCGGCGGCACGTTCCGCAGCCGCGCGGCGTAGTGGCCGCCGTTGGTACCGGCGAACACGCCGGTGTCGGTACCGCGCAGCGTCATCGGGTCGATGCCCGCCTGCTCGACTGCCTCCCAGGCGGTCTCCAGCAGCACCCGCTGCTGCGGGTCCATCGCGATCGCCTCACGCGGCGAGACACCGAAGAAGCCCGCGTCGAACTCGCCCGCACCGGACAGGAAGCCACCCACGGTGGTGTACGTCGTGCCGTGGTGCTCGGGATCCGGGTCGAACAGCGCGTCGAGATCCCAACCACGGTCGGCCGGGAAGGGCACCATGGCGTCGCCGCCGGAATTCAGCAGAGCCCAGAACTCGTCCGGGGTACGCACGCCACCCGGGAAGTGGCACGCCATGCCGACGATCGCGACGGGCTCGTCGACCGGCGCCGTGCTGGCCGGACTCGCCGCCGCAGGGCCGCCCGCCGCCTCGCCGTGCAGGAAACCCGCCAGCGACGCGGGCGTCGGGTAATCGAAGACGAGGGTCGTGGGCAGCGCCCTGCCGAGCGCCGCCGCGAGCCGGTTGCGTAGTTCCACGGCGGTCAGCGAGTCGAAGCCGATCTCCTGGAACGCCCGGTTCGGGTCCACCTCACCGGCGCCGCCGTGCCCGAGCACCGCGGCGACCTCGGTCCGTACCAGATTCGTCAGCGCGGCGGCCGTCTCGGCTGGCGGTGTCGCCGCGAGGACGGATCCGGCGGGCGGCGCCGTGTGGGCCTCCACCGGCGGGACCAGTTCGCTGAGCAGCGGGCTCGGCCGCACCACGGTGAACGACGCAGCGAACCGGTCCAGGTCGAGGTCGGCGACCACGGTCGACGGGCCTCCCGAGCGCACGAGCCGCTCCAGCAGCGCCAGCGCGCGTTCGGGTGGCATCGGCCGGACCCCGTCCCGGGCCAGCCGCTCGCCGACCGCACCCGCCGCCATGCCGGCCCCGGCCCACGGTCCCCACGCGACGGCGGTGGCGGGCAGGCCGTCCGCACGGCGCTGCTCGGCCAGGGCGTCCAGGTAGGCGTTCGCGGCGGCGTAGTTCGCCTGCCCCGCCCCACCGACGGCGCCGGCGAACGAGGAGAACAGGACGAACCCGCCCACGCCCGTCCCGGCGGTCAGCTCGTGCAGGTTCCGGGCACCGTCCACCTTGACCCGCAGCACACCGGCCAGACGCTCGGGGGTGAGCGAGGTGATCACGCCGTCGTCGAGGACACCTGCGGCGTGCACCACCGCGACCAGCGGGCGGTCCGCAGGCACCGCCGCCAGCAGGCTGGCGAGCGCCACCCGGTCGGCCACGTCGCAGGCGGCGACGGTCACCCCGACGGCCCCGAGCGCGGTCAGCTCCGTGCGCAGCTCGACCGCGCCGGGCGCGGCCTCGCCGGAGCGGCTGACCAGCATCAGGTGCTGGGTACTGTGCGCGGCGAGGCGACGCGCGAGCTGGGCGCCGAGTCCGCCGGTGCCGCCGGTGATCAGGATGGTGCCCTGCACCGACCGTTTCGGACGGGCGGCGGAGGCCGGCTCCTCGTTCGGAAGGGCGGCCGCGCGGACAAGCCGGCGGCCGAAGACGCCGGCGTCGCGGACCGCGACCTGGTCCTCGCCACCCCGGCCGGTCACGACGGCGGCGAGCCGCTGCCACGCCCGCTCCCCGGGCGTGGCGGGCAGATCGACCACCCCGCCCCACAGCCCGGGAAGCTCGAGGGCCGCGACCCGGGCCAGTCCCCAGAGCTGGGCCGCCACCGGGTCGGCGAGCCGGTCGGCGGCGCCCACGGAGACCGCGCCGTGCGTCAGCGCCCAGACCGGCGCGGTGCGACCGGCGTCGTGCAGCGCCTGCACCAGGGCCACGGTCGACGCCAGGTCCAACGCGCACAGCACGCCGGCCAGCGGTTCGTCGCCGGCAGCGGCCAGAAACTCCGGGAAACCGGCGTTCGCCGCCAGGGCCGGGGAACCGGCGTTCGCCGCCAGGGCCGGGGAACCGGGGCCGGCCGCCACCTGCACCACCCGGGCGCCCCGCGCGGTCAGTGCCCGCGCGGCGGGGGCCAGCGCGTCGTCGGCGGCGACGACCAGCCAGGTCCCCCCGGCGGGGCCGGCGGCCGGTTCGGGCAGCGGGCGCCAGACCGCCTGGTAACACCACGGCTCGCTCTCCGCCGCTCCGGGGCGGGGCGCGGCGGCGGTCAGGGTTTCGATCGGCCACCAGTAGCGGCGGCGCTGGAACGGGTACGTCGGCAGCCGTACCGGCCGCGCGCCGAGCCCGTCGAACGCCGCCTCGTGGTTCCAGGCGTAGCCGTGCACGTACAGCCGGGCCAGCGCGGCCGCGAAGGCGAGGTCCTCCGGCTGCCTGCGGTGCTGGCTGGGTACGACCACGGCCGGTTCCGCACCCGTCAGGCACGCGCCGGCCGTGCCGGACAGCGCCGCGTCCGGGCCGACCTCGACGAACGCGCGTACGCCCTCGGCCTCGGCAGTCCGCACCGCGTCGGCGAACCGGACAGCCTCCCGCAGGTGCCGCGTCCAGTAGTCTGCGGACCGCAGGTCGCCGTCGGTAGCGCGGCGGCCGGTGAGGGTGGAAACGATCGGGACGTTCGGCTCGGCGTAGCCGACGGTCTCCGCGACACGCCGGAACTCCTCGCTGATTTCGTCCATGTGCCAGGAGTGGAAGGCGTGGCTGACCCGCAGCCGTCGGGTACGCCGGCCGCGTCCAGCCCAGAGCGCGACGACCGACTCGACCACGTCGCTGTCACCGGACACGACGACGGACTCCGGGCCGTTGACCGCCGCGACGTCCGCCCGCGGCGGCAACTCGGCGAGGATCTCCTGCTCGGTCGCTGCCACCGAAGCCATCGCCCCGACCCGGTCGAGCCGCTGCATCAGCCGGCCACGAGTCGTGACCAGCAGGGCGGCGTCGGCGAGGGAGAGTACCCCGGCCACGTGCGCCGCCGCGAACTCGCCGACCGAGTGCCCCGCCAGCAGGGCCGGTCGTACGCCGAGCCACTCCAGCAGCCGGAACAGCGCGACCTCGAACGCGAAGATCGCCGGCTGGGTGTAGCCGGTCTCGTCCAGCAGCGCCGCCTGGCTCGACCCCTCGGCGGCGAACATCAGCTCGCGTAGCGGCCGGTCGAGGTGCTCGTCCAACTGGGCCAGCACCTCGTCCAGTGCGGCGGCGAAGACGGGATGGGCGTCGGCCAGTGCCCGGCCCATGCCCGGACGCTGGCTGCCCTGCCCGGTGAACAGGAAAGCCAGCGGTCCGGGATCCTCGGCGACACCGGTCAGCACCGCGGCGGTCGTCTCGCCACGAGCGAGCGCCATGAGCCCGGCCCGGTAGCCGTCGCCGTCCGGCGCGGTCACCGCCGCGCGATGCCGCAGGGCGGTGCGCGTGGTGGCCAGGGCCAGCGCGACGTCGACCGGGCGGTACGGGCTGTCCGGGCCGGCGTACGCGAGCAGACCTCGCGCCTGGTCCCGCAGCGCCGCCGGCGTCGCCGCCGACAACACCCAGGGCAGCGGCCGGTCCGCCGCCCCGGGACCGACCTGTACGTCCTCGGCGGGGCCGGCCGCTTCGAGGATCTCGGCCGGACCGGCCTGTTCGAGGATCACGTGGGCGTTCGTACCGCTGATGCCGAAGGACGACACTGCGGCCCGGCGCGGGCGTCCGGTCTCGGGCCACGGCGCGGCCTCGCCGAGCAGCGTGACCGCGCCGGCCGACCAGTCGACATGCGGGGTCGGCTCGTCCACGTGCAACGTCTTGGGCAGCAGGCCGTGCTCCAACGCCAGCACCATCTTGATGACACCGGCCACGCCCGCCGCAGCCTGCGTGTGACCGATGTTCGACTTGACCGACCCCAGCCGCAGCGGCCGGTCCGCCGGCCGGTCCTGCCCGTACGTGGCGAGCAGCGCCTGCGCTTCGATCGGATCCCCGAGGACGGTGGCCGTACCGTGCGCCTCGACGGCGTCCACGTCGGCGGTGGTGAGGCCGGCGTTCGCCAGCGCCTGCCGGATCACCCGCTGCTGGCTGGGTCCGCTCGGCGCGGTCAGACCGTTCGACGCGCCGTCCTGGTTGACCGCCGAACCCCGCAGCAGCGCCAGAACCCGATGGCCGCGCCGCCGCGCGTCCGACAGGCGCTCCACGAGCAGGATTCCGGCGCCCTCGCCCCAGCCGGTGCCGTCGGCGGCGGCGGCGAAGGCTTTGCACCGGCCGTCGGGCGCGAGACCCCCCTGCCGGCTGAACTCGATGAACGCGCCGGGCGTCGACAGGACGGTGACGCCACCGGCCACGGCCAGATCGCACTCGCCGGCCCGCAGCGCCTGGGCGGCCAGGTGCAGGGCAACCAGCGACGACGAACACGCGGTGTCCACGGTGACCGCCGGCCCCTCCAGGCCGAGCTGGTAGGCGATGCGCCCGGACATCACGCTGGTGGCGCTGCCGGTGATCAGGTAGCCCTCGCCGCCACGCTCGGCGCCCTGCATCAGGGTCACGTAGTCCTGGCCGTTGGCGCCGACGAACACGCCCGTACGACTGCCCCGCAGCGTCGCCGGGTCGATGCCGGCCCGCTCGACGGTTTCCCAGGCAGTCTCCAGCAGAATCCGCTGCTGCGGGTCCATGGCAGTGGCCTCGCGGGGCGAGATGCCGAAGAACTCCGCGTCGAACTCCGCAGCGTCGTACAGAAACGCGCCGGCCCGCGTCGTGGTCGTGCCGGGGCGCCCCGGGTCGCCCGACCAGAGATTGTCCAGGTCCCAGCCCCGGTCGGCGGGGAATCCACCGACCGTGTCCACACCCTCGGCCAACACCTGCCAGAACTCCTCCGGCGACCGGATCCCGCCGGGGAACCGGCAGCCGACCGCGACGACCGCGATCGGGTCCGCTGCGTCCACCGCGGCGACGGGCACCGGGGCGGCGGCGTCGGCGGTCAGCTCGCCGGTCAGCTCCCGCAGCAGATGGGTGGCGAGCGCCTCCCCGGTCGGATGGTCGAAGACGAGGGTCGTACCCAGGTTGAGGCCGGTGACGGCGCGCAGCCGGTTACGCAACTGGATGCCGGTCAGCGAGTCGAAGCCCAGGTCCTTGAACGCCCGGGCGAGCGACAGCCGACGCGGCGAGTCGTGCCCCAGTACCGCCGCCGCCTGCTCGCGGACCAGTTCCTCGACCTGAGCCCGCCGCTCCGCCGCCGGCAGCGCCGCGAGCCGGTCCGCCAGGGCCGAACCGCTCCCGGAGCCGGTGTCCGAGCGGGTTGCCGCAGCCCGCCGGGCGCGGGCCCCGACGAGATCACGCAGTACCACGGGCAGCGTCCCGGCGGCCGCCTGGCCGCGCAGCGCGGCCAGGTCGAAGTCCGCGGCGACGACGACCGGCTCGTCGCCGGCCCGGGCCGCGCGCAGCAACGCCAGGCCGTCCCCGGCGGCCAGCGGGGCGATGCCGCCGCCCCCGATCCGGCGCAGCTCCGCCTCGGCGAGGTGGCTGGTCAGCTCGCTGCGCTCGGCCCAGAGCCCCCACGGCACCGCGAGCGCCGCAAGGCCCTGCCGGCGGCGGGCGCGGGCCAGCGCGTCGAGGAAAGCGTTCGCGGCGGCGTAGTTGGCCTGCCCGGCGGTGCCGACCGTACCCGCGATCGAGGAGAAGAGTACGAACTCCCGCAGGCCGAGCCCGGCGGTCAGCTCGTGCAGGTGCAGCGCGCCGTCGACCTTGGCACGCAGCACCGCGTCGACCCGCGCGGGGGTCAGGGCGCTGACCACACCGTCGTCCAGGGCCCCGGCCGCGTGCACCACGACGGTCAGCGGATGCGCGGCGGGGATGTCCGCGATGGCGGCGGCCAGTGCCTCGCGGTCCGCCGCGTCGGCCCGGACCAGGGTGACGCCGACGCCGAGGGCTTCCAGTTCCGCCGCCAGCTCACCCGCGCCGGGGGCGTCGGCGCCACGACGGCCCACCAGCAGCAGGTGACCGACCTCGCCCCGGGTCGCCAGGTCCCGGGCGACCAGGCGGCCGAGCGCACCGGTGCCGCCGGTGATCAGCGCGGTCCCGCCGACCGGCTCCGGCTCGCCGGTCGCCGGCACCGGGACCAGGCGCGGCACGCTCAGGACACCGTCGCGGACGGCCAGTTGCGGCTCACCGGTGGCCACCCCGGCACGCAGCACCGCTGCGGAAGCGGGGGCGTCGTCGGTGTCCACGAGCACGAACCGGCCCGGCTCCTCCGACTGCGCCGAGCGCAGCAGGCCGCGTACGGCTGCGCCGGGCAGGTCCCGCTCCTCAGCGTCGTGGGTCAGCACGACCAGCGGTACGGCCTCGGTCCGCCGGTCGGCCAGCCACGCCTGAACCACTCGCAGCGTTTCGTGCACAGCAGCCCGGACGGCGGCAGCCGTGTCGGTGTCCGCCCGGCGCGGCACGTCGAGCAGCGCGGGGTTGGGCAGTTCCGTCGCGGGCTCGGCGAGCAGGGCGAGCATTTCGTCCACGGTCGCCACCGTCGGCGGTTCGCCGGGCATCGCCTCCGGCAGGACGTCCCAGGCCAGGCGGTACAGGCCCCGGCGGGTCGGGGCGGAGTACGTGGCGGGGTCGGGGGTGGTCAGTCGTAGCACCCCGGCCGTGAGCACCGGGGCACCCGTACCGTCGGCGGCGACGAGCGTCAGCGTGCCCGCCGGCCCCGGCGTGAGCCGTACCCGCAACTCGGTCGCGCCGGTGGCATGCAGGACCACGTCCTGCCAGTCGGTCGCCAGGACCGACGGCTCCGGTGTTGCGGCCCGTACGGCGGCCGCGAGCAGGTCCGGGTGGATGCCGAAGCCGCCCGCCGGCTCCGCGTCGTCCGCAAGACGCACTTCCGCCCACGTGGTGTCGCCCCGCCGCCACACCCCGCCCGGCTCGGCACGAGCGGATTGTGGCGGCCAGACGGTCAGTTCCGCGTCCGGGTGTCCGGTCGTACGCCGCTCCGCCGTCCCGTGGGCGAGCCGGATCCACGACGGATCGTCGTCACGCCGGGCGAAGATCTCCACGGTACGGCGGCCGTCGGCATCGGACCCTGCCACCGTCACCTGCACCCGGGTCGCGGTCGACGGTGACAGCGGCAGTGGCGCCTCGACGGTGAGCCTGCCGAGCCGTTCGCAGCCGGCCTCGTCGCAGCCGCGCAGGGCGAGTTCGACGAGGACCTCGGCGGGCGGCGGCTCCGCGCCCGCGTACAGCCACGGATGGGTCGCGGCCGACAGCCGGCCGGTCAGCAGCACGCCGCCTCCGCCGCCCTGTTCGACGGCCGCGCCCAGCAACGGGTGTCCGGCGGGCGCCAGACCCAGCCCGGCCGCGTCGCCGGCCGACGGCGTCGGCAGCAGCCAGTAGTCGCGTCGCTGGAAGGCGTAGGTGGGCAGGTCCACCGGGCGGGCGTCCGGCCCGAAGAGCGGGGTCCAGTCGACGTCGACGCTGGCGACCTCCGCCTCGGCCAGTGCGGTGGTCATCCGGGACAGGCCGCCGACGTCACGCTGGAGCGTGCTCAGCACCGACCCGCGCACTCCGGCGTCGTCCAGCACCGACTCGATCGACGCGTGCAGCACCGGGTGGGTGCTGATCTCGAGGTAGGTGGTGATCCCCTCGGCGGCCAGCGCCCGCACGGCCGGGTCGAACTCCACGATCTGCCGCATGTTGCGGTACCAGTAGTCGCCGTCGAGCGTGCCGGTGTCGAGGAGCCCACCGGTCACCGTGGAGTAGAACGGCACCGTGGCGGCGGCGGGCGCGACCGGGGCGAGCACCCGCAGCAGTTCCTCCCGCACCGCGTCGACCTGCGCGGAGTGCGCGGCGAGGTCGATGCCGTGGATCCGTCGGGTGCGGATTCCGTCCGCCTCCAGAGCCGTCTCCAACTCGGTGAGCGCGGCCCGGTCGCCGGAGACGGTCACGGTCGCCGGACCGTTGATCGCCGCGATCGACAGCCGGCCCGCCCAGCGCGGCAGCCGCCGCTCCAGTTCCTGTCGGGACGCCAGGACCGAGGTCATACCGCCCGCACCGGCCATCGCCCGCTGCGCGGCCTGACTGCGCAGTGCGATGATCCGGGCGGCGTCGCGCAGGGTCAGGCCCCCGGCGACGTACGCCGCCGCGATCTCGCCCTGGCTGTGCCCGACCACGGCGACCGGCTCCACGCCGAAGGAACGCCAGAGTGCGGCCAGCGACACCATGGTGGTGAAGAGCACGGGCTGGACCACGTCCGTGCGCTCCATCGACGGCGCGCCCGGCACGCCCGCGAGCAGATCCAGAACGGACCAGTCCTGGAACTCCCACAGTGCGGCGTCGCACTCCTGCACACTCGCGCGGAACACCGGCGAGGTCTCCAGCAGCTCCGCCACCATGCCCGGCCACTGGGTACCCTGGCCCGGGAAGACGAAGGCGACCGGGGTCCGGAGCGCGGTGCCGCCGGTGACCACGTTCGGCGCCTCGGTGCCGTCCGCCAACGCCCGCAGCCCCGCGACCAGGTCCGCGCGGTCGTGACCGACCACCACGGCTCGGCTCTCCAGCCGGGCCCGGGTGGTGGCCAGCGACAGGCCCACGTCGGCGGGCTCCGGAGACCGGGTCTCCACGTACCCGGCCAGCCGCTCCGCCTGCGCCTGCAGCGCCTCGGGCGAGCGCCCGGAGAGTACCCAGGCGACCGGCCCGACCGGCCCGACCGGCTCGGGACGCGGCTCCGGGCTCGCGGCATCGGCGGCTGGATCTCGCTCGCGGCCCCGCAACTCCCCGAGACCGGCACCGTCCTGCGGCGCCTGTTCGAGGATGACGTGCGCGTCGGTGCCGCCGAGCCCGCTGGCATCGTCCTGCGGCGCCTGTTCGAGGATGACGTGCGCGTTGGTGCCGCTGACCCCGAAGGAGGAGACCCCGGCACGCCGTGGACCGCCGGTGACCGGCCACGGAACGGTCTCGGGCAGCAGCTCGACGGTGCCGGCGGACCAGTCGACGTACGGTGTGGGCGCGTCGTGGTTGAGGGTTCGTGGCAGCAGCCCGTGCCGCATTCCGAGGACCATCTTGATCACGCCGGCCACACCGGCGGCGGCCTGGGTGTGACCGATGTTCGCCTTGATGGAGCCGAGCCGCAGCGGCCGGTCCGCCGGCCGGTCCCGCCCGTACGCGGCGATGAGCGCCTCGGCCTCGATCGGATCGCCGAGGCGGGTGCCGGTGCCGTGCGCCTCCACGGCGTCGACGTCCGCCGCAGCCAACCCGGCGCTGGCCAGCGCCCGCCGGATCACCCGGGCCTGCGCGGGTCCGTTCGGCGCGGTCAGCCCGTTGCTGGCGCCGTCCTGGTTGACCGCCGAGCCGCGCAGTATCGCGAGGACCGGATGGCCGTGCCGCCGCGCGTCGCCGAGCCGTTCGAGAACGAGCATGCCCGCGCCCTCGCCCCAGGCGGTGCCGTCGGCCGCCGCCGCGAACGGCTTGCACCGGCCGTCGGCGGCGAGTGCGCGCTGACGGCTGAACTCCAGGAACGGGGCGGGCGTCGCCATCACGGCCACACCGCCGGCCAGCGCGATCGAGCATTCGCCCTGCCGCAGCGCCTGGGCGGCCAGGTGGAGCGCGACCAGCGACGACGAGCAGGCGGTGTCCACTGTGACAGCCGGACCCTCCAACCCGAACGCGTAGGCGATTCGGCCGGACAGCACGCTGCCCGCGGTACCGGTGCCGATGAAGCCCTCCACGTCCTCGGGTACCCGGTCCAGCCGGGTGGCGTAGTCGTGGAACATGGCCCCGGCGAACACCCCGATCGCGTCGCCGCGGCGGCTCACGGGGTCGATCCGGGCGCGCTCGAACGCCTCCCAGGCGATCTCCAACAGCAGCCGCTGCTGCGGATCCATGGCGAGGGCCTCGCGGGGCGAGATGCCGAACAGTTCGGCGTCGAAGGCGGCGGCGGAGGTCAGGAATCCACCGGTACGCACGTAGCTGGTGCCCGGGCTGTCCGGATCGGGGTGGTAGAGCGCCTCGACGTCCCAGCCCCGGTCGCCGGGGAAGCTCGTCATCGCGTCCCGGCCCTCGACGACCAGGTCCCACAGTTGTTCGGGCGAGTCGATCCCGCCGGGATAGCGGCAGCTCATCGCGACGATCGCGATCGGTTCCCCCGGGTCCGCCACGGGCTCGTCGGCGGGGCGCGGGGCAGACTCGGCCCCGGACAGCCCGGCCGCCAGGTGCCGGGCGAGCACCCGGGGGGACGGATGATCGAACGCCGCCGTCGCCGCGAGCGGGTGCCCGGTCGCGGCGACCAGCCGGTTCCGCAACTCCACCGAGGTGGCGGAGGTGAAGCCGAGATCCTGGAAGGACCGCTCGGGCGGTACGTCCGCCGGCCCGGGCAGGCCGAGTACGGCGGCCGACTCGGTCAGCACGATGGTGAGGATGCGCTGCTCGCGCTCGCGGCCGGACAACCCGTGGAGCCGGTCCGTCGTCGTGGCGCGGGGAGCCAGGGCCCGCAGGACCGGTGGTGTCCCGGCGCCGCCGAGGGCCGCGATGTCGATGTCGATCGGCAGCAGCTCCGGTGCGCCGGCCGTCATGGAGACGGAGAGCAGTGGCAGGGCTTGCTCGGGCGCGAGCGGGAGGCATCCCCTCGGCCAGCCGGACAGGTCGTCGGCGTGCGCCGGCCCCCAGGCCAGGTTGACCGTGCTCAGGCCCATGGCCCGGCGGTGGGCGGCCACGGCGGTGCAGAAGCCGGCCGCTGCCGCCCGCGTCGATTCCACCGGTACGCCGAGGGCCGGTCCCGCCGTGGTGAAGAGCACCAGCGCCGGCGCTCCCGGCTCGGTGCTCGCCTCGTGTAGCTGCCACACGCCGTCGGGATCCTCGTCGGCGGAGGTGTGCACGATCGCCGCCAACGGTCGCCTCGCCCCGGGCCCGGTGTGGATGTCGAGCGGTGTAGCGGCGCCGTTCGTGGCGGGCAGCGCCGTGAGAGTGGCACCGAGGTCGGCGAGGGCCTCGGCCAGTCCGTCCTGCTCGCCGGGGACAGCCAGGTGGCGTACACCGTGCCGGGCAGCCAGACGCAGCGCGACCTCCCGGGGCCGGGCTCCGGTGACAAGCACCGCCGCGTCCGGCGCGAACGAGGGGATGCCGTCGGCGGCGGCCCGCGTCAGGCGTGGCACGTGGACGCGTCCGGAGCGGACGGCCAGGCGTGGTTCGCCGCCGTACCCGGCGACCACTGCCGCGACCGCTGCCGCGCCGGGCTCGTCGGTGTCGAACACGACGATCCGGCCGTCGCCCGCGCCGGCGCGGGCGACGGCCATGGCGTGCACCGCAGCGGCTGTGGGCTCGGGCAGTTCTCCGGGCAGCACGGCGATCGCGCCACGGGTCAGCACGACCACCGGGCCGGTGGTTTCGGTGAGCCGCTCTTCCAGCAGACCGGCAGCCTGCCGGACCGCGGCGCGCACCCCGGCCGGGTCGGGCCGCGGTGTGAGATCGAGGACGGCGCCGTCTCCGGACGTCGCGCCGGCCGGGTCCGAGCCGACCGTGGCCGGGTCGACCGGGGGCCAGGTCAGGCGGAACAGCGCATCCGTGCGGCCGTGCACGCCGAGCAGCCGCGCGGGCGTACCGCCCAGCCGGTGCCGGGTGATCTTCCCGGAGGCGGTGCGCGGGATCTCGGCCACCGCGTACAGCGCGACCGGCACCTTGTAGTAGGACAGCCGCGCGCCCAGGACCGCAAAGGCCGCTGTCACGTCGAACGCCTCCGCCGGGTCGAGCACGACGTAACCGACCGGCTGCTCGCCGAGCACCTCGTCGGGCTCCCCGGCCGCTGCGGCATCGGTCACGCCGCCGAGCCCACGCAACACCTCGTCGATCTCGCCGGGATGGATGTTCTCCCCACCTCGGATGATCAGGTCCTTGATCCGGCCACTGATCGTCAGGTGCCCGGCGGTGTCGCGGCGGGCCAGGTCACCGGTGCGGTACCAGCCGTCGCGCAGCGCCTCGACCGTCGCCTCGGGCCGTCCGTGGTACCCGAGCATCAGGCTGGGGCCACGGACCCACACCTCGCCCTCGGTGCCGGGCGGTACCTCGGCGCCGGTACCCGGGTCGGTGATCCGCACGTCGAGTCCTGGTACCGGCAGCCCGCAGGACCCGTCGGGCAACGGCCGGTCCGGCGGGGACATGGTGATCGCGCCGCAGGTCTCGGTGCTGCCGTAGCTGTCGAGCAGCCGGACGCCCACCGCATCCAGGAACGCGGCACGCAGCGAGGCACCGGCCACCGCGCCCGTGCACAGACAGACCCGCAGGCTGTCTGTGCGCACCGCACCACGCCGGGCCTCCCGGGCCAGGTGGTGGTACATCGTCGGCACTCCGACCAGGACCGTGTAGCCACCGGTCGTCAGCTCGTCGGCGACCTGTTCGGCGGCGAAGCCGGGCAGAATCCGCGCCGACGCGCCGACCGCGGTCACGCCGACCACCGCGAGGATGTGCGAGAGACTGTGGAACAGCGGCAGCGGCCACAGCAGGTGGTCGTCGGGCCGCAGGCCCAGCAACGGCTCGTACGAGGCCCCGATTGACCACAGGCAACTGCGCTGGGTAGAGAGCACTCCCTTGGGCCGGCCGGTGGTTCCCGAGGTGTAGAGCATCCAGGCCGCCTCGTCCAGGCCGAGGTCGTCGCGGGGCGCGGGGCCGGGTTCGCTGCTCGCCAGCCGCTCGAACGAGAGTTCGCCGTGCTGCCCGGCGCCGCCGGCCACGACGGTCACGTCGGCTGGCAGGACGGCACGCATCTCCGCGACCCGGGTCGCGTCGGCGATCACCAGCCGGGCGCCGCTGTCCGCGACCAGGTACGCCAGCTCGTCCGCCGTCGCGAGCGGGTTCACCGGCACCCCGACCGCGGCGGCGCGCAGCACGGCCAGGTACGACTCGACCTGCTCGACGGTGTTGCCGAGCATCAGCACCGCCCGGTCGCCGCGACCGAGTCCAAGGGTTGCGAGGTGACCCGCGAGCCGACCGGTACGCAGCGCCAGCTCCGGGTAGCCGACACTGCGCGAGTCGTCGCGGTACGCCGCCTTGCCGGTAAAGCGCTCGGCGTTTGCCAGCAGCAGCTCCGGCAACGCTCGGATCGGCTCGGAAAGTGGCACCTGCGTCTCCCTGTCCTCGTCCGGCGGGCCGGTTCCCGCGCACGCCGTCGTCCCGGTTCCGGGGCGTCGTTCGTCTCCGGTAAGCGCGTTCGTCTCCGTCCGCGCGGTCGGCTCGGTGCGTGCCGTCGACTCAGCGCACGTCGTCGACTCAGCGCACGTCGTCGTTGAGGAAGCTGCTGCCGCGCACGATGTTGGCACGCAGCATCCTCGTGCCGTTCACGCCCTTGCGGGTACGGCGCAGGGCGAGCAGCAGCGGGTTGGCGCGCTGCATCATCCGGGCCGTGGAGTGGATGCGCTTGGCGCGCGGCCGGCGGATCTGCTCGTAGCGGCGTAGCGCGAGTGCCGGGTCGTCGGCCGCGGCGGTTGTCCGGCTGAGCACCCAGGCATCCTCGAGCGCCTGGTTGACGCCCATGCCGATACGGGGGGGCACCACGTGTGCCGCGTCGCCGACGAGCGTGACCCGGCCCCGACCCCACTGACCGGCAACGCGGTGCAGCAGGTGCGGCGCGACGGCGATGTCGTCCTCGGTCAGCGCGTCCAGCAACTCCCGTACGGGCGGGGCCCAGTCGCCGAAGCCCTTGCGCAGGGCGGCGAGCCGGGATCCGGCGACCGGCCCTTCGGCGGCGTCGGCCGTCTCCGCTCCGGCGGGG
Organism: Plantactinospora sp. WMMC1484; assembly: GCF_049315195.1. Classification (NCBI taxonomy): domain Bacteria; kingdom Bacillati; phylum Actinomycetota; class Actinomycetes; order Micromonosporales; family Micromonosporaceae; genus Plantactinospora; species Plantactinospora sp. WMMC1484. Next base: position 5,251,636 of record NZ_CP186055.1, read on the forward strand.
ATGTGCCGCAGCGCGCCCGTCCACGGCACCTCGAACGCCCAGTGGATCAGGCCCTGCCCGACCGGGTGGATGGTGCAGAGCCCGACTCGGCCGTAGTACGTCGGCACGACGTGCTCGGATCCCAGCCGGATGGGCACCTGGGTGGTCCCGTGCCACGAGGCGAGTCCCATCGCCCGGGGCAGCACGTCGCCGACCAGGTGGCGCCGTACGACCGACCGGTACCCGTCCGCGCCGACCAACACGTCGCCGTTCGCCGTCGTACCGTCGTCGAAGTGCGCCACGACGCCGGAGCCGACCTCCTCGATCCGGACGCATTTCCGACCGAACCGCAGCACACCGGGCGGCAGCGCCTCGACGGCACGCTCCATGACCTGACCCCGCATGACGCCCAGCCCCGGCGTACCCAGCTCGTCGGCGATCTCGGCCATGTCGGTACGCATCAGCGGCCGCCCGTCGTACGACCAGACGTCGGCGGCGTCGATGCGCTGGCCCAGCCCGTCCAGCCGCAGCCCCAGGTCCTTCATGATGCCGGTGCCGTTGTGCCAGACCATCACACCGTTGCCGCCGTCCCGCAACTGTGGCGCACGCTCGTAGATCTCCACGTCGTGCCCGGCCCGGGCCAACCCGACCGCCGTCAGCGTCCCGCTGACGCCGGCGCCGATGATTACCGCCTTCATCGTGTCTCTCCAGGGTGCTCGACCGGATCGCCGCGCCCCTGCGGCGCGGCCGGTGGATCAGGATTGCGAGGTGTCCATCGCCCGCTGGATCAGTGCGGCGACGTCGAGGTCGTCGATGGCCGTGGAATCGCCGTCCGACTCGGCAGACGCGAGGACCTCGTCCGGGGCGGCGGCGAGGCTCATGATCGCGTCGTAAAGGCCGGCCTGGTGGAAGCGTTGCAACGGGATCGCCCGCAGCACGCGGTGGAACTCGGCGCCGGCCGGATCCTCGTCGGTGGCACCGGGCTCGTCCGGCCGCAGTTCGCGGCTCAGTAAGGCGGCGAGCGCGGCGGGGCTGGGATTGTCGAAGACCAGGGTCGCGGGCAGGCGCAACCCGGTGGCGGTGGTGAGCCGGTTGCGCAGCTCCACCGCCGTCAGCGAGTCGAACCCGAGATCCTTGAAGGCCCGGTCGGTACCGATCTCGGTGCTGTCGGCGTGGCCGAGCACCGCGGCGGCCGAGGACCGGACCAGGTCCAGCAGTGCCCGGTCCCGCTCGGCGGGCGCCAGGGCGAGGTAGCGCTGCCCGGGGGTCTCGGCCGGACCTCCCGGGTCGGCGACCCGGGCCGCAGGTCGTGCCGCGGCACCGGCGAGGCCGCGCAGCAGCGCCGGGACGACACCGGGGCCCGAACCGGCGCGCAGGGCCCCGGTGTCGACACGCATCGGTGCCAGCACCGGATCGGCGTGGCGCAGCGCGGCGTCCCACAGCCGCAGTCCCTCGTCACTGCGCAGCGGCGCCACCCCGCCTCGGGCGAGACGGCCCAGATCGGTGTCGCCGAGATGCCCGGTCATCGCGCTGCGCTGCGCCCACAGGCTCCAGGCGAGCGAGGTCGCCGGCAGGCCCGCCGCCCGGCGACGCAGGGCCAGCGCGTCCAGGAAGGTGTTCGCCGCGGCGTAGTTGCCCTGTCCCGGGGCACCGAGCAGGCCCGCCGCCGAGGAGAACAGCACGAAGTCGATCAGGTCGCGGTCGCGGGTGCACGCGTCCAGGTTCGCCGCCGCGTCCACCTTCGCCCGCAACACTTCGTCGAAGTCCGCCGGAGTCAGCGAGCCCACCAGCCCGTCGCGCAGGACCCCGGCGGCGTGCACGACTCCGGTGAGCGGACGGTCCTGCGGGACCGTCGCCAGCAGCCTCTCCAAGGCACCACGGTCGGCGACGTCGCAGGCCGCCACGGTGGCGGTCGCGCCACGGTCGGCAAGGTCGGCGACCAGCTCCGGCACGCCCGGGGCGTCGGGACCGGACCGGCTGACCAGCAGCAGGTGCCGCACCCCACGGTCGGCAAGGTGCCGGGCCAGCAGCCGGCCGAGGGTACCCGTACCGCCGGTGACAAGGACGGTGCCGTGCCGCTGCCACGGCTGCGGCAGGGTCAGCACGACCTTGCCGGAGTACCGGGCCTGGCTGATCCGGCGGAACGCCTCCGGCGCCTCGCGTACGTCCCAGACGTGGGTGGGCAGCAGGTGCAGCGTGCCGTCCGTGAACAGCCGCACCAGCTCGGTGAGCATCTGCTGGATGCGGTCCGGCCCGGCTTCCACGAGGTCGAAGGAGCGGTAGTGGATCCCGGCGATCGACCCGGGGTCGCGAATGTCGGTCTTGCCCATCTCGACGAACCGGCCGCCGGGACGCAGCAGCCCAGCCGACGTGTCGACGAACTCACCGGAGAGGCTGTTGAGCACCACGTCCAGGCCGGCCGGGAAGCGTTCCGCGAACGACAGGTCCCGCGAGTTGCCGATGTGGTCGTCCGGCAGGCCCAACCCGCGCAGCACCGCCCACTTACCCTCGCTGGCCGTGCCGAAGACCTCCGCACCCCAGTGCCGGGCCAACTGGACCGCCGCCTGCCCCACCCCACCGGCGGCCGCGTGCACGAGGACACGCTCTCCCGCTTCCAGGCCGGCGAGGTCGCGCAGCGCGTACCAGGCGGTGAGGAAGACGATCGGCATGGAGGCGGCCTGGGTGAAGGACCATCCGTCGGGTATCCGGGTGAGCATCCGGTGATCGGTGATCGCCACCGGGCCGAACGCGCCGGTGAACAGGCCCGTGACCCGGTCGCCCGGCGCGAGGGACGGGACGCCCGGTCCCACCTCGAGCACGGTGCCGGCGGCCTCGCTGCCCAGCAGCGCCGGGTCCGGGTACATGCCGAGCGTGATGAGCACGTCCCGGAAGTTGACCCCGGCGGCGCGTACGGCCACCCGGATCTCGCCCGGCTCCAGTTCCGCCGCCGACTCCGGGGCCGCCACCACGGCGAGGCCGTCGACCGAGCCGGTGCCGGTGGCGTCCAGGCGCCACGGGCCGGCCGCCATCGGCGTTCGCGGGGAGGGCCGGCCGGCGACCGTGCGCAGTCGGGGCAGCCACGCCCGCCCGGCGCGGATCGCGACCTCGGGGTCACCGGCGGCGAACAGCTCGACCGGGAGCGGGCTCCGGTCGTCGTCGAGGTCGGCGAGGACGAACCTGTCCGGGTTCTCGGACTGGGCGGTACGGACCAGGCCGCGTACCGCCGCGTGGGCGAGGTCGCGCACCTCGCCGCGATCCTGGACCGCCACCGCGCCACGGGTGACGACGACCAGCCGGGACCGGTCGAGGCGACCGTCGGCCAGCCAGCCGGCGAGCAGGGCGTGCACGGCGGACAGGGCGGCGCGTACCTCGGCGGGGGTGTCGCCGGACGCGGCCGGGCAGACGGTCACCACCAGCTCGGGCGCCTGCCCGCCGGAGTCGAGCGCGGCGGAGAGCGCGGCCAGGTCCGGGTAGGACCGGTCCGGCCGCGCCCCGGCGTCATACGCTCCGACGAGCGCCCAGTCCGCCACCGCTGCGGCCGTGGTGCCGGCGGGAATCCACTCCAGGGCGTACAGGTCGTCGTCGGCGCCGGCAGCGTCGCCCGCCGCGCGCAGGGTCAGAGCGTCTATCGACAGCACGGGCGCGCCCGTCGTGTCCGTCGCCGTCAGGGCGAGGGTCCCGGGTGCCGGCGAGGTCAGGCGTACCCGCAGCTCTGCGGCTCCGGTGGCGTGCACCCGGACTCCCTGGAAACTCCACGGCAGCCGGGCGACGCCGTCGGAGGGCAACAGCCCGCCCACCCCGGCGGCGTGCAGAGCCGCGTCGAGCAGGGCCGGGTGCAGCAGGTACTCGGCCGGGGCAGCACCGACATCGCCGGGCAGCCGTGCCTCGGCGTAGACGGCGCCGTCACCGGACCAGACCCGGCGCAGCCCCCGGAAGGACGGCCCGTAGTCCAGCCCGCGCTCCGCCAGGGCGTCGTAAACGTCGCCGAGGTCCACCGTGGACGCCCCGGCAGGTGGCCACGCCACGGTCGCGGGTACGGCTGTGCCGGGGCCGCTGCTCAGCACGCCCTCGGCGTGTTGGACCCAGCGGTCGCGGCCATCGGCGCGGGAGTGCACCTTGACGGTCCAGCGGCCCTCCTCGGCCGGGCGGACGCTGACCTGCACCCGGAGCGCTCCGGTGGCCGGAACCGCCAGCGGTGCCTGCAACGTGAGTTCCTCCACGAGAGTGCCGCCCACCTCGTCGCCGGCGCGGGCGACCAGTTCGAGGAAACCGGTGCCGGGCAGCAGGATCTCGTCGCGTACCCGGTGGTCGGCCAGCCAGGGTTGGGTGTCGAGGGCGAGCCGGCCGGTCAGCAGCACGGCGTCCGCGCCGGCCATCGGCACGACGGCGCCGAGCAGCGGATGGGCCACCGGCGCGAGACCGGCGGCGGCGACATCGCCCGCGCCGCGCGGGCGGCCCGGCCAGAACCTGCGGCGCTGGAACGGGTACGTGGGCAGGTCCACCCGCCGGGCGCCGGTGAAGACGGCGGACCATTCGACCGGGACGCCGCGCACCCAGGCTTCGCCGAGCTGGCGGTACAGGCGCCTGAGACCGCCCTCGTCGCGACGCAGGGTGCCTACGACGGCGGCGTCCGCGCCGGCCGCCTGGACGGTCTCCTCGATGCTCATGGTGAGCACCGCGTGCGGGCTGACCTCGACGAACGCGGTGAATCCGGCGGCCAGCAGGGCGCGCACCGCAGGCTCGAACTCGACGGTGTCGCGCAGGTTGCGGAACCAGTAGTCCGGGGTCAGCGACCGGTGCTCCTGGAAGGCGGCGGTGACCGAGGAGAAGAAGCGGACCTCGCCGTCGCGCGGCGTCATCGGCGCGGCGATCCGGATCAGCTCGTCGCGCAACCGCTCGACCTGCGGCGAGTGCGAGGCGTAGTCGACGGGGATCATCCGGGCCCGGACGCCCTCCGCCTCGCACGCGTCGTGCAGTGCGTGCAGGGCGTCGGGCGGGCCGGAGACCACGGTCGAGGACGGGCCGTTGACCGTGGCGACCGACAGCTCCGGACAGTCATCGGCGATAAGGTCGCGTACCTCGGCCACGGACAGCGCGAGCGAGAGCATGCCGCCTTGCTGGGAGAGTTGCAGCAGGGCCCGCGAACGCAGCGCCACCAGCCGGGCGGCATCCGGCAGGGAGAGTGCCCCGGCGACGCAGGCGGCGGCGATCTCGCCCTGGCTGTGCCCCAGCACCGCGGCCGGGCGTACGCCGTGTGCCCGCCACACCTCGGCCAGCGACACCATCATCGCGAACAGCACGGGCTGCACGACGTCGACCCGGTCCAGCCCCGGCGCGCCCGGCACACCGGTGAGCACGTCGAGCAGCTTCCAGTCGACGTGCGGGGCGAGCGCTTCGGCACATTCGGTCATCCGCTCGGCGAACACCGACGAAGTACGCAGCAACTCGACTGCCATGCCGGCCCACTGCGACCCCTGTCCCGGAAAGACGAAAACGACGTTGTCGCGGGTGCCGGCGGCGGTGCCGGTGACGACGCCGGTCACGACCTCCCCGGCGGCCAGCGCCGTGAACCCGGCGCGGGCGGAGCCGGAGCCGTCGGCGACGACGACGGCTCGGATCGGCAGCGGGGTCCGGGTGACGGCCAGCGAGTGCCCGAGGTCCGCGCCGGGGGTCTCGGGCAGCGCGGCCATCCGGGCGGCCAGCTCGCGCAGGGCCGGCTCGGTACGGGCGGACAGCACCAGCGGCACCGCGACGGTTGACTCGATCGGCTCACCCGGCGGCTCGACCGGCTCACCCGGCGAGGAGACGTCGACCGGTGCAGCCGCCGGGGCGACCTCGGGCGCCTCCTCGATGATGACGTGCGCGTTCGTGCCGCTCATTCCGAACGAGGAGACGCCGGCCCGGCGGGGGTGACCGGCACGCCGCCACGGCTGAACCTCGGTCAACAACCGCACCGCCCCCGCCGACCAGTCCACCTCCGGCGTCGGCTCGTCCACATGCAACGTCCTCGGCAACACGCCCTGACGCATCGCCAACACCATCTTGATCACACCAGCCACACCCGCAGCCGCCTGCGTATGCCCGATATTCGACTTCACCGACCCCAACCACAACGGCCGAACACGATCCCGCCCATACGTGGCCAACAACGCCTGCGCCTCGATCGGATCACCCAGACGGGTACCCGTACCGTGCGCCTCGACCACATCCACACCCCCCGCCTCAACACCCGCATCCGCCAACGCCCGCCGAATCACCCGCTGCTGACTCGGACCATTCGGCGCGGTCAGACCGCTGGAGGCACCGTCCTGGTTCACCGCCGAGCCACGCACCACCGCCAACACACGCCGACCATGCCGGCGAGCATCCGAAAGCCGCTCCAACACCAGCACACCGACCCCCTCACCCCAACCCGTACCGTCAGCGCCCGCCGCGAACGCCTTGCACCGACCATCCGCAGCCAACCCCCGCTGACGGCTGAACTCGAGAAAGGCTCCGGGCGTGGACATCACCGTGACACCGGCGGCGAGTGCCAGGGAGCTCTCCCCGGCGCGCAGCGACCGCACGGCCAGATGCAGGGCGACAAGCGAGGAGGAGCAGGCGGTGTCCACGGTGACCGCGGGGCCCTGAAAGCCGTACGTGTAGGACAGTCGGCCGCTCAGCACACTGGCCGCGGTACCGGTGCCGAGGTAGCCCTCGAGTTCCTCCGGCGCGGCGCTGGCGACGGAGGCGTAGTCCTGGCTGTTGCTCCCGACGAAGACGCCGGTGGCGGTGCCGCGCAACGTGTCCGGGCGCACCCCGGCATCCTCGAACGCCTCCCAGGCGGTCTCCAGCAGCACCCGCTGCTGCGGGTCCATCGCGATCGCCTCACGCGGCGAAACGCCGAAGAAGCCCGCGTCGAACTCGCCCGCCGCCGTGAGGAAGGCGCCGTGCCGGGTGGTCGAGGTGCCGACACGTTCCGGGTCCGGATCGAAGAGGGCAGCGAGGTCCCAGCCTCGGTCGGCCGGGAACTCCCCGACCGCGTCGGAACCGCTCACCAGCAGGTGCCACAGCTCGTCGGCCGAGCCGATCCCCCCGGCGAAACGGCACGCCATGCCCACCAGCGCGATCGGTTCGCGGTCCCGTTCCTCGGCGTCGCGCAACTGCCGCCGGGTACGCTGCAGATCTGCCGTCAACCGCTTGAGATATTCGACGGTCTTTTCTTCGTTCGACATTCACGCAACCTGTCTGTCGCAGCCGGAGACCGTCAGGACGCACAACCCGCTGAGAAGCGTGTCTCCGCAGTTGAAGCTAGTGACTCGGCCGGATGAGATGAACCCCTGCCAACCCCTGACTCGGGACCTGGTGATTACTCCGGGCCGCCGGACGACGATGTCCAGGAATCGGCCGGAGGAATGGCGAAAGAATCCACGGGTACGTCGTTCAATTACACAGACAGCACGGCCGGGCCAGGGTCAACCCCTATCGCCGCCCCTACCGGTCTCGAGGAGCGTCACGCCGATCCACCCGTCGACCGCGAGGGCGGTGGACCCGGCAGCCGACTCCAGGATGGTGAAGTGGTCGCCCGGCACGTCGATCGTCTCGTGCGGCAGGTCCCACTCGGCCCGCCAGCCGCCGTCGCCCGTCTCCGCCGACCACGGTTCCGTGGCGCGTACCAGCAGCGTCCGGGTGGCCACCGGCTTCGGCTCCCACGCCCCGAAGATCTCGTGGTAGCGGCCCATCGCCGTGATCCGGGTGTCGCTGCGCAGCTCCATCCCGCTCTCCCGCTCCGCGACCGCTTGGGCGAGCCCGGTCGAGAGCCACGGCCGGCGACGGATCGACTCCGGCGTGGAGCTGTCGAGCAGCAGTACCGCGGCGGGCGGTAGCTGCGCCGCCTCCAGGTGCGCGGTCAGCGCGTGCGCCAGCATGCCCGACATCGACCGCCCGACGAGGACGAAGCCGTCCCCGTCTGCCGTCAGGCGGCGGACCGCCTCGGCCTGCATCCGCACGAGCGCGTCGAGCGACTCCGGCAGAGCCTCGCCGTCGAGGTAGCCGGGCTCGGGCAGTGCCCACACCTCGCGCCTGCCCCGCAGCGCGGCGGCGAACGGCGCGAACTCGTGCGGGCCGGCGACGGCGCTGAAGCTGGGCAGGCAGATCAGCCGGAGCCCGCCGGAGCCGTCGGCCAGGCGTACCGGGCCGGGAACGTGCTGCTCGGCGGTGGCGACGTCGAAGGCCGGTCGCAGTCGCGCCGCCGCCTGCACGAGGGCGAGTCCTTCGTCGAGCCGGCCCTGCGTGCAGGCTTGCCAGTAGAGCGCACTGACCGTGCCGGACGATTCCGGTCCACGACCGTCGGCGCGTTCGGCGAGATGCCGGGCGAGAGCCGCCAGTGAGGGCTCGTCGAAGACGACGGTCGGCTCCAGCGGGATGCCGGTCGCCGCGACCAGGCGTCGGCGCAGCTCCGTCGCGGTCAGCGAGTCGAAGCCGAGTTCCAGCAGGCTGAGCCGGTCGTCCAGGAGGTCGGTCGGGTCGTGGCCGAGCGCGGCGGCGACCTCCCGCCGGACCAGCGCCAGCGCCGTGGCCGGGTCGAAGGAGATGCCCCCCGGGACTTCTCCGGGCGCTCGGTCCACCGAACGCACGACCCGCCGGATCGGGCGCCGGACCGGCGTCGGTTCGGCAGCGGCCGACCCGGCGCCGTTCAGAGCGCCGGTGGGCGTCCCGGCGCTGTTCCGGGAATCGGCGGCCGAGCCGGGGCGTCCCAGCACGACCGTGCCGGCCGTCAGCACAGGTACGCCCGTCGCGTCGGTGGCCAGCAGGGTGTGGCCGTTGTCGGGCCGGGTCGACAGCCGGAGCCGCAGGTGGTGGGCGCCGGTGGCGAGCAGCCGCACGTCGCGCCACCGGGTGAGCGGTGCGGGTCCGCCCGGCCCCGGCAGCGCGGCCAGGGCCTCCAGCAGCGCCGGGTGCAGCAGATAGCCGTCGGCCCGCGCGGGGTCGGGCAGGACCGCTTCGGCGAAGACCGCACCGTCGCCGTGCCACACGGCCCGCAGGGTGGCGTCCGCGCCGACCTCGACGGCCTCCGCTCCGGCCGGGGGCCAGACATCGATCGGCTCCGGCTCGTCGGTCGCGTCGCCGGTCACGAGGGTCGCGGTCGCGTTGACGGTCCAGCCGATGCCGTCGTACGAGGAAATGCTCGCCGCCCGCCGCCCGGCCGGATCGGCGTCCCGGACCCGCACCTGCACCCGCGTCCCGCCCGCGTCGGCGGCGGGAAGCGGCACCAGCAGCTCCGCCTCCTCGATCACCTCGGCACCGACCTCGTCACCGGCCCGCAGCAGCAGCTCCACCACCAGGCCGCCCGGCGCGTCCAGACCATCCGCTCCCGGAAGCGTCGCGTCGAACAGCACGCCGTCACCCGCGATCACCAGCGGGTCACCCAGGTCGAGGCCGTCGTCCGCGACCGCGTCGGTGAGCCACAGGCGCCGGTGCTGGAACGGGTACGTCGGCAAGGCGACCCGGCGGCCACCCGGTACCACCGGCGTCCAGTCGACCGGGATGCCGGTCGCGTGCAGGCGGGCCAGGGCGGTCAGCAGCGCCTCCTCCTCCGGCCGGTCCCGCCGCAGGACCGGCTCCAGTACGGCCTCGTCGGGCATCAGATCGCGGGCCATCGAGGTGAGGGTGCCGTCCGGGCCGAGTTCGAGCAGGGTCGTGACGCCGAGCTGGTGCAGGCCCCGCACACCGTCGTGGAAGCGGACCGGTTCGGCGGCGTGCCGCACCCAGTAGTCCGCCGACCGCAGATCGTCGTCGGTGGCGGGACGGCCGGTGACCGTGGAGACGACCGGGATCTCCGCCGGCGCGTACGTGACCGCCTCGGCGACCGCCCGGAACTTCGCCAGCATCGGCTCCATCAACGGCGAGTGGAAGGCGTGCGAGGTACGAAGCGTCCTGCGCCGGCGGCCCTCGAACCGCTGCGCGACCGCGGTGACCGCGTCGCCGTCGCCGGAGACGACCACCGACTTCGGGCCGTTGATCGCGGCGATGCCGATCCGACCGCCGACCGCCGACATCGCCTCCCGGGCCTCCTCCTCGGTGACGCCCAGCGCCAGCATCGCGCCGTCACCGGGCAGTGCCTGCATCAGCCGGCCCCGGGCGCACACCAGCGCGGCCGTGTCCTCGAGGCTGAGCACCCCGGCGAGGTGGGCCGCGGCGAACTCCCCGATGGAGTGGCCGATCAGCGCGGCGGGCCTGATCCCGAAGTTGCCGAGCAGCCGGGCAAGGGCGATCTCGACGGCGACCAGGGCCGGCTGGGTGTACTCGGTACGGTCGAGGAGTTCGGGGTCGCCGTCGACCACCCGCCGCAGCGGCCGGTCGAGGTGCCGGTCGAACGCGGCGCAGGTCTCCTCCAGCGCGGCGTCGAAGGCGGGGAACGCGGCGGCCAGTTCCCGGCCCATCCCGGCACGCTGGGCGCCCTGTCCGGTGAGGGCGAAGGCGAGCTTCCCATCTCGGCGTACCCCGTGGACGAGGTTCGCCGCCCGGGTACCGTCGCGCAGCGCGTGCAGGCCGGCGACCAGGTCGGCGTGTTCCCGGCCGAGCACGACCGCACGGTGGTCGAACATGGCGCGGGTGACCAGCAGCGAGTGCGCGACGTCGCGGGGCTCGGCGGTCACGTCCGCCAGCCGTTCCGCCTGGTTGCGCAATGCCTCTGGCGTCTTGGCCGACAGCGCCCAGGGCAGCAGTGGACCTTCGGCGGCAGGTACGACGTCCCCGGCGGCGTCGACCACCGCGACTCGCGGGGGGCGGTCCGCCGGCACCGGCTCCGGCTCGACCTCCGGTGCGCCGGGTGCCTCTTCGAGGATCACGTGGGCGTTGGTGCCGCTGATCCCGAACGACGACACCCCGGCACGCCGTCGACGGCCGTCCACTTCCCACGGCTGTGGCCGGGTGAGTAGTTCGACGGCCCCAGCGGACCAGTCGACGTGCGGGCTGGGCTGCTCGGCGTGCAGCGTCCGTGGCAGGATCCCGTGCCGCATGGCCAGTACCATCTTGATCACGCCGGCGACCCCGGCCGCCGCCTGGGTGTGGCCGATGTTGGACTTGATCGAGCCGATCCTGACCGGACTGTCCCGGTCCTGGCCGTACGTGGCGACCAACGCCTGCGCCTCGATCGGGTCGCCGAGCCGGGTACCGGTGCCGTGCGCCTCGACGGCGTCGATGTCGGCGGGGCGCAACCCGGCGGCGGCGAGCGCCTGCTGGATCACACGCTGCTGGCTCGGGCCGTTCGGTGCGGTGAGACCGTTCGACGCGCCGTCCTGGTTGACCGCCGACCCGCTGATCACGGCGAGAACCTGGTGGCCGTGGCGGCGGGCGTCGGAGAGGCGTTCCAGCAGTACCATGCCGGCGCCCTCGGCGGCTCCCATGCCGTCCGCGTCGGCCGAGAACGCCTTGCAGCGCCCGTCGCGGGCGAGGCCCTGCTGTCGGCTGAACTCGACGAAGAAGCCGGGGGTGGACATGACCGTTACGCCTCCGGCGAGGGCGAGCGTGCACTCCCCCTGCCGGAGGGCCTGTGCCGCCAGATGCAGCGCGACAAGCGACGACGAGCAGGCCGTGTCCACGGTCACCGCCGGGCCTTCCAGCCCGAAGGTGTAGGAGATCCGCCCGGACACCACGCTACCGGTGTTGCCGGTGACCAGGTGGCCCTTCACCCGCTCGGGGATCCGGGCGACCAGGCCGGTGTAGTCCTGGCCGCTGGCTCCGGCGAAGACGCCGGTACGGCTGCCGCGCAGCGTCGACGGGTCGATTCCGGCGTTCTCGAACGCCTCCCACGAGATCTCCAGCAGCAGCCGCTGCTGCGGGTCCATCGCCAGCGCCTCGCGCGGTGAAATGCCGAAGAAGCCGGGGTCGAAGTCGGCGACGCCACCGAGGAAGGCGCCCTGCCGGGTGTACGAGGTGCCCGGGTGCTCAGGATCGGGGTGGTAGAGCCGCTCCAGGTCCCAGCCCCGGTCGACGGGGAACGGCCCGACCGCGTCGCCGCCGGTGTCCAGCAGCTCCCACAGCGTCTCGGGAGAGCTGACACCACCGGGGAACCGGCAGCTCATCCCGACGATGACGATCGGGTCCGCCGCACTGTCCGGTACGGGCTCGTTCTCCACCGGCAGGCTCGGCGCGGACCCGGTGCCGAGCGTTTCCGCCAGCACGTACGCGGTGATCGCGGCGGGCGTCGGATGGTCGAAGACGAGCGTGGCGGGTAGCCGCAGTCCGGTGGCGGTGCCAAGCCGGTTGCGAAGTTCGACGGCGGTCAGTGAGTCGAAGCCGATGTCCTTGAACGCGCGGTGCGGGTCGATCGCGTCGGCGCCCCGATGGCCGAGTACCGTCGCTCCGGCGGCCCGGACCAGGTCGAGGACGTGCTGCTCCCGGTCACCGGGCGGCATGGCGGCCAGCCGGCCGGCGAAGCCCGCCGCGTTCGTACCGCTGGCGGCGGTACGACGGGCCGGGGTCCGGACCAGACCACGCATCAGTGGCGGTACGACAGCGTCGGCGCGGTGCAGGGCGCGCAGGTCGAGGCGGGCGGCGACGAGCGCGGGCTCCTCGCGGTGGACCGCCGCGTCGAACACGGCGAGGCCGTGCTCGCGGGTCAGTCCGGCGATGCCGCCACGTGCGAGGCGGCGCAGGTCGGTGTCGTCGAGGTGACCGGTCATGGCGCTGCGTTCGTCCCAGAACCCCCAGGCGAGGGAAGTCGCGGGCAGGCCCTGGCTGCGGCGGTGCCGGGCCAGCGCGTCGAGGAACGCGTTGGCAGCGGCGTAGTTGGCCTGCCCGGCCGCGCCGAGGACACCGGCGACCGACGAGTAGAGCACGAAGATCGCCAGGTCGGCGTCCAGGGTCAGCTCGTGCAGGTTGATCGCGGCATCCACCTTGGCCCGCAGCACCGCCTCGACCTGCTGCGGGGTCAGCGACTCCAGGACTCCATCCGCGAGGACGCCGGCCGCGTGCACGACGCCGGTGAGGGGGTACGCCGGGGGGATGCCGGCCAGGGCGGCAGCCAACTGCTCCCGCTCCGAGGCATCGCAGGAACGTATCGTCACCTCCGTACCGAGGGCGGTGAGCCGGGCACGGAGTTCGTCCGCGCCGTCGGCGGCTTCTCCGGTGCGGCTCAGCAGCAGCAGGTGCGGGGCGCCGGCCGCGGCGAGGTGCTCGGCGATCATCCGGCCCAGCGTGCCGGTCGCGCCGGTGACCAGTACGGTTCCGGTGATCTCGGGTTTCGGCACGGTGAGGACGAGCTTTCCGGTGTGTCGGGCCTGGCTCATGAACCGGAACGCGTCCGCTGCCCTGCGTACGTCGAACCCCCGCAGCGGCAGCGGGCGCAGCGCGCCGGTGGCCATCAGCCCGGTGATCTCGGTGAGGATCCGCTGGATGCGATCGGGGCCGGCCTCGGCCAGGTCGAAGGCGCGGTAGCGGACGGCAGCGGCGGTACGACGGATGTCGGTCTTGCCCATCTCCACGAACCGGCCGTCGGGCGCGAGCAGGTCGAGCGACGCGTCGACGAAGTCACCGGCGAGACTGTTCAGGACGACGTCCATACCGGCCGGGAAACGTTCCGCGAAGGTCAGGTCACGGGAACTGGCGAGGTGGTCCTCGGCCAGGCCGAGCCCGCGCAACACGTCCCACTTGCCGGGGCTGGCCGTACCGAACACCTCCGCGCCCCAGTGCTGCGCCAGTTGCACGGCCGCCTGCCCGACGCCGCCGGCAGCCGCGTGGATCAGCACCCGTTCCCCGGCGCGCAGCCCGGCGAGGTCGTGCAGGGCGTACCAGGCGGTGGCGAACGCCGCGGGCACCGTGGCGGCACGGGCGAAGGACCAACCCTCGGGGATCGCGGCGAGCATCCGCTCGTCGGCGACGGCTTCGGGGCCGAAGGCGCCGGTGAACAGGCCCATCACCCGGTCGCCGGGGCGCAGCGCAGTCACCTCGTCGCCGACGTCGAGCACGATCCCGGCGGCCTCGCCGCCGATGGTTCCGGCGCCCGGATACATGCCGAGGCTGAGCAGGACGTCCCGGAAGTTCACCCCGGCCGCGCGGACTCCGACCCGGACCTCGCGCGCCGCGAGCCCGGGCCGCTCGACGGCGGCGACGACGAGGCTGTCCAGGGAACCGTCGGCGCCCGCCTCGACCCGCCAGATGCCGTCGGCGGGGAGTTCGAGGACGTCGGCGGTGGTCGGGCGGGCGAGCCCGGGAACCAGCAGCCGGTCGCCGCGCACGGCGATCTGGCTCTCGCCGGTGGCGACGGCGGCGGGCAGCAGGGGCAGCGCGTCCGCGCCGTCCACGTCCACGAGGACGAACCTGTCGTGGTGTTCGGCCTGCGCGGAGCGGACCAGACCCCACACCGCCGCGTGGGCAGGCTCGGTCAGGTCGTGTCCGTCCGGGGCCGCGCTCACCGCGCCGGTGGTGACCAGCACCAGCCGCGAGCCGGCGGTACGTGCGTCGGCGAGCCACCGCTGGAGCAGGTCGAGGATGCCGAGGGTGGCCTGGTGCGTCCGGCCGGCGAGCCCAAGGCCGGTCGGTGCCGGGGGCAGCAGCAGGGCCACGGTTTCCGCCGGAGTGCCGGGTGCGGCGAGCAGGGCGGCGAGGTCGGGGGGCTGAGCGGCCACGGTGCCGAGCCGGGCCGCCGGTTCCGGGGCGCCGACCACCGCCCAGCGGGTGGCGTCGTGGTCGGCGGCCGGAGTGGTCCCGGTCCAGTCGACCCGCCAGAGCGCGTCGCCGACGGCGGGGCGGGTGGCAGTGGTGTCGGTGAGGGGTCGGGTGACGAGTCTGTCGACGGTGACGACGGGGGCGCCGGTGGGGTCGAAGGCGTGCAGGGTCAGGTCGCCCTGCTCGTCGCGGGTCAGCCGGACGCGCAGGTGGGTGGCGCCGCCGGCATGCAGGGTGACGCCGGTGAAGGCGAACGGCAGCCGGGGGTGGTCGCCGGTGGCGGCGGTCGGGTCGAGGGAGACCGTTTGCAGGGCTGCGTCGAAGAGGGCGGGATGCAGTGCGAACCCGTCGGTCTCGACGCCTTCCGGCAGGGCGACGTCGGCGTACAGGCTCCCGTCGTGCCACCAGGCGGCTCGCAGGCCCTGGAAGGCGGGTCCGTAGTGGTAGCCGCCGTCGGCGAGCCGCTCGTAGACCCCCTCCACGGGCAGTCGCTGGGCATCGGCGGGCGGCCACGAGGGCGGGGGGTGACCACCAGCTCCGGTGCCACGGGCCAGGGTCGCGGTCGCGTGGTGCGTGAAGTCGTCCTCGTCGTCGGGGCGGGAGTGGACGCTGACCGTGCCGTCACGCAGGACGACCTGTAGTGTCACGTGTCCCCGCCGTGGCAGTACCAGCGGGCTGTGCAGGGTCATCTCCTCGATGTGGTCGTAGCCGACCTCGTCGCCCGCCCGGACGGCGAGTTCGACGAAGGCGGTCCCGGGGACCAGGACCGTGTCGCCCACGGTGTGGTCGGCCAGCCAGGCGTGGCTCTGCAGGGACAGCCGTCCGGTGAGGACCAGTGCGTCGCCGTCGGCCAGCCGCATCGATCCCGCGACCAGGGGATGCCGCGCCGCCGCAAGACCGGCCGCCCGGACGTCACCGGTCGACGACCCGAGCCAGAACCGGCGACGCTGGAACGGATACGACGGCAGGTCCACCCGATTCCCCACCGGTACCCACTCGTCGAGATCGACCTGAACACCCTGGACGAACAGCTCTGCCGCCGACAGCAACAACCGATCCAGACCGCCCTCGTCACGACGCAGCGAGCCGACCACCACCGCCGCACCGCCCACCGACTCCACGACCTCCGCGACCGGAGCGGTCAGTACCGGGTGCGGACTCATCTCCACAAACGCACCCACACCATCGCTCGCCAACCGCGCCACCACCGGCTCCAGCAGCACGGTATGCCGCAGATTCTCAAACCAGTAACCGGCGCCCAACCCCGCTCCGTCCACCACCTCGCCCCGCAGAGTCGAAAAGAACGGCACCCGCCCCGCCTGCGGCCGCACCGGACCGAGCACACGAACCAATTCCTCACGCAGGACCTCCATCTGAGCCGAGTGCGAGGCGTAAGTGACCGGTACCCGACGAGCCCGCACCCCCCGCTGTTCACACCACGACTCGACCTGCGCCAGCCCCGCCACCTCACCAGAGACCACCGTCGCCGCCGGCCCGTTGACCGCCGCGACCCCCACCCCCGACACCTCTTCCAACAACACCCGCACCTCGGCCACCGACATCGCCACCGAAGTCATCCCACTCTCGACACCCACCAACCCGGCGATCGCCGCCGACCGCAGCGCAACCACCCGAGCACCATCCTGCAAAGACAACGCCCCAGCCACACACGCCGCCGCAATCTCACCCTGCGAATGACCAACCACAACAGACGGCCGCACACCCCACGACCCCCACACCGCAGCCAACGACACCATCACCGCCCACAACACCGGCTGCACCACCTCAACCCGCCGCAACGCCTCCTCATCACCCAAAACCTCAGTCAACGACCAATCCACAAACGGCGCCAACGCCCGCTCACACTCCGCCATCCGCCCCGCAAAAACCGGCGACACCGCAAGCAACTCCACCCCCATACCCACCCACTGCGCACCCTGCCCCGGAAACACGAACACCACCCGCTCGTCCCGACCACCAAGACGACCGGTAACGACATTCGGCGCCTCACCGCCGGCAGCGAGGGCCCGCAGACCGTCCCGGGCGGCAGCCGGGTCAGTGGCGGCCACCACGGCGCGTTCGGCGAGCACACCGCGCGTGCGGACCAGGGAGGAAGCCACGTCGCGTAGCAGGATGCCGTCGGTAGCGAGCAGGTCGGCCAACCGGGCCGCCTGCTCACGCAGGGCGTTCGGCGCGGAGGCGGAGAGCACCAGGGGTACGGGTGCGGCGGTGTCCGGCTGCGGCACGACCGGTTCGCGGTCCTCGGCCTCTTCGAGGATCACGTGGGCGTTGGTGCCGCTGATACCGAAGGACGAGATGCCGGCGCGGCGGGGGTGACCGTTGCGCTGCCACGGCTGCGCCTCGGTCAACAGCCGCACATCACCGGCTGACCAGTCGACCTCGGGAGTGGGAACATCAGCGTGCAGGGTGCGCGGCAGCAGACCATTACGCATCGCGAGGACCATCTTGATGACGCCGGCCACGCCGGAGGCCGCCTGGGTGTGGCCGAGGTTGGACTTCACCGAACCGAGCCAGAGGGGACGGTCGCGGTCCTGGCCGTAGGCATTGAGCAGCGCCTGGGCCTCGATGGGGTCACCCAACCGCGTCCCCGTCCCATGCGCCTCCACCACATCAACACCCGACGCATCCACACCCGCATTCACCAACGCCTGCCGAATCACCCGCTGCTGCGAAGGCCCACTCGGCGCCGTCAAACCATTCGACGCACCATCCTGATTCACCGCCGAACCCCGCACCACCGCCAACACCCGATGACCATTACGCCGCGCATCCGACAAACGCTCAACAACCAACACCCCCACACCCTCAGCAGCACCCATCCCATCCGCATCCACCGAAAACGCCTTACACCGACCATCCACCGCCAACCCACGCTGCCGCGAAAACTCCAAAAACAACGCCGGCGTCGACATCACCGACACCCCACCCACCAACGCCAAACCACACTCACCCTGCCGCAACGCCTGCACCGCCAAATGCAACGCCACCAACGACGACGAACACGCCGTATCCACCGTCACCGCAGGACCCTCCCACCCAAAAAAATACGACAACCGCCCCGACAACACCGACGCCGCATTCCCCGTCACCAAATGACCCTCAACACCCTCCACCACCTCCCCCGGCGAACCCCCATAATCATGACCACTCAAACCAGCAAAAACACCCGTCCCCGAACCCCGCAAACCCACAGGATCCAAACCCGCATCCTCCAACGCCACCCACGCCGTCTCCAAAAACAAACGCTGCTGCGGATCCATCGCCAAAGCCTCACGCGGAGAAATACCAAAAAACTCCGCATCAAACCCCGCAACATCAACAACAAACCCACCCGACCGCACATACGACTTCCCCGACACCGAAGGATCCGGATCAAACAAACCATCAACATCCCAACCCCGATCCACCGGAAAACCACCCACCACCTCCCCACCCCCCACCAACAACTCCCACAACCCACCCACCGACTCCACCCCACCACCAAACCGACACCCCATACCCACCACCGCAACCGGCTCCGACATCGCAGCGGCCGTGCTGACGGGCGTGGCGGGCCTCTGCTCGGTCTCGCCGACAAGGTCGGTGCGCAGCCGGCGGGCGAGTTCGGTGGGGTTGGGGTGGTCGAAGACGAGGGTGGCGGGTAGCCGCAGTCCGGTGGCGGTGCTGAGCCGGTTGCGGAGCTCGACGGCGGTCAGCGAGTCGAAGCCGATGTCCTTGAAGGCCCGGTGCGGGTCGATCGCGTCGGAGCCCCGGTGCCCGAGTACGGCTGCGGCGCTGGTCCGCACGAGGGTGAGCAGGAACTGGTCACGTTCGTCGGCCGGCATGGCGGCCAACTGGGCGGCCAGGCCGGTGGCGGCGGCGCCTGCGGTGGCGCGGGTCCTGCGACGGCCCGGGGTGCGCAGCAGGCTCCGCAGAATCGGAGGTGTCTCGGCGTGTTGCCGGCCCAGTGCCCGCAGGTCGAGACGGACGGGGGCAAGGACGGGTTCGGGGTGGACGACGGCCCGGTCGAACAGGGCGAGACCTTGCTCCCGGGACAGGCCCACGATGCCACCTCGGGCGAGTCGCCGCAGGTCGGCGTCGTCGAGGTGGCCGGTCATCGCACTGCGCTCTGCCCAGAATCCCCACGCCAGGGACGTACCGGCCAGGCCGAGGCCACGGCGATGGCGGGCCAGCGCGTCGAGGAACGCGTTCGCGGCGGCGTAGTTGGCCTGACCGGCCGCACCCAGCACCCCGGCAACCGACGAGTAGAGCACGAACATCGACAGGTCGGTGGCCTCGGTGAGCTCGTGCAGGTTGACTGCGGCGTCCACCTTGGCCCGCAGTACGGCCTCGACCTGATCGGCGGTCAGCGACTCCAGCACGCCGTCGTCGAGTACGCCGGCCGCATGCACGACGCCGGTCAGCGGCCACTGCCGTGGGATCTCGGTCAGCACCCGTGCCAACTGTCGGCGGTCGACGACGTCACAGGCGCGGACCGTCACCGCCGCGCCCAGCCCGGTCAGCCGTTCCCGCAGTTCGTCGACACCCGGCGCGGCCTCACCCGTGCGGCTGAGCAGCAGCAGATGCGGCGTCCCCGCTGCGGCAAGGTGCTCCGCGACCAGCCTGCCCAGCGTGCCGGTGGCACCGGTGACCATCACCGTCCCGGGCACCTCGCGGCGCGGCACCGCGAGGACGACCTTCCCGACGTGCCGGGCCTGGCTCATCAACCGCAACGCTTCCGACACCCGCCGCACGTCGAACACCCGCGACGGCAACGGCCGCAGAACGCCGTCCGCCATCAGACCGGCGACCTGCGACAAGATCTGCTGGGTCCGGTCCAGGCCGGCGTCCGCCAGGTCGAACGCCCGGTAGTCCACCCCGTCCGGTGCCCGGACGTCGGTCTTACCCATCTCCACGAAGCGGCCACCCGGGGCGAGCAGCCCCAGCGACGCATCGACGAACTCACCGGCGAGACTGTTCAGGACGATGTCCATGTCGGCCGGGAAACGCTCCGCGAACGACAGGTCCCGGGAACTGCCGATGTGGTCGTCGGTCAGACCCAGGCCGCGCAGGACGTCCCACTTACCGGCGCTGGCGGTGCCGAACACCTCGGCACCCCAGTGACGGGCCAGCTGCACCGCCGCCTGCCCCACACCGCCGGCCGCGGCGTGCACGAGCACCCGCTGGCCGGCCCGCAACCCGCCGAGATCACGCAGCGCGTACCAGGCCGTGGCGAAGGCGACCGGGACCGTGGCCGCCAGCGCGAACGACCATCCTCGGGGGATGCCGACGAGCATCCGCTCGTTCGCGACGGCCTCCGGGCCGAAGGCACCGGTGAACAGTCCCATCACCCGGTCACCCGGACGTACGCCGGTCACCTCCGCGCCGACCTCCAGGACCACACCGGCGGCCTCGCCACCGATGGTCCCGGTACCCGGGTACATCCCGAGACTCAGCAACACGTCCCGGAAGTTCACTCCTGCGGCGCGAACCCCGACCCGAACCTCCCGGGCAGCCAGCACCCGAGGCGGCACCGCAACGATGTGGAGACTGTCCAAGGATCCGTCCGTACCGGACTCCACCCGCCAGGAACCCTCGCCCCGAGGCGGCGCCAGCGCCGGGGCGACCGCACGGACCAGCCGGGGCGCGTACGCCGTCTCGCCGCGCAGCAGGATCTCGGGTTCGTCCGTTCGCAGTGCTGCGGCCAGCACCGCGCGCGGCACGTGCACACCGGTGCCGAGGTCGACGAGGACGAGCCGTCCGGGGTGTTCGGCCTGCGCGGAGCGCAGCAGGCCGACGAGGGCGGCCCGGGTCAGGTCCGGTGTCTCGCCGTCCAGGGTGACGGCCCCGTGGGTCAGGACGACGAGGCGGGCGTCCGCGAGGCGTACCTCGGCGAGCCAGCGCTGTACGGCCTCCAGCAGCCCGACGGTGCTGTCGCGGACCGCACCGGTGAGCGCCTCGCCGTGGCCCGCGTCGCCCCGGCCGGCGTCGAACACCACGACGGTGGTGCCGTCGGGGATCTCGGCGGGGCTGTGGTGGGTCTCGGTGCTGCCGTCTTCCCAGGTCGCCGTCGGGGTGGGGCTGGCCAGCAGCGTCCAGGGCGTCTCGGCTGCCGTGGGGTCGGGTTCGACCGTGAGCGGGGTCCACTCGACGCGGAAGAGTGCGTCGTCGAGGTCGGGTTCGGCGGGTGCGGTGTCGGTCAGGGGTCGGGTGACCAGTTTGCCGACGGTGACGACCGGGTTACCGGCGGGATCGAACGCATGCAGGGTCACCGACCCCTCGTCATCCCGGGCCAGTCGGACCCGCAGCGTGGTCGCACCGCTGGCGTGCACGTTGACCCCGGTGAACGCGAACGGCAACCGTGGCCCCGCACCGGCCTCGCCGCCCCGTTCCAGCGCGACGGCCTGCAGCGCGGCATCGAACAGGGCCGGATGCAGGGCGAACCCGTCGACCTCGACGTTCTCGGCCAGCGCGACCTCGGCGTAGACGCTGCCGTCGAGATGCCAGGCGGCGCGCAGTCCCTGGAATGCGGGGCCGTAGTGATAACCCTCTTCCGCCAGCCGCTCGTAGACCCCGTCGACCTGGATTGTCTCGGCGCCGGGCGGGGGCCACTGCGTCAGACGGCCGGGGTCACTCTCCCGGACGCCGGTGGTCAGGACGGCGGCGGCGTGCCGGGTGTAGGGCTCGTCCTGGTCGGCGTCGTCGGGTCGCGAGTGGATGGTGAGCGAGCCTCGGCCCTGCTCGTCGGGGGCACGCAGAACCATCTGCAGGTGTACCCCGCCGCGCCACGGAAGGATCAGCGGGGTGTACAGGGTGAGCTCGTCGATGTGGTCGTAGCCGGCCTCGTCACCGGCTCGGGCGGCGAGTTCGACGAAGGCGGTGCCGGGCACCAAGACGTTGTCACCGATGGTGTGGTCGGCCAGCCAGGCGTGACTGTGCAACGACAGCCGTCCGGTCAGTACGACACCGTCGCCGTCGGCCAGCCGCATCGATCCCGCGACCAGGGGATGCCGCGCCGCCGCAAGACCGGCCGCCCGGACGTCACCGGTCGACGACCCGAGCCAGAACCGGCGACGCTGAAACGGATACGACGGCAGGTCCACCCGATTCCCCACCGGTACCCACTCGTCGAGATCGACCTGAACACCCTGGACGAACAGCTCTGCCGCCGACAGCAACAACCGATCCAGACCGCCCTCGTCACGACGCAGCGAGCCGACCACCACCGCCGCACCGCCCACCGACTCCACGACCTCCGCGACCGGAGCGGTCAGTACCGGGTGCGGACTCATCTCCACAAACGCACCCACACCATCGCTCGCCAACCGCGCCACCACCGGCTCCAGCAGCACGGTATGCCGCAGATTCTCAAACCAGTAACCGGCGCCCAACCCCGCTCCGTCCACCACCTCGCCCCGCAGAGTCGAAAAGAACGGCACCCGCCCCGCCTGCGGCCGCACCGGACCGAGCACACGAACCAATTCCTCACGCAGGACCTCCATCTGAGCCGAGTGCGAGGCGTAAGTGACCGGTACCCGACGAGCCCGCACCCCCCGCTGTTCACACCACGACTCGACCTGCGCCAGCCCCGCCACCTCACCAGAGACCACCGTCGCCGCCGGCCCGTTGACCGCCGCGACCCCCACCCCCGACACCTCTTCCAACAACACCCGCACCTCGGCCACCGACATCGCCACCGAAGTCATCCCACTCTCGACACCCACCAACCCGGCGATCGCCGCCGACCGCAGCGCAACCACCCGAGCACCATCCTGCAAAGACAACGCCCCAGCCACACACGCCGCCGCAATCTCACCCTGCGAATGACCAACCACAACAGACGGCCGCACACCCCACGACCCCCACACCGCAGCCAACGACACCATCACCGCCCACAACACCGGCTGCACCACCTCAACCCGCCGCAACGCCTCCTCATCACCCAAAACCTCAGTCAACGACCAATCCACAAACGGCGCCAACGCCCGCTCACACTCCGCCATCCGCCCCGCAAAAACCGGCGACACCGCAAGCAACTCCACCCCCATACCCACCCACTGCGCACCCTGCCCCGGAAACACGAACACCACCCGCTCGTCCCGACCACCAAGACGACCGGTAACGACATTCGGCGCCTCACCGCCGGCAGCGAGGGCCCGCAGACCCTCCACCCCGCCGGTCCGATCGGCGGCAACCACCACCGCCCGCTCGCCGAGCACGCCCCGCGTTCGCACCA
Organism: Plantactinospora sp. WMMC1484; assembly: GCF_049315195.1. Lineage (NCBI taxonomy): Bacteria > Bacillati > Actinomycetota > Actinomycetes > Micromonosporales > Micromonosporaceae > Plantactinospora > Plantactinospora sp. WMMC1484. The sequence continues at coordinate 5,274,500 of NZ_CP186055.1, forward strand.
GCGACGACGCCACATCACCCACCACGACGTCCTCGCGGGCCAGCAGATCCGCCAACCGCGCCGCCTGTTGCCGCAACGCGTCCGGCGAGGACGCCGAGACGACGAGCGGGACCGCCGGCGGCAGTTCCTTCGGCGCGACGACGGCCGGGGTGTCCGCCGGCTCGGTGTATTCCTCGAGAATCGCGTGGGCGTTGGTGCCGCTCATGCCGAAGGACGAGATGCCGGCGCGGCGGGGGTGACCGTTGCGCTGCCACGGCTGCGCCTCGGTCAACAGCCGCACATCACCGGCTGACCAGTCGACCTCGGGAGTGGGAACATCAGCGTGCAGGGTGCGCGGCAGCAGACCATTACGCATCGCGAGGACCATCTTGATGACGCCGGCCACGCCCGCCGCCGCCTGGGTGTGGCCGATGTTCGACTTCACCGAACCGAGCAGGAGCGGGTTGTCGGGGCTGTGAGCCCTGCCGTACGTCGCCTGGATCGCCTGGGCCTCGATGGGGTCACCCAACCGCGTCCCCGTCCCATGCGCCTCCACCACATCAACACCCGACGCATCCACACCCGCATTCACCAACGCCTGCCGAATCACCCGCTGCTGCGAAGGCCCACTCGGCGCCGTCAAACCATTCGACGCACCATCCTGATTCACCGCCGAACCCCGCACCACCGCCAACACCCGATGACCATTACGCCGCGCATCCGACAAACGCTCAACAACCAACACCCCCACACCCTCAGCAGCACCCATCCCATCCGCATCCACCGAAAACGCCTTACACCGACCATCCACCGCCAACCCACGCTGCCGCGAAAACTCCAAAAACAACGCCGGCGTCGACATCACCGACACCCCACCCACCAACGCCAAACCACACTCACCCTGCCGCAACGCCTGCACCGCCAAATGCAACGCCACCAACGACGACGAACACGCCGTATCCACCGTCACCGCAGGACCCTCCCACCCAAAAAAATACGACAACCGCCCCGACAACACCGACGCCGCATTCCCCGTCACCAAATGACCCTCAACACCCTCCACCACCTCCCCCGGCGAACCCCCATAATCATGACCACTCAAACCAGCAAAAACACCCGTCCCCGAACCCCGCAAACCCACAGGATCCAAACCCGCATCCTCCAACGCCACCCACGCCGTCTCCAAAAACAAACGCTGCTGCGGATCCATCGCCAAAGCCTCACGCGGAGAAATACCAAAAAACTCCGCATCAAACCCCGCAACATCAACAACAAACCCACCCGACCGCACATACGACTTCCCCGACACCGAAGGATCCGGATCAAACAAACCATCAACATCCCAACCCCGATCCACCGGAAAACCACCCACCACCTCCCCACCCCCCACCAACAACTCCCACAACCCACCCACCGACTCCACCCCACCACCAAACCGACACCCCATACCCACCACCGCAACCGGCTCCGACATCGCAGCGGCGAGCCGGTTGTTGTCCTGGCGGATGCGGTCGTTCTCCTTCAGCGACGCCCGCAGCGCCTCGACAAGCTGTTCGGTTGACGTGGTCATGGGATCTCCCGTTCTCGTCGGGCCGGCCGGAGAGTGCGGGCCGGGCCGGGATGGAGCAAGGCCGCTCCGCACCGCCGTACGAACCTCGGCTCCCCGAGCCGGGGCAGGTGAAGGAAGCGACCACAGTGGCCAGCGAATGCGCGCACGAATCTGTGCCGAACCTATTCGGGCACTCGCCAGACCGGACACCCCTACCGAGGCGATCCACCCCCTATCCCAGGCGATCAGAAACCGCCGCGAAACATTTCCCGCGGGGAGGGCCGGCACGCTACCCGATGATCACCACAGGCAACACCCCTGCCGTACCCCTGGATCGATTTTTTATCGACCAGAGCCGAATGGACAACGCGCCCGGGTCTCGGCTACTACCCCTGACTAGGTCCGTTCTGCTATCCAACACGGGTGACGACGTGTTGTCATGGCACCATCCGCTAATCGGCACGCGGCGCCCTGACAGCGACGTCGCCGATCAGCCGGCCAGCGCGACATTCATATCCCGGGACGACCCGACCGGGATTTCTCTCAAGCGGAGAAGATTCATGACGCTACCTGCGCCCGCCCCGGTCCTCACCCCGGACCGGGCACACCTCCCGCCGAAGATCGTCAGCGTGGGCGCTGCGGTGCCGCCCGATTCGTATTCGCAGCAGGAGATCCTGGACATGTACAGGATCACGGACCGCCGGATCCGGTCCGTCTTCCACAACAGCGCCATCGAGCGGCGGTTCCTGAGCCTGCCCCCGGAGCTGCCGGGGGGCACCCGGGCCACCGAGACCCAGGGCGAGTTGCTCCGCAAGCACAAGCTCACCGGGATCGACATGGGCAAGCGGGCGATCCTCTCCTGTCTCAAGGACTCCGACTACGAACTCGACGACGTCGGCTACCTGTGCTGCATCACCACGACCGGGTTCCTGACGCCCGGCTTCAGCGCCCTGCTGATCAAGGAGTTGGGGCTCAGCGTCACGACGAGCCGCCTCGACGTGGTCGGCATGGGCTGCAACGCCGGGCTCAACGGCCTCAACGCCGTGGCGGGCTGGGCCAGCGCACACCCGGGCCAGCTCGCGCTGATCGTCTGCGTCGAGGCGTGCTCCGCCGCGTACGTGATGGACGGCACCATGCGCAGCGCGGTGGTGAACAGCCTATTCGGCGACGGCGCGGCCGCCGCGGCCCTCATCACCGACGAGGCCGGACTCGAGCCGGGTCCCACCGTTCTCAAGTTCGCGAGCTGCATCATCCCCGAGGCCGTCGACGCGATGCGCTACGACTGGAACGACCAGCAGGGCAAGTTCAGTTTCTTCCTCGACCCCGAGGTGCCCTACGTGGTGGGCGCGCACGCCGAGGAGGTCATCGGCCGGCTGCTCGACGGTACCGGTCTACGCCGCAGCGACATCGCCCACTGGGTCGTGCACTCGGGCGGCAAGAAGGTGATCGACTCGGTGATGGTCAACCTCGGTCTCACCCGTCACGCGCTGCGGCACACCACCGGGGTGCTGCGCGACTACGGCAACCTTTCCAGCGGCTCGTTCCTGTTCTCCTACGGTCGACTACTCGAAGAGGGTGTCACCCAGCACGGCGAGTACGGCGTCCTGATGACCATGGGCCCCGGGTCGACGATCGAGTCGGCCCTGCTGCGGTTCTGAGCCGGCTCCAGCGCTCCGGTGAGGGTGACGAGCGCGGGACCGCTGTTCGGACGGATCGGGGGTCTCCCGGTCGAAGCAGGGCGGTCGAGGCGAGAAGCCTCCGGATCGCACTGGTCACTTCTGACACTGACGACACCCGAGAAGGCGGTGCACTTTGACGGACATATCGGAGATCGGCACGCGGCAGGTCGTAGACCTGTCGATCGGCAGCGGGCAGCGGATCGGCCCCGAACTGATCGCGGAGGTCGAGCGGGCCTGCGCCCGGGTCGAGGATCTACCGGACGCGACGGTGGTCCTGCGGCTCACCGGGGAGCAGCCGGGCGGGGCCGACGCCGAGCTGAGCATCCACACGGTCAACAAGTGGGAGCGGGCACTGCGCCGGCTCGAACGGCTGGACGCCGTCGCCATCGCCGTCGCCGAGGGCCTCTGCGCGGGACCGGCCCTGGAGGCGCTGCTCGCGGCCGACTACCGGATCGCGGCTCCCGACCTGCGCCTGCGATTCGTCCAAAGCACCGGTGAACCGTGGCCAGGCATGGCCGTGCACCGCGTCGCCAACCAGGTCGGCGTGGCGCGCGCCCGTGGCCTCGTGCTCTTCGGGACGCAACTCTCGGCCACCGAGGCGGCCGGGCTGGGCCTGGTCGACGAGGTCACCTCGGATCTCGACGACGCCGTGGCGCGACGCACGGCGGCGACCCGCGAGCTGGCCGGCAGCGAGCTCGCGATCCGCCGACGGCTGCTGATGGAGGCGAGCGCGGTGAGTTTCGAGGACGCCCTCGGCACCCATCTCGCGGCCTGCGACCGGACGCTGCGGCGGATGAAGGGAACCCGGCCCGCATGACCACTACCGCCGCACCGGTGCGTCCGCCGCGGATCACCGACGACCTTCGCACGGACGCCGCCGCCCTACGGCGGCAGACCGCCGACGACGACGCCCGGCTGGCGGAACTGCCCGCCAAACCGGACCGCACACCGGCACAGCAGCAGGCCGCGGACCGGCTGCACCGGTCCAGCCGGTCGTTGCGGGCACGCTTCATGGCGGCGCACGCTCCGGCCGTGCACGCAGAACTGACCGAGGGCGGCACCGGATGGCTCCGGATCGCCGAACTCGCGGCCGCCGCGACCGACCGCTTCCCCGGCCTGGTGCCCACGAAGGAACAGCTCAGGCAGGAACGTACGCACCGACAGGCGCACAAGGAGGCCCGGGAGATCGACCAGGCCATCTTCCTGCACGGACTGCTGGGAGTCCCGACGGTCGGACGGCACATCGTCGACGCCATGCGACAGCCCACTCCCCGCGCGCTGGCCCTGCTCGACGACTTCCGGCGCAGTGGCGTGGCCGAGTTCGCCACGGTCCGACTCGAACGCGACGGTGACATCGGCCGAGTCACCCTGTGCAACGCGCACTGCCTCAACGCCGAGGACGACCAGCTCACCGCCGACCTGGAGACCGCGGTCGACCTGGTCCTGCTCGACGACGGGATCCGGGTCGGCCTGCTGCGCGGCACGACCATGACCCATCCCCGGTACGCCGGACGTCGCGTCTTCAGCGCCGGCATCAATCTCAAGCACCTGCACGAGGGCAAGATCTCGTACATCGACTTCCTGCTCGACCGGGAACTCGGCTACCTCAGCAAGATCGTCCGAGGACTGTGGACGAGTACGGACGGCGGCTGTGCGGAGAAGCCCTGGGCCGCCGCCGTCGACACGTTCGCCATCGGCGGCGGGATGCAGGTACTGCTCGCCTGCGACCAGGTCGTGGCCGGCACCGACGCCTACTTCACCCTGCCGGCCGCCCAGGAGGGCATCGTGCCCGGCCTGGCCAACCTCCGGCTCGGACGGTGGATGGGCGCCCGGCTGGCCCGCGACATCATCCTGACCGGACGCAAGTTGCACGCCGCCGAACCGGAAGCGCGCCTGCTCTGTGCGGAGATCGTCGGCCCGGACGAGGTGGGACCAGCCGCGGACCGGGCGGCGGCGCGGCTGACCGCCCCGGCCGTCGTCGCGAACCGACACATGCTCAACCTCGCGGACGAGCCGGTCGACGTGTTCCGCACGTATGTGGCGGAGTTCGCCCTCGTGCAGAGCGACCGACTGTACAGCCCGGACGTGCTGGCCAAGATCGGCGCCCGGTGGAGCACGGGAGAGCGCCGATGAGGCCCATCGAGGCGATGCTGACCATCCTGCGCGAAGAGGGCGTCACCCGCGTTTTCGGCAACCCGGGCACCACCGAGTTGCCGTTCCTGGACGCCCTCGTCGGAGAGCTGGACATCGAGTACGTGCTCGGCGTCCACGAGGGGGCGGTGGTGGCGATGGCCGACGGCTACGCCCGGGCCACCGGACGTCCGGCGTTCGTGAGCCTGCACATCGCGGCAGGACTCGCCAACGGCCTCTCGGGTCTGCTCAACGCGAGCCGATCCCGTACGCCGATGGTCGTCACCGCCGGCCAGCAGGACCGGCGGCACCTGGCACAGGACCCGATGCTCTCCGGCAACCTGGTCGGACTGGCCCGGTCGGCGGTCAAGGAGACGTTCGACGTCCAGCACGCCCGGGACCTGCCGGTCATGCTGCGCCGCGCCTTCCGGCTCGCCGTCCTGCCACCGAGCGGCCCGGTCTTCCTCTCCGTGCCGATGGACCTGCTGGCCGAGCAGCCCGACGTCAGCCTCTTCGACGCGCCGATCGCGGCACAGCCCACCGCCACCGGGGTGGCCAGCGCCACCAGCGTCCTGGCCCGGGCGCGGCATCCGGCGATCGTCGCGGGCGACGGCGTCGGGCGCGAAGGCGCCGTCGAGGCACTGGTCGCGATCGCCGAGGCGATCGGCGCGGTCGTCTACCACCAGCCGATGCACGACGGCATCGACTTCCCGATGCGGCACGATCTGTACGCGGGCGCCCTTCCCCCGATCAACGCCGAGATCCGCAACACGCTGGCCCCGCACGACCTGGTCCTCATCGTCGGGTGCCACGCCTTCATGCCGCACCACTACTCCCCCGGTCCCGCGATCGCACCCGGCACCCGGGTGGTGCAGATCGACTCCGATCCCACCGAGATCGGTCGCAACTTCGCCGTCGAACTCGGCCTGGTCGGCACCATCGAGCCCACCCTGCGCGGCATCGCCGAACTGCTACAGGAACTCCAGCCCGACGCCGGGCAGCGCTGCGCCGAGTTGCGGGAACGGCACCTCAACCAGCGGGCCGCAGCGGAGACCGTCGCGCTGAAGGCGTACGGGCCGGCACCGCTGGACCCGGAGGCGGCCGCGCACGCCGTGGCGTCCGCGCTGCCCGGCGACGCGGTGGTGGTCGAGGAGGCCATCACGACCGGGGTGCTGTTGCGCCGCTTCCTGCGTCTGGAGCGGCCCCGCTCACTGGTGCACACGGTCGGCGGAGGGCTCGGCTTCGGCATCGGCGCCGCCGTCGGCACCGCGCTGGGCGACCCGGGCCGCCCGGTGATCGCCGTACTCGGGGACGGGTGCGCCATGTTCGGGTTGCAGGGGCTGTGGAGCGCCGCCCGCTACGGCGTACCGGTGACGTTCGTGGTGATGAACAACGGGGAGTACCGCACGCTCAAGGACACCCTCGACGGCTGGGACAGCCATGCCACGCGTGCCGGCCACTACCCCGGCCTCGACCTGGGACCACTCGACTTCACCGCAGCGGCGGCGTTCTTCGGCATCGACGCGCGCCGGGTCGGGCACACCGACGAACTCGTCGACCTGATCACCGGTGCACCGGACCGCAGGCACCCGATGCTGATCGACGTACCCATCGTCGGGCACGGGTAGGCCCGACACCGTACCCAACCCGCACCTTCCCACCGCAGGAGACGTTGTGACCCTGATCGATCTCGCTCGCACCGGCGGCAAGGTGTACAGCGGCGGCTGGCGGGAGCCGGCCGGCGGCAGCACGAAAGTGGTCGAGCCGGCGACCGGTGTGGTCCTGGCGGAGGTCGGAGTCGGCGACGTCGGCGACATCGACGACGCGGTACGTGCCGCCGCCCTCGCCCAGCCCGGGTGGCAGGCCATGCCGGCACCCGACCGGGCCGCCGTGCTGCGCCGCGCCGCCCTGGTGCTCGTCGAGCACACCACCGAGGTGGTGGAGTGGCTGATCCGCGAGAGCGGCTCCGTCCGGGGCAAGGCGGAGTACGAGGTGGCGTCCGCCGCCGACGAGTTGTGGGCCGCCGCGACCCTGCCGATGTACCCGCACGGAGAACTGCTGCCCGACCCGGCCGGCCGGCGCAGTGTGGCGCGCCGCGTCCCGGTCGGCACGGTCGGCGTCATCAGCCCCTGGAACGTGCCGCTGCTGCTGGCGCTTCGGGCGGTGGCCCCGGCGCTCGCGCTCGGCAACGCCGTCGTCCTCAAGCCGGACCCGCGCACCGCGGTCTCCGGTGGGCACGCGGTGGCCGCAGTGTTCGACCGGGCGGGTCTGCCCGGAGGCGTGCTGCACGTGCTCGCCGGCGGTCCGGAGGCGGGTGAGGCCCTGGTGCGCCACCCGGGCACGGACATGATCGCGTTCACCGGTTCCTCGGCCGTCGGACGCCATATCGGAGCCACGGCGGGCGGCGCCCTCAAGCGGGTGTCGCTCGAACTGGGCGGCAACAACGCCCTGTTGGTCCTCGACGACGCCGACGTGGCGGCGGCCGCGGCCGCCGGCGCCTGGAGTTCCTTCTTCCACCAGGGGCAGGTCTGTATGTCGGCGGGCCGGCACATCGTCGTCGAGGCGGTCGCCGACCGCTACGCGGACGCGCTGTGCCGGCACGCCGCGCAGGCCGTCGTCGGCGACCCGTGGACCGAGCGGGTCGTGCTCGGGCCGCTGATCGATCTGGCGCAGCGGGACCGGGTCGACCGGATCGTGCGCGAGTCGATCGCCGCCGGTGCGGTGCTGCGCGAGGGCGGCAGCCACGACGGCCTGATGTACCGGCCGACCGTACTCACCGGAGTGACGCCGGAGCTGCCCGCCTTCCGCGAGGAGATCTTCGGGCCGGTGGCGCCGGTGATCGTGGTAGCCGACGAGGACGAGGCGGTCCGGATCGCCAACCTCACCGAGTACGGCCTCGTGGCGTCGGTGTACACCGGCTCGGCGACCCGCGGTGCCGCCCTGGCCGACCGCCTGGCCACCGGCATCGTCCACGTCAACGACCCGACCGTCGACGACAACGCGTACGTCCCGTTCGGAGGCCGTGGTGCGTCCGGCAACGGGCACCGGCACGGCATCGGGCGTAACACCGAGGAGTTCACCCAATGGCAGTGGCTGACGCTGCCCGCCGCCGGTTGAGGCGGTGACGCCGGTGTCGACCACTGTGGAGTACAGCAAGACCGGGCACCTGGCCACGATCACCCTGAACCGCCCCGAGGTGCTCAACGCCATGAACCTGCGGATGCACGAGGAACTCGCGGAGATCTGGGACGACTTCGAGCGTGACGACGAGATCTGGGTCGGCGTACTCACCGGCGCGGGTGACCGCGCGTTCTCGGTCGGGCAGGACCTCAAGGAGTTGGCGGCCCGCGAGGACGCCGGCGTGGCGAAGCCGTCGACCTTCGGCAGCCGAGGCAGACCGGGATGGCCCCGGCTGACCGAACGATTCGGCCTGACCAAGCCGCTGGTCGCACGGGTGCGCGGCTACGCCCTGGGCGGCGGGTTCGAACTCGCCCTGGCGTGCGATCTGATCATCGCCGCGGACGACGCCCGCTTCGGGCTTCCCGAGGCGCGGCTCGGCCTCGTCGCGGGCGCGGGCGGCGTGTTCCGGCTCAGTCGCCAGCTCCCGGTACGCACCGCGCTGGGTCACCTGATGACCGGCCGGCAGCTCGGCGCACGCCGCGCCCACGAGCTGGGACTGGTCAACGAGGTCGTACCCGCGGCGGAGCTGGACGACTGTGTCGGCTCCTGGGTCGGCGACCTGCTGACCTGCGCACCGCTGGCCGTCCGCGCCGTCAAGCAGGCGGTGCTCACCTCACTCGACCTGTCCGTGGAGCAGGCGTTCGCCACGCGGTACCCGTGCGAGGAGATCCGGATGCACAGCGAGGACGCCAGGGAGGGTCCTCGGGCGTTCGCCGAAAAGCGGTCGCCGCGGTGGCAGGCCCGGTAGCGGAGAGATCCCGGCGGGCGCGACACTCGTCGCGCCCGCCGGTTCGGGTCAGCCCTCGACGCTGACCAGGAGTTTCGGATCAGCCCTCGACGCTGACCAGGAGTTTCGGATCAGCCCTCGACGCTGACCAGGAGTTTCGGGTCAGCCCTCGATGCTGACCAGGGTCAGGCTGCCCGGCAGGTCTGCCCGCCGGCTCACCTTCAGCTTGCGGTACGTGCTGGTCAGGTGCTGCTCGACGGTGCTGACGGTGATGAACAGGCGACGCGCGATCTGCCGGTTGGTGTGTCCCTGCGCCGCCAGGGCGGCCACCCGCCGTTCGGACTCGCTGAGATCTTCCAGCACCGTGGTCTCGCCCGGCGCGACCCGTTCCGGCGCCGTGCCGGGTGCCGGCCACTGCGGCTCGGCGAGGGCCGCCGTTCCCCGGTCGCTGAGTTCGCACTGCCGCGCCATGTCGTGGGCCCGGGTCTCCGCGAGACGGGCCGCGTCGAGCGAATCGGCGCGCGCGTAGGCCCGGCTCAGATCCATCACGACCTTGGCGTGGTGAAGCAGGTCGCGGGTCGCCGAGAGTGCCACGTCGGCCTCCTCGAGCAGTCTGATCCGGTCGGTGTGCCGGGAGACGGTCGCGGCGAGCAGCCGCAACGCCATGCCCGCGACCCGTGGGTTGACATCGCGGGCGAGGTCGAGTTGCGCCTGGGCGAGCTGCCGGGCCTGCTCCGTCTCGCCCGCCCGGAGGTGCACCTCGGCGATCCCGAGCCGCCACGGGACGAATCCCGGCAGGTCGAGCTTCCACTCGGTGAGCAGTTCGCCGCAGACCCGGAAGTCGTCGAGTGCCATGTGGACCCGGCCACGGGCGAGGAAGTACCGGCCCCGGGCGTACAGGTAGTGCACGCCGGCCCGGCTCTCGAGCATGGCCTCCGGCAGTCGTTGCAGGACGACGCTGCCGGCGCGGTCGAGCCTGCCGGACTCGGTCGCCGCGAGCAGGAGCACGGATCTCGCCCAGCCGTCGATCACGCCCCATCCGTCGGCATCGGAGCTGGACAGCGCCTGCTGCGCATGCTGCATCGCGAGCGCCAGGTCACCCTGCCGGAGCGCGATCTCGGCGCGGTAGGCGGCGAAGGCCGCCTGCCAGGTGACGACACCCCGGACAGCCGCGCGGTGCATCAGGTCGTCGCAGCACCGGGCGGCGACGTCAAGCCTGTCGGCGTAGATCAACGCGGCGAGCGCGATGACCGTCGGCGCCAGGGTGGCGTCCTCCAGGTCGCAGCTTTCCAGCAGGTGCTCGGCATGGTGCAGGCACCGCTCGTCGAGTTCGCCCTGCTGCACGGCGGCGCAGATCTCGATCGCCGCCCGGGCCGGTCCCTGCTGCGGCATCGCGCCGGTGGCCGCACCGTCGACGAGGGCGGCGGGCAGGTGCGCGGCCAACGGTGGATACGTGACGGCGAGCCAGGCGCGCAGCAGCCCACCGCAGGTTTCGGCGACGGCGGCCGGGGCGGCTCGACCGGCGAGCCGTTCGAGTATCTTCTCGCCTTCGCCGACGCGGCCGTGGGCGAGCAGCAGGTACACCAGGGCGGTGGTGTCGGCCCAGCCGAGCTGGCCGGCGTCGACCGCTTCGATGAGCAGCGGGAAGCGCCGCTCTACGAGGAGCCGGTTCTCGCGCCACTCGATAAGCGTGACCCGGACGAGGATCGCGGCGTGCTCCGCGGCGTCGGTGGTGGTCTCGCGGGCCAGTTCAAGGCAGCGGACAGCGTCCTTGGGGCGGCCGTCGGCGAGGGCGTCCTCGGCGGCGGAACGCAGCACCGGCACCGCCCAGCCGGGCAGGGGTACGCCGGCGTCGAGCAGGTGGTCCGCGGACAGTTCGCTCGGCATCCCCTCGTCGCGCAGCAGTTCGGCGGCGCGGATGTGCAGTCGCCCGCTTTCCCGTGGGCTGAGCTGGGCGAGTACCGCCTCCCGGATCGCCGGGTGACGTTGGCACCAGTCCGACGTCAGGCCGGCTCCTGCCAGCGTCGGCTCGCACCGCTGGACCGTGCCCTCGTCGAGGCCGAGCAGGGCCGCGAGCCTCTCCGGCGTCGGCATCTTCAGGATGGCAGCTCCGGTGACGATCCGTTGCACCTCCGGAACGCTGCGGTGCATGCAGGAGACGACCGCCTCGCCGAACGCACTGTTGACGAACTGCTCGACGGCGGGCAGCGCCCCGGAGACACCGGCGGCGGTGAGGTCGTCGAGCAGTCCGGTGACCAGCAACGGGTTGCCGCCGGTCAGGGCGTGGCACTGGGCGGCCAGGTCCGACGCCACGTCCTTCGGCGCGAGGCCGCGGGAGACCAGCAGATCGCGGACACCGGCGAGCGTGAGCGGGCCGAGGCGGATGCGACGGCAGTGCAACTGGTTGAACAGCTCGGCGTGCAGCAGGGGATGCTGGCTGTGCGGCAGCCCGACCTGCTCGGAGATCACGATGAGACAGTTGGTGAACTTGACCCGCCGAGCCAGGTAGAGCAGCCCGCGCAGGGAGCTCTCGTCGGCGTGGTGCACGTCGTCGACGACGATCATGACCGGTCGCTGTGCCGTCTCCCGGGAGAGCATGCGCCACAGGTCGTGGAAGACCCGGGCGTACTCGCGCTCGATGTCGTGGGCGGGAGCGCCGGCGATCACCATGGCGGTGACCTCGGAGCTGACCAGCCGATTGACCTCCTCGCGGTGGTGCGGCGAGCGGGCCAACTGTTGAAAGACCTGGGCGAGGGTCTCGAACGGCAATGCCCGCTCCGCGCGGGACGCGTTCGCGCTCAGTACGAGTGCTTCTGATTCAAGAGCTCGGTTGGCAAATTCCTGCAGCAACATTGATTTCCCTGTCGCAACCGCCCCCGCGACTACCAGAACGCCACCCTTTCCCCCGACGCAATCGGAGAACATAGCATCGAAAAGATCCGAATACTGATTCCGATCGACCATTGGCGACATGCCTTCTCCCACAGCCGAGTGCACCGCCGCGAACCCTCGCGCACGACCTCAACTTCAGGCCGTTCGTCCGGGGACGCCCTACCCGAAGCGATACAGACTGCTGCGAACCTACCACCGGATGGTTACGGCATCGATACCCGCAAGTGAGCCGCAGGTCACAGCCCCGATATGGAGCCGCCGGTACGCCCGACGCCCCCGGATCCACAACCGACAGTCAATCACAGCTGTCAACCGAAATTACCCGTCGGTACACAACCAGGGCCCGGCAAGGTCGTGATGGCGTGCCCAACTTGGGTGGCTTGGAGTAGAAGCGCTGGTGTCCCGGTCGTCTCCACGTCACCGCGCAGTGGCAGCAGATCGGGCATGACTGTTAAAAGAACCATCAATGGGTCGCCGACGTTCCGGCCGCGACGGTTCTCGCCCTGGGCAACGCTCCCGACGCCCCGGCCCGCACGTTTTCGCAGCCGGCGACCGGCGACCGGCGACCGGCGGCAGGGCGCTGCCTGTGCCGCTACGGCCGGCGCAGCGTCACCAGCAGGCAGCCGATGTCCCGCTCGCCGCCCAGGACGGCCGGAGCGGTGGTCATCTCCGCACGCCGCTGGTCGTCCAGACCGTCCACGACGACGTCCGGCACCAGGCTCCGGTCACCGGCCGACATCCGCTCGCCGAGCTGCTGGAGCGTCTTCCACAGCACGTTCTCACTGACGTCCAGCACCTCCACCACCTCCAGGCCGGCACCGGCGGCAAGGCTCAGGTAGTCATTCCGACAGATCAGCGGACTCATCAGCCAGAGCCGGGCGAGAACGTGGATCATCGAGTCCTCGCCGGCCGTGCCGCCGGTGCGGTCGTACAGGTCGGTGAGCACGATCCGGCCGCCGGGGCGGACCACGCGGGCGATCTCGCGCAGCGCCGCCCGGCGGTCCATGTGGATGAGCGACTCCAGGGCGAACGCGGCGTCGAACGAACCGTCGGCGAACGGCATGGCCATCGCGTCGGTCACCTGGAACCGGACCCGGTCGCCGAGCCTGGCCGCCGTGGCGAGTTCGCCCGCCCGGCGTACCTGCTCGGCACTGACCGTGATGCCCACGATGCCGACTTCGGCGCGGGCGGCGATACGCACTGCGGGGACACCGAGCCCGCAGCCGACGTCCAGCAGCGAAGCCCCCGGCGCCAGCTCCAGCTTCTCGGCGACCACGTCGGTGAGACGGTCGGCGGCCTGCTCCAGGGGCGTGTCGTCGTCGAGGCTGTCCCAGTAGCCGAAGTGGAGTACGCCCTTGTTGTCGATCTGGTCGTAGAGCTCACCCACGCGGCGCGGGTCGGGAACGATGTCCTGTCGCAAGGCGGACCTTCTCCTCTCCAGGCCGCCAGCAGCCGGCGGACCTGATCCGCGGCGCCCGCCGTCGCCGACGGCCGATCACGTCGAAGCTAACAAGACGCCCGGAAGGCGAGACCCCTATGCCGCCCCTGGTACTGCGGCGGCAGCGTCAGGGGCGGCCGGTCGTCACCCGACGAGGACGAAGATTGCTGTCGCCGGCGTCGCGGTCGGCGTGCAGACCAGGTGCTGGCCCAGCCAGTTGGTGGACTCCAGGACACCCGGCGTGAAGCGCAGGACGCCGCGCGCCGTGGGAGTCACGGTGGCCGTGCCGCCGGTGAGCGTCATCAGCTCACCTGCGGGCACAATCGCGGTGTTGGTCAGCCCGGTGGCGGTGACGACGCCACTCTGCGAGCCGCTGAGCAGCGCCTCGACCGAGCCGTCGACGCCGTTCGCCGGAACGTCGATCGGAATGGTGACGGTGGCCCTGACGGCCGCGCGCAGGGTGACCTTCGAGCCCACCCGGACCGCCAACGGCGCGCTGAAGGTGACGTCGAACGTGGTGTCGCCGCCCGGGTAGGGCTCCTCGACACAGTTGTAGGCGACCGTGCTGGTCCCGGAGATGACGGGCTGGGTGCCCGCCTCGCCGGCCGTCGCAGGCTGCGTGGTGGAGACGACTCCGAGTACGGCTACGGCGATGGCAGCGAACCCGGTGAGCGCGCGGGAGCGGATCATATGGTTCCTCCATGGCTTCGGTGAACGGGACCGGATCGGTCCGGCATCGAACGTAGGTGAACGCGGTGGGGCCGATAACCCCTAAAGCGCGAGCCCCGGTCACCGGCCGTTACCGGCCCCCTTGGCAAGCACCGCGGTGATCTCGGCGCTGCGCGCCCGGAACCGCTCCTCCAGCAGCCGGGCCATGCCCGACTCCAGGATGTCGGCCAGCAGCCCGAGTTGCAGCCTGATGAACGCGGCGGAGAGCGGGTCCGCCAGGCGCCAGGCGTCGCCGTCGGGGACGAGCGCCGTCTCCGCCGAGTTGATCACCACCTCGGGAGCCGGCACCACGATGTTGCGCAGCCCGGTGAGCAGGCTCTGCGCGTCGCCGAGGCTGCGGTAACCGAGCGCCCGCCCCGGCGTGGCGACGAGCACCAGCACCGCCTTGCCGCTCAGCGGCGGCGTGTGCACCGGGCGCGACGCCCAGTCGATCGCGTTCTTCATCACGCCCGGCAGCGAGCGGAGATACTCGGGGGTCGCCAGGACGATCCCGTCGTGCGCCTCGACGGCGGCGCGCCACCGGAGCACCGCGGGCGGCGGATCGGCCTCCAGGTCCTGGTCGTAGGGTGGCACCTCGCCCAGGCCGGTGAAGTGGTCGAACTCCATGCCCTCCGGGGCGAGCGCCGGCAACGCCGTCAGCAGGGCGGAGTTGTACGACTCCCGGCGCAACGATCCCGACACCGCCAATATCCTCAGCACACCCATTCCCCAGATGTGATCGGAGCGCGGCGGCGCCCACCACCCCTGCCCCGCCCTTGACGTACCCGACTAGGTCTACGACGTAGATAGGGGTTGTGCCGAGCGGACACCCCCGGTAGAAGGCTCCCGGGGCGGCAGTGCCGGAAGCGACGCCAGCAACGACCTCGTGTAGGGGTGGCGCGGCGCGTCGAGCACCTCGTCGGTCGCACCCGACTCCACCACCCGGCCGTCCTTCATCACCAACAGCCGGTGGCTCATCTCGCGGATCACCCCCAGGTGGTGGGAGATGAACAGGTACGCCAACCCGTGCTCACGCTGTAGGTCGGTCAGCAGCCGCAGCACCTGGGCCGCGACGCTGACGTCCAGGGCGGACACCGGCTCGTCGCAGACGACCACACGGGGCCGCACCGCCACCGCACGGGCGATCGCCAGCCGCTGCTGCTGGCCGCCGGAGAGCCGGGAGGGGTGCCGCCCGGACAACTCCGGATCGAGTCCCACCAGCTCCAGCAGGTCCGCGACCGTGCGACCGCGGTCCCCGGCGGCCTCGAGCGCGTGCCGCAGGATCCGGCCGACGGTGTGCCGGGGGTCGAAGGAACCGAGCGGGTCCTGGTACACGGTCTGAATCTCCCGCCGCCGCCCGCGCCGCTCCCGCTCACTCAGGTCGTGCCACCGGCCGCCGAGCAACTCGACCCGACCGGCGTCGGGCACGGTCATCGCGGTCACCAGCCGCGCCAGCGTCGACTTGCCCGAACCGGACTCCCCCACCACGCCGAGCGTCTCCCCTGCCCGCAAGGTCAGCGAGACGTCGTCCACGGCCCGCAACGACTCACCGCGACCGGGCAGTCGATACGTCTTCACCAGACCTTCGGCGCGGAGGACGACCGGCCGCGCCGCCGTATCGGGCAGCGGCGGCGGACGGCCGGCCCCGGGCACCGCGTCGAGCAACATCCGGGTGTACTCGTGCTCCGGCGCACTGAGCACCCGCCGCGTCGGACCCCGCTCCACGACCCGGCCGCCGCGCATCACGACGACCTCGTCGGCCAGCCGCGCCACGACGGCGAGGTCATGACTGATCAACAGCATCGCGGTGCCCGTCCGCTTCAGCCCAGCCAGCAGTTCCAGGATCTGCGCCTGCACGGTGACGTCCAGCGCCGTCGTCGGCTCGTCCGCGATGACGACACGGGGGTCACCGGCGATCGCCGAGGCGATCAGCACCCGCTGGCGCAGGCCGCCGGAGAGTTCCCCGGGACGCTGTCGGACCCGGATGCCCGGCGCGGGCACACCGGCGGCGCCGAGCAGTTCGACCACCCGATCGCCGACCCCGGTGGCCGGCACCGTGCGGTGCAGCCGCAGCGGCTCGGCCACCTCGCGGCCGACGGTGCGCAGCGGGTCGAGCGCGACCAGCGCCGCCTGGGGAATCAGCCCGACCACACGTCCTCTGAGCCGCCGCCACTGTCGGGGCCGCAGCCGGCTGAGATCCGTCCCATCCAACTCCATAGTGGAGGCACGAACCGTGGAGCCGTCGCCGGTCAGGCCGAGCAGGGCCAGGGCCGTGACGCTCTTGCCGGAGCCGGACTCGCCCACAATCGCCAGGCACCTGCCCGCCTCCAGGGCGAACGACACCCCGCGTACCGCGTCGACCCGACGCCTGCCGAAGCCGAACGAGACCGTCAGGTCCCGCACGGTCAGTACGGCGCTCACCCGGGCACCCGGCCCTCGAAGCGACGTTGCAGATACTGCCCGACGGTGGTCACCGACAACACCGTCAGGGTCAGCACCACCCCGGGTACGGTCGCGGTCCACCACGCGACCGCGAAGTAGTCCTGACCCTGCTGGAGCATCGCGCCCCACTGCGGGTCCGGCGGCCGGGGTCCGAGCCCGAGGAAGCTCAGGGCGGCGCTCGCACCGATCGCGGCACCCGTACCGATCGTGCCGAGCAGCAGAACCGGCGGCAGCGCGTTGGGAATCATGTGCCGCCACGCGACCCGGACCGGCCCCAGTCCCTGCGCCACGGCCGCCTCGACGAAGCCGGAGTCGCGCAGCCGCAGGATCTGCCCCCGGACGATCCGGGCGTAGGGCGGCACGCCGATGACCGCGATCGCCAGGACCACGGTGCCGGAGCCGGGACCGAGCGCCGCGGCCACCAGCAGAGCGGTGACCATGCCGGGCACCGCGAGCAGCACCTCGACCAGGCGCATCGCCGCGCTGTCGGCGGCGCGTCCGGCGAGCGCGGCGAACGCGCCGATGAGCACTCCCGCCACCAGGGCGAGCGCTGTGGCCGCCAGCCCGACGAAGACCGAGTCGCGGGCGCCGTACACGATTCGGCGGTAGATGTCCCGGCCGTTCTGGTCGGTGCCGAACAGGTGGTCCGCGCTCGGCGGGCGCAGGATGTCCGCCGTCGACGTCGCGTCGGGCGAGCCGGGCGCGAGCAGTCCCGGGGCGATCATCGCGACGGCGAGCAGCGCCAGGAACACCCCGGCGAGCACCGGTCCGGCGCTACGCGGACGGCGCCGGCTCAGGACGGCGAGTTCGGCCGACGGCAGATCGGCGACGGCCACCGGTCAACCCTCCCCACGAAGGCCGGGAACAGCCGGCGCCGGGCCGGAGGCCCTCAGCCTCGGATCGAGGACCGGGTAGAGCAGGTCGACGATCACGTTCAGCGTCACATAGCCAGCGGCGGTCAGGGCGACCACGCCGAGCACCACCGGGATGTCCTTGCCCGTGACGGCGTTGAGCAGCAACACGCCGACCCCTGGCCGCGAGAACACCCGCTCCACCACCACCGTGCCACCGATCATCCCGCCCAGCAGCAGGCCGAAGAGTGTCACGACCGGTGGCAGGGCATGACGCAACGCGTGCCGCAGCAGCACACCGCGCTCCCCCTGGCCCCGGGCCCGGGAGGTGGTCGCGAACGGCTGCTCCAACGCCCGCTCCAGGCCGTCCCGCAGGATCTGCGACAGAACCCCCGCCATGGGTACGGCCAGCGCCACCGCCGGAAGCACCAGCGACGCCGGTCCGTCGCCGAATGCGGGGAACCAGTGCAGCCCGAACGAGAAAACGGTCAGCAGCAGGATCGCCAACCAGAACTGCGGCAACGCGACCCCCGCCACCTCCAGCAGCGTGAACGGCCCACGGATCCACGACGGGCGCCGCGTCGTCGCCACCGCCACGGCCAGGGTGGTCAGCATGGCGATACCGGTCGCCGCGCCCATCAACTGCAGCGTCGGCGGCAACTGCGCGGCGATCGCGTCCCGGACCGGCATGTTCAACTGGTACGAGGTGCCCAGGTCTGCGCGCAGCAACCGTCCGAGGTAACTCAGGTACTGCCACCACAGCGGCTCGCCCAGCCCGTGTTCACGGGCGATCCGGTCCCGGACCTCGTCGGTGACCTGGGTGTTGTTGCCCACGATCGCGTCCACCGTGCTACCTCGGCCCAGGTGCAGCGCCAGGAACGTCAGGGTGAGCGCACCCCAGAGGACCAGCAGCGCGTGTCCGAGCCGGGCTGACGCGCGCCTCATCGCGTCCGAGTCGTGGCGTAGAAGTTCGGCGACGCCTCGCCGTCAAACGTGACGCCCTGCACCGAGCGGGACGTGGCGATCACCGTGTTCGCGGCGTACACGGGGAAGACCACGGCGTCCTCGACGAGTTGCCGCTGCACCTCGGCGTAGGTCGCGGCGCGCCGGGCCTCGTCGGTCGTGCGCTGGGCCGCCACGAACTTCGCGTCGACAGTGGGGTTGCGGTACTTGGCGATGTTCGAACCCATCCTGCCGGGCACGGCGACGCCGTCGCTGCCGAACAACTTGCGCAACACGTCCGCGTCCGGCCCCGCGAATCCGGTACCCATCAGCTCGTACGTGCCCTGCTGGGCGTTGTTGATGACCTGGCTGATCGGCACGTCGACGATCCGCACGTCGAAGCCGAGCTTGCGTGCCTCGGCCTGCACCTGCTCGCTGAGGGTGATGTTCTCCGCGGACTCGGCGGCCCGCGAGGAGCAGTACCGCACGGTCAGCCGCTTGCCGTCCCTGACCCGGTACCCCTCTCCGTCCCGCGCGCTCCAGCCGGCCTCGTCCAGCAGCCTCGCGGCCAGCGCCGGGTCGTACGGCACCGCGGTGTCCTCGTCGGCGGCGGCGAACCGGGTGGCCGGGGACAGCGGGCCGAACGCCGTCCGGTAGGCCCCCCCGAACAACCGCTGCACGAGCGTGTCCCAGTCGATCCCGGCCCGGAACGCCTTCCGGACCCGGACGTCGGAGAAGGTCGCGGACGCGGTGTTGGGATACAGGCTGTAGTTCTCCCCTGGCGCCTCGGCCCGCAGCACCCGCGCGCTGCTCTCGATCCGCTTGCTGTCCAGGGCCGGCACCCGCGCGACGACGTCGACCTGGCCGCTGATCAGCGCACCGATCCGCGCCGCGTCCTGGGTGATCAGCCTGATGTGCAGGCTGTCGAGCCGGGCCGGGCCGCGATGCGCGGCGCCCTCGGGTGGCCAGGCGTAGGCGTCGTTGCGCTTGTACTCGACGCCCTGCCCCTTGCGCCAGCCGCCCTCCATCACGAACGGCCCAGAGCCGACGATGCTCACACAGGTCGCGGCGACGCCCTTGGCCAGCGAGGCCGGCGACTGCATGCCGAAGGCCACCGTGGACAGTTGCAGCGGCAGCGACGCGAACGGCTGCCGCAACCGCACGGTGACCGTCCGCGCGTCGACGACCTGGGTGTCGCGATAGTACGGCGCGATGATCGACGCGGCACCCAGCGACTTGGTCGCGGGGTCGACGATGTGGTCGAGGTTCACCCGCACCGCCTCGGCGTCGAAGGCGGTTCCGTCGCTGAACCGCACCCCGTCACGCAGCACGAACGTCCAGCCGAGCTGGTCCGCCGAGATCGTCCAGGAGGTGGCCAGCCACGGGCGCAGGGCGCCCGTGGCGGGATCGTGCCACACCAGTGAGTCGACCACCGGCCGGGCGACCGCGGTGGTCACGGACTGACTGGCCACATGGGGATCGAGGCACAACGGCTCCTGGTTGATCGCGTACGTCAGACTGCCGCCGGCCGAGACGGCCGGATCGTCCCCGCAGCCGCCGAGCGCCACCACTGCCGCCAGCATCACTGCGGCGCCACAGCGCCGCGCCCGTCCTGTCGTGCTCAAGCCGGCCCGTCCTTTCACCGGCACCCGGGCCGGAGATACGGCGATGGTGCGGACGCTACCCCGCCTCAAGTGGCACAGAACCCCTATATCCACCCCTGACTCCGCGCTGTCCCCGGCATCACGGCGGCCGCCTCAGGCCGGCCGTCGTTCCACACCGCAGCACCCCTAAATAACGGCTAAGGGTTGCCGATACCTTGCCCGTCGGTAGCGTTTTTCACGATGTTCCGTCGCACGGCTCCACCACGCGAATCGCGATTCTGGCGTACCGCGACGGGAAAGCCCACACCAACTGGCCGCCTACGGTGAGGAATCAATTATGGGTCGGTTCGCCTATTACAGCAGCTCCACCCGCCAGCCCGAGCCCGTGCTCAGCGACATCGAGATCACCGTGACCACACCGGACGAGGTGCGTACGGGCGAGACGCTCAACATCGAGGTCACCCTGCGGACCCTGCACGGCACCATCAAGGACCGCCCGGTGGGCGACATCAAGGGCAAGGTCGTCATCCTCGTCGAGGGCCCCGAGACGCAGCAGGTCGTCGCGGTCGGTCTGACCAACACCAACTACGTCTTCGCGGGCAAGAACGTGCTGCTGACCGGCGGCCACGCGGAGATCACCCCCACCCAGCCGGGCACCTACACCTTCGCACCGGGCGAGATCACGGTCGCCACCTCGGACTACCCGCTGACCAGCGTCCCCAAGGACCCGAACCCGGCCGACAGCAAGACCACCGTCGTCTGATGGTCGACTGGGAACGCCTGCGCGCCGGCCTCGCCGGGGAACTCGTGCTACCCGTCGACGCCGCCTACCGGACCGCACGGCAGTTGCAGCTCGCCGAGTTCGACAGCGTCCACCCCGCCGCGGTCGCGTACTGCGCCGACGAGGACGACGTGCGGGCGTGCCTGATCCTGGCCCGCGACGAGGGCCTACCCCTCACCGCGCGTGGTGGTGGCCACAACTTCGCCGGTTGGTCCACCACCACCGGGCTGGTGGTCGACCTGTCGCGGATGAACGCCGTCGGGCTGACCGACCGTACGGTCCGGATGGGCCCCGGCGCGCAGGCCGTCGACGTCGTACTCGAACTGGCGCCGCACGATCGTCAGGTCATCACCGGAGTGTGTCCGACCGTGTGCCCCGCCGGCTTCCTCTCCGGCGGCGGCCTCGGATGGCAGACCCGCAGCCACGGCGTCGGTAGCGACCGGCTCGTCTCCGCCCGGCTGGTCTTGGCCGACGGGCGGGTCGTGACCTGCTCGGCGGACCGGGATCCCGACCTCTACTGGGCGCTACGCGGCGGCGGGGGCGGGAACTTCGGCATCATCGTCGACCTGGAGGTGACGCCCGTCCAGGTGCCGCGCCTGGTCAACTTCACCGTGGTCTGGGCCTGGGAGCACGCGCTCGACGTCCTCCACCAGTGGCAGCACTGGATGGTGGACGGCCCGCCCGAACTCGCCTCGGAGATCGGCTCGGTGCTGCCCGACGCGGCACCGGGCGCCGTCCCGTTCGTCATGCTGCACGGCGGGTACGCCGGACCGCGTGAACGGTTCGACGAGGCCCTGGCCGAGCTGTGCCGTGCCGCCGGTGCCGCACCGGTAACCGTCGAGGCCGACGAGCTGCCCTACGCCGACGCCATGCTCAAGCTCTATCGTTGCGAGGGCATGGCGCCCGGCCAGCGTCGGCGCGTCGGCACCACACCCGAGGCCACGCTGCCCCGGCAGGGGTTCCTGCGCGAGCGGCACCGACTCTTCACCGACCCGATCAGTCGGTCGCTGACCGAGCGGGCCCTGGCGGTCTTCGACGACGAGCGTCGGGCCGGCCAGTTCCGCTACTTCGCGCTGACCGCGCTCGGCGGGGTCGCCAACCGGGTCGCGGCGACCGAGACCGCCTACCCGCACCGCGACGCGCAGTTCCTGGTCAAATACACCCTCGTCGGCGACAACGAGACGCCGGGCGAGGAGGAGACCACTGCCGCCGAGCAGTGGACCGATCAGGGCTTCGCGCTGCTCGACCCCCACTCCAACGGGCACTCCTACGTCAACTATCCGGACCCGACGCTGGACGACTGGAAGTGGTCCTACTACGCCGAGAACTACGATCGGCTGGTCGAGGTGAAGAAGATCTACGACCCCACCGGCGTCTTCACCCACCCGCAGAGCATCGGCAGCTGAGCGCTTCCACAGCGGCACGGGGCCCGGATCCGCGACGCTCCCGGATCCGGGCCCTTCCGTCATGCCTCGGGGTTTTCGATGACCATGGCGTTGAAGATGCCGCCCAGCCCCGCACCCAGCACCAGGATGTACCGCCAGGAGACGCGTTCGGTGTGGACGAGATGGTCCAGCCCCACCAACGGGTCCGCCGCGCCGATGTGCCCCACCCGGCGGGCGAACTCCCACGGGACCGCGCTCATGTCGAGCGACAGCGGCTCGAGGAACTGCTTCGCGATCTGCTCGTAACCAATGAACGGGCAGACGAAGTGGTCGATCTGCGACATGTCAATGCCCGACCGCCGGACCGCCTCCGACACCACGCCCTGCACGGCCTTCACCACCGCGCTCCACTGCGCAACCTTGTCGTCGCCCCGGCCGCCACGTTCCCGCAGGACGATCGGTCTGGTGTGCCCGGCGCCATCCGCCGTGAACGGGTCGTAGCCTCGGTTGATCGGCTCCAGGAAGGGCTCACTCAGCGACGCCGCACCGGCGATCCGGGCGAACCCGCCCCGGGAGGAGAGCACGACCGCCACCCCGCCGTCCCCGAACGGACAGGCCGCGGTGTGCCAGCGGTCGACCATGGGGAGCCGCCAGCAGTCGGCGGCGGTGACCACGGCGAGTTCGTCCTCGTCGCGGGTACGCAGGTATGCCGAGGCCGTCTCGAGACCGATCAGGGCCGTGGCGCATCCGGCGTCGAGGTCGGTCGCCGCGCACCCGCCGGCCGGCAGGCCGAGCTGCCGATGGATGTAGCCCGCGCCGTGCCACATGGCGACGGGTGGGGCCAACATGCCGTGCAGCAGCATCGCCACCTGCGCGGGATTGCCCCCTGCCCGCCGCAGTGCCAGCCGTGCCGCGTCGACGGCCAGATCCGGCGACTCCGTCCCGTCGGGCGCGACGGTGACCGAGACCTGTTGCGTCCTCGCCGCCAATTCCGCCTTGTACCGCCCCGCGGCAACGGCCGCGTCGACCGACTCCATTGGCGGCAGGGCCGAACCGATCCCGGCCAGATAGACATCACGCAGCATGAAGCGCTCGCTTTCTCGTCCGATCACCATTCATGCCGGCAGAAAAGGGCCGGGCGAAGAAATCGTAACGTGCACCGGAACACATCCGTCATTTGTTAGGGGCCGCATAGGGGTGTCCCGGCGAGATCTACCACCGAATACTGCGGTGGCAATGCGGCCGGACGACGTCAGGAAAATTCGATGGCGAACCATCTTGTCAGCGGCGGCACGGACGGCGTCGGCCGTGCCGTGGCGCTCGACGCCCTGGCCAACGGTCACCACGTCGTCGTCGTGGGCAGCACCCAGGCCAAAGGGGACGCTTTCCTCACTGCGGCGGACCAGGTCGGCGCCGCCGGTCGAGCAACCTTCCTGCGCGCGGACCTGCGGCTGATGAGCGAGAACAGCCGAGTCGTCGACGCCGTACGCGCCCGCTTCGACCGGCTGGACCGGCTGGTGCTGTGCGCCCAGCGCTACCTGACCCGGCTCGGACACACCGTCGAAGGCATCGAACGCAACTTCGCGCTGACCTATCTGAGCCGCTTCGCGCTGACCTACGGCCTGCTCCCGCACCTGCGCCGGGCCGATCGGCCACTGGTGGTCAACGTCTGCGGCACCGGCACTCCGGCCGGGCGAATCCGCTGGAACGACCTGCAGTTCCGGGCCGGCGGCGGCGGATTGCGCGCGCTGGCACAGGCCGGCCGCGCCACCGACCTGCTGGGCGTCGCCTTCGCCCGGCGACCCGACACGAGGGACATCCCGTACGTACTCTTCAACCCGGACGTCGTACGCACCAACCTGCAGCGCGAACTCGGCTATCCGTGGCGGCTGTTCGCCCTCGCGGCCCTGGCCCTGCGCGGCAAGCCGGTCGAGGAAGGCGTCGCCCCGCTGCTACGGCTGCTGGCCGACCCGCCCGCCGAGCGGCTCAGCGCCTTCCGCGGTACCCGCCCTGTCCGCATGGCCAGCCGGCTGCTGGCCCCGGGCTACGACCCGGCCGAGGCCGCCCGGCTCTACACGGAGACCGAGCGGCTGCTGTCCGGGATGGGTCGGGTCGACCTGCTGCCCTGACCGCCGTCAGATCACGATGGTCGTGCTGTCCACGGAATGCGACTGTTTGGGAATGCTCCGCAACGGATAGTCCGACGTGGTGACCGTGATCTCGCCCGGCGCGAAGGTGTAGGTCCCGGCCTGCACCGGTACGAACTCCGCGTGTCCGCCGGTCATCAGGACGTTCTTGCCCTTGAAGACGTAGTTGGCGTTGGTCAGTCCGACGGCGACGAGCTTCCGCTCCTGCGCCCCGCCGACCACGATGGTGACCTCGCCTCTGATGTCGCGGGTGGGGAAATCCTTGAAGACACCCTCCAGCGTCCGCAGAGTGACCTCGATGTTGAGAGTATCGCCCCGGCGGATCTCGTCCGGCGTCGTGATGGTGATCTCGATATCCTTCTCCTCGGGCTCGGGCTGCCGCCCCGAAGTGCTGACGTAGGCGAAGCGCCCCATTCTCCACATCCCTTGCGAGAGATCCCCGGATACCGGGCCGACGCTACCGCGCACCGCAGCACGAACAACCCTTGTCCGCACCCCTAAAGGTCGGGTGGCCGGAGGGAGTCTCACCCTCCGGCCACCCGACCTTCACGTAGCCCCGCCCACGTCGGCACACGGACGGCCTCAACAGGGAAGGAACATCGAGGTACGTATCACACACAAGTGTGCCTTCTTTCCAAGGTCGGCAGAACGGACCACAATTTCAGGGCACACCTGGAAGCCATCCCGGTGCGTGCCTTCGCGCAACGACCGGTATTCACGGGAGCCGACATGCTGCAGCAACCTGGAAGCAAGACGATCGTCATCTCGGGCGGGACCGACGGCATGGGGCGCGGCACGGCCCTCGCCCGGCTCGAACGCGGCGACACCGTCGTGGCGATCGGCACCAACGAAGCCAAGGGGGCGGCGGTCGCAACCGAGGCCGCTCGGCTGGGTGCGGGTGCCCGCTTCCACTTCCTGCGGGCCGACCTCAGCTCCATCGCGACCGTCGAGCAGGTGGTCCGGCAGATCGCCGCCGAGCATCCGGCCGTCGACGCCCTCGTGCTGTGCGCCAACCGGCAGAGTCCGCAGCGACGGGAGTCGCCGGAGGGCCTCGAGTTCACCTTCAGCCTCTACTACCTGAGCCGCTACCTGCTGGGGCACGGCCTGCGGGAACAGTTCGACGCGGCCGACAACCCCGTCATCATCAACTTTGCCTCCCCGGGGTTGAAGATCGGCTCGGTGAACTTCGACGATCTACAGGCCGAGCGGCGCTACAGCGTGCTTCGTGCGCAGGCCCAGTGCGGCCGGGCCAACGACCTGCTGGGCCGCGCCTTCGCCGAGCAGCCGAGCAGCAAGGCCCGGTACGTCCTCTACCACCCGGGCTTCACCGCCACCCTCGGCAGCATCGGCGACGTGAAGGAGCCGGTGCGGACGATCATCACTCTGTTGAGCAAGGTCGCCGCCAAGCCCGTCGACAAGGCGATCGCCCCGATGGTCGAGCTGATCGACAACCCGCCCGCAGAGCGCCTCACCGCCATCGACCGCAGCAAGAAGGTCGACCTGGGCATCAAGACGTTCGACCCGGACAAGGCGCGCCGGCTCGCCGAAGTCTCCCGGCAACTGGTGCTGAAGAACTACGGAGACACCCGACTGCTGCCGGAGCTCGACACCTCCGGCAACCCGGGCTGACGCCACGTGGCGCATCCTCCCACGACGTCGCGGGGGGATACGCCACCATGCGGCACGGCAGCGGCAGGCGCTGGCCTGTTCACGACGGCCGACGCGCGCGGCTCCAGTCAGGTCACGCGACTACTCACGCTGCTCACGGGACTGCTCACGGCGCTCGTCCGCGGTGCGGTCCACCTGCGGGTGACCGGGTCGCACGTCGATCTCCGCCGCCAGGAGGTCGTCCCACAACGTTCGCTCCACAGCGGTCAAGGCGAACGGATTGGCCGGCATCCGTTCCGGGTGACCCGACGGCGGGTTCGCCGGAACGCGCGGTGGAGTTTCCCGGTGCGCCGCGTCTGCGTCACTCACCCTCCCGGAACCGGCCCCGATCGGCGGCGCCATCGGTGCCAGGAGGGCCGGAAGCCTGCTGAGCCCCTCGACCCAGAGGCGCAGCATTGCCCGCAGGAACCGGTAGGCAGGGCGGCTCATCACGCCCTCACGAGGCACTCGTCGAGCGGCAGCCCACGTGCCGGAACCGTGCCGATCGGCACAGCACCGCCGGCCGCACCGAAATGCTCGTGCCGGCGGTGACGGACGATCCCGCCCTCTTCCGGGACGTCGACCACGCGCTGCCGACGGAGCCGCTGCGGGAGACCGGCCGGGGCACCATGAAAGATGACCTCGACAGATCCGGCGCGGGATTGCGCGCCAGCTCCCCCGGCAACATTCCGCTGGAATCACGCATGGCCTCTCCTCGAAGAGCGGCATTACTGAATCAGGTCACTTCCGTGTCGAGCCACACCGTATTGATCAATTTAGAGCAGACCCAGAGGGGGACCAACCCTTATCCGAACCCCTATCGCATGCGGTCACCACACCACGGCCGACGACGCAGGCGGGGACTGTACAAACAGTAACGACCCATTTCCACATTCCATGGTGACGGAGAGTGGTGGGCATCGCTGCTTCCTATGTGGATGACGTCAACTCGCGGGCGTGATGCCGGTCGGCGGCGGACGTCGACCTCGGCACGACGCCCGACGGCTGCGATCCCCTCCGGAAGGATGCGACAGTGGTCGGGTGAGCAGGATGGAACGGTACCGGCTGACCCAGTACGCGCACGGCGGCGGCTGCGCCTGCAAGATCCCACCCGGCGAACTGGAGGAGGTGGTCGCCGGGCTGGTCGGCACGACCGCACCCGCCGGCCCCGGCGAGTTGCTGGTCGGCCTCGACGACGGCGACGACGCGGCCGTCGTACGCCTGGAGTCGGGCACCGCCGTCGTCGCCACCGCCGACTTCTTCACCCCGGTCGTCGACGACCCCTACGACTGGGGCCGGATCGCCGCCGCCAACGCGCTCTCCGACGTCTACGCGATGGGCGGTACCCCGGTGGTGGCGGTGAACCTGCTCGCCTGGCCCCGCGAGGTGCTGCCGCTGGAGCTCGCCGCCGAGGTGCTGCGCGGCGGCCTGGCGGTGGCCCGGGAGGCGGGCTGCCACGTGGCCGGCGGGCACAGCGTGGACGATCCGGAGCCGAAATACGGGATGGCGGTCACCGGGATCGCCGACCCGGAGCGTCTGCTGCGCAACGACGCCGGCCGGGCGGGGCTGCCGCTGACCCTGACCAAGCCGCTCGGGATCGGGGTGCTGAACAGCCGGCACAAGCAGACCGGCGAGACGTTTCCGCAGGCGGTGGCGGCGATGACCGCGCTGAACCGGGCCGCGTCGACGGCCGCCGTGGCGGCCGGGATCCGCTGCGGCACCGACGTGACCGGCTTCGGTCTCCTCGGGCACCTGCACAAGCTGGCCCGGGCCTCCGGGCTGACCGCCCGGGTCGACGCCGCCGCCGTACCGTATCTGGACGGCGCCCGGGCGGCGCTTGCCGACGGTTTCGTCTCCGGCGGGACCCGGCGGAACCTGGCCTGGGTGCGCCCGCACCTGGACGCGGCCGGGGTGGCAGAGGAGGAGCTGCTGCTCCTCGCCGACGCGCAGACCTCCGGCGGTCTGCTCGTTGCCGGAGAGCTGCCCGGCCATCCGGTGATCGGCGAGCTGCTGCCGGCCCGCGACGACGGCCGGACCACCCTGCTGGTGACCGGCTGACGGGGACGGACCGGGGTCCCCGGGATCTCGTCGATCCCGGGGACCCGGACGGTCCTACCCGCCGACTCGCGTTACTGCGCGCCGGTGGTGAGCGGGGCCAGCTTCGGGTCGTTGGCGTACGCCTCGACCACGTTCTTCTTGGTGACGATCAGCGGCTCCAGCAGGTTGGCCGGAACGACCTTCACGCCGTTGTCGTAGGACTCGGTGTCGTTGACGTTCGGGTCGTCACCGGCCTGCAGGGCCTTGACCATCTCGATGGTCTCCTTGACCAGGGCCCGGGTGTCCTTGTTGATGGTCGAGTACTGCTCGCCGGCCACGATCGACTTGACCGACTCCACCTCGGAGTCCTGCCCGGTGACCACCGGCAGCGGCTTGCCGGCGCCCTTGACCGAGGTCAGGATGGCCCGGGCCAGGGTGTCGTTCGGGGAGAGAACGCCGTCCAGCGTCTTGCCGGTGTAGGTGGAGGTGAGCAGCGAGTCCATCCGCCGCTGGGCGTTCTCGGCCTTCCAGCCGTCGGTGGCGGTCTGCTTGATGTCGGTCTGACCCGAGCCGACCACCACGTTGCCGGCGTCGATCTCCTTCTGCAGCACGTCCATCGCGCCGTTGAAGAAGACACCCGAGTTGTTGTCGTCCGGCGAGCCGGAGAAGAGCTCGATGGTGTACGGGCCGTTCGGCTTCTTCGCCTTCATGCCCTCCAGCAGCGCCTGGCCCTGGAGCTGGCCGACCTTGAAGTTGTCGTACGCCACGTAGTAGTCGACGTTCTCGGTGTTCTTGATCAGCCGGTCGTAGGCGATCACGGTCGCGCCGGCCGCCTTGGCGGCGTTGACCTGGGTGGTCAGCTGCGCGGCGTCGGTCGCGCCGATCACGATCACCTTGGCGCCCTTGGTGACCATGGCGGAGATCTGTGCCTGCTGGTCGGCGACGGTGCTGGTGGCACCGGCGTACTGCACGTCGGACTGGAACCCGGCCTCCTTGAGGCCGTTGGTGAACAGGTCACCGGCGAGCACCCAGTTCTCGGAGGTCTTCGCCGGCAGGGCCACGCCGATCAGCGAGTCGGCGGCGAAGCCCTTCTCGGCCCCGGCCTCCTCGCCGCCGCTGCCGGACCGCTCGGAGCAGGCCGTCAGGGCCAGCAGGGCGATGGCGCCGGCGGCGACACCCCTGGCTAGGAATTTTCGCATTGCAGGTTGCCCTTCTTCGCAAGGTGGTGGGGAGGCGGGGACGGAGGTCTTCCGCCCCCGCCGGTGGTGGCCGTCAGCCGGCCACCGGAGTCTTGGCGGGCTCCTGACCCGCCGCGACGGTCGAGGGCGGCGGCCCGGGGGGCGCCTCCCGGCGGAACGGGCGGGTCACCGATCCGATGACCGAGAAGCGCCCGCGGTTCTTGTTGTAGACGTCGAAGGCGACGGCGAGCAGCAGGACCAGACCCTTGATGATCTGCACCCGGTCCGAGCCGACGCCCATCAGCTGGAGGCCGTTGTTGAGCACGGCCATCACCAGGCCGCCGACGATGGAGCCGCTGATGGTGCCGAGGCCGCCGGAGACGGCCGCGCCGCCGATGAAGACCGCGGCGATGGCGTCCAGCTCCCAGCCGATCCCGTCCTGCGGCCCGGAGGCGGCGGAACGGGCGACGAAGATCATGCCGGCCAGCGCGGCCAGTACCGACATGTTCATCATGACCAGGAAGTTGACTCGCTTGAGCTTGACCCCGGAGAGCTCCGCGGCCCGCGAGTTGCCGCCGACCGCGTAGATGTGCCGGCCGCCGGCGGTGTTCCGGGTGACGAAGGAGTAGATCACCACCAGGACGCCGAGGATGATGCCGGAGATCGGGAAGCTGGTGCCGACCCGGCCACCGGCGAACCGGAACGCCGCGTAGATCACGACGGCGACCGGGAGCGCGACCCGGATGAACGAGATCCACATCGGCGCCACGTCGGCGTCCATCTCGCGCCGGGTACGCCGGACCTTCCACTCCCGCAGCACGATGGCCGCCGCGACGAGCAGCCCGAGCAGCAGTGTGAGGTTGTTGTAGCCGGTGTTCGGGCCGACCTCCGGCAGGAAGCCGGCGCCGATCTGCCGGAAGCCCTCCGGCACCGGGATGGTGTCGGCGCTGCCGATGAACTGGTTGCCGCCCCGGAACAGCATCATGCCCGCCAGGGTGACGATGAACGCCGGCACCCCGATGTAGGCGACCCAGAAGCCCTGCCAGGCGCCGATCGCGGCGCCGACCAGCAGGCCGAAGAGGATCGCCACCGGCCAGGGCAGCGACCAGTCCTGCATGGCCCGGGCCACCACGATGCCGACGAAGGCGGCGATCGAGCCGACCGACAGGTCGATGTGGCCGGCGACGATCACCATCAGCATCCCGATCGCCAGGATCAGGATGTACGAGTACTGGCTGACCAGCGAGATCATGTTGCTGGAGTTCAGCGTCAGCCCGTCGGTCAGGATCTGGAAGAGCAGGACGATCGCCACCAGCGTGAAGATCATCCCGAACTGCCGGGTGTTGGATGTCGTCCCGGCGAACAGAGACTTCTGGAGGTCCTTTAAACGGCTCACCGCGTCTGCGCCTTCTTCGCTGAGGTCATCTGCTTCATGAGGAGTTCCGGATCGGCGTCGGCCCGGGCGATGTCGCCGGTGATCGTGCCCTCGAAGACCGTGTAGATGCGGTCGCAGAGACCGATCAGCTCCGGCAGTTCCGAGGAGATGACGATGACGCCCTTACCCTGGTCGGCGAGCTGTTGGATGATTCCGTAGATCTCGTACTTGGCACCGACGTCGATGCCCCGGGTCGGCTCGTCGAGGATGAGCAGGTCCGGGTCGGTGAACATCCACTTGGCCAGCACCACCTTCTGCTGGTTGCCGCCGGAGAGCTTGGTGACGCCCTCGTCGACCGAGGGTGCCTTGACCCGCAGGCTCTTGCGATAGCTCTCGGCGGCCCGATACTCGCGTACCTCGTCGACCACGCCGAGGCTGGCGATCTTCGACAGCTTGGCGGAGACCACCGAGGTCTTGATGTCGTCGAGCAGGTTGAGGCCGAGCGACTTGCGGTCCTCGCTGACGTAGGCCAGGCCGTGCGCGATGGCGTCCGCCACCGACCTCAGCACGATCTCCCGGCCGTCCTTGAAGATCCGCCCGCTCTGGTAGACGCCGTACGACCGGCCGAAGACGCTCATCGCCAACTCGGTGCGGCCGGCGCCCATCAGCCCGGCGAACCCGACGATCTCACCCCGCCGGACGGTGAAGCTGGAGCCCTTCGCCACCATCCGGTCGGCGGAGACGGGGTGCCGGACGGTCCAGTCCCGCACCTCGAAGAAGACCTCGCCGATTGTCGGGGTGTGGTCGGGGAAGCGGCTCTGCAGCTCCCGGCCGACCATGCCCCGGACGATCCGGTCCTCGTCCACCCCGTCCGCCCTGACGTCCAGGGTCTCGATGGTCCGGCCGTCCCGCAGGATGGTGATCGAGTCGGCGATCTCGGCGATCTCGTTCAGCTTGTGCGAGATGATGATCGAGGTGATGCCGCGCTGCTTGAAACCGCGCAGCAGGTCGAGCAGGTGCTGCGAGTCGGCCTCGTTGAGCGCCGCGGTCGGCTCGTCCAGGATGAGTAGCTTGACGTCCTTCGCGAAGGCCTTGGCGATCTCGACGAGCTGCTGCTTGCCCACGCCGATGTCCTTGACCAGCGTGTCCGGGTCCTCCCGCAGCCCCACCCGGGCCATCAGCTCCAGGGCGCGCTGGTTGGCGACCTTCCAGTCGATCACGCCACCGCGCCCGGGCTCGTTGCCGAGGAAGATGTTCTCGGTGATGGACATTCCGGGCACCAGGGCGAGTTCCTGGTGGATGATCACGATTCCGGCCTGCTCGCTGGCCCGGATGTCGGAGAAGCGGCTCTCGGCACCCCGGTAACGGATCTCGCCGGAGTAGCTGCCGTACGGGTAGACCCCGCTGAGCACCTTCATCAGGGTGGACTTGCCGGCGCCGTTCTCGCCCGCGATCGCGTGGATCTCGCCGGCCCGGACGACCAGGTTGACGTCGGAGAGCGCCTTGACCCCGGGGAACTCCTTGGTGATCCCGCGCATCTCCAGCAGGACGGGAGCGTCGCTCATCGCCGCCCCTCCCCGTGCCGGACCGGTACGGCGGACCGGTGGGAGGCGGCCGGGACCGGCCGCCCGTCATCGGGGCGCCAGAGGAGAGCACGCGCGTCCGGCGGCCGAAGGCCGCGCCGCGTCACCAACATCATTGTTGCCTCCGGGCAGTCGTCAGGACCGGCTGACATACTTTTGTTGCCTGGAGGAACTTATTTGAAGGCGAGGAAGTTTCGCAAGATTTCGTGACCTGGTCTTGACAAACTCACATGGCTACGGCTCATCCGCCGGCGCCCCGGACCCTCCTGGGCATCGATCGCCGCGATGCGCCAGGTGCACGACAACGACCGGTTCGACCGGAGCGTCATGGTCTGGCGCCTGAGCCGGATCACCATACGCCCCGGCGATCCGGCGTTCCGTACCCCGTCCCCTGACGTGCCGCCGGTCACCGTCGGCGGCAGCCGCTCGCGGCCGCGGTGCGCGCAGCCGCTCGCGGCTACGGTCCGCGCAGCCGCTCGCGGCTACGGTCCGGTGCCGGCCTCCTGTCCCGCCCGCCGCTCCCGCTGCGGCAGCACCGTGTACCTCGGGTCCCGGCCGGACGCCACGCCCGCCTCGAAGACCCCGAACCGGGTCAGCAGCGACGAGGCCAGCAGCGCCGCCCCGGAGAACGCGGCGACCGTCCGGTTGCGCCGCCCCAGCAGCGCACCGACCGTACCGGTCGCGAGCAGCACCTGCCCCGCGCGGATCAGCCGGGCCGACCGGCCCGTCCGGTACGGTTCGCCGGTCAGCCCCATCCGAGCGATCCGGCGCTCGGCGAGCGTCTCCATCGCCGCACCGGCCACCGCCAGCCGGACCGCCGGACCGGTCTGCGCGACCGGCGCGGCGACCAGCCCGGCGCCCCCGCCGGCGACCATGGCGCTGCCCGCGAAAAGGAACGGCAGGTCCGGGTAGGCGTCGTGCCAGGCCGGCATCGCGGTGTCGGCGAGCAGCACTCCGGTGTACGTCGCCAGGGCCGGCGCGATCGCGGCCGCCGCCAGGCCGGCGACCCGGCCGGCCGGGGGCAGCAGCCGGCGGGCGAGGCCGAGCCCGCCGTGCCGGGGCAGCGCGGCGGCGAACTCGCTCGCCGCCGCCAGCCCGGCCGCCGGCCCGAACGCGGCGAGGAGCCAGGTGCCCATCGACATCGGCGAGGTCGGCTTGGCGACCCGCAACATGTGGTGGAACCGGGCGGGCCGGCCGAGATCGTTGATCAGGAAATAGGTGCTGGCGCCGAGTGCACCGAGCGAGACGAGCCGGCCACCCCGGCGCAACGCCGGCCGCCCGGTCAGGTCCGCACCGGCGGCCAGCAACGCCGCACCGGCGGCCAGCCCGCCGCTGAAGAGGTACGCCGGGATGTCGTGGCGCCACACCGGCACCTTGACCACCGGGCGGCCGTAGTAGGAGGCGAACTCGGCCGGCGGGACGGTCGTCCGATCGCGTGACCCGGCCGTCCGATCGCGTGACGCGGTCATGACGGCCGCCCGACGAACGCCGCGACCGCGGCAGCCGTCATGGCGAGCGCCGCCAGTCCGGCCCGCCGCCACATCCGGGGAAGGTCGCGGGTTGTCACCACCGGGTCGGGCGGCAACCCGTACACCTCGGGTTCGTCGAGCAGCAGGAAGAAGGCGCCGTCCCCACCCACCCCGTCGTGCGGGTCGTGACCGTAGAGGCGCGCCTCGGGTACGCCGTCGGCGTGCAGCCGCTCGACCCGGGCCTGCGCCCGTTCCCGCAACTCGTCGAGCTCTCCGTACTGGATGGACTCCGTCGGGCAGGCCTGGGCGCAGGCCGGCGTCCGCCCAACGCCGATCCGGTCGTAACAGAGCGTGCACTTCCAGGCCCGGCCGTCGTCCCGGCGCTGGTCGATGACCCCGTAGGGGCAGGCGGGGATGCAGTAGCCACAGCCGTTGCAGATCTCCTCCTGCACCACCACCGTGCCGAACTCCGTGCGGAACAGGGACCCGGTGGGGCAGACGTCCAGGCAGGCGGCGTGCGTGCAGTGCTTGCAGACGTCCGACATCATCAGCCAGCGCAGGTCGGTACGCCCGTCCCGCTCCGCGTTGCGTCCCGGCGGCTCCGAGCCGGGCATGCCGAGGAACTGGCTCCCGCCCGCCATCCGGCCGGCCGGCGCGGGATCCGGCCCCGGCGGCACCCCGGGCTTCGTACCCTGGTCGGGTGCGGCGCCGGCACCCGCCTCGGCGGTGGCCGGCGAGACCGGCGGGCCGGTCGGGGTGCCGGCGTGCGGTGCCGACGACTGCCAGCCGGCCGGTCGGGACTGCTCGACGAAGGCGACGTGCCGCCAGGAGTTGGCGGTCAGCGCCCCGGTGTTGTCGTAGGACATGCCGAGCAGGTCGAGCCCGCTCTCCGGCACCAGGTTCCACTCCTTGCAGGCCACCTCGCAGGCCTTGCAGCCGATGCAGACGCTGGTGTCGGTGAAGAAACCCATCCGGGGCGGCGGGTCGAGGTGACCGGCCTGCTCGGCGGGATTGACCGGCGCGCCCGGGCGCCGCCTCTCGACCATGGTCATGCCTCCGGTTCCGTGTCGCCTTCCGGGTCGCCTTCGCCGCGCCGCTCCCCTGGTTCGCGGCCGGCGGTGACGATCGGCGGGTGGTGCCCGTCGAGGCCGGCGCGCCGCCGGTAGTCGGCGAGACGGTCGAGCAACTCCGGGCCGGTGGGGCGCCGGCCCGGCCGGATGTCGCAGGTGCCGACCTTGCTCTCCTGGATCAGTACGTTCGGGTCGAGGGTGACGCCGAAGAGGTCGTTGGCCGGCTCGCCCCGGACCAGACCGACGTTGCCGAAGTGGTACGGCAGCCAGATCTGGTGCAGGATCCGGCCGTCGATCCGCAGTGGAGTCAGCCGGTCGGTCACCATCACCCGCGCCTCGATCAGTCCCCGGCTGGTGACCACGTGCGCCCAGTCCAGGTGGGTCAGTCCGCGTTCGACGGCCAGCTCGGGTCCGACCTCGACGAACATCTCCGGTTGCAGTTCCGCCAGATATGTGACGTTCCGGCTCATCCCGCCGGCCGTGTGGTGCTCGGTGAGCCGGCTGACCGTGAAGATGTACGGGAAGACGTCCGCAGGCCGGTCCGGCGGGCTCGGATTCGTCGGGTTGTCCGGCCGCTCGTACGCCTTCCGGGCCGGGTTGGCCTGCTGGCCGTAGAGCGGGTTGCGCACCGGGGACTCGACGGGCTCGTAGTGGGTCGGCAGCGGCCCGTCCAGCATCCCGACCGGCGCGTAGAGCCAGCCCTTCCCGTCGCCCTGCATGATGAACGGATCGTCGCCGGCCAGCGCCGCCACCCCGACCGCGCCGGGATCCGGCCGGTAGGACGGCGGCTTGGTCCTCTCGAAGTCGGGCACGTCGTGCCCAATCCACTCGCCCCGCTCCGCATCCCACCAGACGTACCGCTTGCGCTCGCTCCACGGCCGGCCCTCGGGATCGGCCGAGGCCCGGTTGTAGAGGATCCGCCGGTTCATCGGCCAGGCCCAGCCCCACTCCGGGGCGACCCAACTCTGCTCCCCGCCGGGCTTGCGCCGGGCCGCCTGGTTGACCCCGTCGGCGAAGACCCCGGTGTAGATCCAGCAGCCGCCCAGCGTGGACCCGTCGTCGGCCATCTCCGTGTACGAGGTTAGCGGGCGGCGGGTCGCCACCTCGTAGCCGTTGATCTCCCGCAGCACCGCCTCGGCGTCCGGCTCGGCGTGCGGGCCCTCGGTGGGATAGTCCCAGGCCAGGTCGAGCAACGCCCGGTCGCGCGGTCGGGTGGAGCCGGTCAGCCTGGCCCGGACGATCCGGCCGAGATGGTAGAAGAACCACAGTTCCGAGCGGCAGTCGCCGGGTGGCTCGACAGCCTTCTCCCGCCACTGCAACAGCCGCTGGGTCTGGGTGAAGCTGCCCGACTTCTCCACGTGCGAGGCGGCCGGCAGGAAGAAGACCTCGGTGCGGCACCGCTCCGGCACGATCTCTCCGGTCTCCACCTCCCGGCCGTCCTTCCAGAAGGTGGCGCTCTCGGTCATGAACAGGTCCCGGACCACCAGCCAGTCCAGGTTCGCCATGCCGAGCCGCTGGGCACGGCCGTGCGCCGAGCCGACCGCCGGGTTCTGGCCGAGCAGGAAGTAGCCCTTGACCTTGCCGTCGATCATGTCGAAGACGGTCTGGTAGGTGCCGTGGCCGCCGCTCATCCGGGGCAGGTAGTCGTAGCAGAAGTCGTTCTCCGGGGTGGCCGCCGCGCCCCAGTACGCCTTGAGCAGGTTGGCCGCGTACGCCCGGGCCTTGCCCCAGAAGCCCTTCTGGCCCGGGTGCCGGATGCTCTCGCACCACTTCTCGAAGGTCGGGTGCTGGGCGTGGTTCGGCATCGGCAGATAGCCGGGAAGCAGGTTGAACAGCGTCGGGATGTCGGTCGACCCCTGGATGCTGGCATGCCCGCGCAGCGCCAGGATCCCGCCGCCGGGCCGGCCCATGTTGCCGAGCAGGAGCTGGATGATCGCTCCGGTCCGGATGTACTGCACCCCGACGGTGTGCTGGGTCCAGCCCACCGAGTAGACAAGCATCGTGGTTCGCTCCCGGTTCGAGTTCGCCACCCAGGCCCGGGCGACCTCCTCGAACTTCTCCCGGGGTATGCCGCAGACCCGCTCGACCATCTCCGGGGTGTAGCGGGCGTAGTGCCGCCTGAGGATCTGGTAGACGCAGCGGGGGTGTTGCAGCGTCTCGTCGCGCTCCGCCCGCCCGGAGAGCGGGGGCCCGTGCGACTCGTGCTGTAGCCCGGCAGCGCTGTCCCGATCGGTGGCGGTGTCCCGCGCCCCCTCCGGCTCGTGCCCGGTGTACTGCCAGCTCGACTGGTCGTAGCTGGTCCGGTCGTCGTCGAAGCCGGAGAAGAGCCCGTCCAGGTCCTCGGTGTCCCGGAAGTCCTCGCCGACGACGGCGGCCGCGTTCGTGTACGCGACGACGTACTCCCGGAAGTCGAGCTCGTTCTCCAGGATGTAGTGGACGATGCCGCCGAGGAACGCGATGTCGGTGCCGGCCCGGATCGGGACGTAGCTGTCGGCGAGCGCGCTGGTCCGGGTGAACCGGGGATCGACGTGGAAGATCCTGGCGCCGCGCCGCTTCGCCTCCATCACCCACTGGAAGCCGACCGGATGCGCCTCGGCCATGTTCGACCCCTGGATGATGACGCAGTCACTGTTGACCAGATCCTGCTGGAAGACCGTCGCACCACCGCGACCGAAGCTGGCCCCCAGACCGGGGACCGTGGCGGAGTGTCAAATCCGAGCCTGGTTCTCGATCTGGAGCGCCCCCATCGCCGTGAACAACTTCTTGATGAGGTAGTTCTCCTCGTTGTCCAGGGTGGCCCCGCCCAGGCTGGCGATCCCGAGGGTGCGGTGCAGCGGCCGGCCCCGGTCGTCGACGTCCTCCCAGGTGGCGTCCCGGGCGGCGAGCACCCGTTCGGCGATCATGTCCATCGCGGTCGGCAGGTCCAGCTCTTCCCACTCCGTGCCGTACGGGCGGCGGTAGAGCACCCGCTGCTGGCGCAGCTCACTGGTGACCAGGTTCTTGCTGGCGGCGCCCTTGGGGCAGAGCCGGCCCCGGGAGATCGGGCTGTCCGGGTCGCCCTCGATCTGGGTCACCCTGCCGTCCGCGACGTAGACCCGTTGGCCGCAGCCGACCGCGCAGTAGGGGCAGATGGACCGGGCGACCGAGTCGGCGGTGTCGGTACGCGGGATCAGCTCCGCGGAGCGGCCCGACTGCGCCGCAGCGCCCCGACCGAGCGGGTCGGTGCCGGTGAGCTGGCGATAGACCGGCCACCCCTCGATCCAGGTGCGAACCCCCATCTGAACGCACCTCCTGAACGCGTCGAGGCCGATCGCGCGAACGACCCGAGGGTAGATCGACCAGACGGTGCCCCGCAGGAGAGCGTCGAAACCCCGCGGGGCCGGAAAGCGGCGAGAAATTTTCGAGGCGGCTTCGGGCCGTCCGGGCGAGGTTCGAGGAACCGGCCCGCCGAGCGCCACCGCCCGCCTACCGTCGGTGACGTGCGGGACGAAACGGCGGGCCGGTGAGCAACACCCGGATGTACCGCGACGGCGCCCTCGTCGACCAGGGTTTCCCGGCCACCGAGATCGGTGACCGACTCGCCGCCGACGACCGGGTGGTGGTCTGGCTGGACATCTGCCTGCCGACCGAGGACGACCTGAAGCTGCTCGCCGAGGAACTCGGCATGCACGAACTGGCGCTGGAGGACGTCGTCCAGCAGGACCAGCGGGCGAAGCTCGACCGGTACGACACCCACCTGTTCCTGAACAGCTACATGGTGCGGATGGGCGCGGCCGGTGGGCTCCTCGACAACGAGGTCTCGGCGTTCGTCAAGCCACGGGCCCTGGTCACGGTCCGCTACAACGAGCAGTTCGACATCCGGGAGGTGCTGGCCCGCTGGGACGAGACCGTCGACCTCGCCCGGCACGGCGTCGCGTACCTGCTCTACGGGCTGCTGGACACCTTGATCGACGGTCACTTCTCGGCCGTACAGCAGCTCGACGCGACGCTGGAGCGGGTGCAGGGCGCCATGTTCACCGCCGGCCGTGGGGCTGCGGAGGGCGACAGCGGCGCCGTCAACGGCCTGGCCCGCAACGAAGTGCAGAAGCGGATCTTCATCGCCCGGCGCGACCTGGTGCGGCTACGTCAGGTCACCCTCCCGATGCGGGAGGTGGTGAACGCCCTGATGCGCCCGACCATGCACACCATCGACGAGGAGATGCTGCCGTACTACCAGGACCTCTACGACCACGTGCTGCGGGTCATCGAGTGGAGCGACTCGTTGCGCGACCTCAACACGACGATGCTCGAGACGAACCTGATGTTGCAGAACAACCAGCTCAACCTGATCGTCAAGCAGGTGACGGCGTGGGCGGCGGTGATCGCCGTACCGGCGGCGGTGACGGGGTTCTTCGGGCAGAACATCGACTTTCCGTGGCGGCACACCTCGGCGGAGTTCGTCGTCTCCCTCGTGGTGACCTTCGGGCTGGCGATCGCCCTCTACGTGGCGTTCCGCAGGAAGAGCTGGATCTGACGGTTCGGGGAGGTCGGCGCCGGCCGACCTCCCCGAACCCGTTCCGGTTCGTCCTGCCGGTTGGCGTCCTGCCGGTTATCGGGACCAGACGTCCTCGACGATGTCGGCCGCCTGCTCCTCCCACTGGGCGTACGCGAACGGGTACGCCGACACCTGTACCGCCTGGGCGGCGTCGGTCAGCGGTCGGTCCCACCACCGGTCAACCCGCTTGAGCCCGTTGAAGAAGGCGGCGGACGAGTACTCGCGGTCCCTGATCTGCTCCGGCGAACCCCAGCCCGACGACGGCCGCTGCTGGAACAGCCCCAACGAGTCGTGGTCGTTCCACTGTCCCAGGTGACCGAGGTTGCGCAGCTTCGACTCCTGCAACGAGGTGGCCACGCCGATCACCGCCCCCCGCTGGCCCATGTCGAGCTTCCGGGCCACCCGGACGATCTCGCGAGCGTTGTCCCGTTGCTCGTCGTCGAGGGCGATCCGGGACTGGTAGCCCTGCACGCCGTGCGGGACCAACGTGTCCCGGGACGTGTCGTCGTCCGAGTTCCCGTGGTCGGCCGGCCCGGCCCGGTCCGCCAGGTCGGGGTCGTCGGCCCGTACCGACTGGATGTGGGCCGCCTGCTGGGTGCCCGGGTCGCCGGCGGCGGCGACCACCCCCGCCGGGCCGGCCACCGCCGAGCAGGCGGCGGCGCAGGTCAGACCCGCCACGGCGAGCGCGGACCGGCGGGCGAGCGGTGTTTCCGCGACGGCGGGAAGCCGGCGCGCCACCGGATGTGCGGCGATGGCGGGAAGCCATCGGGTACGAGCGGTCTCCGTGATGGCGGGGAGCCATCGTCCGAAGATCGGATTCATGTGATGGTTGCCCTTTCGATCTGGGTTCCGGGAGGTACGAGGTATTCGGGGTACTGCTACCGACGTGCCGGAAGGGAGCCCCGGCGCGGACACCGAAGAGGTACGCCCGCGATCCAGGGGGCTGAGCTCGCGGGCGTACCGGCAGATACAACCGGCGGGACCGGTCCGGCATTCCGGATTTGTGCCTGCGGCGAGCGGACAGACCAGCAAAATCGGGTACGGATGAACCGGATCGGCCAGCTTCGGGCTACCCTGAGCCCATGCAGTACGGCGATCCGACCGGAGCCGGCGTGGCCTATCTGGCCCGCCCGGGCCGGCCCGCCGTGGTGACGCCGACGGTGTCGGAGCTGACCGGGCCCACCCACGGGACGGTGGTCCTCCCGCTGCACCTGATGTGGGGACCGGACCGCAGCTTCGACCTGAACGATCCGGACCAGTTGCTCTGGATGTACGAGAACGTCCTGCGCGAGGCGACCCGCTCCGACGACCTGCGCCGGTTCCTCGACGGCCGGCTGCTCCGCCAGGTCTGGCCGGCGCTGAACCTCCCCCGCGGGGTACGGGCGGCCTGGGAACGGCGACACCCGTCGCTGGCCACCGCCGACCGCCGCGCGGCATGACCACCACACACCTCGACGACTTCTACCGCCAGGTAGCCCGGGTCGCCCTCTCCGTGGCCGACAAGCACGGCTTCGTCCTCGGCGGTGGGGTGGCCTGGGCCGCCCACGGCCTGGTCTTCCGGCCGACCGAGGACATCGACCTCTTCGCCGACACCGACGGCGCGGCGGCCAGCGCCGAGGCGGAGGTACGGGCGGCGTTGGCGGCGGCCGGTTTCACGGTCGCGGACGAGGACCCCTCGGGCGACCTGGCCGGACTCTTCAGCGGGTTCGAGCTGGACATGAAGGACTTCCTGGTCAGCCGGGGCGGCCGCCGACTGCGGCTCAGCCTCGGCCGGCTGGACCGGCACCGCAGCCCGGTCGTGATGGACCTCGGGCCGGTGATGCACGTCCAGGACCTGGTGGCCAGCAAGACCGCCGCGCTGGTCACCCGCCGCGAGGTCCGGGACTACATCGACGTCGCGGCGGCCCTCGACCGGTACGCCGTGGCCGACCTGATCCGCCTCGCCACCGAGTACGACCCGGCGATCGAGCCGGATGACGTCACGGCCGCCGGCCGCTACCTGGACCGGCTCTCCGACCAGCGGTTCGCCCGGTACGGCCGGGACGCCGAGCAGGTCCGTTCGATCCGAACCAAGCTGGCCGGCTGGCCCCGGTGAGGGATCCGGCCCGCTGGTCAGCTCGCCAGCACACGCCGCTGGCCGGGTCCCCGGTTGTGGGGACCCGGCCAGCGGGTTGTCTCGTGGTGGTTGTCTGCCTGGTGGGGTGTCAGCTGGTGGTCCAGGCGTCGGCGACGAGGTCGGCGGCCTGGTCCTCCCACTTGGCGTACGCGTCCGGGTAGGCCGACACCTGTACCTTCTGCGCGGCCACGGTCAGCGGCAGCTCCTGCCAGCCGTCCACCTGCCGCAGCCCCTTCAGGAACGCGGTCGTGGCGTACTCGGGGTCGGTGATCTGCTCCACCGTGCCCCAACCCGACGACGGCCGCTGCTGGAACAACCCCTGCGAGTCATGGTCGTTACGCGCACCCAGATGACCCAGGTTCTCCAACTTCGACTCCTGCAGGCTGGTACCGACCGCGATCACCGCGGCCCGCTCGTCCAGACCCGCCTTCTTCGTCGCCTTCACGATCGCCTTCACATTGTCGGCCTGCTCGTCGGAGATGTCGATCCGCGACTGCCCACCCTGCACACCATGCGGCACCAGCCTGTCCCGCGACGGCTCACCACCCTTACGGTCACCCTTGTGGTCGCCCTTGTCGCCCTTGTCGACGGTGACCGAGGCAGCCACCGGGGTACCGGCATGCTCAGGGACGGCGTGCGCCGCCACCGACGGACCGGCGACCGCACCACCGACGAACGCCAGACCAGCCACACCCAACACCGACTTACGCACGAACGAGGTCTGCGTGACGGCCGGAAGCCACCGACCGAACAACATCGTGTTCATGACGGTCCACCTTCCATTCGGGGATGAACACCCACAGCCGTAGGGGACGGCCGGAATGTCAATGGAAAAACGTCACGTCCCGAAACCAGCACACCAGCAGGTCTCCAGAGACGACATCAGGAACACCCGAGCACGACATACCACCAGAGGGACGGCTCGTACTCGGGCGAACACCACATGTAACGACCGGTGGGCCGGGATCATTCCCGGCCACCCACCCGCAAGCCCCTGCCAGACCGCGGTCCTACTCGGCCGTACGCATGATGTAACGACCGGACCCCACCCAGCATTCCCCACCGGCAATGTTGACCATGAAACGGAACCGGACATCCGACGCACTTGACCCTTCACCCGGCTCGTCCGGCACCCGATCCGCCGCTGTCCGACGGTGCTGGCGCTCCCACCGGGCTGCTGGACGGCTCGGGCTCAGCGGACCGGCCGGAGGACCGCGGCCGCCCCGCCGCCGCGCCGCACCGGTTCGGCCGCCACCACCAGGCCGTACCGGCCGGTGAACTCGATGGCGGTGGCCGCACCAAGCTCGGCGACACCGGCGAACGGCGGATGACCGAAGGCGGCGAGGTCGGCGCCGTACCGGTCGACGAAGGCCGGCTCCGCCTGCGGCGCCGCACTGTTCCGCTGCGACGCCCGGGGCGCCGCCATCGCCTCCGGCAGTGACATGCCCAGGTCGATCCGGTTGACCAGCATCTGCAGCACCGTGGTGATGATGGTGGCCCCGCCGGGACTGCCGAGCGCAAGGAACGGCCGGCCGTCGTCGAGCACGATCGTCGGCGACATCGAGCTGCGGGGGCGCTTGCCGGGAGCCGGCAGGTTCGGGTCCGGCGCCGCCCCGGGGGTCTGGGCGAAGCTGAAGTCGGTCAGCTCGTTGTTGAGCAGGAATCCGCGCCCGGGCACCACCATCGCGTTGCCGCCGGTCTGCTCGATCGTCAGCGTGTACTCCACGACGTTGCCCCACCGGTCGGCCACGGTCAGGTTCGTGGTGCTCCGCCCGGGGTCGGCCTCGACACCGGATGCGGCGGTCGCGCAGTCGCCGTACCGGCCGTCGGGGTCGCCGGGCGGCACCGGCTTCGGCGCGGCCCGGGTGGGGTCGAGCCGGCAGGCCCGCTCGGCGGCGTACCGATCGCCGAGCAGTTCACCGAGGATCCGCTGCGAGGTGCCGTCGGCGACATAGCGGTTCCGGTCGGCGTAGGCGAGGGCGCTCGCCTCCAGATAGTGGTGCAGCGCCTCGGTGACCGTCAGCGTCGACAGGTCGAACCGCTCCAGGATGTTGAGCGCCTCGCCGACCGCGACGCCACCACTGGACGGTGTGGACATGCCGTACACCTCGAAGCCACGGTAGTCGGATCGGGTCGGCGCGGGAAACCGCAGTTCGTAGCGGGCGAGGTCGGCGCGGGTCATCTCGCCGGGCCGGATCGGATACTGCCACGGCACGGCCGGATCGTCCGCGACGGGCGGGCGGCGCACGGCCGCGACGAGGTCGGCGCCGATCGGGCCGGTGTAGAAGGTGTCGACGCCGTGCCGGGCGATCTGTCGGTAGGTCACCGCAAGGTCCCGGTTGCGCTGGGTCGACCCGACCGCCGGCGGCTGCCCGCCCGGCAGGTAGAGCGCCCGGGTAGCGTCGAACTGGGCGAACGCCGCCGCATTGTCCGCGACCTGCTGCCGGAACGTCGCGTCGACCGCGAACCCCCGCTCGGCCACCTCCGCCGCGGGCACGAGCGCCGCCGACAGCGGCCGGCTCCCCCACCTGCGCACCGCCTCGTGCCAGGTGAGCAGGGTCCCGGGTACGCCGACCGACAGGCCGCTGACCCGGGCCGCCTGGAACGGGTACGGGCTGCCGGTGGCCGGGTCGACGAAGGAGTCCTCGCGCATCGAGGCGGGTGCCGACTCCCGGCCGTCGATGGTCTGCACCTGGCGGGTGCGCGCGTCGTAGTAGA
This sequence comes from Plantactinospora sp. WMMC1484, assembly GCF_049315195.1. NCBI lineage: Bacteria > Bacillati > Actinomycetota > Actinomycetes > Micromonosporales > Micromonosporaceae > Plantactinospora > Plantactinospora sp. WMMC1484. The sequence continues at coordinate 5,318,661 of NZ_CP186055.1, forward strand.
CGAGAAACCCGCCACCGCCGATGCCGGCCGAGAAGGGCTCGGTCACGCCCAGCGTGGCGGCTGCGGCAACTGCCGCGTCGACCGCGTTGCCGCCGCGCCGCAGCGCGTCGAGGCCGACAGCGGTCGCGGTCGGGTCGACGGTGGAGACGGCGCCGCCGTATCCGTACGCGGTGGGCGTCTTCATCGGTGCGCCGGAGTGGCCGGCGGCGGTGCGGTCGCTGGCCGCTCCTTGCGCGGCGGCGGCCGGCGCCGAGGCGGCGACCAGGGCGACGACGACGAGCACCATCCGGAACCTCGCCCTGTGCGAAAGCATCAGCGCCCCTCCACGGTCGGTTGCGTCCTTGATATGCCTTCGCGGCCGGCGAGGCAACCGGACGCGTGTGCGGTGTGGACCGACCCACTACCCGTCAGGCGTCCTAGGACGATAGGCTGTTGCGCTACCGCCGACTCGGGGCGGTGCGCTCGGCGCGGAAGCTTCCGCTAGCGGAGCCGGCGGGCGGCCAGCTCGGCGAGGAGTGCGGCGCCGTCGGCGAGCACGCTGTCGTCGTACACCGCCCGGGGCGAGTGGTTGCCGGGCGCCGTGTCCGGGTCCCCGGTGGCGCAGGCGCCCAGGAAGACGAAGGCGCCGGGCACCCGCCCCAGCACCCGGGAGAAGTCCTCCGAGCCGGTCAACGGATGGCGCATCGTGGCGAACCGTTCCGGGCCGAAGAGCTCCCGAACGGTGGTGGCGGCGTAGTCGTACTCGGCGGGATCGTTGACCGTGACCGGGTACTCCGGCTCGTACCGCACCTCGGCGCGCAGGCCGTGCGCTGCGGCGATCTGCTCGCAGAGGCGTACCGCGTGCCGGCCCAGCTCGGCATGGACCGAGGGGTCGAAGGCGCGTACCGTCGCCTCGAAGGTCGCCTCGTCCGGGATGACGTTGCGTCGGGTGCCGGCGTGGAAGGTGCCCACGGTGAGCACCACCGGCTCGAACGCGTCGAACCGCCGGGTGACCATCGTCTGCAGCGCGGTGACCATCTCACAGGCCACCGGCACCGGGTCCAGGGTCACGTGCGGTCGGGAGCCGTGCCCGCCCGCCCCGACGACCGTGACGAAGAGCCCGGCGGAGCCGGCCATCAGCGGACCCGGGCGGGAGGCGAAGACGCCACGGTCGAGGATGGACGAGAGCACGTGCAGCCCGTACGCGGCCTCGACCGGACGGCCGGCGGCGGTCAGCACGCCCTCGTCGATCATCTGGCCGGCGCCGTTGTAGCCCTCTTCCCCGGGCTGGAACATGAAGACCACGTCGCCGGCAAGTTCGTTCCGGTGCGCGGCCAGCAGCCGGGCCGCCCCGACCAGGCCGGCCGTATGCAGGTCGTGGCCGCAGGCGTGCATCACCCCGTCGTGTCGCGAGCCGTAGTCGACGCCGCTGCGTTCGGTGATGGGAAGGGCGTCCATGTCACCCCGGAGCAGCACCGCCGGCCCCGGCGCGCCGCCGCGCAGCACGGCGGTGATCGAGGAGAGCGCCGTGCCCGTATCGATCTCCAGCGGCAGCGGTTCGAGGGCGGCCAGCACGCGTTCCTGGGTACGTGGCAGGTGCAGGCCCTCCTCCGGGATCCGGTGCAGGTCGCGGCGCAGACCGACCAACTCGCCCTGGATCTCCGCCGCGTCCTCACGCAATCTCATCCGTCACCCCGTCTGGTCGTATCGGCGTCGTCGCTGCCACCGCGGTCCCGGCCGGTCAACTCAGCGGAGTCGGTGCACGCCTCCGGCCTCGGGATATCCGCGATCCTACGGTTCCGGCCCGAAGACGACGCGCTCGCGGTAGCCCCTGCCGGTCGCGGTCGCCGGCGGCGATCGCGGCAACTCGGGGCCGGTCGCGCATCGAGCGGGCGATCGATGTAGTTTCTTGCCACGAATGCGCCTGATGGCGGAAGATATTGCCGTGACCCGCCTGTCGCACGGAACGCTCCTGGCCACCCTGCTCGTCCTCGGCTCGCTGCTCGTGGTGACCCCGGCCGCCGACGCCACCGGCCCGGCGGAGCCCGACGAACTGCCGCGCACCGCGTACGTCGACGTCGCCGTCGCCACCCTCTGGGTGGCACCCGGCCGCGACCGCCCCGTCGACCTGCCGTCCACGACGAATCCCGTGGACCTGCGCGCCTGGACCGGCGGCATGACGCTGGCCGAGCGCCGGTGGTTGATCGGCGACCTGGAAACCCAGGCCACCTACGGCCAGCGGGTGATCGTCATGGCGGAGTCCGGCGACTGGGCGCAGGTGGTCGTGCCCGGCCAGCCGACCCCACGACACGAGTTGGGCTACCCCGGCTGGCTACCCAAGGTGCAACTGACCGACGGAAGGCGCTACGCCCACCTCACCGGACGACCGTTCGCCCTGGTCGAGAAGGCCACCACCTGGCTGTACGACGACCCGCGCCGCACCCGCCCGATGATGGAGCTGAGCTTCAACACCCGGCTGCCGGTGCTGGCCCGGCTCGGCCGGTCCGTGCTGGTCGCCACCCCGAGCGACGGCGTGAAGTGGCTGGCCGACTCCGACGTCTCGGTGTACGCCTCCTCGGCGCAGATCCCCCGACCGACCGGCGCCGACCTGGTCCAGAGCAGCATGATGTTCCTCGGCCTGCCGTACCTCTGGGCCGGCACCGCCGGCTTCGGCTTCGACTGTTCCGGCCTCACCCACTCGGTCTACGCCGCGCACGGCATCGTCATCCCGCGGGACGCGCAGGACCAGGCAAACGCCGGCACACCGGTCGCCCGTGACCAGCTCGCCCCCGGCGACCTCGTCTTCTACGCCCGGGAGAACGGCACCGGGCGGGTGCACCACGTCGGCATGTACGCCGGGGACGGCTACGTGATCGACGCGCCGACCAACACCGACACCGAGGAGAGCGGCGTCGAGTACGTCAAGCTCGACGAACACCGGTACGCCCACGAGTACGCCGGGGCGCGGCGGTATCTGTAGCGGGCCCTCCCGCCCGGCCGAGGGCGGTGCCGAGCCGGTCCAGGTGCTCCCTGACCGGCCCGGCGGTGAGCATCCCGCTGCCGGCCCCGGCCAGTTCGTTCGCCGCCGGTGCGAGTTCGGCAGCGGCACGTGCCATCACCACCGGCTCGTCCAACATGATGGCGGCCTGGCCGGTGAGGCACCAGAGCGCCTCGGCGAGCAGGTCACGCGGCGGCTCCGGGATCCGGTGCAGCGCCGCGGCGGCCTCGGCGGGGCGGTCCCGGGCCAGCAACAGGAGCGGCCGGGCCCAGGGTGCGTACGGGCCCCAGTCGGTGCGGTCGTCGAAGCGGGCCGGCCGCCCGTGCCAGACCCGGAGGCAGAGCAGGGCCAGCGGCAGGAGTCCCCGCTCGACGCCGGGCATCCCGGCACCGGCGAGCCGCTGCGCCGCGACGGCGTACGCCTCCTCGGCGGTCGGCGGCGATGCCCCGGTCGCGGCCAGCCGGAGTGCCCGGTACCAGGCGGTGAAGACGCCGGCCAGCGGCCGTTCGTGCTGCTGCGCGATCCCGTCCACGGCGGCGGCGTGCCCGTCGGCTCCGGCGAAGTCACCGAGCGCGCTCCGGGCTTGGAGCCGGACGAGGTGGCCGAGGAGTTCGACGGTCGCCAGCCCGTGCCGGGTGCCGAGCGCGACGAGTTCCGCGCCGATGGCGTCGCGCTCGGGGGCGAGTCCGGCGCGGTGGAAGGTCTGCATGAACACGCCGTTGAGCGCGAAGGCGAGCAGGGCGGGGTCGCCGAGCCGGCGGGCGATCCGCTCCGCCTCCCGGGCGGCCTCGGGTCCGCGCGCGGCGCGGGTGCCCCTGGACTCCAGGGCGACGGTGGCCAACAGGCGGGCCCGGACCGCGTCCGACGAGCCGGGCCGCAGCGCGGTCAGGGCGCGTTCGGCCGCCGCCACGATCCGGGCTGCCTGGTCCGGATCGTCCGAGCGGGTCCAGATCGCAGGTACGTCGTAACCGCCGATCACCCGAGCGGTGAGCTCCGGGTCACCGAGTTGCTCGGCGGCGGTGATCGCCGCGAGGCGCTGCTCGCGGGCGGCCTCCAGCCCGCCCGCGCCGGTGACGGCGAGGGTTCGGAGCAGCCCGACCGTCGATTCGAGGCGCGCCCGGGTGCCGGAGGTGAGCGCCCGGTCGTAGGCCGCGGTGGCGTCCGCCCAGACCTGCTCCGCCGCCCAGGAGGCGGGGCCGGTCTCTCCCTGCTCGGCCTGCCGGAGGATGTCGACCTCCAGGCGGCGCAGTCGGGGACCTGGATCGATGCCGAGCTGGTCGAGGAGGAGCCCTCGGGCCCGGGCCAGCACGGCCAGCGCCTCCCCCTGGCGGTCCGTGCGGTACAGGGCCAGTGCCAGTAGCCGCCACGCCTCCTCCCGCCAGGGATGCTCGGCGACGTGTGCGTCGAGCTCCGGTACGACCGCGGCGGCCCGTCCGAGCGCCAGGTGTGCCCCGGCGCGCGCCTCGATCGCCTGGAGCCGGAGTTGTTCGAGCCGCGAGCGCTCCGGGCGGGCCCACGACTCCTCGTCGAAGCCGGCATAGGCTGGCCCCCGCCACCAGCCGAGCGCCTGGTCCAGGCTGTCGACCGCCTGCTGGGCCGGCATGGTGGCGGTGGCGGCGACCATCTCCTCGAACCGCCAGGCGTCCACCGTGTCCGGGGCCGCCCGGAGGGAGTAGCCGGGTCCGTCGGTGACCAGCAGCCGGGCCGGCTCGCGGGGCGTCCGGTCCGGTTCCAGCGCGCGTCGCAGCGCCGCGACGAACGTGCGGAGCGCGCCGACCGCACCCGGTGGAGGCTCCACCCAGAGATCGTCGACGAGCCGGCCCACCGGGACGACCCGGCCCCGGGCGACGACGAGCCGGGCCAGCACCGCGCGGTGTTTCGGCCCCTTCACGTCGATCGGCGCGCCGGTGCCGTCCCAGACCGCGACCGGCCCGAGTACGCCGAACCTGACCTGCACCACCGCGTCCCCCGCGTCCTCGCCGCTGCGCCCCGGAGGTCACCGTATCGCGCTCATCGGTTGCTCATCGGCCGTCGGCACGCTGGACGGGCCCGCCTGATCAGAAGCGACCGAGATCCTCCTGATCGGGCCGACGACCAGGAGAGGACAGAACCGTGGTTACTGCTGTTTCCGGTTTCGACTACCGGCGTGTGCAGGTCGACGACGAGGTGACGCTGACCGTGGCGGTGGGAGGTTCGGGCAGCCCCATCGTGCTGCTGCACGGCTTCCCGCAGACCCACCTCATGTGGCGGCACGTCGCCGCCGCCCTGGCCGCCGAACACACAGTGATCTGCCCCGACCTGCGCGGCTACGGCGCGAGTGACAAGCCCGCCGCCCGCGACGCCGGGACCTACGCCAAGCGGACCATGGCCGCCGACGTCGTCACGCTGGCCCGCGAGCTCGGTCATCGGCGCTTCGCGCTCGCCGGACACGACCGGGGTGCGCTGGTGGCCGTCCGTGCCGGCCTCGACCATCCGGAGGCCGTCTCGCACCTGGCCGCGCTCGACGTACTGCCGACGCTGGACATGTGGGAAATCCTGCACGGGGTCGACGCCAGGGTCGCCTTCCACCTCTACCTGATGGCCCAGCCACCCGGGCTGCCGGAGCAGATGATCGCCGCCAGCCCGGACGCCTTCTTCGGCTACTTCCTGGACGGGTGGGGCCGGGATCCACACGCCATCCCCGCCGAGGTGCGGGCGGAGTACCTGCGGGCCTCGCGGGAGGCGGTCCCCTCCATCGTCGCCGACTACCGGGCCTCGGCCGGCATCGACGTGGAACACGACCGGGTGGATCGGGCCGCCGGGCGCAGCCTGGAGATGCCGGTCTCGGTCGTCCAGCAGGACTGGGGGGCGGCGCTGGGCTACGACGCCGCCGCGCTGTGGCGGGCCTGGGCTCCGGACCTGGAGCACCGCACCACGACAGCCGGCCACTTCATGGCCGAGGAGGCACCCGACGAGATCGTCACGGCGCTGCGGTCGCTGCTCGCCAGGTGAGTTTTCCGGCAGCGCCGTCCACCGCTGTCCTTACCGCCGAGCCGGACGGCCGGCGGGCCGAGTTCGGCCCGCCGGCCGATCAGCGCGTACGTGCGGCGCGGGCCCGGGCGCCGCCGCCCGACATGAATCATCAGTCTCGATCTCGAACGGTCAGCAGATCCCCCGGCTGGCATGTCAACTCGCGGCAGAGCGCGGTCAGGGTGCTGAACCGGATCGCCCGGGCCCGCCCGTTCTTCAGCACGGAGAGGTTGGCGAGACTCAGGCCCACCCGGTCGGCCAGCTCGGTCAGGGTCAGGCCCCGTTCGGCCAGCAGCTTGTCCAGGTGGACCTCGATCCGGTGCTCGTCCTCGGGCGGCATCAGATGACCGTCTCCAGCTCCGTCCGCATCGTGACGCCACGTCGCACGATCTCGGCCACCGCGAAGAACCCGAATCCCACCAGCAGGAACAGCCCGGTCTGCGCCAGGTCCACGGTGGTCGCGAACGTGCCGTCCGCGGTGACCCGCCCGGTGAGCGCGAGCGACGCGATCGCCTGGACGAGTTGCGCCAGGAGGCCGCCGCCGAGCGCGGTCCAGCCGATCGACCGCAGCCGCCGGACCGTACCGGCGGAGAACGGGTCCGCGCGGCGGGCCCGGCGCAGCGCGGACCAGAGCAGTGCGAGCACCGCCGCGCCGACGGCGAGCGTCGGCAGCCCGGTCAGGTAATACGCCACCAGGTCACCGGGTGTGGGGTCCGCCACCAGTACCTCGACATCGCCGTCGACGGCCGCACCGGAGCGCAGCCCCTCGGTGGCACCGGCCACCCCGGGCAGCGCCTCCGCCGGCACCCGGGCGACCACCGGTCGGCCGTCGATGAGGGCGACGGACTGGAACGCGACGATCCCGGCCATGACCACCAGCAGGAGCACCACGAGTCCCTGGAGTTCGGCGAGCCAGTCCGGCCTGCGCAGTCCCATGCGCCACACCTCCACTTATCGATTACCGATATCTCGATAATCGATAAGAGTCGGCGCAGTGTCAACCCCTCGATCACCCGCCTGCCCGGCGTGAACCCGGCGAGCGGGGCGAGCGATCGATCGAGGCGGGTATCGTCGGCCCGGATCGGCCCGGTCGTGCCGGCCCGCGTGCCGGCGTGCCGCCGTGGCCTGTCGGGAGCCGGTCCCGGTCAGGACCGGCTCGGCACCCTGGCGCACTCCGAGACGTGCGCGCTGACGATACGCCAGCCGACCGGCAGGCGTACCCAGGTCTGGGTCTGCCGGCCGGTGGCAGCCCCGTCGGGATAGTCGAAGAACGTGTTCACGACCGCCGTGTCCGCACCGAAGGTGCTGATCAAGGTGCCGTACAGGCGCCGGCCGGGTGGCAGCGGCGGCTGCGCCGCGCGCCACCGCCGCTGCTCCTCGATCCCGATCTGGTGGTCGGCGACGCCGAACCGGACCGTCCGGGCCGAGGCCCAGAAGTATCCGACGACCACGTCCACGTCCCCGGCGATCAGCGCCATCTCGTAGCCGGCGAACTCGGCCGCGACCTCGGCGACCACCTCGGGCCGGTCAACGTCCACCGGTGGGGGCCTCCGCCCCGGTCGCGGTCGGCGCCGCCACGTCGTCCGCCCGTTCGGTGGCACCGTCCGCCGCCGCTCCGGCGGGTTCGTCGACGGGCTCCCCGCCCGTCCGTTCGGCGGAGCCGTCCGCCGCCGCTTCGACCGGCGCGTCGACGGGCTGGTCGCGCACCGGAGCGGCGGGTGCCGCCGGAGCGGGTGCCGCGGTCACGACCGCCGGAGACTCCGCCCCGCCCCCGTGCTGCCGGTCCAGTTCCAACTCCTCGGCGTCCGGCACCCGGGGTGGAATCCTCGCCAACGCGAAGAGCCCGCAGACCACCGCCACGAAGAGATAGCCGAGCGCGACCTGACCGTTGGCGTTCCACTCGATCCGCTCGCCGTGGATGAGCCCGATGAAGGAGAGCAGCGCACCGACCCCGGCGAAGATCGCCGCCCGGAGGAACCGCTTGTCGATGATGAAGACCACCACCGCGCCGAGCACCAGGCCGGCCAGGATCGCCCCCTGGCCCAGCACCAGCAACCCGTCGTAGACGACGCCGGCGCCGGCCAGCGCCGAGTCGCCGACCTCGGCCGCCGTGGTGCCGGCCGCGGCGAGCGCGTTGTCCATCTGGCCGGTCGCCCAGGCGGCGATGTTCGGCACCAGCGCTGCCACCACGGCCGCACCGTGGATCCGGGGGGTGGCCTGGAACGCCTGCGCGCCGATCAGTAGCCCGATGTAGAGCAGGATCGGCACGATCGCAGCGGTCGGGAAGATCGTGGCGAGCAGCCCGAACATGCCGAGGAAACAGAGGACCGCGATGACCACACCGGTCGCCATCGAGTAGCCGCTCCGGCCGCCGGCCGCCTTCCAGCCCGGGTGCCCGACGTAGACGGCCGGCGGGAACGGCGAACCGAGCGCCGCGCCGATCACCGCGCCCGCCCCGTCCGCCAGCAGGACGCTGCGCAGGTTGTAGCTGTCCCCGGCGGTCGCCGCGCTCTCCACGTTGGTCATGCCCTCGGTGAAGTTGTAGACGCCGAGCGGGATCGCGGTGGCGAGCAGCGGTGCCATCTCGGAGAGGCCGTCGAAGAGGAGCCCGAACTGGAACGACGGCAACCCGAGCGCGATGTCCCCGGCCGCCGCCGAGACGTCCGGCACCGACATCGCGCCGCCGAGCCAGCCGATCGCCGTACCGAGCAGCAGGGCGGCCAGGCCGATCGGTAGGTTACCGGGGAGGCGTACGTCGGTGAGCAGCCCGATCAGCAGCAACGCGAAGACCGGCAGGGCGATCCAGGCTGCCCGCCACATCTGTCCGGCCGGGTTCATCGAGATGAAGGTGATGGAGATCCCGGCGAGGGTGCCGAGCAGCGCCGCCCGGGGCGCGTACCGCCGGATGTAGGGGCCGACGAAGGCCCCGACCAGCACGATGACGCCGATGATGAACGCCCACGCCACCCCCGCCTGCCAGGCCTGCCGGGCGTCCTGGGTACGCAGGTAGATCGGCAGCATGATCACGAAGATCACGATGAACATGTGCGGCACGCTCGGCCCGTACGGCAGCGCGGTGACGTCGGTCCGGTTCTCCCGGCGGGCGAGCCGGCGGGCCAGCACGGTGTAGTAGATGTTGCCGGCGACCAGGGCGATGCCCAACGCCGGGAGGATGGTGCCGAAGACGTCGCCCGTGGAGAGCTGGACGACGCCGAGGCAGAGAGCGGTCAGGGTCAGTACGTTGACCAGGACGTTGACGCCGAAGCCGAAGAAGGCGTTGGTGTCGCCGCGTACCCACAGCGGCAGGCTCGCGCTGGCGCGCTCGGTGGTCTTCACCATGGCTGGCACCTCGTGATCAGGAGGAGTGCAGGACGGACGGGGCCGGATCGCCGGCCGGGACCTCGGACGGCCGCACCGGGTTCGCCTCCGGGTCGACCGCCGCGCTGCGCAGCGCGGCGACCAGAGCGGCCGAGTCGGCGACCCAGCCGAAGATGCCGCCCTGGGCGGCGATCATGTCGAGGCCGACCCGCTGGAACTCGGGGAAGTAGGAGCCGACACAGTCGGCCAGTACCAGGCACTCGTAGCCCCGGTCGTTCGCCTCCCGGACCGTGGTGTGCACGCACACCTCGGTGGTCACGCCGGTGACCAGCAGGCTGGTGATGCCGCGATCGGCAAGCAGGGTGTCGAGCCCGGTGGCGTAGAAGGCGCCCTTGCCGGGCTTGTCGACCACCGGCTCGCCGACGACCGGGGACAACTCGTCCACGATGTCGTGGCCGTACTCCCCCCGGATCAGGATCCGGCCGTTGGGGCCGGGGTCGCCGATCCGCTGGCGCGGCGCGCCCCGGTTGCGCTTGGCCGGTGGACAGTCGGAGAGGTCCGGCAGGTGACCCTCCCGGGTGTGCACGACCGGCAGCCCGGCCTCCCGGGCGGTGGCGAGCAGCGCCGCCAGCGGCACGATGGTCCGACGCAGTTCGGCGACGTCGTTGCCGAGGCTCTCCCCGAAGCCGCCGGGTTCGAGGAAGTCGCGCTGCATGTCGATGACCAGCAGCGCGGTGCGGGAAAGTTCGAAGGTGTACGGATGGGGACGCGCATCGACGGTCGGCATGGGTCGTCCTCGGGTGTCGGGGTCAGTCGTCGCTGGTCGCGGCGAGCACGTCGTCGGAGGTGGCGACGCAGCCGAAGACGCCGCCCTGCATGGTCACCATGTGCAGGGCGGCGGTGTGGTTGTCCGGATCGGTCGCGCCGGTGCAGTCGGAGAGGATCAGGCACTCGTAGCCCCGGTCGTTCGCCTCCCGCATCGTGGTGTGTACGCAGACGTCGGTGGTGATGCCGGTGAGGATCAGGTGGGTGATGCCCCGGGTCCGCAGTACCAGGTCCAGGTTCGTGGCGTAGAAGGCCCCCTTGCCGGGCTTGTCCACGATCACCTCGCCGGCCACCGGGGCGACCTCGGGCACGATCTCCCAGCCGGGTTCGCCCCGGACCAGGATCCGGCCGCACGGGCCGGCACCGCCGATCTCGGCACCGATCCGGGCCGACCGCCAGCGCTTGTTGGCCGGCAGGTCGGTCAGGTCGGGGTCGTGACCCTCGCGGGTGTGCACCACCAGCAAACCGATTTCCCGGGCCCGGGCCAGCAGCCGGGCGGTGGCCGGTAAACCGGCCCGGGTCAGCCCGATGTCGTAGCCCATGCTGTCGACATAGCCGCCGGGGCCGCAGAAGTCGGTCTGCCAGTCGATGCAGAGCAGTGCGGTGCGTTCGGCGGGCGCCGAACCGTCGTACGGCCAGAGGTAGGGGTCGGCTTTGACGGGGCCAATGCGGGGCATGAGGGCTGCTCCCTTCGGGCGGGAATGGTCAACCGGTACGCGCGGCCCGCCGGTAGGCGCGCCAGCCGCCGGTGTCGGTGATGTCCTCGGCCGTGGCGGCACCGGCCGCGTACGCCTCGGCGAGGAACCCGAGCACCTCGCGGCCGTCGTGCAGGCGCAGCCAGCCGAGCGTGAGTGGTGCGGGTATCCCGGTGAGCAGGCTGCCGATCGCGCCGACCGGCACCCGCCACACCTCGATCTCGATCGCCGCGCCCTGTCCCGGGCCGACCCGGACCAGGCTCGGCAGTCCGACGCCGTCGTCGGAGGGGAGCCGGTAGAGCCGGTAGAGCGGCGCGGTCCGGGCGATGCCGGCCAGCGTGGCGTCCCGGTCGACGAGTTCGGCGTTACGGGACTCGCCGCGCAGATGCCGGCCGACGACCGCGAGCAGCACCCGCCCGTCGCCGTGCCCGGCCGGTTCGGAGACGCCGGAGGCCGCGCGCGCGCCGGCACCCGCCACCGCATCGTCCGGTGCCGCGTCGGAGAGTGCCGCGCCGCCCAGTGCCGCGCCGCCCAGTGCCGCGCCGCCCAGTGCCGCGCCGCCCAGTGCCGCGCCGCCCAGTGCCGCGCCGCCCAGTGCCGCGCCGCCCAGTGCCCTGCCGAGCCGGGCCAGGGTCGCGTCGCTGAACGCCGGCCCGACCAGGGTCAGACTGGCCGGGCGCCCGGCCCCGGTGAACCCGTTGGGTACGGTCACCGCCGCCAGGTCGAGCAGATTGGCGAACTGGGTGTAACGGCCCAGCAGGGTGTTGCGGCCGATCGGGTCTTCGTCGATCTCCGCAAGGGTGAAGGTGGTGCCGACGGTCGGCAGCACCAACACGTCGACGCGTCGCCACAGCCGCTCCGCCCAGGCGCGCAACTCCTGGAGCCGGTGGTGGGCCCGGAAGACGTCGGTTCCGGCGTACCGGCGTCCGCTCTCCAGCACGCTGCGGGTCACCGGCAGTACGGCGTCCGGCCGACGGCGGAGGAAGTCGTCCAGATCGGCGAGGCGCTCCGCCACCCACGGTCCCTGGTAGAGCAGGCCGCCGGCCTCGAAGAGCGGCCCGAGCCCGACCGGCTCGGTCTCGCCGACCAGTCCGGCGACCCGCTCCTGCCCGGCGGCGAACCGGTCGCGCTGGCCGACGTCGCCGAAGAAGTCGAGGTCCTCCGCCCGAGGTACGCCGAGACGCAGCGTCGACGGCTCGCGCCCCTCGGCCAGCCCGGGCGGCAGCGCCCGGCTCCACGGATCCTCCGGGTCGACGCCACGGGCCACCCGGAACACTTCCGTCGCGTCCTCGACGGTCCGGCTGAAGATCGAGACACAGTCCAGCGACCGACAGGCCGGCACCACCCCGGCCACGCTGAGGAGTCCTCTGGTCGGCTTCATGCCGACGATGCCGTTGCAGGCCGCCGGGACCCGCCCGGAACCGGCGGTGTCGGTCCCCAGGGCGAAGGGCACCAGCCCGGCGGCGACCGCGACCGCCGATCCCGAGCTGGAGCCGCCGGCGATCAGGCCACCACCGAAGACGCTCTCGCAGGCGCCGTAGGGCGAGCGGGCGCCGGTGAGTCCGGTGGCGAACTGGTCGAGATTGGTCTTGCCGACCAGCATCGCCCCGGCGTCGAGGAGCCGCGCCAGCACCGAGGCGCTGCGCTCCGGGCGGTAGGCGAACTCCGGGCAGCCTGCCGTGGTCGGCAGCCCGGCGGCATCGATGTTGTCCTTGACCGCGAACGGCACCCCGTACAGCGGCAGCGCGGCCAGCTCGCCCCGGCGCCGGTGCAGCTCGGCCGCCCTGACCCGGAGTTGCTCGGCCGGGACGGTGCTGATCCAGACCGCCTTCCCGGCCCGCTCCGCGAGCGCGTCGAGAACCCGGTCCGCGACCTCCACCGTGCTCAGCTCGCCGGCCGAGTACGCGGAGCGGAGCGCCGTCACCGTACCGATCGCCTCTGGCATACAAACGATTGTCGACCGTCGTGTTTCGACACATCACCGCGGACGTAACGACGATGTGTCGTGGGCCCGGACGGAGGCGTTCCTGTCGGGCGGGTCGCCGTCAGTCGAGGTAGGAGCGGGCACCGTGCGAGGCCAGCACGGCGATCACCGCCTCCGGATCGCCGTCCGCGACGGCGGCGAGCAGCCGCTCGTGCCGGTCCAGCCCATCGCCGGGCTGTGCCAGCTCGGCCTCCCTGCGCAGGTTGAGTGCCATGTAGAGCTGGAGCTTCAGCAGGATGGCCTCGTAGACGGCGGAGAGTTGCCGGTTGCCGGCGAGGGCCACCAACTCGACATGGAAGGCCCGGTGCGCCTCGGCGACCCCGAGCCGGTCGCCGGCCTGGATCGCCTCGCGCATCCCGCTCAGCGTCGCCTCGAGGCCGGCGAGTTCGACAGCCGACCGCACCGGCAGGGCAGCCCGCACGGCGTGCCGCTCCAGGACGTCCCGCACCGCGTACAACTCCTGGACGTCCCGGTCCGAGAGCGTCGCCACCCGGGCGCCGCGCCGGGGCACGTGCTCGACCAGCCCCTGCTGGGCGAGGAGCCGTAGCGCCTCCCGCAACGGGGCACGGCTGATCCCGAGCCGCCGGGTGAGCTGCTCCTCGACCAACCGCTCCCCCGGCTGCGTCTTGCCGCTCAGGATCTCGCGCCGCAGCCGGAGCACGGCCAGCTCGACGAGGCTGGCGCTCTCCAGCTCGCCGTCCACGGCCGGTCCGGCAGCACTCCGGTACGACGAAGCCGGGCCACCCCGCACTGCCGGGCCACTCGCGGCATCATCGCTGAGGCTGACGGTCCGCTCGGTTGGCTCGGTCACGCCGAAGAGTCTGCCACCCGCCGCGACCGGTCCCGTCCCGGGCGGGCCCCGGTCGGCGAAACCGGTCCCGGATACGCCGCTGGCCGGGTCCCCGGTTGTGGGGACCCGGCCAGCGGGTTGTCTCGTGGTGGTTGTCTGCCTGGTGGGGTGTCAGCTGGTGGTCCAGGCGTCGGCGACGAGGTCGGCGGCCTGGTCCTCCCACTTGGCGTACGCGTCCGGGTAGGCCGACACCTGTACCTTCTGCGCGGCCACGGTCAGCGGCAGCTCCTGCCAGCCGTCCACCTGCCGCAGCCCCTTCAGGAACGCGGTCGTGGCGTACTCGGGGTCGGTGATCTGCTCCACCGTGCCCCAACCCGACGACGGCCGCTGCTGGAACAACCCCTGCGAGTCATGGTCGTTACGCGCACCCAGATGACCCAGGTTCTCCAACTTCGACTCCTGCAGGCTGGTACCGACCGCGATCACCGCGGCCCGCTCGTCCAGACCCGCCTTCTTCGTCGCCTTCACGATCGCCTTCACATTGTCGGCCTGCTCGTCGGAGATGTCGATCCGCGACTGCCCACCCTGCACACCATGCGGCACCAGCCTGTCCCGCGACGGCTCACCACCCTTACGGTCACCCTTGTGGTCGCCCTTGTCGCCCTTGTCGACGGTGACCGAGGCAGCCACCGGGGTACCGGCATGCTCAGGGACGGCGTGCGCCGCCACCGACGGACCGGCGACCGCACCACCGACGAACGCCAGACCAGCCACACCCAACACCGACTTACGCACGAACGAGGTCTGCGTGACGGCCGGAAGCCACCGACCGAACAACATCGTGTTCATGACGGTCCACCTTCCATTCGGGGATGAACACCCACAGCCGTAGGGGACGGCCGGAATGTCAATGGAAAAACGTCACGTCCCGAAACCAGCACACCAGCAGGTCTCCAGAGACGACATCAGGAACACCCGAGCACGACATACCACCAGAGGGGGACGGCTCGTACTCGGGCGAACACCACATGTAACGACCGGTGGGCCGGGATCATTCCCGGCCACCCACCCGCAAGCCCCTGCCAGACCGCGGTCCTACTCGGCCGTACGCATGATGTAACGACCGGACCCCACCCAGCATTCCCCACCGGCAATGTTGACCATGAAACGGAACCGGACATCCGACGCAAGTGATCGCGAGGCGTCCGGCCGCCGTCGGGTGGGTCAGGCGGCGGTCAACCGGACCACGAATCGGCAACCGCCGCCGATGTTGGCCACGTCGACCCGCCCCCCGTGCGCCTCGACCAGCCCGTGCACGATGGCGAGGCCGAGCCCTCCCGAGGCACTGCCGCCGCCACCGGCCTGGCCGGGGGTGCGTGCCGGCTCGCCCCGGAAGGCCACGTCGAAGAGCCTCGGCAGGTCCGCCGCGGGAATCCCGCCGCAGGTGTCCGTCACCGCCAGCCAGGCGGCGTCCCGCTCCCGGCCCGCCTCGATGCGCACGGTGCCGTCCTCGGGGGTGTAGCGGACCGCATTGAGCAGCAGGTTGCCGACCACCCGGGCGAGTTCCGGCTCACTGGCGACGACCGTGGGCCAGCCGGACTCGGCCGCGACCAGGCGGATCCCTCGGGCCGCCGCCAGCGGCGCCGTACTCGCCAGCGCGTCCGAGACCACCTCGCCGAGGGGTACGGCGGTCAGCGACAGCCGCAACGCCCCGGCGTTGATCCGGGACAACTCGAACAGGTCGTCGACGAGCCGGGTCATCCGGTCGGTCTCGACCCGGATCCGCCGGTGATACTCACCCACGGTCTCCGGGTCGTGCACCACGCCGTCCTCCAGCGCCTCCGCCATGGCCCGCAGGCCGGCCAGCGGCGTACGCAGGTCGTGGGAGACCCAGGCGACGAGGTCGCGGCGGCCCTTCTCGAGCTGCCGCTCCCGCTGCCTGGCCTGGTCGGCCCAGACCGCCGCCGCCGCCAGCCGCCGTCCGGAGTGCCCGCCGATCGCGACGCTGACCGCGGCCGCCGCCGCGACGGTGATCAGGACCACCTCCAGGTCGTGCCGGGAGAGGAACATCTCCTCGGCGACCACGACCACGCCGCCGACGACGGCCAGCACGGTGGTGGCGAGCAGGACGTAGAGGTGCACGGTGATCGAGGCGCGACGCAGTCGCCGCAGCAGCAGCGCGCCGGCGGCCCCGACGACCAGCGCCGCGCCGAGCGCCAGTGCGAAGATCAGTAGCAGGTCACGCATGGGACCGCTCGTACCGGTAGCCCACGCCCCAGACCGTCACGATCCGCCGTGGGGCGGCCGGATCAATCTCGATCTTCTCCCGCAGTCGGCGTACGTGCACGGTCACCGTGGAGTGGTCGCCGAAGGTCCAGCCCCAGACCTGTTCCAGCAGTTCCGCCCGGCCGAACGCCCGGGAGGGATGCCGCATCAGGTGCACGAGCAGGTCGAACTCCCGCAGGGTCAGGGCGAGTTCGGTCCCGCGCAGCAGGGCCACCCGCGGACCGGTGCGTACCTCCAGGTCGCCGTCGACGAGCAGCTCCGGGAGCGGGTCCGGCCGGTCGGCCCCGACCGGGTCGCCACCGGAGCGGCGGAGCACCGAACGGACCCGCAACACCAGCTCGCGTGGGGAGAAGGGCTTGGTCAGGTAGTCGTCGGCACCCAGCTCCAGCCCGAGGACCCGGTCGGCCTCGTCGCCGAGTGCGGTCAGCATCACGATCGGTATGCCGTCCGGCCGGCGGCGCAGCTCGCGGCAGACCTGCAGGCCGCTGAGCGTCGGCAGCATCAGGTCGAGTACCACCAGATGCGGCGCCTGGTGCGCGACGGCGGCCAGTGCGGCGGCGCCGTCGCCGACGTGGCTGACCTGATAGCCGGCGTGCCGCAGATAGCGACAGACCACGTCGCCGATGGTCTTGTCGTCCTCCACCACCAGCACCCGCTGGGTCACCGCCGGCCTCCCGCTGATCCCATCCGGCCAGCGTAGCCAGGCGCCGCGCCGAGCCGGGCAACCCAGATCTTGCGGGATCCTTACGGCTGCGCCGGCACCACCGCCGCTGCCCTGACCGGCGCATATGGTGACCGGAATGCGGATACTCGTCACCGGAGCGGCCGGATTCGTCGGTTCGCACGTCGCCGACCTGCTCGTGGCGCACGGCCACGAGGTGGTGGCCGTCGACGCCCTGCTGCCGGAGGCGCACGGGGCGGCGGCGCCGCCCTGGGCGGAGCGGCACCGGGTCGTGGTCGGCGACGTGCGCGACCCCGAGTTGCTCGCCGGTCTGCTGCGCGGCGTCGACGCCGTCTGCCACCAGGCGGCCATGGTCGGGCACGGACTCGCCCCCTCCGACGCCCCCCGGTACGTCAGCCACAACGACCTCGGCACCGCGACCCTGCTGGCGGCGATGCACGGCGCGGGCGTACGCCGGCTGGTGCTGGCGAGTTCGATGGTGGTCTACGGCGAGGGGCGTTACCACTGCCCGGAGCACGCGGTGGTGCGGCCGGCCGGGCGGCACCCCGCCGACCTGGCGGCCGGCCGCTACGAGCCGGGCTGTCCGCGTTGCGGCGTGCCGCTGGTCCCGGGTCTGGTGCCCGAGGAGGCGCCCCTGGAGCCGCGCAGCACGTACGCCGCGACCAAGCTGGCCCAGGAGCACCTGGCCGGAGCGTGGGCGAGGCAGACCGGCGGCGAGGTCTGGGCGCTGCGCTACCACAACGTCTACGGCCCCCGGATGCCCCGGGAGACCCCGTACGCGGGGGTGGCGTCGATCTTCCGGTCGGCACTGGCCGCCGGCCGGCCGCCCCGGGTGCTGGAGGACGGCCGGCAGCGGCGCGACTTCGTCGCCGTCACCGACGTGGCCCGGGCCAACCTGCTGGCGCTGACCACGCCGACGCCGGAGCCGATCGTGGCGGTGAATGTCTGCTCCGGCGAGCCGCACACGGTCGGGGAGCTGGCGCGGGAGCTGGCCGCCGCGACCGGCGGCCCGGAGCCGGTGGTGGTCGGTGGCGGCCGGGCGGCCGACGTCCGACACGTGGTCGCCGATCCCGCCCGGGCGGCACGGCTGCTCGGCTTCACCGCCCGGACCGCGTTCGCCGAGGGCGTCGCCGCGTTCGCCGTCGCACCACTGCGCGAACCGGCATCGGTCAGGACACCGTCCACAGTAGGTGATTGATCGCCAGTGCGGTGCCCGCCTGGACCGCCAGCCAGCCGGTCCGCTGCCGTGCCGGCAGGTGCGCGGTGGCGACCAGCAGCCAGACGGCGAACGGTAGCCAGATCCGCTCGACCTCGGCCTTGCTCAGCCCGGAGAGGTCCGCGAGCAGCACCACCACGACGGCGGCGATCGGCAGCCACACCGTCGCGCCGCCGGCCGGTACCGTCGCGCCGCCGGCCGGTCGGGAGCGCCGCGCCGCGCCCCGGCGTCGGCGCAGGAAGGGGCGTACCGCGACCGCAGCGGCGGCGACCGCGCGCCGCAGCGCCGGTCCGACCACCGGGCCGGCGGAGAGCATCAGCGCGGCCAGGTTCGCCCAGACCCAGTAGGTGTACGGGCGCTCCGCCGCCCAACCCTGGTAGTAGCGGCGCACCACCAACTCGTAGCCGTCCCACCACCAGAAGCCGGCGGCGGTGAACCCGGCGACGACTGCCGCCACCGCGACCGCCGCGACGACGAGCACGCCGAGCCGGCCCCGGGCGCGTAGCGCCACAACGGTCAGTGCGAGCAGCCCGACGAGCGCGAAGCCGTAGGACAGGTGGAGCGCGAAGCCGAGCAGCAGCCCGCCGGGGAGCGCCGCCCACCGGCCGCGCACCGCCAGCAGGGCCAGTCCGGCGGCGACCACCCCGGCGAAGATCCCGTCCGCCGAGGCGCCCGTCCAGACCGCCCCGGGAAAGAGCACGAGGAACGGCCATACCGCCCGGGCCGCCTCCTCGGCGCCGAGCGCCCGCAGCGTCACCGGGACCGAGACCGCCACCGTCGCCCCGACCAGCACGCAGGCGAGCCCGGCGGCGGCACCGCCGCCGAGACCGATCCGGTCCAGCCAGACGAAGACCAGCAACGCCCCCGGCGGATGGCCGGCGGTGTGCGTCGACCAGGAATCGGGCTGGAAGTCGAGGATCCGGCCGGTGAAGCCGGCCAGCATCGCGGCGACGTCGGTCACCCGGGGCACCTCGTGCAGGTATTCGGCCTGCACGGTCAGCCGACTCGCCAGCCCGGCGGACCAGCCGTCGATCAACGCGAGCGACAGCGTCCAGGCCAGCGCGCCGAGGTAGCCGGCGGCGAGCAGCCGGCGCCACGGTGCGCTGCGCGCCCAGCGCACGCCGTACGCGACCACCAGGGCGGCGAGCAGCAGCGCCGCCGGCGTACCGGGGCCGGCGTGCGGCCGCCAGGTGGCGTAGAGCGGGGCGGCGTCGGCGTGCAGCCCGCCGCCACGGGCGTTGAGCAGTGCGCCGACGCCGATCGCGGCGGCGAGCAGCGCCGCCTCGACCGCGACGACGACCGCGTCGGCGTGCCGGCGAGGTGCCGACCGGTTCGGCAGGGTCATGGCGACCGCCGACGATACGAGCCCACCGGCCGGCGCGGAAGCCGGTCGGCCCGCACGTCAGGAACTCGTAAGAAACCGGTGCGGCGTAAGGGATCCGTAAGCACGCCGACCATGCCGGGCAGCGCCCGCCCCGCCTAGCGTCGGCGGACATGAGCACAACCATCGACGTGGTGCTGCCGTGCCTGAACGAGGCCGCCGCCCTGCCCGCAGTACTCGCCGCGCTGCCACCCGGCTACCGGGCCGTCGTGGTGGACAACGGCTCCACCGACGGGTCCGCCGAGGTCGCTGCCGCGCACGGGGCGCGGGTGGTCTCCGAGCCGCGGCGCGGGTACGGCGCGGCGGTGCACACCGGCCTGGTCGCCGCCGGGACGGACCTGGTCTGCGTGCTCGACGCCGACGGGTCGTTCGATCCCGGCGAGCTGCCCCGGCTCGCCGCGCCCGTGCTCGCCGACCGGGCGGACCTCGCGGTGGGGCGCCGCCGGCCGGTCTCCGCGGCCGCCTGGCCCTGGCACGCCCGGGCCGGCAACGCGGTGGTCGCCGCTCTGCTGCGCCGCCGGGGCGTACCGGTGCGCGACATCAGCCCGATCCGGGTGGCCCGCCGGGCGGCGCTGCTGCGGCTCGGCGTCGCGGACCGGGCCTTCGGTTATCCGCTGGAGCTGCTGCTGCGCGCGGCGGCGGCCGGGTGGCGGATCGTCGAGCTGGAGACGGTGTACGCCCCACGGGCCGCCGGCACCAGGTCGAAGGTCTCCGGCTCGGTGCGGGGCACCCTCCGGGCCGCCCGGGACTTCGCCGGGGTGCTCCGCACCGGTGCCGGGGCGGGCCGATGAACATCCTGCTGGTGGTCGCCAAGGCGCCGGTGCCCGGGTTGGCCAAGACCCGGCTCTGCCCGCCGGCCAGCCCCGAGCAGGCGGCCCGGATCGCGGCGGCGGCCCTGCTGGCGACGCTCGCGGCGGTCCGCGCCACCGCCGCCACCATCCCGGTACTCGCGCACACCGGCCGGTTCACCGACGCGGAGTACGCCGACGAACTGGCGGCCGCGCTGACCGGCTGGCATCTGCTGCCGCAGCACGGCGACACCCTCGCCGACCGGCTCGCGCACGCACACGCCGAGGCGGGTGCGGCCTTCCCCGGCCGGCCCGTGCTACAGGTCGGGATGGACACTCCGCAGTTGTCACCCGGCACGCTCTCCGCCGCGCTCGACCGGCTCGCCGACGCCGACGCGGTACTCGGGCCGGCCGTCGACGGCGGGTGGTGGGCCCTCGGCCTGCGCGACCCCGGGCAGGCGACCGCACTCCGGCCGGTGCCGACCTCCACGCCGCAGACCGGGCGGCAGACCCTCACCGCGCTGCGCGCCCGGGGACTGCGGGTCGCCATCCTGCCGGTGCTGCGCGACGTGGACGACTGGGACGCCGCCCGGGCGGTCGCGGCCGACCTGCCCGGCAGCCGGTTCGCCCGGGCGCTCCACGAGACCCGCACCGTCGTGACCGAGGGGGCATGACGGTGATGCCGGGGAGATCGTCGGGCAGCCTGCCGAACCGGGCCGGGCCGGGCGGCAGCCCGGCGAACGGGACAGCCTGTGTCGGTGGCTTCGACGGCCCTCGCGATGGCTTCGACGGCCCTCCCGATGGCTTCGACGGCCCTCCCGATGGCTTCGACGGGCCGCTCGCATCGCGTGCCGGGCGCGACCCCGAGACCGCCGCGCCCCAGCGCCCGCGCGGACGGCACGGCACGCCGGAGCCCGGCCGCACCGAGCACTGGCTGCTGCGTGCCGACGGGGCGGCGTACCCGCTGCCGGTGCGCCGCTGGCACGGCCCGCCGGAACC
The DNA here is from genome assembly GCF_049315195.1 of Plantactinospora sp. WMMC1484. Taxonomy (NCBI): domain Bacteria; kingdom Bacillati; phylum Actinomycetota; class Actinomycetes; order Micromonosporales; family Micromonosporaceae; genus Plantactinospora; species Plantactinospora sp. WMMC1484. The sequence continues at coordinate 5,339,611 of NZ_CP186055.1, forward strand.
GGCCGTCGCACCGGTCGTGGCCCGCTGCCTCGGCCCGACCATCGACCTCGGCTGCGGGCCGGGCCGGTTGACCGCCGCGCTGGCCCGACGCGGCCTGGCCACGCTCGGCGTGGACGTCTCGGCGCACGCGGTACGCCTGACCCGGGCCCGTGGCGCCGCCGCGCTGCGGCGCGACATCTTCGCCCCGCTGCCCGGTGAGGGACGGTGGGCGCACGCCCTGTTGATCGACGGGAACATCGGCATCGGCGGCGACCCGGTGGCGCTGCTGCGCCGCTGCGCCGCCCTGCTCGCCCCGGACGGCACCGTCCTCACCGAGTTGGAGCCGCCCGGGACCGGGCTGTGGCAGGGGCTGGCACACGTCGACCCGGTGGGACCGGAGCGCGGGCCGGGACGGCGCGCGGTGTTCCGCTGGGCCCGGGTCGGGGTGGAGGCGGTGGAACGTGTCGCCGCCGACGCCGAGCTGCGGGTGACAGCGCTGCTCTGCTCCGGTGACCGCTGGTTCGCCGAGCTGGTACGCCGATGATCCGCCGCCCGTCGATCCCACGTCCCGAGGATTTCACCGGACCCGCGCACTCGGCGCCGGTGGCCGCCCGACTCGGCCTCTGGCTCGGCGTCGCGTTCGGGCTCTGCTTCCTCACCGGGCTGCTCAGCCACGCCATCCAGCATCCGCCCGGCTGGTTCGGCTGGCCGAGCCGGCCGGTGAACCTCTACCGGATCACCCAGGGCGTGCACGTACTCTCCGGGATCGCGGCGATCCCGCTCCTGCTGGCGAAGCTCTGGAGCGTCTATCCCCGGCTCTTCGCCCGGCCGCCGCTGCGCCGGCCCGGCCGGCTCGTCGGGCACGGACTCGAACGAGTCTCCATCCTGGTGCTGGTCTGCGCGGCCTTCTTCGAGCTGGTGACCGGGGTGTTCAACGTCGCGCAGGCGTACCCCTGGCGGTTCTTCTTCCCCGCCGCGCACCACGCGGTGGGTTGGCTGGCGGCCGGTGCGCTGCTGGTGCACGTCGGGGTGAAGCTGCCGCTGATCCGGACGGCACTGGCCACCCGGATCGGCCGGGATCCGGTGCCGGGACGGCGTGCCTTCCTGCGGACCGCCGCCGGCAGCACCGGGGTCGCCGTGCTGGGCGCCGCCGGGGTGACCGTGCCGTGGTTGCGGCACGTCTCGGCGCTGTCCTGGCGGTCGGCGACCGGGCCGCAGGGGGTGCCGGTGAACCGGACCGCGAGCGCCGCCGGCATCGCCGTACCGGCCGACTGGCGCCTGGAGGTGGTCTGGGCCGGTGGCCGGCGCGGTTTCGAGCTCGCCGACCTTGCGGTCCTGCCGCAGCGGACCGGGCGGCTGCCGATCGCCTGCGTGGAGGGCTGGAGTGCGACGGCGGACTGGACCGGGGTGCCGGTGGCCGACCTGCTCGCCGCCGCCGGCGCGCCCACCGACCGGCCGGTCCGGGTCGGGTCACTGGAGGAGGCGGGGCTCTATTCGCGCAGCGTGCTGCCGGCGTTGCACGTCGCCGACCCGCTGACGCTGCTCGCGTTGCGGGTCAACGGGGAGGTGCTGCACCCGGACCACGGCTTTCCGTGTCGGATCATCGCGCCGAGCCGGCCCGGCGTGTTGCAGACCAAGTGGGTGACCCGGCTCGAGGTCCTCGACTGAGGACGCCGATCCTCCGATCGAGCACGCTGCGGAGGAGGCGCTCCAGGTGGGGTGCGGGGATGGGATGTCCGGACGAGGTGCGTGGACGGGATGCGCGGATGAGTGGTCGCGGGATGAGTGGTGCGGCGGCACGGCGCCGGGCGGCGGGTGGGCGGACGGCGAGGATCCTCCTGGTCGGGTCGGGCGTCGCGATGGCGGCGTACGGCATCGTCCTGCTGCCTCCGCTCGACACCGTGCTCCCCTGGTTGCTCGCCGGCCCGCTGCTGCACGACGCGCTGCTCGCCCCGCTGGTCGGGCTCGCGGGTGTGATCCTCGGCCGGCTGGTGCCGGACCGGGCGACCCGGAGCTGGATCGCCGCCGGGCTCACGATGCCCGCAACCCTGCTGCTGATTGCGGTTCCACTGCTCTGGCGGCCGGCGGCCGCGGCATCCAATCCGGGACTACAGGACCGCGACTACCTGATCCAGATCGGTGTCTGGACGGTCCTCCTCTGGTCCGGGCTGGCCGCCGGGTACCGACTGTGGCGATCGGCCACGACGATGCCGCAGGCGGTACGGTCGGACCGTGGACCAGGCCGAGGAGGGCGCCCGGATCGGCGCCGCGCTGGCCGGTTGGCTCGGCCGGCTGACGTTCCACGACCAGACGAGTGACGAGGTCACCGCCCTCCTCATCGACACCGTTGTCGCCTGGGCGAGGGCGCAGGGCTGGCGGGCCTACCGGCGTGCCGCGAGCGTGATGCCGCTGCCGCCGCCGTACGAGCACCAGCACTCCATAGTGGACGTCGGCTGCGCCCGGGCGGACGGTGCGCCGGTCGTGATCGAGGTCGACCATTCCGGTCGGCGACGCTCCGTCGACAAGCTCCGGCTGGAATCCGAGGCGGGGCGGATCGCCATCTGGCTCCGCTGGGGCGAACGCAGGTTCGAGCCTCCGCCGGCGCCGATCGCGATGGTGCCGTTCCGGGTCACCTCCCGGCCGGATCCCGGCGGAGCCGGGCGGCGTTACTCGCGGCTGCCGGCGAGCGACCGCCCGGCGCCGGCACACCTGCCCCGGGACGTGGATCTCGGCGACCAGGTCGACCTGTTTCCCCGTCCGGAGGGGACCGGCCGCTCCGGAGAGGGGCCGGAGCGGGACTGACGGCCCGGAACTGGAACCGGACTGACGGGCCGGAGCGTGGGCGGGGCGTCAGCCGCGCTTCATCAGGCGTCCGACAGCGGCCATCATCTCGGTGGCCATCTCGTCGGCCCGCCCCGCCACGGCACCCTCGTGCATGCAGTGCCGGGCGTGCCCGTCGAGCAGGCCGAGCGCCACCTTGTCCAGCGCCGCCTGGATGGCGGAGATCTGGGTCAGGATGTCGATGCAGTAGCGGTCGTCCTCGACCATCCGCTCGATCCCCCGGACCTGCCCCTCCACCCGGCGCAGCCGCGCGAGCAACTGGTCCTTGCTGGCGGTGTAGCCGCGCGTCGGGGTCTCCGCAGGTGTCGTCATATCCCAAGCATAGCTAACCCCCTGGGGGTATGCTACGGTTCACGAGGGAGCGATACCCCCGAGGGGTAAATGCGCGCGAGCCATACCCCCCTCGGGTATAGGATGTGACGGGGAAGGGAGAGCTTTGATGATCACCGAGAGCTACCAGGTCAAGGGAATGACCTGCAATCACTGCGCCAACGCGGTCAGCAAAGAGGTCGGTGCGATCCCGGGCGTGACGGACGTGACCGTCGACCTCTCCGCCGGCTCGGTCACCGTCACCAGCGACGCCGCGGTGGACCCCGAGCGGCTGCGCACCGCCGTCGACGAGGCCGGCTACGAGCTCGTCGCCCCCTGACCCACCGCGCCCACCGCAGGGCAGGCGCTCGATTCAGGAGAAACCAGGCAGCACGATGAACACCGCGACGAAGTTGGGCGCCTTCGCGCTCGGGCTCGCGACAGTGCTCGGCACTGCGTACGGAGCCGGCCAGCTCGCCGGCCCCGTACGCAGTGCCGACTCCCCCACCGACTCCGCCCCCCACCCGACCGACTCCGACCACTCGACCGACTCCGACCACTCGACCGGAGGTGACACCCGTGCGAGCGGCACACCCCGACTCCCGGGCGGGCTGCTCGTCTCCGAGCGGGGCTACACCCTGGCCGCCGTACCGGGTGCCGCCGGAGAGTTCGCCTTCCGGATCGTCGGGCCGGACGGCCAGCCGGTGACCGACTACGAGGTGGCGCACGACAGGCGGATGCACCTGATCGTCGCCCGGCGGGACCTCTCCGGCTTCCGCCACGTACACCCGGAGATGGCCGCCGACGGCACCTGGCGGGTCGCCTCGCCGTTGAGCGGGCCCGGCAGTTGGCGGGCGTTCGCGGACTTCACCCCCGGCGGCGGCGATCCGCTCACCCTCGGGCTCGACGTTGCCGTGCCCGGCGACTTCCGACCCCGGCCGCTGCCGGCGCCGGCTCCGACCGCCGAGATCGACGGATACGAGGTACGTCTCGACGGTGCCCTCACCCCGGGCGGTAGCAGTGAGCTGACCCTGACCGTCAGCCGCGACGGACAACCGGTCACCGACCTGCAGCCCTACCTCGGTGCGTACGGCCACCTGGTCGCGCTCCGGGAAGGTGACCTGGCGTACCTGCACGTGCATCCCGACGGCGGGCCGGGTGACGGCGACACCCCGGCCGGCCCCGCGATCACCTTCGTCGCCGATGTGCCCTCGGCCGGCACCTACCGGCTGTATCTGGACTTCCAGCACGGGGGCACGGTCCGCACGGCCGAGTTCACAGTGGTTGCCGGCGCACCGGGCGGTCCGGTGTCGGGCGACGCACCGGGACACGGCGAGCCCGACCACGGACACGACTAGCGAGGGGAGGCGGGGATGGCAACGGCCGCCGGGCGCCCACCGATGGCGCCCCACCTGATCGAACTGACAATCGGCGGAATGACCTGCGCCTCCTGCGCCAGCAGGATCGAGAAGAAGCTCAACCGGCTCGACGGGGTGACGGCGACGGTCAACTACGCCACCGAGAAGGCCACTGTCAGCTACGACAACACCCGTACCCCGGCCGACCTCATCGCCACGGTCGAGCAGACCGGGTACACGGCGGCACTGCCGCCGCCCCGCCCGGCCGACGCGCCGGAGGCGAGGGCCGCGGCACCCGACGACGAGTTGGATAGGCTCCGGACCCGGCTGCTGGTGTCGCTGGTGCTGACCGTGCCGGTGATCGTCCTGGCAATGGTGCCGGCCTGGCAGTTCGACTACTGGCAGTGGCTCTCGCTCACCCTCGCCGCGCCGGTCGTCGCGTACGGCGGACTGCCGTTCCACCGGGCCGCCTGGATCAACCTGCGGCACGGCGCAGCCACCATGGACACGCTGGTCTCGCTCGGCACGCTCGCCGCGTTCGGCTGGTCGGTGTGGGCGCTCTTCCTCGGCACCGCCGGGATGCCGGGCATGACCCACCCGTTCAGCCTCGACATCGGCCGGGGCGACGGGGCCGGCAACATCTACCTGGAGACGGCGGCCGGGGTCACCCTCTTCATCCTCGCCGGTCGCTACTTCGAGCTCCGCGCCAAGCGCCGGGCCGGTGCCGCCCTGCGGGCCCTGCTCGAACTCGGGGCCAGGGAGGTGACGCTGCTGCGCGGCGACGTCGAGACGCGGGTCCCGGCCGACCGACTCGCCGTCGGGGACCGTTTCGTGGTCCGCCCCGGCGAGAAGATCGCCACGGACGGGCTCGTCGAGGAGGGCTCGTCCGCCGTCGACGCCAGCATGCTCACCGGCGAGTCCGTGCCGGTGGAGGTCGGCCCCGGCGACGAGGTGGTGGGTGCGACGGTCAACGCCGGGGGCCGGCTCGTCGTCCGCGCCACCCGGGTCGGCGGCGAAACCCAACTCGCGCAGATGGCGACCCTTGTCGAACAAGCCCAGACCGGCAAGGCGCAGGTGCAACGCCTGGCGGACCGGATCTCCGGCGTCTTCGTCCCGATCGTGATCGCCCTCGCGGTCGGCACCCTCGGTTTCTGGCTCGGCACAGGGGACGGCGTGACGGCGGCGTTCACCGCCGCCGTCGCGGTGCTCATCATCGCCTGCCCCTGCGCCCTCGGGCTCGCCACTCCCACGGCGCTGCTCGTGGGCACGGGCCGGGGTGCGCAGCTCGGCGTCCTGATCAAGGGGCCAGAGGTGCTGGAGTCCACCCGGCGGGTGGAGACGGTCGTGCTGGACAAGACCGGCACCGTCACCACCGGGCGGATGAGCCTGGTCGAGATCGTGCCGGCCGAGGGGCAGGACGACGCGGAACTGCTCCGGCTGGCCGGCGCCCTGGAGAACGCCTCCGAGCATCCGATCGCCCGTGCGGTCGCCGCCGCCGCCGCGGCGGATCGGCCCGGACCGCTTCCCGGAGCCGACGCCTTCGCCAACGTGGAAGGGCTCGGCGTGACCGGGACCGTCGAGGGTCGGAACGTCACCGTCGGCCGGGCGCGACTGATGACCGAACGGGGTCTCGAGCTGCCCGCCGAACTCGGGCCCGCGGTCAGCGCCGCCGAGGCGGCCGGCCGGACGGTGGTGCAGGCCGGCTGGGACGGACAGGTCCGTGGAGTGCTGGTGGTGGCCGACACGATCAAGCCGACCAGCCGCGCGGCGATCACCGGCCTGCGCCGGCTCGGCCTCACCCCGATCCTGCTCACCGGCGACAACCACGCCGCCGCCCGGACGGTAGCGACCGAGATCGGGATAGACGAGGTGATCGCCGAGGTGCTGCCGGCGGAGAAGCTCGACGTGGTCCGTCGGCTCCAGGCCGAGGGCCGGGTCGTCGCGATGGTCGGCGACGGCGTCAACGACGCCGCCGCGCTCGCCCAGGCCGATCTCGGGCTGGCCATGGGAACCGGTACGGATGTCGCCATCGAAGCCGCCGACCTGACCCTGGTACGCGGAGACCTGACCGCCGCCGTCGACGCGATCCGCCTCTCCAGGGCCACGCTGCGGGTGATCCGCGGCAACCTGTTCTGGGCGTTCGCCTACAACGTCGCCGCCCTGCCGTTGGCCGCACTCGGCATGCTCAACCCGATGATCGCCGGTGCCGCGATGGCCTTCTCCTCGGTCTTCGTCGTCGGCAACTCGCTGCGGCTGCGCCGCTTCACGCCACATCGGACCGGTCCGGTCGACGCAGTGGCGAGGAGGTAGCCGTCCGGATACGCCGCTGGCCGGGTCCCCTGGTGTGGGGACCCGGCCAGTGGGTTGGTCTGTTCTGTTGTGCTGGGGTGTCAGCTGGTGGTCCAGGCGTCGGCGACGAGGTCGGCGGCCTGGTCCTCCCACTTGGCGTACGCGTCCGGGTAGGCCGACACCTGTACCTTCTGCGCGGCCACGGTCAGCGGCAGCTCCTGCCAGCCGTCCACCTGCCGCAGCCCCTTCAGGAACGCGGTCGTGGCGTACTCGGGGTCGGTGATCTGCTCCACCGTGCCCCAACCCGACGACGGCCGCTGCTGGAACAACCCCTGCGAGTCATGGTCGTTACGCGCACCCAGATGACCCAGGTTCTCCAACTTCGACTCCTGCAGGCTGGTACCGACCGCGATCACCGCGGCCCGCTCGTCCAGACCCGCCTTCTTCGTCGCCTTCACGATCGCCTTCACATTGTCGGCCTGCTCGTCGGAGATGTCGATCCGCGACTGCCCACCCTGCACACCATGCGGCACCAGCCTGTCCCGCGACGGCTCACCACCCTTACGGTCACCCTTGTGGTCGCCCTTGTCGCCCTTGTCGACGGTGACCGAGGCAGCCACCGGGGTACCGGCATGCTCCGGGACGGCGTGCGCCGCCACCGACGGACCGGCGACCGCACCACCGACGAACGCCAGACCAGCCACACCCAACACCGACTTACGCACGAACGAGGTCTGCGTGACGGCCGGAAGCCACCGACCGAACAACATCGTGTTCATGACGGTCCACCTTCCATTCGGGGATGAACACCCACAGCCGTAGGGGACGGCCGGAATGTCAATGGAAAACGTCACGTCCCGAAACCAGCACACCAGCAGGTCTCCAGAGACGACATCAGGAACACCCGAGCACGACATACCACCAGGGGGACGGCTCGTACTCGGGCGAACACCACATGTAACGACCGGTGGGCCGGGATCATTCCCGGCCACCCACCCGCAAGCCCCTGCCAGACCGCGGTCCTACTCGGCCGTACGCATGATGTAACGACCGGACCCCACCCAGCATTCCCCACCGGCCGATGCCGAGCCATGATCGACATGGTCCGGCATCCGGCATCCGTCGCTCCGGGCCTGATCGGCGCATTCCGCACATCGCCCGCCGGGGTTCGCGGGCCGGACGGTGGTCAGGCAGCTGGCCGGTGCGGGACGGAACGCCGGGTGATGTCCCTCGTGCTCAGCCGAGCAGGGCCAGCGCCGCGCGCACGGATGGACGCTCGAGCGTGCGATCGAAGCTGGTCTCGCCCCGACAGAAGGCGGTGAAGGCGCGCCAGCCGGGTGGTGTGGCCACGGCGGCGTGGAAGACGCCGGGATGCCGGGTGAAGGCGGCGAGGATGCGGAAGCCGGCCCGCATCGGCGGGACGAGGTGCTCGTGCACGGCGCGGACGTAGCCGTCAAGGTCACCGTCGGCCGCGGCCGTGCCGGCGAACGTGCCCGAGCGCAGCGCGAAGCTGATCCCCTCCCTGGTCCAGGGCTCCAGCAGGCCGGCCGCGTCGCCGGCGACCAGCACCCGGCCGTGGCGCAGCGGAGAGTCGGCGCTGCGGCATCGGGTCAGGTGTCCGGAGTCGTGCGCCGGCTCCAGGCCGGCCAGGCCCAGCCGCTCGACGAACTGCCGCAGGTAACGCCGGGTCCGCGCCCCCTCGCCCCGACCGGCGATCACCCCGACCGTGAGCCGGTCGCCCTTCGGGAAGACCCAGGCGTACGACCCGGGCAGCGGGCCCCAGTCCAGCAGCAGCCGGCCCCGCCAGCGATCCTGGAGCGGGAGCGGGATCGGGATCTCCAACTCCAGCCCCAGGTCGACCTGCGCGTACCGCACCCCCACCCGACGTGCCGTCACCCCGGCCGAGCCGTCGGCGCCGACCGCCGACCGGGCGCGCAGTTCCGATCCGTCGGCGAGCCTGACGCGTACGCCGTCGGGGTCCTGTTCGAGCCCGCGGACCGCGACCCGTTGTCGGATCTCGGCGCCCGCGGCGACCGCGGCGCCCCGCAGGCGGTCGTCGAACTCCTCCCGCCGCACCATCGTGACCAGCTGCCCCGGCCGGTAGCGGCGGGTGAACCTCCGCCGCCCGTCGTGGGTGAAGGTGACCCGTTCGACCCGGTCGTCGGCGGGCACGTCGATCCGTGCGGCGGCGACCGCCAACGACGTGCCGATCAGGCCGCCACCGCAGGTCTTGTACCTCGGATGTGCGGACTTTTCGAGTACGACGGTGCGCGCGCCGGCCCGCGCGGCGGCGAACGCTGCGGAGAGTCCGGCGGGCCCGCCCCCGATCACGGCCACGTCCCAGATCACGGCTAGCAGCCTAGGCGACGCACCGGTCGGTTCCCGGACGGGACTCGTCGGCACGAGATGTCATCGGCTGCGCATCAACGCTTCTCCGGCGGGTAATCGCGGCCTCGCGAACTGCCCGGCGCGGGTGCGCGGGCGAGGAGGTCACCATGCAACAGCTACATCTCACCGACATCGAACAGCGGGTGTATCAGGCGGTCACCACGCTCGAGGCACGGGGACAGGTGCCCTTTCCGGAGGCCATCGCCGAGGAGGTCGGGCTGCCGCCGGAGCAGTTGGTGACGCCGCTGCACGTGCTCGGCGAGAAGAACCTCCTGCACCGCGAGGACTCCCCGCTGGAGGGCCTGGACTTCGGTCCGCGTTGGTGTTCGCAACAGCTCGCCTGAGCATCACCGCCAACGGCGGGCTGCCGGCCGAAGGGGTGACACGTCGCTGACCGGGGCGTGGGATGGTTTGGGGTATTCTGATCCCGTCGATCACCATTCGCGGCCCGCGATTCGGACGCGGCACAGTCAGCGAGGCCCGATTGAGCGCGGCAGAAGGCACCTCGGGTGGGCGGGGCGGCGAGCCACGCTCGGGCAACGGCCCAGGTGCGGCCGAGCCGGACCCACTGGCCGGTCTCGACCCGCGCACCGCCGCCCGGCGGCGCAGCCAGGCACTGGCGATCGGACTGGTCGCCGCCTTCATGACGCTGCTCGACGTCAGCATCGTGAACGTCGCGCTCCCCTCGATCGACCGGGCTGTCGGTGCCGACCCGAGCGATCTGCAGTGGATCGTCTCCGGCTACGCGCTGACCTTCGGCCTGCTGCTGGTGCCGGCCGGCCGCTTCGGCGACGCCCGCGGCCGGCGTACCGTCTTCGTCGTCGGCCTCGGACTCTTCACGCTGACCAGTGCGGCGGCCGGGGTCGCCGGGTCACCGACCTGGCTGATCATCGCCCGGCTGTTGCAGGGTGCCGCCGCCGGACTGGTCAATCCGCAGGTGATCGGGCTGATCCAGCAGCTCTACCACGGCGCCGAGCGCGGACGGCCGTTCGGCCTGCTCGGCGCCACCATCGGCGTCTCCACCGGCGTCGGCCCACTCCTCGGCGGCGGGTTGATCGAACTCGGTGGTCAGCAGCTCGGCTGGCGACTGGTCTTCTTCGTCAACGTCCCGGTCGGCATCGCGACGATCGTCCTCGCCTGGCGACTGCTGCCGGCCGGTCCCGGGCGACGGGCCGTAGACGGGCGCAACCTCGATCCGGTCGGCGTCCTGCTGCTCGGGGTCGGCGTCGTATTCCTGCTGCTGCCACTGGTGCAACAGAGGCAGTGGCAGGGGCCACTCAAGTGGCTGCTGATCCCGGCCGGACTTCTGGTACTGCTCGGCTTCGTCGGCTGGGAGCTGCGCTACCGGCGCCACCGGGTGCCCCTGTTCGACCTGGCCCTGTTCCGGCTCCGCTCCTACCTCCTCGGCACCCTGATCGGGCTGCTCTACTTCGGCGGTTTCGTGGCGATCTTCTTCCTCTTCACCCTCTACCTGCAGACCGGCCTGCGCTACACGGCCCTGCAGGCCGGGCTGGCGGTCACGCCCTTCGCAGCCGGCTCCGCCGTGACGGCGGCGCTCGGCGGTCGGATCATCAACCGGTTCGGCCGGCCGCTGGTCGCGATCGGTCTGGCCACCGTAGCGATCGGGCTCGTCGGCGTGATCGTGGCACTGCACTTCGTGCCAGGACGGGGCGCGCCGCTGGTCACCGCCCTGCCGCTGCTGGTCGCCGGGCTCGGCAGCGGATTGGTGATCACCCCCAACCAGAATCTCACGCTTTCCGAGGTGCCGGTCGCCCAGGCGGGCAGCGCGGCCGGAATGTTGCAGACCGCCCAGCGGATCGGTGCCGCCACCGGGATCGCCGGGGTCGGAATGATCTTCTTCAGCACCTTGGCCGCCACCGGCAACGGCTGGTCGCGGGCCTTCCGGGACGCACTGCTGGCCACCACGGGGTTCGTGGTGATCGCGCTGGTCGCGGCGATAGTGGACAGCTGGACCGAGCGGCCGGGCAGTCCAGCCCGGGCCGGCGGCGCCGGGTGACGGTCGCGGTGGCGTTCAGGCCGCCTCGCCGGGAGTGAGCCAGCGATAGCGGCCGCCGGTCTCTTCGCTGAGCCAGCCGTGCGCGCTCTGCAACCCCCGCGGTCGTTGAGTTGCGCGTCGTGAATGCCGTACGCCCGCTCGGGCGCCACCGCGCGCACGAAGTCGATCGCCTCGTCGGTCTTCAGCCACGACCCGTGCACCGGCACCAGCAGCGTCTCGACCGGCACCTCCGGCCGGTGCACCGAGTCGCCGGGGTGGTAGACGCGCTCCTCGACGGGTAGCCTTTGAGTGACGCAGATCACATATCTCCTCGGCTCACCGGGGTTCGACTTCGTCGCCACGGTGTAAGCCACCTCCGACCTACCGCAGCAGGATGGGGAGGAACCAATGTCCCGACAACAGTTCGGTTTCGTCATCGGCTTCCTCATCGCGGCGGTCTGGGCCATCGTCGGCTTCGGGGCGGCGGCGGGTGCGGTCCTCGCCGGACTGGTCGGGTGGCTCGCCGTACGGGTGCTCGACGGCGACCTCAACGTCGCCGGCCTGGCCGACCGGGCCGCCGCATCGCGCCGGCGCTGAACGAGGCCGACACGAACGAGGCCGACACCCCGACAGACCCAGCGGAGCGACCGGGGCCCTGATCTCCGGTAGAGACCCTCCGGCAGGAGATGGGACAGGACATGGCTGACAGCGCCACCGCCACCAGGAACGACAACCGGGCGAAGACGGACCAGCCGGGCCGCATGACCCGGCCGGACGGCGGCGGGCCGGTCCGGGCCCAGCTGACCACCGAGACCGGGCAGACCCGCATCGCGGACGGGGTGGTCGCCAAGATCGCCGGGTTCGCGACCCGGGAGATTCCAGGCGTGCACTCGATGGGTGCCGGACTCGCCCGGCGGATGGGACAGCTGCGCAGCCTCGTCCCGGGCGGCGGCGAGATGGCCGGGCAGGGCGTCTCGGTCCAGGTCGGCGAGCGCGAGGCAGCCGTCGACATCGACATCGTCACCCATTACGGCCAGAGCATCGTCGACGTCTCCGAGGCGGTACGCCGCAACGTCATCGACCGGGTGCAGGCGATGACCGGCCTCAAGGTCGTCGAGGTGAACATCAACGTCGACGACGTCCACGTCCAGGGTGACCAGGACGGCGACGACGCCAGGCAGCAGCCGCGATGAGCAGCCGGGCGACGAAGAGCGTGCCGGGCCGGATCGACCGGACCGAGAGCACCGATCCGGGCAGCGGCACGGGGACCGGCACGGCCGCCTCGGAGAGGCCGGACGCCGACGGGACCGGGTCGCAAGGTACGCCGGAGGCCGCACACACGGAGCCGGACGGCGGACGGCCCGGTGCGGGCGCGAAGCCGGAGGGCGGACGGGCCGCCGCGGTAGGAAGACCGGAGGGCGGAGGGGCCGGTGTCGGCCCCGTGCGGAAGGCCGATCCGGCCGCGGTGGCCACCAGGGTCAGGGACGCCGTCCTCCTGGTGCCCGGCGTGGCCGGGTTGACCGCCGGCAGCGGCATCGAGGCAGCCACCCAGTTCCCGGGCGGAAAGATTGTCGGAGTCCGCCTCGGTGACCCGGTCGAGGTGCACGTCGAGGTGGGGCCGGTGCCGATCGTCCCGGTGGCCGAGCAGATCCAGGCGGCGGTCCGGGGCGTACTGGAGAGCTTCGGTCGGGAGGCGTCGGTGGAAGTGATCGTCGAGGACATCGACCTGCCGACGCCGGTCGACACGGCGGCCGGAGACTGAGCATGCGCCTGGTCAACCGCTTCGCGACCCTGCTGCTCGGCGTCGCACTGCTCGGCGGCGGCCTGCTGCTGATCGCCGAGGTCTTCGCGGTGGCGTTGAACCGCGAAGGGCTGGTCGCCGACCACACGGGCTGGTACCAGACGCTGACCAGCACCCGGCTGAACGATGCCTGGGTGCGCAGCGGCTTCATCGCGGTGGGCGTGCTCGGTCTGCTGGTCCTCGTCGCCCAGTTGGCCCGCTGGAAGCCGCAGCGGTTGCCCACCCGGCTGGCCGACGGTTGGCACCTGCAACGCCGCTCCGTCGAACGGCAACTGGCGACGGCGGCGAACGGTGTCACCGGTGTCGAGGGCGCCAGCGCCCGGGTCCGCCGCGACGGCGACGGCTGGCGGACCCGGATCCGGGCGGTCAGCGAGGTACCGGTCGGACCGGAGGTGGAGTCCGCGGTCCGGCGCGAACTGGAACGCCTCGGCGCCTCGCCGGACGACCACGTGGGGGTGCAGATCGTGCGTCCGTCGAGGTCGTCGCGGGCCGGTGTACCGCGGGTGGAGACGTGACGGGCTGGGATACGACGGCCGGATGGCTCCATCCGGGACGACGCGCCGGCTTGCACGTGACGCTGTCGCACGTGACGCCGTCGCACGTGACGCCGTGGCGTGTGATCGGGGCGCGGGTGACGGGGCGGTTTGGAGGACCGGCATGACGAACGGCGCTATCCGGGTGTTCTGGACGGTGATCGGCATCGTGCTCACCGCCATCGGCGTGGTGGGGCTGATCGCCAGCCTGGGTCACCTGGCCGGGATCGACAACAGCGCACCCCTGCTCTGGTCGGGCCTGCTGCGCACCTGGCGCGCCATCGACCCGTGGGGTTTGGTGATTCTGGGCGTGCTCGGGCTGCTCGTCGCCTGGCTCGGGTGGAGAATGCTCGGTTGGGTGATCCGGGTCCGCCGATATCCGGTGCTGGGCGACCTCGACCTGCGGTCCATCACCCGGCAGACCGCCGACACGGGCCCAGCGCCGGCCGGCGTCACCCACGTCCGTGGCACCCGGCTGGCCCGTGGTCTCGAACGGGACCTCGCCCGGAATCCGCAGGTCCGGCGGGCCTCGGTCCGACTGGCTGGTACCGCACCCCAGCCGGAACTCTGGATCGAGTTACAGCTCAGCTCCCGGGCCGCGCTGACCGTCGTGCGGGAGCACGTCTCGGCGGCGGTCGAGCGGTTCCGGGCCACCTCCGGAATGGCACCGCACCGGCTGGAGGTGACGGCGCGGATCGACGCCGCCGGCCCGGCCCGGGTGCACTGACCATTCGGCCCTGGCCGATCCGACCACCTCCGGGTCCGGGTTGTCGGCACGAGCATCGGCCGGCGGCGCCAGCCTGGTCGAGACGGCCGTGGACGACGTACGGAGCACCCGGAGCTACCGGTCGTCAGGACTTACGGGCAACCGCGCCGTAGGCGTCGATGTGCTCGGCGTCGGGATCGTCGGGGCGCCACCGCGTGATCGGCACCAGTCCGGGTTCGATCATCGTCAGGTCGGCGAAGCAGTCGGCGAGCTGGTCGGGGCTGCGCAGGATGTACGGAAGCCCACCGCTCTCCACCAGCTTGTCGGCGCCGTCGACCACCGCCGGGCTGGTGTCGGTGCCGTCCCAGAGCACCAGGTGGCTGCCGGAGGCCGCAGGCGCCATCATCCTGCCGACGATGGAGCGTACGGCATCGAGGTCGGGCTCATAGCCCAGCACGCCCATGAACATCACCGCCACCGGCTTCGAGAAGTCCAGCGCCTCGCCAGCCCTCTCGAGGATCTTCTCCGGCTCGTGGTAGTCGGCGTGCACGTAGGTCGTCAGCCCCTCCGCCGAGGTGCTGGCGAGCAGGGCCCGGGCGTGCATCAGCACCATCGGGTCGTTGTCGACGTAGACGATCCGGGAATCCGGCGCGATCTCCTGGGCGACCGCGTGGGTGTTCTGCATGGTGGGCAGGCCGGTGCCGACGTCGAGGAACTGCCGGACGCCCGCCTCGGCGGCCAGGTAGCGCACGGCGCGGATGAGGAAGCGCCGGGACTGCCGAGCCATGACGACGATCTCCGGGTAGACCTCCGCCACCGCCGCACCGGCGGCGCGGTCGGCCTGGAAGTTGTCCTTGCCGCCCATCCAGTAGTTCCAGATCCGCGCCGCGTGCGGCACGTCGAACTGGAGCTTCGACGCGAGCTCGGGGTCCAGGTCGGCCATGGTAAGGCTCCTCTGTGGGGACCGTCGGGTACGAGAACCGATGCGGCAACGAGAGCAGCATCGTACCCACGCCCTCGTTTGTGAACATCTCTCACCCCAGCGGTCCGGTCCTGCCCCCGCGCCCGGGGCTGCCGGCGTGGATCGGCACGGGCCGGGCCCGCGGCGGATGGTTTCGCCACGGGCCCGGGAAGGGTGCGCCGTCAGTTCGGGGCGTGCACCCCGGTGGCGTTCCAGTCCCTGGTCGCGCCACGGACGTACATGGTCGACGACTGGTTACCGGAGAAGTACTGCTTGATGGAGCCGGCGAACGGCGTGCTCGAGACGTTACGACCGTACACGTCGGTGTAGACCGTGGTCGGGCCGCTGTTCTGCACCTGGAAGGTGCCCGGCCGGAACTCCCGCAGGGTGCCCTTGAACGGCGAGCGAGTGTCGTCCCAGGGGATGTTCTGCCCGGCCTGGCGGGCCTGGTTGCAGTAGTCACCACCGGCCAGGTTCGTGTAGCACAGGTCGATGATCCGGCCCAGGTTGTCCGGCTTGGTCGGGTCGTAGTAGCGCGACGGGTTGACCACGTAGAACAGGGGCGCGAGCCGGAAGTTCAGCCCGTTGCCCGTCACCGACGAGTCGGAGAACCAGAAGTCGTCCATGTCGGAGACGGTGAACGGCACCGGGTTCGGGTAGAGCGGGTCGTAGTGCGTACGACCCTCCCGGATCGCCTGAATGCAGCCCGGCTCGGTGATCAGCCGGCCCAGCGACCGGGTGTCCGACGGCGAGTCCGCCGGCACCGCCGGCTTGACGTTGATGAACGCGCCGCCGAAGCCCGGGCATTCGCTGGGGCTGAAGCCGCCGGCCCGGCCGAGCGGGATCATCGCGTTGTACCGCGCCTCGGTGACCTGGCCACCGTTGCTCGCGGTGCAGCGCTGGTTGAAGAGCAGCTCGTGGACGTTGTTGCTGAACGCGTCAGGTGAGTGGGTGCCCTGGTGGAACTTGAGCAGGGTGTCGCAGACGGCGATGGTGGTGCCCTGCGGCGGGAAGAAGCTGCTGCCGTTGTCACCCTGGATCACGTTCGTGTTGTTGACCGACAACACCTTGTGCCCGACATGGTCCTCGTGCCGGTGGCTGCTCTCGGGCATGCTGTCCTGCATCACCTCGCTGGTGTAGCCGAAGGCGGGCCAGCCGGCGGTGCTGTACAGGTCCGAGTTGCGCGGGTCGTCACCGTGCTCGTGGCCGAAGTTGCAGCCGCTCGGGTCCCGGGTCGGGTGCCAGGTGGGGTAGACCTTCCCGTCGGGGCCGTACGTCCAGTAACGGGCGTGGATCTCGACGGAGCACTCGCCCGACCTCGGCAGGTATCCCTTCTCGTTGGCGGTGGCGATCAGCTGGTACGCCCGGCTCAGCTGCGCGCCGGACGGCGGCAGCGCCGTACCCCAGGTGGGGTTGCCCGGAGGCGGCGTCGTCGGCGATCCGGTCGGTGGTGTCGTCGGCGGCGTCGTCGGTCCGGTGGTGGGCGGCGTGGTGGGACCGCCGGGCTGCCCGGTGCAGGTGGTCCCGTTCACGGTGAAGCTGGTCGGTGCCGGGTTGCTGCCGTTCCAGGAGCCGTTGAAGCCGAACGACACGCTGGCTCCGGTGGCGACGCTGCCGTTGTAGCTGGCGTTGCGGGCGCTGACCTCACTACCACTCTGGGAAACCGTGGCGTTCCACGCCTGGGTGACCCGCTGGCCGCCGGCGTAGCTCCAGGTCATCGTCCAGGAGCTGATCGGGTCGCCGACGTTGGTGAGGGTGACCGTGGCGGTGAAGCCACCCTGCCACTGGGAACCGACCGTGTAGGTGACGCCACAACCGGGAGCAGCCACCGCGGGTGTGGCGGCGATGATGGCCGCCCCGCCGGCGGCTACCACGGCCGCCACGGTCACGGCCGACCACAGCCGGGATCGGGGGCGATGTAGGTGCATTTCTGGTCCTCCGAACGATGGTGGGTAACCGACGTCGAACCTGCCCCCGACCGTCGACCCAGGCTGGACAGCGGGACCGTGACTGTCTCTGCTAGGTTTCGAGCGCGTGCCGCGCCGGACGCCGGGGCGACCGGACGGAACGTCCGGTGGTGGTGACGGTTCGTCATCGATTGATTTACATCTATGTTACGTCCGGCGTCAGTCGTGTCAACGCATAACGCCTGTTCTCGCCCCTATTAAATCGACAGACACAGATGCACTTGCCGATCTCGGGGACCGGTTCCGGCGTCCGGACCACCCCGAACTCCGGACCGTCGCCCGCCTCCGTCCGCCACGGCGCTTCCGTTCGCCACGGCGGACGGGTTTACCAGGACGACCGCGGGGAAGGTTGACCGCCATGGACGCGCAGCCGACCGGCGGAAGCCCGCAGGCGACCGGCGGAGACGCGCAGGCGACCGGCGGACCGGTGACTCCACGTGGTGGCACGGGCTCAGGGCTCCGGGTGGTGGTGGTCGGCGCGACCGGCAACGTCGGCACGAGTCTCGTCGAGTCGCTGGGCCGTGAACCGGCGGTCGGCACGATCGTCGGTGTGGCGCGGCGGCCACCCCGCTGGCGACCTCCGAAGACCGAGTGGGTCGAGGCGGACATCGTCGCCTCGGACCTCGTCGAGATCTTCGACGGCGCCGACGTCGTGGTGCACCTCGCCTGGCTCTTCCAGCCCACGCACCGACCGCTGACCACCTGGCGGGTCAACGCCGTGGGCGGTCGGCGGGTCTTCGCCGCCACCGCCCGGGCCGACGTGCCGGCCCTGGTCTACGCCTCGTCGGTCGGGGCGTACTCGCCGGGGCCGAAGGACCGCCCGGTCGACGAGAGCTGGCCGACGGACGGCTGGCCGACCGCCGGGTACACCCGGGAGAAGGCATACCTGGAACGGGCCCTCGACGCCTTTGAGCGGCGGCACCCGGCGACCCGGGTGGTGCGGCTGCGCCCCGGTTTCATTTTCAAGCAGGAATCGGCCAGTCAGCAGCGGCGGCTCTTCACCGGACCGCTGCTGCCGGGTCGCCTCGTCCGGCCGGGGATCGTGCCGGTGCTGCCCGACCTGCCGGGACTGCGGTTCCAGGCCCTGCACTCCGCCGACGCGGCCGAGGCGTACCGGCTGGCGGTGCTCCGCGACGTGCGCGGCGCGTTCAACGTGGCCGCCGGGCCGGTCGTCGACGGCGGGCTGCTCGCCGACATCCTGCGGGCCCGGCTCGTACGGCTACCCGCCGCTCCGGTACGGGCCGCGCTGGCCGCAGCCTGGCACCTCCACCTGGTCCCGGCCTCGCCGCAGCTCTTCGACGCGGTGCTCCGGCTCCCGATCATGGACACCACCCGGGCCAGGACCGAGCTGGGCTGGACTCCCCGGCACAGCGCCCGGGAGGCGATCGAGGACTTCCTCCGAGGGCTGCGCACGACCGGCGGGATGCCGACCGCCCCCCTGACACCCCGGCTCAGCGGTGGCCGGCTCGCCGAGGCGGGTACCGGCGTCGGCCAGCGCCCCTGAGCACCGCGTCGACAACCTCCTGAACACCGCGTCGGCGAGCGACCCGCGTTGGCGGCATCCCGGTCAGACCCGGGTGAGCCGCACCGCGTCGGCGATGACGTAGCCGGTGCCGCTGGTCCACCGGCTCACTCCGACCCGGTCGCCGTCCCCGGCGGGCAGGGTGAAGACGCCCAGTGACACCCACCGACCGCCGCTCGCGCGCTGGTTCACCCGTACGGTCTGGTTACCGGTGGTGGTGGCGACGACGAACGGGGTGGAGTCGTTGTAGTCCGGGTTGGCCGCGTACCAGACCGAGACCTCGTAGCTGGCGGTCTGCGGAATGTTCACCCGCCACCAGGCGACGTCGCTGGCCAGGACCGGATCCGCGAAGCGGTAGTCGGCGCCGTGCCGCTGGTCCGAGTAGGCCGACGTTCCCCAGTTCGCGCTGGCGGTGAATCGGCCGGCGGTGTCGTTGTCGACAATGCTGCTCCAGGCCGGCGGCGGCTCGGCACTGCCGGCGGCGACGTCGAGGTAGTTGCGGTCGATCCGGATCTGCACGCCGCCCCAGGTCTCGTAGACGTCACCGGCGTACTGGTGCAGCCGCTGGTGGTCGGCCCAGTACTCGGCCGGGGCGTACGGCCCGGCGTCGGTGTCCGCCACCCCGTTCCACCATGCGAACCAGAGGTGGTCGACCGGGGTGTACGCGGGGTCGTGGTAGGCACTGGCGACATCGGCGATCCCGGACGACCCGCTGGAGTACATGCCGGAGAGGTAGCCGAGCGCGTGCAGCCGCTCCGTCCAGCCGGAGAGGAACGAGAGCACGGCCGCCCTGCACGTGGGGTTCGACGGGTAGTGCTCGATGTCGTTGTAGATGGCGCTGCCGGCGGGGATGCCGAGGGCCTGGGCCGAACCCACCGCGTTCGTCGCGGCGGTCGCGCCCTGGGCCCGCGCGGTGGCCTGGTTGCTGGAGATCAGCAGGGTGTAACGGGTGGAGCAGGGCGCCTGCCGGCCGAGTTCGATGGGGATCAGCCGCCAGCCGTTCGCCGTCTGGTTGCTGACCCAGTTGGCGGTCAGGTTGGGCTGGGCGCACGAGCGGTTGGCACCGCTGATGTAGATCCCGACCGCCCGGTACGGCGAGCTGGCCCGCCAGGCGTTCATCGCCGACTGGGACGGTGCGGTGCAGGTGTCGAATCCCCGGCCGAGGTAGGTGCCTGGCTGCGGGCCGGCCGCCGCCAGCGGCGCCGCCGGACCCTGTGCGCGCGGCGCGGGCTCGGCCGCGGCTGGCGGCGGTTCCCCGACCGCGGCCCCGGCTCTGGGCAGGGCCGACGACGACGGCGACGCGTCCGGGCCGAGGGTGGCGGTGTCGAGGATGCGCCGGACGAGCGGCTCGGTCAGCGGCGTGTGCACCGCCGTGACGAGTACACCCGCGTCCCGGACCGCGACCTGGATGGCGTCGTCACGCGAGACCGGGACGGAGACCCTCGCCGCCCCGGGCGCCGTGCTGGCGGTCTGCGGCGTGTGCCGGGGCGCCGAGGCGGCGTCGAACGGCTCGACCAGCAGGCCTGCGGTGCGCCCGACCAACCTGGCCGGGCATTCGGCCTGGTCGCCGGGGTATCCGAGGTAAATCGTGGGCCGGTCGAACCGGAGGCACGCGTGTGGCCGGGCGGTCAGCTCGACGACCTGCCAGTTCGCCGGAATCCGCAGCCGGTAGCCCCGGTAGCTGACCGTGCGGTCAACTCCCGCGACGTCGCCCGCGACCTCCGTCCGGGCCGGCACGGTGGCGTCGGTCGCCTCGGTGGCGGCCCCGGCCGGACCGGCCGGCACGACCGCCATGCCTGTCCCGACCAGCACGGCCGCCAGGCCGGTCAGGCCCGCCACGATCCTTCTCATCCGATCCTCCCGGAGGAAATTTGCAGTCGACGGTCCTAGTTGGAAGATTCCTACCAGATATCGACATCCACCGGTAGCACCTCCAGACATCCACCGAGGGACCATCCACCGGTGGAAGCAGACGGACAGACGGAAGTCGTAATCAGCAGCTGGCGGTCAGGGCAGCCCAGTCCGCGCGATCGTTGTAGCCACCGTCGCCCGCGTCCCCGACCAGCAGGTCGAGCACCCGTACGCCGGTCAGGTCGACGTCGATCCGGCCGGTGTCGTCACGGGTCAGCACTCCGCTGTCGTACCGGAGCTGGCCGTCACCGATCACCTGGAAGGTCGCCGTCGCCCCCTCGGGCCCGACGTTGCGGACCGCGTCGTCCAGCCCGACGACCCCGGTCAGGCGGGTGCATCCACCGCCGACGTAATAGCGGATCACCGACGGCGAGGCAACACCGATCCCCGTGGGGTAGACCTGGCCGAGCAGGCTGATCGGCGAGCCGCCGCCGACACTGAGGTCGGCGGTCGGACTCATCCAGCCGCTGGTGGCGCTGACCCAGTCGTGGTGCGAGAGGACCACCTCGCCCTCGGGCGACGCCGGAGCGACCGTCACCGTCGAGACCGTCACCTGCCGCTGGCGCCCGTGTCCGGGCGGTTCATAGCTGGTGGTGGCGGTCAGTGCCGCGTCGCCCGGGGCGGCCCCGCCCGGCAGTGTCACCGCGAAGGCGAGGGTGGCCGAGCGGCCCCCGGCGATCAGCAGCGGCGAACGGCCCAGCGCCCGGACCTGCCAGCCGGCGGGAGCGGCCAGTCCGGCCCGGGGCACCAGCACCGGCAGCAGCCCGTCGTTGCGGACGGCCACCTCGACCCGGGCCTCGTCACCGCCGGCCAGCACCGGCGCGAACCCGTCCGGGACAGGAGTGCCACCGACCGAGGTCAGCTGCGGAAGCCCGGCGGTCACGTGCGGCGCCCCGGGCAGTCCACGAGCCGGGCCGACCCGGAAGAGCGCGGCCCCGTGCGCGGGCACCGCCGCGCTGATCGTGCCGGTGCTCTCGGTGACCCGGTCGGTCCAGGCGTTCTCGACGGTGAGTCTGCGGCCGGAGAGGCCGAACGACGAGGCCCTGGTGCTCAGGATCCGACCGGACTCGCCCCGGTTGAGCAGCACGACCGCCCGGTCGCCGTCGGCCAGCCGCTTCACCCAGGTCTCGGTGGTGCCGGCCGGACCGACCCGGACGGCCTGGATCCCGGCCGGGTCCTGGTTGATCGCCAGGACCTCGGGGTCGGTGAGGATGTCGACCGAGGTCCGGGAGAGCTCGCGGACGTCGCTGGCGATCACCAGCGGCGCGGCCGCGACCGCCCATAGGGTCATCTGGGTGCGGAACTCCTCGTCGGTCATCCCGAGCTCCGGGCCGAGATAGTCCGGGTCGTTGACGTGCCCCGGCCCGGCGGCCTCCGGATGCCGGGCGTTGGCGTCGTAGTTGCGGAGCACGTCCTTGAACTTGATCTCACCGACGAAGCCCACGTCGGTGTAGGTCCGCCAGGACTGCGCGATCGCCGGGGCGTAGCTCCAGGAGTACGTCGACTGCTGCTCCTCCGGATAGTTCCCCCAGTCGGGCGAGGTGACCGGGTTGCAGAGGTTGAAGATCATCGGGCGCCCGCTCGCGTTGTTCCGCAGCGCCTGGGCGAACTCCGTGTAGACGGTCTTCGGGTCGAGGTCGGCGGCGATGCCGCAGAGGAAGTCCACCTTGACCGCGTCGAACTCCCAGGCGGCGAACTGGTCGGCATCCCGCTGGTAGTAGCCGTGACTGCCCAGCCCGCACCTGCCCGGGATGTACGGTCCGGCGTCCGTGTAGATGCCGGCCCGCAGGCCCCTGCCGTGGATGTGGTCCACCAGCGGCTTCAACCCGTTGGGGAACCGGCTCCGGTCGGGCCGCAGGTCACCGGCGGCGGTACGCGGCTCCGGATCCTGCCAGCCGCCGTCGAGCCAGACGATGTCGTATCCGGCCTCGGCCAGGCCGCGCTCGACCAGGGCGTCGGCCACCTGCTTCACCGACTCCTCGGAGAACTCACCGCCGAGCCCGTAGTAGGTGTTCCAGCCCTGGTAGGGGGTTGCGCCGAGCGGCTGCCCGGCGGCGGCACCGTACGCCTGCCCGGCGCCAACGGCGCTGACCGGTTCGCCGGCGGCAGCGGCGGCGGGTGGCGGTGCGGCCAACAGGCCGGCGATGAGGGCGAACAGGCCGACGAACGCGTGTCGTCTCACGTCGTTTCCTTCGCTGTGCGGGGGTGGGGGTGGGGGTGGATCAGGCGCGCCGGAGGACGACGAGTTCCGCGTCGTGGTCGACGGTCCACCGGACCGGCAGACCCACCGTCGTGAGGTGGCTGCCGGAGTAGCGCCGGGTGTCGTGTCGATAGCTGGTTGCCGGGTCGAGGCCGGCCAGCGGGAGCCGGACCGGGCGGGACGGCAGCACGCCGGGGCCGTCGAGCCGGCCGGTGTGCCAGGCGAGCACCACGACGGTGTCGCCGTCCGGTGCGGTGTACTGGACCGCGCAGCGGGCCTGGTCCGGCCCGCCGACCAGGTGCACGGTGCCGTGCGTGACGACGTCCCGGATCTCCTTGTACCTGGCGACCCAGCCGGCCGCCTCGGCGCGCTGCTCCGGCGTCCAGTGCCGGATGTCGGCCCCGATGCCGAGCACGCCGGCCATGGCCAGGACGAAGCGGAAGGCCAGTGATCGGGGACGCGGGTCGAAGAACCCCGGCGAGTCGGTGACCCAGGAACTGAGCAGGTGCGGGGCGTTGGCGTGCAGGAAGCCGTGCTGGATGGCGAGCCGGTCCAGCGGGCCCGTGTTGTCGCTGGGCCAGAAGACGTCGGCCCGGGCGGCCATGCCGAGGTCGGTCCGCGCCCCGCCACCGGCACATGCCTCGAGCAGCACGTGCGGATGGTCGCGGCGCAGCGCCTCGTAGATCCGGTGCAGGTTCGCCACGTGCGCGCCGTCCAGGTCGGCCCGGCCGGTCGCGCCGGTCGCCGCCGGCCAGTCCCGGCCCGCCTCGGTACGCGGCCGGTTGAAGTCCCACTTCAGATAGCCGATGTCGTGGCGGTGCAGCAGCCCGTCCACCGTGGAGTGGACGAACTCGGCCACCTCGGGCCGCCCGAGATCCAGCAGGTACTGGTTGCGGATCGGGGTAAGCGGCCGCCCTCGCAGCTGGTAGACCCAGTCCGGGTGCGCGGCGTAGAGCGCCGAGCGTGGGTTGACACACTCCGGTTCGACCCAGAGCCCGAAGGTCAGCCCGAGCTCGCGTACCTGCCGGACGAAGGCGTCGAAGCCGGCCGGGAACTTCGCCGGGTCCGGGGCCCAGTCGCCCAGGCCACCGGTGTCGTCGTCGCGGCCGACGAACCAGCCGTCGTCGACGACGAACGTCTCCACGCCGAGCTCCGCCGCGATTCGGGCCAGCGCGAGCTGGTTCTCCGCGTCGACGGCGAAGTAGGTCGCCTCCCAGGAGTTGTAGAGCACCGGGCGGGGCGTGAGCCGCTCCCCGGCGAGCCGGCGCTGGTAGTCGTGCCAGACCCGGGCCAGCCCGCCCAGCCCGTCCGGGCTGTAGGCACCGGCCACCGCCGGCAGCGCGATCCGGCCGCCGGGCGGCAGGTCGAGGGGGCCGTCGGCGAGGCGCCGGCCGGTGCGTACCCGGGTCAGCCCGCCGGTGTCCCGGGTCGCGGAGATCTCCCAGGAGCCGGTCCAGTCCAGCGCCAACCCCCAGGTCGAACCCGCCGGCTCGGCCCGGTCCCGCACGGCCAGCCACGGCAGGTACGCGTGCCCCGGCACCCCCTGGCTGCTGCCGACGGTGAACTCACCGTGCCCGAGCTCGACCGAGTCGAGCTGGAACTCCTGCGCCCACTGGCCCCACTGGTAGCTGACCGTCGCGCCGTGCGGCGTCGGTACGCAGAATCCGGCGGAGCCTGCGCGGTGCAGACGCAGCGGCTCCGTCCCGGTGTTGGTCAGCTCGACCCACCGCCGCACCACCTCGGTGCCGGCCGGAATCTCGTATCCGACGTCGACGCGCAGCCCGGTCACCCGGTCGGCGAAGGCCACCACCAGCCGGGACGGTCCAGCCTGCGCCCCGGCGAACTCGACGTCGATCCGACGGTCTCCCCCGGCCGTCTCCACCACCAGGTCGGCGCCGCTGAAGGGCCGGGCGGCGTCGGTGGCGTACTCGACCGGCGCGGCGTCGCCGGCGGTGAGAAACGGGACCGGGCCGGCGTACTCCACCGGGGAGGGTCCCTCGCCGACGCCGTGCGGTCCCCAGGCGACGAGTTCGAGCCAGCGGCCGTGTGCGGGGACGGCCACGACGTATTCGGTCCGGGCGCCGCGCAACGTCCACCGTCGCGGCTCGGCGGCCGGACCCGGGGCCTGTCCGGTGGGCGGTTCCGGGACCTGCCTGTCGGTCGGGTCGGGGGTCGGGTCGGTCACTTGACGGCTCCGATCGCGAGGCCGGACACGAAGTGCCGCTGGAAGCGGAGGAAGACCAGGACGGTCGGGACCGCCGCGATGACCGTGCCGGCGGCGATGACGTTCCAGGAGGAGACGAACTGGCCCTGCAGGGCGAGCAGCGCCGGGGTGACCGGCATCCGGTCGTCGGTGCGGAGCACCGTGATCGCCCAGAGCAGGTCGTTGAAGATCCAGGTGAAGGAGAGCGCCCCGAGCGCGGCGAGCGCCGGCCGGGTCAGTGGCAGGATGACCCGGGCGAAGATCTGCCCCGGCCCGGCGCCGTCGATCACCGCCGCCTCCTGGATCTCGCCCGGCAGGTCCCGCATGAACCCGTGCAGCACGAAGGTGTAGAAGCCGAGCCCGAAGCCGACCTGGACGGCGATGAGCGCCCAGAGGGTGTCGTAGAGGCCGGTCAGCTCGCTGAACTTGCTCACCGGGATGAGCAGGATCTGCGGCGGCAGCAGGTTGCCGGCGAGCATCAGCAGCAGGATGGTGCGCCGGCCGGGGATCCGGAACCGGGCGAGCGCGAAGGCCGCGGCCGCAGCCAGTGCCAGGCTGAGCAGCACCGACGGTACGGTGACCAGCATGCTGTTGATCAGCGCCCGCAGCTCACCGCCGTCGGTCCAGGCCTGCCGGTAGGTCTCCAGGGTGAACGAGCGGGGCAGGCTGCCCACCCCGTTGGCGGCGATGTCGTCGAAGCTGCGTAGCGACATGCTGACGACCCAGGCGATCGGGCCGAGCCAGAGGAGTGCCACCAGGCTCATCCCGAGGTGGAAGCCGCCGGTGCGGAGTCTGCGGATCATGTCTCCTCCTCGCGGAAGGCCCGGACGAGGTAACCGAGGATGACCGCCAGCGCCAGCACGAAGATCACGACGGCGATCGCGGAGCCGTAGCCGAGCCGGAGGCTCTGGAAAGCGGTCGAGTACATGTACGTGCTGAGCAGCTCGGAGGAGTGGTACGGCCCGCCCCGGGTGAGCGCCCAGACGATGTCGAACGAGCGCAGCGAGTCGATGACGATGACCGAGAGCACCACCGCGTTGACCCCGCGCAGTTGCGGGACCGTCACGTGCCACAGCCGCTGCCAGCCGTTGGCGCCGTCCGTCCGGGCCGCCTCGTGCAGCGCCGGGTCGATCGCCTTGAGGCCGGCGAGGTAGAGCACCATGACGTACCCGATCTGCCGCCACAGGGCGGGGAGGATGACCGCGTAGAGCGCGGTCTCCGGGTCGGCCAGCCAGGGCCGGACCAGCTCGCCCAGCCCGACCGCCCGGAGGAGTTGGTCGGCGAGGCCGTCGGGCTGGTAGAAGACCCGCCAGACCAGGCCGGTGACGACAAGCGAGAAGACCACCGGGGTGAAGAGGGCGGCGCGGTAGAAGCCGATCCCCCGGCGCTCCTTCTGCAGCAGCAGCGCCATGCCGAAGCCGCCGAGCACCGAGAGCCCGCCGAAGAGCACCAGCCAGATAACGGTGTTGAGCAGGGCTCCCCGGAAGACCGAGTCGCCGGCCAGCTCGGCGTAGTTGGCGAAGCCGACGAACCGGGGTGGTTCGAGCCCGTCCCAGCGGGTCAGCGAGAAGTAGAAGCCCTGTAGAGCCGGCCAGAAGACCCAGATGCTCTCTATCGCGAAGGGCACGAGGACGAAGGCCGCCAGCAGCGGCGACAGGCGTCGGGCCGGTCGCCGCCGCGGGCGGGTCTGGACCGGTGGCCGCCGCTGGCGGCTCTCGGCCGGTGCGGTCGCGGTCATCAGGCCTTGAAGACCTTCTCGGCGTTCGCCTGCCACTCGCGCAGGATCGCGTCGACCTGGTCGGGTTTGTCCATGAACTTGGTAAGCGCCGTGTCGGCGGTCGGCTGGAGCGCGTCGCTGGAGTCGCGGTTGAAGAACTGGGTCAGCTCCGCCGCGCTCTCCAGCATCGCCTTGCCCTTGGCGACCAGCGGCGAGTCGGCGGCCTTCGCTCCGGGGTTGGCCGGCAGCACGATGCCGGAGCTGCTCGCGATGTACGCCTCCTGCGCCTCGACCGAGGCCAGGTAGCCCAGCAGCGCCCTGGTGGCGGTCGGGTTCCGCGTCCTGGCGCTGGCGAAGAAGCCGTCGGTGGGGCCCTCCTCGGCCACCGGCACCGCCGGGTCGATGATCGGGAACTGGAAGAAGTCGAGGTCGCCGAGGGCGTCCTTGGGCGCCGCGTCGGCGAAGAAGGTGCCGATCAGGAACATGCCGGTCTTGCCGCCCAGCAGCGCGGTGGTCGCCTCCTGGAACGGGTACGCCTTGCCCTTCGGGTCGAAGTACGGCAGCACCTCGCGCCACCGGTCGAAGACCGCCTTCACCTTCGGGTCGTCGAAGCGCTGCCTGCCGGCGAGGAGTTCCCGGTGGAACGGGGCACCGTTGATCCGGATGTTGAGGTAGTCGAACCAGGCCGACGCCACCCACGGGGTGTCGCCGAGCCCGATGCCGATCGGCGGGATGCCCTTGCCCTGCAGGGTCCGGCAGAGCGCGACGAAGTCGGCCCAGGTCTTCGGCTCCCGCACGCCCCACCTGGCGAAGTTGGACCTGCGGTAGAAGAAGCCCCACCAGTAGTTGGTCATCGGCACGAAGACCTGCCTGCCGGAGGCGTCGGTGGAGATGGTGCGCAGCGCCTCGGGATAGTCGGTCAGGCCCGACCAGATGTCGGAGACGTCGAGCAGCAGGCCCTTGCCGGCGTAGTCGTTGGCGACCGAGCCGGCGTACCAGGTGTAGAGGTCCGGCGGGTTCGCCGAGGTCAGGTAGGTCGGCAGTTGGGTGCGGTAGGTCTCCGAGGCGATGGTGTTGAGGGTCGCGGTGCCCCTGCCCTGCTTGTTGAAGCTCTCGATCACCTTCTCCATCGCGGCCTTCGCCTGCGGCGAGGAGAGGTTGGACTGCAGGGTGATCGGGCCGTCGCTGCCGCCACCGCCGGAGGTGCCGGCGGAGCTGGCGCAGCCGACCAGCCCGCTCGCGCCGAGCGCGCCGAGGCCGGCGAGCCCGAGCTGGCCGAGGAATCTGCGACGACCCGGGTCGAAGTCGCTCACGCGGTCTGTCCCTTCCTGATCGACCCGGCGCTGGTCGGGTCGCGGTGTGTCAATCCGGTTAACGCTGTGATCCAGAAGGTTGCATCCGAGGGTCGCGGCTGTCAAGATTTCTTCGTAATTAATGTTTTGATCTCGGGAGTCCGGCGGATGGCTGATCAGCAGGCACGGCGACTGGACGGCAGGGTCGCCCTGGTCACGGGGGCGTTCGGCGGGATCGGCGCGGCCACCGCCCGGCGGCTCGCCGCCGAGGGCGCGGCGGTGGGGCTGCTCGACGTACGCTCACCGGACGCGGTCGCCGAGCAGATCCGGGCGGCCGGCGGGCGGGCGTGCCCGATCGTCGCCGACGTCTCCGACGAGGCCGACTGGGCGCGGGCGGCCCGGACCCTGCGCGAGCGCTTCGGCCCGGTGCAGATCCTGGTCAGCAACGCCTACGTCAGCGAGGTGGCCCCGGCACACGAGACCAGCCGGCACTCCTGGGACCGGCAGCTCGCGGTCAGCCTCACCGGCGGCTTCCTCGGGCTCCGGGCCTGCCTGCCGGACCTGCGGTCCGGTGGCGGCGCGGTCGTGCTGGTCTCCTCGGTGCACGCGCTGGTCGGGCTCCCCGGACACCCCGCCTACGCGGCGGCCAAGGGCGGGCTGGTCGCGCTGGGCCGCCAGCTCGCCGTCGAGTACGGTCCCGAGGTCCGGGTCAACACCGTGCTGCCGGGCCCGATCCGCACCGCCGCGTGGGACCGGGTCTCCGAAATGGACCGGCGGCGCAGCGTCGCCGAGACTGTCGCCGGGCGCTTCGGCGCCCCGGACGAGGTGGCGGCGGCGATCGCCTTCCTCGCCTCGCCGGACGCCAGCTACGTCACCGGCACCACCCTGGTGGTGGACGGCGGCTGGACCGCGGTGAAAGCCTCGGCCTGACCGGGCGGACCCTCGGCCCGGCCCATCGACATCGAGCGAAGAAAGCACGGAGAGCATTGGGACAGTACGCACGCCGCGGCGTTCACGGCCAGACCGTCGAGGTCATCGCCCGGCGCATCCTCGCCGGCGAGATCGCCGAGGGTGCCACCCTGAACCTGACCGCGCTCCAGGAGGAGCTCGACGTCAGCCTCACCGCGCTGCGCGAGGCGCTCAAGGTCCTCACCGCCAAGGGGATCGTCGACGCCCGGCAGAAGCGGGGCACCTTCGTCCGACCTCGGACGGACTGGCACCTGCTCGACGGCGACGTGATCCGCTGGCAGTTCGCCGGCGGCGCCGGACAACACCTGCTCGACCAGCTGCACGAGGTCCGGACCATCGTGGAGCCCGCCGCCGCCCGGTTCGCCGCCGCGCGGGCCACCGAGACCGACCTGGCCGACCTCGACCGGGCGCTGGCCGGGATGGCCGCGGCGACCGATCCGGTCGCGGCGGTCCGGGCCGACCTGGCGTTCCACCGCGCGCTGCTCGCCGCCACCCACAACGAGCTGCTGGAGCGGATGGAGGTGGTGATGGAGACCGGGTTGGCCGAGCGGGACCGTCTGGTGCACGGTGCCGGCCAGGACGATCCGGTGCCGAGCCACCGCGCGGTGGTGGAGGCGATCCGCCGGGGCGACGCCGAGGGCGCGGAGCACGCCATGCGGCAACTGCTGGAGAAGGCCGTCCGGGACGTCCAGAAGGTACGCCGGCAGCGGCCGGGCGTCGAACGATGAACGGCACAGAGAGAGGCGGCCAGTGAAGATCGACCGGATCGAGACGTTCCTCGTCCCACCCCGTTGGCTCTTCTGTCGGGTGGAGACCGACGAAGGGCTCGTCGGCTGGGGCGAGCCGGTCGTGGAGGGCCGGGCCGAGGTGGTACGGGCCACCGTCGAGGTGCTCTCGGAATATCTGCTCGGCGAGGACCCGCTCCGGATCGAGCAGCACTGGCAGGTGCTCTCCAAGGGCGGCTTCTACCGGGGCGGCCCGGTGCTCTCCAGCGCCGTCGCCGGCATCGACCAGGCGCTCTGGGACATCGCCGGGCAGGCGTACGGCGCACCGGTGCACGCCCTGCTCGGCGGCCCGGTCCGGGACCGGGTACGCGTCTACTCCTGGATCGGCGGCGACGAGCCCGGCGAACTCGCCGACGCCGCCGCCGCGCAGGTCGAGGCGGGAATGACAGCGGTCAAGATGAACGCCTCCGGCCGGCTCGGCGCGATCCCGAGCGCCGCCGAGGTGTCCGCCGTCGTCCGCCGGGTCGGCTCGGTCCGGCAGGTGCTCGGCGACGAGCGGGACGTCGCGGTCGACTTCCACGGCCGGGCGAGCGCGGCGGCGGCCCGCCGGATCCTGCCGGAG
Source organism: Plantactinospora sp. WMMC1484 (assembly GCF_049315195.1). Lineage (NCBI taxonomy): Bacteria > Bacillati > Actinomycetota > Actinomycetes > Micromonosporales > Micromonosporaceae > Plantactinospora > Plantactinospora sp. WMMC1484. Next base: position 5,369,900 of record NZ_CP186055.1, read on the forward strand.
CTCGCCCCGCTGCGGCCGCTCTTCGTCGAGGAGCCGGTGCTGCCCGAGCACCAGCAGCAGCTCGCCGGCATCGTCGCCGCCTCGCCGGTGCCGATCGCCACCGGTGAGCGGCTCTTCGCCCGGCACGAGTTCCTGGCGCCGCTGCGCGCGGGCGTGGCGGTGGTGCAGCCCGACCTCTCGCACGCCGGAGGCATCTCAGAGGTGCGCCGGATCGCCGCCCAGGCCGAGACGTACGGCGCGGTGCTGGCCCCGCACTGCCCGCTGGGGCCGATCTCGCTCGCCGCGAGCCTCCAGGTCGCCTTCGCCACCCCGAACTTCCTGATCCAGGAGCAGAGCATCGGCATCCACTACCACTCCGGGTCCGAGTTGCTCGACTACGTGCTGGACCGGGAGCCGTTCCGTTTCGTGGACGGGCACCTGCGTCGGCCGGAGGCACCCGGGCTCGGCATCACCGTCGACGAGTCGGCCGTACGCGCCGCGGCCCGGACCGGACATGCCTGGCGCAACCCCGTCTGGCAACACGCCGACGGCTCCTTCGCCGAATGGTGAGCGCGGCACACGGGCCGGGCGCCGGAAAGCCGGCGGTCGACGGGCCGGATACCGGCGTACCGGCAGTGGGCGTGTCGGAGACCGGCGGGACGTCTGTCGGCGTGCCCTTGCGGGTGGTCGTCGACCACCGGCACGGCGGACGGTGGACCAGCCTGCGCGGCGGCGGACGCGAGTGGCTCTGGCGTGGCGCCGCCGGCGGACGCGACGACGTGGTCCCGGGTTACGCCTTCGTCGACGCCGGTGGTCTGGAGGAGTGCCTGCCGACCGTCCGGGGCACTCCCGACCACGGTGACGCCTGGTCCCGCCCGTGGCGACCGATCGGCCCGGCGAGCGCGGTGGCCTGCGTGGCGATCCGGCAGCGCATCGCCGTGGTCGACTGCCCCGACTTCAGCCTCGAACGGCGGATCACCGACGAGGCCGGTGCGGTCGTGGTCCGGTACCGGCTGCGGGCCGAGCCGGGCTACCGGTTCGTCTGGGCGGCGCACGCGCTGCTCGACCTCTCCCCCGCCGCCCGGCTGGTCGCGCCGGCGGGCACACCCACCCGGCTCTACCCGGAGGCCGCCGCCCTGCTGACCGCCGGCACCTGGCCACCCGGGGCGCGGTGGCACACGGCCGACTGGCCCGAGCCGGCCGGGCTGGCACTGCACCGGCTCGGCCCGGACGACGGCACCGCGCTCGGCGCCGTCCTGGTCGGCTGTGCGGACGTCCGGGTGGTCGACGGGCCCGACGTGCTACGGCTGCGCCTGGAGTCACCGGGCCAGCCCCGATCCACCGGCCTCTGGCGCAACCTGGGTGGCTGGCCGGAGACGGCGCCGTACCGCAGCATCGGGGTCGAACCGATGCTCGGCGCGGTCTTCGACCTGGCCGAGGCGGGCGGTACCGACGTCGGCGATCGTGACGCGGCGACGGTTCCGGCCGGCGGTGAGGTCGAGTGGCAGCTCACCGTCACCGCCGAGCGCACCCGCTGAGCCGTCGCCCGCAGGCCGACCGGGCTGGCGCGGACGTTGGTCAGAGCGTGGATCACCACCGGGTCGCATGTATCGCCTGGAACAACGCGATCCACTGCTCCGGCCAGACGTACCCGACCAGGGTGTCGGCCGGCACCCGGTTCGCCCGCAGCGCGGCGTCGACCCGCCGGGCGGGATAGTCGCGCTGCAACGAGGCGCGCAGCGACCCGCCGACCCCGCCGAAGCCCAGCGCCACGAACCGCTGGTAGCCAGCGAGTTGCGACGCCGGCAGCAGGGGCACCGGCCGGCGTTCCAGCCGCAGGATGCCGGAGTCGACCCGGGGCACCGGGCGGAACCGCTCCCGGGGGATCCGGCCGGCCAGGCGCCAGTGCAGCCACGGCCAGGTCTGCACCGTCCGCAGCGTCCACCGGCCGTAGTCGCCGCAGCGCTTGCGGGCGTACTCGAGCTGGGTGACCAGGGTCGCGGTGCGCAGTCCCGGCGCGTCCAGGCACCAGTTCACGATCCGGCTGGTCGAGGCGTACGGGATGTTGCCGATTACCGCGAAGGGCTCGGCCGGCGGCCGGGACGCGACGAAGTCACCCTGCACGATCCGGACGGCCGGCTCGGCCCGGAACTCGTCGTCGAGCCGGACGGCCAGTTCCGGATCGATCTCGTACCCGACGACCCGCCGGCAGCGCCCGGCCAGTTCCCTGGTCAACGCCCCCTGGCCGGCTCCGACCTCCAGGACCAGCCCGGCCGGATCCGGGCGGGCCGCCGTGATGATCTGCGCGATCGTCCGCTCGTCGCGGAGGAAGTTCTGCCCGAGCACCCGGCGCGACCGGTCCTGCCCGGTACGCGGCGCCGTGCGGGCATGCGGTTGGTTCTCTCGACTCGAATGGTGATGCGGCACAGCCGTGTCCTCCCGCCCGGAAGCTCCGGGCCGGTTGGTGGGACAGGCGGCAGCAGCGTCGGGCACGGCCTGTCCCGGATCGGTCAGGACTCGGATGACCCTGGGCGTGCGGGGAGGGCGACGGCGCGTGTGCCCGTGTCACCGACACGGACCCGACGACCACCGTTACCGGCGACGACGCGGCGCACGCGTCGTGCGGGCAGGGTGGTGGAGGTCACGGCGCGGGGCGCCGCCGGAGGGAGACGGGCGTTCGGCGGCGCACCGCGTCAGCAGGCGCCGGCGGTCGAACGGTGAATGCTCCCGTGCTCAGCCGGCCAGGGCCGAATGCCCGGTCCGGTGGCGGAGCAGTAGCTGGATCGCCCAGTCGGCGGTGCACGTCCCGGTCAGGGACCCGCGGATCAGGGCGTGGAAGGTGCCGGACACCCAGCCACTGTAGCTCAGTGTGTGGGGACCGGATCAACCGGTTTTCGGCTCTGCCCTGCCACCATCCGGTGCAGCACGTCCGGGTAGCCGGGCCTGGCGAACCACCAGCCCTGGGCGTGGTCGCAGCCCATCGCGCGGAGCAACCGGGCCTGCTCCGCGGTCTCCACACCCTCCGCCGTCACCGTCAGGTTGAGCCCGTGGGCGAGCACGATCACGCTTGCCACTCCCCGTCCGGCGCGAACCCGCCGGTGCCAGATGGCCCGCCTGGTGCCCGTACCGGTTTCCAGAGCCGACAGCGTACCTACCGGAGCAGCGTTGGCGTACCCGCAGACATCGACACACGCGGTGGCCGTTACCGGCCCCGGGCCCCGGTGGTCGCTTCGCCGACGACCCGTCCCGCCGCCGACCTGCCGCGACACTCCGCGAGGGCGAAGTGATCACGATCCCCGGCCGGCGTTAAGGTACCCGGATGGAAAAGCCCACCGTGGGTCTGGTCGACGGTCCGCCGCCGACCGACCTTGTCATCGAGGACATCACGATCGGGACGGGCCAGGAGGTCCAGTCGGGCCAATGGGCCGTGGTGCACTACGTCGGAGTCTCGTTCGACACCGGCGACGAGTTCGACGCGTCGTGGAACCGCGGCTCACCGTTCAGCTTTCCGGTGGGTGGCGGCAAGGTCATCGAGGGTTGGGACCGGGGCGTACTCGGGATGCGGGTCGGCGGCCGGCGCAAGCTCGTGATCCCGCCGCAGCTCGGCTACGGCAACCAGGGCGCCGGCAACGTGATCAAGCCCGGCGCGACGCTCGTCTTCGTCGTCGACCTGGTCGACGTCAAATTCTGATTCCCGACGTCACGTCCTGATCCCGGCCCGGCCTACGGCATGCCAGCCCACGGGCCCCGGCCGCCGCGCGGCGGCCGGGGCCCGCGAGAGGTCATCGGCGGCGGCATCGGAAGATCACCACCAGCACCAAAAGATAATCATAGATATTGACGGCGCTTGTTCGGCGCGGACAGAATCGCGGCACCCGTGATCCCTCTGGGAGGCGCCATGACCCGTCCCCGCCTGCCGTTCCTCCGGGTAGCCACCCGGCTGGCCGCAACCCTCGCGGCCGTCACCGGCATGCTGCTCGCCACCACCCCACCCGCCAGCGCCGCCGTGCCCAGTGGACGCTATGTCGCGCTGGGCGACTCCTACACCGCCGGCCCGTTGATCCCCTCGCAGGTCGACCTGAACTGCCTGCGCTCCAACCGCAACTACCCGTCCCTCGTCGCCGGCTCCGCAAACTCCTCGTCCTTCGCCGACGTGAGCTGCTCCGGCGCCACCACCAACGACATCCTGAACAGCGGCAGCGGACAGCTCGGCATCACGGTGCCGCCGCAGCTCAACGCGGTGACCTCGGGTACCGCCCTGGTCACCGTCCAGATCGGCGGCAACGACATCGGTTTCTCCAGCATCATGACCACCTGCGCGGAGGACAGCCTGAGCAGCCCGCTCGGCTCGCCGTGCAAGGACAGGTACACCGCCGGGGGCAGCGACCAGCTGCGGGCGAGGATCGACGCCACCGCGCCGAAGGTGACCGCCGTGCTGCAGGCGGTCCGGGCGGCCGCCCCGAACGCGCGCGTCGTGGTGCTCGGGTACCCGGCGATCCTGCCCGACACCGGCAACGGCTGCTGGCCGGTGGTGCCGATCGCGTACCAGGACGTGCCGTACCTGCGCGGCGTCCAGAAGTCGCTGAACGCGATGCTCGCCGGTGTCGCGGCCGCCAACAACGCCGGCTACGCCGACGTCTACACCCCGTCGATCGGTCACGACGCCTGCAAGAGCAAGAGCACCCGGTGGGTCGAGGGGCTGGTCCCGCAGAACGCCGCCGCGCCGTTCCACCCGAACGCCGCAGGCGAGCAGGGCATGGCCAGTGCCCTGCTGGCCAGACTGAACGGCTGACCTGCACCGGTACGACAACGGTCCCGTTCCCGGCGCGGGGCGGGCAGGACGCGTCGAGTCGCGCCCGCCCGCCCCGCGCCGGGAGGCGACGAGGAGTCGGGGCGGTCCCGGTCGGTCAGAAGCCCAACGCGGTCCGGCCGCCCACCACGGGCAGGGTCAGTGCGCTCGACGCCGGTGCCACGCTCAGCCGGGTGCCGGGCAGCGGCAGCAGGGTGTAGTCCTGGTCACTGGAGAAGATCACCAGGCCGAGCCGGTGCCCGGCACGGAAGATGTAGTCCTTCGGCTCCATGCTCCAGCGGTAGTCGTACATCCGCCCCGGCCGGACCGGCCGGCCGTACGCCTCGCTGGTCCGGTTCTGCGGGTCCAGCCAGCCGCGGGTCACCACGACCGGGGAACCGGTGGCACCCGCCGGGCCGTAGTCCACGAGGTATCCGGTCAGGTTCGCGGCCGTCCGGTTGTCGATCGAGAGCCGCACCCGCAGCTCCGGCCGCCCCGAGATCCGTACGTCCCGGCGCAGCTCCCGGGAGGTGTAGACCAGCCGGTGCGGGCTGGCGGTCCCCGGCTCGCCCACGAGCTGGTTCGGGGTGTAGTCCCGACCCGCGTCGACCAGGCTCTGGATCGCCCGGCCGCGCCATCCGGAGCCGACCAGGGCACCCGGTGCCGCAGGATCGGCCGCGGAGAGCCCCAGCGACACCTTCCGGGCGGCCGGATCCGGCCAGTCCCGGTAGGTGGTGTAGGCGCGGTCCTCCCGCTGCAGCACCACCCTCGGCTCGGCCATGACGTCGTTGTCGACGCCCCAGAGCCAGTAGTCGAACCAGCGGTTCTCGGTCTGCTTGTAGGTCCAGCTCCGCCCGTCCGGCAGGGTCACCGTGGCGGCGCTGCCCGGACCGCCGTGACCACCCTGGTGCAGCCAGAGCTTGCGCGGTACGCCGTACCGGTCGAGCTGGTCCCACCAGTCGGCGAACTGACCGGTCTTGACATTCCAGTCGTTGAGCCCGTGCACGACGAAGACACTGGCCCGGACCTTCCGCACCCCGGGCAGGTAGTCCCGCTCCCGCCAGAACCGGGTGTAGTCGCCGGTGCCCCGGTCCTGCTCCTCGGCGATCTCGGCGATCTCGGCGGCACAGTCCTCCGCCGAGCGGTCGCGGCCGGCGGTGTACATCGTCAGGATGTCGGCGTCCTCGCCCTGGAAGCCGCCGGGCGCCACCACCAGACCGTTGGCGCGGTAGTAGTCGTACCAGTTGCTGATCGCCGAGACCGGCACGATCGTCCGGAGCCCGGGTACCCCGGTGGTCGCCACCATGTTCGGCAGGGTCCCGTTGTAGGAGACGCCGGTCATCCCGACCGCTCCGGTGGTCCAGCCGGCCCGCACCGGCGTGCCGCTGGCGTCGTACGCCCGGGCCCGGCCGCCCAGCCAGTCGATGATCGCCCTGGTGCCGAGCGTCTCGGCCGAGTCGCCGGTGGTCGGGCAACCGTCGGAGTCGCCGGTGCCGACGCTCTGCCCCAGCACCACCGCGTAACCCCGCGGCACGTAGTAGTCGTCGAGCTGGCCGGGCAGGTTGGCCTTTGCCCGCAGGATCCCCGGTCCGTCGGCCCGCCGGGCGGACGAGTGCCCGGAGGAGGAACCCTGCGGCAGCTCGTCGACGAGCACGCTCGGATAGGGCACGTCGCTCCAGGTGTCCTTCCGGTACGGCGAGTGTTCCAGGATCACCGGCACCCGCAGCCCCGCGGTCTCGGTCTCACGGGGCCGGGAGATGTCCGCCACGACCCGGTCACGCCGGCCGTCGTGATCGGTGTCGAGCGGAGTCTCCACCCACACCCGTTCCTCGACCGCCTCTTCCAGCGAGAAGACCGGCTGGGTCATCCCGTCCCGCACGACGATGCCGGGCGGCGGCGCATCCGGGGCAGCCTGGGCGGGCAGCGGCGCCGCGACCAGGGCCAGCCCGACGACGTACGCACCGAGGATCCTTCCGGGACCTGCTGATGGCATGTGGTTGCTCCTCTCGACCGTCCTCGATCCTAGATAGATCACCCAGGAACGTCGATTGCCGAGCCGCTTCCCACGTCACGGTCGGATCGCGTCCACCGTGCGGCCACCGGCCGGCGGGTATTCGTTGTGGTCGACCTCGGCGACGACGTGCGGTGTACCGGTCATCCGCACCCTCCCTCCGCTCCTGCGGCAGGTGGGAAGGGCAGTACCGCGACGGCGACGTTGTCGTGCCCACCCGCCTGCACCGCGAACCTGGTCAGATCCTGTGCGATCGCGATCGGCGTGCCGCCGCCCGGTCCCGGTACGCGCGCGGCCAGCGCCGCCGCATTCGGCAGGTAGTGGGAGAGCCCGTCCGAGCAGATCACCAGCCGCCCCGGCCGAGCCGGCCGGAACGTCACCACCTGCGGATCGGCGGCGCCGGAGTCCGCGCCGAGCCACCGGAGGAGCGCCTTGGAGGTCGGATCCTGTTCGGCGCCGGGTGGCACCGGTCGGCCCGCCCGGATCTGGCCGACCACCGAGTCGTCCACGGTCAGGCAGACCGCCTCGTGCACGGCACCGTCCGGGCCGAGCCAGTAGGCCCGGCTGTCGCCGATCCAGCCGACCGTGACCGATCCGGCGGTGACCACGCCGGCGACGAAGGTGCAGCTCGGCGGCACCTGCCCGTCGCCCGGCGCTGCGGTCGCCCGGGCCGCTCCGGCTGCGGCCCGGCCTGCCGCCACGATGGCTTGGGGTCCGGTCGCCCCACCCGCCAGGCCGGAGAGCGTCGCCGTCAGGCCCGACTCGGCAGCGGCGTGCGCGGCGAGGTCGGCGCGGAGCGAGGTCGACACCCCGTCACAGATGACCGCCGCGATCGTCCGTCCGAGGCGGCCCACCGTGACCGCGTCCTCGTTGCGCCGCCGCCGGGCCCGGTCGGTCACCCCGGCGACCGCTCCCAGGTCCAGGTCGGCACGGTCGCGCCCGAGCGAGGACCGCCGCCCGCAGTGAGCACAGTGCCCGGAACCACCGTCGGGAGGGGCGCCGCATTCCGGACAGGGTCGGCCGACCGCGCGCGACGAGAGCCACGGCCCGGGCGGCGGCGCGGGCTGACGGGGCCAGCCGGACGCGCCGCCGGGTGGACCGGGCCGTGAACCGGATGGGCCGGGCCGGGCATCGGGCGGTGCCGGCCATGGATGCCCGGTCACCTCCCCCAGCGGGACCCGCTGAAGCTTCCTACCGCAGACCTCGCAGTACCGGTGCTTGGGATCGTCGGGTGCGCCGTGTTCCGGGCAGGGCTTGGGCATGCTGCCGGCGCTGCCGGCCTCGGCGGCGGTCACACCAGTGTCCTCGGCCGGACGGCGTTCGCGTGGTCGACCAGCGCGATCCGCAGCTCCGGATCCCGGGAGAGCTGCGCCAGCGTGCGGTAGGTCCGCTCCAGCCCGAAGCGCAGGCCGCGCTCGGAGAGCTCGTGTCCCAGCACCCGTCCCCGGCCGGTGGCACCCGGCCGGCTCCGCACCCAGGCGAGCGCCACCTCCAACACCTCGATGGTGAGCCGGGTCTGGCGCTCGACGTCCAGCCCGAGTCGTTCGAGCCGGGCGGAGGCCCGCAGCAGATCGTCCGCCGCCCCGGTCGCGCTCAGTCCGGGCAGACTCGCCCGGACGGCGGCGACCTGTGCCGCCACGTGCTGGCTCGAACTCTCCGGCACCTGGTCCAGCACGGCGAGCGCGCCGGCACGGTCGCCGACCAGGAAGCGGATCCGGGCCAGGCCGAAGGCCGCGCTCAGGTAGCCGTGGTCGGCGCGCCACACCCGGTCGTACAACCGGGTTGCCAGTTCCCGGTCACCGGTGCACTCGGCGCTCACCGCCAGTGCCAACCTGGCCGCCGGCTCGCCCGGCAGCGCGTCGTACACCGTGTCGAAGGCGACCCGGGCCTCGGCCGGCCGGTTCCCGGTCAGCGCCGCCAGCCCCCGGTACCAGTTGACCCGCCAGTCGCACGGGTCGGCAGCGGCCAGCCGGTTAAGGTCCGCGCCGGCTCCGGCCAGGTCGCCCGCCTCGATCCGGGCCCGGACCAGCCGCAGCGCCACCTCCACGCTGCGGACCGGTGCGGCGGCAAGCTGCCGGACCAGCTCCGTCGGATCGGTCGTGCCGAGCGAGGCGAGGAAGCCGGCACCCGGGTCGAGGATGTCGACCTGCGGCAGTGGCAACGCGGCGGCGACCACCGGCGGTGCCGGGGCCAGCGCGCCGGGCCGGACCTCCCCGGTACGCCGGAGCTGGCCCGCCACGGCCGGGGTGACCTCGCCGGCCTCGGTGCCGAAGGCGCGTCGCTCCGGCGTGAACTGGCGGGACACCACCGGCCGGGGAACCCCGTCCGCGGCCGAGAGCACCTCGCGCAACACGCCGAGAAGCTGCTCGCTCATCTCGGCAGCGCTGGAGAACCGCCGGTCCGGATCGGGATGGGTGGCCCGGCGCAGCAGCCGGTGGTACGACATCTCGGCGGCGAGCAGCGGTGCGTCGGCCGGCTCGGGCAGGCGGTTGGCGTAGGTGGTCGTGAAGCCGCGGAAGTCGAGGCTCAACACCGCCAGTGCCCTGCCGACGGTGTAGATGTCGGAGGCGATCGAGGGGCCGCGCGTGCCGACCTCCGGGGCCTGGTAGCCGGGGGTGCCGAAGATGGCGCTGGCCATGTCGTCGACGTGGCGTACGGCGCCGAGGTCGATGAGTTTGAGCTGTTCCTCGGCGTGGATGACGTTGTCCGGCTTGAAGTCGCAGAAGAGCAGGTTGTGGTCGTGCAGGTAGTCGAGGGCCGGCAGGATCTCCACGCCGTAGGCGATCACCTCCGGCAGCGGCAGGGCCCGCTGGCCGGTGTCCCGCCGCCGGGTCAGCAGCATGTCCCGCAGGGAGTGGCCGCCGACGTACTCCATGACGATGTAGCCGACCGGTGTGCCGGTACGCGGATCGGGGTGCTCCACGAAGTCGTGGATCTTGACGATGTTGGGATGGTCCAGCTCGACCAGGAAGCGGCGCTCGGCGACGGCGGAGGCCATGGCGTCCGTGTCCGAGGTGTTGATCAGTCCCTTGAGGACCACCCAGCGGTCGCTGACCGTGTCGCTGACGTTGCGGTCCCGGGCGAGATAGATCCAGCCGAGCCCGCCGTAGGCGAGCGCGCCGAGAATCTCGTACCGCCCGTTGATCACATCGCCGGCACCGAGTCTGGGCAGGAACGAGAACTGCGTGCCGCAGTGCGGGCAGAAGCCCTCGGCCCGCCCGGGCCGGTCGTCCCGTCCCCGGCCCACCGGATTATCGCAGCGCACGCAGAACCGTCGCGACTCCGCGACCCTGGGCTCGGCCATCACCGCCGCTGCCGGGTCACGCAGCGGCACCCGGGCGATCTCGACCAGACCGGCGCCGAGTCCACCCCGGGCCGCGCTCCGGGACCGGGCGGAACCCCGTGAGCCGGAACTCGAGCTGCCCCGGCTCGGCACCGTGCCGCCCCCGGTCGACGCCGACTCCCGGCCGCTCGAATGGGTTGCCGGGCTGGTGGGCGCGCCGGCACCGGACGGAGTAGTGGTGTGGGGCCCGACCGCCGGTGCGGCCGGCGCCCGACGGCCGCACTCGTCGCAGTGGCCGTCGGGCAGGTAGGAGCCTGGACAGCCGGGCCGCAGGCAGCGGGTGCTCATCGTACGGCTCCCTTCTTCGTGCCGTGCGCACGACGCTCGGGCACGCGGCGGGAGCCCGTGGCGACGGCCGGCGGAAACCGGTCGCCGCCGGTGCCCCACCGCCGCACTGGAAGGTCCACGGGACACGCTAGTCCCGGTAACGCGCGACCGGTGGGGCCGGCGCCGGGCCCAACGACGTCAGCCATCGTCGGTACAGCCGGGTCCAGGTCCCGTCGGCGCGGATCCTGGCGAGTACGCCGTTGACGAACCGGACGAGTTCCGGGGACTCCCGGGAGATCGCCACCCCGTACGGCTCGTCACTGAACCGCGGACCGACCACCTCGGTGTTCGGGTCCTGGGCGGCGAGCCCGACCAGGATGCTGTCGTCGGTGGAGACCGCGACGACCTGGTTCTGCTGGAGCAGCACGAGGCAGTCGGTCCAGTTGACCACCGAGACCGGCCGGGTGCCCTTCGCGGCGATGTTCCGGATCGAGGTGCTGCCCGCCGCCGCGCACACCTTCCTGTCGCGCAGATCCTCGATCCTCCGCACCCCGGAGCCCCGGTTGACGAGGACGCGCTGGCCGGCGGTGAAGTACTCGGTGGAGAAGCTGACCTGTTGCCAGCGTTCGCAGTTGATCGTCATGGTCCGCACCACCATGTCGACGGTGCCCTCCTGGACCACCTTGATCCGATCGGCGGAGCTGATCGCCCGGAACTGGATCCGGGCCGGGTCGCCGAAGAGCCCCCGGGCGATCTCCCGGGCGATGTCGATGTCGAAGCCGGTGAGCTGGCCGGTCAGCGGATCTCGGAACCCGAACTGGTAGTTGTTCTGGTCGACGCCGACGATCAGCCGTCCACGCTGGACGATCTCGGCCATCGCCGTGCCGCCCGGCATCTGGCGGGGAGGGGGCAACGAGCCGGACGGCCGCAGGCTGGCCCGGGGGTCGCACGAGCCGGACGGCGCCGCCGGCCCGGTCGGCACGACCGCCGGATCCTGCATGCCGACCGGCCGGGGCGGCTCCGCCACCACCTGGTTGTCGGGCAGTGCCTCCTCGCCGGTGCCGCACGCGGCGAGGCCCACCGCAGCCACCGCCGCGACAAAGCCGGCGAGCAGCCGCACGGTGATCCGCCGGTGTGTCATCGGTACTCCACTATCCGCTGTTGCATGCCCACGGCGGCACCGACCAGCAGGACGAGGGTGAGGCCGGCGATACCGATGTCGACGCCGGTGAGTGCCCGCCCGGCGCCGGTCGCCTCACGTTCGAAGCGCCTCCCGTTGTGGTCGATGGCCGAGGCGAGCGCCTCGTCGAACCGGTTGAAGATCGCGGCGGTGGTCTGCTCGCCGGTGCCGACGGTGGCGGCCACCGCCTTGGCGTACTCGCCGCTGTCGTCGAGGGTCCGTACGGTGCGGTGCGCGGCCGACCACTCCCTGCTTCGGGCGATGGCGGTCTCGACCGCCTGCCGCGTGGTGTCGTCCGGAGCCGCCAGCCGGGCGCGGGCCAACAGCCCGCCAGAGCCGTCGGCGCCGGCGAGGCGCTCCATCATGACGGTGTAGTTCTCCTCGAACGCCGCCCCGTTGCCCCGGGCGACCAGGGTCAACGCCTCGTCGGCCCGGGCCTGCAACCCGGCGATCCGCGCCTCGGCCAGCAGGTTCACCTGGGCGGAACCGGAGTCCCGGCTGTCCCGGAGGTTCCCGGCGGCCACCAGCGCCGACGCGGTGAGCCAGCCGACCAGCAACAGCGCCCCGCCGGTGGCGACCAGCAGCCCCACGTTGAGCAGCCGGTTGGTGCGCCGGGTCAGGTGGATCTGCGTCAGCACCAGACCGGCGAGGGTGAGTAGCGCGAGCAGCACGGCGACCCACGGAAAGCCGGCCGCCCGGTCCCGCGCCTCGTCGAGCTCGGTCGAGGCCCCCGCATAGAGTTCCTGGGCCGCGGGCAGCAGCTCGTCGCGCATCAGGCCGGAGGCTTCCTGCAGGTAGGCGACGCCGAGCGGCAGGCCCTGCCGGTTGTAGGTGCGGGCGGTTTCCACCAGACCGGCGTAGACCGGCAGCCGCGCCGTGATCCGGGCGACCGCCCTGGCACCCCGGCTGTCGTCGGGAACGGCGGACGAGACGGCCGTCAGCGCCGAGGCCGCGTCGGCCAGGTCACGCTGGTAGCGCTCACGCAGCGCCGGTGGTTCGAGCCCGTTGGAGAGGAACGCGCTCGCAGCGGTGGCGTCGGCGTCGGAGAGCGCCCGGTAGAGGCCCTGCGCCGCCACCGCGAGTTCACCGCTGCGTGCGGTGACGTCCCTGACCAGCTCCGCGCGCTGCCGGACGCCGGCGAACGCGACCGTCCCGGCAAGCAGACCGAGCACGACGACCCCGGTCAGGATGGCGGTCAGCCGGCCGGGTGTGCGGCGCAGGAAGGTGTTCATCCAGCGCCACCGGTCCGGCGGGCGGGGTCGGGGTGAGGCGGCCAACCGCCCTGGCGGGACAGCCACCGCCGACCCGTGCGAACCCACCCGTACCCCCCAACCCGGCGCCGGGAACCCCCCGGCCGGACGTGGCCAAGGCGGTCAGATCTTGGACGACCGGCTTCAAGGTAACCAATCGGCTCAACCGGTGGGGGGTGCCGCACCGACCGCCCGGACGGTCCACGGACGTCGGCAACGGCAGCGGCACCGCCACGCGCCACCGTCCACTCTGACCCCCGCCGGGCGGCCGTCGACATCCGGCGGGGCGCTGCCGACGGGCTGCCGGACTGACGGGCCGCCGGGCGAGCCGGCAGCTACCGGACCGAAAACGTAACCTGGCCGAACACGGGCGGTCGTGTCCGTCTACCAGGGTGATAAGGCTAACCTGGATCGGACGTCCGGCATCGCCGGCGGGGTGGAAGGCGGTAGGCGGATTGTGCTTTCGCGCGGAGAACACGTGACGACGCCCTCGCGGACCGGGCGGCCGGCGGTGATGACCGACGTGGCCCGGCTTGCCGGCGTGTCGCACCAGACGGTCTCCCGGGTGATAAACGGTCATCCGCGAGTCCGTCCGGAAACCCGGGACCGGGTGGTCCGGGCGATGGCGGAGCTGAGCTACCGGCCGAACGCGATGGCGCGGGCACTGGCCAGTCGCCGCTCCCGGGTGCTCGGCGTGGTCAGCTTCGACACAATCCTGTTCGGCCCGGCCTCGACGCTGCTCGGCATCGAGCGCGCCGCCCGGGCCGCCGGTTACGGGGTCAGCATCGTCACCCTGGAGAAGGTCGACCGCCGGGGGGTGCTCAGCGCCGTCGAGGCGCTGGAGGGTCAGGGCGTGGACGGCGTCATCATCATCGCACCACAGATGGCGGCCGCCGCCGCCCTGCACAGCCTGCCCCGGGGCATGACGGCGGTCGCGGTCGAGGCCGGCCAGGACAGCGGGCTGCCCTCCGTCGCGGTGGACCAGGTGGCAGGTGCCCGGCTCGCCGTCGGACACCTGCTCGAGCTCGGGCACCGCACCGTGTGGCACGTCTCCGGACCCAGCGACTGGCTCGAGGCCGGTGACCGGATCATCGGCTGGCGCCAGACCCTGGAGGAGGCCGGCGCCGCCGTGCCGCCGATCATCTCCGGGGACTGGAGCGCCCGCTCCGGGTACGCCGCCGGCACCGCACTGGCCGGCAACCCGGACGTCACCGCGGTCTTCGTCGCCAACGACCAGATGGCGCTCGGCCTGCTGCGCGCCCTGCACGAGCGGGGCGTCCGGGTGCCGGCAGACATCAGCGTGGTGGCCTTCGACGACATACCGGAGGCGGAGTTCATGCTGCCGCCACTCACGACCGTGCGGCAGGACTTCGACGAGGTCGGCCGGCGCGGCATGGCCACCCTGCTGCAACTGCTCGACGTGGGCGGCCGGGACGGCCAGCCTACCGTCACGCTGCCCAGCACCACGCCGATCCAGCCGACGCTGGTGGTCCGGCAGAGCACCGCCGCACCGCCGGCCGGCCGGAGCTGACCGGGGACCGGAGCTGACCGGACGCCGTCGACCCCGGCTCCGCAACGCCCCCTCCGTTACGGGCCGGTTCGCCCGTGCCGACTAGCCTGGCGCTGTGTTGAAAGCCCACAGGACGAGCTTCTGGCGCAGCCGCTACGAGATAACCTTCGGCGGCCGGGTGGTGGCGACCTGGGACGATGCCTTCTGGCGCAGTGGCGGCAACTTCGAGCTGGACGGCCAGCACTACCAGGTACGCGGCAACGCCTGGGGCAACCGCTACGGCATGACCGACGCCACGGGCCAGCGGGTGGCAGCCGCGGACCGGGTCGGCCGCAAGCGCTGGACGGTCGAGGCCGGCGGGCAGACGTACCACTTCCAGCGTGCCTCGTTCTTCGGCAACGCGCAGGAGCTGCACGCCGGCGGCCGGCGGGTCGGCTCGGTCCGGCGGACCAGCTTCTGGCGCGGCGACATCGTCGCCGACCTGCCCGGGCTGCCGCTGCCGGTGCAGATCTTCGTGCTCGGCGTGGTGATCACGATGTGGGACCAGCAGGCCGCCGCGGCGGCCGCCTCCTGAACCATCCGGGCCGGCTCAACCATCCGGGCCGGCTGGGCCAGCCTTCCCACTGTTGCCGACCGGCGGCAAAAACGACAACCGGCGACCGTGCCGCGCCCCTTCCGGGCATGCTCAGGTGATGGGCGGCAAAGGGGGTACCACGGCGTGAAGGACTACGACGACGACTGGACCGAGGAGCAGCGCGCGCTCTACGACGAGTGCTACGACCTCGGCGCGGCCTGGGCCGGTGATCCGGAGACCGACGCGGAGCAGCTCCAGGACGTGATCAATCTCGCCGAGGCCGACGAGGACGAACTTGCCGACGTCGACCTCGGCTATCCCCCGCTGGTCGACGCGGTGGCCGAGGCGACCGGGGAACAGGTGACCAGTGTGACCGCCGACCGGGACGATCCGGCGTTCCGGGGCTTCGTCGACGGTGCGCGGCAGGGCGCCGAGGAGGACGTCTTCGGGCTCTGATCCCGCATCGGCGATCACGCCCTCTCCCCGGCGATCATCTCACTCGCGGGTCAGCGGCGGATCGGGCCAGCCGAGGGCGGACAGGGCTGACAGGCCGGCGTCAGGCAGGTCCGGCCGCGTCGGCCCGGCGCGCCGGCGGGCCGGGTGCGCGCAACGACGCCGGGAAGTCGGCCCGGCTGACCCGGACGTGCTGGCTGGTCAGCACTGCGACGGCGCCGGTGTAGCCGGGACCCACGTCGAGGTCGTGCAGTTGCACCGGTCCGTCGAGGGGACGGTCGGCGGCCCATTCCACCAGCCGGGCCGGCTGGTCCGGCGGCGTCAGCGTGATCTTGTTCATCGGTACGGCCAGCCCGTGCCCGGTCGCCTTCAGCAGGGCCTCCTTCCGGGCCCAGTAGCCGAAGAAGGCCCGATGGGCGGAGTCCGGCGGCTGGCCGCTCCACCAACGCAGCTCGTCGGCGGAGAGCACGGAGCCGCTCAGCGCCGCCACGTCGGTGCGGTCGGTCAACTCCTGGACGTCCAGGCCGACCGGGTCGGCGGCCACCGCGAAGGCGACCCAGTCGCCCGAGTGGGTGAGCGAGAAGTCGAGCTTGTTGTCGGCGCGGTCGATCACCGGCTTGCCGTGCCCGGCGCCACAGTGCCGGCAGTGCCGGGAAAAGCTGAGCGCGCCGGCCGGCACACCGAGATAGTGGCCGAGCAACAACCGCACCCCGACGTGACCGGCCTGGTAGCGGTCACGGTCGGCGGCCAGCCGGAACCGCGCGTGCCGCTGCCGCTCCTCCTCGTCGAGCACGTCGTGCCCGGCCCACTGCTCCGGGCCGACCGGCAGCCGCCACACCTGGCACTCGCCCGGCACCGGCGGCACCGGGGCGCCCGCTCCGCGCCACGTGCCGGTGCCCTCGCTCCCGGTGGTCCCGGTCGCAGTCCCGGTCGTCCCGGTCGTCCCGGTCGGGTCCCGGGCCCGGTCGCCGGGCAGGTCGTCGGGCGGGCGGAGGGATGCGGTCAACGGGCACCACCAGGGGTCGCGGGTGGACGGCGGCCGGGGAGGGCCGGGGCAGACTCTGCCGCGAGCATGCCAGCCGCGTGGCCGGCGCACCAGCCCGGCACACCCCGGCACGCCGACCGTCCGGGTGTGCCGACCCCGCCGGTGCGCCGGCCGCGACCCGGTACCCCGACCGGGAGCCGGTACCGACCAGCTAGACCGCCCTCAGCGCTGGCCGTAGGCGTTCTGGTAGCGCTCGTAGAGGGCGTCGACGTGCCGCTGCTCGATCGGCACCAGCGATCCGCCGGTGCGGGCGATGTGCACGGTACGGGCGACGTCCTCGCACATCACCGCCGCCTTGACCGCCGCCCTGGCGCTGGCGCCCACGGTGAAGACCCCGTGGTTACGCATCAGCACCGCCGGGGAACGGTGCCCCGTCAGGGTGGCCACGATGCCCCTGCCGATGTCGTCCCCGCCGATCAGCGCGAACGGGCCGACGGGGATCTCCCCGCCGAACTCGTCGGCCATCGCGGTGAGTACGCACGGAATCGCCTCGTCCCGGGCCGCCCACGCGGTGGCGTACGGGCTGTGCGTGTGCACCACGCCGTTCACCTGCGGCATGTGCCGGTAGACGTACGCGTGCGCGTCGGTGTCGCTGGACGGCGATCGGGTGCCGTCGACGACGTCCCCGTCGAGGGTGGTCACCACCATCGACTCGGGGGTCAGATCGTCGTACGAGACGCCGCTGGGCTTGATCACCATCAGCTCGGCCCCCGGCACCCGGGCGCTGACGTTGCCGCTGGTCCAGGTGACCAACTCCCAGCGGGTGAGCTGTTCGTGCAGTCGGCACACCTCCTCGCGGACCCGGGCGACGGTGTCGCTGAGGCTGTCCGTGATCGCACCGCTGGTCATCGGCGCACCTCCTCGCGTAGCGCGTGCAACCGGTGCAGCACGTCGTTGCCGCCCCGGCCGAAATAGTCGTGCAGCCGCTCGTACTCGGCGTAGAGCCGGTCGTAGACGTCGGCGGCGGCCGGGTCGGGCCGGTAGACCCCCCGGCGGACCTTGCCCATCACCGCCGCCGCGCTGGTGATGTCCTGGTACGCCCCGGCCGCCACCGCCGCGTGGATCGCCGAGCCGAGCGCCGGGCCCTGGTCGGAGTCGATCACCGAGAGCGGCCGGCGCAGCACGTCGGCGTAGACCTGCATCAGGAAGGCGTTCCTGAGCAGGCCGCCCGCGACGATGAACTCGGTCACCGGCACCCCGGCGGCGTCGAAGGCCGCGACGATGGTCCGGGTGCCGAAGGCGGTCGCCTCGATCAGTGCCCGGTACTGGTCCTCCGGGCGGGTGGCCAGGGTCTGCCCGACGATGACGCCGGAGAGATCGTGATCGACCAGGACCGACCGGTTGCCGTTGTGCCAGTCCAGGGCGACCAGCCCGTGCTGGCCGGGGCGCTGCGCGGCGGCCAGCTCGGTCAGGTGGTCGTGCACGCCGATGCCCCGCCGGGCGGCCTCCTCGGCGTAGGACGCCGGCACGCAGTGCTCGACGAACCAGCCGAAGATGTCGCCGACGCCGCTCTGTCCGGCCTCGTAGCCGAGCCGGCCGGGGACGATGCCGTCCCGGACCACCCCGCACATCCCCGGCACCTCGGCCAGGGTGTCGGCGACCATCACGTGGCAGGTCGAGGTGCCCATGATGGCCAGCATCTGGCCGGGCTCGACGGCGTTCGCGGCGGCGGCGGTGACGTGCGCGTCGACGTTGCCGACCGCGACGGCGATCCCGGCCGGCAGCCCGGTCAGGGCCGCAGCCTCCGGGGTCAGCCGCCCGGCCAGGCCGCCGAGCGGGGCGAGTGGGTGGGCGAGCCGGGTGTCCACGAAGTCGGCGAAGTCGGGGTGCAGCGCGGCAAGGTAGTCCCGGGTCGGGTAGTGCCCGTCCTGGTGGATGCCCTTGTAGCCGGCGGTGCAGACGTTGCGGGTCTCCTCGCCGCAGAGCTGCCAGATGATCCAGTCGGCCGCCTCGATCCACCGCTCGGTCCGGGCGTAGACCTCCGGGTCCTCGGTCAGCACCTGGAGCGCCTTGGCGAACTGCCACTCGGCCGAGATCCGCCCGCCGTACCGGGGCAGCCAGGACTCTCCGCGCTCCTCGGCCAGCTCGTTGATCCGGTCGGCGTGCCGCTGCGCGGCGTGGTGTTTCCAGAGCTTCGGATAGGCGTGCGGCCGGTCGGCGAGCCCGGGTACCTCGTTCAGCGGCGTCCCGTCGGCGAGGGTGGGCAGCACCGTGCAGGCGGTGAAGTCCGTACCGATCCCGATCACCGCCTCGGGGGCGACGGACGCGGCCGAGAGTGCCTTCGGCACCGCCTCGCGCAGCACCGACCGCCAGTCCTCCGGCATCTGCAACGCCCACCCGCCGGGCAGCGCGGCACCGGTGGCCGGCAGCCGGTCGTCGATCACCCCGTGCCGGTACTCGTGCACCCCCGAGCCGAGTTCGGCGCCGTCCGAGACCCGGACCACCACCGCCCGGCCGGAGAGCGTGCCGAAGTCGACACCCACCACGTACCGGTCCGCACCGTCAGCGCTCACTCGCGTCCCTCCTGGCTCTTCCCTCTCCGGCTCGCCGCCCATTCCGGATGTGACGGGCGGCGAGCGGCCGGCACCACCGGCGCCGCCGCTATCCTCAGCCAATCACGGTGTTAGCGCTACCACCACTGCCCGGGTACGCCGCCGCAGCGCGCTACCGTCCGCCGCCGCACTCAGCTCTGCCGCCGGGTGACGACGCGTTGCAGCACGATGAAGGCGAAGAGCAGCACCCCGATCACGATCCTGGTCCACCACGAGCTGAGATTGCCCTGGAACGTGATGATCGTCTGGATGAGGCCGAGCACCAGCACACCGAAGACCGTGCCGAGCAGATAGCCTGAGCCGCCGGTCAGCAGCGTGCCACCGATCACCACCGCGGCGATCGCGTCGAGTTCCAGACCGATCGCGTGTGTGCTGTTGCCGGAGAGCATGTAGAAGCTGAGCAGCACCCCGCCGAGCGCCGAGCAGAACCCGCTGATCGTGTAGACCCCGATCCGGGTACGCGCCACCGGTAGTCCCATCAGCAGCGCCGACTGCGGGTTGCCGCCGATGGCGTACGTGTTGCGGCCGAACCTCGTGTAGCCCAGCACGTAGATCCCGATCGCCACCACGACCAGCGCGATGACCACACTGACCGAGATGAAGAAGCCACCGAACCGGAGCCGCTGCTGTGCTATCGAGGTCCAGAAGGGATCGTCGATCGTGATCGAGGAGGTGCCGATGGTGTAGCAGAGGCCGCGGGCCAGGAACATCCCGGCAAGCGTGACGATGAAGGGCTGGATCTCGAAGTAGTGGATGATGCAGCCCATCCCGAAGCCGAGCAGGGCGCCGATCAGCAGCACCAGCGGCAGCACCAGGTACGGCGACCAGCCCCGCTCCTCCAGCAGCGAGGCGGAGAGCATGGTGGTCAGCGCCACCACCGACCCGACCGAGAGGTCGATGCCGCCGGTCAGGATCACGAATGTCATGCCAACCGCGACCACCAGCAGGAACGCGTTGTCGACGAAGACGTTCAACACGACCTGGGTGTCGGAGAACCCCTCGTAGCGCAGCACCCCGGCGCTGTACATCAGCACCAGCAGGGTGAGGGTGGCGAGCAGCGGAAGGTACTTCTGCTGCGGCCGCAGCACCCGCAACCGCCCGTTGGCCAGCGGACCCGCAGCCGCGGTCATGCTTCCTCCTCGATTCGCTCGCCGTTCATGCCGGCACCTCCACCTTCGGCCGCTCCCGGTCGGACCGCGGCAGCGGTGGCGGTTTCCGGCGCCGACGGAACACCTTGGCCCGGAAGGCCGGCGACTGCAGCAGGCAGACCACCGTGACGACCAGTGCCTTGAACAGCAGTGTGGTCTCCGGTGGGATGCCGATGGTGTAGATGGTGGTGGTCAGGGTCTGGATGATCAGTGCGCCCAGCACCGTCCCGCCGAGCGAGAACCGGCCGCCGGCCAGCGACGTGCCGCCGATCACGACCGCGAGGATGGCGTCCAGCTCGATCCAGAGGCCGGCGTTGTTGCCGTCCGCGCTGGAGACGTTCGAGCTGATCATCAGTCCGGCCACCCCGGCGCAGAGGGCCGCGAAGACATATCCGGTGAAGATGATCCGGCGGGCGTGGATGCCGGCCAGCCGGCTCGCCTCGGCGTTGCCGCCCACCGACTCGATCAGCAGGCCCAGCGCGGTACGCCGGGTGAGCAGCAGGGCGAGGACGAAGACCAGCAGCGCGATCAGGATCGAGAACGGCACCGTCAACCAGTAGCCGCCGCCGATCAGCTTGTACGGCGAGCTGTTGATCGTGATGATCTGCCCGTCGGTGATGAGCTGGGCCAGCCCGCGGCCGGCAACCATCAGGATCAGGGTGGCGATGATGGGCTGGATGCCGACCTGGGCGACCAGCAGCCCGTTCCAGGCGCCGAGCAGCAGGGCCAGCCCGAGGGCGAGGCCGACCGCCATCAGCACACCCGGCACGCTGTTCTGGTCACCCAGTTCGCTGATCCGCAGGCAGGCCAGCGCCCCGCAGATGGCCACGACCGAACCGACCGAGAGGTCGATGCCGCCGGTGGCGATCACCAGGGTCATGCCGAGCGAGACCAGGATCAGGGGTGCTCCGAACCGCACGATGTCGACCAGGCTGCCGTAGAGGTGCCCCTGGCGTACGTCGATCGCGAAGAAGTCCGGGGTGAAGAACAGGTTGCTGAGCAGCAGGATCGCCAGGACCACCAGGGGCCAGAAGAACCGGTGCCGTAGGAGATCGGCCATCATCCCTCCTCCCGGACGACGGTCACGTCCGGATCGTGCGGTGACCCGTCGGCCGGTGGCGGCGCCGCCACCGTCGAACCGTTGCCGCTGGCGATGATCGCCATGATCCGCTCGGCGGTCACCTCGTCGTCGTTGGCCAGTTCGTCGACCATCCGCCGGTCCCGCAGGACGGCGATCTTGTGACTGAGCCGGAGCACCTCCTCCAGCTCGGCGGAGATGAAGAGCACCGCCATGCCGCCGTCGGAGAGGGTGACCACCAGGCGCTGGATCTCGGCCTTGGCGCCGACGTCGATGCCCCGGGTCGGCTCGTCCAGGATCAGCAGCCGCGGTTCGGTGATCAGCCAGCGGGCCAGCAGCACCTTCTGCTGGTTACCGCCGCTGAGCTGGCCGACCAGCGCCTCCGGGTTGGCCGGCACGATTCGCAGCGCCCTGACGTACCTGTCGACGAGTTCGTCCTGCCGGCGCCTTGGCAGCGGCCGGGACCAGCCCCGGGCGGCCTGTAGTGCCAGGATGATGTTCTCCCGGACGGTCAGCTCCGCGACCAGCCCCTCGGTGCGGCGGTTCTCGGAGCAGAAGGCGATGTCGTGTGCCATCGCGGTGCGCGGGCCGCGCATGGTCACCGGCGCGCCGTCCACCGCGAGCCGGCCGTGGTCGGGGCGGTCCGCGCCGAAGAGCAGCCGGGCCACCTCGGTACGCCCGGAGCCGAGCAGACCGGCCAGCCCGACCACCTCGCCCCGGTGGATGGTCAGACTGAACGGATCCACC
Source organism: Plantactinospora sp. WMMC1484 (assembly GCF_049315195.1). Classification (NCBI taxonomy): domain Bacteria; kingdom Bacillati; phylum Actinomycetota; class Actinomycetes; order Micromonosporales; family Micromonosporaceae; genus Plantactinospora; species Plantactinospora sp. WMMC1484. The sequence continues at coordinate 5,391,826 of NZ_CP186055.1, forward strand.
GCCCCATCCCGGCCGAGCCCGGTCGCCTCGACCACCGGACGGTCCCGCTCCAGGGTGGCCAGCGAGCGCCGGGGCTGCTCCTCCAACTCCTCCAGCGCGGCGAGATCCTTGCCGATCATCGCGCTGACCAGGTCGAGCTGGCTCAGTTCCCGGGTGGCGTACTCGCCGACCCGGCGGCCGTTGCGGAGCACGGTCATCCGGTCGGAGATCTCGTAGACCTGGTCGAGGAAGTGGCTGACGAAGAGGATCGCCATCCCCTCCCCCTTGACCTGGCGCATGACCCGGAAGAGCTGTGCCACCTCACCGGCGTCCAGGCTGGAGGTCGGCTCGTCCAGGACGAGCACCTTGGCGGAGATGTCGATGGCCCGGGCGATCGCGACCATCTGCTGCACCGCGAGGGAGAGGCTGCCGAGCGGGGCGGAGACGTCGACCTCCAGCCCCAGCCCGTGCAGGAGGTGCCGGGAGCGGCGCCGCAGTTCGCTCCAGTGGATGGCGCCGAAGCGGCGCGGCTCCCGGCCGATGTGGATGTTCTCCGCGACGGAGAGGTTGGCGCAGAGGTTGACCTCCTGGTAGACCGTGCTCACGCCGGCCTGCTGCGCCTGTAGCGGGCCGGTGAAGCGGACCGGGGTGCCGTCGAGCACGATCTGGCCCTCGTCCACGTCGTACACCCCGGTCAGCACCTTGATCAGCGTCGACTTGCCGGCACCGTTCTCGCCCATCAGGGCATGGACCTCGCCGGGAAAGAGCCGGAAGTCGACCCCGTCGAGTGCCCGTACGCCGGGGAACCGCTTGCCGATACCGGCCATGGTCAGGATCGCCCGGGGCTCCCCCGACGTCTCCATCCGCTCTCCTCCGTTCAGCCGTGCCGGCAGGGTCGGCGCGTCGTTCCGTCGGTCAGTGTCGTTCCGTCGGGTCGGTCAGTACTGCCGGTTCGGCAGGGCCTCCTTGGCCTGTTCCTGGGTGAACGTTGTCTCCTCGGTGATCACCCGCTCCGGCACCGACTCACCCGCGTCGACCTTCTTCACCAACTCCATGAGCTGTGGGCCGAGCAGCGGGCTGCACTCGACGATGAAGTTGATCTTGCCGTCGGCGAGCGCCTGCATCCCGTCCTTCACCGCGTCGACGGTGATGATCTTGATGTCCACCCCAGGCTTGAGACCGGCACCCTCGATCGCCTCGATGGCACCGAGGCCCATGTCGTCGTTGTGCGCGTAGAGCACGTCGATGTCCTTGTGTGCCTTGAGGAAGGCGTCCATCACCTCCTTGCCCTTGGCCCGGGTGAACTCGCCGGTCTGGGAGGCGATGACCTTGAACTTCGGATCGGCCTTGATGACCTCGGCGAAGCCGTCCCGGCGGTCGTTGGCCGGTGCCGACCCCGTGGTGCCCTGCAGTTCCACGATGTTCACCGGCTCGGTTGTGCCCTGGTACTCGGCGACCAGCCACTCACCGGCCTTCTTCCCCTCCAGCACGAAGTCCGACCCGATGAAGGTCTTGTACAACGTCTTGTCGGGAGAGTCGATCGCCCGGTCGGTCAGGATGACGGGGATGTCGGCGTCCTTCGCCTCGCGCAGCACCGTGTCCCAGCCCGACTCGACCACCGGCGAGAACGCGATCACATCGACCTTCTGGGTGATGTACGACCGGATCGCCCTGATCTGGTTCTCCTGCTTCTGCTGCGCGTCCGTGAACTGCAGCTCGATGCCGGCCTCCTCGGCGGAGTCCTGGATGGACTTGGTGTTGGCGGTACGCCAGCCACTCTCCGCACCCACCTGCGCGAAGCCCAGCGTGATCGTGCCGTCGTCGTTACCCGAGCCGGCCCCGCCGCCGTCGCCTCCGCAGCCGGCCAACGTGGTTGCCAGCAGCCCGCCGAGTACAACGGCGGAGATTCTTTTCAGCACCGTTACCTCCTCGCCTGGAACATCGTCATCTGTCGTAGTTACCGTTCACACGCAGGGCCGAGCAGCAGCCACCGACGTCTCCGGCCCGGAATCCGCTACTCGTGGATTCGGCCTAGTCCCCCACTTGGGTCGCCGGCGCTCCGGACACAGCGGACGATCCGCAGGGCTTCCTGTTTCGTGAGTGTTAACGTTCTCATGCCGGCCGTCAAGAGGTACTTCCGGCGACGGTATGGATCCGTGATGCTGGACGTCGTCGGACTCCATCGCCAGACGGCGCGGCCGAGACGAAGGAGCGGCCGTTGACAGCTGACCGTATCGACGCCGGTGACCAGCCGAGCGGCCCTCCGCCACGCATCCGCGGCTCGGTGATGCGGGATGTCGCCCGGCTGGCCGGGGTCTCCCACCAGACCGTCTCCCGGGTGCTCAACAACCATCCGAACGTACGGCCGGAGACCCGCGAACGGGTACTCGCGGCGATGCAGGCGCTCAACTACCGGCGCAACTCGGCGGCCCGCACCCTCGTCACCCGGAGGTCCCGCACCCTGGGGCTGATCGCCTTCGAGACCACGCTCTTCGGTCCCGCCTCCACCCTGTACGGACTGGAGCAGGCGGCCCGTGCCGCCGGCTACTTCGTCAGCGTGGCGAGCGTCCGGACGCTGGACCGGGAGTCGGTGTTGGATGCGGTCGACCGACTCTGCGAGCAGTCGGTCGAGGGCATCGTGGCGATCGCACCGCAGAGCAGCGTGGGTGCCGCGCTGACCCAGGCACCGGCCGGACTGGCCGTGGTCGGGGTGGGCGGCGGCGGCGAGCACGTGCCCACGGTCTGTATCGACAACGCCACCGGCGCCGAGCTGGCCACCCGGCACCTGCTCGACCTCGGCCACACCACCGTGCAGCACATCGCCGGCCCACCCGACTGGCCCGAGGCACGCGACCGGGTCGACGGCTGGCGGGCGGCGCTGCACGCCGCCGGTGCCCCGGTGCCTCCGCCCCGGCCGGGGAACTGGAGCGCGAGGTCCGGCTACGAGCAGGGCCGGCTGCTAGCCGCCGACCCGACGGTCACCGCGGTGTTCTGCGGCAACGACCAGATCGCGCTCGGCGCGTTGCGGGCGCTGCACGAGGCGGGGCGCCGGGTGCCCGACGAGGTCAGCGTGGTGGGCTTCGACGACGTACCGGAATCCGGCTACTTCCTGCCGCCGCTCACCACGGTCCGCCAGGACTTCGTCGAACTCGGCCGACGCAGTCTGGATCTGTTGATCGAACAACTCGAAAGCGGCGTCCGGACCAACCGCCGGATCTCGTTGACCCCCCGCTTCGTCGCCCGGGCGAGTTCCGGACCGGCGCCGGGCAGTTCGCCGAGCACGGCCACCCCGAGCCGATCGACCGGCGGTTCGCCCCCCGAATGCGTCCCGTCGGATTAACCGGGATAGCATGCCGGCCGGCAATCACCACCACCCGCCCGTCGTCGGGCGCTCCCACCGGCATACCGCGGACCGCGTTATGGCCCGCATAGCGCCGGCACGGGAGCGGGAAACTCGCCGGGACCTCCGCGACGCACCGGAAATGTCCAATGGCTTGCAGAATTGGCATCCGATCAGTCAAACTCGACTCCTAGCAATAAATGTTCACGAGGAGTAATCGACCATGGCGAAGCAGGTAATCACACTTCTGACCGACGACCTCGACGGCGGTGAGGCCGACCGCACTGTCGAGTTCGGCCTGGACGGCGTCAACTACACGATTGACCTCTCGGATAAGAACGCCGGCAAGCTCCGCAAGGCGCTCGACGTTTACATCCACGCGGGCAGCCGGGTAGGACGCGGCGCAGTCGATAGCCGCCGGCCGGGTCGACGCGGCACCACCACGAGCCCGACCCGAAGCGATCGCGACCTGAACCGCGCGATCCGCGAATGGGCCGTGCAGAACGGCTACGAGGTTTCGGAGCGGGGCCGCATTCCGTCGTCCGTCGTGCAGGCGTACAACAGCCGGTGATCGGATGGGTGCGGGCGATGCCCGTTCCCGATTTCCGCCCGCACACCCGCGCACCGGCCACGAGCCGGCGCGTCAGCTCCACGGGCGACCGGTCGCCCGTGGAGCTGGCGCGCTCGGGAAGACCTACCGTCCGGCACCCGACGGCGACGGTGCCGCCGGCTTGTCGGCGGCCGGCGGGCCGCCACTCGCCGGTCCAGCGGGCGGAGCCGGCGGTGCCGGCTTGATGTCGGCCGGCACCGGCAGCGCGCTGCCCTTGGTGAACTCGTCCCAGCTCACGTTCCAGGCGGTCCAGCCGTTCCCCTGGTCGAGGGTGACCTCGGTGCCCCTGATCGTCACCAGGTCGCCGATCCTGGTGGTCTCCATCAACCACTCCGAGTTCTCGTCCGACACGTTCGTGCAGCCGTGCGAGACATTGCGCTCGCCCTGGGCGCCGACCGACCACGGCGCCGCGTGGATGAACTCGCCGCCCCAGGTGAGTCGCTGCGCGTTGAAGACGGTGACCACGTAGGGGTCCGGCGAACCCGTCGTGTCGAAGACCGTGGACTCGTGCTTCTCCATGATCACCATCTTGCCGCTCGACGTCGGGGTGCTGCTCTTGCCGAGGCTGACCGGAATCTTCTTGACCAGGACGTCGTCCTTGAACACCGACATCTGCTTGGTCGCGTTGTCGATCTCCAGGAAGACCCGGTTCCCGATCTTCGCGGTGCCGGCGCGATCGGTGTCGCCGAAGCTCCCCTCACCCATCGGCACACCGTCCAGGGCGGCCCGGACGCCGATCGTCGTACCCGGTCGCCAGAAGTCGGGCGCCCGGTAGGAGACCTGGCGGCCGTTCTCGTCCCACGACCAGGCTCCCGGCTGCGGCGGATCGGTGGTGACCAGGAGCCGGCGCTGGATACCCGCCCGGGCATCCTTCGGGATGTCGGAGTCGAAAGAGACGGTTATCGGCATTGCCACGCCGTACGTCTGGTCACTCTGCAGATTAAGGTTGGTCACCGTCCGCTTGGCCGGTTTGTCCATGGTGCTGAAGGTCGTCTCCTGGGTGATCGCCTTCCCAGCGTCATTCTTCGCGGTTACCCGGGCGGTATAGGTCTGCTTGTTCGCCAACGCCCTGCTCGGCATCCAGCTCGTACCGTCGGCACGCATCGCGCCGTCGACGCGGGTGCCACCGGCATCGGTCACGACGACCTCGGTGACCTTCCCGTCCGTCACCGCCGTACCGATCTCGACACTGGTCGGCAGATCCCTGCTATCGGACGCCGGGGTAATCGCCAGCTTGGGAGGTGGCGGGGCCGGCCGCTCGGCCCGCCGGAGCGGATTGCCCGTGCAACCCGCCAGGACCAGCGGTATAGCCGTCATCACCAGCACCACCAACAACAGCGCTCGACGCCTCAGTACCATGCTCCCTCCACCCCATTCCCCCGATCCCGGTCAGAAAGGCTTTCCCCGCTCCACGGTCGAGCCGCCGCACGTTGCGGCGAGATCTGCCATTGCCGGGGAATCGCCACTCAGCCGAGGGGTAAACCCCGGGCCGGCCACTTCCGGCACACGGCGAGCGGCGGACCCCGCCGGTGGCGCGGCTGGTCACGCCTCCAGGACGACGGCCAACCCCTGGCCGACGCCGATGCAGATCGCGGCAAGGCCCAGCCCACCACCGCGACGGTGCAGTTGCCAGGCGAGCGAGCCGAGGATGCGCGACCCGGACGAGCCGAGCGGGTGGCCGAGGGCGATCGCCCCACCCTGCGGGTTGACGATCGCCGGGTCCAGTTCCTTCCACAATCCGAGGCAGGCCAGCGACTGGGCCGCGAACGCCTCGTTGAGCTCCACCACCGCCAGGTCCGACCAGCCGATGCCGGCCCGCCGCAGCGCCTCCTCGGCGGCGTGTACCGGGCCGATGCCGAAAAGGTGCGGCTCGATGCCGGCCACCGCCCGGGAGACGATCCGGGCCAGCGGGGTCCGACCGGCTGCCTCGGCCCCGGCCCGGTCGGCCAGCAGCAGGGCGCTCGCCCCGTCGTTGAGCGGCGAGGAGTTGCCGGCGGTCACGCTGCCGTCCGGCCGGAACACCGGTCTCAACCTGGCGAGCGCCTCGACCGTGGTCTCCGGCCGCACGCTCTCGTCGCGCTCCAGTTCGGTGCCGGGGACCGGGCTGACCTCGTCGGCGTACGCTCCGTCGGCCCAGGCACGGGCGGCCAGCCGCTGGCTGCGTACGGCGAAGGTGTCCTGCTCGTCGCGGGAGATGCCGTACCGCTCGGCCAGGATCTCGGTGCACTCGCCGAGCGAGGCGGTCCACGCGTCCGGCATCGCCGGGTTGACCATCCGCCAGCCGAGGGTGGTGGAGTGCAGGGTCTCGTGTCCGCGCGGGTAGCCCGCCTCCGGCTTGGGCAGCACCCACGGCGCCCGGGTCATCGACTCGACGCCGCCCGCCACGCAGATCGAGGCATCACCGACGGCGATCGCCCGGGACGCCCCGATCACCGCCTCCAGGCCGGAGCCGCAGAGCCGGTTCACCGTCGCACCGGGCACGGTCGGCGGTAGGCCGGCGAGCAGTACCGCCATCCGCGCCACATCCCGGTTCTCCTCGCCGGCACCGTTGGCGTTGCCGAGGAGTACGTCGTCGATCCGGGCCGGGTCGAGCTCCGGGCTGCGTCGGACCACCTCCCGCAGCACGTGCGCGGCAAGATCGTCGGGACGGACCCCGGCCAGGCCACCGCCGTACCGCCCGATCGGGGTCCGGACGGCGTCGAGGACGTACACGTCGCTGGCCACGCTCTCTCTCCCTACTTCCGGCGGATCGGCACGACGGTACCGCTGTCGGGAAGCAGGGATGTTGCCGGTCCACCCGACCAGCCCCGCGGAGAACGACGTCGGTCTCCGGCGAGGTCTGACCGGATGGTGCGGTTACCGCGCCGTGGCGGCCACCGTGGCGGGTTCCTCCGCCAGACCACGGCCCCGGCGCCGGGCGAGACCGGCGTCCAGCGACCAGCGCCCGCCGCCGAGCGCGGCGACCAGCAGGAAGGACCAGCAGAAGAGCGCGGCGAGCTCGCCGCCGTTGTTGAGTGGCAGCAGCGCCTCGGGCTGGTGCACCACGAAGTACGCGTACGCCATCGAGCCGGAACAGATGACGGCGGCGACCCGGGTGCTCAGGCCGACCAGCACCAGAAGCCCACCGACGAACTGGATGAGCGCGGCATACCAGCCGGGCCAGGTGCCGACCACGATCGCCTCGCCACTACCGCGGTTGCCACCGAAGATCCCGAAGAGGGAGGCCGCACCGTGCAGGGTGAAGAGCAGTCCGAGCACGACTCGGAACAGCGTGGTCGTGACATCGACGATCCGGGCATTGGGCATGGGACACTCCTTGCAGACTGGCAGTAACAACTCTGGGGTCCCACGGCATCGCCACGTTAACCATTTTCATCGATGCATGTCAATACGTTTCCTGCGCACCGCCGACGTGTATCGTCACCTCGAACCGCCGCACCGGCTGTCCGGGCGTCTCCCAGCCACGCCGCAGCGCCAGCCGCACCGACGTCCGGCCGGCTCCCACGACCGTGAACCGGAGCTGCCTGGTGCCGGTGCCACCCGACCCGGCCCCCGCCGGCCGGAACGAGTCGCCGGCCGGCGCGAGCACGTGCGCGTCCACCTCGTCGAGCTGCCACCGGTACCCTGAGCTGGGCGTCTCGTCCAACTCGACGACCACGAGATCTCCCGGCGCGGCCGGGTACGACCGGCCGGCGTCGGCCCCGGTCAGGTCAAGTCGCGGCACACCGACCCCCGGCCTCGGCGCTGTCGGACCAGCCGCCCCGACCGGTCAGTGCGGCAACTCCACCGCGCAACACGCTTCCCCCTGATCCTGGAGCAGTCCGTCGAAGTCACCACGCTTCATCTTGAACCGGCCGCCCCATCCCCAGGCCGGACCCCAGGCATTCTGGAACAGATAAGCGTCCTCGGACTCGATGCGGTCGAGCATCAGATAGCAGTGCCCGCCGGATGACGCACCGGTCGGCGTGACGAAGCCCTTCTCGTCAGGGTTGAACATGTCCGCGGTCCAGGCGGTACCCACCACGATCGACCCCTGACTGTCGATCCACTCGTCGATCTCCGCCGTCGTACGCGCGAACGCGAAGGCGGCGAGCCGACCGCGCTCCCGGACGGCGAGCGCCCCCGAGCGGACGGTGGAGCCGTTCTCCTTGCGTGGCTCGCCGTCGATCACCTTCGCCTCGTAGTAGAGGGCGTGGGCGTCGGCGTTCTGGTACGTGCCCGCGACCGGCATCGCATCCACCCAGCCCGCCCACCCGAAGCCGACGCAGTGGCCGGTCTGGCCCTGGTCGAGCTGGATGGTCAACTCCCAGGCCGGGGCCTTGTCGCGGACCGCGACGGGCTCCCGCTGGGTGCGGAGCCATCGCCAGAAGACCAGGTATGCCCGCCAGTCCGAGAAGTAGGGAGTCCCGGTCAGCACCTGCTCCACCGTCATCTGCCGGATCGACTCGGCCGGCTCGGCGATCTCCAGCAGCCGGGGGATGTCCCAGTCCCGCGGATCCGGCCGGTAGACCCGGCCGAGCAGCTGGGGGCCGGGGACGCTGCCGGCGCTCGTCTCCGGCGGATCCACCGCGTAACGTCGCTCCTGCTCCATCGACTCGCCTCCGGCCGGGCCCTGGCGGGCGGGTGTACACCGGCGGCGCCCGTCCGACTCGCGCCGCCGCAGGATCCGACCGTAGCCACCGCGGCACCCATTGTGCGCCCCGATGACAATCCCGTGGGTCCGATCGGGGCAGGTCCGTCGGCGACGGGTCACGTACGGTCGGCGTTCCCCCGCTCCCCGTCGCGGGCGGCCCGCCGTATCAGCCTGCCGGCCTCCCGGCTCGGGCAGCCGCCGGCCCGGAGGATGTCGGCGGCGGAGACCCGTAACTGGGTGACGAACGCGTCACCGTAGTTGTTCAACCCCTCGCGTCGGGCCCGACCGGCGGTCCGGGCGGCCACCACCGCCAGGCGGCGGGTGCCGCCGACGTTCCGCCCGGTACGCGACTCCCGGTGCAACTCCCGTACGGCGTCCGCCAGCATCTCGACGGCATCGGGCAGGCAACCGGGCACCTCTTCCCGATAGTCGATCATTGTTACGGCCCGGCGGGCCATGGAGCGGCTACCGCCGATAACCCGCCGCAACTCCGTCGCGCCATGCGCGTAGTGTTCGAAATCCTGCCGGCGCCCCCAGCGCACCGGCGCCAACCGGACCACCTCCTCGGCCCCGCTGACCGCCTCGTCCAGCCGCGCCAGGTCTGGATCCATCCCGCGCAACGAATCCCGCGCCCGCCGGGCCCGCTCGATGTCCCGCTCCCGCAACGCCGCCGCGACCTCACGGAGCCCCGCGCCGAGCGTGACGAAGACCGGTCCCGCCGCCCGGTTGAGCACCCGGATCGGATTGAGCGGCAGCAACAGGGCCACCACCACCAACCCGACCCCGCTGCCGGTCGCCGCCGCGACGATCCGGGGCAGCTCCAGGTCGCGTTCGCTGGACGAGAGGGTCGCGATCAGCACCGCAGTACCGCCGACCTGGCTCACCACCGTCCCACCCCGCCCCACCAGGCCGAGCGCGACACCGATGGCCAGGGCGACGATCACGCCCGTCTGCCACGGGCCGCTACCCAGGAAATAGATCAGCGCGTCACCGACGGCGATGCCGATACCGATTCCCAGCAGCAGCTCGAAGGTGCGTCGGGTGCGCTGACCGAGAGCCGCGACGATCGTGCCGACCGCCGCGGTGGGTGCGAAGACCGGGTTCGGGTTGGCCAGCAGGTTGTGTGCGATCCACCAGGAGAGCGCCGCTGCGAGCCCGGCCTGCACCGCGATCAACACGATGACCTCCATCTGCCGCATCCGCAGCTGCGTGGCCCGACCGCCCTCCTGTCGGGCCCGGCCGGCCGTGGCGCGGAGGCGACCGAGGAGAGCGATCAGCGGCGACCGCGAGGGCGGTCCGGAGCGGTCCGACATGGCGGCCGACTACCCGGCCCGGTACCGCCGAACCGTGCGCACCTGTCCAGTGGCGACATCGCGGGCGTACCGCAGGCCGCCCGGTTTCGTCCACCCATGCTCGGGTAGAGCCTCGCCGGCACACCGCACGACGGAGGTGGGCCCGGAGGGTGGAGGTGGGCATGGCCCGGCAGTGGCGCAACTGGTCGGGAAGCCTGCGCTTCGTACCCGGCGAGTACGCGACGCCGTCGACCGAGGACGAGGTCCGGGAGCTGGTCTGCCGGGCCCGGGAGCGCGGGACCCGGATCCGGCCGGTCGGCTCCGGGCACTCCTCCAGCCCGCTGGTCCGGACCGACGGCATCCTCCTCGACGTGGACCGGCTCGACGGGCAGTTCGGCTACGACCCCGAGCGTCACCGGGCCACCGTCGGGGCCGGCAGCCGGCTCCGGGAGCTCGGCGAACGCCTGTACGACGCCGGGTTGGCGATGGACAACCTCGGCGACGTCGACCTGCAGACGATCGCCGGAGCCACCGCCACCGGCACGCACGGGACCGGAACGAGGTTCGGCAATCTCTCCACCCAGGTCGCCGCGGTTCAGCTCGTCACCGGGACCGGCGAGATACTGGACGTCTCCGCCGAACGGAACCCCGAACTGCTGCCGGCGGTCCGACTCTCCCTCGGGGCGCTCGGCGTGCTCACCCGGATCACCCTCCAGCTCAACCGGGTCTACGAACTGCACCGGCAGGTCTGGTGCAGTTCTCTGGGGTGGACGCTGGACCATCTCGACGAGCTCCAGCGGGAAAACCGCAACATGGACTTCTACTGGTATCCCCGGGACGACCAGACCCAGATCCGGACGCTGAACCTGGTCGGGCACGAGCCGGACCTGCGTCCGCCGGGCCCGTGCCGGCAGAGCGTCACCGGGGCCAGCCACCGCAACATCCCCCGCCGCCGTGAACTGCGGTTCGACGAGATCGAGTACATGATCCCCTCCAGCGAGTTCGCCGCCTGCTTCGGCGAACTCCGGCGGCGGGTCCTGGACCGGCACCGGCGGTACGTCGGCTGGCGGGTACTGATCCGGACGGTGGCGGCGGACGATATCTACCTCAGCAACGCGCACGGCCGCGCCAGCACCACCATCGCCTGCCTGCAGAACAGTTCCCTGCCGCACGAAGAGTACTTCGCCGACGCGGAGCGAATCTTCCGGCAGCACGGTGGGCGTCCACACTGGGGCAAGAAGCACTCGCTCGCCGCCCGGGACCTCCGGCCGCTCTATCCGGAGTGGGAGACCTTCGCCGGCATCCGCCGCCGGCTCGACCCGGACGGTGTCTTCCTCACCCCGGATCTCGCCCGGCTGTTGGAACAGCCGTGACCGGGCCCGTCGGGCACCGGGTATGGGTGCTGCCCGCCGGCCGGATCCCGTTTCCGAGCAACGGCAGCGAGCCGGAGTTCACCAGTTTCGACGCCCTCTGCGTGCTCAACGCCGGCGGCGGACCCGCCGAGCTGGCTCTCACCGTCTACTACGAGGACGCGGAGCCGGTCGGCCCGTATCCGGTCTGCGTGCCCGCCCGGCGGGTCCGGCACATCCGGTTCAACGATCTGATCGACCCCGAGGCGCTGCGACTGGACCGCCCCTTCGGCGTCGTGGTCAACTCCAGCACTCCGGTCGTGGTGCAGTTCAGCCGCCAGGACACCAGGCTGCCCGGCTCGCTCGCCATCGCGACCACGCTGGCCTTCCCCGCCGACCCGGGCGCCCCGATCACCGTGGCCGCCGGCCCCGGTGGTGTCGGTCCCGCCGGTGCCGGCCCGGTCGGGGCCTGCGACCACGATCCGCAGGACGGCGGTTAGCCGTCGGGACGGCCGTCAGTTGTCGGACGGCCGTCAGTTGTCGGACGGCCGTCAGTTGTCGGACGGCCGTCAGTTGTCGGCCAGGTCGGCGCAGCCGGACTCGTCCGGCAGGAGCGGCCGGAGGCTCACGTTCCACCGCTGCTCGCCGGACTTCCACGGGGTCAGCGCGTTCGCCTTGCTCGCCAGGGCCAGCAACTCGGTCGCCTCGGCGCCCCGGACCTCCAGGCAGCCCACGTCGAACCCGGCCGACGGCGGCTGTCCGGGCAGCGCCGGGCCGGGCCAGGTGATCTCGGGAGGGGCCGCCACCCCGCTCTCGTCGGGACGCCAGGGCATGGCGACCGCTGCCACCGCCTCAGGCTGGTACGGCCGCGCGTCGCCGACCTCCTCCGGGCCCAGCGTCCCGGAGAGGTCGGTGAGCGCCCCGAGCAGGTCCTGCAGCTCCGCCCGGGCCGCCCGCTGCGCCTCCGTGAGCCCGGGTCCCTCCTCGGCCAACGCGTACACCTCCAGCACATCGGTGCCGCCGGCGGTGGAGACGGTGAAGCGGGTGGACGGGAGGTCCGCGACGTTCGGCCGGCCGAGATCGGCGGCGGAGTCGACGCCAGCGGCCATGGCCCGCTCGATCAACCCGTCGATCGCCTCGACCGGGATCTCCTGCTGCTGGAGGTTGGGCAGCGCCGGTGGCGGATAGATCTCGATCTGCGGGCCCTCCGTGATGACCCGCCCGTCCGCGTAGACCGTCACCACCGGCACCCGGACCAGCCGGGCGGCCGGCGCCACGAACCCGCCGACGTGCTCGACCCGGAGCACCACGCGGTCGGGATCGGCGGGAAGCGGATCGCCGCCCGACCCGCCCGGGCCGTCGCCGGCCGAGTTCCCGCCCTCCCGGGCACATGCGGCTACCAGCAGAAGCAGCGCACCGACACAGGTTATCCGGACACCTCGCCACGTTCTCATGCCAATCAGACGGGCCGGCACCTCGATCGGTTCCGGTCCGTCGCGACGGAGCCGGGGCAACGGGCGGAGCCACCCGGGGTCCCGTCGGGGGTCCGGCGGTCGACCGGAGCGCTCCGGTCGACCGCCGGACGGACCAGCCGGTGCCGGGTCCTGCGGGCTGCCGCCGGGGAGGGAGGCGGCCGCCGTGGGGCCCCGACCCGCGTACCGGCCGGTGTGGAGATGGTTCAGTTCACCGCGCCCCGCCCGGTCGCCGACCCCTGGTCGAGACGAACTGGTACGACAGCGAGGCGAAGGCGGGGTCCTTGGCGAGTTCCCGGAACCCCTGCAACTGATCCGGGGAGAGTCCGGTCGCGAGCAGCCGGGGCTCCAGCTGACGCGAGTTCGTCTCGTGCAGCGACGCCCCGGTCGACCCGCCCGACCAGCTCTGCGAGTGGGTGATGGTGTCCACGTCGGTCAATCCGGCCAGCACCATCTCGGTGTGCACGTCCTGCGCCCAGGCCAGGTCGGCACCGCGGTCCTGGAGGATGCCGAGGGTCGCCTCCATCACCTCCTGGAAGAGCTTTGCCGCGTCGTCGGTCGGCGCCGCCAGCACCCGCAGCCCGGCGGTGCAGTCGAACTCCTCGACCACCAGCCAGCCGCCCGGGGCGAGCGCACCGATCAACTCCGCCAGCACCCGCCGCCGCTCCGGCAGGTGCAGCAGGACCAACCGGGCGTGGATGACGTCGAACGGACCACCCTCCGGGGCACCGGTCCGGACGTCGTGCTGGCGGACGACGAGATTCTCCGCCGGGTCCAGCCGGGAGGGCTCGATGTCGGTCGCGATGACCAGGCCGGTGGGTCCGACGACCCGGGCCATGTGCCGGGCGATCGACCCGCCGCCGGCACCCAGCTCCCAACACGTCGCGCCGGGTGACAGGACCGGAGCGAGCCGGTCCGCCGTTATCGGGTCGAGGAAGGCCTCCAGCGCCCGCATCTGCGCCTCGGCTTCCGGTGAGCGGTTGTCGAACGCGTAGCTGCTCTTGACAGGGGTGGCAGTCACGATCGGTTACCTCCTTGTAGTGATCAGTGACGACGATCCGGCCAGGCGTCATCGCGCGTCGGCACCGGGAAAAGGCGGGGGTACCGGTGCGGACACGGAGTCAGCGATGCGACGGACGTCGGGATCCGACGGGCGTCAGGGTGCGGAAGGGGATGTGGTTGCGGCCGAGGTGCTCTCTGCCGAGGAGTCGGAATCGGTACGGATCACGCCGCCCGGGCCTCCCGTTGGCCCGGAGCGGGCGGAGTCGGGCCCGGTCGGGGCCGTCGGCTCCTGCCCGGACGGGACCGGTCCGGTCCGGTCCGGGATGGCCGCGCCCGCCACACTGAGTACCGCCTCCACCGGGGCGGGGTCGGCGCGCACGGCAGCCGTCGAGTCCGCGAAGACCAGACGGCCGTAGTCCAGCACCGCGATCCGGTCGGCGACCTCGATCGCGTGCTGAAGCTGCTGTTCGACAAGGAGGATGCACAACCCGGCCCCGGCGAGCCGGCGCACGAGCTCACGGACCCGGGCCGCGAGGTCCGGGGCGAGCCCCTCCCCCGGCTCGTCGAGGAGGAGCACCCGGGGTTGGGTGAGCAGCGCCCGGGCGATCGCCAGCATCTGCTGTTCACCACCGGAGAGCTGGTCACCCCGATGGTCGAGCCGCACGGTCAGCCGGGGCAACAGCTCCAGCACCCCGTCGACCGTCCAGGTCGGACCGGCTCGCGCCCGGCCGCGGCGGCGGACGGCGGCCGCCAGCGCGAGGTGTTCGGCGACGGTGAGCCGGGGAAACACCCGGCGCCCCTGTGGCACCAGTCCGACGCCGGCCCGCGCCACCCGGTGCGCCGGCCGGCCGGTCAGGTCGGCCCCGTCCACCGAGACGGCGCCCCGGTACGGCCGCATCAGTCCGGAGACGGTGTGCACCAGCGTGCTCTTGCCGGCACCGTTGCGGCCGACGAGCGCCTGCACCGTACCGGCCGGCACGTCGAGGTCGATGCCGTGCAGCACGGTGCCGCCGTCGTACCCGGCGAAGAGGTCGCGGATCCGCAGCATCAGCGCACCGCCTCGGCGTACGCCCGGCGGACGGCGGGGGCGTTGCGGATCTCGTCCGGCCCGCCGCTGGCGACGAGCCGGCCGTCGTGCAGCACAGTGACCGTGTCGGCGAGCGAGTACACCAGGTCCAACCGATGCTCCACCAGCAGCACCGACACCTCCCGGGGCAGTTCCGCAAGCAGTTCGGCCAGCCGGTGCACCTCGACACCGGAGAGCCCGGCCGCCGGCTCGTCGAGCAGCAGCAGCCGGGGGCGGCCGGCGAGCGCCATCGCGATCTCCAGCTGCCGCCGCTCGCCGTGCGACAGGTGCGCGGCCGTGGTCGGCGCCACGCCGGCCAGGCCGACCCGGTCGAGCAGCGCCGCCGCCGGCTCCCGCAGCCGGCGTCGGAACCGTCCCCGGGTCCCGACCCCACGGAACCCGCCGGCCTGCCGCCAGCCCGCGACCACCACGTTCTCCAGTGCGGTCAGCGACGGCCACACAGCCGGACGCTGGTGGATCCGGCCGATCCCGATCCGGGCCCGGCTGGCCGGGCCGAGCCGGGTGATGTCCCGGCCGGCGAAGTCGATCCGCCCGCCGTCGGCCCGGATCGCCCCGCCGATCAGGTCGAGCAGGGTGGTCTTGCCGGCGCCGTTCGGGCCGATCAGGGCGTGCCGCTCGCCGTCGGCGATCCGCAGGTCCACCCTGTTCACCGCGACCAGCGAGCCGTAGCGGCGGACCACCGCCTCGGCGGTCAACAGCGGCTCGGCGGTCAACAGCGGCTCGTCCGGCCGGCGTGCCGGAGATCCCGCCGTCATGGCGCCTCACCGCCGGTCGGCGCGCGGCCCGGGGCGCCGGCCGGCACCGGGCCGCGCGGGTCGCCCCGGGACGGGCGGCCCTGGATTCCCGTCCCGGGGCGATCCCCCGGCCCGGTCCGGCCCCGCGAGCGGGTTCTGACCAGGTTGGCGAGCTCGGTCGAGAAACCGGCCACGCCCCGGGGGAAGAGATAGGCGGTCAGCACGAAGAGGCCGCCGAGCAGCAGTGGCGCGTACCCGGGCAGCAGGCCGGAGAGCCAGTCCCGGACGGCGATCACCAGGGCGGTGCCGACGATCGCGCCGCCGATCGAGGTGGCACCGCCGATCACCACGCCGAGCAGCAGCAAGGCGGAGACGTCGAAGCCGAAGTCGGCAGGTGAGACGTACTGCTGGGCGGTGATCAGCAGCGCGCCGGCCACCCCCGCCACCGCCCCGGCGGCGACGAACGTCACCGCGAGGTAGCCGGTGACGCGGTGCCCGGAGGCCCGCATCCGCGCCTCGTCGTCCCGGCTCCCCCGGAGCAGCAGCCCCGCCGGCGTACGCAGCACCATCACCATGGCCGCTATCACCACCCCGACCACGACCAACGTGTACAGATAGCGTGCCCGGTCGCTGGCCAACGGGGCCATGCCCCAGACGGGCCGGATCGCCGGGATTCCGGCGAGCCCGTCGGTCCCTCCGGTGACCGAACTCCACCGACTGGCGGCGGTCACCGTCAGTTCACCGATGGCCAGGGTAATCATCAGGACGACCACGCCTCGGGCGTACACCACCAGCGGCACGGTGAGCAGCGCGAAGAGGGCCCCGGCCAGCGCACCAGCGAGCACCTGCAGCACGCCGACCGGCGCGACGTGCATCGCGACCAGGGCACCGGCGTAGGCGCCGGCGGCGTACGGCCCGGTCTGGCCGAGCGTGGGCAGCCCGGCCAGACCGGTCAGCAGTGCCACGCTCACCCCGACCAGCCCCAGCACCAGCGTGCGGGCGAGCAGTGACGTCGTGTAGGGGTCCGTCGACCAGGGCACCGCGACCGCCACGGCGAGCAGCCCGGCCCCGCCGGCCCGGAGCAGCCAACGCCGGGCGGCGGGCGTCACACCGTACTCCCGGGTCGGAGCCGGACCCACCGGCCGGGCAGCCCCCGGGCCCGGACGGCGAGCACCACGGCCATCGCCGCGAAGAGCAGGAACGGCGCGGCCGTCGGCGCCAGCGCGACGCCGAGGCTCTGGATCTCACCGACCGCGAGGGCGGCCAGCAGGGTCCCCTGGACCGAGCCGAGACCACCCAGCACCACCACGACCAACGAGAGCAGCAGCACGGTGTCACCGGTGGTCGGCGCCGGACCGATGATCGGTGCGCCGAGCACCCCGGCGGCGCCGGCCAGGGCGCCGGCCGCGCCGAGCACCCCGAGCCGGATCCGGGCCGGATTCACCCCGAGGCACGCCACCATCTCGGCGTCGTCGACCGCCGCCCGGACCAGCATGCCGGCCCGGGTCCGGGCCACCACCAGCCAGAGCAGCACCGCGATCAGGGCCGCCAGCCCGATGAAGACCAGCCGGTACGCCGCGTAGCGGTAGCCGGCCACCTCCACCGGGCGGTCCAGTGCGGCCGGGATCCGCACCGGAAGGCTGTCCGGCCCGAACGCGGTCACCAGCAGGGCCCCTCCGGCGAGCGCGACCCCGAAGGTGAGCAGCGCCTGGGTCAGGTGGTCCCGCCGGGCGACCGGGGCGAGCAGGCCCGCGAGCAGGCCTCCCGCACCGGCCGCCGCCAGCGTCCCCACGCCGAGGGCGAGCAGCAGGCTGCCCCAGCCACCGTCCATCAGCGCGGCGGCCAGGTACGCGCCGATCGCGTACAGCAGCCCGTGCGCCAGGTTGAGGATGTTGGCCACCCCGAAGCAGAGCACCAACCCGGAGGCCGCGACGAAGAGCAGCAACCCGTAGGCGACTCCGTCCAGAGCGGGGATCACGTACGGGTCGACCGGGCCGAGGACCGATGCCGCAGAGACCATCATCCGCCCACGGTCGCCAGATCACCGACGACGGTGTTGGAGAGGGCGCGCCCGTCCTGCCGGACCTGCCGCAGATACCACTTCTGCACGGGCGAGTGGGTCTCCTTCGAGAACTGCCAGGTGCCGCGCGGGCTGTCGATCTGGCCGAGCCCGGCGAGCGCGTTGTTGATCTCCTCCGGCGTGGGGTTGTCACCGGCCGCGCCGATCGCCTTGTCCAGTACCGCCGCCGCGTCGTAGGAGGCCATCGCGTAGGTGGTCGGGGAACCGTCGTGGTCCTCCTTCCAGGCCGCCACGAAGGAGCGGTTCTCGGCGTTGTCGAGGTCGGGCGAGTAGTTGAGGACGGAGTAGATGTTCCGGGCCGCCTCGCCCTGGGCATTGAGCACGCCGCCCTCGGTGAGGAAGCCGGCCGCGTAGAGCGGCAGGTCCTTGATCTCCGACTGGGCGTACTGCTTGACGAAGTCGACGGCGGCGTTGCCGGCGTAGAAGGTGTAGACCGCCGCGGCGCCGGAGGCCTCGATCTGCGCGAAGTACGGCAGGAAGTTGGTGGTCGCCGGGAACGGCGTCCAGAGCGTCTTGCCGTCCGCGTTGGCGAGCTTGCCGCCGATCTTGGTGAAGGTGTCGGTGAAGCCACGCAACTGGTCGTGGCCGCCCTGGTAGTCCGGGCCGATCGCGAAGACCTCGCCCTTGACGTTGTCCCGGACGTACTCGGCGATCGCCGCGCCGGTCTCGTCGGAGAGGTAGGAGGTGAACCAGGACCGGGAGATGTCCTTCAGCCCGGGGTTGCCGTTGGAACCGACGAACGGGATCTTCGCCTCGGCCAGCACCGGCGCGACCCCCGCCACCGAGCCGCCGCCGACGATGCCGGTGAGCACCTGCACCCGGTCCTGTTTGATCAGTTTCGTCGCCGCCGGTACGGCGGTCTGCGCCCCGTTGCCCTCGTCGGCGACGACCAGGTCGACCTTGTGCCCGCCGAGCTTGCCGTCGTGCATCCGCAGGTAGAGCTCGAAACCGTCGCGCATCTCGGTGCCGACCGCCTCGTACGTCCCGGAGAGCGAGGCGAGCAGGCCGATCTTTATCGTGCCCGGCGTGCCGCCCGCGCCGTCGCCGCTGTTGCAGGCGCTGCCGGCCACGGTCAGCCCGAGGGCCAGCACTGCGCCGAGCAGGGCGCGACGCCGGCTCGTACCGGTGGGAAAAGGCATGACTTCTCCAGTCGAAGGGTGAGGAAGGTTGTGGGGAAGATGTGCGGAAGGTGTGTGACGGCACGACGGGCCGGACGCGGCGCCGGGTGCCACGACCGTCAGCGGCCCTGTGCCACCGCGGCGCGGGCCGCCGGCGTCAGTACGTCTCCAATCCGGTTCGCCAGTTCCGTCATCTCGTAGGAGACCTTGCCGACATCACAGGTGGGGGCGGCGAGCACCAGCAGCGAGGCACCGTCGTTGAACGCCATCGAGAACATGAACCCGCCCTCGAGCTGGGTGACGTTGGAGATCACCGCACCCGCCTCGAAGAATCCCGCCGCGCCCCGCAGCAGGCTGACCAGGCCGCTGCCGGTGGCGGCGAGTTGGTCGGCCCGGTCCGGTGGCAGGTTCCGGGTGGAGGCCACCATCAGGCCGTCGCTGGAGATGGCGATCGCATGGCTGACCTCCGGGGCCCGCTCGACGAAGCTGTCCAACATCCAGCCGAGATCTCGTTGGTTCACGTAGCACTCCCTGTCGCGTCGCTTGTCGCCGAGACGTTCACGAGCTTGGGACGGCGGGCAGCCACGCCGCGGGCGTAGGCGGCCATCGCGTTGGCCACCTCGGCCGGGTCGCGGTGCTCCGAGACCGGCTGCTGTTCCGGTGGTGGGGTGACGCTGCCGGGCACCAGGTGCCGCTGCGGCTGGCGGATCGGGAGCCCGGACGTCGTGGTCCCGACGACGTCCGGGTTGACCAGCCCGGTGGCGGCCCGCCAACCCTCGTCCCCCCGGGTCTGCCAGCCCGTGGCCGGGTAACCGCCCGCACCGCCGGAGCCGTCGGTCCGACCGGACGGCACGGTCGGAGCCGGAGCGACCGTCGCCGGTGCACCTCCGCCGCCGTTGCCCGTCGGCGCCGCGACCCGGGCACCG
The DNA here is from genome assembly GCF_049315195.1 of Plantactinospora sp. WMMC1484. Classification (NCBI taxonomy): domain Bacteria; kingdom Bacillati; phylum Actinomycetota; class Actinomycetes; order Micromonosporales; family Micromonosporaceae; genus Plantactinospora; species Plantactinospora sp. WMMC1484. Next base: position 5,411,448 of record NZ_CP186055.1, read on the forward strand.
ACCCGGTCGGTGCGGAACCAGTTGTTGACCTGCTCGAAGATGACAAGTTCCTGGGTCGGGTCGTCGCCCCGGTCCATCCGCTGGGCCGGTGGCCGGAAGACCGACCCGGCGGGCAGGGCCCGCTCCGTCGCGGGCCGGCGGGCCGGGCCGTTCGCGACGGCGGTCGCGCCGGCCAGCGTGGCGGTGCCGCGCGCCCGGCCCTCCGGCATCGCCGCCAGTCGTCCGGGTGCCAGCAGTTGGGTCTCCGGCGGTACGGCCCGGATCAGCGAGGCGGGCAGCGACACCTCCGCGATGGTGCCGAGCTTGGGTCCCGGACGCAGCTCGACCGCCACGCCGAGCCGGCCGGCGAGCTGGCCGACCACGACCAAACCCATCGCCCGGACCGCCGCGACGTCGGTGGCCGGCGGCCGGGCCAGCAGGTCGTTGAGCTGGGCGAGCCGCTGCAGCGACAGGCCGACGCCCTCGTCGCTGACCTGCACGATCACCCGGTCACCGAGGCTGCGCGCGGTCACCCACGCCTCGGTCTCCGGCGGCGAGTACGCGGTCGCGTTGTCCATCAGCTCGGCGAGCAGGTGCACCACCTCGTCGACCTTGTCGGCGGCGACCGCCACGTCCGGGTCGACGACGCCGATCCGGACCCGGGTGTAGTGCTCGATCTGCGACAGTGCCGCCTGGACGACCTTCTGCATGGGCACGTCCTCGTGGCGTACCCGCCCGACGCCCACACCGCCGAGCACGAGGAGGCTGGCGTTGATCCGCCCCATCCGGGTCGCCAGGCTGTCCAGGGTGTAGAGCTGTTGCAGCCGCTCCGGGTCGGTCTCGTCCTGCTCGACCTTGTCCACCTGGGCCAGCACCGCGTCCACCAGCCGCTGCTCGCGCCGGCTGAGGTGGACGAAGATGTCGGCCGTGTTGGCCCGCATCACGGCCTGCTCGGCGGCGGTGCGTACGGCCGCCTGGTGTACCGCGCTGAACGCCTGACCCACCTCGCCGATCTCGTCACCGGCGGACGCCTCCAGTGTGGAGGCGGAGGCCCGGGCGAGGGCCTCCGGATGGATGCCGGCGCTGTCGAGGTTGCGCAACTCGGCGACCATCGCCGGCAGTTCGGTGAAGGCGACGGAGTGCGCCGCGTCCCGTAGCCGCCGCAGCCGCCGGGTGATCTGCCGGGCGACCGCCCAGGTCACCAGCACGGTGAGCAGCAGCGCGACCGCCATCGCCGCGCCCTCGGCAATGGCCCGCCAGCGCTGCTCGACCCGGGCCGCGTCCACCTCGGCCAGGACGGCCGCGTCGACCCGCTGCTGCACCTCGAAGAGCCGGGCGGCCCAGCCCTGGGTGGCGCCGATCCAGGCGTTGGTGTCGACCTCCAGCGGGGCGCCGATGTCGGCCCGGGAGACCTGGTCCTGGAGGCGTTGCAGGGCGAGCGCCTCCTTGCCGCTGCCCGCCTGCTCCCACCACACCTGCCACTGGGACGGGGCGAGACCGAGGAAGGCCAGGCTGGCTTCGGTGAAGCCGGTCCGGGCGGCGGTGATGTCCTGCTGCATCGCCGGGGTGAGTTCACCGGTGGCGATCGACCGGAGCACCGCGACCTGTTGCTGGCCGAGTGCCTCCGCGGTCTTGGAGAGCGCGGCGGCGGCCCGGATCCCGTCGGCGACGTCGGCCGAGACTACCCCCTGGGAGATCGCCTCCCGGTACGCCAGCAGGTCGGCGATGATGATCCGGTAGCTGAACGTGGTGGCCGAGACGGCCGCGTGCGCGGCGGTACGGACCTGGGTGCGCAGCGGCGCGAGGCCCGAGAGCGCGCTGTCGATCCGGGCCAGTACCGCGCCCGGCCCGCTGGCCGGCTCGGGAGCGAGCGCACGTTGCCGCTGGTAGCGGGCGACGATCTCGTCGGTCTCGGCGGCCTGCCGGACGTAGGTGTCCTGCTGCCGGGACGTGGCGGCGGTCAGCAGGTCGGCGGCGGCCGCCCGCTCCCGCTGGAGCTGGTAGGCCAGGCGGCCCGCCTCGGCGCCCAGTTGCGTCAGCGCACCGAGGTCGCTGGCCTGCTCGGCCTGCTGCGCGCTGTCGGCCAGTGCCAGCCCCGCGAACCCGACGACCGCCACCAGGGGTGCGGCCACGATGATGCGCATCCGAGAGGCGATCTTCCAACCGCGTCGCCGTACGGGCTGGGGCCGGGCCGCGTGGGATCGGGTGGTCGAGGCCAAAACTGACTCCCACGGCTCGTCATCGAGGAAATGCATCTTGCAGTTGGCAAGTCCCATTGCGCCGGACCGGAGGGACTGACAACAGGGTTAACCGTGGTACAAACAGCTCGTACCACCATCTGTACCCGGAGTTGAACAGGCAGTTACTTTCGCAGGTGGCGACGCCTGTGCGGCCGGATCTGCGGCGCGCATCCGGACTCGTACTCCTGTTTCGCGACTCAGTGTCGGCGACGCAGCGCGCCGACCCGACCCCGCCGGTGCGCCTCCGCGAACGGTCGGCGGGGCTCGCCGGCCGGCAGGTGGGACTCGGCCGCCGGGTCCCGGAGCCCGTCCGCCGGCTGCGGGCCGTCCGGTGGACGGTGGCCGCCGCGTCGCTGCACCTCCACCGCGAGGCGGTCGGCCTCCTCGGTGAGCCGCTGCGCCTCCTCGGGCCGTCGTTCGGACTCGCCCGGGAAGTGCACCCGCAACATCTGGTCGATGAGGCCGCGCAGCTCGTCGATCGCGTCCACGACGGACTGCCGCTCACCCATCGCCGGATCCGGATCGACTCGCTCTGACGACCCGGCGTCGGCACCCCGGGGCCCACGCCGCCCGTCGGCGGCGATCTGCTCGACGGCAACCTTCGGCCAGAGCGCGGTCAACAGCCCTCCGGTGCCGAGCACGTCGTCGCAGCGCACGGCGAGTTCCTGGCTGCCGTACCGGCGCCCCGCCTCCACCGCCGCCACCGTCTCCCGGCTGAACCGCACCCGGTCGGCGAGGGCGCGCTGGGTCAGCCCTCTGCGGGTGCGCCAGCGGCGCAGTTCGCGCTGGAACTCCCGGGTGGCCATCGAGTCTGCGGTGCCTGACGACGCAGCGTCCATTTGCTCACCTTCGTTGGTCAGCGATCGTTGGTCGGCGATGCGATCACTCGCACCAGACCACGGGGCCGGAAAGGATCATGACCCCGGCATTTGCCGGGGCCAATTCTTACCCTCCAGCTCCACGGTGTGAAGACGTACGCGCCACCCGTCGTTGTCGGCAGGTGAAAAACAAACCACGCCGACCTACTTGACGGTACGGAAATGATCTACGAGGCACCCCTGGCGCCACCGGCTGCCCGAATTCACCCCTTCCGCCGTGAAAGGCGAATGGCGACACTCCGCAATCACCGACCGGCGGCCGGACCGTCCGCGCGACGATCCACCAGACGATCCAGATGACGACGCCCATCGATGTGCAGTCCACGATTGGCCGCCCGCCCGCCGGGTCGCTCCGGGCCGCTCCACCGATGGACCGGAGCCGGCGTACTGCCTGGACCGGGACCGGAGTACTGCGTGGACCGGGGCCGGCATACTGCCTGGACCGGTACCGGAGTACTGCGTGGACCGGGGCCGGCGTACTGCGTGGACCGGGACCGGGTACCGGATCCGGCCGGGCCGGCGTACCGGATCGGTGCCGGCCCTTTCGCGCCGGCACCGACCACGGCGACGCGGAACCACCGCGGGCAGATTGCTCGGCGGCGGCGAATCCCCCGACTATGCGGCGCGTCCGCTAAGCCCTTCGGGTGGATCATCGTACCGTTCCCTCGGCGCGCCGGTGATATCGACGAGCGCGGGGAGCGCCTCGTGCGCCCGGAACGCGACATTGGGCTTGTAGACACTTACGTGGTCCGGCGCCAGACGGAGCCCGGGAATTGCCTCGGCCAGGCGCTGGAGCGCGATCTGGGCCTCGAGCCGGGCGAGTGCCGCCCCGATACAGAAATGTGGGCCGTAACCGAAGGAGAGGTGGTCCTTGGCGTCGTCACGCTCCGGATCGAACCGGTCGGGAGCGGAGAACGCGGCCGGGTCGCGGTTGGCGGCGCCGATCAGCAGCAGGCACCGCTGCCCGGCCGGGATGGTGACGCCGCCGATCGTCACCGGCCGCAGTGTCACCCGCAGCCAGCCGTCGATGGCCGGGCCGAACCGCAGCGCCTCCTCGAGGAACGCCGGTACGACCGTCGGATCCTCGGCGACGCGCCGCCACCGCCCCGGCACCGACAGCGCCTGCTCCAAGCCGTGCGCGAGCAGCCCGGCCGTGGTCTCGTGCCCGGCGACCAGCAGGTTGAACGCCATGCTGGCCACCTCGGCGACGGTGAGCACCTCGTCGTCACCGTCCCGATAGCGCAGGGCCCGGGAGACGAAGTCGTCGCCGGCCAGGTCACCCTCGGCCCGCCGGGCCACCAGGTCCTGGCAGTAGTGCCAGAAGTCGAGCAGTCCCTGGGCCAGCCGGACCTGCTCGGACGGCTCGGGTCGGCCCCAGACCAGCGCGATCTGGCCGTCGGCCCACTGCCGGATCCGGGCCACGTCCCGCTCCGGCACGCCGAGGATGTCCAACACGACGAGCAGAGGCAGCAGGGCGGTGAACTCCGGGATCAGGTCGACCACCTCGCCCCGGCGGACGACGAGGGCCTCGACCAGCCCGTCGACCCGGCGCCGCACGATCGGCCCGTACTGGGCGGCGACCCGGGGGCCGGTGTTGGCGAAGGTGGCCCGCAGCGCCCGCCGGGTGCGGGTGTGCACCGGGGAATCGGCCGCGGCCGTGGTCGGCGGCACGTCGAGCCGCATCACGATGGCGAGCGCCTCCGGGCACATCTCGTAGACCGGCGCCAGCGTCAACGCGTTGCCGAAACTGTCCGCGTCCCCGAACGCCTGCCGCACGTGGTCGTGCCGGCTGATCAGCCACATGCCGAGGTCCTCGGCGTAGTGCACGCCGTCGGGACGGGCGAGAAGTTCTCGCCACACCCTGGCCGGGTCCGTGAGATACGTACCAGTGAACGGGCTGAGTTCCATGGCCGCCTCCTGGCCCACTCGCGCGCTGTCGTCGAGTCCGGGGCAATACTCCGCCACACCGCGAATGAGTCGCCCCGCAACTTCCAACGACAACTGGGAATCTCACGATGCGCTGTGACGGACGGCTAAGTCAAGGTATTGGTTTGTGCCATTGTATTGCGGTGCCACCCCGGGGCCCTCGACCTCCGCAGACCGACCACCGGACCACGGATGCAAGTTGCGACCTGCAGTTGCCCCTGCATGGGCCGGCAGCCCGAGATCATCTCACCTCGCCACGACGGATTCCGTCCACCCCGCCGACCACGTTCCGCGACATCCCGCTCCGGGGCCGACGGCAGCACTCCGGAGAGGAGCGGAGGATTGCGGCTACATTAGCCCACCTGAGCGATGGTTTGGGTAGATCATCGCCAATATTAATCAGCATCGTAGGTGCGTGTTCGACGCTCGGGGGAAACGCGCGCGTTCCGGTGTGGTCACCCCGCGTCCACCCGACCGCCCGGCACGGTCGAACCGCCTCCGACCCTCGACAGATGTCGATCAACCGACCGATGTGTAATCCACTCACCTCGACGCCCCGTCAGGGGCCCGCTCACCGCCCGGGCATCTTCGCCCGCACCTCGAGGTCGGCAAACGAGGCCCGCGCCGAGTCCCAGGAGTACGCCGCCGCCTGACGTGTAAGGAAGGGCCCCCGCATATCGTTTTCTGTTGTAGCGGGGGCCCTTCCTTACACCCTCGGCGGGGCGTGTGAGGATGATCGCCATGCGGGCGGTGATCTTCGACGAGTTCGGTGGCCGACCGGAGCTGCGGAGCGTGCCCGATCCGGTGCCGAGCCCGACAGGGGCGGTGATCGAGGTCGTCTCGACCGGTCTCTGCCGCAGCGACTGGCACGGCTGGCAGGGACACGATCCGGATATCCGGCTGCCTCACGTGCCCGGCCACGAGTTCGCCGGAGTGGTGGCGGCGGTCGGACCGGCCGTGCAGGGCTGGCACCCCGGCGACCGGGTCACCGTCCCGTTCGTCTGCGCCTGCGGCGCCTGCCCGGCCTGCCTCGGCGGCAACCAGCAGGTCTGCGAGCGGCAGACGCAGCCCGGCTTCACCCACTGGGGCTCGTACGCGGAACTCGTCGCGGTCGAGCACGCGGACGTGAACCTGGTCCGGCTCCCCGAGGAGCTGAGCTTCGCCGGCGCCGCCGCGCTCGGCTGCCGCTTCGGCACCGCCTTCCGGGCGGTCGTCGCGCAGGGCCGGCTGACCGCCGGGGAGTGGCTGGCGGTACACGGCTGCGGCGGCGTCGGACTCTCCGCGGTGATGATCGGAGTGGCCTGCGGTGCCCGGGTGGTCGCCGTCGACGTCAGCCCGGCCGCGTTGGACCTGGCCCACCGGTTCGGCGCCGCCGCCTGCCTGGACGCCGGCACGCTCGCCGGACCGGGTGCGGCGGTCGCCGAACCGAGCACGGTGGCCGGCGCGGTCCGTGAACTGACCGGCGGCGGCGCGCACCTGTCGCTCGACGCGCTGGGCAGCGCGCCGACCTGTGTCGCGTCGATCGAGAGCCTGCGGCGGCGGGGCCGGCACGTGCAGGTCGGGCTGCTGCCCGCCGCGAACGGCCACCCGGCGCTGCCGATGGAGCGGGTCATCGCGTACGAGTTGGAGTTGCGCGGCAGCCACGGGATGGCCGCGCACGCGTACCCGGAACTGCTGGCGCTGGTCGGCGCGGGGGTGCTCCGCCCGGCGGAGCTGGTCACCCAGACGCTGGGGCTGGCCGAGGCGCCCGGGGCGCTTGCGACGCTGGACCGGCCGCCGGTCGGCGGTATCCGGCTGATCCGGCCGGATACCGCCGACCAGGACTGACCGTCGGACCCGACCAGGACTGACCGTCGGACCCCCCCGGCAAGGACTGACCGTCGGACCCGGCAAGGACTGACCGTCGAACTCCGACCGGGACCGATCGCCGGACCCGGTCGGAGTCTGGCGGGCCGCCACCGGTCGGGGTTCGTCAAGGCAGGTTCCGGATGCTTTCATTGGTGCCATGGCGAACCCGGTGATCTTGACGGTCGACGACGACCCTGCGGTGTCGCGTGCGGTGGCCCGGGACGTGCGGCGGCGCTACGGCGACCGCTACCGGGTGGTCCGCGCGACGTCCGGGGCGGAGGCGCTCGACGCGCTGCGGGAGATCAAGCTTCGCGGCGACCGGGTCGCGGTGCTGCTGGCCGACTACCGGATGCCGCAGATGAACGGCATCGAGTTCCTCGAAGCGGCGATGGACCTCTTTCCGACCGCCCGCCGGGTGCTGCTCACCGCCTATGCGGACACCAACGCGGCGATCGACGCGATCAACGTCGTCGACCTCGACCACTACCTGCTCAAGCCCTGGCACCCGCCGGAGGAGAAGCTCTATCCGGTGCTGGACGGTCTGCTGGAGGCGTGGACCGCGACCCCGGAGACACCGGAGAACGAGGTCCGGGTGGTCGGGCACCGCTGGTCGGCGCCCTCGTTCGCCTGCCGCGACTTTCTCGCCCGCAACCTCGTGCCGTACCGCTGGCTGCTCGCCGACGAGCCCGAGGGCAGGCGGCTGCTGGCCGCGGCCGGAGCCGACCCGGCCGACGTGCCGGTGGTGATCACGCCGGACGGCACCACGCTGGTACGCCCCTCCGAGGCCGAGTTGGCAACCCGGGTCGGGCTCGCCACCACGCCGGCCGCCGACTTCTACGACCTGGTGGTGGTCGGTGCCGGTCCGGCCGGCCTCGGCGCGGCCGTCTACGGCGCCTCGGAAGGACTGCGCACGGTGCTGGTCGAGCGGCAGGCGACCGGCGGCCAGGCGGGGCAGAGCAGCCGGATCGAGAACTACCTCGGCTTCCCGGACGGCGTCTCGGGGGCACAGCTCGCCGACCGGGCGCGCCGGCAGGCCCTGAAGTTCGGCGCCGAGCTGCTGACCGCCCGGGACGTGGTCGGCCTGGAGGCGGCCGGCGCGACCCGGCTGCTCCGGTTCAGCGACGGCAGCTCCATCGCCGCCCACACGGTCGTGCTGGCCACCGGGGTCTCGTACCGGCAGCTCGGCGCGCCCGGCCTGGCGGAGCTGACCGGTCGGGGGGTCTTCTACGGTTCGGCGTCGACGGAGGCACCGAACTGCGCCGGGCAGGAGGTCTACATCGTCGGCGGCGCCAACTCGGCGGGACAGGCGGCGGTGTACTTCGCCCGGCACGCCCGCCGGGTGCACCTACTGGTGCGCGGCGCCGACCTGCACCAGTCGATGTCGCACTACCTGATCGAGCAGATCGAGCGGATCGACACCATCGAGGTGCATCCACACTCCGAGGTGGTGGGCGGGGAGGGGACGGACCACCTCGAACAGCTCACCATCTGCGACAACCGGGCCGGCCAGCGGCGCACGGTGAAGGCGTCCTGGCTCTTCGTCTTCATCGGCGCGGAGCCGCGGACGGACTGGCTCGGCGACGTGGTGGCCCGAGACGCCCGGGGCTACGTGCTGACCGGCCTGGACCTGGCCAGCGACGGTCGGCGGCCGGCGGGCTGGTCGCTGCCGCGCGACCCGTATCCGCTGGAGTCGAGCCTGCCGGGGGTCTTCGCGGCCGGGGACGTCCGGGCCGACTCGATAAAGCGGGTCGCCTCGGCCGTCGGTGAGGGCGCGATGGTGGTCTCCCTGGCCCACCAGTACCTCGCGGCGCAGTGACCGTCCCCGCAGGCAACGGTCCTGGCATAAAAGTGCTCGGCAGGCGTTATGCAGGTGTGGGAACCGTAGCGACACGGGTCGGGTGACGAGATGACCGTTTCGGGCGAGCGGCTGGCGATCGAGGAGCTGCGGACGCTCTTCCTCTTCGAGTCGCTGGACGAGGAAAAGCTCGGATACATCCACGAGCACGGCCGGGTGCAGCGGCTGCCGGCCGGAGCCGACATCTTCGTCGAGGGCGAGGAGGCGAACTGCTTCTACGTCCTGCTCGACGGCACCGTCTCGCTGACCCGACTGGTGCAGGGCGACCGGGTCGAGATCAGCCGCACGGCCCAGCGGGGCGCGTACGGCGGCGCGACCCAGTCGTACCTGAACGAGCAGCGGGTGCAGACGTACCTGAACGGGATGCGGGCGATCAGCGACGTCACGCTTCTGGTACTGCCGGCCGAGGTGATCAGCACCGCGATGCGCCGCTGGTTCCCGATGGCGATGCACCTGCTCGACGGGCTCTTCCTCGGCATGCGCACCACGCAGACGGTGGTCGGCGAACGGGAGCGGCTGCTCGCCCTCGGGTCGCTGTCGGCCGGGCTGACCCACGAGCTGAACAATCCGGCCGCCGCGGCCGTCCGGGCCACCTCGGTGCTCCGCGACCGGGTCGCCGGGATGCGGCACAAGCTGGCCATGATCGCCGACGGGCGGCTGGACGGGGCCAAGCTGCAGCGCCTGGTCGAGCTCCAGGAGGCCGCCGTCAAGCAGGCGGCGTCGGCGCCCGCCCTCACCCCGCTGGAGACCAGTGACGCCGAGGACGCCCTGTCGGACTGGCTGGACGAGCACGACATCACCGGCAGTTGGGACCTCGCCCCGACGCTGACGGCCGGCGGAATCGACGTCGCCTGGTTGGAGCAGGTCACCCCGGCGGTACGGCCGGAGGACCTGGAGCCGGCGATCCGCTGGCTGACCTACACCGTCGAGACCGAGCTGCTGCTCGGCGAGATCGACGACGCACTGGGCCGGATCACCGGGCTGGTCGGGGCGGCGAAGCAGTACTCGCAGCTGGACCGGGCGCCGCACCGGACGGTCGACGTGCACGACCTGCTCGACGCCACGCTGGCGATGTTCAACACCAAGATCAGGTCCGGCGTACGGGTGGTGAAGGAGTACGACCGCGGCCTGCCGCCGATCCCGGTCTACGCGGCCGAGCTCAACCAGGTCTGGACCAACCTGATCGACAACGCGCTCTACGCGATCGGCGAGGAGGGCGTGCTGACCGTACGCACCGGGCGCGACGCCGATTCGATCACGGTCGATATCGTGGACACCGGGCCCGGTATCCCGGCCGAGGTGCGGTCCCGGATCTTCGAACCCTTCTTCACCACCAAGCCGATCGGCGACGGCACGGGGTTGGGGCTCGACATCTCGTACCGGATCGTGGTGAACAAGCACCACGGGGACATCCGCGTCGATTCCGAGCCGGGACACACCGTCATCCGTGTCTGCCTGCCGATCCCCGACCCGGATGCCGTGCCGGAGGCGGGTGTCGCCGCCTGATCCCGGCTGGTGGTTCTGATCCCGGATGTCGTTGATCGATCTCGGACGTTGCTGATCGATCGCGTGAGGTTGGCGCGGATCCGGCGCGTGGCCGGCGCGGATCCGGCGCGTGGCCGCGACACCTGGGTCAGCTGGGTCAGCTGGTGGAGCGGAGCCGTCGTCCGGAGCCGTCGGCCCGCATCGCCTCGACAAGATCTTCGCGGGCCCGCGCCACCCGGGACCGGATGGTGCCGACCGGGCAGCCGCAGACCTCGGCGGCCTCGCTGTAGCTCAGCCCGGCCACCTGGGTGGCGACGAAGGCCTCCCGGCGGTCCGCCGGCAGGTCCGCCAGGAGCCGGGTCAGCTCCACCTCGCCCTCGAAGCCGGTGCTCGTCCGGGAGAGTTCGGTGTCGGCGGCCAGTTGCCAGTCCGGCAACGAGGCGATCCGGGGCCGTCTCATCGCCGTGCGAATGTGGTCCACGCATGCCCGCCTGGCGATTGCCAGCAGCCAGGTCTTCGCGGCCGACCTGGCCGCGAAACGGGGCAGTGCCCGCATCGCCCGCAGGTAGGTCTCCTGGGCCAGGTCCTCCGCCTCACCGGCGCCGACCAGGTGGGCGACGAAACGGTGCACGTCGTGCTGGGTCGCCTGGATGAAGGCCACCGCCGCGGCACGGTCGCCGGCCTTGGCTGCCAGCGCCAGCTTGGTGATGTCGTCGTTTTCGACGCCAGGGGGAGGCATGCCTCAAAGCTACCCGTACCAGCACCTACCTCGAATACCCCCGGTGGGCATCCAATCGCGGTACAGCTTGCCGGACCGGCTCCCGACCGGCGAAGTGGGCCCCGGTGGGAACCAGGATCGCCCGGGGCCCGACTATGAGGTTGTGGGGTGTGAAGAGTATCGAGAAGCGCTGTCGGCCCGGCTGGACGGAGAGGCACATCCGGCCGAGCGGGCCGGCGTGGACCGCCATCTCGCCGTATGCGCCGACTGTCGGAGCTGGTTGGAGAGCGCGACGGCGCTGAACCGACTGGCCCGCACCAGCCTGGTGACGCCACCGATGGAGATCGACGACCGGATCCTCGCGGCCGCCCCCGGGCCCGGCCGGGCCCGGCTGGCCGGTACGCTGCGGATCGCGCTCGGTGTGGTCGGCGTCGCCCAGTTCCTGCTTGGCGCGGCCCAGATCGCCGGGATCGGCTCCGCGACCCACGTACACGGTCTCGAGGTCGTGCTCGGCGGCGGGCCCGACCACCTCTGGCACGAGTCGGCCGCCTGGAACGTCGCACTGGGGGCCGGCTTCACCTGGATCGCGCTGCGCCGGACCCGGCCGCTGGGACTGGTCCCCACGCTGACCGCATTCGTCGCGGTGCTGACCCTGCTCTCCGTCAACGACGTGATCGCCGGCCGGGTCGACCCGGCCCGGATCTTCAGTCACGGGCTGATCCTGGCCGGCTACGTGATCATTCTCGGTCTGTCCCGTCCGGCCCTCGAACCCGGCGATCCGCCGACCCGGCACGGGCAGCGGACCGGGTCGGGGTGGCGGGCCAGGTTCGACGAGGAGCCGCCGGCCGCGCCGCCGCGCCTCCGGCTGGTGCGAGGCCAGCCCGGCACCGCACACGCCCGCACCCATCACCGGGCCGCCTGACCGTGCGTCTGTCGGTTCGTACCCGCTCGGTCAGTGGCGGTGCGCCGGGCCATGATCAGGTGAGACGCCGAGGTCGTCGTCGCGTCCGGCCCTGATCCGCGACCACTGGGCGGTCGGGCGGCCGTCCAGCCGGAACTGACCGCCTCTGGCATCCCAACGCTGCGGCCAACCCTCCGGAGAGTCCTCCCAGAACTCCTGGCGGCCGTATACGGTCAGATCCAGCAGTCCGTACGACGGTGCCATCACTTCGTTGCCGCGACCGGTGGTCCAGTAGGTCTCGTAGACCCTGTCATCGTCTCGGAGATAGCTGACCAGGATGCCGAAGTGCCGGCCTGCGACCAGGCGGTCCACGGCTTCCTCCGGCACGGAGTACCAGGGAACCGTCCAGCCCATGAAGTCGCGGTAGCGTGAACTCTCGTCGTACGGCCCCTGGCAGAGGGTCGCATAGCTGACGTCCCGCGAGTGCAGGTAGGACAGCTCGTTGATGTGGGCCGTGGAGAAGGTGCAGCCCTCGCACTGCTGCGCCGCGACCCTGCCGGCGTGCCACATCTGATAGTAGGCGACCAGTTGGGACCGGCCGTCGAAGATGTCGATCAGCGGCACGGGACCGTCTGCTCCGACCAGCGGAGTCTGCGGATCGACTTCGACCATCGGCAGCCGACGGCGTTCGGCGGCCAGCGCGTCCCCGGCCCTGGTATGGGCCTTCTCCTTGACCCGGAGTACGTCGATCTCGGTCTGCCAGGTCTGCCGATCGACGATCTGTGGGAGAGGGCGTTCCATCGCTGGCGTCTCGGTCATGCGAACCTGTCTAGCCCAGTGGAGTGCACGGCACAACACCCCTTCAACCGATCGTGATCGGCCACTGGCGCCGACACGCCCGAGGCCCGTGCCGCCGGACGGCCCGAGGCTCAGGACTGCGAACCGCGCCCGCCGTGGGCGGATTCGGAGTGTGCGGGCGCTTGCCCAGTTGCCGCCAGTCGGACTCGGCGACCTCGATGTCGTAGCGCCTGGCCGCCGCCGTGATGTCGGGCAGACACCACCCGTCAGCGATGCATTGACATTATTAGTTAACTTTCCTAATGTTTCAGCAACTCAGCCACGTCGATCCCGACCCCGCCCCGACCGGTACGGCGCCGCACCCGCTGCCGTCGTCCCGGCAGCCGCGCGTACCCCCACGCCGGATCGGGGTCGAGTCGCTGAGGCGCCTGCGACAGAAGGGAACGTCGATGTCACCTACCAGGAGCGCCGAGCGGCCAGACCCGCCGGGACGCCGCCCCCGCGCCCGGTCCAGGTTCTTCACCGGAGTGCTCGCGCTCGCCACCGCAGCGGCCGGAACGGCGGTCGCGCTCGCCCCGCTCTCCCCCGCCGAAGCCGTCGTGCTGCCCAACAACTTCAAGAGCGTCGGTTACATGCCGAGCTGGGCCGGCGACATCAACTCGATCCAGTACAACAAGCTGACCCACATCAACTACGCGTTCGTGCTGCCCAACGCGAACGGCACACTGCGGGCGGTGGAGAATCCCAGCAAACTCTCCTCGCTGGTGTCACGGGCACACAGCAGCAACGTCAAGGTCTCGATCGCGATCGGCGGCTGGAACAACGGTGACGACTCCGCCTTCGAGTCGCTGGCCGCCAACTCCGGCAGCCGGACCACGTTCGTGAACAGCGTGATCAGCTTCGTCAACCAGTACAACCTGGACGGCGTCGACATGGACTGGGAGTATCCCGACCCGGGCACCTCGGCGAACAACTTCACCGCCCTCATGCAGCAGCTCAGCAGCCAGCTCCGCAGCCGGGGCAAGCTGCTCACCGCCGCTGTGGTCTCCGAGGGCGGCACCGTCAACGGCGTGCAGCCGGCCGTCTTCGGCTACGTCGACTGGCTCAACATCATGGCGTACGACGGCGGCAGCCCGCACGCCAACTACGACTGGTCGATCAACGCGGTCAACGGCTGGAAGGCGCGCGGCCTGCCGGCCGGCAAGGCGGTGCTCGGCGTACCCTTCTACAGCCGGCCCGGCTACTACACCTACTCGGCGCTGGTCGCGATGGACCCGGCCAACGCCAACCGGGACTGCACCACGGCGGGCGGTGCCCAGCAGTGCTACAACGGCATCCCGACGGTCAGGCGCAAGACCCAGTGGGCGCTGGCAAACGCCGGCGGGATGATGAACTGGGAGCTGTCCCAGGACACCAACAACTCCACCTCGCTGGTCAGCGCCATCTACGACACGGTGATGGGCGGCGGCACTCCCCCGCCCGGCGGCCGGACCGGCCAGATCACCGGCATCGGCGGCAAGTGCGTTGACGTCGCCGCCGCGTCCAGCGCGAACGGCGCGGCGATCCAGCTCTACACCTGCAACGGCACCAACGCGCAGCAGTGGACGGTCGGCACCGACGGCACCCTGCGGGCGCTCGGCAAGTGCGCCGACATCACCGCCGCCGCGACCACCAACGGCGCCAAGGTGCAGCTCTACGACTGCAACGGCACCGGCGCGCAGGTGTGGCAGGCACAGAGCAACGGCACACTCCGCAACCCGGCCTCCAACAAGTGCCTGGACGCCACCGACAACAGCTCGGCCGACGGCACCCGGCTGCAGATCTGGGACTGCTTCGGCGGCGCCAACCAGGTCTGGCGGCTGCCGGCCTGATCCCGGCACCGCATCCGGCCCGGCCGCCACGAGCGGCCGGGCCGGACGGCTGTTCACTCCCGGTCCCAGGCGTTGACGGTGAAGCCGTCCTGCGACTCACCCGCCACCTCGCCGGTGCCGACCGGCGTGCCCGCGGCGTCGCGCGCCTCCAGGGTGATCCCCTCAAGGTCCGGCACCGTGAGCAGCAGTGCGTCGCCGGTGACCGTCCCGCTCGCCATCTCCTGCCCGTCGCGCACCGCGCGGACCGTCCGCGATCCGGCCGGGGCGATCACCAGAAGGGTGCTGGTTCCGTCGAGCCGCACGGCAACCAGCGACCCGGGATGGGTCGGGTCGGTCCGGTTGTCGAAATCGACCCTGGCGCCGAGAATGTTGTCGGGGCCCCGCTCGTCGTACTCCACTATCACCTGGCCGGCCCATTCACCGTCGGCCGCTGGCGCGGCCACCACGGAGACGCTGCCGTCGTAGCGGCCGGACGGGCTGCCCTGGATGCGACCGGCCCAGACGAGGCCCGGCAGGGCGGTGACGCGGTTTCCCAAGGTTTCGGCCGCCATACCGAGATCCCGGCGTACCCACTCCCCGTCCGCCGTGCCGCGGGCGCCGGCGACAGCCGTCGCGGCCTGCTCGTCGGTGAGTGCGGTCGTCACGGCGACGGGCGCGGCGAGCCTGGCCCGGACGACGCCCGCACAGGTGATCTGCCACCATTCGGCACGGTGACTGCCGGGCGGGCGGACGAGGTAGTCCCCGGTCGGTTCGGGGCTCCACCGTGGCGCCGGCCCGGTCAGCTCCGCCACCGGGGCGGTGGAGAAGTCGCATCCCTCGGGTGCCACGGAGACGTGCAGCAGTTCGTCGGGGCGGGTGAGGTCGCCGAAGGTGAACTCTTCGTGTGGCGCCAGCCCGTCACTGGCGCTGCGCCCGGCCGAGGCGCGCCCCAGCTCCTGCGGGCCGGCGCCGGCCGGCGCCACGAACCAGTGCGCGGCGTTCACCCACTGGGTGCCCGGGTCCGGCGCCGCGCGAACGAACGCGGCCAGTGCGACACGGTACGGCCCGACATCGTCGACGAAGAGCACCCGCACCTCCCGGACCGGGACGGTGAGCCGCTCGAACCGGCCGGCCGCCTGTTCCGCGCGCAGTGACTCGGCGAGCGCGGCGACGTACCCGGCGTCCCGA
Source organism: Plantactinospora sp. WMMC1484 (assembly GCF_049315195.1). Lineage (NCBI taxonomy): Bacteria > Bacillati > Actinomycetota > Actinomycetes > Micromonosporales > Micromonosporaceae > Plantactinospora > Plantactinospora sp. WMMC1484. The sequence continues at coordinate 5,427,114 of NZ_CP186055.1, forward strand.
CCAACGGCACCCCGGGGCGGCGAGTCCACCAGCCGTTGCCCCCAGGCCACCATCCGCTGCCACCCGCCGGCCGGCTCGACGGCGACCGTGTCGGGGCCACCGCCCTGCCCGCGGAGTGCGACGGCGGCACCGGTGCTGGCGACGACGGCGACCGCGCAGAGACCCGCGGCCACCGCGCGCCGCCGCCGGGATCGCCGGTGCCGGGCGAGCACCCGGGCGTACGGGTCGGGCTCGGGCCTGAGGCCCTCGCTCATCTCGGTCAGTGCACGGCTGACCCGCTCGTCGAGCATCATCGCTCCGCTCCTGTCGCGTCCATCGGTCGAGGTGTCGGGCTCAGCACGTCCCGGAGCCGGGCGAGGCCCCGGGAGGCGTGGCTCTTCACGGAGCCGACGGAACAGTCGAGGGTTCTGGCCACCTCCGCCTCCGGCAGGTCGGCCACGTACCGCAGCACGATGACGGCCCGGGTACGCCGGGACAGCCGCCGCATCGCCTGGCCCAGCGCCTCGTGCTCGACCACCCGGTCGGCGACGTCCCGCCCCGGCCGCTCCGGCAGGTCTCCGGTCAGCACCTCGACCCCCCGGTAGCGCCGCCACGACGTGATGTGCTGGTTGACCATCACCCGGCGCAGATACGGCATCGGATCGTCGATGCGTTGCCAGCGCCGCATCACCTTGACCAGCGCGGTCTGCAGGAGATCCTCCGCCTCCTGCGCCGATCCGGTCAGGTGGTAGGCCAGCCGCAACAGATCCATGTATCGCGTCTCGACGAACTCCTTGAATCCGCCGTCGTCCGCTGTCATAACTCTCCGCTCCCGTCACCTATCCTCGATGACCTGAGATGGGAAGCGAAGGTTGAGGGTCGGTGGAAACTGATTTCCGGCGCCGCCTCCAGCGCGTCTTTCCTGCGCCGTTGCCAGCGCGTCCGGCGGCGGTCACCGGCAGGCGGCGACCCCACCCGCCCGGGGGAGATCAGCGCTGTCCGGGCGGGCGGGTCGCGGAACGGTGCCCGGTAATCAGCGGGCCGCGCAGCTCGGTGTGAGCCCGGCCGCGCTGCCGGTGCCCTGGAAGCCGAACTCCGTCGACTGGCCGGGCGCGATCCGGCCGTTGTAGCTCACGTTCGTGAACTCGACGGCGCCGCTGTTGCCGCTGCGTTGGGCGTTCCAGGCGTTCGTGACGGTCACGCCGCCGGGCAGGGTGAGGCCGACGGTCCAGCCCGTGGTGCCGGCCGAGCCGGCGGTGACGCGTACCGTCGCGACGAAGCCGCCGTTCCAGGAGTTGAGCGAGACCGAGGCCGCGCAGCCGGCCGGCGGGTTCGTCGGAGGGGTCGTCGGAGGGGTCGTCGGCGGATTCGTGGGACCGCCGGTCGGCGGGGTGGTGGGCGTCGGGGTCGGCGTGGTGCCGCCGTCGGTCAGGCTGCTCGGCACGGCCAGCAGGGCGTTGTACCAGGTCGTGGCCATCTTGCTGTAGCCGGTCGCGTTCGGGTGGATCCCGTCGGCCAGGTCGGCGGCGGTGAGCGCGGAGTACATGTTGACCAGGTACACCTGGCGGCCGGCGTTGGCCCGGGTCTGCACGATCTGCGGGATGGCGGCGTTGAAACTGCGTACCTGGGCGTCCGTGCTCGCGGACCCGGCCGGCACGATCGTCGCCACGAAGAGCTTCGCGTTCGGGGCCGTGGTGGTGATCCGGTCGATCAGTGCGGCCAGCCGGTTCGGAGCGTTCGGCAGGTCGCGGTTCTGGAAGACGTCGTTGGTGCCGATGTGCAGCAGGATGGTCTGCGGCTGGAAGGTGGTGAGCCAACTGACGATGTTGGCGTCGATCTGGTCGATCCGCCAGCCGGAATGCCCCTCGTGGTCCCGGTCGCCGAGGCTCGCCGGCCCGTTGGCCTGGGAGCCGACGAAGTCGACGGTGTAGCCGCCGGCCACCACCTTCTGCCACAGGTCGATCCGGTACCCGCCGGGCACGTTGAAGCCGTCGGTGATCGAGTCGCCGAGCGGCAGCACCCGGACCCCGGCGGCCGCCTCCACCCGGTGCCCGCCCTGCAGCAGGATCGCCACCGTCACCAGCACGACCGCCAGCAGTGCGCCCGCGCACCGGCGAATGGTCGTGGTCATAGGCTCTCCACCTCTCAATGCATCCATGACCTTCAATTGGATTCATTGAAGTCCCCAGCGTCGCGGAACGGCGATCAGCCGCTCGCCGCAGCGACGAACGCACTGCCGGATGCGCCGGGCGGCGCGTTCGTCGCGGCGGTGCGGCAGAGCCGAGCTCCGGCAGGGCGGCGGCCGGCCCCGACCGACGTGATCAGCCGAGCCGGAAATCCACGACCCGGATCGGGGAGGGCGTACCGCCCCCGGAGGCGCGCTGGTAGAGGATCGACAGGACACCCTCGCTCTCCACCCGGGTCCGGTCCACCACCACCTCGCCGAAGGCGTTCAGCCCCGCGCCGTCGAAGCGTACGGTCCAGTCGGTGTAGCCGCTGGCCCGGCTGGCGGTGACGATCCGGCCGTACGGCAGCACGACGTAGGCGTTGTCGGCGGCGTCGAGCACGAGTTGGGAGCGGCCCATGGCGTTCAACGGCACCGGGATCTCCGTCTTGCGCCAGGTCCCGGACGAGTTGCGGAAGAGGTGGAAGGCCCGGCCGTTGGCGCGGCGCGCCGAGGCGTACGAGGTGACGCACGAGGTGAACCGGCCCGGTACGTAACTGATCACCACGTGCGGGTTGCCGGCCGAGTCGACGTCCTGACTCTCCTGGTTGATCAGCCCGTGGTTCGGCGGCAGCGGATCGACCACCAGCCCGGGGCTGGAGATCGACACCAGGTTGCCCGAGTTGGTGGTGCCGACGAGGCTCCCGGCGTTGTTGCGCCAGGTGCGGCCCTGGTCGTCGCTGTAGACGTAGCCGGTGTCGTGGTTGGTCAGCCCGCCGCTGTTGCAGGTGACCGCCGAGTTCCCCTCCCGCCAGGTGAACGCGGCGTGCAGCCGGCCACCCGGCCCGTAGGTCAGCCCGTGCAGGTACATGTTCCGGGTGGTGCTGGTGGCACCGTTCGCGCCGTACGACCCGGTCGCCGACTGCCAGCGGCCGAGCCGGCGCCAGGTGGAGCCGTCGTACTCGGCGAGTTCGTTGGTGCCGTTGCCGGAGCGCCCGGTCCGGTAGCTGAGCTGGAGCCGGTTGCCGGGTGAGAGCCGGAACTGCGGATAGGTGATCATGCCGAGCCCGACCCCGTCCAGGCCGCGCTGCACCGCCCCGAACCGACCGGCCTGCCAACCGCGCGAGGCTGGCGAGGAGACGAGTCCGGCCTCGGACTTCACGTAGTAGATCTCGCTGTCGTGGGTGTCCATCGCGACGTGCAGCCGCCCGTCACCGGGCGATATGCCGAGCGAGATCGAGTTGTGCGAGTCGTTCGTGCTCAGCCGGTGCGGCAGCGCGACGCCCTGCCAGGCTCCGGACGGCAGTTGCCGGCGGGCCACCACCGCCGCCCGGGAGGCGGTGTACCAGGCCGCATACTGGTAGCCGGCGTGGCTGACGATGCCGTCGGCGTACGACGCGTTGTTGACCAGCCCGTCGTAGGAGACGAAGTAGAGCGCGGCCGGGTCGAGTTCGGTGTCGCCGAGCCGGGTCACCCCCGGGGCCGCCGCCGCCGGACCCGGCTGGGCCAGCACCCCGACGAGGATGCCGAGCACGACCGACGCCGCCAGGGCGGCTCGCCGGGAGGACGGGGCGGGCATGGCTGCTCCCTCGGGCCGGGCGCCATCGGGCGCTCGTCGATGAATGGATTCAATTTACATCCATACACATCGATCGGGAAGCGGTCAGCCGGAACGCGGGAATGACCGGCGTCAGGAGGGGCGGCGGGCCGAGGTCTCCTCCCGGACCACGAACCGGACCGACCTGGCCTCGGTGATGCAGGCGCGCAGCGGTGCGGCGAGTTCGCGGTGCCCCGGGCTGCGCTCCCACGCCTCGAAGTGGGCCAGCGACGCCCACTCGCTGGTGATCAACCACTGCTCGGCGTCGCTCGACGCCTGACACACCTGGTCCACCAGGTGCCCCGGCACGCCCCCGGCGACCTGGTAACGGATCTGCTCGTACGCCTTCAGGAAGTCCTCGGTACGCTCGTGCGGCACCGTGATCAGAAACAGCACCCTGGCCTTTGGCATGCCGGTCGTCCTTTCCACTCTCCCGGACCACGCCGGTGGGCTCTCGGCAGCGCACCGGTAGGCGCTCCCGGGCAGCACGTCACCTGCTCGGTCGGCGCTACGCCGGGCCGCGCCGAAGTAGCACGGCGCTGTTGAAACCGTCGAAGCCGCGCGCGCCGACGAGTGCGACGTCCACCCGACGGGGTCCGGACTCCCGGACGAAGTCCAGCTCACAACCGGGCGCCGGCCGGTCCAGCCCAGCCGTCGGCGGCAGCACGCCGTGCCAGATGCTCAGCAGCGCGGTCGCCACGTCCAACGCCGACCCGCCCTGGTGTGCCCGCCCGACCAGCGGCTTCTGTGTGGTCACCGGCGGTGGCTGCGCCCCGAAGACCGCCCGCAGCGCCTCGGCCTCGCTGCGGTCGTAGCGGGGCACTCCCAACGCGTCCGGGAAGACCACGTCGACCTCGGCCGGGTCCACTCCGGCCCGGTCCAGCGCCAGCCGCATCGCCCGGCCGTACTGCGCCGGGTCCCCGGCCGCGCGCCGGTCGGTGTGCCGGGCGTCGTGGCTGGCGCCCCAACCGGCCACCTCGGCATAACCGCTCCGCACCCCCCGGGCCCGGGCATGTTCGAGATCCTCCACCACGAAGACCGCCCCGCCCTCGCCCGGCACGTAGCCGCTGGCCGCCACGTCGAACGGCCGGTACGCCAGCCCCGGTTCCGGGCAGCTACTCACCAGGCCGCTGCGGATCTGGCAGGTCAGCGCGTACGGGCTCAGCGGGCACTCGGTGCCGCCGGCCAGCACCACCGGTGTGCCGCGCCGGATCATCCGTACCGCGTGTGCCAGGCTGTCCAGCCCGCCGGCGGACTCGGCGGCCAGCACCCCGCAGGGCCCCTTGAACTGGTGACGGATGGAGAGCTGACCGACGCTAGCGGCGTAGAACCAGGCGATCGACTGGTACGCCCCGACCGTCCGGGCCGGCCCGCGCCAGAGCCGCTGCAGCTCGCGCTGACCGAAGAGGTTGCCGCCGGAGGAACTCGCCAGGGTGACCGCGTACCCGTAGGGATCGCCGGCAACCTCCGGCAGCCCGGCGTCGGCGAGTGCGAGCCGGGCCGCCGCAAAGCCGAGGTGGGTCCACCGGTCGGTCTGCACCAGTTGCCGGTTGTCGGCGTAGTGCAGCGCGTCGAAGTCGGCCACCTCGCCGGCCAGCCGGCTCGGATAGCGCTCCGGCTCGAAGAGGGTGATCCGGCCGATCCGGTTCTGCCCGGCCAGTACGCACTTCCAGTGCGCCTCGCTGCCGATTCCGCTCGGCGCGACCACCCCGATGCCGGTGATCACGGCCCGGCCGCTCAACGGACCGGAGTCGCCCGCCCGGCCGGTCACCGGACCGGCATCGCCCGCCCGCCCGGTCACCGGTCGGCTCCGGCGAACCGGGTGAAGACCATCGCCGACTGGAACCCGCCGAAGCCGCTGCCGACCGAGAGCGCCACCCGCACCGGCAGCTCCCGGGCGGTGTTCGGGGTGTAGTCCAGGTCGCATTCGGCGTCCCGGTTGGCCCAGTTGGCGGTCGGCGGCACCACGCCGTGCTCGATGGCGAGCGCGCAGGCCGCCATCTCGATCGCGCCGATCGCCCCGAGCGAGTGCCCGACCATCGACTTGATCGAACTGATCGGCACCCGGTACGCCGCCGCGCCCAGCGCCCGCTTGAAGGCAGCCGTCTCGTGCCGGTCGTTCTGCCGGGTGCCCGAGCCGTGCGCGCTGACGTAGGAGACGTCCGCGGGATCGCAGCGCGCCTGCCCCATCGCGTCGTCGATGGCGAGGGCCATCTCGACACCGTCCGGACGGAGGCCTGTCATGTGGTAGCCGTTGCTCCGGTTGGCGTAGCCGGCGGCCTCACAGTAGATCCGCGCCCCACGCCGCCGGGCGTGCTCCGTCTCCTCCAGGACGAGCACGGCAGCACCCTCGGCCAGCACGAACCCGTGCCGGTCCCGGTCGAACGGCCGCGAGGCGTGCGCCGGGTCCTCGTTGTCGGGGGTGGTCGCCCGGATCGCGTCGAACGAGGCGACGGTGACCGGAGAGATCGGACTGTCCGAGGCACCGGCCAGCATCACGTCCGCCTCGCCGTCGGCGATGAGCTGCTGGGCGTACCCGATCGCGTCGATGCCGGACGTGCAGCCGGTGGAGACGACCTGGGCCGGGCCGTGCAGCCCGTGTCGGCAGGCGACGTCGGCGGCGAGGCTGCTCGGCATCAGGGCCTGGTAGAGGAACGGGCCGGCCCGGTCCGGGTCGACCAGCCAGTCGGCACCCGAGTCGCTGACCTGGACATATTCCCGTTCCAGCAGCATGGTGCCGCCCACCGCCGAGCCGAGCACCACTCCGGTGCGCTCCCGCGTGGCGTCGGACAGGTCCAGCCCGCTGTCGGCCACCGCCTCGATCGAGGCGGCCAGGGCGAACTGGACGTACCGGTCGGCGCGCTGCCGCTCCGGTACGCCGAGCCCGGCGCGGACCGGATCGAAGTCGCACTCGGCAGCCACCTGGGACCGGAACGGTGCAGGGTCGAAGAAGGTGATCCGGCGGGTCGCCGTGCGGCCGGCGGTGATCATCGCCCAGAACTCGTCCCGGGTCACCCCGCCGGGCGCGACCACCCCGATCCCGGTCACCACGCTTCGGCGCCGGTTCACGGTCCGGCCTCCGCCGACCCGGCCGACCCGGCCGGACCGCCGGTCGCCGCGCGACCCGCCGGCACACCGGCCGCGGTACGTCCGGCCGCAACACCCACCTCCGCACGCCCGGCCGGAACCACACCCGGTGCGGCGGCAGGTTCGGTGTCGACGTGCCCGAGTTCGGGGCGCGGTGCCAGCGGCCCGAGTTGGAAGACCACCTCGGCGGGCTCGTCGGCCACGTTGCGCAGCCGGTGCCGCACGTTGACGGCCACGTAGAGCCCTTCCCCGGTGCCGACCGGGACCGGCTCGTCGTCGAGGTCGACGACGATCGCTCCCCGAGCCACGTAGAGAAACTCCTCGCTGTACGGATGGTAGTGCTCGGCGATCCGCTCGCCCGGGGCGAGGTTCGCCACCCCGAGGAAGCCGGAGCCACTTCCCACCGTGCGCGGTCCGAGCAACACCCGGATCTCGCCGCCACGCCGTCGGTCCGGTGCGACGTCCCGGGCGGCCACCAGCCGCCGCACCGGCCCGGTCACCGCCGGCCCACTGGCATCCGGGTCACTCCCCACCGGTCCACTCACCGCGGGCTCACCCACCGCGGGCTCACTCACCGCCGGCTCCGGCGGTCGCTCCGGAGGCGGTGGCGGCCGGTGCCGACGCGGTGGACTCCAGTTCGGCGGCGATCCGCTCGATCCTGTCCCGGATGGTGTCCAACTGGATCCGGCTGTTGGCGTTGATCCGGTCGGTCATCTGGGCGGTGGTCAGGGGGGCCGTCGGACGCATCTCGAAGTCCTGGACCCAGGTCATCCGGGTGCCGCCCGGCACCTCGGCGTAACGCCAGTGGATGCGCATGAACTCGAAGGGTCCGGTCTCCACCCGGTGCGCGTGCACCTCCCCACGCTCCGGATCGGCGGTACGCTCGCTCACCCAGCTCCAGGTGACCCCGTTCTCGTCGGGATACATGGTCAACCGGAACCGTACGGTGTCGCCGCGCCGCTCGATGATCTCCACCGACTGGTATTCGGTGAAGAGCCCGGTCCAGCCCGCGACATCGTTGGTCAGCTCCCAGACCAGGTGCGACGGGGCCGCGATCAGCACACTGTTCTCGGTGTGACCGGGCCGTCCGGCGGGCGGCCCGACCCCGGGGCCGCACTGCCGGGCCACCAGCTCGGCAACCTCCGTGACACTGAGCCGTCCGGCCTCCTCCGGCAGCTGCACCCGGTAACGGTCCGCCACCACCGCCTGCAGTTCGAGCAGCGCCAGCGAATCCATGCCGAGTTCCTCCAGGGAGGCGCCCGGCGTGGCGGCCGTGGCGGCCGCGTCCAGTCCACAGTGCCGGACCAGGATCGCGGTGATCTCCGCCACCGTCACCGGCGACACGGCCGGCTCCTGGGTCTGCCCGGTCGACGCCGGGTCCTGGTGCCTGACGGTCATCTCGTCCTCCTCGGATGGTTGGCGGTGCCGGGCGGGACGCCCCGGCGGACGGCGGCTACGCCCTCGACTACTGGCCCGCCCCGACCGGCGGCGGGTCCGCCCACTCGATCTCCAGTGCCGTGTCGCCGCTGCGCAGGTGGACCCGGCGTCGCGGCCCTGCGGTCTCGGCCACCAGCCGGCCCGCCTCGCGGCACAGCTCGACCACGTCGGCCGGTCCGGTTACCCAGAGACGTCGGGGTCGCGACGCAGCCGCGCGAGGTCGAGCAGTCTCGCAGGAACGGCGGCGAATCCACGGCTGCCGGTCGCGGCCGGCGTGCCCGGTGCGGTGCGCAACGGTCGAGACTCCCCCGGTCATCGTGAGACCCCGGCGACTCCGGCCGGCGCGTCCCAGCGGTAGAAGCACCGGGCCATGGCGTCGGCCGGTGTCCGCCAGGTCGCCAGGTAGGGCGTGACGTGCGGGGCGAGCCGCTCGCTGACCCTGGCGAACTCGGGGTGATGGCGCGCGTTCTCCACGGCGGCCGGGCCCGGACTCTCGGTCTCGATCAGGTGGACGTACAGGTCGTGCAGCCGGTACAGCGAGCGGTGCCGTACGCCCACCAGCCGGGGCAGCTCGGAGCGGTCCGACTCGGCGAAGATCTCCGCGACCTGCCCCTCGGCCGCCGGCACGACCTTTGCGACGATCAGTGAGCGATCCATGGCCAGCCTCCTGTGCGTCTCCCGCGTTCCGGATGGATGACACCGGTGCCGGGCCCGCGACAAGGGCCCTCCCCCACCTGCCCCCCGACAGCGACCTCGTCTCAACGACTGGTGACCACCCTGCCGACCGGGTGTCAACGGAGTGTCACTCGATCGCATACCGGCGCTCTCCGGCGCCGTGACGCTCCGGTGACGCCGGGCCGCCACAATGCCGACCGCGGCCCGGAAGGACGCGGCGGGACGGGTCTCGGATTGATCGGGAAGAGCCGCTTATGCGCAGCTCAGACCCCATAGAGCGGAGACGAACGGGTAGGTCGGATTGTCGACCAGCCGATTGACCGAGCGTAACTGTGATTGATAATCTTCGTCACGCTTCGTGGTGACAATTGGCACCTCGGGAACGATCGGCGGCTCGGGCGTGCCGCCGGAACGTCATCGGCATATCCGGGGATGCCGGTCCGGGCGGTCCGGCCAGAGCGGACCGGTAACCCGACGTCAGGGTGCGGGAGGGTGGGCGGTGACTACTGAGGGAAGCGCGTCGAGCGGCGCAGGTCACCATGCACCCTCTCCTCCCGCCGCGGCGCCGACGGGCGGGACGATCCAGCTCCTCCTGCTCGACGGGTTCAACCTGCTGCACGACGGGGTGCCGGTGGTCGTACCCCGAGGGCTGCAACGGATCATCGCGCTGGTCGGGTTGCGACCGGGAGCGACCCGCGCGCACCTGGCCGGTCTGCTCTGGCCCGACACCCCGGAGGAGCGCGCGATGTCGTCGCTGCGCACGGCGCTGTGGCGGCTGCGGCAGGAGGGCAGCTGCCCGGTGCTCACCGCCGGCGACACGGTCCGGCTCGACCCGCAGGTACGGCTGGACATCGACGAGCTGGTCTGCGCCGCCGACCGGGTACGCGACGACGGCGACCCCCGCTGGGCGACGAAGATCCGGGGAGCGGGGCGACACGACCTGCTCCCCGGCTGGTACGACGAGTGGGTCCTGCTGGAGCGGGAACGGCTGCGCCAGCTGCGGCTGCACATGCTGGAGGAGATCGCACGCAGCCACCTGCGCGCCGGCCAGCACGGCGATGCGCTGCAGGCCGCCCTCGAGGCGGTCCGAGCGGAACCGCTGCGGGAGACGCCGCATCGCCTGGTCGTCGAGATCCACCTCGACGAGGGCAATGCCTACGAGGCGCTCCAAGCCTTCTACGTCTACCGGGACCTGCTGCTCCGCGAGCTCCAACTGGAGCCGTCCGAGACAATGTGCGCCCTGCTCAGCGACCTGCTCGCGCCCATCTCCCGGCCTCCCGGTTCGCGCCCGTCCGGCATGCGCCCGTCGCCCGCGCAGACCGGGGCGTACCGCAACCGGCCGGCTCTGCCGGCGGTGCCGGGACGGCCCTGAGCCGGCGGTGCCGGGACGGCCCTGAGCCGGCGGTGCCGATACCACCTGAACCCGGGCGTTGGACGACGCCGCGGCGCGACGTCACCGGCCCGGCGCCGGACGATGCCGCGTTCTCATCGTGCCCCCGGCCGCGTCACCCCGGCGTCACCGCGGAACGGTGGCAACGACGGATCCCGGTGACGGCCGGTTGACGTCACGGGCGGGATGGTGCTCGACGGACGGCCGGCAGGTTGTCCGGCCGCACCGGGTCGGTGGGCCGAGCCCTAGCAGCAGTGGGAGTCGAGATGAATCGCGTCCTGATCGTGGGCAGGATCGTCCCGGGAACCGAGGAGGAGATCGCGAAGATCCTCGCCGAGGCCGACGGGACCGATCTGCACACCGTCACCGGTGTGCGGCACCGCTCGCTCTACCACCTCGACGACCTCTGCCTGCACCTGATGGAGACGGAGGATTCCGGGCCGGCCCGGTTGGAACAGGCGAACCGGCATCCGCTCTTCCTCAGTGTCACCCAGCGGCTGGGCGAGTTCATCTCGCCGTACTCGCCGACCTGGCGCTCGCCGCGCGACGCGATGGCCCGCTGCTTCTACCGCTGGGACGGCCCGGCTGGGATGACGACGGCCACGATCCCGCCGGCCAGCCCGGCCGGTGCTCCGAGCTGATCGCGCCGATGCCCAACAGACCGATCCGCGTACTCGTCATCGGTGCCGGAACCGGCGGCATGTGCCTGGCGCACGGCCTGCGGCGGGCCGGCATCGGCGTCGCCGTCTACGAGCGCCACCGCCACCGCAGCGACGGGCTGCTCGGCTACCGGGTCGGGATCAACCCGACCGGCTGCCGGGCGCTGCGGGAGTGCCTGCCCCCCGAGCTGTTCACCACGTTTCTCGCCACCTGCGCCCGACCACCCCGGTATTTCAACGTCTTCACCGGGCAGTTGCACCGGACGGCGTCCTTCGCGCTGCGCCCCGAGGCCGACCCGACCAGCATCGACCAGTCGGTCTCCCGGATGACGCTGCGCCAGGTCCTGCTGACCGGGATGGACGACGTGGTGCACTTCGGCAAGACCTTCACGCACTACGAGCGCCGCGACGACGGCCGGGTCACCGCGCACTTCGCCGACGGCAGCTCGGCCACCGGGGACCTGCTGATCGCCGCCGACGGCACCCACTCCGCCGTACGCCGGCAGTACCTGCCGCACGCCGAGGTGCGGGATGCCGGCAGCATCAACATCGCCAGCAAGATCCCGTTGACCGAGCAGACCCGGAGCCTGCTCACCGACGAGATGCACCGGGGCATTTCGCTGATCTTCGGAGCGGGCGGGGTGATGGGCGTACTGCACGTGATGGAGTTCAAGTGGGACCAGCGCGGCTCGGTCAAGCCCGGTGTCGGGGTCACCGAGGCCCGGCTCATCGGGCAGTGGCCAGGGCTGCTCTTCGACAACACCCGGGACTGCATCAACCTGATCGTCTGGAGCGCCGCCGACCGCTTTCCGCCGGACGTGCTGCAGTTGCGCGGCGAGCGCCTCGCCGAGGTCGCCCGCGCGCTGACCCGGAACTGGCATCCGCACCTGCGCGAACTGCTGCGGCACGCCGACCCAAACAGCGTCATTCCGATCAAGGTCGCCACGTCGGTCCCGCTCGAGCCCTGGCCCAGCAGCAACGTAACGCTGCTCGGCGACGCGATCCACACCATGACCCCGGGGCGCGGGGTGGGCGCCAACACCGCGTTGCGGGACGCCGCGCTGTTGCACCGGCAACTGGTCGCGGTCGCGGCCGGCGCCAAGCCGCTGCCGGCCGGGGTGGCGGACTACGAGACGGAAATGCTCCGGTACGGCTTCGCCCGGGTCGCCGACTCGCTGCGGACCAACGGCACCAACGGCGACGATCCGATCTACAAGCCGGTTATCGGCCGGCTCGCCATGCTGGGCGCGCGGGGCTATTTCAGCGTGACCAGCCGGCTCCCGCCGCTGCGCCGTCGCTTCGTCGACCAGCTGTACGACTACCGGGGTGCGGAGACCTGACAGGAGGCCGGGCGACCTAACCATTGACAGAGGCAACAGATTTGCTGAAATAGTCAAATGAGTTCATCTGTCGCGCCCGCTACGCCGGGCGGATCTTCGCCCGAGGTGTCCGGGACGCCCCTGGCCCCGCAGGCCGCCGCCGTACGCGACTTCAACCGCTTCTACACCCGGATCATCGGCGCGCTCGACGAGGGACTGGTCCGCACTCCCTTCTCGCTCACCGACGCCAGGGTGATCTACGAACTGGCCCAGCGTCCCGCCACCGAGGTGCCGGCGCTCCGCCGCGAACTGGCGCTGGACCCCGGTTACCTGAGCCGGATCCTCTCCCGGTTCGCCGCCGACGGCCTCGTCGAGCGGAGCCAGTCACCGGACGACGCGCGCCGCCAGGTGATCACGCTGACCGGGGCCGGGCGGGCCGCGTACCGCCTGCTGGACGAGCGCACCCAGACCGGGACCGAGGCGCTGCTCGGCCGGGTGCCCGAGGCCGACCGGGCACGGCTGGTCGAGGCGATGCGCACGATCCGTCAGGTGCTGGGCGGGGCGGCACCGCCCCGGGCGTACCTGTTGCGACCACTGCGGGCCGGCGACCTCGGCTGGGTGGTGCACCGGCACGGCGTCCGCTACGCCGAGGAGTACGACTGGGACGCCACCTTCGAGGCTCTGGTCGCCCGGATCGTCGCCGACTACGCCGAGCACCGCGACCCCGCCCGCGAGGCCGCCTGGATCGCCGAGGTCGACGGCGCACCTGCCGGCTCCGTCTTCTGCGTCCGGCGCGACGACGCGGTGGCCCGGCTCCGGCTGCTGCTGGTAGAGCCGGAGGCCCGGGGCATGGGCATCGGCAGCCGCCTGGTCGACGAGTGCCTGCGGTTCGCCCGCCGGGCCGGCTACCGCGAGATCATGCTCTGGACCAACGACATGCTCACCGACGCGCGGCGGATCTACGAGAAGGCCGGCTTCACGCGTCGCGACCAGTCGCCGCGCCGCAGCTTCGGCCACGACCTGGTGGAGCAGACCTGGTGGCGGCGGCTCTGAACCACTGCGGCGCGCGGGTCAGGTCGGGACGCACGGGTCAGGTCGGTGGGCGGGTCAAATCGTCGCGGGTGTGCTGTCCCGGACGACCACCTCGGCGCGGATCCGGCGTAGCCGGGGACGGTCGGCCGGGGGCTGCATGACGATCTCCAGCGCGGCGGCCCCGACCTCCTCCAGTGGCAGCCGCACCGTGGTGAGCGACGGTGTGACGTCCCGGAGCGTGACGATGTCGTCGAAGCCGGCCACCGCCATGCCGTGCGGCAGCGGCACCCCGTGGTCGCGCAGTGCGGAGATCGCCCCGACCGCCATCACGTCGTTGACAGCGAAGACACAACCGGCCTGCAGACCGGCGTCGAGCAGGTCCCGCATGGTGGCGTACCCGCCGTCCCGGGTGAACTCGCCGTGCACCACCCGCGTCCTCGGCAGCGCCACCCCGGCATCGGCGAGCCCGGCCCGGAACCCCGCGAGCCGGTCCCGGGCGGTGAGCAGGTGCCGGGGTCCGGCGAGTACGGCGAACCGGCGGTGCCCCAGCTCCACCAGCCGCCGGGCGAGCAGCCGCGCCCCCTCCCGGTTCTCCAGCAGCACCGTGTCGACGGGCAGGACGTGCTGGCTGATCAGCGCGACCCGGGCACCGGCCTCCTCGATGACCCGCAGCTCGCCGCCGAGCCGATCCCGCAGCGCCCGGTCGGTGCTCCGGCTGCCGGCCAGGATGACGGCGCGGGGCCGCTGGCCTCGCAGCGTCACCAGGTAGTCGAGTTCCCGTTCGGCCCGCCCCATCGTGCTGTACATCGTGACGATGCTGCGGTGGTGCTCGGCGGCGCGCATCACGCCGGCCGCGATGGACGAGAAGAACGGGTCGGCGATGTCGTGCACCAGCAGCCCGACCACGTTGCCACGCCCCCGGGCCATCGCCTGGGCCGGTGCGTGGGCGGAGTAGTTCAGCGCGGTCGCGGCGGCCAGCACCCGGTCGGTCAGATCCGGTCGGACCTGGCGGGTACCGCTGCCGTTGAGCACCCGTGACGCGGTCGCCACCGAGACGCCGGCCCGGTGGGCCACGTCCATCAGCGTGATGGTCCCGGACGAGCGCTTGGTCATGGCTGCGGCCCCGGAAACGTGTCGAGGTGGCGTGGCGGACCGGCGACCCTGCCGGCATCCGCACCCTACCGCCGGATCGCCCCGGTCCCGTCCGGTCGGTCCCGTCCGGCCGGTCCTGAACGGCCGGTCCTGAACGGCCGGTCCTGAACGGCCGGGCGATGGCTGGGCGATGGCTGGGTCGGCCCGGCTAGGCCGCCCGGCTAGGCCGCCCGGCTGGGCCGAAAACCTTTCAGGAGCTGCTGGATCTTGACGGGGCCAGGTGGAGGCGGTTAGCTCGGGAAAGCGGTTACCGGCCCGGGCCCCATGACCGTCACGCCCCTGGAAAGGCACCATCGCTCCCATGACCTCCCCGAACAACGCCGTGACCTCAGTGGAGAGCAGCAACCCGACCTCCCCGCACGGGGTCGCCGGCACGCTCACCGTCACCCACGAACACGGCCGCCACATCGTCGTACGCACCAGCGGGGTCGAGATCGCCACCTACGTGTACGACTCCGCCACGCCGGCCTTCGAGTCACCCAAGCCCTACCTGCACCCGCTACGTACCCTCGACGGAGCCTTGGTCTCGGCATACCGGCCCAACGACCACCGGTGGCACAAGGGGCTTCAGATGACCATCTCGCACCTGTCGGGGCAGAATTTCTGGGGCGGCAACTCGTACGTGCGCGACCGGGGCTACACCAGACTCGACACCGTCGGCCGGATGCGGCACGACGCGTTCGACCTCGTCGACGTCACCCCGACCGAGCTGACCCTGGTGGAGTCGCTGACCTGGATCACGTCGACCGGCGAACACTGGGTCGCCGAACGGCGGGAGCTGCGGTTCCACGGGGTGAACGCGGCGCGCGGCACCTGGATGCTCGACTTCCGCACCGAGCTGCGCAACATCCGCGGCGCGGAGCTGCGGGTCGGCAGCCCGACCACGCACGGCCGGCCGAACGCCGGCTACACCGGCTTCTTCTGGCGAGGGCCGCGCGGCTGGACCGGCGGCGAGATCGTCACCGCCGACGGCGGCGGCCCGGAGTGCATGGGCCGGCAGTCGCCCTGGCTGGCGTACACCGCCGAGCACGACGAGGTGGACGGCGGCGGCACCGTGCTCGTCTTCGCCGGCACCTCCAGCGCGCCGGTCCCGCTGAGGTGGTTCGTCCGCAACACCCCGTTCCCCGCCGTCAACCCGTCGCCCGCCTTCGACGAGGAGGTGGTGCTCGCCCCCGACGAGACCCTCCGGCTCGCCCACCGGGTGGTCTTCGCCGACCGGGCGTGGGAGCGGGCCGAGATCGAGACCTTCGCCGCGGAGCACGCGCCGTGACCGCCGACGCCGCCGGCGGCGGCGGCACCCCACCGGCGGCGTCGGCCGGCAGTAGCACCCCGCCGGCAGCGTCCGACAGTGCCGCGCTGCCGCCATTCCCCGGGGCCGTCGGCATCACCAACCTGCGGGTCTATCCCTGGCAGACCGACGACGGGCTGCACGGCGGCACGCCGCACGTGCACCTCTGCTGCACCGAGTGCTACATCGTGGTCGGTGGTCGGGGACGGTTGCAGACCCTGACCGCGCGCGGCTTCGCGGAATCGCCGCTCGGCCCGGGTGACGTGCTCTGGTTCACCCCCGGCACCATCCACCGGGCGGTGAACGACGACGGCGCGCTCCAGGTGGTCGTCGTGATGCAGAACAGCGGACTGCCGGAGGCCGGGGACGCCGTGCTCACCCTGCCGCCGGAGCAGCTCGCCGACCCGGCGACGTACCGGCGGGCGGTCGCGCTGACCGGCCGCGACGGCACCGGCCCGCCCTCCGCCGAGCGGGCGCGGGCCCGCCGGGACCTCGCCATCGAGGGGTTCACCGAACTCCGCCGCCGGTGTGCGGCCGGCGACACCCGCGCGCTCGACGACTTCTACACGGCGGCCGCCGCCCTGGTACGCCCACAGCTCGACGCCTGGCAGGCCCGGTGGGAGCAGGGGCCGGCGGCGGTGAGCCGGCAGACCGGGGCACAGCTGGACGCCCTGCGTCGCGGCGACCACCGCCACCTCTTCGAGGCAGCCGTCGGCCGGATCAGTCAACCGGAGCAGACGACGCTGGGCATGTGCGGCTTCCTCTCCGCGTACGACCCCCACCGCCCCTCCCCTGCGACGACCACCGCGCCGGGCACGCCCGAGCGGCCCGCCACCGACTGAGCACAGCCCCCGGAACCCCCGAAGGAGCAGCTGTGGAACCCATCCGTGTCGCCGTGGTCGGTACCGGCAACATCGCCCGTCTGCACGCCGAAGCTCTCGGACGGCTCGGCGAGGAGGTACGGCTCGTCGGTGCCGTCGACGTCGACGGTGCCCGGCTGTCGGCGTTCTGCGACCGGTACGACGTACCCGCCCGGCACCCCGACCTGGCTGGCCTGCTGGAGAAGGAACAGCCGGAACTGGTACACATCTGCACCCCGCCGGGGTCGCACCACGAGCTGGCCCTCGCCTGCCTGCGGGCCGGCAGCAACGTGCTTGTCGAAAAGCCGCCAACGCTGAACCTCGCCGAGCTGGAGGAGCTGGTCGCGGCCGAGCGGCGGTACGGTGCGGCGCTGGCCACCGTCTTCCAGCACCGGTTCGGCACCGGTGCGCTGCGGCTGCGCGCCATGCACGACGCGGGTGTGCTGGGCCGGCCGCTGGTGGCGATCTGCCACACCACCTGGCTGCGCACCCAGGACTACTTCGACGTCGAGTGGCGGGGGCGCTGGGACACCGAGGGCGGCGGCCCGACGATGGGGCACGGCATCCACCAGATGGACCTGCTCTGCGCGATCCTGGGTGACTGGACCGAGGTCTCGGCCCTGGCCCGGCAGCAGGCCCGGCGCTCGGAGACCGAGGACCTCAGCATGGCACACGTCAGCTTCGCCAACGGCGCCGTGGCGAGCGTGGTGAACAGCCTGCTCTCGACCCGGGAGGAGAGTTATCTCCGCTTCGACTTCGAGCGCGCCACGGTCGAGCTGACCCACCTGTACGGCTACGGCGACGACGACTGGCGGATCACCCCGGCACCGGAGTACGCCGACGAGGTGCTGGCCGCCTGGCGGACCGGCGCGGCCGGGGTACGCAGCAGCCACCAGGCGCAGTTCGCCGAGGTGGTCCGGAGCCTGCGCGTCGGCACCCCACCGCCGGTCAGCTCTGCCGAGGCCCGCCGGACGATGCGACTGGTCGCCGGGGTCTACGCCTCGGCGTTCACCCGCCGGCCGGTCCGGCCGGACGACCTCACCGAGGAGTCGCCGTTCCACCGGCGGATGCAGGGGGACGGGCCGCGATGGAGCTGACCGTCGGCCACGACGTCGGCCGGTCGGTGCGGGTCGGCTGGCGTGGCGGCGACCTCCTCCACTACGTCTACGCACCGGCCGAGCCCCGGTCGGAGGCACCCCGGCCCTACGTCCATCCGCTGCGGACCCTGGCCGGCGCCGTCGTCAGCCTCTACCGGCCGCACGACCATCTCTGGCACAAGGGCCTCTGCTTCGGCATCTCCAACTTCGGCCCGGACAACTTCTGGGGCGGCGGCAGCTACCGGCGTGGCGAGGGCTACCGCACGCTCGACAACATCGGGATGATCGAGCACCTCGACTTTCCGGTGCTGCGCCGCGGGGCCGACGCCGCCGGCGTGGTCGAGCGGCTGCGCTGGGTCCGGCACGGTGGAGACCCGGTGGTCTCCGAGCGGCGCCGGCTGGGTGTGGCGGTCTGGGCCGACCAGGGGGCGTGGCGGCTGGCGTTCGAGACGGTGCTGCGCAACGACGGCGACGCGGAGATCACGATCGGCAGCCCCACCACCCAGGGCCGGGAGAACGCCGGCTACGGCGGCCTCTTCTGGCAGGGTCCCCGCTCGTTCCGGGGCGGCCGGGTGGTCACCGCGACCGGGACCGGCGCCGACGAGCTGATGGGCTGGCGCGGCCCGTGGCTCGGCTTCACCGGCCGACACGACGGCTTCGGCCCGCCGGAGACCCTTGCCTCGACTCTGGTCTTCCGGGACCATCCGGCGAACCCCGGCGCACCGACCCGATGGTTCGTCCGCACCGAACCGTACGGCTGTCTCGGGCCGGCCCCGTTCTTCGACCGGGAGTACGCCTTCGCGCCCGGCGCCGAGCTGCGGCTGCGCTACGACGTCGTGATCGCCGACGGCGAGCGCGACCCGGTTGGCTGTGCCGGCTTGGCCGAGCGGGCCGGTGCGACCGACCTGCTGGCCGAGGCGGCCGGGGACGGCTGAGCCGCGCACCCTCGACATCCGGAAGTCGATGGAGTGGACTTGTCGGGACCGGACCCCGTTCCGGGCCCGTCCCGATCGGACGGGCCGGCGTTCGACCGGGGCGGGCCGACACTGTGGAAGGAGGCGGCGGGTTGCGCGTCATCGGGGTGGGCTTCGGGCGTACCGGCACCAGGTCGACGAAGGAGGCGTTGGAACTGCTCGGCTTCGGCCCGTGCCACCACATGGCCGAGCTCTTCACGCACCCGGAGACGATCGCCGACTGGCTGCGGGCCGCGGCGGGCGGGCCGGTGGACTGGCCGGGACTGCTCGGCGGCTACCGGAGCGCGGTGGACTGGCCGAGCGTGTACTTCTGGCGCGAGCTGGTCGAGGTCTATCCGGACGCCAGGGTGCTGTTGACCGTACGCGACCCGCAACAGTGGTACGACAGCGTGCACGGCACCATCTACCAGTCTCGGACCATCGACCCGGCCAACGCGCCCGAAGGGCTGCGGCAGGCGTTGGAGGCCCGTCCGGAGTTGCTGGACCAGCCGACGTTGACGGCGGCGCTGATCTGGCAGGGCACCTTCGACGGCCGCTTCGACGACCGGGAACACGCGCTGCGGGTCTATCGGGACCACGTCGCCGAGGTACGGGCGACGGTGCCCGCCGACCGGTTGCTCGAGTTCGACGTGGCGCACGGCTGGGAGCCGCTCTGCGAGTTTCTCGGCGTCGAGGTGCCGGCCGAGCCCTTTCCGCTGCTCAACACCGCCGCGTCGTTCCGGGAGCGGCTCACCGATCCGGCCGCGTTGCGGGCCGGAACGGCCCCGGCGGCGGAGCGCCGGGGCACGGGCCGGGACGGTTCAGTGGTCGCGGGCCCAGGTGCAGAGCATCTCGCCGGAGCCGAAGGCTAGGTCGAGCATCCGGGTTTCGGGCGGGATTCGCGGCGCCGCGCCGAGCACGGCAAGTCTGCCGGCGTCGAACGGGTTGTGGATGCGGTGGCTGCTCTCCCGGATGGTGAAGCTACGTGGTAGGTCCACTGCTGACAGTCCTTACGTCTGGTCGGCTCAGACGCCAGGCCGGGCGGAGCCGGCCGTCCACCGGTTTCCAGCTCAGCTGGCGAAGATCTGCGACTCGTCCCGGAACGCCTTGAACTCCAGGGCGTTACCGGCCGGGTCGCGGAAGAACATGGTCCACTGCTCCCCCGGCTCGCCCGCGAACCGCAGGTACGGCGCGATCACGAACTCGGCACCGGCGGCGCGGATCCGCTCGGCCAGGGCGTGAAAGTCGTCGACGGGAAGGATGAGCCCGAAGTGCGGCACCGGTACGTCGTGCCCGTCCACCGGGTTGCGTCCCGCGTCGGCCTGCCGGGCCGCCGGTACGACGTGCGTCACCACCTGATGGCCGTGGAGATCCCAGTCGATCCAGCTCTCCGCCGACCGTCCCTCGGCCAGCCCGAGCACCCCGCCGTAGAAGGCGCGGGCCCGCGCCAGGTCGTCGACCGGAATCGCCAGATGGAAGGCGGGACGGTTGGGCCCGGTCATGGTCTGCTCCTCCCCGGCCAGGGGATCCCCCAGCCACTCCCCCATCCAAGCATGATCTTGCGTGCCGCTCCGTGGGCGGGCTCGCCGACGGCGTTCCACCGACACGCGCTCCGGCCCAGGACGGTGACGTCCCGGGCCGGAGTGGTGCGGTGGCTGTCGGTCGCGCCGATCAGCCGAAGTTCACGTCGCTACACCACATGTAGGCCTGGTCGAGGTGCGAGGCCTGCCAGATGACGAAGAGGATGTGGTGTCCCCGGTAGCCGGAGGTCGAGACGTTGAACGAGATGTTCTGTGCCGGGGCGTAGCGCCCGGTCTGCGTGATGAAGTCCAGGTTCCCCCAACCGAGACGCTGGCTGGCGGGGTTGAACCCGTTCTTGCTCACGTAGACCCGGAAGTAGTCGGCACCGTGGCTGGCCTGGTCGTACAGCTGGACGGTGAAGTTGCTGCCGACGTTGGTCATCTTCCACTGGCCAGGCTCGTTCAGGGTGTTGTTCCTGGACAGAGCGTTGCTGCAGAGCTGCCCGTCCGGCGTACGGGCCTGGAACTGCCCACCGAGACCGTCCCGCAGCGCACTCATCCAGTTCCACATGGTGTCGGGGTTCGCCTGGAACGCCCGGTAGCACATGGGGTCCTGCTGCTGCATTGCCGGGTTCGTGTGGTTGTTGCCCCAGGTCTTCCAGCACTGGTAGGCCCGGGACGCCGGGTTGATGATGGTGCCGTGTGCCTGGGCCGCACCGACCCAGGGCAGCAGGCCGACCACCATGGCGAGCACCACGGTGAGCGCTCGCAGGGGCTGGCGGGCTGCTGACCGGGCTCGCGTGCCGGATTGCTCGGGCTTGCGGAAACGCATAGCACATCCTCCGTTCTTGGGCGCGGAAGGTCGGAATGGGAGCGCTTCCAGCAGTATTACATCTACAGGCTTAAATATCAACAATGATCTATTGATGCTGGTGTGGCCCGAGTTGGCCCGAGTCACCATCATCGGCCCGGCCGTTCGGCGGAGCATCGAGGGCGGGCGGGTGGACCATCCGGAACCGTACCCGATGCCCCGGAGCGGCCTGGGCGACCAGCGGGAGGTCGTCGGGATGCAGCACGCCGATCACCGGATAGCCGCCCATGGTGGGATGGTCCGCCAGGAAGATCACCGGCATGCCGGCCGCCGGCACCTGCACCGCGCCGAGCACCAGGCCCTCGCTGCGTAGTTCCCCGCCGATCCGCCTCGGCAGCGCCGGCCCCGCCAGGCGTACACCGATCCGGTTGCTCGAGGTCGACACCTGGTAGCGCTCCGCCGCCAGCATCCGGACCGCGTCGTCGGTGAACCAGTCGGCCCGGGGGCCGAGCAGCAGGCGCAGCGTCACCTCCTCGGCAAGCGCGGCGGTAGGCGCGACGTCGACCGGCGCGGGCGGCCCGACCACGTCGCCGAGCGGCAGCCGGTCACCCGCGGCGAGCGGCGCCGGGCCGAGCCCGGAGAGCAGGTCGGTCGCGCGGCTGCCGAGCACGGCCGGTACCGCGATCCCGCCGGAGAAGGCGAGGTAGCTGCGCAGCCCGCGCCGGGCGGTGGCCACCTCGACCCGGGCACCGGCCGGCACCGCCACCGGCGCGGACCAGCCCGCCGGCCGGCCGTCCACGGTCACCGGCGCCCAGGCTCCGGTGACCGCGACAGTGCCGGCCCGACCGACCCGCACCGAGATCCCGGTGACGGTCGTCTCGATCGTCGCCGCGCCGGGCGGGTTGCCGACCAGCCGGTTCGCCAGCAGGTGCGCCGGCCGGTCGAGAGCACCGGACCGGGGCACCCCGAGATGGGCGTGTCCGGGACGGCCGAGATCCTGCACGGTGCTGAGCGCGCCGGGCCGGAGCACCTCGACGAGAGCCCCGGTCCGGACCCCCCGCCCGGACTGCCCGGCATTCATCGGCCGACCTCCCGGAACCGGACCCGGGTACCCGGGGTGAGCAGGGCGACCGGATCCCGGTCCGGGTCGAAGAGGACCAGGTCGGTGCGGCCGATCAGTTGCCAGCCGCCGGGCGAGGACCGGGGATAGATCCCGGCGTAGCCGCCGGCCAGCGCCACCGAGCCGGCCGGTACCCGGGTCCGGGGCGTCGCCCGCCGGGGCAGGTGATAGCGCTCCGGCAGACCGGTGAGGTAGCCGAAGCCGGGCGCGAAGCCGCAGAACGCCACCCGGTATTCCCAGGCGCTGTGGACCCGCCCGACCTCCTCCTCGGTGACCTGCCAGTGCCGGGCGACCTCGGCCAGGTCGGCACCGTCGTACCGGACCGGCACCTCGACCAGCGGACCCTCCGGCCACCGGGCGGCCGCCGGACGCCAGCCGGCGAGCCGCCGGGCCAGCTCCGCCGGGCGCTCCAGCCCGTCGACCAGCACGGTCACGTCCCCGGGTACGACCTCCTCGACGCCCGGCAGTTCCCCCCGCTCCCGCCACCGGTGCAGCTCCGCCACCAGCGCGGCGACGTGCACCGGCTCCGCCAGCTCGACCAGCAGCGCACACCGCCCCACCGTCAGGATGCGCAGCTGAGCGCGGTCGCCCGCATCGCCGGTCGAGTTGTGCACGTCCCACACCTCCCTCTACAGCGGCGACCACTACGGCAGGAACGGAGTCGAGCCGCACGCCGGTGCCGGTTGCCGGCCGGTCAGGCGAACGGCGCGAGCCGCACGCCGGCATCCCGCAACGCCGCGCGCACCCGACGGGCCAGCGTGACCGCACCCGGGGTGTCGCCGTGCAGGCAGAGCGATCGGGCCCGGACCGTGACCGCCGTGCCGTCGACGGCCGTCACCTGCCCGGTACCGGCCAGCGCGACACAGCGCCGGGCCACCGCCTCCGGGTCGGTGAGCAGCGCCCCGCTGCTGCCGCGCTTCGCCAGGGTGCCGTCGGCCAGGTAGCCCCGGTCGGCGAACGCCTCCGGCACGGCCGACAGCCCTTCCGCGGCGGCGTGCCGCAACAGGTGGGAACCGGGCAGGCCGAGGATCGGCAGGCTCGGGTCGTACCCGGAGACCGCCGCCACCACCGCGGCGGCCTGCTCCTGGTCGGTCACGGTCCGGTTGTAGAGCGCGCCGTGCGGCTTGACGTAGCGGACCCGGCCGCCCTCGCTGCGGGCGATCCCGTCCAGCGCGGCGATCTGGTAGAGGACGTCGTCGGCGAGCCGCTCCGGCTCCATCTCGATGGCCCGGCGACCGAAGCCGGCCAGGTCCCGGTAGCCGACCTGCGCACCGATCGACACGTCCCGGCCGACCGCCTCGGCACAGACCCGGCGCATGATCGTCGGGTCGCCGGCGTGGAACCCGCAGGCGACGTTGGCGCTGGTCACGACGGAGAGCAGGGCGGCGTCGTCGCCGAGCTCCCAGACTCCGAAGCCCTCCCCGAGGTCACAGTTCAGATCGAGGATGACCGGCATCACACCTCCCGCGGGCCGCCGCGTACGCCGTCGAGGTTGGCAGACTGTTGAACAATCCGTCAATGGTCGTGTTGACGTGTCCCCGCACTGGACATTCTCTCGATTGTGGGCCCACCGTGATGCAGGACAATGACCGCGTGACGTGGCTGGCGAGGCTCCAGGACGACCGATCGCTGCTCAGCCGGGCGAGCACCGCAGAACGGGTCGCGGAGATACTGCGGGCACGGATCACCGAGGGCGCCCTGCTGCCGGGGACCCGGCTCTCCGAGGAGATGATCGGCGCGGCGCTCGGCGTCTCCCGTAACACCCTCCGGGAGGCGTTCCGGCTGCTGACGCACGAACGGCTGGTCGTGCACGAACTCAACCGCGGCGTCTTCGTCCGCATGCTCGACGTGCAGGACGTCGTCGACATCTACCGGCTCCGCCGGGTGCTGGAGGGCGCCGCCGTCCGCAACGCCCCGGACAGCCCGGCCGAGGCGATGGTGGCACTCGACGCCGCGCTCGTCGCGGGCGAACGGGCCGCGGCGGAGGGCCGCTGGTCCGACGTGGGCACCGCCAACCTGCAGTTCCATCAGGCCATCGCGGGCCTGGCCGGCAGCCCCCGCATCGAGGAGATCATGCGTCAGGCGCTTGCCGAGATCCGCCTCGCGTTCCACGTGATGGCGGTGCCGCAGACCTTTCACCAGCCCTACCTCGACCGGCACCGGGAGCTGCTGGAGCTGATCCGGGGCGGTGATCTGGAGCGGGCGCAGGCGGTGCTCGACGACTACCTGCGGACCGCGCAACGGCAACTCATCGACGCCTACGCCGAGCGGGTACCGGCGGGGGCGGCCACGGCGCGCTGACGGTCGAGACGCATCCCGGATCCGCGCTCGTCAGACCGCGTGCAGTGCGTACACCCCGGCGTCGGTACCGGTCCCGGCCGGGCCGCCCAGCGCGGACCAGGTGCCGCCGTCCCAGGCGGCGACGTGGTTCACCGCCACGCCGCCGGCGCGGGTGAAGAATCCCCCGGCGACGAGCTGCCCGTTCCGGACGGCGAGTGCCAGCACGATGTCCTCGGTCCCACCGCCCAGCGCGGACCACCGGGATCCGTCCCACCGGGCCACGTAGTTCGCCGCCGCCCCGCCCGCCTCGGTGAACGTGCCGCCGACCACCAGTGCCGCACCGAGCACGGTGAGGGCCCGGCCCTCGGCGTCGAGGCCGGTGCCCAGGGCCCGCCACGCGGCACCGCTCCACTCGGCGACATAGCCGGCGGCGGTCCCACCGGCCTGGGTGAACCCACCCGTCGCCACCAGCGCGCCGTCGAAGACGGTCAGCGCCAGTACGTCACCGTTGAAGCCGGTGCCCAGGGTCGACCAGGCACTGCCGTCCCACCGGGCGATCCGGTTGGCCGCCCCGCCGCCGGCCTGGCTGAAACCGCCGCCGACGATCAGGGCTCCGTCGTGCACGACCAGGTCCCAGACCGAGGGTACGTCCACCCCGGCGCCACCCGGCCCGCCCAACGGCCACCACTCGGTACCGTCCCAGCGGGCGACGTGGTTGACCGTCACGCCGCCGGCCCGGAGGAACTGCCCGCCGACGATCAGGTCACCGTCGTAGACCGCCAGGGCGTCGACGAAGTCGAGCGGGGTGGTCATCACTCCGGTGCCGGAGGAGCCGGTCAACGGCTGCCAGGCGGCCCCGTCCCAGCGGGCTATGCCGTTGACCCGGACTCCGCCCGCGGTGCGGAAGCTGCCCCCGGCGATCAGGTCACCGTCGTAGACGGCCAGCGCCGTGACCGAACCGTCCGGGCCGGCGGTCGAGGCACCGCCCACCCTCGACCAGGCCGTGCCGTTCCAGGTGGCGAGGTGGTCGACGTCGACTCCGCCGGCCCGGGTGAAGGTGCCACCCGCGTAGAGCCCGGGAGCGGCCGCCGGGCCGGCCCCGGGTGGCGCGACCACCGTCGGGTGGGATCCCGCCGTCCAGCCGAATGCGGACGCGCGCCGCAGCTGGCCGAGGTCATGGGAGGAGGCGTGCAGCACCCTTCCGGTGGCGTCCCGGATCCGCAGCCGCAGGTCTCCCCCCGCGTCGGACGAGATCGGCAGCGGGACCAGGTTCACGCCGACATCGAGCAGCCGGTCGGCCACCAGGGCGGTCTTCCGGCCGGCCACCGGCTGGGAGACGCCCAGTGCGACCCCGGCCGGTCCCCGCCAGCTGACCGCGAGCTGCGGGGTGTCGACGCCTCCGGCGGCGGGCAGCAGCGTCGCGTGCAGCACGCCGGTGCCGGCAGAGCGTGCCGGGCCGGTGCCGGAGGGCAGGGCGACCGCCCCGCCCGGTGTGGGTAGCCAGCCGCCGAGCGCCGCCAGTACGAGCACGCCCAGCCCGCGTCGCAGGGTGGACGAGGCGGACATCCCCATACGCGCGCTCCCTTCGCCGGCTCCGCCCACATTCGGGCGGATCATGTTCATTGAAAATACACCAGTATCGATGCATCAAGCCGCCGAGGGTTACCTCAGCTAGCTCGGCAATGGTCACTTCGCGGAGGCGGTCTTCGAGAACTGGCAGTTCTGCCCCTCCAGCACCAAGTCAGGCCGGGCGCAGGGTCAGCAGGGTGATCTCGCTCGGCGCGAAGATCCGCAGCGGTGGCCCCCAGAACCCGGTGCCTCGACTGGTGTAGAGCTGGGTTCGGTCACCGTGCCGGGTCAGCCCCTGCACGGTCGGTTGGTCGAGCCGGACCAGGAGGTGGAACGGCCAGATCTGCCCGCCGTGGGTGTGCCCGGAGAGTTGCAGGTCGACGCGGTGCGCCACGGCGCCGTCGACCTGCTTCGGCTGATGGGCGAGGAGCACGACCGGCAACTCGGGGTCGGCGCCGGCAAGGGCCGCGGCGTGGTCGGGCCGGTGTCCGGGGCGCCCCGAGGAGCCGGCCGTGGCATCGTCGACACCGGCCAGCACCAGCCGGGAGCCGTCCCGTTCGAGCACGAGGTGCCGGTTGTGCAGCGGTTCCCAGCCGAGGTTGCGCATGTGGTCGAGCCAGCCCTGCGCCTCGCCGAAGTACTCGTGGTTTCCGGTCACGTAGGCCCGGGCGAGCCGGGCGCGCACCTCGCCGAGCGGAGCGGCCTGGCCGCGGCGCTGCGCGACGCTGCCGTCGGCGATGTCGCCGGTGTGGCAGACGATGTCGGCGTCCAGGTCGTTGACGGCCGCGACGACCCGGGCCGACCAGCCGGCCCGGTCGATCGGCCCGTAGTGGGTGTCGGTGAGCAGGACGATCCGCACCCCGTCCAGGCCCGGCCCGAGCCGGCGGATCGGCACCTCGAGCCGCCTGACCCTCGGCAGCCGCATCGCCTCGACGTACCCCCAGGCGAGCAGCACCACCGAGACCACCGCGACCGCCGTGGCGGCGACCCGGGACCGTGCCGGGTCGGCCACACCTCCGACGGCGAGCCCGACCCGGAGCAGGTTGCCGAGCGCCGCCCAGGCGAAGAGCACCCAGACCACACCGAGCACTGTGTCGCCGATCCGGGCCGCCCAGTCCTGCTGGCGGCCGTGCCCGAGGTACATCAGCACCGGTAGCGCGGCGAGCGCCAGGACGAACACGGCGGTGCCGGCGGCGAAGACGGGGGTGGGCCAGTGCGTGCCGGCGCCGACCAGCGTCCACCATGGCACGCCGAAGAGCAGGGCCAGGATGCCGGTCAGGGTCAGTCCGAACAGCAAGGGTCGGAGGAACCGTCGGGCGGGTGCGACCGGTACGGCCGGGGCCGCTTCGCTGGCTGACACAGAGACTCCTCCGCTCGGTCGGCTCTCCCGTCGCTACGCCGGATATGCCGTCGGCGTTCGTGCAGCATGACACGCGCCGCGGCGGATCGACCACGTCGCTCAGCCCGGTCACAGGCAGGGCCGCCCAAACGGTGCCGACCTAGAATCGACACCGGAACGCATCCGCTGGCCGAGGGGCAGGACGAGGAGGACGACCGATGCCGGGCAGGCACGAATCGCGGGTCGAACGCCAGATCCGCGAGGCTCAGGAGCGGGGCGAGTTCGACAACCTTCCGGGCGCCGGCAGGCCGCTACCGGGACACGGCGGCACGTACGACGAGAACTGGTGGATCCGCGACTGGGTACGCCGGGAGAACCTGACCGGCATAGGGCCGACCTCGCTCAAGATCCGCAAGGAGGCCGAGGAGTTGCCCGAGCGGTTGGACCGGGAGTCGTCGGAGCCGGCGGTCCGGGCCCTCGTCACCGCACTCAACGAACGGATCGTGCTGGCCCGGCGCGGGCTGGTCGACGGGCCGCCGGTGGTGCTGGCCACCTTCGACATCGAGCGGGTCGTCGCCGCCTGGCGTGAGCGGCGTGCCCGCCGCCCGGGCACCGGCTGACGATTCGACGAATATTCGGCGCCACTTCCGCCAGGTGTCGAAGCCTGCCACGGCAACCATTACCTACCTGGCGCGCCGGCTTCTCCTCTTCCCCGACAGGCAAAGACATAGTGTCGGTCGTCGCTGGCTTCGGGGCATCCGCGCGTACCTCTTCCGGCCGGTCGCAGCCATGACCGGTCGGCCAGGACCTAAACCGGTTCATGAGGGCCGTCGCCACCCGCGTCGGGCGGGGGTTCGGGGCGGATGCCCAGGTCGCGGAGTCCGCGTCGGACAGCGTGCCTGAACCGGTTTTTCGACTTAACAGTTCAGTTCCCACAAGGCGTTGTCACGTCGTTGACACGGCTGTAACCCGCGTGTACCTTCCCTCCAAGTCGCGACGCCTATCCCACCCTCCCCGAGGCGCGCCTCGACGCATCGTGCAATTCCAATGTGGACACCGAAAGGTGGGACGCGCATATGAGAAGGTACGCGATCGCCGGCAGCGCACTCGCGCTCGCGCTGGCCCTGGCGGGCTGCGGCGGAGGCGACGACGAGGGCGGCACCGACGGTGCCGTCACCGGCGAGATCACCGTGCTGACCCAGCGCACCGACATCGTCGACACCGTCTTCCAGGACTACAAGAAGACGTTCGAGGCGAAATATCCCGGCACCACGGTGAAGTTCGAGGCGATCACGGACTACGAGGGCGAGGTCCGGATCCGGATGAACACCGAGGAGTACGGCGACGTGCTCCTCATCCCCAACTCGGTCACCGCCGACCTGCTGCCGACCTTCTTCGAACCGCTCGGCACCGTTACGGAGCTGGAGAAGAAGTACCGCTTCGTCCGCACCGAGCAGCGCTTCGAGGACAGGGTCTACGGCCTCGCCATCACCGGCAACGCGCAGGGCTTCGTCTACAACAAGAAGGTGTGGCAGCAGGCGGGCGTCACCGCACCGCCGAAGACGCCGGAGGAGTTCCTCGGCGCCCTCGCCGCGATCAAGGAGAAGACCGAGGCGATCCCGCTCTACACCAACTACAAGGACAAGTGGCCGCTCGGCCAGTGGGAGGGCAACCGGGGCGGGATCAGCGGTGACCCGGACGCGGCGATCAAGCTGGGCCGGGACGACGCCCCGTGGGCGGCCGGCAAGGAGCACCACGTCATGGACTCGCTGCTCTTCGACGCCGTACAGCGCGGACTGACCGAGCCGGACCCGACGACGACCAACTGGGAGCAGTCCAAGGGGATGCTCGGAAACGGCAAGATCGCCACGATGATGCTCGGCTCCTGGTCCATCGTGCAGATGCAGGACGCCGCCGCCGACAGGGCGGACATCGGCTACCTGCCCTTCCCTACCCAGAGCGGCGGCACCTTCCACAGCGTCATCAGCGGCGACTACAAGAACGCCATCAACATCCACTCGAAGAACAAGGCGACCGCACGCGCCTGGATCGACTGGTTCGCCGACGAGTCGAACTACGCGGTCGACCAGGGCGGCATCTCACCGGTCATCGACCAGGGGATGCCGAACACCCTGGCCGACCTGACCGCCGCGGGCACCGAGTTCATCGAGTTCAACCCGGCGCCGAAGGGCGAGGAGGGGCTGGCCGAGAAGATCGGCAACGCCGCCGAGATCGCCCTCTACGACGGCACCTACCGGCAGCGGATCGTGGACGCGGCGCGCGGCGCGAAGGACGAGACCAAGGACCAGATCTTCGCCGACCTCAACAGGAAGTGGGCGGAGACCGGCTCCAAGCTCCGGTGACGGGCTGACCTCGGTCACCGGGCCACCCTCGGTCATCAGCGCACCGGGGCGGGTGGGTGGCGGTCGCCGCCCGGCCGCCCCGGTTGCCGCCGGCACGACGACGCGCGACCCGGACCGACCCGGAAGGTGTGGGTTTCCCAGATGGCAGCTCCGACGAACACCGCGACCCGACTTCCCCGGCTGACCGGGACGGGCCTGCGGCAGCGCCTCGGACCCGCCGGCCGGCGCCGGCCGGCGACCCGACGGCGGAGCAGTCCGACCCCGTACCTCTTCCTGCTCGTCCCCGTCGCACTGCTGGCGGTCTTCACCTACGTCCCGGTCGCCAACATGTTCGGCTACAGCGTCACCTCGTGGAACGGCCTGAGCCCGAGCAAGGAGTTCATCGGCGCCGGCAACTACGTCGAGATCGCGACCCGTCCGGAACTCTTCGGGGTGCTCCGGGTCAGCCTCTACTACATCGGCGCGTCGGTCGTGCAGATCGCGCTGGCCCTCTACTTCGCCACCGTGCTCAGCTTCAACGTCAGGTTCCGCAACCTCTTCAAGGGGATCATCTTCTTCCCCTACCTGATCAACGGCGTCGCCATCGCCATGGTCTTCCTCTACTTCTTCCAGCCCGGCGGCACCCTCGACTCCGCCCTGCGGCTCGTCGGGCTCGGCGGCGTCGCCCAGCAGTGGCTCGGCGATCCGGAGGTGATCAACTATTCGCTGGCCGGTACGTCGATCTGGCGCTACATGGGGCTCAACTTCGTGCTCTTCCTCGGCGCCATCCAGTCGATCCCGGCCCAGCTCTACGAGGCTGCCGAGATCGACGGCGCCAACCGGTGGCACCAGTTCCGCTTCCTCATCCTGCCCGGCATCCGGCCGATCGTCGGGCTCTCGTTCGTCCTGGCGATCTCCGGATCGCTGTCGGTCTTCGAGATCCCCTACATCATGACCGGCGGTGCCAACGGCAGCGAGACCTTCGTGATCCAGACCGTCGACATGGCGTTCAAGTACTACAAGGTCGGGCTCGCCTCGGCGATGGCCGTCGTCCTGCTCCTGATCATCCTGTTGCTTACCTGGATCCAGCGCCGGGTCGTACCCGACGAGAAGGTGAACCTGTCGTGAGCCCGACCGCCCTCCGCTCCCCCGGCGCGCCGCCCCGGCGACGGGCCCGGGGCGCCACCCCGCTCGGCACCCTCGGCGCCCGGACCGCCGTGACCCTCAAGTACGCCTCCCTGGTGGTCGCCTCCCTGGTGGTGCTGCTGCCGCTGCTGGTCCTGCTGATGGCCTCGTTCAAGACCAACGACGAGTTCATCAACGGTGCTCCCTTCGACCCGCCCGGCGACTGGGCCAACCTCGACAACTACGTCACCGCGTTCACCCAGGGCGGCATGCTGCGCGCCTTCGTGAACACCTCGATCATCCTTGCCGTCTCGCTCGCCGGCACCGTGTTGATCGGCTCGATGGCGGCGTACGCGCTGGACCGCTTCGAGTTCCGGTTCCGCAGGACGATCATCATGGCGTTCCTGCTGGCCACCCTGGTGCCCGGGGTGACCACCCAGGTCGCCACGTTCCAGGTGGTGGACAATCTCGGGCTCTTCAACACCAGGTGGTCGGCGATCCTGCTCTTCCTCGGCACCGACATCATCTCGATCTACATATTCCAGCAGTTCCTCCGGGGGATACCCCGGGAGCTGGACGAGTCCGCCGCCCTGGAGGGCGCCAACCACCTGACCATCTACTTCCGGATCATCCTGCCCCTGTTGAAGCCGGCCATCGCGACCGTCGTCATCATCAAGGGGATCACCATCTACAACGAGTTCTACATCCCCTTCCTCTACATGCCGGACCGGGACCTCGGGGTCATCTCCACGTCCCTGTTCCGCTTCAAGGGGCCGTTCGGGGCACAGTGGGAGGTGATCTCGGCCGGGGTCATCCTGGTCATCATCCCGACGTTGATCGTCTTCCTGCTGCTCCAGCGCTTCATCTACAACGGCTTCACCAGCGGCGCAACCAAGTGAGCCCGCGCCGGTAGCGCCGCCAGCTCCGGCCGAAGCCGGTAACGGCGCCGAAGCCGGTAACGGCGGCCGAAGCGACGGTCGGCGGTATCGTCGTCCGGTGCATCCAGACGGCATCGGGCGCAGCCGGAGCGGTCCCGCCCCGACCTCCGCCGAGCCCTCCACCCGGACCGACTCCCCCGACCGGCGTGGTCGGACACCACCCGCGAGGACGCTGCGGGTCACCAGCCGCAACGCCAGCTTCCAGCAGTGGTCGGCCCTGCTGACCAACCGGTCGAAGCGGCAGCGGGCCGGCGAGTTCCTCGTGCAGGGCGTCCGGCCCATCACCGTGGCGGTGCAGCGGGGCTGGCCGGTGCGCGCCCTGCTGCACCCGGACGGCGTACCACTCTCCGGGTGGGCCCGGGACCTGCTCGACGGCAGCGGCGGCGCCCGGTACGCGGTCGCCCCCGAGCTGCTGCACGAACTCGGCGGCAAGGACGACGACCTGCCCGAACTCCTGGCGGTGCTGGAGCTGCCGGCGGACCGACTGGACCGGATCCCGACCGGGCCGGACGCGCTGGTGGTGGTCTTCGACCGGCCGACGGCACCGGGCAACATCGGCACGCTGGTCCGCTCCGCCGACGCCTTCGGTGCCGCCGGGCTCGTCGTGGTCGGGCACGCCGCCGACCCCTACGACCCGAGGGCGGTCCGGGCCAGCACCGGTTCGCTCTTCGCGCTCCCGGTGGTCCGGGTCGGTTCGCACCGTGACGTGCTCGACTGGGTGACGACACTGCGCGATGGCGGGCTGCCGGTGCAGGTCGTCGGCACCGACGAGGCCGGCGAGGTCGAAATCGCCGAGCACGATCTCACCGGCCCGACGGTGCTGCTGGTCGGCAACGAGACCGCCGGACTCAGCACCGCCTGGCGGCAGGCGTCCGACCGGATGCTCCGCATCCCGATCGCCGGCTCGGCGAGCTCGCTCAACGCGGCGACCGCCGGCACGGTCGCCCTCTACGAGGCGGCCCGCCAGCGGCGTACGCCCTGAACCGCCCGGATGGCACGCCCCCGGACGCCGGTGGTCGTAGCACCACCGATCGGGGCCGGGCGGCCGGCAAGAATGGGCAGATGGACCACCCGCTCCAGCCGCTCACGAGCCCGCCGGCACAGTGGCTCCGACGCTGCCTGGTCCAGACCGGCCAGGGGTTGCTGCTGGCAGTCCTCTCGGTGAGCGCCAACATCGCCCTGCTGGTGCTCTCGGTGCTGGCCCTGGTCCTCAGCGTGCTGGGTGCGGGCCTGTTCATCTTTCCGGCGGTGACCGCCACGGTGCGCGATCTCGCCACCCTCAACCGGGGGATCGCCGGGCGGTGGAGCGGCCGGGAGATTCCGGTGCCCTACCGGCCGCCGCCGGCCGAGATGACGGTCTGGCGGCGCTACCGGTGGGTGATCACCGACCCGGCCACCTGGCGCGATCTGCTCTGGCTGCTGCTGTCCATACCGGTCGGTCTGGTCCTCGGGGTGCTCCCGGTCGGCCTGCTGACCTACGGCCTGGAGGGGTTGCTCGGGCTGCCGGTGCTGCTCTGGGCGCTCGGCATCCCGAACAACTACGGCACGCTCTGGCCGGTCGACAACCTCGGCATGGCACTGCTGGTGCCGCCGCAGGGTCTCCTGATCGTCCTCCTCGGCGCCGTCGCCGGTGAGCTGATCCGCCGACTGCACGCCGGCTTCGTCCGGGCGTTGCTGGCACCGACGGCGGCGGCGGCGCTCCAACAGCGGGTCCGGCACCTCGCCGAGACACGGTCCCAGGCCGTGGACGCGCAGGCCGCAGAGCTGCGCCGGATCGAACGGGACCTGCACGACGGGGCGCAGGCCCGGCTGGTGTCGCTGAGCATGAGCATCGGGCTCGCCGAGGAGCTGATGACGCGGGATCCCGACGCGGCGCAGCGGTTGATGGCCGAGGCCCGGGAGGCGAGCGTGCAGGCCCTCGCCGAGCTGCGGGACCTGGTCCGGGGGATCCATCCCCCGGTGCTCGCCGAACGCGGTCTCGGCGGGGCGATCCGGGCGCTGGCACTGAAGCTGCCGCTGCCGGTCGAGGTGGAGGCCGAGCTGCCGGGCCGGCCGCCGGCCCCGGTCGAGTCGGCGGCGTACTTCGCGGCGGCGGAACTGCTGACCAACGTGGCCCGGCACAGTTCGGCCCGGCGTGCCTCGGTACGGCTCCGGTACGCCGACGGTCGGCTGGTGCTGGTGGTCGGCGACGACGGTGCCGGCGGGGCGGATCCGGCGGGCGGGACCGGACTGCGGGGGATCGAACGACGGGTCGCCGCCTTTGATGGCACGATGTCCGTGGCCAGCCCGGCCGGCGGGCCGACCAGTGTGACCATGGAGCTGCCGTGCGAGTTGTCATCGCCGAGGACCTCGCCCTCCTCCGGGACGGGCTGACCCGGCTGCTCCAGGCCTTCGACTTCGACGTCGTCGCGGCGGTCGACAACGGGCCGGCCCTGCTGCCGGCGCTGCTCGACCAGCGCCCCGACGTGGCGGTGGTCGACGTACGGCTGCCACCGACCTTCACCGACGAGGGGCTGCAGGCCGCCATCGAGGCCCGGAGCCGGATCCCCGGTCTGCCGGTCCTGGTCCTCTCCCAGCACGTCGAGCGGCTCTACGCCGGTGAGTTGCTGGCCGACCGCCGCGGGGCGATCGGCTACCTGCTCAAGGACCGGGTCTCCCACGTCGGCCAGTTCCTCGACGTGGTGCGGCGGGTGGCGGCCGGTGGCACGGTGATGGACCCCGAGGTCATCGCCGAACTGCTGGCCAACCGCACCGGCGCCGAGCCGCTGGACGCGCTGACCGCCCGGGAGCGGGAGGTGCTCGGCCTGATGGCGGAGGGCCGATCCAACGCGGCGATCGCGGGCCGGCTCTTCGTCACCGAGAAGGCGGTCAGCAAGCACATCAACAGCATCTTCAGCAAGCTCGGCATGCCGCCCTCGGAGGACGACAACCGCCGGGTGCTGGCCGTACTGGCATATCTGGACGCCTGACCGCGGTCAGCACTCTGGGACATGAAGCCCGCCAACACCGTTCACTACCATTCGTCATCAGTGACCCACCCGGCGTCGACCGCACCCGCCCGACGGAGGGGACCCGAGATGAGGGAGGGACCCGAGATGACGGATAGCCGGCCGTTGACCGTGCCCGGACCACTACTGGCCCTGCCGGTGGCGTGGTGAGCACCGTCTGGCGGGTGAGCGTCGACCCGCACCGCTGCATCGGCTCGGGGATCTGCGCCGGCATGGCACCGGAGCACTTCCAACTCGTCGACGACCTCTCCACCCCGCTGGCCGACCAGGTCGCCCCGGCCGACCTGGTCGTGGAGGCCGCCGAGTCCTGCCCGGTGGAGGCGATCCTGGTCCGGGACGCGACCGACCAGCGACTCATCGCGCCCGGGTCCTGACGCGTGCCGCCACGGCGACGAGTCAGATGAGCGCGTCGACCGGAGTCCTGATGAAGTCGAGCAGCGCCTGGTTGACCTCGTCGGCGTGGGTCCACGGGATGCCGTGCGGCGCGCCCTTGAGGGTGATGAGCTGGCTGTTGGCCATCGCCGCGTGCATCCGCTGCCCGCACACCGCGTACGGCAGCACCCGGTCCTGGTCACCCTGGATGATCAGTGCCGGTACGTCGATCCGGGGCAGATCCTGGCGGAAGTCGGTGAGCCAGGCGGAAATGGAGGCGAGGGTGCCGATGGGCGAGGCGCCCACCGCGACGTCCCAGCTCATCCGGACGACCTCGTCGCTGACCCGGCCGCCGAGGTTTTCGTCCAGGTTGTAGAAATCGTGCAGGAACGACGTCTGGTATTTCGCCCGATCCGTGATCACGCTCTGCATGAAACCGTCGAAGAGGCTCTGGTCGATGCCCTCCGGGTTGTCGTCGGTCTTGAGCAGGAACGGCGGGATCGGCGCGATGAAGACGGCCCGGTTCACCCGGGCCGAGCCGTAGTTGGAGATGTATCTGGTCACCTCGCCGGTGCCCATCGAGTGGCCGACCAGGATCGTGTCGGTGAGGTCCAACTCGTTCATCAGGATGCTGAGGTCGGCGGCGAAGGTGTCGTAGTCGTAGCCCACGGCCGGCTGGCTCGACGAACCGTACCCGCGCCGGTCGTAGGCGATGGTCCGGTAACCGGCGTTGAGCAGCGGGTTGATCTGCTTCTCCCAGGCCGATCCGCTGAGCGGAAAGCCGTGGATGAGCACCACCGGCTGCCCGGCGCCATGGTCCTCGTAGTGCAGGTCGATGGGCGCGGAGTTCTCCACGCCGACAGTCAGATAGGGCACCCGTCTCTTCCCTTCCCCCGTGTTCGCCCCCGCCGACGGCGGGTCGCGTCGACCCGGCACGCGAGCGGCGAGGGCATGCGAACCCTCGCCGGCGATTGGCGTGCATTGTCGGATCTGCCGTCCCGGATCAGCGTAGCGAGCCGCTCCGGCCCGGTCCGGTGGGATCGCGATATTCGCTGGTGGGCCGGGTGCGGATCGGCCTAGGGTGTCCCGCGATGACGCTTTCCCACGACGTCGACGGCGCCGGTCCGGCCGTCCTGCTGTTGCACTCCTCCGTCTGCGACCGCCGGATGTGGGATCCGCAGTGGCTCACCCTGCGCGACGCCGGATACCAGGTGATCCGCTGCGACTTCCGGGGCTTCGGCGAGACCCCGGTGCCGGAGCGGCCGGACCCGGAGCGGCCGTACTCCGAGGCCCGGGACGTGCGCGACCTGCTGGACGGCCTCGGTGTCCAGCAGGTCGCGGTGGTCGCCGCCTCGCACGGCGGCCGGGTCGCGCTGGAGGTCGCGGCCCGGTGGCCGGACCGGGTGAGCGCGATGGCGCTGCTCTGCCCGGGCATCCCCGGCCATCGCCCCGGCCCGGAGCTGCGGGCCTTCGCCCGGCGTGAGGACGAGCTGATCGAGGCCGGCGACCTCGCCGCCGCCGTCGAGCTGAACGTGGCGACCTGGCTGGGGCCGGAGGCCGACGACGCGACCCGCAACCGGGTGCGCGACATGCAGCGGCACGCCTTCGAGGTGCAGCTCGCCGCCACCGCCGACGTGCCACAGCTCGATCTCGGCGAGCCCGACCTCGGACAGATCACCGCACCCTGCCTCGCCGTCTCCGGCCGCCACGACCTGCCGGACTTCCGGCAGATCGCCGCACGGCTGCCCGAGCTGCTGCCGACGGCCCGGCACGTCGAGCTGCCGTGGGCCGGTCACCTGCCCAGTCTGGAACGCCCCGCCGAGGTCACCGCGCTGCTCGTCGACTTCCTCCGCAGGCCGTCAGGTCTCGCGAGCGCCGGGTAGCCACCCCAGGAACCGGGTGGCCAGGGCGAGCGGCGCGACGTCCGGCTGGTCGGTCAGGGCGGACAGCAGCTTCTCGCCGAGATACCGGCGGAGCCCCTCCGGATCGTCCCGATAGCGGAAGAGCAGCGCCAGTCGCGCGGTCGAGCAGGGCCACCGCGCGCCACAGCCGCGACACCGGAAGAGTGGCCGCATCGGGACGTGCGGCCGACGCCGGGCGTGCGGTAGCGGAAACTCCGGCCTCACCACCGCGCCGTACGCCGGCCGCCGCGCCCGCCCTCGCCATCGACCGGAACCGCGGCGCGACCACCGACGGGCTGGATCCGATCGTTGCGCGGTCGTTGGTGTGCCCCGGCCCGGACCTGCCTCCGGTTCGCGCCGCGAGACCGGGGCGCCGCCGGGAGCGGGGGCGGATCGGGTACGACCGTCGCGGGACACCCGGCCCCGGGCGGCGGTGGCGGCGACACCGAATACGGGCACCGCCAGCGCAGCCCGCATCGACAACGCAGCCAGAGTCTCCGCCAGTCCCGCCGATGTGATGGCCTCGTCCCACGTCGCCATTTCATCGTGATCTCCTCTCGCGCAGGAATGGATTGGAGCGGGGATGCGACAACCGGCTCCACACCCTGGCCGCATCCCCGCGCGCCCCCGCCCGTCCTTTTCGGCGTATGACCGCCGTGGATCCGAGCGGAGCCGCTTGCATTCCACCCTGGACGCTCCAGCACAGGCGGCGGAAGATGGGCGGGACGCACAGCTGTCCGATAGTGCTGATCGGTCCGTGGATATGGAGGCGATAAAGATGAATACTCTTCCGGTAATCCTCAAGCGACTTCGCGCCGAGCGTGCCGTGACCCAGGACCAGGTCGCCGAGGCGGTCCAGGTCAGTGGCTCGCTGATCGCCGCCTTCGAGACGAACCGACTCGTGCCGCAGGCCGACACGGCGGAACGGCTGGACGCCTATTTCGGCACCGGTGACGAGATCCAGAAGGCATCGGCCGAGGCCCGGAAACAGGGACGCCCGTCACCGCAGTGGTTCCGCCCGTGGCGGCAGGTGGAGGACACCGCCACCACCCTTCGCTATTTCCAGCTCAGCCTGATTCCCGGCCTGCTGCAAACCGAGGCGTACGCCCGATCCATCCTCGACAGCGGTTTACGCAGCGCCCGGGAGGTCGAGGAACAGTTGGCCGCCCGGATGGAGCGGCAGCTCGCCGTGCTCGACCGCGACGATCCACCGGTCTGCTCCTTCGTGCTCGACGTCGCCGCGCTGCGCTGCGGCGACCCGCAACTGACCAAGGCCCAGTTGCTGCACCTCGCGGACACCGGCGCCCGGCCCGGGATCTTCGTCCGGGTCGTCCCGGAGACGGTGGGGATGTATCCGGGCCGCTCCGGACCGTTCGCGCTCGGCACCCTCGACAACGGCGGCATGGTCGGCTATCTGGAAGACTTCTTCGAGGGACGGGTGCTCGCCGAACCGGGGCGGGTCACCGCACTGGACCGGACGTGGCAGGCTGTCAGCGCGGTAGCGTTGCCGCGCGACCAGTCGCAAGACCTGATTCTGGGGATGGTGAGGGACCTGTGACGATCGAAAGTCCTCGGTGGCGCACCTCGCGGCGGAGCAACCAGTCCGGCGGCGACTGCGTCGAGGTCGCCGACAACCTGCCGGGCCGGGTGCTGGTCCGGGACAGCAAGGACCGCCCGGGACCACGGCTGGCGTTCGCGCCCGACGCGTGGCGCCGCTTCGTCCACGACATCGCCGTACGCTGATCGACCGCTCCGCGGAGTCCTGCCGGTCCGGCCTGTCCTGAGCCGCATGCAGGCCGTGCCGGGCAGCCCGTCGACAGCGCAGGCAGCCACCATGGTCTCGGTCCGAGCCGATCATCCTGTCTGATCAGTCGTGTGGCCCCGTCCTGTCGGCATGGACAACGCGCGACGACAAAGCACGGCCGCCTCCGGCTCGGTCCACCGCGCTACCGCGTCATCGCGCTACCCACCGCGTCACCGCGCTACCCACCGCGTCACCGCGACGGTCGCCGGCCGAGCCAGGCCGCAGGCCAGGCCAGCAGCAACAGAAACGGATACGCGAAGAGGGCGTCGACCGCCACCCGGCTCAGCGGCGGATGGGCGTACCAGTCGAAGATCCAGAGCAGCAGCGGGCCCGGCAGAACGCCGGCCGCGACGACGATGGCGAGTGCCGCACCGCGACTGCCCAGCCGCGCGGTCGCGGCGAGTGCCGCCTCGACGGCGAGGCCGGCGGCGAGGCAGCCGCCGACCAGCGTCACGAACCATACGTCGGGGTTGTGCTCCCAGTAGTAGAAGTGGACCGGGGTGCCCCAGGGCAGGTCGAAGATGTTTCGACCGGCCCGCACCACCGCGAGGCCGACGAATCCGGCGACGACGCCGGAGACCACCTGTGCGGCGAGCGCTGTTCCGCGCCGACGGGTCCAGAGCCCGGCCAGCAGTCCCGCCACGGGCAGGAGTTGCCAGGCGTAGCGGTCGGTCCAGTACGGCATCGGACCGTCGTAGCCGGCGACGAGCGGATAGGCGGTCATGGCCGCGCCCACCAGGCTGCCGAGCAGCAGCACGGCGGCGATGGCGAGCACCGGCCGGCGCGGCGTGGGTGCCGGCACGGCTACGGTCCGCCGCCCGGCGGCCGGCGCACCCGACCCTGCGTGCGCCACGACAGCCGCACCGGATGACGCACCAGCCGTACCAGGCGGCGCGGCACCCATTCCGGGCGGTGCCATCGCTGACCTGGGCAGCACCACCGCCTCCGCAGGGATCACCACCGGCGCTCCAGAGGTCACCGCTGCCGCCGGTGACACGCCCGCTGCCGCCGGTGACACGCCCGCTGCCGCCGGTGACACGCCCGCTGCCGCCGGTGACACGCCCGCTGCCCGTCCGGCCGTTGCCGGCCGGACCTCCGCCGGAGGCGGCGCGCCGGTCGCGGCGTCCTCCGGAGGGGACAGGCTACGGAGGCTGCCATACGCGACGACCAGTTCCGGCTGGTCGATGACCGTCGGCGCCACTCCGAGCGCCCGGTGCAGCATGGTCGCGACCAGCGGGATCCGGCTCGACCCGCCGACCAGGAACACCCCGGCCAGCCGGTCGGCTGCGACGCCGCTGGCGAAGAGCGTCGAGGTGGTCAGGGCCACGGTCCGGTCCAGCAACGGCCGGGCCACCTGCTCGAACTCGTCGCGGGTGAGGTGAAGGTCGCGATCCAGTCCCGGCAGGACGATCGGTGCCGCCGCGACCCGGCTGAGCTGCTCCTTGGCGGCCCGCGCCTCCTGCTGCACGTGTTGCCGCCGTCGCATCTCGGCAAGCCCCGTGCCGGGCGTGGCGAGCTCGGTGCCCACCTGGGCGACCATCCAGTCGACGATCGCGGCGTCGACGTCCACCCCGCCCACGTCGTCCAGCCCTGCGGTCGCCAGCACCTCCCAGCCACCGTCGATTCCCCGCCGCACCGCGCTGATGTCGAACGTGCCGCCGCCGAGGTCGTACACCACGAGGGTGCTACCTGCCTCCACGCGGTGACCGAGCACCTCGGTGAAGTACAGCGCGGCGGCGACCGGCTCGGCCACCAGCCGAACCTCGCCCAGCCCGGCCCCGGACGCGGCCTCGGCCAGTACGGCACGGCGCTGGGCGCCCCACGTCGCCGGGTGGGTCAGCACCGCCGGCCGGGGCGCGGCGCCGAGTGCGCGCGAAGCGGTCTGGGCGACCCGGGCGAGCACCGCCCGGACCGCCTCCGCCACCGGGATCTCGACGTGACCCAGCAGCAACGTGCCGTCGTCGATGCGGCGCTTGGGATGCGGCTCCAGGCGGCCCGGATCGACCCGGGAGCCGCGCAGCGCGTCGTGACCGATCAGCAGCGGACCGTCCGGCTGCGCGAACACCGCCGACGGCAGCAGCGGCGACGCGTCGAAGAGCAGCGACTCGATCCGGCCGCTCGGCATCCGTAGCGCGGCCACGGTGTGCGAGGTGCCGAAGTCGACGCCGAGGGCGGCAGGCGTGGCGATCACGCAACGGACGGTATCAATGGGCGTCAGGATCTGGCGCCCACGCCGCCGAGCGCGTCGAGGCAAGCCGGAGACGGCGCCGGTCGCGGTCGATCTCGGCCCGGCAACCACCCTGGTCGCGGCACCGATGTGCGGTACGTCCGGAGACACCGGATGCGCGGGGTCCCGAGGAGAGCGCCGGGCATGAGGCTCTTCAACCCTTCCCCATGGCCGACACACCGAGCCCGGCCGCGGCGCGGCGCTGGCCCGGCTCGACGTACTCGTCGGGCGGTGGACGGTGCAGCCGAAGGTCGAGGGTCGACGACGCGACCGACGAGTTCACCATGCTCTACGCCGACGGGCGCGGTGTGCAGCGGGTCTACCGGATGACCTTCGCAGAGGGCGTCTGGACGCTCTGGCGCGACGCCCCCGGGTTCCACCAGCGGTTCACCGGCACCGTCGGCACGGACGGCGACACCGTGGACGCGCGGTGGGAGAGGTCGGAGGATGGCGTGACCTGGCACGTCGACTTCGCACTGACCTACACCCGGATACGTTGACGCCCCTCCGATACGTTGACGCCCCTCCCGATACGTTGACGCCCGTCCCGGGCCGACATCCCGCCGACCCGCCGGACCCGTGGCCGGCGACGGTGCGCGCCCGTACCGCCGCCGACCGTGTCGCGTTACCGGGCCGCGCCGGCGCGGCGCTTGGTCCAGACGTCGAAGGCCACCGCCGCGAGCAGTACCGCGCCCTTGACCAGCATGACCCGCTCGCTCGGGGCCCCGATCAGGGACATGCCGTTGTTGATGACACCCATGATCAGGCCGCCGGTGATCGCCCCGACCACCCTCCCGACGCCGCCCTGCACGGCCGCCCCGCCGATGAACGCGGCGGCGATGGCGTCGAGTTCGAAGGCGTTGCCGGCGGTCGGTCCGGCCTGGTTGAGCCGGCCAGCGAAGATGATCCCGGCGAGCGCGGCCAGCACGCCCATGTTGACGAAGATCCAGAAGACGACGGACCTGACCTTGACCCCGCTCAGGGTCGCCGCCTGGAGGTTGCCGCCGACCGCGTAGATCTGCCGGCCGAAGACGGCCCGGTTGGTCAGCAGGGTGTACGCCAGCACCAGCCCGGCGAGCAGCACCAGCACCCAGGGCAGGTTCTTGAACCGGGCCAACTGCACCACCACGGTCATCACGACCACGGCCACCGCGGCGATCTTGAGTACGAAGAGCGGGAACGGCTCGACGCCCTGCTGGTACGCGAGCCGCGCCATCCGGCCGCGCCACTGCACCACCGCGAAGCCGACCACCGCGGCGATCCCGACCAGCAGGCTGAACAGGTCGGCCCCGCCCAGCACCCCGAGCCCGATGTTGCCGAGGTAGCCCTCGGTGAAGCCGTTGGCCAGGGTGCGGACCGGGTCCGGGAACGGTCCGATGCCCTGGTTGCCGAGGACGGTCAGGGTGAGCGCCCGGAACAGCAGCATGCCGGCGAGCGTCACGATGAAGGCCGGGATCCCGAAGTACGCGATCCAGAAGCCCTGCCAGGCGCCGATCAGCCCACCCACGATGAGGGTGATCAGCAGCGCCAGCGGCCACGGCACGTCGTGTTCGACCATCAGCACCGCGGCCACCGCACCGGTCACCGCCACCACCGAGCCGACGGAGAGGTCGATGTGCCCGGCGATGATGATCAGGATCATCCCGATCGCCAGGATCAGCACGTACGAGTTCTGCACGACGATGTTCGAGATGTTCTGCGGTTGCAGCAGCGCCCCGTCGGTCAGCACCGAGAAGAGCAGCACGATCAGCGCGAAGGCGACGTAGATGCCGCTCTGCCGCAGGTTCATCGACAACCGACGGCCGGGCCCGCCGCTCGCGGGCGACGGTTCGGCGAGACCGGGGCCACTCACCGCGACGTCGGCGTTGGTGGGTGCGGTGGTGCTCATCGAAGCTGCTCCTGTCCGTTCGTCGGGTCGTTCCGGTCCACGGTGCGACCCGGGTCGTCATCGCCGTTGCGGGCGTCATCGCCGTTGCGGGCGTCGCCGTGGTCGGCCTGGCCCTTGGTCATGAACCGCATCAGGTGCTCCTGGGTCGCCTCGGCCCGCGGCACCTCGGCGGTGATCCGGCCGGCGGAGAGGGTGTAGATGCGGTCGCAGAGGCCGAGCAGCTCCGGCAGCTCGGAGGAGATGACCAGGATCGCCTTTCCCTCGTCGGCGAGCCGGTTGATGATCGAATAGATCTCGTACTTGGCGCCGACGTCGATGCCCCGGGTCGGCTCGTCCAGGATCAGCACGTCGGGGTTCGTGAAGATCCACTTTGACAGTACGACCTTCTGCTGGTTGCCGCCGCTGAGCTTGCCGGTCACGCTCAACACGCTCGGCGCCTTGATACCCAGGCTGGCCCGGAACTCGTCGGCGACCTGATACTCCCGGTTGTCGTCGACCCAGCCACGCCGGGCCAGCTTGCCCATACCGGCGGCGGAGACGTTCCGCTTGATGTCCTCGATCAGGTTCAGGCCGTACCGCTTGCGGTCCTCGGTCGCGTACGCGATGCCGTGCCGGATCGCGTCCCGCACCGACCGTACGCTGATCTCCCTGCCGTCCTTGACCAGCCGGCCGGAGATGTTCGTCCCGTACGAGCGTCCGAAGACGCTCATCGCCAGCTCGGTCCGGCCGGCACCCATCAGCCCGGCCAGCCCGACTATCTCGCCGCGCCGCAGCGTCAGGTTGGCACCCGAGACCACCACCCGGCCGTGCTGGGTCGGGCTGTGCACCGTCCAGTCCTCGATCCGCAGCACCTCGGAGCCGATCCGAGGCTCGCGCGGCGGAAAGCGGTGGTCGAGGTCCCGGCCGACCATCCCGGAGATGATCCGGTCCTCGGTCACCTCGTCGGTGGCGAGGTCCAGGGTCTCGATGGTCCGACCGTCCCGCAGGATCGTGATCCGGTCGGCGATCTCCGCGACCTCGTTCAGCTTGTGCGAGATGATGACGCAGGTTATCCCCTCGTCCCGCAGCCCACGGAGCAGGCCGAGCAGGTGCGCGGAGTCCTGGTCGTTGAGGGCCGCGGTCGGCTCGTCGAGGATGAGCAGCCGGACCCGCTTGGCCAGCGCCTTGGCGATCTCGACGAGTTGCTGCTTACC
Organism: Plantactinospora sp. WMMC1484; assembly: GCF_049315195.1. Lineage (NCBI taxonomy): Bacteria > Bacillati > Actinomycetota > Actinomycetes > Micromonosporales > Micromonosporaceae > Plantactinospora > Plantactinospora sp. WMMC1484. The sequence goes on from NZ_CP186055.1 coordinate 5,471,240, forward strand.
GACGCCGATGTCGCTGATCAGCGTCAACGGGTTCTCGTGCAGGCCGACCCGGGCGAGCAGCGCGGCGGCCTCGTGGTTGGTCCGGTTCCAGTCGATCAGGCCCCGGCTGGCCCGCTCGTTGCCGAGGAAGATGTTCTCCGCGATGGAGAGCTGCGGGCAGAGCGCCAACTCCTGGTGGATGATGACGATCCCGCGCCGCTCGCTGTCCCGGATGTCGGAGAACGCGCAGCGCTCCCCCTCGAAGGAGATCTCCCCGGAGTACGAGCCGTGCGGGTAGACCCCGGAGAGCACCTTCATCAGCGTCGACTTTCCGGCGCCGTTCTCGCCACAGATCGCGTGGATCTCGCCCCGGCGTACCGAGAGGTCGACCTGCTCGAGGGCGCGTACCCCGGGAAAGGTCTTGGTGATGTCCCGCATCCGCAGAATGTCGTCGGTCATGCCAACGGATCGCCTCCAGCGTTGGTGGGTGGGCTGGTCTCGCCGGGCGGGCCGGCGTGCCGCGGCGGCCGCCCGGGGTACGCGGTGCGCGCCCCGGGAGACCGCCGCGACGGTACGACTACTGGTTGGCGACCGCTGTGCTACTGGAGCTGTTCCGGCTTGTAGTAGCCGGTGTCGATAAGCGCCGCCTGGTAGTTCTCCTTGTTGACGATCACCGGGTCGAGCAGGAAGGAGGGTACGACCTTGTTGCCGTTGTTGTAGTCCTGCTCGTTGTTGACCTCGGGCTTGTTCCCCTTGAGCACCGCGTCGGCCATCTTGACCGCCACCTCGGCGAGCTGCCGGGTGTCCTTGTAGATGGTCGAGTACTGCTCACCGGCGATGATGGACTTCACCGACGCCACCTCGGCGTCCTGCCCGGTCACCACCGGGTACAGCTGCCCGCCGGTGCCGTAGCCGTTGCTCTTCAGCGCGGACAGGATGCCGATCGAGAGCCCGTCGTACGGCGAGAGCACCCCGTTCACCTTCGCGCCGCCGCCGTACGTCTTGGTGAGCAGGTCCTCCATCCGGCGCTGTGCCGTACCGGGATCCCAGCGCAGGATCGCGACCGTCTTGAAGTCGGTCTGCCCGCTCTTCACCACCAGCGTGCCGTTGTCGATGTACGGCTGGAGCACCGACATCGCGCCGTTGAAGAAGAAGGTGGCGTTGTTGTCGTCCGGCGAGCCGGCGAAGAGCTCGATGTTGAACGGCCCCTTGGCGGTGCCGTCGGTGCCGTCCTGGTTCTTCACCTTCAACCCGACCAGCAGCGAGGTCGCCTGCTGCACCCCGACCTTGAAGTTGTCGAAGGTGGCGTAGTAGTCCACGTTCGGGCTGTTGCGGATCAGCCGGTCGTACGCGATGACCGGGATCTTGTTGTCCGCCGCGTTCTGCAGCTGGGTGGTGATGGCGGTGCCGTCGATCGAGGCGATGATCAGCACCTTGGCGCCCTTGGTGATCTGGTTCTCGATCTGGTTCACCTGGGCCGGGATGTCGTTCTCGGCGTACTGGAGGTCGACGGTGTAGCCGAGCTTCTCCAGGCCGGCCTTGACGTTGTTGCCGTCGTGGATCCACCGCTCGGAGGACTTCGTCGGCATGGTGACCCCGACGAGCGCCCCGGCGTTGTCGCCGGAGCCGGCCTCCTGGTCCACGGTCTTGGTGCTCGATCCGCACGCGGTGAGCGCGACGGCGAGCACGGCCGTGCTGGCCACCGCCGCGAGCCGGGCGAGTGTCATACCTTCCTCCATTCGTAGAGGTGCAAGGAAGGGCCCCCACTTATCGCTTTCTGTAGAAGAAGGGCCCCTTCCTAACACACCTCTGGTGGGTGGGTGGTGCGGGTAGGAGTGGAAGCGCGGTCAGGCTCGGCCGGGCAGCCCCTGGGCGAGTCGGTAGTACGCCTGGTTCCAGCGCAGCCGGTCGCGGAAGTCTGCCGGCGTGGTCCGCTCGTCGATGAGGACGAGCTCGGTGTGCAGCATGTCGGCGAAGTCGCGCAGCGTCGCCGACCCGACCGCCTGGGTGAGTACGGTGTGGTGCGGCCCCCCGGCGGTGAGCCACGCCTCGGCGGAGGTGCTCAGCGACGGGGCCGGCTTCCAGACCGCCCGCGCCACCGGCAACTTCGGCATCGGCTGGTCCGGCGGCACCACCTCGATCTCGTTGGCGACGAGCCGGAACCGGTCGCCGAGGTCGGCCATGCCGATCACCACGCCCGGTCCGGTTGTGGCGTCGAAGACCAGCCGGACCGGGTCCTCCCGGTCGCCGATGCCGAGCGGGTGGATCTCGCAGGAGGGGCGCCCGCCGGCAATGCTCGGGCAGACCTCCAGCATGTGCGCGCCGAGGATCTTCGGCTCCCCCGGCCCGAAGTGGTAGGTGTAGTCCTCCATGAACGAGGTGCCCCGGTCCAGGCCGGCGCCCATCGCCTTGACGGCGGCGAGCAGTGTCGAGGTCTTCCAGTCACCCTCGCCGCCGAAGCCGTAGCCGTCGGCCATCAGCCGCTGCACCGCCAGCCCGGGAAGCTGGCGCAGCCCGCCGAGATCCTGGAAGTTCGTGGTGAAGGCCCCGAACCCGCCCTCGGTGAGGAACTGCCGCAGGCCGGCCTCGATCCGGGCCGCGTACCGCAGCGAGTCGTGCCGGTCGCCGTCCTTGGCCAGTGCGGGAGCGAGCTGGTACGTGTCGGAGTACTCGCCGACCAGCCGGTCGATCACGTCCTCGGTGACTCCGTCGACCACCTCGACCAGGTCGTTGACGCCGTAGGTGTTGACCGAGACACCGAACCGCAGTTCCGCCTCGACCTTGTCGCCCTCGGTCACCGCGACGTCGCGCATGTTGTCGCCGAACCGGGCCAGCCGGAGGTTGCGCAGGTGGTCGAAGCCGAGCGCGGCCCGAGCCCACTCGTCGATCCGGGCCACCACGGACGGGTCGGAGGCGTGCCCGGCGATGGTCTTGCGGGCCAGACCGAGCCGGGTCTGGATGAAGCCGAACTCCCGGTCGCCGTGCGCGGCCTGGTTGAGGTTCATGAAGTCCATGTCGATGGACTCCCAGGGCAGCGCCTCGTTGAGCTGGGTGTGCAGGTGCAGCAGTGGTTTGCGGAGCGAGTCCAGGCCGCTGATCCACATCTTGGCCGGTGAGAAGGTGTGCATCCACGCGATCACGCCGAGACAGTCGGGATCGGCGTTGGCCTCCAGCATGACCGCGCGGATCGCCGACGTCTCGGTGAGTACGGGCTTCCAGACGATGTCCGCGACGATCCGACCGGAGCCGGTGAGCGTACGCATGATCTGCTGCGACTGCGTCGCGACCTGGTCGAGGGTCTCCGGACCGTACAGGTGCTGGCTCCCGGTGAGGAACCAGATCTGTGGGTGCTTGGCCGGCGGCATGTCCACCTCTCCTACTTCGGGCTCGGCTTCCGCCAGCCCCGATGCCGTAGCTCGCGTGCTCAGGTCGCGAGCAGAGTGTTACCGCTAACATTAAGGCAGTCAAACCGTACACCGTAACGCTTCAGTAACGGGAGAGCGGGAAATCCGCAGGTCCGGCCGAGGCGTCGAGCGGTCGCCCTGGCACGTCGAGCGGTCGGCGGCGACAGCCGAGACGGCGACGACCGAAACGGCAACAGACCGAGGCGGCAACCGCCCAGACAGCAACCGACCGAGGCGGCAACCGCCCAGACGGCAACCGCCCAGACGGCGACTGTCCGGCTGCGGGTCGGCCTAAGCTTGGCCGGTGAGCCGGATCCTGCTCGTGCCGGGACGCGGCCGCCCGAAGCCGGAACACTGGTTGCGACGCTGGGCCGACGCCAACCCGCACTACCGGTGGGCGCCCTACCCGCCCGCCCCTCCCTTCACGCTGGCGGAACGGATCGCGGCACTGCACGACGCCGTGACCGGTGGCCGGGAGGTGGCGATGACCGAGCCCGCCGTCCTGGTGGCACACAGCGCGGGTTGCCTCAGCGTCGCGGCCTGGGCCGCCGACCAGACAGGAGCGACCGCCCTGGTCCGAGCGGCCCTGCTCGTCACCCCGCCGTACATCGACCCGAGGTTGCCGTCCGAACCGGACGGCCACCCGGACGACGGTGTCTACGGCCCGGTCCCCCGCGCCAGGCTGCCGTTCCGGTCGATCCTGGTGGCCAGCCGAACCGACCCGTACACCACGTTCGCGCAGTTCGAGGAGTACGCCGCCGACTGGGGCGCCGAGCTGTTCGACGCGGGCGACGCCGGACACATCGAGACCGCGAGCGGGTACGGCCCCTGGCCCGCCGGCGAGCGGTTGCTCGCCATCCTCCACAAGGGACCCAGCTGACCAGGTACGGGCACCGGGTCAGGCTCGGCACCCTGTGTCAGCGCTCAGGTACTATCACCGGACGACTGCGGGCAATACACGACCACCGGGCCTCGCCAGGGGCCTCGGGTGCACTGGTCACGCCTCGCTAGGATCCGCACAGAGCGAAGCGGAAGTGGGTTGGGATGCAGCCAGTGGGTCCGTACCGGTTCATCGAGGCGGTCAGCCTCTGCCAGGTCGGCAGCGTCTGGTCCGCCATCGACGGACAGGGCAACTCCTACACGGTGGCCGTGCTCGACGCCGCCGTCGCGGGTGACCAGCGCTGGCGGGACGCGTTCGTGGGCACCGCGCACGCGCTGGCCCAACCCGGTTCGGGCGGGCCCCGGTATGTGCACGCCGAGTTCGCCGCCACCGCTCCCTGGGTCGCCTACGCCGCCGGCGACAGTGGCGGTGGGGAGCGGCTCTTCGCGGCGCTCGGCATGGAGTGCCGCCCTGCCCAGGAAGGGCTCGGCGACGGCGACCCGCCGACCGCGAAGACCGCCGCCACCCCGCCCGTCGAGGCGGTGGCCAACGGCTCCCCGATACCGGACGACGAGCGGCTGGCCACGCCCACGACGCGGCTGGGCCAGGACGTGCCTCCGCCGAACCCGTGGCAGGCCGGGCCACCGCAGCCGACGCCGTCGACGAACGCGACACCGACACCGACACCGACACCGACACATCAGACCTCGGCCCCGCCGCACCAGACCTCCGCACCGCCGCACCAGACCTCCGCGCAACCGGACCAGACATCGACCCCGCCGGACCAGGGGTCGATGTCCCCGCACCACAGTTCCGCTCCGCCTTACCAGGTCTCTGTGCCGCCGGACCAGAGTTCGGCGCCGCCGTACCAGAATTCCGCGCCGCCGTACCAGACCTCGGCGCCGCCGTACCAGACCTCCGGACCTCCGTACCAGACCTCGGGGCAGCCGGAACCGATCTCCGGGTCGCCGCAGCCGCTACCCGAGATGCCGCGGCCGTACTCGGCCGGGCCGTCGACGGACGATTCCTCGTACGACCCGCTCTACTCGCCGGTCAGGCACATCGTGCCCTCGGAGCCCACGCCGCGGCGCGGCCGGCTCTGGCTGCTGGTCGGCGTGGCCGTGGTGGTCCTGTTGGTCGGCGTCGGGACCGTCTACGCGATCGTCACCTCCGGCGATGATCCCGCCCCGCCGGACGCCACCCCGACCACCAGCGCCCTCCCGGAGCTACCACCGGCCACGAGCCCGCCGCTGCAACCAGGGCTGGAGCCGCCGGCCGGTGGCTCCTGGCCGGCACAGTGGCCGACCTTCACCGAACGGGACAACGTCCGCACCCTCTCCGGCCTGGAGGGTGTGGGGTTCCAGGTCAAGGTGCCGATCGACTGGGAGTGCACCCTCGGCGGCCGGGCCCAGGGGTACGTCAAATACAACTGCGGCGTGCCCGCAGGGCAGACCCCGCAGGCCGGTGGCGAGCTGATCGTCCGGGACTGCCCGCAACCCTGCGACGACTCGCAGCAGATCGCCATGCGGCAGGCCGAGGAGGCCTGGGGCAAGCGCTGGACCCGCAGCAGCCAGTTCGCCACGTACGCGGAGGCCACGTTTGTTCAGGACGGCGCGGAACGACACGGCCTGATCGTGGTCGCGTACTTCCGGGGTGGCAGCGACGGCGTGATCAACCGTCAGCTCGTGCTCCGGTTGACCGCGCCGACGAGCGGGGCGAACGATCTACGTCGGGTCGCCACCTATCTGCGCGAGACGCTGATCTTCTGATCTGCGGTTCCCCCGCTCGACCGGTAAACTCGGCTGCCGGTCACGGTCCCGGCTCGGCTACCCGGGGACGCTCTCCGCGATCCAGTCGGCCAACCGGGTCGCGAACTCACGCTCGGAGAACCTGCCTGCCTGGGCCGCGATCCGCGCCGGCTCCAGCTCATCGAGGCGGCCGAGCAGCGAGACGTAGTCACGCGGAGCCAGCGTGTCCACGAGAAAGCCGGACTCTCCGTCGACCACCGTTTCGAGCAGACCGCCCCGGCGGAGCCCGAGTACCGGCGTCCCGCAGGCCTGGGCCTCCACCGGAATGATGCCGAAGTCCTCGTGTACCGGGAAGAGCAGCGCCCGCGCTCCCCAGTAGAGTCGGCGAAGCCGCTCCCGGTCCGGCCGGACCTCGAACCCGACCGGCACACCGGCCCGGGCCGCGGCGCGGCGCAGGTGCTGCTCCTCCGGCCCCGAACCGGCGATGACCAGCGGCATCCCGGCGGCCTCGGCGATGGCGACGACCAGATCGAAGTTCTTGTACGGGATCCACCGCCCCACCCCGAGCAAGTAGTCCCGGGACTGGGCCCGGTCGGCGGCGGGAGCGGCGGAGAAGAACTCCACGTCCACCGGCGGATTGACGACCACCGCATCGCGCCGCCAGTAGCGCTGGATCCGCGCCCGGACCTCCCGTGAGTTGGCGGCATAGCTGTGCACGTGCCTGCTGAGCCGTACGTCGGTGGTCCGCAGGACCTTCCGGGGCAGCGCCAGCAGCGGGTTGTTGCCCCTGCCGTCGAAGGCCGGACTCCAGAGGTACCGTGCCGGTGAGTGCACGTAGCTCAGATATCGGGTCGGCTCCGCCCCCACCAGCCGCACCGTGTGCGCGAAGGCATGGCTGGATGAGATCACCACGTCGAAGTGCTGCCGGGTGAGGGTCCGCCAGACCAGCGGCATCACCGGCAGCGCCGCCGCCTTGGAATGCCGCAGCCAGGTGCGGGCCAACCACGACTCGCGCAGGCCCGGCTCGTCGGAGTCCCGGTCCTGCCAGAGTACGAACCGCTCGGCGTGCGGGACCTGCGCCGCGATCTGCCGGAAGACGTTTTCCGAGCCACCGGTGGCACCGAACCACTCGTGTACCACCGCCACGGAGCGGCCGACGAGCAGGCCGGCCGGCGACGGAGCGGCGGCCCGGTCCGTCGCTGCGGATAGTCGTCGTTGCATGCCGTCGCTCCATCGTCCGGGCGAACCACGCTGATTCCACATTCGGCTTGCGACGCGGGACGGTGCCCGCGCCGACGCCCGGACCCTATCGCAGGGTGTCACGTGCGATTCCGCCCCGCGACGAACTGCCGCATCCGGCCCCAGAAGGTCGCCAGGAACGTCCGCCGGAGCCCGGGAACCAGCGCCGGATATCCGATCCAGACCAGCAGGATCGCCGCCGTCGAGGCGATCAGCCGGGGCAGGCCGGGCCCGGCCAGCAGGTAGCCCAGCGCGGCGGCACCGGCCGCGCCGGGCAACAGCACCACGATCAACCGCAGGCAATCGCCGAGTACCCCGAGCAGCCGGGCCGACAGCACGAACGTCAACAGACCGCCAACCGACGCCGCGACGCCCAGCGTGATCGCTCCCCAATGCCGGAACAGCAGCAGATTGGTGACGATCGCCGCCGCGCAGGAGACCGCCATCACGAGCGCGACCCGGCGGTTCGACCCCCGGGCGTTGAGCACCTTGACCAGGGTGTAGCCGATCACCTGGGCCCAGACCCCGAGCGCGAAGCCGAGGAGCAGCGTGGCGGAAACGTCGACCGCCCGCTCGTCGAAGGCGCCGCGGGCGTAGAGCAGGGTGACGATGCCCCGGCTGTTCAGGCAGAGGACCAGGGAGAGCGGCACGGCCACGAAGAGCACCGGTGGCAGCAGCCGGCGCAGTGCCCCGGTCACCTCCTCCGGCTCCAACCTGGCGAAGGATGCCAGCCCGGCCAGGCCGAGTGGGGCGGCGAGCAGCGCCATGGCGGAGTCGACGACGAACCGGGCGTACTCGGTCGCCGCCACCACCTCGACGCCGAGCAGCGAACCGACCGCCCGCTCGACGCCGATCGACCCCTGCAGGATCACCGGGATCAGCAGCAGCGGCCGCAGCCGGCGCCAGAACTCGCCCGCCGCCACCCGGTAGGCAATCCGGGGCGGCGGTGCCGCCGTACCGTCCGGGGCGCCCGGTGAGACTCCGGCGGAAGCCGCCGCCAGGTAGCCCCGACGCCGGACCCAGAACGCCCCCCAGCCGCACAGCAGCAGGTACGGCACCGTGAAGCCCCAGGCCAGCAGGACGACCTCGCCGGAGAGGTACGCGGCGACCGTGGCGCCGATCAGACCGAGACTCTGCACCGAGGGGCGCAGGTTGATCAGCCGTACGTCGTCGTGCGCCAGACCGACCAACGTGTACAGGTTGTACTGGACGTAGCAGGGTACGGAGAGCGCCGCGATGCCCAACATCGTGGCGGCAAGCTCCGCCGTCTCCCAATCGAGCCCGGGGGCCAGCAGGTCGACCCAGTGCCGACGGCCGAGCACCAGTGCCGCCACGAGGATCAGCGAGAAGGCCCCGAGCAGGGCCCGCACCGCCCGGTAGAGCGCGAGGGCCAGTGCCGGGTCTTCCCGCCGGTACCGGACGTAGAGCGGCAGGAAGCCCGCGGTCAGCGCGTCGGCGGTGAAGAAGTTGATCGGTATCAGGGTTGCTGTCATCGCGACCCGGTTGGCGGCGACCGCCCGGCCGGCCCCGAAGAGGGCTGCCAGCAGCACCTCGCGGGCCAGCCCCAGGACCTTGCCGACCAGACCGCCGAAGACCAGCCGAAGGAAGATGCTGGTCATGGCGGCCCGGACCGACCTCGAAGTTCCTCGAAGAGGGCCAGGTAGCTCCGAGCACAGTGGTCGAGGGTGAGTTCGGCCGGCAGTAGGCTGGCCCGGCCGCCGGGCGTCCGGACGGCAGCCCGAAGCGCCTCCGCAACCGCCTCCGGGTCGTCCGGGTCCACCTGGTGCAGCACCGGTCCGAGCGACGTACCACCGATCGCTCCCGCCGGCACCACGCAGGGCAGCCCGCAGGCCAGCGATTCCAGGACGGTCATCGGCAGCCCTTCGAGTCGGGCCGTGGTGAGCAGGGAGACGTCGGCACCGGAGTGGTATCTCGGCACCTCGGTCGGGTCGACCGGTCCGACGAACGTGACCATGTCCCGGACACCGAGCCGCCCGGCCAGCCGCCGGAGCCGGGGCCCGTCCGGGCCGCCACCGACGAGCAGGAACCGGAACCGCTCGCCGAGACCCCGGTCCCGCAGCGCCGCCGCCACCCCGATCGCCCGGTCCAGCCGCTTCTGTACGTGCAGTCGACCGACGCATCCGATCGCGATCACCTCATCGCCGATCCCGAGTCGGGCCCGCACCTCCGCCCGGGCCGCCGGGTCGAAGCCGAAGTCGGCCGGCCGCACCCCGTTCGGGATCAGGCTGACCCGCTCCGGTGGCACCGACCAGCGCAGCGGCCGGCCGGTCAGCGACTCCACCACCCGCTCCCCGACCGCCACGATCCGGTCGAAGTTCCGATAGCGGGTGAAGTCCCGGGGCAACGCGAGAAGGTTCTTCGGCGAGGTGGCCAGCGACCGGAGGTTGCCGGCCCGCAGCTTCGACCCGAACTCCATCGCCGAGGTGCCGTGGGCCTGCAACACGAAGGGTGTGCCGGAGCGCCCCGAACGGGTCCGCGCTGCCCGCGCCCACGCCGCCCGCCCCGCCGAGGACACCGTCGCCGCGTGTCTCGTCCGGGCCACCGAGTACGCCCCGGCGCTCACCGACAGGACCACGTCCGGCGGTGCGGGCAGCGCCTCCCAGTACCGGCGCGACTCGGCCCACCACGCCGCCGAGTACCGCCCCGGCGCGGTGCCGGGCAGCGGCACCACCTCGACGCCCTCCGCTTCGAACGGACCGTCGGTCCCGGGTAGAGCCGTGGTGACGAGGCGAACCTGCCGGACGTGCCCGGCCAACTGCACGGCGAGGTTCCAGGCCAGCGTCTCCATCCCGCCGATGACGTGCTGGGGGGTCGAGCGGGAGAAGACCAGGATCGAGTCGATCACAACAGGCTCCGGTAGAGCGCCTCCAGCTTCGCGGTCTGCCGGCGCAGGTCGAAGCGCTCGACCACCATCTCCCGCCCGGCCCGGCCGAGGCGCGCGGAGAGATCCTGGTCGCGCAGCAATGCGAGCAACCGCTCGGCCAGCCCACCGACATCGTGCTCGGCGACGAGGAAGCCGTTGACCCCGTCGGTCACCGCCTCCGGGATCCCGCCGTGCTCTGTCCCCACCACAGGCCGGCCCAGCGCCGCCGCCTCCAGCAGCACCATCCCGAGACCCTCCCGAGCGCCCGTGGCCGCGGTCACGCTGGGCAGGCAGAGCAGCCGGGACCGACCCATCCACTCCAGCGTCTCGGCGTACGGCAGCGCGCCGAGAAACCGGACCGAGTCGCCGAGGCCGAGCTCGGCGGCGAGGGCGGCGAGCTGCTCCCGGAGCGGTCCGGCACCGATCAGCACCAGTTCGGCATCGGGCACCGCCCGGCGTACGACGGCGAAGGCCCGGAGCAGATCCGCCGTTCCCTTCACCTCCACCAGCCTCGCCACGTGCAGGATCCGGGGCCGCTCGACGACCGGGGCGGGCCGGATCAGGTCGACGTCCACCCCGATCGGCAACACCACGAGGCGGTCGTCCGGATAGCCCCACTCCAGAGCGCAGCGCCGGACGTACTCGGAGACGCAGACGAAGCTGGCCCCGGTCTCCAGGAGGTCGTCACGCCAGATCGCGTAGTTGACCCAGGAGATCCTGCCGGAGCGGAACAGCCGGGCCCGGCTCAGCGTGACGTCGAAGCCGTGCAGCGTGGTGACGAGCGGGATCCGCAGTCCTCGCGCCAACGGGGCCGCGTACGTCCCCTCGACACCGAAGTGGGCGTGCAGGAGCGCGACGTGCCGCTCGGCAAGGAGCCGCTGCAACCGCGCCGACCGACGGGTCAGGGTGTACGACAGCAGCCCGGGCCGACCGAATTCCGCAACGCTGACCGCGCCGACCCGGAGCGCGTCGGAACCCTCGCCCACCGGCACGCCGGAACCGTCACCCCGGGGGGTGCTGCCGGCTACCGGATCCCTCGCCACCAGCAGCGGCTGGAAGGTCCGCAGCGCCCGCGCCTGGTTCGCGATGAAGGTCTCCGACGGCTGGAACTGCTGGTGCCGCAGGATCCCCACGGTCGGCTGCTGGGTCATCTCCACTCGGCTCCTCGCCGTCGGGCCGGTCCCGAAGCCCGGGCCGGATGAGGTACGCGATCAGTAGGGCGACGATCGGTATGAAGTGGATGTCACCGAAGATGTCGGTGTTCTCCCCCATGCCCTGGATCACCGTCCAGGCCAGCGCCGCCCCGGCGTACGCGACGAACCGGTCGGGCACACCGAGACGGCCACCCCGGACGACGGCGCGGGCGACGAACCCGACGTACCCGAGGGTCAGCGCGAGTCCCACGACTCCGGTTACCGCCCAGGCGGCCAGCAGCAGGTTGTGCGGCGGGAAGACGCGGTAGATGTCGTGTTCGAGCGCGTACCGACCGAAGCCGATGTCCCAGCCGCCGTAGCCGAGACCGAGCAGGGGGGTTCGGCCGAACGCCTCCGCCCCGTACTGCCAGATCTCGGTACGGACGACGAATGCCTCCACGAGCGCGTCGAGGAAGCTCCGGTTGACGACCAACACGGCGATCCCGAGCGCGACCAGGCCGGCTGCCGCTCCCAGCAGGGTGCGCCGGACCACCGCGGTCATCCCGCGCCGCAACCGGTACGCCGCGAAGGCGAGCGCGGGCAGCACCACGACCAGCACCGTGGCGGACTTCGACCCGGTGAACGGCACCGCTACCAACGCGGCGACCCCGACCAGTCGTGCCCAGCGGGACCCGGTGATCGACGCCAGGGCCAGCCCGGCCAGGCCGTTGACCCCGAGAAACATCGCGGCGACGTTCGCGTTGACGAAGACGCCGCCGGACTTGGCGTCGTCGAAGACGTTGTTCGGCCGGTCCGCGTAGAGCGCGGCGACGGTGTTCTGGCCGGCGAAGAAGCCGCCGACCGAGCGGAGGAACGCGTCCTCGATACCGGGCTGGAACCGGAAGAGGAGCACCAGGGCGACCTCGGCGAGCACCCACGGCCAGTACCAGCGTTGGATCCGCCGCAGCGGCTCGGCGCCGAGGCGGGTCAGCCGCACGAAGAGCGCGATGCTGAGCAGGAACTGCCCCAGCACGATGATCGACTGAAGTCCGGCGCGGGGCTCCGGTGACCAGAGCAGCGCCGCGACCCGGATCCCGAGCAGGGCGAGGAGCACCTGGACCAGGCGGTCCCGCAGCAGTGCCCGGTCCGGTGTGCGGAGGACGCAGAGCAGCACCCCCGGCGCCAGGAGCAGCGTCCAGAAGGTACTGAGCGGGACGTCGATCAGCCCTTCGGGAAGGAGGTAGAGCTGCGGCACGGCGAGGACGAGCAGCACGCCCACCGTGACCGGCAGCTTGCCGGGCCCGATGAGCTGCCGGGCCAGGGTGCGAAACCGTGCCCGGCCTCCCCCGTCCGCAGCCCCGGTGCGCGCCGGCCCGGCCACCTCCAGCTCAGCCACGGAAGCGCCCCGCCCCGGACGAGGGGTGCTGGTCGAGACCGTCGGCGAGGATGCCCCGGAGCACCTCGCCCCTGGACCGCCAACCGAAGCCTTCGGCCTGCCGGCCCCTGCTCGCCAGCTCGGCGTCGCTGCTCGGGCCGATCATCTCGACGACGCGCGCGACGAACCCCGGGACCGAGTCGCGGACGTCGACGGCGTCGCTGCCAGCAGCGGCCCGGAGCACGTCCGGGAGCGGCGTGCTGACCACCCGGAGCCCCGCGGAGAGGTATTCGTAGCACTTCAACGGGCTGACCCCGAGCGTGTAGTCGTTGAGGGCGTACGGGATCAACCCCACCGTGCAGGTGCCGGCGACCTCGGCCAGTTGGTCGACCGTGAGCACGCCGAGGTACGTCGCGCCCAGCCGCTCCAACTCGGCGAGTTCGCGATCGAACCCGCCGCCGCCGGCGGCCAGCGGCCCGGCCAGCAGCAGCTCACCACGGCCCCGCAGACCCCGGGTCAGCGCGCGAAGCAGCGCGACGTCCAGCTTGTGCGGGGAGAGGTTGCCGGCGAAGAGCGCGGCTGGACGCCGCCGCGCGGCGGGCTGGCGGGCCGCCGCGAAGACGTCGATGTCGGCGACGTTCGACAGCGTTCTCACCTCGGGAAACTTCACCGTCCGCAGGTGGTCGGCGACGAGGTCACTGGTGGCGATGGCGAGCCGGGCCCGGTCGGCGAGGGTCCGTTCGCCGGCCGCGACGGCCACCGCGTCGATGCCGGGGAAGGCGCTCAGCAGGTCGACGCAGTGGTAGACGGTGAGGTCGGCATGCCGCTCCAGCCCGTACGTCACCGGAGTGAAGGTCCAGAGGACACGCGGCTCCGGATCCCGCCGCCACCGCGTCACCGCCCGCTCGAGCAGCAGCCGGTTGACCAGCCGGGTGGGTCGACGGTGGTACGGCACCACCAGCGGTGAGATCACGCTCGCCCCCTCCGGCACCGGGCGGTATCCGGCCCGACCGCCTCGACGGAGGGAGTTGTCTCGACGGAGGGAGTTGCGCAGCCGGGTGGCGATCCGGCGCATGTCCCGGGCGTCGGGGCGGATCCGCCGCAGTCCCAGGGACTCGACGAAGTAGGTCGGGTGTGCTCGGGCGAACTCTCGCACCACATAGTGCTGGTTCGTCGCGATCTGCGCGTTCCACTCGGCGGTGCCGAGCACAAGTACGGCAGGGTGGCGGGTCCCGCCGGACCGACGGACGTCTTCGGGTGGTGTGGTCGTCGTCAGGTCTCGTCCGACCTCGTGGGGCAGCATGTACCGCCTCTTTCGCCGTGCGGGGTGGCGCGCCGGGCTCGCCCGACGACTGGAGCAGACTACCTGTCCATCCGGGACCGGTTCGCCGCGCTCGGGGTCGTCGCCCGGCGACGCGCTCTGGCATCCGTCCCGGCCAATGTTCTCGGCGGTACGTCGCATTGCCGTCCAATCGAGCCATCGCGTATCGCAGAGCCATCGCATATCGTGCTGGCATGTCCGACCATGTCGCGCTGCTCCTGCGTCGCGCCGGTTTCGGCCCGACGACCGAGGAGCTGGCCGCGGCACAGCGGTCGGGATATCCCGCCACACTGGCCAACCTGCTGGAGCCGCGCGGTCCGGATGTCGGCGCGACCAGGGCACCGATCCCGGAGCTCGGTCCGGACCCGCACGCCTACCTGCCGAATCCCACACCGGAGCAGCACGCGAACGCCGACGCCGCCCGCAAGGAGCAGGTCGAGCTGATCCAGCGGTGGTGGCTGGACCGGATGATCGCGGCGAGCCACCAGGCGACCGAAAAGCTGATCTTCTTCTGGCACGGCCACTGGGCCACCTCGGCCGACCACGTCCGGAGTGCCCAGCTCATGCTGGCCCAGCACCGTACGCTGCGGGAGGCACGCGACTTCGCGGAGCAGGCGCACCGCATGGTGGTGGACCAGGCCCTGATCTATTGGCTGGACGGGCACTACAACAAGAGGGGCGCACCCAACGAGAACCTGGCCCGGGAGTTGTTCGAACTCTTCATGCTCGGCATCGGCAACTACACCGAGCGGGACGTGCAGGAGGCCGCCCGGGCCCTGACGGGCTGGCGGGTGGTGCTCAGCCGCCGGACGCCGGTGCACGATCCGCCGCACCACGACAGTGGTCGGAAGACCATCCTCGGCACGACGGCGAGATTCGACGCCGCCGGCCTGGTCGACCTGCTGCTGAACCAGCCACAGTGTCCACGCTTCATCGCGGAACGGCTCTGGTTCCGGTACGCCTCGGCGACCCGGCCGCTGCCGGAGGAGACCCGGGAGCGGATGGTCGCCGAGTTTCCCGTACCGGGTCGGATGCTGCGGGCGATGTTCTCGGACGCCGCCTTCCCTGCCACCGCACACACGCTGCCGAAACAGCCCGTGGAGTGGCTGGTCGGTGCGATGCGGCAACTGGGCCTGCGGATGGCATCGCTGCCGGTCGACACCGCCACCGAGATCCTCTACGACGTACGGGCGCTCGGGCAGATGCCGTTCGCGCCGCCGAGCGTCGGCGGCTGGCCGGCCGGCACCGCCTGGCTGACCTCCGCCGCCGCCGAGGTGCGGATGAGTCTCGGCGACAAGCTCGTGGGGTTCGTCGCACCCACCCGGTTGACCCCGGAGGAGGTGGCCCGACTGCTCTGCGTCGACCGGTGGAGCGACCGGACCTACGCGGTGCTGCGGGACGCCAAGGACGCCCGCCAGTTGCTGACGCTCGGACTGGCCAGCCCGGAATACCTGGTGACCTGATGGACACGCTCACCCGACGCCGGTTCCTGGTGGCCTCCGGTGTGGTCGGAGCCGGAGGGCTGGCGGCCGGTGCCACCACACTCGGCCTCGCCGAGCTGCTCCGCCGCTCCTCACGGGCCGCCGTGGTCGACCCGGAACAGACACTGGTCCTGGTCACGCTCTACGGCGGCAACGACGGGCTGAACACCGTCGTGCCGTACGCCGACGGAAGGTACCACTCGGCCCGCCCGGAGCTGGCGTACACCGGCGAGCAGGTCCTGCGCCTCGATGACACGCTGGGCCTGAACCCGAACCTCGTCGGGTTGAAGCGACTCTGGGACGCCAAGCGCCTCGCCGTGGTCCTCGGCGTCGGTTACCCGAAGCCGGATCGCAGCCATTTCCGTTCGATGGACATCTGGCAGACCGCCTCACCGGGCGTCCCGCTCTACACGGGTTGGGTCGGCCGCTGGCTGGACGGCGCGAACGCCACCGCAGAGGCTGCGGTGAGCTTCGAACCGGTGCTGCCCCCGCTGCTGGTCGGCGCGACCCGGGCCGGGGCGCGGGTCAACCTCCGCGGGCTGCGACTGCCGTCCGGGATCGACACCGCGGCGATCGCCGGGCTGGGGCGGCCGGCCGGCGGTGAACCCCCGATGCTGGCCAGGGCAGCCGCGTCCTACGCCGACCTGCTCCGGGTGGAACGGCTGGTCCGGGAGTCGAAGGAGGCCGCCGGAGCCGACGCCACCAGGCGGCCGGCCGGGCAGGCGACCGGTACCGGCGGCTCCGGCGCGCTGGCGTCGCAGATGTCGCTGGTGGCCCAGTGCATCGAGACCGGGGTGCCGACCCGCGTCTACTCGGTGAGCCTGGGCGGGTTCGACACGCACGCCAAGGAGCGGCCGGGGCACGACGCGCTGCTCCGCCAGTTGGACGGCGCGCTGACGGCCTTCGTGGAGCGGATGGCCAGGACGACGGCGGGCCGCAAGGTGACGGTCGTGGTCTACAGCGAGTTCGGTCGGCGGGTCAGGGCGAACGGGTCCGACGGCACCGACCACGGCACCGCCGGGCCGGTCTTCGTACTTGGTGGGCAGGTGTCCGGCGGCTTCTACGGCGAGCAGCCCAGCCTGACCGACCTGGACGACGGCGATCTCAGGGCGACGGTCGACTTCCGGCAGGTCTTCGGCACCGTCCTCGGTGCGGTGCTCGGCGCCGACCCGGCCCGCTACCTGGAGGGTTACCAGGTGACCCCGCTGCCGTTCCTGCCCACCGGCTAGCCCTCGTCGCACCGGCCGACGCCGGTCAGCGGCCGCCGCCCCGGAACACCTCCACGACCGTACGAAGCAGCACCTTGGTGTCCAGCCAGAGCGACCAGTTCTCGATGTAGTAGTTGTCAAACCGGGCCCGGTCGGAGATGGGGGTGTCACCGCGCAACCCGCTCACCTGGGCGAGCCCGGTCAGCCCGACCGGCACCCGGTGCCGCATCGCGTAGTCCGGGTGCTCGGCGGAGAACTTCTCGACGAAGTACGGCCGCTCGGGGCGGGGGCCGACCACGGTCATGTCGCCGCGCAGGATGTTCCAGAGCTGGGGCAACTCGTCCAACGACGTCCGCCGCATGAAGCGGCCGACCGGGCCGACCCGGCGGTCACCGGCGATCGACCAGTGTGTCCGGGACTCGATCTCGTCGGCCGGCTGCATCGTCCGAAACTTGATGACATAGAAGGGCCTACCGTACCGGCCGATCCGCTCCTGGTGGAAGAAGACCCCGCGCCCGCCCTCCAGCCAGGTCGCGACCATGCAGAGCAGCAGGACCGGGCTGAGCACCACGAGCGCGACGGAGGCGAAGAGGAGGTCGGAGGCGCGTTTGACCATCCACCGCAGACCGGAGAGGCTGGTGTGCCGGATCTGCACGACCGGGATCGCGCCGATGTGGTCGGGCAGTCCGCCCGGCGAGCGGGAACCCCAGAGCCGGGGCACGATCCAGATGTCACAGGTCGCGTATTCCGGTCGGGCCAGCAGCTCCATCAGGCGGGGCTCCGGATAGTCCGGTTCGGCGACGACCAGTACGTCGCACTCGACCAGTTGAAGCAGGCCGGGGAGCCGGTCCAGGGTCCCGAGCAGCGGTGGCGACGTCGGAGCACGCTCTGCCTCGGCGTCGACGAACCCCGCGAAACGCAGGCCGTACTGCGGATAGCGGCGGAGCAGCCGGGCGAGCTCGGCGGCGATCGTGCCACTCCCGATGACGATCGCGTTGTGCTCCACCCATCGCCGCTTGCGGGCGACCAGCACCGCTTGCCGGGTGATCGCACGCCCGACGATGACCAGCCCGGCGGAAAGCGCCACGCCGCGCATGAAGTCGGTCATGTAGTCCACCGAGCCGTGCCGCATCGCCGCGATGATCGCCACGATCGCGGACGAGGCGAGCAGCCGCCCGCAGAGGCTCGGCAGCTCGTCCAGGATGCTCATGTGCCGACGTCCCCGGTAGAGGCCGCCGGCGGCGAAGATGGTGATGGTGAGCCCTGCGGTGAAGACGGTTCCCCGCCAGTAGCGGTCGCTGATCAGCAGCGGCGCGAGCAGCGCGGCGAGGTCGACCGGCGCGGTCAGCATCCAGGCCCGCAGCCGGCGGGTCCGCACCGAGGCCCGGGAGCCGGCGTACGGCAGCACGGTCGTCGTGTCGCTGCCCGCCCGGCGCGATGGCGGCGCCTGGTGCAGCCCGGCAGGGGAAAGGGGGCCCGCCGGCAGTTCGGCCCCCGGGTCGACGAGCGCGACGGCATCGGTGGAGGGCACGGTCGCGGACCGCTCCGGCGGGCCGGTGTCGGGCAGCCCGACCGCCGGGTCGTGCTGTGCCAACGGCCACGTCGACATCTGCTACCTCCCCCGTGACGACGACCTCCCGTCGGGACGCCGGCTGCGGGATGCGGCCACGGCCGCATCCCGCCGTCAGATGCGACCGGTCACTTCGCTCCGCTCAGAATTTCGGGTACGGCGTCCCGGCGCACCGCGTCGTAGAAGGTCTTGACCTCGTCGGTCTTGGCGAACACGACGCTTTCGTCGCCGACCCGGCCGGTACCCTTCGTGGGGCTGGTGATGAAGGTCAGGTTGCCGCTGCGCAGGTGCCGCAGCTCCATCCCCATGTCGAACAGGGAGAGGGTCTTGTCCACCGAGACGGCGTCCGCGGAGGCCCTGACGAAGGAGTTCAGCTTGGCCGGGTTGGCCAGCGTGCCGCCGGAGGCGGCCTTGTCCAGGATGGCCCGGATCACCTGTTGCTGGTGCCGGATGCGGGCGAAGTCCCCGTCCTTGAAGGCGTAGCGCTCCCGGGCGTAGTCCAGTGCCTGCGCGCCGTCCATCGTCTGCGGCCCCTTCTTGAACTCGCGGCGCCCCGTCGGCAGCAGCGAGTGCGTCGAGGTGAAGCTCTCCTCGACGGTGAGCTGCACACCGCCGAGCGCGTCCACGATTTCCTTGAAGCCGGCGAAGTCGACGATCGCGACGTGGTCGATGCGGACCCCGGTGAACTTCTCCACCGTCTGCACCATCAGCGGAATTCCGCCCCAGGCATAGGCGGCGTTGATTTTGGCGTCCCGGCCGCCGTGCCGGCCGTCCTTGGACTTCGGCACGTTGACCCAGGTGTCCCGGGGGATCGAGACGAGTTGGGCGCTCGACCGGTCCGCCGGCAGGTGGGCAAGGATGATGGTGTCGCTGCGCGAACCACCGGTGTTGGACGGGTCCCGGGTGTCGCTGCCCAGGATCAGGATGTTCTTGGCATCCGTCGCCACCTTGGCCGGGCGCGACTCCTCGGGCACCTCGTCGAACGCCTCGACCCGCTCGATGCCCGACTCGAGCGACTTGACGTAGATGCCGGCCGCGACCGCACCGCCGCCGCCGAGCAATGCCAACACCAGCAGCGTGATGAGAAGGATGCGCCTGGTGCGTCGCCGTCGCTTGGGAGCCGGAGCCTTGCCGGAACTCCCGTCCGGAGTCACCGTGATTACCTCGGTGGAGTCGGACTCCGCGAGTTGGGGATGGTGTGGCATGGCTTGATGCTACTGATGTCCGCAACTATTTCTGTCCCCCGATTCCGGCTCGCTCCCACCAATGTGGTCCATCGCACTGATCCACAGGTCAGCGCCGAGTCGAACGCCGGGTCGCGGCTGCGGCACCACCTGCCCGAGTAGGTCCGAGCAGGGCGGTCAACCGCCGCCCGGTCCGGCCGCCCGACCGTTCGGCCGAGGTGCTGCACGATCGACGACAGTGCTGGTACGCCCACGGCGTGTGGATCCCTGGCGCGACGCCGGGCACGACAGACTGTGCCGGTGGAGGAGCAGCAGGTACTCGGCGGCCGCTACCGGCTGACCGACCAGCTCGGCCGGGGCGGCATGGCGGTGGTGTGGCGAGCCGACGACGAGGTGCTCGGCCGCCCGGTCGCGGTCAAACTGCTGGCCGGCCCGCACGCCCGGGACCCGGTCTCGCGGCACCGGATCCGCCACGAGGCGCGGGCCGTCGCCGCACTCTCCCACCCCAACATCGCCCAGGTGTACGACTTCGGCGAGTCGGTCACGGGACTGTCCTGCATCCCGTACGTGGTGATGGAACTTGTCGAGGGTGGCACCCTCGAGCAGCGCATCGCCGCCGGACCGCTGCCGCCGAAGGTCTCCTTCCGGATCTGCGCCGAGGTGGCCGCCGCACTGGCCGCCGCGCACGACCGTGGCCTGGTGCACCGCGACATCAAGCCCGGCAACGTGATGGTGACGCCCTCCGGAGCGAAGGTCGTCGACTTCGGCATCGCCGCCGCGGTGGGACGGGACGACGCGGACGAGTGGGGCGACGAACTGCTCGGCACCCCCGGCTACCTCGCTCCGGAACGGATCAGCGGCGGCGCCGTGGTGCCCGCCTCCGACGTGTACGGCGTCGGCGTGCTCCTCTACCGCCTGCTGGCCGGGCGAGCACCGTGGAGCGCGGAGACCGCGACCCAGATGTTGCGGGCCCACGTCTACGTCGAACCGGCCCCGCTGCCGCCGCTGCCGGGCGTACCGGCAACGGTCACCGAGCTGTGTCAGCGCTGCCTGGAGAAGGAACCGGAACGGCGCCCGGCGGCCCGGGAGGTGGCCGCCGTGCTCGCCAGGGCGGCCGGGGTGCGGGTCGTCGACGACGGACTGGCCCACTCGTTGGCCCCGGTCGCCGTCGACGGTGAGCCGTCCACGGTGCTGGTGGCCCCCGCTGCCCGCGGCCGCGGCGGTCGGCTCCGCGCCGGGGTCCTGGCCACCTGCACCGCGGTCGCGGTCACCGCGCTGCTGCTCTGGCTCGCCGATCCCCTCGGTCCGGGATCGCACCGGCGCGGTGGGGTGGCGGCGCCGGGTCCGAGCGGCCGGCCGGCTGTGGGCCCCGGGCCGTCGGGCGGAACCGCCGACGGGTCCGCGCCGCCGTCGACGCGACCGGGGCCGCTGACGTCGCTGATCGGCATGCCGGGGTTGCCGCCGGCCGGCTCCGTGCCAGGCCCGGTGACCGGATTTCCACCGGGCGGTCAGCCCGGCGGGAGCCCCGGCAGCGGCGGTCCGGGCAGCGGCGAACCGGGCATGCCAGGCGAACCGGCACCGTCGGCCCCGGAGTCGCCGCCCACCCCGACACCTACCCCTGAGCAGCGGACCCTGACGTCGGACGGCGGATCGGTCCGGGCGACCTGCGACCGTGGCGACGCCTGGCTGCTCTCCTGGGAGCCGAACCGGCCCTACCGGACCGAGGAGGTCGAGCCGGGGCCGGCACCGGCCACGATGGTCAGGTTCCGGCACGGCAACCGCGACGTGCGGATGACCATCACCTGCATCGACGGGGTCCCCTCGACCACGAACACCACCGGATGACTGGTTTCAGCACCCGGGCAGCCGCGCCACTCCGGCCGGGAACGTCAATTCCAGCCGGGCACGCTACATCCGGCCGGCCACGACAGCGGCCAGTTCCTCCAGCGGCTTCCGGCTCTCCTTCGGATCGTTCAACAGCACCAGCTTGACCGCGACCCACTGGCCGCCCTTCTGGACGAAGAAGGCCCCGTCCTCGGCGTACGCCTCGTCGCCGATTCCCGGCAGCGGCCAGATCTCGTGCCCGAGCTCACGCTCGATGTCGAGAAACTTCTTCGCCCCGTCCCCGACGTAGATCTCCACCTGGGCGGTGGGGCCGGTCACCGGCCCGGTGTAGCTGCACGTCTCCCGGATCGGGACCGCGTCGTCGAGCGGGGTGCCGGCCAGCTTCTCGGCATCCGCCTTGGTGACCAGGGCACAGGCGTCCAGTGGCGCGGCCGGCGGTGCCGCGGCGGTGGGCCCGGTCGCCGGCTCGGTCCCGGCGACGGCCGGTGGGTCGCCCCCGGCAAGGCTCGGCGGATCACCGCCACCGGACCGGCCGCAGCCGGTGGAGAGGACGAGCGCGAGCGCCGCCAGGGTCACCAGCACCAGGCGGCGGGTACGGACGATCATCACGAGTTCCTCTCAGCCCACACAGAGTGGCACGTTCGGCAGGGTCTGGGCCGCCCGATGGATCGGCCACAGCTTCTCGCTCTCGAGTTCGAACTTCAGCTTCGTCGGCAGCAGTTTCTGGAGTTCCTCGATCGCCACGGACGAGGCGGTCACCCCGAACCCGCCGCCGACCTTGGCGTTCAGGCTCGCCGAGACGCATCGGGCCAGTGGGGCGCCCAGCGCCGAGCCGTTGGTGACGCCGAGATCGACCACGAGTTTGGCGTACGGGCCGGCGAAGGCGGCCGGCATGCCGATGCCGAACTGGATCTTCGTCTCCACGGCGAAGGCGAGCCCGCTGGGGCCGATGGAGATGCCGGTGATCGAGTCCATGATGCTGCGGACCACCGAGAGGGTCGGCTTCTGCAGGGCGCCGTCGATCATGCCGATCGTGCCGTTGACCGCCCACTCTCCGGCCGCCTTGACCGTGGTGTTCCGGCCGCTCAACCCCGTGGTGACGATGAACTTCCAGGTGTTGCTGTAGACCAGCGGCTCACCGGGAACCGGTATGTTGATCTCGACCGGGACCTCGACCCGCACCTTCCGGTTGTCGTCCGCCCCGTTCGCGGCGCCGGCCGACACGTCCACCGAGATGCTGCGGATACCGTCGATGGCGAAGGTGGCCGCGCTGCCGATCCGTCCGTTGCTGATCGGCACGTCGGCCCGTACCCGTAGGTCCGCCACGTTCATCGCGAAGTCGATGTAGACCTTGAGGTTCTCGTCGGCCGCGTACCCGATCTTCAGGCCCAGCTTGCCCTGCGTCCGGTAGGGCTGTGCCTCCCAGTCGCCGACGGTGACCGCGAAGTTCCGTTCCCGCGCCGGTGGCAGCCGGCCCCCGCCGGCCGGGGCGAGCCGGACCGGACGCAGCGCGACGAGGGTGGTCGCGCCGTCACCGCTGGCGTACGAGACCGGGATCGCAGCGCCACCGCTGGTGCGGCCGATCGGGGTGACCGCGTCCTCGGGAGATCGCGTCCCGGCCGGCACGCTGACCGCCCCGGGCAACTCCGGTATCTCCTGATACACCAGGGCCGCGTCGTCGAGCCGCCGGTCGGAACGGAAGTGGGCGTCCCGGAAAACCTCGGTGAGCGTCACCGGGGCCAGCGTGACCGCCAGATCGCCCCCGTCCCGCCGAACCTGCACCACCCGGCCAACCGCCCGGCTGGTGGCATACATGATCCGACCCGGCTCCAGGTCCCCGGCGCCCGGCGTGTCGGCCTCCAGCGTCCAGGTCGTGCCGTCCGCGCTGGCCGACCGGATCGCCTCCGGTCCACCCTCGACGAGGACCACGTCCGGCTGGTAGCGGACCGAACCGTCTCGCAGCGGGCCGTACCCGTAGGTGCTTCCGGCCTCGCTCGCGCCGCCGGCTCCCCGGCCGGAGTCGACGCCGGGCCGGATCCCGCACGATCCGACGCCGACCACCAGGACGGTTGCCAGCACCAGCGACCCGTACCGCCGCCACCTCGACATCCACCGCTCCCGCCACGCCTCGGCCGGGGTCGGGGCGCGAGCCGCCGGCGACCCGGCACCCTGCCACCCGGAGGCCATGATGGCCGGCCATGTTCAGAGGCGGTTCAGGAATCCTTCAGGGCTCCGGCCCACCGGAAAGGCCGCCGGTGTTACCTCGATCTCCCGCATCCGCTCGAGGTAGTCCCGGTAGCGCCGGGCCGCCTCGCCATGCCGGCCGGCCGCCGAGAGCGCGCTGACCAGGCCCAGGTGTGCCGACTCGTCGTAGCCGTCCTCGACGGTCAGCCGCAGGTACCAGCCGACCGCCGCCTCCGGCCGGCCGGTACGCAGGCAGCGCAGGGCCAGCCGGCGGACGAGTTCCCGGTGCAGCTCCGCCAGGGCGGTACGCGGACGGTTCACCCACTCACCGGTCACCTCGCCGTCGTCGCAGAAGTCCCCGGTGTACATCGCGGCGACCGCCTCCAGCCGGCCCAGCACCTCGACGTCGCCCGCCCGTTCCCCGGCCGGGGTGCCGCCCTCCGGCCCCGGACGCCCCGGTGGCGGGCTGGCCCCGTCCGCCGCGATCGCCGCCCTGGCCGCGTCGTGGAAGTGCACCGCGTCCACCCACACCTGGGCCGGGTTGATCCGCACGGTCGCCGGGTCGGTGCCCAGGTACCGGTCCGCCGGGTGCCGCCGGTCCGGGTCGAGCACCGCCCGGACGGTGGAGACCAGCACCGACAGCCGGCGCAGCGCCACCTCCGGCGGTGTCTGCGGCCAGAGCAGGGCGGCCAGGTTCTCCCGGGCCAGCGGCCGGCCGAGCTGACCCGCCAGCACCTTGACCAGCTCTCGCGCCTTGCGGGACTGCCAGGCGGCCGCCGGTACCGGCACTCCGGCCAGCCGGACCACGAAGTGCCCGAGAGTCTGCACCGCGACCTCGGGGACCGGTGCGGGTCCGATCGCCGCCAGCGGTCCGGCGACGTGCCAGGCCCCCTCGCGTACGCCGAGCTGGTGCAGCCGCTGGTATGCGACGTCCTCGGCCGGCCGGTCCGCCGTGAGCCGGGCCCGGAGCAGCGCGTTCGTGGCGAGCGCGACCTCGTTGCCGGCATCGGCCCAGATCTGTGCCGCCTCGACCAGCCCGACGGTCGGGCGTAGTGCCGCCCGGTCGGCCGGCTCGGCCAGCGCGGCGGCGAGGGCCGCGAGTTCGATTGCCTCGGCGAGCCCGGCCGGATCGCGCCGACGCCCCGCCTCCGTCCGCGCCCGCTCCGCGTGCCGCCGGGCGGTGCCGGTGTCGCCGGCGCAGAGCGCGACCCAGCCGGCCGCGAGTTCCGCCACGGTGCGACCGTTCGCGCTGGGCATCGCCAGTGCGCGTTCCGCGTACCCGGCCGCGACCGCCGGGTCGTCGGCGTACCGGGCCCGGGCCAGCCCGGCGCACGCCTCCATCAGCACCTGCGCGTTGCCGTCCGGTTCCGCCATCGCCGACGCCGCCTCGTAGGCCGCCACCGCCCGGCTGGTCGAGCCGCAGACCCGGTGCACCCGGGCGGTGAGCAGCAGCCCGAAGGCGGCCAGCGGCGAGCCGTCCCGCTGCCAGAGGCTGAGTGCCGCGTCGGCGTCGCTCCGGGCCCGGCCCAACTCGCCGAGGCCCAGCCACGCCTCGGCCCGGTTGTGCAGGGCCAGCGCCAGCAGCAGCCGCTGCCCGGTCTGCTCACCGAGCCTGATCGCCGCGCCGAGTTCCTCGGCGGCCGCCCGGTAGCGCCCCTCCTCCACGAGCCGACTTCCGACGTTGCAGTGGATCCGCAGCTGCTGGACCAGATCACCGGCCCGCGCGGCGGCGGCGAGCGCCCGGGCGTACGCGTGCTCGTTGCCGGCCCGGTCTCCCTCGCTGAACGCGGCAAGCGCCCGGGCGACGTAGGCCGCCGCGATCGCCGCGTCGTCCCGGCTCTCCTCGGCCGTCCGGACCGCCTCGTCGGCGAGGTCGCGGGTCCGTTCCCGATCACCCCGCGCCCACCGGACCGCGGCCCGGCCCGCCAGCACCTGGGCCCGGTCCGCCAACGCCTCGGCCGGGTCGCCTGGTCCGGACGGCTCCCCCTGCCCGCCCGGGCCGGACGGCTCGTCCGGGGGCGGCCCGATGTCCGGCACCCGGTCCAGCAGCGCCTCCGCCTCGTCGAACTCGCCACGCCGGTGCAGGAGTGCGGCGAGCCGCCAGGCCAACGCCGCCGGCAGCGGCGTATCGGCCGGTACCGCCGCCACCAGCCGCAGCGCCTCGTCGTGCCGCCCGTCCCGGGCCGCCGACTCGGCCAGCACCAGATCCGCCCGACCCTCCGGTCGCGCCATGCCGATTCCCTCACTCCCCCGGAGCCGCCCAGTGCCATGATCCAACAACCCGGCAAGCGCGGGAATCGCCGCACCGGTGCCGTCCCACGACGACCGGGCGGACCGGGGAGGTCACTCCGCCGGCAGGGTGTCCATGAACGAACTGACCGAGAAGACCGCGTTGCCGGCGCCGGGCGGGCCGTAGCCGGGCGGGCTGGTCAGACCGTTCGCCTCCATCGTCGCCCGGTACGCCTCCAGCAGCCGGATGTGGTACTCCAGCGGCGCGCCCTGGGGGTTGGTCCGGCCGAGCGGCGTGGTCGGCTCCGGACACCAGGTGGTGAACCGGGGGGTGATGCCCCGGGACATGAAGAACTGCAATCCCTCGGTGGTCGACTCGATCGCCTCGTCGACGGTGCCGAAACCGAACGGCTCCGCCATCTCGATCCCGGCGACGAAGTTGGGGATGACGTTGCGCGGTCCGAAGATCTCGGCCGAGTCGAGGATCCGGCGGTGCCACTCCTCCCGGCCGACGTACCGCTCCTTACCGGGGCAGTAGAGCTCGAAGAGCCGCTTGTCCCAGACCTCGTAGTTGGGGTGGTAGATCCGGATCCCGTAGTCGTGGAAGCGCTGCACGTCCGCCTTTGGCAGCGCCTGCGCGACGACCTTGCCGATCCACCGCCCCGGGAAGCGCTCCTCGATCGCCTTGGCGTACCGGCCGTAGAAGTCGGCCTCGGTCAGCCCGTCGACCTTGGAGGTGACGCTTCCACCGGTCAGGGTGTACGCCTTGGATGCGCCGAGGGTGTCGTGCCGGTCGATGATCTCCATCGCCTCCAGCACCTCGTCCACCGGCTTCACCCCGGTGTACGGCCGGCCGGCCGCCTTGTGCTGGCGCCAGTTGTGGTTGATGTCGCAGTACTGGCACTCCTCCTTGGCGCCGAAGTACTGGCAGACCCGGAAGACGGTCAGATAGATCAGATAGCCCCACTGGATGGTCGGGGCGACCTCCATCACCGACTTGCCGCCGGCCAGGGTGTGCCGGTAGTACTCCGGCATCGGCGGCAGCCCGACGTCGGCGATCGGCCGGTCGTCCAGGTAGAGCCGGAGCATCCCGTCACCGCCGTCCCTGACCCGGTACGGCGAGTCCGGGTTGACCCGCACCGAGACGACGGTGCGGCGCAGCTCGTACGGGCCGCCGGTCAGGACGATCTCCTCCGGCGGCCGGCGCAGCGCCGCCGAGCCCAGCTCGGGCAGGGTCCGGTGGTCGAAGGAGAAGATGAAGTACGACTTCGGCTTGACCTCGCCGTCCTCGTTGTCGGTCAGCGCCGAGTCGTCGAAGGCCATGCCGCCGCGCAGCAGATCCTCTTTGATGACCGCCTCGCGCGGAATGTGCGGAAAGCGCCCCATCAGGTCCTCGACGAGATCAGTGCGGGTCTGCACGCGCGCTCTCCTCCTCCGCCACGACGCCGCCGGATCGCCCGGCGAGCCTGCCGTCACCATGGCACCCCGGGCCGGCCGCCCGGCGACCGCCTCCTGCGCGGTGTGCCCCCGACCACGCTACCCGCGCCCCCACCGGGCCAACCGAATGGATCAAGCCTCGGCGAGCCGCCGGGGCGGAATGGCGATCCGACGGGGCGGTATCGGCTCCCGGCACACGGTCAGCCCGGCAGCTGCCGCTTCTGCACCTTGCCCATGGCGTTGCGGGGCAGCGCGTCGATCAGGTGCACCCGGCGGGGCCGCTTGTGCCGGGAGAGCCCGGTGGCGACGAAGTCGATCAGCGCCTCGCCGGTCACGCCGTCACCCACGACGTACGCCACCACCTCCTGGCCGAGGTCGGGATGCGGGACGCCCACCACCGCCGCCTCCCGGACCCCCGGATGGGCGAGCAGCATGTTCTCCACCTCACCGGCACCGATCCGGTATCCACCGCTCTTGATCAGATCGGTGCTGGCCCGGCCGACGATCCGGTGCTGCCCGTCCGGCCCCACCGTCGCCACGTCCCCGGTGCGGAACCAGCCGTCCGGGGTGTACGCGGCGGCGGTCGCCTCCGGCATCCCCAGGTAGCCGGCGAAGAGGGTCGCGCCCCGCACCTGTAGCTCGCCGATGCTCTCCCCGTCGGCCGGCAGGGTCACACCGGCCTCGTCGACCAGCCGGGTCTCGACGCCGCGCAACGGCAGCCCGACGTGGCCGGGCCGGCGCTCGCCGTCGGCGCGGGTGCTGACGGTGATCAGGGTCTCGGTCATCCCGTACCGCTCGACCGGCCGGTGCCCGGTCAGCTCGGCGAGCCGCCCGAAGACCGGCTCCGGCAGTGCCGCGCTGCCGGAGACCAGCAGCCGGGCCGCGCCCAGCGCCCGGGCCGACGCCGGATCGTCCGCGACCCTGGACCAGACCGTCGGTACGCCGAAGAGCAGCGTCCCGCCGGCTGCCGCGTACCGGTCGGGGTGGGGCCGGCCGGTGTGCACCAGCCGGGAGCCGACCCGCAGCGCACCCAGTACGCCGAGGACCAGCCCGTGCACGTGGTAGAGGGGCAGCCCGTGCACCAGGATGTCGTCCGGGGTCCACGCCCACGCCTCGGCCAGGGCGTCCAGGTCGTGCGCGATCGCGTCCCGGGTGAGCAGGACGCCCTTGGGCGGGCCGGTGGTGCCGCTGGTGTAGAGGACCAGTGCGGTGGCCGTACCCGGTGGTTCGGGGATGTCGCCGGGCGGCGCATGCCCCGCCGCGCGGACCGGCTCGACCGGCACCGGCACTGGGTGCTCGGGCGGGGTCTCCGCCAGCAGCAGCGCGGCACCGGAGTCGGTGAGGATGTGCGTCAGCTCCACCGGACCGGCGTCGGCCGGCACCGGCACCACCGGTACGCCGGCCAGCAGGCCGCCGAGCACGCCGACCACTCCGGGAAACGAGGCCGTGGCGTGGACCGCGACCGCCGGTGCACCGGCCACCCGGCCGGCGACCGCGGCGGCGGCCGCCCGGAGCCTTTCCCAGGAGGCGGTCGCGCCGTCGATCCGGACCGCGTCCGGACGGTCGGGCAGCATCCCGTCGAGGGCCGGCAACAGCATCGGTTCCTCCGTCCGTCGGCTGCCGACGATCCTGCCAGCCTCCGGCCAGCCCTCGACCAGCCGCCCGGACCGGGTTCACCCCGGGCGGCGGCAGCGCCGGTTCACCCGTTGCCCGGACCCGTCTCGGACAGGATTCCGGCGGCCTGACCGACCTCGATCAGGTAACCGTCCGGGTCACGCAGGTAGCAGCGGATCTCGACGCCGTGGTCCTTCGGCTCGGTCAGGAACTCGCCGCCCCGGGACGACCACTCGGCGTGCACCCGGCGTACGTCAGTCACCCGGATGTTCATCGCGCAGCCGAGGGTTGCCGAGTCGGCCGGGGCCCGGGCCTGGACCGCGGGCTTGTCGTCCGTCGGCCCGCCTTCGGTGTTGAGCACGAGGTAGCTGTTGTGGAACCGCAGGATGCAGGGCTCGCGTTCCCGGACGCAGCCGGCACCGAGCACCCGCTGGTAGTACTCCCGGGATCTGTCGACGTCCCGGACGATCAGCAGGGTGGTGAGCACCGCGCCGTTCTCGGGCCGGAAATAGTCGGGCGCCTCGCCGGTCATCGTCTCCTCCTGACGAGGACCATCGCCAGGCGCGGTCCGACTTGTCCCGATGGTCCTTCACCTCGGGTTCTACCACGGCCTGCGGCCCCGCGAGGGACGGAACGCCGGCTGTGCCGACCGGTGGGCGACACGTCCGGGGCACGGACGGTCGCCCACCGGGCGCCGGAGGTGGCAGGCAGCGGTCAGGCCATCCCGGCCCGGGCCGCCACGGCGGTGTCCGGGTGGTCGCTGAAGACGCCGTCCAGGCCGAGGCCGTAGAAGAGCTCGTACTCGGCGATGATGTCGCCCCGGGCGTTCGGGTCGCCCCCGATCCGGAAGTCGGTCGGCAGGAACTGGTTCTCCGCCCGGAAGGTCCAGGCGTGCACGACCAACCCGGTCCGGTGCGCGTCCCGGACCACGGTGGTCGGCGCGAGCAGCTTTCCGGTCGAGTCCCGGGGCACCAGGAGGTTCTTGTTCACCCCGATGCCGTCGGCGTAGCCGTCGATCCACCGCAGGTTCTCCGGCCTGGTCAGGTCGGCGTAGCTGCGCGGGTCGCCGGAGACGGTGAAGTCGTACGGTCGCCCGGCGGCGTCCAGCAACTGGACCAGCCGGACGTCGGTCATCCTGTTGAGCTTCCGCAGGTTGGCTGTCTCGAAGGACTGGATGATCACCCCGTCCCGCTTGTCGGTGAGACCGTTGCGTCCCAGCACCCGCACCAGCGGCTCCTCCAGCGCCAGACCGATCGACTGGAAGTACGTCGGGTGCTTGGTCTCCGGATAGATGCCGATGGTCCGGCCGAGCCGCCGACTCTCGCTGCGGGCCAGGTCGATGACCTCCTGGAGGGTCGGCACCGGGAACCGGCCGTCGAACGCGGTGTTGGTCACCCGCACCTGCGGAAGCCGCTCCTTCGCCCGCAGCGTCTTCAGCTCGGCGAGGGTGAAGTCCTCGGTGAACCAGCCGGTCACCGCGACCCCGTCGATGGTCCTGGTGGTCCGCCGGCCGGCGAACTCGGTACGGGCCGCGACGTCGGTGGTGCCGGAGATCTCGTTCTCGTGCCGGGCCACCAGCACGCCGTCCCTGGTGGAGACCAGGTCGGGCTCGATGAAGTCGGCACCCATCCGGATCGCCAGTCGGTAGGCCTCCAGGGTGTGCTCCGGGCGGTATCCGCTGGCGCCGCGGTGCGCGATCACCAGCGGCCGGTCACCGGCCACCGGGCGTGACCGGTCGTCGTGCGCGGCGGCCTGGCTGGCCGGCACCGCCACCGCGGTGGCCAGCAACGCGCCGGCGATGCCGAGCACGGAAAGGGTACGTGGCAAGGTCGTCTCCCGTCGGTCGAAGCGGGCCGGTACCGCCACGGCACGCGGCGCCGCCGTCGGATCGACCTGGAATCCAACCTCCTCCGGACGACCGGAAGTCGGGCGGTGGCTGTCCGGCCGGTGAACCTCCGGGGTGTCGGCACCCGGCAGCCGATCCCGACTCCCGCTGGGACCTCGCCATCTCCGCGCCTCTCCTCGCCGCCGCACCGCATGCCCGCCGCACCGCATGCCCGCCGCACCGGCTCGTAGCGGAGCATTTCCTCGACCGCCGGCGGCGCCGGCTCACCCGGACAGGTTACGCGGCGCACCACAGCCGCGCGGCCCGGCCGACCGGTGCGCCGGATTCACCGATCCGCCGAGCGGAACGGTGATCCACCAGAATTCCGGCGAAGGGAGCGGGATCGAGCCGGAGGCGTGGCGGGGAGACAGCGGCACACCACCCCTGGTAACGTCGGCGACACTCGGCGTCCAGTCAAGGATCTCCATGTTTCACGCGGCGCCGTCGCGCAACCGCCGGTTGCCCAGACAGGGAGTTGTCGCTGCTCAGATGAGCCCTTCAGTTCTTCTCGCGTCGCGGGTGCGCAGCGCACCGGGCCGCCCGGTGGTCCTTCCCGGCGCGCCGGAGGCGGCGCCCCGGCCTTCGGAGGTGACGGGATGACCAGTCCGGTCGACGTACGGGTCCGCTACCCGCTCTCACCGGTCCAGCGTGGCATCCTCCACGGGGATCTCGACGAGGCGGATCCGGCGGCCCATCTCGAACAGGTGCGACTCGTCATCCGTGGTCGACTTCGGGTCCCGGAGTTCCAGCAGGCCTGGCATCGGGTGATCGGCCGCCACGAGGTGCTACGCACCGGCTTCGACCGGCCCGGCGGCGGGGAGGCCGTCCAGGTCGTGACGGCCGAGGTGCCGGCGCCCGAATGGCACGTCGACGACCTGCGGACCATCCGCGCCTGCCAGCGCCGTCGCGGCCTCGCCGAGTTCCTCGCCACCGACCGACGCCGGCGGTTCACCCTGGACGCCCCGCCGCTGGTGCGGTTCGCCCTGCTCCGCGTCTCCGAGACCGAGCACCTGCTGGTCTGGACCACCCACCACCTGGTCGTCGACGGCTGGAGCCTGCCGATCCTGCTGGGCGAGGTGCTGGCCGAATACCGGGCGGCGCTCGATGGCCGGGACGCCGCACTGCCGGTTCCGGCACCGCTCCGGGAGCACCTGGACCGGTCGGCTTCCGCCGACCTCGCCGAGGCGGAGGCGTTCTGGCGCTCCGAGCTCTCCGGGCGTCCGGTGCCCGGGCCGTTGCCGTGCGGGACGCCGAGCTGGCAGGGCGACCCGGCGGATGCGTTCGACGAATACTCCCTCGAACTGACCACCGAGGACACCCACCTGCTGGGCGAGACCGTCGAAGAGCAGCGCATCTCCCTGAACACCGCGATCCAGGGCTGCTGGGCCCGGCTGCTCGCCGCCCGCGCCGGGGTCGACGACATTGTCATCGGCTCGACGGTCACCGGGCGGGCTGCCTCGCCGGCTGTTGAGTCCCTGGTCGGTCCGCTGGGCACCACCGTGCCGGTCCGGGTCCGGATCCGCCCCGACCAGCCGGTCGGGGTGTGGTTGCGGGGCTTGCAGGCGCGCCGGGCGCTGGCCCGGCCGTACGAGCACGTGCCGCCGGCACTGATCCGGTCCTGGGCAGGACCACCCGTCGACGGGCCGCTCTTCGACACGGTGCTCGACTTCGAGACCTACCCGATGGACAACGACCTGTTCAGCGGTACGCCGGACTCGTCGACCCTCTCCGTACGCTTCGACGGCCGCTGGTCCGCGTCGTACCGTCCGCTCACCCTGCTCGTGGTGCCGGGCGAGCGGATCGGGCTGCACGCCCGGTATGATCTCCGCCGGCTCGCGCCGGAGACGGTCGAAGCCCTCCTCGCCGACCTCGCGATCCTGCTGAGCCTGGTTGCCACGGATCCGGACCGCCCGGTTTCGGCACTCCGCCCGCCGGACGACGGACCGGCGCCGATCGACTAGCCGCGACCGGCCGGTCGCGACCGGCCAACGGCACCGGTTCGGGCGTTCCGTGGCGTCCCGGCGGTCACGTCGACCAGGCCAGAGCTGCTCGAACGACGCCGAGGCCAGAGCTGCTCGAACGATGCCGAGGCCCCGTCGGAATCGATACCGGCACTGGCGATCGCAGCTGCTCGAGGGGCGGCACCGGCGAGGCCGGGTCGCCTCCGCCAGCGGGGACAGGGCGGGTACCCTCACCCAATGACCGACCCGCCGGAACGGCAGATCCTCCGACCGGCGGCCGGGACGGCCTTCCGCCTGCCGCGCGGGCCTCGTGACGGAGTCTGGCGTACTCCATCACCACCGGCGGCGCGGAACGGGTCGACATCCGGTCGGTCTGTCGGACGTGGCGCCATTAGCGGTAACCTTCTGGGCTGAGGGATGAGCTGGCCCAGAATGCTCGTCTCGACTATCCTGACGTGTTCCCCCGGCACACAGATGCGGAGAGAGTCTAGCCCGATGATGAATCGCGCCGTTACGTTCACCAAGCACCACACGCCCAATTCCGTGCGTGTGGTGGCGCGACGAGTGATGTGCGATGCCCACAACGCCAGGCTGCGACTCGCCGTCCCGGTGGATTCACGCAGTGACTACGAGAACATCTTCCACATCACGATTCGCAAGACCGCCAGTCAATGGATCAAGGCGATCTTCAACGACCCCGTGATCTATCGCTACACCGGATTACTGCCCTACGATCCGCGCCCCTACAAGTGGCGTTACCCGGACGCCTTTCCCACCGAGCGCATCGTCTCGTCCCTCTTCCTCTCCTACAACGGCTTCACGCGCGTGCCCAAGCCCGACAACTACCGGGTGTTCTTCATCTACCGGGATCCGCGCGACACGGTCGTCTCGAGTTACTTCTCCAACCGGAATTCACACACCGAGATGGGCGACGTTTCCGAGGTACGGAAGGCCCTGCTCGACAAGCCGTTCAAAGAGGGCCTGCTGTACATCATCGACCATCTCGCAAAACGAGGCACCTTCAAGTCGCTCCGGGGGTGGGCGACCGCTCCGGACACGGACGCGATCCGCCTGTTCCGCTATGAGGACCTGACCGGGGAGCGGCAGGCGGAGGAGATGGAGCGACTCATGCGGCACTGCGGCATCCCCATTCCGCCCACCGAGTTGGCGACCCTGCTCTCCCGATACAGCTTCTCCAACATGCAGCGCGGCAACGCCGTCGGAACGGTCTCGCACTACCGGAAGGGAAAGGGCGGCGATTGGCGCAACCACTTCGACGACGACGTCCAGGAGGCCTTCTTCAAGGCAACGGGTGACCTCGTCCAACTCCTCGGATACGAGCAGTCCCCGCGTACGGGGCGGGTCCAGGACGCCTGACCGCTGGCGCGGCCGTCAGCGGTCCGGTCCGACCGCCGCTCACCCCTCCGGGACGATCCTGCCTCTGGTGTGGAAGATCGCCACTCGTCGGCGCCCGCCGTCCCGGCACGCCGGGGCACCACGAACCGGGCACCCGGGCCGGCTAGGCCGCCGCGTCGTCCTCCCGGCGGGCGCCGGTGACGGTGGTACGGGGCAGGCGTCCCGCCCGGGAGTAGCCGGTGAGGGTCGCGCCGTCCACGACCACCTCGAAGTCGAGGTTGAGGCGCAGCGGACGGGTCACCGACTGCCGCCAGGTCACCCGGGGACCGTCGCAGGCGAGCGCGGCCAGCGGTACGGTCTCCGCCGCCGTCGACGCGGTGCCGGCGAGCACGCCGCCGGAGTCGCTGAAGACGTAGACGGCGTTCAGGGTGCCGATCGGGGTCTTCAGGCGGACGTCCCAGGTGCCGAGAATGGTGTGCACGATGACGTCCCTTCAGACGACGACGGGCGTACGGCCGGCGTCCCGCCAGACGATGCCGCGCCGCTCGTACTCGAACAGGGTCTCGACGGCGTGCGCGACCCTCGGGCCGAACTCACGCTCCAGGATGTGCAGCCCGAGATCCAGGCCGGACGTGACACCCCCCGCGCTGACGAGGTCGCCGTCGTCGACCACCCGGGCCGGCACGGCGCGGACGCCCGTCGCGTCGAGCACGTCCATGCCGAGCACGTGCGTCACCGCGTGACGGCCCTCGATCAGGCCGGCCATGGCCAGGGCGAGCGACCCGCCGCAGACGGCCGCGACGGTCACCTCCGGGTTGCGTAGGGCGGCGCCCACCAGCGGTGCCGCCGCCGACTCGGCGAACCTGGCCAGCAGCACGGGGATGGTCACCACGCCCTGGTCGGGGTCGCCGACGGTGGGCCCGCTGACACCCGGGACCACGACGTAGCCCGGTCGGTCCGGGTCGAGCCTCGCGGTCGCCCGCAGCGTCAGGCCCCGGGTGCCGCCGACCACCTCCCGCGGGCCGTCGGCGGAGACGAGCTCCACCGCCAGGGCGCCGCCGGCCGCGTCGCTCCCGGCCGCGAGCACCTCGAAGGGCGCGATGACGTCGAGCGGGTCGAACCCGTCGTACAACACGATCTGTACCAGCACGCCACCGATCATCGACCTCGGCGAGCGACACGGCGAGTGGCAAGATTGCCATCATCCGATCTATTCTTGCCACTCGTCTCGACACAGGGAGCTCCGCCGTGCACACCGTCGCCGTCCTGGCCCTGCCGGACACGATCGCCTTCGATCTGGCTACCCCGATCGAGGTGCTCGGCCGGGTGCGGCTGCCGGGCGGGCGGGCCGGCTACCGGGTGGTGGTCTGCGGCAGCGCGCCGATGGTCGGCGCCGGCCCGCTGCGTCTCGCCGTCGACCACGGCCTCGACGCGCTCGCGGAGGCCGACACCGTCATCGTCCCCGGCCGGTACGACCCGGCCACGCCCGTGCCCACCGAAGCGCTGGCGGCACTGCGGGCCGCCGCGGCCACCGGCACCCGGATCGCGTCGATCTGCGTCGGCACCTTCACCCTCGCCGCCGCCGGGCTGCTCGACGGTCGGCGGGCCACCACGCACTGGGCCGCCGCCGAGCAGTTGCGGACGGCGTTCCCGACCGTGCAGGTGGACCCCGAGGTGCTGTACGTCGACACCGGTCAGATCATCACCTCGGCCGGGGCGACCGCCGGCGTCGACATGTGCCTGCACCTGGTGCGCCGCGACCACGGCGCCGCCGTCGCCGCCGACGCCTCCCGGCAGGCCGTGGCGCCGCTGCACCGCGAGGGTGGGCAGGCGCAGTTCATCGTGCGTCCCGGCGCGGACGCCGCCGAGATCGGCCTCGGTGCACTCCTCCAGTGGCTGCAGGCCAACGCCTGCGAGAGACTGACCCTGGCCGACGTGGCCGCCCGGGCCGGGCTCAGCGCGCGTACGCTCAACCGCCGCTTCCACGAGGAGACCGGGCGTACCCCGATGCAGTGGATCACCGCCGCACGCGTCCGCCGGGCGCAGGAGCTGCTGGAGAGCACCGACCACGGCGTCGACCGGATCGCCCATCTCGTCGGTTTCGCCTCGCCGGCACACTTCCGGCTCCAGTTCAAACGGCTCAGCGGGGTCGCGCCGCAGGCCTACCGCAGCACCTTCCGGGCCCGACCGAGGGCCGCGGCGAGCACCGTCGGTTAGCGCAGCCCCGGGGTCACCAGCCCGCTCTCGTACGCCGCGATGACGAGCTGGGCCCGGTCCCGGGCACCGAGCTTGCTGAGTACGCGCCCGATGTGGGTCTTCACGGTGCCGAGCGTCACGTGCAGGTGCTGCGCGATCTCGGTGTTGGAGAGCCCGCCCGCGACCAGCGTCAGTACTTCCCGTTCGCGCTCGGTGAGGCTCTCCAGGCGCGGCTGCGCCCCGGCGACCGGCCGGGCCTGGCGGGCGAAGGTCGCGATCAGTCGCCGGGTGATCCCGGGTGCCAGCAGACCCTCACCGGCGGCGACCACCCTGATGCCGGCCAGCAGGTCGGCGGCGGTGGCGTCCTTGACAAGAAAGCCGCTGGCACCCGCCTGCAGCGCGGCGTAGACGTATTCGTCCAGATCGAACGTGGTGAGGATGAGCACCCGCACCGGAGCGGTCGCCGGATCCGCGCAGATCCGCCGCGCCGCCTCGATGCCGTCCATCTCCGGCATCCGGACGTCCATCAGCACCACGTCGGGCAGGTGCTGCCGGGCCAGCCGCACCGCCTCGGCGCCGGTACCGGCCTCGCCCACCGCGGTGTAGCCCGGCGACACCTCGAGCAGGGCCCGGAAGCTCTCCCGCAGCAGCGCGTGGTCGTCGGCGAGGAGCACCCGAACCTCCGAGGAGGATTGTCGGTCCGAGGAGGACTCCGCGGCCGTCACGCCGGCTCCTCCACCCCGGCGTACGGATCGCCGGCTGTGGCGTGGGAACTGCCGACCGCGGCGTAAGGGATCTCGGCGACCACCCGGAAGCCGCCCTCTGGCCTCGGCCCCACCGTCAGGATGCCGCCGTACATCGCCACCCGCTCACGCATGCCGATCAGGCCCTGCCCGGCCGGGAGCCGGACGGATGCGGACGGCCGGGGCGCGCGACCGTCGTCCAGGACCTCGATCCGCACCCCGCCGTCCCCGGCCCGCACCGTGACCTGGCAGCGGCCGGCCCCGGCGTGCCGCACCACGTTCGTCAGCGACTCCTGCACGATCCGGAACACGGTGAGGTCGACCGCCTGCGGCAGGCGGTCGGCGCCCTCCACGCACAGCTCCACCCGCAGCCCGGCAGAGCGGAGCCGCTCGGCGAGGTCGGGCAGGTCGGCGGTTCCGGGTGACGGGCTGAGGTCGGCGGCCGGATCGGTGACCGGGTCGGTGTCCGAGCGCAGGACGCCGAGCAGCCGCCGGATCTCGGTCAGGGCGGCCCGGCTGGTCTGCTCGATGGTCAGCAGGGCGGCTCGGGTCTCGGTCGGCCGCTCGTCGGCGATGTGGTTGGCGACGGTGGCCTTGACGGCGATCAGGCTCATGCTGTGCCCGACGATGTCGTGCAGCTCCCGGGCGATCCGCAGCCGCTCGGCGGAGACGGCGTCCCGGGCGAACTGGCCGGCGCGGTCGGCCTGGACCGTCCGGCGCCACCGGACCACGCGGCCGACGGCCCAGGCCGCCGTCACCGCCACGGCGACCATGCCGAGCTCGACCTGCCACCACAACGGCGCCTCGCTGCCCGGTGCGTCCGCCGGATCGATCCCGAACCTGTGGTAGAGCCACGGGATCGTGGCCGCCGGCCCGGCCAGGACGCCGGCCAGGACGGCCACCGCGGCGACCGGGCCGGTGGCCGCCGCCGCCGAGTAGAGCGCCACCGCGACGGGCAGGTAGGTCACCCAGATGACCCCGGTCCCCACCGCGCCGAGCGCGGTGGCTGTCGCG
Organism: Plantactinospora sp. WMMC1484; assembly: GCF_049315195.1. Classification (NCBI taxonomy): domain Bacteria; kingdom Bacillati; phylum Actinomycetota; class Actinomycetes; order Micromonosporales; family Micromonosporaceae; genus Plantactinospora; species Plantactinospora sp. WMMC1484. Next base: position 5,509,110 of record NZ_CP186055.1, read on the forward strand.
GCGGACACCGCCACGAAACCCAGGACCGGCAGCGGCCAGCGGCGGCGGACCGCCAGTGGAAGCCCCACCGCAGCGCCGGCCAGCCAGGCCACCCAGGCCGGGCCGGCGAGGACCGGACCCGGCGGGTCCAGCGTGGCGTACGCCGCCAGCCAGGCCAGCACGACGGCGGTCGCGGCATCCAGCACGCGACCGCGTACGCCGGGTCCGCCGGGACGTGCCCGGCCCCGGTCCTGTCCGGAACGCATGCGCCAACGCTATAGCGGTAGCCCTGGGCGGCGCGTGGGACCGTGGTCGGAGATGGCGCTGCGACCGTGGTGGCAGTCGGACTCCGGTCCGTGGTCAGACGCGCGCAACGGCCCGCGTTGGCACCATTTCCCGCATGATCGAGGTAAGGGAGCTGACCAAGCGGTACGGGCGGACGAGAGCGGTCGACCGGCTGTCGTTCACGGTCCGCCCGGGAGTGGTGACCGGCTTTCTCGGCCCGAACGGCGCGGGCAAGTCCACGACTCTACGCATCATTCTCGGCCTGCACCGCCCGACCTCCGGCGAGGCGCTGATCGGCAACCGCCGGTACGACCGGATCCGCCGCCCGCTGCACGAGGTGGGTGCCGTGCTCGACGCCGATGCCGCCCACCCGGGCCGCACCGCCCACCACCACCTCGCCTGCCTGGCCCGCAGTAACGGCATCGGAACGTCCCGGGTGACGGCGGTGCTGGAGCAGGTGGGCCTGGCGAGCGTGGCGCGCAGGCGGGTGGGCGGATACTCCCTCGGCATGCGCCAACGGCTCGGGATCGCCGGCGCCCTGCTCGGAGATCCGGCGGTGATCGTGCTCGACGAGCCGGTCAACGGGCTCGACGCGGCCGGCATCCGGTGGATCCGCTCCACCCTGCGTTCCCTGGCCGCCGAGGGGCGCACGGTGCTGCTCTCCAGCCACCTGATGAGCGAGATGGCGCTCACCGTCGACCACGTGCTGGTCATCGGCCGGGGCCGGCTGCTCGACGAGACCTCGGTGACCCGGATGCAGGACCGGTTCGCCCGCGACGTGCTCGTACGGTCACCGCGTGCCGCCGAGCTCGCCGCCGTCCTGACGGGTCTCGGCGCGTCCGTCACCGCCGGTGAGGACGGCGGCCTCGTCGTGACCGGATTGGACGCGCCCACCATCGGCGACGCCGCCGCGGCGGCGGTGATTCCGCTGTACGGGCTGACGGCGCGCAGCGCCTCCCTGGAGGACGTCTACCTGGAACTGACCGGCGAGGCGGTCGAGTACCGGGCCGCCGAAGGGACGCCACGGCCATGACCGCAGAACGGGTCCATCCGGCCCGCACCGCTGCCGCTCCGACCACCGTGCCCGCCGTACGGGTGTTCCGGGACGCGGTGGCCGCCGAGTGGTGCAAGCTCGGGACGCTCCGCTCGACGTACGCGTTCCTCGCCGGTTGCGTGGCGGCAACCCTGTTCGGAATGCTCGTCCTCTACTTCCTGATCGAAGCCTACGACCGGTCGACCGCAGCCGAACAGGCGAACTTCGAGACGGCCGACCCGACGGTGGTGGTGATGCCGATGGTGGCGTTCTTCCTCGGGTCGATCGGCGCGACGTCGATCGCGAGCGAGTTCACCACCGGCTCGATCGGGCCCGGCCTGCTGGCCGTGCCGCAGCGTCTGGTGCTGCTGGGCGCCAAGGCCGTGACGGCCGCCGCCGTGGGACTGCTCGGCGGGCTGCTCTTCGCTCTGCTGGCCGACGTCGGCGCGATCCTGTTGCTGGGTGGCCGTCCGGCACCGCTCAACCCCTGGCCGGCCTGGACGGACGTGATCCCGACGGTGTGCTGCGCGGCGCTCGTCGTGATGGTCACCGGCATACTGGGACTCGGTCTCGGGGCCGTCCTCCGCTCGACCGCGTCGACGCTGGTGAGCCTGGGCGGACTTGTCCTGGTGTCGCCGATCTTCGCGCACTTCCTGCCGACCGCGTGGCAGTTGCGGTTCGGCTCGGTCCTGCTGCCGAACCTGACACCCCAGCTCGCCGGCAGCGATCACCCGTGGCTGCTGTCGCGGACCGGCGCCGTTGCCGTACTCGTCGGGTACGTGGTCGTCGCGCTCGGCGCCGGCTCGTACAGCTTCTGCCGCCGCGACGCGTCCTGACCCGAGCGTCCTGACCGACCCGCCCCTCCGGCAGCGGTGCCGGGCGCCCGGTGGGTGCCAGGAATCGATCTCGGGGTGCCGGGGTATGTGCCAGCCATGTTCGAGGGTTTCCGGGACGAGCGGATCGACGTGGGTGAGGTGGACCTCCGTGTCCGCCATGCGGGCGAGGGACCCCCGGTGCTGCTCATCCACGGCCATCCGCGCACCGGGGCGACCTGGCACCGGGTCGCCCCGGTGCTGGTGGAGCGGGGATACCGGGTCGTCTGCCCGGACATGCGCGGCTACGGGCGGTCGGGCAAGGCCGGAATCGTCCCGGACCACGCGCAGCAGTCCAAGCGGGCAGTGGCCCGGGACATGGTACGGCTGATGCGTGCCCTGGACTCTCCGAGGTTCGCCACGGTGGGGCACGACCGCGGCTGTTACGTGGCGTTGCGGTTGGCGCTGGACCATCCGGACGCGGTCGACCGACTGGTGGTGCTGGACGGCGTACCGATCAGCGAGGCGCTGGCCAGGTGCGACGCCAGGTTCGCGCACGACTGGTACCACTGGTTCTTCTTCGCCCAACCGGAGAAGCCGGAGCGCGCGATCATGGCGGACCCGGACGCCTGGTACGACGCCGCACGGCCCGAGGCGATGGGTGCGGAGAACTACCGGGAGTTCCGGGATGCGATCCACGATCCGGACACGGTCCGGGCCATGCTGGAGGACTACCGGGCCGGCCTCGGCATCGACCGCGCACACGAGGAGGCCGACCGGCGCGCCGGGCGTACCGTCCGGTGCCCGACCCTGTTCCTCTGGTCGACCCGGGACGACATGGCCGACCTGTACGGTGACCCGCTCGCAGTCTGGCGACCGTGGGTGGACGACCTGCGCGGCGCCCCGATCGAGTCCGGCCACCACGTGGCCGAGGAGAACCCGGAGGGGCTGGCGGCGGCTCTGCACCGCTTCCTCGCCCCGGCGGCGGCGGTCGAGGCTCACCAGGACCGGTAGGGCGAACCGTCGCGACCCGCGCCGTACGCCACCACCGCCTGCCCGGCCTGCAACAAACCGGCCTGCAACAAACCTGCAAACGCGGGCCCTTGCTTTTCCGGAAACCGCTTTCCTATGATCGTTTCATAGATGTTTCGCGATGGGACGGCCATCGCGGTTCGACAGCGACGCCGCTCGTGGAGCAGAGCGCACCGGCAGCCGACTGCTCCCCTGCCCGGCCGTCGCGTTGCGGGTGACGCCGGTCGCCGCCAACTCCACGCGGAACCAGCCGGGGCACCGCGCTGCGCCGGCGGCCCGGCGACGGCAGCGGCGGCAGCGGCAGCGGCTGGCCAGCGGCGTACTGCGTTCGGAGACGGGCGTACTGCAATCGAAGACGAAGGTGAGACGAGATGAGACGACCAGTCGCACTGCGACTCCAGGCGGCACTGGCCACGGCGGCCCTCGGGGCCGCGATCGCCGTCGCTCTGCCGGTCCCCCAGGCATCGGCGGCGGTCGGCAGCGCCACCGGCTACGCGACCCGCAACGGCGGGACCACCGGCGGTGCGGGCGGGCAGACGGTGCGGGCCAGCACGGGAACCGCGATCCACACGGCTCTCTGCAACCGGGCCAGCAGCAGCACCCCGATCGTCATCGAGGTCCAGGGAACCATCAACCACGGCAACACCAGCAAGGTGTCGGGCGACAGCTGCAACACCGCCGCCGACGTGATCGAGCTCAAGCAGATCAGCAACATCACGATCATCGGTGTCGGCGGTGGGGCCGTCTTCGACCAGATCGGCATCCACATCCGCGAGGCCAGCAACATCATCATCCAGAACGTGACCGTCCGGAACGTCAAGAAGTCGGGTTCTCCCACCTCCAACGGTGGCGACGCCATCGGCATGGAGAGCAACGTCCGCAACGTCTGGGTCGACCACGTGACGCTGGAGGCGTCGGGCGGCGAGTCGGAGGGGTTCGACGGCCTCTTCGACATGAAGAACAACACCCAGTACGTGACGCTCTCCTACAGCACTCTGCGCAACTCGGGTCGGGGTGGCCTGATCGGGTCCAGCGAGAGCGACAGGTCGAACGGCTACGTCACGTTCCACCACAACCTGTACGAGAACATCGACTCCCGCACGCCCCTGCTCCGCGGTGGCATCGCGCACATCTACAACAACCACTACCTGAGCCTCCACGAGTCCGGCATCAACTCCCGGGCCGGTGGGCAGGCGAAGGTGGAGAACAACTACTTCGAGGACTCCAAGGACGTCCTGGGCACGTTCTACACCGACGAGGCCGGCTACTGGCAGGTCAACGGCAACATCTTCGACAACGTGACCTGGTCCAGCCCGGGCGGCGACACCAACCCCGCCGGCCCCAACCCGCAGTCGAACACCAGCGTCAGCATTCCGTACTCGTACAGCATGGACGGGGCGAGCTGCGTACCGGACGTCGTCCGCCAGACGGCCGGGGCCAACAAGGGCATCCGGGTCTCGGACGGCCGGTGCTCACCGCAGACCCCGGCACCGACCCCGACCCGGCCGACGCCGACGCCGCCGACCAATCCCACGCCGACCCCGAGCAACCCGACCCCGACGACCACTCCGGGCCAGCCGGGCGGGACCAACCTCAGCATCGGGGCGGGTTCGGACGGCTCCAGCAAGGCCAGCGGGACGAGTTACGGCAACGTGCGGGACGGCGACATGAGCACCTACTGGTCACCGGCCGGCTCGACCGGATCCATCTCGATCAAGTGGGACTCCGCCACCACGATCTCCAGGATCAACATCCGTGAGGCTTCGGGTGCCGTCGGCGCCATCGGGTCCTGGCGGGTCCTCAACCACGACAACGGCGCCATCCTGGCCTCCGGCAGCGGGGCGGGCGTGATCTCTTTCGCGGCGACCTCGCTGCGCAAGGTCACCTTTGAGATCACCGGATCGAACGGCACCCCGAGGGTCGCCGAGTTCGAGACCTACGCCGGATAGCAGTCGGGCTGGAATTTGACGGCGATCTCCCGCCGGTCGCCTACCGGTCTCCGCAAAACGGAGGCGGGGCCGTCAGACGCGACGGCCCCGCCTCCGATGCCGAGGGCGCACCCGCACCGGGGATCCCCACGCAGGGCGGTGCCAGCCTGGCGACTCCGTCCGGCAGGCCGACGCCGTAGCATGATCCTTCGGCGACCCGGGGAGGACGGACGAGGATGTACGCGGTATCCCTCGGCGACGACGGCGCGTTGCTCCGCCCGCTCGAACCATGGCAGGCCGAGGAGTTCCTGACCCACATCGAACGCGGCCGGGAGTTCATCGGCCAACACATCGCGCTGCCGGACGCCGTCACCGACCTGGAGTCGAGCCGCTCCTTCCTCCAGGGCTACGCGGAGAAGGCCGCCGCCGACACCGGACGGATCCACGGCATCTGGGTCGGCGGCACGCTGATCGGTGGCGTCCTGTTCCGGACCATGGACGTCCAGCAGGGCGTTGCCGAGGCCGGCTGCTGGCTGGAACCGTCGGCGGTCGGCAGCGGGCTGGTGACCCGGGCCGCTCGAGTGATCATCGACTGGGCGTTCGAGGAGCGGGGCATCCATCGCGTCGAGTGGGTGGTCTCGGCGGAGAACCAGCCCAGCATCGCGGTGGCCCGACGCCTCGGCATGACCCGGGACGGCGTACTACGGCAGCGCTATTCCTACCGCGGGAAGCGGCACGACATGGAGATCTGGTCGATCCTCGCACCGGAGTGGCGGTCCGGCGCGACGTCCCGGCACGCCCCCTGAAGCGCCCGCCTGCTCGGCTTCGATGGCCAGGGGAGCGGAGATCCCCCGGGCTAACAGTCGCGCCACAGCACCCGGCGTGGGCGGGCACCGGTGACGGCGTACTCCAGTGCGGCGTCCCGGACGGCGTCCGGGCTCACGCCCGCCACCTCGGGACCACAGGCGATCGGATCGCCACCGTAATCGAACTCGATCTCATGAACGCCGGTCGGCCATGGCGGCACCTCCGGTTCGAATCCGATACCGCCGGCCGGCCCCGTCCAGTAGAGGAACCCCCGCACCGGGTGCCCGAGCCCGAGTTGCAACGACGACGGCGACCCGCACGGTCGGAATCCCGGCTCCAGGAACGCCGGCGGATACAACCCCACCACCTGGGGCCCGACCGGGCTCACCGCCAGCCCGGCCAGCAGTCCATCCAGCTCGACGACCCCGTCAACCGCCCGCCACCTGCCCTGCCCCCACACCACCGCCACGGTCACCCGTCCGCTCCGGCATCCTCCGCAGACCCGACACCGTCACCCCGCCGGGAGGGGCCTGGCAGGGCGTCGAAACGGCCCGCCAGGACCAGCCGCTCGTACGCCCACCGCCACTCGTCACACCGACTCCGTCCACACCGCACACAGGCCCCGGTCTCGGGATCGTTGGCATGGGCGCGCATCGTGTCCCGGAAGTGCTCCGCCATCTCGTCGGAGACCTCGACGGCCGCGGACGGCCGCCAGGCCGGTCGGCCCGTCACCGCCGACCACCACCAGCGGTCCATCCGGGTACGCCCACCAGCCCTCCACCCGCAACACCACCCCACTCCGCCCTCCGGGCGGCTACCGCTGACCAGGACACCTGTGCCCTCCCGACGTCATACGACCCTGTCGACCGGATCGGCACCGAGGCGGGCGGGGTCGGTCGGCACGTCGTACAACGCGAAACCGTTGGCCGCAGCACCCGCCCCGGGCCGTAGGTTGATCGTGTCCGGGAACGCGCCGTGCCAGAATGACGCAACGTTGGTGGGACGTATACGCGAAGCTCATTGATTCGATAACCTCGTCGGGCATCCGATCGGATGCCCGACCGGCGATTCTCGTGGGGGTCCCGACATGTCCAGCGCATCCCCACCTGCCTGCCGCCGGTGCGGCACGCCATTGGCGAGAGACAACCACACGAAAGCCTGTCGGCGGTGCGCCAGCCGGACCAGCGGCTACCTTTTCGCGCCACCACCACTGCCGTCCGAATTCTGGCGGGCCGTAGAGCTACGGGAGGCCTTCGCCGAGCGCCACATCGGCCACGTCATCCGGGCGTACCGGCATCATCCCCACCACGGGCCACGACCGCTGTCCCAAGATCTCGTTGCCGGGTGGATGAACCAGACGCAGGCTCAGCTCAGCCGCCTGGAGAACGGGCCAGGGCTACGCAACCTCGATCGGCTGGTCGGTTGGGCGCTCCTACTCGGCATGCCCGCCGAAATGCTCTGGTTCGCGCTACCCAGCAGCGGGTCTCCGCAGCAACCACCCGGATCGCACGGCGTCACGCTCCCCTTCGTGCACGCGCTCCGTGCGGCCGATCGACAGGTCGGCGGCGCCCATCTGTATGCGACGGTCGCAACTCGCCTCGCCCAGTACTCGTCTGCGCCGCCATCGACCGGCCCGAACCTACGAACCCTCCCCGCCTGGGCACCAATAGCGTCCCTTGCCGAGATGGCCGGCTGGATGGCATTGGAAAGTGGCGCGAAGGCAATGGCCTCTCGGCATCTGTTGCGCGCCAGCGCGGCTGCCGCCGCAAGCGGCGATACTCAACTAGCTGCTCAGATCCACGCAAGCCTCAGCCATTGCGCCCGCCAGGACGGCGACGCGCACGCTGCTGTCTCGCACGCCGATACCGGATTCGCGCACCTTCGCAAAGGTCCTTCGCACGGTCCACTTGAGGCCCGGTTGCACGCGATGCGCGCATGCGGGTTGGCCGCGAGCGGACGGCCGGTCGAGGCTGTGGCGGCGATCACCGCCGCCGACACGGCATATCAGCGCGAGTGCAGCTCCTCCTCGCAGTGGTTGAGCCCGTTCGACGATGCATCGCTCGCCTCGGAGGCAGCCTGGTGTTTCCTCCGAGTCGGCGACTTCACCGAGGCGGCCAGGCAGTTGCACCAGGCACTCGCCGGCCGTCAAGGTGGCCAGGTGCGTAGCCGGGCCTTCGCCCAGGTCGCGCTTGCAACCGCGCTACTCGGCCAGGGACAGGCGGAAGAGGCGTGCCCGCTGATCCGCGAGGTACTCGCCTCCACCGTGAACCTCGGCTCCGCCGTGCTCGTCGCCCGTCTCACGCATGTAGCGCTGCTACTCCGATCCCACTCGAAGCGATGTGGCGAGGCTTCCGAGGTGATCGAGCAACTTCGACAGGCTCTGCTTGAACGGGCATGGATCGGTACCAGCGGCGCCCTGCACGAGCCACCAGCAGGACACCCGCCGCTATGACACCTCGGGAACAGCGACCACTCTACGAACGCGACGGCGACGCCTGGGACGCGTACCTCGCCGAAGGCAACGCCAGGCAGGCGCGCAAGCGCGTCGGTGCGGATGCGCTCATCCGGAACCATCGGGGCGAAATCCTGCTGGTGGATCCGAGTTACAAGCCCGACTGGGACCTTCCAGGCGGCATGGCCGAACACCACGAACCACCGCGCCAGGCCGCCGAGCGTGAGCTACGCGAAGAGCTTGGCCTCGAACTGTCGCTCGGGATCATGCTGGTGGTCGACTGGGTGGCCCCCCATGGGCCCTGGGACGACAGCCTCATGTTCGTCTTCGACGGCGGCGTCCTCGACGACCGACGCATCACGTCGCTACGCCCGACAGACCCGGAGATCGAGGCCTTCCAGTTCTTCTCCCTGGCAGATGCGACAACGGTACTCAGGCCGTACGTGTGGCGACGGCTGGACCGGGCAGTGGCGGCCGCCACCGACGGCGCAGCGCGTTATCTTCATACTTCGGTGCTCGCGGACGGTGATTTGTGAGTGCCGTGGCTCACGTGGACGTCAGCTCTCTCGGCTGCCGCTCCCGTCGATATCCCGTGCACAGCCGCTGAGCGCTGGCAGGAAAAGGTCGATGGCGATCGTCATCCGTGTGACGAATTCCGACCGGGTGGCCACCTCGTACTTTATGCCGGCGGCGGTGGACCGCAGCGTTCGGGCCATCTCCCCGGCCGTTCCCTCGCACCCGGCGGGAAGGACCTCCGCCAGAGCGTTCGCGACCATCTCGACGAAGCGCTGAGGATAGGCCGTGACGCTGGACCCCAGCAGGGCCGGGTTGGTCTCGATGAGCACCGCGACCTCCGCCGCCATGGAGCCGATATAGCGGCCGGTCCACAGGTCGAAGGCTTCGACCAGTCGATCCCGTAGTGGGCGCTCGGCGTCCGCCAGAACCCGGCCCGCCGCGACAAGGTCGCCCTCGATGGCGTAGACGACAGCGGCGCGGAACAGGTTTTCCTTCGAGGAGAACAGGAAGTACAGGCCAGGTCGGGAGATCTCCGCGGCGCGGGCGACATCGTCCATCGACGTCTTGCGGTAGCCATACCGGGCGAAGGTGTCGAGAGCGACCGTCAGAACGTGCTTCCGGCGGCCACCCTCGGCCCGCTCTCCTGCGACCCCGATCTCCAGCGAGACGCCCATGGCGTCAACCCTAGCAGCCACTACACTAGCTATACAACCTAAGCGGTCTGTGTATAGTTGCCATAGTGCCGAGGCAACGGCCCGGCTCCGACCACGCAACCCCTCAGGAGACGGCGTGACCGCAGCTCATCGACTCGTCACGACACGCTTCGACGTCGGCAGCACCGCCGACGACGTCGCGAGCGGCCTCGACCTCGCGGATGTCCGTGCCATCGTCACCGGCGCCTCGTCCGGGATCGGCGTCGAAACAGCGCGCTCTCTCGCGCGCGCGGGCGCCGAGGTCACCCTGGCGGTCCGCAACACCGCCGCTGGTGCAGAAGCGGCCCGGGACATCACCGGAACCACCCATAACCCCAACGTCCACGTCCGGGCGCTCGACCTGCTCGACAGGTCCTCCATCGCCAACTTCGTCGACCACTGGAGCGGGCCGCTGCACCTACTGATCAACAATGCCGGCGTCTTCCTCAGCAACCTGGCCCGAACCCCCGAAGGCTGGGAACACCAGTTCGCGGTCAACCATCTCGGCCACTTCGCCCTGAGCCTCGGCCTGCACGACGCCCTCGCCACGGGTGCGCGCGAACGTGGCGACGCCCGCATCGTGTCGGTCAGTTCAACGGCGCACATGAACTCGCCAGTCGTCTTCGACGACATCCACTTCGCGCGACGCCCGTACGACCCCCAAACCGCCTACGCGCAATCCAAGACCGCCAACTCGCTCTTCGCGGTCGAAGCCTCCCGTCGATGGGCGTCCGACGGCATCGTCGCGAACGCCGTCAATCCCGGTGGTGTCTCGACCGGCCTGCAACGGGATTTCACGCAGGAGCAGAAGGACTATCTGGCGACAGCCGAGGCCGCCGGAGCCTTCGCCTACAAAACCGTCCAGCAGGGTGCCGCCACCACCCTCGTCGCCGCGGTCGCCCCCGAGTTCGCCCACACCGGCGGTCACTATCTCAATGACGGACGCGAAGCGCACACCGTCGCCGACGACGCGGACCTGTTCCACAACAGCGACGGCGTCAAGCAGTGGGCACTCGACCCCGACGCCGCACGGAAGTTGTGGACCGTGTCGCTGGAGTTGATCGGCCAGCCGCGACCTGGCGACACCCTCCACCAATAGAGGTCCGCGCCAATCTCCGGAGCACTACGAGCGGGTTGGGCGGTTGTCTGCACCTGCATCGTGGTCCGGAGCAGCGTCCTCCGTCACGGCGAGGCGGATCACGAGCGGACCACGGCGCCCAGCGCCCACACGATGAGCGCGAAGCAGCAGAGCGCCGTCCCCGTGCTCGTGACCGCGGTCCAGCCACGCACGGACCAGAGCGTGGTCGCGGCAGCGGAGCCGATGGCAGCGCCGATGAAGTTGCCGGCCGCCAGCGCCGTGTTGAGCCGGCTGCGTGCCTCGTGGGAGAGGGCGAACAGCCGCGCCCGGTTGAGGAGGGCCTGCGTCTGGAGGGCGACATCGATCACGATGATCACGATGATCACCAGGACGACGGACCGGCCGGCGAACGTCGCCACGACGAAGGCGCCGAGGGCCAGCACCCAGGCCGTGCCGGTGGCCGGCAGCGACCAGCCGCGGTCGTGCAAACGCCCGCCGTGCAGGCCGGAGAGAACACCAGCGAAACCCACCAACCCGAACAACCCGATCACGGCTACCGGATATTCGAACGGTGGGCCGCTGAGCAGGAACGTCAGCGCCGTCCAGAACAGCGAGAACGCGGCGAACCCGGTGGCGGCCAGGACGAGCGTCCATCGGGCCGCCCGCTCGCGCATGACCACCGTGCCGACCGAGGCGATGAGCTGCGGGTATCGCATCTGGGCCCGCGGTGCCAGCGGTGGGATCGTGCGGTAGAGCAGGACCGCGAGCAGCACGGCGACGACCGCGGCGAGACCGAAGACCGTACGCCACCCGGCGGCGCCGGCGACCAACCCGCTGATCGTGCGGGATGCCAGGATGCCGGCGAGGGTCCCGGACCCGACGACGCCGACGATCCGACCGCGCTGGGCGTCGCCGGCCAGGTCCCCGGCGAGCGGTGTGAGGACCTGCCCGGAGATCGTCGTCGCGCCGAGCGCGCCCAGGGCGAGGAGAAGGACGCCGATCGACGGCGCCAGCGCGCACAGCAGCAGTGCGGCGGCCGAGGTCAGCAGCATCACCGGGACGAACCGGCGGCGGTCCAGGACGTCCCCGAGTGGCACGAGCAGCAGCACACCGACGGCGTACCCGACCTGCGTCGCGGTGACGAGCCAGCCGGCCGTCGCGGTCGCGGTGTGTAGATCGTCCGCGATGAAGCCGAGCAGTGGCTGCGCCCAGTACAGGTTGCCGATGGCCGCTCCCGCCGCCAATGCGAACAGGAACGTCATCCGATGGCTCAGGCCTGACGGCGGTGCCATACGGGGTGTTGCCAACCTGCCACGCCAGGACGTGTTGCCAACACGTGGGCGCCGCCGCCGGGCGGTGCCCGGAGGCGGCTCGAGGACACTCCCCGCTGCCTCCGATTGGCGCGGCCGGACGTAACCGAGACCGCCCGAGCGAGGGCCGGTGTCAGGATTGTGCGGCGAGAGGGCCTCCGTCGCCGAACCTCCAGGTCGGATACCGCTCCGCCATGTAACCGCGATGGCCGTCCCAGTCGGCCGGCCCGAGCGACCGCACCGGCGACACGCGCAGCCGGTCCTCCGCATCCTGCTCGTAGCCCCACGCGAAGCCGACCAGCGGGACGACGAGCCGCCGGTCGACGTCCCACGGACCGATGGTCAGGAAGCTGTGCGCCTGCCACCGCACCACCCCGGAACGCCATCGGGAAGGGGCGTCGAAGAGGGTCGGTCGAAAACCGTACCAGGCGAAGGGTGCGCTGGAGTCGGCAAACAGGTCGAAGGGGTCGATCTCGAACCCCGCTGCCGCGCTGGGTTCGCAGACCAACTGCACCCAGCCCAACAGCGACCGGTAGCCACGAGCGCTGAACTCGACAGACGCGGTACAGACCGGCATGCCCCGGTCCCGTTCGCTCTTGCCGACTGCCACCGGGTCGACGTTCGGTGCGACCTCCACCAACACCCGACCACGCTCGTCACCGACGTCGAACCGAATTTCCACTTCGGCATCCTCCCACCTCGCCGACACACCCAGCCGGTTGTCGGCGGCGGCACCGATCGCGAAGGGCTGACGCCGTTAACCGCCCGAAACATCATCTAACCGCCCACACAGGAGATCGAATACCGGCGATGGATCGGGCGCGTTCCAGAAGGCAGGAAGCGGAAATGATCTTGTAACGCCGAAGAAAGCAGCAGCTCGGACGATGCTCCTTACCCCCATCCCCCGACTGGAGGTCGCATTGTCCAGCATTCCGGATCGGCTCCGGCCGACACCCCGGCGCCTGATCGCCGTCCTGGTCCCCGTCCTCACTGCCGCACTCACCGCCACCGTCGTCTCCGTCATCGACCGCTCCCCCGAACCGGCGGCGATGGCGCTGCCACCGGTCACCGGCACCGTCGCCGGGGTCACCGGGCCGACCGAGATCCGCAGCGTCGCGTACGCCCAGGCCGTCAACGCGGCGAAGGCGAAGAAGCCCAAGGTCACCGTGATCGGCACCGGCGGCACCATCTCCGGCGTCGCCACCTCCCGCAGCAGTTTCACCGAATACCGGTCCGGCCAGATCGCCATCGGTGACCTGGTGGCCCGGCTCCAGCCGGAGATCGGCCAGGTCGCCGACGTCTCGACGGTGCAGTTCGGCAACAAGGGCTCCGGCGGCTACACCATCGCCGAGTTCCACGCGCTCACCCTGGCCGTCGAGTCGGCGCTGAAGAAGTCGGACGCGGTCGTGGTGACCAGCGGCACCGACACGATGGAGGAGTTCGCGTACTGGCTGGACCTGACCGTACGGAGCCGCAAGCCGGTGGTGATGACCGGGGCGATGCGGCCCTGGGCGGCGGTGACCCCGGACGGGCCGCAGGTGATCGGCGCCGACGGACCGGCCAACCTCTACAACTCGATCGTTCTGGCGGCCAGCCAGGCGACCTATTGCTACGGCACCGTACTGATGCTCGGCGACGAGTTCCACGCCGCCCGGGACGTCACCAAGACCAGCTCCTACCGGATGGACACCTTCCAGAGCCGGGAGTTCGGCGTCCTGGGCTGGATCGACGGGCCGAACATCAAGGTCGGCCGGGCGCCGGCCCGGGTCGAGAAGTGCGACGCGAAGCAGCGCTGGCTGACCCCGTTCGACCTGTCCAGAGTCGCCCCGACCGACCTGCCCCGGGTCGAGGTGGTCTACGGCTACCAGCAGGCCGGCGGCGAGGCGATCACCGCCTTCGCGGACGCCGGGGTCAAGGGCATCGTCACCGCCGGCACCGGCGCCGGTGGCATCTCCTCGGCGCAGAGCAGCGCCCGGAGCGCCGCCGCGGCGAAGGGGGTCGTCTTCGTCAGCACCACCCGGACCGGCTCCGGCGCGAGCTACAGCGGCAGCACCACCTCGCCGATCATCGCCGGCGACGACCTGCTGCCGCAGAAGGCCCGGCTGCTGCTCCTGCTCAGCCTCGCCTTCGCACCGGCCGATGTGGCCACGGTGCGGACCTGGGTGGGCACGCTGGGCAACCCGGAGTGGGACACCGCGCCCAAGGGCAGGCCGAAGGACTGACCGGCGCACCGGCGCACCGGCGCGAGTGGATGGCGAGCGGCCGGCGGATCACTCCGTCGGCCGCCGCCGATCCCGCGCGGCCACGGACAGCACGGCCACGGACGGCGGCGGGCCACAGACAGCGGGCCACGGACGGCAAGCGGGCCACGGACAGCGGGCCATGGGCAGCGAGCGGGCCACGGACAGCGGGCCATGGACAGCGGGGCGTCCGGCGGGTTCAATTCGTGGCCATGGGTGAGCCGAGCAAGATTCTGCTGGACGAGTCGGAGCTGCCGCGCCGCTGGTACAACATCCTGGCCGACCTGCCCGCCGCGCCGCCGCCGGTGCTGCATCCGGGCACGCTGACGCCGATCGGCCCGGACGACCTGGCACCGCTCTTTCCGGCGGAGCTGATCCGGCAGGAGGTCACCACCGACCGCTACGTGGAGATCCCGGAGGAGGTGCGGGACGTCTACCGGCTGTGGCGACCGTCCCCGCTGTACCGGGCGCATCGGCTGGAGCGGGCGCTCGACACCCCTGCCAAGATCTTCTACAAGTACGAGGGCGTCTCGCCGGCCGGGTCGCACAAGCCGAACACGGCGGTGCCGCAGGCGTACTACAACGCGGCGGCCGGAATCCGCCGGCTGACCACCGAGACCGGGGCCGGCCAGTGGGGCACCGCACTCGCCTTCGCATGCGCGCAGTACGGCCTGGACTGCGAGGTCTGGCAGGTGCGCGCCTCGTACGACCAGAAGCCGTACCGGAAGATCATGATCGAGACGTTCGGCGGAGTCGTCCACCCGTCACCGTCCGAACTCACCTCGGCCGGCCGGGCGGTGCTGGCGGATCACCCCGACTCGCCCGGCTCGCTGGGCATCGCGATCTCCGAGGCGGTCGAGGTGGCGGCCGGCAGCCCGGACACGAACTATGCGCTGGGCAGCGTGCTCAACCACGTACTCCTGCACCAGACGGTGATCGGCGAGGAGGCGCTCCTCCAGTTCGGCAAGGTCGGGCTGGCGCCGGACCTGATCGTCGGCTGCACCGGCGGCGGCTCCAACTTCGGCGGACTGGCGTTCCCGTTCCTCCGGGAGAAGCTGGCCGGCACGCTCGACGTGACGATCCGGGCCGTCGAGCCGGCCTCCTGCCCGTCGCTGACCAGGGGTGTCTACGCGTACGACTTCGGCGACACCGCCGGGATGACCCCGCTGATGAAGATGCACACCCTCGGGCACGACTTCATCCCCGACCCGATCCACGCCGGTGGGCTGCGCTACCACGGCATGTCGCCGCTGATCTCGCACATCTACGAGCTGGGCCTGATCGAGGCGGTGGCGAAGGGCCAGCGGGAGTGCTTCGAGGCGGGAGTGCGGTTCGCCCGCACCGAGGGGATCGTGCCGGCTCCCGAGCCCACCCACGCGCTCGCCGCCTGCGTCGAGGAGGCGTTGCGGTGCCGGGAGACCGGCGAGGAGAAGATCATCCTGACCGCGCTCTGCGGGCACGGGCATCTGGACCTCGCCGCGTACGGTGCCTTTCTCGCGGGCGACCTCGCCGACCACGAGTTCTCGGAGAGCCAGCTCGCCGCCGCGACCGCCGGGTTGCCGGCGGTGCCGGCCGGTTCGGCGTGACGCCACGCCGGGGCGCCGGACGGTCAGCCCCGAGACGAAATCTGCTGCACGGCCCAGCCGTTGCCGTCCGGGTCGTCGAAGAAGACGAATCCCACGTTGTCCAGCGGATCCGCGACGGGCCCCGGATTCTCGCCGAGGACCTGGATCTCGCCGACCTCGACACCTCGCTCCACGAGCTGGGCACGCGCCCTGGTCAGGTCGTTGACGACGAGCTGCAGCCCGCGCAGCGAGCCGGGCGGCATCTGCGGCACGGCGCCGGTGCCGATCACGATCGAGCAGCCCGAGCCCGGCGGGGTGAGCTGGACGATCCGGACGTCGTCGCCGATCCGGGTGTCGTGGTCGACGTCGAAGCCGAGCTGGTCGGCGTAGAAGGTCTTCGCCCGGTCCACGTCGGAGACCGGGACGACCACCACCTCCAGGGTCCAGTTCACGGCGACCGCCTTCCTGCTTCTCGACATCGGTGCGCCGGCAGACCATAGCGCCGGGGTACGACCGATCCGGTTGTGGCCTGTCCGGTCCGGCTGCAGCATGTCCGGTCCGGCTGCGGCTATCCGGCGTGGTGGAAGGTTCGGACCAGATCCTCGACCCGGGCCCGCGCCGCCAGGAACTCCGGTGCCCGCTTCAGGTCGAGGTCCCGCTCGTCCGGCAGCTCCAGCGTGAGATCGGCGGCGACCCGCCCGGGACTGCTGGCCAGCACCACCACCCGCTGCCCGAGAAAGACCGCCTCCTCCACGTCGTGGGTGACCATCAGGACGGTGGTGCCGGTGTCCCGCCACACCCGGCGGAGCAAGAGCTGCATGTCCTCTTTGGTCTGCACGTCCAACGCGCCGAACGGCTCGTCCAGCAGCAGGACGTCCGGCTCGCAGGCGAGCGCCCTGGCGATCGCCACCCGCTGCCGCTGCCCGCCGGAGAGCTGTTTCGGCAGCGCCGACCGGAGCGCGGTAAGCCCGGTCTCCTCCAGATACCAGGCGACCCGGCGGGCCCGCTCCGCCCGGTCGATGCGGAGCAGTTCCAGGCCGAAGCCGACGTTACGCTCGACCGTCCGCCACGGGTAGACCGCGCCGCTCTGCAACACCAGCCCCCGGTCCGGTCCGGGCCCGAGCACCGGGTTGCCGTCGAGCAGGATCTCGCCGCCGGAGGGGCGGTCGAGGCCGGCGACCAGGGAGAGCAGCGTGGACTTGCCGGAGCCGCTGGCCCCGACGACGCAGACGAAGGACGTCCGGGCGATCCGCAGGTCGACGTCGACAAGCGCCGGTACGTCGCGGCCGTGCCGACGGAACACCCGCCGCACGCCGACGAGTTCGAGCAGCCCGGTGGTCACGGCACCCACCGCCCGAGCCGGTCCCGCAGGATCCGGAGTACGACGTCGGCGGTCACCCCGATCAGCCCGATCACCACCAGGATCGCGAAGATCTTGTCGGTCTGGGTGAAACGCTGGGCGAGCAGGATCCGCTTGCCGAGCCCCTCCTGGCTGTTCACCAGCTCGGCGACGACCACCAGTCCCCAGGCGGCGGCGAAGTTCACCCGTACCGTGTCGACGATGCCGGGCAGTGCGTACGGCAGGATCACCTTGCGCAGCACCTCGCCGCGCCGGGCGCCGAGGGTGTAGGAGACGTTCACCAGGTCGATCGGCACCTGCCGGACCACGTCGGCGGTCATCAGCATGTTGAAGAAGACCGTGCCGATGACGATCAGGGCGATCTTCGGCGCCTCGCCGATGCCGAGCCAGATCAGCAGCAGCGGGGTGAAGGCGGCGGCCGGCAGGTAGCGCAGCAGACCGCTGGCCGGTTCCAGGGCGGAGCGGGCCGCGGCGAAGCTGCCCATCGCCACGCCGAGCGGGACCGCCACGGCCACGCCGATCCCGTACCCGTAGAGGATCCGCCGGACGGTGGCCCAGGCGTCGGTGAGCAGTTCCCCGCTGCGGGCCATCTCCAGCCCGGCCGCCCAGACCGCGCCCGGCGCCGGCAGGAACCGGGGTTCGACCGCCCCGGTCGCGCCGAGCAGCAGCCAGGCCAGCAGCGGTAGGGCGACCGAGCTGAGCACCAGGACGGTGCGGACCCGACCGGGCAGCGGCGTACGCAGTGCCAGCACCCGGCCCGGTGGCCGGTTCGGGCGGCGCCGGGGCAACGGGCCGAAGAGCTGCCGGGCGGTCGGCGGGCGCCGCACCGGCGCCCGCCCGGCAGCGCCGGGCCCGTCGGGCACGCGAGGCGCGCCGGGCCCGTCGGCCACGCGAGGCGCGCCGGGCCCGTCGGCCACGCGAGGCGCGCCGGAGGCGTCGGCCACGCGAGGCGCGCCGGAGGCGTCGGAGCTGGCCAGGCGTTCCATCAGGTCACCGCTTGCACGAACGTCGGGTCGAAGAGGCCGTCGAGCGAGGGTTTGCTCGGCGCCAGTTCGGTGCGGACCAGGAACTCGGCGATCCTGTCGGCCTGGAAGTCCAGGTGGGTGGCGTCACCGCCCGGGGAGAACGCCGCGAGGTTCTGTTCCCGGGTGAAGATCGTGGTGCCGGCGTTGTAGGTCCGGTAGTCGGCCTCGCTCACCCCACCCCGGCGGGCCATGATCGCCACCGCCTCCGCCTCGTTGGCCGCTATCCACTCCAGCGTGTCGAACCAGGTCTGCACCACCTGCTGCACCTGCTCCGGATGCTCGCGCAGGTACGCGCCGTCGAAGGCGAGGTGGTCCGGGATCGCCCCGGGGAAGTCCTTGGAGGTGGCGATGGCCCGGCTGCCGGGCCGCTCCAGCGCGGTGGTGGTGAAGGGCGCGAAGGCGCCGACCGCGTCGACCTGCCCGGCCACGAACGCGGCCGCCGCGGCATCGGTCAGCAGCGGGGTCAGCGTGACGTCCTCTTCGGAGAGGCCGGCGCGTTCGAGGGCGAGCAGCAGCAGGTAGTGGTCGACGGTGCCCTGCTCCACCGCGACCTTCTTCCCGCGCAGTCCGGCGACGTCGGCGACGTCCGGGGCGGCGATGATCTGGTCGTTGCCTGTCGAGTTGTCGTTGACCAGCACGATGGTCTGCTCCGCACCGCCGCTGACCGAGGTGAGGGTGTCGTTGAGGGTCTGGCTGTTGGCGTCGAGGTTGCCGGTGCTCAGCGCCTGGAGACTGTCGGTGTAGCTGTCGAACCAGGTCAGTTCGACGTCGACACCGTTGGCCTCGAAGAGCCCCTTCTCCTGCGCGACCTGCCAGGGAAACCAGCCGGGCCAGGCGCTGAATCCGAGCCGTACCGTGGTGGAGCCGTCCGCGCCGGAATCCGTGCCGTCGCCGCAGGCCGCCGTGGTGCCGAGCAGGGCGGCGCAGGTCGCCGTCGCGAGCAGTCGGATGAACGGGCGTCTTCTCATTGGTTTCTCCCAGGAAGATGACCGGCGCGCACCAGGCAGCCCAGGGTGTCGCAGATGACCCGGGTGGCGATCAGCGAGGTGATCTCCGCGTTGTCGTACGGCGGGGAGCACTCGACGACCTCGATGCCGGCGAGCGGCCGTTCGGCGATCAGTTGGATGAACTTGAGCACCTCGCGCGGCAGGAAACCGCCCGGCTCGGGCCAGCCGGTGCCGGGGACGAAGGCGGCGTCGAGGCAGTCGACGTCGAAGGAGAGCCAGACCGCCTCGGCGCCGTCCCAGGCCACCTCCAGGGCCCGTTCGGCGGCGGTCTCGATGCCCATCTCGACGCAGTCGGTGACGGTCATGATCGTCGTCCCCCGCTCCCGGCCGACCTTCACACCGGGCCGGGGAGCCTGCCAGCCGCCGATGCCGATCTGCACCAGGTTCTTCGGCGGGACGTTCGGGATGTCGGTGGCGTGGAACCACGGGGTGGTGTGCATCCGCTCGTCGAGATCCGTCTCCTGGGTGTCGACGTGCCGGTCGAAGTGGATGATGCCGAGGTTGCCGTCGAGGTGCTCGGCGACGCCGCGTACGGTCGGGTAGCCGATCGAGTGGTCGCCGCCGAGCACCACCGGAAAGGCGCCCGAGCCGTAGACGTGACTGACCGCCCTGGTGATCTGGTCGAAGGTCTTCTCGATGTTGCCGGGGATGGTGAAGACATCCCCGAGGTCGGCGATCGTGATCGACTCCCGCAGGTCGACGCCGAGTTCGAAGCTGTACGGCCCGTAGAGTGCGGAGATCTTCCGGATGCCCTGCGGCCCGAACCGGGTCCCCGGCCGGTACGTCGTACCGCCGTCGAAGGGGGCGCCGAGCACCGCCACGTCGTACGCGCCGCAGGTGGTGACGTCCTCGACGTACGGCGCCTTGAGGAAGGTGTTGATGCCGGCGAAGTGCGGCAGCTCGCCGCGGGAGAAGGTCGGGATGCGGCGGTCCACGATGGAGTCGGCGCCGGGCAGCCCGAGCCGCAGGCCGCGCTCGACCTCCGCCTCCCACGCGGTGGTCGGCAGTTCCGCCTCCCGGCGCACCGCGTAGCGGGCCTCGGGTCCGTGGTTGTCGTGCGGCAGCGGGTCCGGCCGACCGGGATGATCGTGTGCGAAACCCATGGGCACCTCCGGGAAGGTCGCCCGGCCGGGGAACAGCCGGGTGGTGGCTGTCTCCCGGGCTTTTGTCCCGCCGTGGAGCGGCGCCGACCGCGCCGCCGGCCCCGCCTGCACCTCTCGGACCAGTCCCGCCCGCACGGTGGGGCGGCGGAACCCTAGGCACGCCTCAATAGCTGAGTCGCCTCGAAACGTAAGGGCGGCGCGTTTCCCTCGCTTTGCCCGCCGGTTGCGGTCAGGTATCGGCCATGCCCACCACCGCTCGCAAGAAACTACCGCTTCCTTCCCTTACTGAGCTAAATTAGGGAGCGATGGGTAATGAGATGTACTCGGTGGAGCAGGTGGCCACCCGGCTCGGCCTGCATGTGCGGACGGTCCGGGGCTACATCCGCAGCGGCCGGCTCCGGGCGGTGCGGATCGGCAAGCAGTACCGGATCGCCCGGGCCGACCTCGACGCGCTGACCGGCCGGTCCGAGCCGGTCCGGCACGGACCGCCGGCGGTCGAGGTGTCGGGCATCGTGCAGGTCGACGGCATCGACCGGTCCGGTGCCGATCGGCTGGGCACCCTCCTGCTGGCCGGGGTGAACACCCACCACGACCCCGCGCGGCCGCTGCGGGTGCAGACCATCCACGACGAGGAACGGGACCGCATGAAGATCGTGATAATCGGTGACCCCGGTGCCACCGCCGAGCTGCTGCGGCTGATCGACGGCGTGCTCGACGTCGAGAACGGGCTGGTCGGCAGAGGCACCAGGGGGGTCGGTGGCGGCGCCGGGGTGGTCAGCGGCGGCACCGGAGTGGTCGCCGGGGCCGACCGGGCGCCGGGCGGGGAGGTGGCGGATGCCTGACGAGCTGCGGCACCTGGCCGGCGTCCCGGTGCTGGTCTGCGATCCGGACGGCCCGCCGGTCGCCACCGAGCAGGACGCACTGGACCTGATCGGCGCGGCCTTCCTCGGCGCCGAGGTGGTGGCGGTGCCGGCGAGCCGGCTGGACGAGAACTTCTTCTCCCTCGGCAGCCGCTTCGCCGGCGAGATCATGCAGAAGTTCGTCAACTACCGACTGCGGCTGGCCGTCGTCGGCGACATCTCCCGGCACCTCGCGGCCAGTACGGCACTGCGCGCCCTCGTCCACGAGTCGAACCGGGCCGGTCACGTCTGGTTCGTCGACGACCTCGACGCGCTGGAGATCCGGCTGCGCGCCGCGGCCGACCCGACGACCCGCCCCGCCTGACCCGACGACCCGCCCCGCCTGACCGGCCCGGACACCGGCCCCGCGATGCGCCGCGCGGACCGGCGGCGTCACCGGTTCCGCCCGGGGTGCGGGCCGACGTCGTCACTGCGCGCGCCCGGGGCACGGGCCAGCATCGTCACCTCGTCCGGGCACGGGCCGACGTCCGTCACCTCGCCGTCACTCCGTCATCCCCGCAGGTCGCGCCTGCGGTAGCCGAGGATTCCCAGCAGGACGAGCGCGGTGGCCACGGCCAGCATGAGCGTGGCCGCGCCGCCGTCCGGCGACCGGTCGGGGACCGGGGCGAGGTGCGCGAACGGGGAGAGCCGGCCGACCCAGGCGGGCGCGCCGGTGCTGTCGGCGAGGACCTGCCAGAGGAACCCGCCGGCCGTGGGCAGCACACCGACAAGGGTGACCACCCGGGGCAGCCAGCCGAGCGCCAGCACGGCCGCGCCGAGGCTCAACAGCGCCACCGGCAGCACGTTGGCGGTGCCGGCGAGGGCGGCGCCGAGGCCGAGCGGCGCGCCGACCCGGGCCGCACCGGCCCAGGAGGCCAGCCCGGCCGCGAGGGCGAGAAGCACCGCACCGGCCACGGTGACGGCCAGTTCGGCGGTGAGCAGCCGGTGCCGGGTGACGGGCTGGGCGTAGAGCAGCGCGAGCCGGCGATCGGTCTCGTCGGCGGCGAGCGCGCCGATCCGGACGGCCACGAAGGCGCCGATCGGGATCGCCAGCAGCGCGTACATGGTGGCGACGTAGCCCTCGACCGAGCCGAGGCCGCCGAATCCGGCCGCGGCCGCGAGCTCGGCGAAGCGGGTGTTGTCGGCGAGGAAGCTGGTGATCGACACCGCGACCACGCCGATCAGCAGCGCGTACCCGGCGATGCCGATGGCCCAGCCGAGCAGCGGGCCGGCCAGCCGTCGGGCGGCGAACCCGGGCAGCGAGCCGAGCAGCCAGAGCCGGGGCGGCCGGCCGGCCGGGGCAACGAACCAGCCGCCGCGCAGGTCACGGTGCCGGGTCGCCACCAGCGCCGCGCCGAGCAGGCCGGCGGCGACAGCGGCCAGCACGGCGAGCGGCAGCAGGCGGTTCGCCGCGTACGGCTGGACGAGCGCCACCAGCCCGAACGGTGACAGCCAGCGCAGCCAGCCGAGCGCGTCGACGCCGTCGCCCAGCATCCGGGCCAGCAGCCCGGTGCCGAGCAGGGCCATCGCCGCACCGCTTGCCGCGCCCCGGGTCGGGAAGAGCTGTGCGGCGAGGGCGCCCGCGGCGACGAAGTAGACCCCGAGCAGGGCCAGGCCGGCGCCGTGCAGCAGCGCCCCGTGCGGCGGGGTGCCGGCGGCGGTGAGTGCACCGGCGGTCGCGAGTCCCGCGACGAGCGGCACGGCGGCCAGCACGGTGGCGTGCCGGGTGACGATCGCGGCGACCGGCAGCCGCCCGGCGGCCAGCAGGTCCCAGCGGCCGGCGTCCTCCTCGCCCCGCATCGTCCGGGTGGCGGCGAGCAGACCCCAGATCCCGAGCAGTACCCCGAGCACGGTGCCGGTGCGCCAGACCGTGAACCCGCCCGCCTGGTCCAGGGCCACCGGGGTGCCGAAGAGGGTGCGGATCGCCGGATTCTCGGCCAGCGCGGCGAGCGCGGCGGCGTCGAGCGCGTCGCCGACCGTGCCGGCGTAGGTGGCGGCGACCATGGCGGACATCCCGGCGACCAGCACGACCACGATCACCGCGCCGCGCCGCACCTGACGCAGGGCCAGCCCGATCACCTTACGCCCGGCGGAGCCTGCCACGTCCCGTCCGGATGCGCCGTCGTCGCGCGCGGCACGGAGGTCGACGGCGGTCACCGGGACGCCTGCGAGTAGTAGTCGAGAAAGATCTCCTCCAGGGTCGGCTCGGAGATCTGCACCGCGCTCACCCCGGCCTCCGAGAGCGCCCGCAACGCGGGTCCGGGCGGGCCGGTCAGGGTGAACCGCAGCCGCCCGGGGCCGGTCTCCTGCAGCCCCTCGACCCCGGGCAGGCCGGTCAGCTCCGGCACTGGTCCGGTGAAGGTGGCCTCGACCCGGCTGCGGTGCAGTCGGCGCAGCTCCGCCACGCCGGCGACCTCGACCAGGTGGCCGGCGCGCAGGATCGCCACCTGGTCGCAGACCGCCTCGACCTCGGAGAGCTGGTGCGAGCTGAGGAAGACGGTCTGCCCGCGCTCGCGGGCCTCGGCGACGGCGGTCCGGAACTCCCGTTCCATCAACGGGTCGAGCCCGCTGGTCGGCTCGTCGAGGATCAGCAGCGGAGCCCGGGTCGCGAAGGCGGCCACCAGCGCCACCTTCTGCCGGTTACCGGTCGAGTAGGCCCGTCCGGGCGTGTCGAGGTCGAGGGCGAACCGCCGCACCAGCTCGTCCCGGTGGGCCGGGTCGACCCCCGGCCCGATCCGGCCGAGCAGCTCCAGGATCTCTGCGCCGGTCAGGTCGGGCCAGAGCGCGACGTCGGCCGGCACGTACGCGATGGAGCGGTGCGCCGCCGCCACGTCCGCGGCGTCGGTGTCGAAGATCCAGGCGCGTCCGGCGGTCGGGCGGGCGAGCCCGAGCAGCAGCCGGATCGTGGTGGACTTGCCCGCGCCGTTCGGCCCGAGGAAGCCGAAGACCTGGCCGGCCGGCACGGTGAGGTCCAGCGCCTCCAGGGCGCGGACGGAGCCGTAGTGTTTGGTCAACCCGGTGGTGCGGATGGCGGCAGCGGTCACGGAACTCTCCCCGGTCGGCGACGGACACGACAGCCGACCAGACTTCCCGGCACACCACGGCGGAGCGTACCCGCCGGCATCGACGAGCGGAAGGAGATCGGCGGGGCGGCGGTCCGGATCGGCGCTGGGCGCACAATCCGGTCGGGTTACCCCTCGCCCGCTCAGGTTCGAGGGCTCTGGTCCTCGTAGACGTCGGGCACGCCGTCGGCGTTGGTGTCGCGCTCCTCGATCGAGCAGATGCGCTGGTAGTGGCGGTTGCGCATCCGCAGGACGACGGTGGCCAGCGCCGCCGAGAGCAGCGACCCGAGCAGTACGCCGATCTTGGTGTGGTCGTCCCGTTCGGTGCCGGCGCCGAACGCCAGCTCGCCGATCAGCAGGGAGACGGTGAAACCGATCCCGGCCAGCAGCGCCAGCCCGAACACGTCCCACCAGCCGAGCCCCTCGGCGAGCCGGGCCCGGGTGAGCCGCTGCACCAGCCAGGTCGCGCCGAGCACTCCGGCGGCCTTGCCGGCGACCAACCCGACCACCACGCCGACGGCGACCGAGTCGGTCAGGGAGGCGCCGAGGCCGCCGGCGCCGGCCACCGACACCCCGGCGGCGAAGAAGGCGAAGACCGGCACCGCGAACCCGGCGGAGACGGGCCGGAAGCGGTGCTCGAAGTGCTCCGCGAGCCCGGGACCGGGGCCGGGTTTGCGCCGCAGCACCGGCACGGTGAACGCGAGCGCCACCCCGGCGACCGTGGCGTGCACCCCGGACTCGTGCACCAGCGCCCAGGTCACCGCGGCCAGCGGCAGCAGCAGCCACCAGGAGCGCACCCGGCGTTGCACCAGCACGCCGAAGATGGCCAGCGGGATCAGCGCCAGCAGCAGTGGCCCGAAGCTCAGCGAGCCGGTGTAGAAGATGGCGATGATCACGATCGCCAGGAGGTCGTCGACGACCGCGAGGGTGAGCAGGAAGGTCCGCATCGCCGCCGGCAGATGCGTGTTGATCACCCCGAGCACGGCGAGCGCGAACGCGATGTCGGTGGCGGTGGGGATCGCCCAGCCGGCCAGCGCACCGTCGCCCGCACCGGCGTTGAAGGCCGTGTAGATCAGTGCCGGCACCGCCATGCCACCGACCGCGGCGGCGACCGGCAGCATCGCCCGGCGCGGCTCGCGCAGGTCACCGGCGACGAACTCGCGCTTGAGCTCCAGCCCGGCGACGAAGAAGAAGATCGCCAGCAGTCCGTCGGCCGCCCAGGTCGCCAGGCTGAGGTCCAGGTGCAGGGCGGCGGGGCCGATCTCGAAGGCTCCCAACGCCCGGTAGGACTCGGACCACGGCGAGTTCGCCCAGGCGAGCGCCAGCACGGCGGCGACGAGCAGCAGCACCCCGCCGACGGTCTCGGTCCGGAGGATGTCGCCGACGCGGCGAACCTCGGGCCAGCTACCACGGGCGAACAGGCGCGGCATGCGGCTGCCGGGGGTGACCATCTGGGTGCCTCCGGTGGGTCGACGATTCAATCGCCGACCAGACTTCCCGGCACACCGGTACCTACCCTATCCGAACCACGATCATCGGCCCAGCCAGGAGTGGAAGCCGGCCGACGCCTCCGTCCGCCGAACGCGGAGCAGTCGCCGCTGCTACGGTGAGATCGTCGGCTGCCGGGGCCGCGAGGCGGACTGGCCGGAGGCCGCGGGACGATGACCGGCGCCGGCCACGTCGACGGCGCCGGTCACCACCGCCTCAGCGGTGTCCGCGCAGCGCGCGCATGCGCCGGTAGCTGCGTTCCGCCGCGCCGAGCGAGCCGGGCGGGTTCGGCTGCGCGTTCGGCGCGGTGTCCTGCTCCCAGAGGTAGCCGTAGCGGTACGGGTTGCCGCGCAGCGCGCCGAAGAACTCGTCGAACGGGATCTCGCCGAGCCCGAACTCCACATCCGCGTAGGAGTTGCCCTGCTGCGGGTCGGGCAGCGGCACCCCGTCCTTGACGTGGAAGAGCGGATAGCGGTGCGGGTGGGCGTTGACGTAGTCGACCGGCCGGAAGCCGGGGTACTTCCGCGCCCCGCCGTATGCCCAGAGGATGTCCATCTCCAGCGCCACCACCCGGGGATCGGTGTGCTCCAGGAAGACGTCGTAGAGGCGTACGGCCGGCTGGTCGACGGCGAAGCTGAACTCGATCGTGTGGTTGTGCTGGTAGATCGTGATGCCCCGGCGGGCGGCCCGCTCGCCCCAGGCGTTGAACTCCTCCGCCGCCGCCTTGTAGCCGTCGACGGTCCGGTCCTCCGTCGGCGCCTGGGCGGTGCCGAGGTAGCGCATCCCGAGGGTACGGGCGATGTCGAGTTCCTCGTCGAGGTTGTTCCGGAAGTCGGCGAGCCCGCGGTGGCTGCCGGAGGCGCGCAGGCCGTTGCAGTCGAGCAGGCGCCGGATCTGCCTCGGGGTGATGGCGCCGAGGCTGCCCTGGGTGTAGCCGGCGAACTCGACCTCCCGGTAGCCGATCCGGGACAGCTCCTCGAAGACCCGGGCGAAGCCGTACTCGGCGACCTTGTCCCGCACGCTGTAGAGCTGGATGCCGGTCCGTTCCTTCGGGATGAGCCGCCCTCCCCCGCCCCGGCCGCCGGAGCTGGCCAGGGCCGGCGCCTCGGCCAGCGTCCCGGCCCCGACCGCGACCGTCGTCCCGGCGAGCCCGCGCAGGAACGCGCGGCGGTCGATGCTGTGCTTACCCATTGTTCCGATCCCCTCTCAACAGCCGGCGCAGGCCGGACGGCGGGCGCAGGCCGGATCGCCGTCGCGGCCCGGCGACGGTCGGATCGCGGCGGCGGCCCGGAGCCGGTGGCTCGTCCAACTTTTGGCCGCCGAACCGAAAGTTAGGCCCAAACTATCGAAGCTTTTCGAGGGTGTAAACCTTCTTCGCATCTACCTCGCCGAATGTTTCGGCTCATGACGATGAATGTCGTCTGCCTCCGCCGGAGCCGGGCGGTAGGCTGCCGGATCGTGGATGCCTCGACCCGGTCCGGCCCACGACCGTCATCGCACTGAGCCGACTCCACCGGCCCTCACCGCAGCCGCCGCTACCCGACCTGACGGACGGTCGCACCCCAGCCCGTGGTGTCTAGAAAACTTGACATGGTGTCTATTGCTCTTTACTCTTCGAGTGTCAAGAGTTCTTTACCTCTCGGGAGTTCCGGCGATGTCGTACGAAGAGAAGGGCACCTGGGTCAGCCTGGTGGTCGCGGTGGCGGTCTACGCGGTCTATCTCGGGATCGTCCTGGGCAGACTCTCCGACACCCCCGCCACCGAGGTGCCGTACGTGTCGACGCTGCTGCTCACCATCGGCGTCTCGATCGTCGTCTCCATCGTCGCCCGCATCGCGGTGGAGATCGCCCGCCCCAGTGACAGCCACGCCAGCGACGTCCGGGATCGGGAGATCCACCGGCACGGCGAGCGCGTCGGCCAGGGCCCCCTGATCGCCGCCGCCCTGGTGGCGCTCGGCCTGGCACTGCTCGACGTCGACCACTTCTGGATCGCGAACGCGCTCTACCTCGGATTCGTCGCCTCGTCGGTGACCGGCTCCGCCGTCAAACTCGTCGCCTACCGCAGGGGCATGTGAGCGATGGTCAAGCCGACCCGGGTCACCAACTCGATCCGCGCCCTGCGGTTCGCCGCCGGCGAGATGACGCAGGCGCAGCTCGCCGAGCGGATCGGGGTGACCCGGCAGACCGTCATCGCCATCGAGCAGGGGCGGTACTCCCCCTCGCTGGAGATGGCATTCCAGATCGCCCGCGTCTTCGCGGTCCCGCTCGACGAGGTGTTCCAGTATCCCGACCCCGAAGGGGAGCAGCCATGAGAGCCGCCGTGTACCGCAGCTACGGTCCCCCGGACGCCGTCCGGGTCGAAGAGGTCCCGACGCCGACACCCGCCAACGAGGACGTTCTCGTCCGGGTGCACGCCGCGACGGTCAGCGTGACCGACGGCACCGCCCGGCGGGGCTCCCCGGGCTACTCCCGGCTCTTCTTCGGGCTCCGCCGGCCGAAGTGGACGGTGCTGGGCTCCGAGTTCGCCGGTGTGGTCGAGGCGGTGGGGCCGGCGGTGAGCCGGGTGCGGGTCGGCGACGAGGTCGTCGGCGTCACCGGGCCGGACTTCGGGGCGCATGCCGAGTACGTCCGGGTCCGCCAGGACGCCGCACTCGCCCCCAAGCCGGCGAACCTCGACTTCGCCGAGGCCGTCGCCCTGGCCGACACGACCGCGCTGGCGTTCCTGCGGGACCGCGCCCGGCTCGACGCCGGCCAGACGATCCTGGTCAACGGTGCTTCCGGCAGCGTCGGCAGCATGGCGGTGCAGCTCGCCAGGCACTACGGTGCCACGGTCACCGGGGTGTGCAGCACGGCGAACCTCGATCTCGTACGCGACCTCGGCGCCGACGCCGTCCTCGACTACACCAGGGAGGATTTCACCCGCACCGGGCAGACCTACGACGTCGTCTTCGACGTGGCCGGCACGAGTTCGTTCGGCCGCTGCCGCACGGTGCTCGGCCCGGCCGGGATCTACCTCAGCCCGGTGCCGTCACCAGGGCTCCTGGTGCAGGTGCCCTGGACGGCGGCGTTCGGCCGGCGCAAGGCGGTGCTCGCCTTCACCGGGCTACGGAAGGCGGCGGAGAAGACCCGGGACCTGCTCCTCGTGAAGGAACTGGCGGAGGCGGGCGCGCTCCGGCCGGTCATCGCGGCCCGCTATCCGCTGGACCGCATCGTCGACGCGCACCGCCACGTCGAGGGCGGCAAGCACGGCAACGTCATCCTCGCCATGCCGGAGCACGGCTGATCCACAGCCGCTGTTCGTGCCGGGCTGACCCGCAACGCTGTTCGCGCCGGGCTGACCCGCAACGCTGTTCGCGCCGGCCGACCCGCAACGCTGTTCGCACCGGCCGACCCGAACCGCTATTCGTGCCGGCTGACGCCTTCCGAGTGCATGCCGGTCTGCTCCTCCAGCGGATTGTTGCGGAGATCGTCGAGGGCGGTGTCGTCGGGGAAGAGCCTGCGCCCCGGGCCGGGATCCGCCGGCGCACCGCCCGGACCCGCCTCCGGGACGCGGGTCGGCTCCACCGGGCCGAAGCCGTGCTTGCCGGCGCCCTGCTCCCACGGCAGGCCCTGCTCCTCGTCCGCGCGCCGTTCGCCGCGCCGCGCGGGCGGCAGACCGGCCTCCTCGCTCCCCTCGTCCAGCGGGGAGTCCTCGGATGCGCCCCACGGCGCGTCCCGGTCCTCCGTGCCCCCGGTGGTCCCCCACGGCCCGACCGACTGCGGGCCCCGGTCCCGGCCGTCCGGAGCCGCCGACACAGCGCCGGCGTCGCCCCGCCCGAACTGATCGCCCGCGTCCTGGTCCACCGCTCGCTTCTTGGCGCCCATTCCACCACCTCCCGCTGACGGGTCGCCCTGCCGGGCTCTCCATGTGCTCCGGGTGATCCCCCGTGCCCGGTGACCCCGGCGCCCTGGGTGTGCCGTTCCCGGGGCGCGCCCAGACATGCCGGGGACGGGGCGGAATCTTCCACCGCGCGCATCACTGTCACGCGCGCATGACGGTCGCGATCGGGATGCGGGCCGCCCGGATGGCCGGGACGAGACCACCGAGCAGTCCGGCCGCCAGACCAGCGACCACCCCCGCGACCGCCGCCTGCCACGGAAACACCATCTCCGCCAGGAACGGCGCCCGGTCGGCGAAGAGCGTGCCGGCCGCGCGGAGGGCGAGCGCGGACGCTCCGATCGCGGCGGCCGCGGTGAGCAGGCCGGTAAGCAGCGTCTCGGCGAGGACGATGCCGGCCAGCAGCAGCCGCGAGGTGCCGACCGCGCGGCGCAGCGCGAACTCCTCGACCCGCTCCCCCACGGTCGCCAGCCCGACGTTGAGGATGCCGGCGACCCCGATGAGCAAGACCAGGCTGGCCATGCCGAGGAAGATCCACCGGGTCAGCGCCAGATTCCGTTCGATGTCCTCGCGGGCCCGGACCGTCTCGAAGTGGATCTGGTCCGCCGGCACGCCGGTCGCGGCGAGCCGCAGCACCAGCAGCCGTTCCAACTCGCCGGCGGTGGGTGCCATCATCACCTGGAGTCCCGGACCATAGTCGGCGGCTGCCGGCGACTCGGGCAGCCAGTTCGCCAGATCGTCGGCGCGGGTGTAGGCGCTCGGCTGCGGGTTGCCGTCGTCGATCACGCCGATGATCTGCGGCGTCGGGTTGGCGGTGGCGCCGTCGATGCGCATCTCCGCCGGCACCCGGTGCCGGTTGAAGCCCTTTGCCGCCTCCAGGTTGACCACCAGCCGGGGCGCCAGGGCGGGCGCCGACGAGAAGTCCAGCCACTGGCCGGCAACCCGCCGGAACGGCTTGAACTGACGGATGTCGCCGGTCAGCGTGTGCAGGACAAGTTCGATCGCCTGACCGGGTACGGCGGGCGCCGCCTCGCCGCCGGGCGACATCGGCCGGCAACCGTACTGGTCGCAGTACATCCCGCCAGCCGGCCCGTAGCCGCCCGGCTGGTCGAACGGGGCTCCGCCCGGATTGACCGGGACGACCCCCGGTTCACCGATGATCGCCTGGCGGCTGGCGACCGCCACCGCGTCCGGCCGGTCCGCCAGGGTCTCGTTGCTGACCCGGATGCTTCCCGGGCTTCCCGGCAGATACGCCTGCCGGGTGCCGTCCCTGCCGACCTGGAGTTCGAGGCTGGCCAACTGGGCCCGTTCGAGGGTCTCGGCCCCGGCCTGCACCACCACCACGGCCAGCACCCCGAGAAAGAGACTCACCATCGACAGGAAGGTACGCATCTTGCGGGCCCGGATACCCTGCCCGCCGATGATCAGTGCCGAGCGGAACCGCCCGGAAAGCCGGATCACCGCGGCACCAGTTCCGGATGGAGCACGCCGTCGTGCAGCCGGAGTATCCGTTGCATCCTGCCGGCATGGTCGCGATCGTGGGTGACCAGGATCAGGCCGCAGCCCCGCTCGGTGGCCGAGCGCATCACCTCGATCACCAGGTTGCCGGTCTCGGTGTCCAGCGCGCCCGTCGGCTCGTCGGCGAGCAGCAGGCGCGGCTCGCGGACCAGGGCCCGGGCCACCGCCACCCGCTGCTGCTCTCCGCCGGAGAGCCGGGCCGGACGGTGTTTCGCCAGGTGTGCGATGCCGACCTGGTCGAGCGCGGCCATGGTGCGGGCCCGGCGTTTGCGGCGGGGCAGCCAGCCCTGGCCGTTGATCAGGGCCATCGCCACGTTCTGCGCGGCGGTGAGGTGCCCCAGCAGGAAGAACCGCTGGAAGACGAAGCCGAACTCGGCGCTGCGCATGGCCGCCGCCCGGCGCTCGGGCAGCCGGGTGATGTCCCGGCCGCCGAGCAGATAGCGACCGCCGTCCGGCCGGTCGAAGAGGCCTATCAGGCTGAGCAGCGTACTCTTGCCCGAGCCGGACCGGCCGAGGATCGCCACACTCTCTCCAGAGTCGACGGTGAGGTCGACACCGTCGAGGATCGTCCGCGGCGCGTGCTGCCCGGTCAACGTCTTGGTGATGCCCGCCAGTTCCAGCAGTGCCGTCATTTCCCGCCCATCGGTCCGGCGGGCCTGCCCGGCTGCCCCGGTTCCGCCGGCTCGGCCGGCGGCAGGTTGGGGCCGGGGACCGCCACCGTCTCGTCCCCGGTCAGACCGGACGTGATCTGCACGACCTTGCCGTCGCTGAGGCCGAGCACCACGTCGCGGGTCTCCCGGCCGCCGTCCGGACCGACGACGTCCACCTTGCCGTTCCCCTGACCGCCGGCAACGGCCTCGACCGGGAGTACGAGTGCGTTCTCGGCCCGAGCCGTCACGACCTCGAGGGTGGCGCTCGCGCCATTGATCAGTTTGATGCCGGGCGGAGCCGTGCAGACCAGGCGCATCCCGGTCGGCTCCGAGGGCTCGACCTGCTGGTGGATGCCCGCTGGCGGGCGGACCGGCGCGACCGGAGCCGTCGACGGATCGGCAGACGAATCCGCCGACGGCTCCCGGGCCGGCGGTTCCGGGACGGTTCCGGCGGGCAACGCGGCGATGGTGCCCAGGACCTTGCAGGCGAAGGGCCCCGGCCCGTTCTTGATCTGGGCCTGCACGCTGGTGAGCGAATCCGATATCTGGTACGCCTGCGCACCGTCGATCTCCGCGACGAGTCCGTAGCCGATCCGCCTCGCCGACACCACCGGCATCCCGGCGGTGACGGTGGAGCGGTCGTCCATCAGCCGGCCGGCGAAGACGGAACCGGACGGCACGTCGACGCGGCGCGACTTGCCCCCCGCCCAGATGCTGGCCACCCGGGTCGGTCTGGTCGGGGTGCCCTCCGGCGGGTCGACGTCGCGGTAGCGGATCTGCCCGGCGACCGGGGCAACCACCCCGAAGAGCGGGTTCATCGTGACCCTGCCGGCCAGGCTCACCCGGTTGTCCAGGTCCTGCCGGGCCGGCTTCGCGGTGGTCAGGGGCGTGCCCCTGGCCGCGAGTCCCGGCGTCACCGCCTCCGGGCCCGACGCGCGGCACCCCGCGCCGGCCGCGACGAGTAGCAGGAGCACACAGGAGCCCAGCAGTAGTCGCCCTCGCACCGGCAACCCCCTCACCCACATGGTTCCGGACCGACATCTGGACAGACGCGGCCTGCCGGCAATCGGTTGCACTGTGGCGGGCGGCTGCGGCGTGACCACGGACGACCGGCAGGACGGCGGTAGCGGCGCCCACGGCACCGCTACCGCCGTATCAAACCAGAACAACCGCCGCCGTAATGTCCCGTTCCCCACCGTGTCGTGCCGTACTGTCAGCGGTAGTCGCAGACTCCGGTCGGGAAGATCTGTTCCAGGCGCCGCCGGTCGGCGTCGGTCGGGCGCCACGAGCCGTAGAGCCCGCGGGCGATCGCCACCCGGACGGGCTGCCGGTCGCAGGCGTAGACGCCGCCCTCGATCGGGCCACCGGCGACGGTCCGGGAGGTGCCGTAGAGCGGGAACCGTCGCGTGCAGGGACCGTCGGGGCGGTTGTCGAGAATGCCGTCCCAGACGTGCTCGCCCCGGGCGATCTCCGTACCGGTCGTGGTGAAGCAGCGGTCGACGGCGAGCGCCGGCCGGTTGCCGGCCACCCCGCGCCACGGGTGGGCCCGCAGGTTCGCCATCCACTCGTCGATCACCGCCAGCGCCTCCGGGGTCTGGTCGAAGGTCTCGGCCGGCCGGGCGTCGGTGAACCAGATGACCTGGTTGCCGGCGCGTCCGTCGTGCTCGCGCATCCGCTGCCGGGACGCGAACGACTGGTGGGCGTTGTGCATGTCCAACTGCTCTTCGAGGTAGTGCCGCCAGTCGACGATCGGGATGTCGATGTCGCCGGTGAAGACGCTCCCCGAGGAGTACGCGGCCCGAATCGCCGCCCGGTCCCCCGTGGTACGCGGTGCCGGCGTCCGACCGCCGTCCGGGGAGAGCCGCATGTTCCGGGACGACCAGGGGTCGAACTGGGCCGGATCGGCACAGGCCGCCGGGGTGTAGGGGCAGCCCTCCTGCACCATCTCCGACTGCGGCCTCCACGAGCCGACCCGGGCGTTCAGGTCGAGGAACTCGGTCGGGGTGATCCGACCCGAGGTCAGCGCCGACAGGCCGTACTGGACCCCGACGTTGTCCCAGGTGGAGCGGGCGTACCCGGCCGGGTCGGTGCCGTAGACGTTGACCAGGTCGGCCCAGTGCGACCACTGCACCGTCCGCTCCACGCCCGGCGGGTCCATCCGGGACCAGAGTGGGTCGCCCGGAAACCAGCGCGGGTTGAGCGCGAGCGGGGTGAGGCCGCGCCAGCCCTCGACGCACTCGGTCGAGCCCGGCGCGCCACCGCGGTACGGGTTCGGCACCGTGGCGCTGGCGTTCATGCCGATCAGCCAGGTCCGGTTCTCCCAGTCCCGCCACTTCGGGTTGGCGCCGTCGGTGACGTCCATGTAGTACTCGAGCAGCTCGCAGTCGCCGACGTGGATGGTCTGGGTCGCCATGTCCGGATACGAATATTGCGGGATTGCCGCGTCGATCACCCGGTCGCCGTGGTTCTGGCCGTAGACGTACTGCTGGATGCCGCCGCCGGAGCCGCCCACCCCGACGGTGTAGAGCGGGACGCCGTGCTCCTCGACGAAGTGTTCCTTCAGCATCAGCGCGGTTTCGCCGCCGAGCACGAGGTTGTAGTGGGTCGCGGTGCGGGTGCCGGTCGAGTAGAGGACGGCGTAGCCGAGCGAGAGCCCGTCGTGGTAGAGGTGGGCGCCGGGAAGCCGCCCCTGGTCGTGCCCGATCGCCACCCCGCCGTCGAAGTGGTAGACGACCCGCCGGTTCCAGTTGCCCTCCAGCATCGCGATGGAGTAGACGAAGCGGTTGATGGTGCCGCGCTCCCGGCGTACTACGTAGTCGACGGTCCGGCCGTCCAGGGTGCGGGTGGTGGTCAGGTCGGCCGGTCGGGAGCCGTCCGCCGGCATCGGCTTGAAGCTGCCGTCGGCGGCCCGGTAGAGCCGGTCGGTGATCGTGGCGGCGGCACAGTCCCGGCTCCAGCCGACCACCGAGCCGTCCGGGCCGAGGACCCGCATCCCCTGCCCCTCCTGGTTGTCCACCAGCGGCTGCCCGAGCCCGTTCTGCTCGGTGCGGCAGAGAAACGGATACTGCCGTGGCCCGGAGAAGATCGGGCCCGAGACGGGGTGGTTGCGGAGGACGAGGGTCGCGGCACGGGCCTGCCGGGCGCTCGCCCGGAGCAGGTTGGCGCCGTCGCGCAGCCCGCCGACCACGCCACGCAGCGACCGCCCGTCGACCCGGAACGCGCGGGTCACGTCGGCGCCGTTCCGGGTGATCCGGACGGAGCGCGGGTCGATCCGGCCGGCGAGCGTCACCCGGACCAGCGCGTCGCCGCCGCTGACCTGGTCCGGCCGGCTGGAGAGGACATCGATGTCGAGCCGCTGCCCGGCAGGACCGGTCCAGGCT
This sequence comes from Plantactinospora sp. WMMC1484, assembly GCF_049315195.1. NCBI lineage: Bacteria > Bacillati > Actinomycetota > Actinomycetes > Micromonosporales > Micromonosporaceae > Plantactinospora > Plantactinospora sp. WMMC1484. The sequence goes on from NZ_CP186055.1 coordinate 5,544,207, forward strand.
CCGGTCCAGCCGGCGGCAGGACCGGTCCAGGCGGCGGCCGGCGTCGCCGCGCCGAGGGTGAGCACGGCGGTCAGGGCGACTCCGAGCCCGCCGGTGAGGCTCCGGTGGGCGTGGCGTCTCCACCGGCTCGGCAGGCCGGAACGTACGGTGTGGACGGTGCCGGAAGCTGCACGCCGGCGGTGGGCGAGGAACCTGAGCACAGACATCGGTAACTCGGTCTCCTCCCGGAGCCCCGGATGGTGGCGGACATCGACGATGTCACGACGATCGCTCGCTTGTCGAGGAGACGATCGCTCGCTTGTCGAGGGCGGGTCGCGCCGCGTTCACTCCCTGGACCGGGAGCCGGGCGGAGCGAAGCGGACGGTGCCCCATTGCCCGGGATGGTCCGCGCCGAGCCGGCGAAGCATCGGTTCCGGGTCGGCGATCGGCTCCGCCATCCCGGAGCACGGCACCGGGATCAGTCGGGCCGGTTCGTCCGGTACCGCCTCGGCGAGCACACTCGGCAGGTAGTCGAGGGCATAGGCGATCGCCCCGGCCAGGGTCGGCCGGCCCGGGAAGTCGACCTCCGTCCCCGCTGCCGCCCGCATCGGATCGGCGACGGTGACCTCGACCCGCCAGGAGAGGCAGCGGCTCTGGCCTGCCTCGTCCGGCCGGGACCACGCGTGCGACGGGTCGTCGCGTACCGAGTCGTCACGTACCGAGTCGTCACGTACCGAGTCGTCACGTACCGAGTCGTCACGTACCGAGTCGTCACGTACCGAGTCGTCACGTACCGAGTCGTCACGTACCGAGTCGTCACGTACCGAGTCGTCACGTACCGAGTCGTCACGTACCGAGTCGTCACGTACCGAGACCTCGACTGCCAGGCCGAGGCCGTGTGCGAGCCGGACCAGCTCCGGCAGCGACGGCGCCTCGGCTGGGACGGCCAGCACGATCAGCCGACCGCCGGGTCTGCCCCGGCCGGCCTCGGCGAGATACCGGGTCAACGGCTCGACCCCGTCCACCTGGCCGGAGACGTACCCGTCGCGCAGTTCGGGGTCGACCGGCCAGCCGCCGTCGGCCTCGGTGAGCTCCTCCGGCCGTACGCCGAACGTGGCGGCATGGCCGGCCAGCCGGAACCGCTCGGGTAGCCGGACCACCGGGACGCCGTCGCCATCGAACCCGACCGGCGACGCGGGCGCGGCGTCCCCGGCCCGCCAGGTCAGGTGGGCGACCCGGCCCGCCAGGTCGGTGAGGGTGACGACGAGTGCCTGATAGCTCCGGCGGCTTCCCCGGCAGGTGCGGCAGCTCGACACCCTGGTGCTCAGCCCGGTGCCGCCGCATCCGGCACAGCCCGGGTCGGTGGTGGGACCGGCCAGGGCGCAGGGGCAGAGCCGCTGGCTCTCGGCCGGATCGCAGTCCGGGCACGGGGTGGACGGGATCGCGTCGCCCAGCCAGGCCGGGTCCGGTGGCTCCCAGCCACGCCGCAGCAGCTCCGTGCGGTAGTGCACGAGCTGTCCGGTCTCCCGCTCCACCAGCCGGGTCCGTGTGCCCGGCGATCCGCAGGCTGCTGTGCCACCAGTGGCCGTCCCGCCAGATGGCGCAGGCACCGGGCAGCGGCTCCCCGGTGCGCAGATCGGTGCAGTCGGCGACGACCCGGCGTTCGATCTGGGCCAGGTCGCGGACCGGCCGCGCCCGATCCGGCCCCGCCTCGGCCGTCGGGACGAGATGGCGGGCGGGCGCAGCCAGGCCGCGCGCGGCAAGCCCCGAGATCGCGTACGGCACGGTGACGGCGCCGAGCGCGTCGGCCGGGCGGGTGGCGGTACCGCGCAGCTTCCCCGGCACCGCCGCCCCGGGCAGGTCGAACCGGACGTCCCAGAGCAGGTCGTCGTGGCGCAGCCGACGCGCCTCCAGGACCAGGTCGAGACAGAGCAGGTCGGCGAGGGCGCAGAGCTGGTCGAGTCGGCGCTGCGGCGTGAGTGGCGGCGGGGCGACGCTGCGACCGAGGAACACCTGCCAGCTTTCGCCGGGGTGGCCGGCGATGGCGCGGCTCTCCAGCGCCAACCGCTGCTCGTCGGACAGCTCGGGGCACCACTCATCCGGCAGCCGCACCGCCGTGGCCCGGCCGGCGGTCCGGAACAGGTCGTCCAGGTCGCCGCGCCGACGGCTTCGGCCAGCTCGTCGACCAGGGGTGACAGCGGCAGTTGCCAGCCGCCGTCGGATGTCGGTCGGGGCGTGAGCGCGCCCGGGACGACGCTCGCCGAGGAGATCTCACCGGTGTCCAGGTTGGCCACCGTCAGCACGAGCTGCGCCCGCCACTCCCCCCGCTGGCCGCACCGCTGGCACGGGCGGCCGACGCGACCGAGTCCCCGACAGACCCGGCAGTCCCGGTACGGCCGTCGGGGCACCGGCTCGTCGGTGACCAGGCGCCGGTCGCCGTACTCGAGGCAGGTGCAGGCGGCGAGGGTGAGGCCCAGGCCGTCGCAGCTCGGGCAGGTGGTGACCGCGGCACGGCCGTCGGTCCTCGACCGGGTCATCGTCGTACGCCCCGAGCCCGCCGGTCGTCGGCACGCCGATGATGATCGGCGCGGTGGCGGCGGGCGGAGTGAAAGTGGCAGACAATTGCGCGCACGGCAGCAGCATCCTTTCGCCGATGATTTGTCGATCGGCCCGACGGCCCGACGCGAAACCGTTTGGACGGTCGCCTTTCGCAGGCCATCTTGTAGCCTGTACCGGCGGGCTGGCAACCAATTCTCGCGAGAAACAGGCGCCAGTCATTGACTTATTTGTGGGAAACAGATAGACGTTTCAGCGGAGGCGGCAGGATGTTGCAAAATCGACCGTGGGGAGTGATCAGATGACCGAGGACATGGGTTCGACCGTGCCCCGCCGCCAACTCGGGCGCACCCTCAAGCAACTGCGCGCCGAGGCCGGTGTGACCCTGGACGCGACCGCCGGCGCCCTGGAGTGCAGCCGGCAGAAGATCTGGCGGATCGAGAGTGGACTCGCGGTCGTCCGCGCGGTGGACGTCAGGGCGATGTGCGGGCTCTACGACGTCCGGACGGATCTGGTCACCGCCCTGGTCGGACTGGCCAGCCAGACCAGGGCCAAGGGGTGGTGGCACGCGTACGGCGACGCGATCCCCGAATGGTTCGAACTCTACGTCGGCCTCGAATCCGCCGCCTCCCGCCTCCGCTTCTTCTACGACGCGATGGTGCCGGGAATGTTCCAGACCAGAGACTACGCGCTGGCGGTCTATCAACACCGGGTGACGATGAGTGAGGAGGAGCGAGACCGGCTCGTTGAGGTCCGATTGCAGCGACAATCTCTGCTGAACCGCCGCCTGCCAGCTCCTCCCAGGGCGGAGCTGATCATCCACGAGGCCGCCCTGCTGCGGATCGTCGGCAGTCGCGAGACGATGGCCGGTCAACTTCGCCATCTACTGAAGATCGCTGCTCGGCCCAACGTCTCTGTCCGCGTGTTGCCGCTGGCCGTCGGGCTGCACTACGGCGCCGTCGCCGGCACGTTCGTGATGCTGAACTTCCCGCCGGGAAATCGAAACACCCCGGAGCCGCCAGTTGTCTATTGCGAGTCACTGACCGGTGCCCTCTACCTGGATCGGCCAAGCGAGTTGGCCGCCTACGAGACCGTCTGGAGCGGGCTGACCACTCTTGCTCTGGATGAGGGACAATCGATGCACATGATCGAAAAGACTGCTGCGGAGGTCCATCATGGCTAACCTGACCGACGCCACGTGGCGCAAGAGCACGCGCAGCGGCGACAACGGAGGCGAGTGCGTCGAGGTCGCCGACAACCTGGTCGGCATCGTCGCCGTACGCGACAGCAAAGATCCCGCCGGACCGGTCCTGGCCTTCCCCCCGTACGCCTGGTCTGCCTTCCTCGCAGGAGTCAAGAGCTCGTCTTCCACCCTCTGAGGCCCGGCCCGGGATGCTCCCGCCGCCGGCCGAATCTCCGGGCCGCCACCGGGAGGTCCGGCGGAGGAGCCGCGTCGGCGCATCTCTATCTGCCTCGCGTCTGGATGACGGCAGGCTGCGTCCGGCCATATTCGCGTTTCGGGTCTTATCCCGTCTGGTGGCGTCGATGCTGGTCGACGAGGCTCTGGGTGCCCAGCACGATGGCGAGGGCGAGGCGTTCGGCGCCCTCGGTGCCCGGCTGCGGTAACGGCGGAGCGAGCGCACCAGGATCGGGACAGTCGATAGCGGTGGGAGGCAAGCGAGCGATGGCCATGCCGGCCAGGAGCTCGACGATTGTGGTTGGCGCATGTCCTGGTGCGCGGTGACCGGCCGGCACTGTTGACTGCCTTACGTCCGCTGTGCTGCTTGTGTCGGGCGTGGTGGCTCTCATGCTCGCATGATGCCTTCGTCGTGGGCTGCTCCGGCTTTGCGGGCGTCAGCCTGGCTGTTCCGGGCGGCGGGCCAGCGACGCGAGGACTATCTCCTTGGCTGCGCGAACCGTGGTCGCGAAGTCTGCCGGGTCCCGGCCGATGCGTTCGGCGCCGGCGCGCATGACCCCGGAGAGCAGCTCCACTGCGAGATCCACATCGCCGATGTCGCGGAACTCTGCGCTCGCGATGCCGTCGCGGACGACGTTCTCCACCTCGACCACGACTGCGCGGAACGGACTATGCGGCCCTTTGGGCACCTCGCCGGTCGACAGGCCGGAGGCCGGCCGAAACATCAGCTGCATGACCTGGTTCGTGAACGCCTCCAGGACCGCGTCGATGATTTCCTGCATCCGCTCCGCGGCCGGATCCTGGGACCGCGCGGCGATCGCGGCCACCCGCTCGACCGCGGGCCGGCCCACCAGCTGGGTCAGCGCGCGGACAAGCGCGCTCTTGTCCGGGGCGTAGTTGTACAGCGTGTTCCGCGCGAGCCCCGCCCGGGCCGCGATGTGGCCCATGTTGATCGAGTCGTAGTCGCGCTCGAGCAACAGCTGCCGCATCGCCTCGGCAAGGTCGGCCCACACCATCTCGTGGTGCTCCTCGATACTGGCTCCCCGGATCCGCGGCATCTGCTCGTCCTCCTCTCATCGCAGCCTGCCCCCTCGCCGCCCGGTCTGCCCTCGACTTTCGCCGCTAGCGCGCCTGCAGTTCGGCCAGGGCAAGGCTCGAAAGATGCGGATTCTCCTGGTGCGCCGACGTGAGCTTCACCCGGTTGAGACGCCAGCCGTCCGCAGTACGGACCGCCTCGTTGTCGTAGAAGCCGACCACCAGCCAGAAGTTGGGGCCGCCGCCGGCTAGTTCGCCCGGCACCCAGTGCTCTGCGCGGACGTGCGCGTGGATCGTCGCGGTGTCGCCGTCGATGTTGACGACGTGGCCGGTGATGGCGTGGTGGGTTGCCACGTAGGGCGCGAAGGCGGCGCGGAGGTTCTCGACGTAATCGCCGAGCGGCACGGTCATAGGCGCGATGTCGGCGACAGACCCGAAGTCGATCGTGAGCGGGTCGGTGAGGACCAGGCCGGGTAGCTCGGTGAACTCCTTCAGGTCCGCGATATCGGCATATCGGCCCAGCAGTTCGATGAGATCGGCGCGGTCAGCAAGCGCATTCATTGAGTAACTCCCCTGTCCGTTCCACTGCAGTGCCGTCATTATGCGACAATCCGTCGTAAACATTACGACAGGTTGTCGCATAAAGCAAGCTCCTCGAGGCCGCGCTCAGGCTGCGCCGGTGTTCGAGGGCGTCTGACCCGACGGAGGTCGGCCGGCATGTGGCGTTCTCAGGCGATCACCTGGCCCCGCTCGTCCACAACCTGGCCCTGTCCAGCCGTGCCGGGCAGGGCCAGGTTATGCCCCGCTCAGCCGTCGGCCGCCGATCTCGCGGCGCGATCGGCTTGCGTCCAATCGTCGTTGAGGGTCTCCTGCCGGCGTGGGTGGTAGTACGGCTCCCCACCGTCGATGATGCGTTCAAGCACGGCCAGTGCCTTGCCGCGCTGCCGCAGCCGTTCGATAGTGAGCAGCCTGGCGGCGATGTCGTACGCGGTCACCGGGTGACCCTAGTTCGCGGCAGGTAGCGGCTCGATGACACTCCCTGTGTCAACCTCAGGCAGCGAGCAGTTCGTTTTGTCTGGGTTGGCTGAGGCGTACGGCGTTGCCGTGCCGGCAGGGTCGTAGGGGTTCCGGTCGCTCCAGCAGCGCCAGATGACGCGGATCCAGGCCCGGGCGAGTGCGGGCGGGGCCAGAAGGCTTCCGGTGTCAGAAGGCTTCCGGTGTCAGCCGGTGAGGCCGGCGTCGTGGGCGAGTAGGGCGACCTGGGTACGGTTGTTGAGATCAAGTTTGCTGAGTATGCGGGAAATGTGGGCTTTCACGGTGGCCACGCTCATGAACAGCTCGCCCGCGATCTCGGCGTTGGACCTGCCCCGCCCGACGGCGATGGCGACCTCGCGTTCGCGTTCGCTGAGCTGATCCAGCGCGGTGGTGGCGTGCCGTTGCCGGGCGGCGGCGCCGGTGTCGCTGAGGTGGGCGATGAGCTGTCGGGTCACGGTCGGCGACAGGATGGGCTCGCCGGCTGCGACCCGCGTGATCGCGCGCAGGATCTCGGCGGGTGGGGTGTGTTTGAGCAGGAAGCCGCTGGCCCCGGCGCGTAGCGCGCGCAAGACGTGCTCGTCGGCGTCGAAGGTGGTCAGGATGATGACCTCGGGTGGGTCGGGTCGGGCGCGCAGCTGTTCGGTGGCGGCGAGGCCGTCGAGGGTGGGCATGCGGATGTCCATCAGCACCACGTCCGGGGTGTAGGCGTCGACAGCGGCGGCTACTTCGCTTCCGTCGCCGGCCTCGCCCACCACGGTCAGGTCGGGTGAGCCGCCGATGACCATCGCCAGGCCGGCCCGCACGAGCGGGTCGTCGTCGACGACGAGGACCCGCACCGCTGCGTTCACGTTGGGCTCCTTCCGCTGCCCAGCCGGGCCACCGACCGACCCTGGCCGCGATCAGAGGGTAGGCCACGTTGACATCCTCTCCGCCCTAAAGGAAGGAGATTCCCTCCACGCTGCGTGTGGAACACGCGGCGTCCGGGTGGGTTACCGCTTCTCTGCGCGCTGCCGGGACGAGTCCCGGTCTTACGTGCGCTCCACGGTCGTTGAAGTCCGCCTGTCCGGCGGCCTTGACGTTCTTGGCGGCGTTGACGTCCCGGTCGTGGTGACTGCCGCATGGGCAGTTCCACGCTCGGATGTTGAGCGCCATCTTGTCGTTGATCCGGCCGCAGTCGGAGCACATGCGTGTGGACGGGAAGAACCGGTCCACCCGGCCGAAGGTGCGCCCGTACCGGGCGGCCTTGTACTCCAACATGCTGGTGAAGCTGGCCCAGCCCGCGTCGTGCACGGACTTCGCGAGCCGGGTCCGGCCGAGACCGGTGACGCACAGGTCCTCGACGTACACCGCTTGGTTTTCGCGGATCAACGTCGTGGACAGTTTGTGCTGCCAGTCGCGCCGGGTGTCGGCCACGCGGGCGTGCGCTCTGGCGACCTTCACGACGGCCTTCTTGCGGCGATTGCTGCCCCTGGTCTTGCGGGACAGGTCCTGCTGCAACCGCTTGAGTTTGCGGGCAGCGCGGCGCAGGAACTTGGGTGCTGTGATCTTCGTGCCGTCGGACATGACCGCGAAGTGGGTCAGTCCGAGGTCGATACCGACCTCGGACTCCACCGGCGGCGGCCTCTCGGCCTGGTCGATGGTCACGACGAACGAGGCGAAGTGCCGCCCGGCCGCGTCCCGAATGATCGCCACGGACGACGGGTCCGACGGCAGGGTCCTCGACCAGCGGACGTCCAGGTCGCCGATCTTCGGTAGCCGCAGTCGGCCGTTGTCCAGGACCCTGAACCGGGAGTTCTTGGTGAAGCGGATGGCCTGCCGGTTGTCCTTGCGGGACCGGAAGCGGGGCGGAGCGAACTTGCGCCCCTTGCGCTTGCCCGTGATCGAGGCGAAGAAGTTGCGGTACGCCGTGTTCAGGTCCGCGAGGGCCTGCTGCAACACCACCGACGACACCTCGCCCAGCCACGCCCGCTCCGGGGTCGTCTTGGCCTTGGTGATGACCCGCTTCGAAAGTTCGGCGTCCGAGACGTACGGCAAGCCCTGCTCGCGGGCCTGCTGGCGCAGCCTGAGTCCGTCGTTGAACACTACCCGCGCGCACCCGAACGCCCTGGCCAGCTCGATCTGCTGGCCGGGCGTCGGGTAGACGCGAAACTGGTAACGGAGCTGCACGAGAAGCACTGTATCATGTTGGTTTATGGCTGAACTTGCAGGCATCCGTACTGGTAGACACTGTGTTTTCGCGATGCATGTCCACTTGGTTTTCGTGACGAAGTTCCGGCACAAGGTGTTCACCGATCGGCACCTCACCCGCATGGAGGCGATCATGCGGGACGTGTGTGCCGACTTCGAGGCCGAACTGCTCGAGTTCAACGGCGAAAACAACCACGTGCACCTTTTGGTGAACTTCCCGCCCAAGATGGCCGTGGCCCGGCTGGTCAACTCCCTCAAGGGCGTGTCGTCGCGCCGACTCCGGCAGGAGTTTCCCGACCTGGTCCGGCACTACTACCGGGCCAACAAACTCTGGTCGGGCTCGTACTTCGCGGGCTCCGTCGGTGGGGCACCACTGAGCGTCGTGAAGCAGTACATCGAGCAGCAGAACCGTCCCGGCTAAGGCACTGCTCGGGCCTGACAGCCCTCCCAGCGCGGGCCTTCACCCCCAGCCTGAAGGCCGGAGCACTGGCCCGCATTCCGGTAGCGTCTCGGCAGGCAGCACGCCGATCGAGCCCAGCTCTCGGCCTTCTTGTGGCCGGCCGAATTGCACTCCCACCTCTGCGCGCCGGACGGCCCGGAAGCGGGCGGTTGCCTCCTGCGTGTCACGTCATCGGAGGGACCATGCCTGCGTACATCCTCACCGGCACTCCCGGATCCGGCAAGACGGCCATCCTGCGCCAGCTTGAGGTTGACGGCCACACCGTCGTCGAGGAGGCCGCGACGGACGTCATCGCGCACCGGCATGCGCTCGGCCAGATGGACGTTCGTCCGGCGAGCCCGCTCACAGCGGCATCGCGCGCGCTTGTGGCGTGCCGATGACGACCGAGCGCGTGTCTTGGCATCCGGATCTGATGCGCGACCAACAACATCCGCCTCGCCGTCGGCTCGCCGTCCGGCGCACGTCAGCGCCAGCGGTCGCCTCGGCGGAGCAGGTAGTGCGAGTAGACGTGTCGCCATGGAATGACGGCCAGGATGACGACGACCCAGAGGATTTCCGCTGTCGTGCTGCGGGTGTCCGGGTCCATGTCATGGTCGAGCCACCGCGGCAGTGCGACGACGGCGAGCCAGGTCAGCTTCCAGGCCACCTCGAAGAGGAGGATCGGCAGGAGTTGCACCGGGTACCGGAGCCCGAGCAGGGCGAGGACCGACATCGCGACCAGGATGCAGACGACCACGCTGTCCATCAGCGGCCATGGATCGTCGTGCGCGATGAGCTGCGGCCATTTGTACACCACCAGGCCGCCGCCGAGGATCAGGTAGCCGAGCCGCAGCGCGTACAGGCGCCACAGGGGCAGCTCGGTGCGGAGTGAGGTGTCTGGTTCCGTTGTGGTGTTCATCGTCTGTCTCCGTCAGGTCGTAGGGATGTCGGGTGGTGGTGGTGAGGATTCGGTGACCGTGGGCGTCGCCCGCAGGGTGAGGACCTCGTGACCGCGTATCGCCTCGATGAAGGGCTGGAAGCTGCCCGCGACGAGGCAGCGCACGCTCTGACCCTCCCGCTCGACCGCGCTGACGCCGGACGCCCGCTCGATCCGCACCACCGGTGGTGCGCCGACGAAGCTGATCTCGACCCGATGGACCGGAAGCTGGGCTGCCATGCCGGCCACCGTAGGCGCGGTGCCGGGCGGGGCCATCCGTGGCAGCACCGAGCCGGTACTGAAGCCGGTACTGGATCGGTCCCGGCGGATCGTCCGGGTGGCGGCCGCCCGTAGTACCGTCGGGCCGTGGCCAAGCCCGCCCAGCGACCTGGCAACCTGCCTGCCGAGGCGGCGAGCTTCGTGGGCCGCCGGTCCGAGCTGGCCGAGGCCAGGACGAAGCTCGCCGCCGCGCGCCTGGTCAGCCTGGTCGGCCCGGGCGGTGTGGGCAAGACCCGGCTGGCGCTCCGCGTCGCCGTCGCGGGCAGGCGCGCCTTCACCGACGGCGCGTGGCTGGTGGAACTCGCCGACGTGCACGACCCGGCACTGGTCGGCAACGCGGTGATGGCCGCACTCGACCTGCGGGACCAGGCCGCGACCGAGCCGGCGACCCTGCTGCGGTCCTACCTACGCGACCGCGAGCTCCTGCTGGTGCTCGACAACTGCGAGCACCTGCTCGACGCGACCGCGCGGCTGGTCGACGACGTGTTGCGAGCCGCATCCGGGGTCCGCGTGCTGGCGACCAGCCGGGAGCCGCTGTCTGTGGCGGGCGAGCATGTGCTCCCCGTACCGCCGCTGGAGTTGCCACCGCCCCGCACCGAGCCACTCGCCGAAACCAGCCGGAACGACGCGGTCCGGCTCTTCGTCGAACGAGCCGTGGCGGCGTCGGGCAGCTTCCAGCTGACCGAGGCGAACCGGGCGGTCGTGGTCGACGTGTGCCGCCGGCTGGACGGGTTGCCGCTGGCGATCGAGCTGGCCGCGGTCCGGACCCGGGCACTGAGCGTGGACCAGATCCGCGACCGGCTGAGCGACCGGTTCGATCTGCTCACCGGCGGCAGCCGGGCCGCGCTGCCGCGCCACCAGACGCTGCGTACGGCGATCGAGTGGAGCTACGACCTTCTGGCGCCGGCCGAGCGGACGATGTTGACCCGGCTCTCCGCCTTCGCCGGCCGGTACACCCTCGACGATGTCGAAGCCGTCTGCTGCTCCGACGACCTGCCGCCGGCCCGGGCGCTGGACCTGCTGTCGTCGTTGCTCGACAAGTCGTTGCTGGGCCGGGAGGACGTGGCCGGCGTCACCTGCTACCGGCTGCCCGAGACGATGCGTGAGTACGCCCGGCTCAAGCTGCACGAATCCGGCGATGCGGAGACCGTGCAGCTACGCTGCGCCGACTACTACCTGTCCCGGTGCCTACAGTTCGCCGCGACCGGCCGCTACCAGTTGGTGCCGTCGTTGGCGTGGCTGGACCTGGAGATCGACAACATTCGGGGCGTCCTGCGGGCGTGCATCGCGCGCGGCGACCGCCCGCGGGCGGTCGGAATGGCAACGGCACTCATCTGGTACTGGGTCACCCGCGCCACCACCGAAGGCGTGCGCTGGCTCGACGAACTCCTGGCCGGGCCCGTCGCCAGTCCGTGGACCTACTTCGCGCGCGGCTTCCTGGCCGTACTGCAGAACGATCCCGAGGCGGCCACCCACGCCCTCGATCGTGGGGTGGGCCTGGCCCGCGCGGTCGGACCGCCGGAGGCCCTGGCGCAGACGCTGGCCATGGCCTCGATCGCGGCGGCCATGAGTGACGACCGGGCCTCCGCGCAACGACTGCTCGACGAGGCCAGCGCCGTCGCCGGAGGGCTGAACGACCTGGGCGCCACACTCATGACCCACCAGGCGCAGGCGCTCAACGGCCTCGCCGACGGCAACCTCGACGCGGCCGCGCGGGCGGCGGCCGAGGGCGCCCGGGTCAGCCGCGAGGCGGGCGACCTCTACAGCCTCGGCATGATGTTGATGAACCAGGGCTATGCCGCGCTGCGATCGGGAGCCCTGCACGATGCCGACGGGTGGCTCACCGAGGGCCTGCGGATCGCGTACCAGATCGACGACCGCGTGGCGCAGTGCTACCTCGTCGGCGCGCTCGGCTGCGGCGCGGCGGCCGACCGGCAGCCGCGGCTGGCGGCAGAGCTCCTCGGCGCGATGGAGCAGCTCCGGACCGAGATCGGCGCCACTGTCCACCCGAGCATGGCCACACCGCTGGCCCGGGCCACCCGGACCGCCACCGCCGCGCTCGGTGCCGCGAGGTTCGCCGCGGCCCACGACGCCGGCCGGCACCTGGGTCGCGACGCCGCCGTACGGCTCGCCCTGCGCGAGCTCGCCGCGGCCGAACCGGCCCCCGGACCGGGCCCCGGTGTCGAACCGGGTCCGGGCATCCTCAGCCAGCGTGAAACCGATGTCGCGCGGCTCGTCACCGACGGTCTGAGCAACCGGGAGATCGGGGCGCGGCTGTTCATCTCCGAGCGCACGGTGGAAAGTCACGTCCGCAACATCCTGACCAAGCTGGGCTTCACCTCACGAACCCAGGTCGCCGGCTGGATGGCGGCGCGGGACCGGTGATCCGAGCCCCGGCCACGACGAGCGACCGGTCGAGGACGATGGTTACATGCCGCTGTCGGAGCACGCGGCCGACACCACGGTCAGTAGGTGTTGTTCGCCGTGATCAGGCGAACCTCGCCGGCCGGCAGGGCGGGGCACACCGGGGCGCCCTTGTAGGTCGCGCCGGCCGGCGTGATCACCCAGACCGGCAGGTTGGCACCACTGCCGATCAGGTAGGTGCCGAGGTCGTTGCCGGCAAACCGGTTGTGGTACGACGAGCACTCCTCCGCCGCTTCGTTCACCTCCTCGCGGTAGTGGACCATCGACGGCGAGGACCGCACGAATCCGTTGGCACCGAACGCGTTCTGCTCGAAGCTGTTGAAGTTGCTGCCGTCGCGCACCTTGACCGGTTCGCTGCTCACGCCGGTCACCTGGTTGTTCAGGAACCGGTTGCGCGAACTCTTGTGCGTCACGTAGATGGCGTGAATGTAGCTGTTCTCGGAGTTGCGGAGATCCACGAAGTGGTTGTTCTCGATGCGGTTGTCCGACGACTCGGTGAGCACGATCCCACCGTAGCCGCACCGCTGGAAGTCGGGGTTGTCGCAGGAGCCGCCGGTGTAGGCGTTCCCGATCTTCGTGAACCGCATCCCGAAGACGGTGTTGCCGTCGAGCCCTCGGGCCGAGGGCAGGCCCGGTGCCGAGGACCGCTGGTAGCCGCCGCCGCACGAGCCCGCCGAGCCGTCCAGCGAGAGGGCCGCGCTGGCGTAGTACTCGACCCGCAGGTAGTAGAACCGCAGCCCGGACGTGCCGCCTCCGGCGAGCGGCTGGCCGGGGTTGCCGGGACAGGCGTGGATCCACGCTCCGGTGATGTATCGTCCCGACCCGCTGGCGCGCCTGTTCTGGAACACCGGCAGCGCCGCGATCCCGCCGATGCCCTCGCCGTACTCGTAGTCGTCCGGCATGAACGTGATCGTGTGGCCGGGCCGGTAGGTCTGCCAGACGATGCCCTGGGCCACGTACGTGCCGGCGTGGATGCGTACCTCGACGTCCATGTCGAGCGGGCCGGCCGCGACGAGTTGCTGCACCCGGACGAGGCTGCGGACCGCGGTGCCGGGCGTCGCACCGTCGCGCGTGTCGTCGCCGGCCGCGTTCATGTAGATCGTCTGGACGCCCTCGGCGGCGGCGGGCGGGGCGACCACCACGACCGCCGACAGCCCGATCAGCACTGCCGCGAGTAACGGCCTGAGACTCCTCATCGGACATTCCTCCCCCCGTGACAGACGGCGTCGATCGTCTGGCCGACGACAGACGTCGATCTTCGTCGCGCTGTCATGATGCCACACGCGCCGGCACCTCGCGGCTCACCCGGTGCGCTGTCCGAGTCGGAGGACGCTCAGGTAGCGGCGCGGTGCCCGGTCACCCATCCGGGTACGGACGCGTTCGGCGACGGCGTCGAGCAGCGGCTCGCGGACGGCGCGATCGAGTCTCCGGTAGAGCGACGTCGAGCGGAGCAGATCGGCAAAGCCCTTCCCGTCGAACCACTGGACGGTGGGATACCAGCGCACGACCGGCGGACCGAAGAAGTCGCCCGGGTCGTCCACCGATCCCCAGCCCCTGCCCGTGGCCGGCACCTCGGACTCCAACGGCGGATGGCACCAGCCGGGATTTCCGGGTGAGAAGCGTTGGTGCAGATCGGCGGTCTCGGCGTACACCTCGGGTTCTCCCGGCCGGCGGACGACGACGTGGCCGAGCAGCGCCGTCCAGCCGCCGGGTCTGATGATCTCGTACGCCCGCCGCCAGCCGATCGACGGGTCCACCCAGTGCCAGGCCGACGCGGCCACGAGAAGGTCGAAGCGTCTGCCGCGGTCGGCCCAGTCCTCGAAGCTCGACGTCTCGACCGTCACGTTCGGCCGGTCGGCGAGTCGTCGGCGAGCGAGTGCGGCCAGCTCCGCGCCCGGTTCGACGGCGGTCACCGCGCACCCGAGCGCCGCCAGCGAGCGGGTGGCCTGGCCGGTGCCGCAGCCCACCTCGAGCACCGACGACGTCTCGGCCACGCCGGTGACGGCGACGAGGTCCGCGAAGAGTTCGTCGGGATATCCCGGCCGGACCCGGTCGTAGAGCTCCGGCACCTCGTTGAAGACCCGACCCAGCTCACGAGGGTCCGGAGCTCGCATCACACCGTCCAGGTCCGGTAGCGCGGCCAGTGAAGCGACGACGTCCGCGGCAACTCTCGTCGCTGGTTGCCGACGATGATGGCACAGGGTGCTCAGCGGGTGTGCGGGTCGGGGGCGTTGAGCGCGGCGACGACCTGCTCGTAGTCGCCGCGCGCCTCGCCGAACCTGAGGAATTTCACGCGTTCGACGAGGATCTCGTGTGCCTCGGGGTCGGCCTCCAGGAGCGCCATGACCTCGTCGGCGAACTCTTCCAGCGGCATGGCGGTGTCCGACTCCTCCTGGCCCGGAAGGAGCGCCGTGCGGACCGACGGCGGGACCAGTTCGATCACCCGGACGCTGGTCTCCGCCAGTTGCAGCCGCAGCGTCTCGCTGAGCATGTGGATCGCGGCCTTGGTGGCGTTGTAGGAGGGGGTGATGCGCAGCGGGGCGTGTGCCAGGCCGGACGAGACCGTGACGATCGTGGCGGCGGGCCGCGTCTGCAGGTGTTCGGTGAGCGCGGCGACCAGCCGGATCGGACCGAGCAGGTTGGTGGTGACGACCTCCTCCGCGTCGGCCAGGAAGCTCGCCGTGCGCCAGTCCTCGGCGCGCATGATGCCGGCCATGGCGACGAGCACGTTCAGGTCGGGATAGCGGTCCAGGACGTTCCGCACGGCGGAGGTGACCGACCGCGCGTCGGCGGTGTCGATCTGGACCGTGCCGAGTCCGTGTTCGGCGGCCAGCTTCTCCAGCAGTTCGGTGCGCCGTCCGCCGACGACGACGGTGTTGCCCCGATCCTGTAGCCGCAGGGCGAGGGCGAGGCCGATCCCGGAGGTGGCACCGGGGACAAAGATCGTGTTTCCGGTGATGTTCATGCCTTCACGGTCTCCGCCCGGCGGCGGGGGCGGCAGAGACCTGTGGATCGGAGGACCGGCGATCCCTGGCTGAGCCGGTGTCGGAGACACATCATGGGACGCATGGACCGTGCCGCTCTTGCCGACTTCCTGCGCCGTCGCCGGGAGGGGCTGCGCCCCTCCGACGTCGGTCTGGTGCCCGGGGCGCGCCGGCGGACCCCCGGGCTGCGACGCGAGGAGGTGGCGGCACTGACCGGGATGTCGGTGGACTACTACGTACGCCTGGAGCAGCAACGCGGCCCGCAGCCGTCGGAGCAGATGCTCGCGGCGCTCGCCCGGACCCTGCGGCTCAGCACCGACGAACGCGACCACCTCTACCTGCTTGCGGGGCACAACGTGCCGCGGCGCACCCCGCAGGACGCGCACGTGGCGCCGGCACTCCTACGCGTACTGGACCGCCTGGCGGACAGCCCGGCGCTGATCCTCTCCTCGCTCGGGGAGGTACTGGTTGCCAACCGGTTGGCAACGGTGATCTTCGGCGACCACTCGCGGCTCACGGGTTGGGCACGCAGCAACGTGTATCGCTGGTTCACCGACCCGGCGACGCGCAGTGTCTACCCGCCGGAGGATCATGAACGGCAGGCGCGGAGCCTGGTCGCCACGCTGCGCGCGGCGTACGGCGCCTCCGGCCCGCGATCACGAGCCGGCGAGCTGCTGGCGATGCTCCTCGCCGAGTCGGACGAGTTCCGCACCGTGTGGGAGCGGCACGAGGTAACACGCCGCTTCGAGGACCGCAAGACACTGGTACATCCCGAGGTGGGGCACATCGACGTCGACTGCCAGGCGCTGTTCACCGAGGACCAGTCGCAGGCCCTGCTGGTTCTCACCCCCGCGCCCGGAAGCGAGGCCGAGAACAAGATCCGCCTGTTGGCGGTCCTGGGCCACGCGGACTTCCCGGCCAGCCGGTGAACGCGATCGTGCCGGCGGGGGCATAGCGGCCGTTTTCTGACCTCAATCTGGGGCAGACTCCCGGCATGGCGAACACCAGCTCGCGTACCCTCCGGCTGCTCTCCCTGTTGCAGACCCACCGCTACTGGCCCGGCACCGAACTCGCCGACCGGCTCGGCGTCTCGGTGCGTACCCTCCGCCGCGATGTCGACCGGCTGCGCGAGCTGGGCTATCCGGTCGAGGCGCACCGTGGCGTGGACGGCGGCTACCAACTCGCCCCGGGCGCCGCGCTGCCGCCGCTGGTGGTCGACGACGAGGAGGCGGTCGCGCTCGCGGTCGGGTTGCAGGCTGCCGCGTACGGCGCGGTCGCCGGCATCCAGGAGTCGTCGATCCGGGCGTTCACCAAGGTCGTACAGGTGATGCCGGCGCGGCTACGGCGCCGGGTCGACGCGCTGCGCGCGATGACCGTGCCGGCGTTCTGGGGCGACGGCACCGGGCCGACGGTGGCGGCGGCGATCCTGACCACGGTTGCCCAGGTCTGCCGGGACACCGAACGGCTGCGCTTCGACTACACCGCCCGGGACGGGCAGCGGACGCAGCGGCACATCGAGCCGCATCGGCTGGTCTCCCTCGGTCGGCGGTGGTATCTGGTCGGCTACGACCTGTCCCGGCACGACTGGCGCAGCTTCCGGCTGGACCGCCTCGCCGACCCGCGCGGCACCGGTGCCCGGTTCCATCCCCGGCGCCTGCCCGCCGAGGACGCCGCCGCCTTCGTCCGGAGCCGCATCCAGAACCTGCCGGCACCGTACCGGGTGGAGGTGCTGGTGCAGGCGCCGCTCGCCGCCGTCGAGGAGCGGCTGGCCCGGTGGGCGACGGTCGAGCACGTCGACGAGCACCGCTGCCGGTGCGTCATGACGACCGACGCCCTGGACTGGCCGGCAATGGCGCTCGGCATGCTCGGCGCCGAGTTCGAGGTGGTCTCCCCGCCCGAACTCGTGGCGCACCTCCGGGACTGGGCCGACCGGTTCCACCGTGCCACCGCCACCGCCGAGGGCACCGGAGCCGACGCCGGAGCCGACGCCGGAGCCGACGCCGGGGCGGATGCCGGCGCCGACGGCCGGGCGGGCAAGGAGGCGGATACCGGAGCGGGTACTGACGCGGGCGACTGCTGAGGCAAGCCTTTTCCCGGCCAGGTCCTTCGCACCACCTGTGCGACGGCGGCGCCGGGCGGATCGATAGGGTTCGGTGATGCGAGGCTTCCGGGAAGATGACGGCTCGGCCGACCTCGACGACGTCACGCGCCGGCTGCGGGCGATCCGGGACGACCCGGAGAAGTCGACGACGTTGCGGGAACTGGCGCAGTACCAGCTCGAACGGATCGCCGCGCTGCGCGCGGCGCGGCAGGGTGCGGGTAACGGGACACCCGCGGTCATGGTGGACCGGCTCGGCCCGTTCCGGTTCTCGGCGATCCCGGCGACCGGGATCGCCGGGATCGAGATCGACCGGGGCAGCGCCCTCGCCCCGCTGGTGGTGGTCGTGGACGCCGAGGAGGTCCGCCGGTTGATGCCGCTCTTCCAGCACGTCCGGGAGCAGATCGCGAACGGCGGGCCGATCCGGGTCGACATCCGGGAGGCGTTCCTCGAACTACTCGGCCACGACCCGTTCGGCGGCCAGCTCGACGAGCGCTGACCGAAGCGGGGCGCAGGAGGTCAGCGGGCCGGGCGGTCCCGGTCGGCGTGGGAGGCCGCCGGGCCGGGGCACCCGGCAAGCAGGGCCCCGACCGCCTCCGTCAACCGGTCCGGATTCTCCACCGGCGCCGGGAAGTCGAGGCGGACGTCCGAGTCGTGGTCGGAATGCTCCACGCGGAGCGCGATGCCGAACCGGTCCAGTGCCAGCGGCCGGATCCGGCGCGCTCCGGCCCGCCGGTGCGGCGTGATCAACATGGCGAGCCGCTCGACCGTCTCCGGGTGGTGGTCGGCGAGGTGGCAGAGCAGGTCGGCCTCGCTCTGGGCCAGTGGATCGGGGCGGGCCGCGGCGAACGCCTCCGGAGCGATCGACGTGATCGATCCGGAGGTGCGGAGCTCGGCGGTGGCCAGTTCGAACACGGCCGTGAGTTCGGTGCTCTCGTCCCCGGCGTCGCGCTCACCCTCGCCCCCGTGCTGGCTCCCGTCCCTCCCGTTGGGCGGCGCCGCGGTCAGCCAGCCGCCGAGCGTGGCCCGGGCCCGGACCCGGTCGCGGATCGGTACGGGTGCCAGGTCTGTCACCTCGACAATCGTGACCACCTCACCGGCGTGGCGCAGGTGCCGGGCCATGCAGCTCACCGCCGGAAGTTCGACGACGAGCCGCCCGTACGCGACGTGGTGCCGGCCGACGAGATCCGCCTGGTGTCCGGGCGTCTGCAGGCTCAGCGACCGGGCCGCGACGAGCAGGGAACGCAGGCGTTCGGCCGGCGTGGCGGCCTGACTGGCGGGCCGACCGGCGGCGGGCTGGTTGCCTCTCATGTACGCCTCCATTTAGGTTAGCCTCACCTTACATGAGAGGTGACGGATGAATCAGGCACGTCCCAAGGTCCGGCGGTCCCGGGCCCTCGGCATCCCGCTCACGCCCAAGTGCGTGCGCTACTTCGAGCGGCGCCCCTTCCCGCCCGGCCAGCACGGCCGTAGCCGGCGGACGCAGAGCGACTACAAGGTCCGGCTGCTGGAGAAGCAGCGGCTCAAGGCCCAGTACGACCTGCGCGAGGGACAGCTGCGGCGCGCGTTCGACAGGGCGGTACGCCGGCCGGGCAAGACCGGCGAGGAGCTGCTGACGGATCTGGAGACCCGGCTCGACGCGATCGTGCTGCGGGCCGGCTTCGCCCGCACCATCTACCAGGCCCGGCAGACCGTCGTGCACCGGCACGTCACCGTCAACGGCCGCCGCCTCGACCGACCCTCCGCCCGACTGAGCCCCGGCGACGTCGTCGCGATCGCCGAGCGCAGCCGGGGCAGGACACCGTTCCTGCTCGCCGCCGCCGGAGCACACGCACCGCAGCGCCCGGCGCCGTACCTCGACGTCAACCTGGCCAACCTGACCGCCCGGTTGGAGCGGCTGCCGGTCCGCGCCGAGATCCCCGTCGTCTGTGACGAGCAACTGATCGTCGAGTACTACTCCCGCTGACCGTCCTCGGCACATCCCCGGTCTGCCGGGTCGCGATGGGGACGCCGTCACCGCGGTCCCGAACGGCGTGGAACCGTCCGGCCGTGCACGACGACCAGTAGTAGAGACGGAGCCACACGACGAAGGACACGCACATGCTGAATTCGGCAACCTCCGGCGCGCGACGCCGGGGAGCCACGCTGGCCCTTGCCCTGATGGCGGCGCTCGCCGTCGCGGGCTGCGGCGGGACCGGCGAGACCCCGGAGGCCGCGCCGAGCCCCTCGGCGACCGCCGACCCGAATCCGTTCACGGTGCGCGACCCGTGGGTGAAGGCGGCCGACAAGGGCATGACCGCCGCGTTCGGCACCCTGGTCAACAACACCGCCGCCGACGTCACCATCACCGGCGTCAGCACCTCCGTCTCACCGATGGAGATACACGAGATGGCCATGAAGGACGGCAAGATGGTGATGCAGCCCAAGACCGGTGGGCTCACCGTCAAGGCCGGCGGCAGCCACGTGCTGGAGCCCGGCGGCGACCACCTGATGTTGATGGAGCTGAGCAAGCCGGTCCGGGCCGGCGACGAGCTCGCCTTCACGCTCACCTTTGCCGACGGGAAGACCGCCGAGTTCACCGCGGTCGCCAAGCCGTTCACCGGCGCCGAGGAGAGCTACGACCCGAGTTCGGGCATGCCGATGACTCCCGGCCAGGAGATGACCATGAGCCCGGCACCATGACCGAACGCTCCGAGACCCGCGCGGTGAGCAGGCGGCGCCTGCTCACCGGCGGCGCCCTGACGGTCGGCGGCGCCGTCGCCGGGGCCGCCGGCGGCATAGCCGCGACCGCCGCCGGACGGCAACCGGACTCACCGGCCGCCCCCGTTGCGACCGCCAGCACCGCCACCGGCACGGACGTGGAGGCGTTCCACGGCCGCCACCAGGCCGGAATCGCCACCGAGCCGCAGGCGCACGCCGCGTTCGTCGCCCTCACACTGCACGAGGGGGTGGACCGCGCCGCCCTCGGCCGGCTCATGCGACTGCTGACCGACGACGCGGTCCGGCTGACCCAGGGCCGGGCACCCCTGGCCGACACCGAGCCCGAACTCGCCGTGCTGCCCGCCCGACTCACCACCACCTTCGGGTTCGGCCCCGGGTTCTACGCGGCGGCCGGCCGGGACGACCGGCGTCCGCCGTCCGTCGTCGAGCTACCGAAGTTCGAGATCGACAAACTGCAACCGGCCTGGTCCGGAGGCGACCTGCTGATCCAGATCTGCGCCGACGACCCGCTCACCGTCACGCACGCCCAACGAATGCTGATCAAGGACTCCCGGCCCTTCGCCTCCGTCCGATGGGTACAACGCGGATTCCGGCGCAGCCGCGGGGCGCAGGCCGCCGGGCACACCCAACGCAACGTCATGGGCCAGCTCGACGGCACCGCCAACCCCCTGCCCGGAACGGCCGCCTTCGCGCAGTCCGTCTGGATCAACGACGGCCCGGACTGGCTACGCGACGGCAGCACCCTGGTACTCCGGCGAATCCGGGCCGAGCTGGAGACCTGGGACAAGCTCGGCCGCACCGACAAGGAACTCGCCGTCGGCCGCCGCCTCGACACCGGTGCGCCGTTGAGTGGGAAGCACGAGCACGACGAGCCCGACTTCTCGGCGCTCAACGAGGCCGGGCTCCCGGTCATGCCGGACTTCGCGCACGTGACCCGGGCCCGGGTCAGCGACGACCAGCTCAAGATCCTGCGCCGCCCATACAACTACGACCGGGCGCCCGACGCCGCCGGACAGGCCGACAGCGGACTGATCTTCGCCGCCTACCAGGCCGACATCGCGCGGCAGTACCTGCCGATTCAACGCCGACTCGCCGAACGCGACCTGCTCAACGACTGGATCACCCCGATCGGCTCCGCCGTCTTCGCCATCCCACCCGGCTGCCAGCCAGGGGGTTGGATCGGTGAGCGGCTACTGGCGTGACCGGCGTGATCCGTAGCACCCTCCCCCGTCTTCGGACCGGCTGTGGGCGGCCCGGACACGGGGAAACGGGAACCATCCGGCGATGCCACGCGACGCTTACCAGCGGGGATGGCAAACACGCACCAGGAAAGGGCAGGCCGTGACCGGTCGACGCATCGCGAGGACGGTGGTACTGGCGGCGCTGGGCATCGCAGCCGTGGCGGGTGGGCTGCTGGTCGCCCGCCCGGCGACGGCGCACGCCCAGCTGCTGAGCAGTGCCCCCCGGGCCGACTCGACGGTCACCGCCCAGCTCGCCGAGATCACCCTCACCTTCAACGAGTTGGTCCGGGGCGACTTCAGCACCGTCGTGGTGACCGGCCCGGACGGGACCCGGCACGACGCCGGGGAGCCCCGAGCGGCAGACAAACAGGTCCACCTGCCCGTCTCCCCACTGCGCTCCGGTGACTACCGCGTCGCGTACCGGGTGGTCTCCGCCGACGGCCATCCCGTGCAGGGACAGTTCCGGTTCACCGTCGCGCTGCCCGCGGCCGAGGAACCCACGACCGTGCCGGAGACCGCCAGCACGTCGCCGTCCGACGCCGACCCCGCGGAGTCGCCCTCCGTCGCGGTGGCGGACGAGGACGCCGGATCCGGAACCGGGCTGTGGTGGATCGCCGCGGCCGGGCTCGGCGCCGCGTTCGTCGCGGCCGGGTTGGTCGTGGTACGCCGACAGCGCCGGACCCCGGCCCGGTGAGCGCGGCGCGCCAGCCGACTCCGACCCGTCCTGCCCCGCCGGCTAACCGCCGACCGGAGCGGCTCCGACGGCTGCCCGCCGGCAGGACGCTGGTCGTCCTCGCCGTGCTGGCCGGGCTCGGCGTGCTGCTGCTCGCGCTCCTCGTCGGAAACGGGCTGAACGCCACCACGATCAGCGGCCTGCCCGACCCGGGACCACTGACCGTGTACGGTCTGCCCCTGGTCCGCCTCCTGCTCGACGTGCTGGCCACCCTCACCGTCGGGCTGGCGGTGACGGCGGCGTTCCTGCTGCCCGGCGACGGGCCCAGCGTCTCGGCGCCGGGTTACCTGCTGCTGCGCCGGGTCACCGGGCTGGCGGCCGGCTGGGCGGCAACCGCCCTGGTCCTGATCGTGTTGACCGTCTCGGACCTGCTCGGCGCCCCGCCGTCAGGACTCGGCGTCGCCGCCGTGGTCAGCTTCGCCACCTCGATCTCCCAGGGGCAGTCGCTGCTGCTCCAGGCCGGACTGGCCGCGGCGGTGGCGGTGCTCTCCTGGGTCGGGGTGTCCCGGACGGCCGCGGCGGCCACCGCCGGGCTGGCCATGGTCGCGGTGCTGCCTCCGGCGTTCACCGGGCACGCCGCCGGGGCCGGCAACCACCAGATCGCGGTGACCAGCCTGGCGCTGCACGTGCTCGCCGCCACCGTCTGGGTCGGTGGACTGGCCGCGCTGCTGATGTTGCGCCGTTCGGCCATGCTCGCCGAGGCCGCCGCCCGGTACAGCCGGCTGGCGCTGGCCTGCTGTCTCGGGGTGGCGGTCAGCGGAGTGGCCAACGCCTGGGTGCGGCTGTGCGGGTGGGACCAGCTCTGGCAGTCCCGCTACGGCTGGCTGGTCCTCGGCAAGGCCGGCGCGCTGCTGCTGCTCGGCGGACTCGGTGCCGCGCACCGCCGCCGTACGCTGCCCGCGCTGCGCGCCGGCCGGCCCGGTGTCTTCGCCCGGCTCGCCGCCGGCGAGTTGGTGCTCTTCGCCGGCACCGTCGGCCTGGCGGTGGCGCTGTCACGCAGCCCCACCCCGGTCCCGACCGATCCGGTCGAGGCGGACCCGCTGGTCGAGCTGCTCGGTTTCACCCCACCGGCCCCGCCCACCCCGGCCCGGCTCTTCGGCGACCCGCTGCCGGACATGTTCTTCCTCACCGTCTGCCTGCTCGGGGTGGCCGGCTACCTCACCGGCGTGTGGCGGCTGCGCCGCGCCGGTCACCGCTGGCCGCCGTCCCGCACGGCGAGTTGGCTGGCCGGGATGGTCCTGCTCGCCGCGATCACCGACCTCGGCATCGCCCGGTACGCCTACGTGCTGTTCAGCGCGCACATGATCCAGCACATGGTGCTCTCGATGGCGGTGCCGATCCTGCTCGTGGGCGGCGCCCCGGTCACCCTCGCGCTGCGCGCGCTACGCCGACCCACCGACCCGCAGGTGCACGGCGCCCGGGAGTGGCTCCTGCTGCTGATCCACAGCCGTCCGCTCCGGCTGCTGACCCATCCGCTGGTCGCCCTCGGCGTCTACACGGTCAGCCTGTACGGGTTGTACTTCAGCGACCTGCTCGGCACCCTGATGCGCTACCACCTCGGCCACCTGGCGATGCTCACCCACTTCGTGGTCGCCGGTTACCTGCTCTTCTGGGTGCTCATCGGCGTCGATCCCGGCCGGCCGCGACCGGCACCGCCACTCCTGGTGATCATCCACTTCGCGGCCATGATGGCGCACGGCTTCTTCGGCCTGATCCTGCTCCAGTCCACCACCGTCATCGCCCCCGACTGGTACACCGCCGTCCATCCCGACTGGGCGTCGTCCCTTCTGGACGACCAGCGTCTCGGCGCCGGCATCGCCTGGGCATTCGGCGAGATTCCCGCCGCCGTCGTGATGATGGTCCTGCTCCGCCAGTGGATCCGCGCCGACCAGCGCGAACAGGCCCGGCTCGACCGTGCCGCCGACCGGGCCGACGCCACCGGAGAGGAGGACGACCTCGCCCGCTACAACGCGTTCCTGCGCGCTGCGGCCCAGGACGACGCCGCTTCCCCGGCCCGCCGGACCGGGGAAGCGGCGTCACCGACGTGAGCGGGATCGCGCCCTACCCCGCCACGTCGGCGAGCAGCTCCAGCACCAAACCGCTGGAGTGCTGGTCCGGCCTGCTCCGGACCGCCGGTGTGCGCTCTCGACCAACCGGGACTCCCGCCACCTTCGTGGCTCGGGCGGAGGTCAGCGGTGCCACACCGTGCCGCGCCGCTGGTACTCCAGGACCTTCTCGATGCGGACCGCGAGATCGGCACCGAGGAAGCGTTCGACCAGCCAGAGGCCGAGATCCAGCCCGGAGGTGATCCCACCGGCGGTGACCAGGTCACCGTCGTCGACCACCCGGGCCTCGGTGATGAGGCCGCCCCGGGCGCGCAGGTCCTCGACGGCACCGTGGTGGGTGATGCACGGCCGGCCGGCGGTCAGCCCGGCCGCGGAGAGCAGCATGGTTCCGGTGCAGACGGCGGCGAGGGTCAGCCCGCGCCGCCGGGCGGCGGCGATCGCGGCGGGGATGACACCCCGCTGGATCTCGTACGCCACCCCCGGCGCGTCCACACGCCGGTAGCCGCCCCCCGGCACCAGCAACACGTCCGCCCCGCGCGGCGCCCACCGCCCCACCGGCCCCATCTCGGTGCCGTGGAAGCCGGTGATCGGCAGGTCACCGTCGACGGTGACCATGCTGGTGGTGATCGCCCCACCCATGCCCTTCGCCAGGCCCAGGACCTCGATCGGGCCGATGGCGTCCATCTCCTCGACACCGTCGTACATCAGGACCTGGACCCGCAGCGGCCGGTCGGTGGTGACGGCCGGCGACGCGGAGGCGCCCGCCGACGACAGTACGGCAGCTCCACTCGCGGCCGCCCCGGCAACGACCGTGGCGCGGAGGACGTCTCGACGGTCCATCAGCTGCTCCTCGACCTCAGGTGGTGGCTACGACGCATCGACGGCTACGTTGCGCCGACGGCTACGTTGCGTCGTTCGCAGAGATAGTCGTCTACCGATGCGGAAAAGTTCCGGCCCGGAGCGCCGGTCCGGGATTCACGGATGCCGGCGACCGGACGGGCGTTTCGGCGGTGCGTGACAGGCCGTCGGCTGCGACAATTCGGCAATGGGCGACGCCTTCCAGAACATCGGTGGCACCTCCTCGAGCGCGGACTTCCTGGAATGGAATTTCACGATCCAGGCCAACGGCACGCCGTGGTCGATAGAAGAGGCAATGACCCAGCTGCTCGCGTACGAGAACGCGGAGGGGTTCACCCTGCCGCTGGCCACCGCGATACAGCGCGACGGCGAGGTCATCCACGAGCTGGGCCGGCGCCGGAAGCCGACCGCCGTGGCGGCCCTGCGCGCCTTCGCCGCGATGAGTACGGTCGACACCCAACGCGAACTCGCCCGCACCTACGCCGACAAACTCGTCGCCGAGGGGCTACCGGAGCCGCCCTGGGTGGATCAGATCGGCCAGGTGCGCGTCGACGGCTGCTGGTGGGCACACGACCCGTTCGGCGAGACCGCGATCGTGCTCTGCGCCTTCTCCTACGACGGCGACGACGAGCACGGCATCCTCGCCATGATCGATCGCACCCTCGGCGGTGGACTCTTCCGAGAGCTGACCCTCGGCACGCACCCGGCCGAGTGGCTGGAGACCGTGCTCAACCCCGGCAGTGAGGGTTTCGTCGGCGAGCCGCTCGATCCGGCCTACGCCCGCCGGCTCTTCGAGGATGCCGTCGCCACCTCGGACGAGTTGATCGAGAATCGGGAGTACCAGCCCCGGCCGGTGCCGAGGGCGTACCGGAAGATGCGGGCCCTGACCCTGGCCCGGGCCCGCGCCCTGGCCGACGTCCCGGCGCCGGCGGAGTCCTTTCCCGGCACGGTGGAGCTGGAACTGCTGAAGCGGAGCTTCCTCGCCTCCGGTGCCGCGTCCGCGCTTCCCGGCGGCGACGCGACGGACCGGGCGCTCGATCTGCTGGTCATGCAATTCGTCGAGCAGGCCGCCTGCCATCCGCTCCAGCTCGGCCCGCGCCGCGTTCAGGCCATCCTCGGCCTGCCGGCGCTGGCCACCGACGCCGCCGCCGATCCCGAGGTGGCCCGGCTGCTGCCAGAGGTCGCCAGCGCGTGGATCTCCTGGACCGCCACCGAGCGCGGCCTGCCCGCCGACGCCGTCGAGCGTCTCGGGCGGATCACGGAGCAGTCCTGCGCCGACCTGCGGGCCGGCATCGCGGGTAGCGCCGGAGGGGCCTGACCCGCCGCGAGGTCGTCGCGACGGGCCGGTGCCGCCCGCCGGCACCGTGGTCCGGTCCGGCCACGGCACCGGCGTCCCGGATCTCAGGCCGTCGTGCCGGTGACGTTGCTACCCGACCTGGTGACGTGGTAGGTGACGGTCGTGCCGCTCCAGAAGTGGAAGGTGAGGGTGACCCGCTGCCCGTCGTTCACCTCGGCAAAGAACTCCGGCTTGAGGGTGATGGAGTTTCCGCTGTAGTCCGGGGCGAACGCGACGTCGAACTCCTTGAACGATGTCCAGTTGTGCGGTCCGGCGTTGCTGCCGTCGGCGTACTTCGCCTCCATCGTGGCGAGTTGGTCGCCCCGGAACTGCGTCGGTATGCCGAACGAGCCCGTCTGCCCGGTCGCGTTCGACAGCACCGGCGGGTCGTAGCTGATGATGCTGATCCGCCACGGCACACCCTGGGAGAACCGGGCCTGGATATTGGCGTTGACCCCGTACGCCCGGGAGCCGACCAGCCGGGTCACGGCGGCGGCGGTGAGCGTCAGGGTGGTGCCGGAGACCGTGTAGTCGGTGCCCCTGGCGAGGTCGGTGCTGCCCTGGCGCAGTCCGCTGAAGGTGGTGCCGTTCAGGTTGAGCGTCAGGCTCTTGCTGGTGATCGCGCCGGTCCGGGGCACGTAGACCTGGTCGCTCGACGCGGTGCCGGAGCGGGTGGTCCAGCTCGACCTGATCTGGGCGAAGAGCTCCGGATCGCTCCACTGGAACGACGTGCGGCCGAAGTGCTGCCCGTTGTCCCAGAGCTGGGTGGTGATCCGCCGCTGCCGGGCGTAGTAGCCGAGGTACTCGAAGAACTTCAGCTTCTCGCCCTGCTGGATCGTGCCGGTGTGCCGGTCGAAGCCGAGCAGCCCGTACTCGCCGATGATGACCGGGATGTTGCGCGCGACGAAGGCGTTGTGCACGCGGTCGAACGAATCGACCAGGTCTTGCTGGACGGTGGCGTCGAAGCGGGTGCCGCCGGCGACGTTCGCGCTGAAGGGCCAGTACCCGTAAAAGTGGACGGTCGCGATCAGGTTGGGGTCGTTCAGGGCGTTGAAGGTGCTCACCAGCTCGTCGACCCGGGCCTGGTCGGCCGAGGTGTGCAGGGTCGGGAGTACGAGCAGTCGGGTGGCGTTGCCGCCGCCGGAGCCGCGCACGATCCGGTGGAACGACGTGTTGAGCTCGTGCAGCAGCTCCGCGTTCTGGGCGTCGCCGGAGCTGCCGGTGAACTGCGGCTCGTTGACGCTCTCGAAGGTCAGCCGGGGCGAGGCGTCGCGGAAGGCGGTGGCGAGCTGCGTCCAGAGCGCGTTGTAGCGGTTGAGCACGCCTCCCCGGTCGGTCGGCATGGTGTTGATCCACTGCCACGAGTCGTGATGCAGGTTGATCATCACGTAGAAGCCGTCGTCGAGTGCCCAGTTGACGACCTCGCGGATCCGGTTGAGCCAGGCGGCGTCGATGGTGTAGTTCGGCGCCGCGCCGTGGTGGTTGCTCCAGGTGACCGGGATCCGGATACTGTTGAAGCCCTGTGCCCGGACGTTGTTCAGCAGCGCCTCGGTCACCCGGGGGTTGCCCCAGGCCGTCTCGTCGGCGCCGACCGCGTCGAACGAGTTGCCCAGGTTCCAGCCCGGCTGCATCGCGGCCACTGCGGCCATCGCGTTGCCGGCCGGGGGCGGCGTGGCCGGCGGCCGGGTGGTCGGCGGCGGGGTCGTCGGCGGCCGGGTGGTCGGCGGGCCGCTCGTCGGCCCGCCGACGCTGCCGGTGCAGGTGACGCCGTTGAGCGCGAACGAGGTGGGTGCGGTGTTGGCGCCGGTCCAGGAGCCGTTGAAGCCGAACGACACGGTCGCGTTGGTGCCGACCGCGCCGTTGTAGCTGACGTTCGTCGCGGTCACCTGGCTACCCGAGGAGGTGACCTCGGCGTTCCACGCCTGGGTCACCCGCTGTCCGGAGGGGAAGGTCCAGGCCAGGCTCCAGCCGCTGATCGGGTCGCCGAGGTTGGTGACCTGCACGTTGGCGGTGAAACCGCCCGACCACTGCGCCGATGTCGCGTACGCCACCCGGCAGCCGGCGGCGGCCTGTGCGCTCACCGCCACGGCCACCCCGCTGACCAGGAGCGCGGCCGCGGCGCCCGTCACCAGGCCGACCCGCCACCGAACCCTACGCAACGCGCTCTGCACACTCACCACGGCTCTCCTCGGCTGGTTCTCGGCTACATCTCGGCCGCCCGGACGGCGGGCGGGGTGCGGCGGGCAGGCGCGGGCGTGCGCACACCGTACCGGGAAACCGACACTAAGTTTGGCTTCACAACTTTGTCAATCGGCGCATGGCTATGTGTGCGATGCGGACGGCCGGCTACGCGGCGAAGAGCAGCAGCAGCCCGGCGCCGGTGTAGGCAAGCATCAACACCAGCAGCGGGAGCTGGCCGACGATCACACTCCGGCGGTCGAAGAGCCGCAGCGCCCGGTCGTGGGCGAGCAGCGTGCCGACGATGTGACCGATCACGATCACCGTCACCTGGAGCAGCGCCGTCCCGGCCGGCGAGGTCCCGAGCGCGCGGACCTGCCAGGAGCCGGTGCCGAGCCAGTCCGCTCCGATCCCGAGCGGATCGGCGAGCAGCGCCAGCGTGCGCTGCCCCTCCAGCACGAAGAGCGTGAGGTAGTGCGCGACCAGATAGCCGACTGCTACCGGGACCACCGTGTGGGCCAGCTCGCCGGCACACTCGCCCGGTGGCCGGCCGCCGAGTCGGGCGGCCAGGCCGGTCGCGCCCAGGTAGGCGGCGAGCACCACACCGATCACCAGCACCAGCCCGGCCGTGCCGAGCAGCGACGCCGGGGCCCGGCCGGCCTGGAGCAGCCGCACCCAGACCGGGGCGTTGGAGAGGCTGTCGTACATGGTGGAGCCGAGCAGCACCACCACGAACGCCACCAGCCCCGGGGCCGGTCGCAGCCCGGCGATTCCGTCGAAGGGGTGGCGCCAGACCAGCAGGCCGTCGCGACGCCGCGCCACCACCGCCAGCCGGCCTGCGACCGCGCTGTAGACCTCGAACGCGTCCGCGTGGTCGAACCACCGGGACCCGTGGACGGCCGCGCCGACAAGCATGACGGCGGCGTACGCCGCCAGCCAGCCGCCGATGACCGGCAGGCTCACCCGGTGTGGCGCCACCAGTTCGAGCCAGACGAATGCGAGGAGCCCGCCCGCCGCCGGCCAGTAGCCGAGCCCGGCCGGCAGGTCGCGCACCCCGTGCCGTGGATCCCGACGCAGCGCCAGGCAGCCCAACAGGTGCAGGGTACGCAGCGGGTTGAGACCCCGCCAGACCGGGCCGAGCAGCAGCGACAGCGCCAGCAGGCCGACCCAGAACAGCACGTAGACCACCCCGGCGGTGGGATTCTCGGCCGTGTCCGGACCGGCGAAGCCGAGCCCGAAGTAGGCGGTCGCGGCGAGGCCGACCAGCCGCCACGTCCAGGGCCACGCTCGCGCGGTCACCAGCCGCTGGACCGGCGCCGGCAGCACCCGGGTGTCGCGGAGATCCGTGCCGAGCCGTGGCTCGCGCCAGAGCGCCCCCAGCGCCACGAACGACACCGCGAGGGCGGCCAGGGCGCCGGCCAGCGCCAGACCCAGTGGGATGGGCAGGTCCTGGCGCCCGCCGACGCCGTGCGCGAGCCACAACGCCGGCTACCGGACGACCAGTTGGAACAGTTGCAGGTCCTGGCCGTGCGTCTCGACCTCGAAGAGCCCGTCGCGGTCGGCGACAAAGTCGATCGTGCCCGCGACCCCGGGCCGCAGGGTCACCGCCAGGTCGTATCCGTGCACGTGCACCATGTCGGCGACGTCACTGGTGGTGGAGATCCGGACGTTCTGGCCACGGGAGACCTCGATCCGGGCGGGCGCCGGGGAGACGGTGCCGCCCGCGATCGAGACGATGATCTCCCGGGTGCCGCTGGCGGCCGGCGCACCGTTCCCGCACGCCGTCGGTCCGATGAGGATCAGGGCGAGCAGCGCGACGACGGCGTACGCCGACCGGCGCCGCCCGGGACAGGGCAGCATCATGGTGGGGTCTCCGGGGATTCTCAGCGTTGCTTGCGGCGATTGGCGGGGGCCGGGCGGCGGGCGGACTTCGCGACCGGGGCCGGTCGGCGGGCGACGCGGAGAATCAGCACGGCCGCCCCGACGATCAGCAGCAGCGGCACCAGCCACACCGACGTGTCGATTCCCTCGTCCGGCGGCGCCGCGGCGCTCCCGGTGGTCGCCGCCCCCGATGCCGGAGCCGACGGCTCGACGGCGGGCCGCTCCTGCCCGGCAGCGGCGAGCAGTTCCGGGCTGGGCGGGTCGGTGGGGGCCTGCCAGCCGGCCGGAGCGGGTGTGGTGACGCCGGTGTAGGTGAACCGGACCTGGCCGCGAACCTCCTCACCGTCGGAGGCGACGGTCTGGTAGCGCACCACGTACCCTCCCTGGTCCGGCCAGTACGCCACCGGAACCTTCACCGAGTAACCGACGTGGTAGAGCCGGGGTTCCCAGACGCCGTCCACCCGGTGGTACTCGCGCACCGGCTCCTCGAGGCGCAACGAACCAGCGGTCGACCAGCGCCGGTCGACCCGCGCCCCGTTCGGCGCCGTCACGGTGAAGTAGGCGAACGGCACGGGCTGCTCGGTGAAGGCCAGCGAGACCGCGTCGACGGGTTCGGCCAGCGTGCCGCCGTCGGCCGGCGTGGCAACGGCGAGCTGTCCGTGCGCGTACGCCGGCTGCGGGGCGAGGAGACCGGGAAGAGCGGCGACGAGAGTCAGGACGGCGGCGGTGAGCAGGCGCGGAGCGGTGCGTCGGACCATCGCGTACCTCGGCTCTCGTGGAGGCTTTCCGCGAGGCTAGCCGCTTCTGCTCAATCTGAACAGACTTTCGAATGTTTCAACGAAACTTTGTAGTCACGTGCAGGCTACTCGGCGCCATCAACGACAAAGTAGAGCTTTCCCGACGGCGGCCGGGAGCCCTCCACCGATCACGAAGCCGACGTAGCGCCCCGACCGCATCTCCACGTGGCGCTCCTCAGATTTCTACGGTCGACACCGAACCCTAGGCGGAACCAGCCCGGCGATCTTGGACGGAATTGCTCCACGGTCGACGACGCCGGCGATGTGGCGGTCATCGATACTGTCGGTGCAGGGGAGGGAGACCGGATGACTCGCGGCACCACGCTTCTGCGGAAGATCGGCTGGACCCTGCTCACCGGCTTCGTCGGTTTCGCCGGCTCGGCACTACTCGATGACATCCTCGGGGTTACGCTCGCGGATCAGCTGATCATCACCATCGTCATCGGCGGCGTCACGCTGCTTGCGCAGTACCTGGTCGACATGGAACGTCGCTTTGCCGAGTCTGAGCGGCTCCAGGGCGAGACGACCGAAGCCCTGCGCGACATGATCCAGAGCGGCTTCGAAAGTGTCGATGAGGCGACCGAGCTGATGGCCGAGCTGGAGAAGTCGACCGTCCGCAGCGAACTGCTCAAGCAGGTGATTCGCCGCTCCGCACACCTCACCCAGGCGGCCCCGCCACTGGTGCAGTCCCTGGCGGCGAGCGAGACCCAGCGGCTCGCCGACAACCTGCAGTCGCTCTCCGACGGTCACGAAGTCTTCTACGACGGCGAGGACCGCGAGTTTCTGCTCGCCCTGACCCGCAGCACGCGGGCGTCCCTGCTCGCCACCAGCTGGGCGACGATCCAGACGGACGGCGTCGGCTTCGAGGCCGGTTTCTGGCTCAGCGACCTCGGCGCCCGATATCTCGACCTGCAACGCATGGCGCTCCGCCGTGGCGTGGTCATCCGGCGGGTGTTCATCGTCGAGTCGGCGTCGATGACCCACCCGCAGCTCAGCCGCATTCTCGCACTGCAGAAGGGCGCCGGCGTCGAGGTGCGGCTGGTCGACGCCAGCGAGGCGCCCCAGGATGGCGGACTCTCCGACTTTGTGATCTTCGACGAGCAGCTCTGTTACGACACGACGCCGGTGTCGCGTCGTGAGGCGCACGGCGCGCCGTGGCGGCTCACAACCCGGCTGGTGCTCAACGAGGAGACCGTACGGCACAGGATCGAGCGCTTTCACGAGCTGTGGAGCGCCGCCCTACCCCTGGGTCAGCCCCGCGTCCGCGAGG
Organism: Plantactinospora sp. WMMC1484; assembly: GCF_049315195.1. Taxonomy (NCBI): domain Bacteria; kingdom Bacillati; phylum Actinomycetota; class Actinomycetes; order Micromonosporales; family Micromonosporaceae; genus Plantactinospora; species Plantactinospora sp. WMMC1484. The sequence continues at coordinate 5,576,658 of NZ_CP186055.1, forward strand.
ACGGCCCGGCCGTGGTCCCCGGTGCGAAGTCCCTCGGACCGCCGGAGGTCGGCGGCCACGTGGACCACGCGTAGCCAGCGGTCGCTGCCGTCGTAACGGGCGGTGAACGGCCGCCGCCCGTGCACGCTGCGCAGATTGTCTATGATCATGATTTCTCCGGAAGCGAGCGACACGTCCTGAAGGCTGCCGTCGACTGCCTTGATGACCGCCCTCAGGGCGTCGCCGGCCGGCCCGTGCTCGGGTCCGCAGGTCATGAACGCCGGGTCGAGCCGCACGAACGGGTGCCTGGCGTCACCGCTGAGTACGGCGACCGCGGGCGCGGCGTTCGCGGTCTCGCTGGCCACGTTCGACGAATCCGGCTCGATGTGGAAGAGCGGCTGGAACAGCAGCGACCGGGTGGACTCGTCGAGCGGGACATCGGCGATGCGGGCGAAGCTGGTCGCCGTCCGATCGGGGTTGCGCAGGCAGAGCAGGCAGATCCAGTCCGGACGGAGCGGATGGTAGGCGTCCTCGTTGTGCCACATCAGCTCGACGGAGGAGCCGGAGCCGCGCTGCGTCGTCTCGTTGCCGGGAAGCGGACTCACGTCCCGGACAAGCCGTCCCTCGTCGACCCCGGCCTGCGAGACCGGGTAGCCGAGGAACGACGCGAAGAGCAACAGCATCGCGTCGGCCCGGGCGAGTTCCTCGTTGCGTACGGGCTGCGCCGTGACCGGAGGGCTGCTGCCGAGGTCGGCGTCGATGATGGGCAGCCCGCTGACGACGAGGCCGCTGTCCCCGGAGAGGCGGAGGTCTACCAGTGCCCGGCGGAGCGCCACCGGGAGGTCCTGACTCATCACGGCGATCTGGCGCAGCCGCGCGGCGGGCGGGTCGTCGCGGAGGTCGGTCACCACTCGGCTGGCCAGCGCGCGCACGGCAGCGCTGTCCGACGGCGTGAGCAGCAGCCGTCCGATCGGGCGCGCCCCGTTGCCAGACACAGTGCCCTCCGCTGATATGTCGTAGATCCGACTCGACGCAAAAGCCGACAAACCGATCCGACCAGTTTATCTCGCAAAGGATACGCGCACCGGCGTAACAGGATTTCCCGGGACGCCGGTGCGCGATTCAGCCGCCGGAACCGTACGTCGCCCAGACCACCACCTGACGCCGGGCCCTCCCGCCTCTGCCGACACCCGGCAGACAGCTGGTTTGCCGCCGTCTGCCATGCTCGGGATGGTGACGACCGGCCATCCGCACAGCAGCCGCATCCGCCACCGTTCCCGGCGCCGCCGGCCCTTCCTGGTCGTGCTCGTGGCCACCACGTCGGCCATCCTCGTCGCCGTGGCGGTGGTCGTCGCCCTGGCGCTGCGGCCCCCTGGCCCGCGCCCGCTCTTCCAACTGCCGGTGGCCTGCGGCGAGACGTGGCAGCTCGGCACCTATCCCGGTCACGACGACTACGACGTCGACCTGTTCCCGACCGAGGGCGAGGCGTGGGGGCGGCCGGTGTTGGCCTCCTACGCCGGCCGGGTCACGGTGGCGGGGATCAACGGGTCGCTGGGCGGGCGTACCCCGGAGAATCCGGACGGTCCGCGCGGGCGCGGCGGCGGTTACTGGGTGAAGATCGACCATGGCGGCCGGTGGGAGACGCAGTACCTGCACCTGCTGGAGGAGCCGCTGGTGCGGGTCGGTCAGCGGGTCGCCCGGGGCGAACAGATCGGGCGGGTCGGCAGCACCGGCAACTCCGGCGCGCCGCACCTGCACTACGAGCAGCGCCGGGGTTGGCAGAAGGTCGAGACCTACTTCGACGGCGCGCCGTCCGGCATCACCCACGACGACGCCGAATACACCGTGACCCGGACGAGTCAGAACTGCCCGTCCGGGTCGTAGTCGACATCCCTCCCCACCGGCAGCGGGCATCTTTATGTTTATCGATGGCCTCGGCATATGCTCACGGTGCCTGCCCGCCAGCCCGACGACCGGTCCGACGCGCGGAGGAGCGACATGTCACGACGATCGCCATGGGCGCGCCGGTCATCCGGCGCCGTCGTGCTGGCGCTCGCGCTGGCGGTGCAGCCCGCACCGGCCACCGCCGCACCCGAGTCCCGCACCGTGCCGCTCGACCCGGCCGCCGGGCAGAACACCGGCCGGGCGCGGCCGGCGGACTTCACGGTCTACGGGTTCAGCCAGTCCGACGTGGACCAGGAGGATCCGCAGGTCTACGAGGTGGTCCCGGACGTGACCATCCGGGCCATCGGCAAGTGGTCCACCAACGGTGACGAGGCGGCCGACTACAACTTCGCCCAGATCCGGCGCTATCACGCCAGGGGTATCACGTTCATGGGCAGCGGAACGGCAAGCGTCATCTTTCCGCACGACTTCGCCAGCACCGAGATCTTCGACGACATGTCGACACGCGACGCCGACAACAACCCGGTGCCGCACGACGAGTTCGGGTTCCCCGTTCCGGCACGCCGGGGCAACATCTTCAACCCGGCGTACCGGACGTACCTGCTCGACTGGGCCAGGATCCAGATCGACGGCGGCGTGGACGGAATCAACCTCGACGAGGTGAACGCCGGGTTCGGCGGCGGGCAGAAATACGGCTTCAACGGCAACGAGGGCTTCGACGACTACGCCCTTTCCGACTTCAACCACTACCTCCTGGCGAAGTATCCCGGCTTCACCGCCGCCGACTGGACGTCCCGGTTCGGCATGACCGCCGACAACCTTGTCCGGTCCGACGTCCCCGCCGACGACCTGAGCCGCAACTTCAACTACCGGCGATACCTGCGGGCCAATGGCTGGAACCTCGACCCGCTCACCCCGGCCAACCCGCTGGCCGGCGAGTGGGGGCGGGTGACCGCCAACCGGATGTACGCCGACGACCACTCCTTCACCGTCAGCTACCTGCGGCGGTACTGGAAGGAGATGGTGGACGAGCTGCGGGCGTACGCCCGGCGGACCACGGGCCGGCACCTGCTGATCAGCTCCAACGGGCTGCTGCCGTACGTGGACTTCAACAGCGTGGGGATGTACCCGTGGAACCCCGACGAGCAGACGCCGGACTACCGGGGCGCCGACTACGTGCCGGTGGTCGACGGCCACCTCGACGGCGCCAGGTCGTTGCAGGCCAACTACCGGTACCTCAAGGAGCAGAGCCGGGCGATCGCCGGTGACGTGCCGGTGGCGGTCTTCATCGACTGGCCGAGCGACATGATGACCGACTACCTGAACCTGCCGCTGGCCGAGCAGAAGGACTACTGGCAGATCTTCGGTGCCGAAGCGTACGCCAACGGCATCTTCCCGGCCTTCCACCTCAAGGACACGGTCGGCAGCCCGACCGCCGAGGAGCTGGGGTTGCTCGACTTCTTCCGGGCCTACACCGGGTTCTACAAGCAGCACCGGCGGCTCTACCGCGACAACGACCTCGGGTCACAGTCCGTACGGGTTGGTACGGGCAGCGTGTCGGCGAGCCTGCTGGTGCAGCGTGGCAGCGGCGCGCGGACACTGCACCTGGTCAACCACAACTACGACCGGGGGATCATTCCCCAGACCGGCGTCACGGTCGGCATCGACCTGCCCTCCTGCCCCCGGCGGATCGCGATGGTCTCCCCCGACTTCCCGGGCACGCGGACGCCGCCCTCCTCCTGCCGGCACGGCCGGCTGTCGGTGACCGTCGACCGGCTCGACTACTACACCGTGCTGGTGCTCGGCTGAGCCTGCCCCGGCCGGCACGGGCGCCACGTTGCCTCGGGCTCCTCCGCCCTGGTGCTCCGCCCGGAGAACGCCGTCGAGGTGGTGGAGGCCCTGGCGTACGCGGGCGGCCAGCACGTGACGACCTCCGTACGCAGCGAGGGCACGAACATCAGCGACCGCTCCGCCAACGACGGCGGCATCGTGCTCGACCTGTCGAGGATGAACCGGGTCGAGGTGCTCGACCAGGCGCCCCGGCGGATCCGGCTGGAGCCGGGGCCCGCCGACGGCCCAGGCGCCGGGACGCGGCGCCCGTCGCCTGCCATGCGGAGTGCAAGGAAGGGCCCCCGCATATCGTTTTCTGTTGTACAGGGGGCCCTTCCTTGCAACGCTCCTGCCGCGCGGGGCGGTGCGGCGGCCCTCGGTCACGACATCGGGCCGGTCATGCCGCCGCGTCGAGCCGCTCGCGCTGCTCGGCGCCGAGCACCAGCGCCACCCCGGCCATCGCCTGCCCCAGTTGCTCGATTGTGCTCACCCCGACGATCGGGATGGCGGCGGGATGCCCGCCGGTCAGCCAGGCGAGGACCACGTGGTTGCGCGTCGTGCCGGTCTCCGCGGCGATCTCGTCCAGGACCGCGAGCCGCCGCTGTGTGCCGGGGTGGTCGTACTCCGCCGGCAGGGGCCTGTCCGACCGGGTGTACCGGCCGGCCAGCAGTGGTGTGTAGGCCCAGAGCGTCATCTCGGGATGGCACTCCAGGTAGTCGACAACCTCGTCGCTGACCGCGCCGAACCGGTGCACGACACTCGGCCGGGTGCCGGGGCGGGGTTGCAGGTAGGTGAGGTGTTGCTGCACCGCCGTGAACCCGGTCCGCCCGGCCGCGTGGGCGAGCTGCCGGGCGCGCTCGACCTGCCAGACGGCGAAGTTCGAGCAGCCGAGTGCCCCCACCAGACCCGCCGAGACGAGTTCGTCGAAGGCGCCGACGGTCTCCTCCAGCGGCGTACGGCGGTCCTCCTTGTGCGCCCAGTAGAGCTCGACGTGGTCGGTGCCCAGCCGGCGGAGGCTCCCCTCGATCCCGCTCTTTATCACCGCTGCCGACAGCCCCTCCGCACTCTCCGGGAACCGGCCGGCCACGGTCGGCTCGCAGCCCACCTTGGTGCTGATCCGGATCCGGTCGCGTACGCCCGGCCGCCGGGCCAGCCAACGTCCGAGCAGCGCCTCGCTCTGCCCGCCGAAGCCGCTGGGATGCTCCCAGAAGGCGTAGCAGTTGGCCGTGTCGATCCAGGTGCCGCCGGCGTCGACGAAGTGGTCCAGGATCTCGAAGGAGCGCCGTTCGTCCTGGACCGTGCCGAAGTTCATGGCGCCGAGCGCGATGTCGTAGGTCATGACTGCGACGTTACGGCGCGATCGGATGGGCGGTACGCTCCAATTCCGTGGCAGATTTCCAGACCAATTCGGCGTGGGCGACGCTGCTGGAGGTCGACCCCGGCGAGCCTGGCCAGGGTCCGCTGCACGACCGGCTCACCCGCGCGCTGCGCGCCGCGATCCGGGACGGCCGGCTCGCGACCGGCGCAGCCGTGCCGCCGAGCCGGGCGCTCGCCGAGGAGCTGGGCTGCTCCCGGTGGGTGGTGACCGAGGCGTATGCGCAACTGGTCGCCGAGGGCTACCTCGCCGCCCGGGTCGGCTCGGCCACCCGGGTCTCGTGGTCGCCGCGGAGCGCCGCGCCGCGCCGGCACGGCAGCGCGGCGCCGGCCCAACCCCCGGTCCGGTACGACCTCGCCCCCGGCCTGCCGGACCTGCGGGCCTTTCCCCGCCGCCGCTGGGCGGAGGCGGTGCACTCGGTCACCGGCTCGGCAGCCCGCTACGACCTCGGCCCGCCCGATCCGGCCGGCCACCCCGCGCTGCGCCGGACACTCGCCGACTATCTGCGCCGGTCCCGTGGGGCCGAGGCGCAGCCCGGGTCGGTGGCGGTCTGCGCCGGCATCACCGACGGACTGTTCCGGATCTGCCGGGCGCTGCGGGCCGAGGGGATCACCGACGTGGCGGTGGAGGACCCGGGGTGGGGACGGTTGCGGGAGGCCGTGATCGGCGCCGGCCTGCGGGTCCAACCGGTCCGGGTGGACGTCGACGGCGTACGCCCGGACGACCTGCGGCGCCGGGGCCCGGTCCGGGCGGTGGTGGTCGGTGCGGCGCACCAGTTCCCGACCGGGGCGATGCTCTCCCCGCGGCGGCGCGCGGAGCTGGTGCACTGGGCGCGGGCGGTCGACGGGTATGTCGTCGAGGACGACTACGACTCCGAGTTCCGCTACGACCGCCGGCCGATCGCGGCCGTGCAGGGCCTGGATCCGCGCCGGGTCTTCCTCGTCGGCTCGGTCAGCAAGACGCTCTCGCCCGCCCTGGGTCTGGGCTGGATGGTGACACCGGCCGTCCTGCTCCCGGTGCTGCGCTCGGCGAACGCGGTCGCGGCACCGCCGCCGGTGCTGGACCAGCTCGCCCTGGCCACCTTCATCGAGCGCGGCTGGTACGACACCCACCTGCGCGCCGCCCGCCGGCGCTTCCGGGCCCGGCGTGACCTGCTCGTCCGGGAGTTGGCTGCCCGGGTGCCGGAGGGCCGGGTGGCGGGCACCGCCGCCGGCCTACACGTCCTGCTGCACCTGCCGGCCGGCACCGCCACCGCCACGGTGGTGACCGCCGCGGCGGCGGCCGGACTCCGGCTGATGGAGCTGGACGCCTACCGGACGCGGCGGGAGGGTGCGCCCGCGCTCGTCCTCGGGTACGGCAACATCGCCGACGCCGAGATCCCGCCGGCGGTCGCGCTGCTGCGCGCCGCACTGGATGGGGCCCCGGCACCACCCCACCCCCACCCCCACCCCCACCCCCACCGCGGCGGGTAGGGCGGAGGTGCCGGTCAGGGCACCAGGCGCAGGTGTCCCTGCCGGCCGTTCACCTCGATGTCCCAGCGCTGGCCGAAACCCTGCACTCGGCTGAGCTGGATCCGGCCGAACCGCTCGGGAACGTCCGGGTCCAGTGTGAAGCGCCCCTCGCCGGCCTCCAGGCCGAACATCGTCCGCAGGAAGAGCAGCGGCGCCGCGCTGGCCCAGGCCTGCGGGTTGCAGGCGGTCGGGTACGGCACCGGCTTCCGGCCGAACGAGCGGTCGTACCCGGAGAACGCCTCCGGCAGCCGGTTGACCGAGTGGCGGGCCGCCTCCAGCATCGCCTCGATGATCCGGTTCGCCTCGGCCCGGAAGCCGTACCGGGCCAGTCCGTGCGCGACCAGCGAGTTGTCGTGCGGCCAGACGGTGCCCAGGTGGTAGCCGATCGGGTTGTAGCCACGGTCGCCGGTAGCGAGGGTGCGTACGCCCCAGCCGGAGAAGAGCTGGTCGGACATGAGCTGCCGGGCCACCGCACCGGCCCGCTCCGCCGGCACGATCCCGCTCCACAACAGATGCCCCATGTTGGAGGTGATCGAGTCGATGGGCCGCTTGTCGCCGTCCAGCCCGAGGGCGTAGTAGCCGCCCCGCTCCTCGATCCAGAAGTCCCGATCGAACCGCTCGGCGAGGGCGGCGGCCTCCGCACGCAGCCGCCGGGCCAGACCCGGGTCCGCGTACGGGCCGTCGGCCAGTTCGGCCAGCCGCAGCTTCGCGTCGTACGTGTAGCCCTGGATCTCGCAGGTCGCGATCGGCAGCACGGGGATCGTGCCGTCGGCGGACTGCACCCCGTTCCAGGAGTCCCGCCAGCACTGGTTGCCCAGCCCCTGGCTGGACCGGGTGGCGTACTCGACGTAGCCGTCGCCGTCGGAGTCGCCGTACTCGTCGATCCAGCGCAGCGCGGCGTAGGCGTTGTCCCGCACGTCGTGCAGGAGCTGGTCGTCACCGGTCCAGCGCCAGTACTCGGAGAGCAGCACCAGCCAGAGCTGCGTGGTGTCGGCGGCGCCGTAGTACGGCTGGTGCGGCTTGATGCCGAGCCGGGTCAACTCGCCGCCACGGTACTCGTGCAGCATCTTGCCCGGTTCCCGGTCGGTGAAGTCGTCCAGATCGGTCGCCTGGTGTGCGGCGAGGGCGAGCAGCGTGCCCCGGGCGAGTTCCGTACCGGCGATCAGCACCTGGTAGGCGGTGATCAGCGCGTCCCGCCCGAACAGCGTGAGAAACCAGGGCAGCCCGGCGGCGACGACGATGACCCGCTGCCCCGCGATCTCCTTCTCCACCCGCATCGAGACCAGGTCGTCGACGGCCTGGTGGTAGACGTCGCAGATCACGTCCGAGTCGGCGTGTATGTCGGGCCGGCTGGCCCGCCACCGGCTGGTCGCGTCGGTGCCACCGTCGGCCTGGAACACCTCGCCGAACTCCCGACGGGTCGGCACCACGTGGATGTTGCTGTAGCGCAGCGGCACGTGCAGCTCGACCATCCAGGTCTCCCCCCGGCCGACGACCAGCTCCCAGACCAGGTCGTCGCCGTCGATCCGGTTCGCCGCCGGTGTCGCCCGGACCTCGGCACCGGCCGTGAAGCTCCCGTTCCGGTAGGCGAAGCCGAGCCGAGAACCGTCGGGGGCGTGCTTCCGGGTGATCCGTCCGGAACGGTCCTGCAGCTTCTCCTTGATCTCGAAGAGGTCGGCGAAGTCGACGCCGACCGCCACCCGCAGCTCGATCGGGATCGGATCGTTGGCGAAGGACTGCACCTCGATCCGCTCGTAGAGGCCCTCGCCGACAAAACGCTGCCGGCGGATGCCGATCCGGTTGGCGGGCAGGTCGGGCTCTTCCGCGTTGGCCAGGAAGAAGGCCGCCGAGTAGGGGTCGACCACGCTGGAGCCGAGCAGCAGCGGCCGGGCGCCGTTGACGAAAAGTTCCCAGCGGCTCAGGAAGCGGGTGTCCTCGTGGACGAGCCCGCCGATCGAGCCGGGCGGCACGTCCCCGTTCGCGTCCGAGAGCATGAACGACAGCCCGTCGAGCACGCCGACCGCGTCCGGCCCGAGGTCGGGTGGCAGGTCCCGGTATGTCCCGTTCGGGGTCTGGGCGGCCGGCAGCGGCTCCGGGCTCGGGTCCGCCGGTGTGGGGCGCCGTCGGCCGATCGTGGTCACGCGCACCTCCGAGGAGGGAAAGCGGATTGCGTGCAATTATCCCGTAATGCTAGCTGTCGAAATCAAGATCAATCGCACGAACGCGCATGCCTGCCGGCCGGAAAGGTGCGGGGCCGCCGCCAGCGGGTGCTGGCGGCGGCCCCGACGATCGGTGCCGGTTAACTGTCCGGTGCCGGCTAGGGTGCCGCGGGGGGCACCACCTGCACGACCGCCCACTGGTTGCGAGGGCCGGGCTGGAGCAGGTCGAACCGGACGCCGAAGGCCACCCCGGCGTCGCCCGGGTTGCCGGTGCCGGTCACGACCCCGCCACCCAGGTCGATGCCGTACTGGCTCCGCACCGGCCGGCCGTTCTTGTCGACGATCCGGACCGAGTACGGTGCGTTCCCCTCCGACGGCACCACGACGGAGGCGTCGGGGTCGCGGAAGAAGAGCGGGCTCTCCGGGTCGAGATCCGGCCGGTACTCGACGCCCGGGTACCAGCCCTTGCGGTCGGTGAAGGACCTGACCCCCGCCTGCGACCCGAACTTCGTGCAGTAGGCGCTGAACGGCTCGTTCGGCGCCTCGTAACACTCGGTGAACGGATAGGTCCTGCCGAAGCCGAACGCCGCGTTCGACGACTGCGGCCGCGACGGCAGGTTGTCCAGCGCCGACGGATCCTTGGCCGCCGCCGCGCCCTGCCGGCGGTACGGGTCGAAGTGCGAGTCCACGATCAGCAGACCGCCCTTGCTGCCGATGCTCGGCGGGTCGAAGACGTTGTTGAGCACCAGGTTGAGGTTGCCGTAGCTGGTGTCCCGATACCAGACCAGCATGCCCGGGGCGTTGTACGGCACCCGGGTCACCTTCCACGCACCGTCGCGTAGATAGTTGGTCTGGTACGCGTACTTCAGGCCCTCGTCGAAGCCGTCGTGGTTGCGCCACTCGGCGAGGTAGTAGTGCGCGTAGCTGAACTCGCCCGGCGAGATGGTCCAGCCCGTGCCGGTGGTGTTGGTGAAGCTGCCGACCGTGGCCGTCCAGCCGTTGGTGCCGCTCTCCACGTCGTCGGACCAGACGGTGGCACCGTCGGCGGTCACCGAGAAGTCGTCGGCGAACCAGCCGGTGTCCTCGAAGCCGGCGTCGGTGGCGTAACGCAGTCGCAACCCGACGGTCTGGCCGGCGAAGCCGGTCAGGTCGACGTAGTCGTGCCGCCACTGCCCGCCGGTGCTTCCGGTCAGCCCGTACTTCTTGTCGCCGTAGTCGTGCATCCGGCCGAACGGGTCCGGGTAGCCGTCGTCGGTGGAGACGAGGTTGCCGGCGGAGTCGAAGACCTTCTGCTCCGTCCAGGTGGCTCCGCCGTCGGTGGAGACCTCGACGAAGCCGAAGTCCCAGTCCTCCTCGATGGAGTAGTTGTTCCAGAGCCAGAACCGCACGTCGTCACCGGCCGGCAGGTCGAGGGTGCGGCTCAGCCGGACGTCGGCCCAGGACTGGTCGTTGTTGGTCCACCACTGGCCCTCGCCGCTGTGCGGGGTGGAGAGGGTGATCTGCTTGGCCGGCAGGTTCACCCGGACGCCGTCCTCGGTGCCCACCGGCGTACGCGAGTTCTGCCCGATCTTGAGTCGGGCCGGGTCGTCACCGGGGTTGAGGATCGCCGGGTCGGCCCAGCCGAGCACGAACTTGTCCCAGAGACCCATGTGGGTGGGGATGCCCTGGAAGATCGGCCCGCTGTGCGAGCCCGAGGACATCAGGTCCCAGAAGTCGACGTCCGAGTCGCCGCCGGAGGCGATGTCGTACAGGTCCGGCAGGCCGAGGTCGTGGCCGTATTCGTGCGCGAAGACCCCGACGCCGGAGTCCTCCGGCTGCACGATGTAGTTGCTGATCATCTTGTCCGTGCCGGGAATGGTGTGGCCGGGCACGATCGCCGAGGAGTGCGCCCAGATCGCGTACGGTCCCTCGGCGCCGCCACCGCCGGACTTGTCCTCACCGGCGTGCACCAGCACCAGGTGGTCGACGACCCCGTCCGGCTCGTTGAAGTTGCCGTCGCCGTCGGCGTCCGCGACGTCCTCGATGTCGTAGTCGGCCCAGGGGAAGTCCGGATCCTGTGCCGCCAGCACGTTGACCGCGTCGATGCCGAGCGCGCTCGGGCCGGTGGGGTTGTCCGGGTGCCCGTTCATGTCCTGGCTCGCCCCGGCCACCCAGACGCCGTCGACCAGGGTGCAGGTGTCGGCGCCGTACCACGCCTCGGAGTGCGGCACGGTGACCCACGGGGTCGCCTGGCCGTCCACCGTGTACGCGCCCTTCGACATCTCCAGGTACATGTTGCGCATCGTGTAGCCGCGCAGGTCGATGCCGCGCCGGCCGTCCGGCCCGCGCAGGTCGGTGCGCACCCGCTCGGTGATGCCCTGCTTGCTGTAGAGCATCTTGTTGTAGAACTCGGTGGAGAAGTCCGGCACCCACATCGAGTTGTTGTCCGGGCGCGAGGCCCTGGCAGGGTTGGGGATGTTGTTGTGCAGCGGGCCGTTCTGGACGCTGCCGGGGACGCACTCGCGCTCGTTCTCCGGCGTGGTCGCGTCGTCGAAGGTCGCCTGCGGCACCATCACGCCGGTGAAGTCGTCGTCCGCCTCGGGGTTGAACTCGACCAGGATGGTCAGCAGCTTGGCGACCTGCGTCTCGTCCGCCTTCTTGTAGCGGATGTGCCGGGGGTTCTTTCCGGTCCGGATCGCCTCCGCCTCGGTCCTGGCCAGACCCCGGGCCGCCACCGGGTTGCCCTCGGAGAACTTGCGGCCGTACGCGGCGACCGGGTCCGGCTTCGCCTGCTTGACCTTGCGCTTGCCGCCGTCGACCGTCACCTCCCGGCCGTCGCTCTGCCGCTCCGCCTTTGGCTCGACGTAGTTGATGTAGTAGTCCCGCTCGCTCGGCGTGAACCGGGCCGACCGGTCAGCGGTCGCCGGTTCGGCACCGCCGACCACCATCCCGGCCGCCGCGACGAGCAGCACGGGAACCGACGCCGCCAGCGCGCGCCGTCTTCCTCCTACCCGGCCCATCCCCCCGCTGCCTGCTCGACCTTGCACGGTCCCTCCCCTTCCGCACGTCCACCGCGATGTCGTCACCCGGCGCATCCGTGCGGAGACCCGGGCATCGACAGGGACGCTATGCGACGCCACGGCCATGGACAACCGGCGCTGTCCAATCCACGGCACAGACCGCTCCAACTGCTCAGATCACGTTTCTCCGTCCATCAGGTACCTTCCCGACGATCACCGCCGCGGCCGGGCGACGAAGTCTCCTGACAATTTCCGTTACCTGGACGATCGTCGATACGTCCACTACAGTCCGGCAGCAGGAAAGCGCATTCCTGGTAACCACCACCACTCCACGCTCCCGGAGGTTCTTCCATGACACGCTCCGCAGCGGCGGCGACCGGCGTCGCCCGCCGCCGCGCCGCCAGGCGCTGGCGGGCGGCGGTCCTGGCCGGCACGACCGCGCTCGCTACCGTGGCGACGATCGGCGCGTTCGACGTCGACACCGCCTCGGCCGCCACCGTCGACACCAACACCAACTACGTGATCGTCTCCCGGCACAGCGGCAAGGCGCTCGACGTCTACGAGTGGGCCACCAACGACGGCGCCCCGATCGTCCAGTTCGCCCGCAACGACCTGGCCGTCCAGCAGTGGCGGTTCGTCGACGCCGGTAGCGGCTACTACCGGATCCGGTCCGTGCACAGCGGCAAGGTGCTCGAACTGCCGAACGCCAACGACGGCACCGGGCTGGTCCAGATGACCGACACCAACAACACCCGGCAGCACTTCCGGCTGGCCGACTCCGAGGGTGGGCACGTCCGGTTCATCAACCGGCACAGCGGCAAGGCCCTGGACGTCTGGGAGTGGTCGACCGCCGACGGCGCACCGATCGCCCAGTTTGCGGACCTGGACGGCTACAACCAGCAGTGGCGGCTGGTCGCGGTCGGCGGAGGAGGAACACCGCCGACGAACCCGCCGCCCAGCGGCTCCTGGCCGAACCCGACCGGGCAGGTCGGGGTCAACGGCACCATCTCGGTCTCCGGCACCCTCGACGGCGGGATGCGCCGGTACTGCTGCATCGGCGACGGCAGCCAGGAGGAGAGCCAGGACCCGATGTTCCGGCTGGCCTCCGGCGCCACGCTGCAGAACGTCATCATCGGTGCACCGGCCGGCGACGGCGTGCACTGCGACGGACCGTGCACGCTGCGCAACGTCTGGTGGGAGGATGTCGGCGAGGACGCCGCCACCTTCCGGGGCAGCGGCTCGCCGAGCTTCCTGGTCGACGGCGGCGGCGCGCGCAGCGCCAGCGACAAGGTCTTTCAGCACAACGGGCCCGGCACGCTGACCATCCAGAACTTTCAGGCCAGCAACTTCGGCACCTTCTACCGCTCCTGCGGCAACTGCTCGACCCAGCACCGGCGCAACGTCGTCATCCGCAACGTCACGCTGACCCGCCCCGGCAACACCGTCGCCGGGATCAACGTGAACTACGGCGACACCGCCCGGTTCACCGGCGTCACCGTCGTGAACGACTCCGGCCGGTCAATGGTGATCTGCCGCAAGTACAACGGCAACGACGACGGTGACGAGCCGACCCAGGTCGGCACCGGCGCCGACGGCACCAACTGCATCTACACCAGCTCCGACATCACCTACCGGTAGCAGCGGGACCGCAGCGGGGCGGGCCCGCCCGGCACCGCGGGTCCGCCCACGCGGTCGACCACCAGGGAGCTCCATGTCTCGACGACCTACCCGGACGGTCCTGACGGCGGCGCTGGCCACCGCGGTCGCCACCGTCACACTCACCGCGCTCGGCCCCACCGTCCCGGCCCGGGCCGCCGCCCCGATGCTGGTGGTGGCGACGAACGGCGACGACGCCAACCCCGGCACGCCGAGCGCACCACTGGCCACTTTGGCCCGGGCGGTCGACCTGGCCACCCCGGGCACCACCATCGCGCTGCGCGGCGGCACCTACCAGTTCGACGCCAACGTCCGGATCATGAAGGACGGCACCCCTACCAGCCCATACACGATCAGCAACTACCAGGGGGAGCGGGTGGTGCTCGACGGCGAGAACCTGCCGCACACCCCGGCGCCGGTCGGTGGCAGCATCCCCAACCTGGAACGCGGGGTGCTGCACATCGAGGCCGACCACTGGCGGATACGCGGCCTGGAGATCGTGCACGGACCGTACGCGATCTTCTGCCGGGACTGCAACAACAACGTCTTCGAGCGGATCGTCGCCCGGGACAACTACGAGTCCGGGCTGCAGATCCAGGGAGCGGCCAGCAACAACCAGGTGATCAACCTCGACGCATACGGCAACCGCGACCCCCGCAAGAACGGCGAGAGCGCCGACGGACTCGCCATCAAGGAGGGCAGCGGCACCGGCAACGTCGTACGCGGCGCCCGATTGTGGAACAACTCCGACGACGGCTTCGACGCCTGGCTCTTCACCTCCCCCATCCTGGTCGAGAACTCGGTCGCCTGGGGCAACGGCGTCAACCGGTGGAACCTGCCCGACTACACAGGCGACGGCAACGGCTTCAAGATGGGCGGCGGCGACCCGGACCCGCCGGCCAACCACACCATCAGGAACAGCATCGCCTTCGACAACGCCGTCGGCGGGTTCATCGACAATGGCAACCCCGGCACCATCACCGTCGACCGCAACACCGCGTGGCGCAACGGCGACAGCGGCTTCAAGTTCGCCAACTCCTCCTCCCGGCTGACCGGCAACCTCGCCGTCGCCAACGGTGCGGGGGTCTCACTCGGCTCCTCCACGGCGAGCGGCAACTCCTGGAACATCAAGAGTTCCTGGAGCGCGGCGGACCTGGTCAGCACCGACCCGACCACGCTGACCGGGCCCCGCGACGCGAGCGGCAGCATCCGCCGCTCGGACTTCCTGCGCCCGCGCAGCTATCCCCAGCTCGGCGCCCGGCTGCCGTGACCGGGGCGGCCCATCGGCCCGGCGGTTCCGTCGCCGGGCCGATGGCGTCGACCACCCGCCGGCCGCGCGACCCGGCTGCCGGGTGCGACCGGTCAGTGTGACTCGCGGGCCACCTGCTCACCGCTGGCGCCGACCAGGAAGTCCAGGTCTGCGCCGGTGTCGGCGCCGAGCACCGTGTCGACGTAGAGCCGCTCCCAGCCCCGCGCCGGCCGGGCGAACGCGGCCGTCATCGTCTCGGCCAGCGGCCGGGCCGCGAACTCGTCGGCGGGAACGTCCACGTCGAGCCGGCGCGCCGGCACGTCGAGCACGATCGGGTCGCCGGTGCGTACCCGGCCGAGCGGGCCATCGGCGGCCGCCTCCGGCGCCACGTGCAGCACCACCGTCCCGTACGCGGTGCCGCTCATCCGTCCGTCGCAGATCCGCACCATGTCGCGTACGCCCTGGCGGAGCAGCTTCTCCGGCAGCGGCAGGTTCGCCACCTCCGGCATCCCCGGATAGCCCTTCGGCCCGCAGCCGCGCAGCACCAGCACCGAGTCGGCATCGACGTCCAGATCAGGGTCGTCGAGCCGGGCGTGCAGGTCCTCCACCGAGTCGAAGACGACCGCCCGACCCCGGTGCCGCAGCAGCTGCGGCGAGGCGGCGGCGGGTTTGATGATGGCGCCGGCAGGAGCGAGGCTGCCGCGCAGCACCGCGATGCCCGCCTCCGGCATCAGCGGCGCGCCCCGGCCCCGGATCACCTCCGGATCGGTGATCTCGTGGCCGGCGAGGTAGTCGCCGATCGGCCGGCCGGTCACCGTCGGCGCCGCCGCGTCGAGCAGGTCGGCGACCTGGTTGAGCACGGCCGGCAGCCCACCGGCCCGGTGGAAGTCCTCCATCAGGAAGCGCCCGGCCGGCTGCAGGTCGACCAGGAGCGGTACGCCGCTGCCGAGCCGGTCGACGTCGTCCAGGGTGATCGGCACGCCGACCCGACCGGCGATCGCCAGCAGGTGCACGACCGCGTTCGTGGAGCCGCCCAGCGCGGCCAGCGCCACGACGGCATTCCGGAACGACCCCTCGGTCAGCACCTGGCTCGGCCGGCGCTGCTCCGCCACCATCTCCACGATCAGCCTTCCGGTGGCGTGCGAGCGGGCCAGCAGGCGGCTGTCCGGGGCGGGCAGGCCGGCCGTGCCCGGCAGGGTCATCCCGAGCACCTCGGCGAGCAGGCCCATCGTCGAGGCGGTACCCATGGTGTTGCAGTGGCCCCGGCTGCGGATCATCGACGACTCGGAGTCGAGGAAGCCCTCCGGGGAGAGCGTGCCGGCGCGTACCTCCTCGGAGAGCCGCCACACGTCGGTGCCGCAGCCGAGTGGCGCGCCCCGGAAGGTGCCGGTCAGCATCGGGCCGCCGGGCACCACCACCGCCGGCAGGTCGACCGAGGCGGCCCCCATCAGCAGCGCCGGGATGGTCTTGTCACAGCCGCCGAGCAGCACCACCCCGTCGACCGGGTTGGCCCGGATCATCTCCTCGATCGCCATCGCCGCCATGTTCCGCCAGAGCATCGCGGTCGGCCTGACCTGCGTCTCGCCCAGCGAGACGACCGGCAGGTTCAGCGGCACCCCGCCGGCCTCCCAGACGCCGTTGGCGACGCTCGCCGCGACCTCGTCCAGGTGTCGGTTGCAGGGGGTGAGGTCGGAGGCGGTGTTGGCGATCGCGATCTGCGGGCGTCCCTCGAACGCCGAGTCCGGCGCTCCGCGCCGCATCCACGCGCGGTGCAGGTAGGCGTTGCGGTCCGAGCCGGCGTACCACTGATCGCTCCGGAGTGCAGGCATACTCTCCATTATCAAGAACAACGTGGGGTACGGCCTCCGCCGCCTGTCCCGGCACCCATCGTCACTGGAGCGTCGCGCCGCCTCCGACCTGGAAGTCGTCAGCTCACGTCAGGGAAGTGCGACCGCCAGACGCCCCGTCTCGCCGTCGTGGCCCGTGGAGAGGGTCAGCAGCCGGGCCTCGTCCGGGGCGCCGGGTGCGAACCGCAACTCTTCGACATAGAGCCCGTCGTCGCCCGAGGCCGTGCCGCCGCAGCGCCGATACTGCGTCCCCACGTCGTCCCAGCCACGCCACCCCGCCCGCTCCGCGCGCGGACCGTCGCGGAACAATTCCCGGCCGGGGTCGGCCCAGGCCAGCCGCAGCACGAACATCGTCGACCAGCGTTCCAGGCTCAGCAGCATGGCGGCGGCCTCGTCGACGCGGATCACCTGACCGGCCAGGGGGATGACGCTGTGCAGCTTCGGCGGGCTGGCGGCCGGATCGTGTCCCGGCGGGCGTTCCCGCGCGATCCGCGCCGCCATGTGCTGTCGCAACGCCATCTGCTGCCGTACCGCCACCGGCGGTGGCGGCACCGTCGAGACGTCGGCGGAGGCGCTGACCCGTATCCGGGTCAGCAGACCGAGCCGTGCCAGCCGCCGCTCCAGGTCGGCGAGGATCCGGTCCATCTCCTCCTGGCCGAGGGCACCGGCCGCGACCAGTCCCACCGCCACCCCACGGATCTCGGCCGGGTCGAAGCCGAGCCGACCGCCGGCTGGCGGCCGGCCCCGGCCGTCCGCCAGCCGGTCGGCGATGTACTTCTCCAGGTATGCCCGCCCGTCCATCAGCCCATCATCCGCCCAGCACACCCTCCCAACGGTCCGGACGGCGCCGATCACCACCGTGGTTAACCATCGGGTAACACAGATTTCAGGCATCGGCACTGTCTGGTGCGGTATCCGCCTTCGATGATGGAATTCTCCGGAGGTAGGGAGACCGCAGGGTGTCGTCGGTGTACTGGCTCGCACGCTCCGGCATTGCCGTGGCGGGCAGAACGCCGCGCCGGGTGCGGAACGGGCTCGCCTCGACGGTCACCTCGGCCAGCTACCTGGGGTGGCGCTCCAAGCGCGTCGTCACCCAGGAGAACATGGCGAAGGTGCTGGGGCTGCCCGTCTCCGACCTCCGCGTCAAGCGGGCCGCACTGAGTTCGTGGAGCAACTACGGGCGGACGGCGGCATCGTTGATCTGTCTCCCCTATGTGGACATGATGGACGTCGACGCCCGCACCGAGGACCTGACCCAGGGGATGAGCTGGCAGGAGTGCGTCCAGCAGGCGATGGCGCCCGGCAAGGGTGCGATCATCACCACCGGACATTTCGGCAGTTGGGACCTTGCCGGCGCGATCGCGGCACGGCACGTACCGCTCTCGGCCATCGCGGACACCTTCAAGGATCCGCGGCTGAACAGCCTCCTCCAGGGGCATCGGCGGGACAAGAGTGTCGACATCATTCCGGTGTCGCACGCCGTACGCCGCGTCCTGCAGGAACTGATGGCGAGCAGAGCGGTGGCGATCGTCATAGACCGGCCGGTGACCCGGGAACGGGGCGTGGAGGTGACGTTCTTCGGCCACAAGACCTACGTGCCCGTCGGCTCGGCCGCCCTCGCCGTGAAGTCGGGCGCGGCGGTGATGCCCGGCTATGTCTGGTACGCGCCCCACAACGGCTACTACATCCGGGCGTTCCCGCCGATCTTCCCGCGCCCGGTGAGCAACAACGCCGAGAAGATGCGGGAGATCCAGCGCCTGACGCAGTACATGTTCGCCTGTCAGGAAGAGGTCATCCGGCAGTGCCCGACCCAGTGGTTCATGTTCCGCCGGTTCTGGCCCGCCGACGGGGAGGCCCGGGAATCGGCGACAGCGGACGCAACAGCACCCGGAGCGACGATCACCGAGGCGATGGCCGCCTGAGATCCGCGCGATGGTGTTGAACGGCAGGTCGAGGGCGGGACATGCCTGTGGTGCGATCGTGAAGACGATTTGACGGCGACGATATTCTGATCCTCCGTACCTGCGGCAGACCGTGAGTTGCGAGGGGGCCCTGCCCTCTCGACACTCAGGAGCCGCGATGCGACGGGCGCCCGCCCTCTCCTTCCTCCTCGTCACCGTCTTCCTCGACATGCTCGGGCTCGGCCTGATCGTGCCGATCATGCCGGCCCTGATGGCGGCGGTCACCGAGGACGCCACCGCTGCTGTCCGCTGGTCCGGTCTGCTCGGCTCGATCTACGGCCTGCTTCAGTTCGTCGTCTCGCCGCTGCTCGGGCGGCTCTCCGACCGGTACGGCCGACGTCCGGTCCTGCTCGCGTCGCTGACCTGCCTCGGCATCGACTGGCTGGCCCACGCGATCTCACCCGGTCCGTGGACGCTCCTGCTGTCCCATGCCCTCGCCGGTGCGGGTGCGGGCACGTACACCGTGGTCAACGCGTACATCGCCGACGTTACGGAACCCGAGTCGCGGGCTCGGGCGTACGGGCTGGTCGGCGCGGCGTTCGGGCTCGGCTTCGTCGCCGGCCCGGCCATCGGCGGCCTGCTCGGCACCGTCGACGTACGCCTACCGTTCTTCGCCGCAGCCGGGTTGTCCTTCGCCAACGTCGCATACGGCTGGTTCGTCCTGCCGGAGTCGCGGCCCGGGGACCGGACGACCCCGCTGACGCTGCGGGCGGCGAACCCGGTCGGCTCCCTCGCCGCCCTCCTGCGCCGGCCGGTACTCGGGCGGCTCGCGTGCGCCCGCCTCTGTTCCGACATCGCCCGCACGACCCACCAGTCGGTCTGGACATTCTTCCTCACGGCCCAGTTCGCCTGGAGCACCGCGCAGATCGGCGTCGTCATGGCGACGGGCGCGCTCGCCAGCGCCGTTTTCCAGGCCCGGGCCGTCGGCCCGGTCGTCCGCCTGCTCGGCGAGAAGCGTGCCGCGGTGGCCGGCAGCCTGCTCGGCGTCGGCTCGCTGGGAGGTACGGCATTCGTATCCGTGCCATGGATGCTCTACATCCTGCAGGCGGTCGGCGTGATCGGCTCGATCGGCGGTGCGGCCGTGCTGTCGTGGATCTCCCGCACCGCCCGAGCCGACGAGCAGGGAATTGTGCAGGGAGCGGTGACCGGAGTCGGGTCCGTCGCGGAGACCCTGGTACCGGTCGCGGCCGGTGCGGTCTTCGGCTGGTCACTGGCGTACGCGTCACCAGGTCTGATCTTCGTCGGTGCGGCCGTCTTCGCCGCCGCGTCGGCCATCCTACTGGTCGTAACACCCGATCTCCGGACATCGATCGAGTGAGACGGGGGTCTGCGGTCGTCCCGGCACACGCGGGACTCGGCCAACCTCCCGCGCACCGGGACGACCGCAGCTCGCCCGACTCATCGCACCTCTTGCTCGGCGGGACCGTCACCGCGACCCGGATGGCGAAGAGGAGCGGGAAGCACCATGCACGATGGTCCCCCGAAGGCTCAGCCGCGCCGGACCTGGTGCTCGCTCCGGGACGCGCGGTGCCGGCGGATCATCCGACGCGGGGGGTCGACGAACCAGCTCCACGCGCACTGCGCCACATAGGCGGCCGGATTGAGCCGGGCCGGCCGGTGCTCCTGCCCACCGGCGCGTCCGGTGCGGTCGAGGATGGCCCGGCGCAGATCGTCGGGGGTGCTCCCGGCGAAACGCGTGTAGCCGGCACCGACATGTTGCCAGAAGTGCGCGTCACTCGCGCCGATCTCGGCCAGGCCCCATTCCTCGTTCGCCGCACGCACGGCGTCGCGCCGGGACGCGTTGGCCGGGCTCGGATTGTAGATCTCGATCCCGTCGATCTCGTAGCCGGCGGTGAGGAGAGCGTCGATCTTCCGCCGGCTCAGGCTCGGCACCAGTGTGCCGAGGGGGTGCGGCACGACCACCAGCCCACCCTGTTCCTTGATGGCGTCGATGCTCTCCTCGACCGGTCGCAACGGCCTGGGCGCCCTCTCGACGAAGAGCCCGAGGAGGTGGCCCTGCCGGGTGGAGACCTCGACCCCCGTGATCATTTGCACCGGGGAGTCCCGTCGGGCCAGGAGTTCCTCGACCCGCCGGGCACCCTCGACGTGATCGTGATCGGTCACCGCGATCACCGCCAACTGCCGGTCGGTCGCGATCTGGACCAGTCGGGCCGGGCTGATCCAGCCGTCGCCCAGGTTGGTGTGCAGATGGATGTCGGCTCGGCCGACACCGGCAACCGACGAGGTGTCGCCGGACCCCGGTCGGCCAACCGTCTCGTCGTCCACGTCGTCATGGTAGGCGCGCCACCGCCGTGCCCGCCGGCCGCCCGGTTGTCCACCCCGAGCGCGCCGGCACGGATCGATCTCAGCGGCATGCGCCGGTACGCTGCCCGGCACAGCCCTCGTTCGGGCGGGAGGACGCCGGGCAGGTGTTCGGCGACGGGGTGGCGGAGGGCGTCGCCCCGCCGACCGCTCCCGCACGGCCGTCCCGTGGATTCTGCACGCTGCCACCCACGTGCGGGCCGCCGGTGACGGTGTGCTGTGCCCGGCCGGCATGGTCGTACGCGGTGACCGTCACCCGCTCCGGCCCCTGGTACTCCCCCGGGGTCTCGAAGCGGTCCGGCGGCAGCGGCGTGGCGTCCCGCTGAACCCAGAACAGCGTCCAGCCGCTCACCGCGCTCCTGGTGGTCACGGCATCTGTCCCGCGTCCCTCCGAGGCGACCGTGATGCGGTGCGCCACCCTGGTGTAGAGCCCGACGTCCAGGACCCGGTGCGGTCCGAGGGCGAGCTGCCCGCTGACGAACTGGTGGGGTGGATCGCCGGCGCGCTTTCCCGCGAGATCTCCACCCGGATCGCGGGCGAGCCCGCGGGTGTCCCACACCTGTGCGATGCCCGTCCGGCGGTCGCGGAACACCACGACCAGGCCGGGCGCGTCGCTGGTCCCGGTCAGGCCGGTCAGCACGTCGTACCGGGCGGGCACGTCCGGCACGTCGAGAACGGCGCCGGTCGCCGTCAGCGGGCCGAGCGGATCACGCAGAGCCATCGGGTCACCGGTCGGCCCCGGGCACTCCGCCGTGCTGATCCCCGGGCCGGCGACGTCGGCGGCGGGGCCTGCTCCGGCGACCAGCGTGGCGGTGGAGGCGACGGCTGCCACCACCACGGCGGCAGCGGCGACCGCCGTCCGCCGCATCCGGAGCCGGTGGGCCCGGCGACGGATCAGCTCGGCCGGCATGTGTACGGTCAGGTCCGCGGTCTCGGCATCGAGTGCCTGCCGCAGGTCGTGGATGTCTCGCATCAGGACTCCCTGGTTCGTGCCGGGGCACCGGCCCGCGGCACCCGGTCATCGGAACTCGGCGGATCGGCGAGGTCGGGACAGACGCGCAGCTTGGCCAGCGCGCGGGCGTTGGTGCTCTTCACCGTTCCGAGCGAGACGCCCAGCTCGGCGGCGGTGTCCTGTTCGGTGAGGTCGAGAAAGTAGCGCAGAACCACCACGGCCCGCTCCCGCCGGGTGAGTTGTCGCAGTGCCCGAACCACGCTGTCCCGACGGGCGAACTCGACGTCGTGGTCCGGGCGGCCCGGCACGTCCGGCAGATCCCCGGTGAGGGTCTCGGGTCGGCGCCGCAGTCCACGCCACCAGTCGGTCTGCAGGTTCACCATGACGCGGCGGGCGTATCCGAAACCGTCACCGGCCCGCACCCGTGGCCACGCGAGGTAGACCCGGGCGAGCGCCTCGGCGACCAGGTCCTCCGCCCGGTTCCGGTCTCCGCCGGTGAGCAGGCACCCGACCCGGTACAGCCGGTGCGAGCAGGCACGGACGAAGTCGTCGAAGCTTTCCGGTTCCGGCATGTGCCAGCCTCTCGCTCGGGTCTCCACCGACGTACGACCCGGGAGACCGGAAAGGTTGCGCGACCTCCCGGGGTCGGCTCCCAGCGGGGCGGGCGCAGCTGGTCAGCCGCGGTGGGGCGGCGACGAACCTCGCCTGCCCGTCCGGCATGGCCAGAGCCTCGGCGCGCACAAGCCGCGCCTTCCACACCGCTTTCCAGGTCGCGGTCGGCGCAGGCCCCTCGGGATGGACGCTGCTCGACGCGCTTCCGGGGATAACACGGGCACACCGATCCCGGCGCTGTTCACAGCACCCGGCGCAGCCATTCCTCCACCCCGGCGATGTGCACGGTCGCCCAGGCCCGGGCCAGCTCCGGCTGCCCGGAGGCGACCGCGTCCAGGATCGCCGCGTGCTGCTCGCGGGTCTTGCTCACCGCGCCCTCCTGGGTCAGCCCACGCCAGATCCGGGCCCGGGTGGTCGGACCGGAGAGGCTGTCCAGCAGCGAGGTGAGCACGTTGTTGCCGGCACAGGCGGCGATCTGCCGGTGGAACTCGAGGTCGTTGGCGACAAGCTCGTCGATGCTCGGATCGTCGCCGAGCCCGTCCAGCACCAGTCGCAGCGTCTCCACCTGTTCCTCCGTGACCCGCTGCGCCGCCAGCGCGGTCGCGGCCGGCTCCAGGATCCGGCGTACCTCGAGAAACTCCAGCACGGTGTCGTCGCGGTGGAAGTCGACGACGAAGCTCAGCGCGTCCAGCAGCAGCGCCGGGTCGAGGCTCGTCACGTAGGTGCCGTCGCCCTGGCGGACGTCGAGGACCCGGATCAGCGAGAGGGCCTTGACCGCCTCCCGCAGCGAGTTGCGGGAAAGGCCGAGCCGCTCGGCCAGGTCGGGTTCCCGGGGCAGCCGGTCTCCCGGGCGCAGTTCACCGGCGACGATCATCTGTTTGATCTTGTCGATCGCCTCGTCCGTGACGGCCACGCGCTCCTCCAACCTCCTACCCATACCGCGAAGACTAGGTGCCGGCTAGCGGCGGAGCCGGTAGGTCCGCACCGCCGTTTCGCCGAAGACCGCCGCCCGGTCCACCGTCGACAGCGGCGGCAGCACCTGGCTCAGCGCCGACAGCACCGTGCCGTATCCCGCCGCGAGCCGGCAGACCGGCCAGTCCGAGCCGAACATCAGCCGCTCCGGACCGAAGAGCCGGACCGCCTCGTCGACGAAGGGCCGCAGATCGCCGGGGCGCCACCGCCGCCAGTCCGCCTCGGTCACCAGGCCGGAGAGCTTCGCGGTGGCGTTCGGCGCGGCAGCCAGCTCCGCGAGCGGGCCGGCCCAGGCCGCCAGCCCGGCGGCGCCGTCCCGGATCGCCGGCTTGCCGAGATGGTCCAGGACGAGGCGCAGCTCCGGCACCTCCCGGGCGACCCGGGCCACCGCGGACAGCTGGTCCGCCCGGCACACCACGTCGAAGGCCAGTCCGGCGTCTGCGACGGTACGCAGCCCACGCCGCACCGCCGGCCGGTCCAGGTAATCGGGATCGGTCTCGGCCTGCAACTGTGGCCGGATCCCGACCAGCAGCTCGCCGCCGGGCAGCGCCCGGTAGCCGGCGATCGTCCCGGCCAGCTCCGGATCGGCCGGGTCGGCCCAGGCGACCACCCCGGCGATCGCCGGGCAGTCCCGGGCGTGGCCGAGCAGGATCTCCGCCTCGGCCCGGTCGCACCGGCCCCCCTCGACCAGCACCGTACGGTCCACCCCGGCCAGGGCCAGCTCGGCGACCAGGTCGGCCGGGAGGAACGAGCGGCGGATCGGCGCCAGTTCGGGTGCGTCCAGCCACCGGTAGCCGTCCTCGATCCGCCACAGGTGATGGTGCGCGTCGACGATCACGGCGTACCGGCCGGTGGGGTGGGGACCGGCGCGTCCGGGCGGAGCAGTCCCACGGTGACCAGCTCCGACCAGAACTTCTCCGGTGGCGGCTCGGCCGCGTGCAGCGCGGCGTTGCGGCGCACCTGTTCGGGGTTGTGCGCGCCGACCACCACCGAGGCGACCGCCGGGTGCGCGGCGGCGAAGGCGAGCGCCGCCGCCGGCAGCGTCGTGCCGTGGTCGGCGCAGAGCGTGGCGATCGCCCGGGCGCGTTCCAGGATCTCGGTCGGGGCGTCGGCGTAGTCGTACGGCAGCCCGGCGTGCGGCCGGTCGACGGCGAGCAGCCCGCTGTTGAAGACCCCGGCGGCCAGCACCGAGACCCCACGCCGCTCGCACTCCGGCAGCAGGCTGTCCAGTGCCGGCTGCTCCAGCAGCGTGTAGCGGCCGGCCACCATCACCGCGTCGACGTCGGTCTCGGCGACGAAGCGGTGCAGCACCTGCCACTGCTTCGAGCCGACCCCGATGGCACCGACGACGCCCTGGGCCCGCAGCTCGTGCAGGGCCGGATAGCCCTGCTCCAGCGCCTGCACCTGGTGGTCCTCCGGATCGTGGATCAGCACCAGGTCGATCCGGTCCAGGCCGAGCCGGACCAGGCTCGCCTCCAGCGACCGCCGCACGCCGTCGGCGCTGAAGTCCCAGAGCCGCCGGTGGTCGGCCGGTACGTCGAAACCCTCGTCGTCGCGGCGCCCCGCCCCGGCCCGGTCCGGTACGAGCAGCCGCCCCACCTTGCTGCTCACGGTGAATTCGTCGCGCGGCAGCGTACGCAGCGCGTCGCCGAGCCGCCGCTCGGAGAGGCCGAGGCCGTAGTGCGGGGCGGTGTCGAAGTAGCGGATGCCGCACTCCCAGGCCGCCGCCACGGTCGCCAGCGCCTCGGCCTCGCCGACGGCGGTGTAGAGGTTGCCGATCGGGGCGCAGCCGAGCCCGAGCGGGCTCACCGCCACCGTCGAGCGTCCCACCCTGTTCCCGGTCATGCCGTATCGCTCCTTCCGATGCCGGTCGGTCCGGTCAGTCCTGCGCCTTGCCGGAGGTGAGCCGGGCCAGGATCAGCGCGATCAGGATGATGGCGCCGTAGATGGCCTGGATCCACTGTGCGGAGACGCCGGCGAGGGTCAGGATGTTGTTGATCAGGCCGAGGACGACGACGCCGCAGAGCGCGCCGAAGAGCGTCCCCTTGCCGCCGTCCAGGCTGATCCCGCCGATCACCGCGGCGGCGAAGACGGTGAAGATCATGCCGTCGCCCTGTGCCGCCGCGACCGAGCCGAGCCGGCCGGTCATCAGCAGCCCGGCGAGCGCCGCCAGCAGCCCGCCGACCATCAGGATGATCCAGACCACCCGGTCGGTACGGATCCCGGCCGCCCGCGCCGCGTCGGTGTTGCCGCCGATGGCGTAGACGGCCCGGCCGTGCCGGAAGAAGCCGAGCACCGCGATGCCGACGACGAAGAGCGTGCCGCTGATCCAGATCGACGCCGGCACGCCGAGCCAGACGGCGTTGCCGAGGTAGAGCACCGACGGCGGGATGTCGAAGAGGTTCTGCCCGCCGGTGATCCCGATCTGCAGGCCGCGCAGCACGATCAGCATGCCGAGGGTGACGATGAAGGCGGAGAGCTTGAAGCGCAGGATCAGCAGTCCGTTGAAGGCACCGATCGCCATCCCGACGAGCAGGCAGAGCGGGATGGCGAGCCCGGCGGGGAACTCGGTGCCGAGCCCGTTGCTGGCGGCCGGGATGACCAGGGCCAGCGCCAGCGCCGGGGCGAGCCCGATCGTCGACTCCAGTGAGAGGTCGAACTTGCCCGCGATCAGGATGATCGCCTCGGCGAGTACCAGCAGGGCCAGCTCGGTCTGCTGTTGCAGCACGTTGGTGATGTTGGCGGCGGAGAGGAAGACCGGGTCGATCACCGCGCCCACGACGACGAGCAGCAGGATCGCGGGGACCAGGGCGAGGTCCCGGAGCCGGGCCAGCGGCACCCGACCGGCGAGGCCGGGCGGCCGGTCTCCGGCCGGTGCCGGCGGCTTGGTGATGGTCTGGCTGCCGGTCACGGCTCCCCCACTTCCTCTGCTCCCGCTACGTTCCCTGTTCCTGCCACGCCCTCCACGGCGGTCACCAGCTCGGCGTCCGCCCAGCCCCGGGAGACCTCCCGGACCACCCGGCCGTGGAACATCACCAGCACCCGGTCGCAGGAACGCAGGTCGTCGAGTTCGTCGGAGACGACCAGCACCCCGGTCCCGCCGGCCGCGGCCTGCGAGACGGCCCGCAGCAACGACTCCTTGGAGCGGACGTCGACCCCGGCGGTGGGGCTCACCATCACCAGCGCCCTCGGCTCGTTCGCCAGTGCGCGGGCCAGCACCACCTTCTGGGCGTTGCCGCCGGAGAGCCCGTTGACCGGCTGGTGCGGCCCGTCGGTCTTGATGTCGTACGCGGAGATCATGCGCTCGGCCACCGCCCGCTGCCGCCTCGGCGCGACGATCCCGACCGGCCCGAGCCGGTCGGCGATCGGCAGGGTGGCGTTCTCCGCCACCGAGAGCAGCGGCACCAGCCCCTCCCGGTGCCGGTCCTGCGGCAGGTAGCCGAGGCCGGCGGCGAGCGCGGCGGGGACGCTGCCCGGCTTCGGGACGGTCCCGGCCAGGGTGACGGTGCCGGTGTCGGCCCGGCGCAGCCCGGCGATCGTCTCGGCGAGCGCCACCTTGCCGCTGCTGCCGGAGCCGATCAGCCCGACCAGCTCCCCGGCCCGGACCCGGAGGTCGATTCCCTCGTAGTAGCCGGCGAGGCCGAGGCCGCGCACGTCGAGCACGACCGGCGCATCCGCCGGTACGGCCGGCCGGTCGACCCCGGCGGCCAGGACCGCGCCCGCGTCACCGGTCATCGCGGCGACCAGCTCCTCCCGGGGCAGCGTCTCGACCGGCCGGGTCAGGATGTGCCGGGCGTCGCGCAGCACCGTCACGGTCTGGCAGACCTCGTAGACCTCCTGGAGGTGGTGCGAGATGAACAGGAAGGTGACCCCGGCGGACTGCAGCTCGCGCATCCGGGTGAAGAGCCGGTCGATTGCGGCGGCGTCGAGCTGCGCGGTCGGCTCGTCGAGGATGATGAACCGGGCCCCGAAGGAGAGGGCGCGGGCGATCTCGACGAGCTGGCGCTGCTCGACGGTGAGGGTGCCGGCGAGCGCGGCCGGGTCGACCGCGACGCCGTACCCCGCCAGCAGGTCGGCGGCGCGGCGGCGCAGCCCGCGCCAGCCGATCGGCCCGCGCCCGGCCTGCCGGTTGAGGAAGAGGTTCTCCGCCACGGTGAGAGCCGGGATGATCGTCGACTTCTGGTAGACACAGGCGACCCGCTGCCGCCACGCGTCCCGGTCGGCCAGCGCCGGTGCCGGGGCGCCGGCGAAGCGGACCTGCCCGCTGTCCGGCCGTTGCAGGCCGGTGAGGATGGCGACCAGGGTGGACTTGCCGGCGCCGTTCCGCCCGACCAGCGCGTGTGTCTCGCCGGGTGTGACGGCGATGCCGGCGCCGTGCAGCGCTACCGTCGCGCCGTAGCGTTTCGAGATGTCGCGGGCCTCCGCGGCCGGGGCGGCGGCCCCGGCCACGGTGCCTGCGGTCTGTGCCTGACCGGTCATCACTTGCCGATCTGGTTTCCCCAGAGCGCCGGATCGTCGACGTTCTCCCTGGTGACCAGCGGTGCGGGCAGCTGGTCCTCCAGGCCGTTGCCGACGTCGATGATGGTGCTGCCGTGGTCGGTCGGGCCGGGCTGGAAGGTCTTGCCCTCCGCCGCCGCCTTGGCGTAATAGAGCGCCCACTTGGCGTAGAGGTCTGCGGGTTGCGAGACGGTGGCGTCGATCTCGCCGGAGCGGATCGCCTCGAACTCCTGCGGGATGCCGTCGTTGGAGACGATGAAGATGTGCTTCGGGTCGTCCGGCGGCACCAGCAGGTTCTTGGACTTGAGCACCTGGAGCGTCGGCGCCAGGAAGACGCCGCCGGCCTGCATGTAGACGCCCCTGATGTCGGGGTGCTGGGCGAGCCGGGTCTGTAGCGCGGCGGCGGCCTTCGGCCCCTCCCAGTCGGTCGGTTCCTCGAAGACGGTGATGCCGGGGAACGTCGTCTTCATGCACTCCGCGAAGGCCTCGGAGCGGTCCCGGCCGTTGATCGAGGAGAGTGAACCCTGGAACTCGATCACCTTGCCCTGGCCGCCGAGCTTCTCGCCGAGGAACTCGCAGGCCTTCTGCCCGTACGCCCGGTTGTCGGCCCGGACGACCATGAAGACCCGGCCCTTGTCGGGACGGGTGTCGACGGAGACGACCGGGATCTTCTTCGACTCCAGGGTGGTCAGGGTGGAGGCGATCGCGCCGGTGTCCTGCGGTGCCATCACGATCGCCCTGGCGCCCTGGCTCACCATCGCCTGCACGTTGGCGACGAGCTTGGCCACGTCGTTCTGGGAGTTGGTCGGCGACATCAGGTTGATGTCGTACTCGTCGGCGAACTGGGGGACGTACTTGGCGTACGAGTTCCAGAAGTCGGAGTCGGCGCGGGGCAGGTCGATGCCGATCTGCGGGCTCGCCCCGGCGTCGCCGCCCGGGCCGGTCGACGACGAGTCGCCGCAGGCGACCGTGCCGAGGGCGAGCGTCGCGGCCGTCGCGATCCCCGCCAGGGACTTGGCGGTATGTCTCACTGTGGTCCTCCATCCGGGTGCGGATTCGGTGGGGGTGATTCTTTGGAGGCAGTTGGAAACACGCGGGTAATACATCGGATGTCTATCAGCCCACCCCGGCCCCCGCAAGCCCCGGATCCCGGTATCTGCCGCACTGTTACCCGGCCGACGGAATCGTTACATCCGATGACCGTGCAGGCGGGCAGCCCGGAACAGGGGACCATCGCTACGTTGCCGGGCTGCAGCGGGTCTGTCCGCATCGGACAGCGGTACGCCCGGCGCCGTCAGGCCGACGGCGGGGCCGAGCGCAGCCGCAGCCCGTGCATGCCGCCGTCGACCCCGAGCACGGTGCCGGTGGTCGCCCCGGCCAGCGGGCTGGCGAGATAGCCGATCGCCGCCGCCACCTCCGCCGCGCCGACCAGCCGGCCGGTCGGCTGCCGCGCCTGGAGGGCGGCGAGTTCGGCCGCCGGGTCCTCGGCGGCGGAGAGCAGCCGGCGTACCCAGGGGGTGTCCACGGTGCCGGGGTTGACGCAGTTGACCCGGATCCCCTCCCGGACGTGGTCGGCCGCCATCGCCAGGGTCAGCGACTGCACCGCGCCCTTGGTCGCGCTGTAGAGCGCCCGGTCGGGCAGCCCGGCCCAAGCCGCGATCGAGCAGGTGTTGACGATCGCGGCGTGCGCCGACGCCCGCAGGTGCGGCAGCGCGGCCCGGGTCACCCGGACGATGCCGACCACGTTCACGTCGAAGACCCGGTGCCACTCGTCGTCCGGATTGCGCTCGACCGTGCCCCGCGCGCCGATTCCGGCGTTGTTCACGAGGACGTCGATCCCGCCGAGCGCCTCGGCCGCGGAGGCCACCGCGGCCCGTACCGACCCGTCGTCGGTGACGTCGGCGGCGAGGCCGAGCAGTGCTGCGGGGACCTGTTCCGGGTGCAGGTCCAGGCAGGCTACCCGGGCGCCCCGGGCGGCGAGCAGCCCGGCCGTCGCCAGTCCGATGCCGGAGGCCCCGCCGGTCACCACCGCCGCCAGCCCGGTGAACTCGCCGCGGCCGGCGCTCCGCTCCTCCCCCGTCACGGCTGCACTACCCCGACCGGGTCCGTCGACCAGAGTGGGCCGTCCGGGAAGGCGTACTCGGCCAGGGTCTCCGGGCGCATCGTGGCGCTGAACCCGGGCGCGGTCGGTGCGGCGTACCGGCCCCGACGGATCACCACCGGGTCGACGAAGTGCTCGTGCAGGTGGTCGACGTACTCGATGACCCGGTCCCGCATCGAGCCCGCGACCGCGACGTAGTCGAACATCGAGAGGTGCTGGACCAGCTCGCAGAGCCCGACCCCGCCGGCGTGCGGGCAGACCGGCACACCGAACTTCGCGGCCAGCAACAGGATCGCGATGTTCTCGTTGACCCCGGCCACCCGGCTCGCGTCGATCTGGGCGTAGGAGATCGCGCCGAGCTGGAGCAGTTGCTTGAAGACGACCCGGTTGGCGACGTGCTCGCCGGTGGCGATCCGCATCGGCGCCAGTTCCCGGGCGATGGTGGCGTGCCCGACGACGTCGTCCGGGCTGGTCGGTTCCTCGATCCAGTACGGGTCGAAGGGCGCCAGCTCGCGCATCCAGCGGATCGCCTCCGGCACGTCCCAACGCTGGTTGGCGTCGACGGCGATCCGCACCTCCGGCCCGCAGATCTGCCGGGCGATCCCCATCCGCCGGACGTCGTCGGCCAGGCTCGCGCCGACCTTGAGCTTGATCTGGGTGAAGCCGTCGGCCAGCGCCTCCTTGCAGAGCCGGCGCAGCTTGTCGTCGTCGTAGCCGAGCCAGCCGGGCGAGGTGGTGTAGGCGGGGAAGCCGTCCCGCAGCAGGTGTGCGGTGCGTTCGGCCCGGCCCGGCTCGGCGGCACGGAGGATCGCCAGCGCCTCGTCCGGGGTCAGCGCATCGCTGAGATAGCGGAAGTCGACCAGGTCGACCAGTTCCTCCGGGCTCAGCTCGGCGAGCAGCCGCCAGAGCGGCAGCCCGACCCGCTTGGCGCGCAAATCCCAGAGCGCGTTGACCAGCGCGGCGGTCGCCATGTGCATGACGCCCTTCTCCGGGCCGAGCCAGCGCAGCTGCGAGTCGTGCACCAGCTCGCGCCAGAAGCCGCCGAGGTCGGCCAGGACCGCGTCGACCGGCCGGGCGATCAGGTACGGCCGCAGCGCGGCGATCGCCGCCGCCTGCACGTCGTTGCCCCGCCCGATGGTGAAGGCGAAGCCGTGCCCCTCGTGCCCGTCTCCCGCGTCGGTGCGTACGACCACGTACGCGGCCGAGTAGTCGGGGTCCGGGTTCATCGCGTCGGAGCCGTCCAGTTCGCGTGAGGTCGGGAACCGGATGTCGGAGATCTCCAGCCCGGTGAAGATCATGCCTGCCCCACCGTCTGGCGTTGCCGCCCCAGCCCGTCGATCTCCAGCTCGACGACGTCGCCGGCGACCAGGTAGGGCTTCGGATCGGGCTGACCGAGCGCCACCCCGGCCGGCGTGCCGGTGTTGATCACGTCTCCCGGATAGAGCACCAGGAACTGGCTCAGGTAGTGCACGACCTCGGCCACCGGGAAGACCATGTCCTTGGTGTTGCCGTCCTGCTTGACCGCCCCGTTGACCCAGAGTCGCAGGCCCAGGTTCTGCGGGTCCGGCACCTCGTCGGCGGTGACCAGCCAGGGGCCGAGCGGGTTGAAGGTCTCGCAGTTCTTGCCCTTGTCCCACTGGCCGCCACGTTCGAGCTGGAACTCGCGCTCGGATACGTCGTGCGAGACCGCGTATCCGGCGACGCAGCCGAGCGCCTCCTCCGGGCTGTCGAGGTATCGGGCGGTCCGCCCGATCACCACGGCCAGTTCCACCTCCCAGTCGGTCCTGGTGCTGCCGCGCGGTATCAGCACCTGGTCGTCCGGGCCGACCACGGTGTCGGCGGCCTTCATGAAGACCACCGGCTCGGTCGGGAGCGGCGCGCCGGTCTCGGCGGCGTGGTCGCGGTAGTTCAGGCCGATACAGATGATCTTCCCGGGGCGCAGGGGCGGGCCGATCCGCGTCGTCCCGGGCAGCGCCGGCAGCGCCTCGACGTCGATCCCGGCGAGTCGGTCGAGGCCACCGCCGGCCAGGAACGCCGGATCGATGTCGTCGACCACCGCGCCGAGGTCGCGCCACCGACCGGCGCCGTCCAGCAGCGCCGGAGACTCCCGCCCCGGTTCGCCCACCCGCAACAGCTTCACCCGTGGCCCCCAGACCTCTCGTAACCAACCGGCAATACATCCGATGTCTATCAGGTGACCTTGCCGGGACACAAGAGCGCAGGGGAAATCGCGACCCCGCCTGCGGGCAGACCGGGTTGTGTCTCCGAGATGTCCTTTGTAACCTCGTCGCCAAACATCGGATGCATGCCGGGACGCGCGGATCGGCGCCGCGATGCCCAGCGGTCCGCCCGTACCCGCCCGCGCGTACCCGCCGCTCACTCGTGAGCGAGTTCTCCCCGCGAGTTCCCCCCGGCCCCCCTCGGACGAACCGGAGAGGTTCATGGATGACCCCAACCGGCGGCCCGCGCCGCGCCGACTCACCGCCGCCACGCTGGTCGCGGCGGTGAGCATGGTCCTGCCCGCCTGGTCCACCGGCACGCCCGCCTCCGCCGCACCCGACATCGGCCCGGGCGCCACCGCCGTCGAGACCGGCGACCCGCTCACCCTCTGGTACGACGAACCCGCCGCCGACTGGGAGACCCAGGCCCTGCCGATCGGCAACGGCGCGCTCGGTGGCATGGTCTTCGGTCGCGTCGCCGCCGAGACCGTGCAGTTCAACGAGAAGACACTCTGGACCGGCGGCCCCGGCTCGGCCGGCGGCTACAACTTCGGCAACTGGACCTCGCCCCGACCCGGCGCCATCGCGGAGGTGCAGCGGCTGATCGCCGAGCGCGGCCGGCTCAGCCCGGAGGAGGTGGCGAGCCGGCTCGGCCAGCCAAAGAGCGGCTTCGGGTCGTACAACACCTTCGGCGACCTGTCGCTGCGGCTCGCCGCGGACCCCGGGACGGTCGGCGACTACCGCCGCACCCTGGACATCGGCCGGGCGGTCGCCACGGTCTCCTACACCGCCGACGGGGTGCGCTACACCCGCGAGTACTTCGCCAGCCACCCCGACCGGGTGCTGGTGGTCCGGCTCAGCGCCGACCGGCCCGGCCGGATCGCCTTCACCACCGGGGTGACCGCCCCGGACAACCGGTCGAAGACCGTCACCGCCAGCAACGGCCGGATCACCTTCGTTGGCGCTCTCCACGACAACAAGCTGCGCTACGAGTCGCAGATCCAGGTCGCCGCCGAGGGTGGCACGGTCACCGACGGCGCCGACGGCACGGTCGCGGTGGCCGGCGCCGACGCCGCCACGGTGGTGCTCGGCGCCGGCACCGACTACGCGGGCACGTACCCGACGTACCGGGGCGCCGACCCGCACGCCGCGGTGAGCGCGGCCGTCGACGCGGCGGCCACCAAGCCGTACGCCGAACTGCTCGCCACGCACGTCGCCGACCACCGTGCCCTCTTCGACCGGGTACGCCTCGACATCGGCCAGCGGATGCCGGAGATCCCCACCGACGAGCTGCTCCGCGCCTACCGGGGCGGCGCATCGGCGGCGGACCGCGCCCTGGAGGCGCTCTTCTTCTGCTACGGCCGCTACCTGCTGATCGCCTCCTCCCGGGCCGGCTCGCTGCCGGCGAACCTCCAGGGCGTCTGGAACAACTCCACCAACCCGCCCTGGTCCGCCGACTACCACGTCAACATCAACCTCCAGATGAACTACTGGCCGGCGGAAACGACGAATCTCGCCGAGACCACCGCGCCGCTCTTCGACTACGTGGACGCGATGGTGCCGCCGGGCCGGGTCACCGCCGAGCAGATCTACGGCAACCGGGGCTGGGTGGTGAACAACGAGACCAACCCCTACGGCTTCACCGGCCTGCACGACTGGGCGACCTCGTTCTGGTTCCCGGAGGCGGGCGCCTGGCTGGCCCAGCACTACTACGAGCACTACCGGTTCACCCGGGACGAGACCTTCCTGCGCGAGCGGGCGTACCCGCTGATGAAGGAGCTGGCGCTCTTCTGGCTCGACGAGCTGGTCGTCGACCCGCGCGACGGCACCCTGGTCGTCTCGCCGAGCTACTCGCCGGAGCAGGGCGACTTCACCGCCGGCGCCTCGATGTCGCAGCAGATCGTCTGGGACCTCTTCACCAACACGGTCGAGGCGGCCGGGATCCTCGGCGGCGACGGCCGGTTCCGCCGGGAGCTGCGTGAGGCGCTGGCCCGGCTCGACCCGGGGCTGCGGGTCGGTTCCTGGGGGCAGCTCCAGGAGTGGAAGGAGGACCTGGACGATCCCGGCAACGAGCACCGGCACGTCTCGCACCTCTTCGCCCTGCACCCGGGCGCGCAGATCACCGCGCTGCGGGATCCGGAGCTGGCCGCCGCCGCGCAGGTGTCACTGACCGCGCGCGGCGACGGCGGTACGGGCTGGAGCAAGGCATGGAAGATCAACTTCTGGGCGAGGCTGCTCGACGGCGACCACGCGCACAAGATGCTCACCGAGCAGTTGCGGCAGAGCACGCTGGCCAACCTCTGGGACACCCACCCGCCGTTCCAGATCGACGGCAACTTCGGCGCCACCGCCGGGGTCGCCGAGATGCTGGTGCAGAGCCAGAGCGGTGACGTACACGTGCTGCCGGCCCTGCCCACCGCCTGGCCGACCGGGTCGGTTTCCGGGCTGCGGACCAGGGGCGACCTGACGGTCGACGCCGCATGGTCCGGCGGCGCCGCCACCGAGATCGCCGTCACCGCCGGCCGGACCGGCGAGGTCACGCTGCGCAGCCGGCTCTTCGCCGGGCCGTACCGGCTGGTCGACGCGACCACCGGCAAGCGGGTGCAGCCGCGCGGTAACGGCGAGAAGGTCACCTTCACCACCCGCAGGGGTCACCGGTACGTCGCCACCGCCCAGGTCGGCTTCGAGATCGAGGCGCCGGAGACGATGGAGGCCGGCCAGTCGGGCACGGTCTCGGTGACGGTCCGCGCCCCGGGCGACCGCACCGTGCCGGCGTCCCGGCTCAGGCTGGTGCTGCCGGCGGGCTGGAGCGCCCGGCCGGGTCGGGTGGAGGTGCCCCGGTTGCGGCCCGGTGACTGGCAGGTCTACCGGTTCACCGTCACGCCGAGCGTCGAGGCGGCGGCCGGACGCAATCGGATCGAGGCGCGGCTCGGGCACGACGACTGGCGAGCCTCGGCGGTGACGTCGATCCAGTTGCCGGTGCCGCCGCCGTGTCCACGGCCGGCACCGGGCGTCCCGCTGGTCGCCTGGGACCCGACCGCCGGGGAGACCGTCGCCGACCAATCCCCGAACGGGCGCGACGCGACGGTGCAGACCGGTGCGGCGTACGCCGACGCGGGGCCGACCGGCAGCGCACTGGTGCTGGACGGCAACCGGTTCCTGCGTACCGCCCCGACCAGCCTCGGCTACCTCGAGACCGCGACCTTCGCGGCGGAGGTCAGGGTGACCACCAGCGGCAGCTACCGGCGGCTCTTCGACTTCCAGCCCGGCGGCGACCCCGGCACCGACGGCATCCTGATCGACCTGACGCCCGGCAACCAGCTCCGGTTCATCGGCGCCGGCACCGGGGTGACCAGCGACGCCACGATCCCGGTCGGACGCTGGGTCGACCTGGTGGTCACGATGGACGACGACGGCAGCATCGTCGTCTACCTCGACGGCCAGCGGGCCGGCACGGCGAAGGTGCCGGACGGCGGCATCGTCGGCTGCGCCACCCGGGAGCTGCGGTTCGGCGCCGACCAGGACGGCGGCCAACGGCTGACCGGTGAGGTCGACCGGATGGCGATCCTGCCGGAGGCGCTCCCGGCCGACCAGGTCGGCACCTGGCAGGCCCGCGTCTTCGGCTGACCCCGACCAGCCACCCGCTCCCCCGCCGCCCGGCGGCCGGCCCGATCCGGGGCGCCCGTCGGGCGGCATCCTGTCCTGCCGGCCCTCCTACGCGGCGGTCAGGCCGCCGTCGATGGCGAGCGCTGCCCCGGTGACGAACCTGCACTCGTCGCTCAGTAGGAAGGCCACGAACGCGGCGATCTCGCGGGGCTGCCCGACGCGTCCGACCGGGTGCGTCGCACCGGCGGCACGGACGGCCGCCTCCGGGTCCGGACCCGGCATGCCACCGCGCAGCAGCGGCGTGTCGACTCCGCCGGTGACGAGCGCGTTGATCCGCACGCCCGAGGCTGCCACGTCGAGCGCGGCCGACCGGGTGAGCCCGACGACGCCGTGCTTGGCTGCGCCGTAGGCGGCCATGCCGGCCGTACCGGTGACACCGAGGTTGGAGGAGTTGTTCACGATCGAGCCGCCACCCGACGCCTGCAGGGCGGGAATCTGGTATTTCAGCCCGAAGAAGACGCTGTTCAGGTTGAGTGCCAGCTCGGCGTTCCAGGCGTCGCCGTCGATCTCGCTGACGTGGCCGTACGCGGTGGCCGCGCCGACGTTGTTGAATGCCCCGTCGAGCCGGCCGTAGTGACCGATCGCGCGCCGGACCAGCTCCGCGACCTCGGCCTCCACCGTCACATCGGTCGGCACGAAGATCGCGTCCCGCCCGGCGGAGTGCAGTTCGGCGGCGAGTGCGTCGCCGGCTTCCTTTCCGCGTGCCGCCAGGACGACCTTCGCGCCCTCGGCGGCCACCCGCTCTGCGACGGCCCGCCCCATGCCGGAGGTGGCGCCGGTGACCAGAATGACCTTGTCTGTGAAACGTGCGGACATTGATAGATCGCCTTGTCTCGAAGGTGGAATTTCGAAGTTCCAGAGGGGTTGTGAAGGTCTGCGCCGGTCGGGCGACCGCCGGCTAGTTCGTGGACGGCCTTTCCGGCAGTCCTGCCGGGCGGATCTGTGGTCCGGGCCCGTCGAGATGGGTCCGTCCGGGCGCGCGCAACCCGTCGAGCAGGAGCGTGACGACCCGCCGCCAGCCGTCAGGGCCGGCGTCGACGCCGAGACAGTGATCCGTGTCCATGCCGGCGCGGGAGCAGATCAGAATATCCTGCCAGGTCACGTCGTCGCGCAGGTAACCTGCCGCCCGCGCCCGCTCGGTCAGCCTCGCGACAGCGCCCTGGAGTGCGGCGGTCCGCTGCGCGAGTTCGGGAGACGGCGGCCGTTCGCACGCCGCGGTGACCTCGGCCAGGCCCCGACTGTCCCGATGCGCTCCGGCGAGTTCCAGCACGAACTCCGCGAGCCCGTCCCATGGATCCGCGCGTTCCATGCAGAGCCGTGCGGCCTCGCAGAGTTCGTCGTATAACCCGAGCACCACGTAGTCGAGCAGCGCCTCCTTCGTGCCGAAGCGCCGGTACAACGTGCCCACCCCCACGCCCGCCGCCGTCGCGATGTCCAGGGCCGAGACGTCGAGGCCACGGGAGGCGATCGCCTCGCGTGTCGCGGTGATCAGCTGGCGCCGGTTGCGCTGCGCGTCGGCGCGGGTGGCGGACGCGTGCTCCGGGTCAGACATCCGGAGCCCGCCTCCCGGGCCCAGATCACTCATGAGGAGCTCCCTGTCTCCGTACGCCTTCAGAAGGCCGTCACTAGACGGACGGGAATCGTCCGCTTACACGACGGTATCCGAGACGGACGACCGTCGTCCGCTTTTCCGGGGCCGACGGGGGTGATCCCGCTCACGCCGACCCAGCCCGTCCCTCATCGACCTCGGCGTGCGTCGGCGTGGCAAACGATGCCGCCGACGGGCCCGGCGCCGGGTAGGGTCTGCCGATCGGTGACGGTCCGGTTTTGACGGAGGGGAACCCCGGTTTGCGTGACAACCTGATCAGCCTCGGGATCATCGCCGGCGCGGCGGTCGGCGCCGTCATCCTGGTGACGGTCGCCTACCGGATACTGCGCTACCTCGGTCGCCGCTCGATGCTCCTGGCCGAGCTGGCCCGGCGGGCCTATCCGCCGACGGCGGTGATCGCGGCCCTCACGGCGGTCTGGCTGGCCGTTCCGGCCGCCACCAGCAACGGCTGGCACGAGCCGTTCTTCCGGATGGTCCTGCTCGCCGTGATCGCCGCCGTCGGCTGGCTGATCGCCGCGCTGACCGACGTCGCCGCCGAAACGGCGCTGCGGAAATTCCGGTTGGACGTCCGGGACAACCTCTCCGCACGGCGGGTGCACACCCAGATCACCGTGATCCGCCGGGTTGCCGTCGCCGTCATCGCGGTACTCACCATCGGGGCGATGCTGGTGACGTTTCCGCAGGCTCGAGCGGTCGGCGCCAGCGTGCTCGCCTCCGCCGGACTGGCCGGGATCGTCGCCGCGCTCGCCGCGCAGAGCATGCTCGGAAACGTCCTCGCCGGCCTGCAACTCGCCTTCGGCAATGCACTGCGGCTCGATGACGTGGTCGTGGTGGAGGGTGAGTGGGGCCGGGTCGAGGAGATGACCCTCGGCTACGTGGTCGTCAGGATCTGGGACGAGCGCCGGCTCATCCTCCCGTCGTCGTACTTCACCTCCACACCGTTCCAGAACTGGACCCGTACCGACGCCTCGGTGCTGGGGACGGTCGAGATCGACGTGGACTGGTCGCTGCCGGTGGAGGAGATGCGCCGCGAGATGCGCCGGATCGTGGAGGGAGAGTCGGACGGCCTGTGGGACGGGCGGGTCTGCGTCCTCCAGGTCACCGACGCGACCGGAGGCATGGTCAGGGTACGGCCGCTGGTCAGCGCCGCGAACAGTTCGGCCCTGTGGGATCTGCGCTGCCTGGTCCGGGAGAAGCTGGTCGCCTGGGTCCAGCGGCAGCAGCCGTCCGCGCTCCCGCGGGTGCGGGCGGACCTCGAGCCGGCCGGCGGAGGAGCGGCGCAGTTGCCGCCGACCGACGGCGATTCGTCCCCCGACGGTGGGTCGTCCCCCGCCGACGGCGCGGAGAGCGCTGCGGGCAGCACGAGGGACAGCGGAGTGGAGAGCGCCGACAGTGCCGGCAGCCCGGGGAGTCCGGATGGCGCCGACACCGGGTCGCGTCCAGCGGCGCCGGCCCAGCGCAGCGACTGACGGGCGGCGCCCGCGCATATTGCGAGCAGATCCTTACGCCGGGTGCCGCAGCGGGGTGACGCGGAACACCGGCCAGCCGATCTCGGTGCGCCACCGGTCTCGGATCGCGGTGTCCCGAGGGCCGACGAGATAGTTCTCGTTGATCGGTCCGTCGACGGCCAGGGCGTGCGTCACCACCCAGGCACCGAGGCGGCCGTAGGTGACGTCGATGTCGTCGTGCGGGCCGGCGTGGACGGTGACGGCGAGATCGGTCGCCGGGAGCTGGACGACCTGGATCCGCCCGGATGCGGCGGGGCGCCGGACGGCCCGGAAGACGGTCATGGCACCGGCGCCGTCGGTGAAGAGTTCGTTGGCGTAGCGGCCACCGGGCGGGCCGGTCCGCTCGGCCGGTGGAAACGCCGCGTCCAGTTCGGCCAGCGCGGTGTCATACCAGGCGATCGCGTCATCGAGCGCGACGTGGTCGCTGATTGCCGCGACCGTCCGGGCGGCAACGGTACGCAGTTCGACCCGCAGATCGTTCGGGGCGGGATGCAGCAGCTGCCGCAGCGACACGACGGCGGACCGGGTGCGATCCAGCTCCTGTTCGAGCCGGCGCAGATGGCCGTTGATCAGGTCGGCGCGCCGCTGCGGATCATCGGCGCGGAGGATCGACCTGACCTCGGCCAGCGGGACGTCCAGCTGGCGGAGCCGGTGGATGACCTGCGCGGGCGGGATCTGCTCGGCGGAGTAGTAGCGATAGCCGGTGAACCGGTCGACCACTGCCGGCTCGAGCAGCCCCGACTCGTGATAGCGACGAAGCGTCCGCACGCTCAGCTGGGTGAGCGTGGCGAACTCGCCGATGGTCAGGCCGGGGCGCATCCGCCCAGTCTGCCTCCTGGACTCTCTCCCTGCGGGAGGTCCCAGGGTGGGGTCATGGACGGCGTTGCCGTGCCGGTCATCCGGTCGATCATCGGATAATGGTCCCTTTTCGCCCGTAACAAGCGTAGAAAGTATTCTGGGGTATTCATCCATGAGAACGTGGTTCATTACCGGCGGCACTCCGGGCGGGTTCGGCATGGCCTACGCCGATGCCGCGCTCGACCTCGGCGACCGCGTGGTGCTGACCGCCCGGCGCCCCGACGAGCTGCGGGACTGGGCGCACGCCTACGACGACCGGGTGCTGGTGCTACCCCTGGACGTCACCGACCCGGAGCAGGTGCAGCAGACGGTACGCAAGGCCGAGGCGCACTTCGGCGGCATCGACGTGCTGGTCAACAACGCCGGCCGTGGCTGGTACGGGTCTATCGAGGGCATGGCCGACCCGGACGTACGCCAGATGTTCGAACTGAACTTCTTCGCCGTGCTCTCGGTGATCCGGGCCGTGCTGCCCGGCATGCGCGCCAGGCGCAGCGGGTGGATCGTCAACATGTCCTCGGTGGCCGGCCTGCGTGGCGTGACCGGGTTCGGCTACTACAGCGCCACCAAATACGCGATCGAGGCCGTCACCGAGGTCCTCCGCACCGAGGTGCGGTCCCTCGGCATCCGGGTGATGGCGGTCGAGCCCGGGGCCTTCCGCACCCGGGCCTACGCCGGCTTCGCCGACGAGCCCGTCACCGAGACCATCGCGGAGTACCGGCCGATGCTGGCGGAGATCCGCGCCGCAATGATCGACCAGGACGGCAACCAGCCCGGAGATCCGCGCCGTGGAGTCCTCGCGGTCGTCGCCGCCATGGCGCAGGAGTCGCCGCCACACCGCCTGGTCCTCGGCAGCCACGGGTTCGACGCCGTCGTCAGCACTCTCGAGGAGACCCTGGCCGACATCCGGGCGTCCGAGCCGCTCTCCCGAGGCGCCGACTACCCGGCCGCCCCGTAACGTACCTTCGTGGTCGACCACCGGCGGGCTCGCGCACTCGATGCGCGAGCCCGCCGGTGAGCCGCAGGCGGGCTGCGCGGCATCGGGGGCGAAGAACTTCGCCGGGGTGCGGGGCCCCGGCGTCAGACGGCGCGGGCCACGCAGATCCGGGCGCCCAGCCGGGGGCCGGCCTCGTAGAGCATGTACGACACGCCGCCGTCGGTGCCAAACGCGGGTGATGCGGTCCGCCCGTTGTCCGAGGCGATCGGGCGGTGGAAGACGCCCAGGTGCACCTCGCGGTCGAAGTTGTTGCCCACCTCCGTCAGGTACATGTTGCCGGTGTTGCCGTGATATGCCAGGTACGCGGTGCCGTTGCGCTTGAGCAGGTGGGCCGCGGAGATGTCGACGCAGCCGTCGGGGGTGGGCGAGACCAGCGGCGTGGGTGAGAACTGCCAGCCGCTCCACCCGTCCGGCGACCAGCCCCAGAAGATTTTGCGGGTGCCGGGGCCGACCGTGTGCACGGCCATGAAGACCATCACGTAGCGGTTGCCCCTGCCCGCGACCGCATGCTCGAAGACCCGCGCGTAGGAGGTCTCGGTGGTGTTCGGCACGAGGTTGGTGGAGAGGATCGGGGTCTCGTCGGTGAAGTGGACGCCGTCGGTCGACCTCGCCACCCGGGTCGTGTGGTTCTCACCGTGGAAATAGAGGTAGAACTGCCGGGTCGGGGCGTCCCACACCACGTGCGGCGACGCGACATGGCTGACCGTCACGCCGCCGGGCAGGTTGCGATCGACTATCGGGTTGCCGGCGTACTCGGTGTAGGGGCCTTCGAGCCGGTCCGCGTAGGCGAGGCAGATCCCGCCGGGGGCGTCGTGCGGGCCGTAGTAGAGGTAGTAGCGGCCGAGCCGGTTACTGATCTTGTCGTAGACCCCACGGACGCACGGAAAGATGAACTCGCCGGTCGGGTTGTAGCGCAACGGTCCGGCGAAGGCGTCGCGCACGTACCGGTAGCTGGGGAAGCCGACGGGTCCGGCCAGCGCGGGGGTGGCGGCACTCAGGCCGGCGACGGTGCCGCCGGCGACCGCGGCGGCGCCACGTAGCAGCGTGCGCCGGCTGATGTCAGGGGTACGGGCCATGGGACGGTCCTCCGGTAACCCTCGGTGATTCGGCGTCCAGAGATGGACGTCGCTCGTTGGTCGAGAAGTCAATCCCGCCGGCGGAGGCAGGTCAAGATGCTAATACGAATTAGCAAGCGCACTTCGGCGATATTTTCCTCGACCTGAGGTCTTGACGAGCGGGCGGTAGCAGTGGCTACAGTTCACGCCAACGAAACCTGATACGTATTAGCTAGAAACGGATGCGTACCCAGCGTGACTGAACCGCGGAGCAGCAGGCGCGTGACCCAACAGGACATCGCGCGGATGACCGGCGTGAGCCAGGCGACGGTGTCGCTGGTCCTGAACGGCCGCGCCGACAACGACGTCCGGATCGCGCCCGACACCCGTGCCCGGGTGCTCGACGCCATCCGCAGCACCGGCTACGTCGCCGACCCGATCGCCCGCCGCCTCGCCGCCCGGCGTAACCGCATCCTCGGCGTCTTCACCTACGAGCCGGTGTTTCCCGCCGGCACCGGCGACTTCTACCACCCGTTCCTGGTCGGCATCGAGCAGGGCGCCGAGTCGCTCGGCTGCGACCTGCTGCTGTTCACCAGCGCCCCCGTGGTCGGCGGCCGACGCCGGATCTTCCACGAGGACAACCGGCTGCGCCTCGCCGACGGCTGCGTCCTGCTCGGTCGCTCGCTCGACCGGGACGAGCTGGCCCGGCTGGTCGCCGAGGGGCAGCCCTTCGTCTCCGTCGGCCGGCGCGACGACGCCGGTGGCCCGGTGCCCTACGTCGGCGCCGACTATCCCGGGGCGACCACGGCGATCGTCGAGCGCGCGGTCGCGCTGGGGCACCGCACCCTGGCCTACGTGGGCCAGGGCAACCACCCGGCCGGCCCGGCGCCGCAGACCGGGCTCGACGGCCGGGACCGGCCGGCCGCACCGGAGTCGCACGCCGACCGCGAGCGCGGGTTCCGGGCCGCCGTCGCCGCCGCCGGGGTCACCGGCATCCACGAGCCCGTCGAGGACCGCGCCCCGGCCGAACTGCTCGACTCGCTGCTCGCCCGGGGCGTGACCGTGGCGCTGATGGAGGAGTACGCGGACGGTTTCGCCATCGTCGCCGCGGCCCGCGAGCGCGGCCTGGAGATCCCGCGTGACCTCTCCGTCGCGGCCCTCGGCGACCCGACCCGACCCGCGCCCTCCGATGTGGACTTCACGATGTTCCGGATCCCCCGGCGCCAGATGGGTTGGCAGGCGGTCGAGGTGCTCACCGGACTCATCGAGGGCACCACCGGCCCGCAGACCGGCGGAGCCCGGCCCGGCGCAGGACAGCGGCGGGACCGGACCGGGGCGGACGCCCACGACGACACCGGACGCGGCCGGCAGCACCCGTCGCAGATCCTCCTCGACTGCGAACAGGTCGAGGGCACCACGCTGGCTCCACCCCGATGACCAGCCACGCGGCAAGGAAAGGGCAACTGTTGTCAGAGTTGACGTGCGACCTGCTGGTCGTCGGCGGAGGACTCGGCGGCGTCGCCGCCGCGCTGGGCGCGCTGCGTGCCGGCCGGCGGGTCGTGCTCACCGAGGAGTACGACTGGCTCGGCGGCCAGCTCACCAGCCAGGCCGTACCGCCGGACGAGCACAGCTGGGTCGAGCAGTTCGGGGTCACCGCCTCCTACCGGGCACTCCGGGAGGGCATCCGGGACCACTACCGCCGCTGGTACCCGCTGACCGACCGGGCCCGCGCCGACCGCCACCTCAACCCGGGCGCCGGCCACGTCAGCCGGCTCTGCCACGAGCCACGGGTCGCGGTGGCGGTGCTGGAGAGCATGCTGGCGCCGTACCGGGGAAGTGGTCGGCTGGTCGTCCTCCAGCCGGCCCGGCCGATCTCCGCCGACGTCGACGGCGACCGGGTGACCGCGGTGACCGTCGCGCACCGGGACCGCGAGGTGACGATCACCGCGCCGTACGTCGTGGACGCCACCGAGACCGGCGAACTGCTGCCACTGACCGGCACCGAGTACGTCACCGGTTTCGAGTCGCGGGCCGAGAC
Organism: Plantactinospora sp. WMMC1484; assembly: GCF_049315195.1. Lineage (NCBI taxonomy): Bacteria > Bacillati > Actinomycetota > Actinomycetes > Micromonosporales > Micromonosporaceae > Plantactinospora > Plantactinospora sp. WMMC1484. The sequence continues at coordinate 5,620,532 of NZ_CP186055.1, forward strand.
CGGCGAGCCGAGCGCCCCCGACGAGGCGCAGCCGGCCAACATGCAGGCGGTGTCGGTCTGCTTCGCGGTCGACCACGTCGACGGCGACCACACCATCGACCGGCCGGAACGGTACGAATTCTGGCGCTCCTACCAGCCGCCGTTCTGGGGCGACCGGCTGCTGTCGTTCCGGGCGCCGCACCCGCGCACGCTGGAAATCACCGAGCGCTCCTTCACCCCCAACCCGGACGACGATCCGGCCCTCGTCGTGGCCGACCAACGGCGCGACCCGGGTGACGGCAACCTCTGGACGTTCCGCCGGATCGCGGCGCGGCGCAACTTCCGGGACGGCTTCTACGACAGCGACATCTGCCTGGTCAACTGGCCGCAGATCGACTACCTGGAGGCGCCGGTCATCGACGTCGCCGACCCGGCGGCCGGGATCGCCGCGGCCCGCGAGCTGTCCCGCTCGATGCTCTACTGGCTGCAGACCGAGGCGCCCCGCCCGGACGGCGGCACCGGATTCCCCGGGCTGCGGCTGCGTGGCGACGTGACCGGGAGCGCCGACGGACTCGCCCAGGCGCCCTACATCCGGGAGTCCCGCCGGATCCGCGCCCGATACACGGTCGTCGAGCAGGACCTGTCACTGGCCGTACGCGGCGACAAGGGCGCGGCCTCCTATCCGGACAGCGTCGGCGTCGGCATGTACCGGATCGACCTGCACCCGTCGACCGGCGGCGACAACTACATCGACGTCGCGTCCTGCCCGTTCGAGATCCCGTTGGGTGCGCTGCTGCCCCGCCGGGTCACCAACCTGATCGCGGGCGGGAAGAACATCGGCACCACCCACATCACCAACGGCTCCTACCGACTGCATCCCGTCGAGTGGAACGTCGGCGAGGTCGCCGGCGTACTCGCCGACTTCTGCCTGGCCCGCCGGACCACCCCGGCCGCCGTACGCGACACCCCCGGCCTGCTGGCCGACTTCCAGAACCGTCTCACCGCCGAGGGTGTCGAGCTGCGCTGGCCCGACGTCTCGGGCTACTGAGAGGAACCGATATGAGAGCACGAACCACGGCCGCGATCGCGGTGGCGGCGCTGCTCGGCCTCACCGCCTGCGGCTCCGGCGGCGGCGCGGGCGACGACGGCCCGATCACCCTGCGGATGACCACCTGGTCGGCGAACGAGGCGCACGTCACACTCTTCCGCGAGATCGCCGACGAATACCGGAAGAGCCACCCGGACGTCACCGCGATCACCTTCGACGCGATCCCGTTCGAGAACTACACCACCACGCTGACCACCCAGATCGCCGGCGGCAACCCGCCGGACCTGGCCTGGGTGCTGGAGAACGCCGCACCCGACTTCGTCTCCTCGGGCGCGCTGGCGCCGCTCGACGACACCCTCAGGGGCACCGACGGCTACAACTTCGACGAGCTGGCCCCGGCCGCGACGAAGCTCTGGCAGGCCGACGGCAAGCTGTACGGGTACCCGTTCTCCACCTCGCCGTTCGGCATCTTCGTCAACACGGACCTGGTCAAGGCGGCCGGCGCGCAGGCACCCGCCGAGCTGATCGCCGCGAACCAGTGGAGCTGGGAGAACGCGGCGAAGCTGGCCGCTGCGATCAACGCGGAGACCGGCAAGGCCGGCCTGGTGGTGCGGGACTTCGACTACAAGGGCTGGGACAACCTGTCGACGGTGTGGACCGGCTGGGGCGCGCAGGCGTGGAGCGAGGACGGGAAGACCTGCGGCTTCGACAAGCCGGAGATGGTCGAGGCGATGCGCTTCCTGCACCGGGCGACCTTCACCGACAAGGCGTTCCCCGGGCCGGGGACGACCGCCGACTTCTTCGCCGGCGAGGCGGGCCTGACGGTCACCCAGATCTCCCGGGCCTCGCTGCTCAAGGACGCCACGTTCGGCTGGGACCTGGTGCCGCTGCCCGCCGGCCCGAAGGGCGAGTACGCGGTGATCGGGCAGGGCGGGCTGGGCGTACTCAAGAAGGGTAGGCACGCCGACGCGGCGGCCGACTTCCTCGCCTTCTTCACCAACCCCACCAACTCGGCGAAGCTCGCGCAGTTCTTCCCGCCGCCGCGCACCTCGCTGCTCACCACCGAGACGCTTGCCAAGACCAACCCGCTGCTCAAGCCGGAGCAACTGGAGGCGGTCGTGATCGACGGCATCTCCACCGGCGTCGTCAAGCCCAGCCACACCGGGCAGGCGGAGCTCTCCCAGGCGGTCCGCTCGGCGCTCGACCCGCTCTGGAAGCCGGACGCCGACGTGCCGGCCGTGCTCGCCGGCGTCTGCGCCGCGATCGACCCACTGCTGGCCGAGTAGATGGCACTGCTGACCGACGACCGCACGGCGGGCCGGACCTCGCGCCGGCCCGCCCCGGGCGGTACACGGAGCTGGTGGACCACCCGTCGCCGTGACCACCTCGCCGGCTACCTCTTCGTCGCGCCGCAGCTCGCCGGCAGCGTGCTCTTCGTGCTGGTCCCGCTCGGCCTGGTGGTCTGGTATTCGCTGCACGAGTGGAACGTGCTCGCCGACACGTTCGATTTCGTCGGTGCGGAGAACTACCGCGCCATGGTCGACGACCCCAACCTGCCCGGCGTGCTGCGGGCGACCGCGCTCTTCTCGGTCGGGCTCGTCGCGCTCAACCTGGGCCTGGCGCTCTTCCTCGCGGTGCTGCTCAACCAGCGGCTCCGCGGCACCGCCTTCTTCCGGGTCCTCTTCTTCTCCCCGGTCGTGGTGTCGCTTGTCGCCTGGACCATCGTCTGGGGCTTCCTGCTCCAGGACAACGGCGGCATCAACGGCCTGCTGGACACGGTCGGCGTCGACGGACCGAACTGGCTGCGCGGCGACCTCACCGCGATGCTCTCGGTGATCGTCGTGCAGGTGGTCAAGAACGTCGGCCTCAACATGGTGCTCTTCCTGGCAGCGCTGCAGGGCGTGCCGGGCGAACTCTACGAGGCGGCCCGGGTCGAGGGCGCCGGCCGGTGGACCCAGTTCCGCCGGATCACGGTGCCGCTGATCAGCCCGACCATCCTGCTCACCTCGATCATCACGGTGGTCGGGTCGCTCCAGGTCTTCGCCCAGATCGCCGTGCTCACCCAGGGCGGCCCGGGCTCGTCGACCACGGTGCTCGTCTACTACCTCTACCAGCAGGCGTTCCAGTTCCATCACTTCGGATACGGCGCCACCGTCTCCGTGCTCCTGTTCCTGATCGTCCTGGCGCTGACCGTCGCGCAGTGGCAGATGCGCAAGAGGTGGGTCTTCCATGAGCAGTAGGCTCTCGCCGCGCACCAAGGTGCTCCTCTACGGCACGCTCTGCGTGCTCGCCATCCCGTTCGTCTTCCCGACCTGGTGGATGGTCACCTCGTCGGTCAAGCCGGTCGCGGAGATCTTCGCCTTCCCGCCGAGTCTCGTCCCGAGCTCGGTGAGCCTCGACGGCTACCGCGACGCGTTCACCACGCAGCCCTTCGCCCAGCAGTACCTCAACTCGGCCTACATCGCCCTTGTCGTCACCGTCGGCACCCTCGCGGTCTCCTCGCTGGCCGGCTACGCCTTCGCCCGGATCCGCTTCCGGGGACAGAACGCCCTCTTCCTCGTGGTGCTGCTCGGCCTGCTGATCCCGAGCGAGGTGACGATCGTCCCGCTCTTCCGGATGTTCCACGCGGTCGGCCTGGTCGACACCCACTGGCCGCTGATCCTGGTGCCGATCCTGGGCGCCCCGAGCGTCCTGGCCACCTTCATCATGCGGCAGTTCTTCCTGGGGCTGCCGGGCGAGTTGGAGGAGGCGGCCCGGCTGGACGGGCTGGGCCGCTTCGCGACCTTCTGGCGCATCGGTCTGCCGCTGTCCCGGCCCGCCCTGGGCGCGGTCGCCATCTTCACCTTCCTGCACAGCTGGAACCTCTATCTGGAGCCGATCGTCTTCCTCTCCACGCCGGAGAAATTCACCCTGCCGCAGGCGCTGACCCAGTTCGTCGACGCCTACGGCGGCCCGATGTGGAACGTGCAGCTCTCGGCGGCGTCGCTGACCGCGATCCCCGTACTGGTCGTCTTCGTGATCGCCCAACGCCAGTTCATCGAGGGCCTGGCCCACACCGGTCTGAAGGGCTGACCCGGATCTGCTGGTCACCGTCGCGGAGCGGGGCACAGATGGTCCCGCAGGAAGGCGAGGATCTCGCGGCGCGCGGGGCGGGCGGCCGGCACCAGGCCCGGGGTGCTGAGAAAGCTGTGGGTGGCCCTCGGGTAGCAGATCAGCCGGGCCTCGGTGCCGTCCTCGTGCAGCCGTTCGACATAGCGGCGTCCGTGGTCGGCGACAGGGTCCAGCGCGGCGGTGACGACCAGTGCCGGTGGCAGACCGGCGACATCGTCGAACGTCAGCGGCGACACGCTGCGCGGGTCGAGGGTCGGCGGCACGCTCAGCCGGCGGCCCAGCCGGAGCCGCGACACCGGTAGCGTCGGGTTGTCGGCGTTGGCCGCCATCGAGGGGTAGTCGGCCATGGTCTCGGTCCAGTCCGTGGTCGGATAGAGCAGCACCTGGGCGCGGAGCGGCGGACCGTCCTTACGGGCACGCAACGCGAGGAGAGCGGCGATCATGCCGCCGGCGCTCTCGCCCATGACCGCCACGGCGGCGGGGTCGACGCCCCAGCCGGCGGCGTCGTCGACGAGCCGAACCAGCACGTCGTTGCCGTCCTCGACGGGCCGGGGCAGCGGATGCTGCGGGGCGAGGCGGTATTCCACCGAGACGACCATCGCCGGGCACCGGGCCGCGAGGTGGCTGTTGAGCCAGTCGTTCTGCGCGGCGGTGCCCATGATGAAGCCTCCACCGTGGAACGACACGATCAGCGGCAGCTTCCGGGCTGCCACGTCCTTCGGGCGGTGCACCCGCAGCGTCAGGCGGCGACCGGGGAGGTCGATGGTGGTCTCCTCGATGCGGGCACGACGGTCCGGCCGGCCGGTCACGATCCGTGCGACCCGGGAGGATCCCGCCCGGTTCGTCTTTTCACGCGCAGCGATCACCTGATCATCGGTCATCGCCTCCCAGTCGCGGGCGTCCCGCAGGATCCGGGTGCCCAGTGGAGCCCGGCCCTTCATATCGTCCCGATCCCGGGCGGGTGCGCTGGCATCAGCTCTCCCCCATCCATCCGTCCGGCCGGCGGGCGACTCGACGACCACCCCGCCGGCGGGTGTGGCTGCCAGCATCTCCGCCCCGGCCACCGGGTGTCTTGGACAAATGTTCCGCTCTCGATGGATCGACAGGCTCGTCATGGTCCTCCTTCGGCCGGCGGGGCCGGTCCGGGGATGTAGGGCCGGACGGGGATCGCCCCCGCGCTGACGCCTGTAGGGGCCAGGCTGCGGAACCACGACGCTGTCCGGCCGATTCCCGGACACCGGAAACCCGGCTCAGGTCTCCAGCTCGGTGGGGGTGCCGATCGGCAGCCAGCGGATCCGGTCGCGTACCTCGGGCGGTGCGGCGGCGAACTCCTCCTCGATGACCGAACGGGACTGCTGGAAGTGCTTCCACCCCTCGTAGTGCACCGGCACGGCGGTCTGCGGGCGTACCGCGCCGAGCAGCTTGACGGCGTCGCGCGCGGTCATCGTGTAACGGAACGGGCCGGTGACCGGGAAGCGGACCCCGCCGAGGTGCACCAGGGCCAGCCCGACCGGCACCCGGCCGGCGACCTGCTGGACGCCGCCGTAGAGCACGGTGTCGCCGGAGATCCAGAGCGCGCCGTGCCGCTGCCCCGGCCAGCGCAGGGCGAAGCCGACGACGTCGCCGACGATCGGCCGGCTCAGCGGTGGCCCGTGCCGGCAGGGCGTGGCGGTGACCTCGATCGAGGGCCGGCCGTCGCCCTCCAGCGTGGTCGTCACCCACGGCGCCAGGCCGACCGCACCGCCGCCGATCCGCGCGGCGCCGGAGGCGGTGGTGACGACGGTGCCGGCCGAGGGCAGTAGCCGCCGGCCGGTCTCGTCGAGGTTGTCGCCGTGGTGGTCGTGGGTCAGCAGCACCGCGTCGACCGGCCCGAGCGCGTCCACGGTGACGGCTGGATCGGCGAGCTTGCGGGAGGAGGTGCCCCAGCCGAACGCGTACGAACGCCCGGCCGGGTCGAAGGTCGGATCGGTCAGCAGCCGCCAGCCCGCCGCCTCGATCAGCACCGTCGGGCCGCCGATGTGGGTGAGCCGGACGACGTCAGCGGGCCTGGGCCGCACGTCAGCGGGCATGTGAGAGGGCCCAGTCGAGGGCGTGGTCGGCGATCTCCTCCCAGCCCTGCTGCGCGGGGAGCAGGTGCGCGTACCCCTGGTATTCCTTGACCTCGGTGACGGTGTCCGACTTGTAGTGCTTGGCGTTTGACTGCTGGATCGCCGGCGGCATGATGTGGTCCTCGCTGCCGGAGACGAAGAGCAGCGGTGCCCGGTCGTTGTTGTGGTAGTCGACCCAGGTGTCCTGGTGGCCGGGGCGGAAGTTGGCGAGCACTCCGCCCCAGACGATGCCGCCGCTGGCCGGGATGTGGTAGCGCTCGTAGAGCGCCCGGGACTCCTCCTCGGTGAAGGTGTTGGTGAAGGCGTACCTCCACTCCTCGAAGGAGAGTCCGACAGCCCTGTGCCGGTTGGCCGGGTTCTTCAACACCGGAAGGGTGGACTTCACCTGGGAGAGGGGGACGACCCGTACGCCCTCGGTGGGTGCGGAGTTGAGCGCGACGCCGGCCGCGCCGAAGCCGTGGTCGAGCAGGATCTGGGTGAACGCGCCGCCGGCCGAGTGGCCCATGATGATCGGCTGGCGGTCCAGCTCCCGGATGATCCCCTCGAATTTCTCGATGATCGCCGGCACCGTGACGTCGGCGATGATCTGCGGGTTCTCCCGCAGCGCCTCGACCTCCACCTCGAAGCCGGGATAGCCGGGCGCGAGCACCCGGAAGCCCTTCGCCTCGTAGTGCGTGATCCACTGCTCCCAGCTCCGTGGCGTCACCCAGAAGCCGTGGACGAGGACGATCGTGTCGGGCGTGGTCATGGCGGACTCCTCAGCTCGTAACACCCGCATGCGAACCTAGTGAGTGGAGCGCGTCGGGTCGGGGGCTGTGCGTGCACCGTTGTCGGCTCACGGTGCACATCGAGGAGCGCAAATGCGATTCGTCCTGGATACGGCGGACATTCCGCCCCACGAGCGTGTCGAGGCGGTCCACGCGGCGATGATGCAGGCGTCCGTCCCGTCGTACGTGATCCACGAGAATCCGCGCGGCGACGTCCGGACCCGCCTGGAGCTGTGGGACCTGGGTGGTGGGGCCACCATCTTCACCGCCCGGTCCACCGGCATCCGGCTGCTGCGCACCGCGAGGCAGGCCCGCCAGGACGCCGCCCCGGTCGTCGCGCTCTCCGTGCAGCGCCTCGGCGACGGCCGGCACGAGCAGTTGTGCCACCGGCAGATCGTGCCGCCCGGCGAGATGCTGATGGTCGACCTCTCCGCGCCGTACGACTTCTCCTGGTCGGACGAGGGCGCGGCCGGCTGCATCCAGGTCCCGGTCGACCAGGTCGGCCTTCCGCTCGACGTGATCCGCCGCGCCGCGGTCAACCTGCGCACCAGCCCGCTCTACGACCTGGTGGCCATGCACGTCAGCCAGCTCGTCCGGGACGCCGAACGGCTCACCGCAGATCCGGCCGCCGACGCGCTCGGCCGGGCCAGCATCGAACTGGTCCGCGCTCTGATCGCCTCCGCCGCCCACACCGAGCCACTCACCCGCACGGTCCTCGCCGAGACCCTGCTGGCCCGGATACGCGCCTACGTCCGCCAGCACCTCGCCGAGCCCGACCTGCGCCCGGCCACCATCGCGGCCGCGCACAACGTCTCGCTCCGCCACCTCTACAAGGTGTGCGCCCAGGCCGACTTCAGCCTCGAGCAATGGATCATCGGCGAACGGTTGCGGGGCGCCCGACAGGAGTTGCGGCGGCCGGAAAGCCGTGGCCGGACGATCGCGACGGTCGCCCGGCGCTGGGGCTTCACCGACCCGACCCACTTCGCCCGCCGCTTCCGCGCCACCTACGGCCTCACCCCCAGCGAGTGGCGGCGAACCTGCTCGGAGCCGGGCCGGGGCCGAGCGGAGCCGTAGCACGGCCCGCCAGGGCTTCGTGGCGGCACGCCCCGCAGAGATTCCTCACGCCCCGCAGAGATTCCTTCGGAAGTTCCGCACGCCGCGGTGCGGGTGGGGTTCGCCGAGGTAGGTTCCGAGGGCCCGACCAGATGACAGCCTGGACCAGCCGGGTGGGATTCGGGTCAGCCGGCCAGCTCGCGCACCGAGACGATCTGCGGGCGCAGCGGCGCCAGTGTCGCGGCGATCTCGGCGATGTCCTCACCCGACACTCCCAGCTCCGCCAGGGTGCTCGCGAGATGCGCGACCACGGCGTCGAAGGCGCCGTCGGTGACGTTCAGCCCGGCGTGGGCGGCGGTCATGTCCCGCCCGGCGTAGATCTGCGGCCCGCCCAGCGCCGCCGCGATGAACGCCCGCTGGTGTGCCTTCAGGCGGTCGAGCTCCACGCCCACGAAGAACGGCGCGAGCTCCGGGTCGGCCAGCACGCGCGCATAGAATCCGTCGACGGCAGCCCGTACGGATTCCGTGCCGCCGATCCTGTCGTAGATGCTCATGGCGCCTCCGTTCACTGAAGGGCTTCCGATGGCACGGCGTCTGCGGTCGTGGGCGACGGTAGGGCCGGCGCGTTGCCCGGCCGTTGTTGCCCGGCAACACCCGCGATACGAGCGCCGCACACCTCCCTCGGGCAAGTTGTGAGGATCGTGCGTGATTTTCCGCCAGGCCGATCGCCGGTGCTCGCCCTGATCGAGGAGCACGACGACCGGAGCGGCGTCGTCGTGGAGCGGGACGCCGTCGGCGTGCCCGACCGCCGAGGTACCGATCCGGCAAGGCGCCGTCCATCCGGGACGTCCTTCGACAAGCGGCCAGAAACTGACCGCTATGGTCCGTAGCGTCGAGGTCGAGAGCGAGACGAGGCACCTCCGAGACGAAGGGTGACGACCATGGCGACGACGACCTCCGCGCAGACCGTGACCGGCGAGCGGGCCGACCTCCTGGAGTCGCTGGGCCACGCGCGGCACTTCCTGCGGTTCACCGCGCGCGAGTTGAGCGACGAGCAGGCGACCACCCGCAGCACGGTCAGCGTGCTCTGCGTGGGCGGGCTGATCAAGCACGTCACGGCGGGGGAGCGGCAGTGGACCCGGTTCATCGTCGAGGGAGCCGCCTCGATGCCGGCCGGCGACGATCCGGCAACGTACGCGGCGCACGCGGCCGGTTTCCGGATGGAACCCGGGGAGACGCTGGCCGCACTGCTGGAGGAGTACGAGAACGTCGCGCGGCACACGGACGAACTGGTGCGTACCCTGCCCGACCTCGACGCCGGTCACGAACTGCCGCCCGCGCCGTGGTTCGCGCCGGGCGCCCGGTGGAGCGCGCGCCGGGTGCTGCAGCACATCATCGCCGAGACGGCACAGCACGCCGGGCACGCCGACATCATCCGGGAGTCCATCGACGGGTCCAGGTCGATGGGCTGATCGGGCGGCAGCCACCACCGGCCCTCCGGCCCGCGGCCGGAGGGCCGGCCGGGGATCACCCCTTCACGGCGCCGGTCAGCCCACCGACGATCCGCCGCTGGAAAAGGCTGAAGAACAGCAACGCCGGCAGCATCGACAGGGAGGTGAACGCCAGCACCTTTGCCGTGTCGACCGAGTACTGCGACGCGAAGGCCTGCACGCCGAGGGGCAGCGTGAAGGTCTCCTCCCGGTTGAGAATGAAGAGCGGGAGGAGGTTGGAGCCGGCATCCACCGATCGGTTGATCGGCGTACCCATCGCGCCTCGCGCCGGCCGGGCTGCGTGGTCGATCCGGCACCGGATCGCGGATGGCACGCTGCTGGTATGGCAATCATCGAAGTCGACAGCTTGGTCAAGCGCTACGGTGAGCGCACCGTGGTGGACGGGGTCAGCTTCGCCGTCGAGCCGGGAGAAATCTTCGGCATCCTGGGCCCGAACGGTGCCGGCAAGACCACCACCGTCGAGTGCGTCGAGGGCTTGCGGACCCCGGACGGCGGCACCGTCCGGGTCTGTGGCATCGACCCGCAGCGCGACACCGGTGAACTGCGGCAGCTGCTCGGCGCGCAGCTCCAGGAGAGCGAGCTGCCCGACAAACTCAAGGTCGGCGAGGCGATGGAGCTCTACAGCTCCTTCTACCGAAAGCCGACCGACTGGCGGGAGCTGATCGACACCCTGGGCCTCGGCGACAAGGTCGGCACGCAGTTCCGGCGCCTCTCCGGCGGCCAGAAGCAGCGGCTGTCGATCGCGCTCGCCCTGGTCGGCAACCCGACGGTGGCGGTGCTCGACGAGCTCACCACCGGCCTGGACCCGCAGGCGCGCCGCGACGCCTGGGACCTGATCGAGGACGTACGCAATCGGGGGGTGACGATCGTGCTGGTCACGCACTTCATGGAGGAGGCGGAACGGCTCTGCGACCGGCTCGCCCTGATCGACTCGGGCCGGCTCGTCGCGCTCGACTCCCCGGCCGGGCTGGTCGCGAAGGTCGACGACCGGCAGCGGATCCGGTTCCGGCCATCGACACCACTGGACGACGCCGTGCTGACCGCGCTACCCGAGGTGACGTCGGTCGAGCGGGCCGGCCGCCAGATCGTGGTGACGGGTACCGGAAACCTGCTGCTCGCCGTAGCCACCGTGCTCGCCCGCGACAAGGTCGTCGTCGCCGATCTGCGGGTCGAGCAGACGTCGCTGGAAGACGCCTTCATCGCGCTCACCGGCCGCCACATCGACGCCTGAGGAGATTACGTGTCCGCCCTGTCCCGGCTCACCGCCACCGAAACCAAACTGTTCTTCCGTGAGCCGATCATCGTGTTCTTCGCGCTCGCGTTCCCCCCGATGCTGCTCGTCATCTTCGGACTGATCCCGCCGTTCCAGGAACCCGACCCGTCCCTCGGCGGCCTGCGGGTGATCGACATCTACGTGCCGATCATCGTCGGGACGGCGCTGGCCATGTTCGCCCTCAACGGCCTCTCCCAGCTCCTCGCCACCTATCGTGAGAAGGGCGTGCTGCGACGCATGCGGACCACTCCGGTGAAGCCGCAGATGATGCTCGGCGCGCAGTTGCTGATGTCCACGATCCTCTCCGTGGCGACGATGGTGCTCGTCCTGGCCATCGGCCGCCTGGCGTACGACGTGCCGCTGCCCCGGCAGGTGCCGGCCTACCTGATCGGCTACCTGCTGGCGGCGCTGGCGATGTTCGCGATCGGCCTGCTCGTCGCCGCGCTCGCACCGAGTGGCAAGAGCGCCGGCGCGATCGGGTCCATCCTCTTCTTCCCGGTCGTCTTCTTCGCCGGCCTCTGGATTCCACGCAGCGCCATGAACGATGTGCTGCGGACGATCAGCGACCTCACCCCGCTCGGCGCGGGCGTGCAATCATTGCAGGACGCCACGGCCGGCCACTGGCCGCAACTGCTGCACCTGGCGGTCATGCTGGGCTGGACGATCGTGGCCGGCGGGTTGGCGGCGCGGTACTTCCGCTGGGAGTAGGTCGTGGGCATCGAGGCGGAGCTGCGTGCGGAGTTCGACCGCTGGGAGCGCCGGGAGATCGCACTCTTCAAGGTGCTCCCGTACCTCCTCCTGGCGGCCAGCGTCCTACTCACGCTGCTGCAACCGACCTGGGACACGCCGGTACACGTCCCGGCCGTGCTCGGGCTGACGCTCGCGACCACGCTCTGGATGCTCTACTTCCACACCCTCCACTCGGAGTGGCACCAGAACGGCCCGCTGATGGGCCTCTACTACACCGGGCTGATGGTGCTGGCCGCCGGCCTGGTGGCGCTCGCACCCTTCTTCGCCCTCTTCGCCTTCGTCGGCTATCCCCAGGCGTTCCTCTATTTGACGGGCCGCTGGCGCTATGCGGGCGTCGCCGCCACGGCGCTCGTCTCGGCGATCGGATATCTGGGCGGCGCCGCCGACATCATCGCCGGGGCGTGGTGGGAGGGGATCTCCGTCGCCGTCATCTGCATCGTGCTGGCCGGGGTGTTCTTCTACTTCGCCGAGTTGGCCGACGACCGCAACCAGAAGCAGCGGCGGGCGCTCACCGAGCTGCACGAGGCCAACACCAAACTGGAGGCGGCGCTGGAGGAGAACGCCGGTTTGCACGCCCAACTGCTGGTGCAGGCGCGGGAGGCCGGGGTGCTCGACGAGCGGCAGCGGATGGCCCGGGAGATCCACGACACCCTCGCCCAGGGGCTCGCCGGCATCCTCACGCAGCTCCAGGCCGCCGAGCAGACGCTCGACGACCCGTCGGAGTCAGCGTCGGCGGCGTCCCGCCGGCACGTGACGAACGCGATGAACCTGGCCCGGGAGAGCCTCACCGAGGCCCGCCGGACGGTGCACGCGGTCGAGCCGGCGATGCTCGCCGAGGCCCGACTCCCGGACGCGATCAACGACCTGGCCCGGCGCTGGGCGGAGGTGCATCATGTCAACGCGGTGCTGACCACCACCGGTGACGCCCGGCCGATGCACGCCGACGTCGAGGTGGCGCTGCTGCGGACCGCGCAGGAGGCCCTCGCCAACGTGGCGAAACATGCCCGGGCCAGCCGGGTCGGCCTGACTTTGTCCTACATGGAGGATCTGGTGACCCTCGACGTCCGGGACGACGGTGTCGGCTTCGCGCCCGGCGCCAAGCGGCCCAACGGTTGCCTGGAGGGAGGGTTCGGGCTCGGCGGCATGCGTCAGCGGGTGCAGCGGCTCGCCGGCCGGCTGAACATCGAGTCCGAGCCGGGCGGCGGCACCGCGATCTCGGCGGTCGTGCCGGCCATCCCCGCCGGAGGCACACAATGATCTCGCTGCTGATCGTCGACGACCATCCGGTGGTCCGAGACGGGCTGCGGGGCATGTTCAGCGCCGACCCGCGTTTCACGGTCCTCGGCGAGGCCGGCGACGGCGCCGAGGCCATCGCCGCCGGGGAGCGGCTCCGACCCGACGTGATCCTGATGGACCTGCGGATGCCGAGGACCGACGGGGTCACCGCCATCAAGGAACTCGCGAGACGCGGCGTGCCGGCCCGGATCCTGGTACTCACGACGTACGACACCGACAGCGACGTGCTGCCCGCCATCGAGGCCGGGGCGACCGGGTACCTGTTGAAGGACGCGCCGAGGGACGAGCTGTTCCGGGCGGTGGAGGCGGCGGCGCGGGGACAGGCGGTCCTCTCCCCCGCCGTCGCGACCCGGCTGATGGTGCAGATTCGGCAACCGGCCTCGGAGCCACTGTCGCAGCGCGAACTGGAGGTGCTGGAGCTGATCGCCCAGGGCTCGACCAACCGCGAGGCGGCCAAGCAGTTGTTCATCAGCGAGGCGACGGTCAAGACCCACCTGCTGCACGTGTACGCGAAACTCGGCGTCAACGACCGGGCGGCTGCGGTGGCCACCGCCTTCTCCCGCGGCTACCTGACACCGCGCGGCTGACGCCCTCGCACCCCCGGCTGGCACGACCGGCTCAGCGTCGGCCCCGAGCCAGCTCAGGGTCTGGCTCCGGATGGTGATCGGCGATGACCTCCTGAAGGTGGACAGGGCGTCACGCGGACAGCAACGCCGGGTCGACGCGTTCCTGCGGCGCCACGCCGGCTGAGTCGATCGGGCCACCCTGATGCGGCACCGAGCCCGAATCCGCCGCCGTCGAGTGCCCTGAGGAGCCTGAGATGCCGTATCCAGGTCATCCGATGACCTGCTCCGCAAGATCTCGATCACTCTTGGCCCGGTCGCCGGTGGTGGTGCGCTGGGGGCCCCGGGCGAGCACGTAGCCGAACAGAATGGCCATGACCACGGCTCCGACCCACATGGCGCGTTGCCAACCGTCGACGAACGACTCCTCAGCCGCCCGTACCAGTGCTTCGGTCTGCGGGCCGGCGCCGTCGGCGACGGCGACGGCGACGGCGACGGCGTTCGCGACACCCTCACGGGCGGTGTCGGCCACGTCGGTCGGGACGCCGCCGAGCCGGGAGTCGATCGAGGTCCGGTAGCCGGCGGAGAGGACGGCGCCGAGCAGGGCTACGCCGAGGGCGGAGCCGAACTCGCGGGTGACGTCGTTGAGCGCGGAGGCGACCCCCTGGTGCTCGCGCGGCAACGAGCCGGTGATCGCCTCGGTCGACGGCGTCATGGACAGGCCCATGCCGAGGCCCATGGCGAGCATGCCGGGAAGCACGGCGAGGTAGCCGCCGTCGACGGAGACGAGGCTTGCCATCAGGGCGAGTCCGACGCCGCCGAGGAGGATGCCCGAAGCCATGGTGGCGCGGCTTCCGATCCGGGCGGCCACCTGCGGGGCGAGGCCGGAGGCGAGCATCATCAGCAGGGCCGTCGGCATCATCGCCAGGGTCGCCTGTAGGGCGGACCAGCCGAGCACGACCTGGAGGAACGGGAAGAGCACCACGAAGATCCCCGCCTGCACCCCGAAGACCGCGAGCAGCGAGAGCGACCCGCTGGCCAGGCCGCGCTCGCGGAACAGCCGTACCCGGAGCAGCGGCGCCGGCTGGCGCAGCTCCCAGGCGACGAAGCCGATGGCGGCGAGGAGACCGCCGACGAGGCCGAGCACCGTCAGCGGCTCGGTCCAGCCGTACACCGGTCCCTCGTGGAGCACGAAGATCAGCGCGAGCACCGCGATGACCGAGGTCACCGAGCCCACGGTGTCGAACCGGTGCGCGGCGTGCTCACGGGAGTTCGGGACCGACCGCACGATCATCCCGGCCGACGCCAGGACGAGCGCGACGGGCAGGACGAAGAGCCACCGCCAGGAGGCGACGTCGACGAGCAGCGCGGAGAGGTACATCCCGAGGATGCCACCACCGCCGGCCACCGCTGTCCACACCCCGATGCCCTTGGAACGCTCCCTTTCGGGAAAGGTCGAGGTGATCACGGCGAGCGTGACCGGCATGATCATTGCCGCCCCGACGCCGGAGAGGAACCGGGAGGCGAGCAACATCTCCGAGGAGGTCGCCAGACCGGCGGCGACGTTCGCGACGCCGAAGACGGCCAGGCCGATCAGCAGTATCGGCTTGCGACCCCATCGGTCTCCGAGCGCCCCGAGCGGCAGGAGGAGGGCGGCGAGGGTCATGGTGTAGAGGTTGATGAACCACAGCACCTCGCTCTGCGAGGCGTCGAACTCGACGGCGAGTTCAGGCTGTGCGACGTTCAGGCCCGTCACCGAGGCGATGACGGCCATCAGCGCGACGCAGACCGCGATCAGGATCGCGCGGCGCCGGCCAGGATCGTCGATGATCGGGGCGGCGTGACCGGCCACGGTCGTGGGCGGGATCGTGTTCATCAGGTTCCTTTGCTCAGGGCGGGAGGAGGGGGCGGGAGGAGGGGGCGGGAAGAGGAGTCGCCGAGCCGATCGGCCGGGCGGAGGCGAAGGAGTCGGGTGACGGGGTCAGCGACGTCGGTTGGCTCTGACGACCACGTCGTGGATCGATGCCGGGTGGCCGTCGTGACCGGTCAGCTCCCGGCGCGACTCCTGAGCGGTCACGACCTCCCAGATGGTCGGGTCGAGCCGCGCCGTGATGTCGGCGGCTCTCACCGAGGCAGAGGCGGGCGGTTCCGTCTCGCCGTGCCCATGTCCGGCGGCAGGATCCTGATCGTGGTGGTGATCGGGGTGGTGGAGGTGGCCGACGATGAAGAGGGTGCCTGCCGGGGCGACCCAGGACGCGACACGGCCGTAGAAGTCCAGCTGCGGCATCGCGGAGTGCGCGTAGTGCGTGGTGACCAGGTCATAGCCGGCTTCCGGCTCCCACCTGGACAGGTCCGCCTCGACCCACCGCACCCGCCCGGCGACGCCCGCGGCGGCGGCGCGTTCTGCCGCGCGGGCGAGCGCTGCGGCGGCGATGTCCGCGCCGGTGACCTGCCAGCCACGGGTGGCGAGCCAGATCGTCTCGGCTCCGGCACCGCACCCGACGTCGAGGGCCGTCCCGGGCGTCAGGTCACCGACCTCGCGCACCAGGTGCGGGTTGGGCCGGCCGGCGGCCATGGCCGCGGCACGATCACCCCGCCAAATCTGATCCCAATAGTCCTTGTCGAACGAGTGCGTCATCGCCCCTCCCCTTCGGTTGCCGGTGCGTCGGCCCGCGCGGCCACCGCGCGGTCGAGGTCGTCCATCACCAGGTCGGCGATGATCTGCTGGGCCGCGCGGGCCCCTTCGGCAGCGGCCCCGCTCACCTGGGCGGAGATGTCGGAGGCGTTGCCGGCCACCCAGACGCCGGGTACCGCGGTCTTCCCGAAGGCGTCGGACTCGACGAACGCACCGGCCGGATGGCGCGTCGGCTCGATGCCGATCCCGGCGAAGGGCCCCGTGCGGGCGACCATCCGGGTGGCCACCACGACGGCGTCGACCGCGACGATCCGCCCGTCGTCCAGCCGCACGCCGCGCACGCGACCGTCGTCGATCTCCAGCCGCGCAACCCGGCCGGCGATCACCGGGACGTCGAGCGCATCCAGCTTGACGCTTTCCTCCGGCTCGAGCGTGTGGTCGCCTGCGAACAACACCACCTCGGAACTCCACTGGCGGAACAGGAACGCCTTGTGCACCGCCATCGGGTCCGTGACCAGGACGCCGATCCGGCGATCCCGGACCTCCCAGCCGTGACAGAAGGGGCAGTGCAGGACGTCGTGCCCCCACTGCTCGCGCACCCCGGGGATATCGGGCAATTCGTCGACGAGACCGGTGGCGATCAGAAGGCGCCGCGTCGGGAGGACCGCGCCGTCGCGGAGGACGACCATGAATCCGTACGACGCGCACGAGACGTCGACCACCTCGCCCGTGACGATCTCGCCGCCGTACCCGAGGACCTCGTCCCGGCCACGGGCCAGCAGCTCGGCGGGCGGCACGCCGTCCAGGGCCAGCAGCCCGTGCACGCCGCCCGCCGGGGCGTTCCTCGGCTTACCCGCGTCCACCACCGTTACGGCGCGGCGTGCGCGGGCCAATGTCAACGCGGCGCTGAGGCCGGCCGCGCCGCCCCCGACAACCACCACATCCCGGATTGTGCTTGTATGCTCCGCCATGTCCGACCTTCCGATATATCCGCGGCTGCCCGTCGGCACCCGGGATCTTTGATGGTCGGCAGCGGCAGGCTAAACGGCAAAGCTATTTGCCGAATGGCAAACTGGGAGCATGGACGACTTGACGGACCGCACCCTCGACGCCGTGGGACCCCGGCTCAAGCGACTGCGACAGCGCCGCGACATCACCCTGAACGACCTCGCCGAGGAGACCGGCATCTCGATCAGCACGCTCTCCCGGCTCGAGGCCGGCCTGCGGCGCCCCACCCTCGAACAGTTGCTGCCACTGGCCCGCGTCTACGGCGTCACCCTGGACGAGCTGGTCGACGCACCGCCGACCGGCGACCCGCGCATCAACATGCGCCCGCTGCCCAGCCGTGACGGCTCCGTCATCGTGCCCCTGAGCCGCCGGCCCGGCGGCATCCAGGCCTACAAGTTCATCCTTCCCGCCGGGCGCGACGACGCCGAGCCTGCCCTCCGCACCCACGAAGGCTACGACTGGGCCTTCGTCCTCAACGGCAGGCTCCGGCTCGTCCTCGGCGAGCGCGACCTGATCCTCGAACCCGGCGAGGCTGCCGAGTTCGACACCCGCACCCCGCACTGGTTCGGCGCCACCAGCGCGGGACCGGTGGAGTTTCTCAGCCTCGTCGGCAAACAGGGTGAACGCGCGCACGTCCGGACGGCCGTCGACCGGCACGGATCCGGTTAGCGGCGTCGCCGGGTGTTAACCTCATCCGGCCGTCCGATCTGCGCAGCCGACATCTCCCCGTTAACGACCAGATCCCTGAATGGCAGAGTTTCTGCCTGTTGACCTGGTCGTCTATCGAAAATCTATCGAGCTGATGTTCACTACTCCCGCTTCTCCTCCGGAAGCCGTGTCGCGCAATCGAAAAGGACTAGAGGGATGCCACTGAAAAGGCTCGTCAGGAACGCGGCCGCTACCATGGCGGCGGCGGCAATCATGGGAGCAATGAGTTTCGCGACACCGGCCACGGCCGCGGACGATGTGTCCGCGAACACCCTGTACAAGAAGACGGTCAGTCACGTCGAGGGGCAGTTGGAAACCGCTCCAGGAAATGGAGCAAAGGGCTGGCTCTGGATCTATGTCCCCGGTTCGATCCCGTGGGTGTCGATCCAGGGCGGTCGGCTCGAATGGAAGGATTCCGCCAGCCAGACAGTTCATAAGATGTCGGCCTCGCCGGGCCACACCAACGTCCACGACGAATGGCATCACAGCATCACGACATGGCGCGTCTGTGCGCTCCTGTGGGTTGACAGCGTCTCATGGGAAGAATGTTCTTCCTGGAGTTGAGCAAGTGACACTGCACCGACGCCGAGTCGGCGCGCTTGCCCGGTGGCCGGAAGTCGGGCCACCGGGCAAGCGCCGCTCCGGTTAGCGGGTCGCCGAATACGCCGAATAGGACCCGAGGGAGGCGTTCACGGATCCAGCGTCCTGTTACCCCTGCGCGCCGTTGTGTAGTCGGTTGAAGGGCTGTTGAGCTGGGGTTCTGGGCGGATTCTGGCGAGTTCGACGGGACCGACCTGCTGTCCACGGCTGCGAGCACCAGCGGGTTGTCGATCAACAGTCCCGAGGTAGTCCGGGAGCGGCGGTCGCTCGCCTCGCTCGACGGCGCCGAGGACGGCGGCCTCTGCGCCGGCACGGACGGGCGTACCCCGTGGCGGCGGCACGGACGGGCGTACCCGTGGCGGCGGCACGGACCAGGGCGCGCACCGCCGCCACGACTTCAAGGGTGAAGGGTGGGACTGGCTTCGAGGGTGACCGGGTGGGACTGCTGATCTACCTCGCCGCCCACGTCGCCGCGCCCTCCAGGCGTTGCCCGACAGGCATCCCGCACTGATCACCGGCCAACTGCCGTACTGGCTGCCCCGCCGTCGCTGCCCGCCGTTCGCTGCCCGCCGTTCGCTGCCCGCCGTTCGCTGCCCGCCGTATCACCCCCTGGCCCACCCTCCCGTCCCTCCCACCACCGCAGATTCAAGATCGCAGATCTTGGAACTGGAAGGTCGCTGTAGCAGCCATCCCGTTCCAAGATCTGCGATCTTGTGCGTCCTTTCGTATCGAGCAGGGCGAGGGGGCGGTGGGGGGCGGTGGGGCGGTGGGGGCGGTGGGGGCGGTGGGGGGTGTCCCTATGGGTTGTGTCAAGCAGCGAGGCGGGGTTCGTCCGCCGTTTTGGGCTGGTATGGCCGCTGGGTGCGGAGCATGGCGTGGAGGACGTCGACGCGGCGGCGGGCGAGGCAGATGAGGGCGGCGTTGTGTTTCTTGCCCTCAGCGCGTTTGCGGTCGTAGTAGGCGCGGCTGAGCGGGTCGGCGAGAGCGGCGAACGCGGACAGGAAGAACGCGCGTTTCAGCTGCTTGTTGCCACCCTTGGGTGGGTGTTCACCGCGGATGCTGGTGCCGGAGCGGCGGGTGACCGGGGCCAGGCCGGCGTACGCGGCCAGATGGCCGGGGGTGGGGAACGAGCTGCCGTCGCCGACTTCGAGCAGGATTCGGGCTGCGGTCCTGACGCCGATGCCGGGCATCGACGTCAGGACCGGGGCAAGAGGGTGCGTATCGAGCATCCCTTCGACCTGTTCGGCGACCTGGTCGCGTTGTCGCAGCAGGTCACGCAGGTTGTCGGCGAGTCGGGGAAGGACGGTCTCGGCGGCGGTGGTGCCCGGGACCACGACGGTCTGCGCGTCGAGTGCGGCGAAGATCTGCTCGACCAGGCGGGTGCCCATGCGCGGCGCGCGGGCCTTGACGATCTCGGTGAGTTTCGCCCGGCCGGCCTTGCGCAGACCGGTGGGTCCGCCGCACCGCGAGAGCGCCTCGAGTACTGCGGGGTGCTGCAGCTTCGGTCCCAGGACGCGTTCCAGGGGTGGGTGGATCTGGGTGAGCAGGCCCCGGATGCGGTTGGCCACGCGGGTGACCTCGCTGGCGAGGTCGTCGTCGTAGCCGACCATCACCTCCAGTTCGGCCAGGGTCTCGTCGCCGGTGTCGACCCGACGCAGGGTGTGGGGCAGGGTGCGGGCGGCGTCGGCGATGACGTAGGCGTCGCGGGCGTCGGTCTTCGCGGTGCCGGGGTGCAGGTCGGCCAGCCGGCGCATGACCAGACCGGGCAGGTAGGCCACTTGGTGGCCGCCGGCGCGGGCGACCGCGACAGGCAGCGCACCGATCGAGGCGGGCTGGTCGACCACGGCCAGGATCCGGCCGTGGCGGGCGAGTTTGTCGAACAGTTTCCGCAGCCCGGTCTCGGTGTTGGGCAGGGTCGCGTCGTGCAGCCGCTTGCCCTCACGGTTCAACGCGACCGCGTGGTGTCCTTCCTTGCCCACATCGAGTCCGATGAAGACGCCGAACCCGTCGTGCACAGCCTGCCCTCCTCACCGCGATGTCCTGGCTCGGCCGCTGGTCACAGCGCCGGACTGCCGGCATCCACGTTACGGAGAGACCTACCCCACGGACGGGGTGGCCGGGTCCCTATCAGCGGTCCGCCGACGCCACCCGGCCCGGCGACAACACCCCCCGGATCATGCGTACGACAGGGGCAGAAAGTCATACCGGACCGAGCGACCGAGCAGTCCCCGGATGGGGACGATCAAAAAGGTAACGGGTGGAGGGCGGGCGGCGCCGCTAGACCTCCGATGTATCTGGACGATCACGACCGTCCGCTCGGCGACAGATGGGCCAAAAAGATCGCGCCAAGGGATTGACGGATACAAGACATCCAATGTTAACTGCATGTCACAGACATGGGTCGATGGTTACCCGGGGTTGGCGCCACTCCTCCGGGCAGGCTACCGGCCTCGTCGGTCTCGACGTCGCTTCCGTTTTCGGCGGATGGGAGCTTCACCGGATCCCCCGGGGCGCGAGACACCAGCCCACCGCACGATCTGAAGGGGATCGTCGATGAAGGTGCGTACGCCGATCCGCGTCATGCTCGCCGCCCTGCTCACGGGCGGCCTCGTCGCCACCGTCCCGGCTGCCCCGGCCGTGGCGGCGCCCACCGACGCCGCGTTCAACTCGAGCACCGGCACGCTGAACGTCAACTATGCCAACTATCTGTCGAAGCACGACATCGTCTACAACCGGCCCAACACCAACCCGCTGCATGGGATGACCGTCGGCAACGGGAAGACCGGCGCGATGGTCTGGAGCCAGAACGGCCTGTCGATGCAGGTCTCCAACGTCGACCTGGCGCCGCAGTCGACGTACGCGGCCGGGAACGTCAACCTCTTTTCCAACCCACAGCTCGACTCCGGATACTCCACGTTCCAGCAGCGGCTGTCGCTCTATGACGGCACGCTGACCACGAGATATGACAACAACCGGACCATCACCATCATGGGCTCGCCCAACTCCGAGGTGATGGGGATCCACGTCGAGGACAGCCGCCCCGGCGTCACCAGCGTCGGGCTCGACCTGAGCCTCTGGGACCTGAACAGCGTCCAGAACATCGCCGACGTGCCCAACCTGACCACCTGGCGCACCGCGAGCACCTTCGCCGACTCCTCCGGCGTCGGAATCAGCCGGGGGCAGGCCGACCCGAACGGCTTCGGCTACACCCTGGCCGCCACCGTCGAGGGCGCCAGTTACACCTCGCAGACGGTCAACGGCACCCGGGTCCGGCTGAACATCACCCCGACCAGCAGCTACACCGTCTGGTTCACCGCCGCATCCCGGATCAACTCGCCGGGCCAGAACTCGGTCGCCCAGGCACGCAACCAGCTCGCCGCCGTGAAGAGCACCGGGTACGCCACCACGTTCAACAACTATCGCAACTGGTGGCACAACTTCTGGGCGAAGTCGTTCGTGCAGTATTCCAACGCGGGTGGGGACGCCGACTACCTGGAGAACGTCTACTACCTGGCCACCTACATGATCGCGGCGGGCGGCTTCGGCAACTATCCGCTGCACTTCATCAACGGGGTGTTCCGGGCGACCCAGGACAACTCCAAGTGGAGCAACGGCTACTGGTACTGGAACCAGCGCGACGTCTACAACTCGTTTCTGGCCGGTAACCACGTCGACCTGATGGCCGGCTTCAACCGGCTCTACAGCCGCAACCTTGCCGCGCTCAAGTCGTACACCACGACCCGCTACGGCAGTGACGGGCTCTGGGTGCCGGAGACGATGGGCTGGGACGGCAACGCCCGGGGCACCATCAACAGCGACTACGTCAACGACCTCTACTCCACCGGCACCGAGGCCGCCTACAACATGTACCTGCAGTACCGCTACACCAACGACGAGAACTACCTGCGGAACACCGCGTACCCGTACATGCGGGAGGCGGTGAAGTTCTACGAGGACATGCTGAGCCGGGACTCCTCCGGGCGCTACTACATGGCGAACTCGAACGCCCACGAGACCTACTGGGACGTCCGGAACGCCATCACCGACCTGGCCGCCGTCCGGCTGCTCTTCCCGCTGACGATCGCGGTCAGCCAGCAACTCGGCCTGGACTCGGGCCTGCGGGCCAACTGGCAGAACATCGTGAACAACCTGGCGCCGTACCAGATCTCGAACGGGGCGTACCTGCCGCACGATCCGCCCGCGTCGCCGACCCGCAACGGCGAGAACGTGGCGCTGGAACTCGTCTGGCCGTACGACCAGACCGGAATCGGCTACCCCGACCACCAGACCGCGGTCAACACCTGGAACGTCCGGCCGCACCCGTACGGCAACGTCTGGGCCAACGACCACGTGCACGCCGCCCGGCTCGGTCTCGGCAACCAGGCGTTCCAGGGCATGCGGACGATGCTGCAGAAATACCAGAACTATCCGAACGGGATGACCAACAACACAAACGGGGTGTTCGAGTATCTCGGCATCCACCTGGCGGCGATGAACGAGTCGCTGATGCAGTCGTACAACGACAAGATCCGGGTCTTCCCGGCGGTGCCGACCGACTCCAGCTTCGTCGGCAAGTTCACCCTGCTCGCCAAGGACGGCTTCCTGGTCAGCTCCGAACGGGAGGCCGGCGAGATCAAGTACGTCGGTCTGCGCAGCCTGCACGGCAAGCAGGCCCGGGTGGTGAACCCGTGGGGCACCCAGCAGGTACGCGTCCGGCGTACCTCGGACAACGCCATCCTGACGACCAGTTCGGCCGGCGAGATCACCTTCAGCACGGCGGCGAACACGAACTACGTGGTGGAGCGGACCGGCAAGCCGTTGTCGAGCTACGCCGGCACCACGCTGACCGGCAGCGCCAACCAGGGCGAGAAGTCGCTCTCCGGCACCGCCTCCACGCTCGGGCTCGGCGGCGGGCCCGGGAACCCGGGCGGCGGCGGGATGGTCAACAACACCCTGCTGAGCTACGACGCCAACTGGCACCTCACCACGGCACGCGGGTACGGCGACTACAACGACGACACCCACCACAGCACCACGGTCGGCGCGGTCGCCTCCTACACCTTCACCGGCACCGGCGTCGAATACCTCTCGGAGCGCAACGGCGACATGGGCAACGTGGACGTCTATCTCGACGACACGTTCCAGGCCAACGTCAACCTCTACGTCTCCGGCGGCCGGCAGGCGCAGCAGGTGGTCTGGCGGCGGACCGGGCTGGCGAACGGCCAGCACACGATCCGGATCGTCAACAGGACCACCTCGGTCGGCATGATCGACGCGCTGCGGATCCTCACCGGCGGCACCAACCCGCAGCCGGGCGGCGCGGTCGCGCTGCGGGCCCAGGCCAACGGCCAGTACGTCAGCGCCAGCAACGCCGGCGCCGGCAACCTGATCGCCAACGCCGCCGCGGTCGGCTCCTGGGAGCAGTTCGACCAGGTGGACCTCGGCGGCGGCACCATCGCGTTGCGGGCCCGGGTGAACAACCAGTTCGTCTGCGCGGAGAACGCCGGGGCCGAGCCGCTGATCGCCAACCGGGGCTCGGCCGGGTCGTGGGAGACCTTCGCCCTGGTCCGTAACTCCGACGGCACGGTCAGCCTGCGGGCGACGGTGAACAACCGGTACGTGGTCGCCGAGGACGGCGGCGCGGCGGCGCTGATCGCCAATCGGGAGTCGATCGGGCCCTGGGAGAAGTTCGACCTGGTCCCCGCCTGACGCCCCCCGGTCGGCGGATCCGCCGATGATCCGCCGGCCGGGCCGGGTCAGCTCCACCGACCCCGACCGCCACCGAGCCTTCCTGCCACCGCTCCTTCCTGCCCCCGACCCTTCCTGCCACCGTGCCGCCACCCCCGTCCCGCCTGCCCACCACCTTCGATCCGCCGGAGTCGACGATGAACCGAAGAACTCCCGCACGCCGCACCGTCGCCGCCGTCGTGCTGGCCATGGTCGCGGCGCTGCTCCCCCCGCTCGTCGCGGTCACCGCCGCCGCACCGCCGGCCGCCGCCGCACCGCCGCCAACCAGCCAGTTCGAGAAGGTCAAGCTCGACGGCGGCCTTTCGATGGGCGAGCCGATCGAGCTGTCGGTGCTCCCCGACGGCAAGGTGCTCTACATCAACCGGGGCTCCAGTTCCGGCGGCGGGCAGGTCCGGCTCTACAACCCGGCCACCGGCTCGACCACCGTCGCGCTGACGCTGCAACTCGACGCCCGGTTCGAGGACGGACTGATCGGCATCACCCTGCACCCGCGCTTCGCCAGCAACCGCTGGGTCTATCTCTTCTACTCGCCGGTCGCCACTCCGCTGGTCAACCGGATCTCGCGGTTCACCTTCAATCCGGGCACGCTGCAACTCGGTGCCGAGACGAAGCTGATCGAGTGGCCGACCGAGCGGCGGCTCTGCTGCCACTCCGCCGGCTCGATGACCTGGGACAGCAACGAGAACCTCTACTTCGCGGTCGGCGACAACACCAACTCCGGCGGCGACTCCGCCGGGATGGCGCCGATCGACGAGCGCCCCGGCCGCGACCCGCAGTATGACGCGCAGCGCACCTCGGGCAACACCAACGACCTGCGCGGGAAGATCAACCGGATCCATCCGGAGGATAACGGCGGCTACACCATCCCGGCCGGCAACCTCTTCGCGCCCGGCACCGCCGGCACCCTTCCCGAGGTCTACGTCATGGGGGTACGCAACCCCTACCGGATCTGGGTCGACAGGAAGAACTCGAACACCCTCTACTGGGGCGAGGTCGGACCGGACGCGGGGGCCACGATCGCCAACCGGGGCCCGGCGGCGTACGACGAGTACAACCGGGCCACCGCGCCCGGCAACTACGGATGGCCGTACTGCGGTGGGCCGAACGTCGCCTACAACGACTGGGACTTCGCCAGCAACTCGCCGCGCGGCTGGTTCCCCTGCGGCGGCAGCACCGGCCCGGTCAACAACTCCCCCCACAACACCGGGCTGCAACAGCTCCCGCCGACCCGGGGCGCGCTGGTCTGGGAGCAGCACGGCGGCAGCCGGGAGTGGCCGGCCCTGGACAACCCGGGCGGCTGCGGCTCGCCGAACCACGCCGAGGTCTACCACTACGACCCGAACCTCGCCTCCGAGGTGAAGTGGCCGGCGTACTACGACAACAAGCTGATCATCACCGAGTACTGCCGCAACTGGATCAAGGAGGTCCAGTTCGACAACGGCAACCCGCGTACCGGAAATCCGACGGT
Source organism: Plantactinospora sp. WMMC1484 (assembly GCF_049315195.1). Lineage (NCBI taxonomy): Bacteria > Bacillati > Actinomycetota > Actinomycetes > Micromonosporales > Micromonosporaceae > Plantactinospora > Plantactinospora sp. WMMC1484. The sequence continues at coordinate 5,646,158 of NZ_CP186055.1, forward strand.
GATCGAGCCGGTCCTGGCCGGCATGCAGTTCGTGCACCCGATCGACATGGAGTTCGGCCCGGACGGCTCGCTCTATCTGCTGGAGTACGGCAACGGCTACTTCTCCGGTGACGTCGCCGCCGGGCTCTACAAAATCAACTATGTCGCGGGTGGACGGTCGCCGACCGCGGTCGCCTCGGTCAACCGGGACAACGGGCTCGCTCCGCTCCAGGTCAGCTTCTCCAGCGCCGGCAGCTCCGACCCGGACGGCGACCCGCTGACCTACGCCTGGGACTTCGACAGCAACGGCACCGTCGACTCGACGGCGGCGAACCCGACCCACACCTACACCAGCAACGGCGACAAGCGGGCCCGGCTGACCGTGCACGACGGCACCGGCCGCTCCGGCACCACCCAGATCGCCGTCGTGGTCGGCAACAACCGACCCACCGTCACCCTCAACGGCCTGCCGAACGGCGGCATGATCTCGTGGGACGAGAACGTCACCTCCACCGGCGCCGCCACCGACCCGCAGGACGGCACCATTCCCTGCGCCAGCGTGGTGATCCGGGCCGCCCTCGGGCACCAGGAACACGCCCACGAGGAGGGGCAGGGCACCGGCTGCGGCTTCACCGTCAACACCGGGCCGGTGCACGCCGGTCCGGACGCGGTGCTCTTCTTCGTCCTCCGGGCCAGCTACACCGACCGGGGCGCCACCGGCTCGGTGCCGCTGACCGGAGAGCAGGAGATCACGCTCTGGCCGAAGCAGTGGCAGGCCGAGCACTACGTCTCGCTGCACGGCCCCCAGGTGATCAACACCTCCGGCGCCGAGGGCGGGCGACGGCTGGGCGACATCCAGACCGGCGAGTACGTCCGGCACCACGCCGTGAGCCTGAAGGGGATCACCGGGGTACGGGCCCGGGTCTCGTCGGACAAGGCCGGCAACGCCGTCTCCTTCCGGTACGACTCGCCGACCGGCCCCGAGGTGGCCCGGGTGACCGTGCCGAACACCGGCGGCTGGGACAGCTATACCGAGGTGACCGCCCCGGTGACCAGGCCGGACGACGGCACGCACGACCTCTACGTCGTCTTCACCGGCGGCAGCGGCGGCGCCCTGCTCGACCTGGACAGCTACACCTTCACCGGCGCCGGGGTGAGCACTCCGGGCGGGGGCGCCGGGCCGCGCACCGGGCCGATCCGGGGCATGAACAAGTGCGTCGACGTCAACGCCGGCGGCACCGCCGACGGCACCCGGGTCCAGATGTGGGACTGCATCGCGGGCTCGGCCAACCAGACGTGGACGCTGCCCGGCGACGGCACGATCCGGGCGCTCGGCAAGTGCCTGGACGTGCAGGCCAGCGGCACCACCAACGGCACCCTGATCCACCTCTGGACCTGCAACGGCAGCGGCGCCCAGCAGTGGGTCTCCGGCTCCGCCGGCAGCCTGCGCAACCCGCAGTCCAACCGCTGCCTCGACATCCCCGCCTCCAACCCCGGCAACGGCCGACAACTGCAGATCTACGACTGCAACGGCACCGCCGCACAGAACTGGACGCTGCCCTGACCCCGGGCCAGCGCGCTCGGCTGACTCGTTAGGCGGGGGCCCTTCTTCTACAGAAAGCGATATGCGGGGGCCCTTCCTTTCACCCGTGAGGAGTGAGTGATGCGTGGACGACTGATGGGGGCGCTGGCCGCCGGAATGCTGCTGGTCGCCGGAGGTGCGGCGGTGCCGGCAGAGCCGGCGGCCGCGGCGCCGTTGAGCAGGGTGTTGGTGTTCAGCAAGACGGCCGGGTTCCGGCACGACGCGATCCCGGCCGGGATCGCGGCGATCCGGCAGCTCGGTGCGGCGAACGGGTTCGCGGTGACCGCCACCGAGGACGCGGCGGCGTTCAGCACCGGCAACCTCGGCCAGTACCAGGCGGTGGTCTTCCTCAACACCACCGGGGACGTGCTCGACGGCGGCCAGCAGAGCGCGTTCGAGTCGTACGTCGCCGCCGGGGGCGGGTACGTCGGGGTGCACGCCGCCGCCGACACCGAGTACGACTGGCCGTGGTACGGCGGGCTGGTCGGGGCGTACTTCGCGTCACATCCGGCGACCCAGCAGGCGACGATCCGGGTGGAGGACCGGGGCAACGCCTCGACCTCGCACCTGCCGCCCACGTGGAGCCGCACCGACGAGTGGTACAACTACCGGACCAACCCCCGGTCCCGGGTGCGGGTGCTGGCCAGTCTGGACGAGTCGTCGTACAGCGGCGGTTCGATGGGCGGGGACCATCCGATCACCTGGTGCCAGAACTACGGCGGCGGGCGCTCCTGGTACACCGGGCTCGGTCACACCCCGGAGACGTACTCCGACCCCGCCTTCACCCGGATGCTGCTCGGTGGGATCCGGATCGCCGCCGGTGCCGCCCCGGCGGACTGCCGCCCGGAGACCGGCTACACCGCGCTCTTCGACGGCACCCAGGCCAGCTTCGGGCAGTGGCGGCAGGCCGGGCCGGGCGGCTTCACTCTGGCCGACGGGACGCTCAGCTCGTACGGCGGGATGGGGCTGCTCTGGTATCCGGTCCGCACCTTCGGCAACTACTCGCTCAAGGTCGACTGGATGATGCCCGGCGACGACAACGGCGGCGTCTTCATCGGCTTTCCCGACCCGCAGGGTGACCCGTGGCGGCCGGTCGACGCCGGCCACGAGATCCAGATCGACGCCACCGACGGCGACCCGTCCCGGACCACCGGCAGCGTCTACAGCTTCTCCGCGCCGAACGCCGCCCTCCGGGACGCGGCGCTGAACCCGCCCGGCTCGTGGAACAGCTACGAGATCGGCGTGCACGGGCAGCGGGTCGAGGTCTGGCTCAACGGCGTGAAGGTCAACGACTACACGAGCAGCCGGAACATCGCCAACGGCTACCTCGGGTTGCAGAACGACGGCGCCGGGCTCGACATCAGCTACCGGAACGTGCGGATCAAGACCGACGGGCCAGCCCAGCCGCCAGCGACCGACCTGGCCCGGGGCAGGTCCGTCACCGCCTCCAGCGTCGAGCCGAACAGCCCGCACGCGCCGGGCAACGCGGTCGACGGCAACTCGGGCACCCGGTGGGGCAGCGCCCACAGCGATCCACAGTGGATCACCGTCGACCTCGGCGCGTCGTACCGGCTGGACCGGGTCCGGCTGAACTGGGAGACGGCGTACGGGCGGGCGTACCAGATCCACGTCTCGCCGAACAACGCGACCTGGACCCAGGTCTACACGACCAGCAGCGGCGACGGCGGGGTCGACGACGTGCCGATCTCGGCGAACGGCCGCTACCTACGGGTCACCGGCACCCAGCGCGGCACCCAGTGGGGCTACTCCCTCTGGGACCTCAACGTCTACGGCGGCTGACCCCGCCAGCACTCCCCGCACTCCGCCGAGAGAAGGCGCACCCCCCGCCACGAAGGAAGGTCCCCGTGTCACCGCACCCCGGACGACGACCGTGGTCGCACGCGACCGCCGCGGTCGCTACCGCCGCCGCGATCGTCGCGGCACTGCTGCCCGCCACGCCGGCCCAGGCCGACCCGATCCCCGCCGCCGACTACCAGCAGGTCACCCTCGCCACCGGCTCGGCCGAGATCGGCGAGGCGATGTCGCTGGCCGTGCTGCCGAACCGGTCGGTGGTGCACACCGCCCGGGACGGCACGGTCCGGGTCACCGACGCCGCCGGCAACACCAGGGTCGCCGGCACCGTCCCGGTCTACACGCACGACGAGGAGGGGATGCAGGGCGTCGCCGCCGACCCCAACTTCGCCAGCAACCGCTACATCTACCTCTACTATTCGCCACCGCTGAACACCCCGGCCGGGGACGCCCCGACCACCGGGACCGCCGCCGACTGGGACCGCTGGAAGGGCCACCTGCGGCTGTCGCGGTTCACCATGAACGCCGACGACACGCTCAACATGGGCAGCGAGCGGGTCGTGCTCCAGGTGCCGAACGACCGGGGGCAGTGCTGCCACGTCGGTGGCGACATCGACTTCGACGCCGCCGGCAACCTCTATCTCTCCACCGGGGACGACACCAACCCGTTCGAGTCCCACTCCTACACCCCGATCGACGAGCGGACCGACCGGAACCCGCAGTTCGACGCCCAGCGCTCCTCCGGCAACACCAACGACCTGCGCGGCAAGGTGCTGCGGATCAAGCCGCAGCCGGACGGGACGTACACCATTCCGGCCGGCAACCTCTTTCCGCCGGGCACCGCGAACACCCGGCCGGAGATCTACGCGATGGGCTTCCGGAACCCGTTCCGGATGAGCGTCGACAGGCCGACCGGCATCGTCTACCTCGGTGACTACGGGCCGGACGCCGGGGTCGGGGACCCGAACCGGGGACCGGGCGGGCAGGTGGAGTTCAACCGGATCACCTCACCCGGCAACTACGGCTGGCCGTACTGCACCGGGACGAACACCACCGCGGAGACCTACAACGAGTACACCTTCCCGTCCGGGCCGTCGCAGGGGAAGTACAACTGCGCGGGCGGGCCGACCAACAACTCGTTCCGGAACACCGGATTGACCACGCTGCCGCCGGCCAGGCCGAGCTGGATCCGGTACGGCGACGCCGGCTCACCGCCGGAGTTCGGCGGCGGCTCGGAGTCGCCGATGGGCGGGCCGGTCTACCGCTACAACGCGAGCCTCAACTCCAGCGTCAAGTTCCCGGCCTCGCTCGACGGCCGCTACTTCGCCGGCGAGTACGGGCGCCGCTGGATCAAGGCGATCGCGGTCAACGCCGACGGCTCCCCCGGGGAGATCTCCGACTTCCCGTGGCGCGGCACCCAGGTGATGGACCAGGCGTTCGGCCCGGACGGCGCGCTCTACGTGCTCGACTACGGCACCGGGTCGAACAACCAGGCGCTCTACCGGATCGAGTACATCGGCGGCGGCAACCGCAACCCGATCGCGGTGGCGAGCGCCAACCGGACCTCGGGGCCGAGCCCGCTGACCGTCAACTTCTCCTCGGCCGGCAGCACCGACCCGGAGGGCGGGGCGCTGAGTTACCTCTGGACCTTCGGCGACGGCACCACCTCCACGGCGGCGAACCCGACGAAGACCTACACGTCGAACGGGCGCTACACCCCGACGCTGCGGGTCACCGACCCGACCGGGCTGACCGGCACCGCCAGCCTGGTGATCACCGTCGGGAACACGGCGCCGACGGTGACGCTCACCGCTCCCGGTGACGGCCAGCTCTTCGCCTTCGGCGACACCGTGCCGTTCCAGGTCACCGTCACCGACCCGGAGGACGGCACGATCGACTGCTCGCGGGTACGGGTCAGCTACGCCCTCGGGCACGACAGCCACGCCCACCAGATCAGTTCGAAGACCGGCTGCTCCGGCACGATGACCGTGCCGGTCGACGGTGAGCACGACTCCGCCGCGAACATCTTCGGGGTCTTCGAGGCCAGCTACACCGACAACGGCGGGCTCACCTCCAACAGCATCCGGACCCTGCAACCGAAGCACCGGCAGGGCGAGCACTTCGGCGCCCAGTCCGGCGGGGTGCAGCTCGCCGAACACGCTGCCGCCGAGGGCGGCCGGACCGCAGGATTCATCGACAACGGCGACTGGATCTCGTACCGGCCGTACCAGCTCGGCAACGCCACCGGGTTCAGCGCGCGGGTCTCCTCCGGCGGCCCCGGCGGCACGATCCAGGTGCGGGCAGGGTCGGCCACCGGCACCCTGCTCGGCAGTGTCGCGGTGCCGAACACCGGTAGCTGGGACACCTTCACCACCGTCTCGACCACCCTGGCCAACCAGCCGAGCGGCCCGACCACGCTCTACCTGGTCTTCACCGGCGGCGCCGGGAACCTCTTCGACGTCGACTCGTTCACCTTCACCACCGGCGGCACCGGCGGCGGGGGCGGCACCGGGCTGCGGGCGACGGCGAACAACCAGTACGTGAGCGCCGTCGGCAGCGCACCGTTGATCGCCGACAAGGCCGCCATCGGCGCCACCGAACGGTTCGACCTGGTCGACCTGGGTGGCGGCAACGTGGCGCTGCGGGCACGCGGCAGCGGCAGGTACGTCTGCGCCGAGAACGCCGGAGCGGAACCCCTGGTCGCCAACCGGGACGCGGTCGGCGCCTGGGAGACGTTCGCGCTGGTCCGCAACTCGGACGGCACGATCAGCCTGCGTGCGGCCGCCAACGACAGGTACGTCGCCGCCGAGAACGCCGGCACCGAGCCCCTGATAGCCAACCGGACCGCGATCGGTCCCTGGGAGAAGTTCACCCCGGTCACCAACTGACAGTCGCCGGGGCGGGCGGTGCGGTCGACGTCCCCGGCCGTACCGCCACCGCCCCGGCGCGACCACGGAGGTATTCCATGCACCTGCGAACGCACTGGCTGCGGAGCACCGCCGCCGCCCTGCTGCTGGCCGCCGGGCTCGCCGCCCCGGCCGCCCCGGCGGCGGTCGCGGCGCCGCCCGGCCCGACCACACCCGTCGCGGCCGCGGCGCCGCCGCAGACCGCCGAGGACGTGCACATCTTCTACTACTCCTGGTACGGCAACCCGGCGCACTCCGGCAGCTACCGGCACTGGCAGCAGGGCGGGCACACCCCGCCGCAAGACGTCGGCGCCAACTTCTATCCCAGCCTCGGGGCGTACGACTCCGGGGATCCGGCGGCGGTACGCCAGCACATGGCGTGGATCAGCCGGGCCGGGGTCGGGGTGCTCGTCCACAGCTGGTGGGGACAGGGCTCCTTCGAGGACAACCTGACCCCGCTGGTGCTGGACGCCGCCGCCGAGCACGGCCTGGAGGTCGCCTGGCACCTGGAGCCGTACGCCGGGCGGAGCGCCGAGTCGACCGTCGCGGACATCACCTACATCCACAACCGGTACGGCGGCCACCCGGCCTTCCACCGGGACTCAGCGCACGGCAACCGGTCGGCATTCTATGTCTTCGAGAGTCTGCGGATCACCGACTGGACGCCGCTGGAGCAGGTCAGATCGAACAGCATCGTGCTGGCACAGACCACCGACACCACAAAGGTCGCGCACTTCGGCGGGATGTACACCTACGACGGGATCGCCGGGGCGACAGCCCCCGGCTGGGCCGACGCCAGCGCGTACTGCAGGGCGAACGGCCTGGTCTGGTCTCCGTCGGTGGCGCCCGGCTACCTCGACGACCGGGCGGTGCCCGGCAACACCACCCCGACCGTGGACCGGGCAGACGGGGCCGCCTACGACCGGCAGTGGGGCAACGCGCTGAGCGCGGCGAACGGTGGCCCGCCGACCTGGGTTTCGATCACCTCGTTCAACGAGTGGCACGAGGGCTCGACGATCGAGCCGGCCAGCAGCAGCCCGCCGGCCGGGCACGGCTACCTCAGTTACTCCGGCGCGTACGGGCAGACCGGCGCCGCCGCCGAGACCGCATACCTGGACCGGACCCGCTACTGGGTGCGCCAGTTCAACCCGGCGGTGGATTCGGGGCAGCAGCCGCAGCCGGGCGGCTCGGGCCTGCGCGCCCACGCCAACGGCCGGTACGTCACCGCCGACCCGGCCGGCACCGCCCCGCTGATCGCCAACCGGACGGCGATCGGCACGGCGGAGCAGTTCGAGGTGGTGGATCTCGGCGGCGGCATCGTCGCGCTGCGCGCCCGGGCCAACGGTCGGTACGTCGCCGCCGAGAGTGCCGGAGCAGCACCACTGATCGCCAACCGGACGGCGGTCGGCGGTTGGGAGAGGTTCCAGCTGATCCGCAACGGCGACGGCAGCGTCAGCCTGCGCGCCACGGTCAACGACCGGTACGTGGCGGCGGAGAACGCCGGAGCCGCCCCGCTGATCGCCAACCGGACCGCGATCGGGCCATGGGAGCGGTTCGACCTCGTCGGCTGACGTTCTCACGAGGATTCGCGGCGCTCTCGGGGACTCGCGGCGAAGGAACCGTGGCGGACGGTGCTCGGCCGTGTCCGGGTCCCGTCCGCCGCGCGAAGGTGGCGGTAGCCGCACATCCTGCGCTGAGCCGGGACGGTTGGTCGCGTACCCGATCCCGGTCCGGCCCGGACAACAACTCCGCTCGTCCGATGGCGTCCGGGGCGCGCAGCCGGTAGAAACGTCTGGACCCCCTTCGTGCGATGTCGCGGTGGTCGCCGGACGATTGAGAGAGCGCTCTCAGCCCTGCCCGGTCACCGCGCCACCGTCCGAAGAGGGCAGGGTCGACGACGACCGCCGCATCACCGTGCCCGGCCTCGGGTACGGCACCGCGCCAGATCCCACCACCGTCGCTGTGCCGGGGTCCCGAACCGGCCAGCGGAAAGGATGGACGAACCGCATGACGACCCACTCCCCCGGCCTCCGGCGCCGCCCCGCGCGTCACCGGCTCCGCCGGGCGCTCGCGCTCGGCCTGGTGCTGGTCATCGCCGCCACCGTCACCGGTCCGCCCGCCAGCGCCGGCCCGCCCCGGCACGGCGCGCCCGGACACGGCGCGCCCGGACACGGCGCGCCCGATCTGGGGCGCAACGTCACCGTCTTCGACCCGAGCATGCCGGTCGCGGAAATCCAGGCGACGCTCGACGCCACCCACGCCCGGCAGGTCGCCAACGAGATGGGCACCGACCGGTACGCCTTCCTCTTCAAGCCCGGCAGCTACGGCAGTCCGGAACGGCCGCTCCAGATCAAGGTCGGCTACTACACCGAGATCTCCGGGCTCGGCGCCTCCCCCACCGACGTCGTCATCAACGGCAAGGTCGAGGTCTACAACCGCTGCCTGGAGGGCGGTGGCACCGGCAACTGCATCGCGCTGGTCAACTTCTGGCGTACCCTCTCCAACCTGTCGGTCAACATCATCGCCGCCGGCCAGGACGACTGCCGCGCCTCGGCGAACTTCTGGGCCGTCTCCCAGGCGGTCTCGTTGCGCCGGATGAACATCGGCGGCGGGGGACTCTCCCTGATGGACTACTGCACCGCCGGCCCGCAGTACGCCAGCGGCGGCTTCATCGCCGACTCGCGGCTACCGGCCACCACCAACGGCTCGCAACAGCAGTGGCTGACCCGCAACAGCGAGGTGGAAAGCTGGTCCAACGCCGTCTGGAACCAGGTCTTCGCCGGCGTGGTCGGCGCACCCGACGACGCCGGATTCCCCGACCCGCCGTACACGACGCTGGAGAGCACCCCGCTGAGCCGGGAGAAGCCGTATCTCTTCGTCGACGGGAAGGGGCGCCACCAGGTCCGGGTGCCGGCCGCGCGCCGGGACACCCGGGGCGTCACCTGGGGCGAGGGCATGACGCCAGGGCGGACGATCCCGCTGCGCGACTTCTTCGTCGCCCGACCCTCCGATCCGGTACACGTGATCAACCGGGAGCTGGCGCGTGGCCGGCACCTGCTGCTCACCCCCGGCGTCTACGACATCGCGCGCAGCATCGAGGTCCGGCGCCCCGACACCGTGGTGCTGGGCATCGGGCACGCCACCCTCACCGCGGTGCACGGCGCGGTGCCGCTCGAGGTCGCCGGGGTCCCCGGCGTGGTGGTGGCCGGGGTGACGATCGACGCAGGGCTTCGGGAGTCGCCGGTGCTGCTGCGGGTCGGCAGCCGGCACGGCCGCAACCACAGCACCCCGGTCAACCCGACGACCCTCTCCGACGTCTACTTCCGGGTCGGCGGCCCGCACATCGGCCGGACGCACATCGCGCTGGAGGTGAACAGCGACCACGTGCTCATCGACCACACCTGGGTCTGGCGCGGTGACCACGGTGTCGAGGGCTTCACCGAGGGCGTCAACGGCGACACGGACCGCTGGCGCACCAACACCGGTCGCTACGGTGCCGTCATCAACGGCGACCACGTGACCGCCACCGGCCTCTTCGTCGAGCACTTCCAGCGCTACAACACGGTATGGAACGGCGAGGACGGCACCACGGTCCTCTACCAGAACGAACTGCCCTACGACCCGCCGACCCAGGCCGACTGGATGAACGGCGACGTCGAAGGCTGGGCCGGCTACAAGGTCGGCGACCGGGTACGCCGACACACCCTGCACGGCGGCGGGGTGTATGTCTTCAACCAGAACAACCCGTCGATCCACACCGAGAACGGCTTCGAGGTGCCGGTGACGCCGGGCGTCCGGTTGCACCACATCATGACCGTCAACCTCAGCGCCGGCACCATCGACCACGTCGTCAACGGCGTCGGGCGAGCCGGCCGACACGACCCGGGTCGGCGCGCCGGTCTACCTCACGGAGTATCCGGCTCCGTAGGGCGGATCCGACACGCGACGAGTGCTCGGCACCTGCCGCGGCGGCCGGTCGGCGTACCCGACCGGCCGCCCGGTCAGCTCGTCTCGTCGTCGATCAGCCCGTAGGGCGGCTGTTCGGGCCGGCGGGAGAAGCGCACGACGATCCCGGAGGCCGCGGAGAGCGGCGGGGCGTTGTCGGCCACCACGATCTGTGCTCCCGCGCCCCTGCCCGCCAACCAGGTGTCCAGGTGCCGGTAGATCTGCTCGATGGTCGCGGCGTCGGCCAGGTCGGTGCCGCGCTCCCCGGTCTGGCCGAAGTTCTTCTGCGGGCTGTCGAGCAGCAGGAAGCCGGGGTGGGACGAACGCGTCTCCCAGGCGATCTCGAAGAGCGCGAGCTGCCAGGCCAGTGCGATGAGGGTGCGACCGCCGGAGGACGCGGCGGTGTAGGGCTTGCCCCGCATGTAGGGGGTGAGGTTCTCGGCGAGGTACGCGTCCGCGATCTTCGGGTAGCGCCACTCCTCGAGTATCTGCCGGTATCGCTGGCCGACCCGGCCGATCATCGTCGACCGGTCGGTGCGGGACGGCTGGCCGCCGGCACCGGCCAACTCCTCGCGCAGCGACGCGAGCAACGCCGCCTTCCGGTCGATGTTCGCGGCGCGTCGCTCCAGGCTGTGCATCAGACGAAGGCCGCCCGCCGCCCGCTGGATGGCGGCGCTGGCATCCTCCCGGCGACGGGCGAGTGCGTCCCGCTGCGCCAGGTATGGCGTCACCAGATGGGCGGTGACCACGTCGACCTCTGCCGCCGCCCGGGCCTCGGCCTCCTGGGCACGCTCCGCCGCCACCCGCAGCTGCGGCACCTCGCGCTCCAGTTCCCCGAGGTAGTCGGTCAGCTCGCTGAGCTTCGCCTTGGCCGAGCGGAGTTCGGCGCTCACGTCCAGCGCCCCGGCCGATCCGTCGGTCCCGGTACGTGCGGTGAGATCGGACTGGCACGCCCCGCACCGGCTCTCCGAACCCGCGAGCGGGGTGAGGCAGGACGGACACGCGGTCACCCGCAGGGGCTCGAAGAGGCGGCCCGCCTCGGCGAGCATGGTCAGTTTGCTCACGTCCTCCGCGTAGGTCGTGCGGAGGGCGATCATCCGCTCCACCTGCGTTTCCCGGTCGCGGAGCATCGCGGCGGCACGGCGGGCTTCGAGCGCCGCCTCCCGGTGCCGCTCCCGCAGTTCCTCGGCGAAGGTGGTGTCGGCCCGCGCCCGGGTGTCGAGTGCGGCCACGGCCAGGGCTGCTTCCGACATCTCGTTCTTGGCGTTGCGGTGCAGTGCCTCCAGCTCTGCCCGGCCGCCCAGTCGCTGCTCCTCGACAAGTTGCTCGGCCACCCGGTAGGCGTTGCGTGCGGCGACGAGATCCGCCTCGACCGCCCGGATGCGCCTGCCCAGCTCCACCGAGTGGTCATCGTGGATGTCGAACACGACATCCACGACCTGCCGGAGCTTGAGGTGCTTCATCGTGACGTTCTCGAACAGCAGGTTCTTGTCGTCGAGCCGCTCGTTGGGCAGGAAGCAGAGCCACATCAGGTCGCGGAAGCTGAGCGGGTCGGTGTCGGCCTCGGCCCGGGTGAGATCGTCCCGGAGCTGGACGCCTTCGAGCTTGCAGTGGGACAGCAGCAGGCTGGAGAGGCTGTCGGGATGGCCGGCCGGTCGTACCGGGCGTCGCTCCGGCGGTGTGGCACCCGGTTCGTCCAGGCGCCCGGCCCGGACGTAGGCGAAGGTGGAGGGTTCGCCCACGGCCCTCTCGATCAGGTACGGCGAACCGGAGAGCTCGACCTCCAGGGTGGCGGCCCGCACCCTGGGCATGATCTCGGGATGGCGCGGATGGTCCGAGGCGCCCAGGCAGTAGTCGATAAACTCGAGGATCGTCGTCTTACCGGTGCTGACCGCCCCGGCGATCACCGACAGTGGTCGGGGCGAGTCGTCCGCGCCGCGGAAGTCGACGTCATATGTCCGGCCCTCGGCATGCAACCGGAGTCGGCGGAGCCGGATCCCGTGTGAGTGCGAGCCGCCGAGCGACGGCACCGGGTCGTCGATCATGTCCTGTCCTCCGGCCGTCTGATCTGCCCCGTCGGATCGGTGGAGGACGGAGCGTCTGGGACATGTCCGCTGTCGAGGAGGTGCGCCGGATGAAGTTGTCCGCCCGGCCGGCCCGGCGTGCTGAGCCACTGTCGCAGGTTCTCACGCAGTTTCCGCCCGCTCAGCCGTCGAGTCCGCCGGATGACGATTCGGGCGGCTGTGACGTACGCCTGAGAATACATCGCGCTGAATCGGCTGGCCATGCTCTCGCCCGCAGGGGTGAGCCGGTACCTGATCCGGCCGGACACCGTCACGCCCACGAGGCCACGGCCGACCAGGTCGGCGAGGTCGCGGGCGAGGACCAGTTGACCGCTGACGAAGCGCTGGGCGGGGCTGGCATAGCAGACCGACCTGTCGTCGAAGCCGGTGAGCCGGAGGGTGAGCCGGTCCGGATCGTCCTCCCTCCGGGCCAGCAGCAACGGATGCGCGGCCAGGAAGTCGTAGATCCCCAACCGCTCGGCGTCGACTCCCTCGGGTGCCCGCTCCGCGCTTGCGGCGAGCAGGAGCACGAGCCGGGCCTGACGGAAGACGGCGACCTCGTCCGGGTTCACGGCGCCCCCTCGGCCGCGATATCGCGCCAGCGCACCACCCAGCCCGCCCGGCGGTCCTGCACCACCCGGTGCATCAGGCCGCACCGGTGCACCGGGCCGGCGGGCAGCGCCGCCGGAAACGCCGTCGTCTCGCGGATCTCCCGCATGACGCCGGCGTGCAGGCCAGGCAGTCGTGCGTCGACGGGTTCCTGCTGGCAGGCCGCGTTGAACCGGGCCTCCCAGATGCTGTGCACGAGCCCGTCCGCCTCGCCGAGGGCGCTGAGCTCCGCGCCGACCCGCTTGTCCGCGATCTCGCGGGCGAGCAGCTCGGCGTTGAAGAACTCGCGCTTGGCGGCATGGAACTCGGTATGCCCGGCGGCGCGCAGTTGCCGCACGAAGAGTGCCCGATCCAGGTCGGTGGCGGCGCCCGGGTCCAGGTCACGCAGCGGGGTACGCGGCACCTGTGCCGGGACGTACGGGTCGTAGAAGTGCCGCCGGACGTGGCTGACGTCCGGCATGGCGAGCAGGTTCCGCAGGGTCGTCTCGTGCCAGAGGCCGATCGCCACACCGGTCGCCCGTTGACGCCGCTCCTGCCACTTGTCCCACCACTGCGCGGTGGCCGGGTCCATGCTCGACGGCACGCAGAGAATCCACTGGCTCAGTTCGTAGCCGTTGCGTTTCGCGGCCGACAGGGCAGAGTCGAACGACTCGCGGATCTGCGCCTGCGCCGATCGGGTGACCACCGGCCAGAAGTATTTCGATTGCCAGATCACGACCAGGCCCGACAATTCACCGAGAAGAATATCGATTCCCCAGTCGCCCGGGTTGGCCGCGATCGCACGGGCACCGGGATGGACCGCCTGAATCAGCATGGCGAGCATCTGCTCGAAGTCGTCGCGGGCACCCGCCATGTTGCCGGCACGGAACTGGTGGGCCGCAAAGTTGATCGGGGGCTCACCGGAGGCGAGATTCATCGCGGCCGCAGTCGCTGTCATCTCCCCTCCAGCCTGCGACGACCAGTCCTGCCGACCCCTTGATCCTTGTTACCCTCGTTCTTATCCACCCGCAATGTTCCTGCTCCAGATTGCACACTGTTTTTCGTTGCTTCACCAGGCGTTTGCCGGAGGGGCGCCCGGGACTGACACCTACCCGACACCGATCCTCACCGGATCGGCGCAATCGTCGCCGTGGCATCGACATCACACCGCCAGATCCAGGTCCGCGTAGATCGCGGCATGGTCGGATCCGGCGTGGACCTGTCGGGTCATCGTGTCGTAGATCGGCCACAGCGTTCCACGGCGGCCGCCCCACACTCCCTTGCGGAGGATCCCTCCACCCACAGCGCTGGAATAGAGCGACGGTGAAAGCAGGACATAGTCGAGTTTGTTCCGGGCGGTGCAGTAGCCGTACGTACCCGGGCGGCCACCATCGTCGAAAGCCGGGTGCGCCACGATGTCCCGGAGGTCCGTGCCACCGAGCAGAGGGGCCAGCGGCGTACTCTCGGGCGTGTCGTTCAGGTCGCCGAGCACCGCGACCAGTGGCGTGTGGTTGGTCACCAGGTCGCGATAGATCTCGGCGACCCGTCGTGCCTGCCGGAGGCGAATGGCGTCGGAGGCAGTCTTGCCGCCGTAGCCCTTGCTCTTGAAGTGGTTGACGAGGACCGCGAGGCGCCGTCCGTCCGGAACCCGGAAGTGGTACTCCGCGCAGTCCCGGCTGAATATCCGTCCCGTGGCGTCGACGTCGTCCACGTGGCTGCGCTGCGCGATGAGCGGATACTCCGTCGTGGACATCACCCCGACGTTGATTCCCCGCTCGTCGTTACCGTCGATGACCATGACGTGCGGATACCGGACCCGGTCGGCGACGGCCGGACCAGAGTCCGCGAAACGTTTGAGAGCGAGGCGGTTCTCGGCCTCGACCACCCCGAGGATGTCGGCGCCGACGTCCAGGATGACCCTCATGGTGTTGAGCATCGCCAGTTCGTCGACCCGGTCGGTGGTCAACTCCACCCAGCCCACCCAGTCGGCCCGGCCGTCGGCCACGATCTCGACGCGGCCATCGCGCGACCGTCTCAACAGGCGTCCCCGGTTCTGGCGCAGGCGGGCAAAGCGGGCCGTGTCACTCCGGTGCAGCCCGAGTCGACGCAGCTCGCGTAAGATATCGTGCTTGATCCCGGTCGTGTAGACAGGCTCCTCGAGCAGTTCACAGCTGCGTTGAAAAGCCTCCAGCGCCGGCCGCCCCTCCGCCCAGGTCCGTTGGTCGAGGGCGCGGGCTCTGTTGAACAGATTCTCCACGTTGTAGCTGGCGATGCGCACGTCGACCTCCCGCACGGCCGTCCGGTCGACCTTGCCCCACGGTATGTCCACGTTGCCAGCACGTGGCCCGTCGGCCCCGACGGACAGCTGCCCGGGCCGCCCTGTCGGTCACACCGTCGTCAGATAGCCGAGGGCGGCGCGCACCAACTCGGCCAGGGAACGCTCGGGATGGTCGGCCCAGTGCCGGTTCGCCGCGCGCAGCGCGTGCAGAAACGCACCGGCGAGCACCCGGGACCGCAGTGGCGTCTCCGGGTCGTCGGGGAGGCGTCGGGCGATCTCGGCGGCGAACTCCTGCTCGGCGGTGCCGTACGCGGCGACCTGGTGGGCGGCGAGGCTCGGATGGTTGCGCAGCAGCCGCCGTTGGGCGAGCCAGAGCGGGTCGACGTCCGCGCCCTCCCGGGCGTGCTGCTCGGCGGCCCGGGTGAGCGCCGTCCAGGGCGACTCCTCCAGCGGCCGGGCGTGCACCAGCTCCAGCAGGCGGCGGATCCGCACCACATCGAGGTGGAAGAGGGCTTCTTCCTTGTTCGAGAAGTAGTTCGAGAATGTCCGGCGGGACACGTCGGCGGCGTCGGCGATCGCCTCCACCGTCACCCGGTCGGGCCCCTGCTCCGCGGCGAGCCGGAGGGCGGCCCGGTGCAGCGCCTCACGCGTCGCGGCCTTCTTGCGTTCCCGCCGCCCCACCGTCTCATCCATCGGGAACAGCGTACCGGTGGGGTAGCTCACTTCTCATCGAGAAAACTTGCACACTGAGCAGCTAGTCGGAAACTCTTGTGTGCGGCAACCAACCGCACGGGAGGCGAGGTGGAGACGAGCGCTCGGCACACCGAGCTCGGCGACCGGCTGCGCGACCTGATGTCCACCCTGCGGATGATCCGGCACCGGCGCGAGGTCGCGCGCCCGGCCGTACCGTCCGGCATGGTCGGCATGCTGCTCCAGATCGACGAGCTGGCCGGCCCGGCGAGCGGCTGTCACGCCAAGGAGCTGGCCGACCGCTCGGGGCTCGACCCATCCACCGTCAGCCGGGCCGTGGCGACGCTGGTGGCGCGCGACCTGGTGGTCCGGCAGGCTGACCCGGCGGACCGCCGGGCGAGCTTCCTCGCCCTCACCGACCACGGACGCAGGGCGCTGGCCGAGGCCCGCGACTGGTACGGCGACCTGCTCGGTCGCGCACTCGCCAGCTGGAGTCCGGCCGAGGTCGAGGTGCTGAGCACCGCCCTCGACCGGCTCGGCAGAGACATCCAGGGCAGCCTCGACCAGCTCGGCAACATCCACGGCAGCTCCGACCAGGTGCCTGGAACGATCAACCCCCGACGAGACCTGGAGGCCGCGCGATGAGCGCACCCACCGCCCTGGCATCTGCGCCCCACGCAGAGCCGATGAGCCATCGGCGCACCCTGGAGGCGCTCAGCGGCCTGCTGCTGGTGCTCTTCGTCGCGCTGCTGAGCAGCACTGTGGTCTCGACCGCACTACCCAAGATCATCGGCGCGCTGAACGGCACGCAGACCCAGTACACCTGGGTGGTCACCGCCACCCTGCTCACCGCGACCGCGACCACCCCTATCTGGGGAAAGTTGGCGGACCTGTTCAACAAGAAGGCGCTGGTCCAGACCGCCATCCTGATCTTCGTACTCGGCTCCGTGGTGGCCGGGTTGAGCCAGAACGCCGGCCAGCTCATCGCCGCCCGCGCCTTCCAGGGCATCGGGGTCGGCGGGTTACAGGCCCTGGTCCAGGTCGTGATCGCCGCGATGATCCCGCCCCGGGAGCGGGGCCGCTACAACGGCTACCTCGGCGGCGTGATGGCGCTCGCCACCGTCGGCGGTCCGCTGCTCGGCGGCGTCATCGTCGACACCGCCTGGCTCGGCTGGCGCTGGTGCTTCTTCGTCGGCGTGCCGATCGCGATCATCGCCCTGCTCGTCCTCCAGGCCACCCTGCACCTGGTCACGGTCCGGCGGGAGAACGTCAGGATCGACTACCTCGGCGCCGGCCTGATCGCGGCCGGGGTCAGCCTGCTGCTGATCTGGATCTCGTTCGTCGACGGCTCGTTCGGCTGGCTCTCCTGGCAGACCGGCGCCATGGTCGGCGGCGCGCTGCTGCTGCTCGTCCTCGCCGTCGCCGTCGAGGCCCGCGCCGCCGAGCCGGTGGTGCCGCTCGACATCGTCCGGCAGGGCACCACGGCACTCGCGATCGTGGCCAGCCTGGCGGTCGGGATGGCCATGTTCGGCGGCGCCGTCTTCCTCGGCCAGTACTTCCAGATCGGCCGCGGTTACAGCCCGACCGAGGCCGGCCTGCTCACCATCCCGATGATGGTCGGGGTGCTCGCCTCCTCGATCGTGGTGGGGCGGCTCATCACCCGCACCGGGCGGATCAAGCCGTACATCGTGGTCGGCGCGGTCCTGCTGGTCGCCGGCTTCCTGATGCTCGGCACCATCGACCACACCACGTCGCTGGTCTTCGTGGGCGGGGCGATGCTGCTGGTCGGGACCGGGGTCGGGATGACCATGCAGAACCTGGTGCTCGCGGTGCAGAACGCCGTGCCGCTGCGGGACATCGGCGCCGCGAGCGCCTCGGTGGCGTTCTTCCGCTCGCTCGGCGGCACGATCGGGGTCTCGGTGCTCGGTGCGGTGCTCGCCCGCCGGGTCACCGAACAGATCACCCACGACCTGGCCGCCGCCGGCATCCCGGCTTCGGGAGCGGGCAACGCCGGTGGCAGCCTCAACCTGAACGCGCTGCCGGACGCCGTCGTGCACATCGTGCGGGACGCGTACGGCGACGCCACCGGGCACATCTTCCTGATCTCCGCCGCGATCGCGGTGGTCGGGGTGATCGCCGCTCTCCTGCTCAAGCCGGTCACGCTGCGGACCAGCCTCGACCTGCCGGACCCGGCGACCGGCGCCGCCACCGCGACCAGGGCCGCCACCGCGGCCGGCGCCGTCGACGGGGCGCCACCGGCGACCGGGCCGGCCGCGGACCCGGCGGTTGTCCGGCGCTGACCGCCGACCGGACCTGCTCGGCCGTTCAGCCGTTCAGCCGTTCAACCGTTCAACCGGCCGGTCTGCTGACCGGGCGGCGGTGGGGCCAGGCGGATCGCCTGGGCCCCACCGCGTGCTCCGGCTCCCGTCAGCTCGCTCCGGCTCTCCGTCAGCCCAGGTACTTCTCCCAGGGACCCGTGATGGCCAGGGTGAGGCCGGGGTCCTGCATGTTGACGAAGAGCACCCTGCCGTCGGCGGTGAAGGTCGGACCGCAGAACTCGGAGTCGTTGAGCTGGTTGCGGGCGATCGCGTAGGTAGGGCCGCCCGGAATCGCGCTGAGCACGTGCGAGGCGCCGGAGCCGTCCTCGGCGAGCACGAGGCTGCCCCACGGGGTGACTGTCACGTTGTCCGGACCGTCGAAGCTGAGGTCGGTGTACCTGACCGGCGTACCCTCCTCCGACGCGGTCTGATGCGGGAAGTACGTCACCAACTGGATGGTCTGCGCCCGGTAGTCGTAGAACCAGACCATGCCGTCGTGCGGCGCCGCATCCGCCGGGAGGTCGCCGTCCTCCCACGCGTAGGAGTTGACCACGTACAGGCCCTCGTCGGTGCCCCACACGCCCTCGAACTTGCGTCCGCGCGTGACCTGGGCATCGGTGAGCTGCTCGCGCAGGCTCGTGGTCCGCGCGTCGCGCTCGGGCACCTCGATCCAGCGCACCGGGAAGGGACGGCCCAGCTGAGCCGAGGTCAGGTAGGCGACGTCCGGCAGCACCGCGCCGTCGTCCATGATGATCTGCATGGCGGCGAGGACGCCGGCGTCCGGAGCGAGCCTGGTGAGCACGCCCGGACCGAGCCGGACTCCGCGGGGCGCCGTCCAGCGGTAGAAGAGACCGTTGGGTTCGTCGGCGTCCTCGGAAAGGTAGATCCTGGTGCGATCCCTGTCGACCGCCAGGGCCTCGTGCGAGAAGCGGCCCAGGCACCTGATCGGCCTCGGGTCCGCGCTGCCGTCGGCCCAGACCTCGAATACGTAGCCGTGGTCCTTCTGGAAGACACCGGACCGGCCGTCCTCCGCCCAGGCGTCTCCGGCCCGGTCCTCCGTCTCCTCGCAGGTCAGCCACGTCCCCCACGGGGTGGGCCCACCCGCACAGTTGGCGACGGTGCCGGAGAGGGCGACGAACTCACCGAGGTTGCGGCCCGCGCGGTCGGTCCTGATCACGGTGCAACCGCCGGCGTCGACGGCGCCGGGATCATAGACCGTGCCCCGCACGTGCGGCACGCCGAACTCGGCGCCCGGGTCGATCTCGTGGTTCTGGATCAGGGTGTAGCGGCCGCGGCCGGCGTCGTAGACGGCCATACCGTCGTGGTCGGCCGGGGTCAGGCCCTGGCCGCGGTCGAGCCGGGTCACGCCCGCCCGGGTGACGACGGCATAGCTGAAGCCCTCAGGCAGGGCGAGGATGCCGTCGGGGTCGTCCACCAGCGGCGGAAAGGGCACGTGACCGGCCCGGACCGGCGGTCCGGGCCGGCCCGGGTGGGCCTGGGCCAGGGACGGGACGCCACCGGCGACGGCGAAACCAACGCCCGCGGCGCCGGCGGTGAGCAGGGTACGACGAGATGGAGGCACGTGGATCGGCTCCTGTTCAAGGGGATGGGAACCCTCGACAAGCAACTCCTGCGGGCCGACAACGGCACGTCATCCACGCGATGGACCGGCGACGACGAGGTTAAGAATCAGGGTTGCTCAGGCATCGCCCAGGCGACGACGCCGTGCCTCCGTCCGGTCGGCGGGCGGTCGGGCGACCGGCACCAGGACGAGCGCGGGCAGCAGCACGAGCGGTACGACCAGCAGGGCCCGGAGGATGCCGACCCGATCGCCGAGCAACCCGACCAGCGGCGGCCCGGCCAGGAACGCGGTGTAGCCGATCATCGACACCACGCTGACCCGGGCCGCGGCCCGCTCCTCCTCGTCGGCGGCGGCGCTGATGCCCACCGGGAAGCCGAGCGACGCGCCGAGTCCCCAGAGGACCACGCCGGCGAGCGCGAGCGGCCACGGGTCGGCGAGCACCGTCGTCGTCGCGCCGATCGCGGCCAGCATGGTGCCGCCGAGGAGCACCGGCACCCGGCCCCAGCGGTCCAGGGCGATCGTGCCGGTGGTCCGGCCGACCGTCATCGCGGCGACGAAGACGCCGAAGGCCAGCGCGCCGAGCGCCTCGGTCACCCGGTGACCGTCCACGAAGGCCACGGCCAGCCAGTCGTTGGCGGTCCCCTCGGCAAAGGCCATCACCAGCACCAACAGGCCGATCAGCAGGGTGCGCGGCTCGCGCCAGGCGGCCAGCGCCCCGCTGCCCCGGCGGGAGCCGGTCGTCGCGTCGGCCGGCGGGGCGGATGCCGGCAGGAACGCCCGGACCGCAAGGAGCGTACCGCCGAGCGTCACGGCGGCGGCCAGCCCGAGATGCGGACCGGTGGCGGCGCCGAGACGGGCGCTGGCGGCGCCGGCCGCCGCCCCGGCGACCGTGCCCAGGCTCCAGGCCGCGTGGAACCGGGGCATCACCGTGCGGCCCAGCCGCCGCTCCACCACCGCCGCCTCGACGTTCATGGCGACGTCGCAGGTGCCCGAGCCGTAGCCGAGGGCGAAGAGCCCCACCGCCACGGCCGGTACCGCCCGCCAGTCGCTGGCGGCGACGCCGGCCAGGGCGAGTCCGAGCGCGGCCAGCCCGGTCCCGCCCGCGACCGTACGGGCCGTGCCCAGCCGGTGGGTCAGCGCTCCGGCGGTCGAGAGCGCCAGCACCGCGCCCGCGGAGAGCGCCAGCAGCAGGGCGCCCAGCCCTCCCGGGGTGAGCCCGAGCGCGTCCCTGGCGGCCGGTACGCGGGCGAACCATGAGGCGACGGCGAGCCCGTTGAGCCCGAAGACCACGGCCACGCCGGCCCGGGCCGCGACGACCTGACGCGGTACGGAGGGTGGCCGCAGTGTGCCGGCAGACCGCTTCACCTGGTTACCCTCCGCTTCCTCGACGGCGCGCACCACCGCGCCCCCGGCCCGGAGGCACGCCACCGAATCTGATCGCACCCCTGGGAGCGCTCTCGACGCAAGCCGGTAAACAGTGGGGCCGGCAAAGGTGGGGCCGGCAGCGGTGAGGTCGGTCGGTGCTGGCCGGGCGGGGTGGCACGGGGTTCGCCGGCGCCCCGTCCCTCAGGGGCCATGGCATAGTTTTTCCATGCGCCAGCACGGTCGTACCGCCGCTTCGTCCGCCGCTCCGCCGCCGCGCGCCGTTGCCGGGAGCCGGCGTGGTTAGGCCGGCGCCGCGCCGGGCCACCCTGGAGGACGTGGCCCGGATCGCGGGAGTCTCCCGGTCGACGGCCTCCCGGGTCATCGCCGGGTACGGCGCCGCCTCCGAGACCGCCCGGGACCGGGTCGTCGCGGCCGCCGCGCGACTCGGCTACGCGCCCGACCCGGCGGCCCGGGCACTCGCCTCCGGCACCGGGGTACGCCTCGTCGTGGCCGTCGCGGGCTGGGCGCCGGACGTGCTGCACGACCCCTACGTCGACCGGGTGGTGCGGGCCGCCGCCGAGGTCTGCGCGCTGCGCGAGGTCGGGGTGTCGCTGGAGTGGCTGCCGCTGCACGCGCCCGCCCGGCTGTCGCGGTTGGCCGAGGACCGGGGCGTCCGGGGTGTGCTGCTGGTCAACACCACCGAACCGATCCTGGAGGCGGTGCCGGCCGCCCTGACGGGACGGGTCGTCTCGATCGGTGTCGGCTCCCGGAGCGTACCGTCGTTCGACGTCGACAACGGGGGCGCGACCCGCAGCATCGTCGGCCATCTCCAGGGATCGGGGCGGCGCCGGATCGCCATGATCACCGGCCCGGAGTGGATGCCCTGCACCCGGCGGCCGGTGGCGGCCTACCACGAGGTGATGACGGCGGCCGGGCTGCCGGTCCGGCTGGTGCCGGGCGACTTCACCGCCGCCGGCGGCCAGGCCGCGATGCTGACGATTCTGCGCCGCTGGCCGGACACCGACGCGGTCTTCGCGAACAGCGACGCGATGGCGCTCGGCGCGCTCGCGGTGCTGCGTCGGCGCGGGATCGGCACGCCGGGAGACGTCGCCGTCGCCGGCTTCGACGACGTGCCGTTCGCCGAGCTGAGCGCACCGGCCCTGACCACGGCAAGCCACCCCGTCGAGCGGATCGCCACGGCAGCGGCGGCGGCCGCGCTCGATCGGGCCTGGGTGCCGCCGGCCACCGCGTACCCGTCCGAGCTGGTCCTGCGGGAGAGCGCCTGACGGCATCCGTCGGGTAGGCGCGGCCGGGTCGGCCGACGGCCGATCGGAGAGGGTCCGCGCACGTCAGCATCGACATCGGGTCCCAGTTTCAACTTGCACACATTGCAATGTACGCATATTTTGTTCCCGACGGCGTCGACGGCGGGAGGCTGGACACATGGGCGCGGGCCACGACCACGGCGGCCAGGCGATACGAGCGGGTGAACGCCATCGCAGGCCGCTGTGGGCAGCGGTGACGGTACTCGGCGCCGCCATGGTGGTCGAGGCGGCGGCGGCATGGTGGACCGGGTCCCTGGCCCTGCTCTCCGACGCCGGGCACATGTTCACCGACGTGCTCGGCATCGCGCTGGCCCTCGCCGCGATCACCGCCGCCAGTCGGGCGGCCCGGCACGCCCAGCGCACCTTCGGGCTCTACCGGCTGGAGGTGCTCGCCGCGCTCGCCAACGCCGTGCTCCTCTTCGGCGTGGCGATCTTCGTCCTCGTCGAGGCGGTCCGACGCTTCGGTGACCCACCGGAGGTGCTGGCCGGACCGATGCTGGTGGTCGCGGTCATCGGCCTCGCCGCCAACGTGGTCGCGTTCCTGCTGCTGCGCGCGGGCGCCCGGGAGAGCCTCAACGTCCGGGGGGCATACCTCGAGGTCCTCGGCGACCTGCTCGGCTCGGTCGGGGTGATCGTCGCGGCCGTCGTCATCGCCACCACCGGCTGGCGGTACGCGGACCTGGTCGTCGCGGTCGCCGTCGGCCTCTTCATCCTGCCCCGCACCTGGCAGTTGGCGCGGGTCGCGGTGCGGGTGCTGGTGCAGGCCGCGCCGCCGCACATCGACGTCGGCGCCGTGGCGACCTGCCTGATCGCGGTGCCGGGGGTGGCCGGTGTGCACGACCTGCACGTCTGGACCCTGACCTCCGGGATGGACGTCGCCTCGGCGCACCTCGCCCTGGCCCCGGGCGCCGACGTCGCGCCGGTGCTGGCCGCGGCGCGGGCCCGGCTGCACGACAGGTTCGGCATCGACCACTGCACCCTGCAGATCGAGCCTCCCACCACCGAGAAGGTGTGCCAGGACGCGGACTGGTGAGGGCACCGCTCACCCGGGAGGTGGGGCGGTGCTCTCGCGGACGACCAGTTCGGTGACCAGGTCGATCCGGCTGGTCGGCAGTGTCGCTCCCCTGGCCAGGTCGAGCAGCATCTGTGCGGCCGTGCCGGCCATGTCCCGCAGCGGCTGGTTGATGGTGGTCAGGGCGGGGCCGACCCAGGCGGCCACCGGCAGGTTGTCGTAACCGATCACGGAGAGGTCGGTCGGGACCGACAGGCCGAGTTGCCGGGCCGCCCGGAGCACCCCCAGGGCCTGCATGTCGGAGCCGGCGAAGATCGCCGTCGGCCGGTCCGGCCGGCTCAGCAACTCCATCCCGTGCTGGTGGCCGGCGTGGGCGGCGAACATGCCGTACCGGACCAGGTCCGGCTCGACCGGTATCCCGGCCTCGTCGTGCGCGGACCGGAACCCGGCCGTCCGGGCCCGACTGCACAGCATGTCGTCGGGGCCGGAGATGCAGGCGATCCGCCGGTGGCCGAGCTCCAGCAGGTGCCGGGTGGCGAGCAGCCCGCCGTTGTAGTTGTTGGAGCCGACGGTCGGCACCGAGGCCGAGGTCGCGCTGTCGGTGTCGATGACCACGAAGGGAATCGAGCGGCGCTGGAGCTGCTGCGACTGCGGCTCAGTCAGGTTGCAGAGCACGAGCAGCACGCCGAGCGGCTGGCGCAACAGCACCCCGTCCAGCCACCGCTGCGGCGGCCGGTGACTCCCGCCGAGCTGGGAGAGTACGACGTCGACCTTCGCCGCCTCGGCGACCGCGTCCACCCCATGGATGATCTCCGTGGCCCAGCCGGAGTCGACCTCGTGGAAGACCAGGTCGATCTGGCTCACCGCGGCCGGCTGGCGCTTCACCCGCCGCCGGTAGCGGTTCCGCTCCAGGCTGGCCTCGACCCTGGCCCGGGTCTCGGGCGCGACGTCCGAGCGACCGTTGAGGACCTTGGAGACGGTGGTGAGGGAGACGCCGACCTCGTCGGCGATGGTCGCGATCGTCGCGGCGCCTGAGCCGACGATCCGCCGGGATCTCGTCATTGACAGCCTCCCGCAAGGTCCCGAAACTTTCGGTGCGAAACCTTAACATCGGACCACCCGATCGTTGCGTGATCGTGCGGCGCGTCTCGACCAGCCATCCGGACCGTTACCGCCCGATACTCGGTCCCATCACGGATACAGCAGTTCAGAGACCCTTGACACATCTTCGTCACGACGCTTAAGTTCCCCGGCACAGGTAACGCGGACATTGCCGAAAGTTTCGATGACACGCCGGCCCGGGCTGCCCACCACCCACGTAGGACAGCGTCGCGGTCGACCCCGAAGGGATGGCATGACAGGCCAGTCGCCCGTCGCCGACGGCGCCACGACGGAGATCTCCGCTCCATGGCGCGATCCGGGGCTCTCTCCCGCCCAGCGGGCCGAGACCCTCCTTCCGCTGATGTCCCTGGAGGAGAAGGTCGCCCAGCTCGTCGGGGTCTGGGTCGGTGCGGAGGCGTCGGGTGAAGGGGTCGCCCCGCACCAGGCCGAGATGATCGGTGACGGCGTGCGGTGGCAGGACATCATCGCGCACGGCCTCGGCCAGCTCACCCGCCCGTTCGGGACCGCGCCGGTCGACCCGGTCGCCGGTGCGCGTTCCCTGGCCGCCTCGCAGGCCCAGATCGTCGCGGCGAGTCGGTTCGGGATCCCGGCCCAGGTCCACGAGGAGTGCCTCACCGGCTTCGCCGCCTGGCAGGCGACCGTCTATCCGGCACCGCTGAACTGGGGAGCCTCCTTCGACCCCGAACTGGTGGCGGAGGCGGCCGGCCGGATCGCGCGTGCCATGCGCGCCGCCGGCGTACACCAGGGGCTGGCGCCGGTGCTCGACGTGACCCGTGACTACCGGTGGGGCCGGACCGAGGAGACCATCGGCGAGGACCCCTACCTGGTCGGGACGGTGGGTGCGGCGTACGTCCGAGGACTGGAACGCGGCGGCGTCGTCGCCACCCTGAAACACTTCGCCGGCTATTCGGCCTCGCGCGGCGGGCGCAACCACGCGCCGGTGCCGATGGGCCGCCGCGAGTTCGCCGACGTCATCCTGCCGCCGTTCGAGATGGCGGTGCGGCTCGGCGGCGCTCGGTCGGTGATGAACTCGTACGCCGAGATCGACGGTCTCCCGGCCGCCGCCGACGAGTCGCTGCTGACCGGCCTGCTCCGCGACGAGTGGGGCTTCACCGGCATCGTGGTCGCCGACTACTTCGCGATCCGGTTCCTGCAGACCAACCACCGGGTGGCCGCCGAGGCCGGCGACGCGGCCCGGCTCGCCCTGCGGGCCGGGATCGACGTGGAGCTGCCCACGGTGGACGTCTACGGAGCCCCGCTGGTCGAGGCGGTACGCTCCGGCGCGGTCGACGAGGCTCTGGTCGACCGGGCCCTGCGCCGGGTGCTGATCCAGAAGGCCGAGCTCGGCCTGCTCGACGAGGAGTGGCAACCGCTTCCCGACGACGTCGAGACGCTCGACTTCGACGACGAGCGCGACCGCGCGGTCTCACTCGCGCTGGCCCGGGAGTCCGTCGTCCTGCTGCGCAACACCGGCGGCGTGCTGCCGCTCGCTCCGGAGCAGCGGGTGGCGCTGGTGGGTCCGCTCGCCGACGACCCGATGGGCATGCTCGGCTGCTACACCTTCCCCGCGCATGTCGGGGTGCAGCACCCCGGGCACGGGATGGGCGTCGAGATCCCCTCGCTGCGCGACGCGCTCGACCGGCTCCCGGTGCGGCTGCGCCACGCGCCGGGCTGCGACATCACCGGCGAGGACACCTCCGGATTCGCCGAGGCGGTCGCCGCCGCGCGGGAGTCGGACGTCTGCGTGCTCGCCGTCGGCGACCGGGCCGGCCTCTTCGGCCGGGGCACCTCCGGTGAGGGGTGCGACGCCGTCGACCTGCGGCTGCCGGGCGTGCAGGCGGAACTGGTCCGGGCCGTACTCGCCACCGGCACCCCGGTGGTGCTGGTGCTGCTGGCCGGCCGCCCGTACGCGCTCGGCGACGAGTTCGACGCGGCCGCTGCGGTCGTACACGCCTTCTTCCCGGGGCAGCTGGGTGGCCAGGCGCTGGCCGAGGTGCTCACCGGCGCGGTGAACCCGTCCGGGCGGCTGCCGGTCAGCGTGCCCCGGGACGCCGCCGGGTTGCCCACCACCTATCTGGCCCCGCCGCTGGGCCGCCGCTCGGAGGTGTCGTCGGTCGACCCGACGGCGGCGTACCCGTTCGGGCACGGGCTGAGCTACACGACGTTCGAGTGGACCGAGCCGGAGATCCTCGACGCCGGCAGCGGCGGCGGTGCCGGCACCAGTGGCAACAGCGGCGGCCAGGGCTCTCCGGTCCGGTGGCCGGTCGACGGCGAGGTGACGGTGCGGATCACGGTTCGGAACACCGGGTCGCGGGCCGGCACCGAGGTCGTGCAGCTCTACCTGCACGACGCGGTCGCCCAGGTCACCAGGCCGGTGGTCCGGCTGATCGGCTACACGCGGGTCGCGCTGGAGGTTGGCGAGGCGGCGTACGTGACGTTCGTGGTCCCGGCCGACGTTACGTCCTTCTGCGGGCTGCACGGCCGGCGGATCGTCGAGCCGGGCGACGTCGAGCTGCGGTTCGGCCGGTCCAGTGCCGACCCGGCGGCCACGCTGCGGCTGCGCCTGGTCGGCGGGGAGCGCGAGGTCGGTCCCGAGCGGCGGCTGCTGTCACCGGCCCGCGTCACGCCGGTCGCCGCACTCCCGCCCAGCACTGCGGAGGTACGAGGATGAGCGCACCGACCACGGCAGGTCCACCGCCGCGGGTCACCGTCGAGGGCGACCCGCGGCAGCCGACGCCCCGCCGCCGGTCCCGCCCACACCGCCGGACCTGGCGGCAGGCGTTCCGCCGGGACTGGCAGCTCTATTCGCTGGCGATCCTGCCACTGCTCTTCTTCCTGATCTTCCGTTACCTGCCGATGCTCGGCAACGTGATCGCCTTCAGGCGGTTCCAGCCCGGCGGCAGCATCTTCGGCGAATACTGGGTCGGTTTGCGGTACGTGAAGATGTTCCTCGGCGACCCGTCGTTCTGGAACGTCTTCACCAACACCCTGATCCTGGGCACGCTGACCCTGGTGGTTGTCTTCCCACTGCCGGTCGTGCTGGCGCTGCTGCTCAACGAGGTCCGGAATCGTAAGCTCAAGCGCTTCGTCCAGTCGGTCTCCTACCTGCCGCACTTCCTGTCGATCGTGATCGTGGCCGCGATGGTGATGCAGCTGCTCTACATCGACGGCACCGCGAACCAGATCGTGCGGCTCTTGGGCGAGGACCCCATCCCGTTCCTGCAACGGCCGGAGTGGTTCCGGACCATCTACGTCTCGTCCGAGGTGTGGCAGACGGTCGGCTGGGGCACCATCCTCTACCTCGCCGCCCTCACCACGATCGACGACAACCTCTACGAGGCGGCCCGGATCGACGGCGCCAACCGGTGGCGCCAGACCTGGCACGTCACGCTGCCGGGCATCCGGCCGACGATGGTCACGCTGCTCATCCTCAACATCGGTACGTTCATGGCGGTCGGCTTCGAGAAGATCCTGCTGCTCTACAACCCGCTGACCTACCCGACGGCGGACGTGATCTCCACGTATCTGTTCCGGATGGCCTTCCAGTCGAGCAACTTCAGCTACGCCGCCGCGATCGGACTCTTCGAAGCCGTGATCGGGCTGACTCTGGTCCTGTCCGCGAACGCGATCTCCCGTCGCACAGTGGGGACGAGCCTGTGGTGACCGTCGATTCCAGCACCGTCGATTCCGGCACCGCTGCCGACCCGGACCGGGCCACGGAGAAACTGGCCCGGCCCCGGAGGCGGCGACGGGGCATCAAGGACACCCGCGGTTACCGGATCTTCCAGGTGATCAACGCCGTCGTGCTGACCGGCGTCGTCGTGGTGACGCTCTATCCCTTCCTCAACATCGTGGCCCGGTCGCTCAGCGACGAGGCGTACATCATCGCCGGTGAGGTGACCCTCGTGCCGCGCGGGTTCAACACCGACACGTACGCGCTGGTGATGAAGGACTCGCTCTTCTGGACCAACTACCGCAACACCGTGGTCTACACCGTCGTCGCGACGCTCATCGCGATGGTGATGACCACCTGCTTCGCCTACGTGCTCTCCAAGAAGCACCTCAAGGGGCGCACCGCGCTGATCGGCATCGCGGTCTTCACCATGTTCTTCAACGGCGGGCTGATCCCCAACTACGTCCTGATCAGCAGCCTGGGCATGAAGAACACGATCTGGGCGATCGTGCTGCCCAACGCGATAAGCGTCTTCAACCTGCTGGTCATGAAGGCGTTCTTCGAGAGCCTGCCGGTGGACCTGGAAGAGGCCGCGGCGGTCGACGGCCTGAACACGTACGGGATCCTCTGGCGGATCGTGCTTCCGCTGTCGAAGGCGGTCATCGCCACGATGATCCTCTTCTACGCCGTCTCCTTCTGGAACTCGTGGTTCGCCGCATTCCTCTACATGGACCGGCAGGACCTGCTGCCGGTCACCGTCTACCTGCGCAACCTGATCGCCGGGGCCGTCGGCGCGGAGAACGTCGGCGCCATCAACGAGGCGAACGAGGTGCAGGCGGAGGCGACCCTCAAGTCCGTCACCATCGTGCTCACCACCCTGCCCATCCTGCTGGTCTACCCCTTCGTCCAGCGCTATTTCGTGTCGGGCGTGATGCTCGGCGCGGTGAAGGGATAGCCCGGCAGGCGGGTGTGAGCCGTCGCAAACCCACGAACCACCAGCGAAAGGAAGCCCGATGTTCCCACGAGCCCGGCGCCGAGCAGCGGTGGTCGCTGCCGGCGCGCTCACCCTCTCGCTCGTCGCCTGCGGCAGTGGCGACGACTCCGAGGCAACGGACCTGTCGGAGAACCGCGTCGGCGCGATGTCCGAGTACGGCGTCAACCAGCAGTTCAAGGCGACCGAGCCGGTCTCGTTCTCCATCCTCTACAACAACCACCCGAACTACCCGAACAAGAAGGACTGGCTCTTCTGGTCCGAGCTGACCAAGCGGACCAACGTCACGCTGGAGCCGGTCGAGGTGCCGCTGAGCGACTACAACCAGAAGCGGAGCCTGCTGGTCGGTGCCGGTGACGCGCCGTTCATCATCCCGAAGACCTATCCCAGCCAGGAGGACACCTTCGTCTCCTCCGGCGCGATCCTCCCGGTCAGCGACTACCTCGATCTGATGCCGAACTTCAAGGACAAGATCGAGAAGTGGAACCTCGCACCTGAGATCAACCAGCGCCGTCAGGCGGACGGCAAGTACTACCTTCTCCCCGGCGTGCACGAGAAGCCCTGGCACGACTACTCGCTGGCGGTGCGTACCGACATCCTCGCCGAGCTCAACCTCGAGATCCCCAAGACCTGGGACGACCTCTACACCGTGCTCAAGGCGATGAAGACGAGGTACCCGGACAGCACCCCGTTCTCCGACCGGTTCAGCCAGCCCAACCCGGGCGGTAACCTGCTCAACATCCTCGCCGCCTCGTACGGCCTGGAGGGCGCCGGCTGGAACTTCCAGCACATCAGCTGGGACGCGAACGCCAAGAAGCTCTTCTACACCGGCGCGAGCGAGCCGTACAAGCAGATGTTGACCTACCTCAACAAGCTGGTGAAGGAAGGGCTGCTCGACCCGGAGAGCTTCACCCAGACCGACGACCAGGCCCGACAGAAGCTCGCCAACGGCAAGTCCTTCGTGATCAGCACCAACGCACAGACGCTTGTCAACGAATACCGCCCGGACCTGGCGAAGACCCTGCCGAAGGCGACGATGACCAAGATCCCGCTGCCGATCGGGCCGGCGGGTGAGATCAACCCCTCCAGCCGGCTGGAGAACGGTGTCATGATCTCGTCGAAGGCCCGGGACAGCAAGAACTTCGTCGCGATGATGCAGTTCATCGACTGGCTCTACTACTCCGACGACGGCCAGATGTTTGCCCGGTGGGGCGTCGAGGGCACCACCTTCGTCAAGGACGCCTCCGGCAAGCCCACCCTGGCGCCGGACGTCAACGTGATCGGGCTCAACCCGGACGCACCGAAGCACCTGCAGAAGGACTTCGGCTTCTACAACGGCGTCTTCGCCTACGGCGGCAAGCCGGAGTTGGTGCAGTCCTTCTTCTCCCCGGAGGAGCAGGAGTTCCAGGCCGTGATGAACGCCCGGACGCCGCGCCCGGTGGCGCCGCCGTACCCCTTCACCGACGAGGAGCGTGAGCAGGTCTCGCTCTGGCAGACGCCGCTACAGGACTTCGTCTACCAGGCGACCCTGCAGTTCATCCTCGGGCAGCGGGACCTCGCCCAGTGGGATGCCTACGTGGCCGAGCTGAAGAGCAAGAACATGGATGCCTACATGACGAAGGTGCAGGAGGCGTACGAGCGTTACCAGAAGGAACACGGCTGACGGTTCCGGTCCGGTCGTGCCCGCGCCCCGGGCACGACCGGACCGGACGCCGGCCAGGGGGCCCTGCCCGGACCACCCGGTGCGGGTGGGGCCGCGCAACGCGGAACAGAGGACCACAATGCACATCCCCGTACCGGAGCACCCGACGGGACGACTCTCCGACGCCTGGCGGCTCTGCGTCGGGACGGGTCGCTTCGAACTCGCGCTGCGGCGCGACTACCAGGACTCGCTGGCGCTGGTCCAGCGGGAGATCGGCTTCCGGCACATCCGCGGGCACGGGCTGCTCAGCGACGGTGTCGGCGTCCACCGACCGTACGAGCACGACGGTTCGCGCCGCATCGAGCACAGCTTCACCTACGTCGACCAGGTGATCGACGCCTACCTCGACCTCGGCATCCGGCCCTTCCTGGAGCTGGGCTTCATGCCCGCCGAACTCGCCTCCGGCGCCCAGACCGTCTTCTGGTGGCGCGGCAACGTCACCCCACCCCGCTCGGAGTCGGAGTGGGCCGACCTGGTCCGGGCCACCGTGGCGCACCTGGTCGACCGGTACGGCCTGACCGAGGTGCGACGCTGGCCGATCGAGGTGTGGAACGAGCCGAACCTCGAACAGTTCTGGCAGGGCGCGGACGAGAAGGCGTACCACCGGCTGTACGAGGTGACCGCGCACGCCGTCAAGGAGGTGGACGCGGACCTCCAGGTCGGTGGGCCGGCCCTCTCCCCCGGCGCCGACGACTGGCTGCCGCGCTTCGCCGACTTCGTCGCCGCCCGGGACGTGCCGGTCGACTTCGTCAGCAAGCACGCCTACACCTCCGGGCCGGCCCAGCACGTGCCGTTCGGCGTACACCAGACCCTCAAGCCCGCCGCCACGTTGCTGGAGCAGTTCGGCACGCCCCGGGAGCTGCTCCGGGACACCGCCCTGGCCGAGCTGCCGGTGCACATCACCGAGTTCAACTCCTCCTACCGGCCGGACAACCCGATCCACGACACGGCGCTGCACGCCGCGTACCTGGCACCGGTGCTGGCCGCCGGCGGCGAGCTGGTCGACTCCTTCTCGTACTGGACCTTCAGCGACATGTTCGAGGAGGTCGGCATCCCGACCTCGCTCTTCCACGGCGGCTTCGGGCTGCTCACCCACCGCCAGATCAAGAAGCCCACCTACCACCTCTACGCCTTCTTCGCCCGGCTCGGCGACGAGGTGCTGGCGCGCGGCACGGACCACCTGGTCACCCGGGACGCCGCCGGCCGGATCGCCGTGCTCGCCTGGGCTCCGGTGGACGTCACCGGCGCGGCGCCGGTCGACCGGCACCGGGTGGCGCTCTCGATCCCGGTCGGGCCGCCGGGGGCCGCCTCCGCCTTCCTGCTCCGCTCCACGGTCAACGAGGAACTCGGCAACGCCTGGACGGCCTGGTCGGAGCTGGGCCGCCCCCGCTCACCGCGACCGGCGCAGCTCGACGCACTGCGGGAGGCGGCCGAGCCGGCCCGTACCCACCGCAGCCTGCCGATCGTCGCCGGGCGCGTCGCGCTCGACCTCACCCTGGCCCGGCACGAGGTGACCCTGGCGGAGATCACGGCGGTGGTCGACGAAACCCCGCCGTGGTGGGACGAGACCCGGCTGCTCGGCCAGCCTCCGGCGGAGGGCGGAACAGCCCGCCATGGGCAGACAGCGCGGAGGGAGCAGGAATGAACGACCTCGGCCGAGCCGCCGGCCGGTTCGGCACCGGACCGCTCTCCCGGGCCGCGGCGCTGGTCTACAGCCTGCTGCTGGTGGAGGTGCTGCTGGTGCTGACCACCCTGCCCGGCCTGGTCCCGCTCTTCCTGCTCGACCGGCACAGCAGCAACCTTCCGCTGGTCGCGCTCTGCGCGCTGCCGCTCGGGCCGGCCCTGGCCGCCGCCCTCTACGCGCTGCACCACCACCGCCCGGACCTGACCGATCTGAAGCCGGCGGTGCTGTTCTGGCGCGGCTACCGGGCGAACTTCCTGGGCGCGCTGGCGATCTGGGCCCCCTGGCTGGCCTGGCTGACCATCGTCGCGCTGAACCTGAGCAACTTCGCCGCCGCCGCCGTACCGGGCTGGTGGCGGATCCCGCTGGTCCTGGTCGCGGTCGGCGTGACGCTCTGGGGGGTCAACGCCCTGGTGATCACCTCGCTGTTCCGCTTCCGGGTCCGCGACGTCGCCCGGCTCGCGCTGCACTTCCTCGGCCACACCCCGGGGGTGACGCTGGGCACCCTCTCCCTGCTGGTGCTGGCCGCCGGGGTCGTCTGGGTCACCTCCGAGGCGGTACTCGGGCTGCTCGGCTCGGTCGTGGTGCTGGCCCTGGTCCGCAACTGCCGCCCCCTGATCGGCAAGGTGAAAGAGGAGTTCACGGCGTGAGCCGCACAGGTCTGCCCCGCATCCCGAAGATCGCCTTCGGTGGCGACTACAACCCCGAGCAGTGGCCGGAGGAGGTCTGGAAGGAGGACTACCGGCTCTTCGACGCCGCCCGGATCGACACCGTCACCCTCGGCGTCTTCGACTGGGCGCTGACCCAGCCGGCACCGGATGTCTACGACTTCTCGACGCTGGACCGGGTCGTCGGGCGGGCCGCCGCCGAGGGGCGGCAGATCTGCCTGGCCACCGGCACCGGGGCGCATCCGGCGTGGCTGGCCCGGGCCCATCCGGAGGTGACCCGGACGGACTTCGAGGGGCGCCGGCACCGGTACGGACAGCGGCACAACTCCTGCCCCAGCTCGCCGGTGTTCCGCCGGCTCTCCACCGAACTGGCCCGCCGGGTCGCCCGCCGCTACGCCGGCAACCCCGCCGTCGTCGCCTGGCACGTCGGCAACGAGTACGGCGGCGCCTGCTACTGCGACCTCTGCGCCGCCGGCTTCCGCGGCTGGCTGCGCGACCGCTACGGTAGCCTCGACGCGCTCAACGCGGCCTGGTACACGACGTTCTGGTCACACACCTTCACCGACTGGGCCGAGATCGAGCCGCCGTCGGCGCTGACCGAGCACTGGCGCGGGCCGAACCACACCGCCTTCCAGGGCATCACGCTCGACTACCTGCGGTTCATGTCGGACGCGATGTTGGCGAACTTCCGTGACGAGTTGGCGGCGATCCGCGAGTCCAGCCCGGACGTCCCGGTCACCACGAACTTCATGGGGATGTACCGGCCGATCGACTACCACCGCTGGGCGCCGCACCTCGACTTCGCCTCCTGGGACAACTACCCGCCGGACGACGACTCGCCGGCCTGGATGGCGCTGACCCACGACCTGATGCGTGGGCTCAAGGGCGGCCAGCCGTTCTGGCTGATGGAGCAGACCCCGAGCTACACCGCTTCCCGGGACGTCAACCCGCTCAAGCGGCCCGGGGTGATGCGGCTGTGGAGCTGGCAGGCGGTGGCACACGGCGCCGACGCGGTCCTCTTCTTCCAGATGCGGGCCAGCCGGGGGGCCTGCGAGAAATACCACGGCGCGGTGATCGGGCACGCCGGACGGCAGGACACCCGGGTCTTCCGGGAGGTGGCCGAGCTCGGCGCCGAACTCGACCGGCTCGGCACGGCGACGCTTGGCGCCCGGACACCGGCCCGGGTCGCCCTGCTCTTCGACTGGGACAGCTGGTGGGCGCTGGAGATCTCCGACGGCCCGTCCCGGCTGCTGCGCTACCAGCAGATCGTGCACGCGTACTACCGGGCGCTCTGGGCCGCCGGGACCGACGTCGACGTGCTGCCGGTCACCGCCGACCTCGCCGGCTACCGGGTGGTGGTCGCGCCCGCACTGCACATGCTCAAGGGCGATCTGCCGCAGCGGCTGGCCGAGGTGGCCGAGCACGGCGGCTCGGTGCTGACGACGTTCCTCTCCGGACGGGTCGACGAGAACGACAACGCCTTCCTCGCGGACGTGCCGGGCCCGCTCGGACCGCTGATGGGGATCCGGATCGACGAGTGGGACGCCCGGGGCCCCGAGGTGGTCAACCCGGTCCGGCTGCGCGACCCTGCGGCACCGGCCGGGACCGGCGCCGACGACGAGACAGGCGACGAGGCCGCCGAGCTCGAGGTCGAGGCGCGGCTCCTCTTCGAGCTGGTGATCCCGGAGGGCGCCGAGGTGCTCGGCACCTACCAGGCCGACTTCTACGCCGGCACCCCGGCGGTGACCCGGCACGCCTACGGTGCCGGTCACGGCTGGTACGTCGCCGCCGGTTTGGACCAGCCCGGTGTGGACTGGGTGGTCCGGCGGGTGCTGGAGCGGCACGACCTGGTCGGGCCGTATGCGGACGTCCCCGACCTGGAGACGACGGTGCGGGTCGCTCCGGACGGGACGCGGCTGCGTTTCCTACTCAACCATGGCACCGAGCCGGTCGAGACGGTCGCGCACACCGCCGCCACCGACCTGCTCGGCGGCGGCCGGCTGGAGCCGGGCGAGTCGATCCGACTCGACCCGCGCGGCGTGCTGCTGCTACGCGAGGAGAACCGCCTGCCCAGCACCGCCGTGGCCCGGGACAGCGAGGGAGCGCAGCGGTGACGGCCCCGTCCCGGACAGCAGCCGCCAAGGTCGGACCGGCGGGGACCCATCCGGCGTGGCTGCCGCCGGAGGCGTTCCGGGCGGTCGGCACGCGGCAGACCCTGATCAGCGGCGACGGCACGCTCGTCGACACGGTGCGCGACGAGATCGGCCGGGCCTGCGCCCGGTACGGCGGCACGGTGCGGCGGTTGCCCGGCGACGCGGCTCCGGAGCGGGGCGGTGCCGGCACCGTCGACCCCCGGCCGGGGATGTCCGCCCCGGTCGATCTCATGCTCGCGCTCCGCACGTCCGGGCCGCTGCCACCCGGTGTGGGGACCGCGACGCAGGAGATCGCGGCGACGGTCGTCACCGGGACGGCCGTGGGGCTCGGCCCGGAGGGCTTCGCGCTGGCCTGCCGGGACGGCGTCACGGTGGTGCTCGCCGACGAGCCGGCCGGGCTACTCTACGGTTTCTTCCACGTCGTCCGGCTCGGCGCGGCGGCGTTCGGGACGGACCGTCCGGTCGAGGTACACCGGCCGGCGCTGCGGCTGCGACTGGTCAGCCACTGGGACAACGTCGCCGTGGACCCACGGATGGGGCAGGTCGAACGCGGCTACGCGGGCGGGTCGGTCTTCTGGCGCGACGGCGCGCCCCGGCACGACCCCGATCGGGTACGCGACTACGCGCGCCTGCTCGCCGCCTGCGGCCTGAACGCGCTCGCGGTCAACAACGTCAACGTGCACGAGACGGAGACCCGACTGCTGACGGAGCGGCTGGACGACGTCGCGGCGCTCGCCGACCTCGTCCGCCCGTACGGGATCCGGCTGCACCTGTCGGTGAACTTCGCCGCGCCGGTCGTGCTCGGCGAGCTGCCCACCGCCGATCCGCTCGACGACGACGTGCGGGCCTGGTGGTCGAAGGCGGTCCGCCGGGTGTACGAGGCGATCCCGGACTTCGGCGGCTTCATGGTGAAGGCCGACTCTGAGGGGCAGCCGGGCCCCTTCCGGTACGGCCGCAGCCACGCCGACGGGGCCAACATGCTCGCCGACGCGCTCGCGCCGTTCGGTGGTCTCGTGCACTGGCGTGCCTTCGTCTACAACCACCGGCAGGACTGGCGCGACCGGTCGACCGACCGGGCCAGGGCGGCGTACGACCACTTCACCCCATTGGACGGCCGGTTCCGGGAGAACGTGGTCCTCCAGGTGAAGCACGGTCCGATGGACTTCCAGGCCCGCGAGCCGGTCTCACCGGTGCTCGCGGCCATGCCGGGCACCCGGCTGGCGGTGGAGTTTCAGGCGACCCAGGAATACACCGGGCAGCAGCGGCACGTCTGCTATCTGGGCCCGTACTGGAGCGAGGTGCTGCGCTTCGCCCCGTGGGGCCCGGCCGGGCCGACCGTCGCCGACCTGGTCGGCGGCGAGGCACGGGACGCCGACAAGGCGCCCGCGCGGGGCGGCGGCCTGGTGGTGGTCTCCAATGTCGGTGACGACCACTACTGGACCGGGCACCCGCTCGCCCAGGCCAACCTCTACGCGATCGGCCGGCTCGCCTGGGCGCCCGACCTCGACCCGGTGGCCGTGCTCGACGAGTGGATCGACCTCACCTTCACGCCGGCGGAGACCGGCGATCCGGAGCTGCTGCGCGGCACGCTGCACGCGCTGATGGACGGCTCGTGGCGGACCTACGAGCGCTACACCGCGCCGCTCGGCGTCGGCTTCATGGTCGTGCCGGGCACGCACTACGGGCCGGCAGTGGACGGCTACGAGTACTCGCGCTGGGGCACCTACCACTTTGCCGACCGGGACGGTGTCGGGGTGGACCGCACCCGGGCCACGGGAACCGGGTTCACCGGCCAGTACCCGCAGCCGTGGGCGGACCGGTACGAGTCGCTGGCGGAGTGCCCGGACGAGCTGCTGCTCTTCTTCCACCACGTGCCCTACCGGCACGTGCTGCGCTCCGGGTCGACGGTGGTGCAGCACATCTACGACACGCACTTCGCCGGGGTGGAGGAGGTGGTCGAGATGCGACGCCGGTGGGAGCGGATCGCCGGCACCGGGCTGGTCGACCCGGCGTTGCACGACAGGGTGGCCGAACGCCTCGCCGAGCAGCTGCGCTGCGCCGAGGAGTGGCGGGACCGGATCAACACCTACTTCTTCCGCAAGTCCGGGGTGCCGGACGCGCGGGGGCGGCGGATCCACTGAACCGCCACCCCCGTCGCAGGCTCGCCGACGGCCGGGTCAGCCGCCGTCGACCGGGCGGAACGGGTCGACCGCGTGGCGGGCCTTCGCGGTGCGGTTGGTGACCGTGTCGATCGCGTCGAACATGGTCCGGCCGAGCACCGCGTGCGCCTGCACCGCCGGATGCGTCGCGCCGTAGTTGTCGAGGTCGCCGAGGGAGTCGGCGAACATCGCGTAGGTCAGTGTCGGCGCCCCGCTGCGGTCGAACATGATGCCGGTCTCGTGCCGGGCGGCGCCCAGGTCGTCGAAGTCCGCGCCGTACTTGGTGGCGACCCGGCTGCGCTCGGCCGAGGACATGTTGCGGCGGACCCCGTCGTGGTAGCCGTTGATCCAGCGCAGGATGCCGAGCAGGAAATCGGCCGACCTGGCTGAGAGGATCGTCTTGTTGGCCAGTCGCCAGAGCAGGTCGTGGGTTTCCCGGGGCGTGGTGACGCCGAGGAAGAACCGGTTCGGGTTGGCCACCGGTTCGACGCGGGTGTGCGTGAAGCCCTTGGCGGCGAGGATCTCGTTGATCTCCAACGCCGGAACGACCCGCCCGCACATCCGGACCGCCGTGTTGTCCGAGACCAGCAGCATCGCGGTGAGGAAGTTGGCGACCGTGATGTCGTCGCCCCAGACGGTGTGCAGGAAGTAGATGCCGGTGCCGCCGAGGATGATGTCGGCGGTCAGGTCGAGCTTCTGGTCGAGCCGCAGCTCACCACGGTCGATCTTGTCCATCACCGCCACCGCGACCGCGAGTTTCTGCACGCTGTAGCCGTGGGTCACCCGGTCGATGTCGTCCGCCACGATCGTCTCCAGGGCCCCGGAGGCGTTCACCATCGCGATGTGCGAGTGCCAGACGCCGCCGGCCCGGGCCCTCTGGGTCGCGTACGCCTGCTGGATCCTCGCCTGGGCGGTGCGGGCGCCGAGCTGCCCGACCGGCCCGTCCGGCCCGGAGACCGGCGCCCGACCGACCGCGACCGTGCTGACCGGTGCGGCGGCAGCGGGCCGCCCCGTCGCCACCAGCGTGGCCGCGGCCGCGCCCATTCCGATCGCCATCCGGCGACTCACGTTTTCCGGCACTGCGCCACCCCCATGATCATCGACGGTTGCCGAAGGGAGCGTACCGATCCGGACGTGCGGCAACAACCCGGCCTATGCCGGACAACCGCCCACCGGGCGTAGGCTGAACCGCGTGGATCAAGAAGACCGGATAGCCCTCTTCCTCGACTACGAGAACCTCGCGCTCGGCGCGCGGGACCATCTCGGCGGCCTGGTCTTCGACTTCCGCCCGATCGCCGACGCGCTCGCCGAGCGCGGGCGGGTGGTGGTCCGCCGGGCGTACGCCGACTGGTCGTTCTTTGGCGAGGACCGCCGGATGCTCACCCGGTCACATGTGGAACTGATCGAGATCCCCCAGCGGATGGGTGCGAGCCGCAAGAATGCCGCCGACATCAAGATGGCGGTCGACGCCGTCGAACTGGCCTTCGAACGCGGTTACATCTCCACCTTCGTGATCTGCACCGGTGACAGCGACTTCACCCCGCTGGTGCACAAGCTCCGCGAACTCAACAAGCGGGTGATCGGCGTCGGGGTGGAGAAGTCCACCTCGGCGCTGCTCCCGCCCGCCTGCGACGAGTTCCTCTACTACGACCGCCTCGAAGGAGTCGACATCCCCGCCAGCCGGAGCCGGCGCGGCCGGCCGTCCCGGCTCGCCGGCGGGGCGCCGACCACCGAGCCGGACCAGGCCGAGGAGCCGGGGCAGCGGGCAACCCCGGAGCAGCGGGCGGAGCCGGGCGCCGAGTCCCGGCAGGAGGGCGAGGAGGCCGTACGCGACGTCGACACCCTCGCCGAACTGGTGGCCCAGACGGTGGCAGGCTTGCAGGGCAGCTCCAGCGGGGAGGTGACCGCCTCGACGCTGAAGCGCACCCTGCTGCGCAAGGATCCGACCTTCAGCGAGTCCGACTACGGGTTCCGCGCCTTCGGTGAGCTGCTCCGGCACCTCGCCGAGCAGAACGTGGTCGAGCTGACCGAGGGGCCGGCCAAGGGCGATCCCGGGGTTTCCCTGCCGGAACACGGCGACCGCGAGGTGGCGTTCGGGCTGCTCCGGACCGTGGTCCTCGATCTCGTCGGCGCCGACGGGGCGGTCGCGCTCTCCGGGCTGAAGACGCAGCTGCGCCGGGCGCGTCCCGACTTCAGCGAGAAGAAGCTCGGCTACCGAAGCTTCCTCCAGTTCTGCAAGGCGGCTGCCACCAGCGGCGCGGTCGAGCTGCGATGGAGTCCGGAGACCGACGACTATCTGCTCACCGCCCGCGCGTCCTGACCGGCGGCCGGGACGCGTCCCGGTCAGGCCGTGCGGACCGAGGGTTCAGGGCCGCCGCCGGCTGCCCGGGTCGCGGCCGGCGATAGTCTCTTGGCCCATGCGGTCGAAGCAGGAGCTGGACGCCGCCATCCGGCGTGAGCGCCGGGCGGCGCTGGTGGTCAACGCCCGCTCCCGGCGGGGCCGCCGGCTCCACGCCGAGGCGCGGAGCCGGCTGACCGCGGCCGGCTTCACGCTGCTCGGCACGTTTCCGGTCGACCGGCCAGGAGAACTCGAGGCGAGTCTGGGCGCCGCCGTCGACCTGGCCCCGGACCTGCTCGCCGTCGGCGGCGGCGACGGCACCATCGGCGCCGCCGCGCGGCTGCTCGCGCACCGCGACATCGCGCTCGGGCTGCTGCCGCTCGGCACCACCAACAACTTCGCAAGGACCGTCGGCATCCCGCTCGACCTCGACGCCGCCGTCGGCACCCTGGCCGCCGGCAAGGTGATCGACGTCGACCTCGGGCTCGCCGACGGCACTCCGTTCGCCAACCACGTCGGCGTCGGTCTCTCCGCCGACATCATGGCCCGGGCACCGGCCGGGCTCAAACGGATCGCCGGCCGGCTGGCGTACCCGGTCACGGCGCTGGCACTGCTCGCCAGGCACCGGCCGGTCCGGGTCACCGTCCGCTCCGGCGACCGGGTCAGGCAGGTCACCACCCACCAGCTCTACGTCG
Source organism: Plantactinospora sp. WMMC1484 (assembly GCF_049315195.1). Lineage (NCBI taxonomy): Bacteria > Bacillati > Actinomycetota > Actinomycetes > Micromonosporales > Micromonosporaceae > Plantactinospora > Plantactinospora sp. WMMC1484. The sequence goes on from NZ_CP186055.1 coordinate 5,686,785, forward strand.
CCAATGGCGGCTTCCAGGCCGGCCGCCCGATCACGGCGGACGCGAACGCCGACGACCGGCTGCTGGTGGCGTACCCGGTGGGTGGGCCGACCCGGCGAGGGCTGCTGCGCGCCACGGCGCGCCACGCGGCGACCGGTCACCGCCGCACCCTCGCCGACGAGCCGTTCCTGACCGGCGGCGAGATCCTGCTCGACACCGACCGGCCGGCACCGGTCGAGGTCGACGGCGAGGTACGCGGGCACACCCCGGTCAGGATCGGGCTGGACGCCAACGCGCTGCGGGTGATGGCCCCGCCGGACGCCCCGGACCACTGAACGGCACCGCGACACCACTGCGGAGACGCACCGCGGAACGCGTCAGAAGACTCGGGAGCCTAGAGCGCGTCTGACGGATCATGGTGACTTGCGGTCGCGTTTCGCTCGGAGCCAGACGAGGATCGAGGCGATGGTGACTGTTGCCTCGTAACGACTTCTCAACTTGTCGTAGCGGGTCGCGACCGCCCGGAACTGCTTGAGTCGGTTGAAGGCGCGCTCGACCTGGTTTCGGTCCTTGTACCGTTCCGCGTTGAAGTTCGGAGGCCGGCCGCCCCGGGAACCCTTACGGGCGCGGCTGGCTCGCACATCCTCCCGCTCCGGGATCGTGTGCGGGATACCCCTGGCGCGTAGCGACCGCCGGTTGGCCTTGGAACCGTACGCTTTGTCGGCGGTGAGGTGATCCAACCTCTTGCGGTGTCGCCCCACGCCGCCGGGTCTGGGCACCGCGACCGCGTCGACCAGCGCCACCAGTTCCCTGGTGTCGGCCGCCTGGCCGGGCGTGACCCGCTTGACCAGGGCCCGGCCCTGGCCTTCGGCCAGCAGGTGCACCTTGGTGGTCAGCCCGCCTCGTGACCTGCCGAGACCTTGGACCGTGCGGGAGTCCTGCGCGGTGAGCCCCCTTTCCGAGCGCCAGCGGCGTGTTGGTGGGCGCGAACGATGGTGGAATCGATCTGCCCGCGCCAGTCCAGGTCACCAGCGGCGTCGGCCTCGGCCTGCAGGTGTTGCAGGATCCGGTCCCAGGTGCCGTCGGCTTCCCACTGCGCGAACCGGTGGTAGCAGGTCTTGTAGGGGCCGTACCGGTCCGGGACCTGGTGCCACTTCGCGCCGTTGTCGATCCGCCAGAGGATCCCGTTGAGCACTTGACGGTGATCCCGCCACCTACCACCCTGCTGGGGGGCCATGGAGGGCAGCAACGGCTCCAGCCGAGCCCACTCGTCATCAGTCAGATCACCAGCCACGCCCAGCACAACGACCGAGAAGATCCGTCAGATGCGCCCTAGTCCGGGCGGACGGCGTGGCGGATCGCCTCCGCCGCGAGCACGTGCCCGTCGTGGCTGAGTTGCGAGTACACCGAGTCCAACGTCCGCAGTGGTCGAGGGCTGCTGCGGATCGCCGCCGCCGCATCCTCCACCCGACTCCGCTCGCCGAGCAGGACGCCCGAGCGCGTCGCCGCGGTCTCGTCCTCGTGCGCCACGCTGCGTACGAGCTCGATGCCCTCGTCGGTCCGGCCCAGTCCGAGGAGCAGCTCCGCCAGTCTGACCGCCGCCGGTACGACGCCTCGGTCGACGTACCCGCGCAGCGCCGCGATCGCCTCGTCCGGGCCGCCGCGGTCGATGAGCCACTGGGTCAGGTCCGCCAGCGCGGCCGGATCTCCGGCCGCCGCAGCCGGTCGCAGCACGTCCAGTGCCTCGTCGCGCCCTCCTTCCCGGCGCAGCCACCTGGCAAGCACCACTGCCGCGGATGTCTCGCCGGCGTCGACGAACCGGCGAAGCAGCGCGAGCGCCTCGTCGTGGCGGTCGGCCGCCCGCAGCGAGTCGACCATCATGCGCGCTGCCGGCCAGTATCCGGCGGCCACCATGCGTTGCAGCATCTCGGCCGCCTCGGGATCGCGGTGCCACCGGGCGAGCGTTCGCACCAGCTGCATCCCGGCGACGTGGTCGCCGGCCGAGGCACGCTCGCGGAGTTCGTCGTGGCGGCCGTGGTGGGCCAGCAGGGCGGCGAGCATCGTCGCCGAGTGACCGTCACCGGCGTCGGCGTGCGGCCGGAGCACCGCGATCGCCTGGTCGATTCTGCCCTGGCGGGCGTGTAGATCGCTCTCCCGCCACGCGTGGTGCCGGGCCCATTCCCCGTCGCCCCACTCCTCATGTGCCCACGACCGCATGCCCCAATCGTGGCAGTCCCGCGCCAGCGGCGGACTGACGCGTCAGTGGTGGCCGGCGGTAACGCCGCTCACCGTCCGGTCCACCGCTGACCTCGGAATTTCCGGTCTGGTAGTTCTTTGTAGCGGCCATCTCGCGGGTACGAGGCTGGCGCTGCGTCGGAGGCGGCACCGGGAGGGCGAGCAGAACGACCACACCGGCCAGGCAGTAGGCCGCACCCTGAGTGGCCAGGACCGGGAGGATGCCGATGCGTTCGCCCAGGGTGCCCGCCGCGATCGTGCCGAGCAGCATCGCCGCGCCGTTCACGGCGGTCATCGCTCCGAAAATCCGCCCGCGGTGATCGTCGGTCGTCGCGTTCTGAAAGACGGTCATGCCGCCAGCGGTCAGGAGCGCGGCCGGCAGCCCGACGAGCGCGATGAGTACCGGCGCAGGCCAGAGTACGGGCGTAGCCAGCGGATACAGGAACAGCACGAGGTCCAGTGCGCCGAATGCGAGCGTTCCCCAGCCGAACATCGCGCGGGGTGCGAAATGGTGCCCGATCAGCGTCGCGACAACGCCGCCCACGATGCCGCCGACCGCCTGGGCTGCCATGATCACACCGAATGCGCGGGCGTCGCCACCCAGCACGTCGCGTACGAACGGTGCAATCAGCGTGCCCATGATCGCTTCGCCGACACCGGTGATGACGGTGAACGCCAGGAAGACCCGCAAGACCCGGCTGGCGAGCCCGATACGCATGCCTTCAGCCCATTCCCCCAGCACAGGTGTACGCCTCGCCGAGCCGGATCGCGGCCGGGTGCGGATCCGACACAGCAGCCCGGCCGCGAGCGCGAAGGTCATCATGTCCGCGAGGCTCAGCAGGGCAATGCCGCCGATTGCCGCGATCACCCCGCCCAGCGCGGCGCCGACCAGGCGGGCGACGTCGCGGGCCTGGCCGTTGAGCGAGTTCACCGTGACGAGGTGGTCGTTCGCCACCAGGGACGGCACGAGCGCCGCCTCGGCCGAGGTGAAGAACGGCGCGAGGCAGCTCTGCACCGCGATCACCAGGTAGACCAGCCAGACCTGACCCGCGTGCTGCACGGCGAGCAGTGGGAGCAGGGCCACGACCATCAGCAGGTTGGCGACGACCATGGTGCGGCGGCGGTCCCATCGGTCGGCGTAGACGCCCGCGACCGATCCGAGCGCGATCTGCGGAAGCAGCGAGGCCAGGACCGAGCCTGCCGATGCGAGCGTGGACCCGGTCAGGACATAGACCTGGTAGGCGAGCCCGGTCCGTAGGATCCAGTCGCCCGTCAGCGAGATCAGGTTCGCGCCGAGCAACAGACGCAGGTCCCTGTTGCTGGCGAGGATCCGCCAGAGCCGTCGCACTCATCCCCCCGAGGGCGTCGGACGCAGCGGCGCGGCCACGAGCGTCAGATTCACCGGCACCGCGCCGACAGGCCGTTTGCCCGCGTCACCGAGCGGCCGCCGGTGGACGAGCGGCGCCACGAGTTCGTCCCACCGCCGTCTGAGCTCGATGAACTCCTCAAGCGTCAGGTAAAGCAGACTCTGCGAGACGCCCACGTGCTCAGCCCAGCGCGGATCCTCGTCAGCGCGTCGCTGCTGCCAGTCCTCAAGTTGGGCGGCAGCCTGTTCGACGAGATGGCGGTTGAGTAGCTCGACGGGTTCCCATGCCTCGGCCGACCCGTCCGCCGCCTCGAACCGGTGCGACAGCGCGGTGATCCGCCAGGGCCGCTCGCGGTTGTCACCGGCGTCGGCGTGTTCGACAAAGCCGTACTTGGCGAGCTGACGCAGGTGATGCGAAGCGAGCGCCTGACTGATCCCGAGTTGCCGGGCGGCGTCCGCGGCGGTGAGCGATCCCTCGCGACCGACGAGAGCACAGAGCTTGAGACGTAAGGGATGCGCAAGCGCCCGCAGTGCGAGCGGATCAGTGACGACGCGCCGCTCGGGGGCTGACTCCAAAGACATGCTTGGAGTCTCGGATCGACAGCATCCGCTTGTCAAGTAAGCGCTTGGAATGTCTGGCCGGTCAGCGACGCCGGCGGCTGCCGGCCTAGATGAAACTCGGTCTGGTGAGCCGCCAGGCGGCGCCGACCAGGCCGACATGGGAGAGCGCCAGCGGGGTGTTGCCGAGGTGCGCGCCGGTGCGCGGGTCGATCTGCTCGGCGAAGAGCCCCAGATCGTTCGCCCGGGCGGCGGTCCGTTCGAAGAGCGCGGCGGCCCGCTCCTGCTCCCCGGCCATCACCAGGCACTCAACCAGCCAGAAGGTGCACGCCACGAAGCCGGCCGGATCGTCGGGCCAGCGCCGCACCAGTCCGTCGGCGTCCAGCCCGGACGCGATCGCCTCGATGGTGGCCCGCATCCTCGGGTCGGTGGCCGGCACCATGCCGCTGAAGGGGAGCACCAGGGCGGAGGCGTCCAGCTCGGTCGAGCCGATGGCGCCGGTGAAGGCGCCGACCGACTCGTTCCAGCCGGCCCGCAACACCGTGTCGCGGATCTCGTCCCGCACGGCGGCCCAGCGCCGCGGGTCGGCCCGGTCGCCGAGCAACGGTGCGAGCTGGACGGCACTGTCCAGCGCGCCCCAGCACAGCGCCTTCGAGGCCAGGTGGTGCCGCTCCGGGCCGCGCCGCTCCCACATCCCGGCGTCCGGCTCCCGCCAGTGGGTGGCCTGTTCGGCGAGGCCGACGAGCAGCGCCCGGAGCTCCTCGGAAAGCTCCCCGAGCTGGTCACGGAGCAGGTACGCGCAGAGCAGCACGTCGCCGGGCACGTCGTGCTGGGTCTGCCGCCAGGCCTCGTTGCCGATCCGGACCGGTCGACTGCCGGCGTACCCGCACAGGTGCTCCAGGGAGTATTCGGAGAGGTCCCGCTCGCCGGCCACCCCGTACATGATCGGCACCGGCTGGTCGCCGCTGCGGCCGGCCGAACGGGCGGCCCACTCGAAGAGCCGGCCGGTGTCGTGCGGGCAGGCGGCCACCCAGAGCGCCCGCATGGCCAGGAAGAAGTCCCGCAGCCAGGCATACCGGTAGTCGTAGTTGTCGCTGCCGCCGAGCCGCTCCGGTAACGAGGTGGTGACCGCAGCCACCACCGCCCCGCTGGGCTGGTAGGTCAGGCCATGCACGACCCGCATGCTCTGCTGGACGAGTTCCGGATAGCGGCCGTGGTAATGGTGCAGGTCCCGCAGCGACCGCCAGGACTCGGCGGTGTCGGCGAGCGCCGCCACCGGATCGACCTGCCGGGGCGGCGGGCCGTAGACCGGCGCGTAGGCCAGGTCGAAGCCGAGCACCTGGCCGGCGCTGACGTCGAACTCGGCGTAGGCCCGGCCGTGTACGCAGTCCAGCGGCACCGGGCTGCGCAGGACCAGGGTCAGTGGACCGGCGGTGGCGTGCACCTCGCCGCCCCGGCAGTGCAGGTAGGGGACGATCAGCCCGTACTCCGGCCGGGGCGTGAACTCGCAACGCATCCGCACCGTACCGGTGATCCCCTCGACCACCCGGGCCAGGATCGAGGGCGAGTTGCGCCCCAGGTCGTGCCCGCGGGCTCCCGGCTCGGCGACCAGTGCGTCGGTCACCACGACCTCGCCGCCGCCGGTGCGGTGCAGGGTGCGCAGCACCAGCGAACCGTCGAGGTAGGTCCGTTCGGTCCGCTGTACCGAGCCGGGCACCGGACCGAGCGCCCAGCGCCCGGCGTCCGGGTCGAGCAGCCGGGCGAAGACCGACGGGGAGTCGAACCGACCAGGACACCACCAGTCGACCGACCCGTCCCGGCTGACCAGTGCGGCCGAGGTGCGGTCGGAGAGCAGACCGTAGTCGGCGATGGCAGCCTCGGACATTCTCCGCGACTACCCGGGGCCGGCAGGGATTAGACCGGCCGTTCCGGGGGTACGCCGCGGGTGCGTCGCCGCTCAGACCGGGACCGCTCCGGTGACGGCGGCCAGCGCCTCGGTGGCGTCCTCCACCGCCGACGGCTTCGCGTACAGCCGGTCACCGATGACCACCAGGTCGAGCCCGGACGAGGCAAACGTGCGGTACGCCTCGGCACCGGCCCGCGCGGTCGGCTGGCCCTTGACGTTGAGCGAGGTGTTCATCAGCACCGGTACCCCGCAGAGCCGCTCGAACTCGTCGAGGATGCGCCAGAACCGGGGGCTCTCCGCCGCGAAGACGGCCTGCACCCGGGCGGTGCCGTCGTCGTGCACCACCGCCGGGATGGCGGGCCGGGCGTGCGGGTGCACCGCCACCGCGACGGTCATGTGCCGCAGGTTGGTCCCGGCGGGCAGCACGAAGAAGCGGCTCGCGGACTCGGCCTTCACCGCCGGGGCCAGCGGCCGGAACTCCTCCCGGAACTTGACGGCGGCGTTGACCCGGTCCCGGGCACCCCGGTCGCGCGGATCCGCCAGGATGCTGCGGTTGCCGAGCGCACGCGGCCCGAACTCCAGCCGCCCCTGCGCCCAGCCGACGATGTGGCCCCGGACGAGCAACCGCGCCACCACCCGCTCGGCGACCCCCGGCGCGACCGGCACCGACCAGTACGGCTGGTCGGCCGGCGGCCCGTCCTCGGTCACCTCGGGCCCGAGGTACGTCATCGCCGGGTAGCCGGCCCCGTCCCCGGCAGCGGGGCCGGCCACGGCGAGCGCCGCACCGACCGCACTCCCCTCGTCCCCGGCGGCCGGCTGCACGTAGATCGCGTCGACCAGCCCCGAGTACGCGAGTTTCCCGATCGCCGCGCAGTTCAGCGCGACACCGCCGGCGAACGCGACCCGGCGCAGCCCGGTCCGGCGGACCCAGTGCCCGACCAGGTGGAACAGGGCCTGTTCCAGCCGCTCCTGCGCGGCGGTGGCCAGGTCGACGTGGGCCTGGCTCAGCGGCTCGCCCGGCCCGCGTTCCGGGCAGGACTGCTCGGCGAGCCAGGCGCGGGACCCGGCGAAGGTCTCCCGGCTGCGCGGGTCGCGGTTGTGCCGCAGGATCGGCACGTCGAACCGTCCGTCCGGGCCAAGGGTGACGGCCCGGGCCATGACCGACCGGTAGCGTTCCGGGTCGCCGAGCGCGGCCAGCGCCATCACCTTGTATTCGTCGCTGTTCGGCCAGTAGCCGGTGAACATGGTGACCAGGGCGTAGAAGAGCCCGAGGCTGCTGCGGTAGTCCAGGGCGGCCAGCCGGTGCAGGGTGCCGTCCCGCCAGGCGTGCACGGTGACGGCCTGGAGTTCGCCCATCCCGTCCAGCACCACCACCAGCGCCTCGTCGAAGCCGGCCGGGATCGCCGCGGTCAGCGCGTGGGCGTGGTGGTGCAGCACCGGGCGCACCCGGTGCCCGGCCAGTTCCGGGACGAACCGGTGCAGCAGCTCGGTCTGCCGGGCGGGGGCGAGCACCTCCGCGTAGCGGCGGTGCGCGTACGGCTCGCCCCGGGCGAAGATCTCGAACCTGGTGTGGTCGAAGTTGTGCGCCACCGCGTCGACGTCGGGGAAGTCGAGGCCGGCCAGGCGCAGGCAGGATCGCATCGCGTCGATCGGAAAGGCGTGGTCGAACTTGCGGCCCGAGTACCGCTCCTGCTGGACCGCCGCGACCAGGGTGCCGTCGACCACCAGCGCCGCCGCCGAGTCCAGCCCCTGGAACAGCCGCGCCTCGCGGTCGTCCAGCCCCGGGAAGCAGGCCGCCTTCAGCTCGGCGGAGCCGTCCAGCCCGCTGTAGCCGAGGACCACCCGGGGACGTTGCGCAGCCTCCATCGGTCTCTTCCCTTCAGTCGTCGAATCTGCTGCGCCAGCGGAAGGTGCGGGCGGCGATCAGGAAGCCGAGTACGCACCAGGCGACGAGGACCAGCGCCACCCGGCCGAGTTCCCAGCTCCCGGCCGGCTCCTGGGCCTGGTAGTCGTCGGGCAGGAAGACCGACCGCATCCCCTGGGCGATCCACTTCAGCGGGAAGACCGCCGCCACCGTCTGCATCCAGCTCGGCAGGGTGGCGAAGACGAAGTAGACGCCGGAGATGAACTGGAGCACGATCGCGATCGGCGTCATGACCGCGGGCGCCGTTCGGCCGTTGCGGATGAAGCCGCTCGCGGCGATGCCCAGCATGGTGCAGGAGGCGATGCCGAGGGAGATGACCCAGAGGTAGGTCAGCCACCGGTCGGCGGTGTCCGGCAGTCGCAGGCCGAAGAAGGCCGAGCCGATGCCGAGCAGCAGCACGTTCTGGGCCAGCGCGACGAACGCGACCATCGCCATCTTGCCGATGAAGTACGCCGACCGGGGCATGGGGGTGCCGGCGAGCCGCTTGAGCGTGCCGATGTCCCGTTCGATCGGGATCGCGATGGCGACGTTCTGGAAGCTGACCCCGAAGAGACCGGCACCGATCATGCCGGCGACGAAGTACTGGGCGAGGTCGATGCCGCCCGGCAACTGCTGCCCGTGGAAGATCGCCCCGATCACGATCAGCAGCAGGACCGGGAAGAAGAAGGTGAAGACCACCGAGATGCGTTCCCGGATGAAGATCAGGAACTCCACCCTGGCCCGCGCCCGGCTGACCGCCAGCACGGCCGGCACCCGGGCGGGGATTCCCGGCGCGCTCATGCCGGCTGCCCGATCATCCGCAGGTAGATCTCCTCCAGGCTGGGCCGCTCGACGGCCAGCCCCGGCACGTCCGGCCCGTACTCGGTGGCCAGCTCCGCGACCAGCTTCGCCGGGGTGCCGGTCCGGACGCTGCGCGGCCCGTCGGGGGTGAACCAGCGGACCGTGGCGGGTGCGGTGGCCCGGCCGCCGAGGGTCTGTGGCGGGCCGACGTCCACGATCCGGCCGCCGACGATCACGGCGACCCGGTCGGCGAGATGCTCGGCCTCCTCCAGGTAGTGGGTGGTGAGCAGGATGGTCGTGCCGGACCGGGCGAGGGTGGTGATCAGGTCCCAGAACCGGCGCCGCGCCTCGGGGTCGAACCCGGTCGTCGGCTCGTCCAGAAAGAGCAGCTCCGGCCGGCCGACGATGCCGAGCGCGACGTCGAGCCGGCGGCGCTGCCCGCCGGAGAGGTACGCCGCGCGGGAATCCCGCCGGTCACCGAGCCCGACCAGATCGATCACCTCGTCCGGGTCCCGGGAGTTCGGAAAGCACGCCGCGATCGCGCGCGCCCAGTCCCGTACGGTGAGGGCGCCGCCCTGGGTCAGGTCGTCGGAACGTTGCAGCACGATGCCGATCCGGGCCTTCCAGTCCGCCCGGCCCAGCGCCGGGTCGACGCCGAGCACCCGGACGTGCCCGCCGTCCCGGCGGCGGTGCCCCTCCAGGATCTCCACCGTGGTGGTCTTGCCGGCGCCGTTCGGGCCGAGCAGCGCGAAGACCTCCCCACGCGGGATCGTCAGGTCGATGCCGGCCACCGCCGGCCGGCCCCGGTACGACTTGCGCAGGTCCACGACGTGGATGGCCGGATCGACACCGGGCACCTCGCGGGTGATGCTCCGCCCGCTCATGGTTCCATCCGGCCGTCGCCGTCGGCCAGCACCGGCTGCCGCGCCCAGGCCGCCGGGTCGGCGGGGTCCTCCGGCGGTGCGGTGCAGAAGACGTACCGCTGCGGGGTCATCGCGGTGCGGCGGCCCGGCATCGCGGCCACACAGGCGGCGTGCGCCTCTCGTGGCGTCCGGTGCGAACCGCCGACCAGGTACGCCACCAGCCGGCACCCGTCGCCGTCCGGGATCGCGAAGACCCGCCGGACCGGGGCGTCCAGCGCCTCGTCGAGGAGTCGCTGCGCCTCGGCCAGCTCGACCCAGGACGAGTCGACCCGCCGCCATCCCGGTCCGCGTTCCATCGGCTCCATACCGCTCACCTCGCCGATCCGGGAGAGCCGGAAGTCCCCCTCGGCCGCCGCCACCAGCACCCGCTCCACGCCACGCAGCAGCGGCTCGATCTCCTCCGCCGGTATCCGGTTACGGTCGTGGCTGATCACGCCGAGCACGAGCTCACCGCGCTTCTGCATCAGCCGGAACGCCAGCAGCGGCGAGATCGCCGGCCAGTCCTGCCACCAGATTCGGCTCTCACCGAGCGCCCGCCGCACCTGCGCCGGGTCGCTCGTGCCCGGGTCCGTCGCGGCGGGGGCGGGGGCGGGTTCGCTGTCGTTGAAGGTGCTGGCGTCGTTGAAGGTGGTGTCCCGGCCGTACCAGTTGCCCCGGTCGTGGTGGATCCGGTCAATCACCCGGATCCGGGCGACGTCGTCGACCATGGCCTGCCGACCCGCCCGCAGCACCGCGCCGCCGACCCGCCGCACCTGGTCGTCGTAGCTGTCGGCGTCGGCGTCGATCGGCACCAGGCTGTCCGCGGCCAGCGGGCCGATGTACTCCCGCAGCCGGCGCTCGGTCCGGTTGCTGGCCAGGGTCGGCAACGGGAAGTGCCGGTGGCCGGTGCGGCGGGCCAGCACCGCGCAGATCGCGGCGAGCACCGCCATCGACTCGCTGGCCCCGACCCGGGCGGTGATGTGCGGCAGGGCCAGCGCCCCGGCCCGGGACCAGAGCCAGCCGGAGGTGGCGCCGCCGGGTGGTGCCGTCGAGCGCGGCGCCGCCCAGGTGCACTGCGGAAGCCGTCGCAGGTGGCGCTCCCAGTAGTCGAGGGCGGTGTCGAGGCGGCGCCGGCCGGCCGGCGAGGCCTCGTACGCCGCCTGGTCGAGGGGCTGGTGGCGCGGCGGCCCGACGTCCCGGCGGGCGGGGTCGGCGACGAGGGCGGTGAATTCCCGGCCGAGCAGCTCCGCGCTCATCAGGTCGACGACGACGTGCGAGTAGACGACGGCGGCGGCGGTGAGGACACCGTCGCGTACGGCGACCGCGGTGCGCAGCGGCAGCTCCTCGGCGAGGTCGAACTCCCCCTCCCGGAGCCGATGGAAGAGCTCGTCGATCAGCGCGGCCGGGGTCGCTTGACGGTGCTCGTAGACGTCCAGGGCCAGCTCGCAGTCCTGGAGCACCCGCTGCACGCGTCCACCCTCGGTCGGGAAGAGGGTACGCAGGCCCTCGTGCCGGGCGACCAGCACGCCGAGCGCGGCCAGCACGTCGTCGACGGTGGCGCCCGGGGGCAGCTCCAGCGGCGCCGCCGCCCAGCGGCCGTACGGCTTCTCCTCGGTGATCCACTTCAGCATGCCCAGGTGCCCCAGGGTGAGTGGCCCGTCGCCACCACGGGCGCCGGCGACCTTCACGTACCGCCGCCGGACCCGGCGCAGCTCGACCGTTGACGTACGGGGACCGACGACCGGGGGCGGAAAGAGGTCGATAGGCTTTATTCCCATTGCCGTCCTCTCAGGTTGGCCGGGGTCCTGTCGGCCACCCGACCGAGCCGTCGACGCGATCACATGGGATCGTCGTTTGTCGATCGTGTGCGCGACTGTCGGACACGTTAGGCGAATTTGCCGTCCCTTGGCAATCGGGTAAACCCTGCCCTTCGTGCATTGAAGGGGGTCGAAAGAATTTCTAGGGTATTCCCCAGTTCCTCGGGGTGACCGCCGCGCATAGTCTGGCATCGCCGCGCCGTCGTCACCGATCGGGACGTGACGGCGCACCCGCCTATTTGGAGGAATCGGTGGCCGTTCACGTGGAGGAATCGGTGGCCGAGCCCGTCACGAGCCTGCTGCGCGTCGAGGGGTTCGCACCGGAACGGTCCTGGGCCGTCGAGGAGATAGCCGAGGCGAACGGGCTGAACCGGCACCAGTCACGCATGTTCCGGCGCATCCGCGGCCTCGACCGAATCCACCTCGACCCCGACATGGACCTGTTCGACCTGCTCGCCGCCCCGGCGGAGAAGGTCGTCCGCGCGGTACCCGATCCGGGTCGCATCCGGTACCTGATCTACGCGCACACCTTCCCCGACCTGACCCCGTCCTTCGTCTTCGCCGCCGACCGGCTCCGCGAGCGGCTGGGGCTGACCGACGCGGACGCCTTCGCCGTGACCCACCAGATGTGCGCCAGCAACCTCGCCGCGCTGGACGTCGCCGGGGAGCTGCTGCGGGCCGAGGGCGACCCGGGCGCGCTGGCGCTGGTGGTCACCGGGGAGAAGCCCTTCACCGGGCTGGTGCGCTACATGCTCAACGTGTCGGTCACCGGCGAGGGGTCGGCGGCGTGCCTGCTCGGCATCGACGGCACCGGCAGCCGGATCCTCTCCTACGCGGCACACACCGCCGGAGAGTTCGCCGACGGCTTCCGGATGACCGTCGAACGGCAGCGGGAATTCGACGAGACCTACAACATCCATCTGTGGGAAATGATGGAGGAGGCGCTGCGCCGGGCGGGTCTGGACATCTCCGATATCGCGATGGTGGTCCCGCACAACGTCAACCGGACACTCTGGTTGCGACTGTGCGCAAAGGTCGGCCTCGACCGGAGTCGGGTTTTTCTCGACAACATCGCCCGCTACAGCCACACCTACTGCTCCGATCCCTTCATCAATCTGGCGACGATGCGCGACCGCAATCTGCTGATCCCCGGCGAGCGTTACCTGCTGACCTCGGTCGGGGTCGGCGCCACGTACGCCGCCATGGTCATCGAATACTGACTCCAGGACGGGCGATGGACACGAGCTATCTGCGTACGCTCAAGACCAATTTGCTCGGCACACCGGACGGGCGCCTGGTCCTCGTCTGCAACTTCGAGGCCGAGAACTGGTGGGCCGAGGGACACGTCGGGCTGCCCGCGCCGCGCTTCTCCGCGCCGACCTCGGTGGTGAGCCGGATGGAGGAGCACGGCGTCCTGCTGGCCGGTGCGGACGACGTCCTGCTCCTCAAGCACCCCCTCGACCCCGGATACCGCGAGTACCTGTCCCGGCTGGGGATGCCGCTGCCGACCGTACTCGTGCCGGAGAACGTCCGCGCCGACCGGTCGACGACCGAGGACGTCCTGGACTCCCCCGAACTGCTCCGGCGCCTCTCCGCACTCGGCGCCGACGGAGCCCGGCTGCTGCCGATGGGCACGACCGTGTTGGAGCAGAAGCTCGCCGACCGGTGCGGGCTGCCGCTCGCGGTCCCCGACGCGACCACCTTCGCCCGGGTCAACGGCAAGATCTACTCGCGCCGGCTGACCGATTCCGCCGGGCTGCGGGCCGTCCCGGGCGACTGCTGCGAGACCCGGGACGACCTCGCGGCCGTGCTTCGCCGGCGGCGGCCGGCCCTCGCCGCCGGCACCCGGATCGTGGTGAAGGACGCCTACGGGGTCTCCGGCAAGGGGCTGCTCCTGTTGGACCGCCCGGAGACGGCGGACCGGCTCCTCCGGATGGTCGACCGCCGGGCCGAGCGCAGCGGTGACGACCGGCTGCATGTGGTCGTGGAGGAGTGGGTGGAGAAGAGCCACGACCTCAACTACCAGTTCACGGTCGCCGACGACGGCCGGATCACGCTCGACTTCGTCAAGCGGGCGATCACCGAGAACGGCGTGCACAAGGGACACCTCATGCCGGTCGCGCTCACTCCGGCGCAGCGCACGGAGCTGGCGCACGCCGCCGAGATCGTCGGCGTCCGGCTGCACTCCGACGGGTACGCCGGGGTCGTCGGGGTGGACGCGGTCGTCGCCACCGGCGGCGAGCTCTATCCGGTGCTGGAGATCAACGCCCGGCTGAACATGTCGAGCTACCAGGGCGGGGTGACCGAGCGCTACCAGCGCGACGGGCAGGTGGCGCTCGCCAGGCACTACCCGCTGCGGCTCGGCGCGCCGGTCTCCTTCGACGAGCTCGCCCGGACCCTCGCCCCGGTGCTGGAGCGCGACGACGCCGAGCGGTTCGTCGTCACCTGCTTCGGCACGGTCAACGCCGACGCCGACCGCCCGGCGCCCTTCGACGGCCGGCTCTACGCCCTGCTCGTCGCCGCCGACCGGGAGCGCCTGGCGGCGCTGGACCGCGCCGCGCAGGACGCCCTCGCCGATCTCTCCGCGAAGGAGCAGCGATGACCGGAATCCACGCCGAGGTGGCCGAGAGGTTCGGCACCCCCGTCTACGTCTACGACGGCGACCTGCTGCGCCGGCGGTACGCGCGGTTGCGCGCCCGGCTCCGGCCGGACGTGGACATCTTCTACTCCGCCAAGGCGAACCCGAACCTCAGCATCTGCGCCCTCTTCGGCGCCCTCGGCGCTGGTCTGGAGGTCTCCTCCCTGGCCGAGCTGGTCACCGCCGAGCGGGCCGGCGTCGACCCGGCGAACGTGATCTTCCTCGGCCCCGGCAAGTCCGCCGAGGAGCTTCGCGCGTGCTGCGAGCGCGGCATCCACGCCGTGGTCTGCGAGTCGCTCGACGAGGTCGTGGCGCTCGACGCGATGGAGGTGGCCGACGGCATCCGGGTGGTGCTGCGGGTCAACCCCGACTTCGACACCCACGGCTCACGGCTGGCGATGGGCGGCAAGCCGCGCCAGTTCGGCATCGACGAGGAGATTCTCCGGGACGGCCCGGCCGCGCTCACCGGGCTGCGCCGGGTACGCGTCGCCGGGATCCACGCCTACCTCGGCACCCGCATCCTCGACGCGGCCACGGTGCGGCACAACACCCGGGGCGTCCTGGCCACCGCCGAGACGCTCGGCAAGGCGCTCGACATCCCGCTGGAGATGGTCGACGTCGGTGGCGGCTGGGGCGTGCCGTACTTCGACAACGAAACCGACCTCGACGGCGACGCGGCCACCGACGGCGTCAACGAGGAGGTCGAGCTCTTCCGCGAGCGCCACCCGGAGACGCGGATCGTCACCGAGCTGGGCCGCTATCTGGTCGGCTGGTGCGGCACCTACGTGGTGCGGGCCCGGTACGTCAAGCGCTCCAAGGGCGAGTGGTTCGTGGTGGCCGACGGCGGCACCAACCACCACATGGCCGCCGTCGGCGTCGGCAGCTTCGTCAAGCGCAACTTCCCGATCCGGTCGCTGAGCCGGCCCGACGAACCGGCCGAGCACGTCTACCACGTCACCGGCCCGCTCTGCACCCCCGGCGACGTGGTCGGCAAGCAGGTCCGGCTCCCCGAGGTACGTCCGGGCGACCTGCTCGGGGTGGAACGCTCCGGCGCGTACGGCCCCAGCGCCTCGCCGGTGCTCTTCCTCAGCCACGGCCACCCGGCCGAGGTGCTGCTCCTCGACGGCATGGCGCACCTGATCCGCAGCCGGGACACCGTCGAGGACCTGCTCCGGCCGCAACACCTGGTCACACCCCCCGTGCCGGCGCCCGCCACCACCACCGCCGACGCGGTCACCGGCACCGGCACCGACAGCGACAGCGACAGCGCAGTCACCAACGCCACCGCCACCAGCGCCACCACCGCCACCGCCAGCGCCACCACCGCCACCGAAGAAAGGACTCCCAGCCATGGAGAACGCTAAGATCATCGCTGACATCGAGCGGGCGCTCAGCGAGGTACTCCAGCGGCCGGTCTCGGGGATGCCGAAGGAGACCAGACTCTTCGAGGACCTGCACCTGGACTCCACCTCCATCCTCGAACTGCTGATGGCGCTGGAGGACAGCGTCGGCATCGAGGTCGATCCGGAGAACCTGGAGATGTCCGACTTCACGTCGCTGGAGACGCTCGCCGAGTACGTGACCAGCAACCTGAACGACAACTCCTGATTCCCATGCCGCTGTCACTCTCATCCGCCGCCCTGGTGCTGGAGCCCGGCAGCCTCCCGTACCGGCCGGATCCCGACTGCGCGATCTTCGAACGGGACCTGCTGGTCCGGTTCGGGATCCAGCGCGACGAGGAGCGGCTCAAACAGGGCGCAAACCTCGGCTTCACCGAGCTGGCCGAAAGCGTGATCGGAGCGTTGCCGTTCCGGTTGACCAGCCCCGACCTGCTCGTCTTCGCCTTCGGGCTGCCGGACATGATCGCGCTCAAGCACGTCGCCCAGCGGGTCAGCTATCTGCTGGGCGGTGGCAGCCACTGCTTCGCCGTCTCCGAGCAGGGGCTCCGGGCGCCGTTCACCGCGCTGCGGGTGGCCGACGCCTTCGCCCGCTCCGGCCGGTGCCGCACCCTCGCCCTGATCGTCTGCGAACAGAACACCTACGCCTACCCCGACCCGTTCATCGAGGAGAACAAGGTGCCGAACTCGGCGGCGCTGCTCTACTTCGACGAGGCCGGGCAGTACGAGTTCCACGGCACGAGGATGGCGACCCGGGGCACCCCGCTGCGCACCCTGCTCGGCCACGTCACCGCCGGCCTGGAGCCCGACTCGACCCTGCTCGTCGCCGGGTCGTGGGCGGACGGCGGGGAGTTGGCCGTCACCGGGCTGCCGATCCATCGGGGCGCGCCGGGCCCGTACTGCACCGGGGTGTGGCTCGACCTCGCCCGCCACCACGAGGAGTGGAGTGCCGCGTACCGGTCGGTGGTGCTCTGCGACACCGATCCGCGTACCGGGCAGAGCCAGGCCGCCGTGCTGCGGCTGCGCGGCACCGCCCCGACCCCGAGGAGAGTGCCGTGACCAGTACGTTGACCCCGCACGTCGGTGTCACCGGATATCCCCGCGCCCTGGACGAGCTGCACCGGCGGGTCGGCTCCGGCGAGCCGGTTCCCGCGCCGACCGGCCACGTCGCGGTCCCGGTGACGGCGCCGCCCTCGGTCGAGCCGTCCCCGTTGCACCGCTTCGGCCTCGCGGTGCTGCCGGGGCCGCGGCAACCCGCACCGGCGGAGGTCGCCGCGGTCTTCGCCACCGGGCTGCTCGACCTGCACCGGGCGGTGCTGCGGCGCGCCTTCGACGAGGCCGTACGCCACCTCGGCGAGCGCAGCTCGGAGAGGGCTTCGCTGCTGGCCCGGCAGCTGGTCCAGGCGCAGCTCGCCGACATCGCGATGGCGCTGCGCGAGGACGAGGCGATGCCGCCGGAGCGGCGCAGTGCTGACGTGGCCGCCCGATGGCGTGCGCACCAGCGGCTGGTCCGGCTCGGCCGCACGGTGCTCTACCTCTTCGGTGCCGCCGGCTTCCTGCTCGACGGCCCGGCCGGCGACCTGTATCTCGCCGAGGTGACCGGAAACCTCTACCTGCATCCCGGGGCGGCGGCAGACCCGGGTCCCGCAACGCCCGAGCCGCGAACCCGCACGGAGGACTCCGATGCCTGAGCCGCTCGACGACACCCTGCGCCAGCTCGACGGGTTCTGCGCCGAGGTCTCCGCCGACTTCCGGGAGCTGGGCCGGCTGCTCGACCGCGATCCGGACGCCATCGACGACCACCTGGACCGGCCCGGGGTACGACTCTCGCGTTTCTGCGCCATCCCGCCCCGGTACTGGCCCGGCCCGGAGGCGCCGGCCAACCTGGTGGGCCTGCTGCGCACCGTGCTGGGGCAGAGCGTGGCGTGGGAGCGGCTCGCCTACGGCGACCCCAACGTCTGGCTTGCCAGCCCCGGGCCGGCCCTCTCCGGCGGCGTCGTCGACGTGCTGGCCACCCCGGAGCAGGCAGACCGCTACTACCAGCGGCTCGTCGCCGAGCCGCAGCACACCTTCTTCGGGCTGACCGAGCCGGCCAAGGGCTCCGCCGCCACCGAGCTGACCACCACGATCACCCCGGCCGAGGACGGTGACGGTTGGATCCTCGACGGCGAGAAGTGCTACATCGGCAACGGCGCCCGGGCCCAGTTCGGCATCGTCTTCGCCCGGCGTGCACCCGGCCCGCTCGGCATCGAGGCGGTCCTGGTCGAGACGGACACACCCGGCTTCAGCGGGGAGTTGCTGCCGACCGTGGGCCTGCGCGGCGCCCGGATCAGCCGGATCCGGTTCGACCGGGTCCGCGTGCCGGCCGAGAACCTGCTCGGCGCGCACCTGCGTCGCACCCGCCGCGGCCTGTACGGCGCGACCCAGGTGCTCTACCGGGCCCGTCCCACCATCGCGGCCATGGCGTTGGGCTGCGCCCAGGCCGCCTGCGACTACGTGCAGGCGCAGCGCCCGGCGCTTACCGGCTTCGACCGGTTGCACCTGGACGACGTGCTGGACCGGATCGCCGCGGTGCGCCGGCTCATCCGCGGCGGCGCCGCCGACGTCGACCGAGGAGCGATCAACAGTCACCGGCTCGGTGCCGCCAAGGCGCAGGCCGCCCGCCTCTCCGAGGAGGCCACGCTGCTCGCCGCGCGGCTGCTCGGCCCGGCGGCGCTGGTGGAGCATCCCTGGCTGGAGAAGATCTACCGCGACGTACGGGCCTTCGAGATCATGGAGGGGACCACGAACCTGCACCGGATGTCGGTCTTCCGTGGTGTGCTGAAGGGCACCTTCCTGGCCACCCCGGAGCCGAGCGGAAACGGCCATGCGGCTCGGCATTGACCTGATGGCCGTCGACGAGCTGGACCGGCTCGGCCAGCGGCCCTGGTTCACCCGGTACGCCTTTGCCGACGTCGAGTTGGCGCACGCGGACGGCCTGTCGGGGCAGCGACGGCGGGAGTTCCTGGCCGGCCGGTTCGCCGCCAAGGAGGCGGTGCTGAAGGTGCTCGGCACCGGACTGTTCGAGGGCGTGGCGCCGCGCGATGTCGCCGTGCCCTCCTGCCCGGGGGGCGCTCCGCAGGTGCGCCTGCACCGGGCGGCGAGGGCCGCCGCCGAACGGGCCGGCGTCGGGCAGGTCACCGTCTCGATCACGCACAAGCGCGGCCTCGTCGCCGCCGTCGCGATGGGCTGGTGAACCGGTCACCCAACGCATGTCGTACGCCGCCCCGTTCGCCGCCGGCCCGTTCGCCGCCGGCCCGTTCGCCGCCGGCCCGTTCGCCGCCGGCCCGTTCGCCGCCGGCCCGGTACGCCGGTCACTCGCCGCGGCCGGTCGCGTGCAGCCGCCGGGCAAGGCCGACCCGGTTACGGACGTCGAGCTTGGCGAAGACGTGCGTGAGGTGCATCTCGACGGTCTTCTCCGTGACGAAGAGCGCGGCCGCGATCTCGCGGTTGGTGAGCCCTTCGCCGGCCAGCTCGGCGACCTGCCGCTCGCGGTTGGTCAGCGCGGCCGGCAACGGACGGCCGGCCCGGCGCTGACCCCGGCGCGGGCGTACGGCGGCGGGGCGGCCGGGTCCGCGGGCCGGATCATCGACCTCGTTCTCCGGCCCGGAGGTACCGGAACGTCGGTCCGGCACCGGGATGGAGGTGGCGGGAAGGTCGAGCACGATCACCAAAGGACCGCCGGCCAGCGACGGCAGGCCGGCGGAGGAGACACGGATCTGCCCTGCCCTGGCCAGGCGTGCGATTTCGGCGAGCAGCCTGGTCCCGCTGGCGCCCGACTCGGCGGTGACCTCGACGACGTGTGTGCCGTCGCCCAGGTCACCCAGCATCTCCTCGATCCGCCGCATCCCGGCATCCGGGTGGACCTGATCCGGGTCGGTTCCGCCGGACCGACCAACGGCACACCAGAGCCCGGGGTGGCATCGGGCGGGATCCTCGGTGGTGAGCGTGGGCCTGGCCGAATCTGTCGCGGGTTCGCTGATCTCTGGCAATTCCGCCCCCGTGGGTGACATCGACAGTGCAGAGCGTAGCCAGACAAGCTGGACATCACGTGGATGCCCACTAAATGACACAGAGTTACGTCCATCGATAGATGTGGAGTCCATGATCCACATGCTGCCGACTCCCGGGACCGACGACCGGACCATCCGGTGGAACCGGCATGCCGAGGCCACCTAGTCCTTCATCCGCACCGTGACCGTGCCGGTGTCGGTGAGGCCCTCCTGGTCCAGCCGGTAGACGAAGGTGTCCGACAGCTTGTGGGAGGCGGTGCGCTGGTAGGACACCTCGTAGCGGGAATCGTGATCGGTGAGGAAGCCGTACCGGGGCGGGACGACGATGCTCAGGGTGGCAGCGGGAGCCGCGACGTCGTTGTCCCGCACCTTGATCACCTTGGCGGTGCTCCGGTACGCGTGCGCGAGGTCGTCGTTCGCGATGGGCCCGGTGCCGAAGGTGCGGTCACCCCGGTTGAGGAACGTGTGCACCCCGTCACCGCCACTGGTCCGGACGTCCGGCAGGCCGTCGGCGTTGGCGTCGACCAGCTCAACCCCCCAGCCACCATCATCGCCCTGTCGCAACCACACCTTCGTCCCGTCGTCGAAGATCACCACTACGCCGAGCGGTGGCGCACTCGGCGCGGTGTGGAAGGCGACCACGACATCCATTGCGCCGTTGCCGTCGAAGTCCGCCACCCAGTGGCTGTTGATCTCACCCTGGTCCTGCTGGATCGGCCCGGGCACCAGATGACCGGCCGCCGTGTTCAGGTAGGTACCGAATCCCGCACCCTGGTCGGTCCACCAGAAGACGTCGGTGCGGCGGTCGCCGTCGAAATCCGCCGTGCCCATACCGACGAGCTGGATGTTTCCCCTCGCCAGCACCTCGGGTACGAAGTCGCGCAGGACGAAGATCGAGCCCTGTGCGCCGACCGGCGTACCGTCGAACGAACCGACGACCAGTTCGACACTTCCGTTGCCGCCGAGGTCGACGGCGACGCCCATGTCCGGGCAGTGCGAGACCGGCACCCGGGCGCCCGGCGGCAGGTACGGCCGCTGCTCCACCTGACCGCTGCCACCCCACTGGATGGTGATGGCGCATTGCCGACCGTCGCGGGACCAGTCCGGGAAGATGCGCTCGAGTCGCCGATCACCATCGAGGTCGGCCCACATCGGGTCGCCGGGGCCGCCAGCCCGGGCGGCCGGCACGACCGTCAGCGATCCGAGCAATGCCGCAGCGGCGAGCGCCGCGAGCCGTTTCCTCCACATGGGAACTCCTTCGGCACGGTCACTCCGACGGGGTGGGATGACACCGGAGCCTATGACCACACAGAGAACATGTATAACTACTGACAGTGATCTGACATATTGTTCCGTCCTGTCGTCGTCCGATACCGAGAGGAAGAGGCGTGACACGTGGGCAAGTGGGCCGGCCCGGCCTGGCGACCGGTCTCCACAGGCCGGTGGGCACCATGTCCGCAGCGCTCTACGGCGAGCTGCACCCGCACCCGTGGCGTGACCCGGAGACCACCCAGGATGCCTACATCCTGTTCCACGACAGGTCGCTCGCGATGGGCTGGCTCGACGATCTCGGCGGGACCGTCCGGATCACCGCCGGGGGCGTCGAGGAACGCCCCACCGGCGGGCCGGGTCTGTGGGGCATGAACGACGCCGGGCAGGACCATCCGCTGGCCCTCCCCGAGAGCTCGCTGGTCGCCTGGTTCCAGGTCGGCGTCGAACCGGTGACCGGCGACCGGCCGCTGCCGGTGCAGCCCTTCCTGCGCTGTGCCGCCGACACGGTGACCCGGATCGGAGGGCTGCACCTGCGGGCGGTGCAGCTGCTCCTGCCCGTCCAGGGCATCGACGCCTCGGCGCGTCCGGCCTACGCCGAACTGCCGGCGCTGCGTACCGCCGGCTGGTTCAGCGGCGGTGACCCGCGAGCGAGGACGCGGGTGCGGGTCATCCTGGACAGCGGTCAGGACCCGTCGATCCGTATGGCGGCGCCGCGGATGCGGGAACGGATGGGCCGGCTGGAGCAGGAGGTCTTCGCCTGCGAGTCGCTCTCGCACGAGGATCCGGCCGACGACGATCCGCTCGCGTCGCGGCCTCCGTTCGAGGACCACTTCTGGAACGGACCGGCGCGGTACCGGGCGACCCTCCACGGGACGCTCGCCGAATGGTCGCCGGACGCCCTCGGCTGGCTGGGCGGCCTCCTCGCCGACCTGGCCGCCCGGCACGGGATCACCACCCCGCTGCTGCTGACCGCCACCCGCCTGGAGCCTGCGCCCACGGAGTCCCGGCGGTAGCTGTCGGCGGCCAGGCGCAGGACCGCCGTGCGCCAAAGGATGTACGGAGAAATCATCACGTCGGGTGAGGAGAACTCCGGTCGGACTCGGCACGCTGGAGCGATGGGCAAAAGGATCTTCACGGCGGTCGGGCTGGCGCTGCTGCTCGCCGCGCCGGTGGCACTGGCGCTCTCCGGCGACACCGACGTACGCACCTCCGCCGACGCCGAGGCTCCGGCCAAGCCACTGGCCGCGATCGTTGCCGCCGCGATCGCCGGCCTGCTGATGGCCCGGCTCGTGCCGCTCCGGCTCCCCGCCATGGCGCCGGCCGGGCCCGCCGAGCGCCCCGCACTCACCCGGCAGGCCACCGGGCTGGTCGGGATCGCCCTGCTCCTTCCCGCCCTGGTGCTCGCCGTCGACATCGGCGTCTGGTACGGGCCGGTCAAGCTCGCCCTCTTCTTCGGCGGCGCCGCCCTGCTGCTGCGGATCTGGCCGACCGCCTGGCGGGGCGGCCGGGAGCACCGGCGTGCCCTGCCGGACCGGTGGTACTGGCTCGGCCCGCTTCCCGCCCTGCTCGGCTGGGCCTACCTGCTCTATTACAGTCCGCTGGCCGGCACCGGGGACGTCTCCGGATACCGTCACCACGACCGGCTCTACCTGCTCGCCGCCATGCTGTTGACCTTCCTCACCGCCAGCGTCGCCGAGGAGATCTTCTACCGGGTGCTCCTGCAGACCCGGCTGGAGGCGCTGCTCGGACGCTGGCCCGCCGTCGTCGCCACGTCGCTGCTCTTCGCCGCCATGCACGCCCACCGGATCGGTGACGGTCCGCTCGGGGAGATGGTCGCGGTGGTGCTCGTCTGGAACGGCGGGTTCGGCCTTCTCGCCGGCTATCTCTGGTCCCGCTACCGCAACGTCGTCGCCGTCGTCGTGCTGCACACCGCCGTCAACTCACTCGGCCTGTTGCCACTGTTTCTCGGGTGAGCCCGGAACGTCGCCGGATGCGGTGAACCGGGCGACGAACCGGCGCTGCCAGGGTGTCTCCACCGCGCCCGGGGCGTAGTGCCGGCGCACGAAGGAGACCGCCTCGGCGGCGGGGACGCCGTCGAGGACGGCGAGGCAGGCCAGGGCCGTACCGGTGCGGCCCCTCCCGCCGCCGCAGGCGAACTCCACCCGGTCGTCACGCGCCCGCTCCCACGCCTCGCGCAGCACCGCCCGGAAGTGGGCGCGGTCGTGTGGGAGCCGGAAGTCGGGCCAGCGCACCCAGCGGCTCTCCCAGGAGGTCTCCGGCGGCATCCGGCCGAGCAGATGGACGGCGAAGGTCGGATCCGGCCCCGGTGGTGCCGGCCGCCGCAGGCCACGGCCGCGGACCAGGCGCCCGGACGGCAGGCGGAGCACCCCCGCACCCGACGGTGCCCAGGGCCCGGTCACCGGGGTACGCCGGACGGCTGCCGGTACGCCGAGACCGCGGTGAGGTCGACCGCGTCCGCCCGCAGGTCGAGGCGGACCGCGTCGGAGGTCATCCGCACCGCCACCACCCCCTCCTCGCGGGCCAGGGCGAGGCCGGCCCGGATCTGGTGGCTCCAGCCCCGCAGGGCGACATCCCGGACACCCACCATCGTCAGCACGACCTGGACGACGTTGTAGCCCTGCGCCCGCCACTTCGGCGGCGCCGGGTCGGGATAGCTCGGCAGGTCGATCCGCAGCCGTACGGACGGTCCGTCACGATGCAGCGTGATCTCGTGTACGACGACGTCGTCCAAGGCCGGCGGCGCGCCTCCGTAGATCGCGGTGATACCGCGTGCGTCCATGATCAGGTCCCACCAGTGCGACATGACAACTGCCTATCAGAAGGGATAGTGCTCCAGCGTCCCGGGCACGTGGCCGGTTCTGGTGTTTTCGGGTGGCCGCACGTTGAAGTGCGGCCCCTGGTCGCCGACGCCGCCCTCGCCGAACCGGTGCCCGGCCGCGTGGTCCTGGATGACCACCTGACTGCCGTCGGGACGGGTGTAGGTGTATTCCCTGGTCATGACGGGCTGGTTGTTCTCGCCGAGGATCCGGCGCCCGTCCCGGTCGGTCAGTGGGACCCGGTCCACCCGGTCGGGATGCTGTGCCCGGGGGATCCCGAGGTCCCGCTTGGCCTGGTTCAGCGCGCCGCTGCGCCCGGGGGCGGGATAGGGGGTCAGGCCGAGCGGGTCGATTTCGCGGGTGGGGTTGGGGACGTACGCGTGCGGGTCCGGACCGGGGTCGAGGCCGAGCGGATCCGTCGACTGGTAACGGGCGGTGGCCGGGTCGTAGTAGCGCTGGTAGTTGTAGGACGCACCGGTCTCCGGGTCGTGGATCTGGCCGGGAAAGCGCAGCGGGCAGTCGACTCCGCTGTCGCCCGCATGGGTCGGGATCCCCCAGACGGTGGTGCGCCGCTGCCAGACCACCCGCCCGTCCGGGGTGACCAACTCGGTCGGGGTCCCGGTCAGGTCGGCGACGATCGCGTAGAAGCGGCGGTCCACCTCGGCCTGGTCCACCTCGGCCTGGTCCACCGGAGCTTCCGGCCGGCCCACCATGCCCGCGTCGGTCTGGGCGATCGGGGTGAAGGTGCCGGGGGCGTACTCCCAGGTGCTGGTCTGCCGGTGGTGGCTCTGCTCGACCAGCAGCGGGCCGTCCCAGGCGTATTCGACCCGCTCGACCACGGTGCCGGCGGCGTCCAGCCGCTCCTTGCCGGCCCGCCGGCCGAGCGCGTCGTAACGGTAGCGCCAGCGGGTGCCGTCGGCGGTGGTGACGGCGACCAGCCGGTCCTCGCTGTCCCACTCGTAGCGCCACGTCGCCGGCCCGGTCGAGTGTCTCCTGCGCTGCCGCAGCACCATCCGGCCGGCCGCGTCGTACTCGTAACGCACGTTCCCGGCCCGCCGCAGCAGGGTGCCGGTGTACTCCCGCTCCCCCCGCTCCTCCCCCAGCCCCTCGCCCTCGCCCGCCCCGCTCCAGGTGGCGGCGGTGATGCTGCCGTTCCCGTCGTACGCGTACCGCTCGGTCCAGCCGGCGGCCCGCACGGCGGTGATCCGGCCGACCCGGTCCAGTTCCAGCTGACGGCCGCCGGTGAGCTGGTCGGCGATCTCCAGCAGGTAGCCGTCGATCCGGTACCGGTAGGCGCGGTGCGTGACCATCCGCGGCGGCCCGCCGCCCGGCGCCGTCCCCGGGGTGGCGGTGAGGATCTGCGCGAGCAGCCGGTGGTTCGGGTCCCAGGTCTGGGCGAGCACCAGGTCACCGACGGTACGGCGGATCTCCCGCCCGGCCGCGTCGTGGTCGAACCGGACCGTCCGGCCGGCCGTGTGCAGCGCCACCGGCCGGTGCCCGCCGTCGTACTCCCAGACGCTTCCCACCCCGGCCGGCGTACGCCGCCGCACCCGCCGGCCGAGTTGGTCGTAGCCGGAGGTGACGGCCCGCCCGTCCAGGATCTCGGCGACCACCCGGCCGAGCCGGTCCCGCTCCAGCCGCAGCTCCGCCCCGGGCGAGGCGGCCCGGCGCAGCCGGCCCATCGGGTCGTACTCGAAGGTGGTGACGCCCTCGGCGGTGCGCTTGCGCAGCACGTTGCCGGCGGCGTCGCGGTCGAGCTCGACGCGCTGCCCGGCGCCGTTGTCGCGGGCCACCAGCTGCCCGGCGGCGTCGTGGGTGTAGGTCTGCCGCCGGCCGTTGAAGTCGGTCTCGGCGACCAGCCGACCGGCCCGGTCGTAGTCGTAGTGCCAGGTCAGGCCCTGCGGATTGCTGACCGTACGCAGCCGCAGCTCGGTGTCGTAGCCGAAGGTCAGCCGGCTCCCGTCCGGCCCGGTACGCGCCGCCGGCAGGTCGAAGGGACCGAACTCGACGAGGGTGGTCGCCCCGCTCGGGTCGATGTGTGCGACGAGGTTTCCCTCGGGGTCGTAGCGCCACTCCTCGCCGGCACCGTCCGGGCGACGCCGCCAGGCGAGCCGGCCCTCGACGGTCCAGCCGAGCCGGGTGGTGCCGCCGAGCGGATCGGTCACCTCGACGACCCGGCCGGCCGGATCCCGCCGGTAGCGGGTCACCGCCCCGGTGGCGTCGACCACCTGGTTGATCAGCCCGGCCCGGTCGGTGCCGATCCGGAGGGTGTTGCCGAGCGGGTCGACCACCTCGGTGAGGTGACCGGACCGGTCGTAGCGGTACCAGGTGGTGGCCCCGGCCGGGTCGGCGAGCATGGTCAGGTTTCCACGGGCGTCGTACGCGCGCCGCCAGACCGCGCCGTCATGATCGGTGACGGTGAGCGGCTGGTGCAGGTGGTTGTACCGGGCGGTGGCCCGGGCGCCGTCCGGGCGTACCACCTCGACCAGGTTGCCGTCGTCGTCGTAGCCGTACCGGGTGGTCCGGCCGAGGGGATCGGTCTCGGAAAGCTTCCGGTCGTAGCGGTCCCAGGTGCAGGTGGTGACGTTGCCGAGGGGGTCGGTGATCCGCTCGGCCTGCCGCAGCTCGTTGAGCTGGTAGACGGTCTCGTTGCCGAGCGAGTCGACCACGGTCGTGGTCCGGGCGGCCGGGTCGTGGTGCAGCCGGCCGGTCAGGCAGCCGCCGGTGCCGGTGGTCGCGACGCAGCGACCCTCCTCGTCGTAGCCGTAGCGGTATTCGGTGCCGTTGCGGTCGGCCCACCGGGTGATCCGGCCGGCCAGGTCGTAGTCGAAGCGCAGCGGCAGCCCGGACGAGTCGGTGACCTCGGTCAGGTCACCGAATTCGTTGTAGCCGAAGCGCAGCAGTACCGTGTCCGGTCCGCCCTCCGTCCCGGCGGCCAGGGCGAGCGCGACGATGCGGTTCTCCTCGGTTGTCACCAGGACCCGGTAGCCGCCGGAATGCACCAGCTCGGCCGGTGCTCCGGTCTCGTCGTGCAGGATCTCGATCCGGTGCCCGTTGCGGTCGGTCACCGCGACCAGCGGCAACTGGGTCAGCGGGCCGCCGGCCAGCGGGCCGCCGGGCACCGGCCCGAAATGCCGGGTCCAGCCCCGGCGCGGATCGGTGACCGCCCAGCTCCCCGGCCCGGGGCCGGGCTCCAGGGTCCAGCGAGGGCCCTCCAGCGGCAGCCGGGCCGGCCGGCCCGCCCCGTCCGCCGGATAGATCAGGGTCATCCCGTCGTCGGTGGCGAGGTAGAGCCCGGTGTCGTCGACCTCGACCCGCTGGTCCAGCGTGGAGGCCCAGGACCGGCCGAACCAGCTCCCCATCCGGTACGACGACAGGTGCGTCCGGCCCAGCACCAGCGGCAGCGAGCCGGGCAGCTCGACGTCGGTCTGGCTCAGCACCATCTCGCCGCCGGCGATGTCGATCGGGTCGAGCCGGACCAGCCGGCCGAGCGCCTCGATCCCGTTGCCGCGCGGGTTGGCCAGTCCCCAGCGGGCGACCGAGAGCATGTTCCGGCCCCGGTTCGCCACCGACGAGAAGGCCTGGGCGACCCGGGTGCCCCGGAGCAACCCACCACCGACCCGGGCGAGCCGGCCGAAGGGGACGACGGTGAGCACCCCGTCGATCAGGATCGAGGTGAGGCTCCCCTGCCCGGTGGCGGCGTAGACCGAGGTGTCGATCAGCAGGGCAGCGGCTCCGGCGGCGATGGCCAGCGGCGCCATCACCGGGGCCAGCACCGGGATGAAGGCGAGCAGTCCGGCGACCAGCGACACGATCTTGAGTGCGCCGGAGAGCTGTTGCAACAGCTCCCGGTTGTCCCGGACGAAGTTGGTGAACTGGCCGCCGAGATCCCACCACTTCGGGTTCTCCGTGAACCGCATTCCCTTCGCCTCGTTCACCACCGCCACACACTCCCGTACGGCGGTGGTGAGCTCGCCGCGCAACGCGGTCGCCTGCCCGACGCAGTCGTCCCAGTCGCGCTGGGCCGCCGAGAACGCGGCGCCGGCCGCACCGCTGTCGGACCGGTAGCTGTCCGGGGCGGTCTCCTCCGGCGACCGGTCCGCGACCTCCCGCTCGTGCCGGGCATCGGCCTGCGCCGCCCGGTCGACCCGGCCCCGGGCACTCTGCACCGCGGCCCAGAGCCCGGGTGCCCGTTGCGCGAGCGGGCGCATCTGGTCCTGGAGCGTGCCGAGCCGGTCGGCGAAACCGGTCAGGCCGGCCGCCACCCTGTCGAAGGCGTCCCCGGTGATCCGCAGGTGCCGGGGCATGTCCGCGTGGAGCCCGTCCCGGAACTGGTCGCCCTCGGGACCCACGAACTGCCCCGTGTCCAGGCCGGTGATCTGCGCGCCCGCGTCGGTCGCCGCCGTACCGAAGCTCTGCCAACGGCTCGCCGACGACCGGATCGCCGAGGGATCGCCGTCCATCCTGAACAGGTGCGCCGGAAACTCCGCCATCTACACCCGGGCCCTTCCCTCGCGGCGGGCCGGTCGTCGCCCGACTCTCCTCAGGTCAGCCCTGCAGGGTGCCGCGCACCTGACCCCGCATCTCCTGCACCGACGTGGTGGTCTGGCCGAGCGCCTGCCGCACCGAGTCGAGGATCTGCTTGACGGTGTCCGCGGCAGTGTTCCACTGCGTCTGGATGCCGTTGTAGATCTCCATCTCGTCACCCTCCCAGTTGGCCTTCACCCGGGTGACGAAGTTGGTCAGATCGTCGAGACTCGCCTGCACGCCGTTGGCCACGGCGGCGATGTCGCCCTGTGCCGACCCGGCGGTCGACTCGTCGTAGCTGAACACGTCCGACATGGTCCGCAGCTCCTCCGCTAGCCCCGGAACTTCGCGCCATCCCAGTTGGCCGAGCCCATGGTCGACTGCAACTGGCTGGTCTGCTCCGAGTGGTAGGTGTCGTACAGTTGGCCGGCGGAACCGACCCGGCTCTTGATGTCGGTCAACGCCTTGTTGAGGTCGGCCATCGCCTGGTTCCACCGCTGGGTCAACTGGTCCCAGCTCTGGAACGCCGAACCCTTCCACACCGCCGGCAACGGCTCGATGGCGGTGATGAAGGACCTGGCCTGGCTGTTCAGTGCGGCAACCGAGGTGTCCAGGTTGGACGAGTGTTGGTTGACCGCGTTGTCGGTGATCGAAAACTTGGTGCTCATCGACGCCTCCCTAGCTGACGACCCGCATCCATTTCAGCACGCTCCGGCAAGAACCCACACTCAACGATCGGACCGCATGTCCCGGACGATCCGCGAGACCAGTGCGAGGACCGTCTCCCGGGTCTGCGGCGCGAGGTCTGGCCAGCGCAGCGGCCCGGGCGCCCGCAGCGCCGGGTCGTACCGGAGGCTGAAGGTTGGCACTCCGAAGACCGGCTCGGCCTTCGGGGCCAGCGCGTCGGACCGGGCGGCGTCCCGCTGGACCAGCACGTTCACCGCCACCTCCTCGATAGGCCGCCACAGCAGCGGGGCGATCCAGGATCGGCTGCGTTCCAGCCGTTCGAGCCGGCGCTCGTCGTCCGGGACCACGATCACCACCCGCTCCGCCCTGGTCAGCGCGACCGGCACCACCCGATCGGCGGTGAGCGGCGGCGTGTCGGTGACCAGCAGCGGAAACCACCGGGCCAGCGCGGTGGTGGCCGGCGCGTACTCCTGCGCGCCGACCGGGCGGTCCACGGTGCCGGGCGCCGGGGCGAGCAGCATCATCGACTCGGCCAGCGCCAGCCGCTCCCGCAGCCAGCGGTGGCTCACCGCGCCCGACCGCCGCCCGAGGTCCGCGTCGCGGATACCGAGACCGGCCAGGACGGTCCCGGTCGACCCGCCGGACCCGGCCGCCAGCCGGCCGTGCAGCCCACCGCCGCCCGCCGCGTCGACCGCCAGCACCCGGGGACCCTGATGCCGGGCCAGGGCCAGGGCGACCAGCGCGGCCACCGTGGACCTTCCAGAGTGCTGGACCGGCCCCACCACGGCGATCGAACCCGGTCGTAACGGCGCCGCCAGCGCCTCGGCCCGGAGCCGCTCGGTACGCAGCCGCGCGGTGATCCGTGGATCCAACGCCCGCCATGCCGCCAGGCCGACCGCCCGCAGCAGCGGGGCGCCGCGCTGCCCGACCCGCCCCGGCGGAACCGGCTCGGGTCCGGGGGCGGGAACGGTCGCCCGGGCCGAGACGGTCGCCATCCGGGCCGGACCGGAACGCGGCGCCGGTGGCCGGGGCGGGGTACGCGAGGGCTGTCGCTCGTCGGCCATCCGGTGGTCCCTCCGAATAGACGTGGGTTGCTAGCCTGTGAAGCGGCGATGGCTGGGAGGCGGGATGACGTACGTTCAGTATCCTTACGCGACGCTGATGAGCCTAGGGCGGAATCTGACCACCCTCAGCGAGCAGCTCGAGGCCGACCATCGCGGCGTCGTCGACTGCGACGGGCTCACCGACGACCACGCCGACATCCAGAACGCCATCTCGGACTTCCGCGACGAGTGGAAGACCAGCCTGCTGGAGCTGATGAACAACATCGGCAGCTGGGGCGGGCTCTCCACGGCGATCGGCCAGATGGTCTCCGACTTCGACAACCAGACCGCGGCGGCGCTGCGGCCGACCGAGGCGTAGCCCGGCCGTGAGCGAGGCGCCCACCCTCGGTCCGCTCCCCTCGACCGACCTGAAGCTCAACCCGCACGCCCCGCACCCGGACTTCGAGTGGCTCATCGGTCTGCCGTCCGACTGGGTGCTGCTCGACACCAACCCGGAGTCCTGGCAGCGCAGCGCCGAACGGGTGGTCGACGACCGCTTCGCCGGGCGCCGGCTCCGCGCCGCCGAACGCCGCGCCGTCCTCGACTTCCTGGAGCAGCTCGTCGCCGACTGCCAGCGCGCCGGTGCCGCGCTCAGCATGGTACAGCTCGGCGCGATGAGCAGCGGCGTCGTCGGCAGCGCCGGGCTGCACCTGGGCTGGTTCGACTCCGCACCGCGCGGCGCCGGGCTGAGCCTGGTCCGGCAGACGCTGCCGCGTACCGGCACCGTCGAGGAGCTCGACACCCCGTGCGGGCCGGCCGTGCTGCACCGGGACGTCGCCTCCACCGTGCCGCCCGGCGGGCTGACCCGGGTCCGCTCCACCGTGCTGCAGCTCTTCGTGCCGATCGCCGGCACCACCTGGACCGCCGTGCTCAGCGCCGCCACCCCGCACCCGGAGCTGGAACGCGTGCTGGGCGACGTGATCGTGGCGGTGGGCCGCAGCATCAGCCCGGCCCAGCGGGTCAGGTCGGGCGGTGTCGCGGGCGACGGGAGCGACGGAACCGCCGACCCCGACGGGCGGGGCGGGGCGGGATCGGCACCGGGCCGTGGCTGACTCCAAGGGCCGGGTGGTGGTCGAGGCGCACACGCTGCGTACCGCCACCGCCAAGGCGGCGCTGCTGCACGGGTCCCGGCGCGGGCCACGCGAGCTGCGCCGCCCGTACGCGGCGGTGATCGCCAGCCTGGTGCTCGGGGCACTCCTGCTGGTCGCGGTCTGGGCGATCACGTCGATCGGCGGGCTGCTGGCCGAGCAGCGCCGCCAGCGCGCCCTCGACCGACCGCCACCGGCCGCCGTGCTGCTACCGGCGCCGCCGGGCTCAACCGGCCGCCCAGGCGAAGCCGCCGAAGACCGCGATCACCAGGGGCACCAGGCCGAGCACCGCCACCATCTCGACCAGGTCGAAGAGCTGCCGTAGCCGGGCGGCGCCGACGTCGTCCAGCCGGGACCGCCCGGCCGCGACGACCGCCACGACGAGCAGGGCGGTCGCGCCGACCAACGCCCAGGCGGTGACCGTCGGCTCGGCACCGGCCCGGTGCAGCGTGCCGAGCACCGCCACCACCCCGGCCACCACCGGCGGCACCAGCATGGGCAGGACCTGACCGAGCCGGGTGAAGGCCCGCGACCGGAGCGCGAAGACCAGCGCCAGGACGCCGCCGAGCAGCATGCCGACCACCGAGCCGCCGGCGAGCAGCAGCACGCTGACCGCGGTGGCGACCAGGCCGATCCCGGCCACCGCCCCGGTGAGTACCGCCTGGCCGCGACCGACCGCCGCCGCCACCAGCTCCCGGCCGACCCACTGGCTCTCCTCCTGCCGTCGCAGCAGGTCGACCAGGTGGGAGGAGCCGAGGGCGAGCTGTGGGGCAAGGCCGACCGCGAAGACCACCAGCACGGCGCCGACGGCGGCGACCCGGGTGCTGTCGAGCCCGGCGACCAGCAGCACCGTGCCCAGCACCCCGAACACCGCGACCGCGAGTCCACCGGCGGCCACGGCCCGCCAACGCGCACCGGCGAGCAGCAGCAGCGCTGCCCCGGCGCCGGCACCGACGGCACCGGCGGTGACCTGGGCCGATGTCTCCCAGCTGGCGGAGCGGGCGGCCAGCGCCGCAGCGGCCGTCCAGGCGGGGACGGCGGCACCGACCAGGAAGTCACCGCCGCGACCGCGCAGCAGCCGGCCGGCGACCGCGGCCAGCACGGCGACCGCGGCCAGGGCGCCGGCCACCAGCCCGGCCGGCGCCGCCGTGACGACCAGCGCGTACGTCGCGACGCCGACCACCACCCCGGCCAGCGCGGCACAGCCGAGCATCCGGGCGTCGCCGTCCCACTCGCTGCCGTCACCGTCCAGGGTGGCCTGCACCTCGTCGACGACATCGTCCACCACCGGCGGCAGTGGCGCCTGCTCCGGCGGGGTCAGATAGAGCCGGTCCGCGTCGACGATCCCGGCCTCCTCCAGCGATCGGCGCGGATCCAGCCCGCCGCCGGACAGCGTCGAGAGTGTCCAGCGCCCCGCCTCGTACGGCGGCAGCGAGAGCAGGTCACACATCTGCGGCAGCAGCTCCACCACCGGCCGGGCCGCCGGCAGGCTGATGTCCAGGCTGCGCCGTTCGGCCACCACCGTCACCCGGGTGAATCGAGTCGCCATAACACTCCGTCCGAGCACCATCGGCCAACCGTGGACGTCACGCCGATCCTCGACCGAACGCTGTCGATCCCGTACTACTCTAGGGTTCCGCAGCACCACCGGTCGCCTGGTCGACCGGTCGGTCGTCCCCGGCCCGGAAGGTGGTCCGATGACGCAGCGGGTGGTCCACCGTCCGGCCCGGATCCCGCCCCCGGAGCCGGAACTCGGCGCGCTGGACATGGTCTCCCCACCGGCGCTCCCCGACAGCGGCGGCGGCTTCGCCGGCGTCATGCAGGTCTTCCTACCCGTCATGGGCGGGGCCGGCATGCTGCTGATGATGATGGCCAACCAGAACCCGGTGATGATGATCGCCGGGGCCGGCATGCTGACCGCCACCGTCGTCGGCGGGATCGCCGCCTTCGTCGCCCAGCGCACCGGCTCGGCCCGGCGCTTCGCCCAGCAGCGCCGCCGCTACCTGGAATACGTCGACCGGGTCCGGGACCAGATCCGGGTCGACGCCGCCGCCCAGCGGGCCGCCGCGCAGCACCGCCATCCGGTGCCGGCGGCCCTGCCGGACCTGCTCCGGGACCCCACCCGGCGCTGGGAGCGGCGACTGTCCGACCCGGACTTCCTGGTGCTGCGGGTCGGACACGGCCAGGACCGGCTCTGGCGGCGGCTGAACCTGATGGCCGACGAGCACAACCCGCTTGTCGAGCTGGATCCGGTGACCCTGGCCGCGGCCCGGCTGGTGGTCGACCGGGAGCGGCTGCTCGACGACATGCCGGTGGCGGTGCCGGTGGCCGGGGTGGTGTCGGTGATCGGCGGTCCGGGCGAGACCCGCGACCTGGTACGCGCGCTGGTCGCCCAACTCGCGGCGCTGCACGCCCCGGACGACGTACGGCTGGCCTGGTTGCTCGGCGGGATGGCCGGTCCGGAGTTCGACTGGCTCAAGTGGCTGCCGCACTGCCTGCACCCCAGTGAGTACGACGGCCCGGCACCGCGCCGCCTGGTGGCCGCCAGCGCGACGGCGCTGGCCGCGCTGCTCGCCGACACCCTCGGCGAGCGGGTCGCCGAGGTCAACCGGGCCCGCCGACTCGGCGCCCCGAACCACCGGTTCCGGGGCAGCCGCCTGGTGATCGTCGTCGACCAGCTCTCGGCCGGGCCGGTGGATCCGCTCGGGCACCTCGACCCCGACCTCGACCTGGAGAGTCTCGGCATCGCCACCGTGGTGCTGGTGCCGGACCGGCAGTCCGAGCCGTCCCACGTCGACGTGCGCGTGCTCTGCGAGGGTGGTCAGGTCACCGTCGAGGACCTGCGGCCGGTGCCGGAGACCCGGGCCGAGGAGATCCGGGCCGGGCGGGACCGGCTACGCGGTGCCGCCGCCGGCACCGTCGACCAGGTCGGTCCGGCCGAGATCGAGGCGCTGGCCCGGCAGATCTCCCCGCTACGGCTGGTCCCGGACACCGTCGAGGAGGCCCCGCTGGAGGCCGCCGTCGACCTGCGCGGCCTGCTCGACATCGGCGACGAGGCGAGCTACGAGGTGACCGCGCAGTGGGCACCCCGGCTGCTGCCGGAGTTCCTGAAGGTGCCGTTCGGGGTCGGGCCGGACGGCAACCCGGTGCACCTGGACGTCAAGGAGTCGGCACTGGGCGGGATGGGGCCGCACGGGCTCTGCGTCGGCGCCACCGGCTCCGGCAAGTCGGAGGTGCTGCGTACCCTGGTGCTGGCCCTGGCCGTCACCCACCCGCCGGAGCGGTTGAGCCTGGTGCTTGTCGACTACAAGGGCGGCGCGACCTTCGCCGGCCTGGAGCACCTGCCGCACACCTCGGCGATGATCTCCAACCTCTCCGACGACGCCGGGCTGGTCGACCGGCTGCACGACGCGGTGCAGGGCGAGATGAAACGCCGGCAGGAGATCCTGCTCGACGCCGGCAAGCTGGCGAACATCACCGAATACAACCGGCGGCGCGACGCCGGGGCACCGCTGCCGCCGCTGCCGAACCTGATGGTGATCATCGACGAGTTCAGCGAGCTGCTCACCGCCAAGCCCGACTTCATCGAGCTCTTCATCGCCATCGGCCGGATCGGCCGGTCGATCGGCATCCACCAGCTCCTCGCCTCGCAGCGGCTGGAGGAGGGGCGGCTGCGCGGGCTGGAGTCGTTCCTCTCCTACCGGCTCGGGCTGCGCACCTTCAACGAGCAGGAGAGCCGGGTCGTGCTCGGGGTGCCGGACGCGTACAAGCTGCCGCCGCTGCCCGGCTCCGGCTACCTGAAGGTGGACACCACGGTCTTCGAGCGGTTCAAGGCGGCGTACGTCTCCGGGCCGTACCAGCCGCCGGCCGGGGCGGAGCTGGTGGAGAGCCCGCCGGACCCCAGCGTCTTCCTCCTCTACAACCTGCCCCGGCAGCCCTCGCGGCCGGTTGACGAGCGGACCGCCGCCGAGGCGCCGGCCGAGGCGCCGACCGCGCCGACCACCCTGGACGTGGTGGTCCGGCGGCTGCGCGAGCACGGCCGGCCGGTGCACCGGATCTGGCTTCCGCCGCTGCCCGCCGCGCTGCCGCTGGACCGGGTCACCGGCCCGCTGGAGGTCGACCCGGCGTACGGGCTGGTGGTCCCGATGGAGCTGCGTGGCCGGCTGCGCATCCCGATCGGCCTGGTCGACCGCCCGACCGACCAGCTGCAGGAGCCGTTCCAGCTGGACATCTCCGGCGGGGGCGGACACGTCTGCGTGCTCGGTGCGCCGCAGACCGGCAAGTCGACCCTGCTGCGCACGCTGGTCGCCGGGGCGGCGCTGAGCCACACCCCGCAGGACATCGCCTTCTACTGCGTCGACTTCGGCGGCGGAGCCCTCGGCGCGCTGGCCAACCTGCCACACGTCGGCGGCGTCGCCGGGCGACTCGACCCGGACCGGGTACGCCGGATGGTGGCCGAGGTCAGCACGATGCTCGCCGAGCGGGAGCAGCTCTTCGCCGCGCGCGGCATCGACTCGATCGACACCATGCG
Source organism: Plantactinospora sp. WMMC1484 (assembly GCF_049315195.1). Classification (NCBI taxonomy): domain Bacteria; kingdom Bacillati; phylum Actinomycetota; class Actinomycetes; order Micromonosporales; family Micromonosporaceae; genus Plantactinospora; species Plantactinospora sp. WMMC1484. The sequence continues at coordinate 5,722,384 of NZ_CP186055.1, forward strand.
GCAGGCGCACCGGGAGGGGCGGATCCCGGAGCTGCCGGCCGCCGACATCGTGCTGGTCATCGACAACTATCCGGTGCTGAAGAGCGAGTTCGAGGACCTCACCGACATGGTCCAGGACATCGGCGCCCGAGGGCTCGGCTTCGCCGTACACCTGGTGCTGACCGCCGGCCGCTGGGCCGACCTGCGGATGCAGTTGCAGGCGGTGATCGGGTCAAAGATCGAGCTGCGGCTCAACGACCCGCTCGACTCCAGCATCAAGCGGCAGGCGGCGGAGAACCTCCGGGCCGACACCCCCGGCCGGTGCCTGACCCAGGACGCGCTGATGGCGCACGTGGCGCTGCCGCGCATCGACGGCAGCGACGACGTGGCCACCGCGCAGAAGGGGATGGACGACCTGATCCACCGGGTGGCGACCGCCTGGACCGGGCCACCCGCACCGGCCATCCGGATGCTGCCGACGATGGTCGACTACGCCGAGGTGACCGCGAACGCCGGGGACGACGGCCGGGTCCGGCTCGGCCTGGACGAGGCCGAGCTGCGCCCGACCGTGCTCGACCTCTTCGGCGCCGACCAGCACCTGCTGGTCTTCGGCGACTCGGCCAGCGGCAAGACCTCGCTGCTGCGGCTGCTGGTCCGGGACCTGACCGCGCAGTACACCGACGACCAGGTGGTCTTCGCCGTCATCGACCTGCGCCGGACCCTGCTCGACGCCGTGCCCGAGCCCTATCTCGGCGCGTACGCCGGCACCGGCACCGCCGCCGCCGGCCTGGTGCACGGGGTCTCCGGCGAGGTACGCAAGCGGCTCCCCCCGGACGACCTCACCGTCGAGCAGCTCCGCAACCGGTCGTGGTGGCGGGGGCCGGAGATCGTGGTGCTCTGTGACGACTACGACCTGCTCGGCGGCGGGGGGCCGGGGCCGCTGGCGCCGTTCCTGGAATTCCTGCCGCAGTCCCGCGACCTCGGCTTCCACCTCGTGGTGGCCCGGCGCAGCGGCGGGGCCGGCCGGGCCATTCACGAGCCGGTGCCGCAGCGGATGAAGGAGGTCGGTTGCGCCGGCCTGCTCCTCTCCGGCGAGCGACAGGAGGGGCAGCTCTGGCCGCAGGGCTACCTATCCGTCCAGCCGCCCGGCCGGGGCCGGCTGATCCGGCGCGGCCGCCGGCCCACCCTGGTGCAGCTGGCCTACGTCGAGTAAGGCCCTGCCCCCGGGACCGGGGCCGAGGCGGTCCGGGGGCAGGGGGTCGGGGCGTGTGTTGGTTGTGGGGCCGGGGTCGGGGCGTGTGTTGGTTGTGGGGCCCGGGTCGGGGCGTGTGTTGGTTGTGGGGCCCGGGTCGGGGCGTGTGTTGGTTGTGGGGCCCGGGTCGGGGCGTGTGTTGGTTGTGGGGCCGCCTGTCGCGGGCAGGGTTCGGGGCCTACAGGCCCCGGCACTGCCCGGTGGCCGGGCCGCGCACCGTGTTGGGTACGCCGCCGTCGACCGGTGCCGGCGTGTTGCCGGTGCAGACCAGAGGGCCGGCGACCGTGTTGCCGGCGAGCAGTGGTGCGGCACCGGTGCCGGCGTCGGTGCCGGTGACCACGAGCGGGCCGTCGACCCGGACCCGCTCGACGACGAGTTGCCCGGTGGTGCCGGTGAGGGTCACCGGGCCGGCGACCGAGCCGCCGATCAGCTCCACCCCGGCCGCCCCGGCCGCCTGCACCGGGCCCCGGATCGACGCCGCCGAGGCGATCAGCGCGCCGCCGGGCCGGACCGTGACCGGACCGGAGACGGTGGCGCCGGCCAGGCAGGTCACCCCGGCCCCGGCCACCAGCGGACCACGATGCTGGCCGGTAACGGTGCGGGTGCAGGTGTCGACGGTGACAGTGAACCCGGTGCTGCTGCTGGTGCCACCCGGGCGGGTCACCGTCACGGTGGCCCGGTAGACGCCGTCGCGGGCGTACCGGTGACTGGCGGTGGCCGTGTAGAGCCCGTTGACCCGGGTGACGGTGCCGGGGGTGCCCGCCACGGTGGCCGGGGAGCTGCTGCCGTCGCCCCAGTCCACGGTCGCGGTCACCTGATCGGGTGCGGCGCCGGGCGCGGAGATCGAGGCGAGGGCGCCGTCGACCGTACGGGAGTCGCTGGCCACGTCCGGCGCGGAGACGTCCACCCGCCACGGCACCTGCGGCGACGTGTGGAAGTTCTGCCCGGCGAGCTGCCAGCGCAGGCCGTGCCCGGCGATCCGGTCGACGAAGGAGTCGAGGGTGCGCTCCGGGTGGACGTTCGGGGACCAGCCGATCTCGGCCGTCGCCGGCAGCCGGGGGAAGGCCTGGAACTCGATGTCGGCGCCGGTGCGCAGCGTCTCGGACCACATCGGCGACTCGACGCCGAGGATGTGCGCGTCGGTCACCGCCGGCAGCGTCTCCCCGCCTACCGTCCGGGCCGGAATGTAGCTGCCCGGGTCACTGCTGGTGCCGGACCAGTGGTAGAAGTGCGACACGTCCAGGATGCCGGCCCAGCCGAGCCCGAGCGGGCTCTCCGGCCACTGCCGCATGTCCAGGTAGGTGTGGTTGGCCGGTGACATGACGACCTTCATGCCCTTCTGCACCGCCCGCCGGGCCGTGTCGCCACCCGCACCGGCCGGGTTGCCGTTGTTCCAGAACTGGGCGACCGCCGGGGTTGCGCCGGGCCGGTCGAAGGTCGCCTGGGAGATCTCGGCCCAGCCGATCGGGATCTTGCCGTGCGCGGCGACCAGCTCGGCCTTGCGGTCCACGAAGTCGACGTAGCGCTCGTGCGACAGGATCGACGCCGGCACCTCGTCGCCGCCGAAGTGGTAGTACGGGCCGGGGGTGAGCGCGCTGAGCTGCGCCACGACGTCGGTGAGAATCTCCCAGGTGTGCGGGCTCTCCGGGCAGAGGGCGCTGTAGCCGACCGCCCCGGTGAGGTTCCACACCGGAGGGTTGCGGTTGCTGCAGTTGACGTCCGGCAGCACCGGGTCGGCCTCGGGTCCCGCGTACGACATGATGATCGCGTTGGTGTGGCCGGGGGTGTCGACCTCGGGGATGACGGTCATGAAGTGTTCCGCGGCATACTCGACGACATCGACGTACTCGGCCTGGGTCCAGTAGCCGCCGGGATCGTTGTCGATGGAGAACTGAGCCCCGATCTCGGTCAGCTCGGGCCGGCCGTCGATGGCGATCCGGAAGCCCTGGTCGTCGCCGACGTGCAGGTGCAACGTGTTGACCTTGTAGGCGGCGGCCTGGTCGACCAGCCGCTTGACCACGGCGGGCGGCTGGAAGTGCCGGGCGATGTCGAGCATGACGCCCCGGTAGGCGTAGCGGGGGACATCCTCGATCCGTACCCCGGCGACGGTCCACGGTCCGGGGCGGAGGGTGCGGCTCTCGATCCACGGCGGCAGCAGTTGGCGCAGCGTCTGCACCCCGTAGAAGAGGCCGGCCGGACGGGCGGCCGCCAGGCGTACCCCCTCGGCGGTGACGTCGAGCCGGTAGCCCTCGTCGCCGAGTCCGGTGGCGGCGACCAGGCGCAGTTCGATGTCGCCGGAGCGCGCCGCTCCGGCGGTGGTGACCGGCAGCGGATAGCCGGTGGCGGGGCGCAGCAGTCCCGCCAGCTCGTCGGCGACGCCGCCGACCTCCGGGCCGGCGCCCGGAGCCAGCACGATCCGGGCCCGCGGGGCGAGCGTGAAGGTCTCCCCCGGCACGGCTTCCGCGCTGGCCGGGATCGGGACGATCCGGGCCGGCCCCTCCGGTGCGGCGGCCGCCGGAGCGACCGGGCCGGCGAGCTGACCGGCGAGCAGCGCCGTCTGTGCGGTGAGGACGACCGCGAGGGCCGCCCGGCCGGGCCGGGTCGCACCGCTGCGCCCCGTACGCCCGTCGCGGGATCCTGTTCTCCGTCGGTCCGGCGTCTTCATATCACGCCCTCCTGCTCCGGCCCGGGCGGGGCGAGTGCCCGCCGTCCGCCGAATGATAGGAAGCCTTCGCTCTACTGTAAAGAGTCCTAACCCTTTGCTCCAAGTGCAAGGAAGGGCCCCCGCTTATCGTTTTCTGTTGTAGCGGGGGCCCTTCCTTACATGGCAGAGTGGGTGAGAGAGCGCTCTCTCAGTCGAATCGTCACCGGCCCGCATCCGGGCCGAAACCGTTGCGGGCCCTCAGCTCAAGGGAGCATCGATGAACAGCGCTCTGTCCCCACCCCGGTGCCGCGCGCCCGGGCCGCGCCGATGGCGGCTGCTGGCCGCGTCGGCCGTGGTCCCGATCCTGCTCGCCGGATATCTGACCGTCTCCGCCGGCACGGCCGGCGCGGCCGAGACCCTGCTGTCGCAGGGCCGGCCGGCCACCGCCTCGTCGGTCCAGTCCGCGGCCATGCCGGCGTCGGCCGCCGTCGACGGCAACACCGGCACCCGCTGGTCGAGCGCCTTCGCCGATCCGCAGTGGTTGCAGGTCGACCTCGGCACCGTCACCCCGGTCAGCCGGGTCGTGCTCAGCTGGGAGGCCGCCTACGCCAGCGCCTTCACCATCCAGACCTCGACCAACGGCTCCACATGGACGACCGTGCACACCACCACCAACGGCACCGGCGGGCGGCAGGAGATCACCGTCACCGGCTCCGGCCGCTACGTCCGGATGCACGCCACCCAACGGGCCACCGGCTACGGCGTCTCGCTCTGGGAGTTCCAGGTCTACGGCGAGACCGGCGGCACCGACTGCGGCACCGCAAACGCCGCACAGGGTCGGCCGGCGACCGCCTCCTCCACCGAGTCGGCCGCCTACCCGGCCTCGGCGGCGGTGGACGGCAACACCGGCACCCGGTGGGCCAGCGCGGCCGCCGACCCGCAGTGGCTCCGGGTCGACCTCGGCAGCAATCAGTCGATCTGCGGGGTCACCCTCACCTGGGAGGCCGCGTACGCCTCGGCGTTCCAGATCCAGACCTCGACGGACGGTACGACCTGGACCACGGTGCACACCACCGGCAACGGCACCGGCGGGACGCAGAACCTCACCGTCACCGGATCCGGCCGCTACGTCCGGATGTACGGCACCGCCCGGGCCACCTCGTGGGGCTACTCGCTCTGGGAGTTCGCGGTGCGCACCGGCGGCGGCCCGACGGCACCGCCGCCGACCACTCCCCCGCCGACCACTCCCCCGCCGACGACCCCTCCGCCGACCACCCCGCCGCCGGGCGGCAGCGTGCTGCTGTCGTACTCCAAGCCGGCGGTCGCCTCCAGCAACCAGAACGACGGCACCTGCTTCGAGTGCGTGCCCGCGCGGGCCTTCGACAACGATCCGGCCAGCCGGTGGGCGACCAGCGCCACCAGCGGATGGGTCGACCCAGGCTGGATCTACGTCGACCTCGGTGCCACCGCCGCCATCACCCAGGTGGTGTTGCAGTGGGACCCGGCCTACGCCACCTCCTACCAGATCCAGGTCTCGCCGAACGCCAGCGCCTGGACCCCGATCTACTCCACCACCAGTGGCCGGGGCTTCAAGGAGACGCTGAACGTCACCGGCACCGGCCGGTACGTCCGGATGTACGGCACCGCCCGGATCGGCCCGTACGGCTACTCGCTCTACGAGTTCAAGGTCTACGGCACCGGCGGCAACCCGACGCCCCCGCCCGCGATGCCGCCGGACCCGACGTTCCCGGCCACCACCCTGGTCTGGAGCGACGAGTTCAACGGTCCCGCCGGCAGCAAGCCCGACCCGGCGAAGTGGACGATCGACCCCGGCACCGGACAGAACAACGAGATCCAGTACTACACCAACAACGACAACGCCTCGATGAACGGCAGCGGCGCCCTGCTGATCGAGGCACGTCGGCAGACCGCCGGCGGGCGCGACTACACCTCGCACCGGATGAACACCGGCAACAGGTTCCACGTCCAGTACGGTCGGATCGAGGCCCGGATCCAGGTGCCGAAGGGCAACGGCCTCTGGCCGGCGTTCTGGATGATGGGCGCCGACTTCCTCACCGGACGGCCGTGGCCGTACAACGGGGAGATCGACATCATGGAGGTACTCGGCCGGAACACGCTGGAGGGATACTCGACGCTGCACGCGCCGCAGTACAACGGCGGTGGCGGCTACGGGCAGAAGTACCCGGCACCGGGCGGTGTCGACTTCTCCGCCGGCTTCCACGTCTGGGCCGCGGAGTGGGACAGCCGGGGCATCACGTTCACGGTCGACGGCCAGACGGTCTTCTACGCCAGCAAGGAGACGGTGGAGTCCACCCGTGGCCCGTGGGTCTTCGACCACCCCTTCTACCTCATCCTGAACCTCGCCGTCGGCGGTGACTTCCCGGGACCGGTCGACTCGACCACGCCGTTCCCGTCCCGGATGCTCGTCGACTACGTACGCGTCTACCGCTGAATCAGGGATGGCCGGTACGGCGGACCGGCCACTCCGCAGATTCCGGCCGTGCAGATTCCGGCCGTGCAGATTCCGGCCGCGGCACCGGCCAGAACGAGGGCCGGGGAGACCGCGCGACACCGGGAGATGTCGGATGCGCGGCGGCGCCGTTGGCCGGTCCCGGTGCTGGCCGGGCATCCGCGGGTCGTCGCGCTGGCCGAGGAACGCCGGATCGCGCCACGCCGGTCCCTCGACCCTGCCGGTGGTGCTCTCCGGCACCGCAGGGGTCGGCAAGGCCGCCCTGGCACTGCACTGGGCACACCACGCCCGGCAGATGTTCCCCGACGGGGAACTCTACGTGAACCTCCGTGGCTATGACGTCGACCGGCCGATGCCACCGCAGGAGGCGCTGGCCACATTCCTCCGGGCGCTCGGCGTGCCCGGCACCGAGGCCGGGTACGCCTGCGTCTGCACCGCCTGCTCGGGGTGCCCGAGCAGGCCGAGTCCCGTGAGCAGTTGGCGGCCGTCGACCCGCCGAGCCGATCGCCCCGGCGGCCGTCGACCCGCCGAGCCGAACCGACGCAGTCGTCGAACTGTCGTCATGACCGGCAGCTGTCGGTCGACGGTACGGGCCGGCCCAGCGTGCTGCCGCGCCGCCGGTGCGACAGTTCGGCGTGGTGGTGGTCGCCGGGGTGGCTGGCCGGATCGGTGTGCAGGGTGGCACCGCCGAGTCGCGGCACGGCGTGGCTGAGCTGGTGCTCGGCGTCGGCGGCGACCTCGTGTGCCTGGAGCAGGGTGAGCTCGGCGTCGACCACCAGCGTCGCCTCGGCGTGCAGCCGATGGCCGATCCAGCGTAGCCGTACCGCCGTCACCTGCCGGACGCCGGGCACCGCGAGCAGGGTCGCCTCGGCCTGGTCGACCAGATCCGGGTCGACGGCGTCCATCAGCCGCCGGTAGACCTCCCGCGCGGCATCCTTCAGCACCAGCAGGATGGCGAGCGTGATCAGCAGGCCGACCACCGGATCCGCCCACCGCCAGCCCAGCGCGGCACCACCGGCGCCGAGCAGCACGGCCAGCGAGGTGAACCCGTCGGCGCGGGCGTGCAGCCCGTCGGCGACCAGGGCGGCGGAACCGATTCGCCGGCCGACCGAGACGCGGTAGCGGGCGACCAGCTCGTTGCCGAGGAAGCCGATGAGCGCGGCGGCGGCGACGTAGGGCAGGTGCCGGACGTCCTGCGGATCCAGCAGCCGGCGGACCGCCTCGTAGCCGGCGAAGGCGGCGGAGCCGGCGATGGTGGCGACGATGGCGATCCCGGCGAGATCCTCGGCACGGCCGTAGCCGTAGGTATAGGCGCGGGTCGCGGCGCGGCGGCCGAGCAGAAAGGCGATCCCCAGGGGTACCGCCGTCAACGCGTCGGCGACGTTGTGCAGGGTGTCGCCGAGCAGCGCCACCGAACCGGACCAGGCCACGACGAGCGCCTGCAGTCCGGCGGTGACGCCGAGAACGGCGAGCGAGATCCAGAGCGCGCGCAGCCCGGCCCGGGACGACTCCAGGGCGGTGTCGACCCTGTCGACCGTGTCGTGTGAATGTGGACTCAACAGGTGGCCGAGGCGGTGCCGCAGGTCGTGCCACCAGGTGGACGGGGCTGACCGGTGTGGCCGCTGTTGCTGACTCCGGTGGCCTCCGTGCTCGTGGGTCATTGCCGTCATCACCCCTTCGTGGCGGTCGGGGCGCCGCGACCGCTGGCGTGAGGTTACGTGCTCGTGTACGCACGCGACAACGAAGCACGTGCCAACCCGTCGCAACAGCAACCGCCTGGCGGCCCGTCGCGACAGCAACCGCCTGGCGGCCCGCCGCCGGCCCCTGGCCGATCACCGGAGCCGGGGACGGCGGGCCCGGCTACTCCTCGATGGCCCCGCCGATCCGGCGCAGGTGCCGCCGGAAGCTGTACGCCGGATCGTCGGCCCGCCGGGCGAGGTAGTCCGCGAAGCCGGTCTGCTGGCGCAGCGTTTCCCCGGCCCGGATCCGGTCGGCCTGGTCACGTTCGGTGCGCCGGATCCGCTGCGCCACCGCCAGTACCTCCTCGGTCCGGTCGGCCGCGACGAAGAGCACCCCGTCGGCGTCGCCGAAGACGACATCGGCCACGCCGACCAGGTGCGTGCCGAAGCCGGCACTGACCAGCGCCTCCGGCTCCTGCTCGTCCAGGCGTACCGGCCCGGGCGGGTAGCTGCCGTAGCTGAAGACCGGAAGGCCGATCTCCACCAGCTCCGGCGTGTCGCGGTGCAGGCCCCACACCACCAGTCCGGCCAGGCCCGCCGCCCGAGCCTCCAGCACCACCAGGTCACCGACGCAGGCCTCGTCCGCCCGGCCACCGTTGTCGACGACCAGGACGTCGCCCGGGTCGGCGCCGTCCAGCGCCTCCAGGAAGATGTCGACGCTGCCGTAGTGCCGCGCCGGCAGCACGCGTCCGGCGATCCGCTGCCCGGGTACGACCGCCGCGATGCCGGACGGCGCGATCCGCAGCGGCACGTCGAGGCGTACGCAGGCGTCGGCCAGCAGGGGGGTGGAGAGGTCGGCGAAGGTGTCGTACACGTGATCTTCCTTCCTGGTCCGGCGCGATCGGCGGCGGCCGGTGCTGCCGTGGCGGTTCGCCGTCGCGTTACTCGGCGGGGCGATGCTACCGACGCTGGTCCGGTTGCCGGCCGGGCCAATTCGATGGTGGTGGCTCCGGTCGGCCTCTCCGCGCGGGCGGTCGCGGGCGCCGCGATCACGGGCGCTGGGAGAAGTGCGCCGCCGGCTCGCCGTGCAGGCGTCCGGGTGGCAGTCGGCGCCCGCAGAGCACCAGGAGCAGGTCCTGGGCGAGGCCGTGCAGCGGTGCCCCGGCGCCGTGGCTCCAGTCGAGGTCGGTGGCGTGCAGCGCGACACCGGTGAGGTCGACGCCGAAGTAGGCGACGTTCCTCGCTCGCATCCCGGTCAGCACCATGGCGATCCGCCCGGGTGGGACCTGCCGGTCCAGGCCCAGCCCGACCGTGATGTCGAGCCCGTGGATGACGTCGTGCGCGAGTGCGCCGTGCGCGCCGCCACCCGGCGGTGTCCAGGAGTGCCCGACGTTGTCGCGCAGCGAGCCCAGCAGGTCGCCGGTGCCGAGCCGGGCGGCGTCGCGGCGGGCGACGCGGTCGGCCATCCGGTCGAAGCTGCCGCGCGCCCTGAGCAGCTCCAGTATCAGCCCGCCGATCGAGGTCCGGTACGGCATCGTGGTGTGCGCGACCACCTCACGTACCCGCCAGCCGGCGCAGAGCGTGGGCGCGTCCCACTGCTCGGGGCGGAGCATGCCGAGCAGCTCCACCTGGTCCCGGCGTTCCTCCCGCACGGCGGCCCGCACGTCGTCTTCGTCCATCGTCTCTCTCCCGTCCGGCTGGTCGGCCCGTCGCGGGCCTCGGTGGTGGTACGGGGCGGGCCGCGGATACTCATCGGTCGGGGCGGCACCGAGGCGCTTCGGCTGGTGGGGACGGTGGGTATGGTCGGTCGGGTGGTGGAGACATCGACCGGGGAGACCGCGCGACTGGAGCCGTTCCGGACGGAACTGACCGGCTACTGCTACCGGATGCTCGGTTCGGGATTCGAGGCCGAGGACGCCGCGCAGGAGACGCTGGTACGCGCCTGGCGGTCCTTCGACCGGTACGACGAGCGGCGCGGGTCGCTGCGCACCTGGCTGTACCGGATCGCCACGAACATCTGCCTCGACATGCTGCGCAGCGCGCAGCGCCGGGCGCTGGCGATGGACCTGGGCCCGGCAGCCGAGGGGGCGGAAATCGGTGCACCGGTGACGGAGCGGAGCTGGATCCAGCCGGTTCCGGACGGCGCGGTGCTGCCGTCGTACGGCGATCCGGCGGAGCTGGCGGTACGGCGTGAGACGGTCCGGCTGGCCTTCGTGGCCGCGTTGCAGCACCTGCCGCCCCGGCAGCGGGCCGTGCTGATCCTGCGCGACGTGCTCTGCTGGCGCGCCGAGGAGGTGGCCCGGTTGCTGGAGACCACGGTCGCGTCCGTGACCAGTGCCGTGCAGCGGGCGAGGGCGACGCTGCGAGCCGTGGGCCGGGCTGCGGGCGAGCCGCTGCGGCCGGACGATCCCGGCCAGCGCGACCTGCTGCTCCGCTACTGCGACGCCTTCGAGCGGCACGACGTGGCCACGCTCGTGGCGCTGCTGCACGAGGACGCCACGATGTCGATGCCGCCGTTCCGGTGGTGGCTGCGCGGCCGGGACCGGATCCGGCTGGCGCTGGAGGATCCGGCGGCGTCGTGCGCGGGTGCCCGACTCGTTCCGGTCGCGGCGAACGGGTCGCCGGCGTTCTGGCAGTTGCGGCCGGGGCCGGACGGCGGCTACCTGCCGTTCGGCCTGGTCCTGCTGGACGTGGTCGACGGGCTGGTCGTGGGACTCACGACGTACCTGGACGTCGAGCGGCTGCTCGTCCTCTTCGGGGAGCCGGCGAAGGTCCAGGTCCGGGCGGTCGGGCGATGAGATCCGCCTCCACCGTCCGGGCTGGAGCGGTGGACCGGAGCAGCGGGGGTTCGAGCAGCGGACTTCGAGCAGCGGGCCGGAGCGGCGAGGGCCGGCGCCCGGGGGTGAGGCGCCGGCCCTCGCCCGTTCAGCAACCGATCACCCAGTGGGCGGGACCGGTCTGCTTGAGCGTCGTGCTGGCGAAGACGTTGTAGAGACCCATCCTCGCGTTGGAGCCGAGCGCGTAGGCGTAGCCACCGGAGTGGTAGGCCCGGCCCGCCTGGACGTGTGCGTAGTTGCTCGCCGTCACGCAGACCGGGTCCTCACCGGGGTCACCGGGATCACCGGGGTCGCCCGGATCACCGGGATCGCCGGGATCGCCCGGGTCGGTGCCGGTGCCGAGGCCGAAGAAGAGCGCGTCCCGGTAGGCCGAGCAGATGGTGTCCAGGAAGTAGGCGGCGGCGGTGCCGCACTGGTCGGCGCCGGAGCCCGGGTCGACCGGGGTGCCGTGCCCCATGCCGGAAACCCGGTAGAGGCGCACCCGGTCGGCCCCGTACGTCTCCAGGGAGGTGCCGGCCGGCAGCGTCGACGTACTCGTCGGGGTCTGCGACACCCCGAGGACGTTGGTCCACTGGTCACGGGACTCGGTCGCGTTGGCGGTGCCGACGGTGTAGTCGGCGGTGCCGTGCCAGATCGCGATTTTGGGCCGGGTGCCGGAGTAGCCCGGGTACGCGTTGCGGACCAGGTCGCCCCATTGCGCGGGGCTGCGGTCGACGCCCGGGTTCATGCAGCTGAACGCGTTGATCATGCTGGTGGCGCAGCGGTACGGGATGCCGGCGACGATCGAGCCGGCCGCGAAGGTGTCCGGGTAGGTGGCCAGCATCGCCGCCGCCATGGCGCCACCGGCGGAGAGACCGCTCACGTAGACCCGGTTGGCGGCGATGCCGAAGTTCGTCCGGGCGTGGTCGACCATCTGCTTGATCGAGAGCGCCTCGCCCTGGCCCCGGGCCGTGTCACCCGGCTCGAACCAGTTGAAGCAGGAGGTGGAGTTGTTCGCCGACTTCTGCTCCGGCACGATCAGCGCGAAGCCCCACTGGTCGGCGTACTTGCGCCAGCCGGAGTTGCTGAAGTAGCCGTTGGCGTTCTGCGCGCAGCCGTGCAGCAGGACGACGGCGGGCGCGTTGCCGGGCAGGTTGTCGGGCCGGTAGGCGTACATGGTGAGGTTGCCGGGGTTGGAGCCGAAGCTGCCGACCTGGTTGAGGGTGGCGGCCTGGGCGGGCGCGGCGACGGCGAGCACCCCCACGGCGGCGAGTACGGGGACGAGAGCGGCCCGCGCGAGGCGGGCCAGGACGGGTCTGCGGAGCATGGTGGGCCTCCGGGCGACGGTGTGGGCTGGATCACGCTGAAGTTGCCGCGACGTTACGGCGCTGCGACGAACCGGCGACATGGCGCGCAGTCACACATTTCCGGACATCGAAGTGATGGTGCTCGCCATGGTCCTCGAGCTGCTACCGCTTGGGCCACTGCCAGGCCGGCTCGTCGAGACGGCCGCGCCCGGCCACCCGGGTCTCGCCGAAGTCCTTCACCAGCTCGACCGTGGTCAGCTCGGCGGCGTCGCGCTCCAGCGCGCCGGTGAGTGCCCGGGCGTGGCTGACCACCACCACCTGGGTCCGGGCCGCGCCGGCCAGGATCAACCCGGCCAGCGGTCGCAGCAGCTCCGGATGCAGGCTCGTCTCCGGCTCGTTGAGCACCAGCAGCGCCGGAGGGCGCGGGCTGAGCAGCGCGGCGACCCAGAGCAGGTAGCGCAGCGTGCCGTCGGAGAGTTCGGCGGCGGCCAGCGGCCGCAGCAGGCCGTGCTGGCGCAGCCGCAGCTCGAAGCGCCCCGACTCGACCCCGATCTCCACGGTGCTGCCGGGAAAGGCCGCGTCGACGGCGGAAACGAGCGCCTCGGCGTCACCGGTCTCCCGGATCGTCTGGAGCGCGGCGGCCAGGTCCCCACCGTCCGGGCCGAGTACCGGGGTCCGGGTGCCGATCCGCGCCTGCCGTGCCGGCGCGGCCGCGTCGGTACGCAGGTGGTCGTAGAAGCGCCAGGAGCGGATCCGCTCCCGCAACGTGAGCAGTTCCGGGGCGCGCTCCGGATCGGTGTACTCGCTGAGCATGCTGTCGAACGGGTGCACCGCGTCCGGCACCGCCCGAAACGCGCGGCCGTCCCGGATCCGCAGCGCGCTCCCGGCCCGCTCGGCGAGCAGCGTCGACGGGCGCAACAGCGGGCCGGCCCAGACCGCCTCCCGCTTCACCTCGGGGTCGAGGCCGAAGGCCGAGCGCTGCGACGGTGGCGGCAGGCCGAAGTCGACGGCGTACCCGAAGTCGGGCCCCGCGAAGCCGAGGCGGAGGCTGACCGGACCGCGCCGCACCGTACCCTGCACCGGATGCTCGCCGGCCCGGACCGCCCGACCGATGGTCTCCGGCCCGGCCCAGAGCGTCGACGGCAGCCCGCCCTCCCGGGCCAGCGCCGCGACCGCCCCGTTGCGGGCCGAGTCGGCCAGCAGCCGCAACGCCCGGTAGAGACTCGACTTGCCGGTGCCGTTCGCCCCGGTCACCACCGTCAGCCGACCCAGCTCCAGGACCAGGCTGCGCAGCGACCGGTAGTTCTGCACGGCCAGGGTGCTGATCACCGCACCAGGTTACGGCGACCCGGGTGCGCCTGCGGTGGTGCTGGCCGCAGGCGCACCCGGGACCGGCCGAAACTCAGTCGACGGCCGGTTTGCGCGGTTGCCGGGGCGCCGGCTGGGCGCCGGTGATGGTGAAGCTCGATCCCGGCTCGACCACGATGTTGCCGGTGGCCGAGTTGGTGATGGTGACGTTCGACAGCGTCGCGCTGCCGCGTGCACCGTTCATCGCCAGGATCCCGGCGCCGTTGTTGGACCGGTCGATCCGGACGTTGCTGATCACCACGCCCGGCATGTTGCCGCCGCCGGACTTGAACTGGATCCCGTCGTACGTCGAGTCGACGATCTCGGTGTCCCGGATGGTGACCCCGACGATGTCCCGGGTCGCCGGGAAGAGCGTGATCGCCCCGAACTTCTGCTGCTCGCCCCAGAAGGCGCCACCGGTGCGGTAGAGCCCGTTGTTGGCGATCAGCGTCTGCCCGGAGAAGGGCAGCGGGTCGTGGTCGGTGGCGAGCATGATCCCCGGGTAGTTCATGGTGTCGTAGATGAGGTTGTTCTCGATCCGGTTGCCGTAACCGCCGTAGATCGCGATGCCGTTGGCCCGCCAGGGCAACTGGATGGTGTTGTTGACGAAGGCGTTGGAGTGGCCGACGTCGACCGAGGTGTCCCGGACGTAGCGGCTGGCCCAGACCGCCAGTGAGTCGTCACCGGTGTTCCGGAACGACGAGTTGAAGACCCGCGAGTTCCGGGTGCCGTTTGTGAAGTTGATCCCGTCGGCATAGGTGTTGCGGATCCGCATCCCGGTGAACTCCAGCCCGTCGCCGGGCCCCCAGAGCGCCGGGATGTTGTCGTAGTCCCGGCCGACCCAGACCCCCACGTTGGCGTGCTCGATCCAGACGTTGCTGATCCGGGTGTTCTCGCCGAACCGGCCGTTGAGCCCCACGCCGCCCTCGGCGCCGCCCGGTCCACCCCGGATCCGGCCCGAGCCGAAGATCGCGATGTCGGAGATCTGGGTGTTGTCGTCGATGTCGAAGCCGAAGTTCCCCTCGTGCGGGTGGTTGATCCCGCCGACCACCAGGTGCGGCTCGGTGAGGGTGTAGAGCTGGGAGTGCCACATCCCGGCGCCCCGGATGGTGACGTTGCTGATCCCGACCTGGTTCCACTGGCCCCGGTCCAGCGGGTCGTCGGTGAGGATCTTCTGCTCCTGCCGCCACTGCCCCGGCGGGATCCAGACGCAGCCGATCACCCCGTTCTGGTCGTCGGTGACCGCCCGCTGGATCGCGGCGGTGTCGTCGAGCCCGTCGTTCGGCACCGCACCGTACTGGGTGATCGACGTGCAGCCGGCCGGCTGGCTGGTCGGCGGGGCGACCTGCTCCAGGTCGATCATGTCGATGACGTAGAACGGCGCGCTGTCGTTCGCGTCGCGTTGCAGCCGGAACCGGGTGCCGGCCGGGTACGACTGGCTCAGCAGCGCGTTCGCCTCGTCGAAGAGCCGCCGCGCGTCGGCCTGCGGGGTGTTGGTCAGCCCCTCCGGGTCGTCGGTGTTGCCGTAGAGCCAACTGTGCCGGGAGGAGAGTGTCAGCTTACGCAGGAAGGTGTCGTTGACGTAAAGGCTGATCGTCGCCTCGATGCCGCCGCCGCCCGGCGCGTCCGGGATGGAGTTGCGCACCACGATCGAGTTCGCCGCGTTGGTGGAGGTGAACTCGACGAACTGGCCGGTGCTGTTCAGCCGCACCGACCTGCGTCCGGAGGACTCGGTGGCGAAGTTGGTGTGCCCGAAGGTACGCAGCGGGTCGGCCTCCAACAGGGTGCCCTGGTAGCGGGCGGCCTCCGCCTCGTACGAGACGTACGGCACCGCCGCACCGCGCCCGACGACGATCGACTGGGTGCGGACGTTGTTGCCCTCGTTGGTCTCCGCGACCGTGTTCGTGGCGTCGGCGGTGGCGGTGATGGTCGCGCCGCCGCTGGTGGCGGTCCAGCTGCCGCCGATCGCCACGTTGACCGTGGCGCCGGCCGCGATCGACGGGGTGTTGGCGTTCAGCGTGGTGCCGCCGACAGTGACCCGGGTGACGGTGGTGGCGCCGGTCGCGACGGTGCCCCGGTTGTTGACCGCCACGGTGAAGGTGACGGCCGCCCCGACGGCCGGGTTCGGCGGGTTGCTGGTGATGCCGAGCACCTGCAGGTCCGGGCCGGGCGCCTGGCCGACCACCAGTGGCGACGGCGCGGTGTAACTGTTGTTGGCGTCGTTCTGCTCGACTATCGCGTTGGTCGGGTCGACCACCGAGGTGACCGGGTAGCTGCCCTGCGGCCGGGTGCCGGCGTTGACGGTGACGGTGGCCGAGGCGCCGGCGGCCAGCGCGGTGACCGGGGCGCTGCCGGCGACGGTGCCACCGAGGCTGACGCTGACCGTGGTCGCGGCGGCCGCCGCCGACCCGCTGTTGCGGACGGTGGCGGAGAGCACGATCGGGGTGGTCTCGGTCGGCGCGGCCGGCGTCCAGGTGGTCGAGGCGACCACCAGGTCCGGGTTGGGTGCGGGGGTGCCGCAGACCTCCAGCTCGGCGACCTGGCCGGAGGGCGCGCCGGTGTTGGAGTTGAACTGGAGCCGCAGGTCCGCCGTGGTGGCGGTGACCGGGATGGTCACCGCGTTGTTCCCCTGCACGAACTGGTAGTTCGTCGCCGGCACCAGGCTGGTGTATCCGGTCGCGGCCTGGTCCCGGCCGAGGACCTGGAAGTTCTGGGTACGGGTCCCCCAGGCCGGATCGGGGTTCAGCCTGACCTGCACGGCCGTGATCGCGTGGTTGGCGCCGAGCGCCACCGTCAGGCTCTGCGGATAGCCCGGCGCCCCCTCCCAGTACGTGCCGAGCGAGCCGTCGACGGCGTTCGCCGGCACGAAGCTGAAGGTGGAGCCGGTGGCGGTGACCGGCCTGCCCCGGGCCACGTTGGTGCAGCCGGGCGGCTGGCTGCCGGTACGGGTGACGGTGTTGCTGTTGCCGGAGAGGTTGCCGGCCACGTCCCGGGCCCGCACGAAGTACGACACGGTGGCGCTGGCCGGCTGGGTGTCGGTGTAGCTGGTCACGGCGCCGAGCGAGGCGACCTGTGCCCCGTTGCGGTAGACGTTGTAGCCGGCCAGGCCGCTGCCGCCGGGGTTGTCGGTCGAGGCGCCCCAGTTCAGGGTGATCGACTGCCCGGACGCGGTGTAGGAGAGCGTGCCGGGGACTCCCGGCGGGGTGGTGTCGGTGCCGCCGCCACCGTCCGGGCCGTAGACCTCCAGTTCGGAGACCTGCCCGGCCGGCCATCCGCTGTTCGCCGTGACATGGATGCGGAGATAGCGGGTGCCGGCCTGCCCAAAGGTGATCGTCACCGAGTTGCCGTCGACCGCGGGGTTGAAGGTGTAGGTCCGGGAGGCCACCAGGTCGCCGAAGGACGAGCCGTTGGTGCTGCCCCGCACGCTAAGCGTCTGGGTACGGGTGCCCCAGCCGGCGGTGGGCAGCTTCAGGACGACCCGGTTGACCGGTACCGACGAGCCGAGGTCGACCTGTATCCACTGTGGAAAGGCGTGGTTCACGCTCTCCCAGTAGCTACCCTGGTTGCCGTCGACGGCCCGGGACGGGTCGTAGACGTCGGCGTGGCCGCTGGCCTGGGTCGGGCGTCCCTGGGCGAGGTTGACCTCCGCCAGCTCGGCGGCGGTGTCAGGCCGGCCGAGCCGCTCGGCCGCAACGGTCTGTTGGCGTGCCGGGGCGGTGTGTTGGCCTGCGAGGGCGGTGTGTTGGTCTGCCGGGGCGGGTGCGGCTACCGCGGGCGCGGCGGGCGCCCCGAGTGCGGCGAGCACAGCAGCGGCGACCGCCGCCGCCGTCACCGGGACCAGATCTGAGCGTCTCATCACTGTCCTTTTCGCTGTGGACGGTTCTGCCGGTGGCGTGGCCACGGGCACGGTGGTGGGGGTTGCCGGGATTGCGGTCGGGCGGGGACCGCGCAGCCGGTCCGGTTGTCCGGAAGCCGACAGGGCCGATCTAGTACGGAAGTTCCGGTCTCCAGTAGCAGATTTAGCAGTGATCTGCTCTGTTCTTGCGGAAGGTTGGCCAAAGGTTACCGTCGTGCTATCGGGACGTCAACGCTTCCACCGCGATCGATGTGACTCGCCGCACTACCGGCACGGTGTCCTAGGAGGATAGGAACTTAGCTACGCTTCCGAGCGGCCCGGCGCAGAACCGGCCGAACCGGCGGTGGCGACAATCTGTACCCACGTTGTCACGCGTCTCGGAGCGCCGGACGCTGAAAAACCGAAACCGTCGGGGCACACTGCGTGCATGACTCATCACGGTAGGCAGGTGCCGGACCATCTGCTGATCCGGATCGCGCAGCAGGGCGATCCGGTGTCGGCGGTCTCCGAGGACGACGCCCGGCGCCGTTCGATCGCCTATCCGAAGTTGATGTGGGGTACGCCGGTCTTCGGGCACGCCGAGGAGGTGGCCGGCGGCTGGCGGATCCTCAGCCTCAGCGGCGACCATCCACAGGGCAGCCGCGACGCGCTCGGCTCGCACCTCCGCCGGCTGCGCAGCAGGACGCCGGAGACCGCCGACCACGCGGCCGAACGACGGGAATACCAGGCGGCGATCCGGCTGCTCGACTGGGAGGTGGTCGACGACCTCACCGTGCACGGCCGCCGCTACCGGATCATCCGGGTCCAGCCCTTCATCCGGATGGGACCGGACGGTCCCGAGCCGCCCCGGCCCACCGACCCGGATCCGTACCCGGCCGGCCAGACGAGGGACGTGCCGCCACCGGAGGACGGCTTCGTCATCGATCCGGCCGCCACCACCGGCCTCTCCGACGGGCTGTTGCGGATCGAGATGGCGCCCGCCTTCTACAAGGCCGGGATCGTCGCCGACGACGTACGGGCCGACTCGCGCCGGGCACTGGTCACCCATCCGAACGTGGTGCTGCTGCCGGTCGTCTTCACCATCGGCGAGTATCTGGACCAGACCTGGCAGCCCCGGTCGTCCGCCACCTACCCCACGCCACAGGCGGCCCGGGACTCCGCGGCCTTCCGGTTCAGCGACGTAGTCCCGCACGAGGACGCCACACTGGAGGAGATCAGCGCCGCCTACACCAGGGCGCTGGAGGAGTTCGAGGCGCCCCGCACCGACGAGTTCGAGATCAAGGGTGTGCGCTGCCGGGTGACCCGGGTCGAGCGGTTCGTCCGGATCGGTCCGGACGGCCCGGAGGGACCCCGTCCGTCCGACCGGGATCCGGAACCACCACCGGAGCTGCACTGTCAGCAACTGCGGGAACAGGGCCTGCTGCCCGAACTGGACTGAGCCGCCGACGCGCCGCGACGAGCCCGAGTCCGACGAGCGCCGCCGCCAACAGCGTGCCGGCGACAAGCATGCTCCGCCGCGAGGTGTCGGCGGCCGGTTCCGGCGCCACCCGGGATCCGGCCGGCACGGCCGCACCGCTTCCCTCCGCCGCCATACCGCTCCCCTCCGCCGCCGCTCCGGTCAGCACGCTGAACGGGTTCCGGTCCTGGTCGACCTGGACCGCCGGCGGTCGGATCGGGCCGGGCCAGTGTTTCGCGGTCTCGACCGGTCGCAGCGGTGCCGGCACACCGAGCACCGCCAGCCCGCCGGGGACGGTCAGCGTCCCGACATGGTAGTCGGGGAACCCGCCCTGCTCGGCCACCACCGTCCAGACGCCGGGATGCGGGACCGCGACGGCCGCGGCGTAATGGGCCGGCTCCGGCAGCACCGCCGCCGGGAACGACACCGACTCGCCGTCGCGATCGACGAGCCGCAGCGCGACGGGTCCGAGCTCACCCTCGAACGGATGGAAGCCGTGCTGGAGCACCCAGAGACCGACCGTGTAGGCGCGACCCGGCTCCAGCCGCTCCGGCAGCGGATCCAGCAGCGTGACCGCCCAGTTGCCGGCCAGGGCGGGTGCCGGTGCGAGGAGCAGGGTGCCGGCCAGCCCGACCAGGGTCGCGGCGACGGCGGCGAGGGTGCGACGGGCGCGCATCGTGGACCACCTCCACCGGGGACGAGCCGCGCCTCCACCGTCCGGTTCCCGGGCCTGCCGGATCCGGCGCCCTGTCGTCTCGGGACACCGCGCCCGGCCCCGGCACGCCGGGACCCGGCGCCGCCGTGCGGCGCCGGGTCCCGCCTGCTCCGGCCGGTCTTCCCCGGTGCTTTTCGGGTGCCGGTCAGCGACGCGGCAGCGGCACCCGGGACCAGTCGAGGTCCGAGCCGAGGTAGAAGCTCGGGTACGACGGCTGGTTGTAGGTGGTCTGCTGCCGGGCCACCTCGACCCGGTACTGCGGATCGTGCATCAGGGTGTAGAGCTTGCGGTCGGTCAGTTCGGTGCTCAGGTGGATCCGGATTGCCGAGCTGTCCAGGGTCCGGGTCAGCAGCTCCTCGCGCCAGTCGCCGAGAATGTCGGCGACCAGCCCGGGGTTGCCCTTCGTACCGTTGTTGGTCCGGGTGCCCTCGGCGGTGAGCAGCCGGCCGCGCCGCCAGTCGTCGATGCTCGGGGTGACGTCCCCGGCACCGTTGACGATCTGGGTGGTCATGTCCGCCGCCCACCTGATGCTCTGGTTCGTCCCCGGGATCACCGTGCTCAGCAGTTCACCGTCGGCGGTACGCAGACCCGGCCCGTCCGGCTGGCCACCGACGACCGTCGCCCAGGTCTCCAACCCCGGCTCCTCCGGCACCACGTCGCCGACCATGCCGCGCCCGGTGTCGACCCCGGTGTAACCGCCGTAGATCACCTCGCCGGTCTCGGCGTCCCGCAGCGCGTAGCCGTACGGCGCCCAGCTCGCGCCCTCGTGCACCATGAAGATCTCCAGCCCGGGCCGGGCCGGGTCGATGTCGGTGACGTGCATCGCGTCGCCGTGCCCGAGCTTGGCCCGCGCGCCCGGATCGGCGCTGCCGGGTGGCAGGACCCCGTAGGAGCTGTAGAGCAGGCTGCCGTCGTGGTCGATGGTGGCGCTGCCGTAGATGATCTCCTGCTTGCCGTCGGCGTCCACGTCGGCGACGCTCAGCGAGTGCGCGCCCTGGGTGGTCAGGGTGCCGTGCTCCGGGTCGGTCCCCTCCCGGCCGTGCGGGCCGTCGTTGAACGGGTTGGTCATCGGCACCCAGCCGCTGTCGACGTACCAGTCCTCGCGCAGCCGCCGGCCGTCCCAGCGGTAGGCGACCAGGGTAGCCCTGGTGTAGTAGCCCCGGGCGAAGATCGCCGACGGGTGGCGGCCGTCCAGGTACGCCACGCCGGCCAGGAACCGGTCGACCCGGTTGCCCGGCTCGATCCGGCTCATCGCGTAGTCGCCCCACATCAGCCCGTCGTCGTGCCGGCCGGGCTTGTAGTGGATGGTCTGCAGCTCGCGGCCGGTCGATCCGTCGAAGACGGTGAGGTATTCCGGACCGTCCACGATGAAACCCTGGAACGACCGGAGCGCGTTACGGCTGCTCCGGGCCGGTGCGTACACGTCGATGAAGTAGTCGACCAGCGCCTCGGCGTCGGGCCGGGCGAGCGGGTAACTGTACGCCGGCGCGATACCGAAGGCCTCCTCCAGGGTTGCCGGCCAGCGTCCGGCCACCACCTCCGGATGCCGGTGCCAGCCGAGGAAGAGGTCGACCAGCTTCTGCCGGTACTCCTCCGGGCTGAGCCGGTAGTCGTCGCTGTGCGAGTATCCGGCCCGCACGTCCTCGCGGGGCATCGTGATGTACCGCTCGGAGACGGCCCGGCCACGACGGTCGTACCGGGTGACCTTGGTGCCGGGAGCGGTCTTGAACATCATCTCGGCGCGGCCGTCGCCGTCGAAGTCGTAGACCAGGAACTGCGTGTAGTGCGCACCGGCCCGGATGTTGACGCCGAGCGAGACGCGGTGCAGCAGGGTGCCGTCGAGCTCGTAGGTGTCGATGTAGACCTCGCCGGTGTAGCCGACCTGGGAGACGTCCTTGGAGTTCGACGGGTCCCACTTGACGACGTACTCGTACTGCCCGTCGCCGTCGACGTCACCGACGCTGAGGTCGTTCGCCGAGTAGGTGTAGGTCTCACCGGTCGGGGTCACCCCGTCGGCGGGTTTACGCAGCGGCAGGTCCCGATGGCCGTCGGCCCACGGTGAGACCGGTGCGCTCCGGCCAGCCGGCCGGCCACGGAGCACGGCCGCGACCTGGTATTTCGCGTTGGCCGTGCCGGCGCGGTCGAGGTAGTTGGTGCTGTCGGTGACGGTCGCGATCCGCCGTCCGTTCCGGTAGACGTGGAAGTCGGCTCCGGTCAGGCCGGTGCTGCCGCGTCCGGTGGCCTCGGCACCCAGCAGCCGCCAGCTCAGGAAGACGCCGTCGGTGGTGGCGACCGCGACCAGGCCGCGGTCAAGGCGTTCGAGGCGCGGTCCGGCCGGACGGTGGCCGGAACCGCTCGGCTGGGCGGCGACGGCGGCCGGGGTGCCGAGCAGCAACGCGGTCACCGAGACGCCCGCGACGGCGGCCCGGGACAGGGTTGCGAGAATGCGCTTTCCCCTGGTTCGAGAACTCATGGGTCTCCAAATATGCATACGACCCGGTCTGTGGTGGGCGAGGGTGCGACCGGGGCTGAAACGATACAATCAACCGAGGATTGTGGATGCCACGCGAGCTTGTCAAGGCGGGGCCGGTGGCCGATAGCGGACGACCGCCGGGCCGCCGGGCGCGGTGTCCGAAGCCTGACGGCGCTAACCGGGTCGGCCGGGCCGCCCGGTGCCGGCCGGCGGCCGAGGGTCGCCAGCGCCTGCCGCTATCTCGCTCCGTCGGGGACGAGATCCTCCGGTTCGGGGACGGCGGCGGTCAGCCGGAGCCGCCAGTCCTGCCCGTCCCCGGCCAGCCGGACGACCGCCAGCGGAGCCACGTCCAGCCGCCAGAAGGTGGCGGCGGGCAGCCGCAGCGCCCGGACCAGCGCGGCGCGGAGCACCACCGGATGGGTGACGGCGACGAGCCGGCCGCCCCGGTCGAGTTGCCCGGCCAACCAGCGGTCTATCCGCTCCAGCAGCATGGCGACGGACTCACCGCCGTGCGGCGCCGCCTGCGGCTCCGTGAGCCAGTTCCGCAGCGCCTCCGGCTCACCGGTGACGACCTCGGTCAGCGGACGCCCGGTCCACCGGCCGTAGTCACAGTCGGCCAGCGCCGGCTCCGCGACGGGGCGCAGACCCAGCGCGTACGCGGTCTGCCGGCCCGCCTCGGCCGGGGTGCTCAGGCAGGTGTCGACCCGGCCGAACGGCCCGGGCCGCCCCGGCCCGGCCGGGGCCAGTGCGCGGGCCGCCCGCAGGCCCCCGAAGTCCAGCCCCTCGTCACCGCCGCCGAAGACCGCGCGGCGCAGGGCGGCGGTGTGCGCGTGGGCGACCAGGTGCAGGCTGGTCCGGCTCACCGCCCTGCCGGCGCGTCCGCCCCCTCCGGCATCCCGGCGGGCCGCCCCGGTCCGGTCGAGCCGCCCTCGACGGCCGGCCCGTCCCCGACGGTCGAGCCGCCGTCGACGGCCGGCCCGTCCCGGCCCGCCGACCGGAAGGTCCGGCCACCCCGGCCGACCAGGATGGCGAAGAGCAGCCCGATACCGGTCCAGAGCACCACCTGGGTGCCGAGCGAGGCGATCCGGAACTCCCAGAGCAGGGTGGCCGGGAAGTCGTCCGGCACCTCCGAAAAGGACGGCAGCACGGTGTACGCGACCGCCGTGACCAGCAGGAACCCGCCGACCGCCGCCGCGGCCCGCAGCCCGTACGGCGCGGACGGGCGGACCGAGCGGTGGCCGAGGGCGGCGGCCCAGACGGCCACCAGGCCGAGGAGCACCAACAGCAGGTAGCTGCCGGTGCGCTGGTTGATGGTGTCCGGGTTACCGACGGCCGGTGGGTTCGCCGGATACTTGCCGAACGGCACGATCACGGCGCCGAGCAGTGCCGCACCGGCGAGCAGCAGCGCCGCTTGGCCGTCGTCGGCGGTCCGCAGCCGGCGGCGGAGCAGGACGTACCCGATGGCGAGCAGGCCCCCCATCGCGGCACCGAAGAGGCCGGTGGCCAGGAAGAGGCCGGCCCGCTGCCCGTCGCGGCTGACCAGCGCCTCGTCCTCGGCGTGATGGTCGCCCCCGGCCCCGGGCTCGGAAGCGGCCGCCTGTTCCTCGATGGCGATCGCGGCGTCGACCCGCGGCTCGCCCGCGACGTAGGCGAAGGTCCCGGCGACCAGACCGGCGACCAGACCTGCGAGCAGGCCACGCAGCAGCAGTGCGAAGAAGTTCGGCACGGCGGTCGCCCGATCAGTGGCAGGGTACGCCGAGCAGGTGCCGGCCGTCGTGCATCAACTCGTGCAGGAACATCCCGCTGCGGGAGACGGCCCCCTGGTCGAACGCGACCAGGTAGGTGAGCAGGGCGAGCACGGCGACGACGGCGAGCGCCGTCCACAGTAGCCGGGCGGAGACCGCCGGGTGGGCGAGCGGCCGGGCCGGAGTGGGGCTGGACATGCGCGTGGGACCTCCTCGGGGATGACGCGTCCCCTTCGACAGGCTGCGACGGCCGAGCGTCCTGGCTCGCGGCACCCGAGGCATCGCCCCGGACCGCTCACAGTGGCGCGACCGCGCCGGACTTGCACCGGCTTCCCTCACACCGCCGCAGATGGCAAGTTGACGGTATCCGGGCCGTACCCGCCGGTCAACCGGTGCGTCCGCCGGCCACCGCGCGGTGCGGGCCGGCGCACGGGGACCGGGAACAGCGTCGCCCGGCACGGCGGTAACGGAGGTGGTGGAGGTCACGAGCCGACGGCCGCCCGGTTGTCCCAGGCCGGAGCGGCCGATACGGTCGCGCCGTGACGACCCGGGTGCTGCTGCTGGGCGGCACGGCCGAGGCGCGGGATCTGGCCGCCGCACTGGTCGACCGCCCCGGCACGGTGGTGGTCTCCTCGCTGGCCGGCCGGGTCGCCGATCCCCGGCTGCCGGCCGGACAGGTCCGGATCGGCGGGTTCGGCGGGCCGGCCGGACTCACCCGATGGCTGACCGAGCACCGGGTCGACGCCCTGGTGGACGCCACCCATCCGTACGCGGCCCGGATGCGGGTGTCGGCGGTCGAGGCGGCCGGGGCGACCGGGGTGCCGTACCTGCGGTTGGAGCGTCCCGGCTGGACGGCGGGCCCCGGGGACCACTGGCACCGGGTGCCGGATCTCGCCGCCGCGGCGGCCCTCGTGCCCCGGCTGGGCCGCCGGGCCTTCGTCACCACCGGCCGGCAGGGCCTGGACGCCTTCCTGCACCTGACCGGAAACTGGCTGCTGGTGCGGGTGGTCGACGATCCGGCGATGCCCCTGCCGGGCAACGTGACGGTGCTGCGCGACCGGGGCCCGTACGAGGTCGCGGCGGAACGGGAACTGCTGGTGACGCACCGGATCGACGTATTGGTGAGCAAGGACAGCGGCGGCGCGTACACGGCGGCGAAGCTGGCTGCCGCCCGCGACCTGGGGCTGCCCGTGGTGCTGGTGGACCGGCCGGCCCCGGTCCCGCTGCCGGCGATGGTCACCGAGGTCACCGCGGCGCTCGCCTGGCTGGAGACGGCGCTGCCGCCGGCCCGGCCCGGCGCCGGGCGGTCCCCGCAGACCGCCCGGTGACGCTGCGCGGATCACGGGTAGTACTGGACGTACAGGTAGGTGGTCCACCAGCCGTTGTCGCGGCACTCGTACGCCTTGTACGCCCCGAAGGCCACCCCGATCTGCCCCGTCCGGTTGCAGATCTCCCAGCCATCCTCGAACGGGAACGTCGTCCACTGGTCGATCGGACCCACCCACTCGTCCGCCGTCACGGCCCGCTCGGCTCCGGCGGCCGGCACGGCCCGCTCGACCCCGGCCGCCGGCACAGCCCGCTCGACCCCGGCCGCCGGCACAGCCGCCACGGCTGGTCCGCCGGCCGCCAGCCCGGCCACGAGCAGCCCGCCCAACGCCACGACCGTCATCAATCCTCTCCGGACCATCCCCAGCTCTCCTTCCGGCTCGACACCCCCCCGTCGAAGGTGCGGTCGACACAGCCTCGCCCCGGCCAGCTTCAATCCGGATTCACCCCGACGAGCACCGGACTCAGCTCGACGAAACTCAGCTCGACGAGCGGGTGGGCCCGGGGCCGTGCCGGCGGTCAGCCCGGATAGCTGCGGGGCGTCCAGACGACGGTCGAGCCGTCGGCGCGCCGGTCCCATCGGGTGGTGGAGGAACCGACGATCAGGAGGCAGCGCATGTCGACCTCGGCTGGGTCGAGGTCGGCCAGCGGCACGACGGTGACCCGCTCCCCCGGCCGCCCGACGTCCCGGGCGATCACCACCGGGGTGCCCGGTTGCCGGTGCCGGAGCAGGGTCTGCCGGGCCGCCTCGACCTGCCGGCGCCGGCTGGCCGACGCCGGATTGTAGAGCGCCAGCACCAGATCGGCGGCGGCAGCCGCGGCCAACCGCCGCTCGATCACCGCCCAGGGTTTCAACCGGTCCGACAGGGAGAGCACCGCGAAGTCGTGACCGAGCGGGGCACCGATCCGGCTCGCTGCGGCCTGCGCGGCGGTCAGGCCGGGCAGCACCCGTACCGGGACGACGCCGAACCGCTCGTCGGTGGTGGCGACCTCCAGCACCGCCGTTGCCATCGCGAAGACCCCGGGGTCACCGGAGGAGACCACGGCGACCCGGGCGCCGGAGAGGGCGAGTTCCAGGGCGTGCCGGGCCCGGTCGATCTCGACCTGGTTACCGGAGGTGTGCCGGTGCTGGCCGGGACGGTGCGGCACCCGGTCGACGTACGGGCCGTAGCCGACCAGGTGCTCCGCCTCGCGTAACGCCTGGCTCGTTTCGGGGGTGAGCCAGCGACTGCCGGCGGGGCCGAGGCCGACCACCGTCACGCCGCCGGTCGGCACAACCGCCCCGCCGCCCCGGCGGCCCGCCCCGGGCCCGCCGCTGCCGCCCGGGCCGACACCCGCGGCCACGGCGGCGCCGGTGGGGCTGGTCAGCACCGCCAGCGAGAAGTAGGGCACCCCGGCCGGCTCGACCTCGGCCAGCGGCAACTCCCGCCCGTCCCGGCCCGTGGCGCGCTCGACGTACCAGGCGGCGTCCAGCCGTCCGGCATCCTCGAACGCCGCCCGTACCTGCGGAAACGTCCGCCCCAGTTTCAGTACGGCGGCGGCGTCGGTGTCGGCCAGCCGCCGGGTCAGCTCGTCGGCCGGCAGGGTGCCCGGCAGTACGGTGAGCACCTCGTCCCGCTCGACCAGCGGCCGGCCGAGTACGGCGGTGGCGGCGCTGATCGAGGTGACCCCGGGTACCACCTCGGCGGGGAACCGGTGTGCCAGCCGCTCGTGCAGATACATGTAGGAGCCGTAGAACATCGGGTCGCCCGCGCAGATGACCACCACGTCCCGGCCGGCGGCGAGGTGCCCGGCCAGCCGTTCGGCGCTGGCGTCGTAGAACTCGGTGATCGCCGCCTCGTAGCCGCCCGGATGGTCGGTGGTCTCGGTGGTGACCGGGTAGACCAGCGGCTCGTACCGCTGCCCCTCCCGCAGGTAGGGCTCGGCGATGCTCCGGGCGATGCTGCGGCCGTGCCGGGCCGAGTAGTAGGCGACCACGTCGGCGGCGCCGATCAGCCGGGCGGCCTTCACCGTCACCAGTTCGGGGTCGCCGGGGCCGACACCGACACCGCGCAGCGTCCCCGGCCGCCGACCGTCCGGCCGCTCGCCGCCCGCGGTGTCCGGGCCGCTCTCGCCCACCGTCGCGCTCACTCGACCTCGCTCGCGATCGCGTTGACGGCGGCGGCGGTGATGGCGCTGCCGCCGCGCCGACCGTGCACCACCAGGTAGGGCACTCCGGCGCCGTGCGCGGCCAGTGCCTGCTTCGACTCGACGGCGCCGACGAAGCCGACCGGCACGCCGACGATGGCCGCCGGCCGGGCGGCACCCTCGTCGAGCATCTCCAGCAGCCGGAACAGGGCGGTGGGGGCGTTGCCGACCGCCACCACGGCGCCGTCGAGCCGGTCCCGCCAGAGTTCCAGGGCCGCCGCGCTGCGGGTGGTGCCGAGCCGCCGGGCGAGTTCGGGCACCTCGGGGCGGCGGAGCGTGCAGAGCACCTCGTTGTCCCGGGGCAGCCGGGCCCGGGTGATGCCGGCGGCGACCATCGCCGCGTCGCAGAGGATCGGCGCTCCGGCCCGCAGCGCCACCCGGCCGGCCCGCACCAGGTCGGCCGAGACCTCGACGTCGTCGACCAGGTCGACGCTGCCACAGGCGTGGATCATCCGGACCACCACCGGGGCGATCTCCGGTGGCAGCCCGGAGAGGTCGGCCTCGGACCGGATCGTCGCGAACGACCGCCGGTAGATCTCCGCGCCGTCGCGGACGTACTCGTAGCTCACGTCTGCCTTCCTGCCCGCGCGGCCAGGGCGGCCGGTGGGGTCCCGTGCCAGCTCTGGCCGCCCGCCTCGATCCGGTATCCGGTGCCGGTGGCGACCGCCAGCACGGCCTCCCCGGCCGGCCTGCCGCAGCAGCGGTCACATCCGACGACGTGCACCGGCAGCGGCTCGCCGACCGGCGGATCCGTGCCGACCGACACGTCGGCCCCGACCGGCGGATCCGTGCCGACCGACACGTCGGCCCCGACCGGCGGATCCGTGCCGACCGACACGTCGGCCCCGACGGGCGGATCCGTGCCGCCCGGCACGGCCGGGGCGGTCAGCGCCTCGGTGACGTCCCGCCGCACGTCGGCCAGGGCGCTGCCGCAGCCGGGCCGGCCGGTGCAGGCGGTCACCCCGAGCCACGGCGACGCCGGGTCGACCAACAGCCCGGCCGCGGCCAGCCGGCCGACGATATCCGGTCCGTCCGTGTCGAGCACCAGGCTGCGCCACGGGGTGACGATGATCTCGTCCGTGGTGGCGATGCCGGCCAGCAGCCTGGCCTGGTCGGCGGTCAACCGGCCGAACCGCGCGCCGGCCACCGCCACACCGCCGGGGTGGGCGCCGACCGGTGTCGGACGATCCCGCCTGACCACCGGCAGCCTCTCCGCCCGGGTCGGGCGCGCGTCGTCCGGCGTCTCAGCCGGACGGTCGAGGGCGGCGGTGACCTGCGCCGGCCCGTCCAGCAGGTCCGCGAGCCGCCACAGGTCGCGGCGGTCGCCGCGTACCCGGAGGAAGGCCCGGGCGGCGGCGATCAGCAGCTCGACGGCGTCCGGCGGACCGGCGCGCAGCCCGGTGTCGGTGCCGGCCAGCCAGAGGACCCCGGAGCCGCCGGTCCAGCAGAGGTCGGCACCGAGGGCGGCAACGTCGTGCCGGCCGTCGTCGAGGGCGAAGAGGAACCGGCCGCTCAGCGACGCCAGGTCGGCGGCACCACGCAGCGCCGCGTCGAGGTCCCGCACCAGCGGGCGTACGTCGAGCCGCCCGGCCCGGTCGCGCCCGCTCAGCGGCGAGGCGAGCAGGTTGCGGACCCGCTCGTGGGTGGCGGTGGGCAGCAGCCCGGCGGCGGCGATCCGGTCGGCGACCCGGCGTACCGCGGCGTCGTCGGGGAGGGCGCGGAGCTGGAGGTTCGCCCGGGAGGTCAGCTCCAGGCCGCCGCCGGCCTCCACCTCGGCCAGCCCGGCGAGGACCCGCAACTGTTCGGGGCGGAGTTGGCCGCCGGGGAGCCGCACCCGGACCAGAAGCCCGTCGGCGGCCCGGTGCGCCCGGAGCGCGCCGGGGCAGCGGTCCTCCGGTGGCCGGGCGGACGCGGTGGCGGGGGTGGGCACCGGCTCATCGTAGAGTCGGTGTCCTCGCCGCCGGCCGGCGGCGAGACGAGCGAGAAGAGCATCACGCGGTGGACCCGGAGGAACCCGGTGCGAGTCCGGGGCGGTCCCGCCACTGTCACCGGCCCGCGGTCGCGGGTCGGGAGCCAGACACTCCGGACCACCGTCGGCGACGGACCACGACCACGGGCGCGGACCCGGGGAGGAGCCACCCATGCCTGCGGCGGACGCTGCGACCACCATCCTGCTCTTGTCCACATCAGACACCGACCTGCTCTCCGCGCGGGCCGGTGGCGCGGCGTACCGGCTGGCGAACCCGGCCCGGATCGACCCGGCCGACCTGCCCGACCTGGTCGACGGCGTCGACCTGGTGGTGGTACGCATCCTCGGCGGCTTCCGGATGTGGGAACAGGGGCTGACGGCGCTGCTCGGCGGCGCCCGGCCGGTGGTGGCGCTCGGCGGCGAGCTGACCCCGGACGCCGACCTGATGGCCCGCTCCACCGTGCCGGCCGGCACCGCCGCCCAGGCGCACGCCTACCTGGCCCAGGGCGGGCCGGAGAACCTGCGCGAACTGCACGCCTTCCTCTCCGACACGGTGCTGCTGACCGGCCACGGTTTCGCCCCGCCGGCCGCGCAGCCGAACTGGGGTGTCCGGTCCCGCCCGGCCGGCCGCACCGGTGGGCCGGTCGTCGGGATCCTCTACTACCGGGCGCACCAGCTCAGCGGGAACACCGGATTCGTCGACGCACTCGCCGACGCGGTCACCGAGGCCGGTGGCCAGCCGCTGCCGGTCTTCTGCGCCAGCCTGCGTACCCCGGAACCGGAGCTGCTGGCGACGCTCGGCGAGGCGGACGCGTTGCTGGTCACGGTGCTGGCGGCCGGCGGTACCCGGCCGGCGGACGCCGCCGCCGGTGGCGCCGAGGAGTCCTGGGACGTCGCGGCGCTGGCCGCGCTGGACGTGCCGATCCTGCAGGCGCTCTGCCTCACCTCGTCCCGGGCGACCTGGTCGGCCAGTGACGACGGGCTCTCCCCGCTGGACGCGGCGACCCAGGTCGCGGTGCCGGAGTTCGACGGGCGGCTGATCACCGTGCCCTTCTCGTTCAAGGAGGTCGACAGCGACGGGCTGCCCCGCTACGTCGCCGACCCGGAGCGGGCGGCCCGGGTGGCCGGCACCGCGGTCCGGCTGGCCCGGCTCCGGCACACCCCGGTACGGCAGCGCCGGCTCGCCCTCGTGCTCTCGGCCTATCCGACCAGGCACGCCCGGGTCGGCAACGCGGTCGGGCTGGACACCCCGGCCAGCGCCGTACGCCTGCTCCGGGCCCTGCGGGACCTCGGCTACGACGTCGGGCCGGCCGACGGCCCGGACGCGCTGCCCGGACTGACCCCGGCGCCCGCCGCCTCCCCCGACACCACGTTGCCCGACACCGCCTCCCCCGACACCGGGTTGCCGGACGGTGATCGGCTGATCCACGCGCTCATCGCCGTCGGCGGCCACGACCAGGAGTTCCTCACCGAGGAACAGCTCGCCGCCAACCCGGTACGGATCCCGCTCGCCGACTACCGGCGGTGGTTCGAGGCGCTGCCGGCGGAGTTGCGCGAGGCGATGGTGGCGCACTGGGGGCCACCGCCGGGAGAGCTCTACGTGGACACCTCGCGGGATCCGGACGGTGAGATCGTGCTCGCCTGCCTGCGCGCCGGCAACGTGGTGATCATGATCCAGCCGCCGCGTGGCTTCGGCGAGAACCCGGTCGCCATCTACCACGACCCCGACCTGCCGCCGACCCACCACTACCTGGCCGCCTACCGCTGGCTGGACGAGAGCTTCGGCGCGGACGCGGTGGTACACCTCGGCAAGCACGGCTCGCTAGAGTGGCTGCCCGGCAAGACCGCCGGGCTCTCCGCCTCCTGCGGGCCGGACGCGGTGCTCGGCTCGTTGCCGCTGATCTATCCGTTCCTGGTCAACGATCCCGGGGAGGGTGCCCAGGCGAAGCGGCGGGCGCACGCGGTGATCGTCGACCATCTGGTGCCGCCGATGGCCCGCGCCGAGAGCTACGGCGACATCGCCCGGCTGGAACAGCTTCTCGACGAGCACGCCAACATCGCCGCCATGGATCCGGCCAAGCTGCCGGCGATCCGGGGCCAGATCTGGACGCTGATCCGGGCCGCCCGGCTCGACCACGACCTCGGCCTCGACGAGCGGCCGCACGACGCCGAGTTCGACGACTTCCTGCTGCACGTGGACGGTTGGCTCTGCGAGGTGAAGGACGCGCAGATCCGCGACGGCCTGCACGTGCTCGGCGAGCCGCCGACCGGCGAGGCCCGGGTCAACCTGGTGCTGGCGATCCTGCGTGCCCGGCAGGTCTGGGGCGGCCGGGCCGGCGCCGTCGACGGTCTGCGCGCCGCGCTCGGGCTGGACGAATCCGGCGGAACCGGCGGGGCCGACGGAACCGACGGAACCGGCGGAACCGGCGGGGCCGGCGGGGCCGGCGGAGCCCCGGACGGCGACCACGCGCGGACCGCCGCGGTCGACCGGATCGAGGCGGTGGCCCGCGCCCTGGTCGAGGCGATGGAGGCCCGGGACTGGGCGCTCGACGCCGTGCCGGCGGTCCTGGCCGACGTGCTCGGCGCCGACCACCCGCGCACCCCGGCGGTACGCCCGGTGCTGGAGTTCGCCGTCACCGAGGTCGTCCCCCGGCTGGCCCGGACCACCGACGAGATCACCAACCTGCTGCACGCCCTCGACGGCGGCTACGTGCCGGCCGGTCCGAGCGGGTCGCCGCTGCGCGGGCTGGTCAACGTGCTGCCGACCGGCCGCAACTTCTACACCGTGGACCCGAAGGCGATCCCGAGCCGGCTGGCGTACGCGACCGGGCAGGCGATGGCGACCTCGTTGGTCGAGCGCTACCGGCGGGACACCGGTGAGTGGCCGCGCTCGGTCGGGCTCTCCGCCTGGGGCACCTCGGCGATGCGGACCGCCGGCGACGACGTGGCCGAGGTGCTGGCCCTGATCGGGGTGACGCCGACCTGGGACGAGGCGTCGCGCCGGGTCGACGGTTTCGAGATCGTGCCGCTGGCCGAGCTGGGCCGGCCCCGCATCGACGTGACCGTGCGGATCAGCGGCTTCTTCCGGGACGCCTTCCCGCACGTGGTGCTCCTGCTCGACGACGCGATCCGGGCGGTCGCCGCCCTCGACGAGCCGGACGAGCAGAACTTCCTGCGCGCGCACGCCCGCGCCGACCTCGCCCGGCACGGTGACGAGCGGCGGGCCACCAGCCGGATCTTCGGCTCC
Source organism: Plantactinospora sp. WMMC1484 (assembly GCF_049315195.1). NCBI lineage: Bacteria > Bacillati > Actinomycetota > Actinomycetes > Micromonosporales > Micromonosporaceae > Plantactinospora > Plantactinospora sp. WMMC1484. The sequence continues at coordinate 5,754,873 of NZ_CP186055.1, forward strand.
AAGCCCGGCGCGTACGGTGCCGGGCTGCTGCCGCTGATCGACAGCGGGAACTGGCGCGACGACGCCGACCTCGCCGAGGTCTACACGGCCTGGGGCGGCTTCGCCTACGGGCGCGGGCTGGAGGGCCGGCCGGCCCGGGAGGAGATGGAGGACGCGTACCGGCGGATCGCGGTGGCGGCGAAGAACACCGACACCCGGGAGCACGACATCGCCGACTCCGACGACTACTTCCAGTACCACGGCGGGATGATCGCCACGGTGCGGGCGCTGACCGGGCGGGCGCCGAGGGCGTACATCGGGGACAGCACCACCCCGGACGCCGTCCGCACCCGCTCGCTGACCGAGGAGACCGCGCGGGTGTTCCGGGCCCGGGTGGTGAACCCGCGCTGGTTGGCGGCGATGCGCCGGCACGGCTACAAGGGCGCGTTCGAGCTGGCCGCCACCGTCGACTACCTCTTCGGCTACGACGCCACGGCCGGTGTGGTCGCCGACTGGATGTACGAGGACCTGGCCCGGACGTACGCCCTCGACACGGAGAACCAGGAGTTCCTGCGCCGCTCCAACCCGTGGGCACTGCGTAACATCATCGAACGCCTCTCCGAGGCCGCCGACCGGGGCCTGTGGGCCAGGCCCGACCCGGCCACCCTGGAGGCGCTGCGGGAGGCGTACCTTCGCCTCGACGGGGACCTGGAGGACACCGGAGCCTGAGAGCGGCGGATGCCGGTGACCGGCGGACGAGACCGGCTGGCGGACGACCGGTGGCTGGCGGACGAGGAATGTGGGGACAGCATGGATGCGACGGCGACGGACTCGGTCCGGGCCTATCTGGACGCGACGGCGCAGCGCCTGCAGGCCGACGGTTGCGAGGTGCGGACCGAGGACTGGAACGGCCTGCCGGTGCTGGTCGGCTACCGCGCCGACTTCCGGCTCCAGTGGATGGCCACCAAGCTGCATCTGTTCACCGTCGCCGCGCCCGCGCCGCTGGTCACGGCGAGCGCGATCGAGGAGTTCACCACCTCGGCGTTGGACTACGTGGTGGCCCGCAAGGGGCAACTGCGCGGGATGCAGAGCGGGGTCGCGGTCCTTCCCGCGCTGGTGAGCACCCGGGTCGAGCCGGAGGCGGCGGCCTGGGTGCAGCGGGGGCAGGTGGTCCGGTTCGCCGCGATGGCCCGCCCGGTGGTGGTGGACGCCGGCACGGGAGCGGTCGCCTGCTTCCTGGGCAGTGCCGCGCTCGGCCTCCTCTACTCGGCCCACTTCCGCCGCAAGCTCGCCGCCTACTTCCCCGCCCGGTGACCGGGCCGCTCGGTCGCCGGGCCTGACGCCACCGCCGCACCGAAGCGGGTGGCGAGCCCCGGATGGCCGGCCCAGTGCACGTGCAGGTAGGAGGCGTGCACGTTGCCGTCGACCACGCCCTCCTCGACCTCGGCGCCCACGCCGTGTGCTCGGGACGGTCGGGGCCGGAAGCGCCACGCCGGCACCCGGCCGGGTGCGTACCCGACCTGGGTGCGGTGGAACTCGTGCCCGGTCACCACCGCACCGGGCTCGGCCAGTGGGCCGGCGCCGACCGCGACCGCCTCCCGGTAGCCGAGGGTGAGCCTGCCGGTCATCCGGGCCGAGGCGGCCAGCACCCCGGCCATCGGGTGCCCGTCGAGGTCCCGGCAGAGGTAGAGCAGCCCGGCACACTCGGCCAGCACCGGCACCCCGGCCCGGACCGCCCCGGCCACCGCCGTGCGCAGCCGCACGTTGGCGGCGAGGTCGGCCGCGTAGACCTCCGGGAAGCCGCCGCCGAGGTAGAGCCCCGCGCAGCCGTCCGGCAGCGCCTCGTCCCGGAGCGGGTCGACGGGTACGACCCGGAGGCCGGCAGCCGCGAGGAGTTCGTCGGTTTCGGCGTACCGGAAGGTGAAGGCCGAGCCACCGGCGACCGCGACCGTCGCCGGTGGTAGCCGGGGCACCTCGTCGGCCGGGCGCCACTGCCCGGCGGGGAGTTCGGGGGCCCGGCGGGCGACGGCGAGCACCGCGTCGAGGTCCACCGCCCGGGTGACGTGCGCGGCGAGCGCGTCGACGGTACGCCGGGCCGCCGCCGCCCGCTCGGCCGCCGGGACGAGTCCGAGGTGCCGGCTCGGGGTGTCCAGGGTGGTGTCCCGGCGCAGCGCCCCGAGCACCGGTACGCCGGTGCGGGCAACCGCCTGCCGCACCTCCGCCTCGTGCGTCTCCGAGCCGACCTTGTTGAGGATCACCCCGGCGACGGTCAGCCCGTCGTAGCCGGCGAAGCCGTGCACCAGCGCGCCGATGCTGCGGGAGGCACCGGAGACGTCGACCACCAGCAGCACCGGACTGCCGGTGAGCCGGGCGACGTGCGCGGTGGAGGCGAAGCCCTCCCGGCCGATGGCGCCGTCGTGCAGCCCCATCACGCCCTCGATCACCGCGACGTCGGCCGGTGCCGGCACCGTCGCGCCGTGCCGGAGCAGTCCGACGATCCGCTCCTCGCCCTGCAGGTGCGGGTCGAGGTTGCGGCCCGGCCGTCCGGTGGCCAGGGCGTGGTAGCCGGGATCGATGTAGTCGGGGCCGACCTTGTGGCCGCTGACCGCCAGACCACGACCGCGCAGCGCCGCCATCAGGCCGGTCGCCACCGTGGTCTTGCCCTGCCCGGAGCCGGGTGCGGCGATCACGACCCGGGGCAGTCGGGACGGGCCGGGCGGCGCGGACGAACCGCTCACCACTCGATCCCCCGCTGTCCCTTCTGGCCGGCATCCATCGGATGCCTCACCTTGGTCATCTCGACCACCAGGTCGGCGGCCTCGACCAGCCGGGGGTCGGCGTCCCGGCCGGTGACGACGACGTGCTGGGTGCCGCGGCGGTCCCGGAGGGTCCGCACCACCTCGTCGACGTCGACCCAGCCCCACTTCATCGGATAGGTGAACTCGTCGAGCACGTAGAGCTGGTGCCGTTCGTCCGCGAGCCGGCGCTGAATCTCCCGCCAGCCCTCGAGGGCGTCGGCGGCGTGGTCCGGCTCGCTGCCGGGTTTGCGGCTCCAGCTCCAGCCGGAGCCCATCCTGTGCCACTGCACCGGGCCGCCCTCGCCGGTCTGCTCGTGCAGCCGGCCGAGCGCGAGCAGGGCGTTCTCCTCGCCGACCCGCCAGCGGGCGGACTTGACGAACTGGAAGACCGCGATCGACCAGCCCTGGTTCCAGCCCCGCAGGGCCAGTCCGAACGCGGCGGTCGACTTACCCTTCATCGCTCCGGTGTGCACCATCAGCAGCGGGCGGTTGCGGCGCTGCCGCGTGGTCAGCCCGTCGGCGGGTACCGTCTCCGGCCGTCCCTGTGGCATCAGGCGGCCCTCCCCTGCCGGCTCCCGCCGCTGCCGGGCCCGACCCCGGCAGCGGCGTCGGGGGTACGGGTGCCGGTGCGGCTGCGGACGGCGCTGGCCAGCGTGCCGGCGGCGACCTGCTCCAGCGGCAGGTGCTCGGCGCCGAGGGCGCCGGCCAGCGCGGCGGCCAGTCCGAGCCGGATCCGGCCCGCCTCGCAGTCGACCACCACCGCGCGCACGCCGTCGGCGGCGAGCAACCGGGCGGCGTGCCGGGATCGGGCCACCGCGTCCGGGCCGGCGGTGGCCCGGCCGTCGGTCAGCACCACCAGCAACGCGCGGCGGCGCGGATCGCGGATCCGTTCGACCCGCAGCGCCGCACCAGCCCGGAGCAGTCCCTCGGCCAGCGGGGTACGACCACCCGTCGGCAGCTCGGCGAGCCGGGCGGCGGCAACGTCCACACTGGAGGTCGGTGGCAGCAGCAGGTCGCCCCCGTCGCCCCGGAAGGTGACCAGGCCGACCTTGTCCCGCCGCTGGTAGGCGTCGAGCAGCAGGGCGAGCACGGCCGTCTCGACCTCCCGCATCCGCTGCCGCGCCGCCATCGAGCCGGAGGCGTCGACGCAGAAGAGGATCAGGTTCCCCTCCCGCCCCTGCCGCACCGCCACCCGGACGTCCTGGGGGCGCACCTCCAGTCCCGGGCCGCGCCGGCCGCGTGCCCGCTGGTGCGGGGCGGCCGCCCAGAGCGTGGCGACCGGATGCGGCCGGTTGCCCGGCCCGGCCCCGGGCGGCACGGTCCGGATCGTCTGCCCGACCGTGGTGACCGCGGGTGACCGGCGGCCGGCGACCCCTGCCCCGACCCCCGGTACGACCAGCAGCCTGGCCCGGTACGGGCGGTCGGCGGCAAGAGGCCGGCTTGCGCCATCCGGCGCACGTCCCCGGCCGTCCTGTCCCGCCGAGCCGTCCGGGACGGCCGGCACCGGGGCCGGCTCCGCACCGTCCGAACCCGCCCTGTTCCAACCGGCACTGTCCGGTCCGGCGCCGTCACCCGGCCCGCCGGCGGCCCCGGACGCGGGATCGGCCGCCGCCGCGTCCCCCGGTGCCGGGCCGGGCTCGTCGGGCGGCGGCGCCCCACCCGGCCCCCCGGGATCCGGACCCTCGGGACCGGATCCGCCGGTGTCGGGACCGCCCGGCGGTTGAGCGCTGCCCGGGGGCGGCTCCCCCTGCTGGTCCAGGCCGGCGTCGGCGAGGGCCTGGTCGAGCCGCTCCTGCTCGATGCCGGGCGGGTCGAACGGGTCCCGCCGGCGTCGGTGCGGCAGCGCGAGCCGCGCGGCGGCCCGGATGTCCGACCCGGTGACCGTGTTCCGCCCGCACCACGCCGCGTGCGCCATCGCCGCGCGCGCCGTCACCAGGTCGGCACGCATCCCGTCGACCTCGAACGAGGCGCAGACCATGGCGATCCGGTGCAGGGTGTCGTCGTCGAGCCGGACCTCGGGAAGCAGCCGGCGGGCGGTGGCGATCCGGGCGGCCCGCTCGGCGTCCGCCGCCGCGTACCGGTCGGCGAACCCGTCCGGGTCGGCCTCGTAGCGGAGCCGCCGCCGGGTCACCTCGGCGCGGACCGCCGGGTCGCGGCTGGCCGCCACCTCGACGGTCAACCCGAACCGGTCCAGCAGTTGCGGACGGAGCTCCCCCTCCTCCGGGTTCATCGTACCGACCAGGACGAACCGGGCGGCGTGCGCGACCGAAACGCCCTCCCGTTCCACAGTGACCCGCCCCATCGCCGCCGCGTCGAGCAGCACGTCGACCAGGTGGTCGTGCAGCAGGTTGACCTCGTCGACGTAGAGCAGCCCCCGGTGTGCCGAGGCGAGCAGTCCGGGCTCGTACGCGGTGACGCCGTCGCGCAGCGCCCGTTCCAGGTGCAGGGAGCCGAGTACCCGGTCCTCGGTCGCACCGACCGGCAGCTCGACGAGCCGGGCCGGCCGGATCACCGCCGCCACGGGCTCGTGCGGACCGTCCGGGCACTCCTGGTCCGGTGCGGCCGGGTCGCAGGAGAAGCGGCAGCCGGACGCGACGGTGACCGGCGGCAGGAGCCCCGCCAGCGCCCGGACGATCGTCGACTTGGCGGTGCCCTTCTCACCCCGGATCAGCACTCCGCCGATGGCCGGCGAGACGGCGCTGAGGGTGAGCGCGAGTGCCATGTCGTCCATCCCGACGACGGCGGAGAACGGGTACGACCGCACGGGGCCAACCTCCTACCTCGCGGGTGTCCACGCCCGCGACCGGTCCGGGGCCGGGCCGCCCGGAGGGTCGACCCGGGACGGGGGCGGAGTGTCTGGCTCCCGGCCTCGCGGCCGGTCACAGTGGCGGGACCGCCCCGGAGTCGCCGGTCCCCCTGGACCGGCCCACCGGTGTTCCTCGCCGCGCCGTCGCCGCCGATGATGGCACAGCCGACCGCCCTCCGACACCGCCGACCACCCTCCGGCCCAGCCGACGGGCCCTCCGGCGGGGCCGACCGCCCTCCGGCACGGGCGGCGGTGGCCGGACCGGGCATCCCCGCGGCGGACGATGACACAGCTCACCCGATTGGACACGGGCGGCGGCCGGTCGACTAACGTTCCGGCTCGTGACCGTGACGAGCGCCGGCCCCGGCCCGACCGGGCGGGGACCCCGGCTGACCGTTGTCGGCATCGGCGCGGACGGATGGGCCGGGCTGGGTGAGGCCGGTCGCCGGGCGGTCCTCGCCGCCGAGGTCGTCGTCGCCGGGCGGCGGCAACTCGACCTCCTCCCCGACGAGTTGCCGGCACAGCGGGTGAGCTGGCCGAGCCCGCTCCTGCCGGCGCTGCCCCACCTGCTCGACGCGCACGCCGGCCGCCGGCTCTGCGTACTCGCCAGTGGCGATCCGATGTGGTTCGGGATCGGGGCGCGGATCGTCGACCTGGTCGGCCCCGAGCGGGTCGAGGTGGTGCCGCAGCCCTCCTCGATCACCCTGGCCTGCGCCCGGCTCGGCTGGCCGGTCGAGCGGGTCACCGTGCTCAGCGCGGTCGGTCGCGACCTGGCCCGGGTACGCCGGGTCCTCGCCCCCGGCCGGCGGATCCTGGTGCTCAGCGCCGACGCCTCCACCCCACCCGCCCTGGCCGCCCTGCTGACCGGCGCCGGCTACGGCGCAAGCCCGCTGACCGTGCTGGAGTCGCTCGGCGCAGGGCACGAGCGGCGGCTCGACGGGACCGCGGAGGACTGGCCACACCCACCCGGTGACCCGTTGAACGTCGTGGCGGTGCGGGCCACGGCCGGGCCGCAGGCCGTACTCCGGTCGGCGGTGCCGGGGCTGCCGGACGAGGCGTACGCGCACGACGGGGCGCTGACCAAGCGGGAGGCTCGGGCACTGGCGCTGGCCCGGCTCTCCCCGGGTCACGACGAGCTGCTCTGGGATGTCGGCGCCGGGTCGGGAAGCATCGGCATCGAGTGGCTGCGGGCCGAGCCGAGCTGCCGGGCGGTGGCGGTCGAGGCCCGGCCGGAGCGGGCGGAACGGATCGCCGGCAACGCGGCGGCGCTCGGCGTGCCGGAGCTTCGGGTCGTGCTCGGCGCGGCGCCGGACGCGCTGGCCGGGCTGCCGACGCCGGACGCGGTATTCGTCGGCGGCGGGCTGGCCGCCGAAGGGGTGCTGGAGAGCTGCTGGGCGGCGCTGGTGCCGGGTGGCCGGCTGGTGGCGCACGCGGTGACGATCGAGGGGGAACACGAGTTGACGAGGAATGCCGCCCGGTTCGGCGGCGACCTGACCCGGCTCGGTGTGGAGCGGGCCGCGCCGCTCGGCGGCTTCACCGCCTGGAAGCCGGCCCGCGCCCTGGTGCAGTGGGCGGTGTGCAAGCCGTGCCGGTGACCTTCATCGGCGCCGGACCGGGTGCCGCCGACCTGATCACCGTACGCGGGCAGCGGGTCCTGACCCGCGCCCGGCTCTGCCTCTACGCCGGCAGCCTGGTCCCGGCGGAATTGCTGGAGTCGTGCCCGCCCGACGCCGAACTGGTCGACACCGCCGACCTGACCCTGGACGAGATCGTGGCCCGGATGGTCGACGGGCACCGGGCCGGCCGGGAGGTGGCCCGGCTCTGCTCCGGCGACCCGTCGATCTACAGTGCCGTGGCCGAACAGCTGCGCCGGCTCGACGACGCGGGCGTACCGTACGAGATCGTCCCCGGCGTGCCGGCCTTCGCCGCCGCCGCCGCGACGCTGCGCCGGGAGCTGACCGTGCCGACGGTCGGCCAGACGGTGGTGCTGACCAGGGCCCGGTCCCGGTCGACGGCGATGCCGGCCACCGAGGAGCTGGCGGTGCTCGGTGCGAGCCGGGCGACCCTGGTGCTGCACCTGGCGGTCGGTCGGACCCGCGAGCTGGTCGGGCAGCTCGTCCCGCACTACGGTGCGGACTGTCCGGTGGCGGTGGTGGCTCGGGCCAGCCGCTCCGACGAGCTGGTGCTGCGCGGCACCCTGGCCGACATCGCCGACCAGGTCGAGCAGGCCGGCGTACGCCGCACCGCCGTGATCGTCGTCGGCCGGGTGCTCGCCGCCGAGGGCTTTCCGGACAGCTACCTCTACTCGCCCGGCCGCGACCGCTCGGCGAAGCGCTAGGGACGGCCGGCGGTGCGAAGGATCCTGGTCATCGGCATCGGGGCGGGCGACCCCGAACAGCTCACCCTGGCGGCGGTCCGGGCGATCGCCGAGGTCGACGTCTTCTTCGTCCTCGACAAGGGCGCCACGAAACAGGACCTGCTCGGGCTGCGGCAGGAGATCCTGCGCCGGCACCCGACGAAACCGGGGCACCGGGTGGTGGAGGTGACCGACCCGGACCGGGACCGGAACACGCCGGCCTATGCGGCGGCGGTGGACGAGTGGCGGCGGCGCCGGGCCGAGCTGCTGCGCGGCCTGGTCCGCGACGAGGTGCCGGCCGACGGGTGCGGCGCATTCCTGGTCTGGGGCGATCCGGCGCTCTACGACAGCACGCTCGGGGTCATCGAGGAGATCCTGGCGGACGGGACGGTCGAGTTCGATCACGCGGTGATCCCGGGGGTGAGCAGCGTGTCGACGCTGGCCGCCCGGCACCGGATCGGGCTCAACCGGGTCGGCCGGCCGTTCCAGGTCACCACCGGCCGGCTACTCGGGCAGGGCTGGCCGGCCGGGGTGGACGACCTGGTGGTGATGCTCGACGCGCACTGCACGTTCATGCGGGTGGACGAGCCGGACGTGCAGATCTACTGGGGAGCCTACCTCGGCACCCCCGACGAGATCCTGGTGGCCGGCCCGCTCGCCGAGGTCGGCCCGGAGATCGTCGAGAAGCGCCGGGCGGCGCGCGAACGCAAGGGCTGGATCATGGACACCTATCTGCTGCGTCGCCGGCCGAGCTGATCTTCCCGGCGACTCGCCGGCATCGCACACAGCAGGACTCAGGATGCCGAGGACCGCCATCGGTGGGTGATCGCAAGGATGCGGTCGGCCACGGCGCGTGGATCCACCACCTGGTGCAGGTGCCGACCCGAAAGGTGGTCGACGGTCCAGCCGCGTTGCCGCGCATCGTCGGCGACCGGCTCGTACGGCGGGCTGAAGCGCAGGTAGCCGCAGGGCCGATCGTCCCAGCCGGCCGGGTTGGGCACGAGTTCCTGGTAGTAGCCCAGCGGCAGCCGGGGTTGTTCGGCCGAGACGGCGTCGCGGGTCCGCACATCCGGGAACATCGGCGCGACCTCGGACTCCTCCCACCACTCCGTCCACTGCGGTAGCCGGCCGCCGACCGCCTTCGGGCGCAGGAAGTCCAGCAGCTCGGGTGGGGCGACCGGGGTCGGTCCGGCCGGCGACGGCAGCGCCGCGTCCACGAAGACGCAGCCGACGACCCGACGGGTGGTGGCCGCCACGACGACCGGCACGAAGAGCCCGGCGTTGCTGTGCGACACGATCACGACGGGCCGGGTCTGTGGTAACCGGTCCATCGCCGCCGTGACCGTCCCGGCGACGGCCCGCCAGTACGGCGGACACGCGTCCGCGACGCCGGTCAGGGACGGCACGATGGCCGGCGCCCCCGACGCTTCGAGCATCTGGGCCGTCGACGCCCAGGTCAGCGGCCCCACCGACGGACTGTGCACGAGTACGAACGTGGCATCCATGGCCACACCCTTGACGATCCGGCCCGCGGTACACCACCCCGCCCGTCACGCTGGCGGCGAACAGGCGACCGTCACAGGGTTGCCCGTATATCGGGAGACCGAAAGCGCCGAGGCCGAGCGGGCCTGGCGGGCGTACGGCATCGGCCGGGCCGACCGGGTGGCACTCGCCGCCGACCTGCGTTCCGACCTGCGGGCGGCGGCCGCGGACGGCGGCGACCCGGCGCAGTTGCTCGGCGGCGACGTGCCCGGCTTCGCCCGCCGCCTCGCCGACGAGGCCGGCGTCCGACGGGTGCCCCGGCACTACGGCCCCCTACTCGGCACCGCACTGACCGGTGCGGCACTCGGCAGTGTCGTCGGCTACGCCGTCCTGGCCGTGCTCTCCCCCGTCTTCGTGCGCCTGGTGGACATCCCCCGCTCGGTCGAGATACCGATCCAGTTCGCCGTCGCCGCCTACTACGGCGTGCCGGCGGCCGTGGTGGTCGCGGGTGCGGTCGTCGCGGTCCGGCTCCGGCTGCGCGACGTGCCGCGGATCAGACGGACCGCGTGGATGATGAGCCTGCTGCTTCCGGTCGCCGGTATCGTCGTCACGCCGGTCACCATGGGATACGCGTGGTCAACGGGCTACAGCACCGCGCCCGGGGTCGTGCTCACCGAGGCCGCCATGGTGCTGGCCGCCCTCGCCGGCGCCACGATCCTGTCCCGCCGCCTCTCGCTCGGCGGCAGGCAGGCGACGTCCGGCAGCACGTCCCCGCGCCCCGCTCCCCCGCACTCCACGCGGACCAGGTCGGCCTGAGCGGACGGCACCGGGCCGATGGCAGGATCTGGGGCATGGAGTTCGCCGAGGTGATCCGCCGCCGCCGGATGGTGCGCCACTACGCCGACCGGCCGCTGAGTCCCGACGTCGTCGACAGGATCCTGGCCAGTGCGCTGCGCGCGCCGTCGGCCGGCTTCTCGCAGGGCTGGGCCTTCCTCGCCCTCACCGACCCTGCCGACCGGGCCAGGTTCTGGCCCTTCGTCCCGACCCGGGTCGCGCAGACACCGACCATGCAGGACGCGCCGCTGGTCGTGGTGCCGCTCGCGCACAAGGCGGCATACCTGTCCCGCTACGCCGAGGCCGACAAGGGCTGGACCGACCGGGACGAGGCCCGCTGGCCGGTGCCGTACTGGTACGTCGACACCGGCATGGCCACGCTGATGATGCTGTTGACCGCCGTCGACGAGGGCCTGGGAGCCTGCTTCTTCGGCATCATGCCGCTGGCCGGCGACGACGTCGACCCGACGGTGGCGGTCCCCGCGCACACCGCCGCGTTCAGGGCCGAGTTCGGCATCCCCGACGAGTACACGCCGATCGGCGGCATCTGCGTCGGCTACCGGGCCGACGACCTGCCTCCGCAGAACCCCACCATCGCCGGCCGCCGCCGCGGCCGGGAGACGGTGGTCCATCGCGGACAGTGGGGCCGCCGGGCGTGAGTCCAGGTCCGCCCGGCGCTGGAGCGGCTCGTCCCGGCACGGCTGGCACTAGCGGAGGAAGCTGACCCGTTCGGCCGTCTCGGTCAACTGGAGGGCGAAGTCGCCCGAGTCCAGGCTTCCCGCCGTGCGGTCCAGAGCCCGCGCCATGGCGTCGGCCAGCGCCCGTACCGGGACGGTGCGCCGGGCTCCGAGCGGTAGCGGGCCGACCGGTGGTGGGGTGCCGCCGCCGCTGCCACCGGGAGCGCGCAGCGTCTTGCGCACCGTCGGCCCGGTCGCCGGGTCGTCGATCTCCAGCTCGACCGCCAGGTGCTGGTGCTCCGGCGGCTGGTGCAGGTCCAGCCTGGCCAGTTTCCCGGCGAAGAGGCAGAGCAGGATGTCCGGGGTGAGCCGGTCGACCCGCCACGGGTGGAGCGGATTGCGGCCGTCGGCGTCGTCGTAGCCGTCGACCAGCAGGCCGGGATATCCGCCGATCACCTCGGAGCGGATCAGCGCCCCGGTGACCTCCGGAAAATCCAGCGGTAGCGGCGTCGCGGCGTCACGCTCCACGTCGGCCGGGCCGAGCCGGCCGACGCTGTAGGCGCCGTCGACCAGGTGCCGTACCCAGCCCTGGTCGAGGCCGAGGAACCGGATGCTCTCCACCGGCAGCAGCCGCGCGTCCGGGAGCAGGTAGCGCAGCGGCACCCCGTCCAGTCGGGTCAGCCCGCGCAGCCAGTCGAGCAGGTTCTCCGGCAGCGTGTCGTCGACCGGCGGCACCGCCAGCGGGTAGTCCGGGTCGACGGGTTGCCGAGCGCGCCGGCTCCGCCGCCGCCAGCTGTTCAGCCCGGTGCCGACGTCGGCGGCGGCAAGCGCGAGCAGCCGGCCGAGCTGCCAGGCGGCGGCCGGGCCGAGGTCGAACATGCCGAGTTCCGGGTCGAAGCGGAGCAGCCCGTCCGGGGTACGCCGCGGCGGCACCGGCCCCGGGTCGCGTGGCCCGGCGGTCAGCGGCCCCCGGTACCAGCCGACGCCCTGACCGCCCTGGCGCTGCCGGTGCCGCACCGGGACGTACCCGTCCCGCAGGTAGCGGTCGGCCTCCGGTTCGCCGCTCTCCGGCAGGCGCAGCGTCCCGCCGTCGTCGGCGAGCCGGTGGACCAGAGCCGGGAAGCTGTGCGCGTCGCTGACGCAGGCGAACCGCCAACTGGCGAGGCTGACCAGCGGCACCGTCGGGACCGTCGTGACGCCGCGCCCGGGATGCGGCAGGTGGAACGCGCCACCGGGCAGGTAGCGCCCCTCCAGCGAGACCAGGTGCACCGTGCTGGTGGCTCCGGCCGCCGGCAGCCGGCAGCCGACCAGCACGGCCGTCTCGGTCGCCGGGTCGTCGTCGCTGCCGCTGCCCCGCCGGACGTGCGCGAGCAGGTGCAGGTCCCGGTACGCGGGCAGCGACTCCGTCAGCAGCGGCACCGGTACGTCGATGACCGTGACCGGGTCGTCGTCCGACTCGTACCGCTCCGGCGCCGGCTGCCCGGACGGTAGCGCGTCGTCGTTGCGCAGGTCGGCCAGGGTGATGGTGCGGGGTGCGGGGCGTTCCTCCTCGGTGAAGAGCAGCAGCGCGAGCCAGGGTGGCTGCCCGCCGTCGGCCGCCCCGCCACCGGTCTGTCGCTCCCACGGCAGGGTCGGGCGGTCCAGCACCAGGTGCGGCAGGGTGTTGCTGTGGTCGCCCAGGCTGCCGTCGGGCGGGAAGACGTACCGGATCGCCGCCGGCGGGAGGGCGACGCGCTCCGCGCCGATGCCGAACCGGTAGCTACTGGTGAAGTCGCCGGACTCCCGGTCGACGGTCTGGCTGACGGTGATCTGGTAGTCGCCCGCGACCAGGGCCGGTCGGCGGTAGGCGCTGAACGTGACGGTCTGCTCAGGCATGGACGGCCACCTGGGGGATCTCGTGGAATTCGGTGATGTCGAAGGGCGTCAGGTCGACCGCCGCATCCGGCAGGACGGCGGCGGCCACCCGGGTGTGCGCGGCGCGGACGGTCGGCATGCCGATGCTGCTGGCGATCGTCCCGGCCCGCTCGGCCGGCGAGCTGTCCCGCACCCTCGGGTCCGGCGGCGGGTCGAGCCGGATCACCCCGGCCCGGCGGTAGAGGTCGGTGCCGAGCTGCAACTCGGCCCGGTCGACCCAGGGCGAGTTCGCCGGTACGGCCGGGGCGTGCGGTCGCACGACGTAGCCGGTCAGCAGGTTCTCCACCAGCGCCGGGTCCCCGGCCGACGGGGTGGGCCGGCCGCCCCACTGCGCGTACGGCAGTCCCTTCAGCACGGGGACGTAGTCGAAGTCGCCGTCGGCGGGGAGGCTGTTGCGGGTGATCGTGATCCGGTGTGTGCTGGTGATCCCGCCGGGGGCGATGCCGAGCGGGCCGACTCCGAACCGGGTGTCCGCGGTGCCGGTGGAGAGCGCCGTCTCGGCACCGGGCGCGCCGCGTACCGCCCGGGTGGCCGGGATGGCGCTGTCGGTGGTCAGTTCCAGGGTGGCCGGGTCGGCCAGCCCGAGCTCGTCGGCGTCGGCACCCTCGGCGGTGCGCAGGGCGGTGGCCCGTAGGGTGACCGTGGTGGTCCGGTCCCGTTCGGGCAGCAGGGTGTCCCGGAACCGGGTCCAGTCGACCGGGTCGGGCCGGCCGGCCGGCCCGGCGCCGAAGCCGATGGTGATCGAGGTGACGCCGAGGTCGATCGTCGCGGCGCCGCCGAAGTTCGGACCCCAGAGCCGGACGTCGGTGCCGACCTGCACGTTGATCGTGTGTGTGCCGAAGAAGTGGTAGGTGTACGAGGCGGCGATCCGGACCTGGAGCGACGCCTCGTAGTGGTACGGCTGCCAGGCGATGAGGAAGTCCATCGCGGCGTCGAACGACGCGCGCAGCGAGCCGTCCTGCCAGATGGCGCTGACCGTGCCGCCGGCCATCAGGGTGCTCGGGGTGAGCGCGTAGTAGGCGGTGCCGCTCAGGCTGAACTGGTCGGAGACCTTCCAGGCGAAGCCGAGCCGGGGCACCGTCGGATAGTGCGCCGGGACGGCGAAGTGCGGATGGTAGCCACCGGCGGTGATCGCGAAATCGCCGTCGTGCGGGCCGTCGAACCAGGTGGAGAAGGCGAACCCGCCGCTGAGGTGGCAGTCCCGGGAGAGCACGTACGAGTCGCGCGTCAACTGCGCCAGCACGGTCAGGTAGCCGTCCTCCGGTACCAGGCTGGCCCGCAGCGCAAGCTGCACCTGGGCGACCGGGGTGACCGGCGGCGCCTTGTCGTCGTGCGCCGGCAGGGTCAGGGTGGCCAGGCCCAGCAGGTCGAGCTCGAACCGGTGTCCGAATGCGGCGGTCAGTAGGACGAACGAGTCGACCATCTTGAACGAGTCGAAGTGCACCCCGGCGGCGAGCAGCAGGTCGCCGGTGGACGGCGGCAACCAGTCGGCCAGGGCGTGCAGCTCGTCGGCGAGGGTGGCGCCCCGGGTACGGAGGCCGATGGCCTCGGCGACGAGGGGGAAACTGGCGATCTCGGTGACCGGGGGGAGCACCAGCCGCCGGTGGTAGCCGAATCCGACGGCCAGACCCTTGACGTGGAAGAAGGGCGGGCCGCCGAGGGGGTAGTCCAGCCAGGCGTAGACGAAGACCGAGGGCCCGGACGGCAGTCGGGTGTAGGAGCCGATCGCGGACAGGGAGAGCTCGTGGTAGCGCAGTTGGGCGGCACCGCCGTACGCCGGCAGGGTCTGCCCGGCGTAGCTGATCTCGGTCTTGAGGAAGGCGCCGTCGATGGCCAGCCCACCGTTGCGGTAGGCCAGGCCCAGCCCGGCCAGGTCGAACGAGGGTGGGCTGGCCGGCCGGGCGGCGGAGAGCCCCGCGGCGAGCCCGCTCAGCGCCAGCGTCAGCCCTCCGGCGGTGAGGGTGGCGTCCAGCAGCACCGCGATCCGCGGGTCGTCGCCGTCCTGCTGCTGCCAGGCCAGGCCGATCCGGTTCACCTGGACCGGCCCGAACGTCCGCTGCACCCTGAGCCAGACCGCGTTGTCCCCGGTGCGGGTCTGGTTCGCCGGAGGATTCGGCACCCCGCCGGCCGGCGGCGGGCTGGCGCCGGGTGCGCCGGAGACCGGCAGGGTCACCGGGGTGGCGGCGGTGCCGAGCCGCAGGGTGGCGTCGACGGTGAAGCCCGCGGCCAGCCCGGCGGCCGGCAGCCCGGCCACGTCGGCCGGGAGCAGCGCGTTGAGCGCGGCCACCTCGGTCCCGGTCAGGGCGGCGGTGGCGGCCAGCAGCCGCAGCGGCGCCAGCCCGATGGCCGCGTCGCCGCCGAGGTGTTCACCGACCACCGGCAGCCCGGCCAGGTCGAGGGTCGCGTTCAGGTCCACCGCGAAGGCGTACGCCGAACCGCCCGCCGCCGGTGTGCTCTGCGCGACGACCAGGCGGCGCAGGTCCACCACCACCCGGTCGGGCAGGTATCCGACCGCCGTGTGCGAAACCGCGCCCACCAGCGCGCGCAGGCTCGGCAGCGGGTCGGTGTCACCGTGCCGGTAGCTGGCGGCGAGCCGGCGGGCGGTCGGATCGGCGGCCAGGTGCAGATCCAGTCGGGGCTGGAAGACGCCGCCGTCGACGGGCACCTCCAGCGCCAGTTGGCCGGCGAAGCTGCGCCGGTCGGTGTCGACCGTCAGGGTGAGCGCCACCTCGGTGCCGTCGACCGGGAAGCGGAGCTGGCCGGTGGCGAAGAGCCGCCCGGAGCCGGTGGAGAACTCCACCCCGAGGTCCTCCACCACCAGTCCGGCCAGCGGCGCCGGCAGGGTCAGCCCGCGATACCGCTCGGCCAGTGACTCGACCAGGGCGCCGAGCGGGATCTGCTGGCCGGGGCCGGTGCTGCCGGCGAACTCCCACTGCCGGGTCGGCGCCGGGTCGTAGTCGGTCTCGACCGTGATCGTCACATCGTGTACGACGAAGTCCGCCCGCCCGTGGAAGGTGGTCGCCTCCGGGGTGTGCGCCAGGTCGAACTCGACGTCGTGCACGTCGATCCCGTCCGCGACCGGCCAGCTTCCGCTGAGCACGATCTCGCCGGCGAAGCTGCCGCCCCGGGTGCCCTTCTCCGGAAGTTCGGCGTTGGCCTGGAACTTCAGCACGTCCAGCGTGGGCAGATGCCCGGGATCGGACTTGGTGAAGTGCCGGTAGACCTCGCGGATGCTCAGCGGTTCGTCGCCGTCGCGCAGGTCGCCACCGATGGCGCGGTCGCGGGCGTCGATGGCCAGCTCCAGCACGCCGCTGTCGCCGATGCCGAAGAGGCCGCTGACCAGCACCGCCACGTACGGGTCGGCCAGGTTGCCGACCCGCACGTTGAGGTCGATCTGTTCCAGGGTGAGCAGGTCCTCGATGATCGTCCATTCCGCCTCGGTGAAGACGGTCATCGTGAGGTAGTCGACCGGTGGGGAGGCGGCCGGGTTCACCGCGATGCTCACCCGGTCCAGCACGACCCCGGGGCCGGGTTCGATGCCGAACGGCACCGGCAGGTCGTCCAGGCCGGCGAACCGGGCGACGTCCCGCACGGTCACCGGGCCGAGGTCGCTGAAGTCCGCGGTCAGCACCATCCGGCCGGTCCAGCCGCTGACCTTGCTGGTGATCAGGACCCGCCGGGTCTGCGTGACGCCCGGCGCGACCGTCACCTGCACCGGGACGGCACCGGTGACCAGTAGGTATCCGGCGACCTCGTGGTCGACCGTGTAACGGTTGAGCCGAGGTTGGCCGACCAGTTCGTAGCGCAGCTCCCGCACGGTGGTGATCCCGAGGTCCAGGTCGTGACCCTGGGCGCCGAAGAGCACCACCAGCGGCACCAGCGGGGTGCGGACCGGCACGGCGGGCGGGGCGACCGCGAGCATGGTGATCTCGCCGGTCATCGGGTGCACCAGCACCCCCGGATGGTCGGGATGGCTCTCGCCGGGAAAGAGCAACGCGATGGCGGCCATCGCACCGGTGACCCGCAGCGAGCCGGTGAAGGTCATCGGCGCCTCGACCGGGTCCGGCGCCGGCCCGGAGGTGGCGGACAGCCGGCCGCTGTCCAGCTTCAGGACCGGCTGGTCGAAGCGCAGGTCGGCCAGCATGGTCCCGGCGAGGCTCGGGAAGGCGTCCGCCAGGGACCAGGCGGCGCCGGCGGCGGCGGTGACCGTGACCGTGTCGACGGTGTCGCCGGTCAACGCGAAGCGGACCGTGACCGTCATCCGGATGAACGGCGCGGTCGTGCCGGCGCCGGTGACGCTGACCGCGCCGGGCGCGGTGTCGTCCCGGGAGACCCCGGCCAGGGTCAGGCGTCCCAGGGGCACGAACCGTCCCAGGTACGTCGCGACCGGCGCGCCGAAGCGGTCGACCGGCAGGTCGAGTTGGCCACCCGTGCTGCCCGAGAGCAGCGCCTCCAACTCGGCCCGGCTCAGCCCTACGCCGGCCATGTGATGTCCAGGTGGGATTCGTCCGAGGTCGCGGAGATGTCCGAACCGGTGGCGTAGATCGGCACGGAGACGGCGAAGTCCTTCGGGGCGGCGTCGTCGCCCGGCCACCAGCAGGAGATCGGGTGCGCGTCGGCGGTACGGGCCGGCGGGGTGCCGAACTGCTCCTGGTAGAGCTCCACCACCTCCTTGCTCGGCAGGTGGTGCTCCTTCCGCCCGGTCTTGCCGGCGCTGATCACCGCGCGCTCCCGTGGGTTCACCAGTTCCAGGAACTCCTCGCCGGAGGAGGTGCGTGCGCTGCCGTGGTGCCCGACCTGCACCACGTGCACCTTCTCCAGGCGCGGCTTGATCTGTTTGGCGTACTTTCCCTTCTCGTAGAGGTACTTCTCGGTCGACCGGGTGGCGTCGCCGCAGAGCAGCAGCACCTTGTCGCCCACTTTGACCAGGGTCACCACGCTGCCCCGGTTGTTGCCGGGGTCGTTGTCGGAGTCGTAGTTCTCCACGACGGTGCCGGCGAGCAGCGTGACGGTGCACCCGACGCCCCCGGTCTCGGCGACGATCCGGATCCCGCCCTGGCCGTCCAGGCAGTTGACCTCCTTCGGATCCGTGCTCGCGGTCGTGAGCCTGTTCCGCTCGTATTTCGACGCGGTGGGCAGGCGGTAGTCCAGGCTGACCTCGCTCTCCGGCACCTTCGGGTCCTCGTTGTGCACCACCCGGTATTCCCTGGCGTCATCCTGGAGAACCTGGGTGACGAAGTTGCGGGGGCCGGCCTGGTATTTGGTCAGGTCGAAACTGTGGTAGAAGCTACCGATGGTGATCGTCTGACCCCCGTACGTCAACACCTCCCGGAGCTTGTTGATGTGGTCCTTGTCCGGGTGGGTCAGGATGAGGATGTCGATGTGCTGGTCCTGCTTGAGGAACCGGTCGATGAAGAGGCTGTCGTAGGCGAACGCCAGGCGATTCGCCGAACTCATTCCGTCCGGGTCGATCGTGCCGCAGTCGACGAGGATCATCTTGCCGCCCGGGGTCTTCAGCGCGATGCAGTCGCCCTGCCCCATCCGGATGAATCGGGCGTAGAACTTGTTGTCGGTGCGGGAGCCGGGTGGAGAGACCGGATTCCGGATCGCCCGGGCAACCAACTCGGTCTCCGCGTCGGCGGCCGCCGACGCGTCCTTCGTCACCTCCGCCTTCAACCTCTTCGTGAGCTCGTCCGGCTCGCCGGCGAGGTCGGTGACGTCCGTCACGCTGGCGCTCCGGTTCTTGCGCTTGGGTGGCATCGGGATTCCTCCTCGTCGAACATCGCTCCGTGCTGTCCGTTACGGCTCAGCGCAGCTGCCCGGTGGCGACCAGCCGGGCCAGCACCGACAGTTCGCGCTGGGTGATCAGCACTCCGCCCACCCGCAGCGCGGTGAAGTGGCCCTCCGCCGCGTAGACGTTGACCAGTTGGTCGCCGGGGAGCGACCCGGTCTTGAAGGCGATCCCCTCGGGGCGGCCCTCGATCCGGTTCCAGAACTTGTCCGGGTGGTGGAACCGGATGCTCGGATAGGTGATCACCCCCTCGCCGGTGTGCGTCTGGTACAGCTCCAGGAAGAGCCGCTGGCCACCGGTCGGCTCGTCCCGGCGCAGTTGCAGGTGGTCCGAGGCCGCCTGCACGGTGAGCCGGGCCGGTGGGGTCGTGGTGCCGATCCCGACGTTGTTGCCGACCGGGTTGATGGCCAGCGGTGACGGCCCGTGCGACTGCACCCAGGCGTACGTGGTGTGGTAGCCGAGCCGCAGGTTCGGCTGGTTCGTCGGGCCGACGATCAGGCTGCCCTGGGTGCCGTCGCTGTTGACGTCCTCGATGTGCAGCCGGGCGCGCGGAGCCGCCGTGCCCAGCCCGGCCCGTCCGGCGTTGAAGAGCAGCGGAGCGCGCTCCACCTCGGCGGTGACGAAGCCGTCCTGGTAACCGGGGATGTTCTCGTAGGCCAGCACGACCGGGGCGTGCCCGGTCGCGCCCAGGCCGTAGATCGACCTGATGGTCAGGTCCAGCCACGCCCCGGCCGCCAGGCTGGTGTCGGCGGGCGGCCTCAGGGTCCACTGGACCCGCTCGTCGTCGATCACCCTGGTGGGCGCCTCCCACCCTGCGGCGGCGCCGCCGAGTTCGAGGGTCAGCGATCCGGCCCGCGTGGAGTCGGTGAGCGCCCAGGTGCGGGACTCGTTCGCCAGTTGCACCTCGAAGGAGAGCACCAGTTTCGACTCGCCGCCCGCGGTCCCCGGACCGGCGAGCGGGATGGCGACGTCCCGGGAGATGTTCGCCACCCGCAGCCGCAGGTCACTCGGGTCCGTCCCGCCGCTGAGCACCCGGTCGCCGTCGACGAAGCCGATGTCGAGCGGGATGTCCGGCCGGCCCCGGTGGTTCACCACCTCCAGCACCTGCTGGCGGGTCCCGGTGATCTCGCTCGTCTCCCGGACGTAGCCGAGTTGCCGGTAGCCGAGCTCGACCCGGGTGCCCCGGGTGCCGTCGGTGCCGTCGACCCGCAGACCGGTCAGCGGAAGGTCGACCGAGGTGCCGGCCGGGATCCGGGCCGAGGCCGGACCGAGGAGGTAGAACGCGGTGCGGTCCGGAGTGGCCAGCATGCTCCAGCCGGTCGCGGCCAGCCCGACCGGGCTGATCGTGGCCAGCGTGCCGGCCCGCCAGCGCAGTGCCAGGTGGTGGTTGGTTGCCGAGACCGGGCCGGAGAGCGGCCAGAGGGTGATGTCGTGCCGGGCGGAGTTGCTCACCCGCAGCGTCATGGTCTGACTGGACGCGCCGTCGTCGATGTAGAGCACCGGCTGCTGGTCGACGTTGGCCAACTCGAAGTCGAGCGGGTAGGTCCGGACGAACGCGCCGAGTGTGGTCTCGTCACCGG
The DNA here is from genome assembly GCF_049315195.1 of Plantactinospora sp. WMMC1484. NCBI lineage: Bacteria > Bacillati > Actinomycetota > Actinomycetes > Micromonosporales > Micromonosporaceae > Plantactinospora > Plantactinospora sp. WMMC1484. The sequence goes on from NZ_CP186055.1 coordinate 5,775,090, forward strand.
CGGTGAGTTGCCGTATCTCCTCGGCGGTGAGCGCACCGTCGTGCACCCGGACACCTGCCACCGCTCCGGTGAGGTACCCGCCGGGGTTCTCCGGCTCCCGACCGAGCACCAGCTCGCCCCTGGCCTGGACGAGCGGCAGGTTGGGCTGGCGCTGGTACACCTGGGCGCCGTTGACGTAGATGCGCAGATCGGTGGCGTCGCGGGTGACCGCGACGTGGTTCCAGGTCTGGTAGGTGAGGACGCCCGGGTCGGTCTGGAAGATCATCCCGCCGGTGCCGGCCTTCGGCAGGACGCACTGGAGGATGCCCTTGCCGCCGGCACGGAGGTTGAGCGTGCCGCGCCCGACGATCGAGGTCGACACGGTCAGCGGCGGGAGCCGCACCCAGGCGGAGATGGTGAACGCGGTGAACCCGGGCAGGCCGGACGACCTGACCGCGTCGCCGGTGCCGTCCAGCAGGAGGCAGGCGCCGAACTGCTCGTCCGGTAGCACGGTCGGATTGCCCTCGACCCGGCCGTCGAGCTGGCGCTCGGAGTAGTCCGGCATGATCCCGCCGGGCGCGATGTCGTCGAGCTGCCAGTACAGCAGCAGGTTGGCGGTCACGCCGGTCTCGCCACGGTCAGGCCGGCGCGCTCGCCCTCGCGGAGTGCCTGCGGCGACCCGGCACCGCCGGCGGGCCGGTTGGTGACCGGCTGCACCTGCGGGGCCGCCTGCTGGCCGATGAGCTCGATCAACTCGTAGACCTGCGCGTACGGCAGTTGGCCGAGGGCCTGCAGGATGGTGTTGGTCTGGTCCAGGGAGAGCGTGAGGGTGATCTGGGGCATCGGTACGTCCTCGCTCCGTCGGGGTCTGCGGATGCTTCGTCGCCGCCGGGTGGCGGGTTCCTGGGCGGCGGCCGGTGGAGTTGCCTGTCGACTCGGGATGGACCGTGCTCCGTCTTCACGGACCGCCCGTCGGTCCGGGACGGACCGTTGGTCAGTTCGTCGGTGTCTCGCGGAGGGAAAGCCAGCCCTCCCGGGCGGTGAGGGTGGCCGGGATGCCGTCCCTGAGCGCGGGTGGATCGCCCACCTCGGTCCAGGCCGTCCCCACCCGCTCCCGCCAGGTCCAGGTCCGGCCCGGCGGGCTGGACCGGACCAGGTCGACCGTGTCGGCCTCGGTCAGCACCGGCGCGGCGAGGAACCCGGTCTCGAGCCCGGCGAGCGCGGCGTGCATCTGGTCGTCGGTCAGCCGTACGCTGCCGGTCGGCAGGATCCCGCTGGTGGCATGGATCGACCCGGTCGGGGCCAGCAGCACGGTGAGCGTCCGGTCCGGCAGGTCGATCCCGAGCTCGACCGGGGAGTCCGCGCCTGCCGCGGCCAGTCGCGCCGGGTCGTGGTATGTGGTGCCGAGCCCGTCCTCCTGCTCCAGCCAGTAACCCAGGGTGCCGTCCCCCAACCGGCCCGGCTCGCCGACCCGCACCGGGAAGCGGACCAGCGGGTAGTCGTTCGTCTCCCAGCCGTTCCGGTTCAGGTCCTGCCGGAACACGTTCCAGTCCTGATGGGTCGCGGAAAGCCCGGCGGCGTGCAGGCCGACCGCCAGCCGCAGCACCGCGACCGGCCGGCCGAGCAGGGCGGCCCAGGCCCGCTGCTGTGCGGGCTCTTCCGGTTCCACCGACTCCAGCGCGTCGTCCAGGCCGCCGAGGAACGCCGCCAGCCCGTCCGGCCCGCGCGCACGCAGCCACTGCACCACCGCCCGCAGTCGCGGGTTGGCGATCCCGTCCACGGTGTTCGCCGTCCCCGGGGCCGGCGCCCAGTACGCCGCCGCCGGCCGGACCGGGTCGGGCAGTGGATAGAGCGTGCCGAGCCAGTCACCGGTCCCGGCGTACGCCCGCAGGCCGTCGTCGAGGGTGTCCGGCAGCAGCCAGCCGCAGATCGGGGAGGCGGTGGGCAGCCCGGCACAGGGCCGGTCCGGCTGCTCGGCGTCGAGCAGGTCCAGCCGCAGCCGCGCGGGTACGGCCAGCCGGGGCGGCAGCGCCACCCAGGTCGGCCGGTTCGCCACCCGGAGTCGGGCGGTGGTGTGCGGGGCGGTGGTGTCCACGTCGTACCCGACCCCGAAGCTGTCCACGATGCGCAGCCGGCGCAGCCGCATCGCCCCGGCCCGGATCGGGTTGAAGTCACTCATCGGCACCGGGGCGCGCCGGCCCTGCCCGCCGACCGCCGCGTCGACCAGCGCCGCGAGGTCCTGACCGCTGCGGAACCCGAGCGGGTCGGCGATCGGGAGCTGCCGGACCAGGCGGAGCATCAGCAGGGCGTCGTTGAACCCGCCGAGGCTCTGCGCCAGGTTGCTCTCCTCGTGCGCGAGCAGGTGCCGGTACGCGACCGCGAGGGTGCGCAGCCGGGCCTCGCCGGCCGGGCCGGCGCACCAGTCCAGCAGTATCGTCGGGTCGGCGTCGATCTGCTCGGGGCTCAGCGGCGGCTCGTCGACCTCCCGCCGCGCGTCGTTGAAGCCGGCCAGCGGGCTGCTCTTCAGATAGCGCAGGATGCGCCCGGTCAGCAGCGGCCGGGTGGACGAGGAGAGCACGGTGCTGCCGGTGTAGACGTTCGCCGCCTTGTCCAGCACCTCGGCGCCGCGCGGGCGCAGTTCGGTGTCACCGTCGGCCAGCCGGTAGGTGTCGGTGACGAAGCCGGGGTCGAAGTTGCGGTCGGCGGGGTCGAGGTTGTTTCCCTCCCGGCTGGGGAAGAACTCCACCTCCCAAACCATCAGCACCGGGTGCCACGGCTGGGCGGTCCAGCGCCGCAGCGCCGGATGCGGGTCCGGCAGCTTCTCCGCCAGCCGCGCCACCTGGTCGGCGAGCGTGCCGATGCCGGCGGCGGTGGCCAGGTCCGCCGGCGTGACCCGGTCGGCGTCCAGCACCTGGCAGGGCAGCAGGCCGTCCGGCTGGTCGTCACCGTCCTGGCCGTAGCGGTCGGACGGCGTGGCGGCCGGGCCGGTGAGCAGCACGACCGGCTCGTTCGGCAGGTGGTACGGGTCGGCCGGCACCGGTACCGGCAGGAACCGGCTACCGGCCTGCTCGGCGAGCGCGTTCACCGCGGTCAGCGCCCGCTCCACGGCCGTACGGGCGGCGAGCAGCCGGTGCGCCAGGCTCGTGCCGGGGCCGACCGGCGGATAGCTCCCGGTGAGCCGGGCCAGTGCGGTCAACTCCTCGACCCCCTGACGCAGGCGCAGCCCGACCAGCGCCGGATCGGGGTAGTCCGCCCGCCCCTGGTCGGGCGGGTAGGCGCAGGCGAGATAGCGGTGCCAGTCGGCGAAGAGCCGCTCCCGCAGGGAGGTGGCGTGATTGACCGCGTCGTCGTAGGCCGACTGCGCCGCGGTGAGCGCGGCCAGCAGATCGTCGATGCCCTCCGGTAGCCGCAGCCCCTCCCGGCGCTGCCGCTGCTCGGCGGTGATCGGGCGGGCCGTCCCGTCGGGGGCCGTGCCGACCGGGTCGTCGTGCCGGCGTACCGTCCAGGCGATGCCGGCGGCGACCGGGGTGAACGAGGCGGTGTGCCGGGCCTCGGCGAGCCGGTCGACCAGATCCAGCGACGCGCTCTCCAACTCGTCGGCGACGGTGAGCGCCTCCAGCAGGTTCTCCACCTGATCCTCGGTGACGCCGGGCAGTGCGGCGCCGAGGTGTGCGGCGAGCGCCTCGGTGGCGGTGTCGGCCACCCAGAGGCCCGCCTCCGGATCCGCCGCTGGCGCCGACCCCGAGGGGTTACCGGGGGCGAAGGTCAGCCGTCCGAAGCAGAGCAGCCGGTCGGGTGCCGGACCGGCGCCGACCGGCACCGACCAGGACAGCCGGTTGGCCAGCAGGTCCCACCACTGGCCACCGCCGGCGGCCAGCACGGTCAGCAACTCGTCGTCGGAAGGGTCGGCGTACCAGCCCAGCACGTCGTACCGGAGGCCCTTGAGCGGTCCGGTGCCGGTGGCCGGGTCGGCGCCGAGGTCGTCGTCGTGGAAGCCGAAGACGCTGTGCGAGTTGGGATAGAAGGCGGCGAAGGTGGGCTCCCCGTAGCCGATCGCGGTCAGCCCGCCGAGCCGGTCCGCCGGGCCGCCGGGCCAGGCCGACAGCGGCAGGGTGCGGCCCAGGAAGCGGTACGGGCGCCCGGTGCCGCCGCGTGGGTCGCCGGCCAGCGGCGGGTACGGCACGCCGCCCCGGTCGATGTCGGAGAGGGCGTCGCTCTCCACCACCCAGCGGTCCTGGGCGCCGCCCGGCCGGGAGCGGGTGACCAGCCACCGGTTCGGCACCCGGGGCAGGTCGACCTCGGGGCGGTCGCCGGTGGCCCCGCCGGGCTGGTTGCCACTGGTGGCCGCGCCGGGCTGGTTGCCACTGGTGGCCCCGCCGGGCTGGTGCACAAGCCTGGTGAGCGCGTCCGGCAACGACCAGTGCAGGTGCAGGCCGGCCCGCAGCCGCAGACCCTCGGTGAACGGGTCGGGCAACAGGGCGCCGCTGAGATACGGCTCTTCCGGGTGGACGTCGTGCCCGGTGATCGCGTCGACATAGGGTAGACGGGTGAAGTCCGCGGAGGGACCTGCGACATTCTGATCGTGGGTGAGCCAGAGACCGTCGACCTTGATGGGCACAGCGACAAAGCGCATGGGACATCCCTGTATCTCGACGAATCGGGATGAGGCTTGACCAAACTGTAGGGTGCCCCTCAGCCGCGCGGACGGACGCATGTCCGACAGTCCGCTGACTGGCGAGTCAGGAGTCGAAAGTGGTATCCGGTCAGCCATCCCCCGACCCGCGGGAGCATCGGCACGTCGCCGACCTCGCCGTCGCGGCGGCTGAGCACGGCGTCACGGCGGCTGAGCACGGTGGCGGCACGTGCGGGTGACGATGGCGACTGCCCCGGCACACCCCGGCCGGGTGAACGAGGACTTCACCGGCGCCCTGCCCACGGCGGCGGTACTGGTCGACGGCGCCGGCATCCCGGGTGCCGACGCGATCTGCCGGCACGGGGTGGCCTGGTACGCCAGTCGCCTGGGCGCCGCCCTCCTCGGCCTGCTGGCGCGCCTGCCGGAGCACAGCCTGCCGGCACTGCTCGCCGAGGCGATCGAGCAGGTGACGGCGGCTCACCGCGACACCTGCGACGTCGCCGACCCGATCAGTCCGTCGGCGACGGTGGCGCTGCTGCGCGTCACCGGCGTTCTCGCCGAGCACCTGGTGCTCGGCGACTCCGTCGTCCTGCTCGACCGGGCCGGCGGCGCGCCGCTGGTCGTCTCCGACCCCCGCGAGGTGGTCGTCGCCCGGCCCTACGAGACCGCGCTCAGGGCCACCGTCGAGGGCGGCGAGGAGCACCGGCGCCTGCTGCGGGAACTGCGCGCCAACCGGAACCGGCCGGGCGGCTTCTGGGTCGCCAAGGACGACCCGCAGGCGGCGGAGGAGGCGGTGACCGGTCGTTCGCCGGTTTCCGAGCTGTCCGGTGCCGTCCTGCTCAGCAACGGCGCCAGCCGCATCGTCGACCGGTTGCACCTGACGGACTGGCCGGGGGTGCTGACAATGCTGGCGGCGGGTGGGCCCGCCGAGGTCATCGACCGGGTGCGGCGGGCGGAGGCGCAACAGGCGATGGCGGCGGACGACGCGACGATCACACACTGCACCGATCTCAGTGCGGCGCTCCGGCGGCGCTGAGCCGGGCCAGCCGGGCCGGGGTGGGCCAGCGCACGTCGTACGCCTGGCCGGTCTTCTCGAGCAGCCAGATGACCCGGGCAGAGATGTCGATCTGGCCGGGGCGTACGCCGTGCCGGGCGCAGGTGGGGTCGGCGTGGTGCAGGTTGTGCCACGACTCGCCCATGCTGAGGATCGCCAGCGGCCAGACGTTCGCCGACCGGTCACGGGCGGCGAACGGCCGCTCGCCGATCATGTGGCAGATCGAGTTCACCGACCAGGTCACGTGATGCAGCAGCGTTACCCGGACCAGCCCGGCCCAGAAGAACGCGGTCACAGCGCCCCACCACGACCAGGTGATGAGGCCGCCCATCACCGCCGGCGCGACCAGCGTGACCACCGTGCAGAGGCCGAAGAGGCGGTGCACCGTCCGGATGTCCCGGTCCGCGAGCAGGTCGGGCACGAAGCGCGCCTGGTTGGTCAACTTCCGGTCGAGCACCCAGCCGAGGTGCGCATGCCAGAAGCCGCGCACCAGCGCGACCGGCGAGGTGCCGAAGAGCCAGGGCGAGTGGGGATCACCCTCCCGGTCGGAATAGGCGTGGTGCCGCCGGTGGTCCGCGACCCAGTGCAGGATCGGGCCCTGCACGGCCATGCTCCCGGCCAGCGCCAGCGCGATCCGCGTGCCGCGGCGCGTCTTGAAGGAGCCGTGCGTGAAATAGCGGTGGTAGCCGACGGTGGCGCCCAGGCAGGTGAAGACGTACCAGCCTGCCGTCAGGGCGACGTCCACCCAGGTAAGTCCCCAGCCCCACGCGAAGGGGACGGCGGCGACCAACGCCAGGAACGGCACGATCACGAAGAGGTAGACCGACACGTGTGCCGGCAGCGGACGCCGCCCGCCGATCAGGTTCTTCGCGCCCCGTCCGGCCTGGGGCGGTGGTTGCTCGCTGGCAGCAGCGTCCGACGGCATCGCATCCTCGCCTCAGTTCGCCCCGTACGTACGGCCCAGGCGGTCGATGTGGTCGAGCCGGGCCGAGGCGACGAGTGCCGGTGAGACCCTCGACGTCGACCACCTGAACCACACCACAGCCTGAGCAGGACCGTAGCCGGGTTGGAGAACCGGCACCTCGCCAGCAGACGAATCGCTTCCGCACGCCGGATTAACCCGCGTCGGTAGGACGACACCGAGCCTTCGCACCGAGCCTTCGCACCGTGCCCAACTCACTGTCCAGCCGCCCTCAGGCGACCGCGGCCCTCATTATCGCTCCGGCGCGTCGGCCTGTTCCTGAACCGCGCCGACGCGGGCCGCCTGGTCCACCGAGATCTCGACCAGCCGGTCCCGAAGGGTCGTCTCGACCATCAGCGTCTCGTCCAGCCGCACACGTACGGTACGGGCCACCACCTCCGACGAGGGTCGCGCCTTGTCCTGCCGAAGGCCAAGGTAGACCGACCACACCAACGACGCGATGCTGACGACGAGGTTCGCGACGTCCATCGGCTCCAGATATCGGTCGGTGTCCCGGTTCTCCTGCGCGCTCAGTGCGGCCTCGACCTCGCTTACCAGATCCTGGCCGTACTCGGCGGAGAGTTGCTGCGCCGCGGCACGGGCGATCTGATCGATCGGATCGGCCATGGGGCTCTGATCACCTCCCGTGGAAACCTGCGCCGCGCTGATGAGTTCACGCACGGCCTCGGGAACAGTCTCGCCGGTCACCGCAAGCCAGGCGCGGTCCAGAGATCCGGGGTCGACCCGCGCGGCGATTCTGGCCAGGTTCGCCAGGCCCGGTCCGGTCGACGGCCGGGCCTCGCTCCCGGACACGATCACGGAGCGGACGAGCCATTCCAGCGCCTGCTGCCGGTCACCGCGAACCTCGGCGAGCAGGCCGAGCTGGCCGTAGGAGAAGGCTGTCCCGGGCCGGTCCCCCAGTTCCTCCTCAATCGCCAGCGACCGGCGGTACCACTGCTCCGCCTCGTCGAAGTGCCGGTCGTGCGCCTGGGCGATGATTCCGAGCTGGAAGTAGGTCTTCGCCATCAGGGTCCGGTCGCCAAGCTCCTCCGAAATCGCCAGGGACCTGTGGTACCAGAGCCTCGCCTCGTGCCACCGTTCGCGGTGTCCCTCGATGACGCCGAGTTCGTGGTAGCTGGACGCCATGCCGGGGCGGTCCTGGAGTTCTCGCCAGATGGCGAGCGAGCCGTGCTGCCAGGCCTCCGCCTCCGCGGTCCGGTTCCGCCGGGCGGCGAGCACGCCCAGCGAGTGGAGGCAGACGGCCGAGCCGCGGCGGTCACCGACCTGGTCCAGCAACGCCAGGGTCCGTCGGCGCCACGTCTCCGCCTCGTCCCAGCGCCCGCGGAGTGTCGCGACACCGCCGAGGAGGTCCCACGTCCTGGCCATGTTCGCGCGGTCGCCCGGCGGGCCCGCGACCGAGAGCGCCTGGCGGGCCCACTTCTCGGCCTCGTCAGCTCGTTGCCGGAGGAGCGCGATCTGGCCCAGTTGGCGGTAGGCGACCGCGAGCCGGTCCCGATGTTGTGGTGCCGCCGGATCCGCCGTCAGTTGCTCGCACATGGTGGTGAATACCTGTTCGGCGTGGTCCAGGTGGCCGGCGTCCATATCCCGGATACCTTGCGCGTTCATGAAGTAGAGCCACAACGCTCCGGCGGGGGTGGCAGGTCCGGGTGGAGTACCCGCGGCGTCCTCCAGCGTCAGCCGGACCCGGTCGGTCCAGCGCCGTGCCTCGTCGACGAGGCCCCGGCTCCCCCAGTACCGGTCGAGCGGGTCGGCGACGGCGTACGCGTGGTTCCACATCTCGTGGCGGAGTGCGTAGCTCAGTAGGCTGCCGAGAGTACGGCGCTGATCGCCGACGATCGCGAGGGCCGTCCTGGCGTCGCCGGAGTCGATCTGGTCGCGCAGCCAGCCTCCGAACCGGGCGTGTGCTTCCAGCAGCGCCCGCTCGGCGGCCGCCCGCTCGGCGGGGTACCCGGTCGGGTCGTCAGCCTGCCAGAGCTGCGCGGCGAACGCCGGCAGGGCGGGGTGGATCCGGTACTCGCCAGCGGTCATGGTCCGCAGCAACCCGAGCCGGGCGGCCTCTTCGAGGGCGTCCCGCCAGGCTTCGGCCGGGTAGCCCGCGAACCGGCCCGGCACACCCTCGGTCACCGAGAAGGCGCCGAGGACGTCGACGTCGGCTACGCCGTACAGGAGAGTGAGCACGACCAGCATCTGCCGGGTCGGCTGGCTCAGATGAGCGACCGAGTAGGTGACGCTGGTGTCGAGGGACGTGGTCCGGGTGTCGCCGTACCCGGTGGGCAGGGGCACGGTGCCGGTCAGCGCGGCCAACAGGTCGGCCGGCTCCGTACTCTCCAGGTGTGGCAGCACGAGGCGCATGCACAGCGGATGGCCGTCGAGCCACGTCATCAGATCGACGAAGGCAGGTAGTGCACGCCGGGGCCGCGCCGCCGGGTACGGCGCGAGCACCTGGTCGGCGTATTCGACGGCTTCGGCGGGGGTGAGGCCGGCAACGGCGATCCGCCGGACCGGGCCCAACCACGGCTCCTCGGTCCGGCTGGTGATGATCACCGCGCTGGCACCGGAGGCGCCGACCCGGTCCAGGAACGATCGCATCTCCGCCTGCTCGGCCGCGTCCAGGGCCGGTGTGGCGCCGGTCGGGTCGGGCATCGTCCGTACGGATTCGAAGTTGTCCCAGACGAGCAGGAGCCGGCGGGTGGTCAGTAGCTCGATGACGACCTCTCGTCGCTTCGAGTCCTCCAGGCGGGCGAACTCGGCGCCGAAGACCTGCAGGCCGATCGCGGCGACGACGCTGTCGAGCCCGAAGCTGGCGACGCCGGGTTCGAACGAGTGCCAGACGACCAGCGACGGGTGGGCCACCCCGCCGGTGGCCCGCCACCAGCGACCGAACGCCTTGGCGAGTTCGGTCTTGCCGGTGCCTCCTGCGCCGTGCAGGACGACCACACCCTGCCACCGGAGCGCCTGCTCCAGCGTGTAGATGAGGCTGTCCCGGCCGACGAACTGGTCTACCGCGGCCAGCGGACCGCGCCGGTCGTCTCCGTCGGCCTGGTCGGCGCGAAGCTGGTCCAGTACCGCGTCCAGGGAGAGCGGGGCGTCGCGGTTGACGCGCAGATCCGGGAAGCGTACGTCCCGACGGGTGTAGTGGACGGGAACCATCCAGTCGGCCAGCGGGATCGGGCCCCGGGCGCTGGGCCGCTCGTTGCGCTGGGCGAGCCGCCGCCGGCCGGCGGCAACTGCCTCGCCGACTCCGCCGCCGGTGAAGAGCCGCTCGTACAACTCGGTCATGAACTCGGCGGCGGCGACCGCGTACACGGCGTACGCCATCGCCACCACACTGGCCGCGCCCTCCTGGAGGAGCCGGGTGGCGACCGCCGTCTCGAGTTCCTTCCCGACGGCTCCGGACTGGCACGCGTTCAGCACCACCACCGGGACGGCTCCCTCGGTGACCACCTGGGCGACCGTTGCCGCCGGTACGTCGTCACGTCCTCCGGTGGCGCTCTCGAAGAGCAGTACCGCCTGCTCCTGCCGCTGCTGCCCGGAGAGCGACGAACCCTTCTCGGTCCGCTCGCCCGGAGCGGCGAGCCCGTGGCCGTCGAAGTGGACGATGTGGAACGGCTCACCGGCCCGCCGGGCGTCGGTCAGCACCTGCCGGAGCCGGTCGATCGTCGGTGGACGGAGCACCACCAGGTCGACGGCGCCACGAACCGCCGCCAGTCGCTCCAGCAGAGGTCGGGCGATGATCCGGTACCCGATGTCGTCAGGGCCCGATGGACGCGAGATGACCATCAGCACGCGTAGCCGCTCTCCCGCGACCAGCAACGGATCGGCGAATCCGGCCCCCGGCAGAGCCCGGCTGATTCCCACCTGGTCGAGCGCCAACGGCGACGGTCGGTCGGGGTCGTGCATCAGCTCCCACGGCAGACGTAGCCACTCCGGCGCCGACGACCGCACGACGACCTCGACCGGTGCGTCGCGGGACCGGAGCCACCGGTACGCGGCGCCGGCCGCCTCCGAGCCGAAGATCATTGCGAAGCCGGCGTGCCCCCACGCCGCGATCTCGCCCGCCACCCGAGCGCCGTGATCGCCGTAGACCCCGTACGGGGTACGGAGATAGTCCTCCAGGTACCACCGCAGATCCGCCAGGGCCGAGGAATCCATCGGCCAGTCCACCACGGTCGGCGCGGCCACCGGCTCGGCCGGCTCCTCGCCGCCGGGCCAGATCGAGACGGAGATCCGGCCGCCCGCCGCGACCTCGATCAGCAGCCGGTCGGTCATGTCGCCGTCGGACACGCCACACACCTCACTGACAGCGACCTCCTCGACCACGGTGACAGGCTCCACCCTAGAACCGGACGGAATCCCGAACCGGCGCCGCACACGGCGCACACCGGGTCCTCCCGGAGTCCGGCGCGGGCTCTGGCCGTAGTCTCCGCAGCCCAAGCCGACTCAGCGGCCCAAGCCGACGCACCACTCGTGGGCCTCGTCGCCGCACGGCGCATCGAAGACCCCGCGGGCGCATCGAAGACCCGCGGGTGCATCGAAGACCCCGCGGGTGCGGACTCAGGACAAGCGCGGCAGGAGCCCGGACCGTGGCAGGTGCGTGAGCTCGGACGCACCCGCCACGGTCGGCGGTCGACGGTTCAGCGCCAGCGGCCGGAGAGGGGGACGTCGTCGAAGTTGCCGAAGACGATCGCGAGGTCGGCCGGAGCGTTGTCGTTACGGTTCTTCAGATAGAACGTCCGGTTACCGGGCCGGTACACACCGATCGTGTCGTACGGATCACCGTCCCAGTTGCCAGCCATCGGCACGTCACCGTCGTTGCCGAACACGAACGCACCATCGGCATTGCCGGAACTGTTGCTGTTCTTCAGATAGAAGGTGCGGTTACCCGGCCGGTACATGCCGATCGTGTCGACACCGTCACCGTCCCAGTCGCCGACGAGCGGGATGTCGCCGACATTACCGAACTGGAACACCAGGTCGGGGGCGCCGCTGTTGTCGTTCGAATTCTTGAGATAGAAGGTGCGGTTGTCCGGCCGGTACACACCGATCGTGTCGTAACCGTCACCGTTCCAGTCCCCCACGATCGGCACGTCACCCGAGTTACCGAAGACGAACGCGCCGTCCGCGTCACCGGAGCTGTTCCCGTTCTTCAGATAGAACGTCCGGTTATCCGGCCGGTAAACACCGATCGAATCAACACCGTCCCGGTTCCAGTCACCGGTCACCGGAACATCGCCCACACTGCCCAACCGAGCGGTCGCACCATTACGCAGATAGAACGTCGCATTGTCGGGCCGGTACACACCAATCTCGTCGGCACCGCGGCCGGCAAGACGGTTGGCCACGTCGCTGCGTAACTGCGGCAGCATGGCGTAGAAGCGGTCGCCGGGGCACTGGGTCGCGGAGAAGTCGCGGTGCCCGTAGATCTGGGTCGGCGCGATCCGGTACTGCTGGCACATGTACGCACAGAGGCCGACGAGCCGGTTGTAGAGGGTGGCCGGTGGTACCCCGTCGATGTACGTACCTTCGTTCTCGATGCCGATCGCCTGGTTGTTCTGGCCGGGGCAGTGGGTCCCCTCGACCATGCGGCTGCCCGCCTGGAGCGTGGGCAGGCTGTGGTGGCGCCCCTCGAGGATGTGCCCGCCGCGGCTGATCGTGAAGTGCTGTCCCGAGTCAGGCCAGCCACGGTCGTCCATGTGAAAGTTCTGGATGCTGCGGGCAAGGGCGTGGGCGTGCGCGACCGAGGTGTCGTTGCTGTTCGACCCCGCGGTGTGGTGGATGAGGATCTTGTTGGGATTGTTCGACAGAACGTTCAGCGGTCGTGGTGCCCGGGCTCCCCAGGCCGGGCAGGGAATGATGCCGGGCGCGGGAACGGCCGCGCCGGCCGGCTGGGCCGGCATGAGCAGCGGTGTCATGGCCAAACCGACCCCCGCCGCCGTCCCGCGCAGCAGCGAGCGCCGCGTCACCTGGTACGAAGGGACATCCATCGTGCCTCCTGTTCGAGGAGCTGTCGTCAGCGCCAGCGGCCGGAGAGGGGGACGTCGTCGAAGTTGCCGAAGACGATCGCGAGGTCGGCCGGAGCGTTGTCGTTACGGTTCTTCAGATAGAACGTCCGGTTACCGGGCCGGTACACACCGATCGTGTCGTACGGATCACCGTCCCAGTTGCCGGCCATCGGCACGTCACCGTCGTTGCCGAACACGAACGCACCATCGGCATTGCCGGAACTGTTGCTGTTCTTCAGATAGAAGGTGCGGTTACCCGGCCGGTACATGCCGATCGTGTCGACACCGTCACCGTCCCAGTCCCCCACCACCGGCACATCGCCCGAATTGCCGTACGAGAACACCACGTTGGCCACACCACTGTTGTCATTCGAGTTCTTCAGATAGAACGTCCGGTTGTCCGGCCGGTACACACCGATCGTGTCGTAACCGTCACCGTTCCAGTCCCCCACCACCGGCACGTCACCCGGATTACCGAAATAAAACGCACCGTCCGCATCACCGGAACTGTTCCCGTTCTTCAGATAAAACGTCCGGTTATCCGGCCGGTACACACCGATCGAATCAACACCGTCACGATTCCAGTCACCGGTCACCGGAACATCACCCACACTGCCCAACCGAGCGGTCGCACCATTACGCAGATAGAACGTCGCATTGTCGGGCCGATACACACCAATCTCGTCCGGACCGCTGCCACCGCCGCAGTTGCCGCTGGTGTGGGTGGCGGGCTCCGGGCTGTAGCGCAGCGCCACGCCGTCGATGACGATCCTCTGATTGACGTTGTTGAGCTCCTGCTCGTAGTGCAGGTGCGGCCCGGTGGACTGCCCGGTGCTGCCCACCTTGCCCAGTTCTCGTCCCGCAGCCACGGCCTGCCCCTGGCTGACGCTTATCGACTGCAGGTGGGCGACCAGCGTGGTCCAGCCTCCGCCGTGGGACACGCGCACGTAGTTGCCGTAGCCGGCGTCGTTGTGGACGGTCTGGGTCACCGTACCGGCGGCAGAGGCGAGTGCCGGCGTACCGAGGTCGGCACTTCCCGGAAGATTGAAGTCGATGGCGTTGGTCACCTCTGTCGAATGGTGGTAGTACTGGCGCTGCTGGCCGCAGGGCCAGGGCGCACGGAAGTTCGGGGCGGCTGCGGCCGGTGCGGCGGCGACGGCACTGCCAGCCGCCACGGCGAGGCCGATGAGGACGGAAGCCAAAGTCTTGCGCACGACGCTCCTTTGTGAACTTTATCCGAGATCGGTATCGGGATCGGGTTCAGCGCCAGCGGCCGGAGAGGGGGACGTCGTCGAAGTTGCCGAAGACGATCGCGAGGTCGGCCGGAGCGTTGTCGTTACGGTTCTTCAGATAGAACGTCCGGTTACCGGGCCGGTACACACCGATCGTGTCGTACGGATCACCGTCCCAGTTGCCAGCCATCGGCACGTCACCGTCGTTACCGAACACGAACGCACCATCGGCATTGCCGGAACTGTTGCTGTTCTTCAGATAGAAGGTGCGGTTACCCGGCCGGTACATGCCGATCGTGTCGACACCGTCACCGTCCCAGTCCCCCACCACCGGCACATCGCCCGAATTGCCGTACGAGAACACCACGTTGGCCACACCACTGTTGTCATTCGAGTTCTTAAGATAGAACGTCCGGTTGTCCGGCCGGTACACACCGATCGTGTCGTAACCGTCACCGTTCCAGTCCCCCACCACCGGCACGTCACCCGGATTACCGAAATAAAACGCACCGTCCGCATCACCGGAACTGTTCCCGTTCTTCAGATAAAACGCCCGGTTATCCGGCCGGTACACACCGATCGAATCAACACCGTCACGATTCCAGTCACCGGTCACCGGAACATCACCCACACTGCCCAACCGAGCGGTCGCACCATTACGCAGATAGAACGTCGCATTGTCGGGCCGATACACACCAATCTCGTCCGGAGCGCCGGCACGGGCCTCGGCGAGCAACTGCCGCGCCTTGGTCTCGGCCTGGTCGTACCGCTCCGGATGGGCCGAGCGCTGCACCCGCTGCGCGATCTGCCCGGCGGTGCAGGCGGCACAGTTGCGGTCCTCGACGACGGCACGGTCGAGGAACCTGTTGGTCGCGTAGCGGACATCCATGATCTGCGCCGGGGTGCCCCAGCCCTGACTCGGCCGCTGCTGGAAGACACCCAGGGAGTCCGCGTCGCCGCACGGCAGGTTGTTCATGTGCGACTCGACCCAGCCTGCCTCGAAGGTGGCCAGCATGACCCGGGCAGACACGCCCCGGCCGGAGGCGACCTGGTAGACGATGCGGATGACGTTCGGGTCGTGGGTGGAGGGGATGGACGGGCAGGCGAAGGTGCCGATCGGTTCCTCGGCCGCGGCTGCCGGCGTCGGCGCCATGATCACTGTCCACGCCGCAACAACCGCCGTCAGCGGGATCAGCCGCCGCCAGCAGGAGCCGAGCCTGAACCCGTTCATGAAATTTCCTCTCGGACGAAGGAGGCAGCATCCATCGACATCCATCGACATCCATCGACGACCTGAGCGGGGGAAGGGCGGAGGCTGCGAGTGCGGCCAAAGTATGTCCATGACCGGCCGCGGGTACGAGGCAGCGGACCGGCAAGGGGCCGGCATTCTCCCCGCACCGGCAATGCGGGCGGTCAGCTCGGCTCTGCGATCTCCCCGAGGCGGCGCCGGATCTCGCCGGCCTCCCGCTCGTCGCTGGCGTCCAGGATCGTCAGGGCCTGCTGCCACGCCAACCGGGCGGCCGCGAGGTCGCCGGTCGCCCGGTGCAGGTCGCCGAGCCGGACCAGCGTGTCCGCCTCGCTGGACCGGTCACCCAGCTCCCGGTAGAGCGCCAACGCCCGCTGGTAGGCGCTGTCGGCGGCGGTCTGCTGGCCGAGATGGTGGTAGGCGTAGCCGATACTGTCCCAGGTGTCCGCCTCGCCGAACCGGTCGCCGGTCCGCCGGTGACGCGCCATCGCCCGCAGGCAGTACCGCAGGCACCTGTCGAAGTCGCCGAGATGCGCGTGGTACCAGCCGATCGAGTTGAGCGTGCGGGCCTGCCCCGCCTCGTCGTCTCCTGCCTCGAAGAGCGGCATCGCCCTGTGCAGCTCGGCGATCGCGTCGTCGTGGCGGCCGTCCCGAGCCATCACCCAGGCATGGTTACGGTGGGTATGCGCCAGGGAGCCGATCAGCTCGAGTCTCCGGTACGCCGCGATCGCGTACCCGAAGTTCCGCTCGGCCGCCGTGGTGTCGCCCAGCCGTGCCTGCACCTGGGCGAGACTGCGGCGACAGTGCGCCCGGACCAGGTCGTCGCCGACGCGGTCCGCGGTGTCCAGAGCCTGCTCGGCGACGGCCAGCCAGGCCTGCCACAGCGCCGCTCGACGGTCCCAGAAGTCGAGCATCGTCCACACGAGCCGCCAGACATGCTCGGTGAAGCCCTCCCTGACGGCCACCGACACCAGCGCGAGGATCGTCGGATGCTCGGCGGTGAACCAGGCCACCGCCGTGTGCAGATCGACGATGTCGGCACAGATGGTCCCGTCGGCGGCCGGGGCCAGCGTGATCGTCTCACGATGCGGGTCGAGCTGCAGGGCCGCGCGGTAGGCGGTGTGCAGATAGTGGTCGAGCAGGCGGAGCGTTGCCGCGCGGCGGGCCGCCGGCGAGTCCACCAGGTCGACCAGCTCGGTCGCGAAGACGTGCAGCAGGCTGTAGCAGGTGTACCGGCCGGGACGGTGCTCGTCGAGAAGGTTGGCAACGGCCAGCTCGCGCAGCAGTGCCGCCGCCCGGGCAGCGTCGATTCCCGCCAGGCTGGCCGCTGCGGACCTGCCCACCTCGGCACCGGGGTGCAGGCCCAGGAGCCGGAAGAGCCGGGCCGCCTCGGCATCCAGCGACTGGTACGACCACGACATGACCGCCCGCACGTCGGCGATCGCGTCAGGCCCGCCGAGGTGGTCCAGCCGGCCGCGTACGTCACGCAGCTCGGCCGCCAGGTCGGCGAGGGCGAAGCCGCGATGGGTCGCCGCGCGGGCGGCCACGATGGACAGGGCCAGCGGCAGCCGCGCACAGAGCCGTACGATCTCCGCCGCCGCCTCCGGTTCGGCCCGCACCCGCTGCTGGCCCAGCCGGCGGTACAGCAGCAGGTGGCTGTCGGCCTCGTTGAGCTGACGGAGCGTCATCGGGTGGGCGGCCTCCACCGCGACCAGGCTCATGAGATTGTTACGGCTGGTCACCACGACCGCCACGGTGCTGCTGCCGGGCAGCAGCGGCCGTACGTGCTCGGCGTCCGCCGCGTTGTCCAGCACCAACAGCACCCGGCGGTCCGCCAGCACCCGCCGATACAGCTCCAACTGCGCGTCGAGGGTGGGCGGCATCCGCTGCGGAGGTATGCCGAGCGCCTCGATCAGGCCGCGGACCGCCTCACCGGGCTCCATCCGCACCCCTGTGGGGTGGAACCCGCGCAGGTTCACGTAGAACTGACCACCGGGGAAGCGCTCCGCGACCCGCTGCCCCCAGTGCACTGCCAGCGCCGTCTTGCCCACCCCGGCCGAGCCCAGGACAGCCACGACCGGCATCGGCCCCCCACCGGCCGCGTCGAGCAACCCGTCCAGCTCACGCATCTCGTCCGCCCGCCCGGCGAAACTCGCGATGGCCGCCGGCAGGCGTCCCGGTGGGGCGGCCGGCATCGGCGACCACGTCGGCCCGCTCTGCCGTACGGGCGCCGCCGGTGCGGGTGGAAGCTGGGCGTCGGCCGCGGCGTCCAACCGCTGGCGGTCGTCCGCGTCCAGACCGAGGCTGTCGGCGAGCCGGCGCACCGAGTTGAACCGCAGCCGGGCAGCACCGTCCCTCTCGGCGTTGCGCACCGTCCGCACGCTCAGCCCGGACCGGTCGGCGACCTCCTCCTGGGTGAGACGGGCGCGGTGCCGGTAGCGGCGCAGCAGGATCGCGAAGGTGTCCACCGAACCGGAGCCGCTGCGGGCGCCGGCGTCACCGCCGTCGAAGCCGGCGCCGCCATTGTCGGTCTGCTCTGGTCGATACGACGAATGAGGAGGAAAACGCATCGTCGCCCCCGCTGAACCCGCGGCCGGACCCTTTGACCCGGCGGGAAGAGGCTATCGCGCCTTCCTGCGGATCGCTACACGGCGCGATCGGCACCGGAATGCCGCCGTCCCGAGAAAGAGCGTCGACTTCCAGGTGGCAAGGGCTCCGGTGCCTCGCTCGGCCGCGTCTGCGAACCGTTCGACGGGACGTGAAGCCGAGTTGAAGCCTTCTGCTGCTTGGCTGGGTCGGTCCTTAGGGGAGATCCGACAGAGAGGGAAACGATGAAAATTGTGTCAAGCGTTGTGCTGCGGATGCGGGTGCTGCTTCTGGCGCTCGTAACGTTGTTCGCTTCGGCCGCCGCCGTGTCGCTGACGGTGACTCCGGCCAACGCCGCCCCTACCTCGGACGTCGGGGTCCTCTACACCTGCTCGCTCAACATCGTCAGCGCGACCAGGGCCAGCGTATCCTGCACCGACACCGGCAACACCAGGTACCGCGCGAGGGCTGAGTGCCGCAACGGTCGGGTCGCCTATGGGAGCTGGGTCTACGCCCGCAGCACCAGCACCGCGGACTGTGGTTCCTCCAACGTCACCCGATACGGGCCCCAGTTCGAGTGCGAGGTGGTGTGCGCTCCGAGCCCCGTGACCGAAGCGAGGTACGCGCGAGTCAGGTAGGAACCACGTCATGATCCGCGCCCTCCGATTGCTCGGCGTCGGAGGGCGCGGCGGGGTGTCCAACCGCCCCGCGGGCCTGCGGGGTGTCCAACCGCCCCGCAGGCCGGCGGGCGGGTACGCCTCCGCCGGTCAGGCGTCGACCGGCTTTCCCGCCGGTCAGGCCTCGGCCGACGCCTGCGCCGCACCGTCGCCGGGGAAGATCATCCTCTGGCCACCGGCGGTGACGCAGCCGCCCGGCCCGGTGATGAGTGTGGCGCCGTCCAAACGGTGCACCTGCCGGCCGGGGAGTCCGTAACCGTTGGCCGGGTTGACCAGACACGCCGTGCCGCCCTGCCGGGTCCAGGCCGACGACACCGGGCGGTCCAGGGCGTCGGCGGCGACGTCGACCTGGTTGGTCTGGAAGCCGTCGACCCCACGCGCGCGACCGGCCTGGATCTGCGCATACTCCTGGTCTGCGCCCTCGTCGTAGCTGTGCGGCACGGCGATGCCGCAACCGTCGTGGATGGCGGAGAGCCGTGGCGCGGTGAACGCCGCGAGTTCCGAGCCGAACGAGAAGTCCCTGCCCCTGGCGCGGTTGTAGAGTCCCTGCGGCGTCTCGATCCCGAGCAGGTTGTAGTTGAAGCGGGCGTCCGGGTCGACGCCCTGGATCGCGGAGATCAGCGGCACCTCGAGATCGCTGTAGTACTGCCAGATCGTCTTCTCCATCAGCCCGGCGGCGGCGACGGCGGTGGCCACCTCACGGTACGGTCCGCCGAGCAGGTGGAAGCTCTTGAACTCGATGTCCAGGCCCACACCGGCCTGCCCGGCTATCGCCAGGACCTCGGCGAAGGTCTGGTAGCGGGCCGGATCGAAGGCCGTGCCGGCCCAGCTTCCGGTCGCCGCGTTCCACGCCTTGAACTCGGCGAGGGTGACCTGGTGCAGTGCCCGCCCGTCGGGACCCGCGTCGTCGTGGAAGATGACCATGGTGCCGTCCCTGAGCCGACGCAGGTCGACCTCGATCACCGTGGCGCCGAACGCGATGGCGCTGCGGTAGGCCTCGGCGGTCTGCTGTGGAGCCAGGTTGGTGCCGCCACGGTGCGCGGAGAGGAACGGCACGGCGAGCGGCGGGCCGGGGTCCACCCCGGGCGGCCACGGAGAGTGCGTCGGGTTCGGCACGCAGACCGGGTCGGCCGCGTCGGTGGCGTGGGTGGCGCCGGCAGCGTGGGCGGCGGGACCGACTGCCGTGCCGGCAATCAGCACGGCCAGCAGCGCGACATTGAGGGTTCTCATTCAGTCGTTGTAGAGCGCAGCCGTGAACCGTCGATGAACGCGTCCCGAGGAGCGGCGCGGCCGGCCGTGAACCCTGAGCGGCCCGTTTCAGTCCGCCGCCTGTGTCAGTCCCGCCGCCTGTGTCAGTCCCGCCGCCTGGTTCAGTCCGCCGGCTGTTTCAGTCCGCCGGCTCGAACCCGCCCGGAACGCCGTCGCGAAACGGCCAGCTGATCCGCTCCGCCCGCAGGTCGTCCACCAGACCGCGTACGTAGCGCAGCTCGGCGTCGACGACCTGGCGCTGGTATTCCGCCTCGATGACGAAGAGCCGGGGCAGGAACCTCGCCACTTCGGCAATCTCCCGGTCCAGAGCCGCGAGCCGCTCCGCCTGCCGGGTCATCCGCAGGGTCAGCGCCTCGACCGCGTCCGCCGGGGAGAGGTTCGGCAGGAACGACAGGGCGGCGGGAAGCTCGGGGTATTCGGCGGCCGGGGTGGAGAGCATGGCGCGCAGCCAGTCGGCCAGGGTCACCCGACCGGCATCCGTGATCCGGTACGTCGTGCGCTCCGGCCGCCGCTCGGCACGCTCGGTCGAGGCGACCGCGACGAGACCGTCCCGGACCAGCCGCTGGATTGTCTGGTAGACGCTGTTGCGCTGGCTGACGTTGACCACGTCGTCCTTACGCCGCTCCTTGATCAGCTGCTGCATCCGGTACGCGTGCATCGGCTCCTCGGTGAGCATCGAGAGCACGGCCAGCGCGAGTACGGAGCGGCGCGGTGCGGACACCCGCCGAGCCTAACCGCCCGCTCGTTGATAGACATAAGATGTATAGTCATTCTATGACTATCTCCCCTCGCGTAGGTCTTCGCGGTTCTCGTCCACTGGCCGGGTGGCTCGCCCTCGGCGCCGTCGCCGGGCCGGTGTTGTTCACCCTCACCTGGCTCGTGCTCGGCGCCGTGAGCCCCGGCTACACCCTCTTCGGCCACCGGTTCACCGACTACTCGCCGATCAGCCAGCCGATCAGCGGGCTCGGGATGGGCGTGACCGCGCCGTACATGAACACCGCCTTCGTCGTCGGCGGGCTGCTGCTGGTCGTCGGCGTGGTCGGAGTGTTCGGCACCCTTCCGCCCGACCGGCCGGCACTGCGCCGCTGGTCGGTCGCGCTGCTGGCGTGCAGCGGGCTCGGTCAGGCCGTTTGTGGCATCTTCAATCTGGAGGCGGTGCTGCCGCACACCGTCGGCTTCGTCCTCGCCATCGGTACGCCGGTCCTCGGCTTCCTGGTCGCCGGCCGGTATCTCCGGGGCATCCCCGGGTGGCGAAGGTTCGGCAGCTGGCTGCTGCTGGGCAGCCCACTGACCCTGGTCCTGCTGGTCGCCTTCTTCGCCACGTTCCAGCCGACCGCCGACGGTGCGGAGCAGGGCGTCGCCGGACTGGTGCAGCGGCTCGGCATACTGGAGCTGCACGCCTGGTTCGTGGCGATGGGCTGGCTCGGGTACCGGCGTACCCCGGTCGACCGGGCGGCGGGGTTGACGGCGAACGACCCGGCGGACGCCTCCGCCGCTCTGCCGGAGAGGGACAGCCGCAGTGAGCCCGCGTCACCCAGATATACCGGGTGAGACGCGCGGGCGACATCCCGTGACCTACGACCTCAGTCGAAATGGATGCGCATCAGTCTGCTGTCAGCCCAGTCCGCCAACCTTGTCGGCCGTATGGTGCCGGGGTCATGGGGCTGGTTGAGGTCGTCGACGATGGCGGTGAGGACCGCCGCTCGTTCGGCCGGGTCGGTGACGGTGGTGGCGTGGGCCGGTAGGTCTGCCTTGACGCCGTTTTTCAGGTGGAAGGTGAAGGCGGGGTTCGCGCGTAGGTTTGCGTTCCAGCCGGTGGGGCCTCCTCCCGCGCCGCTGCACAGGTAGGTGGCGCCGTGGGCGCGGTAGAAGAAAATCTCGATGCGGCGGGGGCGTCCGGTGCGTCGCCCGGTGGTGGTGATGTCCACGATTCGTTCGCGGGTGCCTGCCGCGGGCGTGATCTCGATGGCCCGCCTGATCTCCGGTGGCAGTTGCGAGAGTGACGTCATGCGGCCTCGTCCTTCAGGGCGGGTCCGAGGAGCAGCCCGCCGTCGACGATGTGCTCGGCGCCGGTGATGAAGGCCGCCTGGGGCGAGGCGAGGAACAGCAGCGTTGCCGTGATGTCGGCGGGTTGTCCGAGCCGGGGGACGGCGAACGGCTCGGGAGAGTAGAAGTCGGCGATCGGGGCGTCGGCGCCGGCTGCGGGTTCGGTGATGAACGCGGTGGCGACGACGCCGGGGTGGATGGTGTTGACGCGGATGTTGTCGCGACCCAGTTCGAGGGCGGCGGTCTGGGTGAGCCCACGGACGGCCCACTTGCTGGCGACGTAGGGCGCGTAGAAGGCGGTGCCGCCGGTGCCCATGGTGGAGGCGATGTTGACGATGGCCCCGCCGCCCGCTCGCCGCAGCGCGGGTGCGGCGGCCTTGATGCCGAGGAACGTGCCGGTGAGGTTGATGTCGAGGATGCGGGTCCAGATGGCCTGGTCGGTGGACTCGATGAGGGCCGGCGGGTTCTGCACTCCGGCGTTGTTGACCAGGATGGTGAGCGCACCGAACGCTTCTTGGGTCGCCGCGACGGCGGAGGCCCACGACTTCTCGTCGGCGACGTCGAGGCGGACAAAAAGCGCTTTGTCCCCCAGTTCGGCGGCGAGGGCGGCGCCGCGCTCGGCGTTGATGTCGCCGATGACGACGTTGGCGCCCTCGGCGTGGAAGGCGCGTACGTGGCTGGCGCCTTGTCCACCGGTACCGCCGGTGACGAGAACGGTTTGCGAGGTGAAGCGGGACATGCGGTCCTCCGACAGCGAAGCGAATGGTGAGTCAAGCGACTCACCATGAGAACCGTACGTCACCGCGAGTGGTGAGTCAACCCACTCACCTCGCTATGATGGCCACATGACGACCTATCACCAGCGGGTGGCTCAGCAAAAGCGCGCGCTGATCGTGCAGGCCGCCACGCAACTCTTCCTCGAGCTGGGCTATGACCGGGCGTCGTTGGCACGCATCGCCGAGGAAGCCGGGGTGTCGAAGGCGACGTTGTTCAAGCAGTTCCCGACGAAGGCGGCCTTGTTCGATGCCATCGTCGTCGACTCCTGGGCCGGTGGTGATGACGCCGAGGTGCCGTCCGTGGGTGACCTGGCAGCAGGCCTGACCGCCCTCGGGCGGCATTATGCGGCGCTGTTGGGCCGGCCGGGAATGGTGGATCTGTTTCGCATCGTCATCGCCGAGTTGCCCCGCTTTCCTGAGCTGGCCAAGGCGCACTTCACAGAGGGCAAGCTGCCGTACTTCGAGACGGTTCGGACCTACCTCGTGGCTGAGCGCGACGCGGGGACGGCGGACGTCGCGGACCCGCAGATGGCCGCCACGCAGTTCCTTGGGATGATCTCCAACTACGTGTTCTGGCCGAGCCTGCTGGTCCCGGGATGGGCGGTGACCCCGGAGCGCGTGATCGCGGTGGTCGACGACGCCGTCCGCACCATGGTTGCGCGGTACGACCGGCATGGAAACCGCTAGAAACGGCAGCTCGGGGTCCAGGCAGACGCGCAGTCAACCGGGCCACGCAGTCAACCGGGCCGCGCAGCACGTAGACGATGTACGCCCGCAGAAGCTCCCGCTCGTCGGTGTCTCGTCGTGGCCGCCGATTGCCACGGCGCGCCGGATGCCTAGCACAATGGGCGGCTCCCGAAGACCCGCCCACAGAAAGGGCAGACGGGACCCTGGGATCGAAATTCATGCCCAACCCGGACCAGTATTGACGCCCAGAACCAGTGAGGATCGCCCCCGCGTGCGCGGGGAGCAGACGCAGCCGACATGGTCTCGCCACACGGCTTCGCCGGCCCCACCGAACTGCGCAGCCGCTTCCTCTACCCCGACGGCGTCGGCCAGGCGTGCCGATTCGTCGGCACGCTGCCGTAATAGGCTCCCCGCACCATCGCACGAGCCGAAAGGGTCCCCCGTGTCTCTGATCCCGACGACGTCCGTGCCACGGGTGGTGGTGTTCGGCCTCGGCGGCACCATCGCCATGACCAGCAGCAACGGCGGCGCGGTGAGCCCCACCCTGTCTGCCCGGCAGCTCATCGACGCCGTTCCCGGGCTCGCCGAGACCGGAATCCAGCTCGAGGTGGTGGACTTCCGCCGCCGACCCGGCGCGTCCCTCACCTTCGCCGACATCACCGACCTCGCCGGCAACGCGACGGACGTGTTGGCCAGCGGCGGAGCGACCGGGGTTGTGATCACCCAGGGTACCGACACGATCGAGGAGACCGCCTACCTGCTCGACCTGCTGCACCAGCGCCCCGAACCGATCGTCGTCACCGGAGCGATGCGCAACCCCACCCTGGCCAGCGCCGACGGGCCCGCCAACCTCCTCGCCGCCATCCACACCGCCGCCGCCCCGCACGCGCGCGAACAGGGCTGCCTCGTCGTCCTCGCCGACGAGATCCACGCCGCCCGCTGGGTCAGCAAGACCCACTCCACCAGCGGCGCCACCTTCCGATCCCTCGACAGCGGCCCGCTCGGCTACGTCCTGGAAGGCGAGGTACGGATGCTCACCGCAATGCCGTACCGGCTCACCGTCCCCGCCCCGCACTCCGGCGGACACGCCCGCGTCGGCCTGCACACAGTCACCCTCGACGACGACCCCACCCTCCTCGACGCCATCGGCGCCCGCGTCGACGGGCTCGTCGTCGCCGGCTTCGGCGTCGGCCACGTCCCCGAACCCCTCGTCGACACCCTCACCACCCTCGCCCAACGGATCCCGGTCGTCCTCGCCTCCCGCACCCCCGCCGGGCCCACCCCTCACCCACACCTACGGCTTCCCCGGCTCCGAGCAGGACCTCATCACACGCGGCCTGATCCCCGCCGGCTGGCTACACCCCTACAAGGCCCGCATCCTGCTCCGCACCCTCCTCGCCGCCGAAGCGAAACCGCAGGACATCGCCACAGCGATCACCACCGCAGGCGGCCTCACCGGCCCCACCTCCTGGCCTTGGTCCACGCCTATCAGTAGCGATCATCAACCGGAGGCGAGCACGACGGATGCGTAGCCACGACCTCGCTCCCGGCCGCATGATCGGCGTCGCGGCCCTGCCTCGGCAGGGATGGCTGCACCCAGAACATCAAGGCCACGCTGCCGGCAGGCTATAGGTTGACCGTGTATCAGATACGCCCGAACAGGGGCGTACGCGCCTGGCTGTTCGATGGAACCGGGGAAGGGATCGCCGATAATCGAAGCTGACGAGTACCCGGTCCGGGGCGAAGAAGCTGCCGTGGCGGACCTACACGAGCGGGCGCACAGCCTCGATACCCCCGCACGGACGGCGCACGCACTGTCGCTGGGAATACATCCTCCCGATGCCCGGCCCGGCTGGCTCATCGTTCTCGAATACGACGAAGATGGCGCCGACAGAGGTCTGTTCTGGGTCGGGCCGGACGACCAATAGCAGCGATCTTAGCCACACGTACCATGCAAGAATTCGCCATCTGCCGCGGGAGCAGTTGAACTCGCTGTTACAACTGTTGTTGGTCCGGGATCACCCTCGCCTACGGCAGGCCATGTGTGAGGTGTCATGGTGGTGATCCGGGTTCACCCCCACGTGCGCGGCGAGCAGATGGCCGGCATGGCGCTCGCCCCCCTCGTTACGGGATCACCCCCGGTGTGCGCGGGAGCAGCGCCAGAATTCCCGGCGGCGATCGCGGAGCCAAAGACGGCCGTGACCAGGCAATGGTCGACGGAGACTTGGCCGGATTGTCGCTGTCCCGGCAGATGCACCCGGTACGTCATCGGCACGAGCGACTCAGCAACCGTGGTCAGGATGAAGTCGATGAGCTGACCGCCGCCCTCCTCCTCACCGTGGTTGACCGTGGGCCGGTACGCCTGATGGTGGGCTGACCCGCTGTGCCAGGCGAGGTCCGGGGCGGCGTGGAAGCCGCAGCCGCCGACCCGTTCCCGTGGTCGTCGGACCAGGCGCCGATGAGATGGTCGACGGCCTCCGTCTGGTCGATCCAGGTGCCGTCAGCGCGTAGCCGGGCCTGCTGACTCCGGGCGCGATAGTCCGCCGACTCCCAGTTACGCCCTGGATACGAGGGCCCGGAGGCAGTTTCGTTGAGGTCCCCCATCACGAGCATCGGTAGTCGGTACCTGCCCGTACCGGTCGATGCGGGCGGCCTGGCGCAGCCGGGTCGCCCCGGAGCGGGGGTCCCAGTGCTCGACGAGGACACCGAACTCGACACCGGTGGCCCGGACGCGGAAGTGGGCCAGTCCGCGCTTGTCGTCGTGGGTCGGATAGCCGGTGTCGCTGTACCAGCTGGTGAGGGCCACCACCGTCGGGTCGTAGAGTAGGGCCGGTTCGATGGGTCCACGCTCCCGCCAGCCGAGCTGCCCGACGTACGGGCGGTCGAGCTGCTGGGCGAGAGCGTTGGTGGCGGCAAGCAGTCCGCGATTGCCGTCACGCGCCCACTCCTTCGCCTCGTTGATCGCTATCAACGCTGGCGCCTGGTCGAGGTGCCGAAAGGCGCGACAGAGCCGATCGAAGTCGAAGCCGCCGTCAGCCAGCAGCCCGCCACCCTCGAAGTTGAACAACGCCACCCCGACGTGTCCCATGCTTCCCGTCACGTTCATTCCCTCGCCGTTCATCGCTACGGTGTGGCCTTCGGTCGCGGTGGCCCGGGTGGGCGCAGGTGGACTCCGGCCTGTCGTAGCCGGTTTCCGATGTAGAAGCCGGACACTCCGCCGGCTGCGGCGAGCGCGGATATGGTCTCCCCGGCGCGGTAGCGCGCGACGATCTGCTCGTCAGGGATGGCGGCCTGTCGTCGTGGGACCGGGCCGGGCCGCATGCGCACCCGGGCGGCCAGCAGCCGGTCTCGGACGTAGCCGCGTGACATGCCGGTGCGGTAGGCGATCCAGCCGGTCGACTCGCCCGCCTCGTAACGGGCGACGATCTGCTCGTCGGTCGGGATGTCCCGTACGCGTGGCCGGCGCCCCTGCTTGCGGCGGGGAATCTCCAGCGCGACCAGGAGGTGGTGGACATGGCCGTGCGAACAGCCGATCGTCGCGGCGATTTCCTTGATCGACCACCAGTCCACGAGGTAACGGTCCACCAGGTAGCGGGTGACGATCCGGGCGGCCCACGAGGGCAGCGGGGTGATCAGCCTCGTCCGCGCGATCGCCGTCGCCGCACCGTCGGCCCGTTGCGCGAACACCTCGTCCGCCTCCCGCGCCGGGCCTGCCTCCACCCCGTCGTCGGCTGCGACCCGTTCATCCGGGACAGGACCGGTGGGACGGGAGAGGTCGCGGCGCTGTGATAACCCCAGCTCTATCAGGAGGTTGTTGACCTGGCCGTACGGGCACCTGACCGACCGCGCGACTTCCATTACCGACCACTCGTCATCCAGATACCGGTCGGTGAGGTAGCGGACGACAATGGTCACCGCCCAGGCTGGCAGGTTCGCGAGCGAGCACGCTCCCGCCGGCCGTTGCACGCCCTCGTCGCGGTGGCCGGTCCGTGCGGCCGGAGTGGTCGTCGGTGGCCGCTGGCCCGGTCTGCGGCGGGGTATCCCGGCCTCGACCATCAGCCGGTGGATGTGCACCTGAGTGCATCCGGTCGAGTTGGCGATCTCGGGGATCGTGCACCCGTCGACGAGGTACCGGTCAACCAGGTGGCGGGTCACGATGCGGGCCGCCCAGTCGGGCACGCCGGCCAGGGAGTTCGTCCACGTCCAGCCCGGCGGCGGTTCGGCTGCGGTGGCGCCGTCCGGCCAGGCGATCCGATCGGCCGGTACCGGGCCCGACCTGGGCCGTTCGCCCCGGTTGCGCCGGGGTATCCCCGCCTCCACCATCACGCGGTGGAGGTAGCTGGCCGAGCAGTCGACCGACCTGGCGATCTCCTCGATCGTCCACCGGTCGAACACGTACCGCTCGGCAAGGTGCCCGACGACGATGCGGGCCGCCCAGTCGGGCACCGGCGCCAGCACACTGACTCTCCCGCGTCGTGGCGAGGTTGCCGCAGCCCGTGAGCTGTCCGGCACCGGGTGGCCCCCGGAGCCCGGCTGCTCGTGGTCGGTGACGCGGTGTGCCGGTCGGCTCGGTGTCGTCGCGTTGGCCGGAGCGTTGTCGAGAGCAGTCATGGTCAGCTTTTCCATCAACGGTGTGCTGGTAGCGAGGCGGGGTGGCGCGGGCCGCAGCCGAGCAGGAGTTGCACGGCCGTGGTCCCGCGCTGGGGTAGCTGGCCGACGGGTAGCCACTCGCTGCCCTGCCGGGTGAAGCCGAGGTCGGCGAGCCCGGCCGCGACGCGGGGCAGCACCTCGGGGGCGCAGAGCAGGACGCCGTGCCCGTCGTCGCGGCGCAGGGCGTCGAGAGCGGCGGTCGCCCGCCGGGCCAGCAGGGCCGGATGTGCGCCGAGCCGGTCGGTCCGGCCGCACCGGGCCTCTCGCCGCGCGGCGGTAGCCACACGCAGCCGGTGCAGGCTCGGACCGCGACGGCTGCCGTCCGCCCAGTCCAGCCGACGCAGGGACTGGCGGACGTACCGGTCGATCCAGCCGGCCCCGGTAAGGCTGACCGCGTCGACGGTCGAGACGGGGTGGGCGTGCCAGTCGCTGTCCGGGCGGAGGGCCTCCCGGGCGTCGACCCAGCCGAGCACCCCCGCACGCGCGATCCGGAGGACCTCCCACTCCCCGACGCGGTCGATCACCCGCCGCACGTCCGGGTGCAGTACGCGGCGCTCCCCTCCCGACGGGCTGAGCAGCTCCTCGTAGTACACCCGCGCGCCGCCGGTCCGGCCGCGGTTCGCGATGGTCCGCACGGTGAGGAAGTACGCAGCCTCGCCCTGCGGATGGACGGCCACCACGGTGATCCAGCGGGTGACCGCCGAATGCCGGTAGTACCAGACCACCGACTCCAACGTCCGACGCCGCCGCACACGCAGCACGTCCATCCCGGCCGTACTCCTTTCTCCAGTCAGTGTCGCGGTCACAGAGATCTCCGGCAGGGGTGCCGGGGCCGGCGGGCTCACGAGGTCGTCTCCGCCGCCCAGCGCAGCGCCGACCGTTCGACGGCGACGAGGCCGCCGAAGAGCGCGGTGCTCAGCAGCGCGAGCAGCGTGACGGCGGCGAACGCGCGCGGGGTGTCGGCTGTCGTGCCGGCGGTGAGGATGACGGCGCCGAGTCCGCTGCCGGAGCTGGAAAGCTCGGCGACGACCGCCCCGATCACGGCGAGGGTGACGCCGGTCTTGAGCCCGACGAGGACCTGCGGCAGCGCCCACGGCAGGCGGATCTTCACGAACGTCTGCCAGCGGGAGGCGGTCAGGGAGTGGGCGAGGTCGGCCAGCTCCCGTGGTGTCGAGGTCAGCCCGGCCACCGCCGCCAGCATGATCGGAAAGAAGGCGACCGCCAGGACCAGCGCGATCTTCGGTCGCGCTCCGAAGCCCAGCCAGACCACCAGCAGCGGCGCTATGGCGATCTTGGGTACGGAGTGCAGGGCGACGAGGATCGGCAGGACCGCCCGCTCGACCAGCCGGGACGTGGCGATGACGGCGGCGGCGAGAAGCCCGGCGGCCGTGGCCAGGCCGAAGCCGGCGAGCGTGACCGCAGCCGTCGCCGCCGTCTCCCGGAGCAGGTAGCCGGGGGCGGCGACGAACGCGCGCACGATATCCGGTGGCGACGGCAGGAAGAACGGATCGATCGAGAAGAGTACGGACGCCAGCCACCAACTGCCGACCAGTCCCGCTGCCGCGAGGCCCGGCAGGGTACGGCCGAGGATGTGCCTCGCCCGTCCCGCGACCCGTCCTGTGACAAGTGCTAAGACGACGTTCGATCTCATGGGTGCCCCCAGGCGTTGTCGGGCCGTGTGTGAGAGCGGCATTCGGCAGGGCGGGCGCCGCTCTCGGGGGGAGAGAGACGACGCCCGCCCACGGCCGGCGTCAGCCGGGACGCCGACCGCTGGTGATGTAGAGCGGGTGGCCGTGGATCACCAGGCCCGGGTCGTCGAGCAGGTCGAGCACGGTGTCGAGCTGCTTACCGGTCATGCCGGCGGCCAGCAGACGGGGCCGGACCTGCCGTAGGACGGCGCCGACGAACCGGGTGCCGACGCTGCCGCCGGTCCAGTACTCGGCACTGACGGTCGTCCGCACGTCCACCAGTCCGGCGGCCAGCATCAGCGGATACACGCGGCGGGCCCAGGTGCGGTCGGTACCGGCCGCCTCGAAGACCTCCGTGCCCACGATCTGCTGGTAGGCCGCGTACGCCTCGGCAGCCGCCGCGCTCGGCGCGGCCACGACGACCTCGTCCCGGCTACGCAGGCTCGCCCAGTCCGCGACCAGCAGAGTCCCGCCGGGCGCGAGGTCCGCCACCAGGCGGTGCAGGATCGTCTCCCGCTCCGGCAGGTGGCTCAGGACCAGCCGGGCCACGGTCAGATTCTTCGGCCCGCCCGGCAGCAGATCGCCGCTGCGAAGGTCGTGCCGGACACAGAGCAGACGCCGGTGGTGCGGGAGCCGGCCGAGGTCCGTGTCGGTGGCGAGGACCCGGCCGTCGTCGCCGACCCGGTCGGCGAGCCACCGGGCGAGACTGCCGCCGCCGGCTCCGACGTCGAGACAGGTGGCGCCGGTCCAGTCACCCAGCTCGGCCAGCCGGGCGGTGGTGACCGGATCCAGGAGGTCTGCGAGCGCGGCATGATGGTCCGGCGAGTGCGGATCGGCGTTGCTCATCGGATAGGGCCCCGCACCGATCTCGGCTGGCGCGCCGATCTCGGCTGGCGCGCCGATCTCGGCTGGCGCGCCGATCTCGGCTGGCGCGCCGATCTCGGCTGGCGCGCCGATCTCGGCTGCCGCGCTCACCGGAGGCTCCCCGCGAAGTCGACGTCGACCACCTGCCGGGGCAGCTCCGGGTTCGCCCCGCCGGGCAGCAGGCCGACCGACTGCAGCAGCGCCACGCTCCGCACCACCCGCTCCTCCTCCATGGTCCCGACCGGGGCGCCGGAGGCCGGGATCACGTAGGGGCGCATGAGCCGGAGTTCCTCGGCGGCCAGGCGGGCGTCCTGACCCTTGACCGCCCCGGCCAGGATCCGGCCCGCCTCCTCCGGATGCGCCACCGCGTACTCGGCGCCCCGGAGCAGTGCCCGGACGAACCGCCGGAGCAGGTCGGGATTGCCGGTGATGGTCTCCTTCTGCGCGACCACCACACCTCCGAAGAGGTCGCGCAGATACTCGCTGTACGGCAGCGCCGACACGGGCCGCTTCGCGGCAGCGGCGACACCGGGCTGACCGACCAGGAAGATCCCGATCCCGTCGACCCGGCCGGCGGCCAGATAGGAGTTCAGTTGGGGCGCCGACCCGTACTGCCAGCTCACCTTCGACGCGTCGATCCCCGCCAGCCGGGCATAGGCGGGGAACAGCACCTCTGGCGCCGCCCCTTTCACCGTCGCCAGGGTGCGGCCCGGCAGGGCGTGGGCGTTCGTGATACCCGACGCCTCCAGGGACACGATGGAGAGCAGCGTCTGCTGGTGGATCGCCGCCAGGATCTGGAAGCTGGTGTCACGGCCGCTGCCGTAGCGGACCAGCGCCCCGGCCGCGTCCACGACGGTGACCTGGGCCTGCCCCGACCGGATCATCTGATGGTTGTAGTCGCCGGCCTGACCAGGCTGGATATCCACCTCGATACCCACCTCGGCGAAGAACCCCTTGTCTCTCGCGACAAACCCGTACGCGTCCCGCCCCTGCGTTCCCAGGGTCGTCACGAAACGCACCCTGTCTCTGCTGGACCGGCCGGCACCGTCCGAACTGCCGCAGGCGGCCGACACCAACGTGCCGCCGGAGACGGCACCGGCACCGGCAACCAGGGCGGCGCGGCTGAGGGCCGCCCGGCGGCTGATGACGGTGGGGCCGCCGACAGTCCGCAGGGCCGGCCGCTGATGCTGGTCGGCCGAGGGCTCCCGAACCAGCGGTATCGTGGGCATTACCTGGAACCTCCCAGTGCAATGGATGCGAGCCGAAATGGTTGTCCCGCTCGGCGGCAAGGTAGGGAAGGCACCGGACCGACGTGCACAATCGACGGTGGATCTCCGGAAATTTGCGGCGACCCGATGCCGCCCACAACAAAACCCGACCGTGAATGCGCGTAGAAGATCCCAGGAAAGGCGGAGCCGGCGGCACGAAGGTGCACCCGAAGAGGTACGCGGCGGGAACGGCTACGTCAAAGCCAACCTGACCACATCTACGCCCCGAGCCGGCACCGAAGTCGGCGAAGCAGCCGTTATCCCTCTCCTCGAAGCGGAAGCACGAGCTGGTCCATGCACGGAGCTTCGGGGGTGTGCTGGGCAGTTCCTATCTGCTTCCAGCCCCAGCGGGCGTACATGGATCGGGCCGGCGAGTCCGGCGTGGTGGTGAGGATGGCGAAGGGCTCTGGCCGGTCAGTCAGCAAGAGGTCGAGAAGGCGCCGCGCAAGCCCTCGCCCACGGAAGGCGCCAGCGACGTTCAGTTCGATCACGGCGAACTTCGGCGCTTCGAGCACGTCAACCGGAGGATCGTCACGTCGGTGCGAGGCCCACCAGACGCCCGACGGAAAGGGCAGCCCGAAGGCGAAACCCGCCAACTCGCCGGCAGCACCGTGCCTGGCAAGCGTGGCGGCGAAGCCGGGCTGCACCGCCTGCCGGTTGGTTCGCTTGAGGAACGTTTCACGGGCGTACAGCGGTGAGTCTCCCTGCGGTCCCGCATGGTGTACGGCGGCGTAGAGCGCGGTCACGTCGTCGCGCATGGCCAGGAAGACCGGACCGTCGACGCGCTCCAAAACTAATGCGTCGCTCACCGCGCCTCCGTTCGCATGCTCGTGGATGCCCCAACGGCTGCTCGTCGGTTGTCCCCAAGCCTATTTCCCGGGCTCGGCGAGCAGGCCCGAGCCGCTGCCTACATTTCCCAGCCTCACGGGGAGGTAGGGCCTGTTACCAAGAGCCGTAGCCGTCAACCTGTAAAGAAACCGAGCCTGGCAGATGATCGACCCTTAACGAGCCGACGCTGCGAGATCATCTTGGTTGAAAGGTATTCCTGAGTCCGTTGATCGCCTCTGACAGCGCTGTCCACGGGAACAAGTCGGCTGCGGACGGACCTACGTTGGGAGACGGTAGCGGATAGAGTTCGGGATCGAAGAGGATCTGCACACCCCACGACCGCAAACGCGTGACGCTTTCCTCGAATGCAGGGTGCTTAGCCAGTGCGGAGCTTGGGGTCGGCACCGCGACGACGGGAAGTTCAAGTCCGATGGCCTCGTTGAGTAGGCCCAGGGCCAGGGTGTCGCTGGTTCCGTGCGCCCACTTGTTGATTGTGTTGAAGGTGGCGGGCGCGACGACAATTGCATCGGGGGGCGGCAGCACATCCGGGTCATCCGGCTGTTTGTAGTTCGAGCGCACCACTCTGCCGGTCAACTCGGACAGCGCCAAAGTGTTCACGAACTTCAATGCAGAAGGAGTGGCGACAACGCACACGTCCCAGCCCTCCGCCAGGCGTTCCGAGACGAACGGCGCGAGGTCGCCAGCGGGCCGCCCACCGCAGGCGATTATGTACAGCACAGGTTTATGCGCCTCCGCGTTCATTGGACTCCCCTGCCATCGAAGCCGATGCGATTTGCGAGGGCCCGCAGCTCTGAACCGCGACCACCTCCGGGGTAGCCGAGCAGTCTGCGGACAATCTCGTGGGCGTCGAGGCTCAGCCGGACCTCTTGCGGCGCAACCCGTTCAGCGTTGACGAGCGCGGCGGTCGCGGCGATCGCATCGCCCGTGAGGAGATTCGCGTGCGCAAGATCGATGAGGAACTGGCTGCGTCGTTCGACAAGGCTGGCCGGAAGCCCGGTGGGGTTGACGCATTGACTGCGTCGAATTGCTTCCTTGCCGTCCCCGATTTCAACCGCGACCTGCACACCATGGATCGCCACGTTCGTGGGTCCAAATATGGCATACATGTCCGCATGATCCTCGCCGAGGAGACGCCCGGCTGCTCTGGCGCTCCCAAGGAGTTCCCATGCTCGTGACTGATCGGATTTCCGCGCCGCAGCCACTGCTGCGGTAAGTAGGAGACCACCCCAGGTGGCAATATTGCGCTTCGCATGGGAACGACCCGGGTCAACAAGGTCCGCGGCGGCGAGCGCCACATCATATGCCTGATCAGGTCTTCGGCCTGCCAGGAACACGTTCGCCAGGCGATATTGCGCGGCGGCGATAAGGGCAGGCTCGTCGAGCCTTCTCGCCGCTCTGGCCGCACGGTCGGCGGCGATTACGGCAAGTGAGTCGTCGCCAAGTCTCTTAAGGAGCGACGACGCTGCGTTGTAGGCATGCACCATCGCCGCGCCAGCCTGCCAGGCATCCTCACCACTCAACTCGGCCGCACCCGCCTCCGCGCGGGGAATGAGGTCCGACAGCAGCGCCCCGAGCGCGTCGTACTGGGCTTGCTGGCGAAGTAGCCACGCTTTTGCCGCAGTGTCGGCCAAGCAGGCCGCAGACAGATGCTCGATCCCGGTACCCGGCGTCGGGGCCAGAATGGTACGGCGGAGCAGGGTAGCCACGTCCGCCATATCGGACAGGGGTGGGGCAGCCCCGCCTCCTTCTGTGGCCGAGACGGTAGCCGACGCCAGCGCGCCAACCATGACCACGCCCCCGGCGCTCAGGAAGTGGCGTCGGTTCACAGCATCAGCCTCGCCGGCAAGTATTGCCTCGAACCGCTCCCGGACGTCGTCCGAGGCGCGGTCAAGGTCAATATCGAGTAGCTGCTGGGTCTCCGTGTTGAGCCGAGCGCCTTCGCCCCTCCTGTCCCAGTTCGACACCGTAGCGACGGCAACGCCGAGCCGTGCGGCGTACGCACGGATGCTCATGCGCCGCGCCTCGCGGAGGGCCCGAGCCTCCCGGCCGGACCACCTCGCCACCGTAGTCATCGCACCCGGGGATCAGTCAGCTGTGGTCATCGCTGGTTGCACATGGATCTAGTTCCGTCGGTCCAGCTTGCAACGGTAGCCCTGCCGGAAGCTTGACAGGCAGTACAAGACGAGGACAAGACCGGTACACCTTAGCGTTCCCAACCCGCTTTGAGGATCCGAGGATCGTCATTACAGAGGGGAAGTTGGTGATCGCGAATGCCGCCGCCTACCGTCCGGCCGGACGAGCGTCCTGAGACCGAGGTTCCCACGGCGAGTGCGTACGGGCCGGGCGATCGAGTCTGGGTCTACCGTGGTGGTTCCTGGCGCCCGGGGAGGGTGGAGCAGTCCTCGGCGCTGGCGGTGTTGGCGACGTACTGTCCGACGGATGCGCGGGGAACCAGTGTCGACACCGTGACGGCAGCGTACGTTGCCAAGCGGGCCGACGCGGACACCGTCGCGGCGGTCGACCGGATGGCCCTGGCAAGCCGACGCGTGACCACGGTGATCGACACCGCAGCAACCGGGGACCGGTGTCTGCCTTGCCTGTGCTCGTCACGGTTTGGAGAAGTCTTCTGATGTTCTTGCCGGCAGACGTGGCCAACCAGGTCCTCGCCGTTCTGGTCAACGGATCGGGATACACCACGATGACGCACGTCGCCTCCGCGATGAACGACCTCGGACGGAAGAAGTACGGCCTCGACCTCGGCTACGACCACAAATGCGTCAAACGCTGGCTCCAAGGCCGCGACAGCGACCAACCCGACCTCCTCGCCGAAGTCCTCGCCACCGCCTGGGGCGCCGACATCACACCAGCACTCATCTGGCCCCACACCCGCAACGGCAACCCACCACTACCCGCCCACCACCACCCCATCGTCGCCACCCGCACCCTGCAAGAACTCGCCACCCTCGTACGCCGCGACATGCTCTGCACCACCGCCACCCTGACCAACCTGATACCCGCCACCACCGGACCCGCCTACGCCGACGCGACCATCCGCTGGCACACCGCCGACACCATCGGACTACCCACCCCCGACACCACCGGCACCCACCACATCGACACGTCCACCATCGACGCCATCGACACCGCCACGACCCGACTGGTCGAGTACGACCAGGAATTCGGCGGAATGCTGGCCCGCGACGGCGCGGTCGGACACCTCAAAACCGCCGTCGACCTCCTCCACCACACCACGTACGACACCACCACCGGCAACCGACTCCTCGCCACGATCGCCACACTCGCCGCCGCGGTCGGCCGGATGTCCCACGACGCCGGCCTCGACGGACCAGCACAGCACTACCTCACCTACGCCCTCCACGCCGCCCGCGAATCCACCCACCACCACGCACCCCTGACCAGTGTGGGCATCCTCGCCGACATGGCCCGCCACCTACACACCCTCAACCAACCCCAACCCGCCCTACGACTGGTCGACCACGCCATCAGCATCCTGCCCGGACAACACACCCACACCAGAGCCATGCTGTGGAACCTCAAAGCACACGTCCTCGCCGCCACACCCACCAACAGACTCAGCGAGATACGCGGCATGCTCGACCTCGCCGCGAACCTGCACACCGAAGCCGACGACGAACCCAACCCGGAACACCACCACACCCACACCCACCACCGCACCGACGCCGACCACCACCGCGAAGCCGCCAGCACCTACCTACACCTGGCCACCATCCACCCCACCCACGCCGAGGACCTCGCCAACCACGCCGAAACCGAAACCCTCACCGCACTCGCCACCTACCGCCCCCACCAGCGCCGCGAACGCGCCCACAGCCACATCGACCTCGCCCACGCCCGACACCTCAAAGGCCACACCGAACAAGCACACACCGACACCCAAGAAGCCATCCGACAAACCACACTGGTCCCCGGCTCCACCCGACTCCGCACCCAACTCCACCAACTGCTCGCCAACACCGCTCAATCGGAAAGGACGATCGGCAACGTGCCAAAGCGTCAGGAGTAGTCACGGGCACAGACCCCACTCCTGCTCGACATGCACCTGACACTTCACCGCGTCAGCAAGATCCAGCTTGGCCGACGAAAAGCACCGGCCTGGACGGCCGCTAACACTCGTCGTCCGGTCACAGCGAGGACGGAAAGTATGCGTTCACCCGCCTTGTCGGGCTGGAGCATCCGGCCGCAGACCTCACGCCCGTGCCGGAGACACTACGGCTGATCGACAAGGTGGTGCTCCCGTCGGAGTTCGCCCGGCGGCTGTTCGAGGTTGGCGGGAAATGGATGTTGACATCCATGCTATCCGACCCACAAAGAATCGGTGTGATTTGCCGCGATTCTGGCGAAAATCCCGTATCACTGACGCCAACCGGTCGACTACGTCGCTACGATTCGCCTGACAATGAGTTCCTTGCCCGATCCCCAATCCTCGCGACTGGATGACCGTTGATCAACAAGAGGATGCAGCGACACGCCGCGCCCGACTGCACGACCGAAGGTTCGCTGCAAAATGTCCCGGCCGCACGGCCACCAAAGCCTTCTTGACCAGCCACTTAAGGTTGGGGTTCTCATCGCCCCTACCAGGGGTCGCAACGCGGGCCGGTCACCGACACCTTCTACCGGGCCACCTGGAGTTCTCATCGCCCCTACCAGGGGTCGCAACAGCTGCGTACCGCGCGCCTCGGCGAGCCGGCGGCGCAGTTCTCATCGCCCCTACCAGGGGTCGCAACGTGATCAGGAACTCGCTGTGTCGGTACGGGGCGAGGTTCTCATCGCCCCTACCAGGGGTCGCAACCGTCGACCCGCTCACTGGTCGGCGTGGCGGACTCGAGTTCTCATCGCCCCTACCAGGGGTCGCAACGTGCGGTGGCGGATGGCGGTGGGGCACTGGCATGGGTTGTTCTCATCGCCCCTACCAGGGGTCGCAACAGGACATCCAGGCGCAGTTCTGCGCCCGCCGGAACCGCGTTCTCATCGCCCCTACCAGGGGTCGCAACCGGAGCCGGCCGTCCTGGAGCGCCTGGATCGTGTGGTTCTCATCGCCCCTACCAGGGGTCGCAACAGCAGCCGGGGGGTCTGCTCGACAACGACGACCCGGTAGGTTCTCATCGCCCCTACCAGGGGTCGCAACCCGAGACAACTGACGACGAAACCCCTGACGAGGCGGTTCTCATCGCCCCTACCAGGGGTCGCAACCCACTGTCGGTGCTGCCGGTGCCGTCTCCGTCGCCGGGTTCTCATCGCCCCTACCAGGGGTCGCAACATGCCCATGCACTGGACGTACGGCGACGCCGGGTAGGTTCTCATCGCCCCTACCAGGGGTCGCAACAACTGCGTCAGCCCGACGGCCGTCCGGCGGCGGCGCAGTTCTCATCGCCCCTACCAGGGGTCGCAACAACGGAGACCCAGACATCGGCGGTCACCGCGTCGCCCGTTCTCATCGCCCCTACCAGGGGTCGCAACGCGGCGAGTCGGACGGGGTCGACGGGTGTCGCGGTGGAGTTCTCATCGCCCCTACCAGGGGTCGCAACAGCACGAGGTCGCCGGGCCAGGTGTAGAAGGTGATGGTCGTCATCGCCCCTACCAGGGGTCGCAACGCGATGCGGTGGAGTTCGGCGGCGAGACGCCGACCCGGGTCGGCCGGGGTCGGCGTCCGCCGTGGTGTCGTCATCGCCCCTACCAGGGGTCGCAACTCCAGCAGGCGAGGGCCAAGTACCAGATCCCACCGTCGTCATCGCCCCTACCAGGGGTCGCAACAGCTCACCGGCGGCGGTGTCGTTCTTCGCCGTCCAGTCGTCATCGCCCCTACCAGGGGTCGCAACTCGCCGCCTGCTCCGCGCACACCTTGTGGCAGGGCCGTCGTCATCGCCCCTACCAGGGGTCGCAACCCACGCGACCGCAGGACTGGGCACCGGTAGCCCGCGTTCTCATCGCCCCTACCAGGGGTCGTAACCGGCTCGCGAGGGTCTGCTCCAGGTAGGCGATCCGCTGTTGTTCTCATCGCCCCTACCAGGGGTCGCAACTGGGCGACGCTGGCCAGCAGCCGGGCCGCCTCCCCGGTTCTCATCGCCCCTACCAGGGGTCGCAACCATCCACATTGCTATGACCTGCGCCAACTTCCCGAAGTTCTCATCGCCCCTACCAGGGGTCGCAACACGGGTATGTCCCTAGCAGGGTCTGTCGTTAGAAGGGTGTAAGACCTGACAAAGGAGACACCCGATGGGGACGTTGAAGATTGCGGCGGCGGCCGGTGTGGTCGACGGGCCGGCAGTGCCGGCGCAGCAGGGCGTGGCCGGCGTGGAGCCTGAGGTGACGGCGGAGGCGTTGGCCGAGGCCCTCGACCCGCAGTTGGTCGCCAGGCTTGCCGCGCAGGCCAGGTCGCAGGGCGTGTCGCTGCTGGGCCGTGATGGTCTGCTGCAGCAGCTGACCAAGCGGTTCCTGGAGGCGGCCCTGGAAGCGGAGATGGACGAGCACCTGGGTTACGACAAGCACGCCCCGGCCGGGCGAAACGGCGGCAACAGCCGTAACGGCAAGCGGTCCAAGACGTTGTTGACCGAGGTCGGTCCGGTGGGCATCGATGTGCCGCGCGATCGGGATGGTTCGTTCGCGCCGGAGATCGTCAAGAAGCGGCAGCGGCGTTTTGGTGGGATCGATGACCTGGTCATCAGCCTGACGGCGAAAGGCCTGACGACCGGTGAGGTGGCCGCGCATCTGGCCGAGGTGTACGGGGCGCAGGTGTCCAAGGACCACATCTCCACGATCACCGAGCGGGTGATGGAGTATCAGGCGGAGTGGCAGTCACGGCCCCTGGACACGGTCTATCCGGTGATCTTCATCGACTGCATCCATGTGAAGATTCGTGACGGTCAGGTCGCGAACCGGCCGATCTACGTCGCCCTGGCCGTGACCGCCGACGGTGGCAAGGACGTGCTCGGGCTGTGGGTCGGTGACAGCAACGGCGAGGGCGCGAAGTTCTGGACCCGGGTGCTGACCGAGCTCAGAAACCGCGGCGTGGCCGATGTGCTGATGGTCGTCTGTGACGGGCTCAGGGGCCTGCCCGACGCGATCGGCGTCGTCTGGCCGCAGGCCGTCGTGCAGACGTGTCTGATCCATCTGCTGCGCAACTCGTTCAAGTACGCGTCGAAAGCTGATTGGGGCCAGATCGCCAAGGACCTCAAGCCGGTCTACGGTGCACCGAGTGACTCGGCCGCTCTCGACGCGTTCGCGGAGTTCAGCGAGAAGTGGGAGCGCAAGTATCCGGCGATCGTCCGGCTCTGGGAGAACGCGTGGGCGGAGTTCACTCCGTTCCTGCAGTTCAGCCCCGAGATCCGGAAAATCGTGTGCAGTACGAACGCGATCGAGAGCCTCAACGCCCGGTTCCGGCGCGCGGTCAACGCCCGCGGGCACTTCCCGACCGAGAACGCCGCGCTGAAGGTGCTCTACCTGACCGTGTGCGGCCTCGACCCGACCGGTAAGGGCCGTACCCGCTGGTCGAACAAGTGGAAAGCCGCGATGAACGCGTTCGACATCGCCTTCGACGGGCGTCTGACCGCAGCACAACGTTGACAACCAAAGATCATCAATCTAAAGAATCCTAATTACACCTTTTAGGTGACACACCCGTCGCTATCGCCCCTTGAGGCGCGCGACTTGTCACATTTGTACGGTTGCCGCCGCGCTTGGCTGCCGTGGTTCGAGCCATCGGCGTCGTTGTCTGTCGGGCATGCGACTCCGGGGCTCATGTTGTCGTAGGGGGGCCCTAGGGTGGCCGGCGTCTCAGGGCTAATAGGAGGACGTGTGCGGCTGCGGATCGAGGTCGTTACCCGAGCGTCGGAGATTCCCTGGTCGGTGGTCCTGGCGCCGGGACGAGGTATCGCCTACCAGTTGCTCGCTGGTTCGGCGCCGGAGCTGGGGAATCGATTGCACGACGGGGGTCTACCCCCGCATGGGATGGTGCCCTTCGGCTACGGCACGCCGGTCTTTCCTGGTGCGGAGCGTCGCCGTGGTCGGTATGCATCGGGTGGCACCGGAGTGGTGGAGTTCGGTAGCCCGCTGCCGGCGCTTGTGGAGGCGTGGGCGCTGGCATTGAGACGAACGGAGTTGCTCGACTGGGGTGGGGTGGCGCTGCGGGTCGCCAATGTCAGCGCGGTGTCGCCGCCGGACTTCTCGGAGGGCCGGGTTCGGATGCGGACGGTGACGCCGGTGGTGATGAAGCGCAGCGGGGTTGCCCCCGGTAGCGATGAGCGGGTGTGGCTTCTGCCGGATGAGCCTGAGTTCGCGGCCTGCCTCCAGGGGAACCTGGCGCGGAAGGTGGAGACGCTCGGGCTGTCCGGCAAGGTGCTGCTGGAGGGGGTGACCTGGGTCGGTCCGAAGCGGTCCTTTGCGGTGGGTGGTGGGGCGAAGCCGGGAGCGGCGGTGGAGGTGGAGCTGAGCGGCGATGCCGAGGCACTGCGGGCCGTGTGGAGTTGGGGCCTGGGGCAGGCAAACTCGGCGGGCTTCGGCTGGATTTCGGCGTGACGGCGGTGGTCGCGACCAGTGTGCCGGTTGGAGGAGCGGTGTTGACGGCCCACCCGTTGCAGCGGATCGGAGCGCATGCCCTGGCGGCACTGTCGGGTGTCGACTCCCCGGCCGGAGTCCTGGACGCCGAGCTTGAACGGGCAGCGCAGCAGATGATGGTAGATGCCGCCGAGGCGGCTACGCGGGACACGAAGGCGCCCGACGGGTTTTGGTTGAAGTGCAGCCTGTCGTTTTTTCCGAACTCGCCGATGAACCATCCGAGCAACGGCAAGAAGGCCCAATCCACCGTCCGGGCCGCTATCGAAAGCTGGCGGGCGCGGCCTGACGCAGCCCGTGCGCCAGGTGTGCCTTGTGTGTTGTGCGGTCGACCGGCGGTCGGGTTCTACGGCAAGGTTGATGTTCCGTTGGCGGAAAGTGATCAATATCGCAACAGTACCCCGCGGGGACATGCGGGGATGGCAATCTGCTGGCCGTGCCTGTGTTGCTTTCACGCGTTGCCGTACGGCAGTCAACTGACCGGCGGCCCGGCCCGCGCTCTACATAGCTGGGATGACGACTTTCTCAACTGGTCGGTGCGGACCCAGGTGCGGCGCAACCGCCAGGAGATCCTGGTCGGGCGACGTGCACCTCGGCAGCCCTTGGCTGCCGAGGTGCTGGCGTTGGAAGCGCTGCGAAAGTACGACGACGAGCTGGTGGCCGGCGTGGAACTGCTGGTTTACAGCAACAACAATCGTGGCCAGACGTTGGACGTGCACGTGCTCGATCAGCCTCTGGCAGAGTGGCTCCGCAGGTCGGTGCGGCTGCCCGAGCGCCGGACGGGCTATAGGGCCTTGTTACGCGCTCACCGTACGGCAAACCGGGCCGGTGTGGTGGCCTTGGCCCGTAACGCGTTCCGTGCCCCTGGCGCGGTCGTCACCACTGCGGGTCGCTATCTGGGGCAGTGTGCCGCCGCCGGACGGTTGCCAGAAAACACTGGGCCGTTGGTTGCCTTGATGATGTCCTACGTCGACGAGGTCATGGGAATGGATCAAAAGGTACTGTCCGAGATCACTGCCACTGCTGATCGGGTCGGTGAGTTGCTCAGCCAGCGGTCGGCTGGCGAGTTCAACAAGTTTCGCAGCGCGTTCCGCAGGTCGGCGCTGTTGCGGTCATGGCTGCGCCGCGAGGCGGTGAACTGGACGCTGCAACATCATCAAGGTGATGGTGGGGTAGCTGACCCCTTGGTGAGCACAAGGGCTTACGAGCTGCTCTTTGACCCTGGGTTTGACGGTCAGGCGTGGTTTCACCGCGAGCTGTTTTTCTTTGCGGTTCTGGAGAAGCTGCACCGACGTCAGTGGCGGCCGGCCGACGCCGATCAGGCGGCCAAGGAGCTGGCGGACGAGGACGAGGCACCCGAGGATCGGGAATACCTCGATGGTGAGGAGGATCGGTGACCTACCTGGTAGGCAAGATCGCGATCGACGTAGTGGCGGGTGCACCGAACAACGGTGTCGGTGAGGACAATGTCGCCAAGACCAAGGTGATGCGTATCGGTCGTGACCGGTACCCGTACGTGTCGGCGCAAGCCTTCCGTCGCTGGTTGCGGGACTCGTTACCGGCGGGCGAACCGCGTTCCGGGGTGACCCGCTCCGGCACGGGCAAGAAGCAGCAGGCGTACACCGAAGGGCGGCCGGACCGCTATCTGGACGATGACCTCTTCGGTTACATGGTGGCGCTCAAGGGTTCGAAGGACACCTGCCAGCGGGACACGGTGTTGGCGACCGGCACCCTCGTCGCGGTGACGCCGCGTCAGCCGGAGGAGGACTTCGGCACGATGAGCCGGGGCTTCGCGGCGGGAGAGAGCCCGGTGTTGCACGCGCACGAGTTCTACAGCGCTGAGCTTGCCGCCGATCTGTTGCTGGACCTGCCGAGGGTCGGTGTGTTCGAGGTTGACGGGTCGGGGCTGAAGGTGGCCCTGACCGAGCAGGCCGCAGCGCAGGCGCGGGCGGAGGGTGCGGAAGAGATCGAGTTCCGAGACATCGCCAGCGTACGTCTGCCACTGGCGGAACGGCGTCGCCGGATCGCTGTCCTGCTGCGCACGTTGGCAGCGCTGCGCGGGGGCGCGAAACG
Organism: Plantactinospora sp. WMMC1484; assembly: GCF_049315195.1. Lineage (NCBI taxonomy): Bacteria > Bacillati > Actinomycetota > Actinomycetes > Micromonosporales > Micromonosporaceae > Plantactinospora > Plantactinospora sp. WMMC1484. Next base: position 5,818,240 of record NZ_CP186055.1, read on the forward strand.
ATCTCTGCATTACGGCGACCGCACCCCGGCGCTGCTGCTACTCGCCCCGATGAAGGGTGGCGTGAACCCGTTCACCCGGATCATCGCCGGCCAGGACGGGCGGGCGGTGTTCCGTGCTGACACGTTGCGGGAAGAGATCGAGGCATGGGGCGACGAGTTGGACGGGCCGGTCCAGCTTGGTTGGGCACCGGGGTTCCTCGGTGACCAGCGTGACCGGGCGACGGCCGACCTGGACGACCTGATCCAAACCGGCAGGGTAATTCTCGATCATCCTCGGACGATGCTGCGGCGCCTGGCCGACCAGATCGACAGCGGCGAACACGACGCGTGGCTCGAAGAGTCGAAGCGCTGATGCCGGAATCGGTCGACGCGCTGGAGGTGACCGTCACCGGGCCAGTTGCCTCTTTCCGAAACCCGCTGTACGCGGGGGTACAGCTGACCCTGCCGTGCCCGCCGCCGGCAACGGTCGGTGGGCTGCTTGCCGCAGCGGCCGGCGGTTGGCGGCAGGTTGCTCCAGAGTGCCAGTTCGCGATGGCGTTCCATGCCTGGGGAGTCGGCGAGGACCTGGAGACGTACCATCCGTTGGCCGCGACCGGCCGCAAGGCCGAGCCGACTCCGCGTCCGCGCCAGTTCCTTGCCGACGTCACTCTCACCGTCTGGCTGCTCGACGATGTCGACGGCTGGCGGCGTCGGCTACGCCGCCCGGTCTGGCCGCTACGCCTGGGACGTAGTCAAGACCTGGTCGGGGTCACCACCCGCGACGTGACCCTCGACCAGGGCGACGGCCGGCAAGGGCGAGCGCTGCTGCCCGGCGCGGTTACCAGGGCCGGCACCCTGTTGCGGCTGCCGACCGCAGTCGCACTCGACCGCGCCCGGACCCGTTGGAACGACTACCGGTATGCCGCAGGCGGCGCTGTTCAGCAGCTTTCCGGGCAGTGGGTCGACCCGTCCGGGCAAGCCGTGGTCCTGCTACCGCCAACCCACCCGGCTCATGCCGCCCAAGCCGTCCCCGTCTAGTCCTGAGGATCCTCTGCGCGGGATCCTGGCCAAGAGCCACCAGGCCGGTCGTCCCACCGAAGAGTTGACCGATCACCTAATGGACGCATTTCACGGGGTGCAGGCATTGCGGCATCGGATCGGCCGGATCAACGTGGCCGAGAGGGCACTCGACGGACGGTTCTGGCCGGTGGCGGCACTCGCGGCGCTCACCCACGATGCCGGGAAAATCCCGCCGGGCTTCCAGGAGATGGTTCATGGCCGCACCCGGAGTTGGGGTGAGCGGCACGAGGTCCTGTCCCTCGGCTTTCTGCCGCCGTTGGTACCGGACGATCGACTCCTGACCTGGGTAGCGGAGGCGGTACTGACCCATCACCGGCCGCTGACCGCCCAGCAACCTGGCCGAAAGCAGCCGATCCGGAGCCTCTACGGCGGCAGCGATCTGGCGGAGTTGCGAAGCCGGTTCGGCAAGGTGGATCCCGTCGTGGCGGCTCGGCTCGCCGCCTGGCTTGCCGCAACTGGGGGCCACCTTCTCGCCCCTGGCCCGACAGCGGCTGGTCAGTTCGTCACGGCATCCGACATCACCGGAGCGGTGCGCCAGACCACTGGCGAGCCGGTGGATGTGGTCGCGCAGGCGCACGCGGTGTTGACTGCTGTGCTCGACCGGTGGCGACGCCGATCTGCCCCCGACGATGAAGGGCTGGTCGCCGTCCTGTTGCAGGGTGCGGTCACTCTCGCCGACCATCTCTCCTCCAGCCACGGCATGTTGCATCCTGAGCAGCCGATCGGGTCGCGGTTTCCTGCCCTGCTACGGGACCGGTTCAACGCGCAGGGTGGCCGCCTTCGTCCGCACCAGATCGAGGCTGGCGCGGTGCGCGGTCACCTACTGCTGCGGGCCCCCACCGGCAGCGGCAAGACGGAGGCGGGACTGCTCTGGGCCGCGCAACAGGTCGCGGAGCTGATCGCGGACAAGCGCGGGATACCCCGGGTGTTCCACACCCTGCCGTACCTCGCCTCGATCAACGTGATGGCCGACCGGCTCGGTGACCTCCTCGGCGACCGGGGTCTGGTGGGAGTCTCCCACTCCAGGGCCGCCTCATACCATCTGGCGAACGCGATCGAGGACGAGCCGGCACCGGAAGAACTGGGGCAGCAAGCGGCCTCGCTGACCCGCGCGGCGCGCAAGGCCGTGTCCCGCGCCGCCGCCACCCGCCTGTTCCGCGAGACGGTACGGGTAGGCACGCCCTACCAACTGCTGCGCGGAGCGCTTGCCGGCGCGGCGCACTCCGGCATCCTGCTCGATTCCGCAAATTCCGTCTTCGTCTTGGACGAGCTGCATGCCTACGATCCCAAGCGGCTGGGGTTCATCCTGGCCTCGGCATCGCTCTGGGAACGGCTCGGCGGCCGGATCGCGGTCCTCTCCGCCACCTTCCCGACCGCTCTCGGCAACCTGGTGCGGGAGACGCTCACTCAGCCGGTCACACTGGTCGAGGCGCCGCCGGGGCTGACCAAACCACGCCATCGGCTGCTCACACGCCCGCACCATCTGACAGACGACGCTGCGCTAGACGAGGCCCGTGAACTGCTGGACGCAGAGCGATCGGTGCTCGTGGTGGCAAACAACGTCGCCCACGCGCTGCACCTGTTCGAGCAGCTTGCGCCAGAAGCCGTACGGCAGCACGGCGACGGCTCCGCGCTCCTGCTGCACTCACGATTCAAGCGCCAGGACCGCAAGCGCATCGAAAACCGGATCATGGAACGGTACGGCACGACGCGAACCCGCGAAGATCGACGATCCCCCGGACTGGTCGTGGCCACGCAGGTCGTGGAGGTCTCACTCGATGTTGACTTCGACGTCCTGCTGACCGCCGGAGCGCCGCTGGAGGCCCTGCTGCAACGCTTCGGCCGGATCAACCGTGTCGCCTTCCGGCCGCCGGCCGAGGTGATCGTCCATCAACCGGGAATCGGCACCCGGCGGCGCGGCGCTGAGGAGTACGCCGACGGCGTATATCCCGCAGCGCCAACCCTCACCAGTATGCAAATCATCGTCAGGCATGAGGGGCAGCAGGTCGACGAGGAACAGGCCACCGCGTGGCTGGACGAGATATACGCCAGCGAGTGGGGAAAGGACTGGCGGCAGGAGGTGACCCGGTGGTGTTCAGAGTTCACGGAACAATTCTTATCCTTCACGCACCCGTTCGATGATCGCAGTCATCTCGCCGGTGCCTTCGACGATCTGTTCGACGGCACCGAGGCTGTCTTCCATGCAGACCTGCCCGCCTACGAGGCCATGCTGGTCGGAGCAGCCGACCACCCGTCCGGTCGACTACTCGCCGCCGAATACCTCCTCCCCCTGCCGGGCTGGGCGACAGGTCTGGCGAGCTACGACCGTCGTCTCGGGATCGCGGTGATCGACGGCGACTACGACCCCGACCGGGGTCTCGCGGCCTTACGCGGGGTCGGTGCTGATCGATATCAGCCGGGTGAGGTGATCTGATGCAAGAGGCGGACGTCGGCGGAGTGCACGTCAAGTACCTCTACCATTGCCGTCGTCAACTCTGGCTCTACGCCCGCGGGGTCCGCCCCGAGCACCTCAACGCGACTGTCCAGCTCGGCGAGGCTGTGCACGACACGTCATACCAGCGCAGTTCCCCTGTCGATCTGGGGGCCGCGAAGCTGGACCACGTCGATGGCCACCAGTGGGTGCACGAGATCAAGTCATCGTCTCGGGCAACGCGCGCCGACGAGGCGCAGGCGATCCACTACTGCTATCGGCTACACGAGGTCGGCGTGCCCGCCGAGGGCGCCATCCTGCACTATCCGAGGACTCGCAGGACCAAGCGGATCCACTACGGGGCCGCCGAAGCGACCCGGGCCCAGAGCGACATCAAGGAGGTACTCGCCGTGGTCGCCGCCGCCTCGTCCCCGTCCAGGCTTGCCCACTCGGCGTGCCGGGGATGCAGTTTCCTCGACTACTGCTGGAGCGACTGATGCCCGCCGCGAGCCGTACCTATTGGCTGACGACCGCATGCCGGATTCGTCGCCAAGATCAGTCGCTGGTCGTCGAGCGCGAGACCGGCGACAAGGTCCACATCCCGATCACCGACGTACGGGATGTCGTCGCCTGCGCCACCGTCGATATCAACACCGCCGTTGTCTCCCTGCTCAACCGCCATCGAATCAACATCCACTTTCTCAGCCACTATGGCGACTACGCGGGCTCGCTACTCACCAGCGACACCAGTACGTCCGGAGATACTGTCATCGCGCAGGCCCGCATCGCCGGGGATTCACAGGCAAGCCTGGCGATCGCCCGAAGTCTGGTGACGGCGACCGCGTTCAACGTCCGGCGAGTCATCGACCGCGACCTGTTGACCGCTCCTTACGAGACCTTGAAATCCTCGGTCCGTGGCGCCGCAACAGCGAGCCAACTGATGGGCGCCGAAGGGACCTTCCGGCGCTCTGCATGGGACGTACTGGACACGCGGCTGCCAGAGTGGCTCCAGCTCGGCGGGCGACACCGCCGACCACCCCGCAACGCCGGCAACGCCTTCATCTCGTACGTCAACGGCATCGTCTACGCCCGCGTGCTGACCGCACTGCGGCTAACGCCGCTGCACACCGGCATCGCCTTTCTGCACAGCACGATGGAGCGGCAGCGCCACTCACTCGTCCTCGACCTTGCGGAGGTGTTCAAGCCGTTGTTCGCTGAGCGGCTACTGCTGCGGATGGTCGGCCGCGATCAGCTCAAGCCCCACCACTTCGAAAGCGACGTCAACCAGGCCATGCTCAGCGACGCAGGGCGGAAACTGGTCGTGCAGACGGTACGGGACGAGCTGGCCACCACTGTTCAACACCGCAGCCTGCACCGCCGAGTCGCATACGACGAACTGCTCTACCTGGAAGCGCTCCGACTCTCCCGCCACTGCCTGGAGAACGAGCCGTACAAGCCGTTCCGAATCTGGTGGTGAGCCAACATGTACGTCATCGTCGTCTACGACACCGCCGTCGAACGCAACCCCAAAATCCTCCGGACCTGCCGGCAGCACCTACACCACGTCCAGCGAAGCGTCTTCGAAGGCGAACTCTCCGAAGCGCAGCTCCGCCGCTTTCGCCACGCAGTCGAAGCCGTCACCGACTCCAGCTACGACAACATCCTCGTCTACACACTCCCACCCGGCACGAACCCCCATCGTCAGGAGTGGGGACGCCCGCAGACCGCCCCCACCGACATACTCTGACTGGAGGGTTGATCAGCCAACGGCCGCAACGTTTGCACGACGCGCAGCCTGCCGGCAGGAAACAGGAGACTAGATCAACATGGGTTTGCAGCGACACACCGGGCTGGATTGCACGACCGGAGGTTCACTGCAAAACCGCCCGCCAGCCACCCCGGTACAGCCTCTCTGACCAGCGACTTAAGCTTCGGGTCGTCATCGCCCCTACCAGGGGTCGCAACGCGTGCCCGGATGACAGTTGTGGCTGCGACGGCTGGTCGTCATCGCCCCTACCAGGGGTCGCAACATGTCCGGTGACGTCGGCGCGGCCCCACCGGGTCGTCGTCATCGCCCCTACCAGGGGTCGCAACAATGCCAGAACCCGGACTGCCGCAAGGTCTTCCGAGCAGGTCGTCATCGCCCCTACCAGGGGTCGCAACCGTCACTGTGGCGGGCGAAGGTGTTGAAGCGCTGCGGAGTCGTCATCGCCCCTACCAGGGGTCGCAACGTGCTGGTGCGGGATCCGGCGGTGGCGTGGCAGGTGATGGTCGTCATCGCCCCTACCAGGGATCGCAACAGTACGACCTTGCCCGGGTCGCTGTGCCCGTCGGTCGTCATCGCCCCTACCAGGGGTCGCAACAGCAGAAGATTCAGCGCCCGGGCAGCCGCCGGTGCATGTCGTCATCGCCCCTACCAGGGGTCGCAACGTCGACGAGCGGACGGCCGGTGAGTGACGCTAGAGGTCGTCATCGCCCCTACCAGGGGTCGCAACAGGTCGGCGAGAAGCCGGCGGCCGCCTGATGTCCACGCGTCGTCATCGCCCCTACCAGGGGTCGCAACCCGTCGTACCCGCCTACAACGAGGCCGCGACCATGTCGTCATCGCCCCTACCAGGGGTCGCAACGGCCACAGCAGTGCGAGCAGGTCTGCGGCGGTCGCGTCGTCATCGCCCCTACCAGGGGTCGCAACCAGCCCATTCGGGCAACCCACTGGCCGGTGTCGTACAGTCGTCATCGCCCCTACCAGGGGTCGCAACCCCGCGAGGCGCTGGACGGATGGGCGGCGGCCGGCAACGGTCGTCATCGCCCCTACCAGGGGTCGCAACGGTAGGTCTCCCGGCTTGGGGGTGCCAGCGCGGCGTCGTCATCGCCCCTACCAGGGGTCGCAACTCTACCTGGACGACAACGTCTCGCCGCACACCAATCCCGGGTCGTCATCGCCCCTACCAGGGGTCGCAACGTGATGTGCTCGGCGTGCGGGTTCGGCTCCCGCAGTCGTCATCGCCCCTACCAGGGGTCGCAACGCCTGTCCTGATGTCCGGGGTGACCGGGTGGCCCGGTCGTCATCGCCCCTACCAGGGGTCGCAACCTGAAGAGCAGGTCGGCGGAGGCCGAGGCGATGTCGGGTCGTCATCGCCCCTACCAGGGGTCGCAACACGAGCCGGTCGACGATCCGCGACCACTCGAAGAGTCGTCATCGCCCCTACCAGGGGTCGCAACGTGCGCCACCAGGCGACGCCGAGGCCGATCACGGTGAGGTCGTCATCGCCCCTACCAGGGGTCGCAACAGGGCGTCGCGGCCGGCGTCGGTCAGGTCGTACCGGTCGTCATCGCCCCTACCAGGGGTCGCAACGGGTGACCACCCTCCGGCCGCCGGCCACGGCCACGCGGTCGTCATCGCCCCTACCGGGGGTCGCAACCGGTCGGTCCGGTCATGCGTCCCTCCCGAGGGTCGACAAGTCGTCATCGCCCCTACCAGGGGTCGCAACGCCTCAACGCCTTGAGAGGGGGATCAGTGACGCGTCGTCATCGCCCCTACCAGGGGTCGCAACGGGTCGATCTGCTCCAGAAACGGGCTCCGGACGATCTCGTCGTCATCGCCCCTACCAGGGGTCGCAACGGGCTACGGCGGTGTCGTGACCGAGGCGTGGCCGGAACGGACCAGGGTGAGGCCATCCACAGCCCGTAGCGCTGCGCGCGAGTTCCTCAGTAGCGGCAGGCGTCCGGACAACCTTTCGTGGGACGTGGTGAAGTAGGGCGGCATAGGGCGACAGCTACCACGGCCGCTGCTCACAGCCCCAGGACGCTGCGCCGCACCTCCGGGCTGTCCCGCAGCTCGTCCGCCGGCCCGGTCAGCACCACCCGTCCCTCGCCCAGCAGGTACGCCCGACCCGCCACCGCGAGCGCCCGCTGCACGTCCTGCTCCACCACGACCACGCTCACCCCACCCGCGTTGATCCGGACGATCGCGTCGTAGACCTCGTCCACCCGCACCGGCGCCAGCCCCAACGACGGCTCGTCGAGCAGCAGCAGGCGCGGCCGGGCCATCAACGCCCGCCCGATCGCCAACATCTGCTGCTCTCCCCCGCTCAGGCTGCCGGCGAGCTGACCAGCCCGTTCCGAAAGCCGGGGAAAGATCGCATAGACCTCGTCCAGGGTGTTGCGGTGCTCTCGCCGGGCACCCCGCCGGTAGGCGCCGAGCACCAGGTTGTCCAGCACCGTCATCCGGGGAAAGATCCTCCGCCCCTCCGGGACGACCGCCACACCGTGCCCGCAGACCCGGTGGCCGCGCAGCCGGGTGATGTCGGTGCCACCGACGCTGATCTCGCCCCGGTACGCCGGATGCAGTCCCGCGATGGCGTTCACCAGCGTCGACTTGCCGGCACCGTTCGGGCCGACGACGCAGACCGTCTCCCCCTCCTGCACCTCCAGGGTGACGTCCCAGAGCGCCTGCGCGTCGCCGTAGCGCACCTCGAGGTCCCGCACCCGCAGCAACGGTTCAGACATGGGCTTGCCTCCCCAGGTAGGCGCGGACCACGGCCGGGTCGTTCAGCACGGTCTGCGGGTCGCCGTCGGCGAGGCAGCTGCCCCGGTCGAGCACGACGAGCCGGGTGGCGAGCTGGTTGAGTACCCGCAGCAGGTGTTCGACGATGACGATGGTGATGCCGCTGTCGTGGATCCGCCGGACGACCCGTACGGCGTTGTCCACCTCGGCCGGGTTGAGCCCGGCCAGCGCCTCGTCCAGCAGCAGCACCCGGGGATTGGCGGCGATCGCCCGCGCCATCTCCAGCAGTTGCCGCTGGTGCAGGTTGAGGCTTCCCGGGTACGCGTCCGCGAGGTGCTCCAGCGCGACCGTACGCAGGTGACGGTCTGCCATCGGCCGGGCCCGCTGCAACGAGGTTGGCGTACGCCCGAACATGATCGCCATCGCCACGTTGTCCCGGACGGTCATCGAGTCGAACGGCCGGGGGATCTGGTAGGTCCGCGCCATCCCGACGTGTGCGATCTTGTGCGGGGGCAGTCGGGTGATGTCCTGCCCGTCGAGCAGGATCGTGCCCCGGGTCGGCCGGATCGCCCCGGAGAGCAGGTTGACCAGCGTCGTCTTGCCGGATCCGTTCGGCCCGACGAGCCCGACCAGTTCACCTTCCCGGATCTGCAGGCTCACGTCCTCCAGCGCGTGTACCCCGCCGAAGTATCGCGCCACCTGCCGGCACTCGACCAGCACCTTCGCACCCTCGACCGGCGCCGGCCGCCGGCCGCCGCCGGCCCCACCCCCGGCACCGCCGTCAGCATCGGCGACGACAGCCCCGGAACCACCCTCGGGCACGCCACCCTCGGCGGCCTCGAGGGCGGCACCAGCAGAGGGAACTGCGCGCCGGGTCGCCGTCGCCGGCCCACCACCCCCACCCGGTCGCAGGCCGAGCCGGGCGGCGACCGGCGCCGCGCCGAGCACGATCGCGACCAGGCTCGCGGCGAGCATCCCGACGAGCAGCCAGTCCAGCAGCTCGCCCCAGAATCGGAGCACCGCCAGGCCGCCGCTCACCACGACCAGGGTGCCGAGCGCGATCAGCGGGCGGCCCCGGAGCCGCGCGTAGAGGCCGTCGGGGGCGAGCGCCACGAGCAGCGCGAGGACCCCGCCAAGGATGATCAGGTTGTACGCGTCCAGCCCGTATGACGAGAGCCGGTCCTGCAACATCACGATCAGCACCGCGCCGATCACCGGGCCGAGCCAGTGGTGCCGCCCGCCGAGCACCCCCATCACGATCACGAAGAGCGGAATGGTCAGCCCGAAGACACTCTCGACGGTCACGAAGCCGATCTGCAACGCGTACACGCTGCCGGCGACACCGCCGAGCACCCCGCTGAGCAGCATCGCCAGCATCTTGTAGCGGAAGGTCGCCACCCCGGTCACCTCGGCGACGTCCTCGGCGTCCCGGATCGCCGCCAGCGCCGCACCGGTCCGGGTCTGCTGGACGACGTACGCGACGGCGACCGCCGCGGTGGCGACCGCCAGCGCCAACAGGTATTGAAACTGCTGGAACGAGCCGATCGCGGCCGGCAGCTCCGGGACCGGGACGGTGGCGCCCTGTCCACCGTCGATCGACCGGTTGATCCGGGCGAAGGCGGCCAGGATGAACGGCACGGCGAGGGTCAGCAGCGCGAAGATCTCGCCGCGCAGCGAGCCGAGCCGGAACGCGACCGCACCGATGCCGAGGGCGAGCAGGCCGGAGAGGACCGCCGCGATCGGCAGGGTGAGGAAGAGGTCGACGTCGTGCCGGCCGGCGAGCACCGCCGTGGTGTAGGCGCCGACCCCGACGTACGCGGCCTGCCCGAAGCTGAAGTAGCCGCTGTAGCCGGAAAGGATGTTCCAGCTCGTCGCCTGGGCGATCCAGAAGCAGATCGAGCCGAGCAGCACCAGGTGGAACGAGGCTATCCCGAGCTGGTCGGCGAAGGCACCGAGCGCGGCCAGCACCAGGAACGCGACAAGCAGCCCGGCCCCGCCCCGGCGCATCACCGGACACCTCCGGCGCCGGCCACCGTGAAGAGTCCCTGCGGGCGCAGCAACAGGGCGAGGATGATCGCGGAGAAGAGCACGAACGGCGCGGTCGCCGGTGACCAGACGGCGGCGACGACGCCGGAGAGGACCCCGACCAGGATGCCGGAGGCGAAGGTGCCGACCACCTCGCCGATCCCGCCGAGGATCACCACCGCGAAGACGGTGCCGAACCACTCGTACGCGGTCTCCGGCGTCAGCGCGTTGGAGAGCGCGAAGACCATCCCGGCGAGTGCGGCGGTCGCCCCGACCACCCCGCCGAGCAGCACGCTGAGCCGCCGGTGGTCGACGCCGAAGGCACCGGCGACCGCCCGGTCCTGGGCCATCGCCCGCATCGCCCGGCCGGCGAAGGTGCGCCGCAGCACCAGGTGTGCCCCGACCACCACCAGCAGGGCGAGGCCGAACGCCATCAGGGTGGTGACCGGGAAGACCAGCCGGCCGAGCGTGACCGAGCCGGTCGCGTACGGGTTGATCTCGGCCGGCATCCGCTGGAAGTCGGCGCTCCAGATGTTGCTTGCCACCTGGATCGTGATGCTCAGCAGTCCGAAGCTGACCAGCAGCGAGTTGAACTCGCTCAGCCGTAGCTTGTCGAAGAGCCACTGGATCGCGGCGCCGGCCACGAAGAGCGCCGGCACCGTCACCACCAGGGAGAGGATCGGGTCGATCCGCCAGGAGACGGCGATCTGGAAGGTGAGATAGGCGCCGACCAGGATCAGTCCGAAGTGGGCCAGGTTGATGACGCGCAGCACCCCCCAGGTGACGGAGAGGCCGGTGGCCATCAGGGCGTAGAGGCCACCGATCAGCGCTCCGCTGAGCGTGGCCTGGATGACGTTCATTCGGGGTGTCGCCTCGGCTTCTGGTCGGTCAACGGTCATCGGGTGGGGCGCGGCCGGGCCCGGAACGGGGGCACCGGGCCCGGCCGCGCGTTCGAAGGGTGGCGGCTCGGGTCAGCCGCGGGCGGGGGCCAACTGCCCGGCGGCCCGGTCGGCCGGCCAGACGGTGACCCAGTCACCCTGCTGGATCTGCTTGATCGCCTGGGTGGTCGGCCAGAAGTTCTGCACCTTCGGGTCGAAGCTGAGGTGTCCGCTGAAGGTGGTGTCGGCACCCTTCTCGTGCAGGGTGTCGCACATCTTCTCCTGGTCCGTCCCGCCACTTTCCCGCACCGCGGCGGTCAGGATCTCCCAGGCGTTCCAGGAGGCGGCGGCCTGGGTCTCGAAGACCGTGTACGGCAGCCCGGCCTTCTCGGCCCGCGCGGTGAAGTCGGCGACGATCTCGGTGGCCGGCGCGCCGAGCCGGTCCAGGGTCGGCTTGTTCGGCTCGAACATCGACACCGACAGCACGCCCTCCGACACCTCGCCGAGGTCGAGCAGCGGACCGGGGGCCGGGAAGAGGCTGAACATCCGCTTCGGGTGGTAGTTGAGCTGTGCCATCGCCTGGAGGATGTTCACCGCGTCCACCCCGAGACCGTTGTTGATCACGAGGTCGGGGTTGGCGTCCCGGACCTGGGTGGCGATCGGCGCCCAGTCGGTGGTGGTCGGCGGGTAGTGCACGTCGACCACCACGTTGATGCCGCGCTCCCTGGCGATGCTCAGCGCGCCGGTCTTGTCCTCGCCGAAGCCGTCGGAGACGAAGGCGGCCGAGCCGCTCTGGCTGGTCAGCACGGCGACCGTCTTCGGCGGGTCGGGCTGGGCGGCGAGCGCGTCGAAGAGCTGGGTCGGGATGAACTGGTTCGGTGTCGGGCCGATCGACCAGGCCGGGAACTGGCACTCGTATGTCAGCTGCGGGGCGAGCACGGCGGTGTGCTGCGGCATCACGTACCCGTGCCGCTGGGCGACAGCCATCGCGGAGAGGATGTTCGGGGTGGCGTACGGGCCGATGATCAGGTCGACCCGGTCCTGGCTGATCAGCCGTTCGTAGAGCGAGCTGACCTTGGACTGGTCGGACTGGTCGTCGACCACCTTCCACTCCACCTGCCGGCCGAGCAGCCCACCGGCGGCGTTGAGCCGCTCGACGTACGCCTCACCGGCGAGCTTGTGTATCTGGCCGGTCGCGGCGAACGCGCCGGTCAGGGAGAGGGTCGAGCCGACCACGATCGGGTCGTCGTCACCGGATCCGGAGCCGGAACCTGAGCCGCTGCCGCAGCCGGCGGCCGCCACGCCGAGCGCCAGCACGGTGGCGACGGCGGCAAGGGAACGCTTACGCATCTGTCGGATACCTTTCGTCGCTGTCGGGGATGGTTCGTCGCTGTCGCTCTCGTTGTCGCTGTCGCGGGGCGCCGGGGAGGCGGATCGGCGGGCGGGCACGGCCGGCACTCACCGCTGACGGTCGTCGGCGTCGTGCACGACCGCGCCGCCGACGACGGTGAGGTCGGCGCGCAGCCGGCGCAGCCGCTCGACCGGCACGGTGAAGTAGTCGTCGTCGAGCACCACCACGTCACCGAGCCGGCCCACCTCCAGCGAGCCGAGCAGCTTCTCGTCGGGGCCGCCGAGGAACCACTGGTTGGCCCGGGTGTAGAGGGTGAGCAGCTCCCGCCGGCTGATCTGCTGACCGTCGTTGATCACCTCGCCCAGGGCGTTCCGGCCGGTCACCGCGTAGTACGCGTGGATCCACGGGTTCATCGGCGCGATCTGCATGCCGTCGGAGCTCATCCCGGCCGGGATGCCGCTGTCGAGAATGGTCCGGAACGGCGGGCCGGCCGCCGGGCCCCGGCCGGCCAGGTACTGCCAACCGGTCAGGTTGACCCCGCCGCCGAGCGCCCGGAGCCGGGCCAGGTAGTCCGGGGTGATCCGGGGTACGTGCGCGATCACCCAGCGCAGGTCGGAGACGGGTGTCTCGGCGTGCACCGTCTCGAACGCCTGGATCTGGGTCTGGAAGTCGGTGCCGGTCAGCGAGTGCACCTCGATCCGCCAGCCGGCCCGTGCGCTGCGCCGGGCCGCCTCCAGGAAGACCGGGCCACCGGAGTAGCTGGCCGCGATGAACTCGCCGATCGCGCCGGTCCGCACCATGTCGTCGCCGAAGAACGGGTACGTGTGCCGCAGCCGCGCCGTCAGCTCCGGCACCCCGGCGTCGGTGTCCTGGTGCAGGTAGTTGATGCGCAGCCGGACGATCCCCTGGTTGCGGGCGTAGACGGCGAGGAACGGCAGGTGCATCGCGTGGTTGTCCTCGTGTGCCGCGCCATCGGCCGGGGTGCCGGTGGCCTGGAAGGCGCCCTGGTCGAGGTGGGTGGTGACGCCGAGGCTGGCCGCGTACGTCATCGCGTCGAGCGCGCCGCGTTCGCGCTGCTCGGCGCTGAGGGTGCGGCGCAGCGCCAGGGTGGCCCTGCCGGTCTCGGTGCCGGCGGCGATCGACCCGTCCGGGCCGACGGCCACCGGCAGCTCGGCCGCCTCGAAGAAGCGCCGGCCGAGACTGTTCGTCACCGAGGGCCCGGCGAAGCCGACCGAGAGGTACGCCGGATGGTGCGGCAGCGCCTCGTCCAGCTCGGCGAGGGTCGGCAGCCGCCCCTCGGTGAATTGGTTGGGGTGGAAGCCGCCGATGGTGGTGACGAACTCGCCGCGCGGCACCCGGCGGGCCCGCGCCCGGTAGCCGGCCCGCACGTCGGCGACGGAGTAGGCGTTCTCCAGTGGAGTGTGGTGGCCGGGCCGGTTGCCCATCAGCACGATGTGGTTGTGGCAGTCGATCAGGCCGGGGACGGCGGTGCGCCCGCGCAGGTCGATGGTGCGGGGCCGGCCGTCGAAGCCGTGTGCGGCGGCCCGGCGGTCGTTGCCGACGTAGACGATCCGGCCGTCCCGGATCGCCACGACGCTGGCCACCCGGTGGCGCCGGTCCATGGTGTGGATGCGCCCGTTGTGCAGTACCAGATCGGCCCGGATCGCGCCGTCGCGGTAGTGCGCGGCGACGCCGGCCGGACCGGTCGCGGCGCCGACCGCGGCGGCGGTGCCGGCGACGGCACCGCCGCGCAGCACGCTGCGCCGGGAGACTCCTCTGCGTTCCTCGTTGCTCATGCGGGGGTCACCTCTCGGATGCGGCGCCGGCCCCACGGTGGGGGCCGGCCGCCGGCACGGCGGTGGTAACGGTGGGGTGAGGGGTCGGGGGTGGTGGTGGGGTGAGCGGGGCCGGTGGTCGGGACGGCGGCGGGTCAGTCGCCGGCCGCGAGGGCGCGCCGGCGGCGCAGCAGCGGGGGTACGCTGCCGAGCAGCCCGACGGCCAGGGCGAGGGTCCCCCAGCCGTAGCCGGCGAACCCGTCCAGCCCGATCAGGTGGTCGACCGACCAGGCGCCGGGGCCGGTGTAGGCGAGCACGACGGCGAGGGCGGCGTAGACGAAGGCGACCTCGTAGCCGCCGAGGTGCGCCCAGAGCCCGTGGGGGACGTTGACGGAGGCGGCCACCACCATCGTGCCGAGCACGACGGTGGCGCCGAGCGGGGTGAGCAGGCCGAGCGCGATCAGTGCCGCGCCGACGAGTTCGGCCACTCCGGCCAGCACCGCCATCTGGCGGCCGGGCCGGAAGCCCCAGGTGTGGAAGAGGGTGCCGGTGCCGGTGGGTCCCTGGCCCCGGAACCAGCCGAAGAGCTTCTGGCTGGCATGGCCGAAGAGCAGCGCCGCGAGGAGGAGCCGGAGCAGCAGCAGGCCGAGGTTCATGCCGCACCTGCCGGGTCCGGTCCGGCGGTCCGGCCGGCGGTGGAGCCGCGGGTGGCGACGGGATGCGGGAGCACGGTCGATGGCGCCATAACTCACCTCCGAGGGCTGGATCCTGCGCTACCATTTCTGCGGACGAACGTCCGCTACACGGACGCGGCGCACATCACAATCTCCGCCCGCACCAGGGAGATGTCAAGACTCATGCTGGAAACAATTGCGTCCCGAGGCGGACTGGTGTTCGCTTGACGGTCAGAGGTCCGGGGCGGGCGAGACACGTCCGGCACCCGGACGCCCCGACGACCGCCCCGACGACCGCCCCGGCCACGGATCGGGCCACGGATCTCGGCCACCGCTTCGGCGCCGCCCGGACGCTCCGTCCAGAGCGCCGTCCGGCACCCTGGACGGGCCCGTGGTGAACTTGTGGACGCCCGACTCCGCCCCGCTGCGCGGGGCCGGGCGGCAGGTGGGCGCGGGCAGCGGCAGGTGGGCGTGGCACCGGAACGGCGACGACGGAGCGAGGCGGACGATGGCACAGCGCGGCGAAGGACCCGACTTCATCGAGGCCCTGGCCCGAGGGCTCAAGGTGATCACCGTCTTCCACGCCGACCAGCCCCGGCTGAGCCTCAGCGAGGTCGCCGCCGCCGCCGGGCTGGCCCGGCCGACCGCCCGGCGCTTCCTGCTCACCCTGGAGGAACTCGGCTACGTCCGCGCCGACGCGGGCGGCTACGAGCTGACCCCCCGGGTACTGGAGCTCGGCATGGCGTACGTCGGCGCGCTCTCGCTCTGGGACATCGCCCGCCCGCACATGCAGGACCTGGTCGCCGCCACCGGCGAGTCCAGCTCGATGGCGCAGCTCGACGGCTCGGACATCGTCTACATGGCCCGGGTCGCGGTGCCGAAGATCATCGCGCTGCGGGTGCAGATCGGCACCCGCTTCCCGGCGGCCGTGACGTCGCAGGGAAAGGTGCTGCTCGCCGCGCTCGACCCGGACGCGCTGACCACCACGCTGGCCCAGCCGAGCCGCTCCGGCGTGCAGCCCCGGATCCGGCACGCCCGGCCGGCACTGGACGCCATGCTCCGGGAGGTCCGGGCCCGGGGCTGGGCGCTCGCCGACGACGAGCTGGCCCCGGGCATCCGCTCGGTCGCCGTGCCGATCCGGGACGGCCAGGGCGAGGTGCGGGCCGCGATGAACGTCACCGTCAACTCGGCCGAGACCAGCGTCAAGACCCTGGTCGAGCAGCACCTTCCCCAGCTCATCCGGGCGGCCAGCGCGATCAGCGCCGACTGGGCCCGCTGGCAGTCCCGGCCGCAGGTCGAGGTGGGCGGCGGCGGCGCGCTGGACGCCGTCACCGCCGCCCAGCGCTGAGCAGGAACGCGGGTCGCGGCACCGCCCGTCAGGTGGCGATGTCCGGGTACGGCATCGAAAAGTGCGCCAGCCGGGCCGCGTACTGCTTCTGGAAGCCGAGCGGCTCGTCGTGGTCGCGTTCGAACATCGCGATGAACAGGGTCAGGGTGAGGAACGGGTGCGCGCCCAGCTCGAAGAGCCTGACGTAGTCGTGGCTGGCCAGCGCCTCCCGCTCGGCGTCCTCGAAGCGCTGCCAGGTGCTCGCCTCGCCGGTGTGGCAGTTGAGCACCGCGTTGGCCCGCTCCGCCTCCCACCACTCGACGGTGCCACGCGGGTCGTCGCGGTAGCGCTCGACCAGCTCGGAGTCCCGGTCGACGGTGTAGAGGAACTTGTTCAGCAGGTACTTGCTCATCGGGAGGTCACCTCCGCCGCGCCCGCCGGTACGCCGTTCGGATACCAGGTGAAGTAGGCCTCCATGGTGTGGAAGAGGTCGAGGGTGTCGACGTGGTCCGCCTTCGCCCCCGCCCCGGCGACCCCCATCATCAGCATGAAGTCCATGAAGCCGTGCGTGGCGTTGCCGGGCGAGTGCAGGCTCTCCAGGGTCACCTCGGCGAGGCAGCGCTCCAGGTCGCCGGTGGCGATCCACTCCACCGCCCTGCGGTCGAACTCCGGGTCCGGGCCGTGCGGGCCGAACTGGCGGGGGCCGCCGAGCTCCAGCGAGAGATGCCCGGTGCCGATGATCGCCACCCGCAGGTGGCTCGGCCACGACTCGACCAGCTCCCGGATCGTCTGGCCGAGCTGCACGAACCGCTTCGGCTGCGGCAGCGGCGGCGCGAAGATGTTGGTGTAGACCGGCACGATCGGCAGGTCCGCCTCGGGCCGCAGCGTGATGATCGGGCAGGTGATGCTGTGGTCGATCCGCAACTCGTTGCTGAACGCCAGGTCGAAGCCGGCGTCCAGCCCCTCCCGCAACAGGTGCGCCGAGAGCTCCTCCTGACCGCGCAGCAGCATCTTCGGCAGGCCGAACTCGCGCTCCTCGTTGTACCAGTTGGCGTCGTAGAAGGGCGCCTTGCCGACCAGGAACTGCGGCATGTTGTCCAGCCAGAGCTGGTGGAAGTGGTCTGAGCCGACCATCACCAGCACGTCGGGGTTGGCCCGGGTCAGCGTCTCCCGGAAGGCGAGGATCTTGCTCACCCACTCGTCGGCGAAGGGCGGCCGGTCCTCGCCCTGCGCGGTGCTGGCCCGGTAGTAGAACGGATGGTGGGTGGAGGCGATCACCGCGGCGATGGTGGCCATCGCGGCTCCTCTCTCAGGCGAGGTCGGGGCTAGGAGGGGTCGGGGCTAGGAGGGGGCAGGGCTGGCGGGGTCGGCGGAATCGGGGGGTACGTAGCGGGCGTTGCGGTCGACGGTGCGGTAGATCTCCATGCCGACGCCGGTGCGGCGCTCCTCGGCGAGGTGGCCGAGCAGCCCGGCGGCCCGGGCCAGCAGCGCGAAGCCGCGCAGCAGCTCCGGCGGGAGCCCGAGGTCGGCCAGGGCGGCACCGCAGACTCCGGCGCCGTTCAACGGCAGCGTACGGCCGAGCACCTGCGGATGGACCCGGCCGATCGCCTCGAAGAGCCGCAGGTGCGGGCCGCGCAGTCCCTCCTGTTCGGCGAGGGCGATCAGCACCGGCGTACGCGGGTCCCGCACCTTGTGCACCGGGTGCCCGAGCCCCGGCACCAGCCGGCGTTCGGCGCGGGCCCGGGTCACCGCCCCGAGCGCGACCTCGTCCCAGCCCGCGTCGTCGGTCGGCGCGTCGGTCAGCTCCGCCAGGGTGGCGGCGAGGAACCGGCCGCTGTCCTCGGTGACGCCGAGAAACCGGGAGCCGCCGCCGAGCAGGCCGGCCGCGAGCGCACCCTGCAACGACTCCGGCGCACTCTGGTACGTCACCCGGGCGGCGATCGCGGTCGGGGTGAAGCCGTGGTCGGCGAGGGCGACGAGCACCGCCTCGAAGACGCGCACCTGGGCCGGGGTGGGCCGGTGACCGGCGACCAGCCAGAAGGCCAGCTCGCCGAAGCCCACCCTGCCCATCAGGTCGGCGGCCAGGTCCTGGCCGAGCAGCCGGATCTTGTCGGCGTCGGAGGTGCCGATCGAGGTGGGGAAGCTGAGCCCCTTCCCGTCACCCGGTCGCTTCTCGTCGCTCAGTTCTTGGTCAGCCACGCGCGGATCTCCTCGCCGTGTTCGTCGAGCCCCGGTGGGGGCAGGTCGTACCGGGAACGGGTGCCGGAGAAGGTGATCGGGTTGCGGACCATCGGCACCGCCGAGGCGCCCTCCCCCACCGTCACCACCGGGTCGAGGCCGAGCTGTTCGGCGAAGGCCACCCCGCGGTCGATGGTGTTGATCGGCGCGCACGGCACCCCGGCGGCGATCAGGTCCGCGAACCACTCGTCCCGGGTCCGGGTACGCAGCTTCTCGACAAGCAGCGGACGGAGTTCCTCGCGGTTGGCGGTGCGGTCCTGGTTGCGCCCGAACCGGGGGTCGTCGACCAGCTCCGGCAGCCCGAGCACCTCGCAGAGCCTGCGGAACTGCCCGTCGTTGCCCGCGATGACGATCAGCTCCCCGTCGGCGACCGGCAGTGGCTCGTACGGGAAGAGGCTCGGATGCGCGTTGCCCATCCGGTACGGCACCGCCCCGCCGGCCACGTAGCCACTGCTGTGGTTGACCAGCCCGGAGAGGGCCGAGGAGAGCAGGTTGACCTCGACGTGCTGACCTCGCCCGCTGCTCGTGCGGTGGTGCAACGCGGCCAGGATGCCGATGTTGGCGTGCATCCCGGCCATCACGTCGAAGACCGAGATGCCGGCCCGGTAGGGCGAGCCATCCGGATCGCCGGTCAGGCTCATCAGCCCGGAGATCGCCTGCACCATCAGGTCGTAGCCGGGCAGCGAGGCGCCGGCACCGGTGCCGAAGCCGCTGATCGAGGCGTAGACGATGCCGGGGTTCTCCGCCGACACCGACGCGTAGTCGAGGCCGAAGCGGCGCATCCCGCCGGGCTTGAAGTTCTCGATCATCACGTCGGCGCGGGCCGCGAGGGCGCGGGCCACGGCCAGGTCCTCGGGTGACCGCAGGTCGAGCGCGATCGAGCGCTTGTTGCGGTTGATCCCGAGATAGTAGGTGGCCACCCCGTCCCGGACCGGGGGCATCCAGGTCCGGGTGTCGTCCCCGGCCGGTCCCTCCACCTTGATCACGTCGGCGCCGAGATCCGCCAGCAGCATCGTGGCGTAGGGTCCGGCGAGGATCCGGGAGAAGTCCGCCACCACCAGCCCGGCCAGCGGTCCCGACGCTCCACCGCTCGGCTCCGACGTCCCGCCGGTCGGTCCCGGAGCGCCACCCGTCGGTCCCGGAGCCGCGCCGGTCGGTCCCGGCGCGTCGCCGGTAGCCGGCTGATCCGCCATACTCCTGCCTCCGTCCGTCTCGCGGACGTTTGTCCGTCGCCGACAGTCTGTGCGTGCCCGCCAACCGTGTCAACTGCCGGCGACCCCCGGCGCGGGCCGGCACGGCGTCGCTCTCCGACCCTACGTCGGAGCGGCGGTCCCGGCCGGTCAGCCCGGGTAGGCGCCGGTCGTTGACAGCCACGAAACACCAGGACAATAATTGCGCCACAAATTCGCGCCCGCTATACGGACGATCGTCCGCGTAGATCACTCCGCCGACAGGAGTTGACGATGGCAACGAACGAAACCGACCGTCCGGTGCTGCTGCGCAACGGGCTGGTGCTCACCATGGACGACGCGCACACCGTGCTGACCGGCGGCGACGTACTCGTCGTCGGGGACCGCATCGCGGAGGTGGGCGTCGGGCTGACCGCCCCGGACGGGGCCCTGGAGATCGACGCCAGTGGCGGCATCGTCATGCCCGGCATGATCGACACCCACCGGCACATGTGGCAGACCGCGATGCGCGGCTACGGCGCCGACTGGACCCTGACCCAGTACTTCGTCTGGTACTACCTCGAGTCCGGCAAGCTCTTCCGGCCCGAGGACGTCTACGCCGGCAACCTGCTCGCCGCCATCGAGGCGATCGACGCCGGAGTCACCACCACCGTCGACTGGTCGCACGGCCTACAGACCCCGCAGCACGCCGACGCCGCCGTCGACGCCCTGGAGGCGGTCCCCGGCCGCTTCGTCCTCGCCTACGGCAACCTCCAGCAGGGCCCGTGGGAGTGGGCGACCAGCCCCGACTTCCACGACTTCGTGCAGCGGCGGCTCGCCGGCAAGGGTGACATGCTCGGCTTTCAGATGGCCTTCGACGTCACCGGCGACCCCGCCTTCCCGGAACGGGCGGCCTTCGAGGTGGCACGCGAGCTGGGCGTGCCGGTCACCACCCACGCCGGGGTCTGGGGCGCCACCAACGACGACGGCATCCGGCTGATGCACGAGAACGGCTTCATGACCCCGGGCAACGTCTACGTGCACGCGGCCACGCTGACCCGGGACTCGTACAACCGGATCGCCGCCACCGGCGGCTCGGTCTCGGTCTCCACGGAGAGCGAGCAGAGCGCCGGCCAGGGCTACCCGCCCACCTGGCAGCTCCGGCACCACGGCATCCCGGTCTCGCTCTCCATGGACACCAGCGTCTGGTGGAGCGGTGACCTGTTCAGCGCGATGCGCAGCACGCTCGGCGCGGACCGCTCCCGGGAACACCTGGAGGCGCACGGCCGGCAGGAGACCATCACGCACTGCCACCTGCGGGCCGAGCAGGTGGTCGAGTGGGCCACCCGGGGCGGCAGCCGCGCGCTCGGGCTGGACGACGTGGTGGGGAGCCTGACCCCGGGCAGGAAGGCGGACATCGTCCTGATCAAGAACGACGCCTCGCCGGTGATGTTCCCGATCCTGCACCCGTACGGGCACGTGGCGTTCCAGGCGCAGCGCGGCGACGTGCACAGCGTCCTGGTCAACGGCAGGCTGGTCAAGCACGAGCACAGGCTGGTCGGGATCGACCTGGACCGGGCCCGGCGCGAGGTGGAGCGGACCGTCGAACACCTGCTCGACTCGATGGGCCGGGAGGCCTTCGACAAGGGCATGAACCCGGACATCCCAGAGACGAAGGTGCTGGACAACCCCTACACCTACACGGAGTGGGACGCCGGCTCGGCCCAGTGGAAGCGGTGACTCCGCCGCACCCCCGGACCCACACCCGACCGATCCGCACCCAATAGATCCGTTCCGCCACCCGCCGTCGCCGCTGGCCAGCACGATAGGTGTTAGGAAGGGCCCCCGCTACAACGGAAAGCGATAAGGAGGGGCCCTTCCTTCAGGGGGTGTCGTGGAAGCGCTGGTGCTGATGGTGGTGCTCGGCGCCACCGTGCTGGTCGGCACCACGCTCGGCGGGCGGTACCGGGTGGCACCACCCGTCCTGCTGATCGGCGCGGGCGCGCTGCTGGCGCTCGCGCCGCCGCTCTCGCACGTCGTGCTCAAACCGGACGTGGTGCTGCTGCTCTTCCTGCCCGCGATCCTCTACCGGGAGAGCCTCACCATCAGCCTGCGGGAGATCCGCAGCAACCTTCTGGCCATCTCGCTGCTCGCCGTGGTGCTGGTGGCGGCGACCATGGCCACGGTGTCGCTGACCGCGCAGGCGCTCGGGCTAGACCCGGCCGTGGCCTGGGTGCTCGGAGCGGTCCTCGCCCCGACCGACGCGGCGGCCGTCGCCGGGCTGGCCAAGCGGGCGCCCCGGCGGTTCCTCACCGTCATCCGGGCGGAGAGCCTGATCAACGACGGTACGGCGCTGGTCCTCTTCGCCGTCGCGCTGGACCTGATCGTCCGGCACACCGTGCCCGGACCGGCGCAGCTCGCCGAGCGATTCGCCATCTCGCTCGTCGGCGGCGTCGCCGCCGGCCTGGTCGTCGGCGGCGCGGTGATCCTGATCCGCCGTCGCCTCGACGACCCGCTCCGGGAGGGTGCGCTCAGCGTCCTCACCCCGTTCAGCGCGTTCCTGCTCGCCGACGAGATCGGCGCCAGCGGCGTACTGGCCGTGGTGGTGGCCGGGCTGATGATCGCGTACGCCAGCCCCAAGGTGATCGGCGCCCGCGCGCGGGTGCTGGCGCTCTCCTTCTGGGACCTGACCACCTTCCTGGTCAACGGCGCGCTCTTCGTGCTGCTCGGCATGCAGATCCCGCGCGCGGTGCGCGGCGTGACAAGCATTTCGCTGGGGCGCGCGGTGACCGTCGCGGTGTTGGTGACCGTCGTGGTGGTGGTGACCCGGATAGCCTGGCTGCACGTCTCGACGGGCTTCCTGAGAGTGGTGGACCGCCGGAGGTCGCAACGGGAGCTGCGGGTGGGGTGGCGAATCCGTACGGCCGCCGGCTGGGCCGGTTTCCGGGGCGCGGTGTCGCTGGCGGCGGCGCTGGCGGTCCCGCTGACCACCTCCGCCGGCCAGCCGGTGCACGAACGCGACCTGATCATCTTCTGCACCGCGACGGTGATCCTGCTGATCATGTTGATCCAGGGCACCACCCTGCCGTTGGTGGTCCGCTGGGCCGGGCTGGTCGGCGACGAGCAGCGCCTCGACGAGGTACGGACGGCGCGGCTGCGCGCGACCGAGGTCGGGCTGGCGAGGCTGCCGGCGTCGGCCCGGGAGCTGGGCGCCCCGGACGAGATCGCCGAACGGGTCCGCGCCGACTACCAGGACCACCTCGACGCGATCCGGGCCGAGGACGACGACCGTGCCGCCCAGCAGGACCGGGAGGCCGAGCGCCGGCTGCGGTTGCGGATGCTCGAACACAAGCGCCGGGAGATCATCAGGCTGCGCAACACCAACGAGATCGACGACATCGTCCTGCAGGAACTCCAGGCCGCGATGGACATCGAGGAGATCCGGCTGCTCGGCCCGCCCTCGTCCGACTGAGGACCCCCGCTACGAGATCCGACTGAGGACCCGCCACGGGAGTTGCCGGGCTGGCGCGGACGGGGTCACGGGGCGAGCACGAGGGTGCGCAGCTCGTCGTCGACGGCGTTGCTGTCGAGCCCGCCGGGCCAGCCCCGCAGCAGCGCGCCACCCCTGGCGACCAGGATCACGGCCGGCGGCTCCCGGACCGCGTACGACCGGGCGATGCTGCCGTCGGTGTCCACCAGCACCGGATACTCCACCCGGTGCTGCCGCAGGAACGCCTGGACGCTCTCCTCGTCGTCCTCGCCGGCCACCCCGACGAAGACCACCCGGTCGCGGTAGCGCGCGGCCAGCTCACTGAAGCCGCCCTGCCGATCGCCGCAGAGGTTGCACCAGGAGCTGAAGAAGGTCAGCACCACCGGCCGGTCGGCCCAGAGGTCGGCCAGGGCGAGCGGGCTGCCGTCGGTGAGCGTGCCGGTGACCTTCGGCGCGACCGGGGAGTCGGTCGGCGCGGGCCGGAGCGCGAGGTCGTCCGGCACCGGACCCGGCAGGACGGCCGCGCCACCGGCCGGCGCCGGGGTCGGCCCGCCCTCCCCGCCGCCGTCGTCTCCG
The DNA here is from genome assembly GCF_049315195.1 of Plantactinospora sp. WMMC1484. Lineage (NCBI taxonomy): Bacteria > Bacillati > Actinomycetota > Actinomycetes > Micromonosporales > Micromonosporaceae > Plantactinospora > Plantactinospora sp. WMMC1484. Next base: position 5,841,740 of record NZ_CP186055.1, read on the forward strand.
GTGCAGGCGCCGGTGCCCAACCCGACCAGCCCGACGGCGACGGCGACCGCGACCGCGAGCCCGACGATCCGGAGACGCCCGGCGTGGGCGGTCGGGCCGGTCACGACGGCACCACCGCGACCAGCGCCGGTCCCTCGGCGTCGTTGCGGGTCAACGCGATCGGCCGGTGGTCGTCCACGATCAGCCGGTACGCGTCCCGCTCGGCCACGGTGACCGGGACGGTGAACTCGCAGTACGTCGGGATGCGCGGCACTTCCAGGTCCTCCTCGAAGGCGCGGACCGACCTGCCGGGCGGCAGGGCACCCTCGGCCAGGACCTCGCCGTCGCCGTCGACCACGCGGTAGGCCGCCCGGTTGTGGAAGTAGGTGTAGGGCCCGGTGCCGGCGCACTCGACGCCCTCGGACCGGATGTTGATGTCCCGCACCAGCACCCGCACGGTCATCGCGGAGCGCGGCTCCTCGTCACCGCCACACCCGGCGAGCGGGCCGAGCAGCAGCAGCGACAGCGCCAGGGGCAGCGCCCGGGGCACGGCGTGCGGCACGCCGTGCCCCGGGTTCGCCACCGGCCGCGTCAGGACTTCTCGACGCGGCACTGCTTGGTCACGGTCTTCGTGGGGTCGCTCTCCGACGTCGCGGTGAGCTTGACGATGCCGGTCTGGGTCGCCGACGGGGTCGCCCCGACCGAGACCCGGACCGTGCCGGACCTGCCGAAGCCGGCCGTGGCCAGCGCGTTCGGCAGTTCCACCCGCCAGCCCTTGCCGCCGACCGAGGCGGAGAGCCGGTACACGTCGGACGTGAGATAGCGCGTCACGTCCTCCGGGTGCGCCTGACCGCCGGCCGAATACGCGCCGGTGTTGGTCAGGGTGAACGAGCAGGTCACGCCCCGCTTGGTCGACCGGCCCGCGGTGGTCACCTCGCCCTTGGACATCGCCACGCCGTGGCTGCTCGGCCCGGCCCCGTCCAGGGACCGCACCGCCACCGTGTACGACAGCACCCCGTCACCGTTCCGCTTCAGGTCGAGGACGTAGAAGTGCAGCCGGTTGGCCTCGTCGACGTACTCGTACTCGCTGCCCGACCGGGTGCCGGCGTGGAAGAGCGCGTCGGAGAGCTGCCGGTAGTCGCCCATGGTGATCTTCTGCGGGGTCCCGTTCGGCTGGTAGAAGTCGACCATGTCGATGTCCTGCGGGTTGGCGTCGATCACCCAGACGAAGGGCGCGCTGTCGGCGTTCTTCGTCTTCGACAGCAGCACGCCGCTGTCCGGGGTGAACGAGTCCGCACCCATCCGGTCCACGACCTCGACCGTGTAGTTGTTGAAGTTGCCGCCGTCGCAGAGCGGCTCGGTGCTGGTGTTACAGGCCGGCGAGCGGTCCCGGTTCATCGCGATGTTGATCCCGGTGAGGCCCTTCGGACCGGCGTCCACCGCCCGGGCGGTCACCGTCGCGACCACCATGCCGGAGGTGGCCAGCGCCTCCCGGTTCAGCCGCAGCAGGTGCTCCTCACCGAGCAGACCGATCTTGATTTTGTCACGCACGCTGTGCAGCGAGCCCATCGAGCCGCCGTTGACCGGCGGGATCTGCCAGCGGGTGTGCGGCCCGCCCGGCCCGTTGAACGAGCCGCGGGACATCATGCCCCAGATGCCGGTGTACGACCGCCGCAGCGGCACGCCGTACGGGTTGTTGTAGTTGTCGCCGATGCTGAGCAGGTGGCTCAGCTCGTGCGCGTACACACCCATCCCGGAACTCTCCGCCTGGGTCGACGAGCCGCCACCGGCGTTCGGCCAGATCGTCGACGCCGCCTTCCAGGAGGTCCACTCGACATACCGGGTACGGGCGTGGTTCGGCAGGTTCGGGTCCGGCGGGCCCCAGGCGTCCGGCACGTCCTCCTTGGTCTGGAACATCATCTGGCCGAACTCCTGCCAGGTGGAGGACTCGTCCTGGCCGGCGGAGAGGATGAAGACCAGCTCGTACGAGTCGGCCACCTCGTCGCCGACCGCCGCCCGCCAGGCACCCAGCCCGTCGGTGCGGATGTTGCGGGCACACTGCTCGCCGCTGGGGCAGGCGCCCGGGTTGAAGCCGTTGTCGATGCCGTACTGATAGGACTTGGCCGGCATCTCGTACGGGCCGAAGCCGGTCAGGTCCACCCCGTACCGCCCGCCCGAATCCTGCATCCAGTACTCGTGCAGGGTGTGCCCCCGGTTCAGCTCGTTGGGGGTGTTGAGAAAGTCGGTGTAGAAGCCGGCGACCTGGTCCCGGGGGATGTTCGCGGCCGTCGACTGGGGGTTGCCGAAGACCGTCGAGCGGGGCCGCTGGGTGACCACGAACGGCTGGTCCGGATAGTCGAGGGTGACCAGGGCGATGTCGAAGTTGCGGACCGATCCGGCGACCGCCGGGTCGGCCCAGTTGGTGTTCGGCGGAGTGACGTAGTCGTCCCAGGTCATCCCGTCCGGGTTCTCCCAGGCCTGCGGGTCGAGCACGTCGAACGGGCCGGTGCCACCGGCCGCGTTCCCGGGCGCCGCGGCGGCCGGCGTCGTCCCGCCGGCAGCGCCGGCGACCAGCGTGGCCACGAGGCCGGCGGCCAACGCCGACCGCCACGCCACGCGCCTGGTGGGGAGTAGCTGCATCCAGTCACCTCTCGTTCCGATCGGAGCGTAAGGAAGGGCCCCTTCTTATCGCTTTTTGTAGATGCGGGGGCCCTTCCTAACACCTCCGGCGTGAGCATCCATGATCATGCCGGAGGGTCAGATGTGGAAGCCCTCGGGAAACGGGTCGTCCGGGTCGAGCAGGTACTGCGCGGTGCCGGTGATCCAGGCCCGGCCGGTCACCGTCGGCAGCACCGCCGGCAGGTCACCGACCAGAGTGGTGCCGACCAGCCGGCCGGTGAACCTGGTCCCGATCAACGACTCGTTGACGAACGGCGTGTCGAGCCCGAGCAGGCCACGCGCGTGCCGCTGCGCCATCCGGGCCGACGTGCCGGTGCCGCAGGGCGACCGGTCCACCCAGCCGGGATGGATCACCACCGCGTTGCGCGCGTCGGCCCCGCCGGCACCGGCCTGCACCACCTGCACGTGCCGGCAGTCGTCGATGCCGGGAATCGTCGGATGCCGGGGCGGGGCCTGCGCGTTGACCGCGTCCATGATCCGCAACCCGCGCCGGATCAGCTCGGGCACCGCCGCCGGCTCGACCGGCAGCCCCAGCTCGGCGGCGTCCACGATGGCGTAGAAGTTGCCGCCGAACGCCATGTCGTAGCGGATGGTGCCGACCTCCCCGCCCACCTCCAGCTTGCGGTCGGCGGCGAGCAGGAACGACGGCACGTTCCGCAGCGTCACCCCGGCCGCCCGGCCGTCCCGGACCGCCACCTCCACACGCACCAGCCCGGCCGGGGTGTCCAGCCGGACGGTGGTGACCGGCTCGACGACCGGCACCATCCCGGTCTCGACCAGCACCGTGGCCACCCCGATGGTGCCGTGGCCGCACATCGGCAGGCAGCCGGAGACCTCGATGAAGAGCACCCCGACGTCGGCGTCCGGCCGGGTCGGCGGCTGGAGGATCGCCCCCGACATCGCCCCGTGCCCGCGCGGCTCGCACATCAGCAGCCGGCGCAGGCCGTCGCGGTCCCGTGCGAAGAGCCGCCGGCGCTCCAGCATCGTCTCGCCGGGCAGCACCCCGACGCCGCCGGTGACCACCCGGGTCGGCATCCCCTCGGTGTGCGAGTCGACGGCGTGCAGGACCAGCCGGCTACGCATCGACGTCGGCCTTCAGCGCCCGCTCCATCTCCCGGGTCACCCGCATCCGGGCCGGCTCGGCCAGCGCGCCGCGCGGCGGACGGCACGGGCCGCCGTACCGGCCGGCCAGCTCCATGGCGAGCTTGATGGCCTGGACGAACTCCGGCCCGGAGTCCCAGCCGAAGATCGGGTGTAGCTCTGTGTAGAGCGGCAACGCCGCCGCCAGGTCGCCGGCCCGGCAGAGCTCGTAGAGGCGTACGGAGAGCCGGGGCAGCGCGTTCGGGAAGCCGGCGATCCAGCCGGTGGCCCCGCAGACCACCAACTCCAGGAGTACGTCGTCGGCCCCGGCCAGGACGTCGAGGTGCGGCACGAGGTCGCGGATCCGGTGCAGCCGGCGGACGTCCCCGCTGAACTCCTTCACCGCCACCACGCCGTCGGTCTCGGCCACCGCCGCCAGCAGCTCCGGGGTGAGGTCCACCCGGGTGTCGAAGGGATTGTTGTACGCCACCACCGGCAGCCCGACCGAGGCCACCTCCCGGTAGTGCGCCAGCACGTCGACGTCCCGGGCCCGGTAGGCGTTCGGCGGCAGGGCGAGTACGGCGTCCGCACCGGCGGCCCGCGCCTGCTCGGCCCAGTGCCGGGACTGCCGGCTGCCGTACCCGCCGACCCCCGGCACGACCGAGAAGCCGGGCGGGGCCGCCTGCACGGTGGCCCGCACCACGTCGACCCGCTCGGTGTCGGAGAGGGTCTGGTACTCCCCCAGCGAGCCGCATGGGGTCACCCCGTGGCAGCCCTCGTCGGCCAGCCACCGGACGTGCTCCTGGAGCCGGTCCAGGTCGACGGAGAGGTCGTCACGGAAGGGCGTGGGGATGGCGACCACGACGCCCTGCCAGGGCTTGCGAGCTGTCACAGTGGTGGTCCTTCCTCGGCGACGGCGCCCAGCGGCACCGGCAGCGCGATCTGGCGCTTGGCGAAGTCCTCGAGCGGCTGGTCCCGGCCGCAGGCGGCGCCGAGCAGCACCGCGGCGGCCCGGCCGCAGATCCGGCCCTGGCACAGCCCCATCCCGACCCGGGTGACGAGTTTCAACGCCCGGATGTCGTCGAGGCCGTACGCGGTCACGTCGGCCCGGAGCCGGCCGGCGGTGACCTCCTCGCAGCGGCAGAGCACGGTCTCCGGGCGCAGCCATTCCGGCCAGCCCTCCTGATCCCGCTCCGGCACCCGGTACACCCGGTGCATCGCGGCGGCGAATCGGCGCTGCCGGGTGGCCCGACGCCGCACCGGCGCGGCGGCCCGGGCCAGCTCGGTGTCGGTGAGCAGCCCCAGCCGGTGCGCGGCGGCGAGCCCGGCGAGGTGCCCCTCGGCGGCGGCCAGCGCCGCACCGCCCACCCCGGTTGCCTCGCCGGCCACCAGCACCCCCGGTACGCTGCTGCGGCCCAGCTCGTCCACGGTGACCACCAGGCTCCCGTCGGCCGGGTCGGTACGGGTGGCACAGCCGAGCGCGACGGCCAGTTCGACCGACGGGGTGAAGCCGTGCCCGACACAGACCGCGTCCACGGTGACGGTGCGGGTCACCGGCCCGGCCCGCCAGCCGGCGTCGACCCGGCGCACCATGGCGGATAGTTCCGCACCGTGCTGGCGTACCTCGGTGACCGCCTGGCCGCGCCAGAGCGGCACCCGGGGCCGGCGCAGCGCGGCGAGGAGCCGAACGGCCTCGGTGAGCCGCCCCGGCGCCCCGGCGATCGCCGCCGGATGCCGGAGCCAACGCCGCAGCGGAGCCGCCTCGACGATCCCGGCGACCCGGGCACCCGACGCCGCCAGTCCGGCCGCGACGACGAGCAGGAACGGGCCGGTGCCGGCCACCAGCACCCGCCGGCCCACCAGCACGCCCTGCCCCTTGGCGAGCGCCTGTGCGCCCCCGGCGGTGACCACGCCGGGCAGGTCCCAGCCGGGGAAGGGCACGACCCGGTCGTACCCGCCGGGGGCCAGCACCACGGCGGGCGCGGCCAGGGTGGTCGGTCCGGCCGGGCCGAGCAGCCGCAGGACGACCTCGCCGGCGGCGGCGGCCCCGGCCGACCAGACCTGCTGTCCGGGGTGGATGGTGATCCGGGGGTTCCGGGCGGCCCGGCGCAGCAGGTCGGCCGGGCCGCCGGAAGCCGCCGACCGGCCATGGTCCGGCAGGTGACCGCTGCGACCACCGACATCGGGAAGCGGCCGGGCGCCGGCCACGGTGGACTGCCGGAGATACTGGCCGCCGGGGCGCTGGCCCAGGTCGACGACGACGACCTCGGCTCCGACCTCCGCCGCCGCGACCGCAGCGGCGAGCCCCGCAGGACCGGCGCCCACGACGGCCAGGCGCACGCATCCGCCGGCTGCGGCGCGGCTCCCGGCAACGGCGCGGCTGTCAGCAACGGCGCGGCTGTCGACAACGGCGCGGCTCCCGGCAACGGCCCGGCTCCCGGCAACGGCGGCGCCGCGCTCCCGGGCTGGCCGCCCGGCCGAGCCCTCCTCTCGGACCGCGGACCCCTCGTCGGTCCCGGTCACACCTGCGGGGCGCCGGCCGGCCCCCGCCACCGTTGCCGGGTGCCGGCCGGTGTAGACGACGTCACCGGGCTCGGCCGGGCGCAGGCAGGCCCGCACACCCGGTACGCCGTTGCACACGACGACGCAGTCGAAGCAGATGCCGATGCCGCAGAAGACGCCGCGCGGCCGACCGGCGAACCTGGTCCGCCGCAGCGTCCGGCAACCGCCGGCCAGCAGTGCCGCCGCCAGCGTCTGACCGGCGCGCGCGGCGACGGGTTCACCGTCCACCGTCAGGGAGAAGGTGGCCGGTCCGGTGACGCCCTCCCGGCCGGCACCGGAGGTGGACGACGCGTGCCCGACGCCGGCCTCAGACGACGCCTGCCCGACGCCGGCCTCAGACGACGCCTGCCCGGCACCGGCCTCAGGCGACGGCACGGTCGTCCTCCATCGTGGAGCGGAACCGTGCCGGGTCGAACGGACCCAGTGGCAGGTCGGGCGTCTCGCCCAGCACGACCTGGGCGACCAGGTGCCCGGTGGCCGCCGCCAGGCCGATGCCGGCCCCCTCGTGCCCGTGCGCGTGCACCAGGCCCGGCGCACGCGGGTCGGCGCCGATCACCGGCAGGTGGTCCGGGGAGAACGGCCGGAAGCCGTGGTAGACGCGCATCGCCCGGATCTCCGCCAGCGCCGGGAAGAGCCGTACGGCACCGTGCGCCAGTCGGCGTACCGCCTCGGCGTGGTACCGCCGGTCGAAGTCGACAAGTTCCCGGGTGGCACCGATCAGGATGGTGCCGGCCGGGGTACCCTCGACGACCGTCGAGGTCTGCAGCCCGGCGCCCCCGCCGGCGACGTTCGCCAGGTAGTCCGCCGAGTAGACCTTGTGCCGGACCATCGGCGGGACGACCGGCTCGGTGACCAGGACGAAACCCCGGCGCGGCACGACCGGCACCGGCGTGCCGGCCAGCCCGGCGAACCGGCCGGCCCAGGCCCCGGCCGCGTTCACCACGCCCCCGGCGGACACCGGACCGGCGTCGGTCCGTACCCCCACCACCCGGCCGGCCCCGTCCCGGCGCACGCCGGTGACCTCGGTACGCAGCCGGACCTCGGCACCGTGTTCCCGGGCGGCGGCCAGCAGCGCGACCGTGGCCTTCGCCGGCATGAGCTGCATGTCCTGCGGATAGAAGAGACCGCCGGCCAGCTCCGGGGTGATCGCCGGCTCGCGGTCGCACACCCCGAGCGGGTCCAGCGTCTCGACCAGCACGCCCGCCGCCGCCTGCGCCTCGGCGGTGGCCTGGAGTCCGGCCAACGCCGCTCCGGCATCGGCGGTCCGCCCGACGCCCGTGACCACCAGCCCGCCCTTGGCCTCCAGCTCGATGTCGCCGTACCGGTCGCCGAGTTCGGCCGCCCAGCGCCGCCAGAGTTCGTTGCTCAGCAGCGCCAGGTCGAGCTCCGGGCCGGGCAGCTTGTCCGAGACCAGCAGGTTTCCCTCGCCGGCACCGGTGGCTCCGGCGAGCAGACCGGCCCGTTCCAGCACGGCTACCGTCAACCCCCGCCGCGCACAGGCGTAGGCGCAGGCCGCACCGACGATGCCGGCGCCGACCACCACCACGTCGAAGCTGCCCGCCATGCCGTCCTCTCCGCCGGCCCGTCCGCCCCACCAGTTCCGTCCCTCGCTGCCGGCCCTGGCGGGACAGGTCGCAAGCACGGTACGAAGGCCGGCGTTTCCGGGTCTTCGGACAAGTGCAGGAAGCCCACCGTGGTGATCAGGACTTCTGTCGGGGGACTCGTGCCGCACCGGCCGGACCTCTTGCGTACCGGCCGGCGCCGTCAGAGGGTAAGGACCGGCGGCACCGATGCCGACGGCTCCGCACAGCGGGGCGATCGGAGTCCCGCCGCCGGCCGGTCACGCGGAGGACCCGGGGGAGGCATGCACGCGGAGCTGCAACGCATCGTCGACGCGGTGGCGGCCCGGGTCGGCCGGCCGGCGCTGATCGAGGACCGCCGGCAGCGGGTGGTGGTGTACAGCGAACACACCGGAGTGATGGACGACGTGCGCCGGACCTCCATCCTGCGCCGGCACACCACCCCCGAGGTCATCTCCTGGTTCCAGGGCGTCGGCATCATGCAGGCCCGTACGCCGCTGCGCACCCCGGCCTGCCCCGAGCTGGACCTGCTGCCCCGGCTCTGCGTGCCGATCTGTCACCACGACGTGCTGCTCGGCTTCGTCTGGTTCATCGACGCCGACGGCGGCATGACGGATTCCGACATCCAGGCCGTGACCCGGGCGATGTCGGAACTCTCCCTCGCCCTCTACCGGGAGAACCTGCTCGGCGAACTGGCGTCGCAGCGTGAGGCCGAGGCGGCCCGGACACTGCTGGTCGACAGTCCGGAGATCCGCACCGAGGCGGTCCGTTCGCTGCTCGCCGAGGGTGTGGTCGCCGCCGACGGGCCGGCCAACGCGGTGGTGGCGCAACTCGTGCCGGCCCGGGGGCAGGTGCTGGACGAGGTGGCCCGGATCGCCCTGGAACAGGTGCTGGTGGCCACCCGCAGGTGGATCGGGGTACGCGAGGCGCTGCACCTGGTCCGGCACGACCAGGGCGTACTGCTGATCTGCGGCGGCCGGGGCGGCGGCCGGCCGTCCACCGAGGCGATCGCCCGTCACCTGAGCCAAGGGCTGCACAGGGCGACCCGGAACCTGCCCCCGGTGGCCCGGGTGGTGGTCGGGACCGGCGAGCCCCGCCCCCGGCTCGCCGACGTCGTGCACGCCTACGACGAGGCCCGCCAGTCGGCCCGGGTCGGCGGGCAGCTCTCCGCGCTCGGGCCGGTCGTCGCCTGGTCGAACCTCGGCATCTACCGGGTGCTGTCCCGGCTGGACGGCCGGCACCTCGACGTCGCGGGCGTCCATCCGGGGCTGGAACGGCTGCTGCGCGACGACTCCCACCAGGTGTTGCTGGAGACGCTGGAGGCCTATCTTGACCTGGCCGGAAACGCGCACGCCACCGCCGAGCAGCTCCGGCTGCACCGCACCACGCTCTACTACCGGCTGCACCGGGTGGAACAGCTCGCCGAGACCGATCTCAAGGACGGCACCGAGCGGCTCTGTCTGCACCTGGCGTTGAAGCTGGGCCGACTCACCGGCCACTACCGACCGACGACCTGACCGCTCCGGCTGACGACCTGACCGCCCCGGCCGACGACCTCACCGCCCCGGCCGACGACCTCACCGCCCGTCCACCCTCGACCGGGTTCGGGCGCCCCGGCACTGTACGGCGACCACGACATGGTCGTCGATGGGTAGGATGCGGCTCGATCGTCGGTGCGCCGTGGCGCCCGCCGCGCGAGGCGGGCGGCACACTCCGGCAACAGATGCCGACTACGGGGGATTCATCATGAGCATCTTGATCGTGCACACCGCGAGTCCGAGCAGGCGACCACACTTCGCCCGGGCCCGCGACCACGCGACCAGCCTCGGCGAGCGACTGGTCCTGCTGATGGCGCAACCCACCTGGGAAGGGGAGTTCGTCGACGCCGTCGTACCGGTCGACACCGCCAGCATCCCGCTGACCGTGGCGGCGGCCCGGCAGCTCGCCGCCACCGAACCGGAGCCGCTACGCGGGGTGGTCACGTTCGTCGAACACAGCGTCTCCGTCGCCGCGGCGGTCGCCGCCGCGCTCGGTCTTCCCTTCGTCAGTGAGCACACGGCCCGGCTTGCCCGGGACAAGTACGCGATGCGCCGCGCCTTCGCCGGTGCCGGCATCCCGCAGCCACGCTTCGCGCTGGCCCGTACCACCGCCGAGGCTCGGGCGGAGAGCGAACGCCTCGGGTTTCCGCTGGTGCTCAAGCCGATACTCGGCGGAGGCAGCAAGTACGTGCTGCGGGTGGAGAGCCCCGATGCGCTGGCGGAGCACTTCGGCGCGATTCGCGGTCAGGCATGGGACACGTTCGGCTACGACCCGCTGCGGGACTCGGCGCGCGAGGAATACCGGGGCGCGGTGCTGCTGGAGCAGTACGTTCCCGGTGGCGAGATCAGTGTGGAGTCGGTGGTGCAGGACGGCCGCACCGAGGTGGTGGCCATCCACGACAAGCCGTTGCCCATGGTCGGGCCCTCCTTCGAGGAGGTCTACACCGCGACACCGACCGTGCTCTCCACCGAGGTCCAGACCAGTGTGCGACGGTTGACGGCGGCGGCCCACCGGGCGCTCGGCATCGACAGCGCCGTCACGCACACCGAGTTCCGGGTCCGCCCGGACGGCAGTCCGTCGATCCTGGAGACGGCCGCCCGGATCGGCGGCGGACCGATCTACCGATCGGTGCTGCTCAGCCGCTCGGTCGACCTCGTGGAGGCGGCCATCGACCTCGCTCTCGGCCGGGAGGTCCACCTGGCGCCGCGGCCCGACCCGGTGCCGATCGGCATCTTCGACCTCTACGCGAAACGGCCCGGCCGGGTCGTCGCGTTCCGGGGCGTCGACGCGGCCACCGCCGACCCGTCCGTGCACGAGGTGGTCCTCTACCGCCGGGTCGGCGACCGGGTCGACGTGCCACCCCATGTCGCCCAGTCGAACGGGCACGTCATCTTCACGGCGGAGTCCCGGCAGCGGCTCGACGACGCCTGCGGCAAGCTCGCCGCGACGATCGAGGTCGAGGTCGGGTAGGGCGTCCAGATGCACGTACTCGTCGTCGGCGCCTGGCCGGAGCTGGCGAGCCAGCTCGTCGGCCTGCCCGCCAGGATGTCGCTGTTCCAGCTGCCGGAGCTGGCGAACGACCGCGAGGCCGACTGGGTGTACCGGTACCAGCAGGTCGACTACCGCGACCCCGGCGCCGCGCTGGCCGCCGCGAGCCTGCTGCACGCCGCCGACCCGTTCGACGCGGTGGCCGGGTTCCGGGAGTTCGCGCTCGCGGCCGTCGCCACCATCGCCGGCGGGCTCGGGCTGCCCTGTCTGCCCGGTCCGGCACACACCCTCGGCCAGGACAAGGCGGTGGTACGCAAGCAGCTCCACCACGGCGGCTGCCGGACCGTGGCCCACCGGTTGTGCGACGGCCCGGCCGACATCGTCGACCTCGCCGAACAGGTCGGGTTCCCGGTGATCGTGAAGCCCGTGGCCGGATCGGCCAGCGAGGGCGTCCACGCCGTCGGGTCTCCGGGGGCGGCGGAGGCAGCCTGGGCGCACGCCGCCGCCGTCGACGGCGGCGCCCGGATACTCGCGGAGCAGTTCCTGGACGGTCCGGAGTACAGCGTGGAGACGCGGACCGTCGACGGGTGGCACGAGGTGGTGGCGATCACCGAGAAGCTCACCACCGGTGACCCGCACCGGGTGGAGACCGGCCATGTCATGCCGGCAAGGGTCGGCCGCCGGACAGCGGCGGCCCTTGCCGACGAGGCGGTACGCGGACTCTCCGCGATCGGGCACCGGCTCGGGCCGTCGCACGTCGAGCTGATCGTGACATCCTCGGGTCCCGCGATCGTCGAGATCAACCGCAGGATCGGCGGCGACCGCATCTGGGAGCTGCTCATGCTCGCCACCGGTCGCAACCTCATGCGGGAGTCCCTGCTGGATCTGGTCGGGACGGCCCGGACGCCGCCGGCACCGGTGCGGAGTCGCGGCGCCGCCATCCGCTTCCTCACCGCTGCCCGGCCGGCGCGGCTCGCCGACCCACTGCCGGTCGGCGCCGCGCGGGGCGTCGGCGGAGTCGTCCGCGAGCGCCTGACCACGCCCGGCCCCGGCGCCATTGTCCGGCCGCCCAGGTCGTCGGACGACCGCCTCGGCTACGTGGTCACGGTCGCCGCGACCCCGGAGCAGGCGGCCTCGGCCGCCGACGCGGCGCACCGGCGGGTGGCGGCGCGGCTCTTCGCCGACGCGTCGATCCCGGTCGGGGACGGGCCGCGCGACGGGGACGGAACGCCCGGCGAGGACGGAACGCCCGGTGGGGAGGGGGCCGAATGACCACGGACGCCGGCTACGTCGCGGTCGGCTACTCGCGTGGAACACTGACCGATCTCGACGGTCTACTACCGCCGGCCACCGTCACCGTGCTGGAGGAACCGGAGGTCATCGAGTCCCGCTCGGTGCGAACCGCCGTGGCACACCATCGGTGCGTCGCGAGCCTGGTGGCCGCGCCGACCCAACTCGAGGGCGATGCCGGCGCCCTGGTCGCCGCCGTCGACCGGCCACCGTCGGTGCGGGCCGTCCTGCCGACCGTGGAATACAGCGTGGTAGCCGCGGCCGCCCTGGCCGAGGCGTGGCGGCTACCGGGTGCCGGGCTGGCCGCGGCGCGGGCCTTCCGCGACAAGTCCCTGCTCCGCCGCACCGCCGACGCCGCCGGCCTGCCCCAGCCGCGATGGCAACCGGTCACCTCTCCCGACCAGGTCACCGCCTTCCGCGCGCAGCACGACGGCTGGTGCGTCCTCAAGCCCGCGAACCTGCAGGCCAGCATCGGCGTGCAGGTCCTGGGTCCGGACGACCCGGTCGGCCCGGCCTGGCGGCACACGACCGGGGCCGACGACGTGAAGCTGCGGGCGCGACGGCCGCTGCCCCCGCGCTACCTCGTCGAGGAGCGACTCACCGGGCCCGAGATCAGTGTGGAGACCCTGGTGGCCGACGGTGAGCTGCTCTTCAGCAACGTCACCGGCAAGTCCGTGCTGCCCGGACGGTTTCCGGTGGAGATCGGGCACGTGGCGCCCGCGGCGCTCGACGGAGCGTTGACGAGGACGATCACGGAACTCGTGGCCGGACTCGTCGAGGCGACCGGCTTCGGCTCCGGACTGCTGCACTCGGAGTGGATCCTGGTCGGTGGCGACCAGCCGCACCTGGTGGAGTGCGCCGCACGGGCACCGGGTGACCGGATCGACCAACTGATCGATCTCGCTTACGGCGGCAGCCTCATCGGCGACCATGTGGCGGTCCTGGAAGGACGGCGTCCACCACGCGCCGACATCGCGCCGCGGGCAGCGGCGATCCGCTTCCTGCACGCGGGTCCGGGCGTGGTGACCGGGGTGACCGGCACGGCGTATGCCGAGCGGGCCGACGGGGTCCGGGAGGTGTCCGTGACCGCTCGGCCCGGCGACGTCGTCGAGGCGCTCACCACCTCGTGGCAGCGCGCCGGGTACGTCCTCGCGGTCGGCCGCGACGCCGCCGAGGCCGTGGCCCGCGCCGAGCACGCCGTCCGCCTCGTCGACGTGACGACGAGCGATCAGGCATGAGATGGCTGCGCGCGATGCTCGGCGGGGACGGCGAGATTCCCCGGGTCTTCGTCGTCGTCGCGCTGGTCGACTCGATCGGCACCGGCATGTTCCTCGCCGGGTCGACGATCTTCTTCGTCCGCTCCGTCGGCCTGACCCCGGCACAGGTCGGCCTCGGCCTCGCCGTCGCCGGTGCGGTCGGCTTCGTCTCGGCGGTGCCGATCGGGGCGCTCGCCGACCGGCTCGGCTCCCGCCAGGTGCTCGTCGCCGTCCAACTCTGGCGGGCGGCGTCGCAGGTCGGGCTCGCCTTCGCGGCCGGACCGCTCGCGTTCACCGTACTGGCGTCGTGCCTGGCCGTGGCCGACGGCGCCGCCTCCGGCCTGACCCAGAGCGTCGTCTCCGACGCCGTGGGGCCGCAGCGGCGGGTGCCGACGATGGCGGCGATGCGGGCGTTGCGCAACGTCGGGTTCGGCGTCGGCGCGCTGGCCACCGCCCCACTGCTCGCGGCCGGCACCGAGTGGACATACCGCTCGGTGATGCTCGGCGACGCACTCTCGTTCGTGGTCGCCGCCGTGCTGCTCTCCCGGGTGCGTACCAGCCGCCCGAGACCGGACGGCCGGCCCCGGCAGTCGCCGCTGCGCGCGCTGGCGAGCGTGCGGGACCACCGCTACCTCGCGCTCGCGGGCCTCAACGGCGTGCTCTGCCTGCACATGACCGTGCTGGCGGTGCTGATCCCGCTCTGGACGATCGAGTCGACGGCAGCTCCGGCGGCCGTCGTGCCGTTCGCCGTCGTGGTCAACACGGTGCTCGCCGTCGTACTCCAGGTCCGCTTCTCCCAGGCCGCCCGAGGGGTTTCCGGCGGCGCACGGGCACTGCGCTGGTCCGGCGTCGCCATGGCCGGCGCCTGCCTGCTGATCGCGGTCACCGGCCGGACCAACGTCTGGCTCAGCGTCTGCGTGCTGGCCGTGGGTGTCCTGCTGCTGACCTTCGGGGAGCTGTGGCAGTCGGCCGGCGGCTGGGAGCTCTCCTACGCGTTCGCCGACCAGGAGACCCTCTCCACACACCTCGCCGTGTTCAACCTTGGCACGACCGCCCAGAGCATCCTCGGTCCGGCTCTGCTGGCGCCGACGGTGCTGTCCGGCGACGGCGTGGGGTGGCTGGCACTCTCGGTGGTGTTCGTCGTGGTGGCCACACTGGTGGCGCCGACGGTCACGGCACTCACCAGAGCGCTACCCGAGCCGGTCCCGCTCGCGGCGCATCGATCACCGTCTTGACCTTCGGGAGCGCGCTCCAACATACTTGAGCAACCGGTGGGCGCGTGACCCACCGGTCCGGAGCCAGTGATGATCGGGGACATCACTCGCCCCCCGCCCCCTGCGGGAGCCGATGGACTGTCGCCATCATCGATGACTGCCAGCGCCGAGCTGCCGTCTGGCCCCAGAGCAGCGCCAGGTCAGTCGAGTCGAATGGAGAAGCGATGAGTGGCATCGACAACCTCGTCCGGCAAGCCCGCGAAGACCTGTCCGCCAGCCGCGACCTGCCCCAGACCGGTGTGAAGGACGCGCCGGGGGTCAAGGACGCGCCGACGGTGCGGGGGCGGGTCAAGGACGCGCCCACGGTCCGGCGCCCCGCCTGCTGACCGCCGTCCGGGTGCGGCCGGCGAGCGTCGCCCGCACCCGGACCTGTTCCTCCGAGGGGTCGGACATCCCTCGGAGGGGTCGGACATCGTAGGCACGACGAAAGCGCACCGTCCGCGTTCGGCGCACACACCTATGAGCACGGGGGTTCCGATGTCGCAACAGCGTTCCGTCTCACTCGTCACGCTCGGCTGCGCACGCAACGAGACCGACTCCGAGGAACTCGCCGCCCGGCTGGAGGCCGCGGGTTGGCAGGTCTCCGACGGCGGTTCGGACGCGTCCGGCAGTGCCGTCGTCGTCGTCAACACCTGCGGATTCATCGAGGCCGCCAAGCAGGAGTCCGTGACGACCGTGCTGAAGGCCGCCCAGTCCGGCGCAAAGATCGTCGCTGCCGGCTGCATGGCCGAGCGCTACGGGAAAGAACTGGCGGCGGCCCTACCCGAAGCGTCGGCGGTGCTGTCGTTCGACGACTACCCGGCGATCGCCGACCGTCTCGACGACGTGCTCGGCGGGCGCGAGATCGAAGCACACCAGCCGCGGGACCGCCGCCGGCTGCTGCCGCTCACCCCGGCGGCCCGTCCGCACAGCCAGGACGCGCACGTGCCGGGTCACGGGCACCGGCCCGGCCCCGGCCCCGGTCGGGGTCCGCAGCCGCTGCGCAAGCGCCTCGCCGGTGCCGCAGCGGCGCCACTCAAGCTGGCCTCCGGCTGCGACCGTCGCTGCAGCTTCTGCGCCATCCCGTCGTTTCGCGGCGCATTCGTATCCCGCCATCCGGACGAGCTGGTCGCCGAGGCGGAGTGGTTGGCCGGCGAGGGCGTGCGGGAACTCGTCCTGGTCAGCGAGAACACCACCTCCTACGGAAAGGATTTTGGCGACCTGGCCGCGCTGGAGAAGCTCCTCCCCCGGCTCGCCGGCGCTGTCGACCGGATCCGGCTGCACTATCTCCAGCCCGCCGAGCTGCGACCGTCGCTCATCGCCGCGATCGCCTCGACGCCGGGCGTCGCACCGTACTTCGATCTGTCGTTCCAGCATGCCAGCGGGCCGATACTTCGCCGCATGCGCCGGTTCGGCGATCGGCAACGCTTCCTCGACCTCGTCGGGCAGATCCGCGACGCCGTCCCCGCAGCCGGCCTGCGGTCCAACTTCATCGTCGGCTTTCCGGGCGAGTCCGACGCCGACTTCGACGAGGTGATGCGCTTCGTCGAACAGGCCCGCCTCGATGCCGTCGGCGTCTTCGGTTACTCGGACGAGGACGGCACCGAGGCCAGCGGCTTCACCGACAAGACCGACCCGGCCGTCATCGGCGAACGGGTCGCGCAGCTGACCGCGCTGGCCCGCACCACGATGGCCAGCCGCGCCGCGGAGCGCGTCGGCTCCACCGTCGACGTGATCGTCTCGGCCGAGCACGAGGGCTGGGCCGGACACCAGGCACCGGAGATCGACGGCCTGGTCCGGCTGCCGTCGAACACCCTCCGCCCCGGGGATCGATGCGCGGCGACCGTCGTCGGCTCCGACGGTGTCGACCTCGTGGCGGAGATCTCCGCAGTGGCACCGGACCGGTCGGCGTCTGCCATGGCCGGCCAGGCGTAGCCGGCCAGTTGGGCGCGGTGCATCGTCACCGGCCGAGGTCGGACCGGCGGGAACCCAGGGACGACTGCTGTCGCTGGCAGCACTCGAACGTGCCGGAGGCGGACTGACAGGAACTGCGCGCATGACAGGAAATGCTGGCGTGACAGGAAATGCCCGCGTGACAGGAAATCAGGCGGCCGGCACGTACCTCTCGAGATCGTCGAGGATCTTGCCGGCCGCGGTGACACCGATACCGGTCATCCAGGTCTCGTCGGCAACCACGTACGCCCGGCCGGCCCGGACCGCCGAGAGGTTCTTCCAAAGGCTGCCGCCGGTCACCCTGGCCTGCTCGGCGGCGGCCTTCTCGCCGAACGCCGTGACGAAGATGACGTCGCCGTCGACCTCGGCGATCCGCTCCGGACTCACCTTGTCGAACCGCTTGTCCTCCTTGTCCGCCAGCAGCTGCCGCTCCGGCCGGCCGAGCCCGACGTCACCGAGGACGAGCCCGGAGAAGGAGTCCGGACCGTACACCCGGATCTCGGTGGGTCGGAACCGGACGATGGAGATCTTCCGCGCGGCGGCGTCACCGAGCGTGCTGCCCAGGTCCCGGGCCCGCTTCTCGTACGCGGCCAGCAGATCCTTCGCCTCCTGTTCCCTGCCGAGCGCCGTACCGTCGAGGAGGAAGTTCTCCTTCCAGGTGATGCCGACCCGCTCGGTGAAGACGGTGGGGGCGATCGCGGAGAGCTCGTCGTAGAACTTCTCCTGGCGGAACCTGCTGCCGAGGATCAGGTCCGGCCGCAGCGCGGTGATCGCCTCCAGGTCGGGCTCGGTGAGGAGGCCGACCCGCGTGATCCCGGCGACCTGGTCGGCGCCGAAGTACGACGGCCAGCCGGCGACCTCACCGGTCTGCGCGGCACCGACCGGCACGACGCCGAGCGAGAGCGCGGTGTCGATCTTGTCGGTGTCGAGCACCACCACCCGCTTCGGCTGGGCCGGCACCTCGGTGCTGCCCATGGCGTGGGCGATGGTCCGGGTCTCCGACCCGGTGGCCCCCTCCCCGACCACCGGATCGCTGCTGGTGCATCCGGTCAGGCCGGCGCCGAGTGCGGCGACGGCGAGGAGGGTGGTGAGTCTGCGGCGCATGACGAACCTTTCTTCAGCGAGAGCGTGCCGAGCGCCGGGACGACAAGTGGCGCCCCGGTCACCGGGCAGGGCACGACGACACAGTCGAGCCCGAAAACGTCGCGGACCAGGTCCGCGGTGAGGATCTGCCGGGGCGGCCCGGCGGCGACGACCGCGCCGTCGCGCATCGCGACGAGGTGGTCGGCGTACCGGGCGGCCTGGTTGAGGTCGTGCAGTACGGCGACGACGGTGCGGCCCCGCTCGGTACGCAACCGGTGCAGCAGGTCCAGCACCTCCACCTGGTGGGCGAGGTCGAGGAAGGTGGTCGGCTCGTCGAGCAGCAGCGCCTCGGTGTCCTGGGCCAGCGTCATGGCGATCCAGACCCGCTGCCGCTGCCCGCCGGAGAGGGTGTCGACGGGCCGTTCGGCCAGCTCCTCGATGTCGGCGAGTGCCATCGCCTCGCGGACCGCGACCTCGTCGGCCGGCGCCCACTGCCGCCACCAGCGCTGGTAGGGCTGCCGTCCCCGGCCGACCAGGTCGGCCACGGTCACCCCCTCGGGCACGAGCGGACTCTGCGGCAGGACCGCCAGCCGGCGGGCGACCGCGCGGGTCGGCAGGGTGCGGATCGCCTCGCCGTCCAGCAGCACGGTGCCCCGGCGCGGGGTGAGCAGCCGGGCCATGGTGCGCAGCAGGGTCGACTTGCCGCAGGCGTTCGGGCCGACGATCACGGTGAACGCGTCGGCCGGCAGGGTCAGGTCGAGGCCGTCGATGACGGTCCGGTCCTCGTAGCCGACGGCGAGGTCGCGGGTGGACAGCATCTAGGAGACCTTCCGTCGACCGCGGAGCAGCAGGTAGATCAGGTACGGACCGCCGAGGGCGGCGGTCAGCACCCCGGCCGGTAGCTGGGTCGGTGCGAAGAGCCGGCGCCCGGCCAGATCGGCGAGGACCACCAGCAGCGCGCCGACCAGGGCGGCACAGAACAGCGGTGGCCGCTCCGCCCGGACCAGCCGCCGGGCAAGTTGCGGTGCGGCCAGCGCCACGAAGTCCACCGCACCGACCTGCGCGGTGACCATCGCGGCGGCCAGTACCCCGGTGGTGGCCAGGCCGATCCGGCGGGTGACCGGGCGCAGCCCGATGCCGCGCGCGGTGTCGTCGTCCAGGGCGCTGCCGTGCAGCGCCCAGCCGGCCCAGAGCAGCACCGGCAGCAGCACCAGCAGGGTCACCCCGAGGTACGCCGTCTCCTGCCAGCCCTTGCCGGCCAGCGTGCCGACCAGCCAGAGCTGTGCCCGGATCCCGTCGATCGGGTCGGCGGAGATCATCACCACCTCGGTCAGCGCCCGCAGCGCCACCGCGACGGCGACGCCGGCCAGCACGAACCGCTGCGCGGCCAGCCCGTGCCTCAGCCCCAGCAGCAGCACCGCGCCGGCGGCGGCCAGGCCGCCGAGCAGCGCGGCCGGTGCGATCAGCACGGCACCCGCCCCGCTGGTCAGCGCCACGGTGGCGGCGAGCCCGGCCCCCTGACTGACCCCGATGACGTCCGGGCTGGCCAGCGGGTTGCGGGCGACGCTCTGGATCAGGGTGCCGGCGATGCCGAAGACCGCCCCGACCATCACCGCCAGCACGACCCGGGGCAGCCGCAGGTCGAGGACGACCAGGTCGTAGCGGGTGCCGCCACCGGCCAGCGACCGGAGCACGTCCTGCGGTGCGACGTACGGAGTGCCGAGCGACAGCCCCAGCACCACGGCGGCGGCGAGCAGGAGCAGCAGCACTCCGCCGACCGCGAGGGGCCGGTGCCGGACGGCGAGCCGGGCCGGGCCGAGCCGGATCAGGCTGCGCCCCACCGGCACCGCCGGGGAGCGGGGTCCTGCTACCGCCGCAGCAGGAGGCCGAGCGGTGGGGCGTACCCGCGACACGGTCATGCGGTCACCACCCGGGCCCGTCGGATCAGCACGACCAGCAGTGGCGCGCCGAGCAGCGCGGTGACGATGCCGGCCGGCACCTCGCCGGGCGGCGCGACGAGCCGGCCGATGACATCGGCGGCGAGCAGCAGCGCCGGGCCGAGCAGCGCCGCCACCGCGAGCGCCCAGCGGTGGTCGGCGCCGACCAGAGCGCGGGCCAGGTGCGGCACCGCGAGCCCGACGAACGCGATCGGCCCGGTTGCCGCGACCGCCGCCCCGGTCAGCAGCACCGCGCCCGCTCCCCCGGCGAGCCGGACCAACCCGACCCGGTGGCCCAGCCCTCGGGCGACGTCGTCGCCGAGTGCCAGCGCGTCCAGGCCACGGGCGGCGAACGCGGCCAGCAGCACGCCGGCCAGCACGAAGGGCGCCACCTGCGCGGCGACCCCGGCGTCCCGGCCGGTGAGGGCGCCGACCACCCAGAAGCGGTACTCCTCGAAGGTGCGGGCGTCGATGGTGAGCAGGGCGACGACGGTGGCGCCGAGGCTGGCGTCCAGGGCGACGCCGACCAGTGCCAGGGTCACCGGGCTGGCGCCCTCCCGGGCACGGTTGGCGATGCCGTAGACGAGCAGGCCGGCGAGGAGTGCGCCGACGATGCCGAACCAGACGTAGCCGGCCAGCGTGCCGATCCCGAACACCGCGATCGCCAGCACCACGCCGAGGGAGGCGCCGGCGCTGACCCCGAGGATCCGGGGCTCGGCCAGCGGGTTGCGGGTCAGCGCCTGCAGCAGCAGCCCGGCAAGGGCCAGCGCGGGGCCGACGAGCAGCCCGAGCAGCGTACGCGGGACGCGCAGCTCCCGCACGATGGTGCTCGCCTCACCGCCGTCCGGTGCCACCAGCGCGTGCCACACCTCGGCCGGCGGGAGCGGCTTGCTGCCGAGCGCGAGACTCGCCAGTACCGCCACCAGCAGCAGCACCGCCGCAGCGGCGGTCGCCCCGATGCGCCGGCCGGCCCGTCGGCGCGGCCGGACCCCGGCCCCGGCCGGCCGGCCCGCTAGCGTCGTCACGATCGTCCCCGTGGGTTCCTGAATTAGGGTCGGCTAACCTTACGATCTGCTGGTCACGCCGCCTACCCGGCATGACGGATCTCACCGCCGACTACCCTGGACTCGTGATCCCGTTCGCGTGATGCCGAGACTGTGAATCTCACCGACGGCCAGGGTGACGGAACTCAGGCGTCGTCGGCGCGGCCGAGGATCGGTGGCGGGGCGTCGCCCTCGGCGTCCCACTCCAGGCTCCCGTCCGCCGCCCATCCCGTGCCATCGGTGGCGAGCCGGGGATCCGTGATCGAATAGCCGTCGGCCGGGCGGCCGCCGAGACCGGCGGCGCCGGCCGCACCCACCATCGGCGCCGCGCCCGCCCCGGTGGCCGCCGCGCCCTGGTTCCCCGCGCCCTGGTTCGCGGTGCCGGAGCCGGCGCGCCCCTCGGCACCGGCCGCACGGGTGATCAGGTGGTTGCCGAGGCCGGCCAGGGTCGGCCCGGCGCCGCTCAGCGAACTGGCCGGCTGCGGTGCCGACGACGGGGACGGGGCGGCGGCCAGCGCGCCCATGCCACCCGGCGCGTCACCGAAGCTTCCCGCACCGGCCAGCGCGGTGGTGTCGACCGGCTGCTCCGCGTCGAGCAGCGGCGCCGGATCCGGCACCGAGATCGCCGACGGTAGCTCGAGGTCGCCGATCAGCCCGCCGACCACCGGCAGGTCGCCCGGCTCGACCGGGATCATCGCCGGCCAGCTCCGGTGGTCGGTGACCGCGTACTCGGCGGCGAGCCGGGCCACCTGTGCCGAGACCCGCTCCCGCGCCTTGGCCCGCTCCTCTTCGGACATGACCCGACCGAAGACCCCGGACATCTCGTCGACCCCGGCCCCGGCGAGCTCGGGGCGGTCCCGCTCGACCTGCCGCTGCGTCTCGCCGAGCGCACCGGCCATCACGGTGAGCCCGGTGCGCATCGCCGCCGCCTCCTCGGCCAGCTTCGCGGCATAGCTCACGATCAGACCCACCCGGTAATGGAACTCCCGGCTGCCCGGCCCCGTCCAGGTGGCGAGCATCCGGGTGAGATCGTCGTGCAGCCCGGTGGCGATGCCGCCGAGGATCTCCTCGACGCTGTGCCAGGCGTCGGCGATGCCGTCGACCTGCGCCGGCAGCCCTGCCATCAGCAGCCGGTAGAGCTCCTCGTGCGTCTGCTGCCGGTAGCGCTCGTGGTACTCGTCAACCATCGCGTCGGCCACCATGCAGAGCCTCACTCACCGCGCCGAGGGCGCCTGCGATCCGTCTGGCATTCGTCTCGCTCAGCTCGTCGACGCTCCGGTAGCTCTCGACGATCTGCGCGGTGGCCGCCTGCGCCACCGTGAGCGCGGTGGCCAGCCGGCGCAGCCGGGCCACATATTCGTCGTGCAGTTCCTGGTGCCGGTCGGCGGTCCGCTGCGCGTCGTGGAACCCGCCGAGGGCGGGTCGGTCGCTGCCGGGCGCCGTGGTCAGCGCGGTCAGCGCGGCGAGCGCCGCCTCGACGCGGGGCTGGAGGCTGCGCCGGAAGTCGTGCAGCGACAGGAGATCGACGGCGAACTCATCGGCGGCCATCGTGCAACCTTCCCCAAACGCCGAACGGGAACGGCAAGTCTAGCCAACGGAGCGGAGGGTGCCGGGAGACTCTCCGTATAGTATCCCGGGTCGTGGAGGTCACCGAGGCCCAGTCTCGCCTTCCGGGCGCTCGTGAGGGTGCCGCGGGCACCGTCCTGTTCCGCCGGCCGCCCCGCCAGCCCTCGCCGCCGCTGCCCCGGGGCGAACTCGTCCTCGAACCCCCGCCCGAACTGTCGGATCCGCTGCCCCGCAGCCCGCTCCAGATGCTGATGCTGGTGCCGATGGTGGCCGGCGTCGCCGCGATGGCGATCCTCTACAGCGGCCGGGGCGGCGGCGTGCTCACCTACGTCGTCGGCGGCCTCTTCGGACTCTCCATGCTGGGCATGGCCGCCACCACGATGGGCGGTGGCGGGCACGGCAACAGCCGGGCGGAGGTGGACGCGCAACGCCGCGACTACCTGCGCTATCTGACCCAGGCCCGGCGGAAGGCCCGCAACGCCGCCGCGCAGCAGCGCACCGCCCTGCTCTGGCGGCATCCGGCCCCGACCACGCTCTGGTCGGTCTGCGCCTCGCGGCGGATGTGGGAGCGGCGGAGCACCGACGACGACTTCGCCGAGGTACGGGTCGCCTCCGGCACCCAGAAGCTGTCGGTGCGGATCGTCCCGCCGGAGACCCGGCCGGTCGAGGACCTGGAACCGTTGACCGCGATGGCGTTGCGCCGCTTCGTGCGGGCCCAGTCCGTCGTGCCGGACCTGCCGCTGGCGATCCAGCTCCGCTCGTTCAGCCGGCTCGTGCTGCGCGGCGACCGGGATCCGGTGCTCGGCCTCGCCAGGGCCCTCCTCGGCCAGCTCGCGACCTTCCACTCCCCCGACGACCTGCGAATCGCCGTCGTGACCACGGCGCAGCGGCGACCGGACTGGGACTGGGTCAAGTGGCTGCCGCACGCCCAGGACGACCGGGTCGGCGACGGTGCCGGGGCGGTCCGGATGGTCTTCGAGTCGACCGCCGCGCTCGAGGAGGCGTTCGCCGAGGAGTTCACCCCCCGGCCGCGGCACTCGCCGGACGCCCGGCCGCTGGCCACCGCGGCGCACCTGCTGGTCGTACTCGACGGGGCCGAGGTGCCGGCGACGTCGCAACTGCACGGTGCGGGCGTACTCGGCAGCACCGTGCTGGACCTCTCCGGGATGGTGCCCCGGGACGCCGGCCGCTGGCTGCTCTGCCTCGACGTCACCGCCGAGACCCTCGCCGTGGACCGGGGCGACCGGAGCATGCCGCTCGGCGTGCCGGACCGGCTCAGCGTCGAGCAGGTCACCGGACTGGCCCGGCAGCTCGCCCCGCACCGACTCTCCCGGCACGTCGAGACCGAGGAGGCGACGGCCCGGGTAACCGAGCTGCCCGAGTTGCTCGGCTTCGGTGACGCCGGCGCGGTGGACCCGGCCAGGAGTTGGCGGCCCCGCCCGGACCGGGACCGGCTGCGCATCCCGCTCGGCATCGGCGCGGACGGCTCCGTGGTGGAGCTGGACTTCAAGGAGGCCGCCCAGGACGGCATGGGCCCGCATGGCCTGATCATCGGCGCCACCGGCTCCGGCAAGAGCGAGTTGCTCCGCACGATCGTGGTCTCGCTCGCCGTCACCCACTCCTCCGAGGAGCTGAACCTGGTCCTGGTGGACTTCAAGGGCGGCGCCACCTTCGCCTCCCTGGACGTGCTGCCGCACACCAGTGCGGTGATCACCAACCTCGCCGACGAACTGGCCATGGTGGACCGGATGGAGGACGCCGTCGCGGGCGAGCTGGTCCGCCGGCAGGAGCTGCTCCGGGCCGCCGGCAACTACGTCTCCCGGTACGAGTACGAGAAGGCCCGCCGGGCCGGTGAACCGCTCGCCCCGCTGCCCAGCCTGCTGATCATCTGCGACGAGTTCAGCGAGCTGCTGGCGGCCAAGCCGGACTTCATCGACCTCTTCGTCACGATCGGCCGGCTCGGCCGCTCGCTCGGGGTGCACCTGCTGCTGGCCAGCCAGCGTCTGGAGGAGGGGCGGCTGCGCGGGCTGGACACCCACCTGTCGTACCGGATCGGGTTGCGGACCTTCTCGGCGATGGAGAGTCGGGTGGTGCTCGGCGTGCCGGACGCGTACGAGTTACCGAACGCGCCCGGGCACGGCTACCTGAAGGCCGGCACGGTGCCCATGCTGCGCTTCCGGGCCGCGTACGTCTCCGGGCCGTACCGCGCGGCCGGCGGCACCGTCCCGCGGGTCCCGCAGGCCCTGGTACGCCGCCGCATCATGCCGTACGGCACCGTCCCCGTGCCGGTCCCGCCCGAGCTGCCGGCACTGCCCGAGCAGCCGGTGGGCACGGCGGAGGGCCCGGCCGAGGCCGGACGGCAGACGACGATGCTCGACGTCATCGTGGCGCGGCTGCGGCACGGCCCGCCGGCGCACCAGGTCTGGCTGCCGCCGCTGGACGTGGCGCCGAGCCTCGACGCGCTGCTCGGCGAGGCGGTCGTCGACGAGCAGCGCGGCCTGGTCACCCCCGCCTGGCCGGGTGTCGGGCGGCTCGCCGTGCCGGTCGGCATCGAGGACCGCCCCTACGAGCAGCGCCGCGACCCGTTCCTGGTGGAGCTGGCCGGGGCGGGCGGCAACGTGGTGATCGTCGGCGGTCCGCGAACCGGCAAGAGCACCCTGCTCCGCTCGATGCTCTGCGCCCTCGCGCTCACCCACAGCCCGCGCGAGGTGCAGTTCCTCTGCCTCGACTTCGGCGGCGGCACGCTGCGCTCCCTGGAGGGGCTGCCGCACCTGTCCGGGGTGGCGGTGCGCCGCAACCACGAGGCGATCCGCCGGACGGTCGCCGAGGTGAGCGTGCTGCTGGACGAGCGGGAGGCGCGCTTCGCCGAGCGCGGGATCGAGTCGATCGACGCGTACCGGGCGATGCGGGCCGGCGGCGAGATCACCGACGACCCGTTCGGCGACGTCTTCCTCGTCGTCGACGGCTGGGGCGTCGTACGGGAGGAGTTCGAGCAGCAGGAGGAGATCATCACCCGGCTCGCGGCCCGCTGCCTCGGCTTCGGCATCCACGTGGTGCTCACCGCCACCCGCTGGTCGGAGATCCGCTACAACGTCCGGGAACTCTTCGGCACCCGGCTGGAGCTGCGGCTCGGCGACCCGGCGGACTCCGAGATCGACCGGCGGGCCGCGGCGAACGTACCGGCGGACACCCCGGGCCGGGGCGTCACCCGGGACAAGCTCCAGTTCCTGGCCGCCGTGCCGCGCATCGACGGCCGGGCCGGCGCCGACGACCTGGCGACCGGCGCCGCGAGCCTGGTGGAGCGGGTCCGGGCCGCCTGGCAGCACGAGCCCGCCCCGGCGGTACGCCTGCTCCCCCGGGAGCTGCCGGCGGCCCGGCTACGCGAGGTCGCCGGGCCGGGCATCCCGATCGGGCTGAACGAGACCCACCTGGCCCCGGTGCGGCTGGCCTTCGACACCGAGCCACACCTGCTGGTGCTCGGCGACGCGCAGTGCGGCAAGACGAACCTGCTCCGGCTGATCGCCCGGACCATCGTGGAACGCCACCCGCCGACCGAGGCGAAGCTGGTGATCGTCGACTACCGGCGTACGCTGCTCGGCGTGGTCGAGGGCGAGCACCTGCTCGACTACACCCCCTCGGCGCAGACCACGACGGCGATGGTGGGCGGGATCGCACAGGCGCTGACCGCCCGGCTGCCCGGCCCGGACGTGACGACCGAGCAGTTGCGCAACCGCTCCTGGTGGAGCGGGCCGGAGATCTTCGTCCTGGTCGACGACTACGACATGGTCGCCACCAGCAGCGGCAACCCGCTGGACGGGCTGGTGGACCTGCTGTCGCCGGCCCGGGACATCGGCCTGCACCTGATCCTGGCCCGCCGCTGCGGCGGCATCGGCCGGGCGATGTACGAGCCCGTGCTGCAGACCCTCACCGACCTGAACACGCCCGGACTGCTGATGTCCGGCAACCCCGACGAGGGCGCCGTACTCGGGCACCTCCGCCCCAGCCCGCAGCCGGCGGGGCGCGGGACCCTGATCCGGCGCAGTGACGGGGTGAACCTGGTGCAGACGGCGTGGCTCGCCCCGGAGTGAAACTCGCCCCACAACGAGCAGCGGCGGCATCGATCACCATGGGTGAGCGGATAGCACGTGGACGGTGCGACTCGGTGCGGCCATCGGCTACCCTGGCCGAATAGCGACGCCGAGGATCGGGCGTCCCGCCTCTGCCTATTTCCCGGAGGGAAGCGTGGCACAGACATTCACCCACGACGAGGGTAACGCCCAGCGCGCCGCAGCGCTCGTGGACCAGGCCCGCGGCATGATCGAGTCTCAGGTCAAGAACATCGACCAGTCGGTGCAGCAGCTCAGGAGCCGGGGCTGGGAGGGCGAGGCCGCCACGAAGTTCTACGCCGTGGCCGCCGAGATGGTCGCCGGGGCCCGCCGCCTGCAGAACAAGATGGACGAGATGCGGGGCGGCCTGGAGCAGGTCGACCGGACCTTCTCCGGAGCGAACGAGACGATGACCGCCTCGGTCAACACGATAAACGTCTACAACATCGGCTGATCCTGCGCGACCGGTCGCACCCGAGGGTGGCTCGTCTCCACCCGGTCACATCCAGGCGGACGGAACGGTCCGAGCGGAGGAACCCATGAGCAACCAGATCCGGATGGTGCACGCCGAGGCAGAGGCCGCGGCCATGCAGCTCAAGAAGTACGGCACCAACATCGAGGGCATCACCAAGAACTTCGTCGGCGACATCGCGAAGATCCCGTGGGACAGCGACGCCCGGGCCGAGTTCGAGGTCTGGAAGGCCCAGATGGAGCAACTGTGGAACGAGTTCCACCAGGTGGTCCTGAAGGCCGGCACCGTGGTCAGCGACGCGAGCACCGCCATCCGGCAGGCCGACAGGCAGGCGGCCCGGACGATGCAGCAGAGCGGTCGCTGAGGTCCGACCCACGCACCCGGCGGCCGCGACTCGCGTTGCCGGGTGCGTCGTGTCTGCGCCACCCTCTGCCGCCCTGCCCGGCTGACCCCGGGTCCGGCTGACCCCGGGTCTCACCGCCACCGGGCCGGCCGGTGCGTCAGCCGATCACTCCGTCCGGCGCGTCGCCGGAGGCCCACGGCTCGCCATCCTCGACCAGCCAGTCCGCGCCCTCGTGCTCGCGGGAGTCGCCCCCCGCGCCGGGGTGACCGGCGGCGAAGCCGCCCACGCCCATCGCGGAGGCGCCCCCGGCCGCCCGCCCCGCCCCGGCCCCGGCGGCGGCACCCGCCGCCGTGCCGATCCCGGCCATCCCGACAGCGGCCGCACCACCCTGCAGCGGGACGGCGCCGGTGCCGGCGGCCGGTGCGCCGCTCAGACCGAGCCCGGCCGCGCCGACGCCGAGCGTGCCGGCACCGCCGAGCGGCCCTCCCCCGGTCCCCGCCCCTGCCAGGGCGGTCGAACCGGTCAGCTCGGTCCCGGACCCGACGTCCGCCCCGATGCCGGCGGGCAGCGCCGTCGGGGCGGCGCCGATCGGCGCGCCACCGCCCGGCGCCGGAATGGTCGGCGCCGCAACGGGCGGCGGCGCCGGGATCTCGGGTACGGGCGGCAGCGCGGTCGTGGCCGCGCCCGGCTCCTTCTGGAACAGGCTGGTGAGATAGTCGCTGGCCAGCTTCACCAGCGCGGCGGTGAGCTGGGCGTCCAGGGTCGACGCCTGGCCGGTGGTGGCGGCGATCTGCGCGGTGTACTGCGCGGCCCTCGCCTGGTACATCGCCCACCTGGCGGCGCCGCCGTGCGACCAGGTCGCCTTGCAGTACGCCCGCTGCGCGGCGCTCGGC
Source organism: Plantactinospora sp. WMMC1484 (assembly GCF_049315195.1). Classification (NCBI taxonomy): domain Bacteria; kingdom Bacillati; phylum Actinomycetota; class Actinomycetes; order Micromonosporales; family Micromonosporaceae; genus Plantactinospora; species Plantactinospora sp. WMMC1484. The sequence continues at coordinate 5,869,842 of NZ_CP186055.1, forward strand.
GTCACCTGCCCGGTCGGCAACACCTGGTAGCCACCCGCCGTCGCGCTGGCCACGATCGCGTCGAGCTGTGTCTTGGTCGCCTGCAACTGGGCACTGCCGGTGCTGGTCGTCATCTGCGCCTGGGCCACCGTGCCGATGACCTGCTGGAGTGCGTTCAGCGCGACGGTCCGACGGTCCTGCTGGGCGACACCGGTCTCACCGACGAGGTTCGGCAGGGTGGCGGCGGTGCCGAAGCTGGCTCTGGTGTTCGTCATGTTCTGCACGAGGGTCTGCACGACCGGGGTGAGGATCGACTGGACCACGGCCGGCTGCGACAGCCGCAGGCCCATGAAGGACACCGCGCCCATCACGCCACCCCCGGCGGCATCCGGTCGTCGAAGCGCAACGTCGCGGCCCGCTGCCGCTGTTGCAGGTCGACCTCCTCGAAGTGCTGCGCCACCTGGCGCACCTGCACCGCCTGGGTGTCCAGCTCCTCGGCGACGGTCCGGACCGCCGCCGAGAGGGCGACTGTGAAGAACTGCGCCATCGTGCCGAAGCTGGGCAGCCCCGCGTTGCCGGCCACCGCGCCCTCGACCGCACCGCCGATCGGTGTGAAGGAGCTGCGGTACTCCTCGGCCAGGCTGGCGATCTGGTTCGCCGCCACCCGCATCTCCGGCAGGTGCGCCTGGAACTCTGCTGCGCCGGCGGGCCCGGAGACCGGCGCGCCGACGGGACCGGAACCGTCCGGAATGCTCAACGCCATCCTCCCAGATTGTCGCTTCTGCTGGCACGGAGGACCATCGGATCGGCCTTCGTAAAATATTATGCCTACCGGGGTCGAGGTCCCAATGCCTGCGGAGGTTGCGATGCCGACGGACGACCCGCCCGACCCGACGACGATCACCGCCCCGGGTGCCACCCCCGCCGACCTCGCCGAGCTGGAGGCGTCGATCGCGCGGACGGAGGCGGAGTGGCAACGGCTGCGGGCCGGCAGCTACGAGGGCAGCGATCCGGCCCGGCTCGTCACCTGCGTGGTCGACGGCGAGGGCCTCGTGGTCAGGGTGACCTTCGCGCCGGCGGTCGCCCGGCACGATCCGGCCGTGGTCGAGGATGCCGTGCTCGCCGCCGTCGCCGCCGCCCAGCAGCGCCTCGGCGACGCCTGCGCCGCCCTCGCCGCCGGGGCCACACCCCCCGCCACGGCTCCCCCCTCGGCCCCGGTCGACGGTTCCGACGACATGGTCGGGGACCGGAGCGGCGCCGATGGCTGGCGTACCGCAGGGGCGCCGCCGGGGGGCGGGGTGGAGCTGCCGGAGCTGCACGGCGGGGTGCTGGGAGGCGAGCCGCGATGACCGGGCGCGACGACCGGGACGACGGCGTGCCGCTGCGCTACTCGCCGCACGACGAGGCACGATACGAGGACCTGGCCCGCCGGGCGCTCGCCGCGCTCGACACGATGGACGGTGAGCTGCAACGGCTGGCGAGCGCGCCGGTCGAGGGGCAGAGCCGGGACGGCCGGGTCGCCGTCCGGGCGACCGGTGCCGGCGCGGTCATCGAGGTCCGGTTGCGGGGCGGGGCGGTGCAGCAGTACCACCACGTCAAGCTCGGTGAGGTGGTCACCCGGGTGCTGCGGGCCACCCAGCAGCGGGCCCGCGCGGCCTACGAGGAGGCGGTCGCGGAACTCGCCCCGCCCGAGGTCGCCGAGTGCGAGCGGCTGATCCGGGGCTCGGAGCGGCCCGCGCCGTAGCGCCACGCCACCTCCCCACCGACCGGAGGCCAGCCTCCCGGCACGGACCCGACGGACCCGACGGCAGGTCGATACGGACCCGACGGCAGGTCGATACGGATCCGACGGCGGTCAGCTCGGGCCGGGTGCCGGGGTGCCGGGGCCGCCGGCCGGTCCGCCACCGGCCGGTGCGGCGGTCGGCGGCGGCGCGAGCCGCAGCGCGGCCTCCGGATCGAGCGCCACCCCGGTCGGCACCAGCGCCAGGATGCTCGCCGGCACCTGCACCGGCCGGATGCCGGCGTAGCCGAGCGAGCTCTGCACCTTTTCCAGGTCCGGGCGGGCCAGCGGCAGCTTCAGCCCCTGGTCGGTGACGAGGTAGACGTTGCCGGCCGCGTTCGCGCCGATCGGGTTGGCGGCACGGACCAGCGCCGCGTGCCCGCCCGGCAGCGCGATCCGGTCCGCCGGCCGGACCCCGTCCACCCCGATCCCGACCGCCGTCGCCGGCTCCTCGACCGGTGGCACCTCGCCGGGTACGCCGCCGAAGGTCTCGATGGTGACCGGATGTTCCGCCGCACCGCCGTCGTCACGGTAGCTCGCACAGACCACCGGGGTCGGGGCCTGCGCGCCGCGTACCCGGGGCACCTCGTCGGGCAGGCCGGGCGGCTCGGCCGTACCGTCCACGATCAACCGTCCGGCCTGCTGGGCGGAGATCTCGTTGACCGCCCGGCCGGCGGCCTCGAGCAGCCGGGCGGTGACCGCGCCGATCGGGACCAACCCGTCGGGCAGCATCACGTACGACCGCCCCGCCGCCCGGAAGAGCTGCCCGATCCGGGTCTGCTGGCCGGCGATCGTCGGCCGGGCGGGCGAGCCGGCACCGGGCAGGGCGAGCGGCACCAGGTCCGGCCCCGGCGGCACGGAGTTGAGGAAGGCCTCACCGACCGCGACCGGCGGTATCCCGGCCCAGCCCAGGGCGGCGAGGACGGCGTTGCCCCGGATCCGCAGCCGGTGCTCGTCCCAGAGCAGGTAGCGGTCGCCACCGTCCACGCTCACCAGTAGTCCCTGCCGGCCGACCGGGGTACCTCCGGCCGGGGCCCGGCCGAGGAGCAGATGGGTGGCCCGGGCGACCGAGGTCAGCGACCGGGGGGCGCTGCAGACGCTGATCGGCAGCCCCACCAGGGCCGACCTCGGCGGTAGCGAGTCGGGTGCGTCGGGAATCCCGATCGGCAGCCCGCGCGGCACCGCGCGCAGCGAACTCTCCGACATGGTCCGTACCGCCGGCTCCGGCTGACCGAGGATCAGCAGCGCGGAGGTCCAGTTGAGCACCGGGTGCAGCCGGCCCTGGGTGTAGACGAACTTCGCGCCGGTGCCCCGCTCCACGATGATGGCGTTCTCGACCGGTTGCCGACCACCCGGCCGGAGCAGGCCGTAGACGCCGAAGCCGGCGACGAGCAGCACCGCGACGAGCAGTCCGCCGAGCATCGCGAGGGCGAACCGCCGCATCGGCAGCTCGTTCGTCTCGGGCTCGCCGACGAGCAGCGCGGAGACGATCCGCCGGAGGAGGAACCGGTACGCCTGGACCTGTTCCCGACGACTGCGCATCATCACCCCGCCTTCGCCCGATGCGACATCTTAGCGCCGGCACGTATGGTGTGGACCATGCCGGAGTTGATGGCTGTCGGCCGGCCCACCGGCCGGTTCGGCACGGTCCAACTCGTCGCCGTCGAGCTGGCGCTCTTCGCGGCCGGCGCCGCCGCCCACGCGCTCGCCCCCGTGCCGGCTGTGCTGGCCGGGACCGCCGCCGCCGTCCTGCTCGTCGCCACCTTCGGCCGGTCCGGCGGCCGCTGGTGGTACGAGGTCCTCGGTGCCCGGCTGCGGCTGTCCGGCCGCCGCCGCGCCGCCCGGCGGGCACAGCGCCGGGCCGGCGCGGAGGGGGCGGACGACCTGCTGCTGGCCATCCTTCCGCCGGGCCCGCGCACCAGCACGGTCACCGACCGGTCCGGCACGATCGGCGTCGGCGAGGATCCGCTGGGCTGGTTCGCGGCGATCGCGGTGCGCCACCCCGACGCGCTTTCCGGCGGCCACCGCAGTGCCCTGCCGCTCGACTGGCTCGCCGAGCTGGTCGCCGATCCGGCACTGCCGGCCAGCACCCTCCAGGTCGTGCTCCGGCACTCCTCGCTGCCGGTCGCCGCCGTCCACCCGCACACCGCCGCCGCGCAGTCCTATCTGGAACTCTGTCGGGTCCTGGCGGTGCCGGTGCACCACGACCTCTGGATCGCCGCCCGGCTCGCCACCCGGGACGCGGCGACGGTGGCGGCGGATCGTGGGGGCGGGACGGCCGGCGTACACCGGGCGCTCGCCGCCGCGCTCGCCCGGGTCGGCACCGGGCTGGCCAACCTCGGTCTCGAACACAGCGTGCTGGACGGGGAGGGCCTGCGGCAGGCCGTGGCGTACTCGTGCGGTGTCGACGGGCTCGACGGCGCCGCCACACCACCCGGGCCGGTCCGGGAACGGTGGTCGCGCTGGCAGGGCCGGCGCCGGGTGCAGGTCTGCTTCGCGGTACGCGCCTGGCCGATGAAGGCCGGCGCAGACCCGCTCAGGGCACTGACGCAGGTCCCGTCGGCCCTCGACGTGAGCGTCGCGGTGGTGTTCGGCCGGCGTGGCGATCCCCGTTCCCCGGGCGGCCGGCCGGCGGCCCGGACCCTGGTGCGCCTCACCGCGCTCCCCGAATCCGTCGACGCCTGCGTACGGCAGTTGCGGGCCGGTGCCGCCGGTGCGGGGATCCGGCTGGTCCGGCTCAACGGCGAGCACGCCACCGGCGTGTACGCGACCGCGCCGACCGGGGCGACCGTGGGACTGGTCGCCCGGTGAGCGCCTGCGGAGCGGCGGCAGGGACGGGGCCGGCAGCAGGGGAGCGGCCGGGTGACGCGGCCACGGAACAGCCGGGCGACGCAGCGAGAAAGCCGTCGGGTGTGACCGGAGGGAAGGCGGGCGATGCCGACCGGTGACCCGAAGACCGTCGCGCCGGAACGCCCGCTCGTCGGCGACCTGCTCGGCCGGCTCAGCCTGGATCTGGACGCGATCGGCGTGCTGCTGGGCCGGGACGGCGCGAACCAGCCGGTGCTGCTGCGTCTGTTCCGCCCGGAACCGCTGGCCGTGGCCTTCGTCGGTGACTGGTGGACCACCCAGGTGTTGCTGTTCCGCTGCCTCGGCCAGGGCGCGCGGGTGGCGGTCGAGGCCGTGGACGCGGTCAATCCGGCGGCGGCCGGCACGATCGCCACGATGGCGCACTGGCTGGCGCTGGACCGGGCGGCCGGCGGTGCCGGTGACCGGGTCTGGCGCTCGGCCTACCCCGGTGGCGACGAGCCGGCCGGCCCGACCCGGCCGCTGTTACGACTCCGCGACGTCGGCGTGCACGGGCCGGAGCGACGGCCGCCGACCCGGGCCTGGGAGACCCAGCTCACCGTGCTGCCTCGGCTGACCCCGGCCGGCGTACCCGTGCTGGCCGGCGCCGACGTGGTGCTGGCGCAGCGGCTGACGCAGCCCGAGGCGGCGCTGGTCGGCTCGGCGCTCGGCCTGGCCAGGGAACTCTGGGCCCCGCTCGCCGCGATGCAGCCCGAGATGGTCGCCGCGTTCGGCGGAGGCTCCGCCCGCTACCTCTGGCTCACCCCGACCCGCCTGGAACGCCAGCTATTCGGCTGACGCTCCCGGTCGACCCGCAACCCGGCCCACCCCGGACGGACACGGCGGTGAGCGCGGGTCAGCCGCGGATGGCGCGGATCCAGCCGAGGAGGCCGCTGACCCAGACCGCCAACGGAAAGACGGCGAGGATGAGGAGCATCTCGATGATGTCCAGAGTGCGTCCCCAGATCGGTGAACCCGGCCGGCGCCCACTGGTCAGGGCGAAGCCGATGCTGATCGCGGCGACCACCAGCAGGGCGCCGAGCAGCGCCGTCAGCCGCCACACCAACCCGAGATCGTCGTAGGCGGCGACGAGAGCGGCGCCCAGGGCCACCGTACCGGCGCCGAGCAGTGGCAGCCGCTGCGCCCGGCCGAGGAACCAGCGGCCCCGGGCCGTCATCGTCAGCCCGAGTACGACGCAGAGGGCCAGTCCGCCGATGCCGGCGGTGGAGACGGCCACGGCCGCCACCGCCCCGATCACGGCGAGCGCGCCCAGCATGCCGGCGAGGAACGCGTCCGCCCGGTCGGAGCGGGCGAACGTGTCGAGGCCGTCGACCGCCTGCCCGTCCTGGCGGAGGTGTTCCGGCTCGGTGGGCACCGACGGGTCCGGCAGCCGGCCGAGCCGGTAGGCGGCCATCGGCAACAGCGGAAGGGTGGCGAAGACCAGCGTCACGGTGACGGCCGCGGCGGCCGGCGTACCGACGGCGAAGAGCACCCGGATCGCGGCGGCGACCAGCAGTGCCACCGCGCACACGGCGCCACAGAGGAAGACCGGGCCGGCGTCGCCGACACCGATCGCGGCGGCCGCCGCCACCAGCACCATGGCGGTCGCGGCGACCAGCACGTGCGGCGGGGCGAGCTGGCCGAGGGTCCGGTCCCCGGCGAGCACCAGCAGCCCACCGACGGCCGCGTAGCAGAGCGCGACCAGGGCGAGGATGGTGGCGCTGCGCGCGTCACCCACCGCGCGGGCCAGCACCACCGCGCCGATCAGCAGCGCGGCGGAGAGGCCGAGCGCGACAAGGCCACCGGGAAGCTGCGGCGGGCCGGCGAGCAGCACCGCGACGGCGCCACCGAGCAGCGCCAGCGCCCCGAGCGTGAGGCCCAGGGTCCGGGTGGTGGCCGGACTCCACCGGCCGGTGCGCTCCCGGGCGGCCGTGGCGACGGCGTCCACCACGTCGTCGAAGACCGGTAGCGGCGCCTCCTCACCCCGGGGCCGCAGGTAGAGCAGTTCGCCGTCGCGCACCTCGAGCTGGGCGGGACTGCGCGAACTGTCCAGGGCCGAGCCACCCATCCGAGAGAGCGTCCAGCCGTTGCGCGCCGCCGGGTCGTCGGCGAGCCCGTCGCCCGCATAGCCGAGCACCGTGGGCAGCAGGTCGGCCAGGGGTACGTCGGCGGGCAGGGCCAGATCGACACGGCTGCGTGGCGCTACCACCGTGACCCGGCTGAACCCACTGGCCACGCCCGCACCTCCGTGTCGACGATGCCGGGACATTATCACCGGAACGGGTGCGCCCGTGGCCGGCACCAGGTCGACAGTGGAGTCCGGGCGGAGCGATCGGCGCTCACTTCCGGGTCGTCCGCCAGCCGCGACGCCGTCCCCGCCGGATGACCGGCACGGAGGCCAGCAGCAGCAACGCCAGCGCGACGCCGACCACGGCGATAACCGCCGAGGCGACACTGACCGCGCGCAGTGGAGCCGGCCGGGCCGCCGGGCGCGGCACGCTGCCGGCAGTGGCCGGAGCCGGGGCAACGGCCGGCCGCACGGCACCGACCGCCCGTACCGGATTGACCACACCGTGCCCGACCTGCGGGTTCCACAGCCCGTCGGGGTGGTCGGCGGTCCGGAAGATCCGCTCGGCCACCTGGCTCGGCGACAGCGTCGGATCGTACGCCCGGATCAGCGCGGCGAGCCCGGAGACGTACCCGGTGGCGAAGCTGGTGCCACCTTCGGCGGTGAACAGGTACCCCCCGCCGGCGGCCGCCGGGCCGGCGATCCGCTCGCCTGGCGCGGCAACGTCCACGAACTCGCCGCTTGTCGAGGTCTGCACATGCTCGTCGTCGGCGTTCACCCCGGCGACCGCGATGACCCCCGGATAGCCGGCCGGGAAGGTCGGCCGGCCCGCCTCCACACCGGAGTCGCCGGAGTTGCCGGCGGCGGCGACCACCACGACCTGCCGGTCGAGGGCGTACGCGACGGCGGACTGCAACTGCCGGGTCGGTGGCGTGGTCAGCGACAGGTTGAGCACGTCGGCGTCGCCGGAGTCCACCGCCCACCGGATCGCCTCCGCGATCCGCTCGGAGAGGTCGGCCTCGACCGACCTGCGCTGGTCGCGCAGGACGCGTACCGGCACGATCTCGGCGCCGGGTGCGACCCCGTAGAACCGGAATCCGGCGCTGACCGCCTCGCGGCCGGCGATGATCCCGGCGATCAGCGTGCCGTGCCCGTTCTCGTCGCACTGGCCGTCGCCGCCGGAGGACGCCAGCAGGTCGCGGCCGGGCAGCACCTTGCCGGTCAGGGTCGGATGGTCGGCGGAGACGCCGGAGTCGACCACCGCCACTCTGATCCCCGCGCCGGTGCTCAACGGCCAGGCGAGGTCGGGTCGCAGCCGGGTCAGCGGCCAGGGTGCGGCGGAGAGCGGATCGGTGACGCTCGGGCCGCAGCGCGCGGCGTCCACGGATCGGGCCGACGGGGCCGCCGCGGCGGGGGCGCCGCCGGTGGCGACCAGGCCGGCCACCAGCGCCGCCAGCACGGCCGCCGGTCGCCGTTGCCGATGCCGATGCCGACGCTCATGCCGATGCCGATGCCGATGCCGATGCCGGGCGGACGGAGAGCCGGGCTGCGGCGCGGTCGCCGGTGGCACCGGTGGCAACGGCACCGGTCGTGCATCCCGATCGGCTCGCACCTCCGCATTATGCCGCCCGGTGCGCAGCATTCCGCCACCCGCGAATTACCCGGCGCGCTCCAGCGACTCGCGGTTGGCAATTACGAACGATCGTGCTATCACTGACGGGTGAGCAAGGGGGAGGCCACCCGCCAGGCGGTACTGGCGGAGGCGACCGAGATCGCCAGCCGGCTCGGTCTGGGTGGTCTCACCATCGGCACCCTCGCCGCCCGGATGGAGATGTCCAAGAGCGGGCTCTTCGCGCACTTCCGCTCCAAGGAGGCGCTGCACCTGCAGGTCCTCGACCACGCCCGGGAGTCCTTCACCGCCGAGGTGATCCGCCCGGCGCTGCGCGCACCCCGGGGCGAGGCCCGGATCCGGGCCCTCTTCGAGAACTGGTACGCCAGCATCCAGGTCCCCGGCGCCTGCCTCTTCGTCTCGGCCTCCACCGAGTTCGACGACCAGCCCGGACCGATCCGGGAAAACCTGGTCGCCGCGCAACGCGACCTGGCCGACGTGATCGCCCAGATCTTCCGCACCGGCATCGCCGAGGGTCACTTCGACAGCGCCGCCGACCCCGAACGATTCGCCCACGACCTGCACAGCGTCATGCTCGGCGCCTTCCACGCGGAGCGCCTGCTGCACGATCCGCGGGCCGAGACCTGGACCCGGCAGGCCTTCGAGGCACTGCTGGACGCCGCACGACCGAAGTCCGACTGAGCGCAGCACAACGACCCGAGGAGCCGCCATGACCACTCCGTACGTCCGGCGCAAAAAAAGCACGACCGTTCGTCTCATTGTTCGTGCCGTCTCGGGCCTCGGCCTGCGGGTCGCGTTCCGGGTGCTCGAACACCTCGCCCCGGCCGCCGGTGGCCGGCTGGCGCTGCGCCTCTGGTGCACCCCTCCCCGGCGACGGGGCACGGTCGCCACCGTGCGGGTGGGGCGCGGCGGCGCCGGCACCTTCACCGGCCCGTACGACGGCACACCGTTCACCGTCGCCGTCAACGGCAGTACGGTCACCGGCCGGGCCTGGGGCAGCGGCCCGCTCGTCTACCTGGCGCACGGCTGGGGCGGCTCCGCCACCCAGCTGCACGGATTCGTACCGCCGCTGGTGGCGGCCGGCTACCGGGTGGTCGCCTGGGACGCCCTCAGCCACGGCCGCTCCGCACCCGGCGCGCTCGGCCCGCACCGCGGCACACTCGTCGAGTTCGCCGACGCGCTGACGGCGGTCGTCCGGGCACACGGTCCCGGGCACGCCGTGATCGCGCACTCGCTCGGCGCGAGCGCGACCGGGCTCGCCGTCCTCGACGGGCTGCCGGTACGTCGGCTGGTGCTGATCGCACCGCTCGCCGATCCGCTCCCCTATCTCGGGACGTTCCGCCGGACGCTCGGGATCGGCCCGGCGACCGCCGACCGGTTCATCGCGGAGCTGGAATCGCTGGCCGGCCGCCCCATGGCCGACTTCCACCTGCCGGAGCGGGCCCGGCGGCGGGTCGGCGGGCTGCCTCCGCTGCTGATACTGCAGGACCGCGACGACCGCGAGGTGGCCCCGACCGACGGCGCCGCCCTGGCCGGCGCCTGGCCGGGGCGGCTGCACCGCACCAGCGGGCTCGGGCACGCGCGCATCCTGGCCGACCCCGACGTCGTGCTCCGGGTGGTGGACTTCGTCGGCGAGTCCGGGACCGGCACCGGGTCCCGCCCCGCCCCCACCCCCGGCACCAGCACCGGCACCAGCACCAGCACCAGCACCAGCACCGGCACCGGCACCGGCACCGGCACCGGCGAGGTTGCGCCGGTCAGCCCGGCGGACCCGCACCCGCCGGGGCGGGAAGCACCGCTGCCGGTGCCACAGGAGGCGGCGGGCGGGCCCTCGTCCCGCTGACGGCTGATCCCCGCCGCATACCGGCTCGAAACGTGAAACCCCGTGGCACACTTGCCGAATGCGACGGCTGGCGACCTCGGTGCCGGCGGGGGTGGCCTCGGTGCTGGCGGGAGTGCTGGTCCTCCCGGCCGGCGGCGTCACGGCCCGGCCGGCCGCGGGACAGGCGCCCGGGCAGCCGGCGGCCGGGGTCCGCGCCGCCGCCGGCACGCCCGTCTGCACGGTCGACGACGAACGACTACCCGAGATCTCCGGGCTGGCCGCCACCGGCGACGGCTACGTGGTCGTCAACGACGGCTCCGACGTGGACAACCGGCGGCGGATCTTCTTTCTCGGCCGGGACTGTGCGGTCACCCGGTCCGTCCGCTATCCGTCCCGGCCCCGGGACACCGAGGACCTGGCCCGGGCGCCGGACGGCACCATCTGGATCGGTGACATCGGCGACAACGACCGGGTACGGGACACCGTCGCCCTCTGGAAACTGGCCCCGGGTGCCGGTGCGCCGGTGCTGCACCGGGTCAGCTACCCGGACGGCGCGCACGACGCCGAGGCCCTGCTGCTCTCCGGCGACGGCACGCCGATCATCGTGACCAAGGATCCCGGCACGCCGGGCCTCTACACCCCGGACGGGGCGCTGCGGCCCGGGCAGACGGTGCCGCTGCGCAAGGTCGGTCAGTTCACCCTGCCGAGGAGCACCACCAGCAACCCGTACTCGATCTTCGGCCCGCAGCTCGTCACCGGTGGCGCGGTCGCCCCGGACGGCAGCCGGGTGGTGCTGCGTACCTATGCCGACGCCCTGGAGTTCGACGTCACCGACGGTGACGTGGTCCGGGCCGTCGTCACCGGCACGCCCCGGATCGTCCCGCTGCCGGACGAACCGCAGGGCGAGGCGATCAGCTACAGCCCGGACGGCACGGCGCTGCTGACCCTCTCCGAGAAGGCGGAGGGCGAGTCCGCCGCCGATCCGGTGCTGCTGCGCTATCCGGTGGCGGACCGGGATCGGTCGGCACCCTCCTCCGCCACCCCGAGTGCCGTACCGCGCGCCGCACCCGGCGACCCCGAGGTCGGCCGCGAGCGGCCGGCGGGGTCCAGCCAGGATGTCACAGCCCACTTCGTCGCCGCGGTGGCGGCCACCCTGCTGCTCCTGGCGGCGGTCGGCGGATTCGCCGTCTGGCGGGCCCGCCGCCGCCCGCCGGGCCGGGCACGGTAGCGACGCGGAAGCCCGTCCGCCGGGTGGCGCCCGATCAGCTCGCCGCGTCGCCCTCGAAGAGTCGGCGGTACTCGCCGTAGCCCTCGCGTTCGAGGTCGGCCAGCGGCACGAAGCGCAGTGCGGCGGAGTTCATGCAGTACCGCATTCCGCCCCGGTCCCGTGGGCCGTCGTCGAAGAGGTGGCCGAGGTGGCTGTCCCCGTGCGCCGACCGCACCTCGGTGCGGACCATGCCGTGACTGGTGTCGGCGATCTGGACGACGTTGCCGGCGTCGATCGGGGCGGTGAAGCTCGGCCAGCCGGTGCCGCTGTCGTACTTGTCGACGGAGGCGAAGAGCGGCTCGCCCGAGACGACGTCGACGTAGATGCCGGGCTCCTTGCTGTCCCAGTAGGGGTTCCGGAACGGCGGCTCCGTTCCGTTCTCCTGAGTGACGTGGTACTGCTGCCGGGACAGCCGGGACACCGCCTCCGGGTCCTTGCGGTACTCCTTCGACACCACCGGATCCTCCTCTCCCGCGGAGCCACCTACCCGGCCAGCCGTGCCGGAAACCTGGCGACCGGCCCGGACGCGACCTCGGCGCGGCCCACCGTCCGGCAGCCGTTCGCGTGCGGTTGAGGTGGTGGTCACCGAAGCCGGGTGATCAGGCAACGTCCGGTCGGTAGACCTTCGACGGACCGGAGTTGGACCCAGATTCGGAGGACCGATGAGCGCACTTGATCGGCGTACCCTGCTTCGCGCCGGCCTCGCCACCGGAGCCGGACTCGCCGGCGGCGCCCTGCTCGGCGGCGCCGCCGCGCCCGCCACCGGACGGGCCGGCTGGCCCGGCACGCCCGGCTGGCACCCGGGCGGGCGCCCCGTGCTGACCCACGGGGTGCAGAGCGGCGACGCGACCGCGCACTCCGCCGTGGTCTGGACCCGGGCGGACCGGGCCGGGCGGCTGCACCTCGAGGTGGGCCGGCGTCCCGACCTCCGGGGCGCCCGCCGGGTCCGCGGCCCGGTGCTGGACCCGCGCAACGACTTCACCGGCAAGGTACGCCTGACCGGCCTCCCGGCCGGGGAGCGACTGTACTACCGCGCCCGGGTGGAGAGCCTGGACCGGCCCGGCCTGTCCAGCGAGGCGCTGCACGGCTCGCTGCGCACCGCACCGGGCCCGTGGGACCGGCGCGACGACATCCGGTTCGTCTGGACCGGCGACATCGCCGGCCAGGGCTGGGGCATCGCCCCCGACCGCGGCGGCATGTCGATCTTCCGCGCCATGCGGGCGGTACGCCCCGACTTCTACCTCTGCAGCGGCGACACCGTCTACGCCGACGGCCCGCTGGCCGAGACGGTGACCCTGCCCGACGGGAGCACCTGGCGCAACATCGTCACCCCGGAGAAGAGCAAGGTCGCCGAGACGCTGGACGAATACCGGGGCCAGTTCGCCTACAACCTGCTCGACGAGCACTTCCGGGCGTTCGTCGCCGACGTGCCGCAGGTCAACCAGTGGGACGACCACGAGGTGACGAACAACTGGTATCCCGGCGAGATCCTGGACGACGCCCGCTACACCGAGCGCCGGGTCGACGTCCTCGCCGCCCGGGCCCGCCAGGCGTTCCACGAGTGGGTGCCGACGTCGTCGTCCGGGCGGCTCTACCGGCGGCTGCCGTACGGGCCGCTGCTGGACCTCTTCGTGCTGGACATGCGGACGCACAAGGACCCCAACGACGGCAACACCTACGCCGACCCGAGGCGCGGGCTGCTCGGCGCCGAGCAGCGGGCCTGGCTGATCCGGGAGCTCAAGCAGTCGCGGGCGACCTGGAAGGTGATCGCCGCCGACCTGCCGATCGGCCTGGTGGTTCCGGACGGCGCGACCGCGCAGGAGGGCATCGCCCAGGGCGACGGCGGGGCGCCGGCCGGGCGGGAGCTGGAGTTCGCCGAGATCCTCCGGGCCGCGCACCGGGCCGGGGTACGCGGCATCGTCTTCCTCACCGCCGACGTGCACTACACGGCGGCCCATCACTACGACCCGGCCCGGGCGGCGGTCGCCGACTTCACCCCGTTCTGGGAGTTCGTCTCCGGCCCCGCGCACGCCGGGGCGTTCGGGCCGAACACCCTGGACGGCACGTTCGGACCGCAGGCGGTCTTCGTGCACGCGCCGCCCCGCGCCAACACCTCGCCGGCCGAGGGCTTCCAGCACTTCGGGGAGGTCGCCATCGACGGCCCGTCCGGAGCGCTCACCGTGCACCTGCGGGACCAGGACGGGCGGTCGCTGTGGACGACGACCCTGCCGGCACCGCGCTGACCGGGCGGTAGCTCGGCCCTCTGCGACCTGGACAGAGGTTCTCCTGGAGGTGGACGGCCCATCGCTTGCCTCCGGTGGAACCGTCAACGGCGGCGATAGCGTTCGATGAGTTGGCCGTCCTCGGCGCAAAAGAATCGCCAGCCGTTGGTCTCGGGGCGTTTGCGGCCCGGGTTGAGGTGGCGGACCGTTTCGACAGCCGCCTGGCTGGGGGACTTGAAGGTCCGCACGAGGTCTGAGTGAGGTGCTTCGGTAATTCGGAGCCTTTCCGAATCGAGATCGAGGTAGCCGGTGACGCGTCGCCCCAGGTAGGTCGCGGTCACTTTGATCTCATCCTGGCGCTGCTCGGACGCCGACGGCTCAGGTTGGGGATCGTCCGAGGCGGCCGCTTGGGTGGACGTGCCGAACACGCGATCGACCGCTTCTGTGAGTGACACCCCGGCAATCTTGGCAGCGAAGGCCAGCTTCTCGTATGCGGCATCACTGAACTCGACCGTAGGCATGCGGCACTCCCTTTAGGTAGCTGATCTAACTATAGAGAGCTTGACGCTACCTAGATGTTGTGTCAAGGTGCATCCAGGCCAGCAGACCGGACCGCACCCACGGCGGCGCCGGTTGTTGTCGCGCAGGTAGGCGTTGACATGGCACGCTTGGGGCAGCATCCGCCGAGAGGTGAGGCGATCCGATGAGCGTGGCAATGCTGGAGCACCCGGGACCGTGGAGCGAAGACGAATACTTCGCGCTCGGCGAGACCCCGAACCGGATCGAGCTGATCGATGGGAGCTTGTGGGTGAGTCCCGCGCCGAGTAAGCGGCATCAGCACATCGCGCTCCTGCTTGCTATGGGACTCTACGCCCCGGCTGAGCAAGCCGGACTGCTGGTGCTGCAGGACGTCAACCTCCGGCTGGCCAGCGGCCGTATACTGCAGCCGGACATCGTCGTGGCCGATACCGACGATGTCGGCAACACGGTCGAGGCCGTCGAGGTCAAGCTTGTCGCCGAAGTGGTATCGCCAAGCAACGCCGGAACGGACAGGCTGCTGAAGCCGCAGCTGTATGCAGAGGCCGGGATTGGCTGGTATCTGCGGGTGGAGCAGCCGCAGGACTCGGTCGAACTGCACCTTCAGAGACTGGACGGCGACCACTATGTTCCGTACGTCGTGGCAGGTTCCGGCCAAGCGCTCGTTTCGGAGGAGCCGTTTTCCTTCCGGGTCGAAGTAGCGTCTCTGTTGGACCGCCGCCGCCGTGACTGACACCCTGGATTTTCGGCCTTCGTAGTAGAAATGGGGGCCGCCTGCGGAGAAGACCTGGATTTGCGGTTCGCGCGGCGACGCGTCCGGCCCGGGCGGTACGGGTCACCAGGACACCAGGTCGGGCCCGACCGCGATCACGTCACCCATCTGCTCCAGCGCGGCGAGCTTCGTACGCACCCGGCCCGCCTCCACCTGATCCACCCCGGCGAGCAGTGCCAGCGCCTCCCGCCAGGCGTCCCGGGCGGCCGGAAGGTCACCGAGACTCTGCTGGGTGTCGCCGGAGTGCGACAGCGTGATGCCCTCCAGGTGACGGTCGCCGAGCGCCCGGAACAGCCGCAGGGCGTGCCGGTAGCACTCCAGCGCCCGGGACGGCTCGCCCAGGTGGTGGTGGGCCCGGCCCAGGCTCTCCCAGGTGTTGGCCTGCCCCAACCGGTCGCCGAGCTCCTGGAGCTGGTCGAGGGCCTGCTCACAGTAGGTGAGCGCCGAGGCGTGGTCGGCAAGGAGCGTATGGCACCAGCCGATGGCGTTCAGCGCGCGGGCCTGCCCGTGCCGGTCGCCGGCGGACCGGAACAGCTCGAGTGCCCGCCCGGCGTGTGCGAGCGCCTCGGCGGGGCGGTCCCGCCGCTCCGCCAGCAGCGACAGGTTGAGCTGGGTCAGCCCCTGCCCGGCCTCGTCGCCGGAGTGCCGGTAGAGGTCGAGGGCGTACCGGAGCTGGGTCTGCGCGTCGTCGAGACGGTCCAGCCGGGTGTAGGCGCGGGCGAGAAAGCGGTGCGCGACGGCCTGGGCCGTCGGGTCGGCCATCCGGCGGGCGGCGGCCACCGCCGTCCGCTGGGTCCCGACCAGGTCGTACCAGTGACCTGCCCGGTCCAGATAGGTGCCGAGGGAGCAGGCGAGCTGCCAGGTCGGCAGGTCCAGCCCGGCGCCGGCCGCGTCGCCCAGGACCGCCAGCAGCACGGTGCGTTCGGCGGCGAACCAGTCGATCGCCGCCCGGCCGTCGGCGGGGCGCTCGGGGGTGACCCCGGGGCGGGGCGGGCCGAGCGAGACCGGACTGCTCTGTTTGGACCGCAGCAGCACGTCGGCGGCGTGCCCACTGTGCAGGTAGTGGTCGAGCAGCCGCCCGACGGCGGCACGACGGCGGCGGTCGGAGTCGACCCGCTCGGCGTCCTCGGCCGCGTACGCCCGCAGCAGGTCGTGCAGGGCGTAGCGGCCGTCGGAACGCTGCCCGACGAGGTTGGCCCGGGCCAGTTCGGCCAGGGTCTGGCGTACCTCGGGCACCGGGCGGCCGGCCAGGCTGGCCGCCGCGCCGGCGGTGAGGTCCGGACCCGGATGAAGGCCGAGCAACCGGAAGAGCCGGGCGGCGGCCGGGCTGAGCGAGCGGTACGACCAGGAGAAGACCGCCCGCAGGTCGGTGGTCGGGTCGCCGGTGGTCAGCGCGTCCAGCCGACCGGCGCCCCGGCGGAGCTGGTCAGCCAGGTCGGCCAGGGAGAGGTCCCGGTCGGTGGCGACCCGGGCCGCCACGATCGCCAGCGCCAGTGGCAGGCCGGCGCAGCAGGAGAGCACCTCGGCCAGCGCCTGCGGCTCGTCGCCGGCCCGCTGCCCACCGATCCGCCGGACCAGCAGTTCCCGGGCCTCCAGCCCTGGCAGCGGGTCGACCGGCACCGGCCAGGCGCCCTCGATGGCGACCAGGTCCGCCAGCCGGGTCCGGCTGGTGACCACGACCAGACAACCCGGGCCGCCGGGCAGCAGCGGCCGGAGCTGGGCGGCGTCCCGGGCGTTGTCCAGCAGCACCAGCATCCGCCGGGTGAACATCTGGCTGCGGTAGAGCGCGGCCTGGGCGTCGAGGTCGGTCGGGATCCGTTCGGCGGGCACCTGGAGCGCGTCGAGGAAGCGCCGTACCGCCTCGGCCGGGTCCACCGCCGCGCCGCTCGGGTCGAAGCCGCGCAGGTTGACGTAGAGCTGCCCGTCGGGAAACCGGTGTGCCACCTGGTGCGCCCAGTGCACCGCCAGGGTGGTCTTGCCGACGCCGGCCGTACCGGAGACGACGGCGATCGCCGTCGCGGTCGTGCCGGCCGACGGGTCCGCGCGGTCCAGCAGGCTGTCCAGCCGGGCCAGCTCGGTCGTCCGGCCGGCGAAGTCGACCAGATCCGCCGGAAGCTGCGCCGGCGTCGGGACGTTCCGGGGCAGGCCGTCGGCCGCCCCGGGAAGACCACCTCCAACCCGGTGCCGAGCGGTAACGGGGCCGGTCGGGCGGGTGGCCGGTTCCTCGTCGTGCAGCAGCGCGGTGTGCGCCTCCGCCAGCGCCGGGCCGGGGGCGACGCCGAGGTCGTCGGCGAGCCGGCGCCGCACCTCGTGGTACGCGGCGAAGGCCTGCCCCCGCCGTCCGGCCGCATGGTACGCCCGGATCAGCCAGGCGTGCGCCGCCTCGTCCAGCGGGGCGGCCACCGCTGCCTCGGCCAGGACGGAGAGTGCCTCGGGGGCGCGACCGGCGGCGATCATCACCTCGCCGTACCGGCCGAGTGCGGCCTGCCGCTCGCTGGTCAGTGCGACGACCTTCGGATGGGTCGCCAGGGTGGGTATGTCGGCCAGCGGTGGACCGTGCCACAGCGCCAGGGCCTCGCCGAGCAGGTCCGCCGCCTCGGCGAGCTCGCCGCGTCGCTGCGCGGTCGCGGCCGCCTCGACGCACTGCCGGAATCGCGCCAGGTCGAGCGCGGCGGCGGGCAGGTGCAGCGCATAGCCGTCGCCGACCAGCCGCAGCATGGTGCCCCGGTCCCGCGGGCGCCGGTCCGGCTCCAGCAGCCGGCGCAGGTGTTTGACGTGCGTCTGGATGACGTTGGCGGCGCTGGTCGGCGGCTCCCGGTCGTACCAGAGTCCGCTCATGAGCTCGGCCCGCAGCAGCGGCTTTCCTCCGGCGAGCGCGAGGAGTCCCAACACCACCCGGCGGGCCGCGGGACCCAGGTCCAGCTGTTCGCCGTCTCGCCAGGCCCGCACCGGACCGAGCAGCTGAATACGCAAGGGCGCCCCCCGCCGTCCACGCGTCGCCGCCGCGACGGAGCGATCGGTGCGGCGGTCAACCGGCCTCGAACTTAGATCAGCGTCACTTGACGGAGCAATCGGACAGACGGTCGGTCATCGGGCCCGAACATTGTTTTCCGGCCCGCCGAGCCGGCCCGGCGGTCGCGGCGTGCCCCGGCGGCCGTCTCCTCGCGGACCCGGCCGCCAGGGCACCCCGGCTAACCCGCTCCGTTCCAGTCGACGAGCTGCACGATCACGCCGTTGGGGTCGCGCACCTGGAAGGCGCGCTCCCCCCACTCCTCGACGGTGAGCGGCATGGTGATGGTCACGCCCTCGGCCTGGAGGCGGGCGAGTTCGCCCTCCAGGTCCTCGACGACGAAGGCCAGGATGAGCCCTCGGGCGTGCTCGTCGCGCTGGTCCGCCGGCAGCGTCGGCAGGCCCAGGCGCAGGAAGACGACGTTTGTGCCGACGTCGTCCCGGCGGAGCGACGCGAACCCGTCGGCGGCCATCTCCTCGCGGAACCCGAAGTGCTCGACGAGGAAGCGACTGGCGGCGGCGACGTCCGCCACGTTCAGCGAAACGGCGGTGGAGGTGACTTTCACAAGCGGCTCCCGGCGGTAGAAGTAACTCCGTACATCGTACGCTGTACGGCGTACGGATATTCCCGGCGCACCGGGCTCGGATGCCCGGGCGCGACCGACCCGCCGTGGACACGCGCCGCCCCCACCCGCCGGTTCGCACACCTGTCGGGTAACTTCTCTTCTCGGCCGTCGCCCGCCGAGGAGCAGATGCCAGGCGAGGAGCAGGTGTCAGGCGGCCACGGCCCGGACAGGAGAGCGCAGGCATGGGTAAGCGGACCGTTCACGTCTCCGACTTCAGCGGCAAGGTGCTGCGCGGCGCCGACGAGGTGGTAAGGATCGTGGTGCTCGACCACCCGGACCTGGTCGCCGGGCCGGTGCAGTTGGAGGCCGAGCCGGCCGAGGTCGAGAGCATCGACGACGCGGCGCTGGATGTCGCGGTCGTGGAGATCCACGACGGCCGGCCGGGCGAGGCTCCCCGCCGGGTGGTCCTCACCGCCAGCGAGTTCGACGCGCTCGCCACCGACGTGCCGATGGCGCAGTTGCTGCGCACCGCCGAACGGGTCCGGCCGGCCAGGGCGAGCCGGGAACGCGTCGGCTACGCCAGCCTGGAACACGCCGGCAAGCCGCACCGGGGCCGGGTCACCGAGGAGGAGGCCCGGCTGGTCCGCGAGCACCTCGACGAGGTCAACAAGCGCCTCGCCGACGAGGGACTCCGACAGATCGACCCGACCGACCCCGAGCACGCCTCCCGGTACGGCTTCCCCATGCCCTGACGACGACCGGGGCGCGGCCGGGCGCGGCTATCCGACCGCCCCGACCCGTACGCCGGCCGCGCTCGACTCCGGACGCAGCGGGAAGTGACAGGCCACCCGGTGCACGTCGCCGGCCAGCGGCGGCTCGATCCCGCAGATCTCGGCGGCGATCGGGCACCTCGTGCGGAACCGGCACCCGGTCGGCGGATTCACCGCACTCGGCAACTCGCCCCGGATCGACCCGCTCCTCGGCTGCGCGGCGGCGTCGGGGCTGGCGGACGGGACCGCGTCGATCAACGCCTGGGTGTACGGGTGCCGGGCGGACCGGACCACGTCGTGCGCCGGGCCCACCTCGACGAGCTTGCCCAGGTACATCACCCCGATCCGATCCGACATGTAGTCGACGACCGAGAGGTCGTGGCTGATGAAGACGTACGCCAGCCCGAGTTCGCGTTGCAGGTCCCGCATCAGGTTGAGCACCTGTGCCTGGATCGAGACGTCGAGCGCGCTCACCGGCTCGTCCCCGACGATCAGCCGGGGTTGCAGGGCCAACGACCGGGCCAGGCCGATCCGCTGCAACTGGCCGCCGGAGAACTCGTGCGGATAACGCTCAAGCACCCGACGGGAGAGACCGACCTGGTCGAGCAGGTCCGCGATCCGCGCCCGGCGGGCCGCTCCGTCGCCGACCTGCTGGATCTCCAGCGGCTCGGCGAGGATCGCGTCGACCCGCATCCTGGGATTCATCGCCGCATAGCTGTCCTGAAACATCAACTGGACCTGCCGGTGCATCCGGCGGCGTTCCCGCCGCCGCAGGCCGGCGATGTCGGTGCCGTCCAGGACGATCCGGCCGGCGGTGGGGCGCTCCAGCCCGACCATCATTCGTCCCACCGTGGACTTGCCGCAGCCGGACTCGCCCACCAGCCCGAACGTCTCGCCCGGCTGGACGTCCAGCGACACCCCGGCGACCGCGCTCACCTGCCCGGCGGCCCGGCGCAGCAGGCCGCCACCACCGGCGGGATAGTTCTTGACCAGGTCCCGGACCGACAGGATCGGCGCCGGACGGTCACCGACAGCGCCGGCCGCACCGTCGAGCGGCGCGCCCGACTCGGCGACGGCAGCCACGTCGCGTGGTGCGTCGGCCGGCACGTCCGGTGGTACGGCAGCCTTCGTATCGGCCGGCACGTCCGGTGGGACGGCGGCCGGCACGTCCGGGCGCCGGGCCAGGGCCGTGGCCGGTGCGTCGGACGAGATGGTGGCCGGTGCGGAGACCGGGTGCAGGCAGGCGTACCGGTGCCGGCCGGCCGGGGTCAGCACCACCTCGGTGCTGCGGCACTCGTCGGTGGCGTGCCGGCAGCGGGCGGCGAAGCGGCAGCCGGTGAGCGGGCGGGAGAGGTCCGGCGGCAGGCCGGGGATGCTGTAGAGCCGGGCCTGCTCGTGGCGGACCGCCGACTCCGGCAGCGCCTCCAGCAGTGCCTCGGTGTAGCGGTGCCGGGGCGACCGGAACAGCTCACCGGTGCCGGCCACCTCGACGACCCGGCCCGCGTACATCACGGCGACCCGGTCGGCCCGGCCGGCGATCACGCCGAGGTCGTGGGTGACCAGGACGACCGCCATCCCGAACTCCGCCCGCAGGTCGTCGAGGAGTTCGAGGATCTGGCGCTGGGTGGTCACGTCGAGCGCGGTGGTCGGCTCGTCGGCGATGAGCAGCCGGGGCGAGCAGACCAGCGCCATGGCGATGGCGACCCGCTGGCGCATCCCGCCGGAGAGTTCGTGCGGGTAGTTCTGCACCACCCGGTCCGGGCGGGGCATCCCGACCCGGCGCAGGATCTCGATCGCCCGCTCCCGGGCCTGCGCCCTGCCGAGCCGCTGGTGCACCCGCAGCGGCTCGGCGACCTGGGTGCCGATCCGCATCGTCGGGTTCAGCGAGGTCAGCGGGTCCTGGAAGACCATGCCCATCCGGACGCCCCTGATTCGGCGTACCTCCTCGGGAGGCAGCGAGCGCAGGTCGCGGCCCTCGAAGCGGATCTCGCCGCCGACCACCTCGCCGCCCGGCGGCAGCAGCCCCATCACCGACAGCGCGGTCATCGTCTTGCCGCTGCCCGACTCGCCGACGATGCCGAGGGTCTCCCCCGGCCGGACCGCCAGGCTCACCCCGTCCAGGGCGTGCACGGTGCCGCGCCGCAGCGCGATGTCGGTACGCAGCTCCCGCAGCTCCAGCAGCGGTGCGGTCATCGTCCCACTCCTAACGTCGCCGGAGGCGGACCTCGAAGGCGTCCCTCAGCCCGTCGCCGATGAAGTTGAAGGCGAGCACGATGAGGATGATGGCGATCCCCGGCGGGTACAGCAGCCACCAGTGCCCGCTGTAGGTGTCCGCGAGGCCGTCGGAGAGCATGCCGCCCCAGTTCGCGGCCGGCGGCGGGACGCCGAGACCGAGAAAGGAGAGGTAGGCGACGTAGAGGATCGCGTCGGCGACCTGGAAGGTCGCGTTGACGATGACCGTGCCGATGGCGTTCGGCACGATGTGCCGGCGGACCGCCCGGCCGCCGGTGCCGCCCATCGCCCGCATCGCCTGGACGTACTCGCGGGTGCGCAGGCTCAGCGCCTCGCCCCGGACCAGCCGGGCCGGACCGAGCCAGGCGAAGGCGCCGATGATGAGGATCAACATCGACACGCTCGGCGTGACGATCGCGGCCAGCAGCATGAAGAGGAAGAGCGACGGGATCGACATCATCGCGTCGACCACCCGCATCATCGCCGCGTCCACCCAGCCGCCGACGAAGCCGGCGACCGCGCCCCAGACCGTGCCGAGGAAGGTGGCGAGGACTCCGGCCGCCAGCCCGACGATGATCGAGGTCTGGCCGCCGAGCATCAGCCGGCCGAGCTGGTCGTAACCGACGCCGTCGGTGCCGAGCGGATGCCCGGCGCCCGGTGGCAGGTGCACCCTGGTGAGATCGGTGTGCACCTGGTCGGTGTGGTAGAAGAGCGGCCCGAGGAAACAGACCCCGGCCAGCAGCACGAAGAGGCCCAGCCCGACCAGGGCCAACCGGTTCTCGCAGAAGACCGCGAAGCCCTGCCGCCACAGGCCGCGCAGCGGGGCATCGTCGGCGGCGGCCGGTTGTGGTGCGCGTACGGGTGGTGGGGCGGCCACCTCGGGAAGGGTGGTCACGACGTGCTCCCCCGGAGTCGTACCCGCGGATCGACCGCGGCGTAGAGCAGGTCGGCGACGAGCGCCCCGAGCACCGTCGCCACTGAGATGATCAACGTGACGCCGAGCAGGATCGGGAAGTCCCGCTTGAGCGCCGCCTGCCAGAAGAGCTGCCCCATGCCGGGGAAGTTGAAGAGCGACTCCACCACCAGGGCACCGCTGAACAGTGCCGGCAGATACATCCCGAGCAGGGTGATCACCGGGAAGAGCCCGTTGCGCAGGGTGTGCCGGAGCACCACCCGCCGCTCCGACAGCCCCTTGCTGCGGGCGGTCCGCACGTAGTTCTCGTTGAGGTTGTCGACCATCGAGGAGCGGACGTAGCGCGAGTAGACCGCAATGGTGACGATCGCGAGGGTGACGGTGGGCAGCACCAGCCCGGCGGGGTCGGCGAGCACCTCGGCCACGGTGAAGCCCTGTGGCGCCTCCGGCGGCAGGATCGGCCAGAGCTGCGAGAAGACGATGATCAGCATCAGGCCGAGGAAGAAGATCGGGGTGGCGTACGCGAGCAGCGAGAGCGAGGTGATCGCGTAGTCCGGCCAGCGGTTGCGGCGTACCGCCTGGATCACCCCGAGCGGGATGGCGACCGCGATCGCCAGCAGGGTCGAGAGCAGCGACAGCACCATGGTCTTCGGCAGCCGCTGGCCGACCGCCTCGGTCACCGACTGATTGAGCTGGAACGAGTAGCCGAGGTCGCCGTGGAGCAGGCGTTGCACGTACATCCCGTACTGCTGGATCCAGGGCCGGTCGTAGCCCATCTCGTGGTTGAACGCCGCCAACTGTTCGAGCGTCGCCTCCTTGCCCAGGGTGGCCCGAGCCGCACCGCCGGGCAGCAGGTGCAGCAGCAGGAACGCGATCACGGTGACGAGCACGACGACGACGAGCGCCTGACCCAGGCGGGTGACGAGGTACCGGACCACGGGCGGATCCCTCCCGGTCGAGGGGCTCCGGCGGCGCGGTGCGGCGCCGCCGGAGCCGGGACGGTCAGTGACTGCCGGCTACTTCCAGGACCAGTCCTGGAAGTACATGTTGTTCATCGGGTCCTGCGGCTCGACCCCCTGCAACCCCGACCGGTACGCCGAGATCTGGAAGACCGGGTTCGGCATCCAGAGCACCGGCAGGTCCCGCGCCAGGAAGTCGTTGTACGCCTTCAGCGCGGTGTCGTCCGCGGAGAACTGCGTCGCCTCGATGAGCTGGTCGGCCTGCGGGTCGCTGTAGCTGCCCAGGTTGACCGGCGCGTCGGTGGCGAAGAGCCGCTCGCCGCTGGCGAAGGCCGGGTAGTACCAGCTCCCCTGCGAGCCGAAGAAGGACATGTCCCAGGTGCAGTTCGCCTCGGTCGGCTCGCAGGCCGGGGTGACCGCGACCGAGTCGGGCACCTCCCTGATGGTCAGCTCGATGCCGAGCTTGGCCATCTGCGACTTGATCTCGGCGAACATCTTGGTGGTGGCGGCGAACCCGCTCTGGCTGGTGACGGTGAAGGCCAGCGGCGTGCCGGCGGCGATGCCCGCGCCGCACTGGTTGGCCCCGGTGCCCGCCGACAGGCAGGTGGTCTGCCCGTCGGGGGTCACCTGCCAACCGTGGCTCTCCAATACTTCCTTCGCTTTGTTCGGGTCGAAGGAATAGACGCAGCCGTTCTCGCCGGAGCCGGCGGTGCCCGGCTTGAGCGGCACCGGACCACAGGTCGGAGCGGCCATGCCGGACCAGATGACCTTGTTGATGGTCGGCTGGTCGATCAGCATCTGCATCGCCTGCCGCAGGTAGTCCTGCTTGAAGAGCACGCCCGTGGTCGGGTTGTTGAAGTTGAGCTGGAGGTAGGTGATGGACCAGCCGTACCAGGGTGCGATCGTGTAGCCCCTGGACTCCAGGTAGGACTGCTGGGAGAGGTTGGCCGCCGGGACGTAACCGTAGTCGATCTCACCGGCCCGGAGCACGTTGAACTCCGCGTCGTCACCGGTGAACGGGCGCAGCACGATCTTGGACAGCTTCGGCTTGTCGGTGCCGGAGTACGTCGGCTGCGCGGCGAGCACGACCTCGCCGTTCGGCACGTACTTCTCCAGCTTCCACGGACCGCTGTTGACCTTCCAGAGGTCGTTCGTCGCGTACGTCTTGGGGTCCTTCGCCGCCGCGGTGAGGAAGTCGAAGACCTTCTTCGCCCCCTCCGGCGTCCGGTCCAGGTCGCCGACGCTCGCGGCGGCCGAGTCCTTGTCCCAGACGTGCTGCGGCATCGGGGTGATCCGGTTGAGCTGGTTACCGACGAACCAGGCGGTGTTGTAGACCTGGGTCGTGGTCAGCGAGAAGGTCTTCTCGTCCTTGATCGTCCAGTTGGCGACGTTGTCCGGGAAGCCGCCCTTGCGGTAGGACGCCCACTTGTCCTTGTTGGCCGTGACGACGTTCCACCAGAAGTCGACGTCCCGGGTCGTGATCGGCTTGCCGTCGGACCAGGTGTTCTCCTTCAGCGTGATCGTCAGGGTCCGGCCACCGTCGCTCACCTCGGGCGGGTCGGCCAGCGAGCGTTCGGTGTCGATGTTGTACTTCGCCGTGCCGTCCAACCGGTACTGGTAGAGCGGCCGGTACTGGGCGTTGCCGAAGATGGCGTTCTCGCCCTGGGTGAAGCCGGGGGCCGAGATCGGCAGGATCCAGTTCGGGGTCCGGAACGCCACGGTGGCGGTGTCCCTGCCCTGGCTTCCGCCCTGCCCCGACGAACTGCCGTCGCCGCTGCAGGCGGCGAGCCCTGTCCCGAGGGCGAGCGCACTGGCCACGGCCACGGTGCCGCGCAGTGCCCGCCGGTGGTATCTGCTCCTCATACGTCTCCTCGATCAACACGCGGGGGCTTCCCGGGCGGTCAATGCGGAGAATGTATAGGCGATGAAGTTTTGAGTCAACGAAACTAACCCACTTCCTTCGCTGACTTCTGACGGGCTAGGATCAAAGCCGCCGAAGCATCTTCCGATACCCTTCGCGGTGGTGTCCCGTCCCCGGCAACCGCACGGGGAGCGGCGGATGACCGGCCAGCAGAAGGAGAGGTATGTCGGACTCGTCGATCTCCGCCACCCTGCGCGACCAGACGCTCAGCCTGCTCGCCAGCGGCGAGGCGACCTCCCGGGCCGAGCTCGTCGAGGCGCTGCAGGTCGCACCCTCGACCGTCACCGGGTTGGTGCGGCGCCTCCTGGCGGAGGGCATGATCCTGGAGGAGGGCGTCGGCCGCTCCACCGGCGGCCGGCGGCCCCGGATCCTGCGCCTCCGCGAGCCGGAGGGGGTCTTCGCCGTCGCCGAGCTCGGCGCCCGGCACGCCCGGATCGGTCTCTGCACCCCCGACGGCCGGCTGCTCGCGACCGAGGAGGTCGCGATCGACATCGCCGCCGGCCCCGGCGAGGTGTTCGACACCGTCGAGGCCGCCTTCACCCGGATCCGCGCGGCGACAGCGCCCGGTCAGGCGCTGCTCGGCGTCGGCGCCGCGCTCCCCGGCCCTGTCGACTACCCGCGCGGCCGGCTCGTCGGGCCCGCTCGGATGCCCGGCTGGAGTGGCGTCGACGCGCGGGCCGAGCTCGGGCAGCGTTTCGAGGCACCGGTCGCGGTCGACAACGACGCCCGGGCGGCGGCGATCGGTGAATACGTGACCCGGGGCCGGGACAGCGGGGACATGATCTACGTCAAGGCCGGCACCGGCATCGGCGGCTGCCTGGTCAGCGCCGGTCAGGTCTATCGGGGCGGCCGCGGGCTCAGCGGCGACGTCACCCACGTGCGGGTGGCGGACAGCGGCGGCGAGCGGCACTGCTCCTGCGGCAGCCGGGGCTGCCTGGAGACGGTGGCCAGCGGCGCCGCCCTGGCCGCCCGGCTCACCGAGCAGGGTCAGCCGATCGCCACCACCCAGGACGTCATCACCGCCGTCGTCGACGCCGAGCCGGCCGCCGTCACCCTGGTCCGGCGCGCCGGTGGGCTGCTCGGGGTCGCCCTCTCCGGCCTGGTCAACTTCCTCAACCCCGACGCCGTCGTCATCGGCGGGGCCCTCTCCAGCCTCGACGTCTACGTCGCGGCGGCCCGGGGCATGCTCTACGAGCGCTGCCTGCCCTCGATGACCCAGGCCCTCTCCATCGAGGCCAGTGCCGCCGGCCCGGACGCCGCCCTGGTCGGCCTCGGGCACCTGGTACGCGCCACGGCCGACACCCGAACCACCTGAGGAGTTCCATCCGTGCACCGTCCGCTGCGGATCGCCATCGGCGGCATCCACATCGAATCCAGCACCTTCTCACCACACCTGAGCACCGCCGACGACTTCGAGGTGACCCGGGGTGAGGCGCTGCTGGCCCGCTACGCCTGGCTCGCTCCGCTCCAGCCGTGGGCCGGCGGCGTCGAGTGGCTGCCGCTGGTGCACGCCCGGGCGCTGCCCGGCGGAGCGGTCGATGCGGCCAGCCACGACGCCTGGACCGCCGAGATCGTCGACGGGCTCGCCCGGCTCGGGCCGGTCGACGGCGTGCTCCTCGACATCCACGGCGCGATGAGCGTGGTCGGGCGCGAGGACGCCGAGGGTGACCTGGTCACCGCGATCCGCTCGGCGATCGGGCCCGAGCCGTACGTCTCGGCGGCGATGGACCTGCACGGCAACGTCTCGCCGGTGCTCTTCGCCGGGTGTGACCTGCTCACCTGCTACCGCACCGCACCGCACGTCGACGTCTGGGAGACCCGGGAGCGGGCCGCCCGCAACCTGGTCGAGGCGCTGCGCCGGGGGCGTCGCCCGGACAAGGCCCTGGTACACGTGCCGATCCTGCTGCCCGGCGAGATGACCAGCACCCGGGTCGACCCGGCCCGCGGCCTCTACGCCCGGATCCCCGAGATCGAGTCGCGGGCCGGGATCGTCGACGCGGCGATCTGGATCGGCTTCGCCTGGGCCGACCAGCCCCGCTGCCGGGGCGCGGTCGTGGTCACCGGCACCGACGCGGCGGCAACGACCGGCGCGGCCCGGGAACTCGGCGAGCAGTTCTGGGCCGCCCGCGACGAGTTCGGGTTCGTCGCGCCGACCGGCAGCCTGGACGACTGTCTCGACACGGCGCTGGCGGCGGTCGCCGACCCGGCCCGGCGGCCCTTCTTCGTCAGCGACTCCGGGGACAACCCGGGTGCCGGTGGCGCCGACGACGTCACGTTCGCGCTGGCCCGGATGCTGGCCCGTCCCGAGATCGTCGGCGGTGCGGTCCGCGCGGTGCACGCCTCGCTGGTCGACCCGGACGCCGTGGCGAAGGTCGCCGACGAGCCGCCCGGCACGCCGGTCAGCGTCACGGTCGGTGGTCGGATCGACCCCCGGGACCCCGGTCCGGTACGCCTGGACGGGATCCTGGAGGCGGTCGCCGACGACCCGGCAGGCGGGCGCTGCGTGAGCGTACGGGTCGGCGGGCTGAGCGTCTTCGTCACCTCGCGCCGGATGCAGTACCGGGAACTCGCCTCGTACGCCCGGCTCGGCGTCGCGGTCGACGCCGTCGACCTGGTGGTGGTGAAGATCGGCTACCTGGAGCCCGAACTCTACGATGCGGCCGGCGACTGGTTGCTGGCGCTGACTCCGGGCGGTGTCGACCAGGACCTCGCCCGCCTGCCGTACCGGCACCTGGTGCGACCGCTCTTCCCGCTCGACCGCGACTTCGTCGCGGACCTCACCGTGGCGACCGCGTGATCCCGCTCGTCACCGGTTCCGGGGTCCTCGCCGTCGATGTCGGAGGGACGACGATCAAGGGGGCGGCCCTCGACGAGGGCGGCCAGGTCCGGCACTCGGTCGTGGTGCCGTCCCGGGCCGACGGCGATCCGGTCGGCGCGCTCCGGGCGCTCTGCCGGCGGCTGCGCGACGAGGCGCTCGCCGTCGGCGTCGCGCCGGCCGGGATCGGCGTGGTCACCCCCGGCATCGTCGACGAGGCCGCCGGACTCGTGCGGTACGCCTCGAACATCCGGTTCCGCGACGTGCCGCTGCGAGCCCTCGTGCACGACGAGCTCGGGCTGCCGGTGGCGGTCGGGCATGACGCGCGGGCGGCCGGGGTCGCCGAGGCGGTGGCCGGAGCAGGTCGGGGTCTGGCCAACTTCGTGCTGCTGCCGCTCGGCACCGGCATCGCCGCCACGGTGGTGCTGGGCGGTGAGCCGGTGCCCGGCACGGCCTGGTCGGCCGGGGAGGTCGGACACATGCCGGTGTATCCCGGCGGTGAACCCTGCAGTTGCGGCCAGCGCGGCTGCCTGGAGGTGTACGCCTCGGCCGGTGGCCTGTCCCGGCGCTATCTCCGGCTAGGCGGTGCCCCCGGACTGGACAGCCGGGCCATCGCCGCCGCCGCCTCGACCGACCCGCTGGCCGGCGAGGTCTGGAACGCCGCAACGCAGGCGCTGGGCGTCGCCCTGGCCACCCTCACCCTCACCCTCGACCCGGCCCGGATCGTGCTCGGCGGCGGTCTCGCCGAGGCCGGTGCCCAGCTCTTCGACCCGGTCCGCGACGCACTGCGTGCGGCACTGGCCTGGCGGAGCGCTCCCGAGGTCGTCCCCTCCGCGTTCGGCACCCGGGCCGCCCAGGTGGGCGCCGCGATCCTGGCCCGCCGGGCGGCCGGCCTGCCGGTGCCGGAGGGCTGGGGCGCACCCGTGCCCGTTGCCGGCCGGGGCTGAACGACCGGGGTGCGGCAGTGCCGACGGTCGATGACCGACAGCGCCGACGGTCGATGACCGGCGGAGCCGATGGTCCATAATCTGTGCGGTGCCGGCGTACCGGCACCCGCATCCGCCGCCGCCCGGTGGACCGATTCGGAGGTGCCGTGAGCGACACGACCAGTCCGGCCGCCGGACCGGACCGGACAGGTCCGGCCGGCAGGGTGGACACCACCGTGGCGCATCCCGCCCGCCGCTACAACTACTGGCTGGGTGGCAAGGACAACTTCGCCGCGGACCGCGCCTCCGGCGACCAGGTGGCCGCCGTCTTCCCGACGGTGAAGCGGGCCGCCCGGGAGAACCGCACGTTCCTGCGACGGACGGTCGGCTTCCTGGCCCGGGAGGCCGGCATCCGGCAGTTCCTCGACATCGGCACCGGCCTGCCGACGGCCGACAACACCCACCAGATCGCGCAGCGGATCGCGCCCGAGTCCCGGATCGTCTACGTCGACAACGACCCGCTCGTGATGTCCCACGCCCGCGCCCTGCTGACCTCCTCCCCGGAGGGCAGGAGTGCCTACATCGAGCGGGACCTGCGCGAGCCGGGGTCGATCCTGGACGCCCCCGAACTGCACGCGACCCTCGACCTGACCCGGCCGGTCGGCCTGACGCTCGTCGCGATCCTGCACTTCGTGCGCGACTTCGAGGATCCGTACGGCGTGGTCGGCCGGCTCGTCCGCGCGCTGCCCGCCGGCAGCTACCTGGTGATGTCGCACGGCACCTACGACGGACTGCCGGCGGAGGCCGTCGCAAAGCTGGAGGCGGCCAACGCCGCGACCGGCGGGCTGAGCCAGCCCCGCAGCCGGGAGGAGTTCAGCCGGTTCTTCACCGGTCTCGACCTGGTCGAGCCGGGCGTGGTGCCGGTCGGCGACTGGCGACCGGAGTCGGGCGCCGAGCCGCCGGAGCCGGTCGACATCTGCATGTACGGGGCCGTTGCCCGCATCCCGTGACGACCCGCCGGACAACCCTGCCGGTGCCGGCGGCATCACGGGCGTCGCCGGGCCGCAACCATCTCGACCAGGAGGGTGACCAGCAGGACGAGGTCCCCCACCAGCATGACTCCCACCGGCGGCAGCAGGAACATCGCCGGGCCGACCAGGGCCAGCACGCCGATCGCGGCCGCCCGGGTCCGGGGAGTCCGGCCGGTCACCACGTGGTCGAAGAAGCAACTGCCGAGCAGCACGAGCGCCGGGCCGCCGAGGAGGACGGGAATCCAGGCGGCCGGCGACCCGGCGTCCGGGTGTTCGAGCACGAGGGTGGTGCCGGTGGAGATCAGCAGCACGCCGCCGACCATCGTCAGGTGGGTGTAGGAGGTGAAGATGCCCGGCCGTATCCGCTCCACCACGGCGTGCCGGCGCTGCAGGCGCCGCACCTGCCCGAGGTAGAGCAGGAACAGCAGCACGGCGCTGCCGAAGGACACCGCGCAGACAGCCACCTCCCGGGCCGTGAAGTCACTCTGGGCAAGGCCGACGCCGACGGTCAGCACCAGTTCGCCGAGCGCGATGAGGAAGATCTCCCGGTGCCGTTCGGCCAGATGCGTGCCGGTGAAGGGCTGGATGGTGGGGTCGGTGCGGCCGAGCCACGGTGTGGGCCACCTGATCCGGGGCGCGTTGAGCTCCACGGCCACCGCGACCGCCCAGAGCACCAGCCGGAAGAACTCGTCCGCGAAGGCTCCGGCGACCCAGAGTGGCGCGGCGATC
Source organism: Plantactinospora sp. WMMC1484 (assembly GCF_049315195.1). Classification (NCBI taxonomy): domain Bacteria; kingdom Bacillati; phylum Actinomycetota; class Actinomycetes; order Micromonosporales; family Micromonosporaceae; genus Plantactinospora; species Plantactinospora sp. WMMC1484. The sequence goes on from NZ_CP186055.1 coordinate 5,900,634, forward strand.
AGGAACCAGAACAGGATCCGGATGGTGGGGGCCTGGATGGTCCGGTTGACCCTGGTACCCGGGATGAGCACGCCGGCGCGGACGAGTTGGATGCCGAAGTACGCGGCGACGAAGAGATGGGCGCGGTCGGTGAAGGCGGCCGGCACCGCCACCGCCATCAGTAACGCGCCGAACATGATCACCAGGGTCGTGGCCTGGATGATCGCCAGACGGGGGTTGAAGATGTCGGTGAGCCAGGCGGTCAGCACCCACACCCACCAGGCCACGCAGAACAGGACCGCTGTCTGGAACACGCTGCGGGCGCTGAGATCGCCGGCCAGCCCGGTGGAGAGCCGGGAGAGCATGAAGATGTAGACGAGGTCGAAGAAGAGTTCCAGGAACGTCGGATATTCGGGCTCGCCCCGCTTGCGAAGGATCCGGGGCAGCTCGGCGGTCGTCACGACGGGGAGCCTCCTGGGTACCTGTTCCGGTAACCGTACAAAGCTCGACGAGGCTTCCGTGGCCGAACGCCGGTACGCACCGTGCCGATCTCCTATCCTCGAAGGGGAAGGATGCGCGGCGCTTCGCTCTCCACCGTGCCGGCGACCGGAACGGGCGATCGATGGCGGCGGACGACGACGGCGGAGCGACGGAACCGGTCCACGAGACGCCGAACCGTCCCGCGCTCCTGGAACTCTTCTTCGACCTGGCCTTCGTCTTCGTGCTGATCCTGCTGACGACGAGGTTGTTCGACGAGCTGACCTGGGTGAACGCCGGACAGACCCTGATACTGCTGCTCGCCTTCGCGCTGCTCTGGGCGCTGACCGCGTGGGCGGGCGATCTGTTGAGCCCGGCGCTCCTGCTGCCGCGGGCCATCGGTTCCATGGTGGGCATCCTGCTGATGGGCGCCACGGTGATGGACGCGTACGGGTCCCGCGGGTTGCTCTTCGCGGCCACGTACGTCGGGGTCACCCTCGGCACCGGCCTCTACATGAGGATCCTGGGTCCGCCCGCCCTGCGGCTGCGGACCGTCCGGATCTTCTGCTGGTTCGTCCTCTCCTCGGCCGGCTGGCTCGCCGGCGGCACCCTGTCGGGCACCGCCCGAGGCGCGCTCTGGGCGGCGGCGATCACGATCGAGTACGTCGGGGCGACGCTCGGCTGGCCCGTACCGGGATCGTGGCGCCGCGTGCCCCGGCACAACCAGCGACTCGTCGGCGAGCGGATCGCCGAGCGCTACCGGCAGTTCGTCATCGTCGCGCTCGGCGTCTCGATCTATGTCACCGGCAGCGCCTTCACCACGACCACGTACACGATGGCGCACACCGTGGCGCTGGTCGTGGTCTTCGCGGTCAAGGTGATGATCTGGCGGATCTACATCGGTGGCGCCGGGGAACTGATGGCCGCCACCATCGCCCGGTCCGCCGATCCGATCCGGCTCAGCCAGCTCACCGCGCTGCTGCATCTGGTCATGGTGGCCGGCATCATCGGCACGGCCGTCACCAGCAAGCTCGTCATCGGTCGCCCGTTCGGGGACACCCCGGGCTCCTGGACGGCGGTCGTCGTCGGCGGTCCGATGCTCTTCCTGATCGGTCGTGGCGCGCTCGGCTACATCGTGTTCGCGCGGGTCAGCTGGGCCTTCGTGATCGGACTGCCGCTGCTGGCCGCCCTGGCCGCCGCCGCCCCGCTGGTGCCACCGGTCGCGTTGGCCCTCGGCGTCCTGATCATCCTGACCGGCGTCGCGGTGCAGAACACGGTCTCGTGGCGCAGGCGCCCGCTCGTCCCGACGGTGCGCGGCCGCTGAGCCCGGTGGAGCGATGACGATTCCGGCCGATGGTGCTGGTCCGGCCGGTCCGGCCTACGATCTGCCGATGCGCACCAGGACCGCCTCGGGGCTGATCGTGACAGTGCTGACCGCAGTCGGCCTGACCGGCTGCGGCTCCGCAGCGGGTGAACAGGCCGCGACCCCGCGGTGGGATTCGTCGGCCCCCCAAACCGCCGCGGCGACACCTGCGTCGTCCCACACCACCACGCTGCCGGCGACCCCCACCCCCTCGCCCCGGTCGGTGCCCACGCTGCCCGGACCGGGCAACCCCAGGGGCCGGGCCGCCGTCCCGGCCGAGGCCCGCGCGGTGCAGACGTCCCGCCCCACCAGCGTGATCGGCAACGGTACGCCGGCAAGCTGCACCTCGGAGGCGGTGGTCTCGGCGGTGGCCAAGGGCGGCATCATCACCTTCTCCTGCGGTCCCGCGCCGGTCACCATCACGATGAAGGCAACCGCGAAGATCAGGAACTCGACCGGTCCCCGGATCGTGCGCGACGGCGGCGGCAGGGTAACGCTCAGCGGCGGTGGTAAGCGCCGCATCCTCTACATGAACACCTGCGACAAGGCGCAGGGCTGGACCACCTCGCACTGCCAGGACCAGGACCACCCGCAACTCACCGTGCAGAACCTGGTCTTCGCCGACGGCAACTCCACCGGCGACCGGGCCGAGGGCGGTGGCGGCGGGGCCGTCTTCGTCCGGGGCGGCCGGTTCAAGGTGGTCAACTCGCGCTTCGTCCGCAACCGCTGCGACCAGACCGGCCCCGACCTGGGCGGCGCGGCGATCCGGGTGCTCAGCCAGCACCGGAACCTCCCGGTGTACGTGGTGAACAGCACCTTCGGCGGCGCCGCCGGCCAGGGTGGCAGCTGCGCCAACGGCGGCGCGCTGAGCAGCATCGGCGTCTCCTGGGTGGTGCTGAACAGCGTGCTGACCCACAACCGGGCGGTCGGTCGGGGCGCCAACCCGGCCCGGGGCGGTACGCCCGGCGGCGGCAGCGGCGGCGCCGTCTACACCGACGGCAACCGGTTCACGGTGACGATCGCCGGCAGCATCGTGACGGACAACCGCGCCAACGAGGGCGGCGGGGCGGTCTTCTTCGTCAGCAACGACCGGACCGGGACGATGACGATCGAAGCTTCGACGCTGCGCCGCAACCCCAGCGACGGCTTCGAGACCCGGGGCTTTCCCGGCATCTTCTTCCTCGGCGCCCGCAATCCCACGGTGACCGGCTCGACGCTGCGGTGACGGCCGGCCCCGGGCGGATGATGATCGACATGGCCCACCGCAGCACCGTCCTGCTGGACACCGGCATCGGCAACGACATCGACGACGCCGTCTGCCTGGCGTACCTGTCGCGCGGCTCCGGTCGGTTTGGCCCTCTTCGTGGTAAGAATCGGACATCCTGGAACCTGTTGATGGCCGGTTCGGTCGTCGCCACACTCCCCACGATCATGACCTTCCTGGTGTTCCCGCGCCGGTTCATCCAGGGCATATCGATGACAGGACTCAAAGGATGACCGGAGACGACGACGCGGCACCGGCCGGTGCGGAGACCGCCTCGGCCAGGGACCTGGTCGAGGAGCTGCTCAACGACGGCAACGGGGTGCTCCGGCTGGCGCCGGCCTTCGTCGCCCGCGACCTGGTGCCACCCGGCCGGCGGTTCGGCCTGCCGGAGCAGGCGTACGACCTCGGCGAGCGCGGTTTCGTCTGCGAGCGCTGGCTCGGCTCGACCACCCGGGCCGACAACCGGATCGGGCCGCCCGACGAGGGGCTCGGCCACGTGGTGGACCGCGACGGGCGGCCGCGGCTGACGCTCCGCGACGCCGTCCGGGCCGACCCGGCCGCCGTGCTGGGCGCGACGTACGCGGCGACGCATCCGCAGGGGCTCGGCCGGCTCGCCAAGCTGCTCGACTACGGCGCCCGGATCCCCTACCACATCCACCCACCGCAGCGCTTCGCCGAGCTGGTCGGGCGGCGCTCGAAGGACGAGGCCTACTACTTCCCGACCGGGGTGGAGCCGGGCCCGCATCCGGAGACGTTCTTCGGGGTGCACCCGTGGATCGTCCGGGAGCGGGCCTACGAGGTGCTGCTGCCGTACCTGGTCGACTGGGACAGCGATCTGATCCTCCGGCACGCTCGGGCCGAACTCCAGGTGCCGGACGACGGGTTCCAGGTGCCCTCCGGGGTGCTGCACGCCCCCGGCACCGCGCTGACGGTGGAGCTACAGGAGGACTCCGACGTCTTCGCCATGTTCCAGGCGCTCAACGCCGGCCGGATCATCTCCAAGGAGCTGCTCTACAAGGACGTGCGGCCGGAGGACCGGCAGGCCCACGCCGAGCGGTTCCCGCTCCGGTTCGTCGAGTGGGAGCTGAACGGCGATCCGTACCTCTACGAGAACAACCACCTGGCGCCGCGCCCGCTCGAGCCGGATGGTGCGACGGACGGCGGCCGGGAGTGGTGGATCTTCTACAACACGCCGAAGTTCAGCGGAAAGAAGCTCGTGGTGCCGCCCGGCCGGACGCACCGGTCGACCGAGCGCGGGGTCTACTCCATCCTGGTCTGGTCGGGCAGCGGGCGCTACTGCGGCCACGACGTACGCGGCGGCGACGCCGACCGCGACGAGCTGCTCGTCTCGCACGCCACCGCGACGGCGCCGCACCTGGTGGAGAACACCGGCGGCGACGATCTGGTGGTCTTCACGTTCTTCGGCCCCGACATCAACGACAACGCGCCGACGATCCCCCGCACCGGATCGGCCTGACGAAGCCGCAGGTCGGCAACGCCTGACGGTGGGCGCCGCTGCCACGCCGTCGCCTCTCCCGTCCTCTCGTCCGGGCGAGGTCTCGTCCCGACGAGGTCAGGCTTGTCAGCGCCATGTGAGATTGCATACTGTAGTCAGGATAACGCATACGAACGAAGGGCACGCCGCTGCTGCGTCGCCTCGACGCCGTGCGGACGTCGTACGAGAAGGGAGCAGCCCGTGCGAGTTGCTGTGCTCGGAGCCGGCGCCATCGGCGCGTACGTCGGGGCGTCCCTGTGCCGGGCCGGGGTGGACGTCCAACTGATCGCCCGCGGCGCGCACCTGGCCGCACTGCGGGCAGACGGGGTCCGGGTGCTGAGCCCACGCGGCGACTTCGCCGCACACCCGCACGCCACCGACGACCCGGCCGAGGTCGGGCCGGTCGACTACGTGTTCCTGGGCCTCAAGGCGCACTCCTACGCCTCGGCAGGGCCGCTGCTCGCCCCGCTGCTCGGCCCCGAGACCGCCCTCATCGCGGGACAGAACGGCATCCCGTGGTGGTACTTCCACAAGCTCCCGGGGCCGTACCAGGGTCATCGCATCGAGGCCGTCGATCCCGGCGGCGCGACCTCGGCGGTGATGGCGCCGGAGCGGGCGATCGGTTGCGTGGTCTATCCGGCGACCGTGATCGAGTCTCCCGGCGTGATCCGGCACCTGGAGGGGACCCGGTTTTCCATCGGTGAGCCGGACGGCACGGTCTCGGAGCGCTGCCTGCGGTTCAGCGCGGCGATGGTGGCCGGCGGCCTGAAGTGTCCGGTCGAGCCGCGACTGCGCGACGACATCTGGATCAAGTTGATGGGGAACGTCTCGCTCAACCCGATCAGCGCCCTGACCCGGGCCACGATGGCGGAGATCTGTGAGAGCCCGGGGACCCGCCGGGTGGTCGAGCAGATGATGGCGGAGACCCTGGACATCGCGCACCGGGTCGGCAGCACACCCGAGATCTCGATCAGCAAGCGGGTCGAGGGGGCCCGCCGGGTCGGCCACCACAAGACCTCGATGTTGCAGGACCTCGAGGCGGGCAAGGAGATGGAACTCGACGCCGTCGTCGCCGCCGTGGTGGAGATCGCCGACATCACCGGTGCGCCGGCACCGACCCTGCGCACCATCTACGCCGCGACCGAGCTGCTGGCCAAGACCGTGGCCAGGCCGGCGCCGGCTCCCAGCATGACGGCCGCCTGACCGGCTGCCTCCCACTTCCGTAGCAGATCCGAGGCCCTGGAGGCTCCCGTGACCCTTAGCGGCAACGTCCCCACCCACGCGTACGACCCGGAGGTCTGAACCATGGCCAAGATCCCCTGCATGGACGCGGTCGTCTCGGTGCTCGCCTCCGAGGGCGTCGACATCGCGTTCGGCTGCCCAGGCGCCGCGATCCTGCCGCTCTACGCCGCGCTGCGACGCAGCGACATCCGGCACCTGATCGTCCGGCACGAGGAGGGCGCCACGCACATGGCCGACGGCTGGGCCCGGACCAACGGCCGGGTCGGGGTGGCGATCGGCACCTCCGGGCCGGCCGGCACCAACATGATCACCGGGCTCTACACCGCACAGGCGGACTCCATCCCGATGGTCTGCATCACCGGCCAGGCGCCGACCGGCAAGCTGCACCAGGAGGCGTTCCAGGCGGTCGACATCGTCGAGATCGCCAAGCCGGTGACGAAGTGGGCCGTGCAGGTGAAGGAGGCGGCCCAGGCACCCTGGATCTTCCGGGAGGCGTTCCGGATCGCCCGTTCCGGGCGACCGGGGCCGGTCCTGATCGACCTGCCGATCGACGTGGCGCGCCAGGAGATCGAGTGGGACGCCAGCATCGACGCCCCGCTGCCGGTGTACCGGGTCGAGCCGCACCCGCCCCGGGTCGAACGGGCCCTGGACATGCTGCTCGCCGCCGACCGGCCGCTGATCCTGGCCGGCGGCGGAGTCATCATCGGCGAGGCCGCCGACCTGCTCCGGGAGGTCGCCGAGACGCTGGAGATCCCGGTCCAGGTGACCCTGATGGGCAAGGGCGCGATCCCCGAGGACCACGACCTCTTCGCCGGGATGACCGGCATCCAGACGACGCAGCGCTTCGGCAACGCGTCCTTCCTGGAATCCGACCTGGTGCTCGCGCTCGGCGCCCGCTTCGGCGACCGGCACACCGGCGACCTGGAGACCTACCGGGGCGACCGGACGTTCATCCACGTCGACATCGAGCCGACCCAGCTCGGCAAGGTCTTCGGCCCGGACCTGGGGGTGGTCTCGGACACCGGGGCGTTCCTCGCCGCGCTGCTCGACGCCGTACGCCGCCGCCGTGGGGTGCGACGCGACCGGACCGGTTGGGTGTCCCGGGTACGCGAGCTGCGCGCGACGCTGCGCCGCCGGGACGACTTCGACGCCGTACCGATCAAGGCGCCCCGGGTCTTCAGGGAGATCAACCAGTTCTTCGGTCCGGAGACCTACTTCGTCACCGCGATCGGGCTCTACCAGATCTGGTCGGGGCAGTTCCAGAACGTCTTCAAGCCCCGGCACTACCAGGTCTGCGGCCAGGCCGGCCCGCTCGGCTGGGAGATCCCGGCGGCGATCGGGGTGAAGTCCGCCAGGCCCGACGCCGAGGTGGTCGGGGTGGTCGGCGACTACTCCTTCCAGTTCCTCGTCGAGGAGCTGGCGGTCGCCGCGCAGTACAACATCCCGTTCGTCCTCGTCATGTTGAACAACGAGTACCTGGGGTTGATCCGGCAGGCCGAGATCGGCTACGGGATGAACTACGAGGTGGACATCCACTACGACGAGTACGGCACCGACAACGTCAAGGTGATGGAGGCGTACGGCTGCGCCGGCCGCCGGGTGCTGCACCCCGACGAGATCGCCGACGCCCTCGCCTGGGCCAGCAAGGAGGCCCGGCGGACCAGCCGTCCGGTGCTGGTCGAGGTCATGATCGAACGGGAGGCGAACACCGCGCACGGGCTCTCCATCGCGCAGGTCAACGAGTTCGAGCCGGTGCCGGAGGTGGAGTACCGGGACGCGGTCTCGGGCTGAGCGCGGGCGAGGCGCGGCGGGACGGGCGCGGGACTCCGCGGAGCCGCAGGTAACCTCGGCCGCATGCAACTTACCGACGCCGGCCTGGTCCGTGCGGCCCAGGCGGGCGAGGTCAGCGCCCTCGGCCTGCTTCTCACCCGGCACCGGCCGGCCCTGCTCGCCGTGGCGTACGGCGTCCTCGGCTACGGTGCGGACGCCGAGGACGCCGTGCAGGAAACCGCCGTGATCGCCCTGCGCCGCATCGGCGACCTGCGCGACCCCGAGGCGGTCGGTCCCTGGCTGCGGATGGTGGTCCGCAACGCCTGCCGGATGCGGCTACGGGCCGCCGGCCCGGTGCCGCTCGACGGACTGGCGAGCCTACCGTCGGCCGAACCCGACCCGGCCGACCTGCTGGACCGGCACGCCGTCCGGGACTGGGTCTGGCACGCCCTGGCAGACCTGTCGCCGCCGCTGCGCCTGGTGCTGATGCTGCGCTACTTCACCGGCGTCACCGCGTACCAGGACATCGCGGACGCCTGCGGGGTGCCGGTCGGCACCGTGCGTAGCCGGCTCGCCGACGCCCGAGGCAAGCTGGCGCGGGCCCTGCTGGCCACCGCGGACGCCGCCCACGACGACGTCCGGTCGCTGGCCAGGTCGCGGCGGCAAGAAGCCGAGGAGACGCTCGATGCGGCGCGCCGGGGCGACTTCGCCGTGGCGCTCGCGGCCTACTGGTCACCGACGGTCGAGTCGAGCTGGCCGCGCGGTCATCGGACCACGGGCTACGACTACCTGGTCCGGGTTATGGAGAACGACCTCGCCGACCGGGTGCAGCAGCGGTTGACCAACGTCGTGGCCGCACGGGACATCACCATCTGGGAGGTGGACCTGGTCAACCCGCCCGACGACCCGTTCCACTGCCCGCCCGGCGCGGTCTGGGTGCAGCACCTCGCGGCCGGCCGGGTGCAGCGGTTCCAGCTCCACCACGCCCGCCGGCCGACGCCGGTGCCGGCGCTTCCGGGGTGAGTGGCGTCACAGCCGTTTTCCCGAACTTCCCGCGCGGTGTGCCCATCGTGGGTAGGTGAGCAACCCTTCCACAGCAGAGATGGCCGCCCTGGCCGAATGGTCCGAGGCGGAGTTCATGTACGGGCTCGAGACCCTGGCCCCGCCCTCCGTCCGCGCCCGGCTCGGGATCGCCGGCACCCGGGTCGGCGGCGGCGTCGTCCTCGCCATGCGCCACGACCCCGTCCAGTACTGGAGCAAGGCCCTCGGGTTCGGCGTCACCGAACCGGTCACCCGGGACGTGCTGGACGAGGTCGTCGCGTTCTACCGCGACCAGGGCACGCCGAGCGCGGTCATCCAGATCGCGCCGCAGTTCCTGCCGTCCGACTGGGACGAGATCATCGCCGCCCACGCCCTCGCGCCGGTCTCGTCGTGGGTGAGACTCATGGCCCCGAGCGACCGGGTCCGCCCCGCCGTCAACACCCGGCTGCGGGTCGGGCCGGTCGGCGAGGACGACGCCGAGGAATGGGCCTCGGTGCTGGTACGCGGCCACGGCATGCCGGCCGACGGGCTCGCCGAGATGCTGCTTTCCGCCTTTGCGGACCCGAGCTGCCATCCGTTCGCCGTCTGGGACGGGACCGACGTGGTCGGCGGGGCCACCCTGTCGGTACACGACCCGGTCGGCTCGCTCCACTCCGCCTCGGTGCTGCCCAGCCACCGCAGGCTGGGCGGGCAGACCGCGTTGATCGCGGCCCGCGCCGAGGCGGCGCGCAGCCTCGGCTGCCGCTGGCTGGCCTCGGAGACCGGTAACCTCACCGACGGCAGGGTCAACCAGTCCCTGAACAACATGCGGCGCGCCGGGCTGCGCGTCCAGTACGTCCGGCAGAACTGGCGCTGGCGGGCCGAGTCCTCGCCGCGCGGCGCCGTCTGACCTTCCCGCACCGGCAGCCAGCTGATCGCCGCGTGTCGATACGACACGCGGCGATAACTGCATCTGGACTACTGTATGCTAAAACCCACAACGGCGCGCCCGCGCCCGCTCGATTCCTCGCAGCCGGAGGTGGTCCATGACCGACTGGGACGGCTCGACCTCGCCCGCCGGCGGCAGTGGCGGTCGACGACGGCTCGCCTCGGCCCGTCGCGAACCACGGGCCGCCCGGCAGCCCCTGGAGCGGCCGGCACCGCTGCGCCAGGCGGTCTACGACGTCATCGCGGAAATGATCATCAACCGCGAGCTGCGCCCCGGCGAGCACCTGGTCGAGAACGAGCTCGCGGCCCAGCTCGGCGTCAGTCGGCAGCCGGTCCGCGAAGCGCTGCAACGGCTGCAGAGCGAGGGCTGGGTCGACCTGCGCCCGGCGCTCGGCGCCTTCGTCCACGTGCCGACCGAGGAGGAGGCGGACCAACTCCTCGCCACCCGTACCCTGCTGGAGTCGGAGTCGGCCCGGCTCGCGGCCCGGCAGGCCACCGCGGAGCAGATCGAGCGGCTCCGCGAGCTTCAGGAGGCCGGCGAGAAGGCGCTGCGGGACGACGACCAGGTGGAGTTGGTCGCGGCGAACGCGGCCCTGCACGCGTACGTCGTGGAGATGTCCGGCAACAAGGTCCTGGCCGAACTGATCGCGATGGTCGACCGGCGGGTCCGCTGGTACTACGCCCCGATCGCCCGTTCCCGGGGCCGGGAGGCGTGGGACGAGCACGCGGAGCTGATCGAGGTGATCGCCGGCCGGAACGCCCGGCGGGCCGGCGAGATGATGCGCCGGCACACCGAGCGGACCCGGGAGAGCTACCACCAGCGCCGCAAGGAGGCCGCCGAGCGGGAAGCCCTGAGCTGATCTACGGCACCTCGGGCGACGACCACGCGCGGAAGACCGACCACGAGATCCCGATCCTTTCGCTCACTCCGCTGGATGGCTAGGTCCCTTCACATGCGGATGGATTTCTTGTTCATGAACTCCTCGATGCCGGCCGCGCCGAGCTCCCGGCCCATCCCGGAGCGCTTTATGCCGCCGAACGGCAGGTCGGCCTGCGACCCACCGGCGCTGTTCAGATACACCATGCCGGACTCGATCTGCCCGGCAACCCGGCGCAACCGGTCGGGATCCGTGCCCCATACGCTGGCGCCGAGCCCGAACGGCGAGTCGTTCGCGATCGCGACCGCCTCCTCCTCGGTCTCCGCGCGGAAGACCAGCACGACCGGGCCGAAGATCTCCTCGTAGTAGGCGTCCATCTCGGGGGTCACGTCGGTGAGCACGGTCGCCTCGAGATATGCGCCGGGACGGTCGATGCGACGCCCACCGGTGCGGAGCGTCGCGCCCTGCGCGACCGCCTTCTCGACCTGACCGGCCACCTCGTCGGCCGCCGCGACCGACGCCAGCGGCGGCAACTTCGTCGCGGGATCGCCGGGGTCGCCCGGCACGAAGGTCTCGGCCACGTGCGTGGTCAGCCGGTCGACGAACTCGTCGTAGATGTCGGCGAGCACGATCATCCGCTTCGGCGAGTTGCACGACTGGCCGCAGTTGCGCATCCGGGCGGTCGCGGTGGCCCGCACGGTGCTGTCCATGTCGTCGGTGTCCAGCAGGATCAGCGGATCGGAGCCGCCCAGCTCCAGGACGACCCTCTTCAGGTTCTTTCCGGCCTCGGCGGCGACCGAGATGCCCGCCCGCTCGCTGCCGGTCAGCGAGACTCCCTGGATGCGGGGGTCCGCGAGCATCCACGGGACCTGCGCGCTGGAGGCGAAGATGTTCACGTACGCGTCCTCGGGCACCCCGGCGTCGTGCAGGATCCGCTCGATCGCCGCCGCCGACCGGGGGCAGATCGAGGCATGCTTCAGCAGGATCGTGTTGCCGAGGACCAGGTTCGGCGCCGCGAACCTGGCGATCTGGTAGCAGGGGAAGTTCCACGGCATGACGCCGAGCAGCGGCCCGATGGGGTTCTTGGTGATCACGGCCCTGCCGCCCCTGATCTCCAGCGGCTCGTCGGCCAGCAGCGCGGCGCCGTTGTCGGCGTAGTAGCGGAAGATGTCGACGACCACGCCGATCTCACCGCGGCCCTCGTTGATCCGCTTGCCCATCTCCAGCGTCATCGTCGCCGCCAGCTCGTCGGCGCGCTCGGCGAAGAGGTCCGCCGCGCGCGACACGATCGCGGCCCGCTCGGGGACCGGGCGGCGCCGCCACGACGAGTACCCGCGGTGGACGCGATCGATCGCCGCCCGGACCTCTACGTCGGTCGCGTTCTCGATCTTTTCGATCAGTTCACCCGTCGCCGGGTTGGTGACTGTGTACATGGGAATCCAAGCCTTTGGTCGGCGCGGTGGGGCGCGGTGATCGATGTGCACCCGGGGGTGCGGGGGGCGGCGCTCGTCCTCACCGCTGCACCGTGATGCCCTTGGGATTGAGGTGGGAGATGTTGCCGCTCTCGGTCCCGTCGGCGGGGTCGATGACGCAGTCGATGAGCGCGGGCCTGCCCAGCGCCAGGGCCTCGCGCAGGGCGGCAGTGACCTCGTCCGGCGTCGTCGCCCGATAGCCTCGGCCGCCGAACGCGGCGATCATGAGGTCGTGCCGGGCCCGGAGGGCGGTCGGTGCCGGGTCCCCGGAGGTCGACGCGTCGTCGCCCCGGTAGACGCCGCTGTTGTTCAGCACGACCGTGACGACGGGCAGGTCGTAGCGGCAGATCGTCTCCAGCTCCATGCCGCTGAACCCGAACGCGCTGTCGCCCTCGATGGCGACGACCGGGTCTCCGGTCTCGACAGCGGCGGCGATCGCGTATCCCATGCCGATGCCCATCACACCCCAGGTGCCGCTGTCCAGACGGTGTCGCGGCACCTGCATGCCGATCGTGTTGCGCGCCAGGTCCAGCGCGTTCGCCCCCTCGTTGACGACGTACGTCCGCGGGTTGGCCCGCAGGACGTCGCGGATGGCCTGCAGCGCGCCGAGGAACCTCATCGGATGTGCCGCCTCGGCGGCCTTGAGGCGCTTGGTCATCTTGCCGACGTTCTCGGCGGAGCGGGCCGACAGCTCGTCCCGCCACTGCGGCGGGACGGCGATCCGACCGGGTTCGGTCCGGTCGGTCAGGGCCTGCAGCACCGAGCCGACGTCACCGACGAGTGGCGCCGCGATGGGCTGGTTGCTGTCCAGCTCGGTGCTGGCGATGTCCACCTGGATGAACTTGGCGTCGGAATTCCACTGCGGTGCGTCGCCGTGCCCGAGCAGCCAGTTCAGGCGCGCACCGACGAGCATCACGACATCGGCCCGGCGGATGGCCAGGGACCGGGCACTCGCCACCGACTGCGCGTGGTCGTCGGGGAGCAGACCCTTCGCCATCGACATGGGCAGGTAGGGCAGACCGGTGAGTTCCACGAACCGGCGGATCTGGTCGTCCGCCTGCGCGTACGCGGCGCCCTTGCCGAGCACGACGAGCGGCCGCTGGGCGCCCGCGAGCAGATCGATCGCGCGATCGAGGGCGGCGGGGTCGGGCACCTGACGCGGTGCCGGGTCGACGACCCGCCACAGGGACGCCGCGCCCAGGTCCGCGTCGATGACCTCGCCGAGGACCGCGGCCGGGATGTCGAGGTAGACCCCACCCGGTCGTCCGGAGACGGCGGTACGGATCGCGCGGGCCACGCCGCGACCGATGTCCTCTGCCCGGTGGACCCGGTATGCCGCCTTGGCGAACTGTCGGGCCGCCGCCAGCTGGTCCATCTCCTCGTAGTCGCCCCGCTGCAGGTCGACGAGGTGCCGCTCGCTGGACCCGGAGATCTGCACCATCGGGAAGCAGTTCACGGTGGCGTTGGCCAGGGCTACCAGCCCGTTGAGGAAACCCGGAGCGGAGACCGTCAGGCAGATTCCCGGCTTCTTCGTCAGGAACCCGGCCGCCGCCGCCGCGTGCCCGGCGGCGCTCTCGTGCCGGAAGCCGATGAAGCGGATGCCGGACGCCTGCGCCAGGCGGGCCAGGTCGGTGATCGGGATGCCGACGACTCCGTAGATGGCGTCGATCTCGTTGAGCCTGAGCGCGTCGACGACCAGATGGATCCCGTCGGTGAGCTTCTTCGCACTCACGGGGCCGTCAGCCTCTGACTCCCGGACGGAAGCGATGGTCATGATCAGAGTCCTCCATCATCGTCGTGCGAGCGCGCAGGGGATCGGCGATCTCCCCTCGCTGTCGTCGAAGTGCATACCGTATGGGGTAGGCAATAATCGTGGACCATGTAACAGCGGGGTGTCTAGGGGGTAGCAGCGGCGTTTTCCGGGCAGGCCGGCCCTGCCGACGCCAGGCTGGTGGACGTGGACCGGTGGTGGCGCGGTGGCTTTGGTCACTACATCGTTTTTTGTATACCGAAGGCGGTATCCTGAAGTCGTCGAACAACGGCCTGTCGCCGGACAGGACGAACACGAGGGTTTGTGGTGACACGGCACCGGGTAGCTCCACAGAGGAGACAGCGACTCACCGTCGTCACCGTGGTCCGGGCCGCGACACCGCGGCCCCGCACGACCGCCGCGGGCAACCCCCCGCCGGTCACCGCTCCGGCGACAGAGATGGATCCGGCCGCCACGCGACGAGGCGTGACGGCGGAAGATCCGGCGACCCGGGTGTGCCCGGCCCCACCAGGCACACCCGGATGTCCTGCCGGACCACCGTCCCGGACGGTCTCATATCGTCCGGTCCGGTGCGCACGGTCCCGGGAAGCGTCGTTTCCCGGGAAGGCCGACAAGCAGGAGTGATGCTGTCATGACCACCTGGCGAGCGTTCTCACGTTCCCTGACCCGACTCTCCGACCGGCTGGCTCTGCCGACCGGGTTCCCGGCTGACGGACGCTCCCTCGGGCTGGGTCTGGCGGCGGCGCTGGAGGCCCAGCGCCGGGCCGCCCGGCCCAGCGACGAGGAGATCGAGCGCTTCCTCCGGGGCTCCGCCACGGAGGGTGACCTGGCGAAGGTCTGACCTCACGGTCAGACCCCGTCCCGATCCGCCGTCACGGAGGTCGGAGCACCGACGGCATCGGTCTCCGTCTCCATCCCCTCCGTGGCGGCGGTCGGCCGCCGGAGCCGGTCCCGCCGCGACTTCAGCAGGCTGGCCACGGTGGTGACGGTCAACGTACCGACGATGACGCCGAGCGAGACGGCGATCGGCACCGTCGGGGCCCACTCGACCCCGTCGTGGTGCAGCGCCTCCAGCATCAGCTTGACGCCGATGAAGGCCAGGATGAACGCCAGGCCCTTGCTGAGATACACCAACCGGTCCAGCAGCCCGCCGATCAGGAAGTAGAGCTGCCGCAGACCCATCAGCGCGAAGGTGTTCGCGGTGAAGACCAGGTACGGCTCCTGGGTCAGCCCGAAGATCGCCGGGATGGAGTCGAGCGCGAAGAGCAGGTCGGTGGTGCCGATGGCGACCATGACGATCAGCATCGGCGTCACCATCAGCCGGCCGTCCACCCGGGCCAGCACCGAGGCCCCCCGGTACGACTCGGTGGTCGGCAGGAGCCGCTTCGCCGTACGCAGCGCGATGTTCTCGGAGAACTCGTCCTCCTGTTGCGGCCCCACCAGCTTGATGGCGGTGTAGACCAGGAAGGCGCCGAAGACGTAGAAGAGCCAGTCGAACCGGGTGATCGCCTGGGCGCCGGCCGCGATGAAGGCGCCCCGCATCAGCAGCGCCAGCACGATGCCGATGAGCAGCACCTTCTGCCGGTACTTCAGCGGCACCGCGAACCGGCTCATGATGATGATGAAAACGAAGAGGTTGTCGACGCTGAGCGAGTACTCGGTCAGCCAGCCGGCGAAGAACTGGCCGCCGTAGCCGACCCCGGCCGTCGCCATCAGGACCAGCCCGAAGACGACCGCGGCCAGCACGTAGAAGCTCACCCAGGCGACGCACTCCCGGAAGGACGGCTCGCGCGGGTTCCGGGCGACCAGGTAGAAGTCGAACGCGATCATCCCGAGGAACGCGACGATCGTGACGGCCCACACCCAGAGCGGCAGGTTCACAGCTCTCCCTTCGCGCGGTTCGGAGTCAGCCGCCCGGCGGCCCGCCGGGCGGCCCTGGCCTGCCGGCGGCTCTCCCGGGCCTTCCACTGCGCCTCGGCATGCCGCAGATAGAAGGCGAAGAGCCGGTCGGCGGCCGGATTGCGGTGCCGGATCCGGCGCAGCCAGCCCGGCGCGATCCGCTCGTGCAGCCAACTGAAGCCGAGCGCGAAGCCGAGACTGACGATCGCCTGGTAGGCGAGAAAGCCGAGCAGGTCCGGCGGGAGGACCGGCCGCCCCACGACCATCAGACCGACCAGCGCCTCGTGTACCACCCTGGCGACCGGGAAGCCGACGAACCAGTAGAGCGCGGCCGGGGCGAAGACGCCCGGCGGGACGCGGCCCGAGCCGAGCAGCAGCCCGAACCCGCCGCCGAGCAGCACCAGGGGCAGGCCGAGTCCCAGGCCGTTGGCCAGGGCCCAACCGATCGGTTGGCCGGCGAGCAGGGCGAGCCCGCCGGCCGCCACCCCGGCGGCCGCCCCGATGCCGGCAGCCGGCAGGGCGAGCTCACCGAGGTGGCGTACATGGTTGCCGGTCATGCCGCTGTCCCGTTCGGTCCGTGCGGGATGGTGTGGCCGGTCATATGACCACCCCGAACCGGATCAGGCTGTAGACCAGCATGCCGAGGTAGAAGACCGCGCCGAACCCGATCACCGCGTTCTGCAGGATCCCGGGGCGGATCGGCTTGGGCAGCATCCGGTTGTTCACCAGCAGCAGCACGACGCAGTACGCGCCCATCGCGAAGGTGGAGAGGAAGGCCAGCACGTCGAGGATCGCCCCCGGGCCGTCGGCCGGCCCGAAGTTGAGGATCAGGATCCCGAAGGTGATGACACCCCAGAGGAACCCGGCGTAGAGCTTCGACATGCTGAACCGCTTGGCCCCGGGTACGAAGTGGTAGGTCATGTCCGCCTGGCCCCGGGAGAACGAGTCGAAGAGCCCGAGCGTGGCGTTCAGACCGATCAGCGCGATGAAGCCGAGGAAGACCCCGTGCAGCACCGGCGCACCGGCGGAGGCGAACGCCTCGGCCATCGCGGTCAGCGCCACCTCCCGCTCGCCGTCCCGGATCACGTCACCGACGCCGGGGTTCTCGCGGACGGCGGTCTGGGCCAGCACGGTGAACGAGATCGTGACCAGCATCGTCACGCCCCAGAAAAGCAGCAGGGCGTCGAAGGTGACCCAGCGCCGCCAGCCCTTCCACTTCCGCATCTCCGCCGGGCTGTCGGTGTCGAACATGAAGCCCCGGGAGGGCATCTCCTCCTGCTGACCCGCGTGCCGCAGTCCGCGGATCTTCGGGATGTGGGCGCCCATGCCCGCTCCGGAGTCCCGCAGGTGCAGCGTGTACCACATCTGCTGCATCCCGGAGGGGCCGGCGAAGGCGATCGCTCCGACGATCACCGGGAACCAGGCCGCCGACATCGCCTCGTCCGGCAGGTAGCCGAAGTGGAACATGCCGCCGAGGGTGGCGGTGACGTCGCTCCACTGCCCGACGATCGAGGCGACCACCGAGGTGCCGATCACCAGTACGCCGATCAGGAGACCGAGCAGACTCTCCAGCAGTGGATAGATCACCTTGGCCAGGCTGAAGACGATGCCGACCAGGATCAGGCCGACACAGGCGCTGACCGTCCAGGGTATCCCGGTCACCTCCTCGAAGGCGGCCGCGCCGGTGGAGAGGTGCCCCGGCCAGATGTAGACCAGGATCGCCACGCTGAAGAAGAACCACATCAGCGGTTTGAAGACCCGGGCGGCGCCGAAGAAGATGCTCTCCCCGGTCGCCATCGCGTACCGGGCCATCTCGAGCATCACGAAGGCCTGCAGGGTGACACCGATCAGGAAGAGCCACCGGATCTCCGGCCCGAAGATCAGGACCAGCCGGGGCCACATGTACGACTCCCCCATGCCCACGCCGAGCGCGACGAGGAAGACGGTCGGGCCGAGCAGGTGGATCGAGGGCGGAGCCTTGGGCAGCTCCCGGATCGGCATCGGTTCGAGCTTTCCGGCCCGCCACACCCGTTCCTCGGTGGTGGCGGGCGCCGGGCCGGCACCGCCGGGCGGCTGCTCCGGCAGCGCGGCGGTGCCGGCCGCCGGTGTCGTACTCGTCGGCTGGGTTGGGTAAGGGCTGTTCGAAGCGTCCACGCTTGGACCTCCTCGGGACTGTGACGTCGTACGGAACCGGAGGACGGGCCGGTTCCGACGCATGTGTCCGTTGACCCCTGGCCGCGGAGCGGGTCGCCGTGTCGCTAGTGGCCCCTCCAACTGCCTGGTCGGGTGGAACTGCCGTGCATTGCTCAGCGGCCCTCCGGTGTGCCGTTGAGCAGACCCGCGGAGCGGGCCCACCGGTACTTGGCGCCGAGCACCGCGACCGGCTTCTCCGTGGTGTACGGATAGGCGACGATCCCGTGCCGGTAGAGGTGCTCGCTGGCCTCCTCGACCTCGACGTCTCCGGCGAGTGAGGCGACCACCGGCTTGTGGATGCCCCTGGCCCGGAACTCCTCGACCACGTCGACGACCAGCTCGGCGAAGACCATCGGCGGGGTGACGATGGTGTGCCAGTAACCGAGGATCAGCGCGTGGATGCGGGGGTCGGTCAGGCCCAGGGCGATGGTGTTGCGATAGGTGGCCGGCGGTTCCCCGCCGGTGATGTCCACCGGGTTGCCGGCCGCGCCGAACGGCGGGATGAAGGCACGGAACGCCTCGTCGAGGTCCGGCGGGATCTCCATCAGAGTGAGGCCGTTGTCCACGCAGGCGTCCGAGAGCAGCACCCCGGAACCGCCGGCGCCGGTGATGATGACGACGTTCTCGCCCTGCGGGGTGGGGAGCAGCGGGATGCCGCGGGCGTACTCCAGCAGGTCGTTCAGGCCGGGGGCCCGGATGACGCCGTTGGAGCGGAGGATGTCGTCGTAGACCCGGTCGTTGCCGGCCAGCGCGCCGGTGTGCGAGCTGGCCGCCTTCGCGCCCTGCTGGGTGCGGCCGGCCTTGAGCACCACCACCGGCTTGCTCTTCGAGACCCGGCGGGCGGTGTCGGCGAAGGAGCGGCCGTCCTTGAGGTCCTCCAGGTGCATCGCGACGAGCTGGGTGTTCGGGTCGTTCTCGAAGAAGGTCAGCAGGTCGTCCTCGTCGATGTCGGCCTTGTTGCCGACCCCGACGATCGCGGAGACGCCCATCCGGGCGGCCCGGCTGAAGCCGAGGATGGCCATCCCGATGCCGCCGCTCTGCGAGGAGAGCGCCACCCCGCCCTTGACGTCGTACGGGGTGCAGAAGGTCGCCGAGAGGTTCTCCGGGGTGTAGTAGTAGCCGTAGATGTTCGGCCCGAGGATGCGTACGCCGTGCTCGCGGGCGATCCTGACCACCTCGGCCTGCAGCTCGTGGTTGCCGGTCTCGCCGAAGCCGGACGGGATCAGGATCGCCCCGGCGACGCCCTTGGCGCCGGCCTCGGCCAGGGCCTGCGGCACGAACCTGGCCGGGATGGCGAAGACCGCCACGTCGACCGGGCCGGGCACCTCGGCGATGCTTCCGAACGCCTTGCGGTCCAGGATTTCGCTGGCCTTGGGGTTGATCGGGTAGATCTCGCCCTGGTAGCCGCCGTTCACCAGGTTCTTCATCACCGAGTTGCCGATCTTGCCGGCCTCGGCGGAGGCGCCGATCACCGCGACCGAGGCGGGCCGCATGATCCGGTTCATGCTGGCCAGGATCTCCTCGTCGGAGAAGCGCTCCGGCTGCGCGGCGGCGTCCGGGTCGACCAGGATCCGCACGTCCACCGCGGTGGCGCCGGTGGCGGTGGCCAGCACCGGGTTGAGGTCCACCTCGGCCAGCTCCGGGAAGTCGGTGACCAGGTCCGACAGCCGAACGATCAGGTCGGCCAGGATCTCCCGGTTGGCCGGCTCGGCGCCGCGTACGCCGCGCAGGATCTCGGCCGCGGCGATCCCGTCGATCATCGACAGCGCGGTCGGGGTGTCGGTCGGGGCGAGCCGGAACGTGACGTCCTTGAGCACCTCGACGAGTACGCCGCCGAGGCCGAAGGCGACCACCTTGCCGAAGGTCGGGTCGGTGACCGTACCGACGATGACCTCGTGCCCGGCGTCGAGCTGCTGCTGGACCTGCACCCCGATGATCTTCGCATCCGCCCGGTACGCCCCGGCGTTGGCGATGATCGTGTCATAGCCTGCGGCCACCTCCGCCGGGGTGCGCAGCCCCACCAGGACCCCACCGGCCTCGGTCTTGTGCAGGATGTCCGGCGAGACGATCTTCAGCACGACCGGCAGGCCGATCCGCTCGGCCAGCGCCACCGCCTCGTCGGCGCTGCCGGCCAGCCCTTCGCCCGGAGTGGCGATCCCGTACGCCTCGACCACCAGCCGCCCCTCGGGGGCGGTCAGCGAACTCCGGCCCTCCGCGCTGGCCTGGTCCAGCACCCGCCGCACGGCCTCGCGGTCGTAGTTGCTGTCGGAAGATGGCATGTGCGTCGTCTCCTTAGGAAGGTGCTGCGGGATCAGATGGCGCCGGCGGCGCGCAGCTCGCCGACCTGCTCCGCGGAGTAGCCCAGCTCACCGAGGACCTGGAGGGTGTGCTCGCCGAGCAGCGGGGAGCGCCCCACCTCGACCTGCGAGTCGGAGAGCTTGATCGGGTTGCCCACCGTCTTGTACGCCCCCCGGGCCGGATGGTCGACCTCGACCACCGAGCCGAGCTGGGCCAGCGTCTCGTCCTCGATCAGCTCCCGGGTCGACATGATCGGCCCGCACGGGATGTTGTACGCGTTGAGCTTCTCCATGACCTCCTGCTTGGTGTGCCGCTCGGTCCACTCCTCGATCAGCGCGAACGCCTTGTCGAGCTTGGAGAGGCGCACCTGCGGGGTGTTCCAGGCCGGGTCGTCGGCGAGCTCGGGTTTGCCGATCAGCTCGCAGATCGGCTTCCAGCCCACCGGCTGGATGATCACGTAGATGTAGTCGTTCGGACCGCCCGGGGCGCAGCGCACCGCCCAGCCGGGCTGGCCGCCGCCGGAGGCGTTGCCGGAGCGCGGCACCTCGTCGCCGAAGCTCTCGTTGGGGTACTCCCCCAGCGGGCCGTGCGCCAGCCGCTGTTGGTCGCGGAGCTTGACCCGGCAGAGGTTGAGCACCGCGTCCTGCATGGCGACCTGGACCCGCTGTCCCCGCCCGCTGTGGGTGCGCTGGTAGAGCGCGGCGAGGATGCCGGCGACCAGGTGGATGCCGGTGCCGGAGTCGCCGATCTGCGCCCCGGTGGCGGTCGGCGGCCCGTCCTCGAAGCCGGTGGTGCTCATCGCCCCACCCATCGCCTGGGCGATCACCTCGTATGCCTTGAAGTTGGCGTACCGGCCGGGGCCGAAGCCCTTGATGGAGGCGTAGATCAGCCCGGGGTTGATCTCCTGGAGCCGTTCCCAGGGAAAGCCGAACCGCTCCACCACGCCGGGACCGAAGTTCTCCACCAGGATGTCCACCCCGGAGACCAGCCGGGTGAAGACCTCTCTGCCCTGGTCGTGCTTCATGTTCAGGGTGATGCTGCGCTTGTTGCCGTTGAGCATCGTGAAGTAGAGGCTGTCCACCTCGGGGATGTCGCGTAGCTGGGAACGGGTGATGTCACCCTGGCCCGGCGCCTCCAACTTGATCACGTCCGCACCCAGCCATGCCAGGATCTGCGTGGACGAGGGGCCGGACTGCACGTGCGTCATGTCGAGGACCCGTACGCCCTCCAGTGCCTTACCCATTGCCAACCTCCTGTGCGCGCCCCGCCGTGCATCTCGGGATTGCATACCGTATGGGGTAGGCAATATCGTGGCCCATGTAACAGCGGAGTGTCTAGGGGGTAGCGGGACGTTTTCCGCCCGTCCGGCCCGCCGAGGGGTGGCGAGGCAACCCACCGAAGGTCGAGAAGAAGGGAGGCCCGGTGGACCTGTTGGAGCACCAGGCACAGGAACTCTTCGCCAAGCACGGCGTACCGGTCAGTCGCAACCGCGTGGCCGGCACCCCGGACGAGGCCCACGTGGCAGCCGCCGAGCTCGGCGGACGTGTGGTGGTCAAGGCCCAGGTCAGGACCGGCGGCCGGGGCAAGGCCGGCGGAGTGCGGCTGGCCGACGGACCGGACGACGCCCGGGACGTCGCCGACGCGATCCTGGGGATGGACATCAAGGGCCACACCGTGCACCGGGTGCTGGTCACCGAGGCCAGCGACATCGTCGACGAGTACTACGTCTCGTTCCTGCTCGACCGCTCCCACCGGTCGTTCCTCGCCCTGGTCTCGGCGCGGGGCGGCGTCGAGATCGAACAGGTCGCGGCCGAGAGCCCGGAGGCGCTCGCCCGCGCCTGGGTGGACCCGGCCGGCGGTTTCGACCTGGATGCCGCACGCCGGCTCACCGTCGCCGCCGGCCTGCCCGACGAGGTACGCGAGGACGTCGCCCGGGTCCTCGTGCGGCTCTGGAACGTCTTCCGCTCCGAGGACGCCACCCTGGTCGAGATCAACCCACTGGCCCGGCTGGCGGACGGCAGCGTACGGGCGCTGGACGGCAAGGTGACACTGGACGACAACGCCCGGTTCCGCCAGCCGGGGCACACGCGGTACGTCGACGTCACCGCCACCGACCCGCTGGAGGCGCGGGCCGCCGAGAAACACCTCAACTACGTCAAGCTGGACGGTTCGGTGGGCGTGATCGGAAACGGCGCCGGCCTGGTGATGAGCACCCTGGACGTGGTCGCCTACGCGGGCGAACGGTACGGCGGGGTCCGGCCGGCGAACTTCCTCGACATCGGCGGCGGCGCCTCGGCCGAGGTGATGGCGGACGGCCTGGAGATCATCCTCGGCGACCCCGACGTGCGCAGCGTCTTCGTCAACGTCTTCGGCGGGATCACCGCGTGCGACGCGGTCGCCGACGGCATCGTCGCGGCGGTCGGGCTGCTCGCCGGGCGGGGCGAGGCGATCAGCAAGCCGCTGGTCGTCCGGCTCGACGGCAACAACGCCGCCCGGGGGCGGCAGATCCTCACCGAGGCCGCGCTCCCCGGCGTACGGCTGGTGGACACGATGGACGGTGCGGCGACCCTCGCCGCCGAACTCGCCGGCAAGGGGGCGTGACGGTCATGGCAATCTTCCTCACCGAGCGGAGCAGGGTGCTCGTGCAGGGCATCACCGGCACCGAGGGGACAAAGCACACCCGCCGGATGGTCGCCGCCGGCACCAACGTCGTCGCCGGGGTCACCCCGGGCAAGGGCGGCCGGGACGTCGACGGGATCCCGGTCTTCGACACCGCCGCCGAGGCGGTCCGGGCGACCGGGGCGGACGTGACGGTGGTCTTCGTGCCGCCCCGGTTCGCCAAGGGCGCGGTGGTGGAGGCGATCGACGCCGGACTCGACCTGGCCGTGGTGCTCACCGAGGGCATCCCGGTGCACGACACCGCCGAGTTCTGGGCGTACGCGCGGGCCACCGGCAACCGGACCCGGATCATCGGGCCGAACTGCCCCGGGCTGATCAGTCCCGGTCAGTCCAACGCCGGCATCATCCCGGCAGACATCACCAAGCGGGGCCGGATCGGCCTGGTCAGCAAGAGCGGCACCCTCACCTACCAGATGATGTACGAGCTGCGCGACTTCGGCTTCTCCACCTGCGTCGGCATCGGCGGTGACCCGATCGTCGGCACCACCCACATCGACTGTCTCCGGGCCTTCGAGGACGATCCGGAGACGGACGCGGTCGTGATGATCGGCGAGATCGGCGGGGACGCCGAGGAGCGGGCGGCGGCGTACATCGCGGAGCACGTCAGCAAGCCGGTGGTCGGCTATGTCGCCGGGTTCACCGCTCCGGAGGGCAGGACCATGGGGCACGCCGGCGCGATCGTCTCCGGGTCGGCCGGCACGGCCCTGGCCAAGCAGGAAGCGCTGGAGGCGGTCGGGGTCCGGGTCGGCCGGACCCCGTCCGAGACCGCCGCCCTGATGCGCGAGACGCTGCTGGCGCGCTGAGCCTGGAACGTTGCCGGCACACCGAGCCACGGAACGTTGCTGGGCACCCTGATCGCCGACGGTCACGCCGGATGCCGAGGGCGGGCGGACGCCGCCGGCACCCGGCGGGGCGTACCCGAGGTCGGCGCCGGTCCGGGCGGAGTCCGACACCTCCGCCCGGACCTCGCGCACCCCGGACCGCCGGCCCTCCCCCGACCGTGCCGGAGCCGGTGTGGTCAGGCCGGCAGCGTGCTCGGGGTAGGCCGCTTCAGCCGGTGTGCTCCGGCGTAGACGTTCATCGAGGCGCCGCGGAGGAAGCCGACCAGGGTGAGCCCGGCGTCGTCGGCGAGGTCGACGGCGAGCGAGGAGGGTGCGGAGACCGCGGCCAGCGCCGGTATGCCGGCCATCACCGCCTTCTGCACGAGCTCGAAGGAGGCCCGCCCGCTGACCATCAGCACGGTGCCGCGCAGCGGCAACCGCCCGTTGCGCTGCGCCCAGCCGACGACCTTGTCCACCGCGTTGTGCCGCCCGACGTCCTCGCGCAGGCAGTGCAACCGCCCGTCGGCGGAGAAGAGCGCCGCCGCGTGCAGCCCACCGGTCCGGTCGAAGACCCGCTGGGCGGCCCGCAGCGTCTCCGGCAACGTGCTGACCACGTCGGGGTCGAGCCGCAGCGGATCGTCCCGCACCGACCAGGCCGCCACGGTACGCACCGCGTCCAGGCTGGCCTTTCCGCAGAGGCCGCAGGAGGAGGTGGTGTAGAAGTTGCGCTCCAGCGAGGGATCCGGCGGCGCCACTCCGGCCGCCAGCACCACGTCGACCACGTTGTAGGTGTTCACCCCGTCCGCGGTGGCGCCCGCGCAGTAGCGGATGCCGGCGACGTGCCCTGCGGACCGCACCACCCCCTCGCTGACCAGGAAACCGGCGGCCAGGTCGAAGTCGTCGCCCGGGGTACGCATCGTCACCACCAGCGGGCGCCCGTGCACCCGGATCTCCAGCGGCTCCTCGGCCGCCAGCGTGTCCAGCGGCTCGCTGACCGTCCCGTCGACGATCCGGACCAGCCGTCGCCGGCTCGTCACCCGTCCCATCGCGCTAGAGCCGGTCGGCGGAGAGCGGCGACGGAAGCCGGACCACGGCGAGTCCGGGCTGGCGCATCCAGCGGGTCAGCGCCGCGCCGAAGAGGCCGAGCGAGCCGGCGACCAGGAACGGGAGCACCGACTCCGGGGTGCTCACCACCAGGGCGGCGAGCACGATGCCGAGCAGCCCGCCGAGCGCCTTGCCGCTGTAGACGATGCCGTAGTTGGCCACCGTGGCGGCGTCGCCGAACCAGTCCCGGACCATGCTGACCAGCAGCGAGTAGCCGGCTCCGGTGCCCGCACCGGCCAGCGCGGCGAAGCCGACCACGGCGGCGGCGTGGTTGTCGTTGGCCGCCGCCGCGAGCAGGCCGAACTGGGCCACCCCACCGACCAGCAGGGAGAGGCCGAGCGTGCCGCGCCGGCCGATCCGGTCCGAGAGCGAGCTGGTCACCGCCCGGCCGAGCCCGTTCGACGCGGCCAGCGCGCCGATCCCGGCCACCAGGGTCAGCGCCGGCAGCCCCAGCGTGTACGCGGCACCGGCCAGGTACGCGATGTCGAAGAGCGCCATCGTCGCGGTGAGCACCACCACCACGAACATCATCGGCAGCATGCCGCTGCGCACCGCCGCCCTCGGCGGGAAGGGGCGGGCGGCGGGACGGTTGTGCGGGATGCTGCGGTTGAGCCGCCGGTCCACCGCCCAGCGCTGCGGATCGATCTGTGCCGGCCACCAGTTGCGCGGCGGCTTGCGCATCAGCACGCCGCAGGCGGCCACCACCGCGAAGACGGCGAGCGCGGTGCCGCCGAGCAGGGCCTGTCGGTTGCCGGCGTCGAGGCGGTAGCCGGCGAGCACCACGAACGGGATCGACCCGTAGCCGAACGCGGCGCCGACCACCGCCACCCGGCCGGCGATCCGCTCCGGGAACCACTCGGTGACGCAGGCGATGCAGGTCATGTAGACGATTCCGGCCCCGATGCCGCCGAGCACCCCGTAGCCGAGCAGCACGGTGGCCAGCTCGGTGCGGTACGCCAGGGTGAGGAGCGCGACCAGGCAGCAGGCCGCGCCGACAAGCATCGGCGCGACGAGCCGGCCGCGCACCCGCCGGTACCACCAGCCCGCCAGCGGCGAGCTGGCCGCCTGGCAGACCACCCAGACGCCGAGCACGGCGAACGCCTCGGTCAGCTGCCAGCCGTTGCCGACGACCAGGGTGGGCAGGGCGGCGCCGAAGCCGTACTGGAACAGGCTGATCGCCAGCATCGCGGCCCAGGGCAGCACCAGCATCCAGCTCCTGGACCGGCCCAGCAGGGCCCGATCGGTCTCGCCGATCCGGTAGCGGCGGCCGTAGAGGTCGCTGATCTCACGCACCGCCGTGTCGTTGCTGGAGTCCGTCATCTGGTGCCCCCAAACCGACAACTGTATACTGTATGTCTTGTGCAGTATTGTCCATCACATTCGGGCGGCTGTCCAGGCCGGCCGGACAGAGACGAGGAGACGGCATGAGCGTGCTGGACGAGTGGACCCGGCAGGCCATCGACGACCGGCTCGGCCGGCTGGCCGAGGAGTGGCCTCGGCGGGACGCCGGACGATGAGCGCCGTCACCTGGCCCGAGGCCCGGCGGCACGCCCGCGAGGCGGCCCGGCCGCTCGGCCGCGTGCGACGCCCGCTATCCGGGACGCTCGGCTGCACCCTGGCGGTGCCGCTCGTCGCGCTCTCCCCACTGCCGGCCTACGACGCCGCCGCGATGGACGGCTACGCGGTGGCCGGCCCCGGCCCGTGGCAGCTCACCGGGCGGGTGCTGGCCGGCGATCCGGGCCGGCCCACCCCGCTGGCCCCCGGCGAGGCGGTCGAGATCGGCACCGGTGCCGTGGTGCCGGCCGGCGCCGACGCCGTGCTCCGCTACGAGCGGGCCAGCCGCACCGGCCGGACCGTCGACGGCGCAGTCGAGCCCGGCCGGCACATACGCCGCCGGGGCGAGGACTGCCCGGCCGGCCACGAGGTGCTGCCCGCCGGCACGGTCGTCAACCCGGTCGTGCTCGGGCTCGCCGCCAGCCTCGGGCACGACACCCTGACCGTGCACCGCATGCCCCGGGTCGGCACGGTGCTCACCGGAACCGAGCTGCGCACCGCCGGCATCCCGGCGGCGGGACAGGTCCGGGACGCCATCGGGCCGATGCTGCCAGGGTTGCTCCGGGCCGCCGGGGCCGAGCCGGCCTGGGAGATCCGGATCGCCGACGACGCGTCCACACTGGTCGCCGCGTTGCTCCGCTCCGACGCCGATGTGCTGGTGGTCTGTGGGGCCACCTCGGCCGGGGCCGCCGACCACCTGCGACGGGCCCTCGACACACTCGCCGCCGAGGTGCCGGTACGCGGCGTCGCCTGCCGGCCGGGGCATCCGCAACTGCTCGCCATCCTGCCGGACGGCCGATTCGTCGTCGGGCTGCCCGGCAACCCGTACGCGGCCCTGGCCGCCGTGCTGACCCTGCTCCACCCACTGCTCGGCCGGTTCGCCGGCCGGACCGAACCGCCGACGCTGACCGCCCGGCTCGCCGCGCCGGTGATCCCGCACGACCGGGACACCCGGCTGGTCCCGGTCGTCCGGATCGGGTCGGGTGCGCTTCCCGTCGGGCACGACCGGCCCGGATCGCTGTGGGGCGCCGCCGGGGCGGACGCGCTCGCGGTCGTGCCGCCGGGCTGGTCCGGCGCCGAGGTCGAACTCCTCCCGCTCCCCGCCGCCGGGAACGCGCTTCCGGCGCCGGACCCGGTGGCACACGAGGCACCGGAGCCGGCATCGCGGCCGGTGCCGAGCTCGGCCGCCGGGCCGCCGGTCGCCGCCCCGTCGGCCGGAACGGCTCGCCACTGCGACACCGTCGTCCGGGTGGCGGCGTCGCCGTAGCCGGACCTGCTACGCCGTCACGTGCCTCTGGCAGGCGGCAGGTCAACTGCCATCGGGCGGTCCGGCCTGGGCCGGACCCGACCGGCCTCGCCCCCGGCGTCGACCCAGCAGCCTGGCGACGAGCACGGGCAGCAGGTGCAGCACGACGAGGAGCACGGCCGTCAGCCAGACGATCTGATTGATCGCAAGGCCCTGCAGCGCCAGCACCGCCCCCGCGAAGACGACGGTGAGTAGTAGATATCCTGCGATCTGGAACGGTGACGAGGAATCCGCCCCCTCCGCGTCCGCCGTGTCGCCGCTGGTGGCATGCTGCCACAGCGCGGTCAGCACCGACGCGATCGCGTGCAGGACGGCGAACTGCACCGCCCAGAAGGCCGTCCTTCCGACACCGGCTCCGTCGGTCGTCGAAGGCACGGCGACGGTCATGGCCGCGAAGACGGCGAAGGCCGGTACCCAGGTGAGGACGAGGGGCGCCAGCCCCGCCACCGCGAGCTTTCTCGGCAGGCTGATCCGCGGCTGGACCTGCCGTCTGATCTGGGTGATCACCTGGTCGGAGGCCCACACCAGCTTCCGAGGCGAACCCGTGTCGGGGGACGGGTGTGACATGCGGGCCAGCCTAGTGCTGCCGCTGGGAGTTGGCGAGGACGCGCTCGCGGGTCCGCAGTGGACGGCTCCGGCGCCGAATGACCCATTCCGCGACGGCCACGTTGATCAGCCAGGCGACGGCCATGGTGCCGGTCCTGCTCGCCGCGGTGAGCGCGCCGACCGAGACGATCCAGGCCACCTGCGTGAAGAACTGCGTACCGGCACCCATGGCGATCGCGTAGCCCCGGATCATCCACGCCCGGTGTGTGCCGAAGTCGCGCCGCCGGACCGCGAGGAAGCCGAGGAGCAGGGCCGCGGCCAGATAGCTGCTCACCACCACCCGGATGACCGCCAGCGCCCTGCTGTCCACGGCCGCGGGCGGCAGGAAGAGGGTCAGCCAGAGACCGGTCAGCGCGGTGAGCAGGCCGGCCGGGACCAGCAGCAGCCGCCCGGCGAACCGGTGCCAGCGCCGGTGACGCCGACGGAAGCCGGGCGCGAACTGGAAGGCGCCGAGAACGCTGAACACCGTGACGGAGACGATGTGCAGCAGCACCGGCACCGGTGCCGAGCCGATCCGGTCACCGTCCGACAGCACCTGGGCGCCGCCGGCCAGCTCGACCAGCCGGAGGCCGCCGGCGAGCACCGGTACGGCGGCGAGCAGCAGCAGGCCGGTCAGGATCAACCGGTCTGACCTGGCGGAGTGTGTCACGGCGGAGTCCCTTCACACGGTGCGCGAGCCCACTTGGGTCGTCACCTGTCGATGGTCGCGGGACGCGCGGCGGGACTCATCGGAGCGCGGGCCGGGGCCGCCCCGGCCATTGGTCGGGGAGCCGAGCCGTACTTTGGGCCAATCCGCCGGCCGCGCGGGCTGCGTACCATCGGGGCGTGCGCGAGCTGCTCCGCTCCGTCTGGACCGAGCCCCGGGCCGCAGACCCGCCGGTGCGGGTCTGGCGGGACTGGGCGCTCGTCGGCGTGGTCGCACCGCTCGTGATCGTCGAAGGACTCTTCCGGCCGGACCTGCCGGTCTCGACGCGCGGCTACGCGTTGACCGTCGCGCTCGCCCTGGTGCCCACGCTGTTGTGGCGCCGGACCAGGCCGCTGCCGATGGTCGCGGTCGCCTTCACCACCACCGGCGTCGCCCCGCTCCTCCTCGGCCACGAGCCGGATCTGGTCAGCGGGGCGTACCTGCTGCTCCTGCCGTACGCCCTGTTCCGCTGGGGTTCCGGCCCGGAGATGGTGGCCGGCGGAGCGATCGTGCTCGGCAAGATCTGCCTCTCGGCCGCCCTCGGCCACCTCGGCCTCGCAGACGTGGTAGCCGGCTTCGCGGTGATGCTCGCGGCCCTCGCCCTCGCCACCACGTTCCGCTACCGGGCACGGCTCTGGGCCCGCGGGCTCGACCAGGCCAAGCTGCGCGAACGGGAGCGACTCGCCCGCGACCTGCACGACACCGTGGCCCACCACGTCTCGGCGATGGCGATCCGGGCCCAGGCCGGGATCGCCGTGGCGCAGGCGCGGCCGGAAGCGGCGGTCGACGCGCTCCGGGTGATCGAGGCCGAGGCGACCCGGGCGCTCGCCGAGATGCGTACGATGGTCCGCGCCCTGCGCCACGCCGAGCCCGCGGAGCTGGCGCCGAGCCCGGGCATCCCGGAGATCGCCGGTTTGGCGAGCCGTGCGGCGCCCGGTCCCGTGGTCGACGTGGAGCTGCTCGGCGACCTCGACGGCATCCCGTCGACCATCGGCACCGCGATCTACCGGCTCGCCCAGGAGTCGGTGACCAACGCGCGACGGCACGCCCGGCGCGCCACCCGGATCGAGGTCCGGGTCGCGGCCGACGCCGGGTCGGTGCGGTTGCAGGTCAGCGACGACGGCGACCTCGGCCCGGTCCGACCCTCCGGTCCGACCGGTCCCGGCGGGTTCGGCATCGTCGGCATGACGGAGCGGGCCGGTCTGCTCGGCGGCACCTGCGAGGCCGGTCCCAACCCCGACCGGGGCTGGACGGTGACGGTGGCGCTGCCCCGCACCGGGACGCCCGCCGGAGCCGCCGGATGATCGGGGGATGACCATCCGGGTGCTCGTCGCCGACGACCAGGAGATCGTCCGCACCGGGCTGGCGATGATCCTCGACGCCCAGCCGGGGATCGAGGTGGTGGGCGAGGCCGCCGACGGCCACCGGGCCGTCGAGCTCGCCCGGCGGCTGCGCCCGGACGTCTGCCTCTTCGACATCCGCATGCCCGGCATGGACGGCATCGAGGCCACCCGCCGGCTCGCCGGACCCGCCGTCGCCGATCCGCTCGCCGTCGTCGTCATCACCACCTTCGACCTCGACGAGTACGTCTACGCGGCGCTCCGCGCCGGTGCGCGTGGGTTCCTGCTCAAGGATTCCGGCACGGCCCTGCTCAGCCAGGCCGTGCACGCCGCCGCGGACGGCGAGGCACTCATCGCGCCGACCGTCACGACCCGGCTGCTGCGGGCCTTTGCCGACGCCGGGCCCGGCACACCGCCGAGGCAGCCGGTCGACCCGCTCACGGAGCGGGAGGAGGAGGTGCTCCTCGCCGTCGCACGCGGCCGCACCAACGCCGAGATCTCCGGCGAGCTGCACATCAGCCTCAGCACCGTCAAGACGCACATCGCGAGCCTGATGGCGAAGCTCGGCGCCCGTAACCGGGTCGAGATCGCCATCTGGGCGTACGAGACCGACCGGGTCAGGAGGCGGCTGGGCTAGGACCGCCGTCGGCGATGGGACGATGCCACCGGCTCCAGCCAGTCGGCAGCCACCCGCTCGGCGGTCGCCGCCACCAGGTCGGCGGCCCGGTCGAGGCAGGCCGCCGGGTCCGGTTCGAGGTCGGTCAGCGGATAGACCGCCCGGATACCGGCGTCACGCAGCCCGTCCGGGCCGACACCGAGCTGCCCGACGACCGCCACGACCGGTACGCCGGCCCGCGCCGCCGCCCCGGCCACCCCGACCGGCGCCTTGCCGCGCAGACTCTGCGCGTCCAGCGAGCCCTCACCGGTGATCACCAGATCGGCGCCGGTCACCGCCGCCGCGAAGCCGAGCAGGTCCAGCAGGTACGCGATGCCGGCCCGGAAGCGAGCCCCGAGGAAGCCGAGCGCGGCGAACCCGACCCCGCCGGCCGCACCCGCTCCCGGCCAGTCGCGCACCGGCCCTGCCGCCGCGGCCGGCCCGAGCAGCCCCGCCTCGCGTACCGCCGGTTCGGCCAGGTCGGCCCAGCGGTGCAGCCCTGCCTCGAGTACCGCCACCTCCTCGCCGGTGGCGCCCTTCTGTGGGCCGTAGACGGCGGCCGCACCGGCCGGGCCGAGCAGCGGGTTGTCCACGTCCCCGGCGACCACGAACCGGGTACGCCGGACCGCCGGATGCAGTCCGGCCAGGTCCAGCCGGCGCAGGTGGCGCAGTGCCGCACCGCCGGCCGGCAGCTCCGTGCCCCGGTCGTCGAGCAGCCGCACCCCCAACGCGCGGACCAGCCCCGCCCCGCCGTCGGTGCTCGCGCTGCCGCCCAGCCCGAGCACCACCTCCGGGCAGCCGTGTTCCAGGGCCGCCCGGACCACCTCGCCGGCGCCCCGGCTGCTCGCGTGCAGCGGCTCGGGCCGCCCCTCCGGCAGGCGGCGCAGCCCGCAGGCGTCGGCCAGCTCGACCACGGCAACGCCGTCGGCGTGCGCGAAGGCCGTCCGGACCGGGGCGCCGGTCGGCCCGGCCACGGTGACCGGTATCCGGCGGAAGCCGGCCGAGACCGCCGCGTCGAGGGTGCCTTCGCCGCCGTCGGCGACCGGGAAGCCGCGTACTTCGATGCCGGGTGCGGCCCGGCGGAGGCCGACGGCCAGGTGCCGGACAACCTCGGCGGCGGTCAGCGAGCCCTTGAACTTGTCCGGCGCCAGCAGCACGTGTCCCATCGGCGCGACCGGGTCAGCGGGTCGGCCGGCCGGAGAGCTGTTCGACGAGCTTGAGCAGGGCGCTGTGGTCGAGGCCGCCGTCGCCCTGTGCCCTCAGTGCCGCGATGAGCTGGGCCACCGCCGCGCCGAGCGGGATCACCACCCCGGCCTCCCGGGCCGCCGAGGTGACGATGCCCATGTCCTTGTGGTGCAGGTCGATCCGGAAGCCGGGTTGGAACTGCCGGGCCAGCATCCCGGCCGCCTTGCGGTCCAGGATCCGGTTGCCGGCCAGCCCGCCGGCGAGCACCTTCACCGCCGCCTCGGTGTCCACCCCGTACGCCTCGAGGAAGACGATCGCCTCGGCGACCAGCTCGATGGTGCCCGCGACGATGAGCTGGTTGGCCGCCTTCACGGTCTGGCCGGCGCCGGCCGGGCCGACGTGCACGACGGTGCCGCCCAGCACCTCCAGGATCGGCCGGGCCGCCGCGAAGTCCGTCGGCTCGCCACCGACCATGATGGAGAGGGTGCCCTCGACCGCGCCCGCCTCGCCGCCGCTGACCGGGGCGTCCAGCACCCGCACCGAGCGGGCCCGGCCGGCCTCGGCGACCTGCCGGGCGGTGGTCGGCGAGATGCTGCTCATGTCGACGTGGAGCTGCCCGGGGCGAGCGTTGGCCAGGATGCCCTGGTCGCCGAGGGCGACCGCCTCGACGTCGGCCGAGTCGCGGACCATGGTGATCACCGTGTCGACCTGTCGCACCAGCTCGCCGATGCCGGCGGCGACCTTGCCGCCGGCCTGTTCGAGGGCCACGTTGCGGGCCGGGCTGACGTCGTAACCGACGACGTCGTAGCCGGCCTTGATCAGATTGACGGCCATCGGACCGCCCATGATGCCGAGGCCGATCATCCCGATGCTGGTCATCTCAGCCATCCCCTTCGTTGGTCTGGTCGGCGCCGCCACCCCGGCGGTGCCGGGGCAGCCAATCGAAGCTCTCCGCGCTCGGTCCGCTCGGCAGGTATTCCAGGCCGACCCAGCCGCGGTAGCCGGCCCGTTCGAGCTGGCCGAGCTGGCCGTCGAGGTCGATCTCGCCGGTGCCGGGCTGGTGCCGGCCGGGCGCGTCGGCGATCTGCACGTGGCCGATCCGGTCGGCGTACTCGGTGAGCACCTTGGGCACGTCGTCGCCGTTGACGGTCAGGTGATAGAGGTCGGCGAGGAACGCGAGGTTCCGGATGTCGCGCTCGACCAGCAGTTGGTCGAGTACGGCGACGGCGTCGGTCGCGGTGCGTAACGGGTAGGGTTGCGGCCCGCTCACCGCCTCGACCAGCACGGTGCCGCCGATCCGGGCCACGGCGGAGGCCGCGAAGGCGAGGTTGGCCACCGCGGTCTCCTCCTGGGTGCCCGGGTGGATGTCCGGAATCCGGTTGCCGTAGAGGGCGTTGAAGGAGCGGCAGCCGGTGGCGGCGCCGATCATCGCCACCAGCTCGACGTTCTCCCGGAACTCGGCGGAGCGGGTGGGCCAGGACACGACGCCCCGGTCGCCGCCGGGCATGTCGCCAGCGAAGAAGTTCAGCCCCACGAGTTGCACGTCGGCGTCGGAGAGCGCCGCGAGAAACGCCTCCACCTGCGAGGCTGGCGGCACGGCCTCGGCGAACGGCCACCAGAACTCGACCGCGTCGAAACCGGCCGCCCTGGCCGCCGCCGGGCGCTCCAGCAGGGGCAGTTCGGTGAAGAGGATCGAGCAGTTCACGTCGTAGCGGAGCTCGTGTCCGGGCACGGCGCCTCCCTGGCAGGCTCGATGACACCTAGTACCTACAGAATTCTGTATGCAGTATGGAAAGCAAGTCAAGAACCCGGTTTGGTCCCGCCGGCAGTTCACCCGCCCCGTAACACTCGTCACCGGGTCGTGGCCCCGCGCCGGATGCGCGGGGCCACGACGGAGCGAAAACAGTGGTTGCGGTTACAGCTGCCGGGCGGCGGCCAGGGCGAGCGGGTCGAGCGCCTCCGGCTCGGCCTCGGCCCGGTGCACCAACTCGGCCCGCATCCGGGGGTCCCAGAACGCCCGGATGTGCTCGGCGATCGCCGCCGCCGCCCGCTCCGGCGCCTGGTGCTGGAACTGCACGGCGATCTCGTTGGCGAGCCTGACCTGTGGCGACATCGGCTCAGTCCGCCATCGCCGGGAGCCGGTGCTCCGCCCCGGTCGCGCCGACCGGTGCCGGCGGATTCTTGAGGCCGACCTGGACCGCCGTCACCTTGTATTCCGGACAGTTCGTCGCCCAGTCCGAGTTCTCCGTGGTGACCACGTTCGCCCCGGTCACCGGGTGGTGGAAGGTGGTGTAGACCACTCCGACCGGCATCCGGTCGGAGAAGACGGCGCGCAGCGACGTCGCGCCGACCCGGCTGGCCAGGGTGACCTCGTCACCGTCGTTGATGCCCCGGACCTCCGCGTCGTGCGGATGGATCTCGAGTACGTCCTCCGGGTGCCACGCCACGTTCCCGGTCCGCCGGGTCTGCGCCCCCACGTTGTACTGGCTGAGGATCCGCCCGGTGGTCAGGATCAGCGGGAACTTCCGGGTGCTCCGCTCCCGGGTCGGCACGAACGGCGTCTGCACGAACCGTCCTCTCCCCCGGACGAAGCCGTCGACGTGCATGATCGGGGTGCCCTCGGGTGCGGCGTCGTTGCAGGGCCACTGCACGCTGCCCAGCTTGTCGAGCTTGTCGAAGGAGACCCCGGCGAAGGTCGGGGTGAGGGCGGCGATCTCGTCCATGATCTGGCTCGGGTCGTCGTACCGCATCGGATAGCCCATCGCCTGGGCGATCTCGGCGACGATCTGCCACTCGTGCTTGCCGGTCTTCGGCGGCATCACCGGGCGCACCCGGTTGATCCGCCGCTCGGCGTTGGTGAAGGTGCCGTCCTTCTCCAGGAAGGAGGTGCCGGGCAGGAAGACGTGCGCGAACTTCGCCGTCTCGTTGAGGAAGAGGTCCTGCACCACCACCAGCTCCATCGCCGCCAGCGCGGCGTGTACGTGCCTGGTGTTCGGGTCGGACTGCGCGATGTCCTCGCCCTGCACGAAGATCGCCCGGAAGGTCCCGTCGATCGCCGCGTCGAACATGTTCGGGATCCGCAGCCCCGGCTCGGGCAGCAGGGCGCTCCCCCACATGTTCTCGAAGACGCCCCGGACCACGTCGTCGGAGATGTGCCGGTAGCCGGGCAGCTCGTGTGGGAACGACCCCATGTCGCAGGAGCCCTGCACGTTGTTCTGCCCGCGCAGCGGGTTGACCCCGACGCCCTCCCGGCCGATGTTGCCGGTCGCCATCGCCAGGTTCGCCATGCCCATTACCATTGTCGAGCCCTGGCTGTGCTCGGTCACGCCGAGGCCGTAGTAGATCGCCGCGTTGCCGCCGGTGGCGTAGAGCCGGGCCGCCGCGCGCAGCTCCTCGGCCGGCACCCCGGTCAGCTCCTCCACCGCCTCCGGGCTGTTCTCGGGGCGCCCGATGAAGTCGGCCCAGCCGTCGAAGTCCTCGCAGCGCTCCGCGACGAAGCTGCGGTCGACGAGTCCCTCGGTGAGCACCACGTGCGCCATCGCGTTCACCACCGCCACGTTGGTGCCGGGAGCAAGCTGGAGGTGGTGCGCGGCCTCGATGTGCGGCGAGCGGACCAGGTCGATCCGGCGCGGGTCGACCACGATCAGCTTGGCGCCCTCACGCAGCCGGCGCTTCATCCGGGAGGCGAAGACCGGGTGCCCGTCGGTCGGGTTCGCACCGATCACCATGATCACGTCGGACTTCGCCACCGAGCGGAAGTCCTGGGTGCCGGCGGAGGTGCCGAAGGTCTGCTTCAGGCCGTACCCGGTCGGCGAGTGGCAGACCCGGGCGCAGGTGTCCACGTTGTTGTTGCCGAACGCCGCCCGGATCATCTTCTGCACCACGTAGACCTCCTCGTTCGTGGTACGCGAGGAGGTGATGCCGCCGATCGCGCCGACACCGTGCCGGGCCTGGATCTCCCTGAGCTTCGTGGCGGTGTAGGAGATCGCGGTCTCCCAGTCGACCGGGCGCCACTCGTCGGTGACGCTCTCCCGGAGCATCGGGGTCAGCACCCGGTCGGGGTGGGTGGCGTAGCCGAAGGCGAACCGCCCCTTGACGCAGGAGTGCCCCTCGTTGGCCCCGCCGTCCTTGTGGGGCACCATCCGGACCAGCTCGGCACCGCGCAGCTCCGCCTTGAACGAGCAGCCGACTCCGCAGTACGCGCAGGTGGTGACGACGCTGCGGGTCGGCATCCCGAGCTGCACCACCGACCTCTCCTGGAGGGTCGCCGTCGGGCAGGCCTGCACGCAGGCGCCGCAGGAGACGCACTCGGAGCTCATGAAGTCGGTGCCGCCGGCCGAGACCTTGGAGCCGAAGCCGCGCCCCTCGATGGTCAGCGCGAACGTCCCCTGCACCTCACCGCAGGCCCGCACACAGCGGGAGCAGGCGATGCACTTGGACGCCTCGAAGTCGAAGTACGGGTTGCTGGAGTCGGTCTTCTCGTCGAGGTGGTTGGCGCCGTCGTAGCCGTACCGGACCTGGCGCAGCCCGACCACGCCGGACATGTCCTGCAACTCGCAGTCGCCGTTGGCCGAGCAGGTCAGGCAGTCCAGCGGGTGGTCGGAGATGTAGAGCTCCATCACGCCCTGGCGGAGCTTCTCCAGTTTCGGCGACTGGGTGCGCACCCGCATCCCCTCGGCCACCGGGGTGGTGCAGGACGCCGGGGTGCCGCGCCGGCCGTCGATCTCCACCAGACAGAGCCGGCAGGAGCCGAACGCCTCCAGGCTGTCGGTGGCGCAGAGCTTCGGGATGTCGATTCCGCGGAGCGCTGCCGCCCGCATCACCGAGGTGCCCTCGGGTACGACGACAGGGTGCCCGTCCACCTCGACGGTGACGGTCGCCGGGCCGGGTCGGGCCGGCGTACCGAGATCGGGTTCCTTCAGCAAACTCATGACGCCACTCCGCTCCGTCCCGTGCCGCCATGGGGCACGTCGGCACCGAGCTGGCTGGTTCGCTCGCTACGCTCGCTCACGATGGTCTGGCCTCCTCGTATCGGCCGGCGGACGTCTCCCCCCTGGCGGTGAAGTCGTCCGGAAAGTGCAGCAGTGCGCTGCGTACCGGCATCGGTGTCAGGCCGCCCATCGCGCAGAGCGACCCTTCGGTCATCAGCTCGCAGAGGTCACCCAGCAGGGCCAGGTTGCCGTCCGGGTCCTGGCCGGCGGTGATCTTGTCGATCACCTCGACGCCCCGGACCGCACCGACCCGGCACGGGGTGCACTTGCCGCAGGACTCCTCGGCGCAGAACTCCATGGCGAAGCGGGCCATCGCCGCCATGTCCACCGTGTCGTCGAAGACCACGACGCCACCGTGCCCGAGCATCGCGCCGGCTGCGGCGAAGGCCTCGTACTCCATCGGCAGGTCCAGCCCGCTCGCCGGCAGGTACGCCCCGAGCGGCCCACCGACCTGCACGGCACGGACCGGCCGACCGGTGCGGGTGCCGCCGCCGTAGGTGTGCACGAGGTCGTGCAGGGTCATCCCGAAGGCGGTCTCGAAGATGCCGCCCCGGGCGACGTTGCCGGCCAGTTGGAAGACCTGGGTGCCCCGGGACCGCTCCACCCCGAACGCCTGGTACGCCGCCGCCCCCTCGGCGAGGATCACCGGGACCGAGGCCAGGGTCAGCACGTTGTTCACCACCGTCGGCCGGCCGAAGAGACCGGTGATCGCCGGGATCGGCGGCTTGGCCCGGACCATGCCGCGCCTGCCCTCCAGGCTCTCCAGCATCGCGGTCTCCTCGCCGCAGATGTATGCGCCGGCACCGACCCGGACGTGCAGGTCGAAGCGGATCCCGGAGCCGCAGACGTCGCCGCCGAGCCAACCCTCTTCGCGGGCGATGCCGATGGCCTGGCGCATGGTGCGGATGGCGTCGGGATATTCGGAGCGGATGTAGACGTAGCCCTCGGTCGCGCCGACCGCGTACGCGGCGATCGCCATCCCCTCGATCAGGGTGAAGGGATCGCCCTCCATCAGCATCCGGTCGGCGAAGGTGCCGCTGTCGCCCTCGTCGGCGTTGCAGCAGACGAACTTCAGCCCGCCGGGGGTGTCGGCGACGGTCTTCCACTTGATCCCGGCCGGAAAGCCGGCGCCGCCCCGGCCGCGTAGCCCGGACTCGGTGATCTGGGCGACCACCTCGGCGGGGGACAGTTCGAGGGCCCGGCGTAGCCCGGCCAGGCCGCCGTGCGCGACGTAGTCGGACGGGGAGAGCGGGTCGGTCACGCCGACCCGGGCGAAGCAGAGCCGGGTCTGGTCGCGCAGCCACGGCAGTTCGGCGACGACGCCCTGGCAGAGTTCGTGGTCGGCACCGTCGAGCAGCCCTGCGGCGACGAGGTCGGCGACCGCTTCCGGCGCGACCGGACCGTAGCCGATCCGGCGGCCCGCGGTCACCACCTCGACCAGCGGTTCGAGCCAGAGCATGCCGTGCGAACCGTTCCGGACCACCCGGACGGCCCGGCCGGCCTCGGCCGCCGCCCGCTCGATCTCGGCGGCGACCAGGTCGGCGCCCATCGAGAGCGCGGCCGAGTCGCGAGGTACGTAGACCGTCACCGGGGCCGTCATGCGTCCACCGCCTTTGTCAGCAGGGCGTCCAGCCGGGCGGGGGTGAGCCGCCCGTGGACCCGCTCGTCGATCTGGCCGGCCGGGCCAAGTGCGCAGTTGCCCAGGCAGAACACCTGCTCCAGGGTGACCGAACCGTCCGGTGTGGTCTGTCCGACCTTGACGCCGAGCGTCCGCTCCGCGTACGCGACCAGCGCCTCGGCGCCGACCGACTGGCAGGCCTCGGCGCGGCAGAGCCTGACCACGGTCCGTCCGGCCGGTTCGGCACGGAAGTCGGTGTAGAAGGTGACCACGCCGTGCACGTCGGCGCGGGAGATGTTCAACTCGGCCGCGAGCACCGGCACGACATCGGAGTCGACGTAACCGAACTCGTCCTGGATCCGGTGCAGGATGGGCAACAGCGCACCGCGGTCACCGCGATGTGCGGCGACCAGTGCCCGCACCCGATCCGTCATCGAGGCGTCCGGACTGGCCATGGCAACCCCACCTCCATCCGCGTCGACCGGAACTCCACCATACGTCGCGGTGGATACCGTATGCAATATCGCCGGGACCGGTTGATCAACAGGTGGTCCCGGTTGATCACTACTCAGTATCGTCGCTGCGAAGGCGTCCGGACAGGGGTCGCGCCGCGCACGTCACGCCCGCGCCAGGTGAGGCAACGCCTGCGTCGCGCCTCCGACCCTCAGGCGATCGTGGGACTGCGGCGCTCCAGCAGGACCACGTCGCGCCACTTGCCGTGGTGGCGCCCGACCCGTTCCCGTACGCCGACGACCCGGAAGCCGACCCGCTCGTGCAGGGTCAGGCTGGCCGCGTTCTCCGGAAAGATCCCGGACTGGATGGTCCAGATCCCGGCGGCCTCGGTCGAGACGATCAGCGCCGCCATCAGGGCCCGCGCCACGCCCCGGTTCTGGGCGGCGGGGTGGACGTAGACGGAGTGTTCGACGACTCCGGCGTAGACGGCCCGGGCGGAGACCGGCGTGACCGCCACCCAGCCGAGTACGCCACCATCGTCCTCCACCGCGACCAGCCGGTGCACCGGGAGGCGGCCGGAATCGAACGCTGGCCAGGTCGGCGCCTCGGTCTCGAAGCTGGCCTGCCCGGTGTCCAGCCCGGCCTGGTAGATCGCCAGCACCTCGGCGGCGTCGCCCGGCTCCATCGCCCGGATCCGCATCAGCCCCTCCCGACCCGCGCCGGCCGGGCGACCCGGGCGGCCCCGCGCGATCCCCGCCGTTCGGTCATCGGCTGAAGTGCGGATTGCCGGCGGTGAGCCGCAGCGTGAAGGCACTCGGGGCGCGGTTGAACGTCACGTGGTTGCACGACTGGAAGGTGATCCACAACCCCAGACCGCCCGCGCCGTCGGCCGCCGCCGGCAGCAACCCGGCAAAGGGGTCCTCCGGCCCGCCACCGCCGTCGCTGACCGCGACGATGATGCGGTCGGTGCCGCTCCACAGCCGGAAGCGTACCGGTGGACGGCCGTGCCGCAGGGCGTTGGTCACCGTCTCGCTCACCGCGACGACCAGGTCCTCGATCTCGTCGGCACGCAGGGTGCCCGGATCGGTCCCGTAGACCGCGTGCCGAGCCTGGGTCGGCGACGGGTCGACCAACTCGACCAGCGGCGTCGTGGACTGGAGCGGATCGGGCAGCAGGGCACGGTCCTCGGAGAGGTACACCTTCGGCTCGGTGTAGGTCTCGCTCGGCCGGTGCTCCCCGTCCGCCGTGGCCACCCGGGGATGCGTACGCAGCACGTCCGCCAGCACCGGCGCCGGAGTGATCCGGGTGTCGTACGCGCACATGCTCCAGAGCGGAAAGCTGTCGTACGCGTGGTTGACCGCCGACTCGTACCGGGCCCACCAGTCCCAGGTCGCGCCGAGGGCCGCTCGGGGCACCTCGCCGATGATCCGGATCTGCTGGGCGCCCTCGGCGACGTATCCGGCCAGCATCCGCTGGTAGGACCGGATCGCGACGGCCGGACGGGCGTAGAGGTCGCCACCGGGCAGAAACGTGACGGCCGAGTCTGCCGGGACCGCGGCCCGGACCAGTGCCGCGGTGCGCTCGCCGAAGGAGACCACCGTCGGCTCTCCCGCGGCGACCCCGCCGAGCAGGAAGGGCAGCGCGACGGCAAGCAGTTCCTCGTCGGAGTGGTAGGGCACGGCCTCGTGGTAGTAACCCTCGTGACCGGCGGCGGCGCCTGTCCTCATCGCACCGCCTCGACCCGCAGGCCGGTGAGACCCAGCAGCTCGACGAGGCGAGCGGCGGCGGTCCGCTGGGTCCGCAGCACCGCGGTGGCGGCCCGGCCTCCGGCGTAGTCGCGCAGTTGGGTCAGGCAGTGGTGGTCGATGAAGCGGAGCTCCCCCGCCCCCACCACCAGCTCACCGCCGACCGGGCTCAGGTCGGCGTGCTCCAGCGCGGTGGCGAACTGCTGGTGGCTGAAGACGTCCAGCTCGCCGGCGAGTGCGGCGGCGCCGTCACCCGGGGCACAGGCGTAGAGCCGGAAGAGCACCTCGGCGACGTTGTTCACCGGGTGCAGGCAGGCCAGCG
Organism: Plantactinospora sp. WMMC1484; assembly: GCF_049315195.1. Classification (NCBI taxonomy): domain Bacteria; kingdom Bacillati; phylum Actinomycetota; class Actinomycetes; order Micromonosporales; family Micromonosporaceae; genus Plantactinospora; species Plantactinospora sp. WMMC1484. The sequence continues at coordinate 5,941,767 of NZ_CP186055.1, forward strand.
CGGCCACCGTCCGGTCGCCCAGCTCGGCCCGGTGGTAGCCGCACATCGCCGAGAGTGGCCGGATCCGCATGTATCTGTCGACGGCATGCTCGTAGCGGGCAAACGCCGCAAGCTGGGCGGGAGTACGCACCAGGCGTGTCGCATCAGCAGCCACCCGCAGCCCGGCGTAGCCGGCGGCCACCGCCTCGTCGGTCGCGGCCGCGTATCTCTGCAACTGCCCCAGCGGATCGACCACGCCGCCCGGATATGTTTCACCGAGCGCGACGACCTGCGCGGCGCCCCGCCGCAGGGCCTCGGAGAACCCGGCGCTGCCGCGCAGCCGCTCGACGACCCGCTCCGGCGACCCGGTCGCGACATACCAGACCCGCTCACCGGCCGCGAGCCCCTCGGCAAGGAAGTGCCGGGCGCGGTGCTCGAAGACCGCCGGGTCGTCGTAGGCCCAACAGACATGACCGTACGGCGCGACCGGAGCGAGGCCGCTGATCATGCCGGGTACCCCATGCTCACGAGTCTAGGCCGCCGGGGCCCGACGGTCATCCAGCGGGTGGCCGGGCGGCGGCCCAGCCACCCGCCCGGGCGGCGTGCCCGGCGGTTTGACGGCCTTCCGCCCGGGTAGCCGGCTGTCTCCCAGTACGGTCACCGGTCGAAAGGAGCCTGCGATGAGCGGTCCGGGCCACGCCGTGGGAAGCCAGCCATGGCTGCACCAGCAGGACGGGCGGATCCAGGAGTTCGGCACCGTCCGGCAGTTCCCGCTCGGGCTCTCCTCGGACGCCCGGATGTACTCCTGCGAGCGGCTCAACAGGGTCCTGGCCGACACCCAGATCCTGTACGCCCTCTACAAGAAGCACCACTGGCTGATGCGCGGACCCACCTTCTACCAACTCCACCTGCTGCTCGACAAGCACGCCGGCGAGCAACTCGCACTTGTCGACATGATCGCCGAGCGGGTGCAGACGCTCGGCGGTGTGGCGGTCGGCGATCCCCGACACGTCGCCGAGATCACCCGGATCCCCCGGCCACCGAACGGCGCCGAGCAGGTGCCGGTGATGCTCTCCCGGCTACTGGAGGCACACGAACTGATCCTGATCGATGTTCGCGACGCCGCCGGGCGGGTGGCCGAGATGGGCGACGACGGCAGCAACGACCTGCTGGTCTCGAACGTGCTCCGCACCGGCGAACTGCAGGCCTGGTTCGTCGCCGAGCACCTGGTCGAGGTCCCGCTCGCCAGGGCCTGAGCGGATCACGGCCGGACGAATCCACGTCATCCCCGTTCCGGCCGCCGCCCCCGGCGCGGCTGGAGCCCGGCCCGGGCCCGGGCCAGCTTGACCTCCCGGGTCAGGGTCTCGATGTCGTACGCGCCGTAGTGCCGACGATCGTTGATGAAGAAGGTCGGGGTGCCGGAGACCCCGCTCAGATCGGCCGACTCGATGTCGTCGGCGATCCGGGCGGCGTGCACGTTCGCCATCAGGTCCGCCTCGAACCGCTCCTGGTCGAGACCGAGTTCGCGGGCATGGTCGACCAGGTCGGTGGTGCGCAGCCGGTCCTGGCGGTCCAGCAGCAGGTCGTGCATCTCCCAGAACGCCCCCTGGGCGGCCGCCGCCTCCGCCGCCTCCGCCGCGAGCTGTGCCTGCGGATGCACGTCGGTGAGCGGCAGGTGCCGCCAGACGTAGCGCAGGTCGGCGTCGGTGAGCAGTTCGCGCACCACCGGTTCGGCCTGCCCGCAGTAGGGGCACTGGAAGTCGCCGTACTCGACGACCGTGACCGAGGCGTCCGCCGGGCCACGAACGTGGTCCCGCCGGGGGTCCACCGCCGGGACGAGGTCGGCGAGCTGGTCGGCGTCGCCCAACAGCGCGCGGGCCCGGGCCGCCTTCGGCAGCGCGGCGGTGATCCGGAAGACCGCCCAGGTGAGCAGGGCGCCGATCGCCGCCGCGACAAGTACCCCGATCTTGGCTTCGGCGAGCTCGGGGCCGTCGAACGCCAGGGTGGCGATCAGGAACGACACGGTGAACCCGATCGCGGAGATGGTGCCACTGCCGAGGATCCCCGCCCAGCCGACCGCCGGACGGATCCGGCCCCGGGTCATCCGGTCCAACAGCCAGGAGACCCCGACGACCGCGACGGGCTTGCCGACGACGAAGCCGAGCACGACGCCGAGGGTCACCGGGGCGGTGACGGCCCGGGAGAGGAACTCGGCGTCCAGGACGATGCCGGCATTGGCGAGGCCGAAGAGCGGCACGAGGAGATAGCTCGTCCACGGGTGGTACATCCGTTGGAGCCGGTCGTTGGGTGACAGGGTCCGGGTCAGGCCGATGCTCGCGCTCCGGGCCAGGTCGGGGGTGGGTTGCTCGCGGAACAGCTTGAAGAGCCCGCTGGCGTTCTCCAGGGCGCCACGGGCCGGCGTGTAGGCGGGTGCGGTGAGTCCGATGGCGAGCCCGGCGACCACCGGTTCCACCCCGCCGGCCAGCAGCGCCGCCCAGAGGGCGACGCAGAACGGCAGGTAGGCCAGGCCGCGCCGGATGCCCAGGGCCCGCAGCCCGAACAGCGCCGCGAAGAGCCCGACCGCCACGAGCAGCGGCAGCACGTCGACGTGCTCGGTGTAGACGACGGCGATCACGATCAGTGCCACCAGGTCGTCCACCACGAAGACGGTCAGCAGGAAGATCCGCACCTGGTCGGGGACGCCGCGCCCGAGCAGCACCAGCAGACCGAGCGCGAGCGCGGTGTCGGTCGACATGGCCACGCCCCAGCCGTGCGCGCCCGGCCCGCCCCGGTTGACCAGGAGGAAGAGCCCCACGGGCAGCGCCATGCTGAGCACGCCGACCACGAGCGGAAGGGCGAACCGCCGCCGGTCGCGCAGGTCGCCGAGGTCGAACTCCCGGCGCGCCTCCAGACCCACCACCAGGAAGAACAACGTCATCAGCCCGCTGTTCACCCAGGTGCGCAGGTCGAGCGCGACCCCGGCACCGTCGATCTCGATCGCCAGGTCGGTGGTCCAGACCGCCTCGTAGGAGTGGTTGTCGATGTTCGCCCAGACCAGCGCCGCGACAATGGCCGCGATGAGCACCCCGGCGCTGGCCGACTCGGTACGCGCGAACCGGCGCAGTGGCGCGGAGATCTCGTGTGCCCAGGCCGTCCGACCGGACATCCGGGATGAGGACGGATCAGTCACCGCATATCCCCCGTCCGGTCAGCTACCTCCGCCCGGGGACGGAACCGCATCCCGAGATTTACCACGTGACACCCGGCCGGCCGGGCCGCTCGGCCGAACCCCGGCCGGGGAATCCGGCCCCCGGCACCCGGCGTTGACCACCTGTGGGAAACGGCGGAAAACCGCCGACAGGAGCGGAGAGGAATCGTCATGAAGGTCCGCAGCTCGCTACGGTCGTTGAAGCGGAAGCCGGGTTCGGTGGTGGTACGCCGGCGTGGCCGGGTGCTCGTGGTCAACCGCGGCAACCCGCAGTGGAAGAGCCGCCAGGGCTGATCGTGGAGGGCCCGGCGACACCCGGGTTTCGGCGGTGCCCGGCCGGGCTGCCGATCGCGCTGCCCGGCACCCGACATCCGCCGCCCGGGGCAGTGGCGGACTCAGCGGTGCACCCGGCGGCCGAGCAGATAGCCGAGCAGCACCCCGAACGCCACCAGCGCCGGCGCGACCACCTGGCCGCGCAGCTGGCGTAGCCCCTGCTTTGGGTCGACGACGGTGCCGGCGGCGGTGCCGGCCGTACCGGTCACCATGTCACCGATCCGTCCGTGCGACATGCCCGTTCCCTTCGACGTGGAGCTCCGGCCCGGCGACCGCCCCTGCGGGACGCGACCGCCAACGACACCTCCGATTATCCCGGCGACGGGCGGGCAGGCGTCACGAACAGCGAAACCGGGCCGGCCGGCGGAGGAGGGCAGTAATTTCACCAATACTCCCGCGACCGGTCGCATCGGTAGGTTCGACTCGCCCGAGGACGTGAGGAGAAGCCGTGACGGCGTCTGTGCCCCAGCTCGGCGAGCGCGCCGGCTCGTCACCGGCCACCGCGGGATACACGATCGACGGCCTCGCCCGGCTGGTCGGGATGTCGCCGCGCAACATCCGGGCGCACCAGGCCCGCGGTCTGCTTCCGCCACCGACCAGGTACGGCCGGACCGCCTACTACAGCGCCGCCCACGTACGCCGGCTGGCGAGCATCACGTCGCTGCAACGGCAGGGGTTCAACCTGGTCGCCATAGAGGCGATGCTCGGAGTACGCCATCCGGCCCCGCCGCCCGCCGAGCCGCTGACGGCGGCACTTGGCCGGATCGCGTCCGAGCACCCCGCCCTGCTGCACAGCCTGGTCCGGCACGGCGTGCTGGCGCGGGCCGAGGACGGCTCGGTCACCGCGACCCGGCCCCGAACGCTGCAACCAGCGCTCGACCTGCACCACGCGGGGATACCGGTGCCGGCCGCGCTGCGGCTGCTGGCCGAGATGCTGGACCGGCTCCGTCCGGTCACCGACGAACTGGTGCCGGCCGCCGTCACCCGGCTGGCGCCGCTGCGCCGCACCCAGGTTCCGGCGGGCCACCACGGCGGCGCGCCGGCCGGCTGCCGCCTGCCGCTGCACGACCACGAGACAGCGGCGCCGACCCAGGGCCACGAGACAGCGGCGCCGACCCAGGGCCACGAGACAGCGGCGCTGACCCAGGGCGTGGTCCGGCTGCTGGCCGAGGCGTTCCGGGCCGTCGCCGAGGACTCCTGCGCCGGCCGGGCGGGCGGTACCGGGACCGCTGCCGCACCGCCCGACGGCACGCTGCCGCCCGCCGACCCGTCGCCAGCCGACGGCCCCGGCCCGTCCGGTCCGGTCGCGTTCGCCGATCGCTGACCGCCGTCAGCTCCGGCCGCCGGCCCGGGCGTAGCGGGCCGGAGTGATGCCGACGTGCCGGACGAAGTGCCGGTGCAGATGCGCCTGGTCGTGGAAGCCGACCGCCACGGCCACCCCCGCCGGCCGCTCGCCGGCCAGGAGCAGCCGCCGGGCCCGGTCGACGCGTCGGCCGGTCAGGTACGCGTGCGGCGGCAGCCCGTACGCCCGGGTGAAGGACCGGATCAGGTGACTCGGATGGGCGCCGAGGATCGCCGCCGCCTCGCCCAGCGACAACCCGGCGGAGATCCTCGCGTCCAGCAGTTCCCGCAACCTGCCGGCCAGCCGGTTCGACCCGCACTCGGGCGGGGTGGGTGCGAGCGCGTCGAGGTGGGCGCGCAGCCGGTCGCGGATCAGGGACAGTCGGGACTCGGCCTCGAACGCGTCGCCGGGATGGCCGAGCGAGGCGTGCAGCCGGTCGACCCGGTGTCGCAGCACCTCGTCGTCGAGGATCGGACCGTCCACCGCGCTGCCGGCCAGGTGCTCCGGTAGCACGGTCGTGTCCAGATAGAGCACCCGCTTGCGGAAACCGGCCGGGGTGACGGTCCGGCCGTCATGGGTCACCCCGGGCGGGAGCAGCAGCACGGTGCTCCGGCCGGTCATGCCGTGTCGGTGCCGGTCCAGGGCGAAGTCCACCGACCCACCGTCGAGGATCATCAGGTCCCAGGTGTCGTGGGTGTGCGCCGGATAGGCGTGCGCGGTGAAGTGCGCGTGGAGGACCTCGGCGATCCCCGGCACCGACGGCCGCCAGGCGGTGATCGTTGCACCGGGCCGCTGCGCTGCCATGTCAGGAACGTACAAGACCGGCCCGGGGCGGCGGCGGGACCCTCGGGCGGGGCCGGCAACCGGCCGCCCCGGACCCGACCGATCCGCACGGAGGCAGCGTGCCCGACAGTCCCGTACCCGTCAATCTGGCCGAGCGGCTCGCCCGGTTCGCCGACCTGTGGGCGCAGAAGAAGGTGGCCGAGTTCAACGACTACGAGATCAAGCTCGCCAAACTGAAGGGCGAGTTCGTCTGGCACGACCATCCGGAGACCGACGAGCTGTTCCTCGTCCTCGACGGCCGGCTCACCATCAGGCTGCCCGACGGAGAGGTCTCGCTCGGTGCCGGCGAGCTCTTCGTGGTGCCCCGCGGCGTGCAGCACTGCCCGGTGGCCGACGAGGAGACCGCCGTCCTGCTGATCGAGCCCGCCGGGACGGTCAACACCGGAACCGCGGGCGGACCGCTGACCCGGCCCGCCGGAACCCTCGACTGACGCTGAACATCCCGGGGCCGGGCGGGCATGCCGGGGCCGGCCGGGCGGGCGCCCGCAACGCTCACGTCCGGGCCAGCAGGCCGACCAGGGCGGTGCGGGAGGCCACCCCGAGCTTGCGGTAGATCCGCATCAGGTGTGCGTCGACCGTCCGTGGGCTGATCTGGAGCTGCCGGGCGATGATCCGGGACGTGGCACCCGTGACGGTCAGCTCGGCGACCTCCCGTTCGCGGGCGGTCAACAGCTGCCGGGGATCCACCGTGTCCGGCGCCGCACCGGGCCCGTCCGCCGGGGCGGCACGCCGGGCAAGTCGGGCGGCCAGCCGCCGCTGTCTGCGGTCGGCCTGCCCGGCCAGCCAGCGCGCGCCGGACCCGGTGAGCAACTGCTTGGCCCGGCCGAGTTGCTCACGGGCCGACTGTGGATCCCCGGCCGCCTCTCTCACCTCGGCGAGCAGCAGCCGCGCCTGCCCCTCGGCGACCGGCATGCCGGCCACGGCGAGCTGGCCGACGGCCGTCGCCACCCCCGCGTCCGCATCCCGGACGGCGCCGTACGCCAGGGCCAGGCTCGCGCCGGCCACGCCCACCAGTCCGAGCCGCCCGGGCAGGTCGCCGGCGACTCCGGAGGCCCGGGCCAGCCAACGTCGGACCTGCGGCGGTGGGCCGGCCGGCCCGGACCGTGCCGTTCCGGCACGGGCGGCACCGGCGGCACCGGCGGCACCGGCGGAGAGCGCCCGCAGGGCGAGCACAGCCGCCTCGGCCGGCCCGAGACAGCGGTAGGTCTCCACGTCGTCCAGCAGACGCTGGCAGCCCAGGTGGTCGCCGATCGCGTGCGACGCCTCGGCCAAGTGCATCCGGACCACCGCGCGGTACAGGATGGAGCGCGGCGCGGCGCTGCCCCGTAGCCGCTCCAGGGCCGGGCGTACGGCGTCCGGCCCGGCGAGCCAGAGCAACGGTCGGAGCCGGACCGCCGCCGCCAGGGTCGCCGCCTCGGCACTCCGCTGCCACCGCGCGATCTCCTCGGCCTCCTCCGCGTCCCGCAGCGCGTCGTCGACCCGGCCGACGGAGCCGTACAGCACGGAGCGCGCCGCGTAGAGCAGCGGATGGACGTGGATCCGACCGAACCGCAGCCCCACCTCGATGCCCCGCTCCGCGTGGGCCAGTCCGTCGTCAAACCGGTCCAGCATCAGCTCGATCCAGGCGAGCAGGGCGACCGCGCCCAGCTCGTCCCGGAGCGCGACATCGCCGAGCGCGTCGACCATCCGGGTGGCGTACGAGATCCGGAGCCGGGCGGCGGAGAGCGGCTCCCTGGCCACCGCGCAGGCGGCCAGTACGCTGCTCGCGGCGGCCTCGACGCCCCGGTGCCCGCCCTGCCGGGCCCGGTCCATCGTCTTCTCCGCCTGTCTGGCCCCGGCCCGCCAGCGACCGGCCAGCATCTCCGTCACGGCGAACTCCAGTCGCAGCATCGCCTGCGTCGCACCGGTGGCAGCCGCCGGCTCCGGTGACCCGTCGGGAGCCTCCTGCCCTCCCCCGTGACCGGCGACCCCGGCCGCAGCACCGACGCCGGACCCAGCGGCGACCCCGGCCGCAGCACCGACGCCGGACCCAGCGGCGACCCCGGCCGCAGCACCGACGCCGGACCCAGCGGCGACCCCGGCCGCAGCACCGACGCCGGACCCAGCGGTGACGCCGGCCGGAGTGCGGGAGCGGGGCTCGCCGGGCCGGCAGTAGTCCAGCTCGGTGCTGAGCAGCGCGCTGGCCACGTCCAGCCGGCCGGCCAGCCGCTCCACGACGGCGAGCTGCTCGACCGCGGCGTGCCGTTGCGGGCCGGCAATCGCGACGAGGTCGTGCAGCACCCTCCGCGCCTCGTCGAACCGGCCGGTGACGCCGAGCGCCTTGGCGAAGAGCAGCCGCAGTTCGGCCCGGCGCTCGGCCCGGTCGGGGGCGTCGGGCAACGCCGACAGGGCGGCGCGCAGCCAGGCGGCGCTGGTGCTCGGCGCCGTACCCATGGTGGTCGTGGCGGCGGCGGCGAGTATCCCGGCGGCGGCCTCGTCGCCGGGCCGGATCGACCTGGCGAGGTGGTGTGCCCGGAGCGCGAGCGGGGCGCCGGCGCGTTCGAGGTGCGCGGCGGCCCGGCGGTGTGCGGCCAGCCGCCACGCCGGGCCGGCCAGCCAGTACGCCACCGCCCGGACCAGCGAGTGCCGGAAGTCCAGCTCGGCACCGTCCTGGCGAAGCAGATTGCGCGCGACCAGCGCGTCGAGCGCGACGGTGGTCAGCTGCGGGTCGATTCCGGCGGCGGCGGCCACGGCGCCGACGTCGAGACCGGGGCCGGGGCCGACCACCGCGATGGCCTGGAGCACGAGCCGTTCGGTCGGACCCAGCCCGCGGATCTCGATCGACATCGCGCCGTGCAACGCCCTGGTCACCGGCTCGTCGGGGCAGTCGCCGCTGCGCAGCGCGCCGAGGACCTGGTCCGAGGTGCCGGCGAGCAGTTCCAGGTAGAGCGGGTTGCCGCCGCTGACCTGGTGCAGCAGCCGGCGCCGGGCGGTGGGCTCGGCCGGAAACCACTGGTCCACGTCCGCGGGCGTCAGCGGGCCGAGCCGCAGCCAGCTCGGCGGCGGCGCCAGCCGAGCGAGTTCGTCGGCCAGCCGCGGCGGGCACTGTTCGGACCGGAACGCGAGCACCACGGTCAGCCGGGCGTCCGGTGGATGCCGCAGCAGGTAACCGAGGAACTCGACGGAGGCGTCGTCGGCCCATTGCACGTCGTCGAAGACCAGCAGCGCGCCGGCCGGCCGGGCGGCGGCGGCGAGGAGGCCGCGCAACCGGCGATGCCGCTGGTGCCGCTCGACCGCGGCGGTCGCCGGCCCCGGACCCGCCGGCCCGTCGAGGTCACGCGTGGCGAGGGTGTCCAGCTGCGCGTGCAGGTCGGCCCGATGATCGGGTACGCCGGCCAGCGCGTCCAGCAGCATCCCGTACGGGAGGGAGCGCTCGAATTCGGTCGCCCGGCCGACCAGCACCGTACGGCTCCGGTTGCGGGCCTCCCTCGCCAGCTCGGCGACGAGCCGGCTCTTGCCGATGCCCGGTTCACCGTGCAGCACCAGGAAACCCGGCCGCATCGCGTCCCGGTGGAGGAGACCGAGCATCCCGGCCAGTTCCTCGGCACGCCCGACCAGCGCGGCGGGGGCCGGCACCGGCGGTACCGGCACGGCCGTCGGTTCCGATGGCGGTCTGACCGGCACCCGTGACCTCCGTGGCATGTGTTAACCCTCGGTTTCCGAGGTAACCGCGTTGAGCGGTATCCATGCCAGACCATCGGGGTCGAACAATGGCAGTCATCAGGCCGTTGACAGCGGGACGACCACGTCGTAAGGGCAGCGGGAAAACCACGTAGGCGGTCGCTCCGCGCAGAGTCTGCTACCGGTCACGCAGCTTCGCGACCGCCAGTCGGGCCGCCCGCGCCCCGGCCATCCCGGGCATCGCCGATCCGGCGATCCGCCGCACACTCTTGGTCGTCAACTGGGGAATCGCCTTTCCGGCCCGACCGGCTCCGCCCTTGCCGACCGCGCCGCGCATGCCCTTGCCGGCCATGCCTCCCATCCGTCCCGCCCCGCCCCGCACGCTGTGCATTCTGGCCAGCATGCCCCGAAAGACCTGCCCCGGCTTCTGCTGCTCGCCCGCGAGCGCGGTGACGACGATCAGCCCACCGGTGAGGGCGGGAATCACCCACTGCAACACCCGCAACTGCCGCTGCCGCGCCGCGACGTCCGGCGGCGTACCGTTCAACGGTGCGGTCCCGGCCACCACCGGCGCCTCGGTGCGCTTCTGCAACTGCATGCCGAGCACCCGGCTGTACCCGGTCGCCGCGAGCGCGGCCACCGTCAGCCCGGTCTTGACGACGCTCATCCGGCCCACCCCGGCCTGGACGAGCATCCGGGGACTCTCGGTGATCAGTTCACCGGCGGCGCCGGCCACGTGGCTGCCGATCGCCGCCGCGTTGACCGGTGTCCACCTGGCCCAGCCGGCCGAGGCCACTCCGAGCCGCTGCCGCGAGTCGCTCACCGTCGCCGCCGCGCCGTTCACCCCGATCGCCCCCATCAGGGAGCCACCGAACCAGGCAGCAAGGCCGAGATCGTGCATCGAACGCAGTACGGTATGCCGCTGCGACATCTGCCACCCCCGTCGTAGAGAACCGCCGCGTACCCGCGCGGCACGGTTCCAACCCCGGACCGCCCATGCCGAGAGTTGGTCGAGGACGATTCAGTCGAGGACGATTCAGTCGAGGACGATTCAGTCGAGGACGATGTCGTCGTCGGGTACGCCCAGGTCCTGGACCTGGTGGTCGATGCTGTGCAACGGCAGGTTCCGCACGAAGAAGATCCGCGACGGCAGTCCACTCGACTGCCGGGCGCCCTGGGTGATCCCGGTGCCGGTGAAGCAGAGCCAACTGATGCCCAGCACCTCCCGGATGAAGTAGTCGGTGCCCCGCGGGGTGTACCGGCGCTCCCGGGTGGTGCAGCTGGCGTACCACGCCTGCTGGTCGTCGGAGTAGTAGTTTCGGGGCGGACGACCGAGCAGGGTGCGTTCCTCGTCGGTCGCGGAGAAGCAGCCCGCCCGGGTCGGATCGGAGAGGATCCGGAACGCCGCCTTCCAGGTGGCGGGCAGCAGATCCAACTTGCGCCGGTTCACCTCGCCCAACTCGAAGGTCAGGGCCAGCCAGGGCCCGTTCGAGTTGTCGACGTGCTCGAAGGCGTCCCCGATCCAGAGGTTGCCGAGGATCTGCCGAAGCGTACGGTGCCGCTGCTCCTCGTAGTCGCCGACGAAGACGTACTTGCGGCTGCTCAGCCCGAGTTTCCCGGTGGGATCGAAGCCGTGCCGGGGCACCAGGCGGACGGCCCGCTCGACCGTCGTCCGCTCCTCGTAGCGGCGCAGCAACTCGGCCGCGGGCAGCGCGAGGCGGTGCCGCAGGCTGCTCCGGAGGCGCTCGGCGACCTGCGCCAGCCCGCCGGAGTCGGTCACCGGAACGGCCTCTTCGAGCCGCAGCCCGTACGGAAGCCGGTCGGTTCCGTCCGCACCGTCCAGGAGGATCGGGACGACCCGGCGCAGTCCGTTCTGCCGCCGGGACACCTCGATGGCCCGGACTATCTCCTCCCGCTCCGCGTAGGCCCGGTCCGGGCCGGCCGAGAGCAGCACCAGCGTGATCGCCGCCTGCCGCTGCACCTCCGGCAGGCGGTTGCCGTTCTCGTCGGCGGGCGGCAGACTCCGCGGGTCGAGGAAGACCCGGAAGTGCGGGCGGAGCAGGCCGTACAGTTCCTCGGCGGCGGCCCGGTCCGGGTTCGCGTACGCGATGAAGAAGTCCCAACGGTCCTCTCGGCTCACCAGCCCTGCTCCCTCCTCGGCCCCATCACCGACCGGGATCGCACCGACCTCCCATCCAAGCAGGCCGCCCGGCACCCGTCGACGCGGACACTGGCACCATGGTCGGCAGTTGACCGGCCGACCAGCCGGTCCCCGGTCGGTCGCTCGGTGGGCGTGGACCACGGCGGACGACCCGGTGTGCCACACTCCGAGGCGCGATTGCGCCCGATCCCGGTCCGCCGGCCACACCGCGCCGGTCACCTCCAGATATCGGTCACCTGCAGATACCGGTCACCTCCAGACGAAGGAAACCTCCCCGATGCAACTCGACGTCCTCCAGTCCCAGCGCCAGTTCCACGTCCGGCAGCGGATCCGGTTGATGGTCAACCAGTACCAGGTGCACGCCGTCAACCCGGACGGTTCCGAGGGCGAGATGCTCGCCTTCGCCCAGCAGAAGCGGCTCGCCTTCAAGGAGCAGGTGACGCTCTACACGGACGACACCAAGCAGCAGCCGGTGCTCGGTTTCAAGGCCCGTCAGGTGATGGACCTCGGCGCGACGTACGACGTGACCGACGCCGCCGGTGCTTCGATCGGGCTGTTCCGCAAGGACTTCAAGTCGTCGTTGCTCCGCTCCACCTGGCACGTCGAGCAGCCCGGTCTCGGGCGGGCCATCGGCCAGGAGCGGAGCCTGCCGGTCGCGCTGCTGCGCCGGTTCGTCGAGTCGCTCTCCTGGCTGCCGTACCACTTCGACTTCACCATCGACGGCCAGCCTGCGTTCTCCGTGGTGAAGAAGTGGGGCCTGCGCGACCGGTACGTCGTCGACGTCCACCTGCAGCAGCTCGACCGCCGCCTGGTCATCGCGATGGCCGTCGGCCTGGACGCGCTGCAGAGCCGCTGAGCCGACGGGCAGGAGCCGCTGAGCCGGCCGACAGAGCGCTGAGCCGGCCGAGCGCTGAGCCGGCCGAGCGCTGAGCCGGCCGAGCGCTGAGCCGGCCGAGCGCTGAGCCGGCCGACAGAGCCGCGCCCGGGATCGGGTGGGCGGCGCCGAGCCCGGCCGCCGGTCCCATCGGCGTCGATGGGGCCGGCGAGGTTCGACGGCTGCCCCGACGTCCCGGGCTGGCGCGGCACCCCGTCGAGGGGGCAGCATGGCGGGCGTGTCTCAGCCCCCACAACTTGCCGCCGTGCAGGGCCGTGCCCGGGCACTCCGCGACGGCGGCGACCATCCGGCCGCCCGGCGGCTGCTCGCCCAGGCCCTCGACGCGGCCCGGCCCGCCTACGGCAAGGATCACCCGGAGGTGCTCGCCACCACCCAGGTGCTGGCCCAGTGGCACCGGGAGGCCGACGACCCGGCGACGGCCCGACGCCTCCTCGAAGAGGCGCTGATCGACGGCCAGCACCGGGGCGACGCCGACCCGTTGATGCTGGCGCTCAGTTTCGAACTCGGGGCGGTCGCCGAGGAGTTGGGTAACCGGCACGAGGCCCGCCGCAACTTCGGCCGGGTGGCGTCGATCGGGCCGGGTGTGCTCGGCGACGACCACTGGCAGGTCCGGGCGGCCCGTGACTACCTCGGCGAGGCCTCCGGGGCGGCTGTCCACCCGCAACCGGTCGGGCCCGCACCCGTCGCACCGCCAGCGGCACCACCCGCACCACCACCGGCGCAACCTCCAACGCCGGCCCTGATCTCGGCACCGCCCGCACCACCACCGCCCCTACCGCCACCGCCCGCACCACCACCGGTCGCGCCGGCACCCGTCGGACCACCACCGGTCGCGCCGGTACCCGTCGGACCACCACCGGTCGCGCCGCCCGGAGGCGCACGGCCGGACGGGCCGACCGGTGGCGGGTTGTTCCAGTCGGCGGCCACCTCGCCGGCCTACCTGCCGAGCGCCGGGCCGGCGTCGTCGACGTACCCGCCGTACTCGGCGCAGTCGACGGCACAGGTCGCGTCGTACCCGGTCACACCCGCACCCGCCCCGCCACCGCCACCGGCTGCGGCCGCCGAGTCGGGCCGGGGTCGCGGGTCGACGGTCGCCGCGGCGATCGCGGCGGGCGCCGCCGTGCTCGCCGCGATCGTCGTGGTGGTCGCCGTGCTCGTCGATCGGGGCGGTTCCCCGGAGACCGGGCCGGTCGACGAGCGCGGCGAACCCGTCGTCGCGGGCGAACCGCCGACCGATCTCAAGCTGCTCGACGAGGGCTCGGCGATCACCATCACCTGGTCTGATCCGAGCGGCGGGACGGTGCCGTTCGTCGTGGCGGGCGCCCGGGAAGGCCAGCAGACCAAGCCGATGAGTACGCTCAGTGCCGGCGAGACCACGTTCACGGTGAACGCGTTGAACCCCAAGCTCGATTACTGCTTCTCGGTGCTCGCCGTCTATTCGACCAACGAATTCGCGCCATCGGATCTTGTCTGCACGGATCGGGACGGCGCCGGCGCAAGCCCACGCTGATCACAATTCAACAACCGTCCCTACCGCACTGACCTGCTAAGACGGTCGACGATCAGCAGGCATATCCACAATTCGCGCTCGCGCTGTCCACAACGGCACGTTCCGGGTCCCCGCCGGCAAAGCCCGGGCCCTATGATGGCACGCGGTTTCGGGAGAGATTCGCTGACGACGGCGGTCGGACAGGACCGTCCACGGGGTGGGGAGGCGGCCGGCTGTGGTCACCACAGACAACGGCTTCACAGGCAGTGACGGCAGCGGCGGGAGCGAACCCGCCGGGGTGGCGCCGGGCGCGCCACCGGCCCGCCGCCGGTCCCGCCTCCGGGGCGGAGTGGTCACCGTCGCCACCGTGGCGGCGCTGGCCGCCGCGATGGGGCTGACCGTCCTCGGTCTGGGCGCGGCGGACAACGCCGTGGCGAGTTTCGACGCGAGTTCCTGGCTCTGGAGTTCGGCCAAGAGCGAGCTGGCCCGGGTCAACGGGGTCACCGGCCGGGTCGACACCCGGGTGCAGGTCCCGCAGGGCCGCAGTCACCGGATGCAGGTCGTGCAGACCGACCGGCTGCTGATCCTGCGCGACCTCAACACCGGGCAGGTCAGCTCGCTCGACCTGGCCACCCTGCAGGTCATCGCGACGACCAGGACCACCGCCGGGATCGGGGTCAACGTGGCCCTGCACGAGGACGCGGCCTTCGTCGTCGACGCGGTCCAGGGGATCGTGCGGCAGCTCGACCCCCGGTCACTGACCCCGGTCGGCGAGCAGATCAACTATCCGCCGGGGATCACCGGCGGCGAGTTCGACGGCGAGGGTCGACTCTGGATCGCGGTGCCCAGCGAGGGGACGGTCTCCGCCATCACCGCCGCGAAGCTGCCGGAGTCCGGCAGCGGTGGCACGGGCGGCGGAGTCAGCCCGGAGCAGATCCGCAACGAGGCCGTCGCCGACCCGAGTCACGACCTGAAGATCTCCACCCTGGACGACGGCGTCGCGGTGCTGGACCGGACCACCGGCACCCTGACCACGCTGATCGGCGACGCGATCAACCCGGTCAGGTTGCCGCTCACCGGGCCCGGCGCGATGCCGCCGAGGACCACCGGCCTGCGGGTCCCGGTGACCGTTGTCGACGACCGCAACATCGTGGTCGCCGACAACGGTGCCGTCGGCCGGCAGTTCCGGGTGCCCGGCGCGGGGACCCGGCTCAGCCCGGCCGTGGCCTGGGCCAACCGCTTCTACTGCGCCGACGACGACACCGGCACGGTCTACTCGTTCGACCCGGCGGGGCAGTTGCTCGAGAAGATCGAGATCCCGGGCGCCAACGGGCCGCTGGAGCTGGAGGTCCGGGAGAACCACCTCTTCATCAACGCCCCGAATTCGGCGCTCGCCCGGGTCGTCGACGACAAGCACCAGGTCAAGACCGTCAACAAGTACGCCAACGACATCCTCGGCGGCGACCCACCACCGAACCCGCCGCCGCCACCGCCGCCACCGAAGCCGGTGGTCAGGAAGCCGGGCCCACCGAAATCGGTCACCGCTGCCGCCGGCAACGCCCAGGCCCGGGTGAGCTGGCGACCGGCCGCGGCCAACGGCGCCGCGATCACCCGCTACGTGGTGGAGGGCGCCGGCCGCACCTTCCAGGTGGGCGCCGACCAGCGGTCGCTGGAGGTGACCGGCCTGACCAACGGCGAGACCTACCAGTTCTCGGTGCACGCGGTGAACGCCAAGGGCGCCGGCCCGGCGAAGAAGAGCAACCCGGTGGTGCCGACCTCCGAGGTGCCGGATCCGCCGGCCAGCGTCACCGCCGAGGAACGGCCGGACGGCACGGTGCTGGTCAGGTGGCCGGCCGCCAACGGGCAGGGCTACAAGATCCGTAAATACGCGGTGACCGCCATCTCGGCCGGTGCCAACGCACCCGTCGGCGAGTCGACAAAGACCGAGCTGGTGGTCCCGGCCGGCGAGCTCGACTACGGCAACCAGTACGCCTTCACCGTCGTCTCGATCAACGAGAAGGGCGCCGGCTCGACCGCCTCGCCGGCCAGCAACAGCGTCGTACCGTTCACCACGCCGGAGGCACCGCAGAGCCTCCAGGCGAGGACGGTCGGCGGCTCGCGCGGCACCGTCTCGATGAGCTGGAGCCCGCCCGCCGACAACGGTCGGCCGATCACGAAATACCTGGTCGACGCGGGCGGGAGGAAGAGCGAGGTGACCGACACCCAGGCCACCGTGGGAGATCTGGGTGACGGTCAGAACGTCATCGTCCGGGTGCAGGCGGTCAACGAGGCCGGGCCCGGTGCCGCCGCCACCGACACCGCCAGCACCGTGGCAAAGCCCAGAGTCACCGTCACCGGCACCAGTTCGGACGCCACAAGCGTGACGGTCACCTTCACCGTGGACGCCGGAGGCGGCACGCCGAGCTGTTCGGTCACCCCGAACGGTCGCGCCAAGGTCAACGGCAACTGCTCCAGCATCCGGGTCACCGGGCTGACCCCCGGCACCGACTACAGCTTCACGGTCACCGCGACCAACGCCGCCGGCAACGGCACCGCGTCGGCCAGCCGGGCGACCGCCGCCGTCTACGGCATCGCCACCTGCAACAACGGCTCCTCCGGCGACCAACGGACCTACTGCAACTCCGACCGGCCGGGCCGCAACGGCAACGAGATCTTCAAGGTGACCCGGCAGGACGACGACCAGCAGGCCGGCTGGGCCAAGCCGGGCACCCGGATCAAGGCGCTCTGCAAGAAGTCCGGCGAGGAGGTCTACGCGTTCGTCTACAACGACGACAAGCGCAGCACCTGGTGGGTCCGGATCGAGTGGAACGGCGGTAAGCCGTACATCCCGTTCGCCTGGCTCAACCTCGAGGGGGGCGACAATATCAACGTCCTGCCGACCTGTTGACCGGCCCGGCCGATAGCAGAGGCACCTCCGGCACCACAGGGAGCAGCACGACCGTGAACACCCACGAGCCGCTCACGCCGCAGCATGTGCAGGGCTTCGCCAGCCTGGCCGCCCGGATCGCCGACAACATCAACTCGGTGGTGCTGGGTAAGCCGCACGTGGTCCGGCTGGCGCTCACCGCGCTCTTCGCCCAGGGCCACGTCCTGTTGGAGGACGTCCCCGGGGTCGGCAAGACCACCCTGGCCCGGGCGATCGCGGCGACCGTGCACGGCCAGTGGCGGCGCATCCAGTTCACCCCCGACCTGCTCCCCGCCGACGTCTCCGGGGTGACCATCTTCAACCAGGCGAGCCGGGGCTTCGAGTTCCACCCCGGCCCGGTCTTCGCCAATATCGTCATCGCCGACGAGATCAACCGGGCCTCACCGAAGACCCAGTCGGCGCTGCTGGAGGTGATGGAGGAGCGCAACGTCACAGTGGACGGTGTCCGGCACCCGGTGCCCCGGCCGTTCCTGGTGGTCGCCACCCAGAACCCGGTCGAGATGGACGGCACATACCGGCTGCCCGAGGCGCAGCTCGACCGGTTCCTGGTGAAGCTCTCGGTCGGCTACCCCGACGAGCTGGTCGAGATCGAGGTGCTCCGGGGCGCCCCGTTGCGCTCCCCCGAGGCGTTGGAGCCGGTGACCGACACCGCCACCGTCGGGGAGATGGTCCGGATGGCCCAGCAGGTGCACATCGCCGACCCGCTCTACGCGTACGCGGTCCGGCTCGCCTCGGCGACCCGTAACCACCCGCAGGTCCGGGTCGGGGTCAGCCCCCGTGGCGTGATCGCGTTGACCCGGGCCGCCTGCGCGTACGCGCTGATCGACGGGCGCGGTTGGATCATGCCCGAGGATTTGAAGACGCTCGCCGAACCGGTCTTCGCGCACCGGATCCTGCTCTCCCCCGACGCCCAGGTCCGGGGTGTCACCACGATCGAGGTGCTGCACGAGGCGGTCGCGTCGGTCCCGGTGCCGCTCCCCTCGGGGCAGCTCGCCCCGGCCGGCACCTGACCCGAGCACCATGACGAAGACGGCGCACCCGACATCATGACGATCACCTCGCGCGGCGTCGGCCTGCTCGTCGGTGCCGGCATCCTCCTGGTCGCCGGCTTCCGCTTCGGCTATCCCGAGCTCGCCCTGCTCGGCACCGCCGCGGCGATCGCGGTCGGCTGCGCCGCCGGCAACGCCGCCTGGCGGCCCCGGCTCGACGTCACCCGGGTCGCCGACCCCGACCGGGTCGGCCGGGGCGAGCCGGCCAGCATGACCCTGACGGTACGCAACGACGCCCGGCTCCGCTCCGCCAACCTGATCGCCGAGGACCGCTGCGGCAACCGCCCGGTGCCGGTGCCGCTGCTCCGGCTCCGGCCCGGCCGGGACACCACGGTCGGCTATCCGGTCCCCACCTCCCGGCGCGGGGTGATCGCGGTCGGACCGCTGCGGGTCACCGGGCGGGACCCGCTCGGGCTGATCACCGTCGCCCGGTCGCACGGCGACACCGCGCAGGTCTGGGTGCACCCCCGGATCCATCCGCTGACATCGGTGCCGGCCGGGGTGGCCCGGAGCATGGACGGGCGGATCGACAGGGTGCCGCAGGGCTCGATCACCTTCGACTCGCTCCGGGAGTACGTGGTCGGTGACGAGCTCCGGCGGGTGCACTGGCGCACCAGCGCCAGGGTCGGCGAGCTGATGGTCAAGGAGCAGCTCGACACCAGCCTGCCCCGGATCGTCGTCCTGCTGGACAACCGGGCCGGTGCCCATCCGGGGCGGGTCGACGGGGTCGCCGAGACGTTCGAGTCGGCCTGCGAGGCGGCCGCCTCGGTCGTGGTGGCCGCCCGCCGGGAGGAGCTGCCGGTGACCCTGCTGCTGGTCGCCGACCGCGACGGCTCCGGGGAGTTCCTGGACCGGCTCGCCGCCGCCGACCTGGTACGCGGGCCGCAGGGCACCGACGGCGACCCGCTGCGCACCGCGACCCTGCGGCTGCGGCAGGAACGGCTCGGCGACACCCTGGTCTTCCTCACCGGTCCCGGCGCCGCCGCCGACCTCGGTTACGTCGGCGCGCTGCGGCCGGCGTACCCGTCGGTGGTCGCCGGGGTCTTCGGGGCCGGCGGCCAGACCCCGGCCGGCGCCGCCGGACTGGTCGTGATCGACGCGGCCGACGGGGCGGAGTTCGCGGCCGAGTGGGACGGGGTACGCCGGTGGTGAGGGTGCTCCGGGCGCTGCCGGTGCCGCTGGCCCTGGTGGCGATGATCGGCCTGGCCGGCGTGGTGCTCGGCGGGGTGTACGCCGATCCCCTGGCGAGCCGGCTCGTCCTCGGCGCGGCGGTCGGTTCCGTCGGGGTCAGCCTGGCCGCCCGGCGGCTCCCGTCCTGGCTGGTCGCCCCGCTCTCGGTGCTGGGCCTGCTCGGCTACACCGCCGCCGCGCTCTGGTTCACCGCGCAGCGGGCCGACCTGCCCGGCCCGCTCGGCACCGTGGCGGCGGATGCCGCCCGCAACGGCATCCCCCGGCTGCTCACCGCGCTGATCCCGGTCGAGCCGATGCCGGACACCGTGATCGTGCCGGTCGTCGCCGCCTGGTTGGCCGGGCTCGCCGGTGCCGAGGTCGGGATCCGGGCCGACCGGGTGCTGCTCGGTCTGACCGCCCCCGTCGCCCTGTACGCGGGCGCGCTCTACGTGGTCGGCCCGAACGCCGACTCGACGCCATGGCTGACGGTCGCGTTCGCCGCCGCCGGGGCGGTGGCGCTGGCCGCCGGAGGACGGCCGGCCGGGCCGGGGCGAAGCGGCCCGGCCGATCCGGGCGACGGCCTGGCTCCCGGGGTGCGGGCCGCCCTGCGTGCCCGGACGCTCGCCAGCACCGCGCTCGGCCTGGTCGTGGTGCTCGGGCTCGCCGCGCTGGTCGCCCCGGTGGTGGCCCGACAGGTCGGCACCACCCCTGTCGACCCCCGCCGTTACGTCCAGCCACCGCAGGTGGAGAGCCTCGACGAGAACCCGCTGATCCGGATATCCGGCTGGGCGCTCAACCCCGACCAGAAGCTGCTCGACCTCGTCACCACCGGACCGGGCGCGCCGGTGGCGGCCGGTGCGCCGCCCGGCGGTGCCGCGCCGCCGCCCGACGGCGAGGGCGAGGAACCCACCGACGAGGAGGAGCCCGTTGGCGAGGAGGACGATCCGCGGGCCGGCCGCCGGATCCGGCTCGCCGTGCTCGGCGACTACGACGGGGTGACCTGGCGGGTCGGCGCGACGTACCGGAACGCCGGGCGGGTGCTTCCCGAGCCGGAGCCGCTGCCGGATGCCCGGGTGACGGAGGTCGTGCAGCGGATCACCGTCGACGGTCTGACCGGCCGGCTGCTTCCGGCGGTACCCACCCCGCGCGAGGTGACCGGCGCCCGGGTGGCGTACGACCAGGCGAGCGGGACACTGATCCGGCCGGAGGGGCTGAGCCGAGGGCTGACCTACTCGGTCACCTCGCGGCGGGAGGAGGCCGACTACGGCCTGCTGCCCTCGGCGAGCGTGCCCGCCGGTGCGGAGGTGGCCCGGTTCCTCCGGGTCGAGCCGGGTGCCCCGGAGCAGATGCAGCAGCTCGCCGCCCAGCTCGCCGAGGACAACGGAGCGCCGTACGCCCGCGCCGACGCGATCGCGACCTTTCTCGCCGAGCACTATCGGGTAGTGGCCGACGCGCCCAGCGGGCATGCCTATCCCAACCTCAACTTCTTCCTCTTCGGCCCGGTCAACGGTGGCGGGCAGCGCGGCACCTCGGAACAGTTCGCCGCCGCGTTCGCCGTGCTCGGCAGGATGACCGGGCTGCCCACCCGGGTGGTGGTCGGCTTCCAACCCCCGTCCGGCACCGGGCCGGTACGCGGTGCGGACGCCCTCGCCTGGCCGGAGGTGCTCTTCGACGGGCTCGGCTGGGTGTCGTTCGATCCGCTGCCGAAGCCGAACACCCGACCCAAGCCGGTGGAGCAGGACTTCCGGCCGGAGCCCGAGGATCCGACTCCGCCACCGGAGGAGGCGACGGAGAGCCCGGAGGCCACGCCGAGCACCACCCCCGATGCGCAGTCGGCCCCGCGCCGGGGCACCGGTCCGGGAACTCCGGTCCTGGTCGGGAGCGGCACGGGCGGCCTGCTGCTCCTGCTGACCGGGCTGGCCGCACTGGTCGTCGGGTTGCGTCGGGCCCAGCGGCGCCGCCGGCTCGCCGAGGGGTCGCCCGCACAGCGGATCGCCGGGGCCTGGCGGGAGGTGACCGACGCGCTACGCCTGGCCGGGCGGCCGGTTCCGGAGCACCTGGCGGCCACCGAGGTCGCCGAGCACGCCCGGTCCAGCCTGGACGGCGCGCCCGCACGGCACCCAGGGACGGCACGGCACCCAGGGACGGCACAGCACCCAGGGACGGCACGGCAACAAGGGACGGCACAGCAACCGGGGGCAGGGCGGCGACCCGGAGCAGGGCAGCCGTCCGGGACGGGCCGGGCCGGGCCGGCGTCCGGGTCCCCGGGGCCGCTGCGTCGGTCGGTGCCGACCGTCGACGACCTGGCCACGCTGGTCAACCTGGCCGCGTTCGCCCCGGGCCACGCCACCGACGACCAGGCGCGGCGGGCCGGCGAGCTGGCGGTGGCGTACGCGGCGGAGCTCCGGGCGGGCCGGCCGTGGTGGCGGCGGCTGCTCTGGTCGCTGCATCCCGGCCCGCTCCGCTGGCGGCGCTGACGGGGAGGCAGCGACGGGCCGGTCCGGTCCGGCTTACCGGCAGGGCCGGGTCAAGGCCCACCGGCAGGGCCGGGTCAGGCCACCGGCAGGGCCGCCGGGCCGCCACCGGCAGCCTCCGGCGAACCCGGGCCCGGTCGGCCAGGCAACGCCGGACCGCATCCACCCAGCGACGCCGGGCTCGATCCGCCAGCCGCCGGGCCCGATCCGCCAGCCGGAGCGGTCGCCGGTCCGAGCTGGGCGATCATCGTGGTCAACGCGGCCGCACCACCGGCCGCCAGTTCCGGGGTCGGCAGCAGGGCGAGCACCGGGACGTCCACCCCGGCCGCCACGTATTGCCGCACCCGCGTCCGGCAGACCTCGGGACTGCCGTGCACGACGAGGGCGTCGACCAGTTCCTCCGGGACCAGGTCACCGGCACCCCGGCGGTCGCCGGCCGCCCATGCCCGCCACATCGGGGCGATCAGCGGCTCCCGGCCGAGCCAGCGGTGGAACTCCGCGTACGCCGGCACGGTCAGGTAGGTGGCGATCAGGCGCCGGGCGAGCTTCCGGGCGTACCCGGCGTCCTCGGTCGGACAGACGAAGATCCTGGCCACCACCTCGAAACCGGGGCGGCGCTCCCCCAGTGCGGCGAGCACCGTCGGCACGTCGCCGTCGGTGAGCCAGTTGAGGATGGTTCCGTCGGCCTCCGCACCGGCCAGCCGCAGCATCCGGGGGCGCAGCGCGGCGAGCAGGATCGGCGGTGGCACGGCCGGCGGACGCTCCAACCGGAACCGCCGCACCGTGAACGTGTCGTAGACCTCGTCGACCACCTCGCCACGGAGTGCCGCGCGCAGGAAGCGCAGGACATCCCGGGTACGCCGGAACGGCTCCTCGAATCGGGTCGCGTTCCACTCCTGCACCAGTACCGCCGAGGAGGCGCCGATCCCGAGCGAGAACCGGCCCGGCGCGGCTTCGGCCAGCGCGGCGGCGCTCATCGCCAGCAGCCCGGGTCCCCGGGTGAAGACCGGGGCGACGGCGGTGCCCAACCGCAGTGCCGGCTGCCAGGCGGCGAGTGCCAGCGGGGTGAAGGCGTCGCTGCCGGCCACCTCGGCGGACCACAGATCGGTGAAGCCCGCCCCGGCGAGTGCGGCGTAGATCGCGTCGTGCCCGTCGAGCGGCACAGCGCTCAGCGGCACCGTCATCCCCCAGCGTGTCGTCATCGGATCGATGGTGCCCGCTTGATCGCACCCGGGCAACAGCATCGTCGGATCGCACCGGGAGCCGCATGGCCAGATCTTGTAGCCTCGCCGGGTGACCTTCTCGATCGTGGCGCGATCCGACGACGGCCGGCTGCACGGTGTCGCGGTCGCGAGCAAGTTCCTCGCGGTCGGTGCCCTGGTGCCGGCCGCCGAGGCGGAGGTGGGTGCCCTGGCCACCCAGGCGCGGGCCAACCTGGCCTACCGGCCGCAGGGGCTCGCCTTCCTGCGCACCGGCCTGGCTGCGGGGGACGTGCTGGCCGGACTGGTCGCGGCCGATCCGGAACGGGCGCAGCGGCAGATCGGGACGGTCGACGCGGCCGGTGCGGGTGCCACGTACACCGGCGCCGAGTGCCACGACTGGGCGGGCGGGCAGGCCGGCGCCGGATGGGCGGTGCAGGGCAACATCCTGGCCGGCCCGGAGGTCGTCGACGAGATGCGGGACGCCTGGCTGGCCGGTGCGGGCCGGCGCTTTCCGGATCGGCTGCTCGACGCGCTCCGGGCCGGTGACCTGGCCGGTGGCGACCGGCGGGGTCGGCAGAGCGCCGCGCTGCTGGTCGTCGGCCGTGGCGGTGGGTACGGCGGCGGCAGCGACGTGGTGGTGGACCTGAGGGTCGACGACCACCCCGACCCGGTGACCGAGCTGGCCCGGCTGCTGGAGGTGCACCGGATGCTCTTCGAGCGGCCCGACCCGGAGACGCTGCTGGATCTGAGTGGTGAGCTGGCCGACGAGGTGTCCCGGCTGCTCGCCGGGCTGGGCTATCCGGAGGAGGAGGGTGCCGGGTTGGACGCCCGGCTCGCCGCCTGGGCCGGCGTGGAGAACCTGGAGGAGCGGCTGGCACCGGCACGGATCGATCCGGTGGTGCTGTCGGCGCTGCGTGCCCGGTTCTGACGGGCCGCCCGTCCCGGGGGCGGCCCGCATACCCGCGGTCAGCCAGGCGGGCCTCAGTGCATCGATCAGCCGAGCGTGGGCCGGTCAGCCGAGCGTGACTCCACCGGTCAGCCGAGCGTGAGCCAGCGCACGCCGCGCCGCTCGATCTCGGTCCGCTCCCGCGCGGTGAGCGGCTGCCGGCCGGTGGCCTTGGCGACCAGGGTCAGCCGGTCCCAGTGCAGGTCGGCGGCGAGCCCGTCGCCCGCCGGACCGGCGGACCGGGTCAGCAGTCCGGCGACGAGTTCGGCGGCCGGTGCGGTCAGCCAGGGCGGACGATCGAGGGCAGCCGCCAGGTCCAGCCCGTGCACCCCCAGCTCCACCACCCGGGTCGCCAGGAAATCCTCCAGGGTCATCGGGTCGCCGTGCCGGGTCCTTACCAACCGGCCCGGCGGCGCCGCGCAGGTGGCGTCGTAGGCGGCACGCCAGGTGGCCGCGAAGTTCTCGGCCAGTTTCCGGCCGCTGCCGAAGCCCGCCCCCTCCCGGCGCGCCGTGTCGATCCGGGCCCGGTCGATCTCGGGGGCGAACTTCGTCGGGCCGAAGTATCCGGCGGCGTCGACCCGCGCGCGAGGTGGTGCCGGCTCGGCGAGCATCCCGAGCACCCGACCTGCTCCGGTGTCGACGTGCGCCACGAGGTCGCGCACGCTCCAGGGTGGACAAGGGGTCGGTCGCGCGAAGTCCGGCTCGGTCAGCTCGGCCAGCACCTCCGCGAGGCGGGCGGCCTCGCCCCGGAACACCTCGCCGGTGGCCCCGCTCCGGACGGTCCCGTCGATCCGCACCGCACCAGGTTAGCCGGCGAGCGGCACGTCAGTCCCCGGTCGGCACGGCGCCCCGACCGGTGTGTCGGGGCACCACCCGGTGCAGGGTGAGCAGCACCAGTGCGGTCACCAGGGCCGCGGTGCCGGCGATCCCCGCCGCACTGCCTCCGTACGCGACCAGGAGCTGGCGCCGGTCGAAGTCGGAGATCGGCGTCGCGCGCATCCCGTCGGTCCAGCCGAGCGCGACCGCGGCCACCAGCAGCAGTCCCAGGCCGGCCACGGCCAGCACCGCCGTGACCTGGTGGTTCCCGTCCTCGGAGGCGACCTGGGCCGTGTCGCGCTGGGTGAGCAGCAGCACCAGACTGGCCGCCGACGCCCAGGCGCCGACCACCAGCAACGCCGCAACGGCGTCGCTGGGCCGGTGCCAGCCTGCCGACATGGTCCCGACGCCGGCCGCTGCGGCGTATCCGGCGCCGACCAGCGCACCCCAGCCCCGTACCCGGGGTGGTAGCACCATGACCAGCGCGATCGCCACCGAGGCGGCCACCGTGGTGTGCCCGCTGGGCAGGCTGTTGCCCGCCGCCTCCCGGGCCTCGTCGACATCGAAGTCGGGCCGCTCGATAAAGAACTTGAGCGCCTGCGTGCTGATGTTCGCGCCCACGATCAGCAGGACGGTCACCACGGCGAGGGTGATCCTGACCCGGATCAGCGCGATGAAGCCGATCACCGCCGTGGCGACCAGCAGCGAGAGCAGGGAGACGGCGTTCAGCACGCCGCCGACGATGCCCTCGATCCGGCGCTGCCCGATCGAGTTGCCCGTCAGGGCGATCGTGTCGAGGAGTTGGCCCTGCTCGGTGCCGACCGCGAACCGCCAGACGACCACGAATGCGAGTATCTGCGCGGCGGTCAGGAGGACCAACCAGGACGCAGTCAGGATGACGCTTCGGCCACGCACGCCGGACACCGTATCGGACGCACCCGGGATAGTTGACGCGGCACCACCGTCAGA
Organism: Plantactinospora sp. WMMC1484; assembly: GCF_049315195.1. Classification (NCBI taxonomy): domain Bacteria; kingdom Bacillati; phylum Actinomycetota; class Actinomycetes; order Micromonosporales; family Micromonosporaceae; genus Plantactinospora; species Plantactinospora sp. WMMC1484. Next base: position 5,967,250 of record NZ_CP186055.1, read on the forward strand.
CGGTGGGCGGGAGAAGACAAGAAGCGGGAGGGGCCGCCACGGGGGAAGCGGCCCCTCCCACTACCGCAAGGATACTCCGGATTGACTTCCGGGGCACCCCGGGGCTGACTGAAAACTCAGTTCCTTACCGGGCCGCGCCACGAAGATTCCCGCCATACGGCGGGCTCCGGTTGGCGGAGTCCGGACACGGGCCGGGCGGGCGGCACCGGATGGTGCCGCCCGCCCGGAGGACGCTGGTTGCCGCCCCCGTCGTCGCGGGAAAGGGAGTGGCGGGCCGGCCGGATCGCTGCGTTGGCCAATCCGGCCGACCCGCCACGGTTGGCCTGACCGTGGGAATCAGGCCCGCTCGGTGACCGGGATCAGCCGATCAGCCGGTCGTAGTCGTGCAACGCCATCGCCACGTCGATCTGCGCCCAGAAGCGGTGGTAGGTGAACGTCGGCACCGCGCCGCCGTTCAGGTACGACTCCACCTTCGGCCAGTCCGGGTCGTCCTCGAGGAACGAGCGGATGCTGAGGAACGTGGAGTTGGAGTTGATCGGGTCGCCGTTCGGCATGGTGCCGGTGAAGCCGGACGGGATGTAGAGACCCTGGCCGGTGCTGGCGTTGTAGGTGTCGTCGAAGCGGTTGTAGTCCGCCTTGGTCTCCGGCACCGCGACGCCCAGGTTGTCCTTGTGCTGGAGGACCGCGTCGAGCAGCGCCTTCGCGGTCGTCTTGGCCGCCGCGTGGTTGGCCTTGGCACCGTAGTAGATCAGCGTGCGCGCGTAGGCGCCCGCCACACCGACGTCCTGGGTGTGGTCGACCACCGAGACCCGCAGGTTGCTGTTGTTCACCGAGGTGGTGCCGGAGGTCCAGTTGCCACCCGGCTGGCCGCTCCAGCTCAGCGTGGACGGGATCTGGTAGTTGGCACCGTTCACGGTGGTGTTGGCGATGGCCCAGTTGACCCACTTGTCGAGCAGCGCCTTGGCCCGCGCGTCACCACTCTCGTGGTAGTACTCCGCGACCCGCTCCATGCTCCACGCCTGGAAGCCGAACCACTGGTTCGACGGCGGGTCGTGGTAGACCGGCTTGACGTCGTACACCATGCCGTAGAAGGTCGGCACACCCGACGGGCGGGCGCTGTAGTCGCCGTTCCAGCTGTTGGTCGCGCCACCGGCGATCGCACCGTCGGCCGACTGCAGCCAGGTGTAGAAGTCGATCTGCCGGGTGAGGCTGGTCGCCCAGTCGGTCCGCGCGGTCGGCGACCGCGGGATCAACTCGGAGACCGTGGAGAGGGCGTACGCGGCGAACGGGTTCTGGTAGCCGCCGTGGTTGTGGCTGGAGCCGATCCGCCAGGACCAGCTGCTGCTGCCACCCTGCGAGCCGCCCCAGGCGTAGTACCAGGAGAGCAGGTAGGCGGCGCTGTTCTTGCCGGTGCCGGCCGCACAGGACGGCGAGGCGCACCCGGGCTGCTTGAAGTACTTGTCGTACATCGCGTAGCGCAGGTAGTCACCCATCTTGGCGGCGTTGGCGATGGTGGCCGAGATCTGGCCCTCCGCGCCCTGCTCCTTGGCCCACTTCAGCGCCCAGTAGGCGGCCTGCACGGCCCGGGCGTCGGCGTCGGGAGCGTTGGTGTAACGCCACTGCTGGGCGTAGGAGGAGTCACCGATGAAGATCGGCAGGTAGCCGTTCGGGCCGCCGTGCGCGAAGGTCTCGCAGGAGGGGTGCGGCACGGTCTCGAAGACCGACTCCTGCGGACCGCGCTGGTAGGTGTTGATGTACGCCGGCTTGGTGGTGCCGTCGCCGCACCTGCCGTAGCCGTAGACGTTGTCCACATCGAGCAGCCAGTGCATGCCGTACACCCGGCCGCTGTTGTAGGTCGACTGGAGCTCCGCGGCGATCGGATCCTGACCGACCCGGACGCTGGAGTCGAGCTTGCCGCCCTGCTGCGGGTAGAGACTCGGCTGGTTCGCCTCGGGGGCGTAGTCCGCCGGGTCGCTCGCGTTGTAGTTGGACTGGGTCTCGGACGGGATGATGTACCGGTCCATGATCCGCCAGGCCTCGTTGAACGGCCCCCACTCACCGGTGGTCCTGCCGTACATGGCCTCCAGGAAGAGCCAGTAGCTGAACGCCTCGGAGGTGGTCTCGTGACCGTGGTCCGGGGCCTCGACCAGCAGCGTCTCCACGGAGTGGTACGGCACACCCTCGGGGCTGAAGTATCCGCTCGACGGCGCCTTGATCTTCCGGTAGAGCTCCAGGAACTCCTCGCCGTACTCGCCGGCCGGTCCGCCGCCCTCGTCGTCGGTGACCGTCACCTGGGTGGTGCCGGGGGTACGCCCGCTGGCGCTGGCGGTGATGGTCGCGGTGTCGTTGACGTCGTCACTGTCCTGTGCGGCGTTGACCTGGACGTTGACCCCCGTGTTCCAGTTCTGCGGGGTGATCGTCGCGGTGCTGGCGCCCAGCGTCACGTCCGCGTCGCCGGTCTTGGCCAGGCTGACGGTGACGTTGCTGGTCGGCGCGGCGCTGAGCCGGACGTTCAGTGCGGCGTTGCCCCCCTCGGGCACCGTGAGCGTCGCCGGGACCACCACGCTGGCCTGGCTGCTGCCGGTGACGGTGAAGGCGACCTCGTCGACGGCGCTCAGCCCGGCGCTGTCGTACGCGCGGGCCTGGGCGGTGTACGACCCGGCCGGCAGCGCGCTGTTGGTGTAGCTGTACGGCGAGCTGGTGTCGGTGCCGACCAGCATGCCGTTGCGGTAGAACTCGACCCGGTCGACCGGTCCCTCGGCGTCGCTGGCGGTGGCCGAGACGGTGACGTTCGCCGGTGCGGTGAAGCTGGCGCCGTTGGCCGGGCTGGTGATGTCCACGGTGGGCGCCGTGTTCTGGGCACCGTTGCAGGGGTTGCCGTTGATGGTGAACGCGGTCGGGCTGGCGTTGGTCCCCGAGTAGGAGCCGTTGAACCCGATGCTGGTCGAGGCGCCGGTGGCCAGGTTGCCGTTCCAGGAGAGGTTCGTGGCGGTCACGTTCGCGCCGGACTGGGTCCAGTTCGCCGACCAGCCCTGGGTGATCCGCTGGTTGCCGGGGAAGGTGAACCCGAGACTCCAGCTGGTCAACGGGTCGCCGACGTTCCGGATGGTGATGGACGCGCTGAACCCGGAGCCCCAACTGTTGGCGGTGTAGGTGACGTCGCAGCCGGGAGCGGCGTAGGCGGTACCGGGGACGACGGCAACACCTCCGACCACCAGAATGCCGGCGGCGGCCATCGCCACTCGGCGTCTCGCTAACCTCAACTTCATGTCGTGAGTTCTCCTCGCGGACCGGGCCGCGGTGCTGCCGCGGCTGGGGCGCCTGCTGCGCGTCGGTGTGGGGCTGCGCGCTGGTGGGTAGGCGCCGGAATGGTGGTGATCAACCCGTCCCGGACCGGGGGTCGGCGGAGGCCGGAGGAGGCGCCGGACGTGGCGGCTCCGATCGGTGCAGGGGCGCCGTACCGAGGAACTCGGGTGCCCTGGCGGCCCACGATCGCGTCAGCTTGTGGCTCCCTACCGCGATAGTTCGACAGTGTTGCATGGGAGCGCTCCCGCAGCAAGTAGAGCCTGATTGCCGGTCCACTACGTACGGTCGGAAAGGGCACTGACCTGCCCGGAGAGTCGATCGAGCGGACCACGGGACAGTTTCGCCGGCGTTGGCCCGATGTTTCGATCTTATTTTGGGTCTTTCACAAACCCGTGACGCGGGCTACAGTCCAACCAACGTCGATGGGAGCGCTTCCATCGATCGAGGTGTAAGTAGCTTGGATCGCACCACCTGGGGCTGCGAGGTTCCGGCCCGCCGGATCGTACAGACCCCTGTTGGGTGGGCTACGGCAGATCGTAGCTCGCCGACCGCTCAGCCACAGGGCTGACGACGGGCCAGCCCGGACTCCGCCGTCAGCCAGCCACCACCGCTCGGAAGGAGGTGGAACCAGAGCCACTCGCGTGGCCCGGCTCCCGCGCGGCACGCACGACCTGGACGCCAATTCCGCTCGTGCGTGTTTGTAACTCACGGTGGGGACGGGGGTTGCCCTCCCCGTCCCCACACTAAACCCCCGCCAACGACGGGAAAATCGGTCATCGGTACAGCGTCTCGGCGCCGAACCGGTCGATCGGCGGCGTCATCGGCATCACGGACGGCGACCGGCATCGTCGCGACGCGACGAGCGGTCGCCGTGGTCGTGATGCACGTGGGGACGGGCAATGGACGAGGCCCAGACCCGCCATTGCCACCCGAACATCCTCTACGCAATCGCCAGGTGGATCGCTAGGCTCCCCTATGGGAGCGCTCCCGGGCGTCGCGCGGAGGGCCCCACTCACGAGGAGACAGCATGTCCGTACTGACTCGGCGGCATCTGCTGCGCCACGCCGCGTTATCCGCCAGTGCCGTCCCGGCCGGTCGCCTGCCGATGGGCACCGCGACCGCCGGCGTCTCCGGCGCAGCGGCAACGGCCGGCTGCGATGCCGACTCCGAGGCCGACGACGAGCGGCGCACGGCGCCCGAGGCGCAGCTCGGACTCCGCTTTCCGGACGGCTTCGGGTGGGGCGCGGCGACCTCGGCGTACCAGATCGAGGGCGCGGCCAAGGACGACGGACGGGGCGAATCGGTCTGGGACACCTTCAGCCACACCCCCGGCCGGGTCCGCGGCGGCGACACCGGCGACGTGGCCGCCGACCACTACCACCGGTACGTCGAGGACCTGGACCTGATGCATGACCTGGGACTGGGGACATACCGGTTCTCCATCTCCTGGCCCCGGATCCAGGCCGACGGCACCGGCACGCCCAACCAGCGCGGCCTGGACTTCTACCGGCGACTGGTGGACGGCCTGCACGACCGGGGCATCGCCCCGATGGCCACGCTCTTCCACTGGGACCTGCCGCAGGCGCTCCAGGACATCGGCGGCTGGGAATCGCGAGATGTCGCCTACCGCTTCGCCGACTACGCCGAGGCGGTCTTCGAGGCGCTCGGCGCCAGCGTGCCGGTCTGGCTGACCATCAACGAGCCCAAGACGGTGGTGCAGAACGGCTACCTCGGCGGCCACCACGCCCCCGGCCTGCGCGAGCCCGCCGCGGCCTACCTCGTCGCGCACCACCTGCAACTCGCACACGGCCTGGCGGTACGCGCTCTGCGCGCCACCGGCAGCGGCTCGCGGATCGGCCCGGCGCTGAACCTGCACCCCTGCTACCCGGCAGACGACACCCCGGCAGCGGCGGCGGCCACCCGGCTCTACGACGGCTACGAGAACCGGCTCTACCTCGACTCGATCTTCAAGGGCGCCTACCCGGCGGACGTGCTGGACGACCTCGGCCCGGACGACCGGATGGTGCGGGGCATCCGGGACGGCGACCTCGGGATCATCTCCGCGCCGGTGGACCTGCTCGCCGTGCAGTACTACACGCCGATCTACGTCACCGGCGACGGCGGCACGATCACCAGATGGCCGACCTCGGAGGCGAGCTGGCAGCAGATCTTCCCGGACGGGATGTACGACATCCTGACCCGGGTCACCCGGGACTACGGCGACGTGCCGCTCACCATCACCGAGAACGGCCTGCCCACCCCGGACCGGCTCGGCACCGACGGCACGGTGGACGATCCCGGTCGGATCACCTTCCTCCGCGACCACCTCGCCGCCGTGCACCGGGCCATCTCAGACGGCGTGCCGCTGGAGAGCTACCACGTCTGGTCGCTGATGGACAACTTCGAGTGGAACGAGGGGTACGAGCAGCGCTGGGGGCTGATCTACGTCGACTTCCCCACCCAGCGACGAATCCTCAAACGCAGCGCACAGTGGTACCGGCGGGTGATCGCGCAGAACTGCGTCTGATCGTGGAGATCGTGAGTTCCACCAGAAGGCACATCACCGAGGCCGAGCTCCGGTCGCTGGTCCACCGCGGCTTCGGCGACCGGACCGGCATCACCTCCTGGCAGGAACTGACCGGCGGCACCTACAACGCCGCCTACGCGGTCACCCTCGGCGAGAGCACCGAGCTCGTACTCAAGGTCGCACCTCCGCCGGAGCTGAAGCTGCTCAGTCACGAGGTCGACCTGATGCGTACCGAGGTCGACTTCTACCGGCGGGCCGCCCGGGTGGTGAGCGTCGTGCCGGACGTGGTCTACGCCGACTTCGACCGGGACCTGATCGGCACCGACTTCGTCTTCCTCAGCCGGGTGGCCGGGACGGACCTGCAGCACAGCCGCGACGAGCTGACCCCGGCGCAGCTCGCCGCCGTGCGCGGTGAGATCGCCGCACACGCGGCCCGCCTGCACACGGTCACCGGCCCGGCGTACGGCTATCCGCTGCGCGGCAGCCGCAGTTGGCAGCCGTCCTGGCGGGCCGCCTTCGGGGCGATGGTCGACGACATCCTCGCCGACGCCGTCCGGTTGGGCAGCCGGCTACCCGCCCCGCCGGACCGGATCGGCGCGATGATGCGCCGGCACGCCGACCTCCTCGACGACGTACGCCGCCCCGCACTGGTCCACTTCGACCTCTGGGACGGCAACGTCTTCGTCGCCGCCGACCCGTCCGGCACCGTCCGGGTGACCGGCCTGATCGACGGCGAACGGGCCTTCTTCGGCGACCCGCTGGCCGAACTGGTCTCGATGACCCTCTTCCGCGACCTGGCGGCCGAACCGGAGATCCTCGCCGGTTACGCCGCTGCCGGACGCGACCGGATCGAGCTGACGGCGTCGGCCCGCCGCCGGCTCACCCTCTACACGATCTATCTCTATCTCATCATGTGCATCGAGGGCGCCACCCGGGGTTGGGACGGCCCCGAGCGGGCCGGGTACGAACAATGGCTCGCGGAACAGCTCGATGCCCAGCTCGGCCGGCTCGACCGGGTTTCGCCGGCATGAGCGCCCCATGGTCGGCGACTCACTCCGGTGGTCGGCGATCGACGCCACACCGTCGGTACGGCGGCGATCCCGGATACCGGTCAGCGGGGCAGCGCCTGCTGGAGTTCGGCGCGCAACGCCGGGGTCAGCATCTCACCGGCCGCCTTGGCCAGCTTGGCCATCTCGTAACCGACCACGCCGATGTCGGCGTCGTTGGCGGCGAGAGTGGCCAGGATCGAACCGTCCCGGATCTGCATCACCAGAAAATATCCCCGACCCATCTCGACCACCGTCTGCTTGACGATGTCGCCGTCGAACATCTCCGCCGCACCGGTGGTGATGCTGGACAGGCCGGAGGTGACCGCGGCGAGCTTGTCGGCGTGGTCGCGCGGCAGGTGCTCCGAGACCGCGACCAGCAGGCCGTCCGCGGAGACGACGATGGCGTGCGCCACCCCCGGCACCCGTTCGGTGAACCCGCTCACCAACCAGTTCAGATCCCGTGCCTCTTGACTGAGCGTGCTCAATACTTCTCCTCTTCGGTGCGCGCGCCGGCCGGCGCCATCGGTATCACGATCGTGTCCTCCGCCTCGGCCCGCCGTAGCCCACCGTAGTAGCGGGACAGCATGCCGCCCACCTGCTCCGGATCGGGCTCCGGTCGGTGTGCCGACGGCCCGGGCCGGACCGGCTCGGACTTCACCCGCAGCTGGGCCATCGGCACCCGGATCGGCAGTCCGCTGGCGTTGACACCGCCGGTCACCGGCACCGCCGGTGGAGCGTTTCCGGAGGCCGGCGGGGGCGACGGCGCGCTCTCGAGAGCAGGCGGCGCCGGTGCCTGGGCGGGGGCCGCCGTAGCCGCGCCCCGCCCCTGCCGGGACCACCATGTGCTGCCCGGCGCGGAGCCGGCGCCGACGGCCATCCCGAGCACGTCCTCGGCCCGGGTCGGCGTCTCCCGGCGCCCCGCCCGCCGGGAGAGCCCGGCACCTGCGGCCGGCTGCGGGTCGGCCGCCTGGTGCGTGCCGTTCGGGCCGGCCACGGCACCCGCGACGAGCTCCAGCCTCCGCCGTCCCTGCACCTCGCTCGGATCCGGCGCGGGGGCGGCGGCGAGCAGGTTCGCCGGCAGCCGGACCACCGCCACCAGGCCACCCTGCCCGGTGGGAAGCAACCGCACCCGTACGCCCTGCCGGGCGGCGAGGTGGCTGACCACGAAGAGACCCATCCGCTCCGACGCGGCGACGTCGGCGGCGGGTGGTACCGCGAGAATCTCGTTCGCCTGGTCCAGGGCGGTGGGGCTCATGCCCAGACCCTGGTCGACGATCTCCACGAGTACGCTGCCGTCCGGCTGACCGGCGGCGTCGACCCGGACGACGGTGTCGGGCCGGGAGAACGAGGAGGCGTTCTCCAGCAGCTCGGCGAGCAGGTGTACCAGGTCGGCGACGGCGTGCCCGACGACGTGGAACTCGCCGGCGATGCGGTGCCGGATCCGCTGGTACTGCTCGATCTCGGCGACCGCCGCGAGCATCACCGTGGCCAGTTGCACCGGACGGTTCCACCGCCGGGTGGCCTCGGTGCCGGCGAGCACCAGCAGGCTGTCGTCGTTACGCCGCATCCGGGCGGCGAGATGGTCCAGCTTGAAGAGGTTCTCCAGCTGGTCCGGGTCGCTCTCGTCCTGCTCCAGTTCGTCCAGCAGTTCCAACTGCCGCTCGACCAGCACCTGGCTGCGCCGGGCGAGGTTGACGAACATGGCGTTGACCCGGCGACGCATGACCGCCTGCTCCAGCGCCACCGTCACCGCGCTGCGGTGCACCGCCACGAACGCCTCGGCCACGTCGCCGATCTCGTCCATCGACCGGACGTCGGCCGGCGGTACCTCGAACTCGGATGCGACCGGATCCACCGTGCGCAGCCGTTCCAGCGTCTCCGGCAGCTCCACCTGGGCCACCCGCAACGCCTGACCGCGCAGCATCCGCAGCGACCGGGCGATCGAGCGGCCGATGACGATCGATGTCAGCAGCGCGGCCAGCAGCACGGCGAGTACGCCGCCCGCGGTGAGCAGGGTCTGGCGCAACTGCTCCGCGCTGCGCGAGTCGGCCAGGGCGACCGCGTCACCGACCGCACCCTCCTCGACCTGCCGGAGCAGGTCCTGACGCTGCTGGCTGACCGTCCACCAGCGGCCCGGTTCGAGCACGGCGGCGGTCCGGTCGCCGGCGGAGAAGGTGCTCTCCTCCAGCCTGAGCGCGGCCACGAAGTTCGGATCGTCCACCGCCCTGTCGTACCGCTCGATCTGCCGGTCGGTGGCGGAGGCCCGGAAGCTGGCGAGCCGGGTGAGCTGCTGTGCCCGCAGGTCGGCCAGCTCCACCACGTCGGTCTGGTTGTAGCGGCCTGCCCGGGCGGCGGCGTAGAGCTGCCCCCGGATCCGTGAGTTGATCTCCTTGACGTTGGCGAACTCGACGTAGCGCAGCACCGCGTCGGTCAGGTCGGGGCGGTCCACCCCGGGCGACGGCTCGGCGAGCAGGACCAGCAGCACCTCGATCGTCCGGTCGTACTCGGCGAGCACCGGCTCGGGGGTCAGCCCGGCCGCCGGGACCGAGGCCCGGATCTCCGGGAGCCGCTCGAGCGCGTCGTCCACCCGGTTGAAGGAGATCCGCCACGATGCCTCGCCCCGGGCCAGCGGCGAGGCCGCCGCGCGGAACCGGTCGATCGCGCTGTCGGCGACGGGGTAGACCTTTTCCAGCGCCGGCAGCGGCCGGCCCGGCTCGACCTGCGGGGACGCGCCGCTGGCGAGCGCCGCCAACTCACCCGCCGTCTGGTCCCGCTCGCGCTGCAACTCGTGCACCAGCGCGCCGATCTCCCGACCCACCCGCACCTGGTCGGCAAACTCGCCGAGCAGGTCGGCCTGGCTCACCAGCGCGCCGGTCTGCGCCCCCGCGAGGACCAGGAACGCGACGGAGGGCACCACGAGGACGGCGCCCAGTTTGGTACGCATCCGCCAGTCCCGCAACCGGAACGGCGACCGGCGGCGGTGTGGCACGATCCGGACGTCGAGCCGGCGCCGGCGGTGACGCGAGACGGCGCCGTGTGACGGGTCCGGGGCAGTAGCCACCATGCCTCCTACCGTCCTCGATGCGGGGGCGCGCCAAGGAGCGGAGCTATTTCAATCTAGGCCCTGACCTGCTGTCAATGATCTGTCAGGCGGAACAGCTCAGGAAGGATACTGCGGGCGATCAGATCTTGTCGCTGTCGCCGACTCGTCCTCATCCGTCCGGCCGATGCGTTCGAGCCCGGACGCACCGTCGAGCCGGCCGATCGCCACCAGCGCGGCACCGACCGCACCGATTTCGGGATTCCGGACGTAGTGCACCTCACGCGGCGCCAGCGCGACCGCGAAGGCGCGCCGCCACCACCGGGACGCGGCGACGGCGCCACCGCCGAGGACGACCTCGACCGACCTGTCCAGGGTGGACTCGATCGCCGCGACGTTCACCGCGACCTGGGCACAGAGCGCGTCCATCAGGCCGGCCAGGATGTCCACCGCGGTGGTGTTGAGCCCGAGCCCGGAAAGTACGCCGGAGCCGGCCGGGGCGAGCCCGGGTGGACGGTCGCCGCCCAGCCGCGGATCGGCCGGTACGCCACCGCCCGGCGGCACCTCGGCCAGGGCACGGTCCAGTTCCGGCCCCTCGGGCAGCCTCATCTCCCGGCGGGCCCAGGCGTAGAGGTTGCCGCCGCCGGAGAAGGCGGCACCGGTGACGACGTGCTCGTGGTCCACCCGGTACCGCCAGAGCTCCTCGGGCAGCGGCGGCAGCTCGGCACCTGGCGGGGCGGGCTGGACCAGCCGGACCGCCGCCGAGGTGCCGACGGTGACCGCCGCCCGCCTGCTGTCGTAGCAGCCCGAGCCGACGTTGGAGGCGGCGCCGTCGCCGCTGGGCAGCGCCCACCGGGCCTCCGCCAGCGCCGGCCAGCGGCGGGCGTACCCGGCCCGGAGCCGGCCGCACCAGTCGGGCGGCGCCAGCGCCGGCAGCTCGGCCGGGCGCACTCCGGCCAGCTCGCACGCCTCCGGATCCCAGTCGACGGTGCGCAGATCCAGCAGGCCGGTGCCGGAGGCCTGGGAGACGGACATGACCGCCTCGTCGAGGAGCGTGTTGAAGACGTACTCGACCAGGCCGGCGAAGTGGATCTTGCCGCCGCCGAACTGCTCCCGCAGCCAGGGCAGCCGTACCGACCAGTAGAAGCGGTGCCACCAGGCACCGGTGCGCCGGTGGAAGTCGTCCGGGTCGGCCGGCCCGGTCATCCCGGCCGGCGCGGTGGGGCGGGTGTCCAACCAGGTCAGCACCGGGCCGAGCGGGGTGCCGGCGGCATCCAGCGGTACCACCGAGTGCCACTGCCCGGAGGCGACCACCAGTCCGACGTCGCGCAGCAGGTCCAGCGCCGCCAGCTCGTCGAGGCACTCCGCGAGCGCGGCGAGGTAGCCCGGCCCGTCCAGCGTGGCCCGGCCGTCGTCGCCGATCGCGACCTCCACCTTCCGCCGGGCCAGCGCATCGGGCAGCGGCCGGGCGGCCTCGTCCAGCACCAGGCCACGCACCGACGACGTGCCCAGGTCGAGCGCGAGAATCCTCATCGCCGGAAACCGTACCCGTTCGGCGGTGCCGACCAGGGCGGGTGCCGGGCGGAGCAGCCGGACGGGCCGCGGTCCGCCCCGGGGCGCCCAACTGGTGGGCGGTTGCCCGGAAGGGGTGCCGGCAGCGACGCCGCTGCCCTAGAATCATCCCGTGCTCGCGCGACTGAACTCCTGGTGGCCCGCCATCCCGGCGGCCGACCTCCGCGCGTAGCTCTTCATCCACGCGGCCGCCCCACGCGGCGGCCGCCAGCGTTCCTCCAGCCCGTACGGCCACTGCCCCGGACGGCCCCACGCTGTGAGGGACGGATCCGATGACCCTGCTGGACCACCTGCTGGACACGATCACCACCGGTGCCGACCCCGGCCCGTTCGCGCTGGTGCGGCGGGACGGTGCCGCCGGCCTGGACGTCTGCGTCGGCCTGCCACGCCGCGTCGCCAGGCTCGCCGACATCCCCCTGCCGACCGGACCGGCCGGGCCGCACACGCTGGCCGTGGTGCCGTACCGGCAGGTCGCCGAGCGCGGCTTCGCCTGTGTCGACGACGGCGCCCCGCTGGAGTGCCTGATCCTCACCGAGGTCGAGCGGGTGCCGCTGGCCCGGGCGCTGGCGGCCCTGCCCGGAGAGCCGCTCGTGGTCCACGACGCCGGCTTCGACCTCACCGACGCCGAGTACGCCGAGATCGTCGGACGGGTCCTCCGCGAGGAGATCGGCCGGGGCGAGGGGGCGAACTTCGTGATCCACCGGTCCCGCCTCGGCACCCTGGCCGGACCACCGCTGCCGGCGGCCCTGGCCGCGCTGCGGCGGCTGCTCACCGGTGAGCGCGGCGCCTACTGGACGTTCCTGGTCTACACCGGCACCCGGATCCTGGTCGGCGCCTCGCCGGAACGGCACGTCAGCGTCGAGGACGGGCTCGTGATGATGAACCCGATCAGCGGCACGCTGCGCCATGCCGGCCGGCCGGCCGAGCGGGATGCGCTGCTGCGCTTCCTCGCCGACCCGAAGGAGATAGACGAGCTGTACATGGTGCTCGACGAGGAGCTCAAGATGATGGCGACCGTGGCGGAGCAGGGTGGGCAGGTGATCGGGCCGTACCTGAAGGAGATGGCGCACCTCACCCACACCGAGTACCTGCTCGCCGGCCGGGGTTCTCTCGACGTGCGGGAGGTGCTCCGGGAGACGATGTTCGCGCCCACCGTCACCGGCAGCCCGATGGAGAACGCCTGCCGGGTGATCGCCCGGCAGGAGCGCCGTGGTCGGGGCTACTACGGGGGTGTCCTCGCGCTGCTCGGTGTCGACGACACCGGCCGGCAGACCCTGGACGCGCCGATCCTGATCCGTACCGCCGAGATCTCTCCCACCGGAGCCCTGCGGGTGCCGGTCGGCGCGACCCTGGTGCGGCACTCCACCGCCGCCGGTGAGGTGGCCGAGACCCACGCCAAGGCGGCCGGCGTGCTGACCGCGCTGGGCCTGCGGCCCGAGCCGGCCGCACCCACCACCCGGAGCGGCGGACCCGCCCGCCCGGGCGTCCGGAGCGGCGGACCCGGCGGTCCGGCACCGGTCGGCCCGGTCCCGGCGGCGGAGGTCCGGCTCGCCGAGGATCCGGCGGTACGGGCGGCGCTCGCCGCCCGCAACGCGGGACTGGCCCGGTTCTGGCTGGAGCAGCGGACTCCGGGCGCCACGGTACGACCCGAGCTCGCCGGCCGGCGGGCGGTGGTGGTCGACGGCGAGGACACCTTCACCGGGATGCTCGCGCACCAGTTGCGGGCGCTCGGCCTGCGCGTGACGGTGCGCCGCTGGACCGAGTTCACCGACCCGGCCGGGCTCGACCTCGGCACCGCCGAACTGACCGTGCTGGGTCCCGGACCGGGAGACCCGGCGCATCCGACGGACCCGAAGATGGTCGCCCTGCGTGCTCTCGCCGGCCGGCTGCTGGACGCCGGGTCACCGACCCTCGGCGTCTGCCTCGGCCACCAGTTGCTGGCCGCCCGGCTCGGCCTGGCCCTGCACCGGCGCACCGCGCCCTACCAGGGGCTCTGCCGCGAGGTCACGCTCTTCGGCACCGTCGCGCGGGTCGGCTTCTACTCCAGCTACACCGCACTGGCCGGCGCCGACGAGCTGACGACGGCGTACGGGCCGGTGCGGCTGGCCCGGGACCCGGCCGACGGTGCGGTGCACGCGCTGCGCGGGCCGGCGTACGCCGGGGTCCAGTTCCATCCCGAGTCGGTGTTGAGCCGGGACGGCATGGCGGTGCTGGCCGAGGTGCTGGGCCGGCTCCTGCCGGACGGCCCGGTCCCGCCGGGACCGGGCCACCCGGACATCGCCGGGACGCATACTTCCCGGCATCCCGGGTAGGCCTTGGCATGCCGGTGGTCCGGGCGGGTTGAGAGCCCCCGTCCGGGCCACCGGTCCGGCATGCCGAGCCTGTCCCCCGTGCCGCGGGTCAGGACGTCAGCGTCTCCGTGTCCCCGCCGTCGTGCAGGGTGAGATTGCGGCCGTTCGCCGGGTCGAACAGGTGAATCTTGTCCAGGTTGAACCAGATCCGGCGGTTCTCACCCTCGGTCACCGTCGACTCGGCCGAGAGCCGGGTCACCAGGTTGGCCCCGTTGCCGCCGAAGTCGTCCGCGCCGGAGTCGGCGGCAAGTTCCTCCAGCTCCGCCGCACTCGCCCGCTCGCCCTCGACGGTCAGATAGACGTACTTGTCGGAGCCCATCGACTCGACGATGTCGACCGGCGCCTCGAACTCCGTCCCCCGACCCCGGGTCTGCTCATCGACGAGCGCGGCATCCTCGAAGTGCTCCGGGCGGATGCCGAGGATCAGCTCCCGGGGAGCGTCCTCGGCGGCCAGTTCACGCCGGATGCGGTCGCCGAGGGGCAGGTCGCCGACTGCCGTCCGCAGCGTGCCGTCCTCGACCGCCGCGTGCAGGAAGTTCATCGACGGCGAGCCGATGAACCCGGCGACGAAGAGGTTGGCCGGACGGTCGTAGAGCTCCTGGGGCGGGCCGACCTGCTGCACCGCGCCGCCCCGCATGATCACCACCCGGTCACCGAGGGTCATCGCCTCGGTCTGGTCGTGCGTCACGTACACCGTGGTGGTGCCGAGCTGCTTCTGCAGCCGGGAGACCACGGTACGCATCTGTACCCGCAGCTTGGCGTCGAGATTCGACAGCGGCTCGTCCATCAGGAACGCCTTCGGGCTCCGAACGATCGCCCGGCCCATCGCCACCCGCTGCCGCTGCCCGCCGGAGAGGTTCGCCGGCTTGCGGTCGAGCAGGGCGGTCAGCTCCAGCACCTTGGCCGCCTCGTTGACCTTCTGCTCGATCGTCGCCCTGTCCAGCTTGGCCAGCCGGAGTGGAAACGCCATGTTCTCCCGGACGGTCATGTTCGGGTAGAGGGCGTACGACTGGAACACCATCGCGATGTCCCGGTCCCGGGGGGCCCTGTCGTTGACCCGCTGGCCACCGATCCTCAGCTCGCCGGAGCTGATGTCCTCCAGCCCGGCGATCATGTTTAGGGTGGTCGACTTCCCGCAGCCCGACGGGCCGACCAGGATGACGAACTCGCCGTCGGCGATCTCCAGGTCGACGTCCCGAACCGCGACGGTCCCGTCCGGGAAACTCTTGCTCACCTTGTCCAGCACGATGTCAGCCACTGCGATCTCACCCCTTGACGGCGCCGGACGTCAGGCCCGACACGATGCGACGCTGGAAGAACAGCACGAACAGAATGATCGGAATCGTGATCACCACGGCGGCGGCGCAGATCGCGCCGGTCGGATCCTCGAACTGGGACTCCCCGGTGAAGAACGACAGCGCCACCGGCACCGTGCGGGACCGCTCGGTGGAGGTCAGCGAGATCGCGAAGAGGAAGTCGTTCCAGCAGAAGATGAAGACCAGGATCGCGGTGGTGACGACCCCGGGCGCGGCCAGCGGGGCGATCACCCGGCGGAACGCCTGCGCCGAGGTGGCGCCATCCATCTTGGCGGCCTTCTCCAGGTCCCACGGGATCTGCCGGAAGAACGCCGAGAGCGTGTAGATGGCCAGCGGCAGCGAGAAGGTGATGTACGGCAGGATCAGCCCTGGCCAGGTGTCGAAGAGCCCGAGCGACCGCTCGATCTCGAACAGCGGCGAGACCAGCGAGACCTGCGGGAACATCGCGATCAACAGCGAGACCCCGACCAGCGCCCGCTTACCGGGAAAGTCCAGCCGGGCCACCGCGTAGGCAGCCATCGTGCCGAGCACCACCGCGATGAAGGTGGCGATCAGGGCGATCCCGATCGAGTTGCCCAGGGCCCGGACGAACATGTCGGTGGAGAAGATCGTCCGGTAGTTGTCCAGGGTCCACTCCCGGGGGATGAAGTTCCCGTCGGTGAGCGTGGCAGTGGTCTTGAACGACAGCGAGGCGATCCAGAGCACCGGGATCAGCGCGAAGACCACCACCACGACGTCCAGCAGTCCCCATCGCCACTTTGCCGTGGCGGTGGTGTCGGCGGCCGCCATCAGCGCCTCCCTTCGTCGGCGCCGCTACCGGGCGCGGCGGTGCCGAACAGCTTCACGAAGACGAACGCGAGGATCGCCACGGTGATGAAGATCAGCACCGACATGGTCGAGCCGATCCCCAGGTTGAGACCGCGCATGAGATTGTTGTAGGCGAGCATCGATACGGACGACGTCTCGTTCGACCCGCCCGTCAGCACGTAGATGTTGTCGAAGACCCGGAACGCGTCCAGGGTCCGGAAGAGGAGCGCCACCAGGATCGCCGGCTTCATCACCGGCAACATCACCTTGATGAACCGCTGCCACGCGGTGGCGCCGTCCATCGAGGCCGCCTTGAGCAGATCCTCCGGCACCAGGGCCAGACCGGCCATCAGCAGCAGCGCCATGAACGGGGTCGTCTTCCAGATCTCCGCCAGCATGATGATCGCCAGCGCGCTGGCCCGCTCGGTCAGCGGGGCCCCGTCGCTGAAGAGCGTGGCCAGGTATCCGGTGCCGGGCGTCCAAGCGTACCGCCAGGAGAAGGCCGCCACGACGGTGACGATGCCGTACGGAATCAGCGCCGAGGTCCGGACCAGCCCGCGCCCGACGATGGTCCGGTGCATCACGATGGCCAGCCCCATCCCGAGCACCAGCTCGACGGCGACCGTCACGACGGTGATCAGCATGGTCACCCCGAACGCGGTCCACCAGTAGTCGTTGGTCAGCACCGTGACGTAGTTGGAGAGCCCGATGAACTCCCGCTCCTCGGGGAACTTGAGGTCGAAGCGCTGCATCGACAGCCAGACGGAATAGAGGATCGGATAGGCGGTGACGGCCAGCATCACCAGCGCGGCCGGCGCGCAGAGCAGCCAGGCCAGCCGGCGCTCGGCCCGCTTTCCCTCGCTCAGCGCCGGCCGGCCGGCGCGGCCAGGCCGGCCGCGCCGCGGCGCGGGCACCGCGCCCTCCGCGCCGTCCCGGTCCACGGCGGTCGTGGTCTCGGTCTCGGTGCTCACGGCAACACCCCCTTCGAGTCGAGCGCGTCCTGCGTCGCCTCCCGCATCCGCTCCGCGGTCTCCCGCGGGTCGATCGACGACGGCGGGGAGAGCATCGCCGACAGCACGGTCGAGATGTTCTGGTACGCCGGGCTGCGCGGCCGGGTCGCCGCGTCCTTCAGCTCCTCCAGGATGGTGTCCCGCATCGGGTACGCCTCGGCCATCTCCGGCTCGGCGTAGACGCTCTCGATCGTCGGCGGCACCCCGTCGTTGATCGCCGAGAACTTCTGGTGCTCGGCGTTGCGGATGCATGCGGCGGCGTCGAAGGACTCGTCCGGATGTTGGGTGTAGCGACTCACCCCGAGGTTGAACCCGCCGATGGTCACCCTGCTCGGTGTGCCGGGGTCGATCCCGGGATAGCGTGCCCACCTCACCTTCTCCGCGAGCTCCGGAGCGGCCTCCTGCATCGCCGGATAGACGAACGGCCAGTTGAGCTGGAACGCACCCTGCCCGGACTGGAAGTCGAGCCGGGCCTGGTCCTCGATCGTGTTCGAGAAGGAGGACGTGGTGATCCCGGCGGTGGCGAACCGGTGCAGTACCTCGAGGGCCCGGACGGCGCCCTCGTCGAAGACCGCCCTGGTGCCGTCATCGTCGATGATCCGGCCTCCGGCGCTGGCCACCAGGGTGTTGTAGAGGACGACCAGCCCCTCGTACTGGGCGCCCATGGTGACCACCCGGTACGGGTGGCCCTGCCCCCGCAGTTCCTGGGCCATCCGGATCATCTCGTCCCAGGTCCGGGGAGGCTGCTGCACCAGGTCGGAGCGGTACCAGAGCAGTTGCACGTTGGTGTTCTTCGGCGCGGCGTAGAGCCGGCCCTCGTACCGGGCCGTCTCCAGGGGCCCGGCCAGCGTGCCCCGCTCGGCCTCGGCCCTGCGCTCGCCGGTCCACTCCAGCAGCCAGCCCGCGCTGGCGAACTCCTGGGTCCAGGTCACGTCCAGCCCGAGGATGTCCATCCCGGTGTCCTCGGCCGCCAGCCGGCGGACCAACTGGACGCGCTGGTCGTCCGCGGCCCGGGGCAGGACGCGGTAGACGATCCGGTACCGTCCGCCCGCCTCGGCGTTGCAGTCGTCCACCACCTTCTGGATGTTCTGCTCGGTGGTGTAGTAGAGGTTGATGGTGGGGATACCGCCGTCGTCGCCGGCGCCGCAGGCGGCGAGTGGCGCCAGCAGCGTCACCGCGACCGCCGCCGCCCCGAGCCGGACCCGGTGGGCCCGGCGTCCCCGGTCCGGCTCAGCCATGACCGCACTCCACCGGGCCGGCCCCGGCCACTCTGCCGACGTCGGCGTCCGCCCATCGTGACCGCCGATGACATCTCACGTCGCGCATCCGGTGATCGCTCATCACGCCGCCTCTCTCTCCACGACGGCCGGGGCGTACCCGTCCCGGCACACGGCGAAAGCACCCCGCCTCAGGCCGCCGGCCGATGCGGGTCGCCACGGGCGGACCCGTGGGCTGCCGGACCCGGCAAGGGTGTCGAATGTCCCCACTGCCCCGCCGCCCGGCGAACGAAACATCGACGATCATCGGCCGAAACATGAGCGGCACGACGCGACCGTGCAGCCGCGCAGCCGCGCAGCCGCGCTGTGGGCGCCCGGCGACCGGCTCGCGGGCAGGAATCCACTGTGATATTCCGGAGGGCCGCCGCCTCGACTACCGTGGGTGCTGCCTCCGGCGCCAGCAGGTCGCCGTCGACGCCGACACGCTCCCGGACCGGCCTCTCACCTACCGCCGGCCTTCGCCGCCGGCCGGTCCGAGGCGGTCCGGTCCGAGGCGGCAGGTTCCGATAGGCGAAACGCGCCCCGTTCCCGCGATCCTTGGGCAGGATCGTCCGCAAGAGGAGGTGCCGCCGTGCAGAACACCCGGACGCTCACCCTGTCCTTCGAGGTCAGCGGGCCGCCACCGGTCAGGACCGAAGCGCTGTCGATCTTCGCGGCCGGTCACCGGCAGGCCGCCCGGGTCCGTACGCTGCTCCAGGCCGCCTGCGCGGCGGCGCAGCGCAGCGGCTGGACGGCGCTGACCGAGCCGGTCGCCCTGGAGGTCGTGCTGCGCCGCCCACCGGGTAGCCGGACCTCCGACGCGGCAACCCTGCTCGGCGGGATCGGCGCCGTGCTCCAGGACAAGAAGCGCGCCGCCGACATCGGCCTCGCGCACCTCGGCGTCCTTGCCGACGTCGCGCTCTACGTCGACGACCGGCAGATCCAGCAGATTTCGTACCGGGAGGAACCGGCCGACGAGGTGTCGTACCTGGTCCGGGTGACCACGCTGCCGTCGGTGGTGTGATCCGTGGACTTCCGTCGGCCGGCCGCCCACCGTACCCCGGCACGCGCGGCACCGGGCTCCACCGACGCGAACCGGTTTTACCAGCGGCTGCCGCTGGGTACGCGGACGATCACCGGCGGCTGACGGGGATCCGGCGGTGACGACACCGGCGACGGAGGGAGCGGGCCATGTCGGAGCCACACGTGACACTCGACGGCACCGGGCTGGAGGCGACGCGGCAGCGTCTGCGGGGGCCGCTGGAGGAGCAGCTCACCTCCGCGCTGCGTACGGCGACCGACCGGGTTCGCGCCGACTACGCCGGCGAACCCGTGGACGAGGTCTGCCGCCGGCTGCTCGACGAGACCAGGGCCGGGCTGCACCCCGACATCGCCGAGGGCTTCACCCCGGACATGGACGAGTTCTGCCGGGTGGCGGTGGCGATCGTCCGGCAGGACGCACCCGGGCTGTCCTGACGCCGTCCCGCGACGATGCCCCGTCCGACGCGGCGCCGCCCAGCGATCGACGCTGGCCGTCGGCGTCTGACCTCCGTACACTCGGTGCGCCGTTACGGCCGGCCGTGCGCGTCCCGCGTGCCGTGCACCGGATCCAGCCGATCACTACGGGAGGCCACGTGTCCGCACTGCCGTCCAGTGTGCCCACCGCGGTGCTCGACACCACCTCCACCGCCCTGCTGACCACCTCCGAGCAGGGCGAGGTGACCTGGTACAACCGCGCCGCACAGCGGCTCGGCCAGCTGGTCGGCGCGGACATCGGCTCGCTGCCCTTCGCCACCGCCACCCCGGACGGCCCGCCGGTCGAGCTGCGCTGCCCGACGGCCGACGGTCAGGTCCGGCACCTGCGAGTGACGTGCCGGCGGCTGCCGCCGCTGCCGCGCAGCGCACCGGAGCCGGACGCCCGGTTGGTGTACGAACTGACCGACGTCACCGAGCAGCGCGCCGACCGGCGCCGCGCCGACGACTACGCCTGGCGGCTCTCCCGGATCGAGCAACTGGCCCGGGTCGGCACCTGGGAGTGGCACCTCCCCACCGACCAGGTGGTCTGGTCACCCACCCTCAAGGCGATGATCGGGCTGGCTCCGGAGACGGCCCTGGACTACCCGACCTACCGGACGATGATCCATCCCGACGACCTCGGGATGATCGAGGCGGCCCTGGACCGGGCGATCCGGGAGGCGGCACCCTTCACCTACACCCACCGGATGTACCAGGCGAACAGCCGGCAGATGCGGATCCTGGAGTGCTACGGCGAGGTCTTCACCGACGAGTCCGGCCGCCCGCTGCGGATGCTCGGTACGGCGCACGACATCACCGAGATCCGGAAGGTCCAGGACGAGCTCGCCTACCTGGCCGAACACGACCCGCTGACCGGCCTGCCGAACCGGCGGGCCCTGACCGCCCGGATGAGCGAGCTGACCGCCGCCGGTGCACCGGCGACCGCGGCACTGCTCCTGATCGACATCGACAACTTCAAGGACATCAACGACCTGCGTGGCCACACGGTCGGCGACGAGGTGCTCCGGCTGCTGGCCCGCCTGCTGACCCGTCACCTGCCACCCGATGCGGTGCTCGGCCGGCTCGGCGGGGACGAGTTCGCCGTGCTGCTCCCCTGCTGCGACGCCGACCGGGCGCTCGCGATCGGGGCCGGCCTCTGCGACCTGGTCGCCCGTACCCCGCTCGCGGTCCGGGGTGAGCCGCTGCGGGTGACGCTGAGCATCGGAGCCGCCCCACTCGACAGCGCCGAGGACGACACCCTGCTGCTCGCCCACGCCGACCTCGCGCTTTACCAGGCCAAGGGAGAGGGCCGCAACCGGGCCCGGCTCTTCGCCCCGGAGCAGCACCGCGTGGCGGCCCGCCGGGTCGACCTGCTCTCCCGGGTACGCCAGGCACTCGACACCGGCCAGTTGCAGCTCGACGCGCAGCCGATCATCGACCTCGCGGACGCCCGGGTACGCAGCTACGAGCTGCTGATGCGGGTACGCGACAACCAGCACCGCCAGATCGGTCCCGGTGACTTCCTGCCGGCCCTGGAACGCGGCGACATGATCTACGAACTGGACCGCTGGGTGGTGGAGACCGCCACCTCGGCACTCGCCTCGGCCCGGGCGGTCGGGGTGG
Organism: Plantactinospora sp. WMMC1484; assembly: GCF_049315195.1. Taxonomy (NCBI): domain Bacteria; kingdom Bacillati; phylum Actinomycetota; class Actinomycetes; order Micromonosporales; family Micromonosporaceae; genus Plantactinospora; species Plantactinospora sp. WMMC1484. The sequence goes on from NZ_CP186055.1 coordinate 5,988,622, forward strand.
AGCTGCGGCTGGACGTCAACATCTCCAGCCGCTCCCTGGAGGATCCGAGCTTCGGCGACTGGGTGGTCGGCACGCTGGCCGCCGCGGGCGTACCCGCCACCCAGCTCGGTCTGGAGATCACCGAGACCACCGCCATCGCGAACCTGGCCGCCGCCCGCCGGCTCGCCTCCACGCTCACCTCGGCCGGCTGCCGGTTCAGCCTCGACGACTTCGGCGCCGGGTACGGCTCCTTCGTCTATCTCAAGCACCTGCCGTTCAGCGCCGTCAAGATCGCGGGTGAGTTCGTCCGCCAGGCCGACCACGGCGGCTCGGACCCGATCCTGATCGACGCGGTGGTACGGGCCGCGCACGGGCTGGGAATGCGGACGGTCGCCGAGCACATCGACCGGCCGGAACTGGTCCCGGTGCTGCGCAGGCTCGGCGTCGACCGGGGGCAGGGCTACCACCTCGGCCGGCCCGAGCCGCTGCACGTGCTGATGGCCCGGACCACCGCCCCGGCGCCTCGACAGAACGCCGCCAGCCCCGCCGCCAGCCCTGGCCGCGCCGAACTGGCCCCACCGGGCTAGGCCCCACCTGGTTCTGTGCCGGCGAGCGCCACGACCTCGTCGGCGCAGCCCCAGGCCAGGGTCACCCCGGCACCGCCGTGCCCGTAGTTGTGGATCAGTCGGACCGGGCCGGGCAGCCCCGGCGCCTCCTCGGCGACCCGGGCGCCGCCGTGCCGACCGGGCCGCAGCCCGGCGAGTTGCCCGAGCACCGGCGCCCCGGCCAGCTCGGGGACCAGCGCGACGCAGCGGGCCACGATCGCGTCACCGGCCGCCTCGTCGGGCCCGGTCTCCGTCCGGTGCGGCTCGTAGCTGCCCCCGAGCACCACGTCCCGACGGCGCGGATGCACGTACGTGACCCCGGCCGGATTCGCCTCGTCCCGCACCGAGGTGGTGAGGCCGGGGTTGGCGACCAGGACGATCCGCCCCCGGATCGGGTGCACGGCCGGGTCTCCGGCGAGGTCTCCGGCGGCCAACCCGGTCGCATTGACCACCAGCGCCGGCCGGGCGGCCGACGTCACCGCCCCGACCGCCCCGGTGGCGGCGTCGACCAGCCGGTCCACCCGGTGCCGGCGCACCGGCACGCCGAGCGCGCCGAGCCGGTGGACCAGCCACTCCAGGTACGGTCCCATCTCGACCGCCGGCACGGTGAACCGCCACTGTCCGGCGTACCCCTCGGGAGGCGGGACGGTGCGGAAGTCGGTGACCGCCGGGGCCCACCAGGGATCGCCGGCAGTCACCGGTGCACGCAGCAGCATCCGGGTCGGCCGCATCACCACGCCGGGCACACCCTGCCGGGCCTGCTCGGCGAAGGTCTCGAAGGTGCGGCGCGCCCAACCCAGCACCCGAGGATCGCCGCTGGTCCGGGTCGGATACCACACCGCGGCGGCGACCCGGGAAACGGTGTCGGCCGGGTCGTGCGCGGTCAGCACCGTCACCCGGGCACCCGCCTCGGCCAGCCGGACCGCAGTGGTCAACCCGACTATCCCGGCGCCCAACACCACCACGCCGCGCATCCGGTCAGCCTGTCGTCTCGGGGTCTCGTGAAGCCTGCGGTGGGGGATTGTCGGATGGATCGGGACCACACACCATCCCGCAGGGTAGCGGCATTCTCACCCGAGGTCCATACAGGAAGACCCCCAAACCGCGCCGGAACCCCGTAAGTAAATAAAGACCCCTGACCAGGGACCAATAAGGGTTTCTGCGCACGAAAGGTACGACTATTCTCGGAGCCGTGCAGGAAGAGATGGACCGAGGGCTCAGCCCTTCCACCCGCATCCAGCGCTACGTGGTGGTCTCCGAGGTCGTGGTCGAGGTGGAGAACGACTACCGGCTCAGGGCGGCGGCACTGGGCAAGCTGGAGGCGATCGCGGCCAGCACGCCGGAAGGGCTGGAGCGGATGCGCGCCCGGATCGAGGGCGACACCGCGGTGGCGCTCGACTTCCTCACCGATCCGGTCGCCGCCATCGCCGAGGCGGACGGCATCCGTGCCCGCGGCCACGGCATCCGGGTCCGCCGATACCTCCCGGCGGACGACGGCGACGGCCGCGGCGACCGCGAGAGCTGAGCCCTAGCAGGAGAGGAGCCGCTCGACCAGCAGCGGCACCAGCCGGTCCGCCTGGTCGTCGAGATAGAAGTGGCCGCCGGGCAGCGAGTGCACATCGAGTCCGGCGCTGGTGTGCACCACCCAGTGCCGCGCGTCGGCGGTGGTGAACGTGTGGTCCCGATCCCCGACGATCGCGGTGACCGGGCAGGTCAATGGCTCGCCGGAGGCGTACCGGTAGGTCTCGATCAGCCGCAGGTCGCCTCGGACCATGGGCAGCGTCAACTCCCGGATGTCGGGGTTTTCCAGCAGCTCCGCGCCTCCGCCGCCGAGTTCCCGGAGGTACGCGACCACCCCGTCGTCGTCCCGCAGGTGCACCCCGAGCGAGCGCCGGGCCGACGGCGCCGGACCGGCCGACGCGAAAAGCCGGCGCACCGCGACCGGAGCGCCGCCCCGCAGCCGCCGGGCCACCTCGAACGCCACCACAGCGCCCATGCTGTGCCCGAAGAACGCCACCGGGCCGGCCAGCTCACGGTTGACCGCCGCGACGACCTCGTCGACCAGTACGGTCATGTCGTCGATGACCGGCTCGCCGTAGCGGTTCTGCCGGCCGGGATACTGCACCCCGATCACCTCGATCGACTCCGGGACCAGATCCGCCCACTGCCGGAAGACGCTCGCGCCGCCACCGGCGTGCGGAAAGCAGACCAGCCGGAGCGTGGCCCGCCTGGCCGCGCCGAAGCGGAGAAACCAGGCGCTCGCCACGCCGCTGTACGTGCTCACCGTTCGGCTCCCTTGTCTCGGGCGGGTACCCCGGGACGGAGCCCGGCGCTCATCGGTTCTCCTGGGTGCCGGGGTCGGGCCACCGCCCGCCGAAGACCCGGTCCAGGGCCGCGTACCGCTCGTCGGCCGTCTCCTCCCCGGCGGCCTGCTCCAGGGCGAGCGCTCGGACCAGGTCGTGGAAGAGGTACCGGACCTGGCTCGCCCCGTCGACCTGGACGACGTCCAGCAGCCGGGCGTCGACCAGCTGCTCCAGCAGTTCCCGGGCGGTGCCGAGCGTGACGTCGAGCAGCACCGCGGCGGTCCAGATGGCGAATCGCGGCACGTCCAGGAGGGCGAGCAGCCGGAACGCCCGGCGGGCCGGCTCCTCCAGGCCCTGGAGGCTCAGCGCCACGCTGGCCCGGACCTCGAGATCACCGATCCGGAGTTCGTCGAGCCGGCGGCGCTGGCTGGAGAGCCGGTCGGCGAGCCGGGCCAGCCGCCAGTGCGGCTTGGCGGTGAGCCGGGCGCCCGCGATGCGTACGCCGAGCGGCAGGTAACCGCAGAGCCGGACGATCCGGACCGCCGCCTCCGGTTCGGCGGCCACCCGGGCCGCACCGACGATCTTGGAGAGCAGCTCCAGTGCCTGCACGTGTTCGAGGACGTCCAGGTCGATCAGGGGTACGCCCTCCAGCGCGGCCAGCCGGGCCCGGCTGGTCACCATCGCCGCGCAGGTGGGACTCTCCGGCAGCAGCGGGCGCACCTGCTGCTCGCTGGCGGCGTTGTCGAGCAGCACCAGCACCCGCCGCCCGGCCAGCCTGCTCTGGTAGAGCTGGACCCGCTCGGCCGTGGACGGCGGCACGGCCGACGCCGGCAGGCCCAGCGCCTGCAGAAGGGTGCCCAGCAGGTCGGCGGAGTCCGCCGGCTGTGGCCCGGCGCCGCGCAGGTCCAGGTAGATCTGTCCGTCCGGGTAGGACGGGCGCAGCAGGTGGCCGACGTGGATCGCCAACGCCGTCTTGCCCAGCCCGGCCATTCCGCCGATCACGCAGGCCAGCCGTCGGCCGCCGCTGTCCCCGCTGCTACGCAGCAGCGCGGCCACCTGGGCGGCCTCCCGGTCCCGGCCGGTGAAGTCCGCCACGTCCGGTGGTAGCTGGGAGGGCGGCGATCCGACCGGGGCGCCCCCGGCCACGACCCGCTGCTCCGCCACAGGCAGGGTGAGCGACTCCTCGGCGGCCAGCACGGACTTGTGCAGGTCCTGTAGCTCGCGTCCCGGGTCGATGCCGAGTTCCTCCGCGAGCAGGTGCCGGTAGTCCTGGTAGCTGGCGAGCGCGTCCGCCTGCCGCCCGCAGCGGTAGAGGGTCAACATGAGTTGACCCCGGAACTGCTCACGCAGCGGGTCCGCGGCGACCAGCCCGGTCAGCTCGACGACCAGCCGGGCGTGCTGGCCCAGCGCCAGCTCGGCGTCGATCCGGTCGCCGAGCGCGGCGAGTCGGGCCTCCTCCAGTCGGGGACGCTCCGCGTCGCCGAGGAACTCGGTCACCCCGGCGAGTGCGGGGCCGCGCCAGAGTGCGAGCGCGCCGCGCAGCGCCTGCGCGGCCTCGGCCGGCCGACCGTCGGCGAGGGCGTCCCGGCCGTACGCCGCGAGCCGCTCGAAGCGCACCAGGTCGAACCGGTCGGGCGCGACCCGCAGCACGTATCCGGGGCGCTGCCGGACTATCTCGGCGTCGGGGGCGAGCTTGGCGCGCAGCCGGGAGACGTAGGTCTGGATCTGTGCGGCCGCGGTGACCGGCGGGTCGTCTCCCCAGAGCAGGACGGCGAGTCGCGAGTCGGAGACCACCCGGCCCCGGGCGAGCAGCAGCGCGGCCAGCACCGTGCGTACCTTGGCGGCGCTGAGTTCGACCGCGCCGGTCGAGTCGACCACCTCGACCGAACCGAGGATCCGGAAGTCCATCTGGCAGGGGTGACCGGCCGGGTCCGCGGTGGTGCCGGGGAGCGGCGCCGGGATCGACGGGTGCCCGTCCATCAGGACCTCCCGCCCGTCACCGAGAGGCCCTGTCTCGTCGGCGCCGCGAGGGGTCGACCGACGGTGCGGTAGCGGCGCTGCGTCTCGATGTCCAGATCCTCGTAGACCGGATCCAGGGCGTCGGCCATGAACAGTTCCCGCATCAGCGCCCGCTGCACCTTGCCCCCCGGCGACTTGCGCACCTTGCCGGGGCGCAGGAAGGCGACGTTGGCGACCCGCACCCCGAAGCATCGGCTGAGCCAGTCCTTGACACTGCGGGCCAGGCAGGAGAGTGCGGCCGGATCCGCTGGCTCGCCGCGCACCTCGTGCAGTACCACGATCTCCTGCCGGGGCGACGGCACCGCGAAGACCGTGCCGGTGAGATCGGCGAAGCGGATGTGGGAGGTGCGTACCGCCTTCTCCATGTCGTACGGGTAGAGGCTGCGCCCGCCGATCACGAGCATCTCCCGCATCCGGCCCAGGACGTACAGCCCGGCGCCGGCCCAGACGCCGACGTCACCGGTACGCAGGTAGCCGCCCTCTCCGGCGGCCGTGGTCGCGCCGAACACCCGGTCGGTCTCGGGCTCCCGCCGCCAGTAGCCACGGGCCACGCTCCGGCCCCGGATCCAGATCTCGCCGAGCCGGCCGTCGGGCAGTACCGCGCCGGTCTCCGGGTCGACGATCCTGACGTCGAGATCGTTCACCACGCCACTGCTGACGAGTGATCTCGCGCTGGGCGTATCGACCGCCGCCGGCAGCAGGACGTTCTGTTCCAACCGGCTCGGATCGAACCGTTCCACGGCGAGTGGACGACCGGGTCGGGTGCCGGAGACGAAGAGCGTGGATTCGGTGATGCGGTAACCGACCCGCACCGCCTCGCGACGGAAGCCCGCCGCGGCGAACCGGTCGGTGAATTCGATCAACGGCTCCGGCTCGATCGGGTCCGCGCCGCCGACCCAGGCATGCTCCCAACGACCCAGGTCGACGCCGCTGACCTGCTCGTCGGTCAACTCCCGCGCACAGCGGCGGTATGCGAAACCCGGGGCCGAACTGACCCGGACATCGTATTTGTCGATAGCCTTCAACCAGCGGGACGGATCTGCGAAGAAATCGTCAGGTGACATTAGAAATGTGGTGGCGCCGCGATAGAGCGGCTCGAGCAGCATTTCGATCAGACCAGCGCTGTCGTGCAACGGAAGCCAACTGAGGCAGCGGTCCTCCGGTGTCAGGGAAAGGGCCTCCCGGAATATGCCGAAGTTGTGCGCCAAATTTTCGTGGCTGACCATCACGCCTTTCGGATCGCTGGTGGATCCGGTGGTGTAGCTCAGCAGCGCGAGCGCCTCGGCGCCGATTCGCGGCGAACCGTCCCAGCTGCCCGAGGTGTCCGCGACGGCGATGTCGGTGGCCGTACAGAGCAACCGGTCCAGCCCGTCCTGGCTCATCCAGTCGGAGACCGTCACCAGGCTCGCACTGTCGGTCAGCACGATGCGCGGATCCGAGTCCAGCGCAATCCCGGTCGCCCGCATCAGGTGGTGCTTGTCCCCGTCCGGTAATGGCGCCGGCACCGGCACAATTCCGGCATACATGCACCCCAGGATGCTTTTGACGAACTCGAGGCCGGTCGGATAGAGGAGCAGGGCCCGGTCACCGGGACGGCAACGGTCCCGCAGCCGACCGGCCAGCACCCGGGCCGCACGGTCCAGTTCGCCGTAGCGCAAGGATTCTGAATGCTCTTCACATTCACTCCAGCGCAGGCAGACGACCGCCTCCCGGTCCGGATCCCGGCCGGCAAGCCGGGCGACCCGCTCCACGACACCCACGATTCCCACCCGCATTTCCCCCCAAATGTTGGCTGCGGGAAGCGTAGACCGGCCACGGCGGGCCACCGAATGAGCCACGCCCTCTCGGCAACCACGACCGCGGACGCCAGCTCTCCCAAACGCTCACGGACGGTTCCGCCTACAATATCGGCGCCCGCATATGCAATCAAGTCGGGTTGGAGACACCGACAAGAACTTCGAGCGAAACATCAGGAAAACGTCACTCGCCAATCCTGACGGGAGTCTTCTCCGAGGTAAGGGCGGTCGGTCACCGTTGCCGCGATGTCCCTGTCAGCAGGACAATTGACCCGGACAGCCGGGAAACCTACCGCTTCATTGCCGACCCCGAACGCCATAATCGCAGGTCGTCGGGATATGGAGTCCCGACCAAAAGACAAGCAACTTTCACGTACTCGCGCGTAACCCAGACAATCGCGGCCGGAACAGCCCTAAACAAGCCGGAAATAGTTCATGGGATACGAAAGCCCGCCCCGGGCGGCCTGACGGCCGCCCGGGGCGGGCGCTCGCTTGCGTCGGTATCAGCCGTGCGACGGCTCCGCCATCGCCACCGCGATCTGCCGCGGGCCGGTGAAGGGCTCACGGCCGTGCGCCGCGAGCATGTTGTCGACCACCAGGACGTCGTCGTACTGCCAGTCGAACCGGACCGTCGCGGCCCGGTAGCAGTCCCGCAGGTGGCCGATGACGTCGTCCGGGATCCGGGCGCCGTCGCCGTAGTAGGTGTTGGTCGGCAGGTCCTCCTCGTCGAAGATCTCCAGCACCCCCTCCCGGACGTCGGCCGGCAGCGTCGTGACGTGGAAGAAGGTCGCGTGGTTGAACCACACCGTCTCGCCGCTGACCGGATGGGTGTGCACGGCCCGGCGGACCGCCCGGGTACGCAGCCCGCCGCCGTCGCGCCACTCGGTCTCGATCCCGTTCGCCGCGCAGTACGCGGTGACCGCGTCCCGGTCGTCGGTGTTGAAGACCTGCTGCCACGCGGTGCCGAACGAGGCGTGGAAGTTGCGCACCACCATCCAGCCCCGCCGGACGAACTCCTCCCGGACGGTCGGATCGATCGCCCGGTAGACCTTCCGAATGTCCGCCAGCGGCGTCGCGCCCCGGGTCGCCGGCGCCTGCCGGCAGTAGAAGTACAGGGTCAGCGGCCAGACCGCCTGGTAGGAGTTCTCGTTGTGCAGGAAGATCTCCTCGTTCGGCGGGTAGTCGGTCGAGGTGTAGACCTGGCCCTTGATGGTGCTGCGCGGCGAGGAGCGCTCGGAGTAGGTCAGCGGCGGGCCGGAGAGCGCGCGTACCACCGCGTCGAACCCGTCGACGCCGCCGACGGAGAAGCCGCGCAGCAGCAGCGCCCCCCGCTCCTGGAGGATTCGCCGCAGGTCGGCCCGCTCGGCCGCGATCAGCTCCCCGATCTCGACCCCGACCGACTCGCGGGTGCGCACGCACGGCATCGTCGGCAGGTTGGTGGTCGCGGCGGTGTCGGTAGTGGAGAGAGTCATGGTCCGGCCCTTCGAGGGAGGTTCAGTCGGACATGGCGACCAGGACCCGGCGCCGCCCGGTGAACGGACGCCGGCCGTGCCCGACCAGTACGTTGTCGATCAGCAGCACGTCGCCCTGCCGCCAGTCCACGTCGACCGCGCTGGACAGCCCACGGTCGCGCACCTGGATGACGTAGTCGTCCGGGATCGGGCTGCCGTCGGCGAAGGTGACCGACTGTGGCAGCTCGTCCGGCGGCAGCACCTCGGCCAGCGACCTCGCGGTCTCGTCACCGAGTGCGGCCGGGTGCCACTGGTCGGACTGGTTGAACCACACCTCGACCCCGGTGCTGGGGTGCCGGGTGGTGGAGGGGCGGTCCTGGGTCACCCGCAGTCCACCGTCCGGCTTCCACTCCCAACTCGCCTCGGTGCTGCTCAGGAACGCCTCGACCTCGTCGCGGTCGGCGGTCTCGAAGGTGTCCTGCCAGCTCTTGCCGAGGCCGAAGCCGTCGTGCAGGTTCTGGGTGTAGCGGACCCCGTCGGCGTAGGCGGCCCGGACCTCCGGGTCCAGGGACTCCAGCCACCGGACACCGTCCACCACCGGGGTGGCGCCGCCGGTCTCCGCCGCCGTGTGGCAGAAGAACATCAGCCGGGCCGGCCACTGGTGTGCGTACGACAGCTCGTTGTGCATCGAGATGGTGAACTCGGGCGGGTACTCGGTCGAGGTGTAGACGTTCTTCCCCACCTTGGTACGCGGCGAGTTGCCGTGCACGTACGCCAGCCGGTTCGGCAGCAGCCGGTCCATCACCGGGTCGAGCGTCTCCTCGGTCACCTGGAAGCCGCGGAAGACCAGCGCCTTCTCGGCGGTCAACAGCTTCGCCAGGTCCGGCATGCTCGCGAGGTAGTCGACCAGCCCCTGCGGGCTCGCCTCGACCCCGACGGCCGCCGGGTCGATCTCCGTCGGTCTCCAGGTCTGGTGACCTTCCATCGGGCTCTCCCTTCGAGAGGACTCCCGCGAGGCTGGAGACCGGCGGCGGGAATCAGAAGGTAATGCGTTGGTGACACAGCCGTCATCCAGTCCAAGGATGGCGGCAAGATCTATACTTTTCCGATACTCCGGCTGGCCGTGCCGCTGCCCTGGCCGGCGCTGTGGCTCCTCCGGCCGGCGCTGCGGCGGCGGACCAGTCGGGTGTTCTCCTCGGTGGCGGCGATCCCCCGCACCGCCGGGCTCAGCACGGCGAGCACGACCAGCGACACCATCACCGCGCCGAGCCCGAGCACCGTCACCCGGAGCCCGGCAACGCCCAGCAGCAGCCCGCCGCCGAGCGCACCGACGAAGTTGGCCCCGGAGGCGAGCAGCGTGGCGACCGCGCCGACCCGCCCCATCAACGGGTCGGGAGTGATCCTGACCAGGTAGACCCCGCCGACCACGTTGAACAGTCCGCCGACGTAGCTGTTGGCGGCGAAGATCGCTGCCAGTGCGACCGGGTCGGTGGTGAAGGCCATCGCCGGCACCGTCACCGCCCAGGCGGCCAGCCCGCCCACCACCAGGGCCCGCAGGGTGGCCCGGCGCAGCCACCACATGCCGCTGAGCGCGCCGAGCATCCCGCCCAGCCCGCTGACCCCGATCACGGCGCCGACCACCGCGCCCGAACCGCCGCCGTTGCGGACGGTGAGCATCAGCGCCAGGGTCAACGCCTGGAAGACGGCGTTGCTGACCGCGACGAAGCCCAGCACCGTACGGAGGAACCGCTGCCGCCACAGCCAGGCAACGCCCTCGGCGATGTCGGCGCGCAGCGTCGTCGGCGCGGCCGGCCGGGAGTGCTGGAAGGGGCGGCGGATCAGCAGCAACGCGACCAGGGAGCCGAGATGCGCGACGGTGGTGAAGAGGAACGGCGCCCACCGCGCGACGGTGAAGAGCAGGCCGCCGACGGGCTGGCCGATCAGCACCGCGGCCCGGCCCCGGGTCTCGTTCTGGGTCAGCGCGGCCGGCAACTGCTCGGCCGGCACGAGGTGCCGGACGGCGGCCCGCTCGGCGAGCTGGTAGAGGACGCTCAGGCTGGTCTGGACGAATGCCACCACGATGAGCTGGGGCAACCAGATCCGGTCGAGCAGCACCGCCAGTGCCACACTTCCGGTGGCGAGGAGGCAGCCGAGATCGCAGAGGATCATCAACCGGCGCCGGTCCCAGCGGTCGACGAATGCGCCGGCCGGCAGTTGGACGAGCAGGTGTGGCAGGAGCGCGGCGGCGCCGACCAGGCCCGCCTGCCCCGCCGACCCGGTGTACCAGAGCACCAGCAGCGGATACGCGATCGAGGTGATCCGCGCACCGACCAGCGTTCCGGCGGCCCCCGCCCAGAGCAGCAGGAAGTCCCGGTTGCGGCGCAGCGGCGGTGGCCCGGAAGCCGTCCCGGCGGCCGTCGCCCCGGAAGGCCGCGCCGCAGCCGAGGGCCGCGCCGCAGCCGAGGGCCGCGCCGCAGCCGAGGGCCGCGCCGCAGCCGAGGGCCGCGCCGCAGCCGAGGGCCGCGCCGCAGCCGAGGGCCGCGCCGCAGCCGAGGGCCGCGCCGCAGCCGAGGGCCGCGCCGCAGCCGAGGGCCGCGCCGCAGCCGGGGGTCGCGCCGCAGCGGACGGGGCGGCAGCCGACGGCGCCGTGCCTCCGGTAGGCGGGCCGGGCTCCTCGACGAGGCTCACGATCCGGTCCCCGGCGGCCCGCCGACCGGGCCACGGCGGCACCACTCCAGCACCGCCATCGCGCTGTGCAGCTTGTTCTCCGCCTGCGCGAAGGCGATGCTCGCCGGGCCGTCCAGCACCTCGGCGGTGACCTCCTCGCCCCGGTGCGCCGGCAGGTCGTGCAGGAAGACCGCGTCCGGACTGCCGCCCCAGAGCCCGACCCCGACCTGGAACGGGGCGAAGATCTCCCGCCAGTCCGGATCGGGCTTGCTGGTGCCGGTCGTCTGCCACCGGGTGGTGTAGATGACGTCGAAACCACCGGGCAGCTCGGCCATGTCGTGCCGCTCGCAGATCGTCGCCGTGCCCCGGGCCGCCTGCGCCACGGCGGTCGCCGAGATCTCCCCGGTCAGCCCGTAGCCGGGCGGCGTACGCAGCTCGAGGTGGGTACCGGGGTAGCGGGTGAGCGCCAGGGCGAGGGCGGCGGCGGTGTTGTTGCCCTCGCCGACATAGAGCACGCGGAGCCCGTCGATCCGGCCGAAGTGGTCGAGCAGCGTGGTCAGGTCGGTCAACGCCTGGGTCGGATGCTCGTCGGCGCTCATCGCGTTCACCACCGACATCCGGTCCTGGGCGGCAAGCTGCCGCAGCTCCGCCGGGTCGCCCGCGGTCCGGGCCACCAGCACGTCGAGCATCCGGGACATCACCCGGCCGGTGTCCGCGTGCGTCTCGCCCGTGTTCACCTGGAGGTCGTCCGGCCCGTACGCGACGATCTGCGCGCCGAGCCGCAGCGCCCCGCTGGAGAAAGCGGTCCGGGTGCGGGTCGAGGTCTTCCGGAAGTAGATCCCGATCACGTCGCCGTCGAGCGGCCGTTCCCGACGCGCCGCTCCGGACCGGAAGCGGACCCCCCGGGCGACGATGGCGTGCAGGTCCTCGTCCGTCAGGTCGTTGATCGAGATCAGATGCCGGACCATCCGCGCCTCCCGTGTCGCCGCGTCCGCACCCGCGCCGGCGATTGGCTGCGCGTCCCGGAGCCAGTCGGCGGCGAACCCGGCAGCGCCGCCGTCCCGCTCGCCCCGCCCCGCCTGCTCGACCTGCTCGACCTGCTCGGTCTGCCCTGACTGCGCGGCTCGTTCGGTCCAGCCCGCCAGCTCGGTGGCGACGAACGACTGCACCGCCTTGCCGGACTCCGAGTTGGTCAGCACCACGAATCCGTCCCCGGATCGGATCCGGCCCAGGGTCATCGCCCGGTAGCCGACCGTCTCACCCGGGTGGCCGAACTCCAGGTCGGGAGCGGTGTCGTCGACGACCGTGCCGAGGCCGTAGAAGCTGCCCGGGTGCGCGATCGCGACCAGCTCGGCGGCGAGGTCGGGGGTGAGCAGCGTCCCGTCGCCCCGGTGCGCGCGGTGGATCTCCACCAGCACCCGGGCCAGGTCCGCGGCGGTCGACCAGAGACCGCCGGCCGCCAACGCCGGCCGGTGGCGCCACCCACCGGGTACGGGCACCCCGTGCCCGTCGTGGCCGAGCGCCACCCGGCGGCCGGGGTCGGCCGGGAAGGCCGGGTCGAAGCTGCTGCCGGTCATGCCCAGCGGCGCGAACACGAGCCGCCGCATCAGCTCCGGGAAGGACTCCCCGGTCAGGTCGACAAGCACCTGCTGGAGGACCGCGTAGTGGCTGTTCGTCTTCCGGAACGACTCCCCCGGCGTCAGCTCGGGCCGGATCGGCTCGGAGGTCGCGGGCGGGCGGCCGTGCAGCACGTCGAGCAGGGACGGTGCCGGCTCGTCCGGCGCGTACCCGGTGTTGGGGCTGGTCGAGAGGCCGGAGAGGTTGGCCAGTAGCTGCCGTACGGTGACCGGGCCGGGTCCGGCCGGCACCCGCCAGGCGGTCAGATAGCGGTTCACGTCGGCGTCCAGCGCCAGCCGCCCCTCCCGGACCAGCCGGAGCACCGCGAGGGCGGTCACGTGCTTGCTGATCGACGCGACCTGGAACGGGGTCTCCGGGGTGACCGGCTCCGATCCACCGGCGGCGAGCACGCCGTAGCCGCGTACCCCGACGACCTGGCCGGCCCGGACCAGCGCGACGCTCGCGCCCGGCACGTGGTGTTCCGCCATGGTGGGCAGCGGCGACGGCCCGGCGGGCGCGGCCGGCGCAGGCGCCGGCTCGACGAGCGTGCTGGCCGGAGCCGGGTCGCCGAGCGCGGCCGCCAGGGCGGCGACGGTGCCGTGCTGGTAGAGCATGCGCAGCGACACCGGCAGGCCGGCCCTCCGGGCGGCGGTGACCAGCTGCACGATCCGCATCGAGTCGGCGCCGAGGTCGAAGAAGCCGTCGTCCGCGCCCACCCGGTCCAGGCCGAGCACGTCCGCGCAGACCTCGGCGATCCGTCGCTCGGTCCCGTTGCGTGGCGGCACGAACTCGCGATCGCCGCCGAAGGCGGTCCGCTCCGGCGCCGGCAGCGCGCGCCGGTCCACCTTGCCGGCCGGGTTCAACGGCAGGGCGTCCAGGGTGACGAAGGCGGCCGGCACCATGTAGCCGGGCAGCGCCGCGGCCAGGAAGTCGCGCAGCTCGGCCGGGTCGACCGGCCGGCCGTCCACCGGTACGACGTAGCCGGCGAGCCATTTCTCCCCACCCGCGTCCTCGCGGGCCACCACCACCCCGTTGCGGACGTCCGGATGGGCGAGCATCCGCTCCTCGATCTCCGGCAGCTCGATCCGGTGTCCCCGGATCTTCACCTGGTGGTCCGCCCGACCGAGAAACTCCAGGTTGCCGTCCGGCAGATAGCGGACCAGGTCACCGGTGCGGTACATCCTGGCCCCGGCGGCCCGGCCGAACGGCTCCGGCAGGAACTTCTCGGCGGTCAGTTCGGGGCGGTTGACGTACCCCCGGGCGACGCCGTCACCGGCGATGTGGAGCTCGCCGACGACGCCGACCGCGACCGGCTGGAGGTCGCGGTCCAGCACGTAGGTCCGGGTGTTGGCGATCGGCCGCCCGATCGGCACCACGTCGACGTCGCCGGGCACGTCCCAGCTGGTCGACCAGATGGCGGTCTCGGTCGGGCCGTAGACGTTGACCAGCCGCTTCACCCGGCCGCGCAGGTCACCGGCGAGGGCCGGCGGCAACGCCTCACCACCGACGAGCGCGACCACCGGCCGGTCCGCGAAGCCCGCGTCCAGCAGCAGTTTCCAACCCGACGGGGTGGCCTGGACGTGCGTCACCGGATGGCGGTCGAGCAGGCCGAGCAGCTCCGGGCTGTCCCCCACCTCGTCGTCGTCGGCCAGCACCAGCCGGCCGCCGGTGACCAGCGGCAGATACAGCTCCAGCCCGGAGATGTCGAAGGAGAGCGAGGTGGCGGCGAGCCAGACGTCGTCGGTGCCGGCGTCCAGCAGCCGCCGCATCGAGAAGAGCAGGTTCAGCAGCGCCCGGTGGGAGATCTGCACACCCTTCGGCCGCCCCGTCGAGCCGGAGGTGAAGATGATGTAGGCCAACTGGTGCTGGTCGTCGCGGCGGGGCACCGGCTCCGCCGGCCGGGACTCGATCTCGGCCTCGTCCCGGTCGGCCAGGACGTACCGGCCGGTGAAGACCCCGGCCAGCCGGTCGGCCAGCGCGGAGGTGCTCACCACCAGTTCGGCTCCGGCGGTGTCGAGCATGTAGCCCAGCCGTTCGGCCGGCAGCTCCGGGTCCAGCGGCACGTAGCCGGCGCCGGCCTTCCAGACCGCCAGCAGCCAGGCCAGCAGCGACGGTTCCCGGGGCAGCAGCACCCCGACCACCGACTCCGGCCCGATCCCGACCGCCCGCAGGTGCTGGGCGTACCGGTTCGCCAGGGCGTCCAGGTCGGCGTAGCGGATCCGTTCGCCGCCCTGGACCACCGCCACCGCCCTCGGGGTGGCGGCGGCCTGCGCCTCGACGACGTGGTGCACCGATCGACTGCTGCTCATCACCACTCCACGGCCGTGTCGTTCCAGTCGGTCAGCACGGTCGCCCGTTCCGCCGCCGGCATGTACGTCGCCCGCGCGTCGCCGTCGGCGCCCGCGGCCATCGACTCCAGCACCGCCCGGTACATCGCCACGACCCGCTCGGCGTTCTCCGCCGTCAGTGCGGAGCGGCGGACCCGTAGCATCAGGTGACCGGGGCCGGTCGAGACGGCGAGCGCGAACTCGTTGGCGGCGTCGCCGACCCCGGCCCGCACGTCGACGCGCCCCGTGTCGACCTGGTGGAAGTCCTGGTAGCTGAACATCACCTCGACGAGCTGCCCGCCGCCGACCTGGCGCTGGATCGCCGGCATCGGATAGCGGCGGTGCGGCCAGAGTTCGACCTCCCGGTCGAAGACCTGCCGGACCAGGTCGCCCCAGGTGGCGGCCGAGCGGTCGTGCGCGAACGGGAGGGTATTGAGGTACATCCCGTAGACCCGGTCGGCGCCGTCGACCTCGGGGCGGGCGCTGCAGACGAGTCCGGTGAAGAAGGCCGGCTCGTCGGTGAGCTGGCTCAGCACCTTCAGGTGCGCCGCGTGCAGCACCGCCTTGAGTGACGTACGGGTCGCGGTCGCCAGTGCCCGCAGTTGCGGCTCCAGCTCCGGGAAGGGCACCGGGATCCGGAAGCTGCCGGTCTCGTCGGCGGCACCGCCCCAACCGGCGGGCATGGCGAACCGGGCGTGCCCGGTGACGATCCCGTGCCAGTAGTCGCGGTCCGTCGTCGAGGCGAGCGAGTCGAGTTCGGCGGCGATGAAGTCCGCGTACCGGACCTCGGGGGTGGTGGCCGGCTCCGGCGTCGTGCCGGCGGCGAGCTGCCGGTAGAGGTCCAGCACCTCCATCAGCAGCGACTGCTGGCTCCAGCCCTCGGTGATGGCGTGGCACTGGGTGAAGCCGAGCCGCCAGGCGTCGTCGCTCTCCACGAATCCCGCCATCCGGAGCAGCGGCGGGCTCTCCAGGTCGAAGAGCTCGGCCCGCTCCCGGACCACCAGCTCGTGCAGCGCCTTCTCCTTGGCCGGATCGTCCAGCTGCCGTACGTCGCAAACCTGGACCGGCATCTCGGCGGTGCCGTGCACGAGCTGCATCGGCACCGAATAGGTGGTCAGGTCGAACGAGGTGCGGAGCAGCTCGTGTCGCTGGACCACGATCCGGGCCGCCTCGCGCAGCGCCGCCGGCTGGAAGGGCCGCTCGTCACGGATCCGGTAGAAGCTCGTGTTGTGGTAGCGGTTGCCGCCCACCCCGCCGAGCATCTGCACGACCATGCCGAGCTGCACCTGTGACAGCGGGTACGCGTCGACCACCCCGGCCGGCAGCGCCGCCCGGTCCTCGGCGGAGACCAGCGCGAACGGCGGCACCGGACCGGCTTCGGCCGACGGTCCGGCAGCGGACTGGCCGGAGACCGCCTCGGCGAGTTCGGCGATCGTGCGGTACTGGAACACATCCCGCACCGCCACCTCGAACCCCGCCGCCCGCAACCTCCCCACCAACGCCACCGCCCGGATCGAATGCCCACCCAGATCAAAGAAACTCTCCGTCACCCCGACCCGATCCAACCCAAGCACCGCACACCACACCGCCGCGATCCGCTCCTCCACCCCGGTACGCGGCCCCACGAACACCGAACCCACATCCACCGACACGGCATCCGGATCCGGCAACGCCCGACGATCCACCTTCCCGTTCGCGTTCAACGGCAACGCATCCAACGACACGAACACCGCCGGCACCATGTACTCCGGCAACCGACCCGACACCTGCGCCGTCAACCCCGCCACATCCAACTCACCGGAGCGCGGCACGCAATACGCCACCAGCCGCCGGTCCGACGCAGAACCCACCGCCACCACCACCGCATCCCGGACAGCCTCATGCTCCAGCAACACCGACCGGACCTCACCCAACTCGATCCGATACCCGTGCACCTTCACCTGGTCATCCACCCGACCCACGAACTCCACATCACCGCTCGACAGCACCCGCACCAGATCACCGGTCCGGTACAACCGCCCACCGGCCGGACCGAACGGATCCGGCACAAACCGCTCCCCCGTCAACTCCGGACGGTTCACATAACCCCGCGCCACCCCGACCCCACCGACAAACAACTCACCCAACACACCCACCGGCACCGGCGACAACTCCGCATCCAGCACATACATCGCCATCCCCGGCAACGACCGCCCGATCGGCACCACCTCCGAACCAACCGTGCCGGTGACCGGGAAGACGCAGGTGCCGACCGACGCCTCCGTCGGGCCGTACTCGTTCACCAGGCGGCCGTCGCCGAGGATGCCGCGCCAGTGCTCGGCGACCGGGCCGGGCAGGGCCTCGCCGGCCACGACGACGATCCCGGCCAGCGCGGCGAGCTGGGCGGGCTCGGCCTGCTGGCCGATGATCTCCAGGTGGCCGGGGGTGAGCTTGAGGAAGCTGAACGGACCGGCACCCACCAACTCCCGGCCCAGATCCGCCATGTCCAGATCCGGACCCGCCAACCACACCCGCTGACCCGTCACCAACGGCGCCCACACGTTCGGCACCACCAGATCGAACGCCACCGACGAGAACAACGCCGACCCACCACAACCCCGACCAGCCAACTCCCGCGCCGCCCACGACACGTGGTTGACCAACCCACGATGCGACACCGCCACACCCTTCGGCCGACCCGTCGACCCCGACGTGAAAATCACGTACGCCAACCGGTCCAGGTCGGCCGGTTCGTCGATCGGGGAGGCCGGACGGTTTCCGATCTCCAGGCGCTCGGTGTCGACGAGGACACAGTCCAGCGTCGGGTCGAACCGGTCCGCGTGCCGAGACCGGGTGACCACCACCCGGGCACCGGCGTCGGCGAGCATCGCCGTCACCCGGTCGGCCGGGAACGACGGGTCGAGCGGCACGTAGGCGCCACCCGCCTTCCAGACCGCCAGCATCGCCACCACCAGCTCCGGACCCCGGTCCAGCAGCACCCCGACCACCGACTCCGGAAGCACGCCCCTGGCACGCAGGTGCCGGGACAGCCGGTTCGCCCGCTCGTCCAGCTCCGCGTAGTCGAGCTCCAGCTCGCCGAGGACGAGTGCGGTCCGGTGCGGATGCGCGGCGGCGGTCTCGGCGACCAGCTCCGGCACGGTGCGCGTCGGCGCCGCCGTGGGGTTGACGGCGTACTCGTCGAGCAGCCGCTGCCGCTCCTCCGCCGGCAGGTGGTTCTCCCGGGCGTCGCCGTCGACACCGCCGGCCGCCATCGCGGCCAGCACGGCCCGGTACATCGCGGCCAGCCGGGCCGCATCCGGCCGGCTCAGCACGTGCGTGTCGGCGGTCAGCACCAGGCTGCCGGTCATGGCCGCGACGGCCAGGCCGAACTCGGTGGCTCCCTCGCCGAGCCCGGAGTCCACGTCGACCAGTTCGGTGTCGACCGCGTCGAAGTCCTGGAAGCTGAACCGCACGTCGAGCAGGCGCTGCCCGTCGGCCAGCTCGCGCTGGATCGCCGGCATCGGATAGCGGCGGTGCGGCCAGAGTTCGACCTCCCGGTCGAAGACCTGCCGGACCAGCTCACCCCAGGTCGCCGCCCCCCGCCGATGGGCGAAGGGCAGGGTGTTGAGGTACATCCCGTAGACCCGGTCGGCGCCGTCGACCTCGGGGCGGGCGCTGCAGACGAGCCCGGTGAAGAAGGCCGGCTCGTCGGTGAGCTGGCTCATCACCTTCAGGTGTGCCGCGTGCAGCACCGCCTTGACGGAGGTACGCGTCGCGGTCGCCAGCATCCGCAGTTGCGGCTCCAGGTCGCGCAGCGGCACGGTGACCGAGTACGGCTCCCGGGGCGTCGCCGGATCGCCGGCCCAACCGGTCGGCAGTGACAGCCGGGCGTACCCGTCGACGATTCCCCGCCAGTAGTCGCGGTCCCCGGTCGACTCCAGCGAGTCGAGTTCGGCGGCAATGAAGTCGGCGTACCGGACCGCGGGGCGGGTCACCGGTGCGGGAGTGCCGCCGGCCCGGAACTGCTGGTAGAGGTCCAGCAGCTCGGTGAGCATCGCCCGGTGGCTCCACCCCTCCGTGATCGGGTGCGAGACGGTGACCGACATCCACCACGCCTCGTCGCTCTCCTCGTGCACGGTGAACCGCAGCAGCGGCGCCACCCCGAGGTCGAAGAGCTCGGCCCGCTCCGCCGCCGTGAACTCCCGAATCGCCTGCTGCCGCCGCTCGGCGTCGAGCTGCCGCACGTCACGCACGACGATCGGGATCTCGGCGGTGCCGTGCACGAGCTGCATCGGCACCGAATAGGTGGTCAGGTCGAACGAGGTGCGGAGCAGCTCGTGTCGCTGGACCACGATCCGGGCCGCCTCGCGCAGCGCGTCGAGCCCGAACGGCTGTTCGGTGCGGAGCCGGAACGAGGTGACGTTGTGGTATGCGTGCAGCTGGCTGTCGGCCAGCATCTCCACGACCATGCCGAGCTGCACCTGTGACAGCGGGTACGCGTCGACCACCCCGGCCGGCAGCGCCGCCCGGTCCTCGGCGGAGACCAGCGCGAACGGGGCCACGACCGGCCCGTCGACGGTGGTGTCCGCGACCGTCGAATCCGGCGCCGGGCCGGCGAGCTTCTCGGCGAGTTCGGCGATCGTGCGGTACTGGAACACATCCCGCACCGCCACCTCGAACCCCGCCGCCCGCAACCTCCCCACCAACGCCACCGCCCGGATCGAATGCCCACCCAGATCAAAGAAACTCTCCGTCACCCCGACCCGATCCAACCCAAGCACCGCACACCACACCGCCGCGATCCGCTCCTCCACCCCGGTACGCGGCCCCACGAACACCGAACCCACATCCACCACCGCAGCATCCGGATCCGGCAACGCCCGACGATCCACCTTCCCGTTCGCGTTCAACGGCAACGCATCCAACGACACAAACACCGCCGGCACCATGTACTCCGGCAACCGACCCGACACCTGCGCCGTCAACCCCGCCACATCCAACTCACCGGAGCGCGGCACGCAATACGCCACCAGCCGCCGGTCCGACGCAGAACCCACCGCCACCACCACCGCATCCCGGACAGCCTCATGCTCCAGCAACACCGACCGGACCTCACCCAACTCGATCCGATACCCGTGCACCTTCACCTGGTCATCCACCCGACCCACGAACTCCACATCACCGCTCGACAGCACCCGCACCAGATCACCGGTCCGGTACAACCGCCCACCGGCCGGACCGAACGGATCCGGCACAAACCGCTCCCCCGTCAACTCCGGACGGTTCACATAACCCCGCGCCACCCCGACCCCACCGACAAACAACTCACCCAACACACCCACCGGCACCGGCGACAACTCCGCATCCAGCACATACATCGCCATCCCCGGCAACGACCGCCCGATCGGCACCACCTCCGAACCAACCGTGCCGGTGACCGGGAAGACGCAGGTGCCGACCGACGCCTCCGTCGGGCCGTACTCGTTCACCAGCACCGCGTCGGGGGCGCACTCCCGCCAGCGCTCCAGGGTGTGCCGGGTGAATGCCTCGCCGGCCACCACCGTGACCGCGGCGAGCCCGGCGGCCTGGCCCGGGGCGAGTTGGTGGGCGAGCACCTCCAGGTGCCCGGGGGTCAGCTTCAGGAAGCTGAACGGGCCGGCGGCCAGCAGCTCGCGACCGAGGTCTGCCATGTCCGCATCGGACGGCAGCAGCCACACCCGCTGGCCCGACACCAACGGCGCCCACACGTTCGGCACCACCAGATCGAACGCCACCGACGAGAACAACGCCGACCCACCAGAACCCCGACCAGCCAACTCCCGCGCCGCCCACGACACGTGGTTGACCAACCCACGATGCGACACCGCCACACCCTTCGGCCGACCCGTCGACCCCGACGTGAAAATCACGTACGCGAGACGGTCGGGGTCGGCCGGAACCGCGAGCGGCGTCTCGGGCTGGTCCGCGATGGCGGCCGCGTCCCGGTCGACCAGGACCCGCACCGGGACGTCGGGGAACCGGTCGGCGTAGCCGGAGCCGGTCACCACCACCCGGGCACCGGCGTCGGCGAGCATCTCGGCGATCCGCCCGGCCGGATGTGCCGGGTCGAGCGGCACGTACCCGCCACCCGCCTTCCAGACCGCCAGCATCGCCACCACCAGCTCCGGACCCCGGTCCAGCAGCACCCCGACCACCGACTCCGGCACCACCCCGCAGGCACGCAGATGCCGGGCCAGCCGGTTCGCCCGCTCGTCCAGCTCGGCGTAGCCGAGCCGCTGCCCGGCGCACTCCAGTGCCACCGCGTCCGGGGTCGCCGCCGCCTGCGCGGCGAACCGCTCCGGCACGCTCGGCCCGGCCGGTTCGGCGGTGGTGCTGTTCCACTCGACCACCAGCCGCTGCCGTTCCTCGTCGGCGAGGAAGGTGCCCCGGGCGTCGCCGTCCGGGTCGGCGGCCATCGCCTCGAGCACGGCCCGGTACATCGCACCGATCCGGTCGCCGTTGGCCCGGCTCAGCACCCGGGGGTTGACCGCCATGGTGACGTAGCCGAGCCGGACCGCCACGGCGAGCGGGAACTCGGTCGGGCTGTCGTCGATGCTGGCCATGTAGTCGACCAACTCCCGGTCGACCTGGTCGAAGTCGTGGTAGCTGAACCGCACGTCCATCAGCCGCTGGCCGTCGCCGAACTCGCGCTGGATCTCCGGCATCGGGAACCGTCGGCGCGGCCAGATCTCCACCTCGCGGGCGTAGGTCCGCTCCACCAGCTCCCGCCAGGTCCGGGCGCCCCGGTCGTAGCCGAAGGGGAGGCTGTTCAGGTACATCCCGTAGATCCGGTCGGCACCGGCGACCTCCGGCCGGCCGTGCAGGACCAGGCCGGTCAGGAAGGACTCCTCGGCGGTGAGCTGGCTCATCACCTTGAGGTGCGCGGCGAGCAGCACCGTCTTCAGCGACGCCTTCGCCCGGCTGGCCAGCGCGCGCAGGGCGGACTCCAGGTCGTGGAAGGGCACCCCGAGCATCAGCGACTCGCGCGGCGCCGCCTCGTCGCCCCAGCCGGTGGGGAGGGAGAACCGGGCGTACCGGCCGACGATGTCCCGCCAGTAGTCCCGGTCCTCCGCCGAGGCGAGCGAGCGCAGTTCGGCGCCGATGAAGTCGGCGAAGCGCAGCGCGGGCGCCTCCACCGGGGCCGGGGTACCGCCGTCGCGGATCTCCCGGTAGAGCTCGAGCAGCTCCATCAGCAGCGAGTGGTGGCTCCAGCCCTCGATGATGGCGTGGCACTCGGTGACCGAGAGCCACCAGGTCTTGTCGTCGCAGACGTGCGCGTGCAGCCGCATCAGGGCGGGCTCGGCCAGGTCGAAGACGTCGGCCCGCTCGACGGCGGTGAACTCCCGCAGCGACCGGTCCAGCTCGGCGGCGTCCAGGTGCCGCAGGTCCCGCTCCCCCACCGGCATCTCGGCGGTCGGGTAGACGAGCTGCATCGGCACCGAGTAGGTGGTCAGGTCGATCGCGGTCCGCAGCACCTCGTGCCGCGCCACCACGATCCTGGCGGCCTCGCGGAGCGCCTCCCGCGCGAACGGCCGCTCGTCGCGGATCCGGAACGAGGTCACGTTGTGGTATGCGTGCAGCTCGCCGTCGGAGAGCATCTCCACGACCATGCCGGCCTGGACCCGGGAGAGCGGGTACGCGTCGACCGCCCCGGCCGGCACTCTGGCCCGGTCCTCGGCGGAGATCAGTTCGAAGGGCGCGACCGGGCGCTCCGGCTCGGCGGGCGCGGATCGGCCGTCGAGCGCCCCGCAGAGTTCGGCGACGGTGCGGTGTGCGAAGACGTCCCGGACCGAGACGTCCAGGCCGATCGCGCGCAGCTCCCCGACCAGGGCGACCGCCCGGATCGAGTGCCCGCCGAGGTCGAAGAAGCTGTCGGTCACCCCGACCCGCTCGACCCCGAGCACCTCCCGCCAGACGGCGGCGACCCGCTCCTCCACCGGGGTACGCGGGGCGACGTAGGTGTGCCCGCCGTGCAGGTCGGCGCGGTCCGGCGCCGGCAGCGCGCGCCGGTCCAGCTTGCCGTTGGCGGTCAGCGGGATCTTCTCCAGGGACACGAACGCGGCCGGCACCATGTATTCCGGCAGGCTGCGGGCGAGGAACTCGCGCAGCTCGGCCGGGGTCGGCAGCTCGCCGTCGGCCACCAGGTAGCCGGCGAGCCGCCTGTCCCCGGGCACGTCCTCCCGGACCACCACGACCGCGTCCCGGACGGCCGGGTGGCCGGCGAGGACGGTCTCGATCTCGCCCAGTTCGACCCGGTAGCCGCGGATCTGCACCTGGTCGTCGATCCGGCCGAGGAAGTCCAGCCCGCCGTCGGGGCGGCGCCGGGCCAGGTCACCGCTCCGGTACATCCGGGCACCAGGCTCGGTCGCGAAGGGGTCCGGCACGAACCGCTGCGCGGTCAGCTCCGGCCGGTGCAGGTAGCCCCGGGCCACGCCCGGCCCGCCGACGTGGATCTCCCCGGGCACGCCGACCGGCACCAGGTTGCCGTACCGGTCGAGGAGGTAGATCCGCAGGTCACCCAGGGGATAGCCGACCGGGTTGCCGGGGTCGGTGAGGTCCGCCGGGCGTACCTGGTGGTAGCTGGAGTGCACCGTGGTCTCGGTGATGCCGTACATGTTGAGCAGTGCCGGGCGGTCCAGGCCGAACCGGTCGGTCCATGGCGCCAGCTCGGCCATCTCCAGCTTCTCCCCGGCGAAGACCACCGCCCGCAGGTGGAGGTCGGCCAGCCGGGGGTCGTTGTCGCGGGCGAAGCCGACCAGGGCCCGGAACGCCGACGGCGTCTGGTTGAGCACCGTCACCCGCTCACGAACCAGCAGCTCCAGGAACTCGTCCGGCAGCCGGGTCACCTCACGCGGCACCACCACCAGCCGGCCGCCGTAGAGCAGCGCCCCCCAGAGCTCCCAGACGGAGACGTCGAAGGCGTACGAGTGGAAGAGCGGCCAGACGTCGTCGGCGGAGAACCGGTAGTGGGTGTCGCCGACGGTCAGCAGCCGCAGCACGTTGGCGTGGGTCAGGCAGACCCCCTTGGGCCGCCCCGTCGACCCCGACGTGTAGATCACGTAGATCAGGTTCTCCGGGCCGGTGACCGGCGCCGGGTTCTCCGCCGGCAGCCCCGACAGATCCTCCTCGTCGAGGTCGAGCACGGCGCCGCCGTGGAAGCCGGTGACCGTGCCGGCCAGCGACGACTGGGTCACCACCACCGAGGCGCCCGCGTCGGCGACCATGAAACCCAACCGGTCCACCGGCTGCGCCGGATCCAGCGGCAGGTACGCGGCCCCCGACTTCAGCACCCCGAGCAGGGTCGGCACCAGGTCGAGCCCTCGCTCCAGGCAGACCCCGACCAGGGACTCGGGACCGGCGCCGAGGCTCCGCAGCCGGTGCGCCAGCCGGTTCGCCCGGACGTTCACCTCCGCGTACGTCAACGAGACGCCCTCGAAGGTCACCGCCACCGCCTCCGGGGCGAGTAGCACCCGCTCCTCGAAGGCCCGGTGCACGGTCCGGGCCGGCGGCACGGCGTCGATCCGGAACGGGTCGGCGGCACCGGTCACCTCGGCCCGCTCCGCGTCGTCGAGCAGCTCGACCGCGGAGAGCGCCCGCCCCGGGTCGGCGGCGACTGCCTGGAGCAGCCGGACCAGGTGCCGGCCCAGCCGCCGCACGGTGGCGGCGTCGAAGAGCGCGGTCGCGTACTCGATCGAGGCGCGCAGCCGGCCGTCGGCCGCCTCCTCGACCTGGAGGGTCAGGTCGAAGCGGGAGACCTGGGAGAGCGCGTCCAGCGCCGAGACGTCCAGCCCCGGCATCGCGTACGCCCCGGCGCCCGCCTCGTGCATCGTGAAGGCGACCTGGAACAGCGGGGTGCGGGACATGTCCCGCTCCGGCTGGAGCTCGTCGACGAGCTGACCGAACGGCACCTCCTGGTGGTCGAAGGCGGCCAGCACCGTCTCCCGGTTGGCGGCCAGCAGCTCGCCGAAGGTGACGTCGGCACTCCACCGGGCCCGCATCACCAGGCTGTTGATGCCGTAGCCGATCAGCCGGGACAGCTCGGGCCGGTTGCGGCCGGAGACCACCGTGCCGACCGGGATGTCGGTGCCCCCGGTGTAGCGGGACAGCAGCGTCTGGTAGCCGGTAAGCAGCACCATGAACAGCGTCGCGTCGTGCCGGCGGGCCAGGTCGCGGAGCTGTCCGCCGAGCCCGGCCGGCAGCTCCAGCTCGACCGTCGCGCCGGACCAGTCCCGGGTGGCCGGGCGGGGGCGGTCGGCCGGCAGGTCCAGCGGCGGCACCCCGGCGAGCTGGCCGCGCCAGTAGTCCAGGTGCCGCCGGTGGTCCGCCTCGGAGCGGTTCCGCTCCCAGGCGGCGTAGTCGGCGTACTGCACCGGCAGCGGGGTGAGGGTGTCGGGGCGGCCGGCGAGCGCGGCGGCGTACAGCTCGCTGAGTTCCTCGGCGAAGATCCCGACCGACCAGGCGTCGCAGGCGATGTGGTGGAAGACCACCACCAGCAGGTGGTCGTCGTCGGCCAGCCGGAGCAGCCGGGCCCGGACCGGCCACTGGGTGGCCAGGTCGAACGGGGTCGCCGGCTCCTGCGCGGCCAGCGCGAAACCCCGGCTCTCCCGCTCCGCCGCCGGCAGGTCGGTCAGGTCCGAGACCGCCAGCTCGACCGGCCCGGCCGGGTCGATCACCTGGGTCGGCTCGCCGGCGACCAGCGCGTACCGGGTCCGCAGGATCTCGTGCCGGCCGACCAGGTGGGTCAGCGCCCGGCCCAGCGCGGCGGCGTCCAGCGCGCCACGCAGCCGCAGCGCCAGCGGCACCAGGTATTCCCAGCTTCCCGGGTCCAGCCGGCTCAGGAACCACATCTGCTGCTGTCCGAAGGAGAGCGGCAGCGGGCCGCTCCGGTCCACCGGGGCCAGCGCCGCGCGGCGGCCGCCGCGCAGCCGCCCGGCGAGGCGGGCCCGCAGCAGTTCCTCCCGGACCGCCCCGGCGCCACGCTCGATCGTGCCCTCGCCCGTGCTCATCCCTTTTGCTCCTTCAGCAACGCCAGGCCGGCCAGCAGGTCGGAATCGGAAAGCTTGTCGATCTCGGCGCGGATCCGCTCCTCGACCGCCTCGGCGATCCGCGCGATCGTGGGCCGCTCGAAGACGGTCCGGACCGGAAGGTCGATCTCGAACTCCTCCTGGAGCCGGGAGGCGAGCCGGACCGCGAGGATCGAGTGACCGCCGACGGTGAAGAAGTTCGTGTGTGCGCCGGCCTCGACGTCGAGCAACTCGGCCCAGATCTCGGCGATCCGCTCCTCCACCGCGCCGCGCGGCGCGACGTGGTCCGCGGCGTCCACCTCGACCACGGTGCGGGCCGGTGCGGGCAGCGCCCGGCGGTCCAGCTTGCCGTTGGCGGTCAGCGGGATCGTCGCCAGCGGCACGAAGGCTCCCGGCACCATGTAGTCGGGCAGCCGGGTGCCGCAGTGCCCGGCCAGGGCGGCGACGGTCGGTGCCGCGCCGGCCTCCGGCACGTAGTAGGCGACGATCCGCAGCCGGCCCGGGTCCGGCTCGTCGGTCAGCACCACCGCGTCCCGGACCTCCGGGTGGCTGGCGAGGACCGTCCCGATCTCGCCCAGCTCGACCCGGAAACCGCGGATCTGCACCTGGTCGTCGATCCGGCCGAGGAAGTCCAGCCCGCCGTCGGGCCGGCGCCGGGCCAGGTCACCGCTCCGGTACATCCGGGCACCAGGCTCGGTCGCGAAGGGGTCCGGCACGAACCGCTGCGCGGTCAGCTCCGGCCGGTTGAGGTAGCCCCGGGCCACCGACGGCCCGCCGACGTGGATCTCGCCGGGCACCCCGACCGGCACCAGGTTGCCGTAGCCGTCCAGCAGGTAGATCCGGGAGTCGCTGAGCGGGTAGCCGATCGGGTTGCCGGGGTCGGTGAGGTCCGCCGGGCGTACCTGGTGGTAGCTGGAGTGCACCGTGGTCTCGGTGATGCCGTACATGTTCACCAGGGCGGGGTGCTGCAGACCGAACCGGTCGGTCCAGGGCGCCAGCTCGGCCATCTCCAGCTTCTCCCCGGCGAAGACCACCACCCGCAGCCGGAGGTCGGCCAGCCGGGGATCACCGTCGCGGGCGAAGCCGACCAGGGCCCGGAACGCCGACGGCGTCTGGTTGAGCACCGTCACCCGCTCACGAACCAGCAGCTCCAGGAACTCGTCCGGCAGCCGGGTCACCTCACGCGGCACCACCACCAGCCGGCCGCCGTAGAGCAGCGCACCCCAGAACTCCCAGACCGAGAAGTCGAAGGCGTACGAGTGGAAGAGGGTCCAGACGTCGTCGGCGGTGAAGCCGAACCGGGGATGGCTGGTGGTGAAGAGCCGCAGCACGTTGGCGTGGGTCAGGCAGACCCCCTTGGGCCGCCCCGTCGACCCCGACGTGTAGATCACGTAGATCAGGTCGTCGGGGCCGGTGACCGGCACCGGGTTCTCCGTCGGCAGCCCCGACAGATCCTCCCCGGCCAGGTCGATCACCGTGCCGTCGAAGAACTCGGCGACGGTGCCGAGCAGCGACGGCTGGGTCAGCAGTACCGGGGCGCCCGCGTCGGCGACCATGAAACCCAACCGGTCCACCGGCTGCGCCGGATCCAACGGCAGGTACGCCGCCCCGGACTTCAGCACCCCGAGCAGCGCCGGCACCAGGTCGAGCCCTCGCTCCAGGCAGACGCCGACCAGCGAGCCGGCGCCGACCCCGCTGCCGCGCAGCTTGTGCGCGAGCCCGTTCGCCCGGACGTTCACCTCCGCGTACGTCAACGAGACGCCCTCGAAGGTCACCGCCACCGCCTCCGGGGCGAGCAGCACCCGCTCCTCGAAGACCTGGTGCAGGCAGCCCTCCGGGGTGCCGGTGCGGAACGGGTCGGTCCGGCCGGTGCCGACCAGCTCGTCGACCGGGTCGAGGAAGTTGACGGCGCCGAGCCGCAGCTCCGGGTCGGAGGTGACCGCCGTCAGCAGCCGGACCAGGTGCCCGCCGATCCGATCCACCGTGGAGCGGTCGAAGAGCGAGGTCGCGTACTCCAGGGCGCCGAGCATGGTGCCGTCGGCCTGGACCCGGACGAAGAGCGTCAGGTCGGTCTTGGCGATCTGCCACGCCCCGGTGAAGGCGGCCAGGTCGTCCGCCCGGACGGCACCGCCGGTCAACCCCTCGTCGTGCAGGTCGAACGCCACCTGGAAGAGCGGGGTCCGGGACATGTCCCGGTCCGGCTGGAGGTCGTCGACGAGTTGCTCGAACGGGAGTGTCTGGTGCGCGAACGCGCCCCGGCAGACCTCCCGGGTCGCCTCCAGCGCCTCGCCGAACCGCATCCCGGGACTGAGGTTCGGCCGCAGCACCAGCGAGTTGAGGAAGAATCCGACCACGTTTTCCAGCTCGGGGCGGTTGCGGCCGGCGACCGGGGTGCCGACGGCGACGTCCCACTGCCCGGCGTACCGGGCGAGCAGCGTGCTGAACGCGGTCAGCACCGTCATGTACGGGGACGCGCCGTACCGCCGGCCCAGGTCGCGGATGGCGGTGGCCAGCCCGGTCGGGATGGTGAACGGGGCCAGCGCGCCCCGGGGATCCCGGCGGGCCGGTCGGGGCCGGTCGCTCGGCAGGTCCAGCGGCCCGAGCCCGTCGAGGGTCTTCCGCCAGTACGCCAGCTCGGTTGCCAGCACCTCGCCGGTCAGCCAGCCCCGCTGCCAGCTCGCGAAGTCCGGGTACTGTACCGGCTGTGCCGGCAGCTCCGTGGCCCGCCCGGCGGCCAGCGCCGCGCAGAGTTCCCGGAGCTCCCGCTCCAGCACCACCGACGACCAGCCGTCGCAGGCGATGTGGTGCAGGGTGAGCAGCAGCACCGACTCGCCTGCCGGGGCGCGGCCGGCGGTGGCCGGGATCCGCACCGAGGTCGGCGGGGTCGGCGCCGCCGTGCCCGGCAGCCGGACCAGCAGCGCCCGCCAGACCGGCCCGGCGGCGAGGTCGAAGCCCCGCTCGAACTCGGTCCGGAAGACCGTCTCCAGGTCGGCGGAGCCGGCCTCGACCACCGGCAACTCGACCGGCGCGGCCGGGTCGACCAGCTGGCGGGGCTCGCCGTCGGACTCGACGTAGCGGGTGCGGAGGATCTCGTGCCGCTCGGCGAGCGCGTCCAGCGCCCGCCGGACCGTCGCCGGGGAGATCTCCGGGCCGAGCCGGAGGAAGAGCGGGGCGACCCACTCGGTGTTGCCCGGTTCGAGCCGGTCCAGGAACCAGAGCCGGCGCTGCCCGAACGAGAGCGGCAGCGGCCCGGTCCGGGGCACCGGCAGCAGCGGCGGGCCGTCGTCGGCGGGCACGGCGATCAGCTTCGCCTGCTCCGCCACGGTGGGCGCCGAGAAGAGGCCGCGGAGCGCGACCTTGCTGCCGGAGGCCGCCCGCAGCTGGTTGGCGAGCCGGGTGAGCAGCAGGGACGAGCCGCCGAGCGAGAAGAAGTCGTCGTGCGCGCCGACCCGGTCCACCTGGAGCAGCTCCGCCCAGGCGCGGGCGACCAGCCGTTCGGCGGCGGTGCGCGGCGCCACGTAGGGCGGGCGGCCGTCCTCGGCACCGACCTCCGGGACCGGCAGCGCGGCCCGGTCCACCTTGCCGCTGCTGTTCAGCGGAAACGCCGGCAGCGCCACGAAGGCGGCCGGGATCATCGGGTCGGGCAGCCGCTCCCGGAGGAAGGTACGCAGCCGGTCGGCGGCCGGCACGTGCTCGCCGGTGACGTACCCGACAAGCCGCTTGCCGCCCTCGGCCGTCTGCACGGCCAGCACCACGGCGGCGCTGACCTCCGGGTGGGCGACGAGTGCCGACTCCACCTCGCCCGGCTCGATCCGGACCCCGTTCACCTTGACCTGGTGGTCGAGGCGCCCGATGTATTCCAGGGTCGCGTCGGCGCGCCACCGGACCAGGTCACCGGTGCGGTAGAGCCGGGACCCCGGCGGCCCGTACGGGTCGGGGACGAACTTCTCGGCGGTCAGGTCCGGCCGGCCGAGGTAGCCCCGGGCCACTCCGACCCCGCCGGCGTGCAGTTCTCCGGCGACCCCGACCGGCACCGGGTCACCGTTCGGGTCGAGCACCAGCACCCGCAGGTTGGCCAGGGGGCGGCCGATCGGCACCGGGCCGGTCGGCAGCGCCGGGTCGTACGGGTGCGCGGTCACGTCGATGGCGCACTCGGTCGGCCCGTACGTGTTCCAGAGGCTGACCTTGAGCCCGTCGGTGAGCCGCCGACAGAGCTCGGCGTGCAGCGGTTCGCCGGCCGAGAAGAGCAGCCGCAGCGAGGTGCAGTCCCGCCAGCCCGGATCGTCGGCGACCAGCCGGAGCACCGACGGCACGCCCTGGAAGACGGTGACGCCGTGCCGCTGGATGGCCCGGACCAGCGCCGCCGGGTCGTGCTCGGCGCCGACCGGCGCCAGCACGACGGTGCCGCCGCTGACCAGCGGGGCGAAGAACTCCCAGCAGGCGGCGTCGAAGGTCAGCGCCGTCTTCTGCAGGATCCGGTCGTCCGGGCCGAGGCCGTGCTGCCGGACGGCCCAGTCGACCCGGTTGGCGATCGCCGCGTGGCTGATCATGACGCCCTTGGGCCGCCCGGTGGAGCCGGACGTGTAGATCGCGTAGGCGAGGTGCTCCCCGGTCGCCAGGTTCTCCGACGCCTTCCCGGCAGGTCCGGTGGGCGCCTCCCCGGGCAGCCCGGCGGGTTCGGTCACCAGGTCATCGAGGCGGAGCACCCGGATCTTGCTGTCGGCGGGATCGAACGGAGCCGATCCGGTGAGCACGACCGTGGCGCCGGTGTCGGCCAGCACCCAGTTGACCCACTCCCTCGGGTGGTCCGGGCTCAGCGGCACGTAGCCGGCACCCGCCCTCCAGACGCCGAGCAGCGCGACGACCAGATCGACCTCGCGGGACAGGCAGACGCCGACCAGCGCGTCCGGTCCGACGCCGAGGCCGCGCAACCGGTGGGCCAGCAGGTTGCTCCGGCGGTCCAGCTCGGCGTAGCTGACCTCGACGTCACCGGCGCGCACGGCGACCGCGTCGGGGGTGGCCGCCATCTGGCGGGCGACCAGCGCCGGCAGGGTGTCGGCGGACCCGGCGGCGGTCGCCGGCCCGCCGGAGTCGCCGTCGGTCCGGCTTCGATCGGGGTTCATCGGGTGCTCCTCACCTCGTTGCGGCGGCCGGGGCGGTCAGCTCTGCGCCGCCGCCATCCGCTGGCGCAGGCTCAGCGGGCGCATGTCGGTCCAGACCTCGCCGATCCGGGCTAGGCAGTCGGCACGGGGGCCCTCGGTCCCCTCGGCGTGCCAGCCCGCCGGCAGGTCCCGGTCGGCGGGCCAGATGGAGTACTGCTCCTCGTCGTTGCGGACCACCCGGTAGACCCGGTCGTCGCTCTGCTCGTCAGCCATCGAAAACTCCTCTGTGGTCGGTCACGGCTTGGCTTGGGTTGGCTCCGGCTCGCCACCCGGGGCGGGCAGGAAGTCGTCGACGCGGATGCCGAGGCCCCGCTCGACGGCGGCGGCCCGGACGAACTCCGCGAGGGCGATGTCCAGGGCGCCGAGGCCGAACGGCGAGAAGACCACCGTCCGGTCCGGATCGCGGCGGAAGCCGCCGGTGCCGCGCAGGATCTGGCCGATCGGCGCGTCGATGAAGTCGCGGTGCCCCACCTGCTCCTCGGCCAGGTGCAGCGAGGTCCGCTCCCGGCACACGTGGTCGGCGTCGTCCACCACGTTCTGGCTGGCCAGGATTGTCGCCGGGACGAGATCGCGGAGCGAGACGTGCAGCACCGTGCCGGCGCGTGCCGGACCGAGCTCGAGGTGCGGCTCGGCCGCCGTGGTGGCGATCGAGACCAGGTCGTGTGCGGCGAGGGCCCGACCGGCGTCGGCCGCCAGTGTCACGTGCATCCCGGGGGCCAGCTCGGCGCAGCGCCGGGCGAACGACGCCGCCCGCGCGCAGTCGGTGTCGAAGAGCGTCACCTCGGTCAGCGTCGGCAGCGCGGCGACCAGGAAGCGGAGCACCGCCAGGTTGATCAGGCCGCAGCCGATCAGCGTCACACCGCTCGGGCCGGGCTCCCGGACCAGCAGCCGGGCGGCGAGCGCGGCGCTGGCCGCGGTCCGCGCGGCCGAGATCAGCGAGCCTTCGAGCAGCGCGGACGGCCGACCGGTGTCGAGATCGTTGATCACGATCGCGGCGCTGGCCCTCGCCAGCCCGGTGGCGATGTTCCCGGGCCAGGAGGCGATCCACTTCATCCCGGCCGCCGGTGCCTTGCCGCCGACGTACGCGGGCAGCCCGATGATCCGATTGCGGGGCTGCTCGGGAAAGCGGAGGAACGTCGAGTGCGGCACCGAGGTGGCGCCCTCGTCGTGCAGCTTGTACGCCTCGCCGACCAGGTCGATCAGCGCGAGTTCGCGCCCGGCCAGGATCTGCCGCACGTCGTCATGTCCGAGGATCAGCATCAGCCCTCATCACCACCGGTGGCTTCCTTCCAGAGATGCGAAACCTCGCCGAACCGGCTCCGCACCCAGTCGTCGGAATAGATCGTGTCGAGATAGCGGTCACCACCGTCGGGAAAGATGAGCACGCAGGTCGCGTCCTGGGGGATGCGCGGGGCGCGCCGTTCCAGGGCCGCGACGGTGGCCCCGGAGGAGCCACCGGCCAGAATCGCCTCCCGGGCGGTGAGCCGCCGGCAGGCGGCGACACACTCCAGGTCGGTCACGTGCACGACCTCGTCGGCGGCGTCCGGGTCGAAGAGTCCCGGTCGCAGCGAGGCGCCGTGCCCGGGCAGCAGTCGCTCGCTCGGCCGCTGCCCCTCGAAGATCATGCTGCCGACCGCGTCGACAGCGATGATCTTGGTGCGCAGCCCGTGCTGTCGGATGTAGTCTGCGCAGCCGCGCAGGGTGCCACAGGAACTGACCGCGCAGAACAGGTAGTCGACGCCACCGTCGAGGGCATCGACGATCTCGCCCATGGTCTGCCGGTGCGCGACCGGGTTGAGCGGGTTCGCGTACTGGTTGGGCCAGAACGCGTGCGGGATGTTCGAGACCAGCTCGCGGACCCGGCGTACCCGCACCGGCAGGTATTCGCCGCTCTCCGGATCGGGTCGGCTCACCACCTCGACCGACGCGTGGTACGCCCGCAGTATCGCGAGATTCTGTTCGGTCGTCTTGGCGTCCACCACGCAGACGAACCGGAGCCCGAAATAGCGGCAGATCTGGGCCAGCCCGACCGCCAAATTTCCCGAACTCGACTCGACCACCACCGAACGGCCCGGCTGAAGCTCACCGCTGCGGATCTTCGCCAGCAGCATGCTCAGCGCGGTCCGATCCTTGACGCTGCCGCCGGGATTGAACCGCTCCAGCTTCGCGAACACCCGAATGCGAGAGTCGGGTACCAGACGTTCGAGTTCCACCAGGGGCGTGTTCCCGACGGCCGCCAGTATGCCCTTCAGCGCATGCGTTGAACCTTGGTTCGTTGGCACGGCTTTCCCTTCGCGGGTCAGTTACGTTCCCGGAAGACGTCCACCGACGAGTGCCGTTCTCCGGTTGGCGCCGCGCTACTTCTCGGCTCCTCGCCATCCTGCGACCCGCGGCTATACCGGCCCCATATCGAAACTATCTTCGAAAACGAACCGGGCCCCGCCGCCCGCCGTGCTGGCGGAGGTACGGGGCCCGGAGGGGTCCGATCAGGACTATTCGCGTACGCCGGCCAGCTCGACCGCGCGGGATCGGAGCGCGAGCCGCACCGGGAGCACCGCACCGAGTACGGCCAGCCCGGCACTGACCAGCGCGATCACCGCGACGGTCCCCCAGGGCACGCTGACCGGGGTCGCCCCGACGAGCTGCCCGAGGGCGAGCCGCAGCCCGGCCAGGTTCACCGCCGACGCCCCGACCGCGAGCAGGATGCCGACCCCGGCCACCAGCAGCGACTCGGCGGCGAAGATCCGCAACACCTGTGGCGGGGTGGCGCCGGCCAGCCGCAGGATCGCCAGGTCGCGGAGCCGGTCCGAGGTCGCCATCACCAGCGTGTTCACGATGGCGATGAAGCAGAAGACGATCGCGATGCCGAGCACGAGCAGCATGCCGAGGGCACTGGTTTCGCTGTTTTCGCTGCTCTCCTCGCCGAGCCACTCCTCGGCCGGGATCGCCCGGACCCCAAGCCCGGTGGTGGCGCCCTCCAGGGCCGTCCGGACGGTCGCCGGGTCGGTGCCGTCGCGCACCGAGACGTAGACCCGGCGGGCCAGGCCGGTGAAGGCGTACCGGGCGGTGTCGGCGTACCTGGTGCTGAGGTAGGCGACGTCGTTGCTGCCCGAGGTGGTGTTGAGCACCGCCACGACCCGCAACGGCACGATGCCGCCGTCGGCCATGTGCACCTCGACGGTCTCGCCGACCCCGACGCCCCAGTCGTCGTTGACGACGATGGTGTCGTCGCGCAGCTCGGCCGGGTCCCCCTCGTCGACCGGCAGGGTGAGGGTGCTGGCCAGTGCCGAGGGGTCGACGGCGAGAGCCTCGTAGTCGGCGAGCCGGGCGTCGTCCCGGGCGTAGACCATGGTGGGCAGCGCGGCGAGCACGTCGACGCCGGGGATCGCCCGGAGCCGTTCGGTGACCGCCTCGTTGACCCCGGGTGTGCCGTCCGGGGTGACCACGAAGTCGGCGACCACCTGGTTGCGCCGGCCGCTGTCCTTGGCCCGGTCGATGGTGGCGGCGGCGCCGAGCAGCGAGATGGAGAGCCCCACGGTGAGCAGCACCGGCGCGGCGGTGGCCGCGGTACGCCGCACCGCGGTCAGCGCGCTCTCCCGGACCAGCATCCCGGCGGCCCCGCCGAGCCGGCCGAGCGGCCAGGTGATCAGCCGGGCGATCGGCTTGACCACCACCGGGGCGAGCAGCGCGAAAGCGAGGATCGGGAACATCAGCACCCCGATGTAGCGGGTCGGCGCCATCACCATGCCGGGGTTCACCACCGCCACCCAGCCGATGGTGACCAGGCCGAAGGCGAGCGCCAGCAGCCCGTAGAGCCACCGGCCGGAGGTCATGGTGCGGGAGTCCACGGCCGCGTCCCGCAGCGCCTCGATCGGGCGTACGTCGCCGGCCCGGCGGGACGCCGCCCAGACCCCGGCCAGCGCCACGCCGAGGCCGGTGACGAAGGCGATCAGCAGTGGCACCCAGACGGCCGGCCCGGTCGAGATCTCGACGGTGAACCACGGCGGCGCCAGTCCGAGGTCCACCATCCAGCTTGCCAGCAGTGGTGCGGTGGCCAGTCCGAGGGCGCAGCCGGCGACGGCGGAGGCGAGCCCGACCACGGCGGCCTCGGCGAGCACCATCCGGCGTACCTGTCGGGGCGTGGCGCCGACGGTGCGGAGCAGGGCGATCTCCCGTCGCCGCTGGGCGACCGCGAAGGCGAAGGTCGAGGCGACCAGGAAGATCGATACGAAGCCGGCGACCACGGCGGTGATCGGCAGCAGCGTCTGGGTGTTGTCGATCGCCTCCCGGTCGGCGTTGTGGCTCGGGTCCAGCACGCCGCGCCGGTCCCCGGTGAGCACCTCGGCGTCGCCGCCGACGGCCTGCCGCACCGCCTCCGGCGCGGCGTAGCTGACCAGCGCCTCGACCCGGGGCGAGAGCCGGGCCGCCTCGGCCTCGGTGAAGAAGACGGCGGACTCGAAGTCGACCGGCGCGGTGACCCCGACGACGGTGTGGTCGCGCGGCCCACCGGCGGTGAAGACGGTGACCCGGTCGCCGGGGACGGCGGCGCCGTCCGGCACCACGACCTCGGTGTCGGCCTGCGGCGCCCGGCCGGCGGCGAGCGTGTACGGGGCGAACTCGGCGCTCGACCAGCCGTGCCCGACCTGGTCGTCGGGGCCGCCGTCGAGCTGGGCGTAGAAGGAGCGGACCGGCACGGTGCGGCCCAGCGCACCGACCTCGGCGGCAAGCGCGTCGGAGATGCCCCGGGCCTGGATCAGCGAGCGGCTGCCGGGGTCGTGCCGGGCCGGGTCCCACTCCGGGTCGAGGGCGGCGACCACCACCGGGGCGGCGGCGAACCGCTGCGGTGCCCGCTCGGGGAGCCCGAGGGTGGCCCCGATCTCCAGCCCCATCACGGCGATCATGCCGGCGCCGAGGGTCAGCGCGACGAAGGTGCCGACGAAGGCGGCCCAGCGGACCCGCAGGGTCTGCCAGGCGATGCTCAGCACGCGCCGACCTCCATCCGGGTCATCCGGGCGGCGATCGCCTCCGGCGTCGGGTTGACCAGCTCGCCGGCGAGGACACCGTCGGCGAGGAAGACCACCCGGTCCGCCATGGCGGCGGTCACCGGATCGTGGGTCACCATCACGATGGTCTGCTGGTGTCGGTCGACCAGGCCGCGGAGCAGGGCCAGCACCTCCCGGCTGGTGCTGGTGTCCAGCGCGCCGGTCGGTTCGTCGGCGAAGAGCACCGCCGGCCTGGTCACCAGGGCGCGGGCGATCGCGACCCGCTGCTGCTGGCCGCCGGAGAGCTCGGCCGGCCGGTGCCGGCCCCGGTTGCCGAGCCCGACCTCGGCGAGCACGGCCGCCACCGCCGACCGGTCCGGCCGGCGACCGGCCAGCCGCAGCGGCAGCGCCACGTTCTGCTCGGCGGTCAGCGACGGCAGCAGGTTGAACGCCTGGAAGACGAAGCCGATCTTGTCCCGGCGGAGCAGGGTCAGGGCCGTCTCGCTGAGTCCGGTCAGGTCGGTGCCGGCGATCACGACCCGGCCACCGGTGGGCCGGTCCAGGCCCGCCGCGCACTGCAACAGGGTCGACTTGCCGGAGCCGGAGGGTCCCATGATCGCGGTGAAGCTGCCGGCCGCGAGGCTGAGCGACACGTCTCGCAACGCGGGGACCGCGTTCTGGCCCGAACCATAGGTCTTGCTCAGCGACTCCAGTCGCACAGCCTGCTCCATAGCGAGCATCCAATCACTGATCGTCAGATCGACACAGAAGAAACCACCCTGAGAACCCCCGGAGCGGCGACCCTGAGCTGTCCCGGGTTCCGGGCCGTCCGGGCGGCGTCACCGAACCGTGGTGACCTGGGTTCACTGTCCCGGGCGGACCCCACCGGTGCCCAACGCGAGCAACTGTTCGAGTTGAGCGCTGTCGACCAGGGAGACCCGGTCGATCCGGCGCGTCGGGTCGGCGGTGGCCGCCTCCAGCAACCGGCAGTAGTGCCCGGTGAGCCGCTCCATGGTCGCAGCATCGAACAGATCCGTGTTGTACCGGAAGGCACCGGTGAGTGAAGCGCCGGCCTGGCGCAGCTCGACATTGAGGTCGAACTGCCCCTCCAGCTGCGGTACGTCGAACGCTGCCAGCCGCAGGTCCGCATAGGAGATCTCCGGGCCGACGACGGCGCCCTCCGGCACCAACGGCAGCGGTGGGTCGAACCGGTCCGCCGCCACCATCGTGAAGGCGATCCGGAACAGCGGCGCTCGGCTGGCGCCCCGGGCCGCGCCGAGCATCCGGTCCAGCAGCGGGAACGGGTAACCGACGTGGGCCAGCCCGGCGAGGAGCTCGCGGTGCGCCGCCGCCACCGCGTCGGCGAAGGTGGCACCGGGCGCGAACGACGAGCGCAGCACCAGCGTGTTGACCAGATAGCCGACCACGTCCCGCAGCCCCCGACCGTGCCGGGTCGCCACCGGGCAGCCCAGTGCGAAGTCGTCCTGGCCGCCGTACCGGTAGAGGGTGGCCTGGAAGACCCCGAGCAGGAAGGCGAACGGGGTGACCCGGGCCGCCGTGGCCGCCGACCGCACCCGGGCGGCCAGCTCGGCGGAGAGCCGCAGCTCGTGGGTTGCCCCGGCGAAGGTCTGCCGCTCCGGCCGGGGCCGGTCGACGGGGATCACCCCGGCCGGCACCCCGGTACAGCGCTCCCGCCAGTACCGTTCCAGCCGCTCCCGCCGGGGCGAGTCGAGCAGCGCCCGCTCCGCCTCGACGTGGTCGCGGTAGCTCGCGCTCAGCGGCGCCCAGTCCGGAGGGCCGCCGGCCGCAATCCCCCGGTATCCGGCCAGTAGGTCGCGCAGGAGCAGCCACTGCGAGGTGGCGTCGCTGACGATGTGGTGGGTGACCAGGACCAGGGCGGCGTCGTCGGCGGCACGGCGCAGCAGCACCACCCGGAAGACGTCCCCGGCACCGAGCCGGAACGGCATCGCGCCGACCGCCCGGGCCAGGCCGAGCAGCCCCTCGTCGGTGCACGCCGGCACGTCCCGGATCTCCAGCCACGGCACGCTCCCCGGAGCGGTGCCGTCCGGCGCCCGGGAGTCGTCGGCCGGCCCGGCGCCCGGCGCAGACGCGCCCGCCGGGGACGCGGCCGCGGCGGGCGGCAGGGCCGGCGCCGTGACGAACTGCCGGGGTACCCCGTCGACCTCGGCGAAGGCGGCGGCCAGCACGGGATGGCGGGCCACCAGCGCGGCGACGGCCCGGCGAAGTGCCGCGTCGTCCAGCGCGCCCCGGACCCGGACCGCGAGGGTGATGTTGTATGCCGGGCTCTCCGGCGCGAGCCGGTAGAGGAACCAGAGCGCCTGCTGCCCCACCGACAGCGGCTCCCCCGGCGGGGACGGCATCCCCACCGGGGCGGCGGCGGTCCGGCCGGTCATCCCCGGGATCCCAGTACGCCGTGCAGGTAGCCTGCGAGGGCGTTGACGGTCGGGTGGTCCCAGGCCATCGTCGGCTCCACCTCGATGTCGAACCGCTCCTCCACGTCCCCGCTCAGGGTCATCGCGTACACGGAGTCGAGGCCGATCTCGACCAGCGGGATGTCATGGTCGATCTCCTCGGCCGGCCGCTGCAGGTAGAAGGCGATCCGGCCGCCCAGCCAGCTGCGGATCGCGTCGACGGAGGTGTCGTGGATGATCCCGGACATGGTGCACTCCTTCAAGGACGGACGGTGTCGTCAGCCGGCGAGACACCGGTCGACGAGATCGAAGCTCCGGCTCTGCTCGTGCCGCGCCAGCAGCTCGGTGCAGAGGTGTTCGCGCGACCCGTCCGGTGTCGTACCCGGGTGCAGCCCCAGCCGCCCGGCCAGCCGGGCGAGCGCGGCGAGCAGCCACCGGGCGTCCCCCAGGAACGGGTCGTCCTGCTGGTGTTGCCACACCCCGAGGCAGGCGGCGGCGGCCAGCACGGTCGCGTACCGGTCGGTCAGGTCGAAGCTGCGCCGGCCGGCGACCACCGTGCGGTCCCGGGGCGGCAGCTCGGCGCAGACCTCGGCGAGCCGGCCCAGCTCCGTGGCGAGCAGTCCGCAGAGCCCGACGACCGCCCGGTCGGCTCCCGGCCGCGTGCCGTACTCCCGCAGCGTGCCGGCCAGGTTGTCCACGCCCCGGGCGGAGAGCCCGAGACTGCCGAAGTCCAGCGGCGGCAGCGGAGCGGAGAGCCGGAACAGCGCCGGCGGCGCGGGTGGCGAGTGCCGCCAGCCCTGCCGGGCCAGCCGGGGCAGCTGCGGGATGATCGTCGCCTGGCAGACCGCCGCGCTGGCGTGGGTGAGCGTCGCGGCGAGCAGGTCCCGGAGGTTCTTCTGGAAGATCCCGTACGGCCCGTCCCGCAGGTAGGAGCGGGCACCGAGGACGACGGCCAGCCGGTGCGCCGTTTCCTGCAACAGCTTCGGCACCAGATACTTCGCCGCGGCGCTGTACACACTGGTCTGGTCGGGGAGCACGTGCAGGGCCCGGGCGGCGACGGTGGACAGGCAGTCGGAGATCAGCAGGTCCAGGAAGCCGTCGACCAGGGTGGTCCGGGCGTGCGGCAGCTCGGCGACCGGCAGCCCGTAGAGCCGGCGGTCGAGGGCGAACCGGAGCACCGTACGCAGTTGGGTGTCGACGATCCCGACCGCCATCCCCGGCAGCACGCTCCGGGTCACCTGGAACGCCCGCAGCACCGTCTCCAGCGCGCCGCCGAGTTCCCCGACGACCGCGTCGGCCGGCACCGGGCAGTCGGTGAACTCCAGCCCGCCGAGCAGCACCCCGCGCACACCGGCGGTGCGGTGGCGCCGCAGGTGGCGACGGTGCCCCGGCGGCAGCGCCGCCATCTCCAGCAGCAGGTGCGAGTGGCTGCGGCTGCCCGGCCGGTCGTCGGTGCGGGCGAAGAGGGTGACCGCGTCCGCGCGGGCCAGGTTGCCGACCATCTCCTTACGGCCGGTGACCAGGAAGCGCTTCCCGTCGCGCCGGGCCCGCAGCTCGGCCCGGCCGAAGTCGGTGCCGTGGGCCAGCTCGTTGTAGCCGGCCGACGCCTTGCCGTGCCGCAGCAGCAGTTCCGCCATCCAGCGGCGCTGCTCGGCGGTGCCGTCGGTCCAGACCGGGGTGGCGGCGATGAAGGTGGTGACCCCGTAGCCGACGCCGAGGGTGGTGTCCCGGCGGAACACCGCGCGCAGCACCCGGGCCAGCCGGTCTGCCCGGTCGAACCGGCCGCCGAGGGCCCGGGGCACGAACTCGGCGTTCAGCCCGTAGCCGTCGAGCGCCCGCTCGCCCTCGGCGAGCAGGTCGCCGCGCTCGTCGGCGGCGAGCACCGCCGGATGACCCAGCGGGTTCGCCGGGTCGTGCGGATCACCGAGGTACGTCTCCAGGTCCGGCTCGGGCAGCCCGGCCGGAACCGTCCCGGGTGCGGCAGCGGCGTCGACGGTCATCGGACCCCCTCGAAGGTCGGCGAGCGGGCCGGATCGGCGGCCGGTCCGGCGACCGCCTCGGCGAGCCGGGCCGGCAGCAGGGAGAAGAGCCGGCCCTCCCGGTGCTGTGCCCGCAGGTCCGGCAGGAGGCGGTCGTACTCCTCGCCCCCGTCGCCGGTGTCGCCGTGGCCGGTCGGGCCGTCGCCCGGCGAGGTCGCCTGTAGCTGGCCGATCAGCCGGTGCAGGCAGGCGCGCAGCCAGCGGGCGTCCGCCCAGAGCGGCGCGGTCGGGCCGTCGGCGAGCCAGTGCCGGTTGCGCAGCCACAGCTGCAGGCAGCCGGCGGCGGCGAAGACGAGCGCGTACTCCCCGGCCAGCTCGAACGCCTCCGCCGGCACCCGCCGGGGCGACGGCCGGTACGCGGCCATCCGCTCGTGTATGCCATCGACCAGCCCGGCCAGCGACCCGGCCTGCTCGGCCAGCACCGCCGGGGCGATGCCGGCGTCAACCAGCTCCAGCACCTCGGCGACGGCGGCCGGCAGTTGCTGCACCACGCTGCATCCCGTCCGGGAGAGCAGGGCGAGCCGGCCACGGTCGAAGTCGGGCAGCGGCCGGGCCAGTTCGACCGTTGCGGTGAGCCCCGCGTCGACAACGCTCCGCCGGTAGCCCCGGACCAGCCCGGCGAACTGGTTCACCAGGGTGTTCAGGTTGACCAGGGTGTTGCCGTCGAAGATGCCGACGATCCGGTGGTCCCGCTCGATCTTCTGGAAGAGCCCGTCCGCGTGGTCGGAGGTGAGCAGGGCACGCGCCCCGAGCACCTGGCCCAGCCGGGGGATGCTCCGGTCCATCATGGTCGGCACCAGGTATTTGGCGATCGCCGAGGTGACGCTCAGCTCGCCGGGCGTGGCGTGGATGCCGCGAGCGGTCAGCAGGCTGACGACCTCGCCGATCAGCAGGTCGACGTACGCCTCGGTGAGGGTGCGGTTGGCGTGCGGCAGCTCGACCAGCGGCCGGTCGTAGAGGCGGTGCCCGGTGGCGAAG
The DNA here is from genome assembly GCF_049315195.1 of Plantactinospora sp. WMMC1484. Lineage (NCBI taxonomy): Bacteria > Bacillati > Actinomycetota > Actinomycetes > Micromonosporales > Micromonosporaceae > Plantactinospora > Plantactinospora sp. WMMC1484. The sequence continues at coordinate 6,030,021 of NZ_CP186055.1, forward strand.
TCGAGGACCAGCCGGAGCGCCTGGTCGGCCAGGCCGAGCGACATCGCCGCGCACATGGTGCGGGTGAGCTGCACGCTCTTCAGCACGATCTCCGGACCGGCGCCGGCCGGGCCGAGCAGCGCCTCGGCCGGCACCTGCGCGCCGTGGAAGGCGATGCCGCTGATGTCCGCCCCGCGTACCCCGTGGGTCCGCTCCTTCGGCAGGCAGCGGAAGGTGTCGGGGGCGAGCCGCCGCTTGTCGACCACCAGCAGGCTGAAGCCCCGGGTGCCGCCGGCCGGCTCGGTCCGGGCCAGTACGCAGAGCAGGTCCCCCCGGCTGGCGTTGTTGATCAGCCACTTTTCGCCGTCGACCCGGTAGCCGTCCCCGGCCGGCACCGCCGTGACCTCACCGGCGAGCAGGTCGCTGCCGTGCTCCCGCTCGGTCAGCGCCAGCGAGATCACGGTGCCGGCGAGCACCTCGGCACCGATCCGGCGGGCCTGCTCCGGGGTACCGCCCACCCAGGCGGAGACCGCACCGAGGTAGGTCTTGCCGTGTCCGATCGCGACGGTCAGGTCGCGCCGGGCCAGGATCCGCACGGCGTGCAGCAGCTCCTCGTAGCTGCGCAGCTCGCCGCCGAACTCGGCCGGCACGTACCACCGGGGCAGCCCGAGCCGGTCCAGCTCGGCGCAGATCTCGGCCGGGAACTCCTCCCGGGCGTCCAGCGCCACGCAGCGGGCGAACGAGGCCGGCCGGCCCGGGTCGCGGGGGTCGCCGAGGCCGTGGTCGAGGTGTTCGGCGAGGGCGAAGGCCGGATAGCGCATCCCGGTCACCCCCGCCCGGCCGGCACCGGCGCGCCGGCACGCTCGGGCCGGTAACGCCGACGGAGCTCCGAGTCGAGATCCTCGTACGTCGCGTCGAGCACGCCGGAGACGAAGAGTTCCCGCATCATGGTCCGCTGGATCTTGCCGCTGGTGGTCCGGCGCACCTGGCCGACCCGGACGAAGACGACGTTCGCCACCCGCAGCCCGAGGATCCGGCTCAGCGCCGCCCGGACCGCGCCGGCCAGCCCGGCAATCTCGGCGGCGTCCCGGCCCCGGCTGCGGAGCTCCTGGACGACCACGATCTCCTCCCGGGGCGCCGGCACCGAGAAGACCGCGCAGGGCAGCCCGGCGAACGCCGCCGAGACCTCCCGGACCTCGCGCTCCACGTCGTGCGGGTAGAGGTTCCGGCCGTGCACGATCATCATTTCCTTGATCCGGCCGGTGACGTAGAGCTCGCCGCCGTCGAAGACGCCGAGGTCGCCGGTGCGGAGAAAGCCGCCCTCGCCGTCCGCGCCCACCGCGCCGAACGCCCGCCGGGTCGCCACCGGGTCACCCCAGTAGCCCCGGGTCACGCTGCCGCCCCGGATCCACACCTCGCCGACCCGCCCGTCCGGCACCCGACCGCCGGTGCCGGGGTCGACGATCCGCACGTCGAGGGCGTTCACCCGGCCGCTGCCGACCAGGGCCAGCCCGCCGGGGGTGCCGGGCGGCAGCGGGGCGAGGGCATGCCGGGCCAGGGCCTCCGGGTCGACGTACACGGTGACCGGCCCACCGCTCGGTCGGGCCCCGGTGACGCAGAGGGTCGCCTCGGCCAGCCCGTACGTCGGCAGGAACGACTCGTAGCGGAAGCCGGCCGGGGCGAACCGGGCGGCGAAGCGCTCCAGGGTGGCCGGGTCCACCGGCTCGGCGCCGTTGCAGGCGTACCGCCACCGGGAGAGGTCCAGCCCGGCGACCTGCTCGTCGGTGAGGAGCCGGGCGCAGAGGTCGTACGCGAAGTTCGGCGCGCAGGCCACCTCGGCCCCGTACCTGTCGATCGCCGCCAGCCACAGGTGCGGACGCTTGAGAAAGTCGTTGGGGCGGATCAGCACGGCGGTGCTGCCGAGCAGCAGCGGCGCGATGAGCATCGCGATCAGACCCATGTCGTGATACAGCGGCAACCAGCTGCAGAACCGGGTCCGGTCGGTCCAGCCGAGCGTGCGGTGCACCGAGCCGATGTTGTGCAGCACGTTGCCATGGGTGACCATCACACCCTTGGGATCGCTTGTCGACCCGGAGGTGTACTGCAGAAACGCGATGTCGTCGGGTCGGCCCGGATAAGGCCGCCAGTCCGGCCGCTCCGCCTCGACCGCCCCGGCTTCGGTGAGGTCGGTCGCCGCCAGGGCCAGCTGGTCGAGTCCCTCCTGGAGCATCCAGTCGGCGACCACCCCCAGGTTCTCCGGGTCGGTCAGCACCGCCGCCACGTCCGCGTTCCGGGCGATCGCGCTGGTCCGGTCGGCGTGGTGCCGGTAGTTCGCCGGCAGCGGCACCGGCACCGGCACCGCGCCCGCGTAGAGACAGCCGAGGAAGCCGGCCACGAACTCCAGCCCGGTCGGATAGAGCAGCAGCACCCGGTCGCCCGGCCGGCAACGCCGGCCCAGCCAGGCCGCGGTCGACCGGGCCGCCCGGTCGAGCTCGGCGTACGTCAGGCACGACTCGGTGAACCGCTCCCCCGCGGCACGGCAGAAGACCACGGCCTGCCGCTCCGGCGATCCGGCGACGTGCTGCCGGACCGCCTCGACGATGCTTCCCTCGGACACGTTTGCTTCCCCGGCCTTCCGCGCCATCGGCGCTTTCCGTGCCAGACCGTACGGTCGGCGTCTCTATTCGGGCTATATCGACGGCTCCACGCCCACGCGGCTGCCGGAGCGGCTGCCTCGCCGCAACCAGCTCAGCCGCAGCCAGCTCAGCCGCAGCCAGCTCAGCCGCAGCCGCCGGCGTGGCCCTCGTCGGTCCGCCCCGCCGCGGGCGCAAGGAAGGGCCCCCGCTTATCGTTTTCTGTTGTAGAAGGGCCCCCGCCTAACCGGTCTGCCACCGAGGCGGCGAATGCGGCCAGCCGGTCGACTCCCCAGAAACGTTCGAAGCCGTGCACGAAGAAGGGCACCCCGAAGACGCCGTCCCGGTGGATGTCGAGCAGCGCGGCGACGCCCTGGCGGCGTACCTCGGGATCGTCGGCCGCCCCGGAGACCTCGGCCGGGTCGAGCCCGAGCTCGGCGGCGATCCCGGCGACCGTGGCCCGGTCGCAGATGTCCCGCCCCTCCTGCCACCGGGCCCGGTACGCCCGCTCCACGTACGCCGGCCCGGCGCCGTGCCGCCGCGCCACCAGGTAGCCCAGGTGCGGAATCTCCCAGACCGGATCCCGGTCGACCGGCCAGGTGACGGAGAGCCCGCGCTGCGCGCCGAGCCGGCGCACGTCGGCGAGGACGTAGAGGTGCTTGGCCCGGGACATCGGGGTGTAGACGAACTCGCCACCGGCCTCGGCGAGCAGCTTGCCGCTCAGCTCGTCCGGCTCCCAGAACGGCACCCACTCCAGCTGGGCCGCCAGCCCCGGGTACCGCTCGTGCAGGTCCCGGTGGGCGAGCCAGGAGTACGGGCTGCGCAGGCTGAAGTAGAACCGTGGGGTGCGGCGCACCGCCATGGCGGACTCCTCGGGTGTTTGGGGCGCGGCTGGCTAGAGCGCGATCCCGCCGTCGACGTGGAAGACCTGGCCGGTGACGTAGGAGGCCCGGTCAGAGGCGAGGAAGCCGACCAGTTCGGCGGTCTCCTCCGGCCGGCCGAACCGGCCCAGCGGGATCCGGTCCAGCATCTGGCGGGTGACCGGGTCCGACAGCCCGGAGGTCATGTCGGTCTCGACGAAGCCCGGCGCCACCACGTTGGCCCGGATGCCGTACCGGCCCATCTCCTTGGCCAGCGCCTTGGTGAAGCCGATGATCCCGGCCTTGGAGGCGGAGTAGTTGGTCTGGCCGGCGTTCCCGGCCACCCCGGCGACCGAGGAGAGGGTCACGACCGCACCGCGCCGGCGCTTCATCATGGCGAAGACGGCGGAGCGGCACACCGTGTACGTGCCGTCCAGGTTGGTCCGCAGCACGCCGTGCCACTCCTCCTCGCTCATCAGCACCAGTGGCCGGTCCCGGGTCACCCCGGCGACCGTGACCACCGCCTCGATCGGGCCCAGCTCGGCCTCGGTGGCGGCGACGAAGTCGCGCACCTGGGCCAGCTCCACCACGTCGACCTGCCGGGAGAGCACCCGGGCACCGGCGGCCCGGGCGGCCTTGGCGGAGAGCTCCGCCGCCTCGGCGTTGGCCTGGTAGCAGAAGGCCACGTCGTAGCCGTCGGCGGCGAGCCGGGCCACCACGGCCCGGCCGATGCCCCGGGACCCGCCGCTGACCAGCGCGACGCGTCGTCCGTTCTCGGTCATTTCACTCCTCATCCCGCAACCGGGGCCAGTTCCGCCGGACGCAGCGCAGTCACCGGGCGCTGGGTTTCGACGAACTGCCCGACCCGCATCACCGTCCGGTCGCCGACCACGGTCTCGCCCTCGAGGATCACCGTGTCGCCGACGACCTTGACCAGCCGGACCCGGTGCTCCAGGAGGTCACCGGGATAGGCCGCAACGCCGAAGCTGACGTTGTTGATCGCCCCGGCCAGGCCGACCATCCCGACCAGGACGTCGGGATTGGGCTTCTCCCAGGTGGCGAGGAGGACCCCCGCCTGCGCCCAGGATTCGACGATCAGCGTCGCCGGGTACGCGTAGTCGTGGTCACCGGCCCCGTCACCGAGCCCCTGGTAGCACGCCTCGGTGCAGCTCACCGCCTTCACCGCGGTCAGCCGCTCCCCCGGCACCAGCTCGACCACCCGGTCGAGCAGCAGGATCGGGTACCGGTGCGGCACCACCCGCCTGATCTCGGCCACCCCGAACGTCATTCTTCCCCCGAGCGGTACCGCAGACATCACTTCTCCTCCGGGCGGTAGCGCAACCGCAGCTCGGCGGTGCGCCCCCGCTCGCCGTGCACGGTCGCGGTGCAGCGCAGCTCCGGGCCGGACCACTGCATCGCCACCTCGATCCGGAGTGGGTCGCCGGGGGCGACCGGGCTGAGGAAGCGGCACCGGTCCAGCGCGGCCAGCTCCGGCCGGTAGCCGGCGCCGCGCAGCGCGGCCCGGACGGTCTGGCCGACCAGTTCGACCAGGTAGACCCCGGGCAGCAGCGCGAAGCCCGGGAAGTGGCCGGCGAAGACGGGATCGCCGGGATCCACCGTGGCGGTCGCGACCGCCGAGTTCGGGCCGGCCTCGACCAGCTCGACCTGGTCGGCCATGGGTGCGCAGCGCAGCGTCACGACCCGGCCCGCAGCTTGCCGTCGAGGAGTTCGTAGGTGCTGTCCAGCGTGCTGACCGCGACCAGCTCGCTCTCCTCCATCTTCACGCCGTACCGCTTTTCCAGCCGGACGGTGATCTCCAGCGCCATCAGGGAGTCCACCTCCAGGTCGTTGACGAAGTGCGCGTCGTCGGTGACCTCGGCCAGGTCGACGTCGATGGTGTCGGCGATGAGCTGCCGCAGGTCTTCCCTGTCGAGCGTCGTGGTGATCTGGTCAGACATGGCTTTCCGTCCTCTCGGTGTGCATCTCGTGGTCTGTGCCGGCGCCGGCACCGCCGGCGACCGGCTCGGCGAGTACGGACTCGACGACGCCGAGCTGGTAGTCACCGGCGCGGAAACCGGGGTGGCGCAGCAGCCGGCGGTGGAAGCCGACGTTCGTGGTCACCCCCGCCGACCGGTACTCGGCGAGCGCCCGGTCCAGCCGGCGCAGCGCCTCCTCCCGGGTCGCGCCGTGCGTGACGACCTTGGCCAGCAGCGAGTCGTAGAACGGCGGTACGACGTAGCCGTCGTAGAGGTGGCTGTCCACCCGTACGCCGGGACCGGCCGGCATCCGCAGCCCGTGCACCCGGCCGGTCGAGCCGGCCCAGTCCCGGTCGACGTCCTCGGCGTTGATCCGCGCCTCGACCGCGTGCCCGTCGAACCGGACGTCGGCCTGGGTCAGGTCGAGCGGTTCCCCGGCGGCGATCCGGATCATCCAGGCGACGATGTCGAGCCCGGTGCGTACCTCGGTGATCGGGTGCTCGACCTGGAGCCGGGTGTTCATCTCCATGAAGTACGCCGCACCGTCCGGCGCGACCAGGAACTCGAAGGTGCCGGCGCTGACGTAGCCGATGTCCCGGGCCCCGGCCACCGCCGCCGCGCAGAGCCGCTCCCGCAGCTCCGGGTGCAGCGCCGGAGAGGGCGACTCCTCGACGAGCTTCTGGTGCCGGCGCTGGACCGAGCAGTCCCGCTCGCCGAGGTGCAGCACCGTGCCGTGCCCGTCGGCCAGCACCTGCACCTCGATGTGCCGGGCCGAGGGCAGGTAGCGCTCAAGGTAGACCCGGTCGTCACCGAAGATGGTCCGGGCGGCGGCGCGGGTCGTCTCGTACGCCAGCGGCAGGTCCGCGGCCCGGTGCACCACGGCGATGCCCCGGCCGCCACCGCCGGCCACCGACTTGACGATCAGCGGGAAGCCGATCTCGCCGGCCGCCGCCACCGCCTCGCCGAGGGAGTCGACGGTGCCGTCCGAGCCGGGCAACACCGGCACCCCGGCGGCGCGCATCGCCGACCGGGCCGCCACCTTGTCGCCCATCAGCGCGATGTGTTCGGCGGCCGGGCCGACGAAGGTGAGCCCGACGCCCCGGCAGGAGGCGGCGAAGACCGGGTCCTCGGAGAGGAAGCCGCAGCCCGGATGCACCGCGTCGGCGCCGGACTTGGCGGCGGCGTAGAGGATGGCCGGGATGTTGGTGTAGCTGCGGGCGACCGGTCCGGGCCCGATCTGGACCGCCTGGTCGGCGAGCTGCACCGCCAGACTCTCCCGGTCGGCGGAGGAGTGCACCAGCACGCTCTCCAGGCCGAGGTCGTGGCAGGCGCGGAGGATCCGGACGGCGATCTCGCCCCGGTTGCAGATGAGTACCCGGTTGACCATCTCCGGCACCTCAGCCCGGCTCGATGCTGAGCAGCGGCTGGTCGTACTCGACGACGTCGCCGTCGGTGGCGTGCACGGCCCGGACGATCCCGCCCCGGTCGGTGACGACCGGGTTCATCATCTTCATCGCCTCCACGATCGCGACCTGGTCACCGGCCTCGACCCGCTGACCGACCTCGGCGAAGGGCGGCTGGTCCGGGCCGGGGCAGCGGTAGAAGACCCCCATCAACGGCGCGGTCACCGCCACGGTGCCGCCCGGCGGAGCGGTCACGCCGGCAACAACACCCACCCGGTCAGTAGGAACGGTGGTACCGGGAACAGCGGCACCGGGAACGGTGGTACCGGGAACGGTGGTACCGGGAACAGCCGCACCGGGAACAGCCGCACCGGGAACAGCGGCACCGGGAACAGCCGCACCGGGAACAGCGGCACCGGTCTGCGGAGCCGGGCCCGGGTCGGCCCGCTCGACCTCGATCAGGACGTCGGCCACGGTCAGCCGGACCCGCCGGATCGCCGGGTCGCGGACCAGCTCCGCCACCTCGGCCGCGGCCCGTACCGCCGTGCGCAGCGCGGCGTCGGTGACCACCGGCGGTGTCTCGGCCCGGTCGACGGCCGGCGGCAGGGTGCCGTTGGGCGCCCGGAGGACGGCCGGCTCGGGGACGTGCTCAGACATGCGCGCCTTCCTTCCACGGTTCCGCCGCCGGCCGCCCGGCGGCGGCGCCCGGCGCCAGCACGCCGTAGCCGCGCAGCCGGCGGTAGCGGGCGGCGAGCAGTTCCTCGACCGGGACCCCGGCGAGCTGGCGCAACGACCGGGCCACGGCCTCGGCGACGAGCCCGGCGGCCCGCTCCGGGTCACCCGGCGGCTCCGACAGGATCTCGTCGACCACACCGAGCCGGCCGAGGTCCTCGGCACGCAGCCGTAGCACGCGGGCCGCCACCGGGGCCTGTCCGGCGTCGCCGAAGAGGATCGCGGCACAACCCTCCGGACTGATCACCGAGAAGATGCCGTTCTCCTGGATCAGCAGCCGGTCCGCCACCGCCAGCGCGAGCGCGCCACCGCTGCCGCCCTCGCCGGTGATCACCGCGACCACCGGGGTCCGCAGCCCCGCCGCCAGGGCGAGGGTCTCGGCGATCGCCCCGCTCTGGTTGCCCTCCTCCGCCGCCAGCCCCGGGTACGCCCCGGGGGTGTCCACCAGGGTCACCACCGGTACGCCCCAGCGCTGCGCCAGCTCGAAGAGCCGCATCACCTTGCGGTAGCCGGCCGGGTGCGGCATGCCGAAGTTGTTGGCGACGTTCTCCCGGGTGTCCCGCCCCTTGGCGTGCCCGACCACCACCACCGGTGCCCCGTCCAGCCGGGCCAGTCCGCCGACGATCGCGGAGTCGTCCCGCTCCCAGCGGTCGCCGTGCAGCTCGACGAAGTCGCCGAAGATCCGTTCGACGTGCTGCCGCACCGTCGGCCGGTCGGCGGCCCGGGCCCGGCCCACCGCCGTCCAGGCGTCCACCGATCCCGCTGTCCCCGCCGGCCGTGGCGGCCGTGGCGGCCGCACGTCGTGCCTGGAGCCGCGCGACCGCAGCCCGGCACCGCCGGGCGGGTGACCGACCGGATCCCCGACCGGCTGCCCCGGCGCGCCGCCGGCACCGGCCGCGACGCAGAACCCGACGAGCCGGCTCAGCACCCCGCGCAGTTCCGCCCGGCGTACCACCAGGTCGACGTGGCCGTGCTCGTGCAGGAAGCGGGCGGTCTGGAAGCCCGCCGGCAGCGGCTGCCGGATCGTCTGCTCGATCACTCTGGGGCCGGCGAAGCCGGCCCGGGTGCCCTCCTCGGCGACGATCACGTCACCGAGGCTGGCGAAGGAGGCCGCCACCCCGCCGTAGACCGGGTCGGTGAGGACGCTGAGATACGGCACCCCGGCGTCCCGGAGCAGCCGGATCGCGGCGGCGGTCTTCGCCATCTGCAGCAGGGAGAGCACCCCCTCCTGCATCCGGGCGCCGCCGGAGGCGCTGACCGCGACCAGCGGCACCCCGTGGTCGAGGGCGGTCTCGGCGGCCCGGGCGACCTTCTCGCCGACCACCGAGCCCATGCTGCCGCCGAGGAACGCGAAGTCGAGTACGACCAGGACGACCCGGTGCCCGCCGATCGTCGCCAGCCCCAGCACCGCGCCGTCGGCCCGGCCGGTCCTGGCCCGCGCCCGGGCCAGCCGTTGCGGGTACGGCATCCGGTCGGTGAACTCCAGCGGATCGGCGGCGGCGAGGTCGGCGTCGTGTTCGACGAAGCTGTCCGGGTCGACCAGCAGGGCGATCCGCTCGTCGGCGGGGAGCGGCAGGTGGTGGCCGCACTCCGGGCAGGTGTGCAGGGCCCGGGCCAGCCGGTCCCGGTGCAGCAACGCCGCACAGCGCGGGCACGGCCGCCAGACGCCGTCCGGTAGCCCGTTGATCAGGTCCAGTGTGGAGGCCGACACGGCTCAGCCCGCCGAACCGAGCAGGGTGCAGCCGACCTGGCCGTCCCGGTCCACCCCGGTCACCAGCGCGACGCCGTCGGGACGGACGGTGGCGGGCCCGGCGAGTTCGGCGAGGGCGGCGGCGAGCTGGAACGCCGACGACGCCGCGCTGGTGTCGCCGAGCAGGGCCCGGCAGCGCACCCGGGCCGGCCGGACCGGGCCGAGCACGTCGACCAGGGCGGCCTCCTCCTGCGCGCCGAGTTCACCACCGCTGTCGGAGGCGGCCAGCACGGTCACGTCGGCCGCGCGCAGGCCGGCGGCGGCGAGCACCTCGTCGACGCAGCGGGCCAGTGCGGTGCGTATCGCCGCCAGGTCGGTGAAGGCGGCGAACCGGGAGCCCCGGACCGCCGCCAGCGGCCGGCGCTGCTGCCGGAGCGCGTTCGCCCGCGACTCGAGCAGGAAGATCGCGCAGCCCTCGCCGAGCGGTCCCGCCAGCTCGACGACCGGTTCGGCGCCGGGACCGGACCGGGCGTGCCACTCCAGCCAGCCGCGCTGCACCGAGTACTCCTCGACGGCGCCGCAGAGGATCGGCTCGCCGTGGCCACAGCGGTGCAGCCGTGCGGCGTAGTTCAGCGCCAGCAGGCCGGTCAGCGCACCGCCCGCGATGGTGGTGTTCGGTCCCTTCAACCCATACCAGATCGCGCTCTGCCCGGCGGCCCGGTTCATCACCGTGTTCGGGAAGCGGGCCGGGTCGACGTGGAACGGCTTCGCCCCGGTCAGCGACTCCCGGGTGAAGTCCATGATGCTCTGCACGCTGCCGGAGCCGGTGCCGAGCACCAGGCCGAGCCGCTCCGGCTCGCCGAGCCGCTCCCGCCCGTACGCGTCCAGCAGCATCCCGACTGTGGCGATGGCGATCCCGGTGGCCCGGTCCATCGACCGGGTGCCCTTCTTGCCGAGCACCCCGGCGACGTCGAAGCCGGGGATCAGTCCGGCCCGGTCGTACGGTCCGGGCCAGGCCGCCCGGTCCAGCAGGGTGACCGCGCCGGTGCCGGCCCGCAGGCCGGCGGTGAACCGGTCGGCGCCGAGCCCGAACGCGGACGCGGTCGACCAGCCGGAGAGCACCAGTTCGTCCGCTGCGACAGTGGTGACGGTCATCTGCTTCTCCTCCCCCTCAGACCCGGGCAGCCACGGCGGCCGGCTCCGGCGCGGCGTCCGGCTCGGGCTCTTCCGGCGCGGTGGCCTCGGCGCGGCGCGGATTCCAGGCCGGGATCCCGGCGATGTTCTCGGCCCCGTCGACCCCGATCGTGTTGCCGGTGATCCAGGACGAGTCGGTACGGGAGAGCAGCAGGATCGCCTCGGCCACGTCCTCGGGCCGGGTCAGCCGGCCGTGCGGGTTGGTGGCGCTGGCCTGGGCGACGAACTCGGCGTGCTCCGGTATCCGCTCCAGGGCCGGCGTCACGGTCACCCCGGCGCAGAGCGCGTTCACCGCGACCCCGTACCGGGCCAGCTCGCAGGCGAGCTGCCGGACGTGGGACTCCAGCGCGCACTTGGCCGCCGAGACCGCGCCGTAGCTCGGCATCACCGAGCCGGCGCCGGAGCTGGTCATCGCGTACACCTTGGCGCCCCGCGGGAGCAGCTTCGCCGCCATCAGCTCCTGCACCCAGTAGACGAGGCTGTGCGCCATCACGTCGACGGTCATCTCCAGGTGCCGCTGGCCGAGGGTGCGGTCCCAGCCCGCCCGGGGCAGGTACGGCAGCAGCGACCCGAACGCCAGCGAGTGCAGGACGACGTGCAGCCCCCGCCCCCCGGTCAGCTCGGCGATCGTCGGCAGCAGGCCGGCCCGCGCCGACCGGCTGGCGGCGTTGACGTTGAAGAAGTGCGCCTGTACGCCGTACCCGCGCAGCTCCGCCTCCAGTGCCCTGGCCTCCGCGGCCCGCTCGCCCATGTCCAGGTGTACGCCGAGCACGTTGCCGCCCTCCCGGGCCAGTGCCAGCGCGGTCGCCCGCCCCATGCCGCTGGACGCGCCCAGCAGCAGACTCCAGGTGCCTTCCAGGGGAATCAGCATTCCGCGCTCCTTCTCGTCGATCCGGCCGTCCGCCAGATCCGGACCATCGCCACGTTTCCGGTGCCGGCCGCGGTGACCAGCAGGCTGTTCCCGTCACCGGCGCGCAGCCGCTCGGCCAGCCGGAGCATCGGGGCGAGGCTGCCGGCGGCCGGCGGGCCGGCGTCCCGGACCGGTCCGACAGCGGCCGGGACCGCCCCGGCCACCAGCTCGCTGACCGGCGAGTCGTCGAGCAGCGCGTACACCGGCACCTGCGCGGCGCCGAGTTCGCCCGCTGCCGCACGGATGGCGGCCACCGCCCGGCCCCGGGCCGCTCCGGTGTCCAATGCCGGTGGCAGCAGCAGGGTCCGGACGGCGCACCGGCCGTAGCCGGTGGCGCCGCGCGCCCGCGCCCGCGCCGGCGGTTCCAGCACCAGCACCACCGCGCCCTCCTCCGGTGCCGCCGCCTCCGGTGCCGGCACCGCCTGCTCCATCGCCCCGGCGAGCAGCAGGGCGGAGCGGCCGGCCGCGAAGGCCCGCGCCCCGACCTGTACGGCCTCCAGGCCGGCGACCAGCGGCGAGGTCAGGGTCAGGCTGATCCCGGTGAAGCCGTGCTCCATGGAGAGCCGGCTGGTCAGCACGTTGACCGCGCCGAAGGGTGCGGTGACCGGGCTCAGCTCGCCGGCGTGCTCGGCGATGACGGTGCGGTCCTGCTCGTCGTGCAGCGCCGCCACCCCGTTGTTGGTGCCGACAACCACGCCCCGGCCCTGCCCGGCGGCGCCGTCGGGGCGGCCGGTCTGGTCGCCGGGGCGGCCGGCCGGGTCGCCGGGGCGGCCGGCCGGGTCGCCGAGGCAGCCGGTCGCGTCGTCGAGCGCCTGCCTGCCGGCCACCAGCAGGTACTGGCACGCCGCCGGCAGGTACTTGTAGCCGCGCCGGCCGAGCTGGCTGCGGACGTCGAACCAGGCACCCCCGGCGGCCGGCCGTTCCGGTGGCGCGCAAACCCCGATCCCGGTGACCACGACGTCGTTCATCCGCCGGCCCCCGCGAGCACCAGCGAGACGTTGTTGCCGCCGAAGGCGTAGCCGTTGACCATGACCCGGTCGGATTCGAGCGGGGTGGGCAGGCCCTGCGGCAGCCAGACCCGGCACTCCGGGTCCTGCTCGGCGATCGGCACGTTCGGCGGGACGGCGCGGTGCCGCAGGATCAGTGCCGCGGCCACCGCCGCGACCGCCGCCGCCGCGCCGCCGGTGTGCCCGATCAGCGCCTTGAGGCTGTAGAGCGGCACACCGGCACCGAGTACCTCGTGGAGGGCGCGGCTCTCCACCACGTCGTTGAGCTGGGTGCCGGTGCCGTGCGGCAGGACACAGCCGACCGGCCCGGCGCCGCTGCCGTCCAGCGCGGCACGCATCGCCCGGACGATCTGGGTTCCCTGCGGCTCCGGCGCGGTCAGGTGGTAGGCGTCGCAGGTCCAGCCGGAGCCCTCGACCAGCGCGTGTACCGTCGCGCCCCGGGCCCGGGCGTGCGCCTCCGACTCCACGACCAGGGCGCCGGCGGCCTCGCCGAACGACGTACCCCGGCGGTGCAGGTCGAAGGGGCGGCACCGGAGCGGGTCGACCGCGCCCATCCGGTTGAAGCAGGCCAGCATCACCCGGCTGTACGCGTCCGCGCCGACCGCGAGCACCACGTCCGCCTCGCCGGAGCGGACCAGGTCGGCGGCGGCGCCGAGGGCGAAGCCACCGGCCGCGCAGGCGTTGCTGATCGTCGTCGTGACGCTCAGCGGCCCGAGCCGGTCGGCCACCTCGGAGGTCACGCCGAGCGCCGAGGTGAACCGGGCGGCCGGCTTGCCGCCGTCGGCCCGCCACTGCTCGTGCAGGCCGGAGTCGCCCATGCAGGTGCCGAGGGCCAGCCCGGTCCGGGCCCCGGCCAGGCCGCCCGGCGGCAGTCCGGCGTCGGTGACCGCCTCGTCCACCGCCGCCAGCGCCAGCCGGCTCGTCCGGGCCAGCGCCCGCGACTCGGCCGGCAGGTCGGCGTCGGAGACCACCTGCACCGCCGGGGTGTCCATGTTGGCGTACGGGTCCGGCACGGCGGCCGGGTCGGTGACCGGTGCCGCCATCATCGCGTCCCACAGCGCGCGCGTACCGCTGCCGTGACAGGTGACGACACCGAGGCCGGTGATGGCGACGCCGGTCATCGGGGTGTCTTCGGGGCGACCGGCGCCCCCTCCAGCGCACCGGCGAGGCGGTCGTCGAAGTCCACCAGGCTCCAGTCGCGGCGGTTGCCGATCACCGCGTACCCGTGGGTGATCTTTCCGGTCGCGGTCGGCACCAGGATGCCGTCGCGCAGCACGTAGCAGTCCATCCGCGCGGTGTAGGTGAGCCGCTTGAAGACGTGCTCGACGGTGAAGACGGTGTAGAGCTCCTCCTCCATCCGCGCCTCGTCCAGCAGGGTGATCCGGGAGTGCGGCACCACCGGGATCCAGTCCTGCTCGTCCAGGAGCGTCTTGATCGAGACGCCCCGGTCGGCCAGGAAGAGGTCCACGACCTCCTCCATCTGGCGCAGGTAGCCGGACATCTGCATCCGCTCCGTGAAGTGGCAGTAGAAGTACGGGATCCGCCACTTCCAGGCGTACGCGTTGCGGCCGGCGGTGAGCGCGGCCAGCACGTCGCCCCCGGGCGCGGCACCGGCGGCGGCCGGCCGGGTCACCTTGACCGGTGCCTGTCCCAGCCGCGCCACCGCGTACGGGGCCAGCTCGTCCGGCACCGGCTGCGCCGGGTGGCCGTGCGGGTCGAGGCGCAGCTCCACCCGGACCTTGGCGGAGACCGCCTTGACCGGGGGTGCGCCGTCGACCGCGATCTCGACCGCGAAGGCGAGCGCGTCGCCGGGCAGCGGCCGGACCTCGGCGGTGGCCTCGTCGTCGATGTGGAAGGCGTGGGTGATCCGGCTGTCGATGTCGACGACGTCGACGCAGAGGCCGTGTCGCTCGTAGAGCCCGCCGGGGGCGAAGCCACGCTGCCGCAGGTGGTCGAGGACTGCCTCCTCCACCAGGTAGTTGACGTGCTTGAAGCCGATCCAGGTGCAGATGTTGGACCCCTCGTACCGGGGCCGAAGCCGCACCCGGGTCACCCCGTCGCCGGTCGGGACGGTGGCGGGACGGGGTGCCAGGGTCGTCGAGTTCACGTGCGCTCCAGGTGTGTGTCGAGGATCTGTTCCGGCGCCGTGTCGGCGGCCGACAGCGGGCGGGCGAAGTCCGCCACCAGGGCGGCGAACCGGTCGGGGTGCTCGACCATCGCGAAGTGACCGCAGTCGGCGAGCAGGGCGTACCGGCCGTCCGGTGCCGCCTCGGCGAGCGCCCGCCCGTCACCGGGCCGGGCGGCGAAGTCACCGTCGCCGGCGACCACCAGCAGCGGCAGCGCCAGGTCGGCGACGGGCAGGAACGGGGTACGCAGGTATGCGTCGAAGAAGCGCATCCAGCCGTACGGGCCGATCCGCTCCCGGACCCGGCACCCCATTGCCGCGCGGATCTCGGCAGGCAGCCCGGCCGGGGCGCTGACCCGGATCCCCTCTTCGAGGATCCGGTGGAAGTCGTTGAGGTAGTAGTCGATCGCGGCCCAGTCGAAGTCGCCGGTGCCGGGCCGGTAGAACGGGGAGACCAGCACCACCGCCCGGGGCAGCGGCACCGTGGGCGCGGCCGGTGCCATCGCCGGCCGGACGCTCTCCGGGCCGGTCGCCGCCCCGGCCCGGCCCAGCAACTCCAGCAGCATGCTGGCGGCGAACGAGTGCGCGACGACCAGGTCGGCACCGCCCGGCACGGCGGCCAGGGCCCGCGCCGCCGGGCCGGTGGTGTCCGCGTGGTGACTCCAGCCACTGTCACCGGTGCTCGCCCAGGGCAGCTCGGCGTCCCACAGCTCAAGCCACGCCGGCGCCCGGGACTCGAAGCGGTCCCAGATGGCCCGGCTGCTGCCGAGGCCGTGCAGCAGCAGGGTGCGCACCGGCCGGGTTCCCGTACCTGGCCGGCGGCACCGGACCGGTACGCCGGGCCGGACGGGTGTCGCCGACGCCACTGCCGGGCCCACCCGTGCGCCCGCGCGCGGCGGTGCGAACATGCTCATCGTCGGCTCCCGGCGGTGAGCAGCAGCGCCGCCGCCGCGTCCGAGCCGCCGCCGTTGGTACCGTCGCCGTTGACCTCGGCGTCGGCGCCGGCCAGCACGGCGCCCCGATCGTGCCCGGTGAGCCAGGCGGTGCCGGCGACACACTGAAGCACGCCCAGCGCGCCGGAGCAGTGCCCGTGGTAGGTCGTCAGGTCGTAACTGGTCTGCACGGCCGTCCCGGTCGGCTCACCGGGACCCGAGCCGAACCAGACGTCCACCGGGCGCGGGTCGCTCCGCCGGACCGCCGCCACCGCCGCCGGCCGGTCCGCCCTGCGGGCGTACGGGCCGAGGGTGGCGAGCGCCTCGACGCCCCGGTCCCGGGCCGCCGCCGCCGACTCCAGCACCAGCGCCGCCGCACCGTCGAAGAGCCGCAGGTCGCTCTCGCTGTCGATGTGGCTACCACCGTCGGCGCGGCTACCACCGTCGATGTGGCTACCACCGTCGATGTGGCTACCACCGTCGGCGTGGCTGCCGGGAGTGCTCTCGCGGCCGCCGGTGACCAGGTGCCGGACCGGCGCGTTGGCCGGTTCCACCCCGACCACCAGCACCCGCCGCACCCGGCCGGCACGCACCAGCAGCCGGCCCCAGTCGACCGCGTCCAGCCCGGAGGTCGACCCGTTGCAGAGGGTCAGGTTCGCGCCGCGCAGTCGGAACCAGATCGCCAGCCAGGAGGCGATCACGTTGCTGGCGGTCGCCGGCAGCGCCATCGGGCTGAGCCCGGCGTACGTCTCCCTGGCGATCGTCGACACCGTGTCGCAGATCGTGTCGACGTTGCCGTAGTTGGAACTGACCACCACGCCGACGCTCTCGCTCGGCACGGTCAGGCCCGGGTCGGCGAGCAGGCCGGCGTCGGCCAGCGCGTCCCGGCCGGCGCAGAGGGCGAGCCGGGTGGCCCGGTCCTTGTACCGCAGCCCCTTGCCGGTGAGCCGGCGGGCCGGATCGTCCCCGTCACCGGCGACCGGGGTACGCCGGAGCAGGTCGTCGGGGCCGGCGATCCCGGAGACCGCCACGCCCACCCCGCTGACCACCACGTCGACGGTCATGAGGTCACCTTCTCCACGATCGCGACGGCGTTGAGGCCGCCGAAGCCGAAGGAGTCCACCTGAGCCACCCGCATGGCGGCCAGCTCGGCGTGTCCGCGTACCAGTCGGAAGCCCTCGACCTCGTCGATCGGGTTGTCCAGGCCGAGGATCGGCGGCACCACCCCGCAGCGCAGCGCCTCGACCGCCACGACCAGGCTGTGCAACCCGGAGGCACCGGCGGTGTGCCCGGTCATCGACTTGATCGCGGTCATGTACGGCGTCGGCGCGACCCCGGAGAAGACCTCCCGGACGGCCTGCGCCTCCGCCTCGTCGTTGAGCGCCGTCCCGGTGCCGTGCAGCATCAGCAGGTCGACGTCGGCCGGCTCCACCCCGGCCCGACGGTGCGCCTCCCGGGTGACGAGCGCGATGCTCTTCGCGTCCGGCGCGGACGGGTGGTAGGCGTCGCAGTTCATCGCCACGCCCCGGACCCGGGCGTGCCGGTGTCCCTCGCCCGGCCCGTCCGCCTCGCGGCGCAACACGACGGCGACCGCGCCCTCGCCCTGGAGCATCCCCCGGCGGTCCCGGTCGAAGGGGCGCACCCGCTCCGGCGCCTCCGGGTAGCAGCGATCGAGCAACCCGTAGGTGCTCTCGGTGATGGTGTCCACCCCGGCCACCACCACGGTGTCGGCGGCGCCGACGTCGAGCAGGTCCATGCCGAGCCCGAGGGTGTAGAGGGAGGCGGAGCAGGCGTTGGCCACGGTGTGTGTGTTCGTCGCCCCGAACCGCGTCCGCAGCGCGGTGCCGAAGTGCAGGTCGCGTACGTCGAACGGCACCCCGTCGCGCCAGCTCAGCTCGACCGAGCGCAGCTCGCGCAGGGTGGTGCCGACCAGCACCGGGATGTGTCCGAGATCGTCGTCCATGCCGGCGTCCCGCAGCGCGGCGCCGACCGCCTGCTCCAGCCACCGGCTGGCCCGCAGGGTGGTGTCCCGGCCCGGCGCCGGCCGGTCGTCGATCTCATACGCGTGCTGCGCCCGGTAGCGGCTGCGGTCGAAGCCGCGCAGCTCGGCCAGCCCGCTGTAGCCGGCGCAGAGCGAGTCGAAGAACTCGACGGTGGTGGCGCCGATGCTGGCCACCGCGCCCATCCCCACCACCAGCGCGGTCACGGTGCCACCTCGTCGTAGCGGCCGAGGATCAGCACGGCGTTGTTGCCGCCGAAGGCGAGCGCGTTGTTCTGCACCACTCGCAGCACGGCCTCCTGCGCCACGTTCGGTACGCAGTCGAGCCCGCATTCGGGGTCGGTTTCGACGTGGTTGACGGTCGGCGGGATGAACCCGTGTGTGATGGCGAGGGCGCAGGCCGCCGAGGCCAGGGCGCTGGCCGCCCCCATGGTGTGGCCGATCATCCCCTTGATCGAGACGGTACGCGGCGGCCGCTGCCCGAAGACCTGCCGGATCGCTCCGGCCTCGGTCACGTCGTTGGCCTTGGTGCCGGTGCCGTGCGCCGAGATGAAGTCGATGTCGCCCGGCTTCACCCCGGCGTTGCGGTGGGCCAGCTCGATGCAGCGGGCGATGCTGTTCTGGTCCGGCGCCACCGGGTGGTACGCGTCGCAGTTGAGCCCGTATCCGAGCACCTCCGCGTAGATCCGCGCGCCCCGGGCCCGGGCCGAGTCGAGGCTCTCCATCAGCAGGATTCCGGCGCCCTCGCCGGTCAGGATGCCCTTGCGGTTGCGGTCGAACGGCTGGCACGCCTCCGGGGCGATGGTGCCGAGCCGGTAGAAGCCGGTGAAGGTCTTCCGGCAGAGCGCGTCGGCGCCACCGCAGAGGGCGACCTCGACGTCGCCGGAGCGGATGGCGTCGAAGCCGTAGCCGACCGCATAGTTGCCGGCCGCGCAGGCGGTCGGGATCGTCACCGTCTCGACGTCGGTCAGCCCGAGTTCGGCGACGATGCTGGCGGAAAGCCGGCCGGCGGGGATCCGCCGGGCCACGACCGGGTCGAGGTGTTCGGCTCCGCTGGCCACCTGCACCCCGACGAGCTGGTCGAGGTCGTGGGACTCGCCGTCGGTGGTGCCGACCGACACCAGCGCGCGGCGGGACCGCAGCGCCTCGACCGGCATACCCGCGTCCGCGACCGCCATCCCGGCGGCGGCGGCCGAGAGCTGGCTCGCCCGGCCGAGCTGCGCCGGGTCGACGCGGTGCAGCCAGCGGGCCGGCTCGAAGTCGCTGATCTCGCACCCGTTGGCATGCGCGAACCCGGTCGTGTCGAACGCGGTGATCGGCTTGACCCCGCTCCGACCGGCCCGCAGCCCGGCGAGGAACTTCTCGACCCCGATGCCGATGCTGGTCACCACGCCGAGCCCGGTGACGACCACCCGGCGGGGCGATCTGGCATCGCCTGGCAGAACGCTCATCATCGCGCCTCACTCACCTCTGGTCTCCGACCGACTCCGCCCTCCGCGCCGCGCTCAGCCGTTCTGCGCCTCGGCGATGACCGCGTAAACGCCCGCCAGGTTCACCATTCGGCTCAGTTCCGCCTGGTCGATGGTGACGTGCAGACTCCGTTCGAGTGCGGCGAGAATTTCGATGGCCAGCAGCGAGTCGGCACCGTGGTCCTCTTTGAAGAGACTGGTCTCGGTGACCTCGCCGGCATCGATTTCCAGAATTTCGCAGACGATCTCCTTGACCTGCCCGCGGTCGATGTCGGTGCTGGTCGTCGGGGTCGTGCTGGTCATGTCGCCTCCAGGAACGGATCGGAAGAGTAGAATCTCGATGGCTACCCGCGCCGGTGGCGGGATGCGCCTCATTGCCCGATACCGTTTGCCGGTCGGCCGTCTGGCAGCACCATCGGATCGCGGTACTGTCCCGAGTCTGTGAGCCGCGACTATATTTCTCCTATATGGTGGCCGGCCCTCCGCCATATCGGGGGCGACCGGCCGTTTCCACCGGCACGATCACCAGCAGGCGGGGAAGGCAGGGTGTGGCCGTGGCGGTCGACATCGTCTACGAGACGCACGCGACGACCACCGACAACGAGGCCGGACTGGCCACCGGCTGGCAGCCCGGCCGGCTCTCCGACCGTGGTCGGGCTGCCGCCCGGGAGTTGGGTGAGCGGCGTCACACCGACAGGCTGGCCGCCGTCTTCTGCTCCGACCTGGCCCGCGCGGTCGAGACCGTCGAGATCGCCTTTCCGGCCCGGAAGCTGCCGGTGCACCGCGACACCCGGTTGCGCGAGTGCGACTACGGCGAGCTGACCGGCCACCCGGTGGCGGAGCTGGCCGCGCTGCGCCTCCGGCACCTGGACGAGCCCTTTCCGGGCGGGCAGAGCTACCGGCAGGTGGTGGAGCAGACCCGCGGCTTCCTCCGCGACCTCGCCGCCGCCTGGGACGGCTGCCGGGTGCTGGTCGTGGCGCACTCGGCGAACCGGTGGGCCCTCGACCACCTACTGCGCGGGATCCCCCTCGCCGACCTGCTCGGCGCGCCGTTCGAGTGGCGCCCGGGCTGGTCGTACCGGCTGCCGTCGCGCTGGGGCGCCGACCGCCCCCCGCCGGCCCGGCTGCAACCCGGGCAGCCGGCACCGGAGCACCGGTAGCGCCTCCCGGCGAGACGGCCGAGACGGTTGGTGACCGGGTGCCGGAGTACCGGCAGCCGGGGCCGCGCCGTCGGTAACTCACGGGCGGTCGCCGGCCGGGCCTGCCTATCCTTGGCGACGACATGCACACTCCACCGCCCGCCCCTGCCGTGCCCGCCGCCGACCTTCCCGCGCTCCGGGCCCGGCTGCCGGAGCTGATGTTCCGCGACCAGCGCCGGATCCGGCGCCGGATGGAGGGCCTACCCAAGATCCGCGACGCCGGTCGGCGGCAGGCGGCGACCGCCGAGATCGCCGCCGAGATCGGTACGGCCGAGGAGCGGCTCGCCCGGCGCCGGGCCGCCGTGCCGGTGATCACCTATCCGGCCGGGTTGCCGGTGAGCGAGCGCAGGGACGACCTGCTCGCCGCGATCCGCGACCACCAGGTGGTGATCGTGGCCGGCGAGACCGGCTCCGGCAAGACGACCCAGCTGCCGAAGATCTGTCTGGAGCTGGGCCGGGGCGTGCAGGGGCTGATCGGGCACACCCAGCCTCGCCGGCTGGCCGCGCGTACGGTGGCGGACCGGATCGCCGACGAGCTCGGCACCGAGCTGGGCGGGGTGGTCGGCTACAAGGTCCGCTTCACCGACCAGGTCGGCGACGGGACGCTGGTCAAGCTGATGACCGACGGCATCCTCCTTGCCGAGCTGCAGCACGACCGGATGCTCCGGCAGTACGACACGCTGATCATCGACGAGGCGCACGAGCGCAGCCTCAATGTCGACTTCATCCTCGGGTACCTCCACCAGCTCCTCCCCCGCCGGCCCGATCTCAAGGTGGTCATCACCTCGGCGACCATCGAAACGGAGAGGTTCGCCCGGCACTTCGCCCTCGACGGGGAGCCGGCTCCGGTGCTGGAGGTCTCCGGGCGGACCTATCCGGTGGAGACCCGCTACCGGCCGCTGGTCGAGCTGGGCGACAGCGAGGACCCGGACGACGACGGCGAGACCGTGCGGGACCAGGTCCAGGCGATCGGCGACGCGGTGCAGGAGTTGGCCGCCGAGGGGCCCGGGGACATCCTGGTCTTCCTCAGCGGAGAGCGGGAGATCCGGGACACCGCCGACGCGTTGGGCAGACTCGTGCAGAACCGCCCGCTGCTGCGGGACACCGAGATCCTGCCGCTCTATGCCCGGCTCTCCGCCGCCGAGCAGCACCGGGTCTTCCAGCCGCACCGGGGCCGCCGGGTCGTGCTGGCCACCAACGTCGCGGAGACGTCGCTGACGGTGCCCGGCATCAAGTACGTCGTCGATCCCGGCACCGCCCGGATCTCCCGATACAGCCACCGGCTCAAGGTGCAGCGGCTGCCGATCGAGCCGGTCTCGCAGGCGTCGGCGAACCAGCGCAAGGGGCGCTGCGGGCGTACCTCGGACGGGATCTGCATCCGGCTCTACGACGAGCCGGACTTCCTCGGCCGGCCGGAGTTCACCGATCCGGAGATCCTGCGCACCAACCTCGCCTCGGTCATCCTGCAGATGACCGCGATCGGGTTGGGCGACATCGCCGCGTTCCCGTTCATCGATCCGCCGGACCGGCGCAACATCGCCGACGGGGTCAACCTGCTACGCGAGCTGGGTGCACTGGAGGGCGACGGCGGTGCGGAGCCGGGGCACCGGCTGACCCCGCTCGGCCGCCGGCTGGCGCAGCTTCCGGTCGATCCCCGGCTGGCCCGGATGGTGCTGGAGGGCGAACGGAACGGCTGCGCGGCCGAGGTGTCGGTGATCGCCGCAGCCCTCTCCATCCAGGATCCCCGGGAGCGCCCCGCCGACAAGCAGGCCCAGGCCGACCAGGCGCACGCCCGGTTCACCGACAAGGAGTCGGACTTCGCCGCGCTGCTGCAGCTGTGGCGATATCTCCAGGACCGGCAGCGGGAGCTCTCCTCCAGCGGATTCCGCCGGATGTGCAAGGCCGAATACCTCAACTACCTGCGGGTCCGGGAGTGGCAGGACATCCACGCCCAGCTCCGCCAGGTGCTGCGCACCACCGGCGGGCCCGGGAACGAGGGGGACCGGGGACGCGGCGGCCGGGCCGACGGCCGGGAGCGCGGCGGTGCCGGCGAGCAGCAGGCACGCGGCGGCCGGCCCGACGAGACCGACACCGGGATCGACAGCGACCGGATCCACCAGTCGCTCCTCGCCGGCCTGCTCTCGCACGTCGGCCTCAAGGACCCGCAGAAGCACGAGTACCTCGGTGCCCGGGGGGCCAAGTTCGCCCTCTTTCCCGGCTCGGCGCTGTTCCGCAAGCCGCCGCGCTGGGTGATGGCCGCCGAGCTGGTCGAGACCTCGCGGCTCTGGGGCCGGGTCGCCGCCCGGATCGAGCCGGAGTGGGTCGAGGCGCTCGCCCAGCACCTGGTGAAACGCAGCTACAGCGAGCCGCACTGGGAAAAGAAGCAGGCCGCGGTGCTGGCGTACGAGAAGGTCACCCTCTACGGTATCCCGCTGGTCAGCGGGCGGAAGGTGAACTTCGGCCGGATCGACCCGGCGTTGAGCCGGGAGCTTTTCATCCGGCACGCGCTGGTGGAGGGAGACTGGCAGACCCCGCACCGGTTCTTCCACCACAACCGGGCGTTGCTGGAGGAGGTCGAGGAGCTGGAGCACCGGGCCCGGCGCCGGGACATCCTGGTCGACGACGAGACCCTCTACGCCTTCTACGAGCAGCGGATCCCCGCCGAGGTGGTCTCCGGCCGGCACTTCGACTCCTGGTGGAAGAAGACCCGGCGGGACCGGCCCGACCTGCTCACCTTCGACCGGCAGATGCTGGTCAACGAGGGGCGGGGCGGCGTCGACGCGGCCGACTACCCCGACGAGTGGCACTCCGACGGGGTGGCGTTGCCGTTGACGTACCGGTTCGAGCCGGGGACCCCGACCGACGGGGTGACGGTGGACATCCCGCTGCCGATGCTCAACCAGGTCGACGCGGAGAGTTTCGACTGGCAGGTGCCGGGGCTGCGCGAGGAGCTGGTGGTGGCGCTGATCCGGTCGCTGCCGAAGGCCGTACGCCGAAACTTCGTCCCGGTGCCGGACTTCGCCCGGGCGGCGCTGGCGGCGATCACGCCCGGTCGGGAGCCGCTGCTCGACGCGTTGACCCGCGAGCTGCGCCGGATGACCGGAGTGACGGTCCCCCGGGACGCCTGGGACCTCGACCGGCTGCCGGCACACCTGCGCCCCACCTTCCGGGTGGTCGGCGAGGAGCGGCAGACCGTCGCCGAGGGCAAGGACCTGCCGGCGCTGCAACGCCAGCTCACCACCCAGGTACGCCGGATGGTGGCCGCCGCCGCGCCGGATGTCGAACGCTCCGGCCTGCGGGAGTGGAGCATCGGCACGTTGCCGCGCTCGATCGAGCAGGACCGGGCCGGCTACCTGGTCACCGCCTATCCGGCGCTGGTGGACGAGGGCGACAGTGTCGGCGTACGGGTCTTCGAGACCGAGGCCGAGCAGCGTCACCAGATGTGGGCCGGCACCCGCCGGCTGCTCCGGCTCACCCTCGGCTCGCCGCAGAAGTTCCTCTCCGGCCGGCTCTCCAACGAGGCGAAGCTGGCGCTGAGCCGCAACCCGCACCGCAGCGTGCCGGAGCTGCTCGACGACGTCGCCGACGCGGCGGTGGACAGGCTCGTCGCCGATGCCGGCGGACCGGCCTGGGACGCGGAGGGCTTCGCCGCGCTGCGCGACCGGGTCCGGGCCGGGCTGGTCGACACCACCGTCGAGGTCGTCGAGCGGGTCCGCCGGGTGCTGGCCGCCGCACACGCCATCGAGCAGCGGCTCACCCGCACCTCCGACCTGAGCCTGGTCGCCGCGCTGACCGACATCCGCGACCAGCTCTCCGCCCTGGTGCACCGGGGCTTCGTCACCGAGACCGGTTATGCCCGCCTGGCCGATCTGCCGCGCTATCTCGGCGCCGTCGAACGCCGCCTCGACCGGCTGTCCGGCAACCCGCAGCGCGACCGCGAGCAGCAGGCCCGGGTCGACCAGGTGCGACAGGAATACGAGCAGATGCTCGCCGCCCTGCCCCCGGCCCGCCGCGCGGACGACGCGGTCCGGCAGATCCGCTGGATGATCGAGGAGTTCCGGGTGAACGTCTTCGCCCAGGCGCTCGGTACGCCGTACCCGATCTCCGAGCAGCGGATCTACCGGGCGATGGACCTGGCCGAGGGACGCTGACCGGGAACGCACGAGATCAGGAAAGAAGATTGACTATTTCGAATAGGTTCCCGTAGGCTGGCCGGGTCGGCGGCGGTAAGCGCTTTCCATTTCCCGATTCCTGCGTCTCCGGGAGCGCCCATGCGACGCCACCGCACGACCACCCTCGCCCTGCTCGCGATCGTGACCCTGCTGCTCGGTACGGCCCCCGTCCCCGCCTCGGCCGCGCCCCGGTTCCGGGTCCTGGTCTTCTCCAAGACGACGAACTACTACCACGACTCGATCCCGGCCGGCATCGCCGCGATCGAACGGCTCGGTGCCGCGCACGACTTCGAGGTCGAGGCGACCACCGACGCCGGTGCCTTCACCGACGCCAACCTCGGCCGCTTCGACGCGCTGGTCTTCAACAACACCAACTCCACCCCCGAGTCCGGCGACCTGCTCGACGCGGCGCAGCGCAGCGCGTTGCAGAACTTCGTCCGGGCCGGCGGTGGCTGGGTCGGGCTGCACGCCGCCTCGGCCAGCGAACGCGACTGGGACTGGTACGCCGGCCTGGTCGGCACCATCTTCGACGTCCACCCCGACTTCTCCTCGACCGGCGGCACCTACCCGGGCCGGATCAAGGTGCTGGACGGCGCACATCCGTCCACAAGGGACCTGCCGGAGCTCTGGGAGCGCAACGAGGAGTGGTACAACTGGCGGACCAACCCGACCGGCCGGGTGCACACGCTCGCCCAGGTCAAGGTCCGGGACGGCATCCCCGGGCTGGACGAGGGGCACGACCACGCGTACTCCTGGTGCCAGGACTACGACGGCGGCCGCTCCTGGTTCACCGCCGGCGGGCACGCCGGTTCCGCCTTTGCCGAGCCGGCGTTCCTGGCCCACCTGCGCGGCGGCATCGAGTGGGCGGCCGGAGCCGTCCCCGGCGACTGCGGCGCCACCCGGACCGGCAACTTCCAGCGGGTGCCGCTGGTCACCGAGGACCTGGCCGACCCGTTCGAGCTGGCCGTGGCGCCGGACCGGCGGGTCTTCTACATCCAGCGGACCGGCGCGGTGAAGGTGATCGACCAGGAGACGCTGGGCGTCCGGACGCTGATCGACTTCGCCTACACGCCGGCCCAGACCAGCCAGTCCGACGGACTGCTCGGGATGACCCTGGACAACGACTTCGGCACCAACAACTGGATCTACCTGCTCTGGTCGGACAGGACCGCGAACCAGCTCAACCTGTCGCGGTTCACCGTCACCGGCGACACCATCGCGACGAGCAGCGAGAAGCGGCTGCTGACCATTCCGACCTACCGGGGCGAGGGGCGGGCCAACTCGCACATGGGCGGTTCGCTGGCGATGGACCGGCACGGCAACCTCTACGCCGGGATCGGCGACAACACCGACCCCTTCGAGTCCAGCGGCTACGCCCCGATCGACGAGCGGCCCGGCCGGCGGGCCTGGGACGCCCAGGCGACCGCCGGCAACACCAACGACCTGCGCGGCAAGATCCTGCGGATCACGCCCCGCCCCGACGGGACGTACGCGGTGCCCGCCGGCAACCTCTTCGCCTCCGGCACCGCCCGGACCCGGTCGGAGATCTACGCGATGGGGATGCGCAACCCGTTCCGGATCACCGTCGACCCGCTGACCGACGCGCTGCTGGTCGCCGACTACGGGCCGGACGCCCGGTCGGCCGACCCGAACCGGGGTCCGGAGGGGACGGTCGAGTTCAACCGGATCACCAGTGCCGGCAACTACGGCTGGCCGTACTGCACCGGCGACAACGTGCCGTTCAACGACTACAACTTCGCCACCTCCACCGCCGGGCCGAAGTTCACCTGCGGCGCCCTGGTCAACAACTCCCCCAACAACACCGGACTGACCACCCTGCCGGCGGCCCGCTCCGCACTGGTCTGGTACGCCTACTCGGCCTCGGCCCGCTTCCCGGAGCTGGGCACCGGGGGTGGCGGCCCGATGAGCGGCCCGGTCTACGACTACGATCCGGCGAACCCGAGGCCGACGAAGTTCCCGGAGTACTACGAGGGCAAGTGGATCGTCTACGAGCTGACCCGGCAGTGGTGGAAGACCCTCTCCGTGCACGGGACGGCGCAGACCTTCACCGACCCGAGATTCGGCCCGACCCGGGTCGGCGACCTCCAGTCGATCAACGGGATCTTCGGCGACATGAGCTGGATCCAGCCCTTCGAGGCCGAGTTCGGCCCGGACGGCTCCCTCTACGTGATCGACTTCGGGGTCGGCAGCGGCAGCGGCCGGGGCGGCAGCAACGAGGGCGCCGGGATCTACCGGATCGACTACGTGGCGAACGGCCGGCCGCCGGTGGCGAGGCTGGCCACGGATCGGGACAGTGGCCCGGCGCCGCTGACGGTCCGGTTCTCCAGCGCCGGCTCCACCTCCGGGGACGGCACCCCGATCGCGTACGCCTGGGACCTCGACGGCGACGGTGACACCGACTCGACGGCGGCGAACCCGACCCACACCTACCGGCAGCGGGGCCGCTTCACCGCCCGGCTGACGGTGAGCAGCGCCCGAGGGCTCAGCTCGGTGGCGACCGCACAGATCACGGTCGGCAACACCCGGCCGGCGGTGAACCTGAGCGTGCCGGACGGCGGATTCTTCGACTTCGGCGACCAGGTGCCGTACGCGGTGACGGTCACCGACCCGGAGGAGGGCACTGTCGACTGTGCCCGGGTGGTCACCCAGACCCAGCTCGGGCACGACAACCACAGCCATCCGCTGGACAACTACGTCGGCTGCACCGGCACCGTCGACACCGAGGCGAACGGCGGGGACGGGCACGGGCCGGGCCAGGACCTCTACACGGTGCTGACCGCCCAGTACACCGACGGCGGCGGCCCCGGCGGGGTGCCGGCGCTGGTCGGCTCGGTCCGGCACGAGTTGCAGGCCAAGAACAAGGAGGCCGAGCACTTCGACGGGGCCAGCGGCATCCAGGTGCTCGACCGGGCGACCGCCCGCGCCGGCCACCGGGTCGGCGACGTCGACCACGGCGAGTGGATCAGCTTCGCCCCGGTGAACCTGACCGGGATCGGCTCGGTCACCGCCGGGGTCAGCTCGGGCGGCCCCGGCGGCACCATCGAGTTCCGGGCCGGCTCGCCGACCGGGCAACTGCTCGGCACGCTGCCGGTCGGCAACACCGGCGGCTGGGACAACCTGGTCTCCCCCACGGTCAACCTGAGCAACCCGGGCGGGACCTTCCCGCTCTATCTGGTCTTCGTCAACCCGGCACAGTCGAACGGCACCCCGGACCTGCTCTCGCTGGACTGGCTACGCTTCAACGGGGCGGGCGTGAAGCGGGAGACCGGCGGCAGCGTCTCGGTCACCGCCACCCCGCAGGCCGGCTCCGCGCCGCTCCCGGTCGCCTTCACCGGTACGGCGAACGCGGCGCCCGGACGGACGATCACCGACCGGGCGTGGGACTTCGGTGACAACTCCCCGGTCGTGCACGGCGCCTCGGCGACGCACTCGTACGCCCGGCCGGGCAGCTACACGGCGCGGCTCACCGTCACCGACAACACCGGGGCGACGATGTCGAGCCACCTCACCGTCACGGTTCGCTGACCGGCAACCGGGGCACGATCGTCAGCCGCGCGGCTCGACCGGAGAAACGGTCAGCCGCGCGGCCTGGCCGGAAGGGCTGCTCAGCCGCGCGGCCCTGACCGGAAGGGCTGCTCAGCCGCGCGGCCCCGACCGGAAGGGCTGCTCAGCCGCGCGGCCTGACCGGGAGGGCCGTCAGGCCGCGCAGCAGCAGGCTGGAGCGCCAGCCGATCTCCTGCGGCGGCACCGCCAGGCGCATGTCGGGAAAGCGGCGGGCCAGCGCGCCGAAGGCGATCTGCCCCTCCAGCCGGGCCAGCGGCGCGCCGAGGCAGTAGTGGATGCCGTGCCCGAAGGCGAGGTTGGGGGTGGTCGGGCGGTCCAGGTCGAGCCGGTCCGGCTCGGCGAACCGGTCCGCGTCCCGATTCGCCGACAGCAGGGCCACCAGCACCAGGGCGCCCTGCGGGATCGTCTGGCCGCCGAGCTCGACCTGTGCCGTGGCGGTCCGGAACGAGGCGTTCTGCACCGGGCCCTCGTAGCGCAGCACCTCCTCGACCGTCCCCGGCAGCAGCTCCGGCTCGGCCACCACCCGGGCCCAGCGCTCCGGCTCGGCCAGCAGCACCAGCATCCCGTTGCCGATCAGGTTGACGGTGGTCTCGTGCCCGGCGATCAGGAACAGATAGACCATGCCGACGAGTTCGTCGTCGGTGAGCCGGTCGCCCTGCTCGTGCACCGCGATCAGTGCGGAGAGCAGGTCGTCGGCCGGCTGTTCGCGCTTGGCCACCAGCAGCTCACGGATGTAGCCGACGATCGCGGTCAGCGCGGGCGGCAGCCCGGCCGGGTTCATCTGTCCGGTGACGATCGCGTCGGTCCAGCCGCGGAAGTCGGCCTGGTCCTCGGCCGGCACTCCGAGCAGCTCGCAGATCACCTGGATCGGCAGCGGGAAGGCGAAGCGGTCGATCAGGTCCACCTGCTCGGCGTCGGCGATGTGGTCCAGCAACTCCTCGGCCAGCTCCTCGATCCGGGGGCGCAACGCGGCCACCCGACGGGCGGTGAAGGCGCCGGAGACCAGCCGCCGCAGCCGGGTGTGGTCGGGCGGGTTCAGCGCCAGCATGTGCCGGCCCACCGCCCGGGCCACGTCGTCCGGGATCATTCCCCGGTAGGTGAACCCGCCCGCCGAGGTGGCCTTGGCCAGCCGCGAGTCGCTCAGCGCCCGCTGGGCATCCGCGTAACGGGTCACCAACCAGGCGGTGACGCCGGTCGGCAGCGACACCTCCACCACCGGACTGTCCTGGCGCAACTCGGCGAGCAGCCGGTGCAGGTCCGCGGTGGACCCGTAGGGATTCGCAACGGTGCTCGACATCGCCTTCTCCCCCATCCGACGAGCAGACCCCTCCAACCTATCGCTGCGCCGACCCCGTCGCGGCGACGCCGACCTTTGCCAACCTGTCGCAACGATGCCGACCTTCCGCGGCGAGGCGAACCAGGCGGGGCGACTGGGTCGCGGCGCGGGATCACGTGGCACGGCGTCGGCGCCGGCTACGATCTTGCGCATGGCGCTTCTGCACCGGGCCCGGCTGCACCCGGGCAAACTCGAACTCCTGGCGGCATGGCTGCCCGGCCGCCCCTGGTACCAGGGGCCGGTGCCGGCCGACGTCGTCCGCGTCGCGAGCTTCCGGTTCGACGATCCGGACGGGGCGGTCGGGATCGAGACGATGCTGGTCAGCCCCGGCGAGGGGGTGGTGTATCAGGTGCCGCTCACCTACCGCGACGCACCCCTGTCCGGTGGCGACGACTGGCTGGTCGGCACCGCCGAGCACACCGCGCTGGGCCGCCGCTGGGTCTACGACGCCTGCGGCGATCCGGTCTACGCCAGCGCACTGGCCGCGGCGATCGTAACCGGTGGCAGTCAGGCGGAGGAGTTCTTCGAGGTCGACGGGGTGCGCGAGACCCGCGAGCCGAGCATGACCGTGGCCGGCAGCGGCACCCCGGGCAGCAGTGTGCCAGCGGTCCAGGTGATCCGCCGGGTGGTCGAGGGCGGGTCGACGACCATCGTCACCGATTCCGTGGAACTCGCCGTCGTACGCCGCCCCGGAGCCGGGGACGGCGGGTTGGCCGGCGACGCACTCACCGGCACCTGGCCCGGCCAGCCGACTCCGCTGCCACTCGCGTACGCCGTCGCCCGCTGACCGCGACCACCGGCCCGCCAGGCGACAGCCCGGCGGGCCGGGACGCCCGCCGGGTGCCGCGCTGGGGGATGCCCCGTCACGAGTGGTCCCAGCAGCGGCAGATCCCGCAAGATCGTCCTTGAAGTTCCTGGTCACGGGCGTGGCAGACTGGTCGGATCAGCTGGCAGGGGTGGCAGGGGGTGGCGCAGGGATGATCGAGATCCGAAGCTTCGCGGAGACTGACCGCGCCGCGCTGCGGGAGCTGTTCGGCCGGGCGGGCGAGGGCTCTCCGTCGTCCCTGCTGTGGGGGCACGAAGATTCGGAGGCGGCCATGTACCTGGAGCCGTACATGAGCCGGGAACCGGACTCGTTGTTCGTCGCCGAGACGGGCGGCCAGGTCGTCGGCTACCTGGCGGGGTGCCTGGACAGTTCGACCTTGCCCAGCGAGCGGAAGCGCATGGAGCGGGCGATCGCGAGGTATCGGTTGGTCTTCCGCCCCAGGCCCGCGGCCTTCCTCGCTCGTGGCATGGTCGACATGGCGTCGGCCGCGGTCCGGCGCAAGCCCACCGCAAGCGGCTTCGACGACGCCCGTTGGCCGGCTCACCTGCACATAAACGTGGCGCCCCGGGCGCGGGGAACCGGTGCCGCCGACGGTCTGATGAGGCGATGGTTCGATCGACTCGTCCAGACCGGCTCACCCGGCTGCCATCTGCAGACCGTGGCCGAGAACACCCGCGCGGTGCGGTTCTTCGAACGCGTCGGCTTCGCCAGGCACGGCCCGACTCCGTTGGTCCCGGGTGCCCGACACGGCGGCAGGCGACTCCACCAGCAGACGATGGTCTGGCAGCCGTGACCGGCCCGGGGGGGTCCACCCTCGGACGACGGTGCCCTCAGCGTCGTCACAGCGGTTCTACCGCATGGTGTGGGGATGCGAGCGGTGATGTTCCAGGCGTACGGCCCGCCCGAGGTGCTCACACAGGTCGACCTGCCGACGCCCGTGCCTCGTGCCGACCAGGTGCTGATTCGGGTGCATGCCACCACGGTGACCTCGGCCGAGTGCGGGATGCGCCGTGGCGAGCCCCGGTGGGGGCGGGTCGTCATTGGTCTGCGCCGCCCCCGCAGGCGCGTCCGGGTGCTCGGGTTGGAGCTCGCTGGACAGGTCACGGCGGTCGGACCGACGGCGAGCCGGTTCCGGGTCGGTGACCGGGTCTTCGGCTTCACCAGCTTCGGCGCCGGGGCGAACGCCGAGTACAAGTGCCTGTCGGAGCGGGCCTCCATCGCCCGGATGCCGGAGAACGTAACGTACGCACAGGCCGCGGCCACCGTCGACGGGTTCACCACCGCCTGGCACTTCCTGCGGGATCTGGCCGAACTCCAACCCGGGCAGAAGGTGCTGGTCATCGGCGCCTCCGGCAGTATCGGCACGTACGCCGTCCAGCTCGCCACGCACCTCGGCGCCGTGGTGCACGGCGTGTGCGGCGCCCGGAACGCGAAACTGGTCGAGTCGCTCGGCGCGAACCGGGTGTTCGACTACACCGTCGAGGACTTCACCACCAGCGGCGAGCGCTACGACGTGATCCTGGACACCGTGGGCCGCAGCTCGTTCACCCGATGCCGGCCGTTGCTGGCGCCGCGCGGCTGCTATCTGCCGACGACCGGCCTGGTGAACAGCCTGCTCGCGGCCCGCACCGCCGTCACCGGCGGCCCGCGGGTCCGGACCGGGATGTCGGTGCGCAAGCACGCGGCCCTGGCCGCGCTGCGGGACCTGCTCAGCCAGGACCGGCTCCAGATCGTCGTCGACCGCACCTATCCGATGGCCGAGATCGTCGAGGCACACCGGCACGTCGATACCGGACACAAGGTCGGCAACGTCGTGATCACCGTCGTGGAGGACTGACCGCTGCCGATGAGCGGGGCACACTCGTCGCGATCGGCGTGGCCGTCGTCGCACTGCACCAACGCGACAGCACTTTCTCGAGCAGCCGTCGTCGCGACGCCGTCACCGCCCGTCGGCCCGGCGGACCATCGCGTCCATCTCGGGGTCGGGCATGAGCAGCCTGACCTCTTGCGCGCAGCGGCAGGCGACGGCGAACCTGGCAGCCCACGCCAGCGCCTCCTCGCGTGAGACCACATCGACGACCACGAACCCGCCGATGACCTCCTTGGTCTCCGGGTAAGGGCCGTCGGTGACCGTCCCGTCCGTGGCCACGACGCTCGCCCTCTGCCGTTGCAGTCCGGCGCCGAACACCCACACGCCGGCGTTCACGGCCTCCTGGACCACCGCGTGCGCCGCCTTGCCCACGTCCGGCAGGTCCTCGTCCGGGATGGGGTCCATCGCGCCGTCGTCGAACGAGATCAAGTACCGGGTCATCCCATAGCTCCTTTGTCCCGGCAGCCTCCTCCGGCCGCCTGTCACCTGTGCTACGAACGACCCACCCCGTATTCGACACTATGCCAAAGGTTCTTCACAGGTCTTCCGCCGCTCGACGCCTGCGGGTGTCACTTGCAACCCCCGTCCGCCGTCGTCCGTGTGCCGCAGCGAGCCCATGTGCGGTCGGCCTCAGTCGACGTGCAGCTCGGCGTCTCGCTCCTCCACGGGTCGAGGTGGCGGTTCGAACCGCCGGGACTTCTCGTACCGGACGGCTCGAACCGCGTCCCATCAGGTGCCGGACGGCACGATCGCGGGGCACCTCGTGCCCGGAGCCGGCGGCTGTCCTGAGATCAGGTACTCGTGGATGGCGGAGTCGATGCAGGGGGACCGGCCGTGCGCGATGTGTCCCCAACCCTCGTAGGTCAGCAGTACGGCTCGGCTGCCGTACTGTGCTGCCATGCCCTGCGCCCACTGGTATCCGGTCGACGGGTCGTGCAGGCTGTTCACCAGTAGCACCTTGGCGGTGTTCCGGGCGACCAGCCTGTGCGGCGGATTGGTCGGCGCGGTCGGCCAGCCGAGGCAGACCGAGTGCGCCGGAGTCCGAACCAGGTCGGGTGCCGCAGCCCGGATCGCGGCCATCAGGCTGGTCCACTCCGCGTACGTCGAGGCGGGACGGGTCCAGTCCTGGCACCACACGGGCAGTTGGACAAATGGGAAGGTGATGTCTGGCTGTCCCGGCACGCCGGGCGCAAAGCCGACCGAGCGCCCTGACGGCCGACCCTCGTCCAGGCTGACCAGCTCGGCCGCGATCTCCGGCCACACCCTCGGATCGTGGTACAGCTCACCGACCACATAGCCGATAAGGTTGGTGGGCCTGATCTCCGCGTCCGGATCGTCGGCATCCAGCAGCTCACCACGGGTGGCGCGGTCGAGCAGCCGGGTCCAGAACTGGCGGATGTTCCGGCCGTACAGAGGGCAGCTCGGGTTGCTACCGCAGCCGGCGACGAACTCGTTGAACGCGTCCTGCTCGGCTGCCGCCGTGGTAACGGCATAGCTGCGGCCGTCCAGGCTGTGGTCCAGGTTGCTGTCGGCCACGATCGCCCGCACCTTGTCCGGATAGGTCTCTGCGTACTGGTGGGCCATCATCGTGCCGTACGACCCGCCGTAGAACGTCAGCCGCGGATCGCCGACCGCGGCCCGAAGCGCGTCGATGTCGTAAACCGTCTGCCGGGTGTCCATATGGTCGAAGACGGAACCGCTCCGCGCGCGGCAGTCATCGGCCAGGGCACGGCTCTGCGCCACCACGTGGTTGAAGTCGGCCTGGCTGCTCATTGCGTCGATGAGTGGGCCGAGCTGGTTGGCCCGGTCCAGCGAGCACGCGATCGGGCTGCTCTGTCCCCAGCCGCGCGGGTCGAAGCTGAGGATGTCGAAGCGTCGCCGCACCTCCTCGGTGAAACCGCTGCCCCCGTTGATCGCGAGAGTACGGCCCGGGCCGCCTGGTCCGCCCGGGCCGAAGATGAGTGTCCCGATCCGCGCGGACGGGTCGGTGGCAACGCGGCGGGCGACCACCAGATCGATCTTCGGCCCCTTCGGGTGCGCCCAATCCACCGGCACCTGGAACGTGCCGCACTGCGCGCTCGCGTCCTCCACGCACGGCGCCCAGCTGATGGACTGCGGCGCCGGTGCGCCCGAGGCCGTTGCCGGGACCGCCGCGACGATCAGCGAGGCGAGCATCGCCAGCGCGCCGCCCGCAGAAAGTATTCGGGATTGTTTCCAACGCATAACAGTTCTCCCAAGATCTTGCCACTTGCGGAAAAGCCGCCAACGTCCATAGCAAACTGTCATGATCGAGCACGGAGTCGGCCGGTAACACCACGCTAGGTGCGCGGCGCACGCGCCAGCAGATCCCAGATGAAGGACGCCATTTCCCAGATGATCGCCGTACCCTTTCGGGGACTTGTCGTGGGCGACATCGTGGCTTGTCGAGTGCCGACGAAGTGGTGGCGATGACACATGGCGACCGGTTCCAGCGACGTACGATTTTACGCATGGTTCGACGTCCCTCCTCGGACATTTCCCCTGCGATCGCGCGCCCAGACCACGGTCACAACGGTCGACCGATCCACGTTGCCGTCGTCGCCGCCGCACCGCTGACCCGGGCAGGCGTGTGCCAGTTGCTCGCCGACGAGCCCTCGGTGCACGTGGTCGGCACGGCTGCCTCCGTCAGCCACCTGGACCAGCACCTCACCCTTGACGTCGTGGTGTTGGTCGACCCCGAGGACCGTCTGCGTGCCGGGCCGCTGCCTGCGCACCGCCGTCCGCTGCTGCTGGTGGTGCCCAAGGACTCCCGGATCATCCTGCGAGACGTGCTCAAGGGACAGGTGCGCGGCATCGTGAGCACGAGCATCGGGGCGGCCGACCTACGCTGGGTGCTGCGTGTGATCGCGATGGGCGGCATCCATATCGGACACGAGTACGTGGCGGGTCTGCGCGACCAACTGGACGATGGCGGATCCAGTCCGGACGTGGTGCTCACCCCACGCGAGACGCAGACCCTGCGTGCGGTCGCTCAGGGCCTGACCCACGCCCAGGCGGCGCGCCGGCTCGGGGTGACCGAAGCGACCGTCAACACGTACGTCAAACGGCTGCGGGCCAAGCTCAACGCGGGCAACAAGGCCGAGCTGACCCGAATAGCCATCGAGCGCGGCCACATGCGCACACGCCCGCCGCATCCGCCCTCGCCGGCCACCGGCGTCGTCCGGTCACCGCCTGACGGCGACATGGAGCCGGCGCTACCTGACCCGAATTTCCGTGGCGCCGGCTTACGGCATCAGCAGGGTGCCGGTGCCTTCACACAGCATGCGTAATAGCGCCGTCAGGACGCGCTGTTCCTCGTACTCAGCCTGCCTTACGCGCGACCGCCCCGTACATGGCGATGTCCTTGTCTGCGATCCCTGGAGCCTCGGACCCGTCCGGGCGCCACTTGTGGACCTGGACCAGCCCTGGTTCGACCAGATCCAGGCCGTCGAAGAACCCCAGCGCAGTGGCACGGTCGCGGAAGACGAGGGTCTCACCGAGCCTGTTGTACTCCCGCTGGACCTCGGCCAACGGGACCGGGTCGAACTCATCGGTCGCGATGGACATCGCCAGGTAGCTGCCCGCCGGCAGCACGTCCAGCACCTGGCGTACGACCCGCCGTGCCTCCGCGTCGTCCTCGATGAAGTGCACGATCGCGATCAGCAGCAGCCCGACCGGCTGCTTCAGGTCGAGGGTCTGCAGGAACTCCGGCGCGGAGATGATGGTCCGGGGGTCGCGCATGTCCGCCGACACGTAGGCCGTGTGTCCCTGTGCCGTACCGACCATCAGGGCCTGCGCGTGCACGAGCACGAGCGGGTCGTTGTCGGTGTAGACCACACGTGCGGTCGGATCAACCGACTGGACGACCTCGTGGAGATTCGGTGATGTGGGCAGTCCGGTGCCGATGTCGAGGAACTGCCTGATCCCACACTCGGTGGCCAGGAAACGCGCCACCCGGTGCATGAAGGACCGGTTGGCCTGCATGTGCACCCGCAACGCGGGCCATATCCGCAACGAACCCTCGCCGGCCTCGCGGTCGACGGCGAAGTTGTCCTTGCCGCCCAGGATGTAGTCGTAGATCCGTGCGCCGTGCGCCCGGTCGGCTCGCAGTTCGACCTCGCGAGCATCTTCGCCCCGATGTTCCACCAAGCCTCCGCACAACGCTGCCGTCGCTCGTGCAGGCGACCCTACACCGGCCACCCTCCGTAGCCGCCTCCGGCTGAGGGCCGCCGCCGAGGGTGTCGGCGGCGGGCCCAGCGCCCCTGATCGCCTCAGTCGGTGGGGGTCAGCCCGGTCGAGGCGCGCAGCGAGCCGTCCATCTCGAACGGCACGGACTCGTGCTCGTGTGTCACCAGCCAGCGCCCGTCGATGCGGCGCAACCCTAGCGTCACGCGGAACCACAGGCTGAAGCTCTCGGTCGAGCCGCGAGGCACAGCGGTCAGGCAGTCGAGGCTTGTCGCGAACGCCACGTCGCCGTCCGCGGTGATCTCCAACCGGGTGACCTCGCGGCGCGGCGGCGCCTCGAAGGTGGCTATCCAGGCCGCCAGCGCGGCCGGGTTCCGGCCGTCGCCGGGCTGACGCAGCGGCGGGGCGAGGCTGTACTCGACAAAGCTGGGCGCGTAGTACGACAGGATGGCCCTGGCGTCACCTTTCTGCAGCAGCGCGGCCTTGCTCTCGATGACTTCCCGGATCTCGTCCATGACAGGTCCTACCTTTCTCTCTTGCCGGGATGTCGAAACCGGCCGGCTCGGTTTCGACATCCCGGCAGGAGAGAAGGAGAGAAGCCATGAAATACCTGATCCTGATCCAGTCGAACCCGCAGTCGCTGGCCGTCTGGGAGACGCTGACCGAGCGGCAGCGGACCGACTTCGGCCTCGGTCACCTGCGGCTGACCGAGGAGATGCGCGAGGCCGGCGTGCTGGTGGTCAGCGAAGGGTTGGGCGACCCGGCCCTGGCCACCCAGGTCTGGGTGCGCGACGGTAGGACGATCACCTCCGACGGCCCGTACGCCGAGGTCAAGGAGCACCTGGCCGGCTTCTACCTGATCGACGTCGCGGACCTCGACGAGGCGGTCGGCTGGGCCGCGAAGGCGCCGGACGCCGCGTACACCCGGGTCGAGGTGCGCCCGATCCTCGATATGAGTACATGGGACTCGATGTGAGCACATGGGAGCTGTGACCGGACTGCCGGACCTGCTGCGCGAGTGCGCGCCGCAGGTCCTGGCCGCCGTGGTGCGCCGCTATGGCGACTTCGAGGCCTGCGAGGACGCGGTGCAGGAGGCGCTGATCGCGGCCGCCGGGCAGTGGCCGGACACCGGCGTCCCGGCACAGCCGCGGAACTGGCTGATCACCGTGGCGAGCCGTCGGCGGGTGGACCTGCTGCGCAACGAGACGGCCCGCCGGCGCCGCGAGGAGGCGGTCCGGCACGAACCCGCGCCGCAGGTCCGTGGCGACGACGAGCTGGCGTTGCTGCTGCTCTGCTGCCATCCCGCGCTGAGCGTGCCGGCGCAGGTCACGCTCACCCTGCGGGCGGTCGGCGGGCTCACCACCGCGGAGATCGCCCGGGCGCTGCTGCTGCCGGAGGCCACCGTGAGCCAACGAATCAACCGGGCCAAGCAGCGGATCCGGGACACCGGCACCCGGTTCGAGATGCCCGCGCCGGGCGAGCTCGACGAGCGTCTCACGGCGGTCTGCCACGTGCTCTACCTGATCTTCAACGAGGGCTACACGGCCAGCTCCGGCGACGCCTTGAACCGGGTGGAGCTGACCCGGGAGGCGATCCGGCTGACCCGGCAGCTGCACCGGCGCCTACCGGACGACGGCGAGGTGGCCGGGCTGCTCGCGTTGATGCTGCTCACCGACGCGCGCCGGCCCTCGCGTACCGGGCCGGACGGCACCCTGGTCCCACTCGCCGAGCAGGACCGGCGCCGCTGGGTCGCGGCCTCGATCGCCGAAGGCGTCGCGATCATCACCCACACGCTGGCCCGGGCCCGAATCGGCCCGTTCCAGCTGCAGGCCGCGATCGCGGCGGTGCACGACGAGGCAGCGCGCGCCGAGGACACCGACTGGCCGCAGATCCTCGCCCTGTACGGGATGCTGCACGCACTCGCCCCGAGCCCGATGGTCACGCTGAACAGGATCGTGGCGCGTGCCATGGTCGACGGCCCGGAAGCCGGGCTCGCCGATCTGGACCGGATCGCCGAGGATCCGGTGCTGGCCCGGCACTACCGGACCGCGGCGGTGCGGGCCCATCTGCTGGAGCTGTCCGGCGACCGGGCCGGGGCGCAGGAGCATTACCGGCTGGCGGCGCGGCTCACGCTCAGCCGGCCCGAGCAGCGCTATCTGGAGTCGCGGGCCGCGCGGCTCTGCTGTGAATCTTCTGCAACCTGACATCTGGCCGAGCAAGTTGGCTTTCCGACGAGCCCGCGTGCACTGTCCAGCCGACCACTTCCAGCGGACGTTTCCGCAGGTGCGGCTCGACGCGGACGTGCTCTTCGTCGACGACGGGCAGGTGCTGACCGCCGCGGGCGTCGCCTCCGGCGTCGACCTCTGCCTGCACCTCGTACGCCGCGACCACGGCAGCGCCGTCGCGAACCGGGTGGCCCGGCTCTGCGTCGTACCGTGGCGCGAGGGCGGGCAGGCGCAGTTCGTCGACCGCCCGGTGCCTGAGCCGGCGACCGCGACCACCGCCGAGGCCCGGCAGTGGGCACTCGGGCAGCTGCACCGGCCGATCGCCCTGGCCGAGCTGGCCCGGCAGGCGGGGATGAGCGTCCGGAGCCTCTCCCGCCGCTTCCGGGACGAGGTTGGCATGACGCCGGTGCAGTGGCTCACCCGCCAGCGCATCGAGCACGCCCGGCACCTGCTGGAGACCACCGAGCTGCCGGTGGACCGGGTCGCCGCCGAGGCCGGCTTCGGCACCGCCGCGTCCATGCGCCAGCACCTGTCCGGCGCGATCGGGATCTCGCCGACGGCGTACCGGAAGACGTTCCGGACCGCTGGACGGCCCCTCCGGGGTCAACCTGAAGCCGGAGGGGCCGCCGGCCTGCTCGCCGCGGCGGCTACGCCGGGAGCGTCCCGTCCCTCAGCGACGCCGTGAAGGTCGTCCAGGCGGCCGGGCCGAACACCAGCACCGGACCGGACCGGTCCTTGCTGTCCCGCACCGCGACAACCGCCCCGACCTTGTCGGCAACCTCGACACAGTTCCCGTTTGCGCCGGACCGGCTACTCGTGCGCCACTTGGCGTCGGCGGAGTCAAAGACGTGCATCTTTCCTCACCTCCCTCCATCAATCCTGCTCGGCGGTACGAGTGATCAAGCGGACCGAGGCCGCCGGGTCGAGCGCCGCCGCGCGTAGGTGTTCGAAGAGATCGGTGTAGCTGGCGATGTCGGTGTCGCGCTCGAGGAAGAGAGCGTTGACCCGGTTCTCGATGTAGACGAGATCGGAATCGGCCGGATCCGGAAAACCCATGATCGCAAATGCGCCGTACATTCCGGGATGCGCGCCAACCTCGAAGGGCAGCACCTGAACAGTGACGTTGGGAAGCTTGGTCAGCTTGGCCAGATGCTGCAACTGGTCCCGCATCACTTCCGCGCCTCCGACCCTCCGGTGCAACACGCTCTCGTCGAGGATGGCCCACACCTTGAGCGGTTCGTCCCCCGTGATCGAATCCTGGCGTTTGAGTCGCGCCTCGACTCGCCGTTCGACCTCCTCCTCGGTGCCGTCGGGCAACAGGCCGGAGGTGACGGCTCGGGCGTACGCCTCGGTCTGGAGCAGGCCGGGGACGAAGAGCGACTCGTAGTTGCGGACCGTCTGGGCCTCGGACTCGAACGAGATGTAGGTGCTGTACTCGTCGGGCAACTGGTCCTCGTACGCCTGAAGCCACCCGAGCTGGCCGGCGTCCTTGGCGAGGTCGACCAGTTCGAGCCGGCGCTCCAGATCGGTGACGCCGTAGACGTCGAGCAGGCCGAGCAGGGTGCGACGCTGGGGTCGGGCCCGCGCGGTTTCCAACCGCCAGAGGGTGGCGGGGTTCATGTGTGTCCGCTCCGCGACGTCCTCCCGGGTGAGGCCGGCCCGGTGCCGCAGGGCGCGGAGTTCCGCCGCCAGCCGGCGCAGTCTGACGGTCGGCGGTTGCTTTCGTGCGGCCACGGCCATGCTCCTTCGCTCCTTTCCAGTCTCGAATGGCTTGCGTTTGCAAGGCAATGGAAAAACGGCGCGATGTGAACAGAGCGGCCTCTTCGCAAGCTTTGCGTTAGCCCAATAGCTCCCAGCAACATGACCCAGAGTACGGTCAACGCCTGGCGCCGACGGATGACGGTCGAGGTCCTGCTGGCACTGACCGACCTGCTCGATCCGCTCGACGATCCCGACGGTGGGCAGGGTGACGCGAATGCCACCGGATCGTCGATCCCCGATTGACGACGGCACCGATAGCATGCGTCCCGTGACCGACTCGATGAGTCCCGCGCCCCACCCTCAGCTCGGCGGGTTCGTCCGGACCTACCCTGCCGACGACCGTCGCAGGGTCGGCACCGCGATCGGCATGCTGGTCGTCGGCGCACTGAGCGCCCTGATCGGCATCCCCATCTTTCAGGCCCGCCAGGAGCAGATCTCGTCGCAGGGCGGCAGCCCCGGCAGCCCGTTCGCCAACGCCATCACCGGCTTTCCGCTCTTCGGCGGCCTGCTGCTGGTCGCCTTCGCCTGCTGGCGGCTCGGACACGCCGTCGCCAACCGGGGCGAACGGTTCGACGAGTACGAGCGCGGTTTCGTCCACAGCCGGCGCGGCGCCAGCGATCCCGTCGAGTGGTCGGCGGTGCGCCAGGTCCGCCAACTGGGCGAGGCCCGGGAGGGTTGGCGTCACACCCTCGGCATCGACTGCCGGTACGTCGTGCAGCGCCACACCGGCCGGACGATCCGGTTCAACACCCTCATCGAGGATGCGGACGTGCTCGGCAACCACATCGAGCGGGCCACCCGGCCGGGCTCGTCGGGCTGACGTCCGGCCGCACCGGGCCGGGCTTCTGTGCCGGCCGGGCTTCTGCACCTGTCGACCGAACCCGTAGTGTTGTTCGGGTGAGTGGTGACGTGGTCCCGCCAAGGCGGGAGGTGCGCATCTCCGACGCCGAGCGGGAGACCGTGATCGCCCGGTTGAGCGCCGCGGTCGCGGAGGGCCGGCTGACCCTGCCCGAGTTCGAGGAGCGGGTTGACGGCGTGCTGCGCGCCCGGACCGACGGCGAAGTGGAGCCCTTCGTCGCCGACCTGCCGGCCGTGGCTCCGGCCGTAGCCCCCGACGAGGTCGTCGAGCTGAGCAGCCACGCCGGGCAGATCAAGCGTTCCGGCAGGTGGGCCGTGCCCCGGCGGCTGGTGGTGCGGAGCAAGGCCGGCATGGTCAAGCTCGACCTGCGGCACGCCGTCATCGTCCACCGGGTGGTCGAGATCGACCTCGCCACCCAGGCCGGCTCGACGACCATCGTGCTGCCCGCCGGTGCGACCGCCAACATCGACGGGGTCAACACCAGCGCCGGTACCGCGACGACCAAGGTGCCGTCCACCCCCGAGCCCGGGTCGACCGCTCCGCACATCGTCGTCCGCGGCAGCACCGCCGCCGGCAGCCTGGTGGTGCGCTACGAGCGCCGCTTCTGGCGCTGGAGCTGGTAGTGCGGGAGCGCCCACATCCACGCCCTTGGCCCGCTCGCTGGCGTCGGCGGCGGCCCGGTGCGGGACGCCCGTGCGGCTTCAGATCCAGCTGGTGGCCAGCCAGGCGGTGGCGGCAGCGGTGACGAGCAGGGCTATGTTGAGTCCGATCTGTCCGGCCTCGTCGCGGGACAGGTGGACGCCGACGCCACCGATCTGAATCAGGACGAGGCCGATCGCCGCGGCGATGGCGAGCCAGGGCGCGATGCCGGTCAGCGGTGGCAGGATCAGGCCGGCCGCGCCGAGGATCTCCAGCACCCCGATGGTCCTGACCAGTGGCATGGGGACGCGGTCGACCCAGCCCATCATGGGCTGGAGCTGCTCCCGGCTCTGGACGGTCTTCTTGCCTCCGGCATACAGATAAAACGCGGCCAACAGCGCAGCGATGATCCAATAGGCGAGTTCCATGAAACCTCTCCAACGACAAACCTGGTGGTTGCGGAAGGAAGTAGCCACATCATCAGTCAGTTTCGAGCGGCTTACAAAAGGCACATGGGTGTGCGTGAGGCACAGGGGGTTGTCATGTCGCAGTACGAACACACCTGCATGATCCGCGGAGACGGCGGCCGGACAGTCCGGGCAATCCTGGATCGGATAGCCAACAAGTGGACGCTGCTGATCGTGGCGACCCTCGACCAGTCCGCGCTGCGCTTCACCGACCTGCACCAGCAGATCCCAGGTGTCTCCCAGCGCATGCTGACGCTGACCCTGCGGAACCTCGAACGCGACGGCCTGGTAGCTCGGACGGTGTACGCGGAGGTCCCACCACGGGTGGAGTACGCGCTGACCCCCACCGGCAGGAGCCTCATCCCGCCAGCGCTTGCCCTCGCCGGCTGGGCCGTCGAGCACGTCCCACACATCGAAGCCAGCCGGGCGGCCTACCGAAGGCGGACCGGCTGACCCAGCCCTCAGCTCCACGACGAAACGACGTCCCCGGCGCTGCGGCCCCCGCCCCCCGGGGCGAGTGGTCGCCGGTGCCGTCGCCGGATCGGGTCAGGATCCACGCCTGTTCGGCAAGCATATCCAGGTCGATGCCGATCGGCCGGCGCCGCGTCCGGTCAGCTCGGCGACCGCCCGCCCGGTGCCGCAGCCGACGTCGTCGTCGAGGCTCGCGCCCCCTCGCGGGTCAGTACGGCGTGACGCCGGACGGCAGGGTCGCGTTCGCGGCGGCCGTACCGATGTAATCGAGCAGAATCCGCCGGAAGGCCCGGGCCGCGTGCGTCGGCTCCGGCTCGCGGCGCCGGGCCAGCGCGATCGTCCGGTGCACCCCGGGCGGGGCGAGCGGGGTGACCCAGAGCCTCGGCCGGCGCGCCACCACGATGCCGGGCACCAGGGCGGCGCCCAGCCCCGCCTCCACGAAGCTGAGTACCGCGTCCATCTCGCCGCCGTCCACCGCCAGCGACGGCTCGAAGCCCGCCTCCC
Source organism: Plantactinospora sp. WMMC1484 (assembly GCF_049315195.1). Lineage (NCBI taxonomy): Bacteria > Bacillati > Actinomycetota > Actinomycetes > Micromonosporales > Micromonosporaceae > Plantactinospora > Plantactinospora sp. WMMC1484. The sequence continues at coordinate 6,073,047 of NZ_CP186055.1, forward strand.
GGCAGGCCCGTAGCGTGGCGTCGCGCAGGTCGTAGCCCTGCCTAAACATCACCAGCGGCTGGTGGCGCAGGTCGGCCAGGTGCAGGGTGCCGGCCGAGTCGGTCATCGGCAGCGGGTTGAGCGAGGCGATCACCAGGTTGTCCCGGAGGATCGGCTCGGCGACCAGCGCCGGATCGGCACCGGTCGCCGGCAGGATGATCAGTGCCAGGTCCAGCTCACCCCGGAGCAGGTCGCGGACGAGGTCCTGCGAACCGCTCTCCTCGACCCGCAGGTCGACGCCGGGGTGGGCGTCCCGGAACCGGCGCAGCACGGTCGGAGCGAGCGAGGTGGCCAGGCTGGGGGTGGCGCCGAGGCGTACCCGGCCGCGCCGGACCCCGACGAGTTCCTGCACCTCCCGGCGCGCGGTGTCGACGTCTGCCAGGATCCGGGTGGCGAGCGGCAGCAGCACCTCGCCGGCCGCCGTCAGGCCGACATTGCCGCGTACGCGCTCGAAGAGCGGGGCGCCGAGTTCCGCCTCCAGGGCGTGAATCTGCTTACTCAGCGAGGGCTGGGTTATCCCGACGTTGTCGGCGGCATGAGTGAAATGCCGGGTTTCTGCGACCGCCACGAAGTATCTCAACTGCTGGAGCTGCACCGTTCATAGCCTACAGCTATCGTGACTGAGCGTTTGATGCATTGGACGACTAATCAGAGCTCTCCTAGCGTCTTTGACGTGACAGCTGTATCGACGCGGTCGCCGATCCGGTCCAGCATCGGCCTGAAGGCCGTGATGGCGGTGACGGGCATCCTGCTGGTGCTCTTCCTCATCGCGCACATGCTCGGCAACCTCAAGATCTTCTTCGGTCCCGCGTCGTTCGACCACTACGCGCACTGGCTGCGGACCATCGGCGCGCCCGTGCTGCCGGACACGTGGTATCTCTGGATCCAGCGGGCCGTGCTCGGCGTCGCCCTGGTCGCGCACATCTGGTCGGCCACCGTGCTGGCCCGGCGCGCCCGGGCCGCACGCCCCGTCCGGTACGCACACCGCCCCCGGGTGCAGGGCAGCTACGCGGCCCGGACGATGCGCTGGGGCGGCGTGATCATCGCCCTCTTCGTCGTCTACCACCTCCTCGACCTGACCACCGGGGACCTGAACCCGGTCGGCGACCCGCGCCGGCCGTACGCGAACGTCGTTGCCGACTTCGCGCCGGAGCGCTGGTACGCGACCCTGGTCTACGTCATCGGGATCGTCACGCTCGGCTTCCACCTGCGACACGGGATGTTTAGTGCGTTCCGCAGCCTCGGTCAGCAGACTCCCCGGGGTGAGTCCCGGGCCCGGGCACTCTCGCTCGGTTTCGCCGTCGCCCTCTGCGCCGGTTACCTGGTCGTCCCCTTCGCCGTGATCGCGGGATTGGTGCGCTGATAATGAACTCCACCACTGGACCGGGGACGAACGGACCGGGGACGAACGGACCGGGGACGAACGGACCGGAGACGAACTCCTCCGGTGGACCGCAGACGAACTCCGCCAACGGGCTGGACCTCTTCACCGTCGGCGAGCCGATCGCCGACACCAGGGCCCCGGACGGGCCGATCGAGACCCGCTGGCAGCGCCGCCGCTTCGGCGCCAAACTGGTCAACCCGGCGAACCGGCGCAAGCTGACGGTGATCGTGGTCGGCACCGGACTGGCCGGCGGCTCCGCCGCCGCGACCCTGGGCGAGCAGGGCTACCAGGTCAGGTCGTACTGCTACCAGGACAGCCCGCGCCGGGCTCACTCGATCGCGGCCCAGGGCGGCATCAACGCGGCCAAGAACTACCGCAACGACGGCGACTCGATCCAACGGCTCTTCTACGACACCGTCAAGGGCGGCGACTTCCGCTCCCGGGAGTCGAACGTACGCCGGCTCGCCGAGGTCTCGGTGGAGATCATCGACCAGGCGGTGGCCCAGGGCGTCCCGTTCGCCCGGGAGTACGGCGGCCTGCTCGACACCCGCTCCTTCGGCGGCGCCCAGGTGCAGCGCACCTTCTACGCCCGGGGCCAGACGGGACAGCAGTTGCTGCTCGGCGCGTACCAGGCGCTGGAGCGGCAGATCGGGCTCGGCCGGGTGGAGATGCACAGCCGGCACGAGATGCTGGAACTGATCGTGGTCGACGGCCGGGCCCGGGGCATCGTGGTCCGCGACCTGGTCACCGGCGAGATAACCACCGACTTCGCCGACGCCGTGGTGCTCGCCTCCGGCGGCTACGGCAACGTCTTCTACCTCTCCACCAACGCCAAGGGCTGCAACGTCACCGCCACCTGGCGGGCGCACCGCAAGGGCGCGCTCTTCGCCAACCCCTGCTACACGCAGATCCACCCGACCTGCATCCCGGTCTCCGGCGACCACCAGTCGAAGTTGACGCTGATGAGCGAGTCGCTGCGCAACGACGGCCGGGTCTGGGTGCCGGAGGAGGCCGGCGACGACCGGCCGCCCCGGCAGATCCCGGAGGAGGAGCGGGACTACTTCCTGGAGCGGATGTACCCGTCCTTCGGCAACCTGGTCCCCCGGGACATCGCCTCCCGGGCCGCCAAGAACGTCTGCGACTCCGGCCGGGGCGTCGGGCAGACCGGGCTCGGCGTCTATCTCGACTTCGCCGACGCGATCGACCGGCTCGGCCGGTCGGCCATCGCCGACCGCTACGGCAACCTCTTCGAGATGTACCAGCGGATCACCGGCGAGGACCCGTACGAGGTGCCGATGCGGATCTATCCGGCGGTGCACTACACCATGGGCGGGCTCTGGGTCGACTACGACCTCCAGTCGACCATCCCCGGCCTCTTCGTGATCGGCGAGGCGAACTTCTCCGACCACGGCGCCAACCGGCTCGGCGCCTCGGCGCTGATGCAGGGCCTCGCCGACGGCTACTTCGTGCTGCCCAGCACCATCGCCGACTACCTGGCCGCCGGGCCGTTCGAGGCGCTCACCGACGACCATCCCGAGGCGGTGGCGGCCCGCGACGACGTCACCGACCGGCTGGCCCGGCTGCTCGCCTGCCAGGGCGACCGGACCGTCGACTCGTTCCACCGCGAGCTGGGCCAGATAATGTGGGACCACTGCGGCATGGAGCGCAGCGACGCCGGGCTGCGCAAGGCACTGGCCGAGATCCGCGGCCTGCGGGAGCAGTTCTGGCAGCGGGTCAGGGTGCCCGGCGACGGCGAGGGGCTCAACCAGGCACTGGAGAAGGCCGGCCGGGTCGCCGACTTCTTCGAACTGGCCGAGCTGATGTGCATCGACGCGCTGCACCGGACCGAGTCGGCCGGCGGGCACTTCCGGGCCGAGAGCCAGACCCCGGACGGCGAGGCGCAGCGCGACGACGAGCACTTCAGCTACGTGGCCGCCTGGGAGTTCACCGGCGCCGACCGTCCGCCGGTGCTGCACCGGGAAGACCTGCGGTTCGAGTACGTCCACCCCACCCAGCGGAGTTACAAGTGAACCTGACCCTGCGGATCTGGCGGCAGTCCGGACCGGACGACAAAGGTCGGATGGTCAGCTACCAGGTCCCGGACGTCTCCCCCGACATGTCGTTCCTGGAGATGCTGGACGTGCTCAACGACCGGCTGACCCTGGACGGCGAGGAGCCGGTCGCCTTCGACCACGACTGCCGCGAGGGCATCTGCGGCGCCTGCGGCATGGTGATCAACGGCGTGGCGCACGGCCCGGAGCGGGCCACCACCGCCTGTCAGCTCCACATGAGACACTTTCGGGACGGCCAGACCATCGACATCGAGCCGTGGCGGGCCAGGGCGTTTCCGGTGGTCAAGGACCTGGTGGTGGACCGGAGCGCATTCGACCGGATCATCGCGGCCGGTGGCTACATCACCGCACCGACCGGTGCCGCACCGGAGGCGCACGCCCAGTTGGTCCGGAAGTCCGATGCGGACGCCGCCTTCGAGTCCGCCGCCTGCATCGGCTGCGGCGCCTGCGTCGCCGCCTGCCCGAACGGCTCGGCGATGCTCTTCACCGCCGCCAAGGTGAGCCACCTGAGCCTGCTGCCGCAGGGCCAGCCGGAGCGCTCCACCCGGGTCGTCGGGATGGTCGACGCGCACGACGGGGCCGGCTTCGGCGGCTGCACCAACATCGGCGAGTGCACCGCCGTCTGTCCCAAGGGGATCCCGCTGACCAGCATCGGCCGGCTCAACCGCGACTATCTGAGGGCCACTCGGGACCGGGACGGCGCACCCGGCACCTGACGGTAGATCGTCGAATCCGCTCCCGCCGATGGACTGCCACGCCGCCCGGGGTCCGCGGTCTGCTCCGGAGTCGCCTATCGTTACCGGTCGACACGCCGCAGATCCGGCAACCGCCCGCGCGGGCCCGCCCCGGCCGGGCGGCTCCGGGGCGGCGACCTCGAGCCCCGACGGGAGACCACGCAGTGAACAGGGTAAATCGCAGGACCGCGCTCGGGATCGGCACGGCGGCCACGGCCGGCGTGGTACTCGGGACCGCCACCCCGGCGATGGCCGCGCCGAGCAGCGGCCGAGGGCTCGAGACCCCCAGCCGTGCCCGGGCGGACGAGGTCGCCGCGATCTACCAGCGGGAGAAGACAAAGGCCGGCGGGAACTGGTACGCGTACCTGAGCGTGGCCAACGGGACCAACCCGGCGCCGCTGCCGGCGGTACGGGAGCACCCCGACACCGTCGTCGAGGCGTACAGCGTCAACAAGATCGCCGTGGCCACCGCCGTGCTGGACAAGGTTGACCGGGGCCTGCTCAGCCTCGACCAGCGGGTCGAGGTCACCGAGGGGATCGTGGTCCCCGGCGGTGACGGCATCTTCAGCCTGGACGGCGCCTATCCCAGCCTGGTGACCCTGGGGCACGTGCTCGCGGCGCTGCTGACCGTCTCCGACGACACCGCCGTGCGGCTCTGCGGCCTGGTCTGCCCGGCGGCCGAACTCAACCAGATCCTGGTCGGCAAGGGCTTCCCGAAGACCCAGGTCGAGCCGGTCGCCAACCCCAACCGGTTCTACCTCGGCACCAGCACCGCCCGGGAGACCCACGACCTGCTCCAGGCGCTGGTCCGGGGCACCCTGCTCTCCACCGGCTCGACCAGCTTCCTGCTCAACCAGCTCCGCGCGCCGATCGCCTTCACCGACGGCATCCGCCGCACCATGTCGTCGGCGGAGCGGGCCCGGATTGCCACCAAGGCGGGCTGGTTCGCCGACGCCCGGCACGAGGCCGGGCTGATCTTCGACCCGGCCGGTCGGCCGGTGCTGACGTACGTGCTCTTCGCCGACGGCCAGGCCGGCTCGGACAACTTCGGCTCGACCCATCCGGCGGTGCAGGCGCGGGCGGCGATGGGTCCGGCCTTCCTCGAGGCGGTCGACGGCCTGACCAGCCTGGGCGTGCCGGCGCGCCGGCCGAAGATGTACCAGCCGAGCAACGGCGGCTGAACCGCGATCCACAGCACGTCGGTGCAGTTGGGCTGCGGCGGCACGGGCCTGCCTCTCCGCCAGCGGCCGCGTTCGGGGCGTCCGCGCAGGACGCCGCGGCCTGGGCGGTCCGGGACGTGCCGGCCGCCCTCGGCCGGCTTCCCGAGGATGGGCCGCCCGGTCCACCCGCCACCGGTGGACGGTTGGTGGCGGTCGCTCGGCTGAGACCGCCGGCCGGGCAGGCGACGCAGCGGGTACGGCCGGCCACGTGCCGCAACAGAAGATCGACCGATCACGACACCCGACCACGCAGGGCTCGGGCGGGTTGAACGGACAGTGCCCATGCCGTACCGTCCAGCATCGACATTGTGCAGTGACCGACCCGGCACGCTGGCCGGCCGGCCGAGGATGACGATGACCGACTACCCTGGCTCACCCACCGAACGGCTGGCCGACGAACTGTTCCTCATCGCGCACGATGACTACAGCGGCAAGCTGCTCGCCGCGGCGAATCTGGTGGATGCCGCCCTCTCCGGCGCGCTCCTCGCCGAACTGCTCTTCGACGGCCGCATCACCCTGGCCCAGTCCTCGGTGTACGTCGCGGACAACCGGCCCTGGCAGGAGCCGGTCACCGACCGCGTGCTAGCCGAGATGGTGCGGCGGGGCAACGGGCATCCGGCCCGGTCCTGGGTGGAGTTCCTGGCCAGCCGGGCCCGCGACCACATCGGCGACCGGCTGGTCAGTGCCGGTGCGGTCCAGCGGGTAACCGGTCGGGGGCTCAGCCTCCGGATGACGGTGCGCTTCCCCGGGTTGGACCCTAACCGGGTCGCCCGGCCCCGGGTCCGGCTCAACGCCGTCTTGGAGCGGTCCGACCGCCCGCTGGATCCGCGGACCGCGACGCTGGCCGGGCTGGTCCGGGCCGCCGGTCTGATCCGGGCGCTGCTCTCGACCAACCGGTCGATGGTGGCGGAGCGGATCGCCGCCGGCCGCCGGCTGCTCCCCACCGAGCTGGCCGACCTGCTCAACGCGGTCGACGCGGCGGTCGCGGCCACCACGCTCACCCTGCGCCGCTGAGCGGGCCGGCTCACGCTGCGCCGCTGGGCGGGCCGGCTCACGCTGCGCCGCTGACCGAAAGTCGGGCGCGTCCGGCAGAATGCTTCCCGGCACCCAGTGGCCCGCGGCCGAGCCCGGCGGCGTGCGCTGGCGAACCCGAGTGGAGAAGGCGGAACAGGACGTGACAACCTCTGCGCAGCCGCGCTCTGTGCACCAGCGGATCGCCGAGGAGCTCGGCGTACACGAGCGGCAGGTCCGGGCCGCGGTCGGCCTGCTCGACGGCGGGGCGACCGTGCCGTTCATCGCCCGTTACCGCAAGGAGGCCACCGAGTCGCTCGACGACGCGCAGCTGCGCGCCCTGGAGGAGCGGCTGCGCTACCTGCGGGAGCTGGAGGAGCGCCGGGCGGCGGTGCTGGAGTCGATCCGGAGCCAGGGCAAGCTGGACGACGCTCTGGAAGCGCAGATCATGGCGGCCGACTCCAAGGCCCGGCTGGAGGACATCTACCTGCCCTACAAGCCGAAGCGGCGGACCAAGGCACAGATTGCCCGGGAGGCCGGGCTGGAGCCGCTGGCGGAGACGCTGCTGGCCGACCCGACCCAGGACCCGCGCACGGTGGCAGCCGGTTTCGTCGACCCGGACGCCGGGGTCGCCGACCCGACCGGCGCGCTGGACGGCGCCCGGGCCATTCTGGTGGAGCGCTTCGCCGAGGACGCCGACCTGATCGGCTCGCTGCGGGAGAAGATGTGGTCGCGCGGCCGGCTGGTCTCCCGGGTACGCGACGGCCAGGAGCAGGCCGGCGCCAAGTTCGCCGACTACTTCGACTTCGCCGAGCCGTACCCGAAGCTCCCCTCGCACCGGATCCTGGCGATGTTCCGGGGCGAGAAGGAGGGCGTGCTCGACCTGACAATGGACCCGGAGGAGGCCGAGGCCCCGGCGGGTGCCCCGGTCGGCCCGAGCCGCTACGAGCAGGAGATCGCCGCCCGGTTCGGCGTCGCCGACCAGGGGCGGCCGGCGGACCGCTGGCTCGCCGACACGGTGCGCTGGGCGTGGCGGACCAGGATCCTCATCCACCTCGGCGCCGACCTGCGGATGCGGCTCTGGCAGGCGGCCGAGGACGAGGCGGTCCGGGTCTTCGCCACCAACCTGCGGGACCTGCTGCTCGCCGCGCCGGCCGGCACCCGGGCCACGATGGGGCTCGACCCGGGGCTGCGCACCGGGGTGAAGGTGGCGGTGGTCGATGCCACCGGCAAGGTGGTGGCAACCGACACCATCTATCCGCACGAGCCGCGCCGGCAGTGGGACGCCTCGATCGAGACACTGGCCCGGCTGGCCAGGGCGCACAGGGTCGAGCTGGTGGCGATCGGCAACGGCACCGCCTCCCGGGAGACCGACAAGCTCGCCGGTGACCTGATCAAACGGTACGCCGACCTCAACCTCACCAAGATCGTGGTCTCCGAGGCCGGCGCCTCGGTCTACTCCGCCTCCGAGTACGCCTCCCAGGAGCTGCCCGGCCTGGACGTCTCGCTGCGCGGCGCGGTGTCGATCGCCCGCCGGTTGCAGGACCCACTCGCCGAGCTGGTGAAGATCGACCCACGCTCGATCGGGGTCGGTCAGTACCAGCACGACCTCTCCGAGGTGAAGCTCTCCCGCTCGCTGGACGCGGTGGTCGAGGACTGCGTCAACGCCGTCGGCGTGGACGTCAACACCGCCTCCGCGCCGCTGCTGACCCGGGTCTCCGGGATCGGCGCCGGACTGGCGGAAAACATCGTGCTGCACCGCGACGCCAACGGCCCGTTCCGGACCCGGCAGGCGCTCAAGCAGGTGCCGAGGCTCGGCCCGAAGGCGTTCGAGCAGTGTGCGGGCTTCCTGCGTATCCCCGGCGGGGACGACCCGCTGGACGCCTCCAGCGTGCACCCGGAGGCGTACCCGGTGGTCCGTCGGATCCTCACCAGCACCGGCACCGAGCTCTCCGCGCTGATCGGCAGGACGGCCGTGCTGCGCAAGCTCAGGCCGGGCGAGTACGTCGACGAGACCTTTGGGCTGCCGACCGTCACCGACATCCTCCGGGAGCTGGAGAAGCCGGGCCGGGACCCCCGGCCGGCGTTCCGGACCGCGACGTTCGCCGACGGTGTCGAGACGATCGCCGACCTCACCCCGGGGATGCTGCTGGAGGGCGTGGTCACCAACGTGGCGGCGTTCGGCGCGTTCGTCGACGTCGGGGTGCACCAGGACGGCCTGGTGCACGTCTCGGCGATGTCCCGGACCTTCGTCAAGGACCCGCGCGACGTGGTCAAGTCCGGTGACGTGGTCCGGGTGAAGGTGCTGGACGTGGACGTACCCCGGAAGCGGATCTCCCTCACCCTGCGCCTGGAGGACGAGGTCGGCGCCGGTCCGCGCCCGTCCGGCGGCGGCTCGGACCGGGGCGGTCCCGACCGGGGTACCCGCGGCGGCGGCCAGCCCCGGCAGGGGCGCGGCGGCGGCCAGCAGCAGTCCCGCCCGGGGCGGGGTGGGTCGGGCGGCTCCGCCGGCTCGGGCGGCGCGGGCGGCGGCGCGATGGCCGACGCGCTGCGTCGCGCCGGCCTCGCCTGACGGCCCCCGCTCCGTCGCTCCCCGCTTCCGCTCCCCCGATCCGTCGCGGGCGGAAGCGGAGGCGGCGTCGGCGGTGGACGGCCGGCGGGCAGGGGCCAGGGGTGAGCGAGGTTCAGGCCGCTGGACCAGCAGGGTCAGCACCCCGGCGACCACGATCGCGGAATAGTTGATCAGCAACTGGACCAACGACCCGAGTGCCTCGTCGACGACTCACCCCTCCCCCGGCCCTGCTGGACCGCCCGGCGAAGACTCTGGTGCTCGACCTAGGAAGCCGGGTGTGCGGAAGCGGTGCAGAACGTGTGCCCGGCGCATGCGGATCGCCCGCTGACCGTTTCCGGATGCCGCCTTCATCACTTCTTCACCGCCCCGGCGCTCTAATCGATGCCGCCCGGAGCAGGCAGAATGGGGAAACATGAGTGCGCGGATACTCGTCGCCGAGGACGACCCGAAGCAGGCCAACCTGGTCCGGCTCTACCTCGAGCGGGAGGGCCACAGCGTCCTGGTGGTCGGCGACGGGCGCGCCGCCCTGGAGCAGGCGCGGGCCCGTCGGCCCGACCTGGTGGTGCTGGACGTGATGATGCCGGTGCTGGACGGGCTCGACGTGTGCCGGATCCTGCGGGCCGAGTCCACCCTGCCGATCCTGCTGCTGACCGCCCGGACGACCGAGGACGACGTGCTGCTCGGCCTGGACATCGGTGCCGACGACTACCTGACCAAGCCCTACAGCCCACGGGAGCTGGCCGCCCGGGTGCGTGCCCTGCTACGCCGCTCCGGCGTGCTCAGCTCGGGCAACCAGGCGGTGCTCCGGGTCGGCGACCTGGAGGTCGACCCGGGCCGGTTCGAGGTGCGGATCGGTGGGCGGCCGATCACGCTCACCGCGAAGGAGTTCGGCATCCTGGAGGTGCTGGCCGCCGAGCCCGGTCGGGCGTTCACCCGGGCGCAGATCATCGACCGGGCCTTCGGTTTCGACCACTACGTGCTGGAGCGGACCGTCGACGCGCACGTGATGAACCTGCGCCGCAAGATCGAGGTCGATCCCGCCGAGCCGCGCTACCTGCAGACCGTGTTCGGCCGCGGATACCGGCTGGCCGAGTCGACGACCGCTCAGCCCTCTCCGCCGGAGGACGCCGCACAACCCAATTCGGCGGAAACCGCCGACGGGCCGGCTCCGGCGAAGAGCGCCGGGGCGGAACGGTCGGCGTGAGTTTCCGGCTCCGGGTACTCGGCCTGGTGATGCTGGTCGCGGTCAGCGCGACCGCCGCAACCCTCTGGCTGGTGCTCCGCCAGGCGTCCCGCCAGATCGACGAGTCCGACGCCGCCGGCGCCGCGCTGGACCGGGTCACCGCCGCGCTCAGCGACTACGGCCGCCGGCACGGCACCTGGGAGGGCGTCCGGGACCTGGTGGTGCGCCTCGGCGCGCAGACCGGGCAGCGGATTCACCTGGTCACCGAGTCCGGCCTGGTGCTGGTGGACACCGACCGCGAGGCCCGCCCGCACGAGGCGGTACGCCCGCTCGGCACCGTCTTCGGCTACGTCAATCCCCGACCGACGCTCGACCTCTCCCGGGTCGATGCCAATGCGGCGGCGGTCGCCGTCGAGGAGCTGTACCGGTATCGCGCCGGTGTCCGGCTCGCGGCCTGCCTGACCCGTCGCGGTGTCGAGCCGGTCCAGACCCCGGGCCGGCACGGGGTGCCCGGCTTCGCGATCGACCCGACCCGGGCGATCGACCCGGCATTGGTCCGGACCTGCACCGACCAGGCGCACGAGTCGGAGCAGACGGCCACGACGGACCTGGTCGAAATCGAGCAGACCTGCGCCGAGGACATCGGGACGGAACAGCAGAACTACTGCCTGACCGAGGCATTCAACGCGCGGATCGCCGAGGTGGCACCGCAACCGGCCCGGGTGATCCTCGGGGTCGGCGACGACGGCGGGCGGACGCTGGTGGTCGGCCCGCTGCTGGCCGCCGCCGCCGGGGTGGCGGCGGTGGCGATCATCGCGACCGCCCTGCTCAGCCACCGGGTGCTCCGGCCGATCGGGATCCTGACCACGGCCAGTGCCCGGCTCGGCCGGGGTGACCTGACCAGCCGGGTGCCGGTGCAGGGCAACGACGAGATCGCCACCCTGGCCCGCTCCTTCAACCGGATGGCCGACTCCCTGCAACGCGGCGAGGAACGCCAGCGCCGGCTCGTCGCCGACGTGGCGCACGAGCTGCGTACGCCGCTGGCCAACCTGCGTGGCTATCTGGAGGCACTCTCCGACGGCGTGATCGAGCCCGATCCGGAGCTCTTCGCCTCGCTGCACGAGGAGACGGTGCTGCAACAGCGCATCGTCGACGACCTTCAGGACCTCGCGCTGGCCGAGGCGGGCAGCCTGGCGTACCACCGGACCGGCGTCGACCTGGCCGAGCTGCTGGAGACGTGCCGCACCACCCACGGGGCCAGCGCCGACGCGGCCGAGGTGGCGCTGACGGTCAGCGCCGAACCGGTCACCGTGCACGCCGACCCCGACCGGCTGCGCCAGGTGATCGGAAACCTGATCACGAACGCGCTCCGGGCCACCGGCCAGGGCGGCCAGGTCACCATCACCCTCCACCGCGACGGCGAGTCGGCCGTGGTCCGGGTCGCCGACACCGGCTCCGGGATCGCACCCGACGCGCTCCCGTTCGTCTTCGACCGGTTCTGGCGGGGCGACTCGGCGCGCGGCCGGAAGACCGGCGGCAGTGGTCTGGGCCTGGCCATCGTTCGGCAGATCGTCACCGACCACGGCGGCGCCATCCGGGTCGCCAGCGAACTCGGCACCGGCACCACATTCACCATCACGTTGCCGATTCCGCGCCGCTGAACGCGTTCGTGCCGTCGGCGGAGCCGAATTCTTTTTCTATTCGTCACCGACAGGCGGCAACTGACGTTCACCTTGACGGGAGGCCTTACCACGTCGGCACAGCGAGTCGGGCGGCCTGTTCCCGTGTTACTTCCGTGAACGGAGGACCATCGTGAGTGCCGTCGATTTCGGCAGCCAACAGCAGCGCCGTACCGCGACCGGCCAGGGCCGGTGAACGCCACAATATATCTCTCCGCGCCGGACATCGGGCCGCTGGAGGAATCGTATCTGCTGCGCGCGCTGCGGTCGGGATGGGTGGCACCCGTCGGTCCGGAGATCGACGGCTTCGAGCGGGAAGCGGCGCACCGCGTCGGCGCGGCCGGTGCCGTCGCGCTGAGTTCCGGCACCGCCGCGCTCCACCTGGGCCTGCTCGGTCTCGGTGCCGGTCCCGGCACGGTCGTCGTCGTGCCCACCCTGACCTTCGTGGCCACCGCCAACGCCGTCTCCTACACCGGTGCCGAGCCCGTCTTCGTCGACTGTGACCCGGCCGACGGAAACATCGATGTCGACCTGCTCGCCGCCCTGCTCAAGGAGTACGAGGCGGCCGGGCGGCGGGTGGCCGCGGTCGTTCCGGTGGATCTTTTCGGCAGCTGCGCCGACTACGCCCGGCTGCTGCCCGTCTGCGACGCCGCCGGGGTGCCGGTGCTGGAGGACGCGGCGGAGGCGCTCGGCGCCACCCGGGGCGGACGGGCTGCCGGCTCGTTCGGCCATGCCGGGGTCTTCTCGTTCAACGGCAACAAGATCGTCACCACCTCCGGCGGCGGGATGCTCGTCTCGGACGATCTGGAGCTGGTCGAGCGGTGCCGCTACCTCTCCACCCAGGCCCGGCAGCCGTTGCCGTACTACGAGCACACCGAGACCGGATTCAACTACCGCCTGAGCAACCTGCTGGCCGCCGTGGGCCGGGCGCAGTTGCGCCGCCTCGACCTCATGATCGCCCGCCGTCGCGAGCTGCGGGTACGCTACGCCGAGCTCTTCGCCGCGGTGCCGGGAGTACGGCTGCTCGGGGAGAGCGATCCCGGCGCCAACAACTGGCTGACCTGCATCGTCGTCGATCCGGACCAGGCCGGTTGGCACGCACGGGAACTCGCCGCCCACCTCGCTGGCGCGCAGATCGAGACCCGACCGGTGTGGAAGCCGATGCACATGCAACCCGTTTTCGCGGGCCACCGCAGCATGCTCACCGGCGTCGCGGAGCGGCTCTTCGCCACCGGCCTCGCCCTACCCAGCGGCTCCGGGCTGAGCGACTCCCAGATCGCGCGCGTGCTGAGCACGACCGCGGACTTCCTGGGGACACGGGCGTGACCGCCGAGCGCCGCCCGTACGACCGGTCGAAACGGATCATGGACGCGGCTGTCGCCGCCATCCTCCTGGTGCTCCTCGCACCCGTCATCGTCGCGGTGGCCGGTGCCGTGGCCCTGGCCCTGGGCCGACCGGTGCTGTTCCGGCAGGCCAGGCCGGGCCTGCACGGTAGGCCGTTCACGCTCTACAAGTTCCGCACGATGCATCCCGTCGGGCCGGGCCGGACCAGCGACGGCGAGCGGCTGACCCGGCTCGGGTCCTGGCTCCGCGCCACCAGCCTGGACGAGCTGCCGACCCTGTGTAACGTGCTGCGCGGGGAGATGAGCCTGGTCGGGCCGCGCCCGCTGCTCCTGGAATACCTCGACCGGTACACGCCACAGCAGGCCCGCCGGCACGAGGTCCGGCCGGGCATCACCGGCCTGGCGCAGGTGAACGGCCGCAACACCATCAGCTGGGCGGAGCGGCTCAGCCACGACGTCTGGTACGTCGACCGGCGCTGCCTCGGTCTCGACCTGCGAATCCTGCTGAAGACGGTCGGCCGGGTGTTGCGCCGGCACGGCATCGCGGCCGACGGCAACGCCACTATGCCGGAGTTTCTCGGCACGCGGCGGGCGCTCGCCGGCGCCGCCGGCATGACCGGCACGAACAGCAGCGCCGGCAGGAACAGCACCGCCGGCAGGAACAGCTCGGCGCAGGAGGCACGGCGGTGAGCGTCGACGTCGTGATCGTCGGCTGCGGCGGGCACGGCCGGGAGATCGCCGAAATCGTCCGGGCGGTCAACGAGGTCACGCCGGCCACGCGGCGCTGGCGGTTGCGCGGCTTCGTGGACGACCGCCCGGCGGAGGCGAACCTCAAGCAGGTGCAGCGCCTCGACGTGCCGTACCTCGGGCCGGTGACCTGGTTGCGCGACGCCCCGGCGGGCACCCACGTCGTCCTGGGGGTCGGCGACCCGCGGGTCCGCCGCGGCCTGGGTGCGCGCGTCGACGGCTACCGGCTGCCGGGCGCGGTGCTGGTGCATCCGGACGCGACGCTCGGTCCGGCGAACACCGTCGGTGACGGCGTGGTGATCTTCGCTGGCGCCCGGGTCACGACCAACGTCCAGCTCGGCCGGCACGTGCACCTGAACCAGAACTGCACCGTGGGGCATGACAGCTCGCTGGCGGACCACGTCTCGGTGAACCCGCTGGCCGCCGTCTCCGGCAACTGCGTACTCGAACCGGGCGTCCTGATCGGCACCACGGCCGCCGTGCTCCAGGGTCTGCGGGTCGGTGCCGGCAGCGTGGTCGGCGCCGGCGCCTGCGTCGTCCGGGACGTCCCGGCCGGCGTCGTCGTCAAGGGGGTACCGGCCAGGTGAGCCTCCACTCGGGTGAGTCCGGTGGCGCCCGTCCGTCCGGGCAGGACCGGCCCAGAGGGGAACGGGACGGACAGGAACGGGACGGACAGGAACGGGACGGCGCGGGCCGGGACCGGCTGCGCGTCGTGGTCCTGTTGAAGACGAACAGCGGGGGGTTGTGGATCATCCCGCAGGTGACCGAACTCCGGCGGCGGGGGCACGAGGTCCTCGTGGTGCTGCCGCCCGGCCCCGGCAGGTTGACCGCCGAGCTGACCCGCCGGGGCTTCCCGGTGCTCGACTCCCCCTTCGACTTCGGCTTCCGACCGCGCCCGGCGACGCTGCGCGGCCTGTGGCGGCTCCGCCGCCTCCTCCGCCGGCTCCGGCCGGACGTGCTGCACTACCATCTCTACGCGTCGGCCCTGGCGGCCCGGCTGAGCACGCCGGGACTTCCGGTACGCCGGGTGCACATGGTCGCCGGGCCGCTCTTCCTCGAGTCCGCGCTGATCCGGCCGGTCGAACGGGTGCTGTGGCGGTTGGATCACCTCACCATCTGCGGCACCGAACACACCTCGCGGCGCTACGGGGACCTCGGTTGTCCGGCGCCCCGCCGTCCGGTCGCGACCTACGGGGTGGACCCGGCGCACTTCGCGCCCTCCTGGTCCATCGCTGACCGGGACGGTACCGCGACAGCCGCACCGGCCAGCCGCGAGGTGCTGCGGGCGAAGATCCGCGCCGACCTCGGCATCGACCAGGATGCATTCCTGGCGGTGATGGTGGCCTACGTCTATCCGCCGAAGCGCCTGGCGCACAACGGCAGGGCCATCAAGGGCCACGACGTCCTCCTGGCCGCCTGGCGCACCTTCCACGGCCGGCACCCCCGGACGCATCTGTTGCTGGTCGGCAGCGGGTGGACCGCCGCCGGTGAGGCATACCGGCGCGAACTCGTCCGACGGTTCGACCTCGACGCGGACCCGAGCGTCACCTGGATCGAGTCGATGCCGGACGTGCGACCCTGCTACGAGGCCGCCGACCTGAGCGTCAGTCCGTCCCTCTCCGAGGGCCACGGAGCCGCCTGCGAGGCGAGCGCGATGAACCTGCCGAGCGTGGTCAGCGACGCCGGCGGGCTCCCCGAGACCATCGACGAGGAGACCGGCTGGGTGGTGCCCCGGGGCGACGCGCCGGCCCTGGCCTCGGCGCTGGAGGCCGCGTACCGCGAGTTCGAGGCCGGCGGGCTGCGGGCGCGAGGTGATCGCGCCCGCGACCGCGCCCTGCGACTCTTCGACAACCGGCTGGCCGCCATCCGGGTGGCGGACGCCATCGAGCGGGCCGCCGGCGGTGGCACGGGCGGCGGACCCGGCACGGAAAAAAGTTCTCACGAGGAATTCTCGTCAATTTATCCGGCGGCCGACCCAGACCGAACTCGCCTCCATTAATACGACCGCCCGAATACCGTTATATGCGCTTCCAGTACGCCGGAGCCGGGTAGGATCTGCATTTGTTCCGACACTCTATTGACGTTTGCAGGTCACGGCCGGAGAGGTCTTCAGTGACGGCTCACCCGAGGTCACAGACATGGCCACCACCGCCGTTTCCCGCCGGCCGGTTCACCATGCCGCCCCGTGCCCACCGGCGCCTGGCCTGGCCACTCATCTCGCTGGTGGCCGGTTGCCTGGTCGGATATCTGGTGGTCGCGCATCCGCTCGCGGCGGGCCTGGCCGTGGTGGTCGCCGCGGCCGTGCCGATCGTGCTGGGCCGCCCTGACCTACTCATCCTCTCCGTGGTGCCGTTGAGCGTGGCCCACCTCTCGTTCGTGGCGGACGACGTGCGCGGGGTCCTGCTGGTGAGTCTCGCCGTCGGGCTGGTGCTGGTGCCGACCCTGCGGTCGCCCGTCGGGCGCACCCGCCCGCTCCGGATGGGCTGGCCCGCGCTCTGCGTCGCCGCCCTCGCCGGTCTGCTCCTGCTCAGCACGACGGTCCGGGACAACGCCTGGACGCCGGACCTGCCCGGCAGGTTCTCCGGTCTGACCCATCTCATCGTGGTCATCGGTGGCCTGGGTCTGCTGCTCGCGGTCACCGTGTGGCCGCCGAAACCGGCGGACGTCGCGCGGCTGGTGGCGCTGACCGGTGGCATCGTCGGCCTCTACGCGCTGTTCGACGGGCACTACAACGGTGGCCGGCTCGAGGCTCTCGGCATCAACTCCAACTACCTCGCGGCGCTGCTGGCCCCCTCGGTGGGCACGGGCGTCGCCCTCGCGCGCCAGCCTCGCCGGCTCTACTACCTCGTGCCGGCCGCGATCTGCCTGGTGGCGGTGCAGCAGACCCAGTCCCGGGCGGGAGTCCTGGCCGCGGTGGCCGGCGTGCTGGTGGCCGTGATCTCGAACCGGCCGGCACGGCAGCGGTTCATCGGAATGGCGATCAGCGGAATTCTGGCCGCCGCTGTCTACGTGTTCCGCAAACCGATCTGGACGGTGGTGTTCGACGAGCGCCCGATGTCGCAGCTCACCGACGACTCCGGGCGGGCCGGCGTACTCAGCGCGACGCTGAGCGCCATTACCCAGCATCCGTTCAACGGTATCGGCTACCGCATGTTCCCCTACTACGCCATGAACCATCCGGATGTGGGCCGATTCCTGAAGACCCACAACGACTATCTGGGCCTGGCGGCGGAGGCCGGCATCCCGGCGGCGTTGCTCCTGATCACCCTGGTGGTCGCGGGACTGGTCGTCCGCGGTGACGCGCTGCTCACGCCGTTGCGTGCCGCCGTGGCGGGCGGAGCGGTGACGCTGGCGTTCGCCAACGTGCTCGTCTGCCCGGTCGTCATCGTCGGGTTCTGGATCTGCCTCGGCTGCCTGCTCGCCAACCGCCGCCGCACGACCGACGACGCCGCTGCCGGTGCCGACACTGGCTCGGCCCTCGGCACCGGCCCAACCGTCGGCACCGAACAGGTCCTGCGTCCACATCCGCACAGGGAGGAAGCCCATGCTCGATAGCAGGAGCGAGGTCGCCGCCGGTCGGCGGTTCGGCTTCGGCGCCAACTGGAAGTCGTTCGTCCAGGTGATGGACGACGACCGGATCGCCTCGGCAACCGCCTCGTTGACCCGGGCGCTGGCCGTCCCGGATCTCGCCGGCAGGTCGTTCCTTGATATCGGCTGTGGCAGCGGGCTCTTCTCCCTGGCGGCGCACCGGCTCGGTGCCACCGTGCACTCCTTCGACTTCGATCCCGACTCGGTGGCGGCCACCACCGCGCTCCGGCAGCGGTACGCGGCCGACGGCGACTGGACGGTCGAGCAGGGTTCGATCCTCGACCGGGCGTACGCGGCCAGACTGGGCCATTTCGACGTCGTCTACTCCTGGGGCGTGCTGCACCACACCGGCGACATGTGGAAGGCCCTGGCGGCGGCCGTCGACCTGACCCGGCCGGGCGGCCGGCTCTTCGTGGCGATCTACAACGACCAGGGCCCCGCGAGCCGGGTCTGGCGCTGGGTCAAGCGCCGCTACAACTCCTCGGGACGGCTTGGCCGGATGCTGCTCCTCGGGCTCAGCACCATGTACCTATACCGGCGAGTTCCGCTCCGGAAGCTCCTGCAACTCGTCATGCCCCGCCGGTTTCCGCCTCGGCCGATCCGCCGGGGCATGTCCCGGAGTCACGACCTCGTCGACTGGGTCGGCGGCTATCCGTTCGAGGTGGCGCGGCCGGAGCAGATCTTCCGGTTCGTCCGGGACCGGGGCTTCGAGCTGACCCACCTCACCACCTGCGGCGGCGACCTGGGCTGCAACGAGTTCGTCTTCCGGCGGCACGGCGGCGACTGACCCCCGCACCCGCCGGCCGGCCGGCCCGGCGGCGGCCCGGAAGCGCCGGTTCCGCCCGGTCGACCGGTTCCGCCCGGTCGACCTGCACAGCATCCGCCCGGTCGACGTGAGCAGCAACTGCCGGAGCATGGCCGTCTCGGCCGCCCCCGGCAACAGTCGCCGCCATCGGACCCCGGCCATCCGGCAGAACCGGACCACCTGCGCCAGGGTCAGCGTGGCATAGCTGACCGATGCGGCGAGGGCACAGCCGACGATCCCCCACCGCGGGATCAGGACCAGGTTGAGCGTGATGTTCAGCGCGAGCGCCGCTGCGGGGAACGCGGAGACGACCAGCGGCCGGTCGCAGCGGATCAGGTACGCACCGATCTGCCGACCGGCGTGCATGAGGAAGAGCCCGGGGCCGAGCGCGTACATCGCCTGGACGCTGCCGGCGAAGGCGGCGCCGTACGCGAGCGGAATCAACACCGGTGCGGTCGCGCAGAGCCCCCCGACGGAGATGGCGGCCAGCAGGGTGGAGATCCGGGTGGCCCGGGTGGTCGCCTCGACGGCGTCGACGAGCTCGCCCTCGGCCTGGCGGGACAGGAAGGCCCCGCGGACCGCCTCGGCCGGGATCCGGGCGAATCCTCCGACGGTGACCGCCAGGGCGTAGAGGCCGACGGCCGCCGGCGAGGTGAGTGCGCCGAGGATGAAGACGTCGAGGCGGAGCGCCAGGTTCAACGCGGCGGAGCCCGGATGGAAGCGCATGCCCAGTGAGATCGCCTGCCACGCCAGCGCCGGATTCCAGTACCTCAGCCGCGGGCGTTCGCCGGCGAGCAACACCAGCAGCGCGGAGGCCGAGGAGGCGCTCCAGATCGCCACCACCCAGCCGGGCGTGAGCCATCCCCCGATCGCGAGCAGGGCCGTCGCGCCGAACTGGAGGACGGCGACGTACAGCATGGAGCGGGTGACCAGGGCGATCTGTGCGTCCAGGGTCAGGGCGCCGTTGAGGTAGAGCGCGGTTATCCCCGCCGGCACCGACGCCAGCGCCATGGCCAGCAGCTCGGGGCTCGCGATGGTGATGCCGAACCGGGTACCCGCCCAGAGCAGCAGCGCGGCGCCGAGCGCGGCGAGGATGCCGACGGCGGGCCCGAGCAGCACGCTGTTGGCGAGGATCTCGTCACGGCGGCCCGCCCAGAGCCGGACGTGCGACTGCTCCACGGAGAGATAGCCGAGCGCGATGGTGGTGGTCGCGGTCGCGATGACCAGCGCGGTCACGCCGCGCCCCTCCGGCAGCAGCGCGCGGGCCACCAGGACCCCGCTGACCGCGTTGAGCCCGAGCACCAGCACCCGGGCGACGGCGTTCCAGGTCGCCTGGCGCAGTGTCGACCGCTGCCGGGCCGGCGTCCCGGTCCGGCCGGTCACGACTGCCGGGCGAGCAGATCGTGGTACGGCGCTGCCGCCGACGGGGTGCCGGCGCGGTCCAGCCAGTTCCGGTGCCAGAGCTCGAACTGGACAAGTGCCCAGATCCGGTGGCTCTCGTCGTCGCCCCGGTCGTGCCGCTCCAGCAGCGCGGTGACCGCCTCGGGCCGGAACAGCCCGCGCGACCGGGCCGTCTGGTCGGTCAGCAGGCCCCAGGAGAGGTCGCGCAGCTCGCCCCGGAACCAGCGGCCCAGGGGCACGCCGAAGCCCATCTTCGGCCGGTTGACGATCTCGTCCGGCAGCCAGGGCGCGACCGCCCGCTTGAGCAGGTACTTCGTCGTGCTGCCTCGGATCTTGAACCGGGTCGGCAGGTGCGCCGCCCACTCCATCAGGTGATGGTCGAGCAGCGGCGACCGCGCCTCCAGGGAGTTGGCCATGGTGGTGATGTCGACCTTGGGCAGCAGGGCGCCCGGCAGGTAGGTCTGCACGTCGGCGTCGATGAGCCGGCCCAGCCGGTCCGCCGCCCGGGAGGCCGCGTACGCCTCGCCGAGCGGCGCCCAACTGTCCACCCCGGCGAGGTGCTCGCGCAGCTCGTCGGTGTAGAGGGCGACCTGCTGCGCCGGCGGGAAGACGGAGATCAGCGAGGCGTACCGGGCCAGCGCCGGTTGACCGAGCAGCTGGAGGATCCGGCCAACGGCACGGGGCCGGGAACCGGTGTTGGTGTGCGCCACGAGCCCGTCGCCGACCCGGTGCAGTACCCGTGGGGTGGCCCACTCCGGCACCCGGTCGAGCGCCCGGATCAGCGCGTACCGGCGGTAGCCGCCGAAGCACTCGTCGCCGCCGTCCCCGTTGAGCACCACCGTGACGTGCTCGCGGCTCAGTTGTGCCACGTAGAAGCTCGGTATCGCCGACGAGTCGGCGAAGGGCTCGTCGAAGTGGTGGGTGAGCGTCGGCAGCAGGTCGACGCAGGAGGGAGTGACCACCAGCTCGTGGTGGTCGGTGCCGTACCGCCGGGCGACCAGCCGGGCATGCTCGCGCTCGTCGTAACGCGCCTCGTCGAAGCCGATGCTGAAGGTCCTGACCGGTCCGTCCGAGCATCTCGCCATCGCGGCCACCACCGCCGAGGAGTCCACACCGCCGGAGAGGAAGGCGCCGAGCGGGCGTTCGCTGACCATCCGGACCCGGACGGCGTCGAGCAGCCGCTCCCGGAGCTGCTCCGCTGCCTCGTCCTCGTCCGGCACCGCGTGCGGCGTGCAGTCGAGTTTCCAGTACCTGCGTATCTCGGCCGTGCCGTCCTGCCAGCTCAGCAGGTGGCCGGGGGGAAGCTTCCGGATCCCCTGGTAGATCGACCAGGGGGCCGGCACGTACTGGTAGCTGAGATAGTGGTGCAGCGCCACGAGGTCGAGCCGGCGTTCCAGGCCCGGATCCTGCAGCAGCGACTTCGCCTCCGAGCCGAACGTGATGGTGGCGTCGTCGGCCCACCAGTACAACGGCTTCTTGCCGACCCGGTCCCGGCCGAGCAGCAGCCGGCGCCGGCGGGTGTCCCAGATGGCGAAGGCGAACATGCCGCGGAGCCGGTGCACCAGGTCGTCGCCGTGCTCCTCGTAGAGGTGGACCAGGCACTCCGAGTCGCCGTCGCTGCGCAACCGGTGTCCCCGGCGGATCAGGTCGGCGCGGAGGGCGGCGAAGTTGTAGATCTCGCCGTTGAAGACCGCGACCACCGTGCCGTCCTCGTTCCGCACCGGCTGCTGGCCACCGGCGACGTCGACGATGGCGAGCCGGCGCATTCCCATGGCGCACCCGTCGTCCACGTGCAGACCGGCGCCGTCCGGACCCCGGTGGCTGATCACGTCACACATCCGGTGCACCAGCGCCGGATCGGGGCCGACGGTCGAGACGACTCCGGCTATGCCGCACATGGGTGTGCCGCCGTCCCGTCGTGCCGGGCGCCGGGCAGCGACCGGCGGTACATCGAGAGGTGCGCCGAGGCCGCCGCCTCCAGGGTGAAGACGCTGGCCCGGAAGGCCCGGACGGCGGCCTCCGGGTCCCGCTCCCGGGACGGCAGGACCGCCCGCCCGATCGCCTCCGCCCACTCCGCCGGCGGCGCGTCCCGGCCCACGACGGTGACACCGGGCAGATGCCGGGCGATGAAGCGCACGCCGGGCAGGTCGGCGGCGACGACCACGGTCCCGACCGCCAGGGCCTCCAGCACCACGCCGGGCAGGCCCTCCCGCTCGGAGGGGAGGACGACGACGTCGGCCTGCCGCATCAGGTCACCGACGTCCTCCCGGACGCCGAGCAGGTGTACGCGGTCGACGACCCCGTCCGCCTCGGCCGCGCGCAGCACCCGGGCCTCGTCGCCGGCATCGCGCGCCCCGACCAGCGCGCCGCGGCTCGGGCGACCGCTCGCGGTCAGCGCCGCGACGACCTGCGGGACGACCCAGCGCCGCTTCTCCGGTGCGGGGCGGCCGACGTGCAGGCAGACGATCTCGCCGGGTGCCGCGCCCACGCTGGCCCGGAGGTCGAGGTCGCCGCGGCGGGCGAGCCGCCCGAGATCGAGGCCGTTGGGTATGACCCGGCAGCGCGGGTCCGACTCCCAGGACGGCCGGTACGCGTTGCTCAGCGCGCCCGGCGCGACCCCGACGATGTCGGTGGCGAAGAAGCCGATGAGCTTCCGCATCACCCACCGCTGGATGCGGCGCCGGAGGGTGCTCGGGCGGCCGTCACCGTCGCTGCGGAAGTGTGCGATCCGGACCGGGACTCCGGCCAGCGCCGCCAGCAGCACGAGCGCGCCGGAGAAGGTCGAGACGTCGGAGTGCACCACCCGCACCTCCAGCCGCCGGAGTAGGCGCAGGAATCGGAACGGAAACCGGGGGTCCAGCGGGAGCGGATGCACCGTGGCGCCCATCCGCTCGACGACCGGGGCGAGCACCCCAGCCCGCCCGCTGAGCGTCACGAAGTGCAGCACCGCACCCGCCTCGGTCAACAGCGGCATGAGTTCGATCGTCCGGCGCTCCGCTCCCCCGACGTCCAGCGACCCGAACACCCGGACCACGTGGTAGCGGGCCGGTTCTCCCGCCGTCCCGGCGGCCGGCTCGTCGGTCGCCCCGTCGACCGGCTCATCGGCCGGCTCTCCGGCCTGGCCGGACGTGTCGCGGGCGGCGCCGTCGACTGGTCTGGACACCATGCTGCTCCTGTCGCGCTATCCGGTGACGTGCAGAACCGGACGGTGGCCGCCCCGGGCCGTCGCGGCGGCCACCGCCCGGTAGTAGGCGGTCCGCCGGCGGGCGAGCGTGTCGGCGGAGAAGTCGCGTGACCGGGCCAGGTTGCGTGCGGAGGCGGCGGTCATCCGCTCCGGGTCGGCCAGCATCCTGCCGATGGCGGTGGCCAGTGCGGCCGGGTCGTCAGCTGGAACCAGGTCCTCGGTGGCGAGCAGCTCCGGGATGCCGCCGACGGTCGTGCCGATCGCGGGCAGGCCACGGGCCATCGCCTCGATCAGCGCCTGGGGCAGCCCCTCCGTACGCGAGGGCATCACGAAGAGGTCCGCCGCGTCGAGGTGCCGGCGGACCGCCTCGCCGGTGGCGACGACACCGGCGAACGTCACCCGGTCCGCCACGCCGAGCCGGTCGGCGAGGCGTTCGAGTTCCGGGCGGAACCTGCCGTCACCGAGGTGTACGAGCCGGGGCCGGAGACCGGCGTCGGCGAGCCGGGCCAGTGCGGCGAGGAGCGTGTCGACGCCCTTGTAGAGCTGCGCCAGCATGCCGACCGAGACGATCGTGCCACCGCGAGGGCCGTCGAAGACGCGCGGCTCCCCGAGGTACGCGTCCGGCGGAAGGTTCACGCTCGACACGTGCGTACTCGGCACGCCCTCGCGGACCGGATACCGGCGTTGCAGGTAGTGCTCGGTCACGTAGGCGGCGCCGACCGCCGTCCGGCACTGGTGCCGCAACCGTCTGGTGCTCAGGTGCCGCAGCACGGGCCGGAGCGGATGCCGCACCGTGCCGGGCGCGAAGACGTCGTAGGGGTCACCGATCACCTCCAGCGCGTACGGCAGGCCCTGCCGTTCCCGCGCCGTGGCGAGCAGCGACCCGACCGGGGAGGGCACCCGCAGGATCACCGCGTCGCCTGCGTCGGCGGCGGCAGCCACGGCCCGCCTGACCGCGCCCTGGCGGCGCAGGTATTCGGCGGGTCCCTGGTAGTGCGGCACCGGCCAGACCTCGACGCCCTCCCCGTCCACCCGGGACGCCCCGCCGGGCACCTCCGGGACGTCCCGCACCCTGGCGACGACCCGGACACTCCGGAAGGCGGCCAGGTAGCGGCTCCAGTTCGGATAGCTCGGTCCCGCGTGGATCCACACCCGCGCGTCCGGCGTCCGCAGACACCGCGACTCCGTGGTGACCACCACCCGCATCAAGGTTCTCCCTGCCGCGACGCCAAGCGCTGTCCCTTCTTTTCTTTCTGCGGCACCCCGCCGCTGCGGGTCGCGCGTCTGACTAACGGCGGAGTCCGCGCAAAGGTGACGGAGTCCGCGGTTCACCCGTTATGGTGGGCGCGAGTAACGGCACCCGGACGCACCGACAACCGGACCGGATCATTGCAGCGCCCGGTCGACGGACCGCGATTCCGGAAACCTTTCACAGCCGTATTCGAAGGGATCTCATGACAGCTCCGCCTACCGGTGCGGACGCCCGCCGTGCGGCCTCCGCCGGACCCGATTCCCTGCCCGGTCCACCCGGACCCGCCGGCCGTACCCCGGCGGCGCCGCGCCTGTTGATCGTCTCCCACTGCTTCCCACCGTCGGAGATGGTGGGCGGCAGGCGGCCCGCCGCGCTGGCCAGGATCGCCGTGCGAAGCGGCTGGGACGTGCGCGTCCTGACCGCGACGCCGTCGGACCGGAACGCCCCCGGCATCGATATACCGGAATGGCAGGTGGTACGGGCGGCGCCGCTGTTCCACTGGCCGCAACTCGGCGCCGGGCCGCGACCGGTGCCGGACGGCGGTACGCAACGCGCTCGCCCCGCGCCACTCCGCCTCGCCCGCCTCCGCTCGACGGCCACCCGTTCCGCCAAATTCCTCGGGCGCGAGGCACTCATGTTTCCGGACGGGGAGTCGACCTGGATCGTCCCCGCCGTCACCGGCTTTCTCAGGGCGCAACGGAGTTGGCGCCCCGACGTCATATTCGCGACCGGGCCACCATTCTCCGGATTCGTCGTGGCCGCCGCGCTGGCCCGGAAACTCGATGCGCCCTGGGTCGCCGACTATCGCGATCTGTGGACGGTCGGCAACGAATACCGGGTGCCGAGCCGGGTAGCGCTGCGCCGCCGGGCCGACCACTGGCTGGAGCGGCGCCTGCTGCGGTCGGTCGCCAGCTGCGTCACGATCTCCGCCCCGACGGCGCAGACCCTGCGTACCACCTTCGGGGTCGACACCGAGGTCGTCATGAACGGCATCGACCGCCGCGCGGAGCCGGTGACGTCCCCGGGGGCGACGGGCACCTGCTGGCCGACCGGAGTGACCGGCCCGCAGAGCCTGCGGCTGGCTCACACCGGACTCCTCTATCCCGGCAAGCGCAGCCCGCGGCCGCTCCTCGACGCGATCGCGCTCCTCGGCGACGACGCGCGACGCGTCCACTTCGTTCAGGCCGGCCCGGACAACGGCGTCGCCGTCGACGCCGCCGGACGCAGCGCCGTGCCGGAGGCCGTCACCGTGCTCGGCCACGTGCCGGCGGAGCGGTCGTGGCGCATCCAGGCCGAAGCCGACGTGCTGGTACTGCTGATGTGGAACGACCCGCGCGACGCCGGCACCGTACCCGGGAAGTTCTTCGACTATCTGCACGCCCGGCGGCCGATCCTGATGATCGGCCACCGGGACGGGGTCGTCGCGGACCTCATCCGCTCGCGCGGCGCCGGGGTGGTGCTGGGTGAGCCGGCGGAGATAGCGGATCAGCTACGGCGCTGGCTGGCGGTCAAGGACCGCGACGGCCGGCTTCCGGCGCTATCGGCTGCCGTCCAGCAGGGCCTGTTCCGGGAAGATCAGATGACGAGGTACCTGGAGCTGCTCCGCGAGACCGGCGCGCGGCACCGCGCCCGCACGGCCTGACCGACACGGCCCGGACCGACACGGCCCGGTCAGGCCGGTACGGTGCTCGGCTCGGCGGCGCCGGTGCGCCCGGCCGGGGCGTAGTGCGCCTGGTACCACGCCACCGTCGCCCGCAGGCCGTCCGCCAGCGAGGTCGCCGTCACCTCGGGGAAGAGCTGACGCAGCACCCGGTTGTCCGCGCTGGAGTGCCGGACGTCCCCGGTCCGTTCCGGCGCCGTCTCCCGGGCGATCGGGCGGGCCAGCAGCACTTCCAGCTCGGCCACCACCGTGTGCAGGTCGGTCTGCGTCCCGAAGGCCAGGTTCACCGGCTGCGGGTGGTGCACCCGTCGCCGTACCGCGTCGAGCAGCACGGCGCAGACCGTGTCCACGTACGTGAAGTCACGGGTCTGGCGGCCGTCCCCGAAGAAGGTGACCGGCTGCCCGTGCAGCGCGGCGTGCACGAACCGCGGGATCACCGCCGCGTACGCGTGGTCGTGCCGTTGCCGCGGCCCGTAGACGTTGAAGAACCGGAAGGCGAGGGTGGGTAGGTCGTAGCAGGCCTGATAGGCCAGGGCGTACGCCTCGGTGGCGAGCTTGCTCGCCGCGTACGGGCTCAGCGGCCTGGTCCAGCCGAGTTCGCTCTTCGGCAGGTCGGGGTTGGCTCCGTACACCGAGGAGGAGGAGGCGACCACCACGTGCCGTACGCCGTGCCGGCGCGCCGCCTCGAAGACCGACACCGTCCCGGTCGCGTTGACCCGGTGCGAGGCCACCGGGTCGCGGACCGAGCGCGGCACGCTCGGCAGCGCCGCCAGGTGCACCACGGCGTCCCGGTCGGCGACCGCCCGGGACAGCACCCGCTCGTCGAGGATGGAACCCGCCACCAGCTCGACATCGAGCCCCGCCAGGTTGCTCCGGGTGCCGGTCGACAGGTCGTCCACCACCCGGACGTCCGTGATCGTGGGGTCCGCCAGCGCGGCCCGGGTCAGGTTCGCACCGATGAAGCCGGCGCCGCCGGTCACCAACAATCGCATCGTGTCAACCTCTTCTTCGCCGAGCGCCGATACGCGGCCGCCGGGCGCACTTTCTGGGCAGGCTGCGGCGTCTCACATCAACGTCTGACTAACGCATCATCGGCACCGAGGAGACGGCTGCACCGCAGCACATATGACAATGGCGCAGGATGCGAGGAATATACGCAAGACCCCTGCGGCTTACGCGAATACGAAACAGATCCGGAGCTTTTAAAAAGGTGAAACAACAGCAGCATGCGAGAAATTCGGCTAGATAATACTTAGCCTGGCGAGGAGTCATCCGGCCCTGCGTCAGGGCAGCCCGACGCAGGGAGCCGTAGATGCAGCAGAGTGCAGCCACGCCCACCACCACCGACGCCACCACCCCGTGGCGGGGAGCGCACCGCCGCTCCCTGGCACTGGTGGCCACCGACACCGCGGGGTGGTTGGGCGGCTTCGCGGCGGCGGCATGGGCGCGGCACGAGTTCGACGTCACCGTCGACGAGCTCACCAGGGTGATCTACGCCGGACTGATCGCCGCCGTCCTGAGCGGTCTGCTGACCCGGCTCCGGCACCGGCACTGGGGCCGACACCCGCTCGGCAGCCTCCAGGACGCCCGAGCTCTCGCCGGCACGGTCGGCTGCGTCGCGGCGGTCATGCTGCTCGGCGTACTCACCATGTCGCCCCGGCCGGTCCCGGCCAGCACCCCACCGGTCGGAGCGGCGCTGGCTCTGCTGCTCATGCTCTCCGTCCGGGTCGCCTACCGTCAGCAGCGCGACAGGTCGCTCCGCCCCACCGTCCAGTCGGCCATGCCGGTCCTGCTCTTCGGGATGGGCTCCGCCGGCCAGGCGCTGCTCCGGGCGATGCTGAGCGACCCCCGGGGCCGCTACCTGCCGGTCGGCCTTCTCGACGACGATCCGGAGAAGCGGCACCTCCGCTTCGACGGCGTGCGGATGCTCGGCGGTCGGACCGAGATCGCCGAGGCGGTCGGCCGGACCGGCGCCGGGACG
The DNA here is from genome assembly GCF_049315195.1 of Plantactinospora sp. WMMC1484. Classification (NCBI taxonomy): domain Bacteria; kingdom Bacillati; phylum Actinomycetota; class Actinomycetes; order Micromonosporales; family Micromonosporaceae; genus Plantactinospora; species Plantactinospora sp. WMMC1484. Next base: position 6,100,902 of record NZ_CP186055.1, read on the forward strand.
GTCATCTTCTCGGTCGCCAACGCCGACGCCGAACTGATCCGCGAGGTCCGGACCGCCACCCTCGCCGCCGGGGCCGCCTTCAAGATCCTTCCTCCGGTACGCGAGCTGGTCGATCACCGGATCAGCGTCGCCGACGTACGCGACGCGGACATCGACGACCTGCTCGGCCGCCGGCAGGTGGCGACGAACCTGAAGAGCGCCGACAACGGCCTCGCCGGGCGCCGGATCCTGGTAACCGGCGCCGGCGGCTCGATCGGCTCGGAGCTGTGCCGGCAGATCGCCCAGGCCGACCCGGCCGAGCTGATGATGCTCGACCGGGACGAGTCGGCCCTGCACAGCCTCCAGCTCTCGCTCTCCGGCCGGGCCCTGCTGGACAGCTCCGAGCTGATCCTCGCCGACATCCGCGACGCCGAGCGGCTCAACCGGATCATGGCCGACCGCCGCCCGGACATCGTCTTCCACGCCGCCGCGCTCAAGCACCTGCCGCTGCTGCAGCAGCACCCGGGCGAGGCGGTGCAGACCAACGTCTGGGGCACCCTCGCGGTCCTCGACGCGTGTCGCGGGGTGGAGAAGTTCGTCAACATCTCGACCGACAAGGCCGCGAACCCGATAAGCGTGCTCGGCTACTCCAAGCGGATCACCGAGCGGCTCACCGCGTACGCCGCCGCCAACTCGGCCGGCACCTTCCTCAGCGTCCGTTTCGGCAACGTGCTCGGCAGCCGGGGCTCGGTGGTGACGGCGTTCCGGGCGCAGATCGAGGCCGGGCTGCCGGTCACGGTCACCCACCCCGAGGTGACCCGCTATCTGATGACGGTGCAGGAGGCGGTGCACCTGGTACTCCAGGCGGCGGCGATCGGGCGGGACGGCGAGGCGCTGGTGCTCGACATGGGCAAGCCGGTCGGCATCGACGACCTTGCCCGACAGCTCGCCGCCCAGGCGTCCCGGCCGCCCCGGATCGTCTACACCGGACTCCGGGCCGGCGAGAAGCTGCACGAGGACCTCTTCGGTGCCGGTGAGGTCGACGTACGGCCGCTGCACCCACTGATCTCCCACGTCCCGGTGCCGGCCCTGAATCCGACGGACATCATCGGGCTGGATCCGTTCGACGATCCGGAGAAGCTGATCGAGCGTCTCGCCTCGCTCTGCGAGCAGGTGGAGCAGAATCAACCGTCCATGACGCTGGTGCCGACCACCAGGAATGCTCGGTCACAGTCCTCGCACCCGATCTGAACGTCGACCGCGACGGCGGATCCGAGTCGGGAAACGGACAGCCGGCTGGCGGGTCGCGGCCCGGCCATTGCACGATCCCGACTAATTGCAGGCAATCGCGATGACCCATTCTCGATAATCGATTCCAGGAATCGATTCGTCTCCGTGGGGCGGCGACAGCCAACGGTGCGATCCAGTGGAGGTCTGCGTGACCGGAGAGTTGGCCCTCATCGGCTTCGGTTACTGGGGCACCAACCTCGCCCGTAACCTCGACAGCCTCGCGCAGTCGCGGTGGCGTTACGTGGTCGACGCCAGCCCCGAACGGCGCCGGGCCGCAACGGAGCGCTACCCGGGGCTGCGGGCCACCGACGACCTGGCGGCGGTGCTCTCCGACGACCGGGTCGAGGCGGTCCTGGTCGCCACCCCGGCGCCGAGCCACGCGCCGCTGGTCCGGCGGGTGCTGGCCGCCGGCCGGCACGTCTTCGTCGAGAAGCCGCTGGCGATGTCGGTCACCGACGCGGTAGCCCTGGCCGAGACCGCCGACCGGGCCGGCCTGGTGCTGATGGTCGGCCACACCTTCGAGTACGTGCCCGCCGTGGTGCGGATGCACGAGTACGTCCGCTCCGGCGAGATCGGCGACGTCCTCCACCTGCACTCCCAGCGACTCAACCTCGGCCGGATCCAGAGCGACCTGCACACCTTCTGGTCCATCGGGCCACACGACGTCTCCATCGCCAACTACCTGCTCGGCACGGGGCCGCAGTGGGTCGCCGCGCAGGGCGGGCGGTATCTGCACGACGGCGTCGAGGACGTCGTCTTCGTCACCATGGGGTATCCCGGGGACGTGGTGGCGCACATGCACGTGAGCTGGCTGGATCCGGCGAAGACCCGTCGCACCACCGTCGTCGGCACCCGGCGGATGCTGGTCTACGACGACCTGAACACCGAGGCCCGGCTGACCGTCTTCGACAAGGGCGCGGAGCCGCTGGAGCCGGACGGGCACGGCATCCGGCGGTACCGGCTGCGCGACGACGCGGTGCACGTGCCGGCGCTGTCGATGGTGGAGCCGCTCGAACTGGAGCTGCGGCACTTCCTCGACTGCGTACGCACCGGCGCCCGGCCCCGGACGGACGGCTGGAACGGCGCCCGGGTGGTGGCGGTGCTGGAGGCGGTGGACGCCTCGCTGCGGGCCGGCGGCGCGACCGTGGCCGTGCCGCAGGTCACCGACCGGCGGACCGACCTGACCACTGCCCTGCACTGATCATCAGGAGCCCAGATGTCCCGAATCCCCCTGGTCGACCTGGCCGCCTCCTACGACCGGCACCGGTCGGCGATCGACGCGGCGATGCGGTCGGTCGTCGAGGAGACCCGCTTCATCCTCGGCCGCGACGTCGGCGAGTTCGAGTCGGCGTTCGCCGCGTTCTGCGGCACCGGACACGCGGTCGGGGTCGCCTCCGGCACCGCCGCGATCCACCTGAGCCTGGCCGCGCTCGGGATAGGCCCCGGCGACGAGGTGGCCGTGCCGGCGCACACCTTCGTCGCCACCGCCGAGCCGGTGAGCTGGCTGGGCGCCCGGCCACGCTTCGTCGAGGTGGACGCGGAGACCGGCGGGATGGACCCGGACGCCCTGAAGGCGGTCGTCGACCGGGTCCGGGCGGTGCTGCCGGTCCACCTCTACGGGCTGCCGGTCGACCTCGCCGCGATCGGCGCGCTCGCCGCCGCGGCCGGGGTGCCGCTGGTGGAGGACGCCGCCCAGGCGCACGGCGCCGAGTACGTCCAGCCGGACGGCTCGGTGGTGCGGGCCGGGGCGTACGGCCGGGTCGGCTGTTTCTCGTTCTATCCCGGCAAGAACCTCGGCGCCTTCGGCGACGCCGGTGCGGTCACCACCGCCGACCCGGAGCTGGCGGACCGGATCCGGCGGCTCGCCAACCACGGACGGACCAGCAAGTACGAGCACCTCAGCGTCGGCTACGCGGAGCGGCTGGACACCCTCCAGGCGGCGGTACTCGCGGTGAAGCTGGAGACCCTGGCGGAGGGTAACCGGCGCCGCCGCGAGCTGGCCGCCGCCTACCGGGCCCGGCTGACCGGGGTCGGCGACCTCGTGCTCCCCGTCGAGCCGCCGAACCGCCGCAGCGTCTACCACCTCTTCGTGCTGCGCAGCGGGCACCGGGACGGGCTGCGGGCGTATCTGCGGGAGGCCGGGATCGAGGCCGGGGTGCACTATCCGGTCCCGTTGCACCTGCAACCGGCGTACGCCTCGCTCGGGCACCGCCCCGGCGACCTGCCGGTGACCGAGGCGTGGGCCCGGGAGTGCCTCTCCCTGCCGATCTATCCCGAACTCTCCGACGGCCAACGGGAGCGCGTGGTCGCCCGGGTACGCGACTACTTCGACACCGCCGCACACCGGCGCTGAGCCGGTGCCGGCTGCGCGGCAGTCGGCGGGACGACCCGGCCGGCGTCACCGGCGGATCGTTGAGTCGTTGAACGAACCGTCCAGCCGGGATCAGGGAGAAGGACCATGGATCTGGCCGTCCAACGCGCCGAACTTCGCAAGTCGCCCCAGGAACGGGAGCGGATAGACGACCTCTTCCGGCTGATCCCGGCCGGCGGTGGCGTGGCGCTGGACGCCGGTGCCTGGGACGGCCATCTGGCCCGCCGGCTCGCGGACCGCTACGACCGGGTGGTCGCGCTCGACCTCACCACGCCGACGGTCGACCACGAGCGCGTCGAGTGCGTCCAGGGTGACGTCACCGCCCTGGACTACCCGGACGACAGCTTCGACCTCGTCCTCTGCACCGAGGTGCTGGAACACGTCCCCGCCGACCGCCTCACGGCGGCCTGCACCGAGCTGGCCCGGGTGGCCCGGCGGGACGTCATCATCGGTGTGCCCTTCCGGCAGGACCTGCGCCTCGGCCAGACCACCTGCCGGGACTGCGGCCGGCGCAACCCGCCGTGGGGGCACGTGAACTCGTTCAGCCTGGAGAAGCTGCGGGACCTCTTCGGCGGCCTGCGGGTCGAGACCAGTTCGCTGGTCGGCCAGCGCGTCGACACCAACGCCCTGGCCGCCGCCGTCACCGACCTCGCCGGCAACCCACGCGGCACCTACGGCCAGGAGCAGGGCTGCGTGCACTGCGGCGCCAAGCTGGTACGCCCGCAGTGGCGGCTGACGACCAAGGCGCTCGCCGCGCTCGGGATCGCACTGCAGAAGCCCACCGTCTGGTGGCGCGGCCCGCAGCCCGGCTGGATGCACGTCCACTTCGTCAAGGAGTGACCGGTGGAGGCAGCGCAACAGGCCTGACCGGGGTTCCATGGATCACGCCTCCCTCAGGCGGCGTCGGTCCGGCCCCGGCCCGGCGACCTCGTCGGAGTCACTCGCCGCACTGCCGCTCCCTGCCGCCCATGCCGGTGATCCGGCGCAGGTCCTCCGGGGTAGGCGTCGCCGACGGCAGCAGGATCCGTACCGACGCCGGCACGTAGTCGTCGCCGACGACCTCCAGCCACGTCCCGGCAAGTTGGATCCGGCCGCAGTCCGGCAGGCCGCACGGCCGGCAGCCGTCTACCCCGCGCGGCCAGTGCGCGTTGAGCACCTGCCGGGCCACCACGGTCACGAGCTGGCGCCGCCGCGGATCCCGGCCGACAAGCTCGTCGGTGATGACGACCCACAGCGCCCACTCCGCCGTCGGGCACCAGGCGCCCCGGCAGCCGCCGCAGTTTCCTTGCTCGGCATGGGTGGTGAGCGTCCCCCACGCCCAGTCGGCGGCCAGGCCCGGGGCGCTCTCCGGGACGCTCACCGGACCCGCTCCAGCGCCGTGCGCACGTCCCCGGCGGTGACCGCCGCCGGCAGCGTCCCGCCGAGCAGCACCCGCACCGCGTGCTCCCGCCGGTGGACCTCGACCGCCCACGACCACAGCGGGCAGCCGTCCGGCCCGCACCGGCCGCACTTCCGCAGCGCGTGGGTGCCGAGGACGAGGCGGGCGAAGGCGCACTCCACCGGCACCGGCCACTCCACGGTCAGCCACCGCTGGACCAGGCGGATCACACCAGCCTCCCGAGGCCGGTCCGGATCGTGCCGGTGCTGGCCTGGTCGATGCGCCGGTGGACGGCGGCGAGCAGCACCACACAGCCGCCCCGGGGCCCGCATTCGATACACCGGCCGCCGTCCTGGTGCTGTTCCTCGATCCGGCGGTCCGCCTGCCATCGGTCCATGAGATCCACTGTCGCGTCACCTCCCGGGTCGTGGCGCTCCGGAGACCAGTCGCGGAGCACCACTCTCAACCTGATCCGGCGCCGGTCCGGAGCGTCCGGGGGAACGAAGCTCCGGACCGGCCGGGGCGCCCGGTTGCGACCGGTGGCTCGACATCCACCGCCGGATACCCGTAACGCGGACGCTACGGAGAGCATCGGGACGGCTAAACGGCGCCTGGGACGCTTCAGTGGACGTTTTGACGTACCGGAAGCGTCCCACATCCGGTTGTACCGTCGTAGTTGTGAACGACAGGCTGCGGGCAGCCATGCTGCGAGCCGAGGTGGACTCCGCCGCGCTCGGCCAGCGCATCGGCGTGGACATCAAGACCATCGACCGGTGGATCGGCGGCCGCGTGCCTCACCGCCGCAACCGGCTCGCCGTCGCCGCCGCACTCGGCGAGGAAGAGGCCGCGTTGTGGCCGACCGCCCGGCCCGACCAGGCGCCCGGGTTCGCCTCGACCGGCGAAGTCGTGTCGGCCTACGCACACCGGGCGGAAGTGCCGACCGACCTGTGGATAGGACTTCTGACCGGCGCCCGGGAACAGATCGACATCCTCGCGTACGCCGCCCCGTTCGTCTTCGAGCTGATGCCCCGCGTACACGACATGATCGCTGAGAAGTGCGCAGCCGGCGCCCGGGCCCGGATCGCGCTCGCGGACCCGGACTGCGACCACGTCAAGGAGCGGGACGAGCTGGAGCAGCTCGGCGGCACCCTGCCCGGCCGGATCCGGAACGCGTTCACCATGCTCGGCCGCACCGCCGACCTCGACGGCGTACAGGTCGGCACGCATACCGTGCACCTCTACAACTGCTGGTACCGGTTCGACAACCAGGCCATCGCCACGCCGCACCTGTTCCGCTATCGCGGCTACCAGCAACCCGCGCTGCACCTGCGCAGGTTGTCCGCCTTCGGTATCTTCGAGACCTTCGCGGAGCAGTTCCTACAGATTTGGGACACGGTGCAGATGCGGGAGGCCAGCCGGTGAGCCAACGGGTGGACTACTTCGACGACCCGTCCGCCCCGGCGGCGACATCGCTGGTGCCCGGCGGGTCCGCGCTGGTCGCCGACGAACAGGGCCGGATCCTGTTGCAGCGGCGCACGGACTCCGGGAACTGGTCGCTGCCGGGCGGCACTATGGAGCTCGGCGAGACTCTCGGCGACGCGGTGATCCGGGAGACCCGGGAGGAGACCGGGCTCGACATCGAACTGACCGGCATCCTCGGGATCTACACCGACCCCCGGCACGTGATCGCATACGCCGACGGCGAGGTGCGGCAGGAGTTCGTGGTCGCGTTCACCGCCCGCCCGCTCGGCGGGGAGTTGGCGGTCAGCGACGAATCGACCGAGGTTGCCTGGTTCGACCCGGCCGACATCGCGGACATCCGGATGCACGAGTCCGTCCGGCTCCGGATCGGACACTGGCTGGCCGGCACGGGGCCGCACATCGGGTAACCGTAAACACCGGGTTCCCGGCAGGAGCAATGCTCAGGGCCTGTGGATCAGCTCCCCGGGACCGTCGCAGCCTGGTCACACATCATCGAAGGACACCGATTGACGATCGTTCCCGCCGCTCGCCTACTTGACTTCCGGCTTCTCCAACGCGGGACATTGTCGCCGGCTTGGTATCGGCCACGCTCACATTCAGCGGCTTCAGCCAGACCCGGCACCTGGCCGCCGCCGACGGTGGCCACCTGGTGATTCACCCCACAATTAGCTAGGTTGCCCTCACCTCGACCGATTCTCACAGGGGAGTGGCGGCCGTGCGGCAAGAGCACAAGACCTTCCAGGCGATCGAGGTCGGCGACGGTGGCGACGGGCGGTGGGCCGCCTACGCCCGGGGCCTGTGGCAGGAGATGGAGGGCCTGCTGACCGAGGAGGGCCGGACTCCGCAGGGCGCGGACCGTGTTCGGGTGCTGTTCCGTACGCACATGCCGGAACTGGTCCCGGTTTTGGACCGCCTGGCCGGCCAACTCGACCGGCCCGAGGCGGAAGCCTTCCTCACCCACGCGGCACTGCGGCCGTTTACCCAGTCCTGCACCCAAATCGGCCAGAACGGCACTCTGCTGCGCAACTACGACCTACGGCCCGATCAGTGCGAAGGGACCATCGCCTCCTCCTGCTTCCTGCGCCCCGTGATCGGGATGCAGGACATGCTGTGGGGCTTGCTGGACGGGATGAACGACGCCAGTCTCGCGGTCTCGCTCACCTGGGGCGGACGTTCCGCCTACGGACGCGGTTTCGCCATTCTCATCGTGGTGCGCTACCTGCTGGAAACGTGCGACACCGTCGATGAGGCGGTCGGCAGGCTGCGATTTCTACCGGTCGCCGTCCCCCAGAACCTCACCCTTGTCGATCCCACCAAGGCGGTGACCGTGTTCGTGGGGCCGGATATGTCACCGACGGCGGCGCCGGATGCCTGCGCCGCCAACCATCAGCACCTGCCGGTGACCGACGATCAGGAACGGACCATGCGGACGCGGGAGCGGCTGCGCGCCATCCGCGCCGCGGGCGCGGACGTGGCGGCGATGCTGAAGCCGCCGCTATACCAATCCGTCGACGAGCAGGGGTCGAGAACGCTCTACACAGCCCACTACCGGCCCGTCGAGGGCCGTGTGACGTACTACTGGCCCGGTGAGTCCTGGCAACAGTCCTTCGGCGACTTCACACCCGGATCCCGCACCGTGACCTTGGACCGGACCAGCCGAGAGGCTTTCCGGACCCCTGCTCACCCTGCATGAAGATCCGGCAAGAACGTGATGTCACCCGCCACCGACAGGCCCTCCCTCGGCCCGCCCCGCCACGGCCGCAGGTCGACCCTGCGCGGACCGCCGCATCCAGTTGATGACCGAACATCGTTGCAGCGAACGCGAGCGAAGGTAGGGTTTGTGCCCCTACTGCGCGAGGCCGACCTGCACGGCGAGATCGTGGGCACGGCGACGGTGGGCGGCGGGACCTCCATCACCTCCAGCACGATCGACCGCGCGTACCCGTTGCAGCGGATCGTCTCCCGGGGCCGTCTCGTACGCCTGGTCGAGAGTGCCCAGCTTCGCGATCCGGCAGCCGAGCTCGGCCAGGCACACGGACGCCACAGCCACCAGGTTGTCGCGGGGTGCGTCTCGGCTGATCTGTCGGGATCCGGACGAGTTGCGGCGGCACACCGCGTCCGGCGGTCGCAAGTGGATAGCGTGAGGGACATGACCAGGCCACGGCGACACGCCCCGGAGCAGGCGGCGGAGGCCGAGCGGATCCGCGACGAGAACCGGCTGACGGTCGAGCTGACCGGCCTCGTCCGGGACCAACCGGAGCGGATGATCCGGAACCCGTGCGGCGACCCGGCGGCGTGCACGCACGGGCACTGCTACGGGAATCCGGCCGAGGCCGAGCACGTGCGCCGGACCGGCCTGCCGAGCGACTGACGGGGGCGGATCATTGCTGCACTTCGTCAGGGAGTGACGGGGCCGCACACGCGGTGCGGGGCCCAGCCGTCGAGCCGGGCCCCGCACCGTCGGGCGGAACGTGTCGCGGAAATCAGCGCAGGCCGTTGCGGATCGCCACCGCCACCAGCCGCTCCGGGTAGTCGGTGATGATGCCGTCCACCCCGAGGTCGATCACCCGCTGCATGATCTGCGGATCGTCGACGGTGTAGGGGACGACCTTAAGGTCGTACCGCCGCTGCAGGTCGGCCACGCGCGGACCGTGGAAGTACGCCGGGTCCTGCCGCAGGTACCAGTCGGCCGACGGCACCGTGCCCTGCTCCGGGTCGTGCACCTGCCAGTTGGACGAGACCGTGCCGGCACCGGCAGCCCGGACCAGCTTGCCCAGGTCCCTGTAGCGCCACCAGTCCAGACCCGCCGTCCAGGGGCTCTTCACCGACGGGTTGTCGTAGACCGCCCGCAGCGAGCACTCGTCGGCGAGGCCGGCGCACTCGGTCGGGCCGTACTGCCAGACCAGGGCGACGGTTTCGATCCGCCGGTTGAGGTCGCGGGCGAAGGTGATGGTCCGCCAGTCGAACGACTGGATCGTGACCCGGTCGACGAAGCGGGCCCGCTCGATCGCCCGGACCAGCTTCGCGGTGAAGCTGCGGTACGGCTCGGTGTCGGCCACCAGCGGGCTGATCTTGGTTTCGATGTTCAGCCGCACGTCGTGCCGCCCGCTCCGCCTGACCAGATCGAAGACCTCGTCCAGGGTCGGGATCCGGGCACCCGGCACCGCCACCTGCTCCGGCAGCTCCGGCAGGGTCTTCGAGCCGCAGTCGAGGGTGCGGATCTGCGTGAGCGTCAGGTCGTGCACGAGCTTGCCGACGTACGGGAACTCCCGGTCGCCGGGCCAGGCCGGGCGGGTGTCCACGCAGTGGCTGCCGTTGACGGTCCGGTCGTGCGAGACCACCAGGTGCCCGTCGGCGGTCACCCCGGTGTCCAGCTCCAGGGTGGAGATCGCCGGGTTGGCCAGGGCGTTGGCAAAGGCCGGCAGGGTGTTCTCCGGCCGGGTCGCCCGGCCGCCCCGGTGCGCCTGGATGTCGAAGGGCGCGGCGTGCCCCTTCGGCAGCCTGTAGCCGCGCTGGGCGAGCAGCGTCCGCAGCCGGTCCGGGTAGTCGGTGATGATGCCGTCCACGCCGTCGTCGATCAGCTTCGCCATCGTCGGTACGTCGTCGATGGTCCACGGCACGACCTTGATCCCGTTGCGGTGCGCGTGCGCGACCATCTGCTTCGTCACGTACGGCTGGTAGCCCGGGTCGCCGATCGTGCCGTTCTGCGGGAAGCCGTGCACCGGGGAGAAGGCGCTGGCGCCGAAGGTCTTGATCGCCTTGATCGGGTCGCCGCCGAAGTCGTCGATGTCGAGGCCGCCGAGCCAGGGCGAGGCGCCCGGCTGCCCGGTCTGCAGGAAGTCGTAGTTGGTGAGCGCGATCAGCGGCAGCCGGGGCTCGACCTGACGCATCCGCATCAGGGCGCCCCAGTCGAAGCTCTGGATGGTGACCTGCTTGAGCAGCCCGGCCGCCCGGACCTCGGCAGCGGTGAGCTGCACGAACTGCTCGCGGGGTGCGGTCTCGGTCGGCGCGCCGGCCTCCACCTTGGTCTCCACGTTGAGCTTGACGTCGTCCGCGCCGTAGCGCTTGACGAGCGCGAAGACCTCGCGCAGCAGCGGCATCCGGGAGCCGGGGACGGCGAGCTGGCCCGGCTTGTCGGCCAGGGTCTGCGAGCCGCAGTCGAGGGTACGCACCTGGGCCAGGGTCAGCGTGTTGACATACTTGCCGACGTAGGGGAACTCGGGGTCGCCCGGGGTGGCCGGTGCGGTGTCCGCGCACTTGGTGCCGCTGACCCGCCGGTCGTGCGTGACCACCAGCTGCCGGTCCTCGGTGACCTGCACGTCCAGCTCGAGGGTGGTGACCCCGAGCTGGAGCGCGTTGCCGAAGGAGGCGAGGGAGTTCTCCACCCGCAGGCCGAGCCCGCCCCGGTGGGCCTGGATGTCGAAGCTCCGCCCGTGCTCCGGTCGGTGGCGCTCGCCGGCCTGGACGCCGGTCGGCATCACGGCCAGTACGGCCGCCGTCACCAGCAGCGCGCCGAGTAGTTGGCGCCGTCGGGACATGGGATATCACCTGTTTCAATCTGTGCCGCGGCTGTCCGGTCGACCGGGTTGCCGCAGCGCTGTCGAGGTCGGCCGGGTCGGGCCCGGCGATCGGGGCACAGCATCACGGCGGCCGGCGGCCGGTAGGCGTGCGAGGGGCGACATCGGCGTGAACCGGGGTCGACGGCCGGCGGCGGATCGGACGAACCGGCCGGCGCCGCCGACCGGCCGGCGCTGGTCACGGCGGCAGGCGTACGTCCGGCGGCAGGCTTACGTCCGGCGGCAGGCGTACGTCCGGCGGCAGGCGTACCGTCCTGGTGTGCGGCAGCCGGATGGGTCCAGGGAGTGGGCGGAGCAGCGACGGCGGGCGATCGCGGCGCAGGCCGAGGCCGACCGGCGTCGCCGGGACGCCGAGCAGGAGGAGGCCGGGCGGCTCGTCGCGTCGTTCGCGGCGCAGGCCGCGGAGCGCGGGCTGCGCCGGACCAGGCTGGCCGCGCTCGCCTACAACGGGCGTACCCGCTACCGCACCAACCTCAACGGCTGGTACCTCGACCTCGCCCGGCTGCACGCGGTGGACGCCGCCGGCAACTTCTACCTGCTGACGGTCCCGACCAGCCTGCGTGCCCGGTTGACCGGGGTGACGCTCCGGCCGCAGCCGGCAAAGCTGGTCGTCGGCGAGGGCGGCCCGGACGGCCAGTCGATCCCGCTCGCCGCGCTGCTGCGCAAGCGGCTCGACGCCGGTGACCGGTGGCCCGAGGACGAGCCCGGGGCGCGGCCCGGCTGACCGCACCCCTTTCCCGCCGGGCCCGCCGGACGCGGGCCCACTTTCCGGGTACGCCGGTCAGGCCGCCTTCAGGACGTCGGTGATCAGCGCCTGCGCCTCCTCCTGGAGCCGCCGGAGGTGCTCCGGTCCCTGGAAGGACTCGGCGTAAATCTTGTAGACGTCCTCGGTGCCGGAGGGGCGGGCAGCGAACCAGCCGGATCCGGTGCTGACCTTCAGCCCGCCGATCGCCGCGCCGTTGCCGGGCGCCTCGGTCAGGGTGGCGGTGATCGGCTCCCCGGCCAGCTCGGTCGCGCCGACCTGCTCCGGGGAGAGGCGCCCGAGCACGGCCTTCTGCTCCCGGTCGGCCGGCGCGTCGATGCGGGCGTACGCCGGCTCGCCGAACCTGCGTACCAGCTCGGCGTAGTGCTCGCTCGGGCTCCGGCCGGTCACCGCGATGATCTCGGCGGCCAGCAGGCAGAGCAGGATGCCGTCCTTGTCGGTGGTCCAGGTGCTGCCGTCGCGGGCCAGGAACGACGCCCCGGCGCTCTCCTCGCCACCGAAGCCGATCGAGCCGTCCAGCAGCCCCGGCACGAACCACTTGAAGCCGACCGGCACCTCCAGCAACGTCCGGCCCACGTCGGAGGCGACCCGGTCGATCATCGAGGAGGAGACCAGGGTCTTGCCGACCGCCGCCCCGGCCGGCCAGTCCGGCCGGTTGCCGAAGAGGTAGGAGATCGCCACCGCGAGGTAGTGGTTGGGGTTCATCAGCCCGCCGTCCGGGGTGACGATGCCGTGCCGGTCGGCGTCGGCGTCGTTGCCGGTGGCGACCTGGTAGTCGGCGCGCCGGGCGATCAGCGAGGCCATCGCGTGCGGGGAGGAGCAGTCCATCCGGATCCTGCCGTCCCCGTCCAGGGTCATGAACCGCCAGGTCGGATCGACAAGCGGGTTCACCACGGTCAGGTCGAGGCCGTGCCGGTCGGCGATCTCGCCCCAGTAGGCAACGCTCGCCCCGCCCATCGGGTCGGCACCGATCCGCACCCCGGCCTCGCGTACCGCCGCCAGGTCCAGTGCCGAGGGGAGGTCGTCGACGTAGCCGGCGAGGAAGTCGTACCGGCCGGTGGTCTCGGCGGTGCGGGCGCGGGCGTACGGGATGCGCCTGACCTCGCGCAGGCCGTCGGCGAGCAGCGCGTTCGCCCGGTCCTGGATCCATCTGGTCGCATCGGTGTCGGCCGGGCCGCCGTTCGTCGGGTTGTACTTGAAGCCGCCGTCCGGCGGCGGGTTGTGCGACGGGGTGATCACGATCCCGTCGGCGAGCCCGCCGCCGCGCCCGGCGTTGTGCCGGAGGATGGCGTGTGAGAGCGCCGGGGTCGGGGTGTAGCCGTCCCGGCTGTCGACAAGCACCGTCACCTCGTTGGCGGCCAGCACCTCCAGGGCGCTGACCTCGGCCGGCGCGGAGAGCGCGTGCGTGTCGCGGGCCAGGAAGAGTGGCCCGTCGACGCCGTGCTCCCGCCGGTAGTCGCAGGTCGCCTGGCTGATCGCCAGGATGTGGTCCTCGTTGAAGGCGCCCCGCAGGCTCGACCCCCGGTGCCCGGAGGTGCCGAAGGAGACCTGCTGCGCCGGGTCGGCCGGATCCGGGTGCTCGGCGTAGTACGCGGTGACGAGCCGCGGCACGTCCACCAGGTCCTCGGGCTGGGCGGGCTGGCCGGCGCGGGCGTGGACCGACATGGGGCCTCCTTCGGGCGCGGTGCGGGGCACGGGGACCGGGGGCGCCCGGCCGCCGTGCGGACGGCCGGTGCCGCCGGATCCTCGCGGGTGGTCGTCGACGGGTCAGGGATCGATGCGCTGTCCCTTGCCGAGGACCACGATGCCACGGTCGGTGACCGTGTAGCGTTCGCGGTCCCGTTCCAGGTCGACGCCGATCTCCACGCCCTCCGGCACCACCACGTTCTTGTCGAGGATGGCGTTGCGGACGACGGCGTGCCGCCCGACCTCCACCCCCTCCATCACCACCGAGCCTTGCACGTGGGCCCAGGAGTGCACCCGGACATTCGGCGACACGACGGAGTTCTCCACCAGCGCGCCGGAGATCACCACGCCCGGGGAGATCATCGAGTCGACCGCCCGGCCGACCCGCTCCTCCAGGTCGTGCACGAACTTCGCGGGGGGCCACGGCGGGTGGTCGGTGTAGATCGGCCACTCGTAGTTGTAGAGGTTGAAGACCGGGTGGACGGCGATCAGGTCCATGTGCGCGTCGTAGAACGAGTCCAACGTCCCGACGTCCCGCCAGTACGCCCGGTCCCGCTCGGTGCTGCCCGGCACCTCGTTGTCCCGGAAGTCGTAGACGTTCGCCTCGCCCCGCTCGACCATCATCGGGATGATGCTGCCGCCCATGTCGTGCTTGCTGGCCTTGTCCGCCGCGTCGGTCTCGACCGCCTCGCAGAGCAGCTTGGTGGTGAAGATGTAGTTGCCCATCGACGCGTAGATCTCGTCGGGCGCGTCCGGCAGGCCCTTCGCGTCCGTCGGCTTCTCCCGGAATGCCTGGATCCGCCGGCCGTCCCCGGCCACCTCGATCACGCCGAACTGGTCGGCGGAGGTGAGCGGCTGCCGGATGCCGGCGACCGTCACCCCGGCCCCGGAGGCGATGTGGTCGTCCAGCATCTGCCGGGGATCCATCCGGTAGATGTGGTCGGCGCCGAAGACGATGACGTAGTCCGGCTGCTCGTCGTTGATCAGGTTGAAGCTCTGGTAGATCGCGTCCGCCGAGCCGGCGAACCACCACGGACCGCGCCGCTGCTGCGCCGGCACCGGGGTCACGTAGTTGCCGAGCAGGTTCGACATCCGCCAGGTCTTGGTGACGTGCCGGTCGAGCGAATGCGACTTGTACTGTGTCAACACCACGATCTTGAGGAACCCGGCATTGGCCAGGTTGGACAGCACAAAATCGATCATGCGGTACATGCCACCGAACGGCACGGCCGGCTTGGCCCGGTCGGCGGTCAGGGGCATCAGTCGCTTGCCCTCTCCTCCGGCCAGGACGATCGCGAGGACTTTGGCTGACATGTTCCGACGGTAACGGAGCCGGCAGCCAGCCGCACGTGGCTCGTCGGCTTCGTCCCACCAAGATCTTTAACCGCCCGTTTCACCCGACTTCCGCGGGCCAGGTCTTTCCGACCCGGGCTGGTCGAGGCTCTCGGCCGCAGCAGCGGCCACGCATTCGGCCAGTACGTCGAGAAGCCGGGAGTCGAGCCGCCACTGCTGCCAGTAGAGCGGCACCTCGACCACCACCTCCGGATCGATCGGCACCAGGGTGCCGGCCGGATACCGGACGCGCTGCTGCTCCGGGACCATCCCCCAGCCGATCCCCAGCCGGATCGCCTCCGGGAAGTCGCCGGAGGAGGGGACGTAGTGGCACGGCGGGTCCCAGGCCCGGCGCGCCCGCCGCCGCAGATAGCGCTCCTGGAGGTCGTCCTGCCGGTCGAAGACCAGCATCGGCGCCCGGGACAGGCCCTCGACCGTCGGGCCCTCCGGCAGCCAGGTCCGGAGGAATTCCGGGCTGGCCATCGGCCAATAGCGCATCCGGCCGAGCGGACGTACGGCGCAGCCCTGCACGGGGCGGGAGTCGGAGGTGACGGCGGCCATCGCCGTACCCTGCCGGAGCAGTTCGACGGAGTGGTCCTGGTCCTCGCGGTAGACGTCGACACAGACCCGCTCCCGCGCCGCCGCCGCCAGGGCCGGCAGCACCCAGGTGTTCAGCGAATCGCCGTTGACCACGATCGGGATCCGGCTGAACTCCACCGGGTCCGCCGCCGGGTCGACCGAGTCCTGCCCCAGCTCCCGGAACGCATCGGT
This sequence comes from Plantactinospora sp. WMMC1484, assembly GCF_049315195.1. NCBI lineage: Bacteria > Bacillati > Actinomycetota > Actinomycetes > Micromonosporales > Micromonosporaceae > Plantactinospora > Plantactinospora sp. WMMC1484. Next base: position 6,116,531 of record NZ_CP186055.1, read on the forward strand.
GGCAAGCAACGCGACCTGCCGGGCCAGCCGGAGCACGACCCGGCCCGACGGCGTCGGCCGGGCCGGCTTGGCGCGCTCGACCAGCACCCGGCCGATGGTGCTCTCCAGCGCCTTCATCCGCTGGCTGACCGCCGACGGGGTGACGTGCAGCCGCCGGGCCGCCGCCTCGAACGACCCGTGGTCCACCACGGCGGCAAAGGTGCGGAGCTGCTCGAGATGGAGGTCCATGTTAAGAGATCCTAATGATGCGTCAGAAAGATTAGCTGGAGTGATCCGAGCCGTTTTCCTAGGGTCAGGCCCGTGACCCTAGCTAAACGCCGAAGGTTAGAGGCTAACGCAGACAGCCATCGATGTGACTGCCAGGCACGGAAGTGCCGAGCAGCCTTGCTGGGGTCGAGTGAGCCTGCTACGTTGCAAGTCATGGCCGGCTAGCCAGAATAATCGATTGCGATATCCGGGGACCGTCGCGAACGATTAATCAACTCCCAGGTCTCCTGGGGAGGATCGGCGTCTTCAGTTACACTTGCGGCACCAATTATCTAAGCGGAATTGGATGCACCGGACCTAGCGCAAGTAGAGACACTGGGGATCAGCGAGATCCTATCGCCTTCACCGTTCCCAGGGTGGCTCCATGGCTTTGAGACAAACCAGGCAATCACTTGGAGCGGCCACGGGGGGGGCTGGGGCGATGAAAGCCGGCTGCTTGCTGCCACATTGCTGCCACAGTCCTGAATCAACGACACTATCACCGGAAGGTGGAGTGAAGACAAGTGAAAGCAGACGAAGTGATGCACGAAAGCCACAGGGCCCGCCGCGCACAGGCTTTTGTGCGGTCGGGGGTATTCGTCGCCTTGTTCTCGGTGCTCTCGGTCATCGCTATTCCTGCCGCACAGGCAGCCAGTTACAAGTACGCCGATTCCATTGATACGGCCGAAGGCCAGCCTCGTTACTCCGGGCTTCGTTCGAGCATCACAGGCGGCCAGGTGGCTGCGACTCTGGGCGTAGGAACGAGTACAGTAATCACTTATTACGATTACCCCGGATATAGCGAGGTCGGTTATGCATCCGGCCCCAACCCGTATATTGTCACTCTGACCCATCAGCCGTACTCCACACTCCATAGCAAGTGCTACTGGGAAGCTTACGGCGTCGGCGGCTCGACCGAAATTGACTGTTGGGTGCTGTGGTGATCCCCAGCCGATAATCACATTCGGCCATCCAGTTCTACGAGTCGCTCGGTGAACTCATGGATTATACATGCACACTATAGGAAGTCGATGGTAAAAATGAGAAGCTCATGGAGATCAGCCGGTGCACTACTGGCGATTGCGGTAATGCTGATCGTTACCGCCCCGGCGGCGCAAGCAGCCAGTTACTACTACGCCAACGAGACCCCGAGTGTCGAATGGGAGTACCGCTATTCGGGGGTTCGCCCGGCAATTAGTGGAGGTCGAGCGTTTACAGAACCGTTCAGTGCAGACGGCGGCAACGTGACCGTCATGATCGAGACATACTATGACTATCCTGGTTATACGACGGTAGGATATGCGGACAGCACCGGGGGAGACGTTTATCTCAGTCACAGCAACGCTTCCAACTCAAAACAGAAGTGTGTTTGGCAATGGCCTTGGGCAGACCCTGACATAAGTGGCGCCTTAGACCTGACCTGTTATGCGACATCCTGAGCCACAAGCAGAGATCGAGAATGGGGATTTCAATGAACCGCAAGGCTCTACGGGCTACGGTAGTTGCAGCGGTATTGGTCGTCACGTCTGCTGCTCTTCCCGCCACAGCTAACGAAAAGGTCGGGGTAGAGGAAATGCTGCCGGTCTTGGGTGCTCCTCAGGTCCCGGGCGATCGCATCCCAGGAGGAATTGACTTGGATGCGATCGGTGGTGTTCGGCCGGAGACCGTGCGGCGTCTCGGGTCAGATGACGTGGCGGAGTACTGGGTCGGGCGTCTGGGCTCGTCGAGCACCTGTCTGATACTTCATATCGCCGGCGGATCCGAAGTGACTGCAGCCGCGTGTGGATCCATCACGGACTTCTACAACAAAGGTCTTGCACTTCAGGCCGGTGAGAGTCGGAACAATCCCACCCGTTCCGCACATGCATACCTTCTGCCTGCGGACGTAGACGCAACAGCACTCAGCCCGATGCTGACCAAGGTCTCATCGGCAAGTGACAGCACCGGACCGAATCTGCTGTCGCGGCAACCACAGGATGCGGCACCCTTGCAGCCCACTGATCTGAAGCGAGACAAGGGGAACATTTTCACCTTCAGGCCGCTCTCGAACGTGACCGGGCGGTGATGGCTGGAGAAAGCCCCAAATTTGCTGTCTCACCGCAGGGTGCATGATCGAGGGTAAGCACAGCGTGCGGGAGATTCTTTCGCAACGTTGATTGGGAGGGCCTACCGGATCCACGGCTCGGCGGGCCTGAGTGCTCTGAGCGCGGCCGAGGGCGCCGACATTCTCGGCTGATAGACTCGGCGAGCGATCGCCCCAAACGCCCGCGCGACAAACGAGAGTGGCTGGATAAACTTCCGACGGCTTCGAGCAAAAGGGACCCATTTGCTTTTGAATTGTCACCTAATGATGGAAGGCTCGCCTTATGAAGACTATTGCCTGGGCTGTTGGCGGCGTGGCGTTGGGGATTGTGTACGTTCTGCTGGTCGGCATACTTGGCATCCAAATAATCGGCGCACGCGCAGGTGCCGTCTTTGATCTGAACAACGAGTTGGTCGCAGTTACCTCTCCAAGTGTTCCGGTGCTCCAAATGATCGCAAGCGCGTTGCTGAGCGGCCTGGTATTTTACGTCGTAACCATCGGACTTCAAAAGCGTACTGCCCGGATAAGGGTCTCGACCGTGGCAGGCTTTGTCGTTGCGGTCACCTCGCTGGTGATCTGGTCCTTCGTGATCGCACCAGATGCTGTACCCCTGGGCGGCGCCTCCACTGAAGGTATTGCAATTGGATGGGAAGGCTGGATCCAGGAAGGCGGAGTCAATCCCGCCGTCCACGTGCTCATCGTCCTGGTGCTCGGCGCGCATTGGCCGTTCTGGTCGACTCCGTCAACGAAGACGCATCTTGCAAGGACGGAGAGCGTCTCCAAGGGAAATGGATCGGAGCCAAAGCAAAGTTAGTTAACCCTCGCTTGAATGGTGCCCTGCCGGCACGCCGACGCGGCGGCCTACTGGCTGGCTGCCGCTGCCGCTGCCGAGCGACTCGACGAGCACCTGACCCACGCCCGGTCACCGTAGGGCGGGGGCGCCGCCCCACGCTGCACGACTCCAGCAGGCAAGACATGAGCGTGGTTCGTCCGTGGCAGCTATCGACCTGATAACGCACCGAGGCGTCGGCCGGTTCGCACTCGTCCGGGCAGCTCTTTACGGGTAGGTTGCACACCGTGGAGGAGACCGATCGGGCGATCGTGGCGGCCCTGGCCGCCGACGGGCGGCTGTCGTACTAGCCTCCGCCGGCACCGGCGCCGCCGGTCTGATCCCCGTCGTCGTCACCGGGTTCGGTGTCGGCCTGTCGCTTATCGTGGCGATCGGCGCCCAGAACGCGTACGTGCTCCGCCAGGGCGTACGCGCCCAGCACGTGCTGCCGGTCGTGGCGGTCTGCGCCGTATCCGACGCGGTGCTGATCCTGGCCGGCATCACCGGGGTCGGGGCGGTGGTCGAACGCGCCCCGGTCGCGCTCACCGTGCTCCGGTGGGCCGGTGCCGCCTTCCTGATCGGCTACGGCCTGCTGGCGGCCCGCCGGGCCTTCGGCACCCGGAGCCTGCATGCCAACGGCACCGGCACCGGCACGCTGCGCAGCGCCGTGCTCACCGTGCTGGCGTTGACCTGGCTGAACCCGCACGTCTACCTGGACACCGTCCTGCTGCTCGGCTCGATCGCCAACACCCACGGCCGGTCCGGGCGCTGGTCGTTCGGCGCCGGAGCCGTGCTCGCCAGCGTCGTCTGGTTCGCTGCGCTCGGCTACGGCGCCCGGCTGCTCGGCCGCGCCTTCGCCCGGCCGGCCGCCTGGCGCCTCCTCGACGCCCTGATCGCCGCCACAATGCTCGCCATCGGCGTCAGCCTGATCGTGGCCGGCTGAGCCCCACCCCCGCGCAACTGACGGGACGCCACTTCCGCGCAACCGGCCGGACGATGCACTCCCCGCGCAACCGGCCGGACGATGCGGCGGGCACGTTGCCGGGCGGGGCGCGGCGGGCTGCACTAGGGTGCCGGCTGTGACTGATTCCGCACCCGAGGACCGGCGGATCCGCGTCGACCTGCTGACCCGGGAGTACCCGCCCGAGGTGTACGGCGGGGCCGGGGTGCACGTCGAATACCTGGCCCGGGAACTGCGCTCCCGGGCCGACACCCGGGTGCACTGCTTCGGGGCACCGCGCCAGCCGCCGCACGACGGGCCGGGCGTCACCGCGTACCCGGATCCGGTGGAGCTGGCGCACGCGAACGCCGCGCTGCGCACCATGGGGGTGGACCTGGCGATAGCGGCCGGCACCGCCGGCACCGACCTGGTGCACAGCCACACCTGGTACGCCAACCTCGCCGGCCATGTCGCCAAGCTGCTGCACGGGGTGCCGCACGTGGTGACCGTGCACAGCCTGGAACCGCTGCGGCCGTGGAAGGCCGAGCAGCTCGGCGGCGGCTACGCGCTCTCCTCCTGGTGCGAGCGGACCGCGATCGAGGCCGCCGACGCGGTGATCGCGGTCTCCGCCGGGATGTTGCGGGACCTGCTCGCCGCCTATCCGGCCGTCTCGCCGGAACGGGTCCGGGTGGTGCACAACGGCATCGACACGCACCAGTACTCCCCCGATCCCGGCACCGACGTGCTGGAGCGGCTCGGCGTCGACCCGGGCCGGCCCAGCGTGACGTACGTCGGCCGGATCACCCGGCAGAAGGGGCTGCCGTACCTGCTCCGGGCCGCCCGTACGCTCCCGCCGGAGGCGCAGCTCGTGCTCCTGGCCGGCGCCCCCGACACGGCGGAGATCGCCGCCGAGGTGGAGGAGTTGGTCACCGAGCTGCGGGCCGCCCGGGAGGGCGTGGTCTGGGTCGCCGAGATGCTGCCGAAGCCCGAGGTGATCCAGATCCTCACCCACAGCACCGTCTTCGTCTGTCCCTCGGTCTACGAGCCGATGGGCATCGTCAACCTGGAGGCGATGGCCTGCGAGACGGCGGTGGTCGCGACCGCCACCGGCGGCATCCCGGAGGTGGTCGCGGACGGCTCGACCGGGCTGCTGGTGCCGATCGCCCAGGCCACCGACGGCACCGGCACGCCGCTGGACCCCGACCGCTTCGTGGCGGACCTCGCCGCCGCGATCACCGACCTGCTGGACGACCCGAAACGCGCCGTCGAGTTCGGCCGGGCCGGCCGGCGCCGGGCGGTCGAGCACTTCTCCTGGGACGCCATCGCCGACCGCACCATGACGGTCTACCGCGAGGCACTCGCCGCCTACCGCGAGGCACTCGCCGCCGCATAGCCCTCGCCCCGCCACGCCCCGCCGGTTAGGAGGGGGCCCTTCTTCTACAGAAAACGATATGCGGGGGCCCTTCCTTACCCGCCGGGCGGAGGTCGATCATTCACAGTAGGTTGGGCAGGGTGAGTGGACGGATCCCGATCGAGGACGTGACGCCGTCCGTGGCGTGTGGTCGGTACCCGGCCAAGGCTGTGGTCGGCGAAGTGGTGCCGGTGAGCGCGCGGTCGTATCGGGAGGGGCATGCGGCGATGGGCTGCCAGGTCGCCTGGCACGACCCGGACGGCGTACCCCGGCCGGTGGTCCGGATGCGGCCCGGTCCGCACGGCGACGACAGGTGGCACGCCGCCATCCGCCCCGACGCGGTGGGCGGGTGGAGCTTCACCGTGCAGGCGTTCGACGATCCCTACCTGACCTGGCGCGACGCCGTGGTCAAGAAGGTGGACGCCGGTCAGGGGGCGGCGGAGCTCGCCAACGACCTGGCCGAGGGCGCCGAGCTGCTGGAGCGGGCCGCCGAGGGCGTACCGGTGGGGCGGCGGGAGCGGGTGCGGGAGGCCGCCGCCGCGCTGCGGGACGGTGACCGGCGGCCGGCGGAGCGGATCTCGCCCGCGCTGGGCCTGGCCGAGCTGCTCTGGGAGCATCCGGTCCGCGAGTTGCTGACCGACGCCCCGGCCGCCGGGACGATCTGGGTGGACCGGCCGAGGGCGCTCTTCTCTGCCTGGTACGAGTTCTTCCCGCGCTCGGAGGGGGCGGTGCTGGCCCGCGACGGGGAGCCGGCCCGGTCGGGAACCTTCCGCACCGCTGCCGAGCGGCTGCCCGGGGTCGCCGCGATGGGCTTCGACGTGCTCTACCTGCCGCCGATCCACCCGATCGGCCGGATCAACCGGAAGGGCCGGAACAACAGCCTGGTCGCCGAGGCGGACGACGTCGGCTCGCCGTGGGCGATCGGCGCCGCCGAGGGCGGGCACGACGCCATCCACCCCGATCTGGGCACGCTCGAGGACTTCCGGGCCTTCGTCGCCGCCGCCGGGCGGGTCGGCATCGAGGTGGCGATGGACCTGGCGCTCCAGGCCGCGCCGGACCATCCGTGGGTACGCGAGCATCCGGAGTGGTTCACCACCCGGGCGGACGGGTCGATCGCGTACGCCGAGAACCCGCCGAAGAGGTACGAGGACATCTACCCGATCAACTTCGACAACGACCCGGCGGGGATCCGGGCCGAGGTGCTGCGGGTGGTGCTGCACTGGGTGGCGCAGGGCGTCCGGATCTTCCGGGTGGACAACCCGCACACCAAGCCGTTCGACTTCTGGCACTGGCTGATCTGGGAGGTCAAGCGGCACGACCCGGACGTGCTCTTCCTCGCCGAGGCGTTCACCCGGCCGGCGGTGATGCACGGGCTCGGCAGGATCGGGTTCACCCAGTCCTACACCTACTTCGCCTGGCGGACCAGCCCGGCCGAGCTGCGGGAGTACTGCACCGAGCTGGTCGCCGCCGCCGACCACATGCGACCGAACTTCTGGCCGAACACCCCGGACATCCTGCCGGAACACCTCCAGCACTGCGGGCCGCCGATGTTCAAGATCCGGGCGGTGCTGGCCAGTCTCCTCTCCCCCTCCTGGGGGATCTACGCCGGCTACGAACTCTTCGAGCACGTGGCCCGGCCGGGCGCCGAGGAATACCTCGACAACGAGAAGTTCGAACTGCGTCCCCGGGACTGGGCGGCGGCCGAGGCGGAGGGGCGCTCGCTGGCACCGTTTCTCGCCCGGCTCAACGCGATCCGGCAGGCGAATCCGGCCCTGCACTGGCTGCGCAACCTGGTCTTCCACGAGATCGACAATCCGGCGCTGCTCTGCTGGTCGAAGCGGGATCCGGCCAGCGGCAACACCGTGCTGGTGGTCTGCTCGGTCGACCCGGCGCAGGTGCAGTGGGGCAACACCGTGCTGGACATGCCGGCGCTCGGCTTCGACTGGCACGAGCGCTTCGGCGTGCACGACGAGCTGACCGGCGCCCGGTACGACTGGGGGCAGCACAACGCCGTCCGGCTCGACCCCTATCTCGTCCCCGCACACGTCTTCACCGTGCACCGCTACGGCGGCCACATCGAAACCGACAGCACTGCCGGCATCGGCGGACCGGAAGGCGTGGGATGGACGAGCTGATCAGCGGTACGGCGTACGACCCGCACGCGCTGCTCGGCGCGCATCCGGAGGGCGACCGGACGGTGATCCGGACGCTGCGCCGGGGCGCCGGCACGGTGGAGCTGCTGGTCGGCGGGGAGCGCCACCCGATGCGCCGGGTGCACGACGAGGGGATCTTCGAGGCGACGGTACCCGGCACCGTGCTGGACTACCGGGTGCTGGCCGACGGCGGCGAGCCGCGCGACGACCCGTACCGCCACCCGCCCACCGTCGGTGAACTCGACCTGCACCTGATCGCGGAGGGCCGGCACGAGCGGCTCTGGACGGCGCTCGGCGCCCGGCCCGCCCCCGGCGGCGGGGTGTCGTTCGCGGTCTGGGCGCCGAACGCCCGGGGTGTGCGGGTGGTCGGCGACTTCACCGGCTGGGGTGCGCACGAGGGGTGGCCGATGCGCTCGCTCGGGCGCAGCGGGGTCTGGGAGATCTTCGTGCCGGAGGCGGCACCCGGGCAGCGCTACAAATACCGGGTCCTCTCTCCGGACGGGCAGTGGCGGGACAAGGCGGATCCGCTGGCCCGGCGGACCGAGGTGCCGCCGGCCACCGCCTCGGTGGTGCACGAGTCCCGCTACGAGTGGTCCGACGCCGAGTGGCTGGCCCGGCGGGCGCGGCGCCAGGCGCACCAGGAGCCGATGAGCGTCTACGAGGTGCACCTCGGTTCGTGGCGGCCGGGGCTCTCCTACCGGGAGCTGGCCGACCAGCTCACCGCGTACGTCGTCGACCTGGGCTTCACGCACGTCGAGTTCCTGCCGGTGATGGAGCACCCGTTCGGCGGCTCCTGGGGCTACCAGGTGACCGGCTACTACGCCCCCACCGCGCGCTTCGGCGACCCGGACGACTTCCGTCACCTGGTGGACCGGCTGCACGCCGCCGGGATCGGGGTGCTGCTGGACTGGGTCCCGGCGCACTTTCCCCGGGACGACTGGGCGCTGGCCCGGTTCGACGGCACCCCGCTCTACGAGCACCCCGACCCGCGTCGCGGCGAGCACCCCGACTGGGGCACGTACGTCTTCGACTACGGCCGCCCGGAGGTCCGCAACTTCCTGGTCGCGAACGCGCTCTACTGGTGCGACGAGTTCCACGTGGACGGCCTGCGGGTGGACGCCGTCGCCTCGATGCTCTATCTCGACTACTCCCGCGACGAGGGCGGATGGCTGCCCAACCAGCACGGCAGGCGGGAGAACCTGGAGGCGATCGCCCTGCTCCAGGAGGTCAACGCGACCGTCTACCGGGAGCATCCGGGCGTGCTGATGGTGGCCGAGGAGTCGACCGCCTGGCCGGGGGTCACCCGCGCCACCGACTCGGGCGGGCTCGGCTTCGGCTTCAAGTGGAACATGGGCTGGATGCACGACACCCTGACCTACGTCGGCAAGGACCCGATCTACCGCCAGCACCACCACAACGACCTGACCTTCTCCCTGGTGTACGCCTGGAGCGAGAACTACGTGCTGCCGATCAGCCACGACGAGGTGGTGCACGGCAAGGGGTCGCTGCTCGGCAAGATGCCCGGCGACCAGTGGCGGAGGCTCGCCGGGGTACGCGCGCTGCTGGCGTACATGTGGGCGCATCCGGGCAAGCAACTGCTCTTCATGGGCAGCGAGCTCGGCGACGACCAGGAGTGGAGCGAGACCCGGGGGCTGGACTGGCGGCTGCTCGACGATCCCGGCCGGGCCGGACTGCACCGGCTGCTCCGGGACCTGAACCGCGGCTATCGGGAAACCCCGGCGCTCTGGTCGCAGGACACCACGCCGGCCGGCTTCCGGTGGATCGTCTCCGACGACTCGGCGAACAACACCGTCGCCTTCGTCCGGATCGCCACCGACGGTTCGCCGCTGGTCTGCGTGGCGAACTTCGCCGCGCTGCCGCACGAGGGCTACCGGATCGGGTTGCCGCTGGCCGGCCGCTGGACCGAGGTCCTGAACACCGACGCGGACTGCTACGGCGGTTCCGGGGTGGGCAACCTCGGCGGGGTCACCGCCGAGGACCTGCCCTGGCACGGCCTGCCCGCCTCGGTCGCGCTGCGGGTGCCGCCGCTCGGCGTGCTCTGGCTGCGCCCCGGCTGAGCCGGCCTGGAGGGCACTGCTCGACAGCCCGGAGGCCGAGCTCCGCCAGGCGGCAGAACGTGGTCGGGCCAGGAGCCTGCAAGGCAGCGTGGAGGAGGGCTACAGCTCGTCCGAACTTGACGCGACAATGGGCCACGGGTTGACTTACGGCTATGGGCGCCGCCTCAGCAGAAGACCAAGAACTGTTCGCCCGGTCAGATGTGACTGACCGCCAGATTGTCGTTCCCTGGTGGTATTATTCGATAACCGGAGTAATCACAGGCGCTGCAGTCGTGGCAACTGCTCTTCTGCCGCAGCAGATCTCGGGCTTCTTTCTCGTCGCCGCAGTCCTACTTGTGGGAGTGATCAGCCGGGTGACCGGCCGGATCGTGGGGAAAGCCTGGGGAACTCGTCTGCCTTTTCCGACCGGCGCTGCCGGCGTCGGTTATCTGGTGGCCCTGGCGGTCGTGGTGATCGGGTCCTTGATCGTTGCATGGATCGTGGTTCGTCCCAGCGGTCCTTCCTGGCTCGCCTGGATGCTTGCCGCTCTCGTGTTTGTGGTCACACTCAGCGGGAGATGGGTGGCGACGACGGGGCGTGCGGCATAGGCCAAGCGCAGCATGCCCCATGCCGTGGTCCGCACCGGCCCCGCCGCAACCCCTACCAGGGGCGCGGAGCGTCGCGGCGCGCCCCGGCGACCAGCACTCCCAACAGGGTCAGCCCGGCGAGGGCGGCGGCGGCCAGGAACACGCCACTCGGCGAGGTGACCGCCTCGACCGGTCCGAAAACCAGCGGCGCGACGAACTGGCTGGCAAAGGTGACCGTGCCGAGCAGCGCGGTGGCCTGGCCGCGCCGACCGGCCGGGGCCCGCTCGGCGAGCAGCACCGTCAGGGCGGGCACGGCCAGGCCCATGCCGGCGCCGAGGACGACCGGCGGCAGGACCAGCAGCAGGATCGGTGAGGTGCCGAGCGCCAGGACCACCAGCGCCGCCGTCCAGGCGGCGAAGGCGAAGACCAGCAGTCCCGAGCTGTGGTGCCGGCCGCGGAGCCGGGCGAAGCGGAGCCCGGTCAGGCTCATCACCAGGGAGAGGAGCGCGTTGAAGAGCGCGACCAGGAAGCTGTCCCGGAGGCCGAGTTCCGCGAGACGCGCCGGCAGGAAGACCAGCACGCCGTAGAGCAGCGTGCCGCTGACCGCCTGCAGCCCGTAGATCCCGACCAGTGCGGGCCGGCCGCGCAGCAGTGGTTCGGGTGGAACGGACCCGCTTCCCGGGCCGGCGCCGGAGGGACGGACCAGCCGGTTCCTCGGGGGAAGCGTCCGGAGAACGGCCAGCCCGAGCGGGAGCCCGACGAGGTAGACGACGAACGGTGCGTGCCAGGAGATCGTGCCAAGGGCGCCGCCGAGCAGTGGCCAGAGCACGCCACCGAGGCTGATCGCGCTGGTGCGCCAGCCCATCATCCGGTCCCGGGCCGCGCCCTCGGCGAGGTCGAGCAGCCCGAGGGTGGTGCCGGTGAAGACGGCGGCGGCACCGACCCCGAAGACCAGGCGGCTGGCGACCAGCGCGACGTAGTCGTCGAGCACCAGGCCGGCACCGCCGGCCAGACCGTAGATGAGCAGTCCGGCGGCGAGCGGCCCGCGCACGCCCCACCGGTCCACCGCCCGGCCGACGGAGGGCCCGACGAGGGCCAGGGAGAGTCCGTGCGCGGTCACCACCAGCCCGGCGGCACCCGGGCTGATGCCCAGGTCCGACCGGAGCAGCTCGACGACCGGCGTCAGCACCGCCCCGGCCAGCACGGTGAGGGTGGAGGCGGCGAGCAGGATCCGGAGTGGACCTCCCGCCGGGCGCGTCCGTGTCCCGGCGGCACAGGGCCGGCCGCGTTCCGGGGTGGCGGTCATGCGGACAGGATCGGCGCTCAACCGTGGTCGAGGTCAACCACGGTCACTCCGCGCCTCGTGATCCGTTGGCGCGGCGTACCGGGTCGCCGCCGGCCTCGACAGGCCGCGTCGCAGGGCGGACCGTAGATCATGATCTCACCTGTACTCACCCGGTCTGCGACGGAAGTGCGGAGGAACGGGCATGTTCGACGACAGTGCGTTACTGCGGCCGCAGGAGGAGCAGGCGTACCGGCTGCTGCTGCGCCTCTCCGCGGCCCGACCCGCCGATCTCGCCCGGCTCGCCGAGGTGTCGGTCGACGACGCCGCCGGCCTGCTGGAGGGTCTGCGGAGCAAGGGGCTGGTCACGGCGCGCCTCGGCCCGGACCCGGTCTTCGAGCCGCTGCCGCCGGACGTGGCGCTGGGCAACACCCTGCTGCGCCGGCAGGAGTCGCTGGAGACCGCCCGGCAGGCGGTCGCCGCGCTGACCGAGGAATACCGGGCCAGCGCCCGGCGCCGCGACGCCGACCATCTGGTGGAGGTGGTGGTCGGCGCTTCCGCACTGCGCGAGCGGCTGCGCGACCTGCAGGAGTCGGCCCGCGAGGAGATCCTGTGGTTCTGCCGGGCCAACCCGCTGGCGATGTCCGGCACGGAGAACGCCGAGGAGTCCGGGGCGCTGGCCCGCGGGGTGCGCTACCGGGCGATCTACGAGCGGGCGCTGCTGGAAACACCGGGCGAGCTGGAGAGCGTCGCGGAGGGCGTACGCGGCGGCGAGGAGGCCCGGACCCTGCCGGCGCTGCCGGTCCGGCTCGCCATCGCCGACCGGTCGACTGCGATCTGCCCGCTGGTGCCGGACGCCGAACGCGACGTCGGGGAGCCTACCGCCGCGCTGATCGGACGCAGTGAGTTGCTGGACGCGCTGCTGGCGCTCTTCGAGAGCCACTGGGACCGGGCCACCCCGCTGCGCTGGGACACCGAGCGCGGCGAACTCTCGGAGACGGCGGCCGACGACGCCCTGGACGACGGGGAGCGGTTCCTGCTGTCGCTCTTCGTCGCCGGTTTCCCCGACAAGTCGATCGCGTCGCAGCTCGGCGTCAGCCGGCGGACGGTGCAGCGCCGGCTGGAACGGTTGATGGCGCTGGCGGGCGTGGACACCCGCACCGGGCTGGCGTTCCAGGCCGCCCGTCGGGGATGGCTGTGACGCCACACCGGCGCCTCGTCCGGCGGCAGTGCGGGCGTCGGACGGGCGGGACGGCGCGCGGCACCGTCCCGCCCGGATGCGCTCAGCGCAGGCCGTACGCCCGGATCACGGTCTGGGTGACCGCGTTGCCGGACCGGTCGGTGGCGCGGACCCGCAGCGACACCGTGCCCCTGCCGCCCGGGATGCCGGCCCGGTACGCGTTGCCGTGCCCGGTCACCCGGACCGGCCGCCAGCTCGCGCCCTCGTCGAAGGAGACCTCGGCGGTCAGGCGGGTCCCCCGCGCGGCGGGATGGCCGTCCTGGTGCCGGACGGTCAGCCCGACGGTGTGCGGCCGCCCGCTCGCCCGACCGGTCAGGTCCACCGGCGCCGCGTAGTCGAGCTGCAACAGCGACAGCGGCCGGGCCTCGTCACCGGGCTGGTGTCCGGAGCGGAACTGCCACACCGTCTCGGTACGGGTGCCCCAGACCCACTCCTCGCCACCGCGCTCGGTGGTCAGCGCCAGCCGGTAGCCGGCCTCCGGCCCGGTGGTGGCGACGTCCTGCCGGGCGTCGGAGAGCTCGGCCAGGAGCTTCCCGTCGCGCCACAGCCTGGCGCCGGCCTGGAACGTCTCGCCGATCGTGTAGTGCCCCTCGGCATCGACGAACTCCGGGACCCGCAACTCCAGGGTGTCCCCGGTCCGGGTGGAGACCAGCTCCGGTGTCCCGCGCGGGGATGCCGGGCGGACGACCGGGGCGAGCCAGGTCTCCTCGGACCTACGGGCACGGTAGCTGGTCGGCGGCTCGAGCATGCCGGTCGCCAGCGCGCCGAAGTCGTTCCACGGCCAGTCGTGGCTCACCCGGTGCTGCCAGACCGAGTCGCCGGAGGTGACCCACTCCTCGCGCTGCTCCGGTGTCGCCACGAACCGGGACGTGTCGTTCCATGCATAGGTCTGCCAGGGGCGCCATCCGAACCGCTGCTCCTTTGCCCAGGGGAATCCGCCGTTGTCGGCGTACCGCGTGGTGATCCGTGCCGAGTTGGCCGGGGTTACCCGGTAGACGACCCGGTCCGGGATCCGGTTCCGTTCCACGTGCTGCACGTCGTAGAGGTAGGGGCTGGAGGTGGTGAGGGTGAGGTCCAACGTCGCCCGTCCCCGGTGGGCCCGGGCGATGAGCCGCTGGCCGTCGTCGTGCGCCACCGCCAGCATCGGGATGGGTTCCCGGTCGCCGGTGGGTCGCCACACCGTCCACGCCGACCAGTCCGCCGGACGCACCATCAGGGTCACCGCCGCACCGGCCTTCGCCGCCGCCGCGGTCACCTCACTCTCGCTCGGCGCCTCCTCACCGGCCGGTTCGTCGCCGGACTCGATCAGGACCGCCGCGCCGCGCACCCCGGCCCTGGCGAGTTCGGTCGGGCTGCCACGACCGGCGTGGACGAGCCGGAAACGCCGGGTGCCGTCGTAGGCCGGGGACTGCCCGGTCAGGTTGACGTCGAGCGGGCCGGCAACCCCGGGAACCTCGGCGCGCACCATCGGCGCGACGAGCTGCCAGCGGGACGAGAACTCGTACACCCCACCCGTCGGCTTCCGGGTCGGGGTGACGTTGACCTGCTGCACCGTGCTGAAGTGCATGGTGCCGTGGCTGATCGTCCGGCCGGTGCCGGTCACCCGGTGCACGTAGTAGCTCAGCACCGCCTGCTGCTCGGCCGGCTTCGGCGTCTCGATCCGGATCGGGGTGCCCCGGCGGGCGTCCAGCAGCACCTCGACGTCCCGGTCCACCCGCAGCTCGGGATCGGTGATCAGGGTCGCCTGCTCGTCGAGGACGCCGCCGTCCTCGATGAGCGCGTGCAGCAGGTACGCGCCCTCGGCCACCTCGATGCGCTTCGTCTCCCCCGCCCAGATGAAGTTGAGGTTGTCCCAGCGGCTGCTGTCACCCATCAGCGCCAGCACCGGCACCGTGACCGGCCGGCCGTCCCGGCCCACCGCCCGGAAGGTGATCGTGTGCCGGGGACCGTCCAGGGCGATCCCCACCGCGGTGGTGGTCCGCACGCCACCCGGGGCGGTCGCGGTGACCCAGCCGCCGAAGACTCCGGGATCGAGCCTGCTCAGGTCGACGGTGACCGGTACCTCCACCGATCCGCCGGCCGGCACGGTGACCGGGCCGGTGCCGACGGTGACCGCATCGGATTCCGTCGCCCCGGTGGCGACGTTCTCCAGATCGACGGCGAGGGTGAGGGTGACCGGCGCCGGCCCGTCGTTGGTGTAGGTCAGCACCCTGCCGACCGGCGCCACTGCCCCGCCGACGGGCGCCGCTGCCCCGCCGGCCGGCGCCGTCGTAGCCGCCCGGCCGGCGGGTGCGGTGGCGGGGTCGGTGTGCAGGCCGAAGTCGAGCTGACCGCTGGCCCGGACCGGCTGCGCGACCGCGCGGGCCACGTCCACCCGCCCGGTGCCCTGCGCGAAGACCGAGAGTTCCGGGTTGTGCCGGGCGGTGCTGACCAGCGCGTCCTTCAGCCGTGCCGCCGGCCAGTCCGGGTGCGCCTGGGCCAGCAGCGCGGCAGCACCGGCCACGTGCGGGGTGGCCATCGAGGTGCCGGAGGCGGCGGTGTAGTGGTCATCGACCGGCCGGCCCATGGCGGTCCCGGTCGCGCGGGCGGCGACGATGCCCACGCCCGGGGCGGTGATCTCCGGCTTCAGCCCCTCGTCGCCGAGCCGCGGGCCCCGGCTGGAGAAGTCGGCCAGCGACTCGTCCCGGTCCACCGCGCCGACGGTCAGGGCGGCGGGGGCCGCCCCGGGGGCGCCGACGCTGTAGTCCGCGCCCTCGTTGCCGGCGGCGACCACGAAGAGGGTGCCGGTATCGGCGGTGATCCGGTCGACCGCCTCGCTGAGCGGGTCGGTGCCGTCGGTCGCCCCGCCGCCGAGACTCAGGTTGACCACCGCCGCGCCCTGCTCGGCCGCCCACTCCATCCCGGCGATGATCCAGGAGTCGTAGCCGCTGCCCTGGTCGTCGAGCACCTTGCCGGCGAGCAGGGCAGCGCCGGGGGCGACGCCCCTACGGGTACCGCCGGAGGCGGCGCCGGTGCCGGCGACCGTCGCCGCCACGTGGGTGCCGTGTCCATGGTGGTCGGTGGTGTCCGGGCTGCCGGTGAAGTTCCGGGCCAGCGCCACCCTGCCGACCAGGTCCGGGTGACTCTGGTCGACGCCGGTGTCCAGCACCGCCACCTTCACCCCGGTGCCGTCGAGGCCCGCCTGCCAGGCGGCCGGGGCACCGATCTGGGCGACGCTGCGGTCCAGCACCGGACGGACCCGGCCGTCCAGCCAGATCCGGCTGATCCCGCCGCCGAGCGCAGGGGCTCCACCGGTGCGGGCCGCGCCGGGCGCACCCGCCGGGCCGGCCGGGCCGACCGTCCGCCAGAAGTCGGCCAGCGAGTCCTTGCCGGCAGCGAGCGCGGCGCCGCCGATGCTGGTCAGGGGTCGGGCGGCGGTCGTACCGGCCGGGGTGCGGGCTGTGGCGGCGGCGGCCGGGTCGCGGTAACGGACGATGAGCGGCAGGCTGGCCGCGCCGCCGTCCGCGTACCCGTCGGCGATCAGCTCCTCGACGTCGAAGAGGTCGGCGTCGAGGGTGCCGGCGGAGACGTACGGCACGACGTCGCTGGGCAGGACCCGCAGCCCGCCGTCCACCTCCACGGTGTGGAAGGTGACCCGTTCGCGGCCGGCGGCCGGGCGGACCGCGGCCGCGTAGCGGCCGGCTCCGGCCGGCGACACCTCGACGACGTCGCCGGTGATCAGCGTGACCCGCGCGGCGGCCGCGGATCCCCCGCCGGCGGCCGGCGGCCCGGTCAGCGGCGGTACGGCCGTCGGCGGCGCGGCCGCCGCCGGCGGCGGCCCGACGGCGGCGAAGGCGAGCACGGCCACCAGACCGGCGGCGGTACGGCGCAACGGAAACGACATGGCACCAGCTCCCTCGACTTCCCCAGGACGCCGTCGACGGCGACAGTCGGAAGTCTGTGGTCGGACCATCTCGCTGGTCACCACCCCTGCCGTGCCGTAGAGGCGACATGGCGCCAAGTGGACATCCGGCCGCCGCCGCGGCGATCCCCGGCGGCCACCGCGTCGACGACCCGACCGGCTATCCGACGTCGGCCACCCCTGGCGATGCCGGATAGACATGTGACAATGTCTTTCGACACCCACCACCCCGTCCGTCCGATCGGAGTGAAGCCATGCCTCGACCGATCCGCCGCTCGGCGGTCGTCCTCGCCACCACGCTGCTCGCCCTCGGCACCATCCTCTCCGCCCCCGCCGGGGCCGCCGTGGCAGACCGCACCGATCTCGCACCGCAGCAGTTCGCACCACAGCAGTTCGCACCACAGCAGTTCGCACCACAACAGTTCGCACCACAACAGTTCGCACCACAACGGTTCGCCGCCGACAGCGGCGACAGTTGTCGCTACGGCGTCAGCGAAGGGACCCTCGAATGGTTCCCGGTCACCGCGCCTCCCGGGCTCGGCTCGGTCAGCGTCACCGGCACCGTCGCCGACCGCCCGTACGAGCGTGACCCCGGCCCGGTCTGCGACAACGACGGCCTATACAGCTACGTCACCTTCTATGCCTACGGCAACGGCCGCCTGATCACGCGGGCGGCGGAGAAGGTGGACAACGACATCCTGAAGTTCACGTTCCGGCTGGCCCCGATCACGCCGTCGATCGGCGTCGACACCCTCGTCGTGCAGGTCTGCCGCGATTCGCTGACGGGGGCCCGGCCGACCGGCTACTGCGGGGTGCCCCAGGTCTACTCGTCGTACTGGAACTGACCGTCGTACCGGAGCCGACCGCGTACCACCCGTCCACCACCGCACCGGTCCGGCCCTCCCGCCCGAGGTGGGTCGGCCGGACCGGGCGGTTCCGCCGACCCGATCGCGTGGTCCCCCGGCGCCGGAAACTCCGGTAGGTTCCCGGCATGACCGTGCTGCGAGATCTCGTTGCCGCGCTCGCCACCGGCCGGGTCGAGGTCGTCGACCTCACCGCCCCGCTCTCGGCGCAGACGCCGATCCTGACCCTACCGGAGCCGTTCGGCCAGACCGCGCCCTTCAAGCTGGACGAGATCAGCCGGTACGACGAGCGTGGCCCGGCCTGGTACTGGAACAACTTCACCACAGGCGAGCACACCGGCACCCACTTCGACGCGCCTGTGCACTGGGTGAGCGGGCAGCACGGCGACGACGTGTCGCAGGTGCCGGCGCGCCGGCTCGTCGCCCCGGCGGTGGTGCTCGACCACGCCGCCGAGGCCGCCGCCGACCCCGACTTCCTGCTCGAGGTCGAGCACGTCCGGGCCTGGGAGGCCACGCACGGTCCGCTGCCGGCCGGCGGCTGGCTGCTCTACCGGACCGGCTGGGACGCGTACGGGGACGACGCGCAGCGCTACGGCAACGCCGGCCGTACCCCCGGCATCTCCCCCGCCTGCGCGAAGTGGCTCGCCGAGGAGTCCCCGATCCAGGGCGTCGGGGTCGAGACGGTCGGCACCGACGCGGGCGGCGCACACTCGTTCGACCCGCCCTTTCCCTGCCACTCCTTCCTGCTCGGCGCCGACAGGTACGGCCTCACCCAGCTCCGCAACCTGGCGCAGCTTCCGCCGACCGGTGCGGTGGTGATCGCCGGCCCGCTGCCGATCGTGCGAGGCTCCGGCAGCCCGTGCCGGGTCCTCGCCCTCGTCGAGCGGTGACGGCGGACGTCGCGGTGGGCGTGCACGCGGGCGTCCCCGGGATGAGGGTCGCCGAGGTGGTCGGCCGGGTGCTCGCGGCGTGCGGGGTGCGGCACGTCTTCGGGGTGGTCGGCAGTGGCAACTTCCACACCACCAACGCGCTGGTCGCGGCGGGGGCCCGGTTCGTGGCCGCCGCACACGAGGGCGGCGCGGCGAGCATGGCGGACGGGTACGCCCGCACCTCCGGCTCGGTCGGAGTGCTTTCGGTGCACCAGGGGCCGGGGGTGACCAACGCGCTGACCGGGATCGTCGAGGCGGCGAAGAGCCGTACCCCGATGCTGGTGCTGGCGCCAGAGGCCACCGCGCCCCGGTCCAACTTCTTCATCGACCTGCCACACACCGCGGCCGCGCTCGGCGTCGACTACCGACCCGTACGCCCGGAGCACGCCGCGGCGGACGTCGCGCACGCCTACCGGACGGCGGCCCTGGGCCGGACCGTGGTGCTGGGGCTGCCGCTGGACGTCCAGGCCCGCAAGGTGCCGGCCTGGCCCGGCCCGCTCGCGTCCCGGCCAGTGCCCGGCAAGCCAGTGCCCGACGAGCCAGTGCCCGACGAGCCAGTGTCCGACGAGCCGGTCCCCGATGTCGGGCCGCTGGTCGAGGCGCTGAGCACGGCCCAGCGCCCGGTCTTCGTCGCCGGCCGCGGCGCACGGGCGGCCCGGGAGCCGCTGGCCCGGCTCGCCGACGAGTGCGCCGCGCTGCTGGCGGTCTCGGCCGCCGCCAAGGGGCTCTTCGCCGGCGACCCGTGGTATCTCGACGTCTCCGGCGGGTTCGCCACCCCGCTCGCCGCCGAACTCATCGGCGAAGCCGACCTGGTCGTCGCCTGGGGCAGCTCGCTGAACATGTGGACGACCCGGCACGGCAGGCTGATCTCCCCGTCGGCGACGGTGGTGGCCGTTGACGACCTGCCGGCCGGGGCCGAGCTGAACCCCCGGGTGCAGCGGCACGTCAGCGGGGATGTCGCCGTGGTCGCCCGGCACGCCCTGCGCCGGCTGGAGCGGGAGCCGGCCGCGACCCGGCCGATCCGCACCCAGCGCACCCCGGAGTTGAAGCGGCGGATCGCCGAGCAGGGACGCTGGCGCAACGTCGCCTATCCGGACGCGGGCGGCGGCGGCCGGATCGATCCGCGTACGCTGAGCATCGCCCTGGACGACCTGCTGCCGGCCGAGCGGACCGTGGTGGTCGACTCCGGCAACTTCATGGGCTACCCCTCGATGTTCCTCTCCGTGCCCGACGTGGCCGGATTCTGCTTCACCCAGGCGTTCCAGTCGGTCGGACTGGGACTGGCCAGCGCGCTCGGCGCCGCCGTGGCCCGACCGGACCGGCTGACGGTGGCGGCGCTCGGCGACGGCGGGTTCCTGATGTCGGCGACCGAACTCGTCACCGCCGCCCGACTCGGCCTGCCGCTGCTGGTGGTGGTCTACGACGACGCGGCGTACGGCGCCGAGGTGCACCACTTCGGACCGGACGGCCATCCGCTGGACCTGGTCCGATTCCCCGACACGGACCTCGGCGCGATCGCCCGGGGCTACGGCTGCGCCGCGCTGACCGTACGCGGCGTCGACGGCCTGGCGCCGCTGCGGGACTGGCTCGCCGGGCCGAAGGATCGGCCGCTTGTGCTCGACGCCAAGATCACAGATGACGGCGGCTCGTGGTGGCTGGCGGAGGCGTTCCGCGGGCACTGAGAAGCCCGATGGCGCCCCGCGGTGTTCAGGGCGTCGGACGACGCTGGGCGCGTACCGCACGGGTTGGTCTCGGCGTGGAGACGCAGAGCATCCCGTTCGAGATCAGAGCGCAGGACGAAGGGTGCTGAGCGCCCCCGGTCCGGGGCGTGACCCGTCCGTCCAGCTGGCAGCTGCTCCCGCTCCCCGTCATCGACCGGTAGGCGTCCGACCCTGTCTGCTCGGCGGCAACGGCCGCAGGTCGCCACCGGGCCCGCGGTGCACCGACCCGGCGCGGGCCGCCCGGCGCTGGTGGACCAGCCGGGTCAGATAGAGCAGCGCGCCGGCCAGGACGCCCATGTCGTCGAGGTAGATCGGATCGGGCAACACGTCGACCGGCAGCACCGTGTAGATCAACGCGCCGTAGAACGCCACCTTGCCGCCGGCACCCAGCTCGCCGAGCAGCTTGCGCGTGCGCAGCACCCGCACCGCGAGCACGACGGCTCCGGCCAGCGTGGCGACGGCCACGAGGCCACCCAGCACCAGGATCACGGTCCACGTCTCCCCGGACATGCCGCAACGGTAACCCGGCGGACCCTCCGCCGCCCGATGGCATGGCCGTACGACAACACCGAGGTCGTACGACAACACCGAGGTCGTACCACAACACCGCCGCCGTACCACAACACCGCGCACGGCGCGGGTCCGCCGGATACCCCGACGGACCCGCGCCGCCCCCTCGTGCAGACGTCGACCGAGATTCAGACTCGTATCCGGGATTCAGACGTCGACCGAGATGCTGCCGATCGCGGGCAGCGGAGTGAAGTTAGAGTGTCCGCTCTCGTCGTGGCAGCTCTGGGAGCTGCTGCTGTGCATACCGAGCGCGATCCGGGTGCCGTCGGCGTTGAACTCGTACCACCCGCCGCCGCTGTCGCCGCCGCAGGCATCCTCGTTGTCGACGCGCACCATGCCGCGCCGCTGCGCGTCGCTCACCGACCCGATCACGCCGCAGCGGTTCGTCCCGGTCAGGTCGGTGGCGTTCGCGGCCAGGCACGCCGTCTCGCCCACCACGAACTGCGCCATCGATGTCGCGGCGCCGTTGAGCCGGACGAACCGGTTGGCCGAGGTGTGGGAGTAGAGCCGGCCGATGCTGTCGTTGGCGTAGGTGGGGTTGGTGACCTCGATGAAGGACACGTCGACCCGCCCGCTGTTCGTGGCGCCGCGCAGCGGACCGATGTTCGTGCCGCCGGTCGACCAGGTGACCCCGACGCCGGTGGAGCAGTGGCCGGCGGTCATGAGCCACCGCACGGAGGGCGTACGGGTGTCGTGCGCCATCCAGCCGAGCGAGCAGCCTGACGGCGCGAGAATGAGACCGGCCCGGAGGCTGTCGTTGCAGTTGCTGCGCGAGGTGCAGACGTCCGGCACGTCGCGCACGGTGCTCTGCGCCACCACCGTCACGCCGTCCGCCGACGGCACGGACCGCAGCGCGGCCATCCGTCGCGCCGGCACGGCGACCACGACGCGGTTGTCCTTGACGTCGATGCCCACGTTGCCGTCGGCGGCAGAGCCGAGGGCGTCCGTCCCGGCGCGCAACGCGTCCGCCGAGCGCTCGAGCTCGGCGAAACTGCGGCCGACGAGGCGGGTCTGCACGCGGATGCCGAGGTCCCGGCCGAGTGCGGCCGTGGCCGACCCCGCGGCCGTGGTCGTCACCGCGACGTGCAGTACGCCAGACGGCGGGTCGAACCACGCGCCGCCGAACGTCGCCGGATCCTGCGTGATCTTGCTCAGCAGTTGCCTGCGCCTGGTCTGCTGTGCGGCCGCGCCGAGCGCCGCCGCGGGCGACATCTCGGGATGCGCCTCGCGGTAGGCGCGGGCGATGGTCTCCAGCGCCGCGCCGGGTATTCCCTGGTCGACCGCGGGTCCGGTCAGCGCCGCGTCCGACGGGGCCGCGTCCGACGGGGCCGCGTCCGACGGGGCCGCGTCCGCGGGTCCTACCAACAGTGCGGCGATCAGCGTGGTCGCGCCGACGGCGATCGTCAACCCGCGCAGGCGACCGCGCGGAACGGTGGTCCTCGGTTCCATACGGTGTCTCCTCCTCAACCGTCCATCGGCAAGGCCCGATGGGCTGGGCTTCAGGATGGAGGCGTCGCGGCGCGCGCGGCAGCGGTCGGCCCCGTCAGGACTGTCGCTGACAGTCAGCCAGGCGCCCGCGCCTGCCGGGAATGCGACTGACACCCGGACGGGGAGCTGGGATACGTTATCGACGGACGTCTCTGCGGGTTGTGCTGGGGGTGGCACCGATAGGACGGCTCAGGATGCCACTGGTGCCGGACGGGCCGGTCCGGCTCTTCTACGAGCGGCTGCATGACCTGCACGCGTCGGCAGGCTGGCCGAGCATGCGCGAGTTGCAGCGGGCCAGCCGCAGCGAGCGCCGGCCACGGGGGATCAACCCGACCACCATCCACGACGCGTTCAGCCTGCCCCGCCTCGCGCGGTGGGAGGTGGTGGAGGAGATCGTGATCCGGCTCGGCGGCGATGTCGACGGGTTCGGACGGTTGTGGCGGCATGCCCGGGAGGTGCAGGCGCGCGAGGCGGACCTGGCAATCGTCGCTCCCGGCGGGGCGCCGGTGCCCGCCTCCGGGCCGCCGGTCTCCATCTCCGGGACGCCAATCGCCGCCTCCGGGCTGGTGTCTGGCTCCACCCCCGTGCCGAGGGAGCTGCCGCCGGAGGTGTTCGGCTTCACGGGCCGTGGCGACCAGCTCAAGTGGCTGGACGAGCTGGCGACCGGCGGCGGGACGCCGGTGCTCACGGTGATCGCCGGTACGGCGGGGGTGGGCAAGACGGCACTCGCCGTACACTGGGCCCACCAGGCCGCAGAACGATTCCCGGACGGCCAGCTCTACGCGAACCTGCGCGGCTATGCGCAGGGCGATCCGGTACGGCCGATCGAGGCGCTCGTCCAGTTTCTCCGCAGCCTCGGCGTGCCGGCCGACGAGCTGCCGACAGAGGAGGACTCGGCGGTCGCGCGGTACCGCTCGTTGCTGGCCGACCGCCGGGTGCTGGTGGTGCTCGACAACGCCGCGGACGCCGCGCAGGTGCGGCCACTGCTGCCGGCCGGCGCGGGATCCCTGGTGCTGGTCACCAGCCGGGACCGGCTCTCCGGCCTGGTGGCACGCGAGGGCGCCCGCCGGTTGAGCCTTGACGTGCTCGGCGCCGACGAGGCCTACCTGTTGCTGGCCCGGATCCTGGGCGCCGAGAGGGTGGCCGTCGAGCCGGACGCCACCGGCGAGCTGGCACGGGCGTGCTCGTTCCTGCCGCTGGCGCTTCGCCTCGCCGCGGCGGCGGTGACCGACCGTCCGGAGCGCCGCATCGCCGACTACGTCGCCGACCTGCACCGTGACGCCCTGGCCGGCCTGGAGATCGACGACGAGGAGTCCGGGACGCGGGCGACGTTCGAGTTGTCGTACCGTGCATTGGCCCCTGACGTGCGGCGGCTGTTCCGGTTCTCCGGGCTGGTACCCGGCTCCGACCTCACCCCGGAATGCGCCGCCGCGCTGGCCGGTACGACGGAATCCGCCGCCGGCCGGCTGCTGGAGCGGTTGGCGGCGGCACACCTGCTCACGGAGCATTCGGCGGGCCGCTACGCCAGCCACGACCTGCTGCGCCAGTACGCCGCCGACAGGTCGCGGACGGAGGACGCCGCGCAGGCCCGGCAGGCTGCGCTGCGCCGGCTGTTCGACAGGTACCTGCGCGGGGCCGACGCGGCGGCGCGGCGGCTCTACCCGCACCGGTTGCGTCTTCCGGTCCCGTTGTCGTCGTCGGCTCCTGCATCCGACTCCGACGACGACACGACCGCGTCGGTCCCGGTATCCCACTTTGACGACGACGCGGCGGCGTTGGCCTGGCTCGACGCCGAGCGGGGCAACCTGGTCGCCGCCATCGCGTACGCCGCCGACCACGGCCCCCGGCCAGTCGCGTGGCTGCTGGCCGACACGCTGCGCAGCTACTTCTGGCTGCGCATGCGGACCGTCGACCTGGTCCGCGCCACGACCGACGCGTGGCGCGCCGCCGAGGCCGACGGTGACCCACACGCCCGGGCCATGACGCTGCTCAGCCTGAGCAACATCGACCACCGTCGGCGGCGGTACGCCGAGGCAATCGAGCACTGTACGGGTGCCCTCGCTCTCGCCGAACGCGCCGGGTGGGAACAGGGGCAGGCCACCGCCTTCGGCATTCTCGCCACGGTGTACCGCGACGCCGGCAAGCTGGAGCAGGCCGCCGAGGTCTACGGTCGCGCGTTGACGCTGTACCGTCGGGTGGGTTCGCTCGACGGCGAGGCGCTCACCCTCGACCACCTCGCCCGGACGTACTGGTATCTGGCCCGGTTTCCGGAGGCTCTCGAGTCGGCCTCCCGAGCACTGACGCTGCGACGGCAGGCCGGATCACGCCAGGCCGAGGCTGCCGCGCTCGACACCCTCGGCGAGATCTGCCACGCCGCCGGCCGGCTCGACGAGGCACTGGACCATCTCAGCCTCGCCCTGACGCTGAACCGGCAGGTCGGCGACCGCGGCGCGGAGGCGTACACCCTGCGCGACCTGGCCGAGGTGTACCGCGACCGCGGTCAGTCCCGGCAGGCGCTGGATCTGGCACGTACGGCGGTCGCCCAGGCCCGCCTGCTCGGCGACGTCCGGATCGAAGCCGACGCGTTGAACACCCTCGCCGCCGTCTACCACCACCTCGGTCAGGAGCGGGACGCCGTAGCGCACCACGAGCTGGCTCTCGAACAGACCGATGCCAGCCGCGACCCCTTTCCGCGGATCGAGGCGCTGATCGGTCTCTCCGCCGCCTGGCACGCTATCGGCCATGCAGTGAAGGCTCGTGAGTACGCGCACCTCGCGCTTGCCGAGGCCCGCCGGACCGGGTTCCGGATCCTTGCGGAGCGGGCCGGGAAGCTGGCCGACCCACGGGC
This sequence comes from Plantactinospora sp. WMMC1484, assembly GCF_049315195.1. NCBI lineage: Bacteria > Bacillati > Actinomycetota > Actinomycetes > Micromonosporales > Micromonosporaceae > Plantactinospora > Plantactinospora sp. WMMC1484. The sequence continues at coordinate 6,141,679 of NZ_CP186055.1, forward strand.
GCAGGGCGACCCGTAGCCGCCCTCCGCTGGCCGCGTCGGTGGAGACCGCCCGAGCCGTACGCGACGGCTCCGCCGTACGAGTGGGCCTTCCGTCGTACCCGCAGGTCAACGCCGAAGCCGGCTCCTCGGCACCGGCCCGGGATGCCGATGCCACGACGGCGACCAGCGGATCCTCAAAGTGGTTCTGAGAACCGCGCCGTACGCTGCCATCCGCAAGGGTGGCGGTCGATCGACGGCAATGCCGATGATTGGTGGTGGCCGCCCGTCCAACGAGTTTCTGGGAGGTCTCTTCGATGTTCCGATCGATCCCCGGCCTCGCCCGGCTGGTGCTCGGGCTGGTCACCGCAGTGATGCTCACGCTGGCTGCCAGTCAGCCGGCCTTCGCCGCCAAGAGGGCTACCGGCACGTCGCCGACCACGTGGCAGCTGACCAACATCGGGCAGCGCATCTGCATTCCGGCGGGCGAGTCCTGGTGGACGTACTTCTGGATCACCATCGACGGGGAGTGGTCGACGCCCATCGAGGTCGGTGCGCGGGACCTGCCCGCCGGCACGACCACCAGCCTGCCGCACGTGCCGATCCCACCCGGTTCGAGCAACGGTCGCACCGCGCTCAATCTGATCGCGATGACCCTGCCGCCGCTACCGTTCGGGATCTACCAGCCGGAGCTGACGGCGTCGGACGGGGTGGTGACGCAGAGCGTCCCCGTCACGATCAAGGTACAGGAGCGTTGGGGCTGCGCCTGAGCACACGACGCCGCACTGAGAACCCTCCGCTCGTCACCCGTTGCGGGTGACGCTTCGCCCATCACCCGTTGCGGAGTGACGCTTCGCCCGTCACCCGCTGCGGCGTGACCACGACGCGGCCGCCGCCCACCGACCAGGGCGACGGCCGCGTCCGGCCGCGTCCCGTCCGGTCACGTTGGCAGCGGAACCAGGTGTCGTGCGCCCGGTAGTCGTGGCCCGGCAGGGGTATCCACCGTGAGGTGAGGGCAGGATCTCCTCGGCCCGATCGTCGGCGCCGGCTCGGCGGTCACGCCCCTGATCCCTCCCGTGCCGCAGTGTATGACGGCGCGGACGGCGCACCCCGCCACCTTCAACGTATAGCGGAGCGGGGGACTTGCGGCAAGACCCCGGTCGTGCCGCAGAATCGTCGGCCGAGCCCAGAACCTGCGAAAACAGGGGCGGGCACGTGTTGTTGTCGGCGTACGGAAGATGCGGGAGGGCCGGTGACTCGGCCGGCCAGCGCGGTGCATCGGAGTACGTTCCCCGGAGGTGACGCGGTGAGCGAGCAGTACGTGTTGGGTCTTCAAGAGATCGACGAGACGCAGGTCGCAGTCGTTGGCGGCAAGGGCGCGCATCTCGGAGGCCTGTCGCGGATCGGAGGCGTCCACGTGCCGGACGGCTTCTGCCTGACGACAGCCGCCTTTCGACGGGTCGTGGCGGAGGCGCCGTCGGTCGAGGAGCGGCTCGACCAGCTGTCGCGCCTGGACCCGGAGGACCGGGAGCCAATCCGCATCCTCAGCGCGGAGACCCGCCGGGCGATCGAGGGCGTCGCCATCCCGGGTGATCTCGCTGCGGCGATCCTCCGCGCCCTCGCCCCGCTCGGCGAGGAGGCCGCCTACGCCGTCCGATCCAGCGCGACGGCGGAGGACCTGCCGACCGCCTCCTTCGCCGGCCAGCAGGACACGTACCTGAACGTCGTGGGCCCGGCCGCGATCCTGCGGCACGTCAGTCGCTGCTGGGCCTCGCTGTTCACCGAGCGGGCCGTGACCTACCGCCAGCGCAACGGCATCGACCACCGGGATGTCCAGATGGCCGTGGTCGTGCAGCGGATGGTCTTCCCGCAGGCGGCCGGCATCCTGTTCACGGCCGACCCCGTCACGTCCAACCGACGGATCGCCTCCATAGCGGCCGGCTTCGGCCTCGGCGAGGCCCTGGTCTCGGGTCGGGTGAACGCGGACGTCTTCACGGTGCGCGACGGCGCAATCGTCGCCAGGACGGTCGGCACCAAGCGGTTCGCCCTGCACGCCGTACCGTCCGGCGGGACGCGGGACGTGGCGATCGACCCGGAGTGGCAGGAGCGGCCCGCGTTGACGGATGCGCAGATTCTGCGGCTGGCGCAGCTCGGTCGGCGGATAGAGGAACACTTCGGCCATCCCCAGGACATCGAATGGTGCCTGGTCGACAACGACTTCCAGATCGTCCAGAGCCGGCCGATCAGCACGCTGTTTCCCATCCCGGCGGCCGACGACGGCGAAAACCACGTCTATGTCTCCGTCGGGCACCAGCAGATGATGACCGACCCCATGAAACCGCTCGGACTCTCCTTCTGGCAGCTCACGACACCCCGGCCGATGGCCGAGGCCGGCGGGCGGCTCTTCGTCGACGTCACCCGGGTCCTGGCCTCGCCGGCGGGCCGTCCCGGCTTCCTGGAGGCCGTGGGCAGGTCCGATCCGCTGATGGCGGATGCGCTGGAGACGCTCCTCCAGCGTGACGACTTCATACGGCCGGTTCCGGACGGGGGCCCTGGCTGGACGCCGCCGGGCAGCGGCGCCTCCGCCCCGATCGAGACCGATCCGGCCGTCGTCACCGAGTTGATCGAGCGTGGCCGGGCCTCCATCGCCGCCGCGCAGCGCGACATCGGGACCAGGTCCGGAGCGGCGCTGCTCGACTTCATCCTGGCGGACATCCAGGAGCTTCGGCGGGTCCTGTTCGACCCGTGGAGCCTTCAGGTGATCATGGCGGGCATGGAGGCCGCCTGGTGGCTCAACGATCAGCTACAGGCGTGGCTGGGTGAGAAGAACACCGCCGACACGCTCACACGGTCTGTACCCCACAACGTCACCGCCGAGATGGGCCTGGCGCTCCTCGACGTCGCCGACGTGATCCGCCCGCATCCGGAGGTGGTGGCCTTTCTGCGCGACGTCGAGGACGACGGCTTTCTTGACGATTTGGCCACGCTCGAGGGCGGCGCCGACGTGCGGGACGCGATCCGGGCCTTCCTCGACCGGTACGGCATGCGCTGCGTCGGCGAGATCGACATCACGAGGCCGCGGTGGAGCGAACGCCCCGGCATGCTCGTGCCCCTGCTCCTCGGCAACGTCAGGAACTTCGCGCCGGGGGCCGGCAAGCACCGCTTCGAGCAGGGGCGACAGGAGGCGGAGAAGAAGGCACGGGAGGTCCTGGAGCAGTTGCGGGCGCTGCCGGACGGGAAACGCAAGGCCGACGAGACCAAGCGGATGATCGACCGGGTCCGCACCTTCAGCGGGTATCGGGAGTATCCGAAGTACGGCATGGTCAGCCGCTACTTCCTCTACAAGCAGGCTCTGCTGAAGGAGGCCGATCGCCTCGTGCGGAGCCACGTCCTCCGCGACAGGGAGGACATCTTCTACCTCAGGTTCGAGGAACTGTACGACGTCCTGCGCACGAACCAGGTGGACCACCGGCTCGTCGACGAACGCAGGGACGCCTTCAGGGCGTACGAGGGGCTCACCCCACCCCGGGTGCTCACATCGGATGGCGAGGTCATCGCCGGGGCGTACCGGCGTGACGGCGCGCCGACCGGCGCGCTGCCCGGCCTACCGGTCTCAGCCGGGACCGTCGAAGGGCGGGCCCGCGTCATCCTGGACATGGCACAGGCCGATCTCGAACCTGGCGACATCCTCGTCACGACCCACACGGACCCGAGCTGGACTCCCCTGTTCGTCGCCGCCAGAGGCTTGGTGACGGAGGTCGGCGGTTTGATGACCCACGGCGCGGTGATCGCACGGGAGTACGGCCTGCCCGCCGTCGTCGGCGTCGTGGACGCCACCCGGCTGATCGCCGACGGGCAGCGGGTCCGCGTGCACGGAACCGACGGGTACGTCGAGGTCCTGCCCTGACCGGGCGTCAGCGGTTGGGGTCGGCCACGGCTCGGTCTGGCGGTGCTGCCCTCACTCGGGTTCGACCCGTTTGCTGGTCGCGTGGGTCGGTGCGGGGCCGGTGGCGTACGTGAGGCTCGTGCCGCCGACCGTGCGCCCCACCGGCCTGGAGTGCTCTGGCGTCGCCGACAGCCGCTATCGCCGTGGGGGTGCGCGCGGTCAGCGGTGGCTGGCGACGTCGGCCAACGTGCCCCCGGGCCGGGAACAGCCGCCGCACCGGGCAGGTGCAGCACCGTCGTCGACGGCTGGCCACCGGGCTGAGCCGGCGAGCGTGGCCCGGACCTGTCGATCTTCCATTTCCCCGTTGTTCGGTGCCGCGTCGACTCGAGTCGATACTGTGCGCTGGCCGCCACCGACGGCGGTCTCGTGCGGAGGGAAGTCGATGCGCAGGACAACACCCTGGCCAGCCCGCGCCCTGGGCGCTCTCGCGGGCGTGGTCGCGCTGGTGGCAGCTCTGCTGCCGGCCGCACCGGCGGTCGCGGCGAACGTGACCTTCAAGGCAGCGACACTGAACATCTACAACGGACTGAACCAGACCGACTTCGTACACGACCTGAACCTCATCGCGTCCAGGGCAGACCTCATCGGGCTCAACGAAGTCGGCAACCGCAAGGCCCTTCTGCAGAGCTGGGCCGCCGACAACGGCTGGTGGTGGTACGCACCGGGCGGCACCAACCAGGCCGGCGAGACACTGATCGCCAAAAAGAGCATGTTCGACGTACTCGACAAGGGCTCAATCTTCGTCTGTGACACCAACGGTCCGGGCGAGGTGCCGCCCGCGCGGTACAACAACTGGGTCAAGTACCGGCACAAGGCCAGTGGCCGCAACGTGACACACATCAACGCCCACGCGGTGGCCAGCATCGAGACCGCCGGCCGGCCGGAGGACCTGCCGCGCACCAGGTGCGCCGAGGCGCAGTTCCAGGGCCTCAAGGACCTGGCGGTCGACAAGCAGGACGAGGGCCAGGTCATCGTCAGCGGCGACCTCAACGTCGACTTCAGCGCCGACCGGAGCTACGGGTACGCGAAGTTCCCGTGGCAGGTGTTCGAGGCCAACGCACTGCCGAACCTGCGCTCCACCTACAACCTCTACGGCGAAAAGGGCACCGGAACGCACGGCAACCGGCACATCGACTACATCTACTTCTGGAAGCGGCTGCCGGAGTACCAGCTCATGTGGATGACCGGCTACGACATCGTCAGCGGCACGAGGTCCGACCACAACGGCGTCGTCGCGACCTTTTCCATCCAGAACTGACCCCTCGCCTTCCGCCGGCTACGAGTCCGCTTCTGCTCTTGGCGCGACGGTACCGTCAGCACGATGTGATCCGTCCCGGCCGACTTCCGAGTGAGACCACATGAAGGAGACGAACTGGACGATAGCCTGTCCGCCAGGCTTCCGTCATCGATGCCGGGAGTCGCGCTGGCGGCGATGGTGTCTCTGCTCGTGGCCCATCAATGCTAGATGTTCCTGGAGCCGGGAATGACGGAACTGATAGACAGCCCCAACCTGCCGTAACACCCCTCGTCGATGAGCGTCCTCCAGAAAACGCATCAACGACCAGGGAAGCTGCCCTCGAATGCCGAGCCAGCATTGAGCTATGACGAATCTCGCCCACGCACTTCCCGTCCCGGGACGGAGGCCAACCACACCTATGCGGCGCGAGACGCGATCAAACAAGAGCCGAGGAGCCAGCCCGAGCCCGAGCCCAGAGAAGAGGCCGATCATGAGTGCGGCGGCTGGCCCAGGTATCGATACCGGCAGAGCCGCCATGCCGCTCCCGTAGGCAAGGCCAACGATTACCCCACCCACAAGCCCAATCGCCAGGAAGACAGTTCGGTCGTCACGCAGCGTCGAGCGAGGGTCGAGAAGTTCGGCCTCTGTGGCCTTGGCTCCGAATCCGAACAGCAAGCCGGATCCCAGCGCGAACCCGAGTCCTATCAGCAGACTGGGCTGCAGCGTGAGGCCGGATGTCAGCGCATGCAGGTATCCCACGGCGAGCCCGCCAAGAACACTGATCAACAGCCGCCACAGCCGGAATCGCATGCGGCTCGGCGAGCCATCAGAAAACCACAACCCGGCCGGAATCCCAAACCCGAGCGTGAAGCCAAGCCACGCCAGGATTCCGGACGACCTTTCGAAGACCACTCCCATTCCGACCCCGAAACCGAGTCCCATCCCCGAACCAAAGATGAACCCGAGAGCCGGCTTATAGTGAGGAACGGCACGAATAAGCCGCCACCAGGCCAGATCAGACGTATTCTGCCGACCTAGATGCCAAGCCAGGAATGACAGCCAACGCTCGGACTTCCCGAACGGGTACGCGGACGGCGGTACGTGCGCGGTACTGTCGCTCCAAGCGGGTTCCTGTCTGTAGACGGCGGGAAGATAGGCGTTCAGCAGACGAGTCTCGATGGCGGCCGGGTCAGAGTGGCCGATCAAATCGGACGGATCAGTGCTGGGAGACGTATAAGCCGTTCGGGCCAGGTACACCATCAACGGGGTAGATAGCGTCTGCGCCAGGGCCCCTCCGGGGTGGTCGCTCAGTTCCATGATTACCGATGCCCACCTACGTGGACCATCGGGTTGCCCTGCCGGTAGGTACTCAATCGCATCCGCAGCCGTGACCGGCGCGATCTCCACCACTGCCGCGCGACCCAATGAATTGCCAATCGCACCTATCGCGGCCTGATATTCATCAGCCCGGCAGGTTACTACCAGGGGGCGATGCTGCCCCACCGCATCTGTCAACGCCCTGACAGCGGCGACGTGCACACCGTTGGGCATCTCATCCAATCCGTCCAGGATCGGAAGGACACGACCCTGATCTACTACAGCGGTTGAATGGCTGGGGTCTGGCTCGGTCGATCGCCTGTGATCAACCACTATGGACGACCGGTCGGTGTTGATCTATACCTGGGGTGTGAGGTACGCCGATAGTGGTGGCCTGTCCGCTGCCGGACGGGCCAAGCGGGAGCAGGTACGGATGCAGGCCGCGCGGATGTTCGCCGTCGATGTGCCGGCGGCGCAGGTCGCGGCCCGGCTACGGGTGTCGACGAAGTCGATCTACCAGTGGCGACGCCGCTGGCGTGCGGGTGGGATGACCGCCCTGGCCTCGACCGGCCCGGGTGGAAACGTCTCCCGGCTCTCACCGGACCAGCTACTGCGGCTACGAGCGGAGTTGGACCTCGGCCCGGCCGCACACGGCTGGATCGAGGACCAACGCTGGACCCTGGCCCGGGTCGCCACCCTGATCGGCCGACTGTTCCACGTCTCCTACACCCTGCGCGGCGTGTCCTACCTGCTGCACCGCATGGGCTACACCCCTCAGGTACCCACACACCGAGCCGTCCAGCGCGATGAGGACGCGATCGCCGACTGGCGGGCCACGACCTGGGCCAAGGTACGAGGCTAGCGGCGGCGACCAGGGCGTGGATCGTCTTCGAAGACGAGGCCGGACAGACCCTGCGCCCGTCCAGGGCCCGAACCTGGGCCCGCACGGGCCACACACCCACCGTGCGGGTATCGGGCAAGGGCTCAGGCCGAATCTCGATCGCCGGACTGATCGCCTACAAACCCGGCCAGCGCGGCCACGTCTTCTACCGCCTGCGCGTCCACCGCAACCGTACCGGCGAGCGCCGCAGCCTGTCCGAGGACGACTACGCCACCCTGATCACCGCCGCGCACCACCGGCTCCACGCCCCGATCATCCTGATCTGGGACGGAGTCAACACCCACACCAGCACCGCGATGCGCCAGCTCATCGCCGCCCGCCACCGGTGGCTGACCGTGGTCCAACTACCCGCGTACGCACCCGACCTCAACCCCGTCGAGGGCCTGTGGTCAACGATGAAGTCCAGCCTCGGCAACCTCGCCGTCGACGGCGTGGACCACCTCGCCGCGATCATCCGCAACCGACTCAAGCGCATCCAGTACCGACCCGACCTGATCCCCGGCTTCCTCGCCCAGACCGGACTCAGCCTGGAACCGGAACCACCATGACCGAAACAGACCCCAGACTTTCAACCGCTGTAGCCGTCTTGCCGAACTCAGGCCATACTGGCCGCGCTCACGAAGAAATGGATACTGTTCGACGAGGCAACCGGCCAGCCAGGTATCGAAGTGTTGTTGGCGCGGATTCCACGACGCGAGGGTTAGCAGAACCGGCACCGGCGCCCCGGGCGTCCACTCTCGGCACAGCCCGATGGTCAACAGGACCGCAAGGGCCGACTTGCCGGACCCCGGTCCGCCGAGGACCACCAACTGTCGTGAGGGAAGCTGCCGAAATGCTGCCACTGTTGCGGTCACGTCGCCATGCATCCGCAGTCGTATCGGCTTCCCCGCGATTAGATCAGGGCCGATGATCTCTCCGACTGATGGCGCGACCAGACGCGTGGTCGACGACCAGCGGACTCGCAGCGCGGCCGGACGTAGCAGCCGTATCGCCGCCTCCCGCTCCCACTGGCGTCCGACAAGACGGGCAAGGTCCTCAGCAGCAGCCTCCAGCTTGGCCGAGGGATCGGTGGACACGCTCAGCGAACGCCGACTCAACCGCATGGCCGTGACGCTGACCACGAGACCCACGGCCGTCAGAATCAAGCTGCCGATGCTGGCCAGCTTGTCCGTTCGGTCCAGCCGCTGCTCGGGACCTAGGGCGCGTTTCATAAGCGGTCAGAGCCATTCGTTGATCGCGGCGACGTGGATGGTTGCCTGGTAGCGGACTGCGAGCTTGTCGTAGCGGGTGGCCAGGCCGCGGTGGCGTTTGAGCCGGTTGATGCCGCACTCGACGGCGTGGCGCTGCTTGTAGATCTCGGGGTCGAACCTCGGCGGCCGTCCGCCCCTCGACCCCTTCTTACGCCGGTTCGCGGCCTGGTCGACCTTGATCGGGATCGTCGCCTTGATCCCGCGTTTTCGTAGGTGCTCCCGGTTCGCGGCCGAGCTGTACGCCTTATCGGCCAAGACCCGGACCGGGCGGGTACGCGGACGTCCGCCACCAGGCCGCGGCACCCGGATACGAGCCAGGACCCAGGTGAACTGCGGGCTGTCACCACGCTGCCCACCGGTCACCACCACCGCGAGAGGCTTCTGGCCCTGCTCACATGCCAGGTGCAGCTTGGTGGTCAACCCGCCACGAGAACGACCCAGGGCATGGTCGGCGGGCTCGTCCGCGACACCGCCGGGCAGCTCCTTCTGCTCCTGCGGCCGGGTCCGAGCACCGGCGGCGTGCTGATGAGCGCGGGTGACCGTGGAGTCGACGCTGACGTCCCAGTCGATCAGCCCGGCCGCGTCAGCGTGGGCTTGCAGGCCGGTGAGGATCCGCTGCCAGATCCCGCCGCGCTGCCAGCGGCGGAACAGCCCATACACGGTCTGCCAGGGTCCGTACAGTGCGGGCACGTCCCGCCACGGGCAGCCAACCCGCACCCGCCAGCGGATCCCGTCGATGAGCTGGCGTTTATCCCACTTCGGCGGACGGCCCGGCTTCTTGCCCTTGGGCAGCAGCGGCTGCAGCGCCGCCCACTGGGCGTCGGTCAGGTCGTGCCGCCTCGCCGCCGGTATGGTGCCCCCGAGGTCTCCGGTTTTCGTTCTTCTTGGTCGTTGAACGGTCTACCGGAGACCTCGCTGTCTATCTATCAGCGACACACCACCTGATCAGGCTTCCCGATACCGGTGGTACGAGTCAGCGCCCACTTCTGAAACGCGCCCTAACTGGACGTTTGCTTCGCGTTCGCGTCGGTAGCGACCGATTCACATCTCGGCCTCGGTGACGCAGAATGCCGGACCTGACCTGGAATGGACGCATCCGGTCCAGCTCTGCCCTGACCGGAATCAACGCGTTTCACCTTGCGATCGTGTCTGATTCACTTACGCCCTGGAATCAGCGGACATAACGTCCGCCGAGCCGGCCTCCAGACACCGTACGACCACACCATGACCGCACGGCGAGCCTACCCATCCGACCTGTCCGACGCCCGCTGGGCCCTGATCGCGCCCCGCCTGACCGCCTGGCGACAGGCCCGCACCGACGCCGGCGTCAGCGGCCGCGTCCCCACCCACGACCTACGCGAAATCTTCAACGCCATCCTGTACGTCAACCGCACCGGCATCGCCTGGCGCTACCTACCCCACGACTTCCCGCCCCACGCGACCGTCTACGGCTACTTCGCCGCCTGGAGCAAGGAAGGCATCTTCACAGAACTGAACTACAACCTCACCGGCCTCGTACGCGACCACCACGGCCGCACCATCCACCCCACCGCATCCATCATGGACAGCCAAAGCGTGAAGACCTCCACCAACGTCCCACTGTCCACACAGGGCACCGACGCCGGAAAGAAGATCGTAGGCCGCAAACGCGGCATCATCACCGACACCCTCGGTCTCCTGTTGGCCGTGATCGTCACCGCCGCCAGCGCCAGCGACAACACCATCGGCATCGACCTACTCGACCAGGCCACCGCCGCCTACCCCACCCTGACCAAAACCTGGGTCGACGCCGGCTTCAAAAACCGCGTCGTCGAACACGGCGCCCAACTCGGCATCGACGTCGAGACCGTCACCAAAGACCCACAAACCAAAGGATTCAGCGTCGTCAAACGACGTTGGGTCGTCGAACGCACCCTGGGATGGCTCATGCACCACCGCCGACTCGTACGCGACTACGAAGCACGACCCGACAACTCCGCCAGCATGATCACCCTCGCCATGATCGACAACCTCGCCAAACGCCTCACCGCCGAAACCACCCCAACCTGGCGATACGGCTAAACCCACATAACCGACGAAGTACGTGAATCAGACGTCCTCTAAGGCCAGGAAACCGAAGAACGCTGCGGCGGCTAGGACAAAGGCGGCCCCAGCGATCCATTGCCACGACTTCCACCGGTTGCCGAGATGCCCCACCGCGTCATCATCGTCGGCCGACGCAACCGTGACACCATGCGCGCAGTCAAGCGGCGAGTCACAGTGGGGACCTCCCCAGCTGCCTCCTCACTGAAACACGCCGACGGAGATCGCGACATCTACGGGCACGAAGATCCTCATCAACGCCGTCTGCCCAGGCTTGGTCGCGTTGACGCTGGGCATCCTCGTCTGGCCGGGCCACGGTCGCAGGTCAATGAAACAAGTAGCCGCCGACCGAGCGTGTTACCTGCTGGCGACGCGCGAGCGGCGAACAGGCCCCGACCCCGCGTACGCTGCCGTGGTGCAGATCGACGTGGTTGCTCTGATTGTCGAGGAGTATGACCCGGCGATCGCGTTCTTCACCGCCGTACTCGGCTTCGACCTCGTCGAGGACTCCCCGTCGCTGACGGATGACGGGCGACCCGACCTGTCGCTCGCAAACATGGACTACATCGACTTCGCGGCCTCAGCGGACGCGGACGGTGTCTTCCGAGGCTTCTGACCCAAGAGCAGGAATACTCTCATGCCGCGGTCGGGTCGTCACGCAGTGCAACTTTGTTGTGAGCGGAGGCAAAACGTTCCCTTCTGTGTTCAGCTCGGCATCCTCAGGTAGATTCGCCGCCGCGACGGCCGACGACGGGGAGGGTCAGCGGGGGATGGACGCCAGTACCGAGGAACTGCGGGACGCGCACAACGTGCTGTCGGAGTGGTATGCGGAGAACCTGGTCGGGGTGCTGGAGAGCATGCCGGTCGAGCGCACGATGCTCGACCTGTTCGCCGAGCTGACCTTGGCCGTGGGCACGGAGGTCGCGGACGTGGGCTGCGGCACCGGGCGACTTCTTCCGTACCTCGCGGGTCGGGGTCTGTCGCCGCGCGGCGTGGATCTGTCGCCGGGGATGGTGGAGGTGGCGCGGCGGGAACATCCGGGTTTCGCGTGTGAGGTCGCCGATCTGCGGGAGCTGCCGTTCGGGGACGCGTCGCTGGCCGGGGTGGTGTGCTGGTATTCGTTGATCTTCCTGGCGCCGGACGCCCGGGGACGGGCGTTCGCCGAGCTGGCCCGGGTCCTGCGGCCGGGCGGCTACCTGGTGGCGGCGTTCAAGCACGGCGACGGGACAGGGCATCGTAACGGTCCCGGCAGCCGCGTCGGCAGTCTTGGCATCGACTTCGACCGGTACTGGCTTTCGGCCCAGGAGATGGAGGACCGCTTCACCGCCGCCGGTTTCGCCCTGGTTTTCCAGGGCAGCACCCCACCTGAAAGGGCAGAGCCCCCGCACGGATACATGCTGGTTCGCAAGACAGGCTCCGCGGACGCGTAGTGCGCGGATCTGCCGCCGACCGTGCGCGCCATCGCCATTATCGGCGTACCTCAAATCGACGCTCGCGGCGAAGTACCAACGCACGAATCTGCCCCGAACAAGGTGCCCTCCGGCCTACAAGAAGCGCTCAGGGTCGAAGGTTTCGAGATCGATGATGCGAACCCGAGGAAGGGCGTTGGTGAAGCAGCCTGCGTCCTCCTCGATGTCGAATACCTGCAGGCGCGGCACGTCGGCGAAGCCGGCGTTGAGGAACTCCTTGAACCCGACGATCGCGACCTGATGATCACCTCGCAGGAGCTCGCCGACCTGCGGCAGGAAATCGCCGTCGTGGCTGGCGAGCATCACATTGCCCGAGCGCCGGGCGATGGCCTCCAACGTCCGCTGGATGCCGATGTCCACCACCTTCTGATCTGATGATCCAGCGAGCGGGATGGGCCGGTATTCCATGCTCAGGAGCGCCCGGACGAAGGGCATCGGCAGACCGCCACCCGAGGCGTTGAGGAAGAACAGTCCCTTCACCGGCCGCTGCCACGTGTCCCGCGCGAATTCCCGTAGACGCTCCCACCGGGGTCGCTCCGCTGGGGCCGGCCGGCGCTCCAGAACACTGTTGCCGAGAGTGGCATCGATGTTCTCCCCGTCCACGATGAGGTACGTGACGGGTTCCGATGTACCGGGCATAGGCGTACCTCTCGAGTCGAGCAGCGAGCGCGGACCAATCGAGCCTGAGCGTGTGACGTGCCGGAGGGAGCCCTGCTCATGGTCAAGGGTATTGCCTACCAGCTCTTGCCGGCAGACAGCATGCAACTCTCATGCCGCTCCGGGTGGACTGGCGTCCATCGCCGGTGGTGACACACGGTAATGCATGACTACCTCTCCTGGTTGCGCCATCAGTGCCGTACCGGCCGACCAACTCGTTCTGCGCGCCGCGGTGTCCGCCTTCCTGGGCCGCTACCGTCGCCAGACCCGGGGGTACGTGCGCTGGCTGCAGGATGTCCGCTGCTACCAGCCTCGACGTCTCGCGGCGCCTGTCGGAATTCGCGTGGGTCGTCTGGCGGCAAGGCGCGTCGACGATGTCGTCGAAGTGCCCACCATGGCCGGGATAGTGGAAACCGTGCTCGGCATGCTCGTACTCCATCAGGGTGCAGTCATTGCGGCGGGAAGGCGAGCAGATCCAGACCTGCCGGGTTGAGGGCCACGACGGCAGCGACGCCGGGTTCGGGCGCGTGTGCCGGCCCGCCAGGGGCGATCATCGCGGCGAGCAGGGCGAGATGTGCACCGGCCGAGCTGGCGCCCGAGACCAGAGATGCAGTCGTCGATGCTCACCACACCCCGGCCCAGCAGCCGAGATATCCGGCAGACACAGCGAGGATCCCGCGCGACGCCAATTGTCGGCAGTGCGGAGCCAGACCGTTGGGCGATCCCGCGCGCTGTCGGCGACGCGTGAAAAATTCAGACGTCGTTGACACGCGCAGGGCGCCGCCGTGGAACAGAACGATGCCGGCCGCGCTGGCCACGGCCACTCGTCTCCTATGATCCGAGCGACCAAGGTCAGGTACACACTTCTGACGTCGTCCGTGCGCCCCACCAGCAGCCGGAGCGATGGGCCAGCAGAGGAAGAGCGATCAGCCTGGCATGCGGGAAATGTTAGGGGCCTCACCAGACGGCATAGATCCGGTCACCAACCAGGCATTGACATCGTCGTGGCGAGCCGACGCCGACCGGCCGCCACCAGGGCACCCGCCTCAGCCTGCGTTCACCTCGACTCGCAGGATCCGGTCGTCGCCCGCCCGCGGGTCGGTGCCACCCCACGTGGCGCGATCGGTATTCGATGTGACGATCCACAACGATCCATCGGGGGCGACCTCCACGGTACGGATCCGGCCGTATTCGCCGGCGAAGTGGGCGATGGGGTCGGCCGTAGCAGCCCTGCCTCCGACGGGAAGCTGCCAGAGCCGCTGGCCGCCCAGCGCACCGATCCAGAGAGACCCGCGCGCGTACGCGACACCCGACGGGCTTGCGTCGTCCGGGTGGATCGTGGCGATCGGAGCCTCGCCCGTGGACCCGGCGATGCCCTCGGTCTCCGGCCAGCCGTAGTCGGCGCCCGCGCGGAGGACGTTCACCTCGTCCCACGTGCGATGCCCGAGTTCCGATGCGTACGCCGTGCCGTCAGGCCCGAAGGCGATCCCCTGGACGTTGCGGTGGCCGCTGGAATAGATCGGTGATGATCCCGGATTGTCGCGCGGAACGGAGCCGTCGAGCGCGATGCGCAGGATCTTGCCGTTGAGCGACTCGTCGTCGGCGGCGTTCTCGGGCTCGAAGGCGTCGCCCGTGCCGATCCAGAGGTGCCCGTCCGGACCGATGACGATCCGACCGCCATGATGGCGGTCGGCGGTCTGGATGCCGTCGAGCAGCACACGGTCGACGGTCAGCGAACGGTGGTCGTCGGCGATGGTGAGCGCCACGACGCGGTTCTGGTCCGCTCCGGAGACGGCGGCGTAGACGGTGCGGTCGGTCGCGAAGTCGGGAGAGGCGACGATGCCGAGCAGCCCACCTTCCGCGCTCACCTGCACGTCGGGCACGACGCCGACGGTTTCCGGGGCACCTCCCTGGGCGGGGATGCGCAGGATCTGCCCGGTGATGCGCTCGGAGACGAGTGCGGACCGGTCGGGCAGGAAGGTGAGTCCCCAGGGGGCCTCCAGTCCGGTGGTGAGCTCGGCCGGCTCACCGAGGGTCGCGACTCCGGCGGCCGGTGGTGCGGCGGCCGGTGGTGCGCTGCTCGGTCGTGCCGCCGGGGGCCCGTCGGAGGAGGCCGCGCATCCGCTCAGCACTCCGGTGATCGACGCCGCGACGACTGCCGTACGCCACCGCGCGCCGCTCTCCACTGCCTGGTTCCTCGTCCGGTAGGTCATCGTCTGAGCTCCAATGTCTCGGCGAAGCCAAGGCGCCGCACGAATGCCTCGCGGGTCAGGTCGCTGAAGGCCATGACGTGCTCGACGCCCGCCTCGGCGGCGTCCACGACAGATCGGAATGGCTTGCGACCCATCGGAAGGGAGAGGATGCGCACGATCTCGTCGGCCACGCTCTGCGGGTCGGCCGTCCTCCCCGGTCCGAAGAGCTGCTCGTGCGCGTGATGGGTCCGTTCGACGAGCGGGTCCAGCCTGGCGTACTGCGCTGCCACGCGCTCGTCCGTGGCGCTGCTGGCGTGCCGGAAGCTGCCGACGTAGACGAGGGTGCCGGCGCCGCGTTCGCGCAGGTGCGGCAGGACTGCGCGGTTCACCCGGTGCGCCCCGACCGCGTTGACATCGAGCAGTCGGGCCAGGTCGTTGTCGGTGAACGCCTCGACGTAGCCGACGAACAGGTGGCCGGCGTTGTGCACGACGGTATCGATGTCGCGTACACGGTGTGCCCGGCGGCGGCGAGCGTCTCGGCGGTCAGTCGTCCGATTCCGGAGGAGGTCCCGGTGACAAGTACGGTGGACATGCCAGTCTCCTTCCCGGGCGGTTTCCTAGGGCGCATCTGACGGATCTTCTCGGTCGTTGTGCTGGGCGTGGCTGGTGATCTGACTGATGACGAGTGGGCTCGGCTGGAGCCGTTGCTGCCCTCCATGGCCCCCCAGCAGGGTGGTAGGTGGCGGGATCACCGTCAAGTGCTCAACGGGATCCTCTGGCGGATCGACAACGGCGCGAAGTGGCACCAGGTCCCGGACCGGTACGGCCCCTACAAGACCTGCTACCACCGGTTCGCGCAGTGGGAAGCCGACGGCACCTGGGACCGGATCCTGCAACACCTGCAGGCCGAGGCCGACGCCGCTGGTGACCTGGACTGGCGCGGGCAGATCGATTCCACCATCGTTCGCGCCCACCAACACGCCGCTGGCGCTCGGAAAGGGGGCTCACCGCGCAGGACTCCCGCACGGTCCAAGGTCTCGGCAGGTCACGAGGCGGGCTGACCACCAAGGTGCACCTGCTGGCCGAAGGCCAGGGCCGGGCCCTGGTCAAGCGGGTCACGCCCGGCCAGGCGGCCGACACCAGGGAACTGGTGGCGCTGGTCGACGCGGTCGCGGTGCCCAGACCCGGCGGCGTGGGGCGACACCGCAAGAGGTTGGATCACCTCACCGCCGACAAAGCGTACGGTTCCAAGGCCAACCGGCGGTCGCTACGCGCCAGGGGTATCCCGCACACGATCCCGGAGCGGGAGGATGTGCGAGCCAGCCGCGCCCGTAAGGGTTCCCGGGGCGGCCGGCCTCCGAACTTCAACGCGGAACGGTACAAGGACCGAAACCAGGTCGAGCGCGCCTTCAACCGACTCAAGCAGTTCCGGGCGGTCGCGACCCGCTACGACAAGTTGAGAAGTCGTTACGAGGCAACAGTCACCATCGCCTCGATCCTCGTCTGGCTCCGAGCGAAACGCGACCGCAAGTCACCATGATCCGTCAGACGCGCTCTAGGCGGCGCCGCCGTTGACATACAGCACCTGGCCGTTGACCCAGCGGGCCGGACCGGCGAGGAACGCGACCGCCTCGGCGATGTCCTCGGGGATGCCGAGTCGACCCATCGGGTTCATCGAGGCGATCTGGTCGATCGCCTGCTGGCTCTTTCCCTCGAAGAACAGCGGTGTGGCGGTGGGGCCGGGCGCGACCGCGTTGACGGTGATGTCCCGGCCGCGCAGTTCGCGCGCGAGGATCAGCGTCAACGCCTCTACGGCGCCCTTGGAGGCGGTGTACGCGCCGTAGCTGGGGATCTGTAGCCGGGTGACCGAGGTGGAGAAGTTGACGATCGCGCCACCGTCGCGCACCCGCCGGGCGGCGAGCTGGTCGACGACGAAGGTCCCCCGAACATTGGTACGCAGAATGCGATCGACGGTTTCCAGGCTCATCTGCGCCACGGGCGCGAGCGGCATGATGCCCGCGGTGTGCACCACGACGTCGACGCCGCCGAAATGCCGCACGGCGGCGTCGAAGATCGCGGCCATCTCCGCCTCGTCCGCCACGTCCCCGCCCGCCACGATGGCCCGGCCTCCGGCGCGCGCCACCGCACTCGCCGTCTCCTCGGCGCGATCCTTGCCGCTCGCGTAGTGCACGACGACGGAGAAGCCGTCGGCGGCCAGTCGTTCGGCGCTCGCCCTGCCGATGCCGCCGGACCCGCCGGTGACGATCGCGACGCGACCTGCGTTGTTCTCCATGATCTACCTCCGCTAGTATATGTACAGCCTGTACATTACTGCGGCGCACGTAAATGTACAAGTAGTCCACAAGAGGAGACCACGGGATGTCCGAGAGTGCTACCGCCCGACGGGGGCGCGGCCGCCGACCGGCCGCCGAGGTACGCGCAGCCGTGCTCGCCGCGGCAGGGCGCATCCTGCTGCGGGACGGCATGCGAGCAGTCACCTTCGACCGGGTGGCGGCCGAAGCGGGGTCGAGCAAGATGACTCTCTACAAGTGGTGGCCCTCACCGGGAGCGCTCGCGGCCGAGGCATATTTCACCCAGAGCCGCAGCGCGTTGGATTTTCCCGACACCGGGGATCTGCGCGCCGACCTGATCGCGCAGGTCAGCGCCTTCGTGCGCCTCTTGAAGCAGGAGGGCGCGGAGAAGCCCGTCTCGGAACTCATCGGAGCGGCCCAGATGGACCCCGACCTTGCCCAGGCGTGGTCGGAGAGTTACGCGCTGCCCCGCCGCGAACTCGCCCGGGTACGCCTCCGGACCGCCCAGCACCAGGGCCAGCTACGCCACGATGCGGACCTCGACATCATCGTCGACCAACTGTGGGGCGCCTGCTATCACCGGCTGCTCGTCCTCAGGGTGCCCTTCGACGAGTCGATCGTCGCGCGCCTGGTCGACCACGCGCTCTACGGCGCCGCACCGCGCAACGGGTGACAGCACGGGTCTGCCGGCACAGGTGACGTTCGACGCGCCGACCACCGGGGTATAGGACAGGCGTTCGAGAACGTGATCAAGAGGGGGATCGAGCGCCATGACCGACCGCAACCCGGAGAAGGAGCCCGAGGAGTGGGTGACCGGCGACGAGCCGCCGACCGGGCCGCAGGAGTCGTACCTTGCCACCCTCGCCCGTGAGGCCGGCCGGGACGTCCCGGACGACCTGACCAAGGCGGAGGCATCGCAGCTCATCGACGAGCTACAGGAGCAGACCGGCCGCGGTGGACCCGGGTGAGCCGCGCCTTCGACTCGAAGATCAGCACCGGCCCGGCCTGGTCCCTGCCGTCCCGGACGGCGACCACACCGGGCAGGTTGCCGGCCACCCCGACACAGTTGCCGCCGGCTACTCCCCCGGCTCCGGGATGGTGACGGCGCCGTCGAGATATCGGCGGTAGCTGCCGCGCAGGCGTACCCGATCGCCGTCGACATCGCAGTGCACGGTGCCGCCCCGGGCCGAGAGCTGCCGGGCGGTCAACCAGGTCCGGCCCAGCCGCTCGGCCCAGTAGGGCGCGATCTGGCTGTGCGCGGAACCGGTCACCGGATCCTCGAAGGCGCCCGCCCCGGCACCGAACCAGCGGGAGACGAAGTCGACCCCGTCGCCGTCGCCGGGCGCGGTCACGACGGCGCCACGTACCGCAAGTCCGGCCAGGACGGTGAAGTCCGCCGCGATGGCCCGGACCTCGGCGGCGCTCCGGACGACGTACACCAGGTCGGTGTCCCGGAAACTGTGCTCCGGTTGGATCCCGAGCGCGGTGGCTGCCACGGTGGCGGTCTCGTCTCCGTCGGGCACGACCCGGAGCCGGCCGGCCGGAAAGCTCAGCTCCAGCTCGCCGTCCCGGTCGCCCCGGCCGACCGGCAGCCATCCGCTGCGGGTCCAGAAGAGCAGCCGCCGCGCGTCCGGATGGACGTCGTCGAAGAGGTGCCCGGCGGTGGCCAGGGTGGCGTGCCCGCAGAGGTCGACCTCGACGGCCGGAGTGAACCAGCGCAGGTGATAGGCGGGATCGTCGCCGGGTGGCGGAGCGGCGTCGGCCGGCAGGTCGGCCGTGTAGAACGCGGTCTCGGAAAGATTGTTCTCCTCGGCGATCGCCTGCAGGAGGGGGTCGGGCAGCCAGGCCGGCAGTGGCATCACCGCCGCCGGGTTGCCCTGGAAGACACGGTCGGCGAAGGCGTCGATCTGGATCAGGCGGAGCCGCATCGGACCTTTCTAACAGCACCGGTAATGTCGACCGGACCGCTCCCCACTCGGCGTTAAACTCCTCTTATATAAGTGAACGCTGAAAGGATGGCGACGTGCACGCGTTCGACGTTCTCGGCGATCCCGTCCGGCGGCGCATCCTGGAGTTGCTCGTCGACGGTGAGCGATCGGCCGGTGAGGTCAGCGCGGTGATCCAGGAGGAGTTCGGCATCTCCCAGCCGGGCGTCTCACAACACCTGCGGGTGCTCCGGGAGAACGGGTTCACCACCGTCCGCGCCGCCGGCACCCGGCGGCTCTACGCGATGGACCCTACACCGCTGGAGGAGATCGACCGGTGGCTGGAGCGGTACCGGGGGTTCTGGACCCAGCGGCTGGACGCGCTGGGCACCGAGGTCGCCCGTGGCCGGCGCGAACGCCGCCGAGCGGACCGGTCGACAGGTCGCCCCACGAGACCGGACGCCCGGGGCGCCTGACGCCCAGGGCGCCTGACGCCCGGGACAACACCTTCTGGGACAACAGCCGTCCGGGACCACCGACCACCGGACGGCTCAGACCAGGTTCGCCTCCCGGAGCAGCCGCCACAGTCCGGCGCCGTCCGGCGCACAGAACCAGCGGTCGCCGAGCAGGCCGGCCGTCGAGGCGTTGCCGTCGGCGCCGTCGGCCGGTGCCGGGAAGCCACCGGCCAGCACCGCCTGGGTCGGAGAAAGCCGGCGGATCAGCACCGCCGCCACGTTGTCCGGATGCTTCGCCGCGAACTCGGCGTAGATCTCCTGGTCGTGCTGGCCGTCGTCGCCGATCAGCAGCCACCGGATCTCGGGAAACTCGCGGACCAGCCGGGCCAGGGTGGCCCGCTTGTGCTCCCGCCCGTTGCGGAACCAGCTGTCCGCCGTCGGGCCCCAGTTCGTCAGCAGCAGCGGGCCGGCCGGATAGAGATGCCGGGAGAGAAAGCGGGTCAGGGTCGGTGCGACGTTCCAGGCACCGGTGGAGAGGTAGAGTACCGGTGCCCCCGGGTACGCGGTGACCAGGCGCTCATAGAGCACCGCCATGCCGGGTACCGCCATCCGGGCGTGCTCGTCGAGCACGAAGGTGTTCCACGCGGCCAGCAGCGGTCGGGGCAGTGCGGTGACCATCACCGTGTCGTCGATGTCGGAGAGCACCCCGATCTTCAGCTCCGGGTCGACGATCCGGACCGGCGCATCCACCGGGTCGGCGCCGGGGCTGGAGAGCCGGACGCTCTGCCAGCCGGGCGCCAGGTCGGTCTCGACGACCAGGTCGACGAAGCCGCTCCGGTCTGACCGGGCCTCGTGGCGGCGACCGCCCGCCTCGATCACCACCGGCGCGTGCTGCACCGGCAGGGTGGCGAAGCTACGCCAGCCGCGTACCTTCTCCGGCCGCCGGCGGGGCCGGCGCTGGAGCCGGGTCAGCAGAACCCTGCCCAGCACGCGGACCCAGCCCGGGGCGCCGTAACCGGCATACGGGATGATCGTGACATCCCACCCGCCCTGTCCCAGTCGACGCTCGATGAACTGGTGCACCGCGTCCTCGATCCGGGCCGCTCGGTGCAGCCGGGGCGCGGGCGCCGAACCGGCGGGTATCAGCGACACCTAGCCACCCTGCCACAGAGCACCCGGTCCGGCTACGAGACAGATCAACTATCCCGCCGGGAAAGTGCCGGCACCGACCTCCAGCCCTCGGGTACGACGTCGGCGACCTGCGCCGATCCGGACTTCCGGCGTGCCGTACCGTGCAAGACTTTTCAGACGGGACGGCGACGGGGGCGCGCTTGTGTCGGTGGCGGTGCCGCGCGGGGGACGGCTGGTGCGATCACTCGACCGGCCCGGCGCGGTGGCGCTCGGGCTCGGCCTGCTCGGCCTCGGCTACCGGCTGGTGCTGGTCCTGCTGACCGTCCCGGGCTCGAACAGTGACGAGGCCACCTTCGGGCTCGCCGCGCTGCACATCGCCGCCGGTGAGGAGCTGCCGGTCTTTCTCTACGGCCAGCACTACATGGGCACCGTGCAGAGCTATCTCGCCGCGCCGCTCTTCCTGCTCTTCGGCGCCGGCTGGGTCCCGCTGCGGATACCGCTGCTCCTTCTGTACGCCGCCTTCGTCTACCTGACGTACCGGCTCACCCGCCGGCTCTACTCCCCCTGGCTGGCCACCTTCACCGTCGGGGTGCTCGCCCTCGGCGGCGAGCGGGTGGTCCGGGACCAGATCACCGCGGTCGGCGGCCGTCCCGAGGTCAAGCCCGCCGTACTCGGCCTGCTGCTGATCGCCCTCGCCCTCGGGCAGCGGCGGAGCCGGCACCGGTGGTGGGGTTTCGGCCTCTTCGGTCTGCTCACCGGGCTCTGCGTCTGGGACGACTGGCTGATCCTGCCCTACCTCGCCGTCGCCTTCGGGGTCCTGCTGCTGGGCTGCTGGCGGGAGCTGGTCAGGCCGGCCGGCGCGCTCCTGGTCGGCGGCTTCCTGCTCGGCGTCGCACCGCTGATCGTCGACAACGTGACCGCGCCGGACGGGCAGGACTCGATCTCCGTACTGCGGCAGGTCAGCGCCGGCGAGACGGAGTCGACCCCGGGCCAGGCCCGCCTGCATGGTGCGCTGCTCGTCGGCGTACCGCTCGCCACCGGGCTCTGCCGGCCGGAACGCTGCGACCCCGTGGAGATGTCCTGGGGCGGGATCTACCTGGCCCTGCTGCTCGCCGCCGGGACACTCGCGGTGCGGGGACTGGCCCGGCCCGGCGGAGGGGAGGGCGCCCCGGCCGGGGGTGCCTGCGACGCGGTCCGGGCCACCCGGATCGGGTACGCCACCCGGCTCGCGCTGGTCCTCGGCGCCGCCCTCACCCTGGCGGCGTACGCCCGCAGTTCGCTCGCCGGTGACACGCCGCTGGCCAGTGCCCGCTACCTGTCGATCCTGCAGATCTCCCTGCCGGCCGTGCTCTGGCCGCTCTGGCTGCTCGCCCGCCGGGCGGGGCGGCTCGCCGCCGGGCCCGTGACGCGGATCGGCGGCATACTCGCCAGCGCCGTTCTCGCCCTGCTGATGGTGCTGCTGCTCGGCACCACCGCACACCTGATCGGCGAGATCGGGACGATCCGGGCCGAGGAGCGGCAGCAGCGGGAACTCGCCCGGACCCTGCAGCGGGCCGGCGTCGAGGCCGTGTACGCCGAGTACTGGACCTGCAACCGACTGGTCTTCGTCACCCGGGAACGGGTGGCCTGTGCGGTGCTCGGTGCGGACCTGCGGCCGGGGCAGGACCGCTATCCCGCGTATCCGCGCCGGGTGCGGGACGCCGGGCGCCCGGCGTACGTCTTCGAGGTGGGAACGCCGGCGGAGGCCGCCGTCCGGGCGCACCTGCGCCGCTCCGGCGTCGCGGCGCGGGTGATCCAGGTCGGGCGGCACCGGATCTACCTGCCGGCGGCGACGCTGCGGCCACCCGGCTGACCCGGCCCGCTCCCCTCCCGTATCCTCCGGAACCGTGACTTCAGCGAAGAACGAGCCCTCGGCCCTGCCCGACACGGTCTTCGTGCACCCCTCGGCCGAGGTCGACGAGGGCGCGCGGATCGGCGACGGCACCAAGGTGTGGCACCTCGCCCACGTCCGCTCCACCGCCCAGGTCGGTGCGGGGTGCGTGATCGGACGGAACGTCTACGTGGACGCGAACGTCGTCGTCGGCGACCTGGTCAAGATCCAGAACAACGTCTCCGTCTATCAGGGCGTGACCATCGAGGACGAGGTCTTCGTCGGCCCCTGCGCGGTCTTCACCAACGACCTGCGGCCGCGGGCGCAGAATCCGGACTGGCAGATCACCCCGACCATGGTGCGTCGGGGCGCCTCGATCGGGGCGAACGCCACCCTCGTCTGCGGGATCGAGATCGGCGAGTACGCGATGATCGCCGCCGGCTCGGTGGTCACAAAGGACGTCAAGCCCTACCAGTTGGTGGCCGGCAACCCGGCCCGGCCGAAGGGCTGGGTGGACGCCCGGGGCGAGATCGTCTCGCGGGACCCGGAGCGCCCGCCGGCACTGGCCGACGTCGAACTCCGCTGACCTGCGCCGCAGGCTGCGCCCGGTGGGTGCCGGGCTCAGCCTGCGGCGCGTGCGGCGCGTCGCCTGTGTCGTGTTTCGTTCAGCCGCCGATGACCACGCGGCGGACGCCGGACCAGCGGGTCGGGTCGGTCACCCGACGCCCGTCGACCAGCACCTGCACGCCGGGCAGGTCCGCCGCGCCGAGGGTACGGTACTCGGCGTGGTCGGCTTGGATCACCGCCGCGCTGACCGACTCGCCGGAGTACGGCGGCAGGCCCAGCGCGGTCAGCTCCTCGCGGGAGTACATCGGGTCCGAGACGTAGGGCCGCGCGCCCCGGCGGCGCAGCGCCTCCACGGTCGGGAAGACGCCGGAGAAGGCGGTCTCCTTGACCCCACCCCGGTAGGCGGCGCCCAGCACCAGCACCTCGACCCCGGTCAGGTCGCCGACCGCCGCCGCGAGCAGGTCCACGGCGTACTCCGGCATCGCCGCGTTCGCCTCCCGGGCCGACCGTACGACGGTGGCCGCCGGATCGTTCCAGAGGTACATCCGGGGGTAGATCGGGATGCAGTGCCCGCCGACCGCGATGCCCGGCGAGTGGATGTGGCTGTACGGCTGGGTGTTGCACGCCTCGATCACCTTGATGACGTCCACCCCGACGCTGTCGGCGAAGCGCGCGAACTGGTTCGCCAGCCCGATGTTGACGTCCCGGTAGGTCGTCTCGGCCAGCTTCGCCAGCTCCGACGCCTCGGCCGAACCGAGGTCCCAGACGCCGTTCGGACGGGGCAGGTCGGGGCGCTCGTCGAAGTCCAGCACCGCCTCGTAGAACTCGACACCGCGCCGGGCGGACGCCTCGTCGACCCCGCCGACCAGCTTGGGGTAGCGGCGCAGGTCGGCGAAGACCCGGCCGGTCAGCACCCGCTCCGGGCTGAAGACCAGGGTGAAGTCGCGGCCGACCGTGAGCCCGGAGCCCTCCTCCAGCATCGGCGCCCAGCGGTTGCGGGTGGTGCCGACCGGCAGCGTGGTCTCGTAGCTGACCAGGGTGCCCGGCTTGAGCCCGGCCGCGATGGACCGGGTCGCGTCGTCCATCCAGCCGAAGTCCGGCACGCCCTCGGCGTCCACGAAGAGCGGCACGACCACGACCACGGCCTCGGACCCGGCGACCGCCGTGGCGGTGTCGGTGGTGGCGGAGAGTCGGCCGGCCGCCACCGCCTCCTTGAGCTTGACGTCGAGGTCCGCCTCGCCCGGGAACGGCACGGCACCATCGTTGACCAGCTTCACGACCCGCTCGGAGACGTCGGCACCGATCACGGTGTGCCCCTTGTCGGCGAACTGCACGGCGAGCGGCAGCCCGATCTTCCCGAGCGCGACGACGCAGATTTTCATGCCTACTACTTTCCTCCCTGGGGCAGCCTGCGCCGCAGCCGGGCCAGGACCCGGCGGGGCGTGACAGGTGCGATGGCGATCACGAGTTGGCCTCGGTGACTCGTTGTCGGGGTGAGCACGAAGAACCGCATCCCCCGGCGGAGCATAAATCGTGACACGGCGGGCCGGGTCGGCGCCCGTAGCGCCGCGCTGCCGACCCCGCCGAAGGCGGTCAACTGGGAGCGTACGGGAAGCAGCGACCCGCCGGTCGTCGTGGCGCCGCCGAGCAGCAGACCCACCCGGAACTGGGCCCGGACCGTGCTGCCGGTGCCGTCCCGGCTGGTCTCCAACGTGGTGCCGGTGACGTCACCGGCGGTCATCCCGATCGGGCCGGAGGTCAACGACGCCAGGTCCCGCCGCGGGGTGCGGGCGGTGACGGTGAGCGCCCGTTCGCCGTCGGCGCAGGTCTCCCAGTCGACGGAGACCACCTCCAGCCGGGCGAGCCAGTCGGCGGCGGCACCGGAGACGTCGAACCAGTCGTCCGGCAGTTCCAGCCGAGGGTCCCGGAAGCCGGGGTAGCCGGCGTACCAGCGCTCCCCGTCCACGATTGTCGGCGGTACGCCCTGCTCGGCGTCCTGCCGGATGACCGCGAGCACGTCGTCGATGTCGCCCCGCCAGGCGGTGCCGATCCGCAACCGGGCCTCGATCGGCAGCTGGACCCGGATCCGGTCGGTGAGATAGCGCTCGGCGAGCTGCCGGACACCGGCCACCACCTGCTCCTGGACCGCCCGGTCCAGCTCCAGGAAGTCGTCCTCCAGCAGCCGGGCGACCTCCCAGGTGAAGTGCCGGACCAGGATCGCGTCGCGCCGTTCGCCGGGCGCGATCAGGCCGGCCACGAATTCCATGATCGATTCGACGCAGCGGAGCCGCTCGACGTGCCGGGACCGATAGGTGATGTTGCGGGCGTTGAGCCGGCGTACGGCGTGGTAGAAGTCGTAGTCCGCCAGCACCGAGATCCGCTTGGCCCGGAGGCACGCCTCCAGGGTGAAGGGCTGGTCGCTGCCGACCGGCATGTCCTCGGGGTAGCGGAGCTGATGGCGCTCGATCAACTCGCGCCGGAACAGCTTGGTGTTCGCCAGCGACCAGGGCAGCGCCGAGTCGAAGAGGTCGATCTCCGCCTCGTTGCGGGCGAAGACCGCCTGGTGGATGTTGCGGCTGTTCACCCCGACCGCCCTGCCGAGGACCACGTCGGAGTCGTACTCGTCGGCCGCCCGTACCAGCCGCTCCAGCGCCTCCGGACCCAGGTAGTCGTCGGCGCCGACGAAGAAGACGTACCGGCCGGTGACGTGTGCCAGGGCCCGGTTGCTCGGTACGGCCGGGCCGCCGGAGTTCTCCTGGTGGATCACCTTGACGGTCTCCGGGTAGAGCCGGGCGAAGCGGTCCAGCTCCCGCCCGCTGCCGTCGGTGGAGCCGTCGTCGACCGCGACGACCTCCAGCCGGTCCCGGCCGATGGTCTGCCGGACCAGCGAGTTCAGGCACCTGGTGAGGTAGGGCATGGTGTTGTAGACCGCCACCACCACGCTGACGTCGGGCTCCCGGGTCATCGTGCGCCGGCCTCCACCGGCCGCGAGCGTGCCGGGCCGGCAGGCGACTCCGGCCCGGGCGACTCCGCGACGGGCGACTCCGGAGCCGGCGCGTCCGGCGACGACTCCGCCTCGACCGGTTCGGTCGGCTCGGCCAGTAGCCGCCGGTACACCCCGGCCAGGACCTCGGCCTGGGCCTGCCAGGTCCAGGCCGCGAGCAGCTCTGGACGGTCGTACGCGGCCCGGTAACGCGCCGGGTCGGCGAGTACGGCCCGGACCGCCCGGACGTAGTCGTCGACCTCCTCGGCCCGGAACACCTCACCCTGGCCGGTGGAACGGACCGTCTCGGCCATCGTGCGCACGTCGCTGACGACCAGCGGCAGCCGGGCGTGCGAGTACTCGAAGAACTTCGTGATCAACGCGATCTCGTGGTTCGGCCAGTGCTGGATCGGGATCACCCCGGCATCGGCGCCGGCCAGGAAGGGCACCACCTGCCAGTGCGGCACGTACGGCAGCACGTGCAGCCGCTCCGCGACGCCGAGCGCGGCGGCCCGGGAGCGCAGCCCCTGGACGTACGGGCCGTCGGGCTTGTTGACCACCAGTGCAACGTGTACCCCGGTGAGCTGCGGCAAAGCCTCGATCATCGTGCCGAGGCCGCGCTTGGGTGCGGCCACCCCGCTGTAGACCAGCAGCGGCACCTCCGGTCCCAGGCCGCACCGGGCACGCAGCTCCGGCGCCGACTGATCGGCGTCAGCCGCCGCAGCGGCGTCACCGGCCGGAACGGCGTTACCCGCAGGAGCGGCGTCGTCGGCCGGGGCAGGCTCACCGGGCGCGGGCACGTCCGGCGCGTTGAGCACCACCGCCGGCAGTTCGGCCAGCCCGTGCTCCCGGCGCAGCATCTCGGCCAGGGTCGGTGAGACGGTGATGGCGGCGTCGGCGTACGGGACGAACTCCCGCTCGTGCGCCCGGTGTGCCGGCAGCCAGCGGGCGTTGTCCTGCCACGGCTGGACCCCGGGCAGGAACTCGTGGGCGTCCCAGACGAGCTTGACCTCCCGGCCCGCCACGGCGGCCCGGACCTTGGCACGGGCGCCGACGCCGATCATGCGGAAGTCGTGCGCGTGGATCAGGTCCGGCGCCAGCTCGTCGACGACCGGCCCGAAGGCCAGCTCGTAGTCCCAGAGTCCCGGCTCCAGCCGGCGCCACGCCCTGCCCCCCTGCACCGTCGACCAGAACCAGGTGTAGAGCCGGTCCCAGGGGCTGCGCAGCCGGCGGCCCTTGCGGGCCCGGGTCAGCATCCAGTAGCGCAGCGAGACCCAGCGCCGCAGCAGGTGCGCGGCACTCCGCTCGACCCGCAGCCGGCGGCGGCGCCGCTCCCGCGGGCGTCCGGCCAGGCCGGCCCGGGCGGCCAGGGTGAGTTCTGCCTCACGCTGCCGGATGTCGGTCTGCCAGGCCTTCACCCACTGGGCGCGGTGCGCGGCGATCCCGCTCGGCGGGTACGCCAGCGGCCAGCGTAGCCAGGCCCGCCGGAACTCGTGACGGCGCCGGGCCAGCGGATCCGGCATCGGCAGCAGTCGGACCTCGGCCGGGCCGAGCTGCCAGCGCTCCGCGCCGCCGTGCGGCGAGCGGCCGAGCAGGGTCACCTCCCAGCCGGCCTCGGCCGCCGAGCGGGCCACCTTCTGCACCCGGGAATCACCGTGCACGCCGTTGTCGACCAGCATCACCACGCGACCGCGCCGACCTCGCGTCACGGAGGTGCCGTCAGAACCCGTTCCGCCCATGCTCCGCCTCTTCCGGTCCTGCCGCGAACGCGGGCGAGTCTACGTCAACGCCCGCCGGAGCCCGGCGTCGTGTCACCGGCCGTCCCCACGTGCCCGGTATTGGTTGGTAGGCTTCGCGCGTCCTACCTGGATCACCCTGCGCCTCGTCCCAGGGCGGGGTCGTGCGGCCTTCAGGACATGGCAGCTCCGCTCGGCCCGGTCCCGGCGCCACGCACCGCTCACCACCAGCTCACCCCTATCGGTTCGGCCTGGACAGGGACGAAGTTGACGACCGTAACAGCAGAGGTCACACCGGCACACAGCAGCACACGAGGTGGTCGACTCCTGGCAGCGGCCAGGCATGCCGCTCCGGCACTCGCCGGCTACGCGGCGATCAAGGTGTTCGGCGTCCTGACCATCGTCGTTTGGGGCCTCGCGGTCGACCGGCAGCCGGCGCAACTCCTCGCCAAGGCCGACGGCGGGTGGTATCTGCGGATCGCCCAGCACGGCTACGACATGGGCGAACGGCTGCAGAGCGACATGGCGTTCTTTCCGCTCTATCCGGGCCTGATCGCAGCCCTCGACCCGCTCACCCCCCTCAGCCCCCGGGGTACCGCTCTCGTGATCGGCTGGCTCGCCTCGCTCGCGGCCGCCTGGGGCATCTTCGCGATCGGGGACCACCTCTTCGACCGGCGGACCGGTGTGCTGCTCGCCCTCGTCTGGGGTGCGCTGCCGCACGCGATCGTGCAGTCGATGGCGTACACGGAAGGGCTCTTCACCGCGTTCACGGCCTGGACGCTGCTCGCCCTGCTGCGTCGGCAGTGGCTCACCGCCGGGGTGCTCTGCCTGCTCGCCGGCCTCACCCGGCCGACCGCGACGGCCCTGATCGCGGTCGTCGGCCTCGCCGCCCTGATCGCGGCCGTCCGCCGCCGGGACGGCTGGCGCCCGATCGCCGCCATGCTGCTCGCCCCGGCCGGCTGGGCCGGCTACCTGGCCTGGGTCGGCTGGGTCACCGGGCGCCTGGACGGCTGGTTCCACATCCAGCGCGAGGGCTGGAACATGGCGTTCGACGCCGGCGCCAGCACCCTGGAGCGGGGCAGCAGCCTGCTGTTCGCCAACGCGTCGGCACTGGACTACTACGTGGTGACGCTGGTGATCGTGCTGGCGGTCATGCTGCTGGTGCTCTGCCTGCTCGACCGGCAGCCGTGGCAGCTCGTGCTCTTCAGCGCCCTGCTGCTGGCGAACACGGTGGCCGCCGCCGGTTATTACCACGCCAAGGCGCGGTTTCTGCTGCCCGCCTTTCCCCTGCTGCTGCCGGTGGCTGTCGCCCTGGCCAGGACGGGACGGGCGAAGGCCGGCACGATCGTGGCGACCCTCGTGCTCATCTCGGTCTACCTGGGCGGGTACCTGCTGGTCATCTGGACGCACTCGCCCTGATGGTCCGCTTCCTCGCCCTGATGGTCCGCTTCCGGACCGAGACGCCCTAGAGCCGGTAGGACTCCTCGCCGGTGGTCACGCCGCGGGTGTCGAAGAACCGCCGGGCCTGCCGGG
Organism: Plantactinospora sp. WMMC1484; assembly: GCF_049315195.1. NCBI lineage: Bacteria > Bacillati > Actinomycetota > Actinomycetes > Micromonosporales > Micromonosporaceae > Plantactinospora > Plantactinospora sp. WMMC1484. The sequence goes on from NZ_CP186055.1 coordinate 6,171,218, forward strand.
CCAGCTTCTCCGCGTCGTACACGTGGTGGTTCTGCACCAGGATGGCGAGATCCGCCTCGGCCACGGCACTCTCCGCGTCCTCGACCCGCCGCACGTCGATGCCGGAGGCACTCCAGTTCGTCACGTACGGGTCGTGGTAGCTGAGCTTCGCGCCGAGTCCGGCGAGCAGCCGCGCCAGCGGTACGGCCGGCGACTCCCGCTGGTCGGCGATGTCGGGCTTGTAGGTCACGCCGAGCAGCAGGATGTTGGCGCCGTTGGTGGCCATGCCGGCGTCGTTGAGGATGTTCTGCGCCCGCCGCGCCACATAGCTCGGCATGGTCGCGTTGATCTCCTGCGCCAGCTCCACGAACCGGAACGGATAGCCGAGCCGCATCCGGACGTTGTGGCTGAGGTAGTTGGGGTCGATCGGGATGCAGTGCCCCCCGACTCCCGGACCCGGATAGAAGGGCTGGAACCCGAAGGGCTTGCTGCTGGCCGCCCTGATCACGTCCCACAGGTCGATGCCGAGTTCGTGGCAGAACCGGGCCATCTCGTTGACGAGTGCGATGTTGACGTGCCGGTAGGTGTTCTCCAGCAGCTTCGCCGTCTCCGCCTCGCGGGTCCCCTTGGTCCGCACGATGCGCTCGACGAACCGACCGTAGAACTCGGCGGCCCGTTCGGTGCAGGCCGGAGTGTGCCCGCCCACGACCTTCGGGGTGTTGCGGGGACCGAAGTCCTTGTTGCCCGGGTCGATCCGCTCCGGGGAGAAGGCGAGGTGGAAGTCGACCCCGGCCTTCAGCCCGGACTTCTCCAGGATCGGCCGGACGATCTCGTCGGTGGTGCCGGGATAGGTGGTCGACTCCAGGATCACCAGCATGCCGGGGCGGAGGTTGCGCGCCACCGCACCTGCTGCGGACTCGACCGCCGCCAGATCGGGCCCGCCGTCCTCGGCCAGCGGGGTCGGTACGCAGATCAGCGCGGTCGACGCCGTGGCGATCTCGGTCTCGTCGGTGGTGGCCCGGAAGCCCGCCGCCACCATCTCGGCGATGTCGGCGTCGGAGAGGTCATCGACGTGCGAGGCCCCGGCGTTGAGGCCGTCGACCACGCGCCGGCTGACGTCGAACCCGAGGACCGAGGCCCCGGAGCGCACCGCCTCCCGCGCCAGCGGAAGCCCCACGTAGCCAAGTCCCAGAATCACGACATCTGTCATTGCTCGTCCCTCACGCCGCGGTGGGTCTCCTGGACTCCGCCTGCACCGAATCCGCCTACAACAACCTGCGAATGCTATCCCACGACGCCGTCTGCCCCGAATTGCCACAATCCGGGGCGGACGGAGACCTCGGACACGCCAGTGCCCGGCCGCCGGGGATCGCCTGTCAACCCCGGGCCGGGGCGCGCTCCGGCAACAGCCGGCGGTAGAGCGCCGCCTGCACCTCCGCCTGCACCTCCCAGGTCCAGGCCGCCAGGTCGATGGACTCGTACGCCTTGCGGTACCGCTCGGGATCGGCGAGCACCGTCCGGGCCGCCCGCACGTAGCCCTCGACGTCGTCGACCCGGAAGACCTCGCCCTGGTCGTTCGCCCGGACCGTGGCCGCCATCGTCTCGACGTCGCTGACCAGGATCGGCAGCCGCGCGTGCGAGTACTCGAAGAACTTCGTGATGAGCTGGATCTCGTGGTTGAGCCAGTGGTGGATCGGGATGACCCCCGCCGTCGCCGAGGAGAGGAAGCCGACGACCTGGGAGTGCGCGACGTAGGGCAGGATGTGCAGCCGGTCCGCCGTGCCGAGCTTCGTGGCCCGCTCGATCAGGCTCTTGATGTAGGGGAGCTGCGGATCGTTGATGACGAACGCCACGTGCGCCTCGGGGAGGTGGGGCATCGCCTCCACCATCACGCCCATCCCCCGGTGGGCCGCCGCCGCTCCACTGTAGACGAAGAGCGGCGTGTCCGGCCCGAGCCCGCACGCGCTGCGGATGTCCGGGGCGTCCGCGTCCCACTCGACGTCGGCCGCGTTCGGCGTGTTCAGCACGACCGACGGCAACTCCGGCAGCTTGTGGTCCCGCTTCAACAGCTCGGCGAGCTGGGTCGAGACCGTGATGACCGCGTCGGCGTACGGCGAGAACTCGTGCTCGTGCGCCATGTTCGCCGTCATCCACCGGGCGTTGTCCGACCTCGGCTTCACACCGGGAAGGTACTCGTGCACGTCCCAGATCAGCTTGATCGACCGGCCCTTGCTGCGGGCCCGGATCTTCGCGCGGGCACCGACGCCGAGCATCCGGAAGTCGTTGGCGTAGATGATGTCGGGCTTGAGCTGGTCGACGACGGGCCCGTAGGCGAGCTCGTAGTCCCAGAGCTGCGGCTCCAGGCGGCGCCACGACCGGTCACCCATCGCCCGCCGCCAGAACCACGTGTACGCCCGGTCCCACGGGCTGCGCAGCCGGTTGCGGTAACCGAGTCCCTTGGTGTGCTGCCAGTAGCGGAACGACACCCACTTCTTCACGACCTTGGCGGCCAGCGACTGGACCTGGAGCAGCCGTCGCCGCACAGCCTTCCCGGCGGAGGGCTCGGCGGTGGCCAGCAGCGCCCGCTTGATCGTCAGGTCGGCCTGCCACGCCCGGACCGCCTGGGCCCGGTGCGCGGCGATCCCGGTGGGCGGGTAGCCGAGCGGACCGAAGATCCAGCGGCGCCGGTATTCGTGACGCCGCTGCCGCAGCGGGCTGGGCATCCGGACGAGCTGGACCGTGGCCTCACCCAGTTGCCAGCTCTCCGGCCGGCCGTGCGGCGAACGGCCGAGCAGGATCACGTCCCAGCCGGCGTCGGCGGCCGAGCGGGCGGTCTTCTGCACCCGTGAGTCGCCGTTGACTCCATTGTCGACGAGTATCACGATGCGGGCGGGCGCCGTCGGCTCGTTCGTCCCCGTCGCGACCATTGGTTCTCTCCTCTTCATAGAGGTCGATCGCCCGCCGTGCGGACGGGACACGACCTCGTATGCCCACGCTGTGAAAGGTCGGGTTACCGCGCTATTTCCCGCCGCCGGGGCTGCCGCCCGCCGTCGCGACGGCCATACCGTACACGAGGTCGTCGAAGTGGTTCTTGACGATCTCCCAGTCCCAGGTGGCGATCGCGTGCTCCGCCGCGGCCTCGCCGGCCGAGCGCCACGCCTGCTCGGTGGCGGTCAGCGAACGGATCCGCTCGGCGGCCTCCTCCGGCGAGTCCACCACCCAGTCCGGCGGGAAGAGGCTGCGGGCGCTCGCCGGCCGGCCGGCGAAGAAGGGCCAGTCCCGGACCACCGGCACGGCCCCGCTGGCAGCCCCCTCCACCAGGGCGCAGTGGAAGCTCTCCCGGACCGAGCTGCTGACGACGACCCCGACCTCCCGGAACGCCTCCGGCATGTCCTCGGTCTGCCCCATCCGGACCACCGCGCCGGCCGCCTCCAGGTCGGCGATCTCGGCCAGCAGTTCGTCCCAGAACCGCCGGGCGTCCGGGCTGGCGTCCGCGTTGAGGTCATGGCCGTACAGGGCGAGCCGGTAGCGGTCGTCGTGGGCGCGCAGGTGGCGCAGGACGCGTACCGCCCAGCCCGGGTCCTTGGCGACCGCCTTGATCCCGACGACGCCGAGGGTGAACCGGGCCTCCGGGTTCTTCGGCCGGCGGTACGACCGCAGGTCCATCGCGTTGCTGATCACGTGCAGCCGGGTGCCGGCAGCGGCCATTCCCGGGACCGCGGCGACCGCGAGGTCGCGCAGGTGGTCGGAGACGAAGACGAGGTCGTCCACCCGGGAGAAGTCGACCAGGTGCGGCCAGTGCGCGAAGGCCTCGAAGCTGTGCAGCCGGACGATGACCCGGGTCGACCCCGGGTCCAGCAGCGAGAAGAGCACCGCCATCGCCGCGCACCAGTCGACGAAGACGACGTCGGCCCACTCCAGCTGCGGCCCGAGCCACTCCCGAACCCGGTCGCCGTAGCTGGAGCGCCCGGCCAGGATGTGCTCCATCATCGCCCGGCTGTTGTTGAGCAGCGGCACGTGCGTGCCGTCCTCCCCCGGGTCCAGGAAGCGCACCTCGACGTCCGGTCGCTGCTCGAAGTGCCGGCGGATGGCGTTGAGGAAGCCGTGGTTGCCGTAGGTGGCGATGAGCAGCCGCAGCGGGCGGTCGGTCGGGACCGGCCCCGGGGCGCCGCTGCGGCCCCTGGGCGCCGAGAGCGCCTGGACCGTGGCGCTTGCGTGCCACGGCGCGAGAAAGCCTGCCGGGTCGTCGGCGAGCGGCGACGTCATGCGGTCGAACTGGAGCCGCCGGTGGAACAACTGCCGGTGCACGGTCTGCACGGCGAGCACCGCCCCCCGGCGGTCCCCCTTGGCCAGCAGGCCGTCGGCGACCGCGAGCTCGGCGGAGACGGCGGCGGGCAGGCTCGGCGGAGTGCCGGCCTCCAGCTCGGCGCCCACCTGGCGCATCAGCAGGTCGGCCCGGAACCGGCGGTTCCGGATCCGGCGCAGCGCGGCGTCGGAGGTGCGGAGGGCCTGCTCCGTCCGGCCGGCGCGCAGCAGGCTGTCCTGGACGTGGCCGGCGAGCCTGCTGCGGGTCCCCTCGGGGATGCCGGGGCTGGCGAGCGCCACTCCCCAGAGCCCGGAGACGACGCGGGAGCGCAGGAGCGTCGGCGAGGTGGTCCAGCCGAGTCCGACCTTCGCCGAGCGTGCGACCGTCCGCCGGACCTTCCTGGCGACACCGCCGCCGGGACTCATCGCCGGGCCTCGGAAGGGTTCGCCCGTACCCACGGAGGATCGGAGATCATTGCGGCACGGCTCCCTGATGCTGGTGTTTCCCACGGCGATGCTGGCGTTTCCCACGGCGATCCCATGGCGGTGAGCGCGTCGCAGTCTGCCACAGCGGACGGAGCAGCGGCAAACACCAACGGACACCGGCTCAGGAACGGGCAGCGGCGGCACGGAGCAGGCGGAAACATGGCTTAGGAGCCGATATGCCGCCGTACCGGGCGGGGCTGGCGTACCCTGCGGCTTACCGGGGGACGTACCTGCCGGGTACCGGAGCACGCGGCGGCGGTGACTACACTCCGAGCGCCGACCGCACTCCACGCGCCGGCCGCGCCCGGGGCCCTCGCCCCGCCGGTCCGCCCGGCCCTTCCTCGACAAATTTGGAGATTCGCCACGTGAAGGTCGTAAGTATCGTCGGGGCCCGTCCCCAACTGGTGAAGCTGGCCCCGATGGCCGCCGCGTTCGCGGAGACCGCGCACCGGCACGTCATCGTGCACACCGGTCAGCACTACGACGCCGACCTCTCCGACGTGTTCTTCTCCGGGCTCGGCATCCCGCAGCCGGACGTCCACCTCGGCATCGGCTCCGGCACGCACGGCGAACAGACCGGGCGAACCCTCGCGGCGCTCGACCCGGTGCTCGCCGCCGAGAAGCCGGACTGGGTGCTCGTCTACGGTGACACCAACTCGACCCTCGCCGGCGCGCTCAGCGCGGTGAAGCAGCACCTGCCGGTGGCGCATCTGGAGGCCGGGCTGCGCTCCTTCAACCGGGCCATGCCGGAGGAGCACAACCGGGTGCTCACCGACCACGCGGCGGACCTGCTGCTCGCGCCGACCGAGGAGGCGATGCGGCACCTCGCGTCGGAAGGGCTGGCGGCCCGGGCCCGGATGGTCGGCGACGTGATGGTCGACGTCTGCCTCCGGGTCCGTGACTCGGTGCTGGCCGGGCAGCAGCCGCCGGGCGAGCTACCCGAGGGCATCGACGCCGGGGCGCCCTACCTGCTCGCCACGATGCACCGGGCCGAGAACACCGACGACGGCAAGCGGCTCGCAACCCTGGTGGAGGCGCTGGCCGCCCTGCCGGTGCCGGTGGCGCTGCTCGCCCATCCCAGGCTGGTGGCCCGGGCCGACGAGCACGGCGTCAAGCTGACCCAGGGCGCGATCCGGGTCGGCCGGCCGCTGCCCTACGCGGGCATGGTGCGCGCGGTGCTCGGCTCGGTCGGCGTGGTCACCGACTCGGGCGGACTGCAGAAGGAGGCCTACCTGCTCGGTCGCGCCTGCACCACACTCCGCCCGGAGACCGAGTGGTCGGAGACGCTCGACGGCGGCTGGAACGTGCTCGTCCCGGACCCGGGCGCGATGACGGCGGACGCCTGGGTGCGGACCGCCACCCGGGAAGCGCCCACCGCCGGGCGCACCGAGCCGTACGGCGACGGGCGCGCCGCCCGGCGCGTGGTGGAGGTCCTGGCCAGCACCCCGACCTGACCGTCTCCACCGGCACCTCCCACCGGCACCTCCCACCGGCACCGTCACGTCCACGGCGGTCGGCGCACGATGCGGTCGAGCAGGTTCCGGGTGGCAATCTGGATCTTCTGGTCGCGGTAGCCCTGCCGGTTGAGCCCGAGGGTCCAGTGCAGCGTGCCGGCGTCGAAGACCACGGCGCCGCGCGGGGTTTCGTACAGGTGGGTGTTCTGCTCGCGTAACGTGCCGTTGCGCAGCGGATACGGCGAGGCGGAGAGGATCGTGCCCTGCACCCCGGCCGGGGCCGGCATCGCCGGGTTGTAGCCGTCCGCCTCGCCACCGACCAGCCGGGGCAGTTCGGTGCCCTCGGTCACGTTGCAGCCGGCCCAGAACCAGTGGTCAGCGGCGCTCACCACCAGCGGCTTCGTGGCGGCGACGATGCCGTTGTACTGCACACCGAGCAACCCCTGCTCGGCATGCTCGTGGTGGCCGCCGATGTCCCGCCACCGCACGGTGGCGCCACGACCGCCGAGGCCGTGTAGCGGATCCGGTGTCGTCTTGTAGCAGGTGATGGTCCGATGCTCGCGCCCGTCGCTCGACGGATCCAGCCGGATCTGCCAGTACAGGTTGTTGGCGGCCAGGAAGGCCAGGCTCACGCCCCGCTCCACCGCCTCGCTCGCCCGGTGCCGCATCTGGGCCGACCAGTATTCGTCGTGCCCGCAGAAGACCAGGCCGTGGTAGCGCTTCGGATCGATCCGGCCGGCGTGCAGGTCCACCGTCGACGCGTACGTCACGTCGTAGCCGCGGCGCTCGACCCACTGCACGAAGTCGTGGTCGCGGTCGAACTGCTTCGGCCAGCCGCCCCCCGAGTAGGGGCGGTCGAACGACACCCGCACGGCGCGGTCGGCATAGCTGATCGGCCCGCCCGGCAGTGGGAAGCCGTAGTAGAGGCTCTTTCCCCGCCGCCCGTCCAACGGCCACTGGTTGTATGCCTGGTAGGTCGAGAAGGGCAGCACCACGCAGAGTTCCGCGATATGCCGGTCGTCGCGGACCACGAACGGCGTGCAGCTGCGACGGCCGCCGGCACCGGTGAAGACGGCGACATAGACGCCGGACATCCAGTCGGCCGGCACCGTCACCCGCCACGTGGCGGGCCAGTGGCACTCGATCACGCCGGTCAGCGGATCGGCCGGCGGCACCGGACGGACCCGGCCGGGCAGCGGTTCGCTGGTCTGCACGAGCCGGCCGCCCGTGCCGTCGTACCAGCCGAGCCGGTAGATCGAGATGGTGATGCTCTGTGGGGTGTCCACAGTGACGTGGAAATCGATCGGCTCTCCGGCGGCGGCGCTGGTCACCGAGGCGTACCCCTGGATCTGCGACCGCCCGTCGTCGGCGTCACCCAGACCGCCGCTGCCGGAACGCCAGGCCCGCGTGCCGGGGAGCCGGTTCTCGGCCCGCACCGCGTCGCCCCGGGCCACCAACGGCGGCGCCACCTTCGATGCCCGCGAACCCTGGCAGGCAGAGAGGGCGAGGACGCTTGCCGGCAGGCCCACCGCCAGCATGCCGAGCGCCGAACGCCGGGCGAGAGGCGACATCGATCTCCCATCTCGGGTGCTGTGGGAAGGCGGGACGGAGCCAGCGCCACCCGACGCCAGAACTGCGCGGCCCCGCATCGTAGCGACCTACCGGCGCCGGGCGCCGCCCCGGCGGTGCGGCACGACAGAAGGCCCAATCAAGGACTATCGCCGCAGACTCCGCGAAGGATGGATTTCCGCGTCGATCACCCCGTGCGGCAAGGAGCCGCCGAAGTCTGGCACAGCACCCGGAGGCACGACAAACCACGCGGGAGACGCATCATCGGGCCGGCGATGGACGGTGGTGAGAACCCACTAGACTCCGAACGGCCGGCCTCAGCCACCCGCCCTCTGGTCACGTGCCGGTCGTCCGCGCCCGCAGAGCGAACCTGGGAGTATCACCACGTGAAGGTCGTAACCGAGGCAGCCCACCAGGTGGTCCGGAGCCTCGAAGTCGTGATCGCGCAACCGGGCCGGGAAAGCGGACGATGACAATGCTCAGACACCTGGCAACCCCACTGACCGGCCGGCGCCGACGCCCCACCTCTGGCGGTGCCGGCACGGCGTCCACGGGCGAGCGTCCGCACGTCATCTACCTCGCCATCGGATTTCCACCGGCGGCCAAGAGCTGCGCGTACCGGATGCGGGAGACCGCCAACCAGTTCTGCCGGCTGGGCTGGGACGTCACGGTCGTCACCATCTGTCAGGAGGCGTGGGAGCGCGAGTTCGGCCTGGACCACACCCTCTCCGACGGGGTCGATCCGCGGGTCAAGGTGGTGGAGCTGCCGCTGGTCCGGGAGGACCTGGAAACGGACATCCGGAAGTTCTCGGAGGCCCGCACCCTCAACCCCCGGGGGTGGGTCACCGAGCTGCACCAGCGCAACCAGCGGAGCTTTCCCGAGGCCGTCTTCGGCGGCTGGCGCATGCCGCTCGAGGAGGGGCTGCTCAGGGTCCACCGGGAGCACCCGGCCGACCTGCTGCTGACCACGTGTGCGCCCTACGTCAACCTGGCGGCCACCTGGCGGCTCTGGGAGGAGCACCGTGTGCCGTACGCGGTCGACTTCCGCGACGGGTGGTCGGTGGACGTCATCGGCGGTGGTGAGGCGTTCACCCGGGACTCCGAGGCCGGCCAGTGGGAGGCACGGGTCCTCGCCGAGGCCCTCGCCATCTGGTGCGTCAACGACCCCATCGCCGGGTTCTACCGGGAGCGCTATCCGGAGCTCGCCGACCGGGTGCAGGTGGTACGCAACGGCTTCGACGAGGAGAGCATCCCGGAGCGGATCGGCCCGCCCGACCCCGGTCGCGGACTCACCTTCGGCTACCTCGGCTCGGTCAACTTCCCGCCGGCCTTCCTCGACTCGGTGCTGACCGGCTGGCGGCTCGCCCGGCAGCAGAGCGAGCTGCTGGCCCGCTCCCGCTTCGAGGTACGCGGGCACATCGGCGCCGGCGCCGCCCGGGAGGCCAACCGGCACATGGACCTGTTGAAGGCGGCGGCGCCGGACGGCGTGACGTTCGGCGGGCCGGTGCCCAAGGCCACCCTCGCCGAGACATACCGCAGTTGGGACGCGCTCGTCCTGATGCTCGTCGGCGGCCGGTACGTCACCTCCGGCAAGGTGTACGAGTTCATGGCGACGGGGCTCCCGGTCGTCTCCGCGCACAACGTCGACCACGACGCGAGCAAGGTGCTGGTCGGCCATCCGCTCTGGACGGGCGCGGTCGGTCTGGCGCCCCGGCAGCTCGCGAACTCCTTCCTCGAGGCGGCCCGGCTGGCGGTCGACAGCACCGAGCAGGACCGGGAGGCGGCCCGCGCCTTCGCGGCGCGCTTCACCCGGAGCGGTCAGCTCGTCCCGGCCGTCCGGCACCTCGCCGACCTCGTCCGCCCGGACGGCGCGGGCGCACAATCCGGGCAGGCCACGGACCGGCGGGTACTCGCGGGGGATGCCAGGTCATGACCAATGTGCTTCTGATCGCCGTCGCCCCTCCGCTGGAGCGGACGGTTCTCGTCGACGCGGTGCGGCGCATCCACGAGACCGGCGCCACCGTGCGGCTGGCCTGTTTCTTCGACGTGGAGCCACTCGCGCTCGACCCCGGCATCGCCGAGGTGCACTCGTTCGCCCCGAAGCAGAGTGAGGACGCGCGGTTCCGCCGCAAGGTGCAGCGCGCCCAGCAGGGCCGGCGCCCCTGGCTCTACGCCCGCCGGAGCGGCTGGATCCAGCGGTACGCACGGCAGGCGGACCTGCTGGTGGCGCTCGACCCCCGGGCGGTCAACACCGTCTGGGAACTCGCCCAGCGCAACAGCCGGGCCACCGCCGTCTCCGGCACGGCACCCGCGCTACGCGTGTTGACCAGGAGTTCCACGACCGGCAGCGGTGGGGCCTCGGCGCCCGGCGGCATCGGCCAGTTCGGACGGCGACTCAGGCTGACCACCCTGATCGGGGTACGCGGTGCCCGCCGGCTGGTCGTCGACACCGGCCGGAACACCCTGCTGAACGCGACCGGCACGCAGGTGATGCGGATGCCGGCGGGTGCCTGGCTGTGGAGCCGGGCGCTGCAGGCTCCACACATCCCCGACCGGCTCCGCAGCAAGGTGGCACTGCGGGTGCACACCAGCATGGTGCGGGCCGGCCGCTCGTCCATCGCGGCCAGCACCTCGGCTGCGGTGGTCACCCGGATGCGCGGCGCCGAGGCGCGAGCCGCGCTGCTTGCTGACGAGGCACTGGCCGAACTCGACCTCGGCCGGGTGCCGACCGGTCTGCGCGCTGCCGTCGCCGCCCAACTGGCGTACGCCGAGTCCCGGGTCGGGAAGGACCCGGGACGTGCGGTCGAATCCCTTCACCTGGCCTGGGAACTCCTCACCCACCGGGTGCTGCACCAGGACCGCCTCCAGTCTCCACTGGTCGCGGATCCCGCCGCCTTCCTCGGGCCGGTACGCGCCAGCGCGGTGGCCCGGCGGCTCTTCGCGCCCCGGGGCCGGGCGGCCGGGCCGGAGCCGGCACCCACCGGCAGGCCGCTGCGCCTGCTCCTCGCCGTCCCGGTGCTCGACGGGGACGCGGAAACTCTCCGCCGGCTCTGCGCGGAACTCGCCGGGGTCGAGGTACGCGTACTCGAGGTCAACGCCGGCCCGGAGGGCCCGAACGTCAGCCGGGACATCAAGCCGGTCATGGAGGAGATCCTCACCGGCACGTCCCCGTTCGGGGCGCGGATCGGGGAGTGGCTCCAACCGCACCTGGAGTGGGCCGACACCGTGCTGATCGACCGCTGCCGAGCGGCAGCGGCCCTCTGCACGCTGCAGGACCCCGGTACGACCCGGGTCGTGGTACGGCTGAACGGTCCGGAGATCTTCGAGGTCTGGCCGCACCTGGTGGACTTCTCCCGGGTCGACTCGGTGGTCCTGCCCTCGGCACACCTGCGGGATCTGGCCGGCACCGTGCTACCGCAGTTGACCGTTGCCGGAGCGCCGCGGCTCGACGTCATCGGCGTACCCCAGGATCTCCGCTCGTTCGACCGGCCGAAGCCGCCGGAGGCGCGGTTCACCGTGGGACTGGTCGGCTTCAACGCCGTGACGAAGGATCCGCGGTGGGCCGTCGAGGCCCTGCGTGAGCTGCGGAAGCGGGACGACCGCTACCGGCTGTCGATGATCGGTCCGGGCCTGAGTGCCAAGTTGAGCGCCGCCGCCAAGCAGTACAGCGACCGGCTCCGCCGCGACTTCGCCGAGTTCGAGGCGTCGGGGGCGATCGAACGGGCCGGCGACGACCTGGCGCAGGCGCTCACCGGGATGGGCGTGATCCTCGACTCCTCGGTCTACACGGGCTTTCCGGACGTACTCGTCGCGGGGGCTGCGAGCGGTGCCGTGCCGCTGACCCGGGACTGGCCCGCCTTCGCCGGCAAGTCGCAGGGGGCGGGGACGTTGTTGCCCGCCGAGTGGGTGGCGGCGACACCGGCGGAGGTGGCGGAGCGGGTGCTCGCCGCCACCGCCACCGAGGAGCGCTGGCGGAAGCTGGGCCGGGAGGCCGCCGCGCACGCCTACGCGAGTTGGGACTGGCCGATCGTCCGGGACGGCTACGGCCGACTGCTCGGGCTCGCCGTGGACGCCTCCGCCGGTCCGGGCCGGTCCGCGCCGCAGCGGAACTAGTCGGGCGGGTCTGGCGGACCGGACTCGGGACCGGATCCGCCAGACCGCCGGCTCCCGGTGGTGCCGGGAGCCGGCGGCTCAGCAGAGGTGCGGCGGACTCAGAGGTGCGGGAGGAAGCTCAGACCCGCTCTTCGACTCGTGCTCCGGGGGCGCTGGCAGCCGCGGGCGCAGGCTGCGCGGGGACCGGCGCCGGCCGGGAACGGCCGGGCAGGAGGGTGCCGTACAGCTCGTCGAGGATCTCCGCCTGTGCCTCCCAGGTCCATCCCGCCAGCAGCCCCGGATGGTCGTAGGCGGCCCGGTACCGCTCGGGATCTGCCAGCACGGCCCGCACCGCGCGCAGGTAGTCCTCCGCGTCCTCGGCCCGGAACACCTCGCCCTGGCCGGTCCGGCGTACCGTCTCCGCCATCGTCCGGACGTCGCTCACCACGATCGGCAACCGGGCGTGGGAGTATTCCAGGAACTTGGTGATCAGCGCCAGTTCGTGGTTGAGCTGGTGGTGGATCGGGATCACCCCGGCGTCGGCGGCGGAGAGGAAATCGGCCACCTGCCAGTGCTTCACGTACGGCAGCAGGTGGACGCGGTCGGCCACCCCCAACCGCGCGGCCCGAGCCCGCAGTTCCTCCGAGGGGGAGTTGTTCGCACTCGGCGAGAGCGTCACCAGCGCGACGTGCAGCTCGGGAATGGCCGGCAGGGTGTCGATCATGATTTCGATGCCCCGGGTCGGGTTTACCCCGCCGCAGTAGACCAGCAGCGGGGTCGCCGGATCCACCCCGCAGAGTTGCCGCAGGTCAGGTGCTGATGCCCCCGGTTCGGCGGCGGGCGGGGTCACGACCGGCGCGTTGAGCACCACGTGTGGCCGGGTCGGCAGCCGGTGGGTCTGCTGGAGCAGCTCGGCGAGGGTGTCGGAGACGGTGACCACGGCGTCGGCGTGGGAGATGTACTCCTCCACGTGCGCGACCTGCGCCGGTAGCCATCGCACGTTCTCCTCCCGGGGCATCACCCCGGCGACGAACTCGTGCGCGTCCCAGACCAGCTTGACCTGCCGGCCCTCGGCACGCGCCCGGCGGGCCGCCCGGACGCCGACCCCGAGCATGCGGAAGTCGTTGGCGTGGATCAGATCGGGCTTCAGCTCGTCGATGACGGTCCGGAAGGCCAGTTCGTACATCCAGAGTCCGGGATCCAGCCGCCGCCAGCTCCGCGGGCCGAGCACTTTCTGCCAGAAACCGATGGAGAGCCTCGTGATCAGCGTCTTCGGGTCCTGCTGGTTGCGGGTCAGCCGCTGCAGTTCACCGGCCCGGAACCGAGCCCAGCGCGCCAGGACCTTCGCGGACAACCGGAGCGGCAGTTGGAGCCCGTCGAGGACGGCCGCACGCAGCTTCCCGCCCCGGAGAGCCCGGGAAATCCGCCGCTCGTGCATGGCCGCCTGCCAGGCCGCGACCTTCTGAATCCGGTAACCGGCCTCGAAACCCGGCGGGTACGCCAGTGGCCGGCGCAACGATCGCCGGAACTGGGTGGGGTGCCGGCCGAGCGAGCGGCGTACCGGGACCAGCCGCACCTCGGCCGCGCCGATCTGCCAGCGCTCCACCGCGGAGTGCCCCAGCACGCCGACCAGGACGACGTCCCAGCCCGCCTCGGCGGCGGAACGCGCCGTCTTCTGTACCCGCGAGTCGCCGTGGACGCCGTTGTCGACAAGCATCACCACCCGGCCACGGCTCGGCGGCGTGGACGTGTTCGGCCCGGATGTCATCGGATGCCTGGTCCTTCCTGTCGTTCTTCGCGGAGACTGCCGAACCTGGACTCGTCTGCCGGCCGGTGCCCGGTCATCGAAGGAACTCGTCGAAGACCTGGGCCGTCCGGCGTCCGTCGTGGTGTTCGCGGACGTATCCGACACCCTCGGCGGCGAGCCGGGCTGCGGCGGTACGGTCGTCGAGCAGCGACTCGATCGCCTTCACCAGGGTGGCGGGGGTGGCGCTGGTGATCGGCGGGCGGATCTGCACCGCCCGCATCGCGTCCTCACTGAGATAGGAGATCACGGCCTTCCCGGCGGCCATGCCCTCGCAGGCGAAGGTGCAGTACGAGCCCATCACGAGCTGGTCGACGATGATGTCGGCCTCCTGCACCATGCGCCGCATCTCGCTCCAGGGAACGCCCTCGACCAGCCGGAAGTCGATGACCCGGCGGTCGTGCAGGGCCTGGAGTTCCGGCAGGATCAGGTCGGTCCCCTTCGTCCACCGGGTGGAGGGGGCGTGCAGGACGATCGGCCGGGGCCGCTCGAGCACCGGGCGGTCGCAGCTCCACGCCTCGACGTCGAGGACCAGCGGCGCCCAGGTCGCCCACGGCACGTCGGCCAGCAGGTCCGGCGTGGTCACGAAGATCGGCAGCTCACTCTCCCGGGCGATCCGCGCGTTCTTCTCGGTGACCGTGCCGAGGCGCTCGACGAGTTCCTCGGGTGCCTGCCGGAAGCCCGACTCCGGGTGCCGGTCGAGGTGGCTGGCCGGGTGCCGGATCTCGCTGCCGTGTGCCAGCAGGGCCGTTTTGATCTTGGCCTGGCGAAGCGCGGGCAGATCGGCGGAGATGTCCTCGCCGTTGAGCCGCCCGAGCACCGGGCGGAAGGCGTCGACGACGAGATGGGTGTAGGTGCCGAGCACCCGCCGGACCTGGTCGAGCTGGACGTCGAGCCGGCGTTCGGTCGGAAAGTGCAGGTAGGCGTCGGCCGGGTACCGGAACGAGGCCACCGGCTTCGCCATGACGAGCTCGGCCGAGACGTCGGGACGGGCGGCGCAGATCGCCCGGGCGAAACTGGAGAGCTGTCCGGCGTAGTTCGCCGTGCCGAGCCCGAGCCGGATCGGCGTGCTGCCGATCCGGCTCCACTCCGGCGGTGCGTCCGGCTCGGTGGACGGCGTCGGCGGCCGTCCGGCGGGCCGCTCGGTCCGGACCCGCCGCACCGAGGTGGCGAACGACGCCGCCGAGCCGAGGGTGAAGACCACGCCGGCCTCGTGCTGCGCGAGGTACTCCCGGATGGTGCGGATGTTGCCGGCCACGATCCGCAGGCCGGCGGCGCGGTACTCGTCGAGCTCCTCCGGCACGAGCGGGCCGCCGGAGACGACCGGCTGATAGCCGGAGACGCCCAGGTCCGCGCTGGCCAGGAAGGCCGGGGCCATCCCGCGCGGCCGGGCCAGCACGTGCAGCCGGTCCCGGACGCCCACCGTCTCCGCCCGGCGCAGCAGCGCGCCGGCGGCGTCCCGCTCGGTGCTCGGGCAGACCAACGCCAGGTGGAATCCGGGCAGGTGGGACAGGGCGTCCACCATCACGGCAGCGCTGCGGTCCGTGCTGATCCGTCCGGTGTGCACCATCAGCGGCGTGCCGGCGCCGAGCCCGCAGGCCGCCCGTACCGAGTGCCGGGCCCGGGGCAGGGCCGCGGTCCGGCGCAGCGTCCGGCGTACGGGTGAGGGGATGCGGCGCCCCATCGTGGCCACCACCCGTCGCGCCTTCGAGGCGGTCATCGCAGCGCCGGCTGCGCCATCGTGTCGCCCGGGGCCACCGAGACCGTGGTGCCGTCCGTCGCCGACTCCAGCAGGGCGGCGGCGACCTGGACCGTACGGAGGCCCTGGCGCAGGGTGACGATGCTGCTCTCCTTGCCGTCGACCGCGTCGCGGAACCGCTCGTGCTCCACCAGCAGCGGCTCCCGCTTGGGGATCGCGTAACGGACCATGTCCCCCTCGGCGACGCCCCGGAACGCGCGCAGCGCCTCCCACTCGGTGTCGATGGCGCCGTTGGCGTAGAAGGTGAGGTCGGCGGTGAGCGTGTCGGCGACGAAGCAGCCCCGGTCGCCGGTGATCACCGTGGAGCGCTCCTTGAGCGGGCTCAGCCAGTTGACCAGGTGGTTGACCATGGTGCCGTCGGCGAGCTGCCCGACGGCGGCGACCATGTCCTCGTGCAGCCGCCCGCTGCGGGAGACCGTACGGGCCGAGACCGAGGTGTATTCCTGGCCGGTGACCCAGCTGGTCAGGTCGATGTCGTGGGTGGCGAGGTCCATCACGACCCCGACGTCGGCGATCCGGTGCGGGAAGGGGCCCTGGCGGCGGGTGACCACCTGGAAGACCTCGCCCAGCTCGCCGGCCTCGAGCCGGGTCCGCAGGTTCTGCAGCGCGGGGTTGTAGCGCTCGATGTGTCCCACCCCGGCGACCAGCCCGGCCGCCTCGAACGCCTCCACCAATCGGGTGGCGGTCTCCACCGACTGCGCGAGCGGCTTCTCGATGAGCGCGCAGACGCCGTTCGCCGCCAGCTCCAGGCCGACCTGCTCGTGCAGCGCGGTCGGGCAGGCCACCACGGCGTAATCGATCTTGAGTGCGAGCAGCTCGGCGACGGTGGGCAGCACCGGCGCCCGCAGCATGCCGGTGCTGTCCCCGGCCGGGTCCACCACACCGACCAGCTCGACACCGTCCAGGCCGGAGAGGATCCGGGCGTGGTTGCGCCCCATCGCGCCGAGGCCGATCAGGCCGGCACGCAACGTGTTCCCGCCGCTCACCGGGCACCGCCCAGGCTGTTCGTGGCATCGGCGATCCGCTCCAGGTCGCCCTGGCTCAGCGCCGGGTGGATCGGCAGCGAGATCACCTCGGCCGCCGCCCGCTCGGTCTCCGGCAGCTCCCACGGGCCGGGCCTGCCGTCGGCGGTCAGGTACGGCTTGAGCCGGTGGATCGGGGTCGGGTAGTAGACCGCGTTGCCGACGCCCCGGTCCAGCAGCTTCTGCTGGGCGGCGTCCCGGTCACCGGAGACCCGCACCGTGTACTGGTGGTAGACGTGCCGCGCCGCGTCGGCCACCGGCGGGGTCACCGCGCCGGTGATCCGGGAGTCCAGGAACTTCGCGTTCGACCGGCGCTGCTCGGTCCACTCCGGCAGCTGCCGGAGCTGCACCCGGCCGATCGCCGCGGCGACATCGGTGAGCCGCATGTTCGCCCCGACGATCTCGTTCGCGTACCGCTGCTCCATGCCCTGGTTGCGCAGCAGCCGCAGGGTGCGGGCGAACTCCGCGTCGGGGGTGGAGATCATGCCGCCCTCCAGGGCGTGCATGTTCTTGGTCGGATAGAAGCTGAAGCAACCGGCGACGCCGAAGGAGCCGACCGGCTGGCCGCCGAGCGCCGCGCCGTGCGCCTGCGCCGCGTCCTCGACGACGGCCAGGCCGTGCCGCTCCGCGATCGGCGTCAGCCGGTCCATAGCGGCGGGGTGGCCGTAGAGGTGCACCGGCATGATCGCGGCGGTACGCGGGGTGACGGCCGCCTCGACCGCGGCCGGGTCAAGACAGAAGCTGCCGGCCTCGATGTCGGCGAAGACGGGCTCCGCGCCGACCAGCCGGACGGCGTTCGCGGTGGCCGCGAAGGAGAACGACGGCACGATGACCTCGTCACCCGGGCCGAGGCCCAGGGCGAGCAGGCTGAGCTGGAGCGCGGAGGTGCCCGAGTTGACCGCGACGCAGTGCCGGCCGGCCACCAGCTCGGAGAACTCCTCCTCGAACGCCGCCACCTCCGGCCCCTGCACCACCCGGCCGCTGCGGAGCACCCGGACGGCCGCCTCGACCTCGGCGTCTCCGATGACTGGTTTGGCGGGTGGTATCAGGTCTGCGTTCTGCCCAGACATGGGCATCCTCCTGTCGATGAGGGCATCGCAATCGGCAGCGATGCTAGCTCGTT
Organism: Plantactinospora sp. WMMC1484; assembly: GCF_049315195.1. Lineage (NCBI taxonomy): Bacteria > Bacillati > Actinomycetota > Actinomycetes > Micromonosporales > Micromonosporaceae > Plantactinospora > Plantactinospora sp. WMMC1484. Next base: position 6,188,811 of record NZ_CP186055.1, read on the forward strand.
GTTCCGTGGATGGATCGAGTGGTACAGGGGGTCGCGGCCGGCGGCGGAGCCGGGCCCTACGGGTCACGGCCTCCGCGACCGCCATCTGGTCGGGGGTGGTGGTGGACGTGGGTGGCGCCGCGCGGCGCGGTCAGCTCGAGACCGGAGCGTCGACACTCCCTCCGGCCGGGGCGTCCCGGACCACCGCCGCACCGACCGCCTCCGGCACGCCCACCGTCTCCGGCACGGCGACGTGCGCGCCGAGCCCGGCCGCGACCGCCGCGGCCAGCCGGGACAGGTAGGCGTCCGGCAGGGCGGTGCGGGAGACGGCGAGCCGCCAGTAGAGGGGACCGACGATCAGGTCGACCGCGAGGTCCGGATCCGTTCCGGCGGGCAGCTCGCCCCGGGCCACCGCCCGGTCGATCAGCTGCCTGCCGACGTCCTGTTGGTTCGCCCGCAGCGCCTGCTGGAGGGTCCCCGCGATCTCCGGGTTGCGGGCCGCCTCGGCGAGCAGGTCCGGAACGATCTGCGAGGCCAGCCGGTGTCGCAGCGCCCGGGCCACGATCCGCAGCAGCACGTCGAGATCTCCGGTTAGGCTCCCGGTGTCCGGTAACGGTAGGCTCTGGCCCGCGATCCGGGTGACGATCTCCAGCACCAGTTCGAGCTTGGAGTTCCAGCGCCGGTAGATCGCCGTCTTGCCGACCCCGGCCCGGCGCGCGACCGCCTCGATCGACAGACGTCCGTAGCCGACCGCGGCGAGTTCCTGCAGCACGGCCTGGCGGATAGCGACGGTGATCTCGTCTCGGAGCACCGCCGCTCCCGCTGGAGCACGCCGGTTGTCGGTCGCCACGTCGGCCAATATAGCGCGACGACGCTACGGTTGCGTCCCGACGCAGTTATGGACTACTTTCCACGGAGCGACGACCATCGGCGTTCCACCGCTCGAGCACGGTCGACACGTCGCGCGCCTCCCACAGCCCGAACAGATCGGAGCGCCCACGCTATGGCCATCACGGCGGTAGCCAACCCCGATTCAGAGCTCAGCCAGGCAGAGCTGGCCGCCCGGTACGGACTGACCGTGGCCGGAGCCCGGCCCACCCTTCCGGCCTACGCCCGGCAGCTCTGGTCCTACCGGCACTTCATCACCGCCTACGCCAACGCCAAGCTGGTGGCCTCGTTCAGCACCGCGCGGCTGGGGCGCATCTGGCAGGTGCTGACCCCGCTGACCAACGCGGCGGTCTACTACCTGATCTTCGGTGTGGTGCTGGGCACCAGCAGAGACGTCGAGAACTTCATCGCCTACCTCTGCACCGGGCTGTTCGTCTTCACCTTCACCCAGACCGCGGCCAGCGGCGGGGTCACCGCGATCAGCGGCAACCTCGGACTGATCCGGGCACTGCACTTCCCCCGGGCCGCCCTGCCGATCGCGATCACCCTGACCCAGTTCCAGCACCTGCTCGCCTCCATCGTCGTGCTCGCCGGCATCGTGCTGGTCGACGGCGAGCCGCTGACCATCCAGTGGCTGCTGGTGATCCCGGCGGTGCTGCTCCAGTCGGTCTTCAACGCCGGGCTGGCGATGGCGCTGGCCCGGGTCGGCTCGAAGATCACCGACATGAGGCAGGTCCTCCCCTTCGTGATGCGCACCTGGATGTACGCCTCCGGCGTGCTCTACAGCGTGGCGTACTTCGAGCAGCACCTGCCGGAGTGGGCCGCCTTCATGGTGCAGCTCAACCCGCTGCTGGTCTACATCGAGCTGATGCGGCACGCCCTGCTGGAGTCGGCGCCGGTGACCGCCTCGGCGACCCAGTCCTGGGCGCTCGGCATCGGCTGGGCGGCGGTGACCGGGCTGCTCGGGTTCATCTACTTCTGGCGCGGTGAGAAGGAGTACGGCCGTGGCTGAGCCGATCGACCCCCGGACCGGGACCCCTGCGGGCGCGACCACGGTGGCGCCGGTCCCCCGGATCCCGACCGTCGTCGTCGACGACGTCCACGTGATCTACCGGGTGCACGGCGCCAACTCCGGCAACAACAACCCGGCCGCCGCACTGCGCCGGATGCTGACCGGTCGCAAGAGCGGCACGGTCCGCGAGGTGCACGCGGTCAAGGGCGTCACCTTCACCGCCTACCAGGGTGAGGCGATCGGCCTGCTCGGCAGCAACGGGTCCGGCAAGTCGACCCTGCTGCGGGCGATCGCCGGGCTGCTACCGGCCAGCCGGGGCACGATCTACACCCACGGCCAGCCCTCCCTGCTCGGCGTCAACGCGGCGCTGCTCAACGACCTCTCCGGGGAACGCAACGTGGCGCTGGGGTGCCTGGCGATGGGCATGACCCCGGCCCAGGTGCGCCAGCTCACCCCGGAGATCGTCGAGTTCTCCGGGATCAACGAGCGCGGCGACTTCAGCTCGCTGCCCATGCGGACGTACTCGTCCGGGATGGCCGCCCGGCTGCGCTTCTCCATCGCCGCCGCGAAGAAGCACGACGTGCTGCTGATCGACGAGGCGCTCGCCACCGGTGACGCGCGGTTCCGGCGCCGCAGCGAGCAGCGTGTCCGCGAGCTGCGCGCCAGCGCCGGCACGGTCTTCCTGGTCAGCCACAGTATCGGCTCGATCCGCTCCACCTGCGAGCGGTCGATCTGGCTGGAGTCGGGCGTGATCCGCGCGGACGGGCCGACCGACGAGGTGGTCCCCGAGTACGAGAAGTTCATGAACCGGAAGTGAACCGGAGCCGAACCCGGGCCGACCGGCGGAGGACCGGTTGTCGACCTGGGGGTTCGGCGTCCGGCCGATGCCGGGCTAGGGTCCTATGGGTCGCGGCTCCGGGCGGGCCGCGGACGGAGACTCGGCGAACGACTGCGGCGACCAGCCGCAGTCAGTGAGGATCGGCAATGGCACAGAATCCGGCGACGCGGCCGGACGGCCGGACGGCACCGGAGCCCCGGAGCGCCGTACCGGCGGTGTGGCGACCCCACCGGACCGTGGCGGTGGTGCTCGCCGGCGGCACCGGCACCCGGGTCGGGCTCGGCATACCCAAGCAACTGCTCAAGATCGCCGGCAAGCCGATCCTCGAACACACCGTCGCGGTCTTCGAGGCCGCGCCCGAGATCGACGAGATCCTGGTGATGATGGCACCCGGCTTCCTCGACGAGGCGCAGCAGATCGTCGACAGGGCCGGGTTCCGCAAGGTCGGCAAGGTGATCGAGGGCGGTGACACCCGGAACGCCACCACCCGGCTGGCGCTGGACGCGATCGGTCCGGACGACTGCAACATCCTCTTCCACGACGCGGTCCGGCCGCTGCTGAGCGGACGGATCGTCCGGGAGTGCGTGAACGCGCTCTGGACGCACTCCGCGGTCGACGTGGCGATCCCCTCCGCCGACACGATCATCCAGGTGGACGAGGACGACTGCATCACCGACATCCCGGTTCGGGCCCGGCTGCGCCGGGGGCAGACGCCGCAGGCGTTTCGCTCGGGCACCATCCGGGCCGCGTACGCGCGCGCCGCCGAGGACCCCGAGTTCAGCGCCACCGACGACTGCGGGGTGGTGCTGCGCTACCTCCCCGAGGTGCCGATCAAGGTCATCGAGGGCTCGGACGAGAACATCAAGGTGACCCACCCGGTCGACGTGCACCTGGCGGACAAGCTCTTCCAGCTCGCCGCCGCCCAGGCGCCCCGGCTGGTCGACGAGCGGGCGTACACCGAGGAACTGAGCGGCCGGACGGTGGTGGTCTTCGGCGGCAGCCACGGCATCGGGCAGAAGCTGGCCGAGCTCGCCCGGCACTACGGCGCGGAGGTCTTCCCGGTCAGCCGGTCCCGCACGGGCACCCACGTGGAGCGGGCCGAGGACGTCGCCGCCGCGCTGCGCGCCGCGTTCGAGGCGACCGGCCGGATCGACCACGTGGTGGTCACCGCCGGGGTGCTCCGGACCGGTGCGCTCGCCGAGATGGACGAGTCGACAATCGCGCAGATGCTCCAGGTCAACCTCGTCGCCCCGGTGGAGATCGCCCGCCAGGCCCTGCCCTACCTGCGCCAGACCCGGGGCCAACTGCTGCTCTACACCTCCAGTTCCTACACCCGGGGCCGGGCCCGCTACGCCCTCTACTCCGCCACCAAGGCCGCCGTGGTCAACCTCACCCAGGCGCTCGGCGACGAGTGGTCGGAGTTCGGCGTACGGGTGAACTGCGTCAACCCCGAGCGGACCGCGACCCCGATGCGGACCCGGGCGTTCGGGGAGGAGCCGGTGCACACCCTGCTGGCGGCCGACACGGTGGCCCGGGTCTCGCTGGACGTCCTCCTCTCCGGGCTCACCGGTCAGGTGGTCGACGTCCGCCGCTCCCCCGGCGTGCCGGGCGCCGAGATCGCGGCCCCCGAGATCGAGCCGGTCGGTCCGGACGGCGTGGCGAAGGAAGGAAGCGCATGCGTGGCGACCTGGTCAGGAAACTGACCGTCCGGTGTCTCAGTGCCGGCCTGGCCGTGCTCTCCTTCCTGGTCCTCGCCCTGGCAACGGCGAAGCTGGCCGGTCTCGCCCTGGCGGTGGCCGGTGCGGTCGCGGTCTGGGTGGAGCGGCGGGTCAACCCCCGCGCCGGCCTCGTCGCCGAGCCCGTGCTGCTGATCGGCGGGGTGCTGGTCGGCTACGTCCACCGGGTCCCCGAGGCCCGGTGGAGCTGGCTGACGCTGGCGGTCACCGGAGCCGCCCTGCTCGGGCTGACCCTGGCCGAGAAGCCGCTGCGGGACGCCGCCGAGCTTGAGGTGCGCGCGGCCAACCTCGGCGTACGCTCCTCGCCGCTGCTCGTCGCCGACCGGCTCGGCCCGGCGGTGCTGGCCCTGCTGGTCCTGCTCGCCGCGAGCGCGGCGCTGCGCCTGCCGGCCTGGCCCGTCCTGCTCCTCACCCTGCTGGTCGGTGCGGCCGCCGCGGCCGGCGCGGTCGGGCCGCTCGCGCTGCGCCGGCTCCGCCCCTCGGCCCGGCAGAGCGCGGTCACCCAGGCGCTGCGCCGGCACCAGCCCGAGTTCCTGCTCTACTTCTCCGCGCCGCCCGGCTCGGAATACCAGGTCATGATGTGGCTGCCGTATCTGGAGCGGATCGGCCGCCCCTTCGTGGTGCTGCTGCGGGAGCCGGACTTCCTCGGCCCGGTCTCCGCCGCCACCCGCGCGCCGGTGGTGGTCTGCCCGACACCGCGCTCGATCGACGAGGCGATCGTGCCGAGCCTGCGGGTCGCCTTCTACGTCAACCACGGCGCCAAGAACAGCCACTGCATCCGCTTCACCCACCTGACCCACATCCAGCTGCACCACGGCGACAGCGACAAGGCGCCGAGCGCCAACCCGGTCTCCGCGATCTTCGACCGGATCTTCGTCGCCGGGCAGGCGGCGATCGACCGGTACGCCCGCAACGGCGTGACCATCCCCGCCGAGAAGTTCACCATCGTCGGCCGCCCGCAGGTGGAGGCGATCGAGGTGCGTCGGGAGCCGATCCGGGACCGGGCCGACAAGGTGGTGCTCTACGCCCCGACCTGGACCGGGCACAACGCCGACGTCGACCACTGCTCGCTGCCGGTCGGCGAGACCCTGGTCCGGCGCCTGCTGGACCGGGGCGTGACGGTGATCCTGCGGGCCCACCCCTACACGTCGCAGAACCCGGCGTCGGCCCGGCAGCTCGCCCGGATCGAGCAGCTGCTCGCCGAGGACCGCGCGGTCAGCGGGCGGCCGCACGTCTTCGGCGCCGAGGCGGCCCGGAAGATGAGCCTGGTCGACTGCGTCAACGCCTCCGACGCTCTGGTCTCGGACGTCTCGGCGGTGATCTCCGACTACCTCTACTCCGGCAAGCCGTACGCCATCACCGACCGGGTCGGCGAGGGGGAGCGCTTCGTCGAGGGGTTCCCGCTGGCCGGCTCCGGTTACGTGCTGACCTCGGATCTGTCCAACCTGGACGACGTGCTGGACCGGCTGCTCGACACCGATCCGCTGGCCGAGACCCGCTGGCGGACCCGCACCCGCTATCTCGGCGACTTCCCCGAGCAGCGGTACGCCGACGGCTTCCTCGACCAGGCCCGCCGGGAGCTGGACGGCGCCGTCGGGGCCGGGCCGACCGTCCCGTCACCCCGCCCCGCACCGGCAGCCCGCTGAACGCCACCGCTCTCCGGCCGGCTCTCCGCTCTCCGGCCGGCTCTCCGAACGCCGGCGTGGGCTGTGCCATGATGCATCGGTGACGATCATCAGGGCCGGCCACGACCGGAACGAGCTGGCCGGCCTGCTGCGCCGCGACCCCCACCTGCACGCGTACGAGCTCGGCGACCTCGACGACTTCTACTGGCCCTACACCACCTGGTACCGGCTGGACGACGCGGTGGCGTTGCTCTACCACGGTGGACCCACGCCGGTGCTGCTGGCGCTGCACCGTTCCGCGGAGGTGGTGGCCGAGCTACTGACCGGACTCCTGCCGCTGCTGCCCCGGCACTTCGAGGCGCACCTCTCCCCCGGCGGCGCGGAGGTGCTGGCCCGGCAGTTTCCGGTCCGGTCGCGGGGCCCGCACCTGAAGATGGCGTTGACCGATCCGGATCGGCTGGTCCGGGTGGCGCCCGGCGGCGAGGTGCTCACCGAGGCCGACACCGCGGAGCTGACGGCCTTCTACCGGCGGTCCTACCCCGGCATCTGGTTCGATCCCCGGATGCTGCGCACCGGGCACTATCTCGGGATGCGCCGCGACGGCGGGCTGGTCGCCGCCGCCGGGGTGCACGTCTGGTCGCCCCGCTACGGGGTCGGCGCGCTCGGCAACGTCACCACCGCACCGGAGCACCGGGGGCAGGGGCTGGCCAGCACGCTGGTGGCGGCGCTCTGCCGGCGGTTGCTGGCCGAGGTCGAGACGGTGGCGCTGAACGTGCACGCGGAGAACACCGCCGCATACAAGCTCTACGACCGGCTCGGCTTCACCCCGGTCGCCGAGTACGTCGAACACGTCGTCGGCGAGCCTGCGTCGTAGCACCGTCCGCGCCGCCTCTGTCCCTTGTAGAGCGGCTGTCGATCGCGCCGATCCGGCTCCTGCCAACCGATCCGGCTCTTGCGAACCGATTTCGGCTCTTGTCAACGGTCGGCACCCCGGGCACCATGTCAACGTTCTCGAAAGCGCACGATCCGATCCGTCGCCGAGGAGGCGCCCGTGCTCGAGGAGTTCATGGGCATACCCGCCCATCCCCTGCTGGTCCACGCGGCGGTGGTCTTCGTCCCGCTGCTCGCCGTGGCCGCCGTCGGTTACGCCTTCGTCCCGTTCCTCCGCCCGCACCTGCGCCTGGTAACGGCGCTGCTCGCGATCGCCACCCCGGTCGCGGCGCTGCTGGCCAAGCTCTCCGGCGACGAGTTCCTCGCCCGGCTCCAGGCGGGCAACCGGGTCAGCCCGGAGTACGTGCCCCGGTTGGCCGAGCATCAGGAGTTGGGCGGCAACACCCTCTACGCGACGATCGCGCTCGGCGTGCTGACCCTGTTGCTGGTCCTCTTCGTCCGCCCCCGCGCCGCCGCGGCCCCACCGACCGGCAGCACAGGCACGGACGGCAGCACAGGCACGGACGGTGGGACCGGCGGCGGTGTCGGCGGGGGCGGCGGAACCGGGACGGCCGTCCGGGCGCCGCGTACCAACTCCCCGGCCCTGACCCTGGTGCTCGGGGTGCTCTCGCTGGCAGCGGCCGGAGTCGCGCTCTACTACGTCTACCGCACCGGGGACTCGGGCGCCCAGGCGGTGTGGCAGGGCCAGTGACGCACCGCCCGGGGCCCTCAACCGTTGACCGCCTCCGCGATCCGCAGGGCGACCTGGGCGGGCATGAGGTGCGTGGTATCGACGACCTCGGCCTCGGCGTGCAGCCACGTGCGGGCCGCCTCGGCGTAGGGCCCGAGGTACCTGAGCCGGAACGGGGAGGGCACGGCATGCTCCCCCTCGATACGCGCGCGCAGGGTGTCCTGGTCGGCGTGCAGGACGAAATGCCGTACCGGGATGGCGTGCTGGGCGAAACCACTGCTGATCTCTCGCCAGTACCGCTCGACCAGGACAGTCATGGGCATCACCAGAATGCCGCCCGTGTAGTCGAGTACTCGGCGGGCGGTCTCGACGACCAGTGGCCGCCACGGCGGCCAGTGCTGGAAGTTGTCCGTCTCGGGTAGCCCCGGCGTGATGTCCATGAGAGTCTCGCCGATTTTCTCGGCGTCGAACACCCGCGAATCCGGGATCAGTGGCCGCACGAGCGCACTGGTCGTCGTCTTACCCGCGCCGTGGGTGCCGTTGAGCCACACGATCATGGAATCAGACGTTACATGTGGTGCGTCTGCGGCCACGGAAACCTGCAGAGCGGACATCCAACGTCCCGCAGAGCGTCACCGGAAGGCCGTGACAGCCGGCGTCCGACGACGCCGGCCCGCCCCACGTCCGGTCGGCACGGGTCGTCCGGGGGTGGGGCGGGCCGGCGTGTCATCGGCCACCGGCGCCAGAGCGGCGCGCAGGCCCGTGCCGGCGGGAACGGATCAGGACGAGTAGCCCCGGGTGGCCGCCCAGTTCGCCAGGTCGATGGTGCTCAGCCAGTAGGTGCTGTCCGCACCCGGGATGGCCGGGTCGGCGATCTTCACCGTACGGCCGTCGTCGCGGTAGCCGACCACGGTCAGGTAGTGCCCGCCGGGGTAGCTGTGCCAGCCGCCGTCGAGGTCGGTGACGGAGCCGGCGATGTTGACCACCACGGCGTACCCGCTGGTGACGGCGTGCACCACGTCGGCCTGGAGCCGGTCCATCTGGGCCGGGGTGGCCGCGCCGCCGGGGATGGCGGTGGTGCGGTAGAAGTCCGTCCCGATCAGGTCGTTCAACACCCGGGTGGTGTCCTCGGCCGAGTTCGTGCCGCTCGTCGTGGTGCCGAGAGCGCCGGCGACCGCGTCCTGGCTCGGCCGCTTGTCGCGGACGGTCAGCGCGATCCGGGTGGCGGCCGGGCCGCAGTACCAGCCGTTGATCTGGGCCTGGAACTCGTAGTCCAGCAGCTTCGACTCCGGCGGTGCCGGCGGCTCGGTCGTCTTGGCCGGGGCCGCCTTGGCCGCCTTGACGGCCGGGCTGGTCTGCTCAGGGCTCGCCGGGGTCGCCGGTGCGGTCGTCTCCGCCGCGGCCGACTCCGGTGCCGTGGTCCCCGGCGCGGTGGTCCCCGGCGCGGTGGTGTCGGCGGTGCCGGGCTCGCCGGTGCTGCCCGGTGCACCGGGCGCCGGGGAGCCGACTTCGGCGACGGCCACGGTCGAGGGCTCAGGCACCTCCGCCGAGCCGGTCGACGCCAGAACGCCACCGGTGGACGCGGCGGCGGCGAGCACCGCCGCCGAGGCGAGCGCCAGCCGGTTGCGCCGACCGGAGAGGGCGGTCCTGAACCGCCCGTAAATTGCGTGCTTCAACGTTGTCCTCCAGGGGAATGCACGTCACCATCGCCGGGGGCGAAAAATGACGCGACGTTTTCGTCCGCTGGTGGGAATGCGACGCGAAATTGCGCTCAGAACGCGCAGGAGAGGTCCGTCGATCGAATCGACGACGCGAGCGGCGATGTGCCGCCCGGCGGAGAGCGCCGCTGTCGGCGTACCGGTGGAATCAGCGCCGCCGCGACCTGCCGTCGCCGACCCGCGGGTCTTTCCGGACGTGCCGGCCATCCGGCCGGCGACCCCGGCGTGCCCGCGTCGACGACGTCCGCGTCACAGCCCTCGAGCGGTCCGCTATCGGGCCAGGGTCGGGTACCTGTCGAGGGCTGCCCGGTGCCGGCCGGGGGCCGGGCGGACCGGAGCGGTCGCGGTGACCGGAGGCCGGACCGCGACGCGGCGAGCTGGGACGCGGCGAGCTGCCTGGGGGGATGGGCCGGAGCCCGGGTGGTGCGGCACGAACACGTACTCCTTCCGACACCGCCTACCGGGTTAGCTGACGGATTCGGGCGGGAAGGCCGCCCTACCGCGGGCCAGAGGCTCGCGGATTCACCCCGAATAACTGTGGGTCCCCGGCTCGTTACCGAACGACTCGGCGGGTCTGTTCCGGTGTCACCGGCGTGGCGACCAAGGGGCCGGACCAGACTCGCCGACATTACTGGCCGCCTTCTGCCGTTGCCAACCCTTCTGAACAGCGAAAACAGTGCCCGACACCGCGAATCGGACGGCCTGGGACCGGTTGCTGGACCACCGAACGGGGTCGAGATAAACCAGCATGATCATGTACGCGTACGGTATGACGGAAATGACCGGCTTGGTCGGGTGGTTCCAGAATGGGACGACAACGCGCAGGAGGCCCCTTTCGATGACAACGGTGCACGAAGCAACCTACGACCTGCTCCGTTCCCTCGGTCTGACCACCCTCTTCGGCAACCCCGGCTCCACCGAGGAGCCATTCCTGAAGAACTTTCCGGCTGACTTCGCGTACGTCCTGGCGCTCCAGGAGGCGTCGGCGGTCGCGATGGCGGACGGCTATGCCCAGTCCAGCGGTCGGCCGGTACACGTGAACCTGCACACCGCCCCGGGCACCGGAAACGGGATGGGCAGCCTGGTGACCGCCTGGCACAACAAGACCCCGATGATCGTGACGGCAGGACAGCAGACCCGGACGATGAATCTGTTCGAGCCGATGCTGACAAATGTGCGGCCGACACAACTTCCCGAGCCGTACGTCAAATGGAGTCACGAACCATTACGCGCCCAGGACATCCCTGAGGCTTTCATGCGGGCGCACGCCACCGCCGTACAACCGCCGGCCGGACCGGTGTATCTCTCGCTACCCCTGGACGACTGGGACGAACCCGCCAACGGCACCCCGGAGGTGCGCCGGGTGAGCACCCGGGTCGCACCCGACCCTGCGGTGCTGGCCCGGTTCGCCGAGATCCTGGCCGGCAGCCGGCAGCCGATGTTGGTGATCGGCTCCGGGGTGGACCGGGCCGGCGGCTGGGCCGAGGCGGTCGCCCTCGCCGACCGGAGCCGGGCGCCGGTCTGGCAGCCCCCGTTCGCCGACCGGGTCGGCTTCCCACAGGACCACCCGCAGTTCCAGGGGTTGCTGCCGCCGGCAATCGGGCCGCTGGCCGAGAAACTGGTCGGCCACGACACCGTGCTGGTGATCGGTGCCCCGGTCTTCCGCTACTACCCCTACGTGCCCGGCCGGCGCGGATACCTGCCGGAGGGCACCCGGCTGTTGCACATCACCGACGACCCGGCCGAGGCGGCCCGCGCACCGGTCGGGGAGAGCCTGGTCGGCGACGTTACACTGGCCTGCGCCGCCCTCACCGAGCTGCTGCCCGCAGCCGACCGGCCGATGCCGCCGACCCGGCCCGCCGCGCCGGACGGGGCGGCCGGGGCGCCCGGCACCCCGCTGAAGCCCGAGACCCTCTTCGGGGCGCTGGCCGCCGAGTGGCCGGCGGACGGGATCGTGGTGCCCGAGACCCCCTCCAACCTGAGCGCGCTGCACCGGCAGCTCACCATCGTCCGGCCCGGGTCGTACTTCAAGATGGCCAGCGGGGGCCTCGGCTTCGCGCTGCCGGCGGCGGTCGGCATCGCCCTCGCCCAGCGGGACACCCGGCGGCACCGGCCGGTGGTCGCGGTGATCGGGGACGGCTCGTTCCAGTACTCACCGCAGGCGCTCTGGACGGCGGCCCAGCACCGGCTGCCGGTCGTCTTCGTGGTGCCGGTCAACCAGGAGTACGGGGTGTTGAAGGCATTTGCCGAGTTGGAGCGGGCGCCGGGGGTGCCCGGCCTGGAGCTGCCCGGCCTGGACATCCCCGGCATCGCCCGGGGCTACGGCTGCACGGCCCACCAGGTCGAGTCGGTGGACGAGTTCCGGACGGCGTTCCGGGCCGCGCTCGGCACGGAGGGCCCGACCGTGCTGGCGGTGCCGATCACCCGGGACGTCGCACCGCTGCTCTGACCGTGAGCATGCCGGGACGCCGCGCCGCCGCTCCGGCCGTGAGCATGCCGGGACGCCGCGCCGCCGCTCCGGCCGTGAGCATGCCGGAGTCGGCTCAGCTCGCCATCACCCGCTGGTGCAGTGCGGTGACCACCGCGCGGGCCGAGACGAACGAGCCGTGCTGCCAGGCCACCTCGTGGCTCAGCCAGTCACCGGCGAAATAGACCCGGCCGGCGGGCCGGAGCAGCAGGTCGTAGCCGGCGCTGCCGTGCGGCGGCGAGGTCCAGGCCCCCTCCAGGTAGCGGGTCCGGTCCCAGGCGTGCGAGTACGCCGTCACCAGCTCGCTGCGGTACTTCTCGCCGTGGATCTTCACGCCCTGCATGACCGCCCGCTCCTGCCGCTGCGCCGGGGTCAACGCGCTGTACGCCCGCGCGTTCGCCCCGGTGTTGTAGTAGCCGACGATCACCCCTCGCCGGCCGTGGAAGCCGTACGACGGGTACCAGATGTGCGACACGTCGAGGTCGGTCTCCGTGATGCCGCCGTAGATGCGCTGGTCAAGCTCCCACCAGCGGCTCCGGTACTCCAGACCGATCTTGCCGGAGGCGGTGGCCGGGAAGCTGCCGAGCGCCGCCGTCACGTCCGCGCCGAGATTGTGCGGCACCCGGGCCATCAGGTGTGGTGGCAGTGTCGCCACGCAGTAGTCCGCCCGGACCATCCGCTCCCGGCCGCCGTGCCGGTAGGTCACCTCGACCTGGCCGCCCCGGTCGGTCACCCCGGTCACCTCTGCGCCGAGCGTGATCCGGTGCTTGCCGATCGCCCGGGCCAGGGCTCGGGGGATCTGGTCCATCCCGCCGACCGGCTGGAACATCAGCATGGCCTGGTCGTAGCCGAGCTCGAAGGAGAAGTACCGCCCGACGTTGCTGGCGAAGACGTCTGCCAGCGGCGGCGGTGCGCCGAGCAGGCTCCCGCCGTCGTTGCCGGCGCCGGGATAGCTGGCGAAACCCCGCCGGCTGGTGCCGGTGTAGGCCCAGCCGCTGGTGCGCCCGCCGATCGCGCCGTAGCTCTGCAGGAAGGACAGCAGCCGTTGCTTGTCGTCGGCGCTGAGCCGGTCGTCGAGGGCCCCCTGGTCGGTCGCCTTGGCGAGCAGTTCGGAGACGTAGCCGTACACGTCCGCCTTGGCGGTGCGGTAGCGGACCGGCGCGGTCATCCCGGCGGACTCGTTGTAGATCCAGGCGTCCGCGTTGGCGTTGGTGAAGACCTCGACCGGTACGCCCAGCTCGCGGCAGTAGTCCATGGTGACCATCCACTGTGCGATCCGGGCCGGCCCGGCGTTGAGGTAGCCGCCGTCGGAGAAGCGGGCCCGCTGGGTGTGCCCGTCGAGATCGGTCTCCACGTCACCACCCCGGATGGTCAGGTTCCGGCCGCCGGCCCGGGAACGCGCCTCCAGCACCGTGCAGTCGTAGCCCGCCTTGCCCAGTTCGTAGGCGACCGCGAGGCCGGCGACGCCGCCACCGAGCACCACCACCCGGGCCCGGCGGCGGCCGGTCAGGTTGAAATCGGAGTGGGTCGGCGCCTGGAACGGTGGCGCGGCCGAGGCGGCGGTCGGGGCGAGCCCGAGCGCACCCATGGTGGCGAGCATCGCGCCCGCACCACCGCTGACCCCGACCGCGCGCAGGAAACCCCGCCGGCTGACCGCAGACTGCTCGGACTGGTTCATGCCGCCCCCTTTTCGAAGATCGACCCGATTTCACGATCCGTCTGTCGAAGATCCACTGGGGCCGAGTCTGTAGAGGGTGTGTTTCGGCGAGCTGACAGAGACGATTGCCGATATGTTTCGGATGCCGGGGCACCACCGTGGACGACCAGGGGATTCCAGCCCCGACCGGCACCGGCCGACCGGTACGGTGGGGCCATGTCCGGTACCGCCCTCGCCGCCCTCGCCTCGGCCGACATCCCGCACCGGGTGCTCCGGCACGGCCCGGTGCGCAGCGTCGCCGAGGCCGCCGACGCGCTCGGCGTCGAGGTCCCGGACGTGGTGAAGACCCTCGTCGTACGCCGGGCCGAGCAGGACTACGTCTTCGTCCTGGTCCCCGGCGACCGGGTCATCTCCTGGCCGAAGCTGCGGTCACTGCTCGGCGTCAACCGGCTCTCCCTGCCCGGCGCCGACGAGGCACGGTCGGCGACCGGCTACGAGCGCGGCACGATCACGCCGTTCGGCTCCCGCACCGCGTGGCCGGTCGTCGCCGACGAGCGGATCCGGGGCCGGACAATCACGCTCGGCACCGGCGAGCACGGCAGCGCCGTCGCACTCGACGCCGACGCGGCCCTGGATGCCCTCGACGGGACGGTCGCCGACGTCAGCGACCCCGAGCCGCCGGGCCCGCCAGGACCCTAGAAGCCTGGTGTAGACCGGTGATCGGGCCGTGGGTGCGATGGGAGCGGCACGCCGCACGGCGACGGCTGGCGGCGGCCCCGCTCGGAGCAGCACCTACCCGGAGACCGGTACGCCTGCCTGGTATGCGAACACGACCGGCCCTGCCACGATGCCCGCCTGGCCCTACTGCGCAGCTTCAACGGCAACCGGGTCGGACTGACGATGTACCTCGCCGCGCACCTCGCCCGCGCACTGGAGGCACTTCCCGACCGTCACCCCGCCACGATCGTCGGACAGATCATCTAACGGGTTCCCCGCCGCCGTTGACGCCGCTCCGGCACCCCCAGACGTCGGCACCGGCCTTCGCCTCTTCCCCGCGCGTCACCAGGGCCGGATCTGACAGGAAAGCGCCCCCGGCCGTTCGTCCCCCCTTCGAAGCGGCCCCAGGACGCGCCCAACCCTTGGCCCTAGCCACCCCCTCACGGATCCGAGTCCACCAGTGATCAATCCGACCGCAGCTGCCGTCGAAGATCTTGATTACTTGTTGTCGTTCTGACAACAACAAGTAATCAAGATCTGGCGGACCTGGCAGAGCTGGCAGGCGCGCACACGGCCGGGGACACGCTCGGGGAGGACGACGCACTGATCCTGCTTCCGTCCCCGGTCATCCAGCGGCACCTCTGGCGGCCTGGCCGGAGAGCAGCAGCGGACCATGACATGCGGAAGCGCCCAGGGGGACACAGCCCCGGGGCACACAGCCCCGAGGCCCCACCCCGGGACCCCAGCGCAGAACTCCCCGGTGTCTCTCACCGGAGCTGGTCGAGCAGGGCGTCGACCACCTCCCGGGTGCCGGCGGTGCCGCCCAGGTCTTTGGTCCGGGTGGCCGGATCCCGCAGGCAGGTCTCGATCGCCCCGACCACGTCGGCCGCCGCGGCCGGCGCACCCAGATGATCGAGCATCAACGCCGCCGACCAGACCGCGCCGAGCGGGTTGGCGACACCCTGACCGGCGATGTCCGGCGCCGAGCCGTGCACCGGCTCGAACATCGACGGGAAGGTTCCGGTCGGGTCCAGGTTGGCCGAGGGTGCGATCCCGATGCTGCCGGCCACCGCCGCGGCGAGGTCGCTGAGGATGTCCCCGAAGAGGTTCGATCCGACGATCACGTCGAACCGCTCCGGTTGCAGCACCAGCTTCGCCGCGAGCGCGTCGATGTGCTCGGCGTCCCACCGCACGTCGGGATGGCCGGCGGCCCGCTCGGCGACGATCTCGTCCCAGAACGGCATGGTGTGCACGATCCCGTTCGACTTCGTCGCCGAGGTGACGTACGAGCGGCGGGTCCGGGCCAGCGAGAAGGCGTAGTCGACGATCCGGCTCACCCCGACCCGGGTGAAGACCGCCTCCTGCACCGCCATTTCCGCCGGATCGCCCCGGTGCAGCCGGCCACCGATCTCGCTGTACTCCCCCTCCACGTTCTCCCGGACCACGACGAGATCGACCTCGCCCGGCCGGGCGTTCCGGACCGGACTCTGCACTCCCGGGAAGACCCGGATCGGCCGGAGGTTGACGTACTGCCGGAACGTGCGGCGGATCGGGATCAGCAGCCCCCAGAGCGAGACGTGGTCGGGCACACCCGGCCAGCCGACGGCGCCGAGGAGGATCGCGTCGGCCGGCCGCAGCCGGTCGAGGCCGTCGGGCGGCATCATCGCGCCCTCGGCCAGATAGCGCTGGCAGGACCAGTCGTACTCCTCGTACGCCAGCCGGAGCCCGTGCCGCCGGGCCGCCGCGTCGAGCACCTGCCGGGCCGCCCCGGTCACCTCGACGCCGATGCCGTCGCCGGGAATCACCGCGATCCGCCGCACGTCCGACCCGGATTCTCCGGCCGCCATCAGCCACCGAGCCCGACGAGCGCGATCATCAACGGCAGGAGCAGCAGGATCAGGATCGCACCGAGCACGTCGAAGGAGAATCCGGAGCGGATCATCCGGGTTATCGGCACGACGCCGGAGCCGTAGACGACCGCGTTCTGCGGTGTGGAGACCGGCAGCATGAAGCCGAACGAGGCAGCGAAGGTCGCCGCCAGCGCCGGCACGAACGGATCCACCCCGGCGGCCACCGCCACCGGAATGATGATCGGCACCACCACGGCGGCGGAGGCGGTGTTGCTTGTCGTCTCGGAGATGAGCACCGCCAGCACCACGGCGAAGGCGGTGATCGCGAAGGCGGTGCCCAGGCCGAGCAGGCCGGCGCTGCCCTCGCCGATCGTCTCGGCCAGGCCGCTGCCGCTGAGCAACGCGCCGAAGATGATGCCGGTGCCGAAGAGCAGGACCGTGCCCCAGTCGATCCGCGCCGCGTCGGACCAGTTCAGGGTGAACTCGCGGCTCCGCCAGTCGGTGGGGAGCAGGAAGAGCAGCGACGCACCGAGCACCGCCACGATCCCCTCGTTGAGCCGCCCGCCGATCAGGTCGTACTGGCTGGAGTCGCTGCCCCAGATCAGCGCCACCACGCCGGGGGTGATCCAGAGCACGACCGTCACGGTGAAGGCGACCAGGGTGTTCCGCTCGGCCCGGGAGAGCGGACCGAGCGCGGCCCGCTCGCTGGCGACGTACTCGGCGACTCCCTCGATGCGGCGGATCTCGGGCCGGTTCAACAGCAGCAGCACCGTGGCGAGGGCGACGAACATCAGCGCACAGATCGGGGCGGCGACGACCATCCACTCGGCGAAGGAGATCCGCTCCCCGGTGGCCTCCTCGATCAGGTCCCGGCCGATCAGGTTCGGCGGGCTGCCGACCGGGGTGAGCAGGCCGCCGACGCTGGCGCCGTAGGCGAGCATCAGCATGAGCGCGACCCCGACACGCAGCCGGGTGGGATCGAAGTCGGCGGCGGCGATGCCCCGTTCCTGCATCAGTTTCGCGATCACCGCGAGGATGCCGAGCGCGGTCGGCAGCAGCATCGCCACGGTCGCGGTGTTGGAGACGAAGGCGGAGAGCAGGGCGGTGATCAGCCCGAAGGTGATGACGACCCGGCCGGCGGTCCGGCCCACCCCGGGCAGCGACAGCATCCGGAACGCGAACCGGCGGGCCAGCCCGTGCTTGAGCATCGCCTGGGCGAGGATGAACGCCCCGATGAAGGTGAAGACCGTCGAGGAGCCGAAGGGTTCGAGCACGTCGCCGGCGGGCGCCACCCCGAGCACGACGACGGCGGCGACGCCGAGCAGTCCGCCGATCGGGATCGGCACCGGCTCGGTGAGCCAGAGCACGATGACGCCGAGCAGGATCCCGGCGAGGGTCTGCTGGTTGCCGGGCATGTCGAGCGGGAGCGCCAGGAAGACGACCGCGACGAGCGGGGCGAGCCAGAGGCCGGTGGTGCGGCGGCCCCGCTCGAACCGCTCCTCCGCCGGCGAGAGGCGCTGCTCGCCGAGACTCCGGTAGGTACTCCCGCCGAGCAGCGCCTTCTCCACATCGGTCCGGACCGGCGCGCCGCCGGTGCCGTCGGTCCCGCTGGCGTCGTTGCTTCCGCTGGTGTCGTTGCTTCCGCTGGCGTCGCTGGTGTCGCTGGTGGTGGTCACGACGGCCTCCATCGATCTGCGTTGGTGCCGGATACAGGGGTAACTATCCCTCATTCCCACCGGACCGGCCGGTTGAGGCCGAATTCGGGCGCACCGTGTCGACAGTCGCCGACCGCTCAGACCGTCCCCAGCACCGCGAATCAGACCGTCGCGAGCACCGCGAACGGGTCGGCCGCACCGCCGTTGTCGACCGCGACTATCCGCCGCCGCAGCACGAAGGTCCCGCCCGGCTCCAGCGTCACCTGCCGCTGGCTCATCACCCAGTTGTAGGCGGCGTACGCGACGAAGCCGGCCTCGGTGTAACAGAGCCCGTAGGTCTGCCGGTCCGAGCCGGTCATCCCGATCCAGGGCGCGGCCGGCGGGTAGTCGGCCGGGGTACTGCTGGTGATGGTGCCGTGCCCGGGCACACCGCTGCGCTGTCCCGCGCCGTCGTGGTCGAGCGCGTCGCCGGTCCAGAAGGTACGCGGCTCCGCCCCGCCGTTGCGGAAGACGGTCTCCGCCATCAGCCACGGCTCCCCCGGCCGGACGCTGTACGTGGTGACCACCGCGATTTCCGGCAGCTCCGTGCTGACCCCGGTGGCCCGTACGCTCGCCACCGGCCCGGCCGCGTCGAGCACCTCGACGCCGGTCGACCGGACGGTGCGCTGCTGCCAGGCGTTGCCGCCGCGCGGCTGGGCCGCCGAGGCGTACGGCAGGTTGATCCAGTCGAGCTGGTCGAGGTGCCCGACCGCCGCCACGTCGAGCGGCTTGCCGACGGTCACCCCGGCCAGTTGCGGGTCGTCGGTGCCGGCCGAGACGGCCATCGCGACCAGGTCGTTGCCGAGCACCAGGTCGGTGCCGTCGGCCGAGGACTGCGGTCCGGGGACGGTACGGCCGGTGCCGGCCCAGACCGCCGCCCGGGTCAGCCGCAGGTCGAGCCGGGTCGGCCGGCCGGCCCGGACGGCGACGCCCCGGCTGACCGGCTCGTAGCCGACCCCGTTCGCGGTCACCGTGTAGTCGCCGGGCGGCGCGAAGGCGAGCACCTCGCCGGCCGGGTCGGTGGTGCTGGCCACCAGCTGGCTGCCGTCGGCCCGGAGGACCGCCACCTCGACGTTCGGCAGCGTCTCGCCGGTGGCGCGGTCGGTGACCCGGCCGACGATGCCGTCCCCGGCGTCGATCCGGCGCGCACCCGGGATCCCGTCCCGCACCTCGAACGCCGCGATCGTGTACGCCGGCGAGGCGGCGTCCCGGGCGTCGAGCACGATCCGCAGGTCGCTCCGCCAGCGCCGCTCGGTGACGTCGCAGATCACGTACCCCCGGTAGCTGCCGTTGTAGAACTTCACGTGCGGGTTGGCGGCCAGCCCGGCCCGGACGTCGGCGTCCCAGCCCGCGCCGGACGAGATGGACGTGCCGACGAACTCGGTGGCGACGGTCCGGGAGCGCGGGTCGGCGAAGTCGGTCTTCAGGTCGTTCACCCAGTGGGTGTGCCAGTCTCCACTGAGGACGACCGGGTTGGCGATCCGGTGCCGGTCGACGAAGTCGAGGATCCGGGACCGGGCCGGCGGGTAGCCGTCCCACTGGTCCAGGTTGACGATCTGCCCCGGCCCGAGGTCGTAGTCGAAGGCAGCCATGATGGTCTGCTGGGCGATCACGTTCCACCGGGCACCCGAGTGCCGCAGCCCGTCCAGCAGCCATTGCTCCTGCTCCGGGCCGGTCATCGTCCGGGCCGGGTCGAAGACCTCGCCGGTCGGTTCCTTGCGACCGTCGCCGAGGGCCTGGTCGCTGCGGTACTGCCGGGTGTCGAGCACGCTGAACCGGGCCAGCCGGCCGACGTCGAAGCGGCGGTAGAGCAGCATGTCCGGGCCGTCCGGCCGCTGCTCCGGGCGGAGCGGCAGGTGCTCGTGGTACGCCTGGTAGCCGTTGGCCCGCCGCTCCAGGAACGGCCGGCCGTCACCGGCGGAGCCGGCGACCGGACCGGCGTAGTTGTTCTGCACCTCGTGGTCGTCCCAGGTGACGAAGAACGGAAACCGGGCGTGCGCGGCGCGCAGGTCGGGGGAGGTCTTGTAGAGCGCGTGCAGCCGGCGGAACTCGGTCAGGCTGCCGTCGGTGGTCTCGTAGATGTAGTCGCCGAGGTGCACCACGAAGTCCAGCTCCTGCTCGGTCATGTCCCGGTAGGCCGGGTACGGGCCGCCGGCCCAGGACTGGCAGGAGGCGAAGGCGAACCGCAGGTGGTCGACTCTCGCGTACGGCTCGGGCATCGTCCGGGTCCGTCCGGTGCGGCTGGTCGCCTCGCCGACCCGGAAGCGATACCAGTACCAGCGGTCCGGGAGCAGGTGGCGCACCACCACGTGCACCGAGTGGGCCGACTCGGGCAGCGCCGTCACCTCACCGGTCCGGACCAGGTGCCGGAAGTCGGGGTCGCGGGCCACCTCCCAGCGCACCCGCACCGGCTCCGCCGGCATTCCGCCGTCGGCCGCGTCCAGCGGGTCCGGGGCGAGCCTGGTCCAGAGCACCACGCTGTCGTGATCCGGTTCGCCGGAGGCGACCCCGAGGGTGAACGGCGCGGAATCCAACTCCGCCGCGTACGCCTCGGGCAGCTCCGCGACGAGTTGTCCCACCGCCACGACCCCGGCGGCGCCACCCGCGATCGTCAGGAACCGCCGCCTGCTTATCGGATTGACGTCCATCGTTGTCGCACCTGTCCCCATCACCGACGATGTCGCCGGTCAGTGTGGACAGGTCGGCCGCCCGGATCCTGAAGGTCACGTGAAGCCCAGCGGTACTCCGAATGGCGGATCGCCGCTCAGCCCTTCGGGCATCGGCAGCCGGACAGGTAGCGGATCGCCGTACGGGCGGCTCTGCCGCGCCCGATCGTCAACCGCGTTCGATCAGGTGACCCACGGTGTCGGGGCCGAAGATCGCCGCGCCGGAGCCGTCCCGGCGCTGGTCGGGCTCGGGCAGCGCCATCGGCTCGCCGCGCTTGCTGATGCCGACCGGTCGTGGCCCGATCCAGGCGACGACCAGCCGGGACTCTCCCTTGAGGAAGCGCTGCGCCCGGACGCCGCCGGTGGCCCGCCCCTTTGTCGGGTAGAGCGCGAACGGGGTGACCTTGACGCCGCTGCCGGTCGAGGTGACCACCATCGGCTCGCCCTGCTCCGGATCGTCGGTGCGGATCGCACCGAAGAAGACCACCTCGGCGCCGGAGCCGAGGTTTATCCCGGCCATGCCGCCGCCCTTCACCCCCTGCGGGCGGACCAGCGTGGCCGGGAAGCGCAGCAGCGAGGCGTCCGAGGCGACGAAGGCGAGCGTCTCCGCCCCGTCGGTGAGCCAGGTGGCCCCGACCACCTCGTCGCCGTCGCGCAGGCTGATCACCTCGAACTCGTCCGCCCGGACCGGCCACTCCGGGGCGCAGACCTTGACCACGCCCTGCCGGGTGCCGAGCGCCAGACCCGGCGATCCGGCGCCGCGCTCGCCGAGCGGCGCCAACCCGACCACCGTCTCGCCAGGCCCCAGGGAAACCAGCTCGGTGCTGGACATGCCGCCGGAGAGCGAGACCGTGCCGGCCTGCTCCGGCAGCACCGGCAGTGGCAGCACCTCGGTCTTGAACGCCCGCCCGGCGCTGGTCACCAGCAACACCTGGCCGCGCGCGGTGGTGTGCACGACGGCGCGTACCGCGTCGTGCTTGGTCCGGCCGTTGCGCCGCCGCCCCTCGGCGGCCTCCTCGGACTCGGCGGCGGTCCGGGCGACCAGCCCGGTGGCCGAGAGGATCACCTGACACGGGTCGTCGGCGACCTCCAGCGGCCCGGCCGGCGCCGACGCGGCCAGCACCTCCTTGAGGTCCCCGTCGATAAGCGTGGTACGCCGTCGCACCGCGAACTCGTCGACCACCGCGGCCAGTTCGTCGGAGACGACCCGACGGAGCACCCGGTCGTCGTCGAGGATCTCGGTCAGTGCGGCGATCTCGTCGCGCAGCCGCTCCCGCTCGACCTCCAACTCGATCCGGTCGAACTTGGTGAGCCGGCGCAGCGGGGTGTCCAGGATGTAGCTGGCCTGGATCTCGGAGAGCCCGAACTGGCTCATCAGGCCGTCCTTGGCGGCCTGCGCGTTCTCGCTGGCCCGGATCAGCCGGACCACCTCGTCGATGTCGAGCAGCGCCATCAGCAGGCCGTCGACCAGGTGCAGCCGGTCGGCCCGCTTCTGCCGCCGGAACGTCGTACGTCGGGTCACCACCTCGTAGCGGTGCGCCAGGAAGACCTCCAGCAGGCGCTTGAGCCCGAGCGTCTGCGGTTGCCCGTCGACCAGGACGAGGTTGTTGACCCCGAAGGACTGCTCCATCGGGGTGAGCCGGTAGAGGTCGGCGAGGAGCGCCTGCGGGTTGACCCCGACCTTGCACTCGATCACCAGCCGGGTGCCGTTCTCCCGGTCCGTGAGGTCCTTGACGTCGGCGATGCCCTGGAGCCGGGCCGCCTGCCGTTGCCCCTTGCGCGGGCCGGAGGTGATCAGCTTGCCGCGCACCTCGTCGGTGATCGCCTCGATGATCTTCTCGGCGCCGATCCCGTACGGCAGCTCGACCACCGTGATCGCCTGCCGGCCCCGGCTGCCCTCCAGCGGGCCGGTCTCGACCCGGGCACGCATCCGCACCACACCCCGACCGGTCTCGTACGCCTTGCGCACCTCGTCCAGCCCGAGCAGCTGGCCACCGGTGGGCAGGTCGGGGCCGGGGACGAACTCCATCAGCTTGTCCAGGTCGGCGTCGGGGTGGTCGATCAGCCAGCGGGCCGCCGCGACCACCTCGCCGAGGTTGTGCGGGATCATGTTGGTCGCCATCCCGACCGCGATCCCGGACGTGCCGTTGACCAGCAGGTTCGGGAAGGCAGCCGGCAGCACCGAGGGCTCGGTCAGCGAGCCGTCGTAGTTGGGCTTGAAGTCGACGGTCCCCTCGCCCAGCTCGCCGACGAGCAGCATCGCCTCCCGGGACATCCGGGCCTCGGTGTAACGCGCGGCGGCCGGTCCGTCGTCCTGAGACCCGAAGTTTCCATGCCCGTCGATGAGTGGGGCGTTCAGCGAGAAGTCCTGGGCCAGCCGGACCAGCGCGTCGTAGATGGCGGTGTCGCCGTGCGGATGGAAGCGTCCCATCACGTCGCCGACGACGCGGGCCGACTTCACGTGCGCCCGGTCGGGGCGGTGTCCCTGCTCGCTCATGGAGTAGAGGATCCGCCGGTGCACCGGCTTGAGTCCGTCGCGCGCGTCCGGGAGCGCGCGGGAGTGGATCACCGAGAAGGCGTACTCCAGGTAGGAGTCCTCGACCTCGGTGGCCAGGGGGTTGTCGAGGACCCTCGCCCCCGCCTGGTCGAAGGCGGAGAGGTCGACCTTCGGTCCCTTGCCCGTACGGCGTGCCATGGCGTGACGTGCTCACTTTCCTCGCTGGCCGGTGCACCGGCCGCTGTCGTACCCGCGTCTGAGGTCCACCCGGCGGGTCAGGCGTCGATCGCCTCCTGGTCGACCCGGTTCGCCGAGTCGATCAGCCAGTTCTTCCGGGGCTCGACCTTCTCGCCCATCAGCAGTTCGAGGACCTGCTCGGCGGCCTCGACGTCGTCCAGGGTGATCCGCCGGACCATCCGGCTGGCCGGGTTCATCGTGGTCTCCCAGAGCTCGTCGGCGTCCATCTCGCCGAGCCCCTTGAACCGGGGAATCGGGGTGACCACCTGCCGGCCCGCCTTCTCCAGCCGGGTGACCGCGGCGGCCATCTCGGCCTGGGTGTAGGTGTAGTGCGTCTCCGGGTTCTTGCCCTTCGTGCTGATCTTGTGCAGCGGCGGCACCGCAGCATAGAGCCGGCCCGCCTCGATCACCGGCCGCATGTACTTGGCGAAGAGGGTGATCAGCAGGGTCCGGATGTGCGAGCCGTCGACGTCGGCGTCCGCCATGATCAGGATGCGGCCGTAGCGGAGCGAGGCCAGGTCGAAGGTACGCCCCGAGCCGGCACCGAGCACCTGGACGATCGCCGAGCACTCGACGTTGTCCAGCACCTGCTGGAGGCTGGCCTTCTGCACATTGAGGATCTTGCCCCGGATCGGCAGCAGCGCCTGGTATTCGCTGGAACGGGCCATCCGAGCGGTGCCGAGCGCGCTGTCCCCCTCGACGATGAAGAGTTCGCTGCGCTCCACCCCGGTCGAGCGGCAGTCGACCAGCTTCGGCGGCATCGCCGCGCCCTCCAGCGCGGTCTTGCGCCGGGCGGCGTCCTTCTGCTGCTTCTGGGTGAGCCGGACCCGGGCCGCGTCGACGATCTTCTGGAGCACCGTCCGCGCCTCGGCCCGGGTCTTGCGATCCTCCAGCCAGGCCCGGATGTGCTGCTCGACGACGGTCTGCACCACCTTGGTCACCGGGGCGGTGGAGAGCTCGTCCTTGGTCTGCGAGGTGAACTGCGGCTCCGGGATCCGGACGTGCACCACCGCCGTGATGCCCTCCAGGATGTCGTCCAGGACCGGCGCGTCCTCCTTCGGCTTGAGCAGCCCGCGCGCGTTGCGGATCGCGTCGACCAGGGCCCTGGTCGCGCCCCGTTCGAAGCCCTTGCGGTGGGTGCCGCCGTGCACGTTGCGGATGGTGTTGGTGAAACACTCGACGGTGCGGTCGTAGCCGGTGCCCCAGCGGAACGCCACCTCGACCTCGGCGCGACGCTCCACATTGCTCTGCATCACGCCGTTGGCGTCGGCGGCGTTCTCCCGGTAGGTGCCCTCCCCGCCGACCAGCAGCGTGCCGGAGACGGGCTTGTCGCCGGCCGGTGCGAGGTAGTCGACCATGTCGGCCAGTCCGTTCGGAAAGTGGAACGTCTCCGCGCTGATTGCCCCGCCGGTGGCGTCGCGCAGCACGTAGGTCACGCCGGGCACCAGGAACGCGGTGTGCCGCAGCTTGGTGCGGACCGCCTCGACGTCGAGCGCGGCGCCGGCCTCGAAGTAGCGCGCGTCGTGCCAGTAGCGGATCGAGGTGCCGGTGGACTCCCCCCGCTTGACCTTGCCGAGCAGGCGCAACCCGGGGTGCGGCGTGAAGGCGGCCCCGGCGCCGGAGCCGTCGAACATTCCCGGTACGCCGTGCTGGAACGACATCTGGTGGACCTTGCCGTCCCGGCGGACCGTCACGTCGAAGCGCCGGGAGAGCGCGTTGACCGCCGAGGCACCGACGCCGTGCAGGCCGCCGGAGGTCTTGTAGCCGGAGTTGCCGAACTTGCCCCCGGCATGCAGCCGGGTCAGCACCAGCTCGACCCCGGAGAGCCCCGACTTGGCGTGCACGTCGGTCGGGATGCCCCGGCCGTCGTCGTCGACCTGCACCGAGCCGTCGGCGTGCAGGGTGACCTCGACCCGGGTCGCGTGACCCGCGACACCCTCGTCGGTGGAGTTGTCCACGATCTCGTTGAGCAGGTGACCCACGCCACGGCCGTCGGTGGAGCCGATATACATGCCGGGGCGCTTGCGGACCGCGTCCAGACCCTCGAGGTGGGTGAGGTCGTCGGCCCCATACAGGATGTCAGGCTGTGCAGTCAACGAGGTGAACTCCCAGGGTTGCCGGTCGTGCGCCGCTGGTCGGCGGGGCTGGCGCCGGGGCAGGCGGGCCCCACGCCGGTAGCGAGCGTACCCACTGCCGGCACCGGGGGCCGGCAGCGTCCGGCCCGACCGGGCCGCGTGGCGAGGAACATCACCCGATTGTCGCCTCCGGGTACGACAGGAGTCACCCCGAGGCCACCTGAGCCCGGGCAGGCGCAACGGCCGGTACCGCCGGTACCGCCGGTACCGCTGGTGCCTGTGTGCTCCCTGGTGCCGCCGGGCAGCCGGGGTCAGCCTTCCGAGCCGGTCGCCGTGACGTCGTGGATCCGGTACGCCTCGACGAGCCGGTCGTGCAGCGTGTCCAGCCGCGCGTCGACCCGCTGCCGGGCCGGGTCGGCGTCGTACCAGTCGACGATCTCCCGGGCACCCTGCGCGAACGGCACGGACGCCACGAAGTCCGGCACCAGCCGGCGCAGCTTGGTGTTGTCGAAGATCATCGAGTGGGCCTTGTCGCCGAGGAGCGCGGCACCCCACTCCGGATCCGTCGCCGCGATCACGTCCGAGGGCACGTGCACGATCCGGGCCGGGACCCCGGCCGCGGCGGCCAGCGTCTCGGCGATCTGGTTCCAGGTGAGCACCTCGTCGGAGGTGATGTGGAAGGTGTCCCCGACGGCGGCGGGATGCCCGAGCAGCGGCACCAGGCCACGGGCGAAGTCGGTGTGGTGGGTGAGCGTCCACAGTGATGTGCCGTCGCCGTGCACGACGAACTCCCGGCCCCGGCGCATCCGGTCGACCACCGTCCAGCCGCCGTCGAACGGCACCAGGGTGCGGTCGTAGGTGTGCGACGGCCGGACGATCGTGGCCGGAAAGGCGTCCTCGCGGTACGCCCGGACGAGCAGCTCCTCGCAGGCGATCTTGTCGCGCGAGTACTGCCAGTACGGGTTGCGCAGCGGCGTCGACTCGACGATCGGCAACCGGGCCGGCGGGGTCTGGTAGGCGGACGCCGAGCTGATGAAGACGTACTGGCCCGCCCGGTCCCGGAAAAGCTCGATTCCGGTCCGGACGTGTGCCGGGGTGAAGGCGATCCAGTCGACCACGGCATCGAACTCGCGGTTGCCGAGTGCGGTTCTCACCGCGTCCGGATCGCGGATGTCGGCGCGCAGCACGGTGACCCCGGCCGGCAGCGGTCGCCGGGTGGTGCTGCCCCGGTTGAGCACCGTCAGGTCGATGCCGTGCGCGACGGCGAGCTGGGAGCAGGCGGAGCTGATGATCCCGCTGCCGCCGACGAAGAGAACCCTGCGAGCGCTGATGGTGTTACCCCCTGACCTCCGGCGAGGCTGCGCGGCCCCGGGACCCGGGCTACCGCTCCCGGCGGGCTGCCAGTATGGCCGCCGAGCCGGCGGGCCACAATCTCGGCGGCCCGCGACCGCCCCGACTCAGGGCCCGCCCCGGGTCAGGGCCCGGCGAGGGTCAGGGCCCGGCGAGGGTCAGGGCCCGGCGAGGGTCAGGGCCCGGCGAGGGTCAGGGCCCGGCGAGGGTCAGGGCCCGGCGAGGGTCAGGGCCCGGCGAGGGCGCGGCCGCCGTTCACCAGGGACACGGCCATCAGCGAGTCGGGCACGAGCGCCAGCCCCACCGCCCGCCAGTGGTCGGCCGCGGGTGGCGGCGCTTCGGCGGGTGTGGTCTGCGCTCCTGTCACGCACCGAGCATGACATCGACCCGACGGCGGAACATGGGTAGAAGCCGCGTAGATTTCTCCGGCCGGACCAACGGTCACCCGACGATCCGGCCGGCGGAGCACCCCGCCGTGTTCACCCGGCGGGACGTCCTGGCGACGGAGTTATTGGGTGACCGTGCGGCCGGCCCTGCCGATCAGGTCGGCGACGGCGCCGGGCTCGGCGACGGTGACCGCGTGCGAGGCGTCGATCTCCACGGTGTATGAGCCAGCCCGCTTCGCCATGAAGCGCATCGAGTCGGCGGGGATGGCGAGATCCTGTTTGGTGACCATCGTCCACGACGGGATGCTCCGCCAGGCGGCCCTGGTGGCCTGGTCCTCGAGCGCGGTGGCCGCGATGGGGCGTTGCGTGGCCGCCATCAGCTCGGCGACGTCGCGGGGGACGTCCGCGGCGAAGACCCTGCGGAACTCGTCCTGCTTGATGTAGAGATCGGTGCCCGTGTCGCCGCCGGGCAGCGGGAAGGGCACGGGGTTGAGGGCGGGGCCGAGTTGGCCGCCCGGGAACCTGGCGGCCAACTCGGCGGTGCTTTCGCCCTTGTCGAGGCTGAAGCTGGCAATGTAGACGAGCGCCCTGACGTCCGGGTGGCCGTCGGCGGCCTCGCCCATCACCGACCCGCCGTACGAGTGGCCGGCGAGCACGATCGCACCGTCGATGCTGTCCAGGACGCTGCGCAGGTACCCGGCGTCGCTGTGCAGACCGCGCAGCGGATTGGCGACGGCGACGACCGGGTAGCCGTCGCGCTTGAGCCGCTTGACCACGCCGTTCCAGCTCGACGAGTCGGCGAAGGCGCCGTGCACCAGTACGACCGTGGGCTTCCTGCCCGGCGGGCGCTGCCCGATAGCCGCGCCGGCGGTGGTGGCGAGGAGCGCGACCGCCGCGACGCCGGCGGTCACACCGGCCAGCGTGACCGCCCGCCTGGTGGGGCGGCGCAGGAACTCGATGTTCATCGGTATGTCCTTCCGATCCAGGAGCGAGGGGCCGCCCGACCGATCCGACGAGCGGGCGGTACGCGACATGCGATATATTGCATGTCGCTCGCCTCGGATGTCAAGAGACCACGGGTGGGCGGACGCGCATTTGACACTGGCGCCACGGCGTGACCAACATGTTGCATGCCGGTACCACGGGGTCGCGGCCTCGTCTCCAGATCACTCCTGCGCGAGGACGCCTACCGGGCGATCCGGGACGCGATCGTCGACGGCACGCTCGCACCCGGCGAACGCCTCAACGACACGGACCTGGTCGAATGGCTCGGCGTCAGTCGGACCCCGGTGCGCGAAGCACTGGCCCGGCTGGAGCAGGCGGGCCTGGTCCAGACCAAACCGGGCCGATACACAATGGTCAGCCCACTGGACGTCCGCGCCGCCCGCAACGCCCAGTCAGTCACGGCGGTGATGCACGAACTCGCCGTCCGGGAGGCCCTGCCCAACCTCTCCGGCGCCGAGCTCGACGCCATGCGCGAGGCCAATACTCGGTTCGCCGACGCCCTGCGCCGCGCCGACGTCGACGCGGCGATCGCCGCCGACGACGATTTCCACGGTGTGCTCGTCACCGCCTGCGCCAACGGCGCTCTCCAGGACGTCCTCGAGCGGTACACGCCGGTGCTCCGGCGCCTGGAACGGCTGCGCTTCTCCTCGCTGAGCGGCCGGGAGTCGGTGGCGCAGCACGACCGGATCATCCAGCTCTGCGCGGCCGGTGACGCAGCAGGGGCGGCGGCCGCCACCCGGGCCAACTGGGAGACCCTCGCCCCGCTGCTCGAAACCCCGTCCACCGACGATGATCCGGGCCGGCTTGGCCCGACAACCGCCCCACCCACCGGAGACGGGTGAGGCTCTCGACCGTCCGTCGGGGCCGGCGGCGCTGCCGACGGGCGCCGTTTCCACCTGACGACCGACCGTCAACCGGGACACATGGACCGGTGGTGGATTGCGGAATCGCGCAACGAATTCTTCAACGATCTTGCGGAATGCAGACATCGTCGTGTTCCGGTGCTTGTATCGCTGCGTACCGCGGTCTGTCGGTTCGGGGGAGGGTCCTACATGGCAGGCAGAAAAACGGGGGTGCTCGCGATCGGTAGGGCCGTGCCGGCGCTGGTCCGCTGGGGTGTCTCGGCGGACGCCGATCTGGTGTACCGGTGCCTGCTGACCTTCGGGCCGCAGGCCGCCGGGAAGGTCGCGGCTGAGCTTGGCCTGGGGATGCGGAGGGCCCGGACCGCACTGGACGAACTCCTGGCTGTCGACATCATCACGGTGGAACGCGAGCCGTCGGGGCACGGCGCGGACGCCTCGATCTGGCGGGCACGGCCCGCGGCTGCGGTGGTGATGACCCTGCGGCGCCACGCGCTGCGGCGCGCCGCAGCGGCTGCCGGGAGCGATCCCGAGCCGTGTGAGCGGGTCGCGCTTTCGGCGAGGCACCTGCCGGACCGCGAGTCCCGCCGCCGGCGCATAGCCGAGTTGGCGGCGCTGGAGCGAGTCGAGCACCTGTCCATGCAGCCCGAGCAGGCTTTCAGCACAGACGAACTGGCGGTCGGCGCGCCGCTGGATGTCGCTGCCTTGCGTCGCGGCGTCCGGATGCGCACGCTGAGCCGCCCGCCCGCGGACGGCGACCGCTCGGCGCAGCACGCGATCGATTTCGGCCGGCTCGGTGGCGAGTATCGGGAGGCGGCGCGTCTACCGCAGAAGCTCATGATCTTCGACCGACGCGTGGCGCTCCTTGCCGTCGATCCCCTTGACCTGGAGCGCGGCACGTGGGAGATCGTCGACCACGCGGCGGTCGATGCGCTCGTCAGGCTGTTCACCCGTCACTGGAGCGACGCGGTGGACCCGAGCCGAAACGGAGTACCCGCGATCGTGTTGACATCACGCGAGAAAGCAATTGTCGCACTGCTCGCCCAGGGTTATACCGACGCCGCCTCCGCGCAGGAGATCGGCATGTCCACCCGCTCCCTCACCTACACACTGAGGGCGTTGATGGACCGTCTCGGCGTCGACAATCGCTTTCAGCTGGGTCTCGCGCTCGGCGCGCTGAACGTGGCGACGCCACCGGGCCCGTCCACACCCGCCGCCACCATCGATGGGGGAAACCGATGAGATACCTGGCTGTGTTCGCCGCCGCGGTCGTCGCGCTGTTCGGCGCCGGTCCCCCCGCCGCGGCGGATGACGGATGGGAACGCATCCCGTGCTTCTCCGGAGCCATCGAGCGAGCGGAGATCACCGCTGGCGACTACGTAACGTTGACCGGCCATCTGGACTGCGGCGTGCCGGAGAACAGCACCGGGCCACGGTGGGGGTACGCCGCCTTCATCGCGGGCCTGCCCTACGGCACCCTGAACGATGCGGACCTGCAGACGTACTCCCACGGGGACAGGACGGCGTTCTCCGACCGGATGCGGGTGGACCGGCTCCCGGAGCTGGGGATCTGCGTCGTAACGGACTACGAGGTGCGTATCGCGTGCGTCAAAGTCACCCGGAAGAGCCCCACATCGCCGATGCTGGTAGGCCCGACGGACGTCGACGACGAACTGGTCGACCGGCCGCTCGAACGCCGCTCCGAGGGTGCTCCCAATCCGGTCTGTGGCCATTGCTAGGGGTCCTCGATGGTGGACAACCAGGCGTGTCTATGTGATCGAGGTCGATGGGTCCGATAGGCCGGGAGGATCGGCCGCCCGGCGCAGGTTCGGCGGCGAGGCACGGTCACCGCGAAATCGGCTTCGGCGCGCCAGGGCGCAGATCCCAGGTGGCGAAGCGGTGTGACTGGCACAACCCGGCCGCGAGCGCGTCAGCGTCGACATCAGCCAGCGGGTAACCGCGATCGGCACCGAAGCCGACCACCACGACCCCGTCAGCCACACGAACCCCGCCCAGACCCGTCACGACCCGACAGCCACCCCGGCTACCGGTGGCCTGCCCGACCAGGCCCGTCAGCGCACAGCGGATTCACCGCCTTCGCAGGCCGCGCCTGGGTACGCGTTTCAGGTGGGCGATACTGGGATCGAACCAGTGACCTCTTCGGTGTGAACGAAGCGCTCTCCCGCTGAGCTAATCGCCCTCAGCGCGCACGACTGTACCCGATCGCGCCGATCCCGCGCATCTTCGGGGTCAGTGCGTCGCGAGGTAGGTCATGAAGCGGGCGATGAGGTCGATGCCGAGGCTGGCCCGGACCGACAGCCACAGCACGAGCGCGATGAAGACCAGCCCCACGGAGCCGAGGACGAATCTCACCGGGAGGGACTGCTCGCGTACCCAGCGCGCCCAGCCCTGCACGTGCCGACGGGTAAAGCTGAGTAGCCGTTTGGCCCAGTGGAATTCCACCGCCCAGATACCCAACCCGCCGATGACGATCAGCCAGCCGGGCCCGGGCAGCGGGATCAACGCGAGACCGAGTGTGACGACGATCGCACCGGCGAGCGCCACGAAGACCTTCAACGCGAAACGGCCCGTGGGATTTGCCCGGATGATCTCCAGTGTCCGCCGGATCCGCTGACGCCGGTTCTGCATGACAAAGGGCTCCAGCGGGTCCTCGCCGCCCACGCCCGGCGGCGACTCCGTCGCAGGTCCGAGCCGGTCCCCCCGCATGACGCGCTCGTCTTCCGGCACGTCGTACCTCCGCTCCTCCGCCCTCCCCGTCGCACCGGGGCGGACCCCGACGCCGGCACCGTTCACCCTCGACGCCCCGGCAGAGCTGATTTCTCCATTGAGGATGGATTCGTAGCCATCTCAACTCCCAGTGTGGCCCCGGCCCGTCACTCAACAGGACGACTGGACGTTACCGGAGTGAGTCGACGACTGAACCACCTGGCGTCGGGTGGGCTCGAGTACCTGGGCAGAACTGGACATCCTACATAAAGATTCGATTTCGATCGGGAGTTAGGAAGCCTCTTCCCACTACTGGGTGATATCAGCGTATGGCGGAGCGTAATCATGAAGTAGCAGCTGAGGATGGGAACGGCGGGACACATACGTCCCGCAGCGGTGCCGGGGGGAGAACGTCCATGAGTGTCATCCGACCTACCACGGTCGAGGTCGAGACGTCGTTAAGGCTCGTTGCACCTGACGCCACGGCTCTGCCCGTGCGTGCAAGCCTGCGCTACGACCCAGCCGACCCGTATGCGGTCCATGTCCTGTTCCATGCGGAATCCGCCGGAGGCGAGGCGGTGAGCTGGTCCTTCGCGCGGGAGCTGCTCGTCACCGGTCTCGACGAGCCGGCCGGGATCGGCGATGTCCGGGTCTGGCCCTGGGCCACACCCCGGGGAGACTTCGTCGCGCTCGCGCTGTCGTCACCGGACGGTAACGCACTGTTCGAGGTGCCGCGTAGCGTCCTGGTCAGGTTCCTGCGCCGGACCTACGTGGTGGTGCCGCGCGGGCGGGAGGGGGACCACCTCGACGTCGACACCGCGGTCAACCGACTGCTGGCCGGCCGCTGACATTCCGCGACGCGTCGACGCGCATCGCGGGAAAGCCTCGACCGGAAGAGAACCACCGCGCCGCGCGGACCCTGCCGAGGTCCGCGCGGCGTCTGCACACCGGTGGGCGCCCACAGGGCCCTGCCCGAACTGCCTGAACTGCCTGAACTGCCCGGGTTGAGGGCCGCTCGGACGCCTCAGCCGTGCGTGGTGACTCCGCCGTCGACCGGAATGACCGCACCGGTGAGATACGCCCCGGCCCGCGAGGCGAGATAGATCGCCGCTCCGGCCATGTCGTCGGGTCTGCCGATCCGGCCGAGCGGCACCTGGTGCTCGATCGTCGCCCTGGTCGCCGGGTCGTCCAGGGCGAACGCCATCATCTTGCTCTCGAAGGGGCCGGGCGCGATCGCGTTCACCGTGATGTGCTCCGGGGCGAGCTGGTGCGCGAGGCTCCGGGTCAGCATGTGCACCGCCGCCTTCGTCGCCGAGTAGGCGTAGACCTCCATCCACGGCACCCGGATGCCGTCGATCGAACCGATGTTGATCACACGGGCCGGGTCGTCCGCGCTCGCCGAGGCCCGCAACGCGGGCAGCAGAGCCGTGGTCAGCTGGAAGACCGCCTTGACGTTGACCGCCCAGAGCTTGTCGAAGGCGCTCTCCGGATAGGCCTCCAGCGGCGCACCCCAGGTCGCTCCGGCGTTGTTGACCAGTACGTCCAGCGCCGGCACCCGGGCCAGGACCTGCTCGGCGAGCCGCGCCGCGCCTGTCGCGGTGGAGATGTCGGCCGGGATCGCCTCACACCGGCCGACCGCAGAGAGCCGCCCGGCCGCCTCGGCACAGACGTCCGCCTTCCGCGACGAGATGATCACCTGGGCGCCGGCCTCGACGAATCCCCTGGCGATCATCAACCCGATCCCCCGGGTCCCGCCGGTGACCAGCACCGCCTTGTCCTCGACCGAGAACAGACCTGGCATGCGCACCCTCTCCGGCCGTGTCATGGGCCGGCCAACGTCCGGCGCGCCCGCTGCTCTGGCGGCGGCGTCGCCGGCGTACCTTCCGCACCGATCGCCGTCGCCGCACGCGCCGACCGACCCCACTCGCGTACTGCCCGGTAACCTAATCCCGGGCGACCCGATCGGACAACTCCGCTGGCCGCGTCGGGCCGGGAATGGGCGGTCACGGGCGGGCCGTCACGTTGTGCGGCGGGGTTCGGTACCGGCGATCAGGGAGCCGTCCAGGTAGACGGTGATCCTGCCGTTCGCCTCGTAGCCCGGGCCGGCCGGTCGCCAACTGTGGTCGTCGGCTTCGAGGAACCGGGACCGGTCCGCCTTGGTGAGCCGCAACTCGATCGGGCCGGTCTGCCCCGCCGCCGGCAGCATCCCGGCGTCCCGGGCGAAGCCGACCTCCAGATAGCCGTCCGCCCCGCGCCGGGGCCCCGGCAACGTCACCACCCGCCGGCTGACGCCGGCACAGCCGATCTCGGCCCGCACGCACGCCGCCCGCACGGCACCGCGACCACCGTCCCGGGTGAACCAGTACCGGATCGTCACCCGGGACAGGTCGACCGGCGCCCGGCCGGGGTTGTCCAGCACGAGCGCCGGGCGGATCTGCTGGTCGACCGGCCACCGGTCCAGGTTGCGGTGCAGCACCGCCAGCGGCGGGGTGGTCGGCGCGCCGATCACGAAGAGGGTCACCGAGTCGGCGGGGTAGGTGTGCGAGAGGATCCCGTCCGGCGCGCCGGCCACCGGCGGCGGCACCGAAATCGGCTGGTCGGCCTCGCGCACGATCGCGCCGAGATTGCCGGCGCCGTACCGGTGGACCTGCGCCGTCGGTGCGGACCGGCCGCGCAGGGCCAGCGACGTGCTCTGCTCGACGCCGCTCTTGTTCACCACCATCACGGTGAGCGCGCCGTCGGCGCGGCGCTCGGCGGCGTACACCGAAAGCTTCTCCTGGTCGGCGGAGGTCGCCCGGACTCCGACGTCGCCGAACCGGCCGCCGGCGCCGTCGTAGTTGCGGTACATCCGGAAGGCGTACGCGCCGGGCTCGGTCGCGGCCGGCGGCGCCCAGAGAGTGGCCAGGTCAAGCCCTTCCCGACCGAAGATCCCGAGGATGTCCGCCTGGGCCAGCGCGCCGTTGACGTGGTCCAGCGCCCCCCAGTTGTACTCGGTGATCGCCGTATTCGTCCCCGGATAGTTTGCGGCCACCAGCTCCCTCATCCGGGGCACCAGCCGCACCTGC
This sequence comes from Plantactinospora sp. WMMC1484, assembly GCF_049315195.1. Lineage (NCBI taxonomy): Bacteria > Bacillati > Actinomycetota > Actinomycetes > Micromonosporales > Micromonosporaceae > Plantactinospora > Plantactinospora sp. WMMC1484. The sequence continues at coordinate 6,223,481 of NZ_CP186055.1, forward strand.
GTGTTGATCCAGCTCTCGTCGGTGTAGGTCGGGTCCCAGAGCGCCCGGGTCGAGCGCAGCCGCAGCGCGTTGGTGGCCGGGTCGTCGCCGTTGCCGAACGCCACCCCGGAGGCCTGCGGATAGAAGTGCATGTCGAAGTAGTCGAGCACCCGCTGCCCGTGCTCCGCCTCGTAGTCGCGCATCTGCTGCAGGTACCAGGTGGTGAGGGGCAGGCCGTCCCGGGCCGGCCGGTCCGGCGGGTCCGCCCAGCATCCGGTACGCCCGCAGACCTCCTGGTCCAGTCCGGAGTAGTCCCACGAGGTCCAACCCCAGCCGACCGGGCCGAGCGTCGCCGCCGTGGGGTCGACCTCCTTGATCGCCGCGCCGATCGCGTACGCCCGGTCGCGTAGTTCCACCGCACTCGCCCCGGCCGGGTGCACGTCCCGGTGGGTGGAGTGCCAGATGTCCGGCTCGTTGTCCAGGTTGTAGAACCGCACCCCGCCCTCGGCCGCCATGCCGTACCTACCGGTGAGGTGGCGCAGCCACTCCCGGACGTACTCGGGGCCGACCTCGACGCTGGTGTCGTGCGGGTCGTTGCCGGTCACGAGGGTGCCGTCGGGCCGGATCCCGTTGCCGCAGTCGGGTCGCCACTCGTCGGTACGCTCCTGCGGGCCGTACTTGGCGACCGAGAAGCCGCAGGAGCCGTCCCGCGCCTTCGGCGCCCACCCGATCAACGGCACCGTGAGCACGGTGTCGGTGCCGGTACGCCGGTCCTGCTCGACGAAGCGGTCGGTGGACGATCCGTCCGGCAGCGCCTCGGGGTTGTCGTTGGCCTCCGCGATGTTCTCGAAGAACCAGTCCGAGGCACGGTTGGTGGTGTCGTAGCGGTAGTGGTAGCGGGTGGTCGCGTTGCCGCCCCAGCGGCGTACCGGCAGGGCCAGCTCCTCCGCCAGGGCCTCGTCGGTGAAGTTCATCCCGTAGATGTGCGGGCTGATCGGATGCCGGTCGGCGACCAGGTCCACCTCGAGGGCCGGCCCCGGTGCGGCCAGTGCCGGGGAGGGAGCGACGAGGACCACTCCCCCGGCGGCGACGACAAGCAGTGCGTTGGCGGCGATGGACGGCAGGCTTCTTCTGCGACGCATGCGAAATCTCCGGACCTTCATCGGCTTGTCCTGCCCTGGGGCGGACGCGGCAAGATCGTGCCCGCGTGGACCCGTCGTTCCTGCCGCACGCGGTGGTCGTGGCCCGGACCGGGGTCAGGCTATCGACCGACCGGTCACATGGTCAACGACATGAGTCAATCTCTGCTGCCCAGGGGTGCAGAGCCGGCCGCTGACCGCTAACGTCGCAGGTGATGGTCCGATTCGGTCAGCTTTCCCACGACCCGGGTGAGGTGCGGTCCCGGCCCGACTGGGCCGGCATCCGCACCTCCACCCTGCGCGACCACGTGCTCGATCCGGCCCACCGCGAGCCGTCGCTGGTCGATCGACATCTGCTCATCCTGGTCACCGTCGGACATGGTACGCAGGAGGTCGACTTCCGCACATATCCGTGCCGGCCGGGTTCGCTGCTCTGGGTCCAGCCCGGTCAGGTCGTCCGGCACAGCGGGCAGGGCGGGCTCGACGCGATCATGGTCTCCTGGACGCCGAAGACCATGGGCGAGCTCGGGCTCACGCCGCCCACGCCCCCGTACGCAGCCGGATACTGGCAGCTCGCCGGCGAGGACGAGGACGCGGTGATCAGCGAGGTCAGCCAGCTCGTGGTGGACTGCCAGCGCCACCACAGCGGCACCCTCGCCGGCGACCTGCTCCGGCACCAGCTCGCCGTCCTGCTGCTCCGGCTCGCCCTGCTGCCCCGCGATCCGCTCGGTCCCGGCCCGACCCCACAGCCAGCCCACCCGGCAGCGTCCCGGCCCGCCCCACCCAACGGGACGTCGCCGGCCGCCTGCCTGGACGGCGTCGACTCGACCGGGACCTTCTGGCGGCTGCGGCACGAGGTCGAACGCTCGTACGGGCAGACCCGGCGGGTCGAGGACTACGCCGACCGGCTGGAGTGCTCGGTACGCACCCTGACCCGAGCCTGCCTCGCCGCGACCGGGCGCAGCGCCAAACAGCTCATCGACGACCGGGTGGCGTTGGAAGCCCGGCGGCTGCTCGCCGCGACCGACCTCTCGGTGGCCGACGTCGGCCGGCGGCTCGGCTTTCCGGAGCCGACGAATTTCGGCCGGTTCTTCCACCGGGAGGTCGGGCACAGCCCGGGCGCCTTCCGGGCCGGCCTCACCGACCGGCACCGACCGTCCCGGGCCGATCGGCCCGGGACGGCGCCGACCACCCCACCGGGCACCTGACGGTCACACCGGCCTCCGCTTCCGGCAGCCACACTTCCGGCGTCCGCTCGGCAGAGCATGCACCCACCACGCCAGACGGTCCAGTGCGGAGCGTCGGCGTGTGCGGAAGGCGTTTGCCGAACGTGCGTACGGGGAATCTCGTCGCCACCCCCGGAAGCAAGCACTTGTCTCGAAGGGAGCGGGGCCGTGGGTCTGATTTTCCGTAAGCGTAAGAAGTTCGGCCCGTTGATCCTCAACTTCACCGAGAACGGATTCTCCTCCTGGAGCATCAAGATCGGCCGCTGGTCGTGGAACTCGCGGGCCCGTGCCCACCGGGTCGACCTGCCCGGCCCGCTTTCCTGGAAGCAGGACAAGTCCCGTCGGTGAGGCAACGGTGGTGCGGACGGGGATGCCGGCTGACGCGGTCGGTGTCCCTCTGCGCACCCTCGGGGCGGCGTCCCCGTGACGCCTCGTCAGGACGGCTTGGCGGTGATGGTGACGTCGCCGCCGAGCCGACCCGCCGCCGGATCACGGCTCACCAGTCCGGTGGCGAGCAGCGCGGTGAGCACCCGGTTGGTGTCCGCGGGTCGATAGACCGTCCGTTCGGCGGTGAACTGCCGTAGCTCGGTGACGGAGGCAGCGCCGACGGTCGCCAGCCGGCCCAGGATCTCCCGCCGCAGCGGCCCCGGGTGCGGACTCAGTGAGATGTCCAGCAGGTGTCCCTCCGGGTCGCCGGGGTCGCGGTAGCGCACCCCGGCGTACTCGTCCACCGCCCAGAGCGCGTTCTTGAAGGCGTCCAGCCGCTTTCCGGCGGCGGTGGCGAATACCAGCACCTCGGACCGGGCCAGCACCTCGGACCGGGCCGAAGCGTCGGCGACCAGTTCGACCTCGGTGACCAGCGGCAGTCCGGCCTCGGTCAGCCGGCCCCGGAGGTCCGCTCCGGACCAGGCCGGCGGGTCGAGCGCCAGCAGCAGCTCGCCGGGGCGACCAGCGGCCACCGCCGCGAGGACGTCACGACCCGGCGCCCCACCCTCCGAGCCCTCCGACCCCACATTGCCCGCACCGCCCGGCGCGGCACCGCCCGCGCCGTCCAGGTAGGCGAAGATCGGTGCGCCGGCCGCGGCGGCCGCCTTGAGCGCCACCGGCAGCCGATCGACGCCGCCCGGCATCAGGTGTGCGGTCAGCCCGGCGGGTGACTCCGACTCGACGGTCGCGTGCCGGGCCGGAAGATTTCCGTCGTCGAGCCGGCCGATGCTCAGCGCGGTCATCCGGCGCCCGCGCAGCAGGTCGGCGAAGTCCGTGAAGACCCGCAGCGCGGCGTCCACCGCACCGCGGTCGTCTCCGGCGTACGCCTGGACGAAGGTGGCCCGGCGGGAACGGTGCAGCGCGGCCGGCGCCCAGGAGTCGAGCTGACGTACCAGCAGTTCCCGCTTCACGACGCCGATCGGATCCCCGGACATGCAACGGTTGTATCCTGCCCGGCCGGCCCCTGTCACCTCGGCGACCACACGCTCGGCCGGCCCGGTCAACCGCTCCGGCCGGTCGGACGGCGTCGATGGTACGGCTCAGGACGGAACGGAGACGCCGACCCCGCCACGGGTCTGCCCGCCGTACCGCCGCTTCTCTCGGTCGAGATCCAACCGGGAGATCCGCCGGCGCGCCGCCAGGGTCTGCTCGTCGAGATGGTCTGCCGGGACCAGCCAGACCACCTCGAACTCCAGTCCGTCCGGGTCCCGGCCGTAGAGGCTCTTGGTGCTGCCGTGATCGGAGCTGCCCGCCAGCGCGCCCGCCCCGGCGAGCCGGTCGGCGACGACCGAAAGCTCGTCGAGAGTGTCCACCTCCCAGGCGAGGTGGTAGAGGCCGACGGTGGTCCGCCCGGCGCCGGAGGGCCCGGCGGCGGCACCGACCTCGAAGAGCCCGAGGTCATGGTCGTTGGTGGAGCCGGGTGCCTGGAGGAAGACGGCGCCGTCGAACCCCTCCGGTGTCATCTCGACCCGGCGGAAGCCGAGGACATCCCGGTAGAACGCGACGCTGCGGACGAGATCGCGGACGAAGAGTACGGCGTGGTTGAGCCGGTGGATCGCCATCCCTCCACGGTAACCGCGACCCCGGACGCCCGACATCATGACCAAACTGCCGCCACCTCCCTCTTGTACTCAACGTCGCCGGGCACGCACGATGGGGCGTGGCTTCCGGCTTCGCTGAACTCATCCGGCAGGCGAACGCGCTCGTGGCCGCCGGTGACCTGACCGGGGCCCGGAATCTGCTGGGTCCACCGCTGGACGGTGCCGACCCGAGCCCCGGGCACGCCTCGGAGGAACTGACCGAGGCGGTCGGCCTCCAGGCCCGGGTGCTCGTCTCGCTCGGCGACCCGCACGCCGCCCGGGGCTGGGCGGCGTTCGCGTACTCGGCGAGCACCCGACTGTACGGCCCGGCCGACGCGCGTACGGTGGCCAGCGCCGCCACCCTCGCCGCCGTACTGCACCGGGTCGGTAGCCATGCCCGGGCCGCCCGGCTCTACCGAGACGTGATCATCGAACTCACCGCTACGGACGGCCCGGAATCGCTGCGGGTCCTCGCCGCACACGCCGACCTGGCCACCGTCGAGTACGCGCAGGGCGAATGCACGCTGGCCCGCAACCGTCTCGAGGACGCCTGGGAGTTGCACCGGGAGGTCTACGGCGACGGGCATCCCGGCGGGATCCGGATGCTCGCCCGGCTCGGTGCGATGGAGCGTGACTGTGGACTCTTCACCCGGGCGCACGAGCACCTGGCCCTGGCCGTGGAGCTGTGCCGGGAACATCTGCCGGCCCATCATCCACTGGCGGCCCAGGTCGGTACGCTCGCCCGGGCCGCGGCCGACCCCGACCACGTCTGCACCGACGCCGGACCGGAGACGCCGTACGACGAGCCGCCGCCCCACCAGCCCGAGCCGCAGCCCCGTGGGCCCGAGCCGCAGCCACCACAGTTCCACGAGCCACAGCTCCACGAGCGGTATGCCGACGGTTCGCCGGGCGGCTCCCCGTACCGTACGGAACATCCGCCCGACATCGAGTTGCCACCGCGCGACGAGCCGCCGCCGTTGCGCCGCCCACCGCCACCGCCCCGGTCGACCGGGGGTGGTACGGAGGCTCCGCAGGTGCCGCCGCCCCGACTGCCTCCCGCGCCCCTGGTCGAGCCGCCGCCCCGGTGGGCCAGCCCGGCCCCGGCCGGTCCGGCGGTCGCGCCGCCCCGGACGGCGACGGATCGGTGGAGGTTGGAATCCGCCTCCGGCCCGCCCGGCGCCCGAACCGACGACGGTCCCGACGACGACCCGGAGCACGGCTGGTGGCCGCCGGACGTGGCCCGGCGGAGCCCGGACGGGGAGGACGCCGCGGAAGCCGGAGCGCTAGGCGCCGCCCTGGACTCCCCGCACCGGTGGCGGCCGGAGAGCCGGCCCGGATCCGCCCCACTCGCCGAGCGGGTGCACCAGGAACCAGCCGGAGCCGGAGCCGGGACCGGGACCGTCGCTCTCGCCGCGGGCGCCGGCGGATCGGCGCAGGCCCGGAACCTGCCCGAGCCCCGGTCGTCCCGGTTGCCGGTACGGATCCACCGTCCGGGGCCGGCTGCCCGCTGGAACCCGCTGTTCGTCGTCGCCGGGCTGGTGGTGTTGGTCCTGCTCGGCACGGCCGTGGTGGCGCTGGGCTTCGGCCTGAGCGGTGACGACGAGCCGGCGCCGCCAGCCCCCGGGCCGGCGACCAGTGCCCCGGCCGCCGCTCCGGCCACCCCGCCGCCCGCCTCCCCCGGCACCCCACCCGGCTCGGTGACCCTGGACGACAACCGGAGCAGTGTGACGCTGGGCTGGAGCTATCCGACCGGCGCGCCCGGGCCGGTGGTGCTGGCGGGCGGGCGCGCCGGCCAGCAGCTTCGGCCGTTCCAGGAGCTGCCGGCGGGCTCCACCGGATACGTCGTCTACGGGCTGGACGAGCGGGGCGACTTCTGTTTCTCCGTCTCGGTCGTCTACTCGCCGGACGTGGTCGGCGAGGCCGAGCCGGTCTGCACCGACCGGCCCGGCGGGTCGCCCGCCGCGCGCTGAACCGGCGGATGCCCGGCGACCGGCAGGCGCACCTCGACCCGCAGACCCGGGCCGGCGTCGCCGAGCGTCACCGTGCCGCCCTGGCGGCGTACCAGTTCCCGGACGATGGCCAGGCCCAGGCCGGCGCCGCCCGCGTCCCGGGTCCGCGCGTCGTCGAGCCGGGTGAACCGGTCAAAGACCCGGTCCCGCTCCGCTGCCGGGATGCCCGGCCCGTCGTCGGTCACGGTCACCAGGTGGTACGCGCCGCCGGTGTGCCGCGCCCCGCCGGTGTACGGCGTTCCGTCGGTCGACCCGCCCGGTGCTGTCACCGGCAGCACGTCCCTGCCGCCGTGCGCGGCCGGCAGCACGTCCCTGCCGCCGTGCGCGGCCGGCAGCACGTCCCTGCCGCCGTGCGCGGCCGGCAGCACGTCCCTGCCGCCGTGCGCGGACGGCAGCACCGCGTCGCCGGTGTGTGCGGACGCCAACACCACGTGGCTGTTGGTGTGCCGAAGCGCGTTGTCGAGCAGGTTGCCCAGGATCCGGGCCAGCGCGTCCGGTTCGGCCCGGACCCAGAGCGGCTGTCCGGGCGGCACCAGCCGCAGCAGCGGTGACGGAAACCGCTCGGCAATCTCGACCAGCAACTCTCCCAGCTCGACCGGTTCGGCCGCCCGGGGCGGCCGGGCGCCCGCCTCGTCCAGGCGGGCGAGCAGCAGCAGGTCGTCGACGAGCCGACCGAGCCGGGACGTGTCCGCCAGCAGGTCCTCGGCGACCGCCGGCCAGTCGGTCGCCGGACCGAGCCGCTGCGCGACCTCGAGCTGGGTCCGCAGGTTGGCCAGCGGGCTGCGCAGCTCGTGCGCGGCGTCGGCGACGAACGCGCGCTGCCGGGTCCGGGCCGACTCCAGCCGGGCCAGCATTCCGTTGAGGGTCACCGCCAACCGGTGGATCTCGTCGTGCGAGGCGGGCACCGGCAATCTCCCCGGCCGGGCTCCGCCGGTGATCTCCTCGGCACCGGCCCGGAGCGTCTCCACCGGTCGCAGGGCGGCGCCGATCACCCGCCAGGCGACCGCGGCCAGCGCGAGCAGCAGCAGCGGGAAGCTGATCAGCAGGATGGTGCGGACCACGGTCACGCTGCGCCGCACGTCGGCGGTGGACTTGGCCACCAGTACCGTCTGCGGGTCGGCGGCCGGTCCGGCGGGCACCGCGACGACCCGGATCGGGCCGTCCAGGCCGAGTCTGCGTCCGGGCAGGTAGAACCGATCCCGCTCCCCCGCGCGGAACTGTCGCAGCTCGTCCGGGTAGAGCATCGGGACCAACCGGTCGGCGTCGATCGAGGCGGCGCGGATCCGGTCCTGGCCGTCGAGCACCTGGACCCGTACCTGGCCGCCGGCCACCGGCAGCGGATCCGGCAGCGCGTTCTGGCCGGCCAGCCGGGCCACCGCCTCGGCGGTCTTCAGCGCCTCGGTGTCCACGGTGCGCTGCAACGCGTATCCGAGCGCGCCGATCAGCACCAGCCCGCCGACGGCGAGCCCGACCGCGAGACCCGCCGCGCTGATGATGGTGAGCCGGGCGCGCAGGCTCAGCGTCAGCCACGGTCGCCGCCAGCCGCGCCGCCCGAACCAGCCGCGCCGCCCGAACCAGCCGAACGGCCAGCCGCGCCGCCGGGGTCGCCGCCCCGCGCGGTTCATGTCACCAGCCGGTAGCCGGCTCCCCGGACCGTCTCCAGCCGATCCCGACCGATCTTGCGGCGCAGGTAGCCGACGTAGACCTCGACGGCATTCGGCGCGGTCTGCAGGGCCGCGTCCCAGACGTGGTCCAGCAGCTCCGTCTTGGAGACCACCTCACCGGCCCGGCGCAGCAGGTACTCCAGCAGGGCGTACTCCCGCGCGGTCAACTCGATCTCCGCCCCGTCCCGGGTCACCCGGCGGCGGGCCGGATCGAGGCTCAGGTCGCCGGCGACCAGCACCGCCGGCCGGCGCGGTGCCCCCCGGCGGAGCAGGGCACGCAACCGGGCCAGCAGCACCACGTACGAGAAGGGTTTGGTCAGGTAGTCGTCGGCACCGCAGTCCAGACCGTCGGCCTGGTCGTACTCGCCGTCCTTGGCGGAGAGCATCAGGACGGGCAGCCAGTGCCGTTCGGCCCGCAACTGGCGTACCACGCGGTAGCCGGAGAGCCCGGGCAGCATCACGTCCAGGATCATCGCGTCGTATCCGCCGTGCCGGGCCAGGTCGAGCCCTTCCGGGCCGGTGCCGGCCACGTCGACGACGAACCCCTCGGCCCGCAGGCCGCGCTGCAGGGCCGTGGCCAGCCGCGCCTCGTCCTCCACCACCAGCAACCGCACCGGACAAGCGTGCCATCCCCCACCGCCCGCAACCACACCCGGCTGAGTGAGCCCACAGCACTTCTCAGGGGCTTCACAGTGGGTGGGGCGCAGGATGGACGCCAGGAGGTACGAACATGTCTGTCTTCCAGACCCGGCCCACGCTGCGGTGGCTGGTCCCGACCGGGGCCGCCCTGGCGGTTCTCGGCGGGGGTGCCGCGATCGGCACATTCGCCTCGGCCGCCACGCCGAACCTGCCCGAGCGCAGCGCCGCCCAACTCCTCGTCGACCTGCAGACCGCCCACCTGGACGGCCTCTCCGGCACCGTGATCAAGCGGGCCGATCTCGGGCTACCGAGCCTGCCGGGGCTCGGCGGCCAGGGCAACGCCGAACTCACCTCGCTGGTCTCGGGCACGCACACGCTGCGGGTCTGGCACGCCGGCCCGGACCAGACCCGGGTCGCCCTGCTCGGCACCCTCGGTGAGACCGACGTCATCCGCAACGGCAAAGACGTCTGGGTCTGGGACAGCCAGGCGAAGCAGGCCGAGCACAGCACGCTGGACGGCTCGTCCCGTCCGGCCGGTCAGCTCCCGACGACTCCCCAGGAGGCCGCCGAGCAGGCCCTGGCGGCGGTCGCTCCGAGTACCCGGGTCAGCGTCGGGCGCTCCGCCACGGTCGCCGGCCGGGACGCGTACGAGCTGGTGCTCGAACCGCGCGAGTCCGCGTCGCTGGTGGGCCAGATCACCATCGCGATCGATGCCGCCGAGCACGTGCCGCTGCGCTTCCAGGTGGTGCCCCGGGGCACCAGCAAGCCGGCCTTCGAGGTGGCGTTCACCCAGGTCGACTTCACACGTCCCGACCCGGCCCAGTTCGTCTTCAATCCGCCGCCCGGCACGGTGGTGACCGAGGGCTCCCACTCGGCGGGCCGGCCGGCGCCGCCGGCGGAGCTGGAACGGCCGACGGTGCTCGGCAGCGGATGGACGAGCGTGCTGGTGGCGAAGGTCCCGCAGCTCGCCGCCGATGCCGGGCCGGAGACCGGTGACACCAACGCCGATCTGGCACGCGGTCTGCTGGGCGGGCTGCCCGAGGTGAGCGGCGCGTGGGGCGCGGGCCGGATCCTCAGCGGGAGTCTCTTCACCGCCCTGCTCACCGACGACGGCCGGCTACTGGTCGGCCCGGTGACGCCGGAACGCCTCTACGAGGTCGCACAGAGCACCAGATGAACGGCGACGGCCGGATCCCCGGCTGACAGGGTGGCACGGTGAGCGTCGCGTCCGGCCGGCACGCCCGGCCGGACGCGACCGTGTCGCCCGGACGATTTCGCCCGAGCGGGTCGCCGGCCCTGGCCGCCGCCCGGACGTGTCACCCGGGCCGCGTACCCGGCGGACAGCGTCCCGGCCGTCTCCCCCGCAATCGAGGCTCCCTGCAATCGACGCTGACCGATTCGAGCAGCGACGCGCCCGATGGTTGCCGGCGTGGGAAACGCGCTATCGTTTCTCAGTTCAGGGGAAACAAAAAGAACGGCGAAACGCCGTTCTTTGCTGAGACTAGCAATGGGGAGACGGTTTGTCAAAGCAATCCGGTGTTTCGTGCGGCCAGAGTCTCGGCGAGCCGGTCGACGCCATCCCCGGCGAACAGCGGTACGTCTCCATGCTCTACGGGCGCCTCGACGACCTGCGCGCCCAGGCCGGCCGGCGGCTGCGCGACGCGCTGCGCAACGCCGGCGGCACCCAGCAGGAACGCTCGCAGCGCGACGGCACGGTCCGGATGTATGCCGACCAGGTCGACCGGCTCGGCGCGGTGGAGCAGGGCCTCTGCTTCGGCCGGCTCGACCTCGACGACGGCACCCGGCACTACGTCGGCCGGATCGGCCTCTTCGACGACAGCGGCGAACACGAGCCGGTGCTGCTGGACTGGCGCACCCCGGCGGCCCGGCCCTTCTATCTCGCCACCGCCGCCGCGCCGGACGGCGTACGCCGACGGCGGCACATCCGGACCCGGGACCGCGAGGTGGTCGGCCTCGACGACGAGGTGCTCGACCTGAGCGACGCCGGGGAGGCCGGCGACCACGGCGGGCTGACCGGCGAGGCGGCACTGCTCGCCGCGGTCAACGCCAGCCGTACCGGCCGGATGACGGACATCGTCCAGACCATCCAGGCCGAGCAGGACCGGGTGATCCGGGCCGACCTTGACGGCGTACTGGTGGTGCAGGGCGGGCCGGGCACGGGCAAGACGGCGGTGGCGCTGCACCGGGCCGCGTACCTGCTCTACACGCACCGGCAGATCCTCTCCACCCGTGGTGTGCTGCTCGTCGGTCCGAACGCAACGTTCCTGCGCTACATCTCGCAGGTGCTGCCGACGCTCGCCGAGACCGGCGTGCTGCTGCGTACCGCCGGTGAACTCTTCCCGGGGGTCACCGCGACCCGCTCCGAGCCGGCCGGGCTGGCCGAGCTGAAGGGCCGGCTCGACATGGTCGAGGTGCTGGCCGCCGCCGTACGGGACCGGCAGCGGGTGCCGGACGAGCCGATCGAGATCGACATCGAGCGGGACACCCTGCTGCTGGAGCCCGCCACCGTCGCCGCCGCCCGGGAGCGGGTACGCCGCTCGGGCCGGCCGCACAACCTCGCCCGGCCGCTCTTCGACATCGAGATCGTCCACGCCCTGGCCGACCAGCTCGCCCAGCGACTCGGCGCCGACCCGCTCGGCGGGGAGAACCTGCTCGACGAGGCCGACCTCGCCGAGTTCCGACGCGAGCTGCGGACCGAGCCGGAGGTGCAGGCGGTGCTGGACTGGCTCTGGCCGGTGCTCACCCCGCAGCAGGTGGTGGCCGGGCTCTTCGCCTCCGAGCGGCGGCTCGCGGTCGCGGCGGCGAATCTCGGTGCGGCCGAACAGGCGGCGCTGCGGCGCGAGCCGCGCGGCGGCTGGAGCCCGGCCGACGTACCGCTGCTGGACGAGGCGGCGGAACTGCTCGGTGAGGACGACCGCGCGGCCCAGGCCCGCGCCGAACGACAGCGCCGGGCCGAGATCGAGTACGCCGAGGGCGTGCTGGAGATCGCCGCCGGCTCCAGGTCGGTCGACTTCGAGGACGAGGAAGACGAGTTCCTGCGCGTCACCGACCTGCTCGTCGCCGACCGGCTGGCCGAGCGGCAGGCCGACGGGGAGCAGTTGACCACCGCCGAGCGGGCGGCGGCGGATCGGAGCTGGGCCTTCGGGCACGTGATCGTGGACGAGGCGCAGGAGCTCTCCCCGATGGCATGGCGGCTGCTGATGCGCCGCTGCCCCAGCCGCTCGATGACGATCGTCGGGGACGTGGCCCAGACCGGGTCGCTGGCCGGCGCCTCGTCCTGGTCGCCGGTGCTGGAGCCGTACGTCGGCCAGCGGTGGCGGCTGGAGGAGTTGACCGTGAGCTACCGTACGCCGTCGGAGATCCTGGCGGTCGCCGCCAAGGTGCTGGCGGAGATCGACCCGATGCTCACCCCGCCCCGCGCCGTACGCGACACCGGCGTCCAGCCGTGGGATCTGCGGGTCGGGGCCGGCGAGCTGGCCGGGCGGCTCGTCGAGGCGATCCGCACCGGGGCCGCGGAGGTCGGCGCCGGCCGGCTCGGCGTGATCGTGCCGACCGGACTCGCCGACGAGTTGGGCCGGGTGGTTACCGAGGCGGAGCCCGAGGTGGCCCTCGGTGACGACCCGGCGCTGACCAGCCGGGTGGTACTGCTGACCGTCGCCCAGGCCAAGGGGCTGGAGTTCGACTCGGTGCTGGTGGTCGATCCGGACCGGATCGTCGCGGAGTCCCCGCGCGGGCGCAGCGACCTCTACGTCGCGCTCACCCGCGCCACCCAACGGCTGGGCATCCTCCGCACCGGCTGACCAGCCGGGTCGCGGGAGGGCGCGCTATGTGTCGGTGAAGTTGCCGATCTGGCGCGCCTGTCCGGACGCGTCACTGGTCGACCCCGCGGCCGACGGGTTGATCCCGCCGGTGGTCGCGTCCCCGGTGGTGGTCGGTGCGACCTTACCGCCCGGCCGGCGGGGTTGCCGACGTACGTTCGCCGGGCCGGCCCGCCGTCCGGTTCCGGTGGTGGTGCTCACCCCCCGGTTCCGGGTGGGGCCGCCGTCGCGCAGCACGTCCACGTCCCGCGCCCGGTCCGCCGGGTCCTCGATGTCGCGTTCGTGCGCCTCGCGCCCCTCGTCCACCGGCAGGGTGACCTCCTCGACCGCGCCGGGACCGTACTTCCCGGGCCCGATCCGGTCCTCGGTCCGCCGTGCCGACTTCCGCCGTCCGTCCTCGGCGCGCACGTCCATCACCTCGCCCGACTCGTCGTTGTCCGGGGTGTCCCCGGTGCCCGGGTCGGCAAACACCGGTCACCTGTACGTGAAGGCGTTGTCCCGCCGGCAGACGCCTCACGTACAGTGACGGCCCACCGTCTCGCACGACTGCGGCGAGGGTCGTCGGGGCGGCGTTTGTGGGCCACCCGGCCGGGTAGCCAGCGGGTGCCGCCGGCGCGGCAGCGTGCCGTGACCGGGGGCGGTCGGAAGAGATCTCATCGAATCCGAGGAGGAAAAGATGAGTACGCAGACCCCGTCCAGGCAGCCGATGGGCCAGCAGGTGACGGACATGCAGTCGGCACCGACCCGGGAGATGGGTGCCCAGAACATCTCCAACCAGCAGATACAGCAGACGTTGGCGGAGATGCAGCGCCGGATGGACGAGCCGGTACGGCGGAATCCCGGTAACGAGACCAAGCCCGCCTGGCTGAGTACCGAGTTCTACATCTATCTTGCGGCGGTCGGATTCACGCTGCTGGCCGCGGACCTCGTCGGTACGGACGCAGCCGGCGTCGACCCGTTCCGGGCGCAGCAGGCCTGGTTCTTCATCACCCTGATGACCATCGCCTACCTGGGTAGCCGTGGTCTGGCGAAGCTGGGCAACGCCTGGCGACACGGACGACGGTAACGACGCTCGACCGTGCCCGCCCCGGAGCAGGGTCCGGTCGAGGTCCCGAGCAGTGGTGACCTTGCCACGGGGGGTCGCGGTCCCCGCCGGAAACGGCGGGGACCGCGGCCTTTCGCCTTCCGGGGCTTACTCGCCTTCCGGGGCTTACTCGCCTTAAGGACTTACTCGCCTTCCGGGCTTACTCGTCGCCGAAGTCGCCCTCGAAGGCGTCCTCCAGCATCTCGCCGGCGATCATGCCTCCGGCCAGACCGAGCGCGGCACCGGCGACCATGCCACCCATGCCGTGCCCGCCGTGGTGCCCCTGCTTGCCGGGATGCCCGTGGTGCTGCGCGGCGTACCGGCCGTAGCTCTCCACCGTCTGCGCCAGCCAGCCCTCGACCCGCTGCCGCCAGTCGACCTGCTCGACGCCGACGTGCTCGGCCGTGTACCGGCCGACGGTGTCGTGCCCGCTGGTGAACATCCCGCCGCGCTTGTCGCACTCGATGATGACGTCCACGCCGTGCTGGTTGGTGACGAAGGTCAGTTCGACCTCGCGGATCGCGTGCGCGTACTGCGGCGCCGCGTAGAACTCGATCTCCTGATAGAACGGCAGCGTCTGCTGCACGCCGTAGATGTGCCCGCGTTCCAGGTCCGCGCTCTTGAACTGGAAGCCGAGCTGGGCGAACGCCTCCAGGATCTTCTCGTGCACCGGCAGCGGATGCACGGCGACAGCGTCCAGGTCACCCTTGTCCACCGCCCGGGCCACCGCTAGCTCGGTACGCAGACCCATCGTCATCCCGCGCAGGCGCTGACCGTAGACGTCGGTGATCGGGGTCTCCCAGGGGACCGGAAGCTGGAACGGGATCACGAGCTCCTGTTTGGCTTCCAGGCGCATCGCACCGCTCACCGGCAGCCGGTAGAACTCCATGGTGCCGGCGTACTCGCTGTCACCGCCCTCCATCTCGACCCGGGTGACCAGCGCGACGGTGACCTGCTCGATGTCGGCCGCCGCATCTCCGCCACGCAGGTTCACCTGCCCGTCGAGCACCAGGCCGGGCCGGGTGTTGGGATTGGCCAGCACGGTGTCGACGCTCGGACCGCCGACGCCGAGGGCGCTCAACATCTTCTTGAAGACCATAGAGATACTCCTGTTTACGGCGGACGTTGCCGTGGTGTCTGGGCGTGCATCTTCCACGATGGATCGGCACGCCACTCCGGTGACCCTATTAACCGTAGCTGTGAGGTGGCTGAGAGCATTCGCCCGCTACCGATTCGGGTGACCCGCGGCGCTTCGGCACTGGCCGCCCCCCGTCGACCTGCCGGACTAGGCTGACGATCATGCGCATCGGCATCGTCATCCTTCCCGACCGCCGCTGGTCCGACGCCGAGCGCCGGTGGCGGCAGGCGGAGGAGTGGGGGTTCGACCACGCCTGGACGTACGACCACCTGGGGTGGCGGGACCTCGTCGACGGCCCGTGGTTCGACGCGATGGGGACACTGACCGCGGCCGGGATGGTCACCTCGCGGATCGGGTTGGGCACCCTGGTCGCGTCGCCCAACTTCCGGCATCCGGTGCACTTCGCCCGCCAGGTCACCGCGCTGGACGATGTCACTGCCGGCCGGGTGCTGCTCGGGATCGGCGCCGGCGGCGCCGGGTTCGACTCGGCCGTGCTCGGCGGCGAGTCGCTGTCGCCCCGGCGGCGGGCGGACCGGTTCACCGAGTTCACCGAGCTTCTGGATCTGCTGCTCCGACAGGGGCGCGTCACCTGGCGCGGGGACTACTACGCGGCGGTCGACGCGCGGAGCACCCCGGGCTGCGTACAGGTGCCCCGGGTGCCGTTCGTGGTCGCCGCGAACGGGCCGCGCTCGCGGCGGCTCGCCGCCCGGTACGGCCGGGGTTGGGTGACCACCGGCATCCGCGACGGTGACGACCTCGACGCGTGGTGGCGCTCGGTGGCCGAGCTGGCAGCCCGGATGGACGCGGTCCTCGCCGCCGAGGGCCGCGATCCCGGCACCCTGGATCGCTATCTCTCGCTCGACTCCGCGCCGGTCTTCTCGCTCTCCGGCGCCGAGTACTTCGCCGAGGCCGTCGCCCGCGCCGCCGCACTCGGCTTCACCGACGTCGTCACGCACTGGCCGCGCGAGTCGAGCTGGTACGCCGGCAGCGAGGCGGTGCTCGCGGAGGTCGCCACCGAGTTGCTGCCCCGCCTTCGGCAGGACACCCGAGACTGATCGCCGGAGCGTGCGGTGGCCGGACCCGCCCAGGCGGGTCCGGCCACCGGGCCGGCAGGTCCGGCCTGCCGGTTGTGGCGGAAGTCAGCCGGCCGGCGAGGTTGCGGGGGCAACCGGCCGGCGCGGTTGGCGGGTCAGCTGGCGGTGCAGGTCAGCGTCGGGGCGCTGTTGGTGCCGTTCCACGTTCCGATGAATCCGAACGCGGTGCTGGCGCCGGCACCGAGGTTGCCGTTGTAGGAGACGTTCCGGGCGGTCACGTTCGACCCGCTGCTGCTGACCGTGGCGTTCCAGGCCTGGTTGATCTGCTGCCCGTTGGCGTAGCTCCAGGTCACGGTCCAGCCGCTGATCGCCGTGCTGCCGGCGGTGACCCGCACCTCACCCTGGAAGCCACCCTGCCACTGGCCGGTGACGGCGTAGCTGGCGGTGCAGCCCCGGGTGCCGGCCGGCGGGGTGGTCGGCGGCCGGGTGGTCGGCGGAGTCGTCGGGGGCCGGGTCGTCGGCGGAGTCGTCGGGGGCCGGGTCGTCGGCGGAGTCGTCGGGGGCCGGGTCGTCGGGGGGTTCACTCCGCCGTAGACCGTCGCCTCCCGGGCTGTCTGCCGGATCCCGTTGGCGCCGTTGAAGATCCGCTGTCCCCAGGAGGTGAGCTGGTTGACGTTGAAGTTGGTCACCATGTCGAGGTACTCGACGCCACCGCCGTTGCCGCTCCACGACCAGCCGATGTAGCCGATCCCGTTCTGCTGGGTGTACGACATGATGGTGTCCTCGTCCGGGTTGCCGTCCGAGTGGTCGTGGCCGAACTCGCCCACCACGATCGGCAGGTTGGCGCTGCGGAACCGGCCGAGGTAGTCGGTGATCTCGGCGGCGGTGTCGAAGACGCCGTACATGTGGATCGAGAAGACCGTGTTCCGGTCCGGGTCGGAGTTGAAGACCGACTGCGCGTTGTCCCGCATGATGAAGCGCCAGTCCTGACCCCACATCGGCGCGTCGACCATGATGGTGTGGTCGAAGCCGGCGTTGCGCAGCCGGGTGATCGCGTTGCTGGTGGCGGTCGGCCAGGTGGCGCTGACGCTCTCGTTGTTGCCGAACGGCTCGTTGCCGATGTTGAGGATGACGTAGTTCTCCTGGCCGGTCAGTGCGCTCTGGATGCTGATCCAGTAGCTCACCGCCTGGTCCAGGGTGATCGCGGCGCCCTCTTCGCCGTACCCGGTGGTGTCGTGCACCTCCAGGACGCAGATCAGCCGGTTCGCCTTGCAGAGCGAGATGACGTTGGCGACGTCGCTGGCGCTGTTCTGGGTCCACCGGGCACCGCTGCTCAGCACCACCCGCACCGTGTTGGCGCCGAGTGACTTGATGTTGGCGAATGAACCGGTTTGGCTGGCGTACCAGGCGTGGGGGTGGCTGACGCCGCGCATGATGAACTGGTTGCCGTTCGCGTCGAGCAGCCGCCCGCCGCTGACCGTGAACCCGGCGGCCGCCTGGGCCGGCGGGGTTGCCACGACAAGCGTGACGACGGCGGAGACCAGCAGCGCGAACAGCGCCGATCCGGCGGCGTAGATTCGTCTTCTCATGACCTACCTCAGGGAGAAGCCCCGAACGGGGGCAGAAGCAAGGGATCGGTAACCGCAGCCCGACGGTTACCGCCCGACTCCCTGGGACGCACGGATCAGGGTAGGCCGATGGATCGGTCAACGCAACCGGTTAAGTAGTCCCCTCCGGCACCGGCGGCGGAGGGGCCGTTGACGCGCCGTCACCAGGCGGCCGGCTTGCCCGGGGTGTAGAGCCA
Organism: Plantactinospora sp. WMMC1484; assembly: GCF_049315195.1. Classification (NCBI taxonomy): domain Bacteria; kingdom Bacillati; phylum Actinomycetota; class Actinomycetes; order Micromonosporales; family Micromonosporaceae; genus Plantactinospora; species Plantactinospora sp. WMMC1484. The sequence continues at coordinate 6,241,102 of NZ_CP186055.1, forward strand.
GGTCTGGAAGAAGGCGTCGAGCTGCCGGCGGCTGACCTTCTCCGCGAGCCGGACGAAGTCGGCGGTGCTGGCCGTGTCGTCGCGGTTCGCCGCGTACCAGGCACGGAGCAGAGTGAAGAACGCCCGGTCGCCGATCGTCGCACGCAGCGCGTGCAGCGTCATCGCACCCTTGGTGTAGACCGAGCCGGCGAAGAGATTGTCGGCCCCCGGGTCACCCGGCGGCGGGTTCCAGAAGCCGGCCGTCTCCGGCCGGGCGTAGTTCGTGTCGAACCGGGCCTGTGCGGTACGCCCGCCGGTGTGCTCCTCCCACAGCCACTCGGCATAGCTGGCGAAGCCCTCGTTCAGCCAGATCTCCTGCCAGCGTGCCGGGCTGACGCTGTTGCCGTACCACTGGTGGGCCAGCTCGTGCGCCACCGTGGACTCGCGGGGCGGACCGGAGTAGATCGGCCGGGTCTGCGTCTCCAGGGCGTAGCCGGCGTCCGTGTCGTCGTCGACGATCGCGCCGTAGGACGTGAACGGGTAGCGGCCGAAGAGCTCGGTGAAGTACTCGATCATCTCGGCCGTCCGGGCCAGCCCGTCGGCGGCCTCCGGGCCGAGGTCCCGGTCGACGGCGTCGATGATGGGCAGGCCCCGCGGCCCGGTGCTGTGGCGCAGGTCGTAGTCGCCGATCGAGGCGGTCGAGAGATAGCTGGCCATCGGGTCGCGGGCCCGCCAGGCGAAGGTCGTCCAGCCGCGACTGGTCCACCGGCCGACCAGTTCGCCGTTGGCGACCGCGGTCTTGCCGGCCGGCACCGTGATCCGGAAGTCGTAACTGGCCTTGTCGGTGGGGTGGTCGTTGACCGGATACCAGGTGGAGGCCCCTTCCGGCTCGTTCGCCACGAACGAGCCGTCCGGGGTGGAGACCCAGCCGTAGAGCGCCCCCTCGATGTCGGTCGGCCGGCCGGTGGTGCCGTCGTACCGGACCACCACCGTGAACCGCTCGCCCCGGCGCAGGCCGTACCTCGGCGAGATCCGCAACTCCTGGCCGTCCCGGTCGTAGTGCGCCGGACGCCCGTCCACGGTCACCGACCGCACCTCGAAGCCACGCAGGTCCAGGTTGAAGCGGGAGAGCCGGCCGGTGGCCCGGGCACTGATCGTGGCGACCCCGGCGAAGGCCCGGGTGGCCGGCTCGTACCGGATCTGGAGTCCGTAGTGGAGGGCGTCGTAGCCGCCGTTGCCGGCGGCCGGGAAGTAGCCGTCACCGACGCCCGGCGCGCCGGGCGCGCCGGCACCCCCGTGACCCACGCCGGCACCCCCGTGGCCGCCGGCACCGGTCGGATCCTGCGTCCGGCCGGTGGCGGCCGTCGCGGGAGCCGCGCCGAGGGTGAGCGTGACGGTCGCCGCCACGAGTACGGCGCCGAGCTGTCGAGAGGTCGCCATGGTCGGTCACGGTAATACGGCCGTTGACCGGACGGAAGGACCGAACGGAGGGCGACGCCCGGGCAGCGTGGTGACCGACCGCCACGGGCGCCGTCATCCCCACCACAAGGATGAAACACCGGTGATCCTTAACCGGTTAAGAGGAACCTACCGCCACGATTGACAGATAGTCAAGAACGTCACTGTATTGGAGACCGGGTTGAGGGTCGTCAGGCGGGGTAGACAACGGGAACCGGACGACGGAGGAGATGGAGGAGGTCGGCATGGTCGGGGTGGGCTACACGCTGATGTGTGAACAGACCGGACCCAAGGAACTGGTCGACCAGGCGATTCGCGCGGAGCAGGCGGGCTTCGACTATCTGGTCATCTCCGACCACTACTACCCCTGGCTGGCCTCGCAGGGCCACTCGCCGTACGCCTGGTCGGTGCTTGGCGCGGTCGCCCACGCCACCTCCCGAGTGAAGTTGATGACCTTCGTGACCTGTCCCATCCGCCGCTACCACCCGGCCGTGGTGGCGCAGAAGGCGGCGACGATCGGAGTCATGTCCGACGGCCGGTTCACCCTCTCGCTCGGCGCCGGGGAGAACCTCAACGAGCATGTCGTCGGCGCCTGGCCCTACGTCCACCAGCGGCACGAGATGTTGGAAGAGGCCCTGCAGATCATCCGTCCACTGCTCGACGGGGACAACCTCTCCTACTCCGGCAACCACTTCGAGGTGCCCGAGGCGTACCTCTGGGACCGGCCGGCCACGCCGGTCCCGATCGCCCTGGCGGCCTCCGGGCCGCATTCGGTCGACCTCGTCACCGAGTACGCCGACGCGCTCGTCGTCGACAACCCGGACGCGGGCGTGGTCAAGATGTACGACGAGCGCGGCGGCGCCGGTAAGCCGCGGTACGGACAGGCGGCGATCTGCTACGGCCCGGACACGGACGACTGCCGCAAGACGGTGCACGACCAGTGGCGGTGGGCCACCCTGAACTGGTCGGTCAAGGCGGAGCTGCCCGGTCCGGAGTCCTTCGTCAGCGCCACCGAGGCCGTCCGGCCCGAGGACGTCGGGCAGACCGTGCCCTGCGGACCGGACCCGGAGGCACACGTCGCGGCGTTCCAGAAGTACGTCGATGCCGGCTTCACCGACGTGGCGGTCATACAGGTCGGAGTCGACAGCCAGCCGATGTTCCTGGACTGGGCCGAACGCGAACTGCTCCCCCGACTCCGCGAGCTCTGATCACCGTGCGGATCGGTCGGGTCGACGTCCGCCCGCTCGGCGGTGGGCCGGGCTGCCTGCTGATGATCCTGATCTCGATACTCGGTTCGATCGCGCTGACCGTACTGGTCAACGTGGCCCTCCGCTGAGTGTGAGCCCGGCCTTGCGGGATCGCCCGCCGCTGCCCGGGGCTCGCCCGGCGTTTCGGGCGATCCTCCCGGCGGCCCGGGTCAGCTGTCCCTGGCTCTGCCCCGGCGGCTCGACCAGGCTCGGCCTCAGGCAGTCGCACGGCTGTCGCGCGGCGACGCGACGGAGACGAGTATGCGGTTCGAGATCCTGGGTCCCCTGTCGGTCGAGATTGCCGGTGCTCCACTTCGAATCCGGAGCGCGCGGGTGTCGACCCTGCTCGCGACCCTGCTCCTGGAGGCGAACCGGACGGTGCCGACCGACCGCCTGATCGAGGCGGTGTGGGGCTGGCACGCCCCGTCGACGGCCCGCTCCCAGCTCTCCATCGTCGTGTCCCAGTTGCGTCGACTGCTCCTCCGGGCGGGTGCGCCCCGGCCGGTGGTGTTCACCGAGACGGCCGGCTACCGGCTCGTCGTGACGGTCGGCGAGGTCGACGCGCTCCTGTTCGAACAGCACGTCACCGAGGCGGAGCGGGCGGTCGCCGCCGGCCGGCCCGCCGAAGCCGTCGCGTCGTTCAGGTCCGCGCTCGGGCTGTGGCGGGGACCCGCGCTGGCGGGGGTGGGCGGCGGGCTGGTCGGGACGGCAGCGACCCTGCTCGCCGAGCGTCGGGCCGCGATCCAGGCCCGCTGCATCGACCTCGAACTCGCCCTCGGCCGGCACGCCGACCTGGTCACCGAGCTGGTAGGGCTGATCATCGGCGACCCGTTCAACGAGCGGTTGCTCGAGAGGCTGGTGCTCGCGCTCTACCGGTGCGGTCGGGTGACCGAGGCGCTGGCGACCTACCAGGGCTTCCGGCAGCGGTTGGCCGACGAGGTCGGCATCGAGCCGGGCCCGAGGCTCGCGGCGCTGCACCGCCGGATCCTCAACCGGGATCCGGCACTCGACCCACCAGTGGCAACACTCGACCCACCAGCGGCAGTCCACCCGCCGGGGGTGGCGCTCCGCCACCGCGCGGATGACATCGGATCCCGGCCCGAAGGTGCCGGATCGCAACCCGGAGATGCCGGATCGCAGCCCGGAGATGCCGGATCGCCGCCGGGAGACGCCGACCCCCGGCCGGCGCGCGTCGAGCCGCGTCCGGGAGGTGCCGACCCCCGGCCGGCGGACGCGGAGCCGCGTTCTGGAGGTGCCGAGTCGAATCGGCCGGGGCGGCGACCGGGCGGCCCACCGGCCCGCCGTCGGATGGCGGGCCGGCCGCCGCGCCGACCGGGCGGAATTCCCCGGCGCCCCGGCGGGCAACCGGGTGGGCCGGCCCGCCGTCGCCCCAGCGGCCAGGACACGACGGCCGCGCAACCGGCCGCAGAGCTGCCGGCGACGCCCCGACAAGTGCCGCCCGCGGTAGCGGACTTCGTCGGGCGGGAGCCGGAGCTGTCCCGGATCCGGTGCCTCCTCGACAGCGACGCCGACAGGTCCGGGCCGGCCGTGGTGGTCGTGCACGGTCGACCCGGAATCGGCAAGACCACGCTGGCGATCCGGGCGGGCCGGGATCTCGACAGGAGTCATCCGGACGGCTGCCTCTACGCCGACCTCGTCGCCGGAGACGGCGTACCGGTGGATCCGCACGACGTGCTCGGTGCCTTTCTGACCGCCCTCGGGGTAGCCGAGGGAGCGGTTCCGAGCGGGCGCACCCAGCGGCGCGACCTGTACCGGTCGATGGTGGCGGGGCGCCGGCTCCTGGTGCTGCTCGACGGTGCGGTCGAGGCAGACCAGGTACGACCGCTGCTGCCCACCGGAGCAGCCTCGGCGGCGTTGGTCACCGCGCGGCGTCCGCCGGCCGGTCTGGACGGGGCCCACCTGGTCGCGCTCGACGTGCTGCCGGTCGAGCCGGCGGTACGGCTGCTGGCCGCCATCGCGCCGGAAGGGGTGGCCGGCGACCTTCCGGCCGCGCACCGGGTGGTGCAGCTCTGCGACCGACTCCCGCTGGCGATCCGGGTCGCCGGAAACCGGCTCGCGGCTAGCGCAGACCGGTCGCTGGCGCAGACCGCCGAACGACTGTCCGACGGAGTACACCGGCTGGACCGGCTCGCCGACGGCGATCGGGACGTACGGCGAGGGCTGCTGCACGCGTACCTGGGGCTCGACACGGCTCCGGCGACGCTGCTCCGGCGCGTCGGCACACTGCCGGTGGCCGAGTTCCCCGGCTGGCTCGCCGTCCCGCTGCTGGACAGCGACCGGAGCACCGCCGAACGGGCCCTCGCCGACCTGGTGGACGCCGGACTCGTGCATCCCGTACCGGACCGCCGCACCGGACTGCCCCGATACCGGGTGCCCGAGCTGGTCCGGCTGTACGCCCGGGAGCGGGTCGACTCCGACGATCCACCGCCGTTGCGGGCGACCGCACACCGGCGGGCGTACTGGTGGCTGCTCGACCTGGCGCTGCGGGCCGACAGGCAACTGCCCGAACAGCTCTTTCCGGCGGGCGCGCTCGGCCTGCCGCCGCGGTACGGGCCGGACACCGAACTCCTGCACGCCGTCGACGCGGACCCGCTCGGCTGGCTCACCGCCGAACGGCACCTGGTGGTCGGTGCCGCCGGGCAGTCTGCCCGGGTCGGCGACACCGAACTGGCCTGGCGACTCGCCGTGGCGCCGACGAACTTCCTGTACCTGCGCGGGCTGGTCGAACTGTGGCAGCGTGCCCTCGAACACGGGCGCGCGGCCGTGCCCGACCGGTCGGCCGGTGGCCGTGGCCCCGCCGGCCACGGCAGGAGCGGTGCCGGCCTCGCGCAGGCTCTGCTCTCGCTCAGCAACGCCCTCCTGCTGCTTTCGGGGGCCGAGACGGCGGCTGCCTGGACGGCGGCCCGTAACGCCCGGCGGCTCTTCGACGAGCTGGACGATCCGAGCCGGGCTGCGGCCTGCGCGACGGTCGGCTGGCTGGCCGGCCAGCCGCGAAGCGGCGGTCCTGCGACAAGTTTGGCCGACCCGCACACCGAGCCGACCGGGGCGTATACGTCGACCGGGACGCCTCGGGAGCTGGCGGGTGCGCGGCCCGCGCCGGTCGCCGGGGCACGCACGAGTCCGCTGGGCGAGCGCGATGTCACCCGGCTCGGCACCGACGGGGCCGCGCCGCCGAGGACGGCGGGGACCCTGCGGGGTATCGTCCGGCGGATCGGCGTCGCACCGCGTGTGGTCCCGAGCCGCTGTCCCACCGAGCAGCCCGAGCCGCTGCCGCGCCGGACGGGTGGCGGCCATCCCGCGCCGCGCCCTGCGCCGGCCCCGCGAGCACCGCAGGGTTCGCTAGCACCGCAGGGCCTGGGAGCGCAGCCCCGGACGACGGCCGGACAACCCCCGGAGGCTCTCTCAGCTGCCCGGCAGCCGCCGTAGCCGAAGGACCCTTCCCGACCACGACCACCAGCAGACCCGTGCATGTGTCGTTCCTGAGTGGCGGTTTCAGTCTGGGTGGGTTCAGCGGTGTTTCAGCCTGAGTGGGTTCAGCGGTTCAGTCCCCGGAGTCGGCCGACACCGACCGGCCGCTTAGACCGGCGCCTGCGGGAACCGGCAGGCGCTCCGGATCGGGGTGGAAGAGCCGGGGGCCACCGACGCGCAGCCGGACCAGGAACGCCAGTTGCCCGGCCGGATCGGGTATGCCGGTGAATGACGATGCTGACCCGTCGAACGACGATGCCGGGCCGTCCCACGACGATACCGGCTGGGCCCACCACCCGTCCGTGAGCGCCGACCGGGACAGCACCGTCGCCGACGTACTCGTGCCGGCCCCACCGGTCGTCCAGCAGCTCGCGGCGACCGCCTCGGCCCAGCCGGCGTACCTGAGGTCGCCGGTGGCGCGGGCGAGGTCGAGCAGGAATTCGCCGTCATCGGCCGGTCCCGCGCCGTCCCCGGGCACGGATCCGTCCCGCCCCAGCTCGTCCGCCGGACCGGGGCCGCCGTACCGGCTCCACCGGCCGCGAATCACCGACCTGGCCGCGGCCACCGCGGTATCCCGGTACCGGACGTCGCCGGTGTGCAGGTACGCGCGGCACAGGAAGGAGCCGATTCCGGCCGGGTCGTCCGAGCGGGCCGGCCAGTGCGGCGCGGCGCCGGAGCGCGGGTGTGGCCAGCGGGCAGCCCCGTCGACGCACCGGGCGGCGTCCAACAGGGTCTCCGCGCAGCGTATGGCGGCGGCGGTCAGATCCCTCCGGCCGAGCAGCTGCCCGACGGCGAGCAGGAACCCGCCGATCCCGGCGGTGCCGTGCCCGAGGTCGTACGAGCGGTGCCCGGCGCGTACGGACTTGAACGAGGGATCGACCGTCCACAGCATCGCGCCGCCGGGGTCGACCGTGTCGAGCAGGTGTCCGGCGGCCGCCGTCACCCTGTCCCGCAGCGCCGGAAGGTAGGTCTGCTGCCACAGATGTAGCAGGCCGGTGCCGAGGCCCGCGACACCGTGCCCGAGCCCCGGGTCCGGCCAGCGCACCGGCAGCCCGAGCGCCAGTTCCACGGCCCGGTCCAGAAGGTACGGCCGGCCGAGCAGCCGCCCGGCGTCACAGAGCGCCCAGACGGCGGCGGCGCAGCCGGCGGAGAGTCCCGGCAGCCGGTGCTGGTCCCGGTCGAGGGAGCACAGCAGCCGGTCCAGCAGGAGTTCCAGCACCCGTGCCGTCCCGCCGGGGCGATCGGGTCGACTGCCGGCCACCCCGACGGTGACATCGAGCTGTTTCTCTGCCACCACCAGCCGGGTCAGCGCCCCTACCGAGCGGGCGACGCCGGCGCAGTTGCGGTCGAGGCCGATCTGCCACTCGGGCCCGCTCGACCGCCAGATCGGCCGGTACGGCTGGCGGCCGTTCCGGCCGTTCCGGCCGTGCCGGGCATACCGGCCATTGCCGGTCAGGGGCGTACGGCGGACCGCGCCGGCATCGGGCCGGCCGCCGGGCGCGAAGACGGGACCCGGCTCGGGTGCCGCACCGAGCCGGGCCACGATCTCCCCGACCAGCCCTCGCCAGGCCGGCTCGGGCAGTGCCCGCGCCTCCGAACGGGCCACCGGCCGGGGCCCGGAGTCAGAGTCACCTCGGCCGCCGCCGATCCCGGGGCCGGAGTCGGTGCCCTGTGCCGCATCCCGTCCAGACGCGCTCGCCTGGCGGGACGCGCTCGCCTGGCGGGACGCCTCGGCGCAGAGCGTGATCACCTCGTCCAGGCCGATCCGGGCGGCCGGTTCCGAGCGCAGCAGACCGGTGACGATCCGGTGCAACGGTGCCGGCACGGGCAGTCCACCGAGGGACGGCTCCAGCAGCTCGCCCACCCACTCCTCCGGTGGCCGTACCGCCGGCGTTCCTAGGCCGGCCGGGGAGACCCGTCCGGCCAGCCACAGCGCCACCATGCCGAGACTGAACAGGTCGGCCACCGGATCCGGCTGCACGTCCCGCCACTGCTCGGGAGCGACGAACCCGACCGAGCCGGAACACCGAATGTCGTGGTAGGACCAGTCGTCCGGTCCACCGGTGCGCAGCGCCGCCAGCTCCAGGTCGACCAGCCGGAGTTCCCCGTCCGGCAACAGCAGCACGTTCTCCGGCGCCAGGTCCCGGAGCACCACCCCGACGGAGTGCACCGATCGGAGCAGTCGGGCCAGCCGGACCAGAAGGTCGTACCAGGCCGGTCGATCGCGACCCGCCGTCACGGGGTCCGGGGCGTCGGCGTGGAGCGGGCGACCCGGCAGCAGTTCCTCGACGAGAAACCGGTGGTCACCGTGTACGAATTCGCGCAGTGGCCGGGGCGTCACGCCGAGCGGAAGCAGGTGCCGCAGCACCCGTGCCTCGTGCCCGAGCAGGTCGCGCACATCCCGGCCACGGGTGTCGGTGCCGACGTACGGCCGCGCTTCCTTGATCAGCACTGCGACGCCGGTACGTAGGTCACGCGCCCGGTAGACGCCGCCCTTGTTCGCCTGCCGGAGGGCACCGCTCACCGCGTACCTGCCGCCGATCAGCACCCCGGCGGGTCCGGTCGGGTCGACAGGCCCCCACGACGCTGTCGACCCGACCGCCCCCGTTGACCCGACCGCCCCCGCCGGCTCCGCCAGGCCCCCCGACCCGGCGGTACCCCCCGACCCCGCAGGCTCCCCCGACCCGGCCGGGCCCCCTGAATCGGCCGAGCCCCCCGACCGATCAGGTACCCCCGGCCCGGCCGGGCCCCCCGGCCCGCCCCCCGCGGACCCGGCCGTCCCCGCCGACCCGGCGACCGGATCGGCGGCGGACGTCCCCAAGACCTGCGTCGGCGCGACCGACCGCCACGACGCGGTCACCTCACCCGGCGCGGTCACCCCACCCGGACCACTCAGCCCGCCCTGATCGAACGGATCGCCTTCCACGCTCAGTCCGCTCAGTCCGCTCAGTCCGCTCAGTCCGCTCAGTCCGCTCAGTCCGGCCGGACCGAGCGCCGCGGTGAACGCCGCCGGCTCCGATCGCCCCGGCAGCGGGCCGAACGGTAGTTCTACCCAAGCCGGGGGCGGGGCGCCTGGCTCGCACCGGTCCTCGACCAGATGGCCGTCCGGATCGACCAGACAACGGCGGTACCGCCCGTCGTTGTCCAGCAGCCCGATGCCGGAGAAGGCGCCGTACCGGTAGTGCACCACCCCGCCCAACCGGTACGGCCGGTCCGAGAGGACGGCCGGCCCCACCATCCCCACCGTCGCCTCGTCGAGCCGCTTCGCCAGCTTCCGGAACACCTCGTCGCTCACCGGGTACGCGGTCAGAAACTTCCCGGACCTTGCCCGCGACGCCCGTGGACCGTTCAGTGCCGCGAGGCCCGCCGCGGTGGCGACGAAACCGAACGCGGTAGCGGTCTCGACCAGCACCGGTACGCAGGCGGCAAGGACCTCTGCCGCGTTCCGTGGCGTAGCCGACACGTGCAGCTTCCACCCCTGCACCCGGTTGTCCGGCACCGCCGGTGCGACCAGGGTGCGTCCGCCCCGCTGCCGGACGGTCCAGCCCGCGAGACTGAGCCGCTCCAGCAGAGGGGTGACGAGGGCGGCCGGCTCGCACTGCCCGGAGCGCGCCGCGTCGGTGACCGGGACATGGAACTGCCCGCGCGGCGGCCCGACGCGACCGGAAGTCCGGCTCGCGATGACCGATGACTCGGGCGTCATGCGTCTCCCCATCTCGCGGTTGATGAACTGCCGGCCGTGGTGAGTGGCGACCGGCACCGCCGACGAGCGTGCCGGTACGGCGTATCGTCCGGGCATCGAGCGGATATCGAGCACCCGCAGGACACGGGCGGACGCTCCGCCGACCCGGAACAAGCGCCGAACCCCCTCCTCCGGTCGGGTAAGCGTCCGGGACGCGGTCGGGTACCGGACCGTAGGCAGACGTGACGAATTTTCCCGAGTGGACTGGGACACCGGTCCCGGGCTTCCGGGACGCCGGACGGGACATGATGCGTTGCCGACGGAGGATCCCGCGCCCCGTTGAAGACCGGGCCTAGGCTGCGGGAGGAAAACCGTCGCCACCAGCGCCTGAACCGTCGAGATTGGATTACGAGGGGAGTGTCATGACCGCTAAGCCGATTCGCCCGGTTCCGGGTACGGAGATCGAACCGATCGTCATCGCCAGCGACAACAGCTTCGCGCACGCCTACGGCAGCGTGGCCGAGATGCTGGGCGAGAAGGACATCGGCGCCAAGGCCCAGGGCGGCCTGGAGTTCTTCGACAAGGCGGGCCGCCGGCTCGCCCCGGTGCTCAGCCACGCCTGGGAACTGGAGGGATTGGTGCCCACGCTCGACGATCCCGAGCCCGAGCTGATCCAGGAGCGGCTGCGGGCCGTGGTCCAGCACGTCGGGGACTACATCCGCCGGCACCCGGAGATCGTCGCCGACTCCGGACTGACCCCCGAGGGGGCGATCCAGTCGCTGCCGCAGCTCGGTGGCGGCACGCTGGCCGAGGATGCCGCGCACTTCCCGGGTGGCGACGCGCCCTCGGGTGGCATGCGGCTGATGGACCGGGGCGGGTGGTTCCACAACTCACTGCACGCCGCCGGCTGGACACACTGAAAACTTGATCGGACAGGGGTCAAAGGGGTGACGTCCACCGAGGACACCACGGGACGATGGTCCGTACGCCGGATCGGCGCACTCGTCGGGGCAGCGATCGTCGTCGCGCTCGTGGTGACCGGGCAACTGATCAGTTCCCGCGGGCTGTGGGTCGAACAGACCGGAGAGACCGCGGTGATCGCGCTCACGTTCACCACGATGGGCGCGCTGGTGCTGGTCGGAACACCCGGCCATCTCGTGGGCCGGCTCATGCTCGCCGCCGGGGGGGCGGCGAGCGTGGCCGTGCTCACGGAAAGTTGGGGAGCATGGCTGCCGCTGGCCTGGCTGAGCCAGTGGACCTGGTGGCCACCGTACGGGCTGATTATCCTTGCCCTGCTGTTCTTCCCGGACGGGCGACTTCCGTCACCGCGGTGGCGGCCGGTCGCCGTGGTGATCGTGGCCTCGGCGACCATCGCCGCCCTCGCTTTTGCGATCGCCGCCCTGGACGATCCCTACAGCCTGGTCAGCGACCCTGAACCGGCCCCGACGCAGACGGCCCGGACGCTGGTCCTGGTCGCGCTACTCGCCATCGGCGTGACGGTGCTCGGGCTGATCGCGGTGCTCGTCTCGCTGGTGCTGCGCTGGCGCCGCGCCGACGGTGAGGTCCGGGCTCAGTTGGCCTGCCTGCTGGCGGCGGCGATCCTGCTGCTGCTCGGGCTCGTGCTGGAGGCTATCAACCTCCCGGGAGCCTGGTTGATCATGGTGGTGGCGCTGCCGATCGGGATGGCCGTCGCGGTGCTGCGTTACCGGCTCTACGGGCTGGACCAGGTCATCAACCGCACCATCGTCTGGCTGGTGATGAGCCTGCTGGTGATCGCCGCCTTCGTCGGGCTCATCGCTGTGCTGCGTGACCTGGTGATGTCGGGCAGCACCTCGAACGCCTCGCTGGTGGCGACCGGGCTGATCGCGGTCGCCTTCGAACCGGCCCGGGGCCGCGTGCAGCGGGGGGTCAACCGGCTGCTCTACGGCGACCGGGACGACCCGTACCAGGTGATCGCGCGCCTCGGCGACCTGCTCGGCCGCACGGTCGAGCCGGGCGCGGTGCTGCCGCTGCTGACCGGCACCATCGCCCGGTCGCTGCGGGTGCCGCACGTGGCGGTCGAGGTCGAGGGGCGGGAGGGGCCCCGGGTCCTCGCCGCGCACGGCACCGCGAGCACCCCGGTCGAGGCGTTCGACATGGTCACCCGGGGGGAACGGGTCGGCCGGCTGCTGGTGGCGAACCGGAGCGTGACGAGCCGGTTCACCCCGGTCGAGCGGCGTCTGCTCAACGACCTGGCGCTGCACGCGGCGGTGGCGGCCGACGCCGTGCGGCTCATCCACGACCTTCAGGAGTCCCGGGAGCGGCTGATCACCGCCCGTGAGGAGGAGCGCCGGCGGCTCCGCCGCGACCTGCACGACGGTCTCGGCCCGACCCTGGCCGGCATGGCCATGCAGGTCCGGGCGGCGCACAAGCTGGTCGCCGGGCAGCCCCGGACCCTCGGGATCCTCGACGCGCTCGCCGCGGACCTGCAGACCTGCACCGCCGAGGTACGCCAGCTCGTCGACCAGCTCCGACCGCCGGCGCTCGACCGGGGACTCGCCGCGGCGCTACGCAACGAGTGCGCCAGGTTCGACAGCCAGAACCTGTCGGTCCGGTTGCAGGTGGACGGCAACCTCCAGGGGCTGCCGGCGGCGATCGAGGTGGCCGCGTACCGGATCGTCGCGGAGGCGCTGAACAACGTGACGCGGCACTCGCAGGCCAGCACCTGCCAGGTCAACGTACGCCGGGACCGGGCGATGACGGTGGAGATCATCGACGACGGCGTGGGGCTGGGCCCGCGTCGGCCGGGCGGCGTCGGCCTCGATTCGATGCGGGAGCGCGCCACCGAGCTCGGCGGGGAATTCGACATCACCCCGACGGATCCGCACGGTACGTCCATCCGGGTGCGCCTGCCGTTTCAGCCAACCACGCCCGACCCGGCGACCGGCACCCCACCGCACGACCGTCCGGCTACTCTCGACCGGGCGGCCACCGATCCACCCGGCACGGAACGTCCCGCCGCCGACCGCACGGGCAGCGACACGGGGACCGATTCCGACTCCGGCGGCCCGGACGGCCGCTGGGCGGTAACCCACCGATCCGCCGAGGCCGACCCGGAGTCGGGACTGCCAGAGCCGCATGGCGGGCTGCCAGAGCCGCATGGCGGGGTGACACAGCCGCGCAGCGGGGTGACACAGCCACGCAGCGGGATGACACAGCCACGTGGCGGGGTGACGGAGCCGCGCAGCGGGGTGACACAGGCCGCCGGCAGCGCCTCGCCGACCGCCGACCGCCAGACACCGGACAGCGGCGCGGACCGGGTCGGCTAGCCCGCTACGCTGAACCCGCGATGGACGGGCGGTCGCGCGGTTCCAGCTCTCTGCCGGGAGCCGCTGCCATCGCCGGAGAACGCGGCGTGCGTGCAGAGGCGGCGACGAGCATGGTGCACGGTGGACGGATCCTTATCGTCGACGACCACCCGGTGGTGCGTCGTGGGCTGCGCACCATGCTGGAGGGCGAGCCCTGGGTGAGTGAGGTCTTCGAGGCCGCCACCTGCGCCGAGGCGGTCAGCGCCGCGGTAGGCGAGCGGATCGAGGTGATCGCGATGGACGTGACGCTGCCAGACGGTGACGGCGTCGACGCCACCGCGCGCATCATCCACTCGCGCCCGGAGACCAAGGTGCTGATGCTGACGATGGCGAACGACGAGGAGATCGTGGCTCGGGCACTTCGCGCCGGAGCCCGCGGCTACGTGTTGAAGGACACCGACCCGGACGCCGTCATCGACGCGCTGCGTACCGTCGCGCAGGGTGGTGTGGTGCTCGGGCCGGGGATCGGGCCGTCGGTGCTCACCGCGCTCAACCGCGGACCGGCCGAGCTGCCCGCACCGTTCAACCAGCTCACCTCCAGAGAGCGGGACATCCTCGGCCGGCTCGCCTTCGGCGACACCAACGCGAAGATCGCCCGGCACTTCGGGCTCAGCGAGAAGACCGTACGCAACCAACTCTCCGCGATCTTCGCGAAGCTCGGCGTCGCGGACCGGGTGCAGGCGGCCCTGCTCGCCCGCGACGTCGGGCTCGGCACCTGAGCCAGCCGGTCAGCGCAGCCGCATGTCGAAGTCGACGACCAGCGGATAGTGGTCCGACGCCGTCTCTGCCGACCCTCCGGTGACCACCCGCGGCTCGTCCGCCAGCCGGGCCAGCGGCGGTGTGCCGAAGAGATAGTCGAGCCGCATGTCGGTGAACTCCACCCCACCGCCGCCGCTGGTCGGCACGGTCTTCGGCGGCTCGTGCCCCGGCTGTCCCGCCGCCCTCTCCTCGGCTCCCGAACCGCCCTCGCGTACCGGCCAAAACAGGTCCACGAATCCCGCCCGGTGCAGCGCGGCGATCACCCGGGTGTCCACCGTCCTGCCGTCCGGCAGCAGGTGCCTCCCCCGGTACGCCGGTGGAAGCCCGGCGATCCGCTCGGTGTGCCGGCCGTCCGGATCGAGCGAGTTCAGGTCGCCCATCAGCAGCACCAGCCGGTCCGGGAGCGGCCTGCGGTCCGGCCCGCCCCGGCCGGCCGCGCCGACCAGCCAGCCGGCCTCGCGCAGCCGGCGCCGCCCGGAGTACGGATGCAGGTGCGTGCCGAGCACGGTCAGCGGCCCCCGGTCGGTCCCGAGCACGACCCGCTGCGCCCCGTGGTGGAACGGCCGGCGGACCGGCGCAGCCGCCTCGACCTCGACCGGCGGCCGCACCAGGATCGCCACCGGCTGCCCGAACCACCCCCCGGCCAGATGGGCCCGCATCCCGAGCCGCCGCGCGATCTCGTCGAGCCGGCGGCGGTCCCTGCGGAAGCCCCGGAGCTCCTGTAACGCCAGCACGTCCGGCCGCTGCTCGGCGACGACCCGGAGCAGCCGGTCGAGTCGGGCTGGATCGGCACCGTCCCAGCCGCCGTTCTTGATGTTGTACGTCATCGCTCGCATACCACCGTCCCCCGCTCCGCATCGACGGGTCAGTCCCGCCGGGCCGACCGGACCAGCTCGTCGTCGAGGTCGGACAGCTCGGCCGGAGCCTGCGGATGGGGGTCAGCGGCGGCGGTTTCCCCGGTGTGCTCGGTCAACTCCTCGTTGGGGCGTACCACCAGCCAGAGCAGGCCGATCCAGAGCCCGGTGAGCAGCATGGCCCCGACGAAGTCGCTGGGATGGTGCATCCCACGGTAGATCCGGGAGGCGGCGACGACCAGCGGCATGACGACGGCGAGCGCCACGGTCAGCCAGCGCCACCTGCTGTCGGTACGCGGCATCACCAGCAGGGCGATCGCCAGCCAGAGACACATGGTCGCCGCGATGTGCCCGGAGGGAAAGGACGAGGTCGGCAGCGGGCCGTCGAGGTGCGGGACGTCGGGGCGGGGCCGGCCCACCGCGTGCGACGACGCGAGGAAGAGGCTCAGCTCGCCGAACATGGTCAGCGCGACGAAGAGTACCGGGCGCCAGCGCCGCCAGAAGGCCAGGGCGAGCGGGCAGAAGACGAGCGAGACCAGCAGGATCGCGTGGGTGTTGCCGGCCATGCTGGCGAGATGACTGACCTGGTTGAGCGTGTCGGTGCGGTGCGCGGCGAACCACGCCGGCACCTCCCGGTCGAGCGTCTCGACGAACGTGCCATCGACGTAGTAGCTGACCAGCATGCCGAAGGCGTACAGCGCCCCGAAGACCAGTACCCAGCCGGTGAGCACCTCGGCGACGGCAGCCCGGGGGTGCGGCAGCACGTGTTCCTCGGCCGGTGCCGGTGCGATCTCCCGCCCCGCCTCCGGCTCCAGTCCGGCGACGAGCGGCCGGAGCGGGCGGCCCCGCTCGCGGCGCCACAACCGGAAGGCGTACGCGGTGACGCCCAGCCAGGCGAGCCCGAGCAGCCAGCCGGCCACGACGTCCGAGACGTAGTGCACGCCCAGCGCGATCCGGGTCAGCCCGACCGCCAGGACGACCGCGATCACGACGGCGATGGCCAGCCGGTGCCAGCGGGGCCGCATCGCGGGCAGGAAGACCAGCAGCAGCGCGCCGTAGGCGACGATCGACCCCAACGCGTGCCCGCTCGGGAAGCTGTTCCCGGGCGCCGAGGCGACCGGGATGTCGACCATCGGGCGGAGCCGGCCCACCAGCTCCTTGAGCGAGGGGTCGAGCAGCAGGGCGCCGACGCCGGTGACGATGAGAAAGACGGCGAGCCGGCCCCGTCGGCGGATCAGCAGGCCCACCACGGCGATGGTGACCAGCCAGAACATGATCGGCCGACCGCCGAGCGAGCTGACCGCCCGGAGCACGGTGACCAGGTCGCCGTTTGCCGAGACCACCCGGTTGAACCAGGCCGCCGTCTCGTGGTCGACGGCGTGCAGCGGCTCCCAGCGGAGGCGGACCAGCAGCAACAGCACGCCGAACCCGACGCCGGCGCCGGTGACCAGGGCCCAGCCGGCCAGGCTCCGCTCGGCGAAGTGTCCGATGGGACGCCGCAAGACTTCGCTGACCGTGGCCACGCCAGAACTCCCTTCGTCCTGGCCAGCCCGGTACCCGCCGCGCGGAGGGCCTACACCCCGTCAGGCGTCGTGCGGCTCCCCCGCGCCGACGGCACCGGTCACCCGCTCACCCGCGGGCCGGGGCGCGGACACGGTTCGGCCGAGCTCCCCGGCCGGATCGATGTCGGCCACGTCGGCGTGTCCCGGCACGCGGTCGGGGTCCCGCCCGTCCGGCCCGGCCTCGTCACGATCGGGATCCCGCCCCTCCGGCCCGGCCTCGTCACGGTCGGGATCCCGCCCCTCCGGCCCGGCCTCGTCACGGTCGGGATCCCACCGGTCCGGCTCGGCCGGTTCGTGGTCGCCGAGGCGCAGCGCCTCCAACTGGGCGGCGAAGGCGAGGCCGCCGAAGAGCGCGATCCCGGTCAGGTTGGCCCAGAGCAGCAGCGCCATCATCCCGGTCAGCGCGCCGTAGGTGGCGCCGAACGCGTCGCTGTAGGAGACGTAGCCGGCGAGCAGCACGCTCGCCAGCCACCACAGCGCGATGCTGAATCCCGCTCCGAACAGCAACCAGGACAGGCCCGGTTGCCGGCGCCGCGGCGCGTGCCGGAACAGCACCGCCACGGCGAAGACGGTCAGCCCGAGGCTCAGCGGCCACCGGACCAGGTCCCAGGCGAGGTGCGCCGGCGGCCCCCACCAGTCGTAGTGCCGCTCCATCGAGCGGCCCAGCTCGCCGCCGCCGACCAGGATGAAGAAGCCGGCCAGCGCCGGTGCTCCGGCCGTGAGCGCCAGCACGGCGGCGCGGACGTACTTCGCGAACGCCGGCCGGTCCCGCTCTACACCGTAGATCCGGTTGGCCCCGCGTTCCACCTGGGCCATCGTCGTCGTCAGCGCGACCAGGCCGGTGAGCAGGCCGAGGGCCAAGGCCAGCTCACCGGCGTCCTCGGTCTGCTCCGAGTCGACCAGCAACTCCGTGACCACCCCGTCGCTGGCGCCCGGCGTCAGCGCGATCACCGTGTCCGCGACGACCAGGCCGCCCTCGTCCGCCCCGAGGTCGCTGATCAGACCGGCCAGCGCGATCAGGAACGGCACCACGGCCAGGCAGAGCTGCAGGGCGAGCGCCCGGGCGTGGCTGAACGCGTCGCCGTACCGGAACCGGATGAAGGCGTCCCGGACCAGGTGCCAGCCGCCGTACCGGCGCAGGGCGTGCCAGGCGTCGTCGGCGGAGAGCTCCTCGTCCGCCATGCACCGCGTCTCGGGGACCAGCCGGGTACTGCTCACCGTGCTGCCTCAGTTCGTGACTGCGGGGCTCGCAACCCCGGCTCACTCCTCGCACTCACCGTGCTGCCTCAGTTCGTGACTGCGGGGCTCGCAACCCCGGCTCACTCCTCGCACTCACCGTGCTTCCTCGACCCGGCGCTCGCCCCGCTCCCCTGCCGCGTCGGCGTCCACCGACAGGTCCGGTTCGGTCTCCGGTTGCGGTACGCAGAGCCAGAGCGCCTGCGGGCGTACCGACACCTTCAGCGAGCGGCCGGGGGGAATGAGGTCGCCGTCCAGTTCCCGCGGTTGGGCCTGGTTGCTGGTGATGACCACGCGCCGGCCGCGCAGCACCTCCATCCTGGGCACCCGCCGGCGGCGCCGCAGCACCGCCCAGCCGAGGGAGAGCCAGTGGTTGAGGGTCCGTGGCGTGAGCACCGCGACGTCCAGATAGCCGTCGTCCGGCTCGGCCTCGGCGAGCAGCCGTACGCCACCCTGCAGGCGCCCGACGTTGGCCACCAGGACCGTCCGGGCCCGGCGCCGCAGGGGCGGGTCGTCGTCGATCCGGATCGACACCCGCATCGGCCGGTCCCGCAGGTGCCGCAGCGCCCCCATCACGTACGCCGGCCAGCCGACCCGGGCCTTCGTCGTCTCGGAGGTGTCGGAGAGCATCTGGGCGTCGAAGCCCATCCCGGCCATCACCACGAAACACTGGTCGCCACAGGCACCGACATCGATGCGCCGCCGGCCCCGTTCCACGGCGACCTCGACACCGGCGACCAGGTCGTCGGAGAGTCCCAGGTTGGCGGCGAGCAGGTTGCCGGTGCCCGAGGGGAGGATGGCCATCGCCACATCGGTGTCGACCAGGGCACCGACGCAGGACATCACGGTGCCGTCGCCACCGCAGACGAAGATCACCTCGGCGCCGGCCTCGATCGCCGCCCGCGCCTGGCCCTGGCCCGGATCGTCCACCGTCGTGGTGAACCAGTCCGGTTCCGGCCAGCCCGCTGCGGCCAGCACCTCGGTGACGGTCCGGCGCAGCCCGTCGAGGTCGGGCTGCTTGGCCGGGTTGACCACCACGGCAGACCGCGGGCCGCCGGCACCGCCCGTCCGGTGCACGGCCGTCGCACCCTGGGTACGTCCCTCTCGCGCCTTCACGGCCGCCAGTGTGCAGCAGCTTGCCGCCGGGGGCGAGCCGGACGGAGGTGACGTGTCGCGCACACCGGCGACGTACCGGCGCCGCCCAGCACGCCGGCCACTACAGTGAACCCCCCGACCCGCAACCGAGAAGGGCCCGACAGTCACATGGTCGATCCGCCGCTGGCACCAGAGGAAGCGGCCTCCACCGGCGGCGAGCGGGCGGTGTGGGAGGCGTTCCTCGACTGCCAGCGGCGAGAGGTCGCCGAAAAGATTGCCGGGGTGTCGGAGGAGGATGCCCGACGCCGGCTGGTGCCGTCGCTGACCACCCTCGGCGGGCTGCTCAAACACCTGTCGGCGGTGGAGCGGAGCTGGTTCCAGCGCCGGCTGGCGTCGCGGGAACCCGCCGACATCGCCGGTTGGGTCGACGGCGGCGACCCGAGCTGGACCCTCGGCCCCGACGACACCGTCGAGCGGCTGCTCGCCGAGTACGCCGAGGCGTGTGAGGAGTCGCGCCGCGTCGCCGCCCGGTCGGCCCTCGACTACTCGGTGCCGCATTCCCGGCTGGGCCGGGTCTCGCTGCGCTGGATCTACGCCCACATGATCGAGGAGACCGCCCGGCACGCCGGGCACGCCGACATCCTCCGCGAACAGCTCGACGCCGCCCGGCCGACCCGCTGAGCCCTCACCGACCCGCTGAGTCCTGACCGGCGGGATCCGGCCCCGAGCAGTCGGGGTTCTCAGGCCGCCCTGTCGCCGAAGGAGCGCAGGGTCCGACGGCGCAGCTCGGCGAGATCCACCCCGGCCTCGGTCAGCACCAGCGCGGCCAGCCCGTTGCCCTCCCGGACCAGGCCGAGCAGAATGTGCTCGGCGCCGATCTCCCGGTGCCGCAGGTTGACCGCCTCGCGCAGGGCCAACTCCAGCACCGTCCTCGCCCGGGAGGAGAAGCGGTTGGAGAGTTCCCAGCCGCGGAACGGCCAGCGCCGGGACGGCCGCGACGGCGGCCCCTCCAGCGCCCCCTCGCCGAACGACTCCTCGAGCTTGGAGCGAACCGCCGCCAAATCGATGCCGATCGACAGGAGCGCCTCCGCGTCGCGGTCGCCGAACTCCGCGGTGCCGCGCCCGACCTTCCGGTCGATCACCTCGGTCACCAGCTCGGTGTGCACGCCGGCCTCGTGCAGCAGTCCGGCAACCGAACTCGTCTTCTCGTCGACCAGGGCCAGCAGTAGGTGCTCGGTGCCGACCGTGCGGTGACCCAACCGCTCCCGCGCCGCCACCGCCCCACGGACCACCTCCCGGGCCTGCGCCGTGAACCGCTCGAACATCACTGCCCTCCCTGGGTACTCGCCGGCGCCCGGCCGGCGTGCTTCTTGTGGACTCCCTGCCTGCTGACCTCGAGTGCGTCGGCGATCTCCTGCCATGACCAGCCCTGCCGCCGGGCGTTGTCGACCTGGACGATCTCCAGGCGCTCCAACAACCGGCGCAGGGCCACCACCGCGCGCAGCCCGACCCGTGGGTCGGTGCTGCCGGCCGCCGCCGCCAGATCCGTTGCCTGACTCATGCTGTCAACTTAGGTTGACAGCACGGCGCTTGTCAACCGCAGTTGACAACAGGGAGGCGAGCCGCCGGTCAGGCCGTCCGTTGCCGCTGCCGGTAGCTGCGGGTCTTGGCGCGGTTGCCGCAGACCGCCATCGAGCACCAGCGCCCGCCGCCGCTGCGGGAGACGTCGTAGAAGACCCAGCGGCAGTCGGGCGCGGCGCAGATCCGCAGCCGGGCCCACGATCCACTCACCACGGCGGTGGCAACGGCCTCGACGATCGGCGCCAGCCCGGCTGCACCGGTCGCGGCGAGCCGCAGCGCCCCCTCTGCTCCCGGAACGAGATGCAGCGGGAAATCGACGAAGACCGCCACCGTCTCGCGTTCCGGCGCCGCCGCGAGCAGGGCCTGCCGCAGCGCGGTACGCAGCCGTATGCCCTCGGCCAGGTCGGCCTGGCGCAACCGGGTGCCGGCCGGCAACAGACCGTGCCCGGCCAGCCATTCCGACAGTGCGGCGGGTGAGGCGAGGCGGTCGCCCCCGGCGTGTGCGGTGCCGTGCCGGCGGAACGTCCGTTCGTCGACGGTGTTGAGGAACTCCTCGATCAGGCGCATGCCGTCGGGCATCTGGGAACGCTCGGTCACGACACCACCATAGCCCCAAGCCGGTGTTGACAACCACGACACCATTGTTATCGTTCACTGGTGTCTGAGACTGAGCTGGAACCGTTCACCCTGCACGTTCGCGAGCCGGAGCTGGAAGATCTGCGACGGCGACTGCGCGACACCCGGTGGCCCGCGCCGATCCCCGGGCCCGGCTGGACGGCCGGCGCCGAGCCGGAAACCATGGCACACCTGGTGCGGTACTGGGCCGACGGCTTCGACTGGCGCGCCCAGGAGGCAGCCGTCAACGCCCTGCCACAGTTCACCGTGCCGGTCGGCGGTGCCCGGATACATCTGGTCCGACTGCACGGCGAGGGCAGCCGGCCGATGCCGATCGTGCTCACCCACGGCTGGCCCAGCACCTTCCTGGAGCTGACCCGGCTCGGCGACCGGCTCGCCAACCCGAGCCGGTACGGCGGCGACCCGGCCGACGCCTTCGACGTGGTGATCCCGTCGTTGCCCGGGTTCGCCTTCTCCGAGCCGCGGCCGGGATGGCCCGCCGAGCCGCCCACCCACGAGCTGTGGCACACACTGATGCACGACGTGCTCGGATACGAACGCTACGGCGCGCACGGCGGTGACCTCGGCGCCGGAGTGAGCAGCCGGCTGGCCGCCGCACACCCGGAGAGCGTGGCCGGCCTGCACCTGCTGGCCGCGATGAACCCGCCGGTCGCGCCGGACGAGCCCCTCGGCGACGACGAGCGGGACCACCTCGCCCAGATGGCGCTGTGGCACGCCGAGGAGGGTGGCTACGAGCACCAGCAGCAGACCAGACCCCGCACGCTCGCCCACGGGCTCAGCGACTCCCCGGCCGGGCTGCTCGCCTGGATCGTCGAGAAGTACCGGGCGTGGAGCGACTGCGGCGGCGACCTGTCGGCCGCGTTCACCGACGACGAGATCCTCACCCAGGCGAGTGTCTACTGGTTCACCAACACGATCGCCACGTCGTTCCGACCCTACGCCGAATACCATCGCTTCGGCCGGGACTCCTGGCGGCGGGTGGAGGTGCCGACCGGCATCGCCGTGTTCCCGTACGACCTGACGCGCCCGCCACGCAGTTGGGTGGAGCGCACCTACCGGCTCACCCGCTACACCGCCATGCCGCGCGGCGGCCACTTCGCGGCACACGAGGCACCGGACCTGCTCGCCACCGATCTCGCCGCGTTCTTCCGCGACCTGCGCTGACTGTGCGGCTGGCCGGGCGATCCGCTCCGCACCCCGGAATCGGGATGAGAACGCCGGTTCGTGGTGATTCGTATATACCGCCCAGGCCGGTAACCAAACCCTGCTAACGTCGCCGCCATGCACCGTAGCCCTGTGACGGGTCCGGACCGGATGCCCGCCGAGGGCGACGTCGCCCGTAGTTATCCGCTCGCCGGCCATCGCCTCGAAGCCGCCGGCGGCAGCCGGGTGGGGAAGCGCTACTCGGCCAACTTCGACGTGCTGCACCTCGATCCGGTGCTGCCCTTCGTCGCGGTGGCCGACGGAATGGGCGAAGGGCGGGGCAGCAGCATCGCCGGCGGCACCGCGATGGAGACGATGGTCGCCGGGGTGCGGACCGCAGCGCCCGACATCGGGCCCGAGCAGCTTCGCGCGGCCATGGCCGAGGCACAGCTCGCGGTCCGAACGGCAGCCGCCGACCTGCCCGAGCTGACCGGCTGCACCTTCACCGGTCTGGTCGCCACCACACCCTTCGCGGAAACGGGATCTCGGCACGGCGCACCGATCGCCCGGTCGGCACCGGGCAGCGACGATCGGGTCCGGTCGGGCGAGCCCTCCGGCCCGCTTCCCGCCTGGATCGTGCAGATCGGCGACTCGCGCGCCTACCGGCTCCGGGACGGCCTGCTCGAACTGCTCACCGTCGACCACACCGCCGCCTGGCTCGGCGCCGTCTACGGCTGGTATCCGGCGGACTCCCCGGAGGCAGCCGCCGCGCGCTACCAGCTCACCCGCTACGTGGGTCACCCGAGCATGCCCGAGCCGGACCTGCTGCACGTCACGCTCCGCCCCGGCGACGTCTACTGTCTCTGCACCGACGGGGTCGCCGAGCAGCTCGACTACCAGCGGCTGGCCAGCCGCCTCGGCACGGGCGCCGGGCTCGCCGAGATGGTCCGGGGGATCCTCGCCGACACGCTCGTCGCGGGCGGCCGGGACAACGCCACGATCGCCGTACTCCGGGTCGGGCGCTGACCGACCATCCACTGTGCGGCCGCAGTACGCCGTACCGGGCTACCCCGTTCCGGTCCCCTGCACCGCGATGCCCGGTTACCCTCGACAGGTGCGGACGATACGCGACCCGGCCGGTGCCGGGCCGGTGGCCGAGGTGACCGCGGGGCGGCGGTGAACGCCCCGTCGGACGCCCTGGTCGTGGTCGGGGTCGACGACTCCCGGCTCAGCCTGAGCGCCGTACGACTGGCGGCCCGGGAAGCGGCCCTGCACTCCCGCGCGCTGCGCATCGTGCACGCGTTCAACTGGGCGGCGAACCCGTCGGAACCGATGCCGGAGGAGCCGCGCCGGCCCGCCGAGGAGTTGCTGGAGCGGGCCCTCGGCACCGCCAGGCGTGTCCAGCCGGAGATCGAGGTCACCACCGCACTCATCGAGGGGCCGGTGATCACCACTCTGCTCCGCGAGTCGGGTTCGGCCGCGCTGCTGGTGATCGGTGACGGCGGACTGGCCCTGGATCCCGACGTACCGGCCGACTCCGACGCCACCTCGGTGCAACTCGCCGCCCGCGCCGGGTGCAGCGTGCTGGTGGCCCGGGAGACGCCCCCCTCCAGCGGGCCGGTACTGGTCGGCGTGGACGGCTCGGCCAGCTCGCTCGGCGCCCTCGACTACGCCTTCGACACCGCCGCCCGGCACCGGACCGACCTGGTCGTGGTGCAGGTCTGTGACCCGGACGGCGCGACCGGCGGCCCGCCACCCGAGATCGTCGAGCAGCTCGCCGAGGCGGTGGCGCCGTGGCAGCGGAAGTATCCCTCCGTCCGGGTCGACCAGCAGGTGCGGCTCGGCGACCCCGAGTCCGCGCTGGTGCAGGAGACGCGCCGGGCCGAACTCGTGGTGGTCAGCGCCCGCGGCGACGAGCCCTGGCGCGGCATGCTCGGCGCGGTGAGCCAGGCGATGCTCTACCACGCGCCGACCCCGGTGATCGTGGTACGCGGCGCGCACGGCCTCTACGTGCAGGAGTGAACCATACTGACCGACGAGAACCTGGGCCGGATCGACGCGTACTGGCGCGCGGCCAACTATCTGAGCGCCGGACAGATCTATCTGCTGGCCAACCCGCTGCTGCGCGAGCCGCTGGCGCCAGAGCACGTCAAGCCCCGGCTGCTCGGGCACTGGGGCACGGACCCGGGGCTGAACCTGGTCTACGTACACCTGAACCGGCTGATCGTGGCCCGCGACCTCGACGCGATGCTGGTGACCGGTCCGGGACACGGCGCCCCGGCCATCATCGCGAACACCTGGCTGGAGGGGACCTTCACCGAGGTCTATCCGTCGGTGGGGCGGGACGAGGCCGGGATGGCCCGGCTGTTCCGGCAGTTCTCCTTCCCCGGAGGGATGCCGAGTCACGTCGCGGCGGAGGTGCCGGGCTCGATCCACGAGGGCGGTGAGCTGGGCTACGCGCTCGCGCACGCCTACGGCGCCGCGTTCGACAATCCTGACCTGCTGGTGGCCTGCGTGATCGGCGACGGCGAGGCGGAGACCGGCCCGCTGGCCGCAAGCTGGCTCTCCAACGCCTTCCTCGATCCGTCCCGGGACGGTGCGGTGCTGCCGATCCTGCACCTCAACGGCTACAAGATCGCCAACCCGACCGTGCTGGCCCGGATGCCACAGGACGACCTCCTTGCCATGCTGCGCGGTCACGGCTACCAGCCGTACCTGGTCGCCGGGGAGGAGCCGGCCCGGGTGCACCGGGACCTGGCGGCCACCCTGGACCGGGCACTCGACGAGATCACCGAGATCCAGCGCCGGGCCCGGCGCGGCGCACCGGTCGAGCGGCCGCGCTGGCCGGTGCTGGTGCTGCGCACCCCGAAGGGCTGGACCGGGCCGGACGAGGTCGAGGGCGAACGGGTCGCCGGGACGTTCCGGGCGCACCAGGTGCCGCTGGAGGAGGTACGCTCCGATCCCGCTCACCTGGCCCAGTTGGAGCGCTGGCTGCGGTCGTACCGGCCGGAGGAGCTCTTCGACGCGACCGGCGCGCCGGTCGCGGCCCTGGCCGAGCTGGCACCGCGCGGCGACCGGCGGATGAGTGCCAACCCGCACACCAACGGCGGCGTCATGCTCCGCGACCTGGTCCTGCCGGACTTCCGCGACCACGCCGTGCCGGTGGAGCGGCCCGGCAGCCCGCAGGGCGGGGCGACCAGGATTCTGGGCGGTTGGCTCCGGGACGTGATCGCGGCTAACCCGGACCGGTTCCGGCTCTTCGGCCCGGACGAGGTGGACTCGAACGGGCTGTCGGCGGTCTTCGAGGTCACCGACCGGACCTTCCTCGGCCGGACCGAGCCCGGCGACGAACACCTCTCCCCCGGCGGCCGGGTCATGGAGGTGCTCTCCGAACACCTCTGTCAGGGCTGGTTGGAGGGCTACCTGCTGACCGGCCGGCACGGCGTCTTCACCAGCTACGAGGCGTTCATCCACATCGTCGACTCGATGGTCAACCAGCACGCCAAGTGGTTGAAGGTGACCCGGGGCATCCCGTGGCGCCGCCCGGTCGCCTCGCTCAACTACCTCCTCTCCAGCCACGTCTGGCGGCAGGACCACAACGGCTTCTCCCACCAGGATCCGGGCTTCATCGACCACGTCGCCAACAAGAAGGCGGAGATCGTCCGGGTCTACCTGCCGCCGGACGGCAACACCCTGCTCTGCACCATGGACCACTGCCTGCGCAGCCGGCACTACATAAACGTCGTCGTCGCCGGAAAGCAGCCCGCCCCCAACTGGCTCTCGATCGACCAGGCCGACCTGCACTGCCGGCGCGGCCTGGGAATCTGGGACTGGGCCAGCACGGACGACGGCACCGAACCCGACGTGGTGCTCGGCTGTGCCGGCGACGTGCCGACGCTGGAGACGCTCGCCGCCGCCGACCTGCTCCGCCGGCACCTGCCCGAACTCAGGGTCCGGGTGGTGAACGTCGTCGACCTGATGCGGCTGCAACCCGCGAGCGTCCATCCGCACGGCCTGACCGACCACGAGTTCGACACCGTCTTCACCCGGGACCGGCCGGTGATCTTCGCGTACCACGGCTATCCGTCGCTGATCCACCGGCTCACCTACCGCCGCGCCAACCACGCCGACCTGCACGTCCGGGGTTATCAGGAGGAGGGCACCACCACCACGCCGTTCGACATGGTCATGCTCAACGACCTCGACCGGTTCCACCTGGTCATGGACGTGATCGACCGGGTGCCGGGGCTGGCCGTCCGGGCGGCGCACCTGCGGCAGGCGATGACCGACGCCCGGGAGGAATGCCGCGACCACACCCGGCGGTACGGCGAGGACCACCCTATGATCGCCGAGTGGCGCTGGCCGGGCTGAGACGGCCGTACCGCCGGATGTCCATGTGGTCGAAGCTGGTCTTCACGGTGCCGTCGGCAAAGACGACGTCCCGGCTGAAGAGGTAGCCGACCATCGGGCCGTTGGCCTTGTAGCTGAGCAGCACCCGGCCGGGCCCCATCCCGGTCTGCGCGTGGCTGTCCTCGGCCGCGGTCCGCACCCGGTTGACCCGTAACTCCAGGCGCCCGCCGAACCCGCCGGGGGGCGAGCGCGGCCACGAGGGCCGCGAAGGCGATTGCTGTCGTGGCGATACGTCGCCGTCGGCCGGTCATTGCGGACACATCGCACTCGACAGGATCCAGCCGCGCTTCTGCGCGTTGCCCATGGGTGTAGTCGGCGCGGGCGGCCGACGCGCCACGGTGAGTCCCAGCAGCACTGCGGTGGCCAGCGCTCGGCGGTGGCGCCCATCACCAGGGCGGAGGGGTCGACCAGCGCCGCCGTTCGGGCGATCCGTCCCATCGAACCGCCACGATGATCGAACGAGCGAGGCGCACGCCCGCAGCCTGCGATCTTGACGATTTGTTGCTGTCGGAGCGACAAGAACTCGTCTAGATCTACTCTCGTACGCGTCCTGGATCGAGCTGCGGGTCGGCGTGCGGGCGACCCTTCAACTCGTGGAAGCCGGGGATTCCGGCAACCAGGAGCGTGCCGTCCCAGAGCCGGCCGGCCGGCTCACCGGTGGGAATGCGGGAAATCACCGGACCGAAGAAGGCGACCCGGGCGCCGTCGACGCCGGTCGCCGCGATGATCGGGGTGCCGACATGCTCTCCGACCAGCCCGATCGCCTCGGCGTGCGAGGCGCGCACCACGTCGTCGTACGCCGAGGAGCTGCCGGCCTCGACCAGTTCGGCCGGCAGGTCGGCGGCGGCCAGCGCGGCGTGCAGGTCGCCCAGCCAGTCGCCGTCGCCCCTGGCGGTGGTCCACATCGCCGTGTAGAGCCGGGCCATCGCCTCCGGGCCGTGCTGCTGGCGCACCGCCGCGCAGATCCGCACCGGCACCCAGAGGTAGCCCTCGGGGTCACCCTCCGGATCGTCGTCCCGCCCCTCGTTGAGCACCGACAGGCTCATCAGGTGCCAGCGCGGCTCGACCGGCCGGACCTTCGCCACCTCCAGCAGCCAGCGCGAGGTGGTCCAGGTGTACGGGCAGGAGGGGTCGAACCAGAAATCCGCGATCGTCGTCTCCGCCGTCATCGGCTCCTCTCCCGTCTCCTCGGAGCCTAGCCGGAGGCGGTCCCGGGCGATTCGCAGCCGGGGTGCCGCCCAGCCCAGGAACCGCTGATGCATCGCCTTCGGATCGGGACCGGGATGCGGGTGGAGCCGGTGCAGGTCGGCCATTGCCTCCTGCATCAGCCCGGCGAGGTAGACCGCCAACCCGACCGGGTCCGCGACGTAATCCAGCGGCAGCAGGGTGCGGGCCGTCAGGCACGGCCAGTCGGTGGCGCAGATCCGGCAGAGCCAGATCGGCCGCCGCGGCAGATGCGGCCAGCCGCACCGGTCGGTCGCGGGCAACGGGGGACGCCGTGCCGCCGCCGATGCCCGCCGCGCCTCCTGGTGTCGCCCGGGGACCGGGTGTCCGTTCCGGAGACTGTCGAGCTGCCCCGCCTGTGCACCCGCCGGCTCCGATTCGTGGTGTCCATCGGTGCTCATCCGCGTCTCTCCTCTCATCCCGACCCTGACTACGCCTATGCACCGCCCGGTTGGGCGCCGGCCGAGTAGAGGCGAGCAGCTCAGCGATATCGACCGGACGCTTGCGTTCCAGCCTGGAGGCGAATCGCATACGCTCGGGAGTCGAACCCATGCGGCAACAAACGTGCGGCAACCGGAGTAAGGATGAAGACCGGGGCACAACTGCGCCAGGCGAGACGGGCCGCAAATCTCACACTCGCCGAGGTCGCGCGGCTCGGCGGGCTGTCCGCAAGCCATCTTTCACGTATCGAATCCGGGGAACGGCCGGTCACCCCGGCCACCGTGGACCTGTACCAGCGGGCGATACGGGGAGCCCTCGGCGGGGTTCCGTCGCCTACCGTGGACGACGTGAGACGATCGAATTTTCTGGCGCTCGTCGGCGCCACCGCCGCAAGCGTCGCCGCAGGCACGCCATCTGCCGCCGATCCGGATGAGTGTGCTCGGTGGATCGCCTGGGAGATGTGGCGCGAGGGCGGCGAACTGCACGAGAGCCAGATACCGGCCGACCTACGGCCTGCCCTGGTCCAACTCGTCCAGCGCCGACAACTGATCCAAACCGTTACTGGAAACGTACGCTTCTCGCATCCTGGCCTGCTCGATTTCCACTTGGCGTGTCGCGTGTTCGACGGAATCGCATCGGGCACGAGCAGACGACTCGAGACGGTGCAGACGAGCCATGCGACCGACCTTGTGATCCGGGAGTTTGTTCAGGAGGACGCGGCCAGCGAAGCGACCCTCGACCGCTAGATGACGAAGGACTCAACCGAGGTACTCCGAGTGAACGCGGCTGGCATCCTGGCGAAGGTCGACGCACCCGGGACAGTCGACCGGGTGATCGCAGCGCTTCGCGGGGACGAAGCGATGCGGGTGCTGTACCTGACCGCGGTCGCCAGCCGGGTCCTCGGCCTACCATGGGCACTCGCCACGCAACTCGCCCAGGGCGCGGCCGTTCCCGGGCCGGACGCAACATCGAAGCTCGCCGAAGAGCTGCGTAACCCTCACGACGCGGCGGCGAGGTGGTGTAGCGCGATCCTCCTACACCGCGCCGGCGCATCGGGCCGTGAGCCGGTGAGGGCGGCCGTAGCCGACGCCCTGGGGGTCGAGACCGCACCCGAAAACCTACGCGCCATGGCCGCGCTCCTGGCCGGTGCCGACCCGATCACAACGACAGCAGAGAGGCACCGATGATCCTCGTTTCCGTCCAGCCCGGACAGGAAGTCATGGCAACGCTGACGGCCGAGCTTCGGGCACGCGGCGTGGCCAACGGCGGCATCGTGTCGCTGATCGGAGCCGTCGAGGGTTGCGCGATCTCAACGATGGCGACCGACGACCACTCGAAGGACATCGTCACGGAGTACAGCGAGCCGATGGAGTTGACCGGGACCGGCGAGGTGCGGGACGGCGAGGTTCACGTCCACGTCGTGCTCGGTCGCCAAGGCGACGAAGCGAAGGCCGGACACCTGCACTGGGGCAAGGTCGAACACTTCTTCGTCAACGCCTACGTCGTCCCCCTGTCACCCGAGGGCATCCAGGTCGGCTGATCCGATCTGCGCTCCCCGGTCGTGGTTGATTACCACTCCGTCGGCGCGGACCACCGGCAGGGAAGCCCTCGCGAGGGCCGGCAACCTTCGCCGGGAGTGCCGGTCTACGCAAATGACGATCGGTCCAGATAAATCTCGCTGAACCGTCCGCATCGACCCGGACTGATCGGGCCGTAGGTGTTGACGGCGACATAGCATGTCTGCAACATTACGACGACAGCACGCAAGTTTCGGGTGATCGGTTGCTGGATAGCTTCCTGGTCTCCGGAATTTCTGGACCGGCGTTCTCTGTGCTCCTTCCCCGGCTGCCTCGGGGATCGACCCTCGGCGGGGTCGTGGCGGCGGTGGGCGGGCGGACGGACGGCGCCACCGCTCGCCTTCGGCGGCGGGCGGCAGCCGGGTCAGCCGCCGACCAGGCCCGGCCGCTCGCAGCACCTCCAGTCGGTTCCGACCAGCGCCAAGGACACCGCAGATGAGACAGCTACCACCACTACCGCGCCCGGTCGCGGCGACGCTCGCCACCGGGCTGCTCGTGGCCGCCGGATCGCTCTTCCCGACCCCGGCCGCCGCCCGTCCGGACGACGGGCCCGCGCCCCAGATCGCCGTCGCCGCCAGCCTGACCGCCAGCAGCTCGCATCCCGAGTATCCGGTCGGAAACGCGGGCGACGGCAACCAGGCCAGCTACTGGGAGAGCGCCAACAACGCATTTCCACAATGGATTCAGGCCGATCTGGGCTCGGCCGTCGCCGTGAACCGGCTCGTGCTCAAGCTACCCACCGGCTGGGGCACCCGGACCCAGACCCTCTCCGTGCAGAACAGCGGCAACGGCACGAGCTTCAGCACCCTCGTCGCCGCCGCCGGCTACACCTTCAACCCCTCCAGCGGCAACACCGTCACCGTCAACCTGCCGGCCACCACCACCCGCTACCTGCGGCTGCACATCACCGCGAACACCGGCTGGCCGGCCGGGCAGCTCTCCGAGCTGGAGGTGCACGGCCCGAGCGGCGGCCCGGACAACCAGGCCCCGACCGCACCGACCAACCTGGCCTACACCCAGCCGGCCAGCGGACAGATCCGGCTCACCTGGAACGCCGCCAGCGACAACGTCGGGGTCGTCGGTTACGACGTGTACGCCAACGGCGCGCTGCGGGCCAACGTCGGCAACGTGTTGACGTACACCGACAACCAGCCGGCCAGCGCGACGGTCTCCTACTACGTCCGGGCCCGGGACGCCGCCGGGAACGTGTCCGGGAACAGCAACACGGTCACCCGCACCGGCACCGGCAACCCGCCGGCCGGCACCAACCTGGCGGTCGGCAAGCCGATCACGGCATCGTCGACAGTGCACACCTTCGTCGCCACCAACGCCAACGACGACAACGTGGCGACGTACTGGGAGGGGGCCGGCGGGGCGTACCCGAGCGTGCTCACCGTGCAGCTCGGCGCGAACGCGACCGTCAGCTCGGTGGTGGTGCGGCTGAACCCGGATTCGGCCTGGGGCCCGCGCAGCCAGACCATCCAGGTGCTCGGCCGCGAGCAGAGCAGCTCGTCCTTCACCTCCCTCGCTGCGGCGACCTCCTACAACTTCAACCCGGCCAGCGGCAACAGCGTGACCATCCCGGTCAGCGGGAACGTCGCCGACGTCCGGCTCGCCATCACCGCGAACAGCGGTGCCCCGGCCGGCCAGGTCGCGGAGTTCCAGGTCTTCGGGGTGCCGGCACCGAACCCGGACCTGACCGTCACCGCCGCCACCTGGAGCCCGACCAACCCGGTCGAGACCACCGCGATCACCGTCTCGGCCACGGTCCGCAACGCCGGCACCGCCGCGTCCGGCGCCACGAACGTCAACTTCTACCTGGGTACGACGCTCGTCGGCACCGCCGCCGTCGGTGGACTCGCCGCCGGGGCCAGCAGCACGGTCACCGCGAACGCCGGGCCCCGCAACGCCGGCACGTACCAGTTGACCGCCAGGGTCGACGAGTCGAACACGGTGGTCGAGCAGAGCGAGACCAACAACAGCTTCACCAACCCCTCCGCGCTGACCGTCTCCCCGGTGGCCAGCTCGGATCTGGTGGCGACGCCGAGCTGGTCGCCGAGCACCCCGGCGAACGGCCAGACCGTCACCTTCTCCGTCACCATCCGCAACCAGGGCACCACGGCCTCGGCCGGTGGGGCGCACGGGATCACGCTGACCGTGCTGAACGCCAGCGGCACGGCGGTGCGTACCCTGACCGGCTCCTACTCCGGCACCATCGCGGCCGGGGCCGGCACCGCACCGGTGAACCTCGGCACCTGGACGGCGGCGAACGGCCGCTACACCGTCCGGACCGTGCTCGCCGCCGACGGCAACGAGCTGCCGGTGAAGCACGAGAACAACACCAGTGACACCCCGTTCTTCGTCGGGCGCGGCGCCAACATGCCGTACGAGATGTACGAGGCCGAGGACGGCGTACTCGGCGGCGGCGCGGCCATCGTCGGGCCGAACCGGACCGTCGGTGACCTCGCCGGTGAGGCGTCCGGCCGGCGCGCGGTCACGCTGAACAGCAACGGCGCCTACGTCGAGTGGACCACCCGGGCCCCGACCAACACCCTGGTGACCCGCTTCTCGATGCCGGACGCCCCCGGCGGCGGCGGAATGAACTCGTCGTTGAACATCTACGTCAACGGCAGCTTCCACAAGGCGATCGACCTGACCAGTCGGTACGCCTGGCTCTACGGCGCCGAGGCGAGCCCGAACAACTCGCCCGGCTCGGGAGGCCCCCGGCACATCTACGACGAGGCGAACGTGATGCTCAACTCGTCGATCCCGGCCGGCAGCCGGATCCGGCTGCAGAAGGACCCGGCCAACAACACCACGTACGCGATCGACTTCATAAACCTCGAACAGGTCTCGCCGAGGGCGAACCCGGACCCGGCCCGTTACACCACGCCGGCCGGCACCAGTCACCAGGACGTCCAGAACGCGCTGGACCGGGTCCGGATGGACACCACCGGCAACCTGATCGGCGTCTACCTGCCGCCCGGCACCTACAGCACGTCCAACAAGTTCAACGTCTACGGCAAGGCCGTCCGGGTGGTCGGCGCGGGCATGTGGTACACCCGCTTCCAGACCCCGCAGACCGGCTCGAACACCAACGCCGGCTTCCAGGTGGAGAGTTCGGCGAACGGCTCGACCTTCGAGCACCTCGCCTTCTTCGGCAACTACGTCGAGCGGATCGACGGTCCCGGCAAGGTCTGGGGCGAGCTGATGAACGTCTCCAACCTGACCTTCGACAACGTCTGGGTCGAGCACACCGTCTGCATGTTCTGGGGCGTACACGTCAGCAACATCACGATCAAGAACTCGCGGATCCGGAACACCTTCGCCGACGCGGTCAACATGACCAACGGCAGCACCAACAACCTGGTCAGCAACGTCGAGGGACGCGGCAACGGCGACGACGCCTTCGCGCTCTTCTCGGCGACCGACTCGGGTGGCGGGGCCAACACCGGCAACGTCTTCGAGAACCTGACGGCGACGCTGACCTGGCGGGCCGCGGGCGTGGCCGTCTACGGCGGGCAGGACAACGTCTTCCGCAACATGTACATCGCCGACCAGCTCGTCTACTCCGGGATCACCATCAGCTCACTCGACTTCGGCTATCCGTTCGTCGGGTTCGGGCCGGGGCTGACCCGGGTGGAGAACGCCTCGATCGTCCGGTCCGGCGGCCACTTCTGGGGCGCGCAGACCTTCCCCGGGATATGGGTCTTCTCCGCGTCGAAGGAGATGCGCGGGATCCGGGTCAGTGACGTCGACATCGTGGACCCGACCTATCACGGCATCATGTTCCAGACCAACTATGTGGGCGGTCAGCCGCAGTTCCCGGTCACCGACACGATATTCACCAACGTCTCGATCAGCGGTGCGCAGCGCAGCGGCGACGCGTACGACGCCAAGTCCGGCTTCGGCATCTGGGCCAACGAGATGCCGGAGGCGGGTCAGGGCCCGGCACGCGGGTCGGCGACCTTCAACAACCTTCGGATGAGCAACAACTACCAGAACATCCGCAACACCACGTCCACCTTCACCATCACCGTCAACCCGTAGCCCGAGCGGTGTGGGGTGTTCCGGAGGCAACCGCCTCCGGAACACCCCACACTCGCTTCGGGGGAATGTCGCCGAAGTGCCACCGAGCCGTTATCTGATCGTCGACGCTCGATGTATCGCCCCACTGGGTGACGGCGGTAAAGTCTCCTGCACGGACCATGGACGTGACAGCGCTGTCCACGCAGGACGAGGCGAGGAGCGAGTCAGTGGTGGATCCTGTCGAGCCGCAACCGAGCCTCCCGCACCATCGCCTGTCCCGCAGACATCTCGACGCGCTCTGCGCCGGCGGCGGCGGACCCGACCTGGTCCGGCAACTGTGGCAGACCCAGCGCAGCCGACGGCTTCTCCTGTTGCACGCGGTCGTCGAGGCGGCCCGCGCCGAGCCGCGGCTGCTGGGTCCCTTACCGACAGCCGACACCGCCCTGGAGGCACTGGTCCGTGCCGAGCAGGCGGCGCCGGCCGAGTTCACCGAGTTGCTACTGCAGCCGCAGATCGGCAACTGGGCCGCGTACGCGCTGCGCCGCCGTCGCGGCGGCGCACACACGCATGCACCGATCTGGATCGACTTCGGCGCGCTGCACTCGGTGGCGCTGGTGGCCGCCGCCCGAGCCGGCCTGCACTGGCGTACCCGGCTTCCCGTGCGCACCGGTCGCGTGATGCTGCCCTCGCTCGGGATGGCAGTACTCTCCGAGCGGACCGGTTGGGGCCAGGTGGTGGCGGAATGCGCCGACGGCACCATCCGGATCGGTGCCCGCGGCGAGGGGCCGACCGTCCCGGTCGCCGCGATCGAGGAGGCCATCCCTGGGTGGTGGAACCTGCGGCAGCTGACGATAGGTTCCGATCCCGGACTGCGCATCGTGCTCGACGACATCGACCCGTACCGCGAACTCGCCGACCCGGTCGCCCCGGATCGGCTCGATGCTACGGCCGTCGCGCGTTGGTCGGACCTCCTGGCCGGTGCCTGGCGGATCCTCTGCACCCAGCACGGGGAAGACGCTGAAGCGATCGCCGCCGGTCTGGTCTCCGTCGTGCCGCTGCCCGGAGACGACAACGCCGAGACGCGTAGTGCGTCGACCGGTGAAGCGTTTGGCCTCGTCCTGGTATCGACACCACCGGACGAGTTGGCCCTCGCCGTCTCGCTGGTCCACGAGTTCCAGCACATCAAACTCGGCGGCCTCATGCATCTGCTCGCCCTCAGCCACGAGCCGGACGACCAGACATGTTACGCGCCCTGGCGCGACGACCCACGGCCGCTGAGCGGCCTGCTACAGGGTGTCTACGCGTTTGTCGGCATCACGAGGTTCTGGCGCGCCCGACGGCTGAACTGTTTCGGTACGGAGCGACAGATCGCCGACCTGGAGTATGCCTACGCACGTGCGCAGGTACGCGAGGCGCTGGTCGGCGCCCGGCAGTGCGGCGGCCTGACGCCCTGGGGAGAGCGGCTCCTCCTCGGTCTGATCAACCGGATCGAGCCCTGGCTGGGCGAACCACTGCCCGCACGAGCCGTGCGGGCTGCCGAGCTCGTCGCCGCCGATCACCGCACAGGGTGGCGGATTCGTCATCTGCATCCGTCACGTGATGACGTCCGACGGCTGGCGCGGGCGTGGTCGGATGATCGCGGCATCCGTCTCGACTCCTACCGGCCAGATCTCATCCCGCACCAACAGGCCCGCTGGTCGCAGGGATTGCTTGCGCTGGCCCGGCGGTACGTCGCAGGTGATTCGCTCGCGCTCGGTCCCCGACTCCGTGCCTCTGGGCTGTCCGAGGCAGATGTCGTGCTCCTGCAGGGCGACGACGCCCGCGCCCGAGACGGCTACCGGACCCGGATCGCGGCGGACGCCGACGACCTGCGGGCCTGGGCCGGGCTCGGCCTCACCGACCTCGGCGTCGACCCCGGCTCCGTCCTGCTACGCCATCCGGAACTCGTCCGCGCCGTGTACCTCGAGGCCGTCGAAGCAGGAGCCGCACCGGATCCGATCGATCTGACCGCATGGTTGGAACATGCTACTGCGACGCTAACGGCCTGACCAGTGACGCAACACGACCGCGCCGACCCGCTGGAACTCCGGATCGTCCGGCCCGAGGGTCAGCCGGAGCGCGTCGAGCAGTGCGCTCCGACCGTCCGGGAAGTACTCACAGGTTTGCACGATCCCGATCACGTGCAGTCGGCCGCGCACACTGTCCGGCACGGCGTTCCGAATGTGCGCCGGCAGAAGGGCGATGATGGCTCGTCGCTGGTAGTCGTCACGGATGGCAGGAATCTCCAACAGGGCGTCGACGACCAGCTGGAGTTCGGTCGGCGTCCAGCCGCCCCGATGATGGCGCTTCGCGCCGAACGGCGACGCCTCGGAAAGCAGTGCCCGGACGTACGCTGCGGCAACAAGTGCCGCGTACGGATGCCAGGCGTCGGTCTTCGTCCTATCGTCACAGTGGTCAGCCACGCCACGGACCATGAACCACTGCCGCTCGTTCAGGTCGGCAGCGACCGCGATTCCCGAGCCCTCCATCTCGACCGCCCGGATCGAATGCTTCAGCGCCAAGGCGTCCCGGCGAGCCGCGTCGCGCAGGAGCCGATCGGCGCTACCGATTGCGCCACGGTGCACCCGGGGTGACCCGTCCGCCCTTCCATCGGCCGTGTCCAGGTGCGGGCCAACCGGTATGTCGGGAGAACCTCGACCGGAGTTCCGGCCAGGCCGGCTGAACATCGATCCGCGAATCTCCGTCCTGTCCAGCAGTCCACGCAGTGGCTGTTCGCCGGTCAACTCCTTGATCTGCAACTCCCGGTCCGCTCGCAACAGTGTCGTCGACGGCCGCTGTACCGGCCGACGAACCGTTTCGGCCCCATCGACGGTCCGGACGTGGTCGTAGTCGACCACGCCCCCGGTCGCCACCACGACATCGCCGAGCCGCACGTGTCGATCGGGATGATGGGGTGCCGGCACGCCACCGGCTATTCCACACATCACGAACACCGCGAGGCCGGGGAAGCTACGGGCCATGTCGGTACAGATCGCCGCGGCATTACGGGTACCGTCCTCGGCCTGAACGGCGACGACAACCCGGTGCGGGTGTTCGGAATCCCTACTGGGCAGCGTTCCGACCCGATAGTGGTTGAGGTCGCCGGGCACAACAAGATCAGCCAGCCCGTTGACCATCAGCCGCACCGCGGCGCATTCCACGGGTAACGCCGTCACTATGCCGACCCCGACGTCGCCGGACGGGTCAGAAGATCTCGACATGAGGCGGCCTCCAAAACCAGCATCCCACTGGATCCTCCAAAAAAACAGGGCGCCTGCGACGACTGGCGTGGACCCGGCATGTGGGAAACTGATGAAACCGCCCGGCCGAGGTGATCAGCTCCCGCCACCGACGGCCGCTACCCCAGCCAACTGGCGATCATGCGGCCTCTGTCAGCAGGAAGGAACGGCGAGTGGATAAGTCCCTCACCCGAGACATCGAGACGGAGCTGGTCGACCTCGGCGATGGCTCCCTGGCCGCATTGGCTGAATGTGACAAGGAGCTACTCGCGGGCCCGCTCCGACGGGTAATGCGGCAGGTCGAGCGCCCGCGCAGCAACATCGGTGGTAGCGGCCCTCCCGGGCGGGTGGACTAATCGACACCCCTCGGCCTCGCTCCTTCCGGCAGGAACTGGCCAGAAGGTTTGGATCACCAGGTCCGGCGGGGCCCCGATCTGTCACAACGGCATGGGATCGACGTCGCAGTCGGCCCGCACACTCTGAATTCCATTGAGGGTCGCAGGGTGACGCTCGCCCAACCCCCGCCGGAGCCTGGCCATGGTATCAGCGAGAATCTTGTCCGCCTCGGCGGCCCGCGCCAACGCGCGCAGGTCCAATGCCAGGTTGACACTGCAGGCGAGGGTGGATGGATGTTCGACCCCGAGGACCCGTTCGGACCTGGCGAGGGTGTCCGTGTCGCATTCGTAGGCCTCTTGCGCGCCACCGAGGGCGTAAATGTCACTGGCGAGGTTCGTGGCACACGTCAACGTGACCGGATGATCATCTCCTAGCGTGACCCGAAGCAGTTCCAATGCCTCTCTGTTCTGTTGGTACGCGGCCTCGACATCGCCTTTCAGGCGTAGCACGATTGCAAGGTTCGTCTGGGCAGACAGTGTGTAGGAGTGGCGTGCACCGAACATCCGGTTATAACGCTGCAGGGTCACCTCACCCAACTCGAGGGCGGTGGTCAGATCGCCCGCGTGTCGCAGATCGATGGCATAGTTAACCGCCGTCGCAATGGTGTCCGGGTAATCGTCGTCGTAACGGCGGCGATACTTCTCCAGAGTCTCCTCGGCGAGCGTGCGTGCGCGGGAATGGTCGCCAGCCTTGCGACGGGCCACCGCCAGCGTACGGGCGGCGCGGAGCGTGGCCGGAGCGTCCGGACCGAACACGGCCAGGTGCCGGGAGTACAGCCCCTCCTGCCGCCGACGAGCCTCGAGGTACGCTCCCGACTCGCGTATGTCGATGAACAGCCCGTTGAGAGTGTTCAGGGTAGCTTCGTCGTCCGGCCCCAGGACGGTCGCCCTGCGATCCGCGGTGTCCCTGTCGACCTCGGCGGCGCGCTTGAACTCGCCGGTGAGCCGCAAGCTCACGGCGAGGCTGTTCGCACAGACGAGCGTCGCCGGGTCATCCTCGCCGAACTCTCGACGGGCGACCGAGAGCGCTCGCTCGTCCAGCTCTCTGGCCTTGACGAACTCTCCGCTGGTCCGGAGGTCGATCGACACCATGTACATGGCGTCGATGGTGCCCTCGTCCTCGTCGCCAAGCGTCTGGCGATACAACTCGAGATTGTGCCGGTTCAGATCCCGGGCCTCGCGATATTTGCCGTTGATCCAACGCATCCAGCCGAGCCACTTGGCCAGCCGGAGTGTCTCGGGGTCCGTCTCACCGCGATTGCGCTTCCACAACCCGTGCGCTTCTTCGGCCAACTGCTCACTGCCGGCGTGATCGCCCCAGTGGTAGAGGAACTGCACCAGACCGAAGACAAGCTCCTGGACTCGCGGATCGCTCGACTCCACGGCTCTCGACACGGTGATGTGTGGCCGAATTGCTTGATAGTTCTGCCATTGATCACGGCGGCTCGGATTGTTTGGGTTACCGTTCGCCAGCAGCGTGTGAGCGCCCCGGCGCATCAGCTGCCGCTCGTCGTCGTCCATACCACCGACCAACACGGCCTGGATCAGTCGGTGAATCTGCAACGTGTTCCGGCTATGATCGATCTTGGCGAGCGCGTAGCGGTGGATGTCGCGGATCGCCCGGCTGAGCCGAAACTTGTCACTCAGGGTCGCGTCGAGCGCGGACGTGATGGGAGCTGTCGGTGAGCCCGCGAAGAGGTCGCGTGAGATCGGCTCGGGGGCGAAGAAGGCACATACCTGCAGAAGCTGAAATGCGCCTTGGTTGACGTCGTTCAGCTTTTCCAGTGACAGTTTCCAGGCCGCCGCGACGGACCGCTTGTAGTCGGGTGACGGGGAAGCGTCGAGCAACTCGAGGCGCTTCTCCTTGAGAAGCGCGAGGTAGTCGTCCACCGGCATGCCGGTCGCCGCCCGCCAGGCCGCGGCCTGCTCGATGGCGAGCGGCAGATCTCCCAGCGCCTCCGCGAGCCGGTCTGCGTCGGCGTCCGACAACTCAGGGTTACGCCTCCGCAGGAACGCCTGACTCTCCTCGCGGGTGAACACGTCTACCTCGATCGCCCGACTCACCCGTGCCCAGTCAAGGTCGCGAGAGGTGACGAGGATCTTTCCCGCCCCACCCGTGGGGAAGTATCGCTGCACCTCGTTCGGCGTCTCCGCGTTGTCGAAGACGAGCAGCCACCTCTCGTACGGCACCTGACCAGTGCTCAACGCCTCACGTACGGCGGGCACCGCGCTGTTCGCCTCGGGACTCACGTCGAGATCCAGCCGCTGCGCGAGTTTGGTGAGGGACGCGAGAATCTGGCCCTCCTGTTCGGAGGGGACCCACCAGATCAGATCATAATCACCGCTGTGCTGATGCACGTATTCGATGGCGACCTGTGACTTGCCTACGCCACCCATACCGTGCAGTGCCTGCGGCAGCACCGCAGTCTCACGCGACGTCTGCAACTCGTCGTGCAGATGTTCGAGCAGAGCCTTCCGGCCGGTGAAGTTGGGATTCCGTTGTGGCACGTCGCCCCAAACCTGCGGGAGCTGGACTGTGGCCCGCTGTGTCGGGGCGACGGGAGGCATCGGATCTCCTCGCAGTAGGCTCACGTCGCTCTCGAATGACACGGACAGGTCGGCGACGTCGGTCGGTCCAATCTGTGCCAGCCCGACCGATTCGTCCGGACTGTTTGTGTGGATTGTATCAATCTTGCCCGTATCAGGGGGGCCCGCTGCAATCTCGACAGCCTCGTCCTCGCAGTGCGACGGCGACGGACCGGCCGGCGCCGCAGCGTACGATGTTACCGGCCGATCCGACTCGGCATGGCCGTCGAACGGTTGCCGGAGTAGGTGGAATTCGTCGAGCACTTCCAGTCGTTCGGCCTGTCCCTC
This sequence comes from Plantactinospora sp. WMMC1484, assembly GCF_049315195.1. Classification (NCBI taxonomy): domain Bacteria; kingdom Bacillati; phylum Actinomycetota; class Actinomycetes; order Micromonosporales; family Micromonosporaceae; genus Plantactinospora; species Plantactinospora sp. WMMC1484. The sequence continues at coordinate 6,281,398 of NZ_CP186055.1, forward strand.
GGCCCAGCTCGACAACTCGACCGCGATCGGACCGTCGAGCTGCGCCGCGACGTCATTGACCAGAAGCAGGGCTGTCGGCACACGTTGCTGCCCGTGCGACTGGCCGGCGAGGTAGTCGAACGCCACCGGTAGGCTGCTGACCGTCTCCGGCAGTTGCAGGAGGGACGGGTCCAGAGCCGGACGCCACCAGCCCGTCTCCGCACGCCCCTCCTCCGCCCTGCGCAGCAGGTCGTGCACGCGTTTGACATCGCTGTCCGACAACAGATTCAGCAACGCAGCCGATTCGATCAACTGGATGACGCGTTTCGTGGCGGGGGCATCGGGAGCCATGGTCGACAGCGCGGTCACCAAAGCTCGGAGGCCGCCTCGATTGCCCAGGCAGGCCAACACGATGTCGACCACATGCAGCCGAGCGTCGGGGCGTTCCTCGATGTCCGGGAAGTAGGTGACGTCGCGCCTGACAAGATTTATGAGTAACCGCCGGTCGGGAAGCGCATTCATGAATTGCACGTCGATCAGCGCGGCTACCAGGGCACCTCGCAGCTCCGTTGCCGGATCCTTCTTGATCGCGCCCTGAGCCACGCTCTTCCCCCATCAACTGCTCGGAACAGCCGGACCGGATAGCCCATGATGCACCGACGCAAAGGTCCAGGGCAATTGACCGAGCGCATCGAGTATGTGCATGCACCTCCTGTGGCATGGAGCTTAGGGGTAGGGCATGCAAAGGTCCAGAGATCGCCGCCAGCACCACCCGCTCGAACTGAACCAGGCCACAAAAGACGAGGCCAGCCTCTGGTTACGGATTCGACTCGCTCCCATCGCACGTCCAAGTCTCGGAACGGCCGTACTACGGCTGCTCGTGCCGTGGCGCCGACGCCATGCGTGACGCGCCTTCACCGTTGGACAGGCCGATCCCAAACATGGCTGCCCTGGACGGCCGGGCCCGGTCAGGCTTCGCCGGCCGGCTCCGCCTCCCGCCCGGCCCAGTCCGGCAGCGGCTCGCGGGCGGCCAGCCATGCCGCCGGCACGCCGGCCACGTCGGGCCGGTCACCGAGCCCGGTGTACGCGCCGACCACGCCGCCGACGATCGCCCCGGTGGTGTCGACATCCCCACCGGCGGCCACGCAGGCGGTGATCGCGGCCGGATAGGCGGCCAGCCGCGTAGCGGCGACCCAGAGCGCGAACGGGACGGTGTCCTGGGCGGTCACCCGGGAACCGTTGCCCAGCTCGTACGCCGCCTCCGCGACGCTCACCCCCGTGCCGGTGAGCATCCGGCGGGCCCGCTCGACTCCCCGGCGCAGCTGCCCGTCCACCAGATACGGCTCCAGCCGGTCGATGAACGTGCGGGCGGACGGGCGTACCCCGTCGAGCCGGGCCTGCGCCGCGTACGCGGCGGCGACCGCGACCAGGATCGCCCCGGCGATCCCCTCGGGGTGGGCGTGCGTCACCTCGGCGGACCGGATCGCCTGCTCGGCGGCGTGGCGCGGCCGATCGGCGTGGTAGGCACCGAGCGGAGCAACCCGCATCGCGGCGCCGTTGCCGCAGGAGCCCTCCCCGCCGAACGCGGCCCCGGCCGCGTTCCGCCACGGCACGCCGTCCCGGATCTGGTGCAGGATCGCCACCGCACCCGCCCCGTAGCCCCGGTACGGTTCGCAGCGCTCCGCGAACGCGGCGGCGAGCCGGTCCTGCCCGATCTCGCCGTGCGCGCCGAGTTCGGCAACCACCGAGCAGGCCATGTGGGTGTCGTCGGTCCACTCCCACGGGCCGGCCGGCGGCCGACCTGCCGCCAGCTCGTCGAGCGACCGGCCGATCATGAAGAACTGGGCACCGAGCGCGTCGCCGACGGAGAGCCCGTGCAGGCTGTCGTAGCAGAGGTCGAGGCGGGCCGGCTCGCGCAGGACGAATGACATCGCATCGATGATGCCCCACCCGGCGCGGCCCGGCCGGCGCCGCGCCCGGAACCCGGTCCCGAGGGCGACGGGTCCGCCGCCTGGCAGGCGGCGGACCCGTCGCGGGTGGGCCAGGGAGTCGCTGTTACTGGAGCATCGGCAGGACGGTGAGGGCCACCGCCCGGCTGGTCTGGTTGCTCGTCGCGTCCACGATGTGGGCGTACGCGCTGTAGGGGATCGAGAGCGGTCTGCCGCGTTGTCCCTGGACGATGATGAAGTCGGTAGTGCTGGCGCCGGGGTACGAGGTACATCGCACGTTCACCTCGACCGGTCCCCAGCCCGGTGACGCGTCGCCCCAGAGCGGGGTGAACGTGCACTGCGGTTCGAGCTTCGGGATGACCGTGCCGTTGGCGTGCCGCAGCGTGCCGAGCAGCCCGTCGGTGCTGAATCCGGCCCTGGCCCGGGCCGCCAGGGCGATCGGGCCGGCCGTGTTGAGCGCCAGGCCGAGCAGGTCCGCCTGCGCCTTGTCGCCGACCACGTCGATCAGGCTGTCGATCCTGGTCACGCAGCCGGTGGCGTCCTGTGCCCACCGTTGCAGCGTCTCGGGGCTGAAGCGCTCGATGTCGGCGAACTCGATGACGTGGTGCCGGGCGCACGCCCGCGCGTCGGCGGTGGCGATCGCGTCGATGTGCGACAGGATCTGGGTCTTGGACGCTTCGATCGCGGCGAGGATCTGGCGGACCGCGTCCTTGATCGCCTCGTCGGATCCACCGCCGCCGAGGACGTCCTTGATCAGCGAGTACGCCCTACTCGCCAGGTCGAGATACTGCGTGATGACGGCCGGGTTGAACGCCTGCGCCGGACGGGCGCCTCCGGGCAACGTGACGACGATCGCCATGAGCGCGGCGGCCACCACCCGCAGCAGTTTCTTCCGCATCGGACCTCCTGTCTCTCCACCGGTGCCCAGCCTGGGCACCAACACCCTTGTCCGCCCGGGTATCCACGGTGTTCCATGACGGACAGATCCGGCGGGGGCGCCGGACCGTGCTGGTTGCCGGCGCCGGCGTCGGCCGCCGCACCGGACAGCGCCGGACAGCGGTCTTCACCCCGGCGGACGGCGGCGGACCGGGTCGCGGCGGACCGGGTCGCGGCGGACCGGGTCGGCGGACGGGCGGTTCGGGGAGGGGAAGCCGGTGCGGGGAGGGAGAAGCTGGTGCAGGGGGACGTGTCCCAGGCGATGTTGCAGGAGCTCTGTGCCGATCTGCGGCTGACCTGGCGGCAGGCGGGCGGCCCCGGCCTGCGTACCCTCGGCGCGCAGGTGCGCCTCGGCAAGAGCCAGGTGGGCGCGATCCTGAACGGACGGATCCGGCAGCCGCCGGCCTGGGACGTGGTGCGGAGCCTGATCGACAGCATCCAGACGTACGCCCGGGAGCATGGCACGCTGTCGAACCTGTCGCTGCGGATGGGCGTGGAGGAGTTCTGGAGGCCGCGCTACACCGTATTGGAGCACGCTTTCCGGCAGGAGCAGCGGCGGGTCGGCGGGCGTCTCGCGACGCCCGCCGCGGGCCTGGCGGGCGTCGCCCGGCCCGGTCCACCCGGGCGTGGCCCGGCAGTGGTGCCCCGGCAACTGCCTCCGGTGGTACGGAACCTCGCCGGGCGGTCGGCCGAACTGCGGGCACTGACGAGCCTGACGGATCGTTCGACAGCGCCCGCGGAGGCGACCGTGATCGCGATCATCGACGGCACGGCGGGGGTCGGCAAGACGACCCTGGCGGTCGCCTGGGCGCACCGGGTAGCCGACCGTTTCCCGGACGGGCAGTTGTACGTCAACCTGCGCGGCTTCGACCCGGCGGCCCCGGCAATGGACCCCGCCGAGGCGATCGGCGGCTTCCTGGACGCCTTCTACGTCCCGGCACAGCACGTTCCGGCGAGGCTGACCAGCCAGGTCGCGCTCTTCCGCAGCCTGGTGGCGGGCCGACGGCTCCTCGTCGTGCTCGACAACGCCCGGGACGCGGACCAGGTACGTCCGCTGCTGCCCGGCGCACCGGGCTGCCTCGTCGTGGTCACCAGCCGCAACCGGCTCACCAGCCTGGTCGTGAGCGAGCAGGCCCACCCGATCACGTTGGGGCTGCTCTCCGGGACCGAGGCGCGGGACCTGCTCGCCGGCCGGGTCGGCGCGGAGCGGGTCGCGGCCGCACCGGATGCGGCGGAGCAGATCGTCGCCGCGTGCGACCGGCTACCGCTCGCGCTCTCCATCGTGGCCGCGCACGCGGTGACGCAGCCGGCGGTGCCGCTCGACCGGATCGCCGCCCAGCTCCACCGGGCAGCCAGCAGGTTGGACCTGCTGGACAGCGGCGAACCGGACGAGGATCTGCGGGCGGTCTTTTCCTGGTCGTACCGGACCCTCAGTCCGCCGGCCGGCCGGCTGTTCCGGTTGCTGGGGCTGCCCGTCGGGCGGGAGATCAGCACCGTCGCGGCGGCGAGCCTCGCCGGCATCCCCGTCCGGCAGGCGAGCCTGGCCCTCGCCGAGCTCCACCAGCGGCACATGGTGGGCACGCCGGCTCCGGGCCGGTACGCGCTGCACGACCTGTTGCGCGCCTACGCCGCCGAACTCGCCCAGCAGGTGGAGCCGGCCGTCGAACGCGACGACGCCGTACGACGCCTGCTCGACCACTACCTGCACACCGCGTACGCGGCCGTCCGGCTGTTGTACCCGCACCGCGGGCCGGTCGACCTGGTGCCGGCCGGTACGGGGGCCGTCGTCGACGCCCCTGCCGGGATCCCGGCGGCGCTCGCCTGGTTCGCCGTGGAGCACGCCGTGCTGACCGATGCCATCCGCTGTGCCGCCGACGCCGGCCTCGGCGACCACACCTGGCAGCTCGCCTGGAGCGTGTCGGACTTCCTCCAGCGTCGCGGGCACTGGTACGACTGGCTGACCAGCCTCCGCACCGGGCTGGTCGCCGCCCGGCGGCAGGCCGACCTGCCGGGCCAGGCGCATCTGCACCACCATCTCGGTCTCGCCTGCGCGATGCTGGGCCGGCACGACGAGGCGCTGGCCCACCTGCGTCAGGCGCTCGAACACTTCGCCGGCCTGGGTGACCGGGCCGGAAGCGCCGCCACCCACCTCGGCCTGGGCAGCCTGCTGGTCCGGCTGGGCAGCTACGACGAGGCGCTCGACCACGACCGGCGCGCGCTGCACCTGTACCGGGTCGCCGGACACCGGGTCGGGCAGGCGCTGACCCTGAACAACACCGCATGGAAGCACACCCAGATCGGGCAGTACCGCAGAGCCATCGAGTACGGCGAGCAGGCGCTCATCCGGCACGACGAGGCCGGCAACCCGCAGGGCGCCGCCGATGCCTGGGACACCCTCGGCTACGCCTACCACCGTCTCGGCGAACACCGGCGTGCCGTCGACTGCTATCTGCGGGCGCTGGATCTGTTCCGTGGGCGCGGTGACCGCTACTACGAGGCGGGGACGCTGACCCGGCTCGGCGACACCTACGCGGCCGCCGGAGACGGCGGGGCGGCCCGTACCGCCTGGGAGGAGACGCTGGACATCCTCCACCGCATCGGGCATCCCGACGCCGACCAGGTGCGCGCCCGGCTCCACGCGGGATCGGCGGTGGGTACCGCGACACGGGCGGCAAGCTGACACGACAGCGGCCGACACGACAACGGCTGGTACGACAGCGGCTGGTACGACAGCGGCCGACACGACAGCGGCTCCGGGGGCGCCATTCACCGGACAGCTCACGACTCCGTCAGCGGCCGGATCGACTCGGCGACCAGTCCTGGCAAAGTGCCGTCGCCGCTGCGGGCGTAGGTGTCGGCAGCGGTGTCGACAAACTTGATCGCGTGCTCGTCGCCGGAACGCACCGCACGGCGCCACACCTCGTCGAACCCCCGGTCCGCGCGTTCCTCAAACCGCCGGTCGGCGCGCCCGTCCCCGACCGGGCGGGGCCCGGCCGGCTCGCTTGCCCCGGTGACCGCGCGGGGCCCGGCCGGCGAGTAGGCGGCGGTCACCGCCGCCGTCGCGGCCCAGGCGGCGGCGAGACTCGGCTGCCAGAGCGGTACCGGCAGCGCGGGCAGCGTCCGGAGCACCGCGTTCGGCGCGGTCGCGGCGTGCACGAGCATGACCGGGCTGGCGTAGCCGTGGCTGCCGTACCGGAGGACGGCGGCGTCGACGATGGCCGCCAGCCGGGCCGGCACGGTCGCGTCCGGACTCCCGGGGACGGTTCCGGCGGTGGCCGGCCACTCGGGCACTCCGGCGAGCTGGGCGAGTCGGGCCCGGATCCCGAAGCGTTGGTCGGGGACTCTCGGCACCCGATCGAGCGCGGTGCGCGGATCGGTCGCCGGGTACGGCCCGGCACCGGGCGGAGCGAGCGGCTGCCACCGGGCCGCCCAGTAGCCCAGTCCGGCGCCGAGTTCGGCCACCCGGGCCGGCGTCTCGGCGTCGAGCAGCGCACGAACGGCGTGCCCCACCCGGATGACACCGTGGGTGGCGCCGGCGGCGATGCCGGGCAGCAGGCGTGGCCACCAGCGCGCCAGCACCGCCCGCCAGGGCTCGTCGGCGAGTTCCCTGGCGAAGTAGTCCAGCCAGTCGCCGGTGCGGGTCGGGTCGCCGAGCGGATCCCGCCACTGTGCGGCCGGAATGGCCGCGATTGCACGGGGTCGCTCCGTCAACCGGTCGGCGTACCGGTCCAACCAGCGGTGGACCTGCGCAGCGTACCCGTGCCGGACCAGCGCCTCGGCCGCCATCGGAGCGTGGTTGGAGAGCCAGCCGTCGCGTTCGGGACCGGTGTGCCGGAGCCGCTCGTACGCCTCGTCGATGGTGAAGTTTTCCATGCTCACCAGGCTGCAAGGTGAAGCGGACTCGAAGTCAACCCGGCGGAACCGCAGGTCCGCCTCCAGGCTGGAGCCGGTCGAGGATCAGCGCCGGCAGGCCCTGAGCGGGGTGCTGGTCCGGGCCGTCCGGGTCGAGCCGTCCCTGAACTTGGCCGTCGCGGTGACGGCGATGGTGCCGCCCGCCGCGTTGCGGGGCTCGGCCCGGAACGGTCCCAGCATGGCCAGCCAGCTCTCCCCGCCGTTGCCGATGCTCCGGGCGGAGCCACTGCCGTCGAAGCGCACCGGGGTGTTCACCTGGTAGCGGAACGACACCGACGAGACGTTGTCGCCCGCACCCACCCCGATCTGCACCAGCCCGAAACTGGGGTTGCCACAGCCCTCCTGGTGCAGGCCGCTGAAGTTCTGCGACTGGCCGAAGCCGCCACTCACCCGCGCCGTCATAGTCGTCTGGTCAGCCATGGTGCGGGCCCTGCGGGTCGACGCGGCCTTGGTCGGCGGCCGGGTGGTGCGGGCCACCGTGGGCCGGGGCGTGGGGGTGGGAGTCGGAGTCGCCTCGGTCGGGGTGGGCAGGTCCGACGAGCCATCGGTGGCCGGAACGCCGTCGGCCCACTGTGGGCGCTCGACGCCGCGCCCCGCGCAGCCGGCCGAAAGCGGCAGGAGCATCGCGCCGGCCACCGCGAGTGCGACGCCTGATCGGGTACGCCGGAGGTTGAGGAGTGTCACGGTGATCCCGTCGGTCGTGTTGGCCCCATTTCGCGGCATCAGCCGGCCTTGACCGTAGTGCCATCGCTCGATGGCGCCAAATCCAGACCGGAAAGTGGGACAAGTCCCCACCGGTCGGGCCACTTTCTTCGCCGTGCACGCAATCGGGCTACTCGTCTTCGCCGTGCACGGCAATCGGGGGTCGCCGGGCGAACGGTGGCGCGTGCTCGGGGCGTACGCCGACGCCGATCAGGTAGGCCGGGCCGAGCGAGACGGCCGGAATGCGCCGCAGCACGGCGAGCACCGGCCGGGGCGGACCGGCCCGCCGCCCCTCGACGATCGGGGCGACCAGGTTCCGGTGCAGGAAGTGCTGCAACCGCTGCACCAGGATGGTCGGCAGCAGCCGTCGGGAGCGGACGGCGGCCAGGTCGGCCTCGGTGACCGCGCCACGCCGGAGCGGCTCGGCGAGCAGCGTCGCGGCGGCGACCGCGTCCTGGATGGCGAGGTTGATCCCGACCCCGCCGACCGGTGACATCGCGTGCGCCGCGTCGCCGAGACAGAGCAGCCCGGCGGCGTGCCAGCGGTCGAGCCGGTTCAGGCGTACGTCGAGATGCTTGACCTCGTCCATCGAGGCGATCGCGTCGACCCGGCCTGCGAAGTCGGGCGCCATCCCGGCGACGTTCCGCCGGAACTGTTCGACCCCCTCGGCCCGCAGCCGTGCGTCGACGCCCTTGCGGGCGATGTAGGCGATCTGGAGGTAGCCCTCCCGGGGGATGACCACCGCGAACCGGCCCTGGGCGGCCCGGGGGGTGAGGCCGGCCGGCTCGTCGTGCGGGTCACGCGGCAGCCGGAACCACCAGGCGTCGATCGGCACCGGAAACTCCCGCACCGGCAGCTCGGCCTGGGCCCGGGCGAGCGACCAGCGGCCGTCGCACGCCACGGTCAGGTCGGCGTGCAGCTCGGTCGTCGTGCCGTCCGCCGTCCGGTAACGCACGCCCCGGACCCGGCCCTCCGCCCGGATCAGCTCGGTCACCTCGGCCCGCATCCGCAGCGTGAAGGTGGGCTCGTCGGCCCCCGCCTCGGCGAGCAGGTTGAGCAGATCCCACTGCGGCACCATCGCGATGTACGGGTGACGGACCTTCAGCCGACGAAAGTCGGCGATGACGACCTGCCGGCCGTCGGGCAGCGGGAAGGCGACCTCGTCCAGCCGGCTCTGCGGCAGGGCGGCGAACCGCTCCCCCAGTCCCAACTCGTCCAGTAGTTGCAGGGTGGACGGATGCACGGTGTCGCCCCGGAAGTCACGGAGGAAGTCGCCGTGTTTCTCCAGGACCGTCACGTCGACACCGGCGCGGGCGAGCAGCAGGCCGACGACCATTCCGGCCGGCCCGCCACCGATGACGACACAGGTCGTGCGTTCGGGCACCGTGATCACCTGACTTCAGACAGACGGCATTCCGACGGGTTGGCATGTCACGACACTAAATTTCAACGGATGAATTTCAACGGACGGTGAATTATATGTCCCACCGTACTCGCGGGGCGGCGACGACCGCAACCGTCCGCGCCGCGCCGGCTTCCGCCCACGCCCCCGCCGGTGCCCTGCGGTGGGCGACGCTGATAGAAACGGGCAATGAGCCGCTCCATCGCCACCAACAACCGGGTCGACCGGGCCGAACTCCTCGACTTCCTCCGGACCCGGCACCGCGCCATCCTGATCACCACCCGTCCGGACGGCCGGGCGCAGTCCTCCCCGGTCACCTGCGGCGTCGACGCCGACGGCCGGATCGTCATCTCGACCTACCCGGAGCGGGCGAAGGCCACCAACGCCCGGCGGGATCCCCGGGTGTCGGTCTGCGTCCTCTCCGACGACTGGAACGGTCCGTGGGTCCACCTCGACGGCACCGCCGAGGTGCTCGACCTACCGGCCGCGCTGGAGCCGCTGGTCGAATACTTCCGCTGCATCTCCGGCGAACACCCGGACTGGGACGAGTACCGCGAGGCCATGCGCCAGCAGGGCAAGTCGTTGATCCGGGTCACCATCGACAGCTGGGGGCCGGTGGCCACCGGCGGCTTCCCCGCCCGCCTCGCCGACTGACGGCGTGGACGTGCCGCCGGGAAACTAGCCGAGATAGAGGCAGAAGGGGTGGCCGGCCGGATCGAGATGCACGAGGACATCGTCCTGCGGCTGGTACTCGGCGCGGGTGGCGCCGCACGCCACGGCGTGCGCGGCGGCGCTCTGCAGGTCGTCGACCTGGATCTCCAGGTGCATCATCATCTGCTGGTCACCGGGGCGGGCCGGCCAGATCGGCCGGGCGTACGCCGGCTCGGTCTGCACGGCCAGCCCCACCCCGCCCGACGGGTTGCGCAGCACCACCCAGTCCGGCTCCTCCTCGGTGATCGGCCAGCCGAGCAGGCGCTCGTAGAAGCGGGCGAGCGCTCCCGGATCGGGAGCGCTCAGGTTGACGGTGGTCAGCGTCAGCGCGGGGCTGTCGGGCATGTGCCGGTCCTCCAGACGATGTCGACCTGTCGAGACGATCGCTACGACCCGAGGACCGCTACGACCCGAAGGCGGTCAGGAAACGGTCCCGGAAGTCGCTCATCCGCCAGACCGGGGTCTGCGGGCCGGGCTTCAGGCCCTCCTGCCAGCCCCAGCCCGAGATCCGGTCCAGCACGGCCGGGTCCCTGGCGACGATGGTGATCGGGACGTCGTGGCTGGCGTTCTCACCCGTGACCAGCGGCGCGGGCTGGTGGTCGCCGAGGTAGACGAAGACCATCCGGTCGTCGCCGTACCGCTCCAGATAGGAGACGATGCTGTTCAACGAGTACTGGACGGCACGCCCGTACTGGGTACGCACCCAGCTGTTGTCCTGCCAACCGTCGCCAGGCGAGTCACCGGCGCGGGCCATCGGGCCGAAGATCGACCCGTCGCCCAGTTCCTCCCAGTCGACGAGTTCCGGCAGCGGGTTCCAGGGTGCGTGGCTGGACACCAGCGGAATCGTCGCCATCACCGGCGGGTGGTCCGGCCCGGCGTGCTCGCGCTGCTCGAAGACGGAGAGCGTGTACTGGTCCGGCATCTGGGCCCAGCTGAACTGCGGGCCACGGTAGCCGAGCTCCTTCGAGGCGTGCACCTCGTCGTAGCCGAAGAAGTTCCCCTCCGGCCAGGTCTGGGTGATGCCCGGCATCACGCCGACCGTGCGCCAGTCGGCCCGCTGAAAGGCACGGTTGAGGGTCATCCGGTCGGTGGCGACGAGGTGGGTGTAGCGGAACTGGTTGTCGATCCAGAGACCGGAGAGCAGCGTGGCGTGGGCCAGCCAACTCCCGCCGCCGGTGGTCGGTGAGGTGAGCCAGCCGCTGCGGGCCGCGTAGCCGGCCGCGCGGAGCCGGGTGTAACCGGCGTCGAGGGTCGTGCCGACCTGCGGGGCGAAGAAGGGGTCGTCCACCGCCGAACGGCCGTAGCTCTCGACGAAGGCGACGACCACGTCCTTGCCGCGCAGGCCGGTCAGCAACTGCTCGCCCGGAGTGTCGCGGAACGCGTCGACCCGGGCCTCGGCGGCGAAGACCTCGTGGTCACGCAGGGCCGCGCGCACGTGCTGCACCCGATCGTAGGTCAGGGTGCTTACCGGCACCTCGGGCACGATCTGCACCCCGAAGACGGCGCAGACGACGCAGGCGGCACCGAGCACCGCGACGGTGTGCGTGGCCACCCGGCGGTGCCGGGCCACCAGCCGGGTCAGGCGCAGCACGGCGAGCGTCATCAGGACGAGCAGCCCCACGGCGAGCAGCGCGGCCCCGACCACCGCGACGACGGCGCCGGTCCGGCCGTACGACTCCTCGACGAAGTCGGTGCCGGCCTCGAACGAGATCCAGTCGAAGACCGGGTTGAAGGGCCGGGCCAACACCGCGAAGAACCCCATGTCGATGACCTTGACGATGGCCAGCAGGCCGAGGAGCACCCCGACCGGCACGGCCACGGCCCGGCGCGCCCAGGCCGGCAGGACGAGCACCAGCGCGACCACGAAGAGCGCCTCGACCGGCAGCCGCAGGAACGCCCACGGGGTGAAGAGGCTGAGCTGGTTGGGCGCGAGCAGGGCGAAGGCGATCAGCAGCAGCGCCAGGATGCTGGTCAGCCAGGCCGCGACGCTCCGGACCCGGCCACGCCGGCCGCCGCCGTCCGCCGATGCTCCGGCCTCCGGGTCGGTGGGGGTCGGCGCGGCGGCCGTGGTCGACGGAGCGTCGCCCGACAGCCGTCGCAAGCGCGTGAAAACCGACAACCGAAAAGCCCTTCCCTGCGAAGTCGGTGACGCCCGCTCGCCACTGGATGACCGACCCGCGCCGCCGTCGTGAGCCGCGGGCCACGGTAACAGACCCGTCTGACCCGAACCCGACCTCACCGGACGGCGAGTTCCTCGCTGTAGACCGCGATCGGGTGGCCGTCCGGGCCGTACGCGGTCAGCCGCCCGTGCGCCAGGTTGGCCGAGCGGAACGAGAAGAGCCACTGCCCCGGATAGACCTCCAGCAGCGGGATGCTCCGGGCGGCACCACCCGGCGCCGACTGGTACTCCAGCCGGGCCACCCGGGCGTCGGTCACCCCGTTCACCCGTACCTTGGTCTTCTCGGCGGTGACCCCGAAGGTGATGGGCGCGCCCGCGCCGTACGCCGCGCACTCCGCCACGCTGCGGCAGACGAAGAAGTAGCGCGGGTTGTGCACGTCGGCCATCGAGTACGCCTTGAAGGTGGGATCGGCCCCCGCCGGCAGTGGCTGTACGGCGAAGAAGGCGATCGCGCCCACCGCCGCGCCGGCCACCCGCAGCCAGCTCCGGGCTGTCGGCGTACGCCGGCCGGTGGCGACCGCCGCGACCGTGACCCCGCCGACCCCGGCCAGGCAGACCGTGATGGTGGCGAGGGCGCGGGAGTTCTCGAAGAGGAACTGGAGTCCCGGCGTCATCGAGACCTGGCTGAGCAGTGCGCCCAGCGACAGCACCATCACGACCAGCAGCGCGACACCTGCCACCCGGCGCGCCACCCCGTACGCCCCGATCAGGAGCATCGCGGCCAGCACCGGCCAGATCTGGTGGTGCGTCCAGGAGACCGGGGAGGCCGCCACCGTGGCGCAGCCGACCAGCACGGCCGCGTGTGCCGGCTGCCCGGAGAGCGCCATCTGCCGCGCGCGCAGCAGCGCCATGCCGCAGACGACCAGCACGAGGCCGGCCCAGAGCAGCGGGAAGGTCTCTCCGGCGGCACCGGCCCGCAGCAGCATGCCGTGCAGGGACTGGTTGCCCAGCGAGGCGAGGTTGCCGATCCGGGAGGTGTTGAGGAAGGTCCCGGTCCAGAAGGTCCAGCTCTCCGCCGGTAGCACGACCGCGCCGACCAGGCCGCAGGTGACGAAGGCGGTGACGGCCCGGCCGGCGTCCCGCCAGCGGCCGGAGACCAGGAAGAAGAGCACGAACAGCAGCGGGGTCAGCTTGATCGCGGCGGCGGCCCCGACCAGCACGCCCCGGTACCGGGCCGGGGTGAGCCCCATCCCGTCGACCAGGGCCAGCAGCACGATGAAGACGCTGACCTGACCGAAGCGGAGGTTGCTCTGCGCCGGCGCGGAGACCATCAGCGCGCAGGCGATCGCCGCCGCCACGACCGGTCGCGGGTAGCGGGTCGAGGGGACGGCGCGACCCGCCGCGACCGCGATGGCGGCGATCGCCGCACAGGTCAGGACGAGCCAGCACAGTTGGACGACGCCCTCGGGCAGCAGTCCGATCGGCGAGAGGACCAGGGCCGCGAAGGGCGGGTACGTGAACGGCCCGCCGTTCGCGGCGACGTAGTCGTAGAGCGGTTGGCCGGCGTGGAGGTGGCGGATGGCCCCGTGGTAGATGTGCAGGTCCGACAGGCGATCCCAGTCGGGCCGGTGCCAGACGAGCACCGACGAGACGACCGCGATGAGGCCGAAGACGATCCAGGCTGCCGCTGCCACCCCTCGATCGCGCACGGCGTGAGTCTAGATCGCGCATCGCGCGAGACGGGCGCGAGACGGGACAGTCGGGCGAGCCGGCCGCTCCGGCCGACAATTCCCCCACCACTCTCCCCCACCACTCCGCTGTCACCGGCCCGGTCGGGCCGGATTCTGTCGGTGCCGCTCGGCATACTGGCCGCCGGACGACGACGGCACACCTCTGCCCACCGGAGGGATGATCATGACAGCCTTGTTGGCGATCGGCACCGCCAAGGGCCTCTTCCTCGCCACCAGCAGCGACGGACGCAGGAGTTGGCAGGTCGACGGCCCGCACTTTCCGATGACCGGGGTCTACGCGGTCGCCGTCGACAGGCGGCGGGCAACGCCCCGGCTGCTCGCCGGGGTGACCAGTTCGCACTTCGGCCCCAGCGTCGCCACCAGCGACGATCTCGGCGTCTCCTGGCAGGAGCCGGCGGAGCCGCCGGTCGCCTTCCCGGCCGGCGCCGGGGCGAGCCTGGAACGGGTCTGGCAACTCGCCCCGGGCCCGGCCGACGAGCCCGACGTGGTCTACGCGGGCAGCCAGCCGTCCGCCCTGTTCCGGTCGGTCGACGGCGGCATCCGCTACGAGTTGGTCCGGTCGCTCTGGGACCACCCGCACCGCGAGCAGTGGGGTGCCGGGTTCGGCGGGCAGGCGATCCACAGCGTGCTGCCGCACCCGGACGATCCGGCGCAGATCCTGGTCGCCATGTCGACCGGCGGGGTCTACCGCAGCGGCGATGCCGGCGCGAGTTGGCAGCCGCAGAACACCGGCATCCGCGCCTACTTCCTGCCCGACGAGTGGCCCGAGTTCGGGCAGTGCGTGCACAAGGTCGCCCGGGACGCGGCCGACGCCGACCAGCTCTACGCGCAGAACCACCACGGCGTCTACCGCTCCAAGGACGGCGGGCTGAGCTGGCAGTCGATCGCCGACGGGCTGCCGAGCGACTTCGGCTTCCCCATCGTCGCCCATCCGCACCGGGGCGGCACGGTCTACACCTTTCCGCTGGTCGCGGACGCGGAGCGCTTCCCGGTGGACCGGCGCTGCCGGGTCTTCCGCTCGACCGACGCGGGCGACACCTGGCAGCCGCTGAGCGCCGGGCTGCCGACCGGGCCCTTCTATCCGGCGGTGCTGCGCGACGCGATGTGCGTCGACGACGCCGAGCCGGCCGGGGTCTATTTCGGCACCCGCTCCGGCGAGGTCTACGCCAGTCGTGACGACGGGGACTCCTGGTCGCTGGTCGCCGCCCACCTGCCCGACGTGCTCTGCGTCCGCGCCGCGCAGGTCTGAGCCGGTGGCCACCCTTCTGGTGCCCGCCGCGCTGCGCGCCGAGACGGCCGGTGTCGGCCGGCTGGATGTCGGCGCGGCGGGCACGCTGCGGGCGGTGCTCGACGAGGTCGCCATCCGGTGGCCCCGGTTGGCCCGGCGGATCCGGGACGAGCAGGGCGAGCTGCGGCGATACGTCAACGTCTACGTCGACGGCGAGGACTGCCGACAGACCGGCGGCCTCGACACCGCCGTACCCGAGCGGGCGGAGATCCAGGTCATCCCCTCCGTCGCCGGCGGCTGACCACCCGCACCACCCCGGGGCCGGACCGACCGTTGTCCGCGACTCGGGGTGCGAACGCCCGCCGCTCCGCCTACCGTGGGGTTGGTCGGCGTTCCGTGCCGTCGGCCGGCGCTCTGCCGTCCCTCGGCCGGAGGCTCTGCCGTCCTCCGCCGGAGGCTCTGCCGTCCTCCGCCGGCCGCTGTCGTCCTCGCCAGGGGCGGGCGTGGGACGGGGCGGCGGTCCGGGCAGGTGGTCGACCGGGACGTGATCCACTCTTCCGTGGGGTTCCCGCACGTGTCGGTCCCCGCACCTGTCGCATGTCGTCGTCGCTGTGGAGGCTGCCCGTGTCCGACTGGCGTTCGCGTGCCCTGCGTCCGGCGAAGCGGGCCCTGCGCCGCTCCCAGGACCGGTATCCGCAGTCGCCGCCGGAGCTGTCGATGGATCCCCGGGCGGGCGAGCCGGGCAGCGCGCCGGCGCCGGTGGAGGAGAGCGTCGTCACCTCCGCGATCTATCGGGACGGGCACCGGATCGACGGCCCGCCGAACCTCGCGGAGACCTGCCAACGGCTCCGGGAGCAGCCCGGGACGATGGCCTGGATCGGGCTGTACCGCCCGACCGAGGCGCAGCTGCTCACCGTGGCCGAGGAGTTCGGGCTGCACGAGCTGGCGATCGAGGACGCCATCGTCGCGCACCAGCGCCCCAAGCTCGAACGCTACGGTGACACGCTCTTCGTGGTGCTCCGGGCGGCCCGCTATCTCGACGAGGCCGAGGAGGTGGACTTCGGCGAGGTGCACGTCTTCGTCGGGGCGAACTTCGTGCTGACCGTACGGCACGGGCAGGCACCCGATCTGACCGCCGTACGCCGCCGGATGGAAAACGACCCCGACCTGCTGCGGCGCGGCCCGGAGGCGGTGCTCTACGCGATCCTGGACAGCGTCGTGGACGGGTACGCCCCGGTGGTCGGCGGACTGCAGAACGACATCGACGAGATCGAGACCGAGGTCTTCGGCGGCGACCCCCGGGTGAGCCGCCGGATCTACGAGCTTTCCCGCGAGGTGATCGAGTTCCAGCGGGCCACCCGGCCGCTGCTGGACATCCTCCAGGGGCTCACCGCCGGCTTCGAGAAGTACGGCACCGACGAGGAGCTGCGGCGTTACCTGGGCGACGTGGCCGACCACGCCACCACGGCCTCGGAGCGGGTGAGCGAGTTCCGGCAGATCCTGGCGGACATCCTCACCCTGAACGCCACGCTGGTCTCGCAGTCGCAGAACGAGGAGGTCAAGAACCTCACCGTGGCCAGTTACACCCAGAACGAGGAGATCAAGCGGATCTCCGCCTGGGCCGCGATCCTCTTCGCACCGACCGTGATCGGCACGGTGTACGGGATGAACTTCGACCACATCCCCGAGCTGCACTGGGTCTTCGGCTATCCGTTCGCGCTCTTCCTGATGCTGGTGGTCTGCACCACGCTCTTCGTGGTCTTCAAGCGCCGCGACTGGCTCTGACCTGGAGCGCTCTGGACCGGCTCCGGGGCACCCGGCGCCACCCGAGCTATCATCGGTCGTCAGGCGGCGCCCTTCCGCGACCGCCCCGGACGAGAGCGCTGCCGTACCCGGCCCCGCAAAGACGGCGCGCAGAGATCATGACACCTGTCGACCTGATCGAGATCGTCGGTTCGCTGCTGATCCTCTCGGCCTTCGCCGCCGCCCAGACCCGCCGACTCTCCCCGCACTCCGCCCGCTACCTGCTGCTGAACATCGCCGGTTCGGCCGTACTGGCGGTGATCGCTCTGCTGCACCGGTCGTGGGGCTTCCTGCTGCTGGAGGCGAGCTGGGCGGTCATCTCCACCGTGTCGCTGGCCCGGCGGCACGGCCGGGACCGGCGGCACGGGCACGAGGCGGAAGGCACCGGTTTACACCCGTGAGACCCCGGGAACTCCGCCGCGACCCGGCTGCCTACAAACCCGCCGGAGGAGGCACGATGGGTAGCGCCGTTCCCGATCCGTCGACGGTGTCGATCGGACTCGACACGGCCGCGCACGTCGGGATCTCCGTCGCCGACCTGGACCGCTCGGTCGCATTCTATCGGGCGCTCACCGGAATCGAGCCGGTGGTCCGGGACGAGAGCATGCACGGCGCCGGGTTCGCCGCCGCGCAGGGGCTGCCCAGCACCCGGCTGCGGTACGCCACCTTCCGGCTACGCAACCTCGACATCGACCTGATCCAGTTCCGGGAACCGGCCGGCGAGCCGGCCCAGGTGGCCGCGAACCGGCCGGGCTCGATGCACCTCTGCTTCGAGGTCGACGACCTGCCGGCCGTCTACGACCGAATGCGGGCCGCCGGCATCGACTTCCTCGGTCCGGCCTACACGTTCATCCCGGACGAGGTCTCGCCGCCGGACGCCGCCGGCACCCGGGTCGCCTACTTCGACGACCCGGACGGCACCAACCTGGAGATCATCGCCCCCCGGGGCGGTTTCGCCCGGCCGGACTGACCGTCCCGTCCGCCGGGCCGGCCGTTCCGGCGGCTGGAGCGGGCTCCGGCCGTTCCGGCGGCAGGGAAGGGCTCCGGCCGTTCCGGCGGCCGGGTCGGCGCTGCCTTCCCGACATCGTGCCGCTGGATCGCCCGGGCCACGTCGGAGTGCAGTTGTGGCGCCCGCCCGTGCGGATCGTGCGGCCTCAGGTAGTAGTCGGGTCGCCCGCCCAACCAACCGGACCCCCGGTGCATGTCGGCGGGATCACCGGGGTCCGTAAAATCGCCGCACCGGCCGGGGTGTACGACGTACAGCTCGGGCCGCACTGCCCGCTCGGGCTGCTCGCGCTGGCCGAACCTCCCGCGTGACCCTGCACTGCAGCGCAGAAAGGCAAGTCGTGAAGATCGTCGCCGCCGACGTGAACGTCACCAGTCCGGACCGCAACTTCGTCACGCTCAAGATCACCACCGACGAGGGGATCACCGGGCTCGGCGACGGCACCCTCAACGGACGCGAGCTCTCCGTCGCCTCCTACCTGGCCGACCACGTCGTACCACTGTTGATCGGGCGGGACCCGCACCGGATCGAGGACACCTGGCAGTTCCTCTACCGGTCGGCGTACTGGCGGCGCGGGCCGGTCACCATGGCCGCGATCGCCGCCGTCGACGTCGCGCTCTGGGACATCAAGGCGAAGGCCGCCGGGATGCCGCTCTACCAGCTCCTCGGCGGCGCGTCCCGGACCGGGATCATGGCGTACGGGCACGCGTCGGGCCGGGACATCCCCGAGCTGTTCGACTCGATCCGGCACCACCTCGAGCTCGGCTTCCGGTCGATCCGGGTGCAGACCTCGGTCCCCGGCATCAACGCGGTCTACGGCGTCGCCACCCAGCCGAGCGTCGGCGGCACCCGCTACGACTACGAGCCGGCGCAGCGCGCTCCGCTCCCGGCCGAGGAGGACTGGGACACCCGCTCCTACCTGCGGCACCTGCCGACCGTCTTCGAGGCGGTCCGCAACGAGTTCGGCCCGGAACTGCCGCTGCTGCACGACGGGCACCATCGGATGACCCCGATCCAGGCCGCCAGGCTGGGCAGGGCGCTGGAGCCGTACGACCTGTTCTGGCTGGAGGACTGCACCCCGGCAGAGAACCAGGAGGCGCTGCGGCTGGTCCGGCAGCACACCATCACCCCGCTGGCGATCGGCGAGGTCTTCAACACCGTCTGGGACTACCAGACGCTGATCCGCGAGCAGCTCATCGACTACGTACGCTCCGCCGTCACGCACACCGGCGGGATCACCGCGATGCGCAAGCTGCTCGACTTCGCCGCGCAGTACCAGATCAAGTCCGGGATACACGGGCCGACGGACATCTCCCCGGTCGGGATGGCCGCCGCGCTCCACCTGGACCTGGCGATCCACAACTTCGGCATCCAGGAGTACATGCGGCACGGCCCGTTGACCGACGAGGTGTTCCGGCAGTCCTTCACCTTCACCGACGGCTACCTGCACCCGGGTGAGCGGCCGGGGCTCGGCGTCGAGCTGGACGAGGAGGCGGCGGCCCGGTTCCCGTACCAGCCGGCCTACCTGCCGTTCAACCGGCTGCAGGACGGCACCGTCCATGACTGGTGAGGCCGGCGCCGGGTCGTCCGGCGGCGCTCCGGTCCCCGGTGCGGCGACCCGACACGTGGTGGTGATGGGGGTCTCGGGATCGGGCAAGACCACCGTCGCCGTCGGGATCAGCGCGGCGACCGGGCTGGTCTTCGCCGAGGCGGACGAGTTCCATCCGGAGTCCAACGTGGCGCTGATGCGCGACGGGGTGCCGTTGGAGGACGTACACCGCTGGCCCTGGCTGCGCGAGCTGGCGAACTGGATGGCCGGCCGGGCCGCCGAGGGGGTCTCCACCGTCCTGGCCTGCTCGGCGTTGAAGCGTTCCTACCGGGACCTGCTCCGGCAGGGGCCACCGAGCGTCGAGTTCGTGTTCCTGCACGGGTCGGCCGAGGTGATCCGGGAGCGGATGTCGCGGCGGACCGGACACTACATGCCGGCCAGCCTGCTCGACTCGCAGCTCGCCACCCTCGAACCACCGGGGCCGGACGAGCACGTCCTCACCCTCGACGTCGCCGCGACCCCGGAGGATCTGGTCACGGCCGCGGTCGACGGCCTCGACCTGAACCGCATCGTCCCGGGCTAAGTCCTACCCGCCCGTCGATCGTTCGGATATAGGTGGGCGAAGGCAGCAGGGCGAACGGCGAGTGGTGGCGCGGCAGCTCGATGCCGAGCGACGAGGCCCGCAGGCTGTTGCGCTCTCCGGGGCACTCTGGCTGGCCGGCGCGTTCCTGCCGAACTCGGCCAGGATCGTGCTCTGGGGCGTCGCCCTGCTGATCGACTACGTCGCCGCCGTGCTGCGGTATCCGACTCCCCGGCTCGGCCGGGTGCCGCTGGACCAGTACGAGAAGGCCAGCGTGCATCTCGGCGAGCGTTACCAGCAGTTCGTGATCCTCGCGCTCGGCGACATCATCCTGGTGCCGCTGCTGCTCATCAACCGGATCGACCTCACCGTCACCCGGATGGGGATGCTGCTGCTGGCGTTCGTCACCATGCTGTTGCTCTGGCAGATCTACGTGCAACGCGCGGGCTCGCTCCTGCAGGTGGCGATCAGCGAGCGGCCGGCCCGGGCGACCCGCTGGGCGCCGTACACCCATCTGGTCATGGTGGCCGGGATCGTCTCCACCGCTGCCGGTTTCGAGATGCTTGTCGGCCACTCCCGTGCCCGGGCCGGGTTCGGCCTGGTCGCCGTGGTCATCGGCGGGCCGACCCTCTTCCTGCTCGGCCGCATCGTCTTCGCCTACCAGGTCTTCGGCCGGATCGCCTGGTCCCGCCTGGGCTGGCTGGTGCTGCTGGTCGGCACGGCGCCAGCCTTCCTGTCGCTCCCCCCGATGGCCCTGGCCGGTTACACCGTCGCGGTGCCGCTCGGGGTGGCCGCTTCGGACACCGCCCGTACGCTCGGCAGGCGCGAGCACAGATATTGATGGGCGTTACTGGCAAACATATTGACGAGCGTTGAGGAAAGCGCTTACCGTTTGGCGCATTGTGGATCCACCACGGTACGGGCCCAGAGTCGCACGCGCCGATGGCCGCCGTCCGGGACACCACCCGTGCCTCCGGCAGCCGTCAGTCCACACCACTTTCCCGACGCGACCGCCCGGTCGGCGGTCGCCGCCCTCCGGAGGTGCTGTGCGATGCACGCAGCCAGGTCCCGAACACTGGCCGTCCTGGCCCTGATCCCGTCCCTGCTGATCTCCGCCACCGCCGCACCCGGCGCCGTGCGCGCCGGCGCCGCACCCGACCCGCCGCACGCCGCCACGGCGCCCGGATCCACGCCCCGGACGCTCGCCCCCACCCCGCCGATGGGCTTCAACAACTGGAACGCCTTCGGCTGCGACGTCAGCGAGACCCTGATCAGGGAGACGGCGGACGTCCTCGTCTCCTCCGGGCTCGCCGACGCCGGCTACGAGTACGTCAACATCGACGACTGCTGGTCGCTGCGGGAACGCGGTCCGGACGGCCGGCTGGTGCCGGACCCGGTGAAGTTCCCGAACGGGATCGCCGGCCTCGCCGACTATGTGCACGGTAAGGGCCTGAAGCTGGGCATCTACGGCGACGCCGGCACGGCCACCTGTGCGGGATACCCCGGCAGCCTGGGACACGAGATGATCGACGCGCAGACCTGGGCAGACTGGGGCGTCGACTACCTGAAATACGACAACTGCAACAACCAGGGTGACGGATCGCAGCAGGACTTCGTCCGGCGCTACACCGCGATGCGCGAGGCGCTCGACGCCACCGGGCGACCGATCGTCTACGCGATCTGCGAGTGGGGCCAGTCCCAGCCCTGGACCTGGGCCGCCGACGTCGGAGACCTGTGGCGGACGACCGGTGACATCAGCGACAACTGGGCCAGCCTCCGATCGATCATCGCGCAGAACGCAGCGCTGGCCCCGTACGCCGGGCCGGGCAACTGGAACGACCCGGACATGCTGGAGATCGGCAACGGTGGGATGAGCGACCTCGAGTACCGCACCCACATGAGCATGTGGGCGATGATGGCAGCGCCGCTGCTGATCGGCACCGACCTGCGGACCGCCACCCCGGAGACGCTGGCGATCCTCGGCAACCGGGACATCATCGCGATCGACCAGGACCGGCTCGGCGTGCAGGGCGCCGTCGTCTCCGACCAGGGCGGGCTGATGGTGCTGGACAAGCCGCTGGCCGGCGGCGACCGGGCGATCGCGCTCTACAACTCGACCGACGCGTTGGCCACGGTCAGCATCCCGGTCCGGGAGACCGGGCTGCGCCGGGCCGGTGCGTACCGGTTGCGGGACGTCTGGACCGGGCAGGTGACCCAGGCGGAATCGGTGATCTCGGCCGGCGTGCCGGCGCACGGCACGGTGGTCTACCGGGTGCGACCGCTGGCCGACCCGGCGGCGGTGCCGCCCCAGGTCGCCGTCGGCGGCACGCTCGGCAACCTGATCCCCGGCGGGCTCGGCGACGGCACCCTGGTCGGCACGGTCACCAACCGGGGCGTCGGCGCCCTGCGTGACGTCCGGGTCACGGTCTCGGCCCCCGGGGGCTGGACGGTCGACGCCATCGGCGACACCAGGCGGCGCAGCCTGGACAGCAACGCCTCGTTGAAGACCACCTGGACGGTCCGGGTGCCCGAGCAGACCACCGCCGGCCGCTATCCGATCGTCGTCACCGCCGACTACCGATGGGGTCCGCGACAGCGTACGACCAGCACCGCCAGCACCGTCGTCTCGGTGGTGATCACCCCACCCGGGCCGGGTCGGCGCCACCTGAGCACCGTCGCTCCGGTCAGCACCGGCAACCGCGAGGGTCCGGTGGAGACGGACCAGAGCAACGGCGGCGGCGCCGACAACGACGGCAACCTGATCACCATCAGCGGCCGCGTCTACCACCGGGGACTCGGCACCACCGCACCCAGCGAGCTCGTCTACCTGCTCGGCGGCGCCTGCACCCGGCTGGTCACCGACGTCGGGATCGACGACGGGTCGACCAGCGGCACGGCACCGGTCACCTTCACCGTCTACGTCGATGACACGGCGGTGGCAAGCAGCGGCCCGGTCAGCCTGGGCGCCGCCCCGGTCACCCTGACCGCCGACCTGACCGGGGCGCTCTGGCTGCGCCTGGTCACCACCGGCGGCGACGGCGGCACCGGCGGCGCTGCGCATGCCGACTGGGCCGCGCCGATCCTGAGCTGCGGCGACGCCGGACCGGACGATCCGGTCCTGCCCACGGAGCGCACCATCTACTCGTTCGAGTCCGGCACCGAGGAGTTCACCGTCGCCAACCCGGGCTCCGGCGGCACCGTGGCGCAGACCAGCACCTTCCACACCGAGGGAAGCCACGGGCTGACCGTCTCGACCCCGAAGGACGGAAACTGGTTCGGGCGGACCTTCGCGGAACCGCTGGACCTGAGCGGAGCGGACCGGCTGCGCTTCGACGCACGAGCCGGCGGGCTCGGCACGGTCGGCGAGATCGCCGTACAGGTCGGCCCCGACTTCGCCTGGTGCCAGGGCGGGCTCTGGACCTGGATCAACCCACACGCCAGTCGGACCGTCACCGAGGAGGTGTCGGACCTGAGCTGCCCGGCCGGGGTGACCCTGGACCTCTCCCAGGTACGGGCGGTCTGGATCTTCCTCAACGGCGGCGGGGAGGTGCACGTGGACAACGTCCGGGCGGAGTACCCCGAGTAACGGCCGGCAGAACCGCAGGAGGTCGAGTCCGCACCGGGATCCCGACGCCGGTGCGGACTCGACCCTTCCTGCGGGCGGAGGTGCTTCAGCTCACCGTGATCGCTCCGCTGCCGGAGCGGACGCAGGAGACCGCCCGGTTCGGGGTGACCGCCGCGCCGCTCAAACACTGCCCGAGCACCGCGTGCCCGGCCGCGTTCGGGTGCCACGACTCCTGGCAGGTCTGGAAGTACGTGACACAGGCGTTGGCGATCCGCTGGATGGCGATCTTGTCGTAGCCGGAGAGGCTGGTCACCGGGACGCCGGTCGGCCCGTCCTGCAACCGGATCGGGGTGGCCAGCGCACCGGTCGGGCTGGATCCGGTCTCGCAGAGCCGGGCGCCGTCGAAGGCGCGCTGCACGTTCAGATAGACCAGATCGTCGCCGGGGAACTCGCTGCGCATGGCGCCGTGCACCGACTGGACCAGAGTGCCGAGGCCGGTGGAGAAGAGGTGACCAGCGGCCAGACTTGCCCGGTGCACCGGGCAGCCGGCCGCGTACCGCTCGGCGCCCAGCGCCCGGAACTTGTCCCGGCTGTCGTCCCGGTTGTCCTCCTCGTGGAACCGCGCCTCGAAGTCGAACGGAAGCGGGTTGGTGTAGTCCTGGAAGACGATCCGGTGCTGCCCGTCCGCGTCAACCTGGTCGAGGGTGGTGAGCAGTTGCCGTACCGCGGCAGTGGTCTCGGCGGTCGCGGCCGCGAACTCGGCCGGCGTGCCGAGATCGTTCCCGGCACACGGCGCCTGCTCGACCGGACCGCCGAGATACGCCCAGAACTCCCACCAGCCGGTCCAGGCGTCCGCGATGAAGCGGTTGGCGCAGTCGGAGGCGACGTCTCCGAAAGTGAACGAGCTGTTGTTGGAGCCGAGCCCGAGCAGCACCAGGTCGATGTCGTGGGTCTGTGCCACCGCCCGGAGCTGGTCGAGCTGCGCGGCGACCGTCCGCCCCTTGGTCCGGCCAACCGAGGCGTTGGTGATGTCGTAGGGCTGCCCGCCGGAACAGGCCAGGTTGAACCGGGCCTGGATGCCGGGCAGGCTCGCCCGGTGCAGCGAGGCGTTCGCCGACCGGTGGCAGAAGAAGGCGTTGCTGTTCGGCGCGGACCAGCCGGGGAAGCTCTGCGCCGTGCCGTTCATGTCCACCACGGGCTGGTAGCCGCCGGCTCCCTCGCCGCTGACGAAACTGTCCCCGAGCGCGACCGCGGCGGTCGGCAGCGCCGCCGTGGCCGTACCCGGAGCGGTGACGATGCCCGCGAGCGTGCCGGCCGAGGCAAGGCTGAGCGCCAGCGCTGCGGCGAGCGCGGGTCGACGGAACCGGTACATCTTCGACCCCCAGGAGCATGTGATCGGATATCGAGGTTCGTGCGTCCGCGAATTTGATCACGCACCCGACCAGGGGTCAACGAATGGCACCGATCCCGGCCGACGTCCTCGCCGCACCAGCGGCAGCAGTCCGGGCTTCGACAGTCCGGGCTTCGAGAGTCCGGGCTTCGTTCGGATCGACCCAGGTGGCGTTTCGCACACCCTCAGGCGGGAATGCGGTCATCTGCATCGCCGTTGCACGGCCCGGAGAGCCGGTCGCACGGACCCGACCGGCGACCGGTGAAGGAGGACGAGATGGCGACCGCCGTGGAGTTCGGTCTGGACAGCTTCGGCGACGTCACCGCCGGTCCCGACGGCGACAGGGTGTCGTACGCCCAGGTGATCCGCAACGTGGTCGAGGAGGCCGTGCTGGCCGACCGGCTCGGCATCGACGCCTTCGGGCTCGGCGAGCACCACCGGGACGACTATGCGGTCTCGTCTCCGGAGATCGTGCTGGCCGCGATCGCAGCCCGGACCGAGCGGATCCGGCTCGGCACGGCGGTCACCGTGCTGAGCTCCGACGATCCGGTACGCGTCTACGAGCGGTTCGCCACCCTCGACGCCCTGGCCCGCGGCCGGGCGGAGATCATCCTCGGCCGCGGCTCGTTCACCGAGTCGTTCCCGCTCTTCGGTTACAACCTGGCCGACTACGACCGACTCTTCGAGGAGAAGGCCGAGCTGATGGCGGAGCTGCTCACCGAGGACGCGGTCACCTGGCAGGGCACGGTCCGGGCGCCCCTGGCGAAGCAGCACGTCTATCCGAAGACCGACTCCGGCCGGATCCGCACCTGGATCGGCGTCGGCGGCAGCCCGGAGTCGGTGGTCCGGGCCGCCCGGCTCGGCTTCCCGCTGGTGCTGGCCGTGATCGGCGGAGAACCAGCCCGGTTCGCCCCGTATGTCCAGCTCTACCATCGCGCCCTCGCCGAGTTCGGCCGAGAACCGCTGCCGGTGGCGGTGCACGTGCCCGGCTTCGTGGCCGACACCGACCAGGAGGCGGCCGACCTGCTCTGGCCGCACGCCCGGGCAATGCTCGACCGGATCGGCGCCGAACGCGGCTGGCCGCCGATGACCCGACAGCGCTTCGACAACGACATCTCCAACGGGGCCTGGCACGTCGGCTCGGCCGAAACCGTCGCCCGCAAGGTCGCCCGTACCATCCGCGTCCTCGGGGTGCAGCGCATCGACCTCAAGTACTCGGCCGGCACCCTGCCACACGAACACCTGCTGGAGACGATCGAGCGGTACGCCGCCGACGTGGTCCCCCGGGTCCGGAAACTACTCGCGGCGGAGACCACCTCGACGTCCTGACACCGGGCGCGCCGCCCTCGCACTCCGTGGGTGCCACCTGTCGGGTTTCCGGCAGCGACGGGGCCGAACAAACCATGCCGCCGCAGGGACTAACCGGATGACAACACCAGTCAGACCGGAGGGTCCACCATGTACAGATCAGCACGACGTCGCGTTGCCGGCCTGGGTCTCCTGCTCGCCGGACTCCTCGTCCTCGTCCCGGTCGCGCCGACCGGGGCCGCTGCAACGCCCACGACCGAGCCGGCCCGCACAGCCGTGAGCCGGCCCGCGCTCACGGCCAACGGCATCGGTCCCTACCGGATCGGGGTGTCGACCCGGACGGGACTGGTCGCCACGGGTCGGGTGATCAACGTCGAGGAGGCGCAGACCTGCGCCGGTTACTACTACGCGGAGGCCACCGGCCGGTACGCCGGCAGCCTGCTCCTCAAGTTCCAGGGCAACCGGCTGGTGCAGATCATCACCACCGATCCGGCGATCCGGACCCGGGCCGGTGGACGGGTCGGCATGACGCTGGCCGAGCTGGAGATGCGGTACGGCCAGCGCGGCGCCGTCGAGCACGGCAAGTGGACGCTGCGCGCATACGTGGTGCCGGGCGGCGGCGACCGGATCATCGCCTTCTTCGAGGGCTTCTCGAGCGAGTACGTCCACCAGGTTTCCAGCGGTGAGCGGGATCGGGTGCTCGCCTCCTTCGTCGGCGGCGACGACCAGTGCTGACGCTGGCCCGATGAGTCCGGAGCCGCTCGGATGTGGAGCATCGCGGCGGTACACCACTTACCGCCCAGACCGTCCCGACCACATCCGAGCGGTCCGCTCGCCTGGAAACCCGGCGTTATCCTGGCCGGGTGACCAGCGGTTCTCGCCTGGTGACCCACGACCGCCACCGGCCGTTCCCGTGAATCCGCCCCGGCGGATCGGACCCTACCGGGTCGAGCGGCTGCTGGGCTTCGGTTCGTTCGCGACCGTCTGGCTGGCACACGACCCGGCCCTGGACGCCCGGGTGGCGATCAAGGTGCTGGCCGAGAACTGGTCTCACGACCTGCGGGTCCGGGAACGTTTCCTGGACGAGGGCCGCCTGCTGTGGCGGCTCGACCACGAACGTCTCGTCCGGATCCACTCGGTCGGCGAGTTGGCGGACGGCCGACCGTACCTGGTGATGGCCTGGGCGGCGGGGGGTAGCCTGCGGGACCGCCTCGCCGCCGGCCCGATGCCGGTCGAGCAGGCTCTACGGGTACTGCGCGAGATCGCCGCCGGGGTGGGCGTGCTGCACGCGAGCGGCGTCGTGCACCGGGATCTGACCCCGGGCAACGTGCTGTTCCGGGCGGTACCGCCCGGCGGCGCACCGGCCGGCGCCGGGTCCGGTCCGGCCGGACCTGCCGAGTCGGTCCTGATCGCCGACCTCGGGCTCGCCAAGGCGCTCGCGGCGGCCTCGGGGCTGACCGCCCGGGCCGGTACTCCCGGATACATGGCCCCGGAGCAGGACTCCCCGGCTGCGCTCGTTGACGCCCGGGCCGATGTGTTCGGGCTCGGCCGCCTCGGCGCGACGCTGCTCTGCGTCTCCGATCCGGTGGAGACCACCGATGCCCCGGTGCCGCCGCCGCTGCGGGCCGGCGTACCTCCGGCGGTCGCGACCGTGCTCCGCCGGGCGACGGCACGGTCACCGGCGGAGCGCTATCCGGACGCGAGCGCCTTCGCCGCCGCGCTCGACCTGGCGACCGGCGGCGGACCGGCCGGACCGCCGGACCGCCGGACGGCACCCCGGCACGGGCGCCGACCGCTCCGGGCCGCCGCGGTACGGAAAACCGCCGTACGGCGCAGAGGCGCTCTCCGGCGCAGGGCCTTCGTACTGCGCAGGGCCTTCGTACTGCGCAGAGCCCGCGTACTGCGCAGAGCCCGCGTACTGCGCAGAGCCCGCGTACTGCGCGGCGTCGCCGTGTCGCTGGGAGCCACCGTGCTCGCGGGGGTGGCGTTCGCCACGCTCGGCCCGGGCTGGCCGGATCGGCACAGCCGGTTCGGCACGGACTCGAGCGGCCGGATCACCGTCGCCCTACCCGAGGGCTGGCGCGCCACGGGGTCGGGCTGGATCGGCCAGCGTGGTCCGGACGGCGCCCTGGAGCCGGCCCTGGTGATGTCGCCGGACCCGGAACGCTGGCCGACGGATCCCAGGGTGCCCGGGGCCTTCGTCGGGCTGTCACGGAGCCTGGCCGAGCGGCACGATCCGGCCGGGTACGTCGCCGAGCATCCGCACGCGGAGTGCCTCCCGGCACCGGTACGGAGCGTACGGCGTGGCACCGTCGACTGGTACGTCGCCAGGTTCACCGCCTGCCGCACCGGCAAACCGGTGATCGTCGAGGCCGCCGGGATCGCCCCGGGCGGGGCCGGCCTGGTGTACGTGCAGGTCGCACCCCCGACGGACGCATCGACGGACTTCGTCGACACGCTACTGGCCGGAGTACGGCTGCGTCCCTGACGCGCCCCCCGTAGGCGGTCGACCCGCCGGTCACTCGACCACCAGCACGGTGATCGTGTGGCTGCCCTGCTCGCCCGCCACCTCGACCGTGACGGTGCCCGGACTCAGCATCCGACAGTCGACCACGCCACCCTCCCAGTGCCGGGCGACCTTCTCCGCCGGTACCGCCGTCACGGTTCCCGGCCCGACGTTCTGCACCCGCAGGATCGCGGCCACCGTCAGGCAGAGCGCCCTGGGCATGGCTGCACTGTCCGAGCCGTCCACGGTGTAGATGACGGCCGGAAGGCAGGCCGGGGAGAGTCCGGCGGTGGGAGACGTCCGGGGCGGCGTACTGCCACGGGGACGGCGGGGTGTGCCGGTTGCGGGCGGAACGTCGGCAGGACTGGCCGCCGGTCGCCCGGCGTCCGCCCGGGACGGAACACCGGTCGGCGGGCCGCCGGCCGCCGGGCCACCGGTGGCGCTGACGGGAGGCGTACGGCTCGGCCACTCTCCGGGCAGTGGTGCGACCGGCGGCGAACCGCATCCGGCCACCACCAGCACCGGGGCCACGAGCAGGCCCAGCACGCCCGGCGCGCTGCGGCGGGCACCACCGACGGAGCCGCCGGAGCCCGGAACCGGGCCGGTTGCACCGGAGAACCAGACTCGGCGGGCTCGCCGGGCCGGCGGGCGGTACATCGACAGGCGGCACCACGGCGGGCGGCGCACCTGTCACGCCCCTGTTTCGGTGAGCCGCCCGCGCAACTGCCGCCGCCCCTGGTGGATCCGCGACTTGACGGTGCCCTCGGGAAGGTCCAACAGCACCGCGATCTCCCGGTAGGGCAGGCCCAGGACGTCCCGCAGCGCGACCGACTCGGCGAGCTCGGGGCCGATCGCGTCCAGCGCGTCGAGCAGGTCCAGCCGGGTACCGGCGACCACGCTGGTGCGGCGCGGATCGGGTAGTTCCGGCATCGGCTCGTGGTGTGCCTCGGCCTCGAACCGCCGGCGCAGTGCCGCGTACGTCGAACGGGCGCGGTTGGCGGCGACCCGGTGCAACCAGGTCCGGAACGCCGACCGGCCGTCGAACCTGGTTATCCCCCGGGCCACCGCGAGCAGGGTGTCCTGGCACGCCTCCTCGGCATCCTCCCGGTTTGGCAGGAAGCGCGCGGACATCCGTAACACATCGGGGCGAACCGCGACGAGAAGGCGGTCCAGGGCGTCCCGGTCACCGTCGGCGGCGGCCCGGGCCAGCACGTCGAGGTCGGTGACTCCGGAGGACACGAAGCCGAGTCTAGGTAGCCACGTCCAGCGTCAGATCTGCTCGGCCCGGTTGCGGCGAACCCGGAAGCCGGTCCGGCCGGACGGACGATTGGCCGCCTTGACGCCGTCTCGCAACATCAACGTGGCGACCGCCAACTGCCCGGCAGGTCCGTCCGAAACGGAAAGGTGATGCCCGTGAGCGCCGCCGACCTGGCGGTCGAGGCCGGTCTGCCGGCGATCGGCCTCGCCGTCTGGATCGCCACCTACTGGATCGCCCGGCTCGCCACCCGTCCGGCGAGGATCACGCCGGGCGCGCCGACAGCGGATCCGCCCGGTCCGGAGTCGCCCGCCGTGGTTAGCCTGCTCGCCAACCGGTGGCGGTTCACCCCGGACGCTGCCCGCGCCACCCTGCTCGACCTCGCCGCACGGGGACATCTCGAGCTGCGGCAGGCCGGCTCGGATCCGGCCGGGACCACGGTGCGTCCCACCGGCCGCCCCACCGACGACCTCAACCGCTACGAGCGGCTCGTCCTCGCCAGGGTCGTCGAACGCGCGGTCGGCGGTACGGTGCCGCTGACCGCCCTCGCCCTGCATGACGAGCGTCGGGCCGGGTCGTGGACGACCTCGTTCCGCCGGCTGGTGGTCGCCGACGCCCGGCGCCTCGGGCTCTCCCGACGACGGTTCCCCGCGTCCCTGGTCGCCGCGCTCGTGGCGCTCGGCTGTGCCGCCTCGCTCACCGTGGGGGTGGCGGTCTGGCACTACCTGGCCCGGACCGGCGGCACACCGGACGGCGCCGAGGAGGGCAACAGCGCGTTCGTCGGGATCGCCGCGCTCGTGCTCGGCGCGGTCGCGCTCGGCACCGTCGCCCGACGGGACCTCGGCGAGCGGGACACCCCCGCCGGCCGTGGCGTCGCCGCGCGCTGGTCCGGGCTGCGGGCCTGGCTGGCCGGGCAGCCCGGCTTCGCCGATCTGCCACCGGCGGCCGTCGCCAGCTGGGGGCGCCGGCTCGGCTACGGCACCGCGCTCGGGCTCACCCGGGTGGTCTCCCGGATCGTCCATCTCGGACTCGCGCGCCGGGAACTGCTCTGGTCCGCGTACGGCGGAGGCTGGCGGCAGGTCCGGGTCGACTATCCCGGCAACCGTCTCCGGTACGGGCAGTCGCTGGGCTGGATCGGGTTCCGGGCGTTCCTCGCCGCGATGGTGGGCGGCACGTTCACCGGCGTGCTCGGCTCACTCTCGCTGGACCCGAGTGGCGTGCGCCCGGACGCCGGAGACTCCGGCCTGGTCGGCGAAATCCTGGCGCGGTTCGCCGGCGACCCGATCGTGCTCGGGTTCGCGCTCGCCGGAGTCCTCGCCCTCGGCTACGCCGGATACCTCGCCATCCGGGTGCTGCTCGACCTGGTGGCGCCCGTCGGCGTGACCGGCGAGGTGATCTGGCACCAGGTCTGGCAGCGCAGGGTGGTGGAGGGAAGCGGCCGGACCTACGTACCGGTGAACCACTACCTGGTGATCGACGACGGCCGCTCGGGCCGGACCCGTGCCTGGGTGCTGCCCGAGGAGATCGCCGGCCGCTGTCGCCTCGGCGACGTGGTCACCGCCCAGGTTCGGCCGTGGACCCGTCGGGTCCGGGACGTCACCGTGCACTCCCGGCCGACGGCTCACTCCCGGCCGACGGCGCCGACCGCCGCCAGGTAGTCACCGACCGATCCCGGTCCCACCACGGCGACCCGGCACCAGTCGACGAGCAGCAGGTCAGCCTCCTGCATCACCCGCGCCAGCCCGGTGACCAGACCCGGCTGCGGCGCCGGGTCGGGTTCGGCCTTCACGGCCAGCACGGCGACCGAGTCACCGTCGGTGAGGCCGTAGAGCCGCACCCGACCCACGGCCACCGCGAAGGAACTGGGCACGATCCCCCGCTGACCGCGGAAGCCGATCCCGCCGAGGTCGCGGGCGCCCGGCGGCAGCAGGTTCAGCAGCCGGTTCCGGGAGACCGGCCTGGACAAGGGCCGGACCGGGCGGGTCCGGACGTGGATGCCCCGGAACCCGTGGATCCGGCCCTGCTCGTCGCGTCGGGCGTGCTCCTCGAAGCTCCGTCGTACCGTTCGCAGCTCGGCCTGGACCTCGTCGCCGAGATCGGCGCTGACCAACTCCACCTGCCGCCAGTCGTCCTCGTGCAGTTCGAGGCGGTCGGCGCCGGCCGGCGCCGCGGCAACCGCCGGCAGGGTGGCGCAGAGCGTCGGCAGCGAGTACAGGATGTCGTCGACCGGGACGGACTCGATCCGGCGCAGCGTCAGGGTGAGGGCGCCGGTCGCGGCGAACTGGGCCGCGGTCGGCGGCTCGGCTCGTTCGACGACCCAGGTAGCGTCGGCCAGCTCCAGGGTGGTCGCCGGTTGGAACGTCTCCGGCAGTTGCCCGACGGGCAACTCGGTACGACCGATCCGCGCTCCGGTGTCGGCGTCGATGAAGACGACCCGCACCAGGTTCTTCGACATGGCGGGGACCCTATCCGTACGCCGATCTTGTACCTCCGCAGGGCTTGGACCGGCCGGTGACCGATCGGCGGGTGGGCGGCGAATCGGCGGCGAGTGGGCGGGTCCTGAATAGCGGACACCATTGCTCCCTCGTTGAACAAACGTGCCAGACTCGGTGGCTGTCATCAGCGCACGGAGCGCGTGGCGGCGGCGGACGAGGACGGCGAAGGAGACCGGACAATGGTGTCGAGCGAAGCGACCGGCGAGGCACCGGGTGGCGGGGACGACCAGGTCCAGGCGCTGGTCGCCGAGTGTGGCCGGCGGGCCCGGGCGGCATCGGCCGGACTGACCGAGGCCCCCGACCAGGTCGTCGATGCCGCGCTGGGCGCGATGGCCGAGCACCTGGTCGCCGCCGAGAGCCGGATCCTCGCCGCCAACCAGCAGGACGTCGAGGCGGCCGGCGCCGCCGGGATGAGCCCCGCCCTCCAGGACCGGCTCCGCCTGGACGCGGCCCGGCTGAAGGGCATGGCCGACCAGCTCCGGCTGCTCGCCGAGGCGCCGTTCCCGGCCCGGGAGACGCCGCTGCGGTCCCTCCCGGGCGGGCTGCGCCTCGCCGAGCGGCGCCGGCCGGTCGGCGTGATCGGGGCGAACTTCGAGGCCCGCCCGAACGTGACCGTCGACGTCGCCTCCCAACTGGTGAAGTCCCGCAACGCCGGAGTGCTGCGTACCGGCTCTGCCGCGCTCACCTCGGCCGAGGCCCTCTACCGGCACGCCATCGCCCCCGGGCTGCGCGACGTCGGCCTCGATCCCGACCTGATCCAACTGCTGCCGGACGCGAGCCGGGCCAGCGCGGTCGCCCTGGTCCGGCAGACCGACCTCATTCCGCTTGTCATCCTCAGAGGCAGTGGTGACGCCACCCGCTCGTTGGGCGCCGAGGCGGCCCGGCACGGCGTGCGTACGCTCGCACACGCCGACGGCGGCGGGGTCCTCTACGTCGACGCCGCCGCCGACCTGGCGGTGGCGACCCGGCTACTCGTCGCCGGCCTGGACCGGCTCGGCGTCTGCAACCGGGTCAACCTGCTGCTGGTCCACCGGGACCTCGCCGGGGAGGCGGTGCCGCACTTCGGGTCGGCAATGGCCGAGCTGGGCGTGCGCGCCTCGCTCCCGCCCCATGACCACCCGGTCGGCTACGAGTGGGCGCTGGACAGCGGCCGGGAGGCGACCGTGACCATCGCCGAGGTGGCCGACCTGGCCGAGGCGGTGGCGATCGCCAACACCGAGACTTCCGGACTCGCCGCGACGATCGTCACGGAGGACCGGGCCGCCGCCGAGCGGTTCATCGCCTCCGCCATCGGCACCGGGGTCTTCTGGAACGCCTCCACCCGTCTGCTGGACGGCTTCAAGCTGCACGGAGTGCCGGAGACCGGGATCAACGTGGACCACGTGCCGGGTCCGCGTGGGCCGGTCACCTTCCAGGATCTCTACCTGCGGCAGTACGTGGTCACACCGGCCGGTCAGTCCGGCGGCCTGCCGGACTGACCGGCCGGGCCGCCGGACCGACGGTCTCGGCAGCCCCTTGGCGAGCAGGCGTAGCAGGGCCGGTTCCGCTCCGTCCGGTTCCGCTCCGTCCAGCCGATGTCGTTTGCGCGACCGGTACGGTCACGGACGCCATTCCTTCCTCACGGAGTGTCCTGCCCGGAGCCGCGGGCCGGACCCCGGAGCCGCGGGCCGACCCCCGGCACCGCAGGACGGCGGTCGGCGGCACCCGGAGGAGGCTAGAAGTCGAACTGGTCGATGTTGCCCGCGTCGAAGACGGTCGGCGGGCCGAGCACCACGACGCCGTCGGCGCCGACCGTGTACTCACCCAGCTTGCCGGCGGTGAACGTCTCGCCCTCCTTGCCCGTGATCATCCCGGAGGCGAGGGCGGCCCCGGCGTACGCGGCCAGATAGCCGAGGTCGGCCGGGTTCCACAGCGCGAAGCTCTGCACCGTGCCGTTCTTGACGAACTCCCGCATCTGGTTCGGGGTGCCCAGGCCGGTCAGGGCCACCTTGCCCTTGTACTGCGATCCGGAGAGGTACCGCGCCGCCGCGGCGACGCCGACGGTGGTCGGCGAGATGATCCCCTTCAGGTCGGGGTGGGCGGAGAGCAGTCCCTGGGTCTCCTGGAACGACTTCTCGTCCTTGTCGTCGCCGTAGACGGTCGCGACCAGCTCGATCCCGCCGTACTCCGGCTTCTGCAGCTCGGTCTTCATCAGCTCGATCCAGGCGTTCTGGTTGGTCGCGTTCGCGGTCGCCGAGAGGATCGCGATCTTGCCCTGACCACCGATCGCCTCCGAGATCAGCTTGATCTGGTTCTCCGCGATGCCCTGCCCGGTCACCTGGTTGACGAAGAGGTCCCGGCAGTCCGGGTTGGTGTCGGAGTCGAAGGTGACCACCTTCGCACCGCCCTGCCGCGCCTGGTTGACGGCCCCGCAGATCGCGTTCGGGTCGTTCGCCGACACGACGATCACGTCGCTGCCCTGCTGCGTCAGGGTGTTGAGGTAGCTGACCTGCGAGGAGGCGCTCGCCTCCGAGGGACCGACCTCCTTGTACTCGCCCTTGAACTCCTCCACCGCCGCCTTGCCCCCGTTGTCCGAGACGGTGAAGTACGGGTTGTTCACCTGCTTGGGCAGGAAGGCGACGCTCAACCCCTCCTTGATCGAGTCGCCGCCACCGGCGGAGGAACCGCCGGACGGGGTGCCGTCGTCGTCACTCGCACAGCCGGCGGCGAGCACCAACGCCGCCAGGGTCGCCGCGGCGGCGCCCATCCGTACGCCTCTGGATCGCAGAACGGTCATGACCGGTCCTTCCTCACATCGCACTGCCCACATTCGGGCCGGTGAAAAGGGGTGGTTACAGGGTTGGAAAGTGGTCAGGCGCCTTCGGCGCCCGCCACCGGCGGTGCGGTGGGTCGTCGGCGGCGCATCCGCGCCCGGAGCATGCCGGCCACGTTCGGCCCGACGACGGAGACGATCAGCAGGGTTCCGGTGACCACGGTCAGGGTGTCGGCCGGCACGTCGGCCAGTTGCAGGGCGTTGCGCAGGGTCGTCAGCAGCAGTACGCCGGCCAGCACGCCGACCAGCGTCCCCCGCCCGCCGAAGATGGAGACGCCGCCGAGCAGCACCGCCGCGACCACCGCCAGTTCGAGCCCGCTCCCGTTGTCGGCGCGGGCGCTGGCGTACCGCATGGTCCAGAAGACGCCGGCGAGGGCGGCGATCGCGCCGGTGCCGACGTAGAGCCAGAACTTGGTCCGGGCCACCGCGATGCCGGCGAAGGTCGCCGCCTGCTCGTTGTTGCCCATCGCGTAGAGGCCCCGACC
This sequence comes from Plantactinospora sp. WMMC1484, assembly GCF_049315195.1. Lineage (NCBI taxonomy): Bacteria > Bacillati > Actinomycetota > Actinomycetes > Micromonosporales > Micromonosporaceae > Plantactinospora > Plantactinospora sp. WMMC1484. Next base: position 6,316,841 of record NZ_CP186055.1, read on the forward strand.
GATCGGGGTGGCGTGCAGCAGCACTCCGAACCCGATCGCGAGTACGGCAAGCGGCACCACCACCCAGGGCACCGTCGTGCCGGGCAGCGCCTCGATGGAGTTGCCGGTCCAGCCGATCGGGAAGTCCGCGACCGCCCGGTCGCCGAGCACCACGTAGGCCAGGCCCCGGTAGAGCGCGAGGGTGCCGATCGTCACCGCCAGCGACGGCAGGCCGAACCCGGCGACGAAGAGTCCGTTCACCGCTCCCAGCACGGCACCGAGCAGCACCACCAGTGGTACGGCCAGGGCCAGCGGCACCCCGGTCACCCAGAGCTGGCCCAGTACGGCGCTGGAGAGGCCGAGCATGCTCGCCACCGACAGGTCGATCTCCCCGGTGATCACTATCAGTGTCATCGGCAGGGCGATCAGCGCGATCGGGACGATGTCCAGCAGCAGGAAGCCCCAGAACCGGGCGGTGGCGAACCCCTCGACGAGCACCGACGCGCCGACCACGACCAGGGCCAGCACGACGACCACCAGGACATCCCAGGTGCCGAAGGCGGAAAGCCAGCGGGCCGGCCGGCCCGTCCTCTCAGGCGCCACGGGCCCTCCTTCCTCGTAGCCGTCGGGCCACCCGCGCGGCGAGCGCCCGGTCCAATCCGATCGCGGCCAGGATCAGGGCCCCGACGACCGCCTGCTGCCAGAAGGGGTTGACCCGCAGCACCGGCAGGGCGCTGCCGATGGTGCTCAGCAGGACGGCGCCGAGCGCCGCTCCGTACACCGAACCGCTGCCGCCGAAGATCGCGACTCCGCCGACCACCACCGCGGCGACCACGCTGAGCTCGATCCCGCTGCCGGCGGCGGCGTCCAGGGTGCCGAACCGGGCCGCGTAGAGCACCCCGGCCAGGCCGGCCAGCCCACCGCTGACGACCAGGGCCCCGAAGACCCGCCGACCCACCGGGATGCCGGAGAGCCGGGCCGCCGCCGGGTCGGAACCGATCGCGTACAGCTCCCGGCCGCTACGGTACGACCGCAGGTAGAAACCGGCGACCAGGAGCACGGCGACCGCGAAGAGGGCGAGCAGCGGGAAGCCGAGCAGGGCGGCGCTGCCCATGCTCTTGAAGCCCTCGGGCATGTCGGCGGCGTTGATCTGCTGGCCGGCCGCCCAGGAGTAGTCGATGCCCCGGAACACGTAGAGGGTGCCGAGGGTGACCACCAGGGCCGGCACCCGGGCCACCGCGATCAGCGCCCCGTTCACCGCGCCGCAGAGCAGGCCGACCCCGATGCCGGCCAGGATCGCCAGCACGATCGGCGCGTCCGGCATGGCCAGGAAGAGCTTTCCGGTGGCGAAGGCCGCCAGCCCGAGTACCGAGCCGACCGAGAGGTCGACGTTGCGGGTGATGATCACAATGGCCTGGCCGACCGCCAGCACCACCAGGATGGTCGCGCCGAGCAGTAGATCGCGCCGGCCCTGACCGGAGAGGAAGCGCGGGTTCACCGCCGTGGTGATCCCGATCAGCAGGAGCAGCGCCAGCCCGATCCCGACCTCGCGGGCCACGAAGAGCCGGCGGCCGAGTCTGATCCCGGCCCGGCCACCCCTGGCCCCGGGCCCGGTCTCGGCGTCCGCATCCGACGCCGCCTCCGGACGGATCGTGGTCGTCACAACTGTCCTCCCTGGCCGTGGCCTCCCTGGCCGCCGCCTCCCTGACCGCCGCCGATTCCGGTGGCACCGATTCCGGTGGCACCGACCCCGGTGGCACCGACCTTCTCGGCGCCGGCGGCGGCACCGGTCGCGGCGAGCATCACGGACTCCTCGGTCGCCGCACTCCGGGAGAGCTCGCTGACCAGCCGCCCCTCGTGCATCACCAGCACCCGGTCGGCCATGCCCAGCACCTCGGGCAGCTCGCTGGAGACCATCAGGACCGCGACGCCCTCGGCGGCGAGCTGCGACATCAACCGGTGCACCTCGGCCTTGGTGCCGACGTCGATCCCCCGGGTCGGCTCGTCGACGACCAGCACCTTGGGCGTGGTGGAGAGCCACTTCGCCAGCACCACCTTCTGCTGGTTGCCACCGGAGAGCGTGGAGACGGGGTCGGCGAGCCGCGCCGCCTTCACCCGCAACCGCTCGGACCAGGTCTGCGCGGCGGTCCGTTCCGCGCCCCGGCCGAGCAGGCCGAACCGGGCCAGCGGCCAGCGCCGGGTCAGCGTGGCGTTCCGCTCGATCGACAGCTCCATCACCAGCCCTTGCTGGCGGCGGTCCTCCGGCACCAGCGCCACGCCGGCCGCCATCGCCGCCGCCGGCCTGCGCCCGGGCAGCCGTACGCCGTCGACCAGCACCTCGCCCTCGTCGTACGGGTCGATGCCGAAGACGGCCCGGACCACCTCGCTGCGACCGGCTCCGACCAGGCCGGCAAGGGCCACGATCTCGCCCCGGCGCACCTCGAAGCCGACGTCGGCGAAGACGCCGCGCCGGGTCAGACCGCGCACCTGGAGGATCACCTCACCGGACTCGGTCTCCTGCTTCGGATAGAGCTGTGCCACCTCCCGGCCGACCATCCGGCGTACGACCTGGGCCACGTCCAGGTCCTCCGTCGGGTCGGTGGAGACCCAGCGCCCGTCCCGCATCACGGTGACCCGCTGGCTGAGCGCGAAGACCTCGTCGAACCGGTGCGAGATGAACAGGATCGCCGCGCCGGCCTCGCGCAACGACCGGACGACCGCGAAGAGCCGCTCCACCTCGACGCCGGAGAGCGCCGCCGTCGGCTCGTCCATCACCAGCACCCGGGCCTCGAAGGAGAGCGCCTTGGCGATCTCCACGAGCTGCTGGTCGGCGATGGAGAGTCCGCGCGCCGGTCGGTCCGGATCCAGCGGTACGCCGAGCCGCGCGAAGAGCTCCGCCGTGCGCCGACGCATCGCTGCGCTGTCGATCCGTCGCAGGCCGCGCAGCGGTTGCCGGCCCATGAAGATGTTCTCCGCCACCGACAGGTCCGGGAAGAGCGTGGGTTCCTGGTAGATGACGGCGATCCCGGCCGCCCGGGCGTCGGCCGGTCCGTTCAGGATCAGCGGCGCACCATCCATCCTGAGCACCCCGGTGTCCGGGGTGTGCACGCCGGCCAGGATCTTCACCAGGGTGGACTTGCCCGCGCCGTTCTCTCCGACCAGTGCGTGCACCTCGCCGGCCCGCAGTTCGAGGCGCCCGTCGACCAGTGCGTGCACCGCCCCGAACGACTTCCGCACGTCGGCCAGGACCAGTCGTGCCACACCCTGGTCCGCACGCTCGGACATCGGGGCCCTCCCAGTCATGAAACGTTTCAGACGACGTGATGAAGACGCTAGAGGCAGCCTTCCGGGCCGGTCAAGAGTTTCACGGCGGTTACCGAATCGTTACTCGCCAGTAAGCCCTTTCCTGGTCCCAAAGCCGCTCTGGGCAGGGCTCTTCCGCCGGCTGTCACCCACACCGGATCGCACTACATCCCGCTCCGGCCGTCCAGTTGCGCCATGCGCCGCCGCGCCGCCGACCACCCCCGCCCGGCCACCCTCCGCCGCCCGATCCGAGCGGCATCCTTGACACGATTCAGTCGCGGGATCCCGAACAGAGGAGCACGACGGCGTCCCGCACCCACTCACCTGTACACCAGAGGCATTGTCAGTGCGTGGTTACGCCTCTGGTGTACAGGTCGGAGCGGGAGGACTGCCTGTGATGGTCGGTCCGCGCAACCGGCAGCGTGGGAAGCGGGCCCATGCGGGAACGGGTCAGGAGTCCGGGCCGACCGGCAGCGTCAGCCGCAGTTCGGCAAGCCGCCAGGCACCCGGGTCCGGTGCGCGTCGCGCCCCGCCGTAGGTCAGTGCCAGCACGGGATGCCACGTTCGGCCCCGACGCGCGGCCCCGACGTTCAATGCCGGCGCGCACCCCGACGCCCAATGTCGGCGCGCAGCCCCGACGCTCGGCACGCTACCGGGCCGCGCCGGACGGGCTCAGCTCCCCCGAGCCCGCGTCCGGATCCGAGGCCGCGTCCGGATCCGAGCCCGCGTCCGGATGATCCGGGGTGTCCGGCGATCCCGCCGCGTACCGCCCGCTCAGCCGCCGGTAGGGGCGGCTGCGCAGCGCCAGCCCGGTGGCGATCATGCCGACGATGCCGGTCAGCACGAAGACCAGCGCGAGCCCGCGGTCGGCGCCGGTGCCGAACCAGCCGCCGATCGCCCGGGCACCCGCCCCGTCCGTCATGAACGGGATGAAGAAGAACTGCGCGATCGGGGAAATCAGGAAGGCGGTCAGTGGCGAGGCCGCCTGCTCGACGCTCTGCGCGAAGCCGAAGACCCGGCCCTGCCGCTCGTACGGCACCACCTTCTGCAGGATCGTCTGCTCGGCAGCCTCCGCATACGGCACGACCAACATGTAGACGTACATCCCGGCGGTGAGCAGGACGATCGAGGACTGTAGCGGGAAGAGCAGCGTGACGGTCCAGAGCACCATGTTGACCAGCAGCAGCAGCCGGACAGGGTTACTGCTCAGACCTGTCCGGGCGATGAGCAGCCCGCCGACGATGAAGCCCGTGCTCAACAGCCCCCAGAGCAGGCCCCAGGTCTGCACCGAGACCAGCGACAGCCCGTAGGCATCCATCAGCGCCATGAAGATGCCGCCGAGGAAGTTGTTGAAGGTCGAGAAGAGGATCAGGGCGGTCAGTCCCGGCACCTCGCGGATCACCCGGATGGTGCCCCGCAGGTCCACCGTCCGCTTCGCCGCCACGGCCGGCTCGGCGCTGACCGCCGGAGCGGTGGCACGCGGCGGCTCCCCGGTCAGCGGTGACGCGGCGGCGATCGGTGCGGGGGCGGCGGGCGTCGCCTCGGCGGCCGGTGCCGCCGGACGGTGTGGTATCGGCACGAGGGCCAGGTGCGCCAGGGCGACGGCCAGCACCACCAGCGCCAGGACCAGCACCCAGAACATCCCGCCGATCGCCACCAGGAGACCGCTGATGACCGACGTCACCAGGAAGGTGACCCCGGAGGTGGTGCCGACCAGCCCGTTGGCCCGGTCCCTGGTCTCCTCCTCGATCAGCACGGTAACCAGGGTCGGCAGCGCGATCGTCCGGATGTTGCCCGCAATCACGCCGAACATCAGCAGGACGATCATCACCCAGAGCGGGACGCTCGCCGGATCGGTGAACGACTCTTCCGGGGTGACCTGGTAGACGGCCAGCGCCACGGCGTAGAGCGTGAGCGACACGGCCGCCGACGCCTGCATCACGGTCTTCTTGGAATGGTGGTCGACCAGGCTGCCGAACCAGATGCCGGTCAGCGCCGTCAGCACCAAGAAGATCCCGGAGACCACGCCGGTGGCGAAGACCGAGCGGGTCTGGAGGTAGACGTAGAAGGTGATCGCGAACCAGACGGTGAAGTTGATCACCGACACCAGGAGGGTGTTGACCAGCAACTGGTAGAAGGTCTTCCGGTCTCCCCGGATTGTGCTCATGGACCTGACCCTAGGATCTCAAGCGAGGTTGACGTCCAGGAATTTACGGGTCAGGTGCGACACTCTGGCCCGGCAGGCCCGACCCGCACACGACGGTGGCCCGACCCCGCGCGAGGCTGGGCCGGGCCACGACGGCGGAAGTCGATCAGTGGCTCCGGCCGGTCGGGACGAAGCTCGACCGGCCGGAGCCGACCTCGAAGAGCGCCCGGCCGTCGTCGACGCCGACGAAGGTCGCCCGGCTCGGCCCCGACGCCCGGTACGCGCTGCCCGGCGCCACCGGCAGCGCAACCCGGGCCGTGACGTTGACCGGCACGTCCAGTTCCACCCGCACCCCGGCACCGCTGCGCCGCCACTGCACGGTTACCGGACCTCGCTGGGTGTGCACCGTCCCGGTGGCGTACGCCAGGCCGGTCGCCGGGGGCACGACGTCGACCCGACCGGCACCCGGGGTCGCGGTGCGCACCCCGAGCAGGGTCTCCTGCACGTCGACAAGCGCCTGCGCGCCCCAGCCGTGCGACTGGCTGAAGTTGGTGCCCGGATCGAGGGTCCAGGCCTCCCAGGTGAAGGTGCCGCCCTGGGCGAGGATGTTCGCCCAGCCCAGGTCGTCCGGATCGGTCAGCAGGTCGAGTACGGCGTCCGCCCGGCCCGCCTCGCCGAGTGCGGCGAGCAGCCAGTGCGCCGTCATCGGCCCCTGCTTCATGCCCATCGACGCCAGATGGCCGGCGAGTGCCGGACGGTCCGCCTCCGGTGCCACACCGTGCGCGATCGCGTACGAGGTGCTGTGCTGGCCGGCGTGCGTGCTCTGCTCGCCGGTGGCGGAGAGGCCGTCGACGTAGACGCCGTCGGGGCGGCGCAGCCTGGCGTTCATCGTCTCGATCAGCGCCTGCGCCCGGGCCCGGTAACCGGTCGCCTCCCCGGCCGGTCGGCCCAGTGCCTCCGCCATCCGGGCGGCGGTACGCAGCACGTCCACGCCCTGGGCGTTGATGGTGGTCCGGGCGGCGGCGCTCATGTCGTAGCCGAACCGGCCCGGCTCCGGCCAGTCGACGATGCCGTACTGGTAGGCGCCGCTGCCGCCGGAGAGTCGGGTCACCAGGCCGGCGGTCGGACCGTCGGCCGGGATGTGCCGGAGCACGTAGTCGGCGGTGTGCCGGATCGACGGGTATGCCTCGGCGAGCAGCCCGGCGTCCCCGGTCTCGGAGTAGTAGCGCCAGACCCAGTCCACGAACATCAGCGAGTAGTCGGGGATGTCCCGCTTGCCGTCGCCGTTCGGATAGACCGCGTTGTAGCGCCCCAGATCGTTGCCGCTGTTCCAGAACCGCTCCGCCGATCCGAGGAACTCCCGGATCGCCTGCTGGGTGGCGTCCCGCTCGGCGAAGCCGCCCATGGTGGCGTACGAGATGTCGGCCGCGTCGCCGAGGAACTGGCCCTTCTCCCGGGTCGGCGTGTCGACGAACGCCTCCTGCACCGAATAGATCGCCGACCGCTTCAGCATCTCCCACACCCTGTCCAGGGTGCGGTCGGAGCTGCGGAAGCTGCCCTCCCGGCCGGCCGGGGTGTCGGTGTGCACCAGCACCGCCGAGACGTCGCGCCGGTCGATCCGCTCGCCCGCGTCCGGGATCTCCAGATAGCGGAAGCCGAGGTGGGTGAAGGCCCGGAACTCCTGCCCACCCTCCTTCTGCGTGTAGGGGAAACTCATGTCGGTGCCCTGGGAGAGCAGGGTGGAGGTCTCGACCCGGCCGGTGGCCGGGTTCAGGTTGTAGCCGGCCCGGATCGGCACGGTCCGGCCGGCGACACCGGCGTCGAACCGTACCGCCGGGCGGGCCGGGACGACGACGCCGAAGTCCGCGACCACCGTGCCGTCGGCGGCGGTGGTCAGCGCGACCGGTGCGACGGTCCGCTCGGCCAGCCGCGTCTCCTGGCCGATCAGATGCGGGTACTCCGTCGTCGGGTGCGCCCCGACCACCACCGCCGGTGCCCAGGACGCGGTCGAGTCGTCGTACCCGGGTGAACTCCAGCCGACGATCTCGGCGCGGGCGTCCTGGCGCTCGATCCGGTCGCCCTCGCCGTTGCGCCGGCCGGAGCCGGCCGGGAAGAGTCCGTCCCGGGTGACCCGCCACGACCCGTCGGTGACGACGACCCGCCTGGTGCCGTCGGCGTGCTCGACGACCAGCTTCATCAGCACCCCGGGAGCCCCGGCGGGGCGGCCCTGGCCGCCGCCGTACCAGTGGTAGCGGATGCCGATCGCGAGCGGCCTGCCGGCCCTGACCAGGTCGGTGACGTCGGCGGCCTGGTAGTAGTCCTCGCCGGGGTAGCCGAACGAGGTGCCCCGGTCGGCCCGCCGGCCGTTCAGGTAGAGCTCGAAGGTGTGGTCGGCGGCGGTGTAGGCGCGGGCCCGGACCACCCGGCTACGCCCGATCGACACCTCGGTGCGGGCCAGCGTGTAGTCGTCGGCGTCCCCGGTGACCCGGCGGATCCAGTTCGCCCCCTCCCACTCGGCGTCGGAGATCCCGGTCTCGAAGCTGCCGCCGGCCGGCGGCGAGCTCCGGTCGTTCCGGTCCCAGGTCCGGACGCTCCACCGGTACGCCGTGCCGGGCGCCAGCGCCGGGCCGGCGTACGGCACGTAGGACTGCGCGGCGGAGCGGACCTTGCCGGAGTCCCAGACGAGCCTGCCGCCGGCGGTCGAGACCGTCAACCGGTACGCGGTCTGCACCTCGCCCGGGTCGCGGTCTCGGGGCAGCCAGCCGAACCGGGGCATCCCCTCGACGTTCAGCGGCCGTGCCCGGTCGTCCACGGTCAGCCCGGTCGGCGCGTCCGGCGCGTGTCCCCGGCCCGGCGTGCCCGGCCCGTGTCCCCGGGTCGCCATCGCCGGTGGCGCACCGGCGAGCGTGCCTCCCGCCAGGAGTACGGCGGTGACCAGCAAAGCGCTGCCCAGCCTGGCGAATCGTCGTCGTGCGAATCGCCGTCCTGCCAATCGCTGTCGTGCCAATCGTCGTCCTGCCACTGGCTCTCCTCGGTGCGGTGCGGGTCGTAACCGTCTCGGGGTGCGGGGTCGTAGCGTCGCGGACCTGGTGCGGGCGGGCCGCTCAGCGTCGGGCTGGCCAGGTGAGCTCGGTCGTGCCGGGCTCGACCCGGGTCAGCACGAGCCGTCCGGCGGCCACCTCCCGCTCCGGTGCCCGCCCGTCGGAGCGCACCCGGAGCCGCCGGACGTCGACGACGCCGAACACGGCGAGGTCGAGCTCGATCCGCCCGGTCACGTTCGGCGGCAGTGTGACGGTCAGGTGCGATTGCTCTGGCCGCCCGGGCTGTCGCTCTGGTCGCCCCGGCCGCCCAGGTTGCCGGTCGAGCCGCACCCGGACCGGTCCGCGTACCGTCGGGACGGTCGCGCGCAGCCAGCGCAGCGGGCCGGGCTGCGGGGCGACGAGCAGCTCGCGGGCGCCGGGGGCGAGCGGTCGTACCCCGGCGACGAACCGGGGCACGATGTTGGCCGGCGCCGAGCCCCAGGCGTGCGAGAAGGTGGTGTTCGGCTTGATCGACGGGTCCCACGCCTCCGTCAGGATCGTCGCGCCGAGGTCGTCGATCATGTGCAGCCAGGAGGACTGCTCCCGGCTGGTCAGCAGGGCGTGGGCGGCATCGGCCAGACCGGCCCGGTAGAGCGCCTCCAGCAGGAACTGCGCGCCGTAGACGCTGACCCGCATGCCACCGGCGGCCAGCCACTCACCCAGCGCCCGGACGTGCCGCTCCTCCGCGACCCCGAGCGCGAGCGGGAACGCGGTGGCGTGCTGCGCCCGGTGGTCGGTGCCGATCCCGTCCCGGTAGGCGCCGACGTCCGGATCGAGCAACTCGGCGTTGAGCGCGCCGCGCAGCCGAGCGGCCAGCCCGGCGTAGCGCTCCCGGTCGGCGGGGCGGTCGAGGACTCCGGCGATCCGGCCCAGCGCCTCGAAGGCGGCGTACTGCCAGGCGTTGACCACGGTGTTGACCCGGGTGAAGACGTACCCGTCGCGGTTGCTCGCCGGCCAGTCGACCAGGTCGGCGTTGGACTGGCTGGAGCTTCCCGGGTCCTTCTCCACCAGGCCGGCCGGGTTCAACGCCTCGTCGAGCTGCCGGTCGACGAAGAGGTCGTAGTCGGCGGCCAGGTTCGACGGGTCACCCGTGGCCAGGTAGTCCTGCCAGGCGGTGAGTACGGTCTGCAATCGGTACTCGGCCGGCCAGGTGGGACGCCGGGCCAGGTAGGAGGTGGAGTACCGGGCCAGCGCGTACGACCGCTGGGTGGCGTACTCGGAGAGCTGGTTGACGATGGCGTCACCCTCGTACGGGCCGCGTTCCCGGGTCGGGGTGTCCTGGTAGAGGTCCTGCCGGGTCGCCTCGATCGAGTACCGGCACATCTCCCAGACCCGGTCCAGGTCGGGGTCGGAGCTCTCGAACGCCGCATCCCCGTCCCGCCACGGCAGGGTCAGCACCGCCGCCTCGACCGAACGGGTCAGCTCCAGCGCCGGGTCGGCGACCAGCTCGACCCAGCGGAAGGCCCGGTAGCCCCAGTGTTCGAGCCGCTGCCAACCGTCCCGCAGGGTCCAGACCTCCCGATAGGTCTGCCCCGCCCGCAGCTCGTACCGGGCACCGGTCTCGGTGCGTTCCTCGCCGAGCCGGACCTCGACGGTCTGCCCGGCCGTGCCGGCGACCGAGAGCCGGAGGCCACCGACCACCTCCCGGCCCAGGTCGAAGAGCCAGCGCCCCGGTTCGAGCCGGTGCACCTCGACCGGGCCCCGGTAGCGGTATTCCAGGTTGCCGACCCAGGCCGGCTCCAGCGGCCGGGTCAGCGGGGCGGCCGCCGCCGGCTGCCAGCCGGAGTCGTCGAAGCCGGCCCGGGTCCATCCGACCGGCTCCCGCCGGGCGTCGAGGTACTCCTGCGGCGCCTGGTAGTAGCCGCCGCCGGTGAAGCCCGCCGGTGGCCGCCACGACCCGGCCCGGCGGGCGCGCCAGCTCTCGCCGGTGCCGAAGACCTGCCGGGTGCCGTCGGTGTAGACCACGACGAGTTGGGCGAGGAAGGCTCGTTCCCGGGCGGAGTAGCAGAGCGCGGCGAGCGCGTTGCGGCCGGGCCGCAGCAGCCGGGTCACGTCGTGGGTGGCGTAGCGGGCCTCCCCCGCCATCGCCCGGACCGGGCCGACCCCGGCGATCTCGTCGTTGACCCGGAGCTGGTAGACGTACTGCCGGGCCGGCTCGGGCGACTGGCCGGTCGCGTAGACGTAGCCGGCGGCCACCGGCTTTGCCGGCAGCACCACCTCGGTACGCAGCAGCGCCCAGTCGTTGCTCTCGCCGAGCGTCGCCAGCACCGAACGGCCCCGGTCGAGGACCAGGTCACCCTCGCTGACGGCGCCGCCACCGGGTGCGAACACCCCCGGTCCGGTCGAGAAGTCCTCGTCGACCAGCACCGCACCGGTCGGGTCGGTGAAGGTGGCGGAGTGGAACCGCTGCGCCTCGGTGCTGCCGTTGCGGAATCCGATACTGCCGGCGCCGTACGTGCTGTCCACGGTGGTGTCGACGAGCACGTCTCCGAGGTAGGTCCGGATGGTGGGGCCGGCGAGGTCGACCCGCAGCCGCAGTGGCGTCCCCACCGGCACGGACTCGGGCAGCGGCCTGTCGGCCAGCACCGTGTAGCTGCCGTTGCGCTGCACGTGCGTACGCAGCACCCCGGGCGTGCCGGCCCGGAGTTGCCAGAGATAGTTGTTGGCGGTGTCCTGCGCCCGGAACCAGAGGCTGGCGGCGACCGAGGTGATGGTCACCGAGACCTCGAAGGTGCCGTCGCCGAGTCGGAGCGTGCCGTCGGGGGCCCAGATCGGCTCGGCGGCCCAGGTGTCCCCGGCGGCGGTGACGACCCGCTGCGGCGCGGACCACGCCGAGACCCGTCCCGGGTCCGCCCAGGTACGCACCCGCCAGTGGTAGACCGAACCGGGACGCAGCGGGGGCCCGGCGTACGGCACGGCGGTGGAGTCGGCGGAGACGACCCGGCCGCTGTCCCAGACCACCCCGCCCCGGCGGAACAGTTCGGGCGCGGCATGCGCGACCTGCACCTGGTAGGCGTACTGCCGGGGCGCGCGGCCGAGCGCCGGCACGATCCAGCTCAGCCGGGGACGGTCGGCGGCGATCCCGAGTGGATCGTCCAACAGAGAGGTCAGCAGCCCCGCCGGGGCGGACGGTCCGCTGGGACCGGTGGCTCCGGCAGCGGTGGCCGGGGTGACGGCGGTGCCGAGCACGGCTCCGGATGCGACGGTGGCGCCGAACGCGGATCCGGAGGCGGTGGCGCCGATGGCGAGGGCACCGCCGGTGCCGAGCAGCCCTCGGCGGGACAGCCCCGAGGTCGCAGCGGCGGCGCGCTCGGCGCTCCGGTCAAGGCCCTGCGGGCGGTTCTGCTCAGGGTTCTGCGCGCGGTTCTGCTCAGGGTTCTGGGCGGCGTTGGGCTGGTACACCCCGACCTCCTGCCTGAATCGTTTCAGGCAGGTTAACGCCGCGGGCGGCTCCGCCGGAAGACGCCGGGCTGGCCGGATCCGGCCAGGCCCCGGCAGCCGCCGGCCGTTGCGGCGCTCCGCCGCGGCCTGTCGCAGGGGCCACGTGAGGCGGGTTACCTCCGGACCGGGCCGGCCGGGCCGGTTTGCCGCAGTACCGTGAAGCCGTGCCAACGAAAGACGTTCTCACCAGCGCAGACCTGACCGAGCTGCAGCAGTCCGCACTCGGCACGGCCGACCCGCTGGGCATCGCCGCCGAGCTGGCCGAAGCGGTCGAGCAGGGGCGGCTCGCCGACCCGGCCGACACCGGCCGGGCCCTGACCCTGGCCGCCGAGATCGCCGAGACCAGAGCGAGGCTCGACGCCGCGCTGCGGTACGCGGACCGCGCCGTGCAGGCGTACGCGGAGCACACCGGGCCGGACGCCGGTTTCGCCCGGGCCCTGCACGCGCGGATCCTGTTCCGCACCGGCCGGTCCGACGAGGCGCTCGCCGAACTCAGCGCGCTGCGCCCGCTGCTCGACTCGCAGCCGGACGCCGCCGCCTACCTCAGCGCCGCGCTGGAGGTCGGCGGCCGGACCGACCTCGCCGAGCAGTGGCTCACCGAGGCGGTGGAGACCGCACTCCGCGACCGCACCGCCGAACCGACCGCGCAGGAGGCGGCCGGACTGCTTTTCTTTCTGCTGCAACAGCGGCACCGGGTGCGCCGCGAACTCGCCCTGCCGCACGACCAGAACGACAACCTGGCCGACCGGCTGGAGAACGAACTGTTCCGCACCGCCACCACGGCGACCGAGCCGGACCCGGCGGAGCGGCTCTTCCTGCCCCGCGAGGAGTTCGGGGCGCTGCTGGCGCGCTGGCCCGGCTCGGTCGAGGCGTACGGGCGGGACTGGGACGAGCACCGGGCCCGGATCCAGCGGGAACTGGTCCGGTTGGCCGACTCGGGCCGGGTCGGGGTCGGCCCGCTGCGCGGCGAGGTCGACGGGCTGGCCGGGCACGCCGAACGAACCGGTGCGGATCCCGCCGGAACGTCGACCCGGGCCGGCTACGCAGCCGAGCTGGTCGGACGAGGGGCGCAGCTCCCGTGGCCGCCGGAGCGGAACGAGGCGTGCTGGTGCGGGTCGGGTCTCAAGTACAAGAAGTGCTGCCTGCCGCGTACCCGAGGGTAACGGCGACCCGTTCGTTCCTGCCTGATCGGCGCGGCGTGGGACGAGCGCCCCGCCGCGCCCGCGAGGCGCCGGGTCCAGCACGGCATCTCCGGCCCGGCCGGCCGCGTGACCGGGTCAGTTGGCGGTGAAGAGCAGCGAGACGTTCTGCCCGCCGAAGCCGAACGAGTTGCAGAGCGCCGCGTCGATCCGCTGCTCGCGCGGCGCACCGCTGACGACCTCCAACTCGACCTCCGGGGCCTTGTGGTCGAGGTTCAGGGTGGGCGGGATGACGCCGTTGGTGACCGAGAGCAGGGTGAGGATGCCCTCCACCGCGCCGGCCGCGCCGACCAGGTGACCGAGACTGGACTTCGGCGCGGTGAGCACGACCTCGACACCGAGCGCCTGCTGGATGGCGCTCGCCTCGCCGACGTCGCCGACCACGGTGGAGGTGGCGTGGCAGTTGACGTGGCCGACGTCGGCCGGTTGCAGCCCGGCGTCGGTCACGGCGTTACGGATCGCCCGGATCTGTCCGGCGCCGCTCGGGTCCGGACCCGTGATGTGGTGGGCGTCGGCGGTGATGCCGTAACCGGCCAGCCGGCCGATCACCCGCGCGCCCCGCGCCGCCGCGAAGTCCGCCCGCTCCAGGATCATCACCCCCGCCCCCTCGCCGAGCACGAAGCCGTCCCGGTCGACGTCGAAGGGGCGGGAGGCCCGTTCCGGCTCGTCGTTGCGCTTCGACAGCGTGCGCGCCTGGGCGAAGCCGGCGATGGTCAGCGGTGCGATGGCCGCCTCCGCGCCACCGGCGATCACGACATCGGCCTCGCCGGAGCGAATCAGCCGGACGGCCAGCGCCAGCGCCTCGGCGCCGGAGGCGCAGGCGGAGACGGTGGTGTAGACGCCGGCCCGGGCGCCGTACTCCAGGCTGACCCAGGCCGCGGGTCCGTTCGGCATCAGCATCGGCACGGTGAGCGGGGAGATCCGGGCCGGCCCCCTCTGCTCCAGCACGTCGTCCTGGGCCAGCAGCGTGGAGACGCCGCCGATCCCGGTGCCGATCACCACGGCGAGGCGCGCCGGATCAACCTCGGGGCCGCCGGCGTCGGACCACGCCTGCCGGGCGGCGACCAGCGCGGCCTGCTGGCAGCGGTCCATCCGGCGGGCCTGCACCCGGGGCAGCACCGAGTCCGGCGCGACGGCCATCGGGGCGGCGATCTTCGTCGGCAGGTCCTCGGTGTGTGGGAAGGAGGCCATCATGTCGTCGACGCGGCGTACGCCGGAGCGGCCGGCGAGCATCCCCTGCCAGAGAGAGTCGACATCCCCGCCGAGCGGGGTGGTGGCGCCGAGTCCGGTGACGACGACCTCCCGGCCGCTCATGCTGATCTCCTCGTCGTGTCCGCGGTGCGTCCCCTTGTCCTCCGCAAGTTGTATCGCATACAACTAAGAGATGTCCACCGAGCCGCCCAGGGCCCGTGGCCGGCGTACCCGCGCGCAGATCCTCGAACATGCCGCCGCCCTCTTCGCCGAGCGCGGCTTCGACGCCGTCAGCGTGGCCGAGATCGCCGCCGCCGCCTCGGCCCACCCGCACCAGATCACCTACTACTTCGGCTCCAAGGACGGTCTGTTCGTGCACGCCGCCTTCATGCTGCTGCTCCGGGACGCCGAGCGGTTGGAGCCGGTCGGCCTGCGCCGACGCACCCCGGCGGCGTTCCGCACGGCGCTGGCCCGCAGCGCGCTGACCCTGCCGGCGGTCCCCATCGCGGTGCAGGCGATGTCGATCACCAGGCGCCGCCGCGAGCTGCGGCCGGTGGCCGAACAGAGCCTCGCGGTGCTCTTCCGCAAGGCACAGAGCTACCTCGCCGCGATCCTCGACCGGCACGGCTGGGTCATCGACCGCCCGGCCGACGTGGAGGCCCGCACCTTCTGGAGCACCGTCCTCGGTGCCCGGTTGATCTCGGAGTCCGGTTTCGACGGCAGCGCCGACGACATCGACCTGGCCGGCGTGCTCACCGTCCGCGCGCCGACCGATCCGGACTGACCGGTGGGCTGGGCGCGATCCGGATTGACCGGTGGGCTGGGCCGCGACCGAATTGACCGGTGGGGCCGGCAGCGGTGCTACCGGCGCGCCAGGTTACCGGCGCGGCGACGGCGAGGTCACCTGCGAGGCGGGGCCAGGGCGTGACGACAGCGGGGCTACCGACGTGACGACAGCGGGGCTACCGACGTGACGACAGCGGGGTTACCGGCGTGACGACAGCGGGGTTACCGGCGGGGCCGACAGTGGCGGGCGCGTCGGGCCGCGGAGCACCCGCAGCGCCACCCTCGGGTGTGCCAGCGCCGCCGGCGGCCTGACCAGGTGCTGCACGTCGGTCAGCACCCGCAACACGTACGGGTCCCGGTCGGCCACGTCGGAGGCCCGGTCGAAGTACCAGTGCGAGAGCCGGCCACGGCGCCCTGGCCGGACCGCTCCGGCGGCGGCGAAGCGCAGGTCCGTACCGGTGGCGATGGTCCACGCGGTGGCACTGCACCCGGCCACGGTGACCTGGGCGGCCCGCCCGAACCGCCCCCGGTGGGTCCGAAGGTGGTCACGGAGCACCACCGCGGTCTGCGCGGCGACACTCATGCCCTGGCCGTAGACGGGGTTGAAGGCGCAGGCCGCGTCCCCGACCACCAGGAAACCCTCCGGCCAGCGCGGCATCGTCTCGTAGTGCCGGCGGTGGTTGGCGGTCCGCCGGAAGCCGTGGATCGGCCCGTCCGGCTCGGCGTCCCGGATCGCCTCGTAGATCAGTGGACTGCGCAGGTTGCGGGTGAACTCCAGGAAGCCTGCCTCGTCGGTCGGCGGCGCCTCGGCCCCGAAGCCCCCGAGGGTGACCATCCAGCGGCCGTTCTCGATCGGATAGAGGACACCGGCGCGGCTGATCTGCGGCGGCTTCGGCATCACCATGATGTTCTTCCAGCCGTCGGCGACACCCGGAGCCAGCCGGTACCGTCGGCTTGCATAGCCGAGCCCGGCGTCGATCCGGGTCTCCTCCGGGCGCCCGTAGCCGAGCCCCGCCAGCCAGTCCGGCGTACGGGAGCCTCGGCCGCTGGCGTCGACGACCAGGTCGGCGACGCAGCGGAGGGTCCCGGACCCGCCGTTGCGGACCCGGAACTCCACGCCGACGATCGACGCGCCGTCGTCGCCGGGGAGCAGCCCGACCACCTCCCGGGCGGCGAGGAACCTGATCCGGGGGTCCGCCGACAGTCGCTGCCGAATGGTCCAGTCCAGCAGTTCCCGGCTCGCGCCGACCAGGGTGTGGGTGGCCGGGAAGCGCTCCCGCCACCCGTTCGGACTCAGCGACAGCAGGTCGGTCGGCGCGGCGACCGGGACGGCACCCCGGTCGTACAACTCGGCCATCAGGCCGGGGAAGAGCCGGTCCAGGGCCCGCTGCCCGGAGGTGATCAACACATGCAGGTGCCGCGCCTGCGGGATGCCGGTACGCAGCCGCGGTCCGTCCGGAAAGCGGTCCCGGTCGAGTACGGTCACCTGCTCGACATGGTCGGCGAGGGTACGCGCGATGCAGAGACCGGCGAAGCTCCCACCGATGACCACGGCGGAACGGGGCTTTGACAGCGGCGATGACATACCTCCATCCTTACCGACACCGGCCCCCACCAGCACAAACCCTCATCGACGACGTGCCGGAGAGTCGTGATGCCGACTCTCCGGCACGGTGCGCAA
Source organism: Plantactinospora sp. WMMC1484 (assembly GCF_049315195.1). NCBI lineage: Bacteria > Bacillati > Actinomycetota > Actinomycetes > Micromonosporales > Micromonosporaceae > Plantactinospora > Plantactinospora sp. WMMC1484. The sequence goes on from NZ_CP186055.1 coordinate 6,333,647, forward strand.
CCTCGTCGGCGGACCTCTACGGCGGACCCGCGCCGGCGCTACGGCGCACTCGGGTCACCGCTACGGCGGACCCGCACCGCCGCTACAGCGCATCTGCGACCGCTCGCGAGGTGGACGGAGCCTCGCCGGGGGCGCACGGACGTCACTCCAGGTGGAAGGTGGCGGATGCCTGTTCGGCGCTGCTGCTCACCGGCTCGACGTAGACCAGCCCGGACCGGTGCCGTAGGTACCTGCCGGCGAAGTTCCCCGCCTCCAGCGAGATCCCTGCGCTGCTGGCCAGGCCGGCCCGGCGGGTGAAGCTCGCGTCCGCGCGGAACTGCGCCGAGCCGTCGTCACGCTCCACGAAGACCTCGTAGTTGCGGTGCCGGAGGTAGTAGCCGGGGAAGTTCGTCGACTCCAGCGACACCGAGCCGGAGCCGGCGAGGCCGGAGACGATCCGGAACTGCGAGTCGGCCAGCGGCGACACGTTCGCCTCGACCCGCGCCCGGTAGTCGTAGTGTCGCAGGTAGGAACTGCCGAGATCCTGCGGGCGGAGCCGGACCGGAGTGGCGCCGTCCGGCACCGGAATGCCGAAGTTGGGGGTGCCGTCGGCGTTCCAGTACACCTTCTGGATCCGGGTACGCCGGTTGGGGTCGTTCAGCGGGTCGCCGTTGATGTCCCGGTAGCTGCGGTCGTGGTAGACGAGGATGTCGCTCTGGCCGTCCTCGGAGACGGTGAAGGAGTTGTGCCCGGGGCCGTACTGGCTGGTCGCGGCGTTGCTGGCGAAAACCGGGGTGGAACTCTTGGTCCAGGCGGAGGCGGAGAGCAGGTTCGCGCCCGCCGAGGCGGTCAGCAGGCCGACGCAGTAGTTGGCGTCGGTGGCGCTGGCCGAGTACGTCAGGAAGATCCGGCCGTTGCGCTGGATCACCGCCGGCCCCTCGGCCACCCGGTAACCCCGGGTCTCCCAGTCGTACGTCGGCACCGTCAGCCGGGTCACGGTGCCGGTGATCTGCCACGGGTTCGCACCCATCCGGGCGAGGTAGAGATTGGAGTTGGTGTTGATCCCCGGCTCGGACTGCGCCCAGACCAGGTAACGGACGCCGTTGGCCACGAAGGTGGAGGCGTCCAGCGAGAAGGTGTCCCAGGGGGTGCTGATCCGGCCGCGTTCGGTCCACGAGCCGGTCAGCGGGTTGGCGCCGGCGTTCTCCAGCACGTACATCCGAATCCGCCAGACGTCGTCGGAGCGGCCGGCGGCGAAGTAGACGTACCAGCGGCCGTTGATGAAGTGGATTTCGGGTGCCCAGATGTGCGCCGCCATCTCCCCGCTGGTGTGCCGGCGCCAGATCGTCGTCTCGGTGGCGCTGGCCAGTCCCTGCAGGGTGGTGGCGCGGCGGAGCACGATCCGGTCGTACTGCGGGACGGTCGCGGTGAAGTAGTAGTAGCCGTCGGTGTGCTTGAAGATGTGCGGGTCGGCGCGCTGGTTGGCCAGCGGGTTGGTGTAGTTCACCGCCGGAGCGGCGGCGGCCGGCGTACCGACCGGCAGCCCGGCGAGCAGCGCCAGCACCATCGCCAGCACGACGAGCAATGGCGTCGCCGTCCGTCGTCGCGGAGATCCGCTGCGGCACTTCGGCGTCATGACCAGCAACCTTTCGTCGATTCCGGCGAGCGTCCGGCCTGTTACCCCGGCATTACGGGAGAGTGTTACCGCTAACATGCTGGGCAGTCAAGGTTATCCATGGATCGTGAAGAAAACGCATTCCGGCTTGACATCGAAGAGTGTGACCGCAAACATCATCGATAGTCCGGGCCCAGCAGTGCCAGCAGCTTCCGCAGTCCTGGCCGCCGTGCCAGCGCCCCCGGCACAGGCAGCGGTGCCAGCACACCACGTGGTGCCGCAGCGCGTGTCACCGCAGCGCGTGGTGCCGCAGCGCGTGGTGCCGTACCGCGCGGCGCTGCGGCGTGGTGCCGTACCGCGGCGCTGCGGCGTGGTGCCGTACCGCGGCGCTGCGGCGCGCGCCTGGACTGGAGACTGCGTGGCGCCGCATCGCGTGCGGGCACTGACACACACCTCGACACACCTGTCAACCCGCGGCGTGCCGCCGTCCCCGGCGCCGCGGGCCGGCACCGTCCACCGGACGGACCGACGGAAGGAAGACTCATGGAGGCTCGCGCTTCCCTCCGGCCCGCCCCGCCGGGCCGGACCGGGCTCATCCGCACCACCACCGCGCTGGTGGTCGCCACCGCGCTCGCCGTCGTCGCGATGACCGTACCGACCCGGTCGGCCTCGGCCGCCACCGTCGACCCGAACGCCTGGTACGTCCTGCTCTCCCGGCACAGCGGCAAGGCCCTCGACGTCTACGACCGGTCCACCGTCGACGGTGGCCGGATCGTCCAGTGGAGCCGCAACGACGGCAACTGGCAACAGTGGCGGTTCGTCGACGCGGGCGGCGGCTACTACCGGGTGCAGTCCCGGCACAGCGGCAAGGTCCTCGACATCCGGGACTCCTCCACCGCCGACGGCGCGGAGGTGATCCAGTGGACCGACCAGGGCAGCACCGACCAGCAGTTCCGGCTCGTCGACTCGGACGGTGAGCACGTCCGGCTGATCAACCGGAACAGCGGCAAGGCCCTCGACGTCTGGGAGTGGTCCACCGCCGACGGCGGCCGAATCAGCCAGTACGCCGACCAGGGCGGCGCCAACCAGCAGTGGCGACCGGTCCGGGTCGGCTCGACCGGCGGGCCGGGAGGCCCGACCCCGACCCCCGGGCCCGGCACACCCACCCCCACCACCGGGCCGGGCACCCCCGGCTCGCCGCCGGCCGGCTATCCGGCGCCGATGCGGGTGACCGGTGACGTCGGGGTGCACGACCCGACCGTGGTCCGCCGGCCCGGCGGCGACTACCTGGTGGCGCACACCGGCAACAACATCTCGCTGAAGACCTCCACCGACCGGGTCGCCTTCCGTAACGCCGGATCGGTTTTCCCGAACGGCGCGCCCTGGACCACCGGCTACACCGGGGGCAGCCGCAACCTCTGGGCGCCGGACATCTCCTACCGGAACGGCCAGTACTACCTGTACTACTCGGCCTCGACCTTCGGCTCCAACCGGTCGGCGATCTTCCTGGCCACCAGCCCGACCGGCGCCTCCGGCAGTTGGACCGACCGGGGCCTGGTGATCGAGTCGCAGACGTCCGACAACTTCAACGCCATCGACCCGAGCCTGATCGTGGACGACCAGGGTCGCTGGTGGCTCGCCTTCGGATCGTTCTGGTCCGGACTCAAACTGGTCGCCCTCGACCCGGCGACCGGGAAGCGCTCGGACAACACGATCCGGGCCATCGCCGGTCGGAACGGCGGCGCGATCGAGGCACCGACGCTGGTCAAGCGGGGCTCCTACTACTACCTGTACGTCTCCTTCGACCGCTGCTGCCAGGGCGCGTCCAGCACCTACCGGGTGATGGTGGGTCGCTCCACCAGCGTGACCGGCCCGTTCGTCGACCGGAACGGCACCGCGCTCACCTCGGGCGGCGGCACGCAGGTGCTCGCCTCGCACGGCGACATCCACGGCCCCGGCCACCAGACGGTGCTCGCCGACACCGACGGGGACTTCCTCGTCTACCACTACTACGCCAACAACGGCGCCTCGCTGCTCGGCATCAACCGGCTCGGCTACGACCAGGCCGGCTGGCCCTTCGTCTACTGAGAATCCCCACCACGACCGCCGGCCACAACTGCCACCGCACCGCGAGCACGACATATCGAACCCGCGCATCGACCACCGCATCGACTACAGGGAGCATCACCATGACAGCGCTGGATCCCCGCCGGCTCGTCCCGGCCCGGCGGCGAGGCTGGCGAGCCGGACTCGCCGCCGGGCTGGCCGCCGTGGTCGCCGCTGCCGGCATCCTCGTCGCCGGCCCGCCGGCCTCGGCCGCCACCGCCGACCCGAACGTCTACTACGTGCTGGTCAACCGGCACAGCGGCAAGGCCCTCGACGTCTACGACCTGGCCACCGGCGACGGCGCGCCGATCAACCAGTGGGCACGCAACGACGGCAACTGGCAGCAGTGGCGGTTCCTGGACGCCGGTGGCGGCTACTACCGGGTGCAGTCCCGGCACAGCGGCAAGGTGCTGGAGCTGCCGAACTCCAACGACGGCGTGCAACTGGTGCAGAACGCCGACGACGGCTCCACCCGGCAGCACTTCCGGCTCGCCGACTCGGCCGGTGGCTACGTACGCCTCGTGAACCGGGCCAGCGGCAAGGCCCTGGACGTCTGGGAATGGTCCACCGCGGACGGCGCGATGGTCTCCCAGTACCAGGACCTTGACGGCGCCAACCAGCAGTGGCAGATGGTCAACGTCGGCTCGGTCGGCGGCGGCAACCCGAACCCGACCCCCGGCACCTTCACCAACCCGATCAAGCGGAACGGGCCCGATCCGTGGCTCCAGCACCACAACGGCTACTACTACCTCGCCACGACCACCTGGAACTCGACCATCACCATGCGCCGGTCGCGCACCCTCGCCGGCCTGGCCAGCGCCGCCGACCAGGTGGTTTTCAACCTCTCCGGCCGGCCGAACGGCTGCTGCAACATGTGGGCGCCGGAGTTTCACCTGATCAACGGACCGAACGGCAACCGGTGGTACCTGTACTACGTCGCCGGCCAGAACGTCAGCGACTTCAACCCGACGCAGCGGCTGCACGTGCTGGAGAGCGCCGGCAGCGACCCGATGGGGCCGTACACCTTCAAGGCCGACCTGGGCAGCGACTGGCAGCTCGACGCCAGCGTGCTGCGGGTGAACAACAACCTCTACCTGCTCGGCACCTACAACGCGGGCGGCAGCTACGGGCAGAGCCTCTTCATCACGCCGCTCAGCAACCCCTGGACGATCAGCGGCTCCCGGGTCAGGCTCTCGTCGCCGACCCTGAGCTGGGAGCGGCAGACCCATCCGGTGAACGAGGGCCCGGAACCGCTCTACCGCAACGGCCGCACGATGATCGTCTACTCCGCCAGCGCCTGCTGGGGCCCCGACTACAAGCTCGGCCTGCTGACCCTCACCGGCAGCAACCCGCTGAGCGCGTCGTCCTGGACGAAGAGCGCCAACCCGGTGTTCCAGCGCAGTGACGCCAACAGCGTCTTCGCGCCGGGCCACAACGGCTTCTTCAAATCACCGGACGGGACCGAGGACTGGATCGTCTACCACGCGAACGACTCGGCGGGCGGCGGTTGCGACATGAACCGCTCGACCCGGGCCCAGAAGTTCACCTGGAACAGCGACGGCACCCCCAACTTCGGCGCCCCGGTACGGCTCGGCACCCAGCTCCCCGCCCCCTCCGGCGAGTAACACCCAGGTGTAAGAAAGGGCCCCCGCTACAACAGAAAACGATATGCGGGGGCCCTTCCTTACACCTCGACGGTGAGGGCCGTCGTGCCTGGCTCGTCGAGGCGGAACGTCGCGGTGCGGCCGGCGGCCGACACCTCGTATTCGCCGAGGAAGCCGGTGAACCGGAGCCGGCCGTGCTCGTCGGTGCCGAGGGGGGTCGGTGGCAGCCACCACTCGTCCCGGACCAGCGAGCGGAGTGCGGCGTAGGACGGCTTCGGCGTGCCGTCGGCCCGGACGAAGCCGCCCGGTGCTCCCAGCCAGCCGCCGTCCACCATTCCCCAGTACGTGCTCGCCCGTACCGACGGGTGGGACAGCAGGGTCTTGTAGTGCCGGACGATCTCGTCGGCCTGCCGCTCCTCCCCCGCCGGGGTGCTGGGCCACTCGGTGGGCTGGTAGTCGTTGAGGTCGATGATCTCCGGCGGCATGAGGTGGCCGGAGAGCAGCGTCGTCTCGGTGAAGTGGATCGGCAGGCCGTAGCGGGCGAACCTGTCGACGATGCCGAGCGTCTTCTCCTCGCCCCAGTAGCCCTGGTGCATGTGGCTCTGCAGCCCGAGCGCGTCGATCCGGATCCCGGCCTCCAGCACCCCCTCGATCAGGCACTCGTAGGCGGCGGACATGTCGAAGTCGTTGAGCAGCAGGGTGGCGGACGGGTTCGCCTCGCGGGCCGCGTCGAAGACCATCCGGACCAGCGGGATGCGGCCCAGCTCCCGGCAGATCCGGGTCAGGCCGTTGTCGTACCTGTCGAAGATCGGCATGATCACGACCTCGTTGATCACGTCCCAGGTGTCGATCAGGCCGGCGAAGTCGGTCACCTCCCGGCGGATCCGCTCCAGTTGCACCTGCGTGATCTCGGGGTTGGTCAGCTCGGTCAGCCACTCGGCGGTCACCGTGTGCCAGGCCAGCGGGTGTCCCTTCACCAGGCAGCCCCGGTCGGTGAACCAGCGCGCCGTCTCGCGCAGCCGGCGGGTGTCCGGCCGGCCCCGCTCGGGCTCGAAGCGTCCCCAGTAGAACGGCAGGGTGGCGAAGTTGAACAGGTCGAGCCACTGCTCGGCCAGCCGCTCGGCCGGGCCCGTTCCGGCCTCCACCGGACCCGCCCCGGCCTCCACCGGACCCGCCCCGGTCTCCACCGGACCCGCCCCGGTCTCCACCGGACCCGCCCCGGTCTCCACCTGGCCCACCCCGGCCTGGAGCAGCTCGCCGTTCGCCAGCGGGATGAACTCGAAGCCCGTGCAGCCGAACAGGAACGCGTGTGCGCGCTGGGTGACCACCACCTCCTGGCCGGCGAGCGGGACTCCCCCGCTGGTGACGGTCAGGGTCGCGGCGGCTGTCCGGTGCTGCCGGATCAGGGCGTCGGTGTCGGACGGCATCGCGGTCCTCCATCGGTCGGTAGACGATACGGCCGGCCTACCGTACGCCGGGTGAAGCCACCGTCGACCGGTGCGCGGCCGGATGGGCAATGATCGGACGCGAGTCGTCCGGCAAGTGCAGATGCACGTGCATCTGCACTTGCATCGATCTTTCGACGCCGGCAGAATTTCACCATGTCGATTGAGGGAACCGGATGACCGCGACGCGGACACCGCAGCGTACGGGGACGGACGGATCGGCTGGACCGACGGCACGGGCCGTGGCCGTCCTGCTCGGCGTCGAGTTGCTGCTGACCGCGCTCGCCATCGGCGCGGCCGCACTGGAACAGCCTGCCCTGGCCGTCATGGCCGGCACCGCCGCCATCACCCTGGCCGGCGAGATCGTGCGCCGGTTCCTGACCCCGCCTGCCGCCCTGACTCCGCCGGCCACGGAGAGACAGGGCGGCCCGGCCCGGGCCGAGACCGACCAGGTAGCGTCGACCGGCGTGGGCGACGCACCGGACCCGGGCCGTGGTGCCGGTGGACCGGCGCAGGGCAGGAGCGGCTGAGCCATGCGCCTGGTGTCGCTGCTCCCCTCCGCGACGGAGATCGTCTACGCCCTCGGCCTCGGCGACGATCTCGTCGGCGTGACGTTCGAGTGTGACGAGCCGCCGTCGGCCCGGACCGACAAGACCGTCGTGGTCGGGGGTCGGGACACCCGCGGCATGACCCCGGCCGCGATCGACGACTATGTCAAGGCGCAGATGGCGGCGGGTGCCGACCTCTACACCCTGCACGCCGACGCGCTCGCCGGCCTGGCGCCGGACCTGATCCTGACCCAGGACCTCTGCCGGGTCTGCGCGCTGCCGTCCGGCCACGTCACGGACGCCCTCGACCATCTCGGCTGCCGCGCCGACGTGCTGTCACTGGACCCGTACTCGCTGGAGGAGGTCTTCGGGACCATCCTGGCGGTGGGCGAGCGGACCGGCGTGCCGGATCGGGCCGAGGCGCTGCTGGCCGGGCTCCGGGACCGGCTCGCGGCGGTGGCCTCGGCCGTGCGGGGCCGGCCGCGGCCCCGGGTCGCGGTGCTGGAGTGGGTCGAGCCGCCCTTCACCGCCGGGCACTGGGTGCCGGACCTGGTCCGGGCGGCCGGTGGCGAGCCGGTCGCCGCCCGGCCCGGTGCCCGCTCGGTGCAGACCACCTGGCAGGAGTTCGCCGACGCGGCGCCGCAGGTCGTGCTCGTCACGCCCTGCGGCTTCCACCTGGCGGGCGCGGCCGAGCAGGCGGAACCGGTGGCCGGCCACCTGCCCGGCGTCGCGGTGTGGGCGGTCGACGCGGACGGCCTGGTCGTCCGCCCCGGCCCCCGACTGGTCGACGGCGTCGAGGCGATCGCCGCGATCCTGCATCCGGACGCCGTGCCCGAGCCGCCCGAGGGCGCTGTCCTCCGGATTGCCTAGTGGCGACCTGCCGGCCCTCCCCCCGCCGGCTCTCGCCGTGGGGCCATGGGGGGAGAGCCGGTCGGCATTCGTTCAGCAGGGGCCGAGGTCACGCCACTGGGCGGTCAGCCCCGGCTCGGATCCCTGGGTCCACCAGTTCGCCTGCCAGAGTCGCCCGTTGTGCCGCACCCGGGCGCCCTCCAGGTAGACCGTTCCCCAGTTCCACGCGGGCGCACCCGCGCAGTTGGCCGGCGGCGGGGTGGTCGGCGGAGTCGTCGGCGGCCGGGTGGTGGGCGGTGGCGTCGTCGGCGGCCGGGTGGTCGGCGGAGTCGTCGGGCAGGCACCGCCGCTGCCCACCGTGTCGACGTGGCCGGTCCCGGCCGACCGGTACGCGGCGACCCGGTTCTTCGCCTCGGCGGTGCTGATCACCTCCCGGTCGGTGTAGTAGAGGTAGTCGACCTGCTGGATGTAGCTGGCCAGCCCGGTCCCGGTCCGTCCGGTCAGGTCGATGAACCAGAGGTTGAAGTTGATCGACATGGGGGTTTCCGGGTAGTACCGGTCGCCGTGGTCGGCCACCTGCTGGCCGTCCACGTAGTACTTCACCCGCCCGCCGGAGACGGTGAAGACCAGGTCGTGCCAGCCGGCGAAGCTGGACCGCTGGGCGGTGTGCGTGTTGTCGGCCTGCCAGGGCTCGTTCTGGTAGGTCTCCCAGGTGGTCTGGTAGAAGATCGGCCCCTGCTCGCCCCACCCGCCGTTCGGCAGGTACTCGAAGTCGATCTCGCCGTAGTTCGGGTCGAGCGGCCGGTCCAGCGGCGTGATGGTGAAGAACGTCTCCACCAGGTGGTCACCGTCCGGCCCGGACTGCGGTGCGTCGGTGAACCGGACCCGGCTGGCATAGGTGCCCTCGTAGAACTTCCGCTGGTGGAAGAACTCGGCGTGGCTGGTGCCGCCGGCCGTCCCGTCGGTCCGGGCGGCGAGCTGGAGGACCTTCTGCCCGCCGTCGGTGGGGAAACTGACGTTCGACGCCGGCCAGGCCGCGCCGGGCACGCCCGGACCGCCGGCGTTGGTGCGGACGGTCCAGCCCCGCGCGGAGATCGCGGGGTCGGACGCCGACGAGTAGCCGAAGTCGTCGAAGAGAACGCCGCAGGTGGCGGCGGCCGGCGCGGCGGCCGGTACGGCACCGGCGGTGGTCGCGGTGATGCCGGCGAGCGTGCCGGCGGCCAGCATGGCCGCGGCGCCGGCCGCGAGACTTCGCGCGCTGGGTCTGGGTCTGGGTCTGGTTGACACGAGGACTTCTCCTCCCGCTGGGGGTGACAAAGGGGGTGGCCGCGGCGCCGGCCGACGGTGCCCGGCACGCGGATGGTGACCAGGTGGGAGAGGTGCGACGGTGGGAGAGGTGCGACGGTGGGAGAAATGCGGCAGTGGGAGAAATGCGACGGTACGGGTGCCTAGCGGACCGCCCCGGCGGTGAGGCCGGTCCTGATCCGGCGTTGGAAGAGCACGTACGCGGCCAGCACCGGCAGCATCGCGATGGTGAGGCCGGCGAAGAGACCGCTCCAGTCACTGCGGTAGCCCTGACTCACGGAGAGGGCGGCGAGGCCCTGGGCCAGCACGTACCGCTCCGGGTCGGGGTTGAGCACCAGCGGCAGCAGGTACTGGTTCCACAACCCGAGAAAGTTGAAGATCGCGATGCTGACCAGCCCCGGTCGGGCCAGTGGCAGCATCACCCGGAAGAAGACGCCCCAGTGCGAGCAGCCGTCCAGGAAGGCCGCCTCGGCCAGGGCCGAGGGCAGCGACCGGAAGAAGCCGTGCAGGAAGAAGACGGTGAACGGCAGGGCGTAGGCGGTGTAGACCAGGATGAGCCCCGGATAGGTGCCGAGCAGGCCGAGTTGGCGTACCACGAAGAAGAGCGGCACCAGGGCGAGGAAGACCGGGAAGAGCAGACCCGCGACGAACAGGTAGTAGAGCAGTCGGTTTCCGGGGAACGCGTACCGGGCCAGGGCGTACGCGACCAGCGCGCCGAGCAGCATGGTCAGCAGCAGCGCGGTGCCGACCACTATCGCGCTGTTCAGGAAGTAGCTGCCGATCGACGCCTCGTTCCAGGCCCGGGACCAGTTGTCGAACCGGGGCGTCGCCGGCACCGTCCACGGGCTGGTCAGGATCTCCTGGTCGGTCTTGAGCGAGCTGAGCACCGCCCAGAGCAGCGGCACGGTGACCAGCCCTGCCCAGCCGACCAGGAAAAGGTGCGCGGCGGTGTCACCGAGCCGCCCGGTGCGGCGGTGCGGGAGGCGGACCGGCGCGGCGGGCGGCCGGCGACGCGCCGGGCGGTCGACGACGGTCGTCATGCCAGCTCCACCCGCTCCCGGCGGCCGGCCCGCAGCGCCAGGACGGCGAGGGCCAGGGTGAGGAAGAACAGCGCCACGCCCATCGCCGCGGCGTAGCCGAACCGGCCGTAGGTGAAGGCGTTGCGGTAGAGGCCGAGCCCGATGACCTCGGTGGCCCCGTCCGGGCCGCCGGGCCCGACCGTCATCACCTGGACCACCGCGAAGCCGTCCAGGGCCAGCACACCGAGGTAGACGAAGGCGACCTGCACGTTCTCCCGGAGCAGCGGCAGCACGACCCGGCGCAGCACGGCGAGCCGGCCGGCGCCGTCCAGCACCGCCGCCTCCAGGACGTCGCGCGGGATCGTCTCCATCGCGGCGGAGAAGAGCACCATGTAGAAGCCGACCGACGACCAGACCAGCACCCCGGCCACCGCCCAGAGCGCCAGGTGCGGGTCACCCAGCCAGGGCCGGGCCAGGAGGTCGAGGCCGACCGCCCGGAGCGCGCCGTTGAGCACGCCCTCGTTCGGGTGGTACACGAACTGCCAGAGCACCGCGATGATCGGCAGCGAGAGCAGTTGCGGGAAGAAGTAGGCGACCTTGTAGAACTCGCCGCCCCGGACCCCGCCGAGCACCGCGCTCCCCCGCCGTCCACCGAAGTTGACAAGCGCCGCGAGCAGCAGCCCGAGCCCGATGGTGACCGCCGGCACGACGAGCAGCAGCAGGGCGTTGTTGCGCAGCGCCGCCAGGAAGAGCGGGTCGTCGACGAGCCGCCGGAAGTTCTCCAGCCCGATGATTTCCACCTGCCCGGAGACCCCGGTCCAGTCGGTCAGCGCCAGATAGAACGCCTGCGCGTACGGGGAGAGCACGAAGACCGCGTAGAGCAGCAGTCCGGGCAGGATCGCCCCGGCGAGGAAGCGGTACTTGCCGTGCCGCAGGGCCGCCATCGCGGGCTACCGGGTGTACTTGGGGACGGCGGAGTCGGCGGCGACCGCGTCGGCGGCCTTCTGGATCCGGTCGGCCCACTGCTCCGGGGTGATCCGTCGGGTGGCGAGTTCGCCGGTGGCGTCGTCGACCGCCTTGCCGAGCGGGGCGTACCAGGTGCGGAAGCGATAGGTGACGGTGTTGGCGCCGGCGGCCTGCACGGCGGAGCGGACCGAGCCGAGCCCGGTGCTGACGGTCAGCCCGTCGGTGGCACCGGCGACGCTGGGCAGCGTGCTGTTCAGCTCGGCGAACCGCCGGGCGCTGCCGCGGGAGAAGAGCACCCGGAGGAACTCCAGCCCGCCGCGCGGGTTCTTCGCCCTGGCCGGCACGAGGAACGACTCGCTGCTGGCGGCCTGGATCGTCCCGTACGGAAGCTTGTCTGCCGCGCCCAGCGACGGCACCGCCCCCATCACCATGTCGAAGCCGGCCGGCGTCACCGGCTGCTGTTCGGCCTCCAGCCAGGAGCCGCATGGGATGATCGCGGCCTTGCCCTGCGACCACGCGGCCTGTGCCTCGGTGTGCGACAGCGCCTCCGAGCCGGGCAGCAGGTAGCCCCGGCCGGCCAGTTCGGCGATCGCGCTTGCCGCGTCCCGCAGCGGCTGCTGCTTCCAGGCGCCCGGCTCGAGGTTGTCCACCGCCGTCACCAGCTCCGGCCCGCCGGCCTTGGCCGCCATCGCCAGCAGCGGATCGTTCAGGTATTCCGGATACTTGCCCTGGTAGGTCCAGGGCGCGATGCCGGCCTTCTTGATCTCGGCGCAGAGCGCCAGCATGGCGTCCCAACTCGTCGGGTACGCCCAGCCGTGCCGCGCGAAGAGCGGCCGGGAATACCAGAGTCCCCAGACCGTGTAGGTGAGGTTGAGCGTGTAGACCCTGCCGTCCAGGGTGCCGTCGGCGACGACGCCGGGCAGCAGGGTGTCCCGGACCGGGGTGCCGGGGTCGTCCAGCGACGGCGCGTCGAGCAGCTCGGTGAGGTCGGTGAGCTTGCCGGCCGCGACCAGGGTGGCCAGGTCGAGCCGGCCGGCGCCGGTGTTGTCGACCACGTCCGGCGGGGTGTCGGCGACGAACCGGGGCTGGAGCGCCTCGCCGACCTTCTGGATCGCCTTGTGGTCGATGGTGGTGCCCGGAAAACGTCCCTTGTAGATCGACTCGGCGTGCCGGGCGTACTCGTCGCCGTAGCCGCCGTCGAAGATGACCACCTCCAGCGGGGTCGAGGCCGGCACCCCGAGCGGGTTCTCGGCGCTGGTCTCGCCCCTGGCCACGGTCGGCTGGCCGTCGTCGCCGCCGCTGGTGACGCAACCGGCCAGGGCCGGGGCGGCGGCTCCGGCGGCGGCGGCCCGCAGCAGGGTGCGTCGGCTCGGGCCGGTGGTCGTCGGTGCCGGCCGGGGTCGGGCCGGGCGGAAAGTGTGCATGGCGCCTCGCCTTCTTCTCAGGCGGTGCGCCGGATGCGTCCGGCGTACCGCGCCTCTAGCTCGCTGTTCTGTTCCCGGCCGCCGGGGACGTTCGCCGAGAGGTAGACCGGTGGCCGGGTGCCGGCGTCGAGCAGCCGGGCGACGACCTCGGCGACCACCTGTTGGGCGAGCAACGCACCGGTGATCGAGGAGATGGCCCCGACGGCACCGCCGCCGGGCAGGGGCAGCGCGGCGTCGCCGTAGGGTGCGCCGTTGTCGAGGACGACGTCGGCCAGGTCGGCGAGCCGGTGCCCCGACGGGTGTCCCGGGTGGACCCGGGAGGTGTGTGCGAGCGAGGTGATGCCGATCAGGTGGTGGCCGTGTTCCTTCACCAGCAGGGCGAACTCGACGATCACCCCGTTGACGCCGGAGTTGGAGGTGAGCACGAAGACGTCGTCGGGCTTGACCGGCGCGAGTTCGTAGAGCCGGTGCGCCACGGTCGGATCGCGTTCCAGGAGCGGGTCTTCGAGGACGGCGCGGTCGGCGCCGCCGTAGAGCACGAGGTCGCGCAGCGCGATCCGGTTGCTGGGCACCAGCCCGCCGGCCCGGCCGGCGATCTCCATCGACAGCGCTTCGGAGTGCCCGCAGCCGAACGCCTGCACCACGCCGCCCCGGTCGAGCGCGGCGGTGATCAGGTCGGCCGCCCGGCGTACGCCGTCGGCCTGGGTCCGGGCGACCCGGTCGATCGCGGCGCCGACGGCGGCGAGGTAGGCGGGTGCGCCGATCTCCGTGGTCATGTCCCCTCCGTGGTCTTGAGCTGCCGGCGTGCGGGCCGTGGCGACTCGTCCGGTATCCGGTGCGCGTCCACGGCGCGGGCGGTGACCTCGAACGCCTCGGTGGTGCGCTGGTAGGTCCGCTGGGCCACCGCGACGTAGATCAGGTCGAGGACCAGCAACTGGGAGTGCAGCGCGGAGAGTGCGGCCAGCCGGAAGGTTGTCTCCTGGACGGCGGTGGTCAGCACCACGTCGGCGACCTCGGCCAGCGGCGAGCGGCGGAAGGAGGTGACCGCGACCGTCATCGCGCCGTGGTCGGCCGCCTCGGCCAGCACCTCGATCACCTCCCGGGTACGCCCGCTGTGCGACAGCCCGATCGCCACGTCACCCGGGCCGAGCAGCGCGGCGTTGGTGAGCGCGGTGTGCGGGTCGGCCCGGTGCCAGACCGGGATCCGGATCCGTTCCAGCCGGAAGGCCATCTCCCGGGCGGCGTTGCCGGAGCTGCCGAGCCCGAAGAGGTCGACCCGGTGGGCCTGTGCGACGGCCTCGGCGACCCGGTCGACGGCGGCGAGGTCCACCTGGCCGGCGGTGTCCTGGATCGCCCGGGCGTCGGCGCTGGCCACCACGCCGAGCAGGTGGTCGAGCGGGTCGTCCGGCCCGATCTCCCGGTCGATGTCGGTGTCCCAGCGCGCCTGGGCGGCCCGGCCGATCTCGGTGGCCACCGCCACCCGGAGCTGGGCGTAGCCGCGGTAGCCGAAGACCCGGCAGAACCGGGTCACGGTCGCGGTGGAGGTGCCGGCGCGCTCGGCCAGGTCGATGATCGTGGCGCGGGCGGTCTCCTCCGGCGCGATCAGGATCTGCTCCGCGACCCGCTGTAGGGCGACCGGCAACGTGGCCAGCTCGGTCCGCAGCCGGCCCAGCAGCCCGCTCTCCTCCATCAACATTCCTTTCACGACTTCCAGGTGATGAAAAAACTTATGACCGCTGGAGGTATCGAGTCAATAGGTTTGACATTTTCGATCGGTACCCCGCACCATCGGCAGCGTGACCGACGGCAACGTCACCGATCCGCTCGTGCTCGGCGTCGACTGTGGCGGCACCGCCACCCGGGCGGTGCTGGCCACCATCGACGGCCGGATCGTCGGGCGCGGCCGGGCCGGCGCCGGGAACCCGGTCGCCGCCGAGCCGGCGCGGGCCGCCGCCGCGCTCGGCGACGCCGCTCGGGCCGCGCTGCACGGGCACGACCCGACCCGGGTGGCCGGCGCGGTGGTCGGGCTGGCCGGCGTGGCCAGGCTCGCCGAGCCGGAAGTGGCCGCCCGGTACGCCGCGCAGTGGTCACGGCTCGGGCTGACCTGCCCGATGCGTACGGTCGGCGACGCGGTGGTGGCGTTCGCGGCCGGCACGGCGGCGGAGCGCGGCTCGGTGCTGATCGCCGGGACCGGCGCGGTCGCCGCCGAGGTGCGCGACCACACGGTCGGCCGGACCGCCGACGGCCTCGGGTGGCTGCTCGGCGACGAGGGCTCGGGGTTCTGGCTCGGCCTGGCCGCGGCGCGGTCGACGGCCCGGGCGCTCTACCGGGGCCCGCCGAGCGGTCCACTGGCCCGCGCCGTGACCGACGTGCTCGGCACGACCGACCCGGACACCTTCGTGAACCGCGTCCACCAGCTACATCACGACCGGCGGGCCGGGACAGCGGGGCTGGCGGGACTGGCGCCGGTGGTCGGCGCGGCCGCGCGGGGCGGGGATCCGGCGGCGGTCGCCATCCTGGACACCGCGGCCGAGCGGCTGGCCGGCACGCTGCTCTCCCTGCATCCGGTGCCGGGCCCGGTGGTGCTGGCCGGCGGGGTCCTCGCCGGGATACCGGAGATCCGCGACGCCGTGCGGGCACGGCTCACCGCTCGGCTGGGCCGGCCCGGCGCGCCGGCCGGTGACGCCGCCGCCGGCGCCGCCTGGGTCGCCGCCCGCCGCCTCGGGTACGCCGACCCGGCGCTGCACGCCCGGCTGCTGGCCGGCGTGCCCGGCGCCGCAGGTGCGGACCGGGCCGTCGACGACTGAGCCACCCGGACGAGCGGGTCCACGGACGAGTGTGCCGGAGAGTCAGGATCGTGACTCTCCGGCACACTCCGCAATCGAGACGTCCCGCCCGGGGGTTACCTCGGGGTGAACTCCACCCAGTTCAGGTTGACCAGACCGGTGGTCGGGCCACCGGTGACCGGCTGGAAGACCAGGTGGAGCCGGTGCCCGCCGGCCGGCTGGTCGACCGCCAGGGTCTGGCTGGACCAGTCGTTGTTGCCGGTCGTGGCGTTCAGCGTGGCGGTGCCGACCAGCGGACCGGTCGGCGAGTCGAGCCGCAGCTCGACGGTGGCCCGGGGCGTACCGGCGGTGGCCGCCGAGCCGCCGGAGACCCGGAAGGTCACCGCGCTGGCGTCACCCAGGTTGATCGGGTCGAACGCGATCGAGTCGCCCGCGTCGATTCCGTTGACGTGCTGGCCGCCGCCGACGTCACTGGTGTTGGCGATCGTCACGTCCTGCCGGACCTGGGCGAACTCGGCCTGCTGCCGGGGCGTCTGTATCACGACCTGGTCGACCGTGGTCAGCGCCGGCTGGCCGCCACCGCCGAGGTCGGTGTACATGGCGCTGATCCCGCCGTAGAGGTAGCCGCCGGCGTGGTCGGCGCCGTCGGCCGGGGACTGGAGGACGCCGGTGCAGCCGGTGGTCGAACCGTGCTCGTGGCCGTGGGTGTCGTGACCGAGCACGAACGACACGGTGACCCGGGAGCAGTCGATGGTGCCGTCCTCCGGGTCGGTGACCGTCACCGTGTACGGGATCTGGTCACCCCAGTCGAAGAAGGAACCCGGGATCGGGCCGGTCACCGTCACCGTCGGGGCGGTGTTGCCGACCGTGATGGTCCGGGTCAGCACCCCGGTCCGGCCGCCGGAGTCGGTCACCGTCAACCGTGCCGTGTACGTCCCGTTCGCGGTGTAGGTGTGCGACGTACTCGGGTCGGCCGAGTCGACAGTACCGTCGCTGGTGAAGTCCCAGGCGTAGGAGATCGATTCGCCCGGGTCGGGGTCGTACGAGCCGACGGCCGAGAAGTTCACCGTCAGCGGAGCCTGCCCGGAGGTGGGGCTGGCGTTCAGCACCGCGACCGGCGACCGCTTGCCCTTGACATACCGGATCACCGAGAGCTGGGCGTCCGGGTTGGCGGTGAAGAAACCGTCGCCGTACTCCAGCAGGTAGAGGCTGCCGTCCGGGCCGAACTCCATCTCCATCGGGTTGTCGAAGACGAAGCCGGGCAGCAGTTGCTCGACGCCGACCAGGTTGCCCCTGCCGTCGGTCCGCATCATGAAGATCTTGTCCCGGGTGAACTCGCCGAACGCCACGGCGTGGTGGTAGTACTCCGGGAACTTCGTCTCCGAGGTCGACTCCGGGTCGTAGGAGTAGATCGGCCCGCCGTGCGGGCCGACCCCACCGGTCCCGATCACCGGCCACCTGAAGTCGCAGCTCAACGGCGGCGTCTCCAGGTACGCCCCCGGGCACGGGGTACGCGCCTGGTAGGTGTACCAGAACTGCGGGTCCTGCACCGGCGGCAACACCGTCCGGCCGGTGTTCCGGGGCGAGTCGTTCACCGGGGCACCGCAGTTGAACGGCTCCCCGGAGGTCCGGGTGGCGAAGTCGTAGTCGACGTACGGCAGCCCCGGCGAGTAGCAGTACGGCCAGCCGTAGTTGCCGGCCCTGTTGGTGGCGAACCACCGGCCGGTCCCCTCCGGTCCCCGGGCCGGGTTCGAGGTGCGGCTGTCCGGCGAGTAGTCGCCGACGTAGACCCGGCCGGAGGCGTCCACGTCGAACCGGAACGGGTTGCGCAGCCCCATCAGGAAGATCTCCGGACGGGTTGTGTCGTCGTGGTCCTGGGCCTCCGGGAAGAGGTTGCCGGCCGGGATCGTGTACGTCCCGTTCGCCCGTACCCTGATCCGGAGCAGCTTTCCGCGCAGGTCGTTGGTGTTGCCGGCGGAGCGCTGGGCGTCGTAGCCCGGCCCCTGGGTCGGTGATTCGTTGATCGGGGTGAAGCCGTCCGAACCACCGGCGTTGGTGTCGTCACCGGTGATCAGATACAGGTTGCCCCGGCCGTCGAACTTCACCTTGCCGGCGACGTGGCAGCAGATGCCCCGGTCCACGTCCACCCGCAGGATCTGCTGCTCGGTGCTCATGTCCAGGTGCGGGTTCTCGCCGTCGACGAACTTGACCCGGGAGAGCTGGTTGTAGCCCTTGAACCTGTCCCAGACCGTCGGATCGGTGCTGGTGGCCGGCGCGTCACCCTCGTTGACGCCCGGGGTGGCCGGGTCGTCGACCGGGGTGGAGAGCGGCGGCGAGTAGTAGAGGTAGACCCACTTGTTCGTGGCGAAGTCGGGGTCGATCGAGACGGTCTGCAACCCGTCCTCGTCGTGGCTGTAGACCGGGATCGTGTTGATCACCGGGCTGGCGCCGCTGGTCGGGTCGTAGAGCCGCACCTGGCCGCCCCGGGTGTTGTGCAGCACCCGGCCGTCCGGCAGGACGGCGAGCGACATCGGCTCGCCCGGCTCGTCGTTGAGGGTGACCTTCTCGTAGTTGCCGGTCACGGTCGCGCCGCAGTCGCCCTCGACCACGCCGGCCGCCCACTGGATGCCGCCGAGCAGGTGCCGGGTGAACGGCTTCGACCGGTAGGTCTCGATCGAGTGGCCGAGCCCGGTGTACCAGGAACGACCGCCCTGGTAGTCCTTGCACCAGGCGATCGGGTGGTCGTAGCCCATGCTGCCGCCCGCGAAACTCCGCTCGTCGGCGGTGGCCAGCACGTGCGAGACGCCCCGGACGTTGGCGGAGAAGTTGTACCACTCCTCGGTCAGGGTCAGGGTGCGCGCCACGGTCTCGGTGGACGGGTGCGCCCGGTCGGCGACGTCGATGTTGCCGGACTCGACCGGGGCGGCGCCGGTCGCCCTCGCGCCGAGCAGACTCTGGTAGAACGCCCAGTCCGGCTCGGTCTCGGCCGCCGCGTGCACCCCGGCGAATCCGCCGCCGGTTCTGACGTACTCTTCGAACGCCGCCTCCTGGCTGGCGTTCAGGATGTCGCCGGTGGTGTTGAGGAAGACCACCGCGCGGTACTTCCCGAGGTTCTGCTCGGTGAAGGCCGCCGCGTCCCGGGTGACGGTGACCCGGAACCCGTGTTCCCGGCCCAGCTCGCGGATGGCTTTGACGCCGTCCGGAATGGACGCCCGCCGCGTGCCCGCCGTCTTGGTGAAGACCAGTACGCCGTAGTCGCGCGGCGCGCGGGCGGCCGAGCGGAGCGCGGCGGGGCCGTTCTCCTCGGCCACCAGCCGCTCGGCGGGTACGGCACCGGAACCCGCTCCCGGGTCCGGTACGGCCGCCGCCGGGGTCTGGACCGTCAGCGGGACGATCGTCGCGGTCGCCGCCAGCACGGTCAGCCAGCGGCGCATGATTGTCCTCATCTCTCCTCCGTCTGCACGCCGTAGGGGGTCACGGGAAGTGGGCGGGACACGGCGCTCCGCGCCCCGCCCGGAGGGCTACCGGCGATAGATGGTCAGCTCCGACATGTTGGTGTAGCTGAGCGCGGCGAAGTCGAGCGACTGGCCGGGGTTGGCCGCGCCGCCGGGGGCGGTGTCCTGCTCCCAGTTCGCGTGCCGGAAGTCGGCGTCGCCGATGGTTTGGAAGAACTGCTGGAAGTTGATGTCGCCCTCGCCGAGCGGCGTCATCTCGTAGCCGTTGGCGAGCGCGCTGTTCCGGTTGCCGTCCTTGGCGTGGAACAGCGGGAACCGCCTGCTCTGCGAGACCACGTTGAGGATCGGGTCGAAGAGGTCGGTCTTCTCCCTGCCCCACCGGTCGACGTACTTCTGGTGCTTGAACCGGGCCACGTAGGCCCAGTAGATGTCCAGCTCGAAGAAGACGTAGCGGGGGTCGGTCTTCCGGAAGAAGTACTCCAGTCGGCGGGTGCCGGAGGAGCGGGTCGGCCGGCCGTTGGCGTCCAGCGGCCCCTTGTCGAGCAGGAACGAGTACGCGGCGTCGTGGTTGTGCGTGTAGAGCCGCAGTCCCCGCCTGCGGGCCTGCCGGCCCAGTTCGTTCCAGACGTCCGCCGCCGCGTCCCAGTCCGAGGGGTACGACGAGTTCGTCGGATCGCTGCCGGTGCCGATGTTCTTCATGCCGAGCGTCTCGGCGATATCCATCTGCTGCTCGAAGGTGGCCGGGTTGATCGAGGCGTGGGTGCCGTTGGCGGTCAGCCCGTTGTCGTCGAGGATCTTGCGGATCTCCGCCGGGGTGATCTGCCGACCCAGGATCTGGGTGTTCTGGGTGTAGCCGGCGAACTCCACCTCTTTGTAGCCGAGTTCGGCGATCCGGGCGAGCACCCGCTCGAAGCCGTACGGGACACCGCTGTCGTCGGGTGCGGCGGAGATTCGGTCGCGGACGCTGTAGAGGATGATGCCCCGGTTGCGGCCCGGGATCAGCGGCTCGGCCCGCAGTTGCCCGTGCGCGACCGCGGGTGTCTCGGTCCGGACCACGTTGGCGCCGACCGCGCTGAGCGCGGCCGCAGCGCCCGCCGAGGCGGCGAGGATGCTCCGCCGGGTGAGCCGGCGACGTGCCGCCGGGTCCATCGGTGATCCGCTCTGCGTCTTGCCCATGTCCTGCACCTTTCCGGGCGGTGACGCCTCCACCGCCCATGCTTGGATCGATTCAAGAGGTCTCCGGCGGACAGTCCGTGACGCACCGGAGCGCGTTTACGCCGGGGAAGTCGGGGTGAGGGGCGCGCTCACGTGCCACTCGCGGCGCGCGGGGAGGTGCGTCGCGGCCGTGGCCGGGCCGGACGCTTTCGAGGGCTTCCCGCTCCGGGCGGCCACCCGGGCGGGCCAGATATGACGATCAGCGGTCGTCGCTGTTACGAATAGACACACGCTAGAGGCTGCGCCACGAGAAGAAAAGGGGACGACGCGGTAACTTTGGTTCTGGAATACAAAAGTTCGTCGGACTCTGCGGAAAGTTTCGGGTCGATTGTGGTCGAACAGGACCGCCCCCGGGGCCACAGAGCCGGCCCCGCAGAAGGCAGAGCCGACCCCTCAGAAGGCAGAGCCGGCCGCTCAGAAGTAGGTCCGCAGTATGTCCACGATGGTGTGGTCGTCGTCGACCACCGGCATCGCCCGCCACTTGTCGAAGGCGGTGCACGGGTGCGAGATGCCGAAGCAGACCAGATCACCCACGCGGATGTCGGTGCCCGGCGGGACCACGAGATATCCGTGATGGTCGTTGAGCCGGCTGACCGTCATGCCGGCGGCGGGGTGCAGCTCGCCGGAGCGGCGCCGGATCAGCAACGGTACCGGCAGGCCCTCGTCGTACGGCGCGTCCCGCTTGCCCATGCCGACGATCGCCAGCCCCGCCTCAGGGGTGGAGGTGACCTGCGCCCAGAGTTCGAGTGCCGCCGCCAGCCGGCCCTCGGCCGGGATCCGCCGGAACGGCGTGTGCTCGGCGTAGAAGCCGTGGTCGTGGGTGACGTAGGCGCCGCTGCGCAATACCACCCGCAGCTCGTGACCGGTGAGCCAGGCGCCGCCGAGTTCCTCGGTCACCAGGTCGAACCAGGCGCTGCCACCGGCACTGACCAGCACCTCCGGCCCGACCAGCCCTCGGCGGGCCAGCTCGGTCGCGGCCGACCGGAGCCGCCGCAGGTACGCCGAGACGGCCGCCGCGTCCGGCAGGCCGCCCTCGTAGCCGGCGACGCCGTCGAGGCGTACGCCGGGGGTGGCGGCGACCGCCTCGGCGACCTCGACCACCTGCTCGACGCCGCGACAGCCGGCCCGTCCACCGGGGAAGCCGAGCTCGACCAGGACCCGCAGCGGCGGGCCGGCGGGCTGGCCGGCGAGGGCGGTGCCGATCGCCTCGACCCCGGCGACCGAGTCCACGAAGAAGTGCGCCTCGAAGCCCCGGCCGAGTTCCCGGGCCAGCCAGCGCAGCGGCCCGGGGTCGAGGAGCTGGTTGGCCAGCAGCACCCGGGGCACGCCAAGGGCCCGACAGGCGAGCATCTGGTTGGCGGTGGCCACGGTGATCGCCCAGGCGCCGGCGGCCAACTGTGCGGTGAGCAGTGCCGGCGCCATGGTGGTCTTGCCGTGCGGGGCGAACCCGAAGCCGTGCCTGGCGCAGAATCCGGCCATCGTGGCGACGTTGTGCGCGACGGCGGAGCGCCGGACGGCGAGGGTGGGCCAGGTGACGGCACCGTCGAAGAGGGAGTGCCCGGCGGCGGCGTACGTGGCGTCCGGCACCGGCCCGTCGGGCTGCCAGAAGCCCCTGGCCCGCCAGTCGAGGGCGGTCTCGGCGGATCGGTGGTCGCGCACCGGCTCTCCCCCGTCGCAGGCTCAGGTTCGGATGTGGCTCGCTGGTGGTTGCCCAGCCTGCCCGACGAAACCGGCCCGGTCAACGTCTTGACGGAGGAGCGCCAGGACGTCCAGGCTATGCGCAGCCCGGTTAACGGACCATTTTCGAACCTGGAGATCCGATGGTGATCGGTCTCGTCATCCATGCCAGCCACCGCGGCGTCTTCGAGGACGCGGCGCGCACCCTGGCCGGGGTGGCGCTGGAGTGGATCGTCTACGAGCACGAGGACGCGGTCCGTGATCTCGTCGACCGCGTACTCGCCCGGCAGCGCGTCGACGGTCTGCTGCTCGGCCCGGTCCCGTACGCGAAGTGCCGCGACCTGCTGCCGGCGAACCTGCCGGTGGCGATCCTCCGCTCGGCCGGGCTGGACCTGTCGCTGGCGCTGTTCCGGGCGCAGGCCCGGGGCTGGCGGCCCACCCCGGTCAGCATCGACACCTACGACGCGCAGACCGTGGACGAGGTGGCCCGCGCGCTGGAGCTGGACCCGGCGCAGATCGGCTGCCTGCCCTACGACCCGGAGCAGAGCGTTGCCGAGATCGTGGCGTTCCACCGCTCGGCGCTGACCCGGACCGGCGCCGACTACGTGATCAGCCTGCGTACGGCGGTGGCGGCCCAGCTGGCGGGCAGCAGTCCGGTCCTCGGCGGCCTGCCGGGGCCGGCGACCCTGCGGGCGCAACTGCACGAGCTGGCCCTCCAGGTGCAGTCCAGGCAGGCCAGCGCACTGCGCTTCGCCGCCGGCATCTTCCTGGTCGGCCGGGCCGGCCCGCAGCTCGACCTTGACCGTGCCCGGGTCGGTCTGATGAACCTGCTGCTGAACACGCCCGAGTTCGGCGACGCCTGGATCGAGGACCGGGGCCGGCGCGGCGTGGTGGTCTTCGCCCACCAGGCGCTCTTCGAGCAGGCGACCAACAGCTGGGTCTCGCTGCCCGCCCTCGGCCAGGCGCAGGAGACCCTCGGGATCCGGGTCGCCGCCGGGTTCGGGGTCGGCGCCTCGGCCCGGAGCTGCCTGCATCTGGCCGAGCGCGCCGTGGCCCGGGCCGAGCAGGAGGAATCGCCGAGCGCGTACCTCGTGGAGGACGGCGGCGTCATCATCGGCCCGATGAGCCCGACCGGGGCGGCGCTCGCCTTCACCTATCGAGAGCACGGTGCCGAGCTGGAGCGGCTGGCCGGCGAGGTGGGGCTGAGCGCCGCCACGCTCTCCCGGCTCGCCGCCATCGAGCGTGCCCTGGAGGGGCGGGCGATCTCCCCCAGTGACCTGGCGCAGCAGCTCGGGATCACCGATCCCAGCGGCCGCCGCCTGATCCGCAGGTTGAGCGACTCGGGCCTGGTCGAGGTGGAGGGGAGCACGCAGATGCACCGCCGGGGCCGGCCGGCCCGCCTCTACCGGCTGCGGATCGGCGTCGCGGCCGGCGACCGCGCGTCGCGGGTACCCGCCAGGGCGGACCGGTGAGCGACCACACCCACCCGACCGGACCGCCGAGTGACGAGGACGCCGATGCCGGCGGGGCGTGGGATCTGCTGCTCGCCGGAGGTGACCTGCTCGATCCGGGCGGTGGTCGGAGCGGGGCGTACGACGTCGCCGTCCGGCACGGCCGGATCGCGGCGGTCGCGCCCCGGCTGCCCCGGCGGCGGGCCGCCGAGGTGATCGAGTTGGCCGGCCGGCTGGTCACGCCCGGACTGGTCGACCTGCACACCCACGTGCACCCCGGCGCGACGTACTGGGGGATCCACCCCGACCCGGTGGCCTGGCGCTCGGGCGTGACCACCTGGGTGGATGCCGGCTCGGCCGGGGCGTACGGCTTTCCGGCCTTCGCCGCCAGCTCCGCCGGGTACGCCGTCCGGGTGCCGGCGCTGCTGAACATCTCGGCGGTGGGGCTGGTCGCCCGGGTCGGCGAAGCCCGCGAGCTGGCCAACTGCGACGTCGACCTGGCGGTGGCGACCGTCCGGGCCCATCCGGGCCGGATCGTCGGCTTCAAGGTCCGGATGGACCGGCACAACGTCGGCGCCAACGGGCTCGACCCGCTGCGCCGGGCGGTCGAGGCGGCCGACGCCTGCGGGTTGCCGGTGATGGTGCACATCGGTGCGGCACCGCCCTCGGTGGCGCAACTCCTGCCGCTGCTGCGACCGGGTGACATCATCACGCACTGCGCCAGCGGTATCGCGGCCGGTGTGGACGGGTTCCATCCGGCGGCGAAGGAGGCGTACCAGGCAGGGGTGCGCTTCGACCTGGGGCACGGCTCCGGCGGCTTCGCCTTCGACGTGCTGGAGGCGCAGTTGGCCGCGGGGATGCCGCCGCACGCGGTCTCCACCGACCTGCACGCCCGGTCGCTGCACGGCCCGGTCTTCGACCTGCCGACCACGATGGCCAAGCTGCTGGCGGTCGGGATGAGCCTGCCACAGGTGGTGGCGGCGGCGAGCGCCGGGCCGGCCCGGCTGCTCGGCCTGCCGGACGGGACCGGCACCCTCGCGGTCGGCGCGCCGGCCGACCTGGCGGTCTTCACCGTGGAGCCGGTCCGGCACGAGGTGGTCGACGTGCATGGGCAGCGCCGGCACGCGCCGCTGCGGCTGGTCAACGAGCTGACCTACCGGGCGGGGCGGCCGCTGCCGCCCCGGCTGCCCGAGCCGGTGCCGCCGTGGATCCCGCTCACCGACACCCAGCGCGCCGCGCTGGCCCGGCGGGCCCGGGCGGTGCGCCAACTCCTCGTCCCACCCCTGGTGGGCCCGGACGGGCTCGCCGAACAGTTTCCCCGACACGGAGGTTGACCCATGCCCAAGCAGATCGTGCAGGCCGACCGGGCGGCGCCGCCCGGCGGGCCGTACTCGCACGCCGTGGTCGCCGGGGGTTTCGCGTACCTCTCCGGGGCCTGCCCGGTGCTGCCGGACGGGACCTGGGTGCGGGGCGACTTCGCGGCGCAGGCCCGGGCGGCGTTCACCAACCTGGCCGAGGTGGCCAGGGCGGCCGGTGGCGGCCTGGGCCGGGCGGTACGCGTCGGCGTCTACCTTCGCGACTTCGCCGACTTCCCGGCGATGAACGAGATCTACCGGGAGTTCTTCGGCACCGAGAACCTGCCGGCCCGGACCACCCTGCCGGTCGCGCTGGAGGACTTCGACATCGAGATCGACGCGGTGCTCTACCTGGGCGTCTGAGCCGCCCGGGAGGCGCCGTCCGGCACCGGCCGGACGGCCGTTCCCGCGCGCCCTACACGGTCCACACCGGGACGCTGAGCAGGGAAATTGTTACTTGACGGGCGACCTGTGGACACCCAGCCTGGATGACATCCATATCGACCTAATTACGAACCAAGCTCGTTATTGAAGGAGGAAGCCCGTGCGGAAACTCCTGGCACTTCCCGCGCTGCTCGCGCTGGCCCTCGGCGCCGGCGCCTGCGCGCCCTCCAGCGACGCGCCCGCCGAGAGCACCGACGACCGGACCGGCACTCTGCGGGTCTGGCTCTTCGACGAGGCCAACCGGGCCGCCAAGGAGGCGGTGGTCGACGAGGCGGTCGCCGAGTTCACCGCGAAGAACCCCGACGTGCAGGTCGACGTCAGCTACCTGGCCACCGACACCCGGGCGGAGAAGTACAGGGGCGCGCTGAACGACCCGGCGAGCGCGCCGGACGTCACCGAGGTCGGCAACACCGACCTGGCCAGCTTCGTCGCCTCGAACGGGATGGCCGACGTGACGGCGGAGAACGGGGCGTGGGCCGAGGCCGGGGACCTGCCGGCCGACCTGGTCCAGACGGTCACCGTCGGCGACAAGGCGTACGGGGTGCCGTGGTGGATCGGCGTCCGGGCGCTCTACTACCGCACCGACGTCTTCACCGACCTCGGGCTCACCCCACCGACCTCCTACGCCGAACTCGTCACCGCGGCCAAGAAGATCCGGGCCGAACGACCGCAGATGCTCGGCATCGCGGTCGGCGGGCTCTACACCTTCGGCGCGCTGCCCTTCGTCTGGGACGCCGGTGGCGACATCGCTACCAACTCCGGCGGGACCTACACCGCCGCGATCGACTCGCCCGCCGCCAAGGCCGGGATCAAGGCGTACACCGACCTGTTCAGCCCCCAGATCTGCCCGCCACAGCAGTGCGTCGACCTGACCGGCGGCGGCACCGTGGAGGCGTTCGCGGCCGGCCGGGCCGGGATGGGAATTCTCGGCAACTTCAACCGCTCGGCCGTGGAGGCCGGCGCGGTGAAGGGCACATACGGCGTCGTGCCGCTCCCCGGCGCCAGGCCCGGCTCCATTGCCCCCGCCTTCGCCGGCGGCAGCAGCCTGGGCGTCTTCCGCTCCACCACGCACCGCAGCCTGGCGGTCGAGTTCATGCACCTGCTGGCGAGCAAGAAATACACCCTGAAGCTCTACGACGCGATGGGCTTCGTGCCGGCGATGAAGTCGGCCCGCGCCGAGGTGATCGCCAAGGAGCCGTTCCTCAAGCCGTTCATCGAGACGATGGAGGCCGGGACGAGGTTCGTGCCGGTCGACAGGGCCTGGACCACCATCGACGCCGAGAAGATCCTGCCGAACATGCTCCAGAGGGTCATCACCGGCAGGGCGACCGTCGACACCGCGGCCGCCGAGGCGAACACCCAGATCGCCGCGGCCTTCGGGAAGTAGCCGGCGTGCCGTCTCCCGCAACGATCCGCCGGCAGCAGCGGCTGGTGCCGCTCTGGCTGCTGCTGCCGGCGCTCGCCGTGCTGGTGCCGATGTTCGCGTACCCGCTCTACCAGCTCGGCCTGCTCTCCCTCTTCGAGTACGGGCAGCCGCAGGTCTCCGGTGGCGAGCCGGCCCGGTTCGTGGGCGCGGGCAACTTCCAGAGCCTCTTCGCCGACCGGACGTTCTGGACGGTGCTCGGCCAGACGGTCGTCTTCGCCGCCGGCTGCGTGCTGGCGACCCTCGCGATCGGCGCCGCGCTGGCGGTGCTGATGACCCGCATCGGCAGGCTGGCCCGGACCCTGCTCTCCTACGCCGCCCTGACCGCCTGGGCGGCACCGGCGATGACCGGTTCGGTGGTCTGGGCGTTCCTCTTCGACAGCAACCTCGGGCTCGTCAACGAGGTGCTGGGGCTGGCGGGATACAACTGGCTCTACGACCGGACCGTGGCCTTCGCCCTGGTCGGCGCGGTGGTGGTCTGGCACTCCTTCCCGTTCGTGATGATCACCCTCTACGCCGGCATCCAGGCGGTCCCGCCGTCGGTGCTGGAGGCGGCGGCGCTGGACGGCGCGGGGGCGGCCACCGCGTTCCGTCGGATCACCGTACCGATGCTCCGGCCGCTGATCGCGATCGTGGTGATTCAGTCGATCATCTGGGACTTCAAGGTCTTCACCCAGATCTACGTGATGACCCGGGGCGGCGGCATCGCCGGGCAGAACATGGTGCTCAACGTGTACGCGTACCAGAAGGCTTTCGCCTCCGCCCAGTTCGGCCTCGGCTCGGCGATCGGGATCGTGATGACGGTGATCCTGCTGGTCGTCACGCTCTTCTACCTGCGCGCGCTACGCCGCACCGGGGAGGTGCTGTGAGTGCGAGGAGTGAGCCGGGTTTGCGAGCCCCGCAGTCACGAACGAAAGGTGACACCGTGATGCGCCGCCGCGCCGCGGACGCCGTGGCGATCCTGGTCGCCGTGGTCACGGTCTTCCCGATCTACTGGATGCTGCTCTCGGCGCTGAAGCCGACCGGCGAGATCGTCTCGGCCGACCCGCGCCCGTGGACGCTGCACCCGACGCTGGAGCACTTCCGCTCGGCGCTCGGGGTGAGCGGCTTCGGCCGCTACTTCCTGAACAGCCTGGTGGTGGCGCTCGCCGTGGTGGCGCTGAGCGCGCTTGTCGCCTTCCTGGCGGCGGTGGCGCTGACCCGCTACCGGTTCCGCACCCGCAGCACCATCCTGGTGCTCTTCCTGATCGCGCAGATGGTGCCGGTCGAGGCGCTGACCATCCCGCTCTTCTTCCAGATCCGCGACCTGGGGCGTACGGTGCCGGGCGTCGGGCTGAACACCCTCGGCTCGCTGGTGCTGGTGCACCTCGCCTTCAGCCTGCCGTTCGCGATCTGGATGCTACGTGGCTTCGTGGCGGCGGTGCCGCCGGAGGTGGAGGAGGCCGCCACAGTGGACGGTGCCTCCCGGTTCACCATCCTGTGGCGGATCCTCTTCCCGCTGATCGCGCCCGGCCTCGCCGCGACCAGCATCTTTTCCTTCATCACCGCCTGGAACGACTTTCTCTTCGCCAAGACCTTCATCATCAGCGCCACCGAAAACCAGACCCTCCCCGCCGCGCTGCTGGTCTTCTTCAAGCCGGACGAGAACGACTGGGGCGGCATCATGGCCGCCTCCACCCTGATGACCGTCCCGGTGCTGGTCTTCTTCGTCTTCGTCCGGCGCCGGCTCGTCGCCGGGCTCGGCGGGGCGGTGAAGGACTGATGCTTTCCCGCCTGCTCCCCCGGCCGGTCACCACCGAGGAACGACCCGGGGTGTTCGTCCTCGGCCCGGCGACCACGCTCGGCTCGGATCCCGCCAGCGCAGGGGTGGCCCGGCTGCTCCGGGAAACCCTCACCCGCTCGACCGGGCTGGCCCTGCCGGACCCCTGCCCCGGCGGCGGCGCCCACAACGGGGGTGGTGCCGCCGCCGGGGCAGGCAGCATCGCGCTCGCCGCCGACCCGGCACTGCCCGCCGGGGGCTACCACCTCCGGGTGCACCCCGACGGCGTCACCGTCACCGGCGGCGACCCGGCCGGGGTCCACCACGGCACGCAGAGCCTGCTCCAGTTGCTGCCCCCGGCCGTGTACCGGCGCTCCCGGGTGGCGGCCGGCCCATGGACGCTGCCCGGCGTGGAGATCTCCGACGCGCCGCGCTTCGGCTGGCGCGGCTGCCTGCTCGACGTGGCCCGGCACTTCATGCCGGTCGCCGGGGTGCTGCGCTTCGTCGACCTGCTCGCCGCGCACAGACTGAACGTGCTGCACCTGCACCTGACCGACGACCAGGGCTGGCGGTTGCAGGTCCGGCGCTATCCCCGGTTGACCGAGGTCGGCGCCTGGCGGCCCGAGTCGATGGTCGGCTCACGGCAGCACGAGCGCTTCGACGGCCGGCCGCACGGCGGCTACTACACCCAGGACGACATCCGCGAAATCGTCGGGTACGCGGCGGAGCGCTTCGTCACCGTCGTACCCGAGATCGATCTTCCCGGGCACACCCAGGCGGCGATCGCGGCGTACCCGGAACTCGGCAACGACCCCGGCGAACCGGTGGCGGTCTCGACGCGCTGGGGGATCTCGTCCCGGGTCCTGAACGTCTCCGACGAAACCCTCGACTTCGCCCGGCACGTACTGGACGAGGTGATGGAGCTCTTCCCGAGCCGGCACGTCGGGATCGGCGGCGACGAGTGCGACAAGGGCGAGTGGCGGGCCAGCCCGGCCGCCCAACGGCGCCGCCAGGAGCTGGGGCTGCGCGACGAGGACGAGTTGCAGAGCTGGTTCGTCCGGCAGCTCCAGCGGCACCTGGCCGGGCGCGGACGGGTGCTCTTCGGCTGGGACGAGATCCTGGAGGGCGGGCTGCCGACCGGGGCGACGGTCGCGGCCTGGCGCGGCCCGGCGCTGGCGGTCGCGGCGGCGCGGGCCGGGCACGACGTGGTCTCCTGCTGGGACAGTTCCGCCTACCTGGACTACCGGCAGTCCGACTCGCCGGACGAACCGATCCCGGTCGGCACCGTGCTGACCGCCGCCGACGTGCGGAGCTTCGAGCCGGTGCCGGCGGAGCTTCCGGTGGCGCTGCGGCACCGGATTCTCGGTGCGCAGTGCAACCTCTGGACCGAGCATGCCGACAGTCCCCGGGCCGTGGACTACCTGGCCTTTCCCCGGCTCGCCGCGTTCGCCGAGGCGGTCTGGTCGCCAGCGGGCCCGGAGCACCGGGACGGCTTCGAGGAGCGGCTCGCCGCGCACCTGCACCGGTTGGACGCGCTCGGTGTCGAGTACCGGCCGCCGGGCGGGCCGCTGCCCTGGCAGCGCCGCCCCGACGCGGCGGGCTGGCCGCGCCAGCGAACCGACCGGGAAGCGGAACTGGCCCGCCTCACCGGCAACGTGCTGCGCCCGCGCACGCCCGAACCGCGCTCCACCCGCGACACCGGCCCGCAAGGCGCTGGCCACCGGGCGGCCCGGCCGGATTCATGATCCCGCCGTCACGTCGTCCGTCCTATCTGGAACAATGCTGGCCGGATCCGGCGCCGTGCCGGACCGATCACCGATTGGGAGTATCCGTGCCGGTTACCGCCAACCTCGCCAAGCTGGTCGACAAGGACTACCAGGACAAGAGCATGGCCGAACTCGCCGACGCCCCGGTCGCCGCGCTCGCCGGCGTCAGCGAGCGGGCCGCGACGCACCTCAAGGAGGCCCTCGGCATCAAGACCATCGGCGATCTCGGCCGCAGCCAGTACTTCCGCACCGCCAGCGCGATCGTCGCGCTCGCCGACGAAAAGTAGTCGACGCGGGGCCGGTGGACGGCCCGAGGCTATGCAGGGTCGCCAGCCGCGGTGCTGGCGACCCTGCGCTTCGTCGAACCGCAGGCCGCGATCGCTGCCAATCGCTCCACCGTCGACACCACCGGCTGGTCGCGCATTCCGTCCCTGCGGTCGCGGGCACCCGGTGGCCCGACGCAGGTCCCCGGCGTGCGGTCGCAACGCCGACTGTCCGACCTCTCGCCAGCCGGTATGCTCCGCCTGCGTTCGGCACCCGGGAGGTGGCGTGGAAGTCTTCCTCAGTTGGTCCGGCATCGAGACCCATCAGCTGGCGCTCCTGCTCCGCAAGTGGCTGCCGCAGGTCATCAACGAACTGGCGCCCTGGGTCTCCTCCGAGGACATCCAGAAGGGCGAGCTGTGGGACCGGGTGCTCACCGAAAAGCTCGGCGGCAACCAGGGGATCATCTGCGTCAGTCGGCGCAACATGCACTCCGCCTGGCTGAACTTCGAGGCCGGTGCACTGGCCAAGTCGGTTGGCCAGTCCGCGGTCCGTCCCCTCCTGCTGGACATCACGGCCACCGAGCTGCAGGGACCGCTCTCCCGCTTCCAGCTCACCCGTGCCGACGACCGCGACGAGATGCGCCGGCTGCTCCACTCGCTCAACCGGAGTTGTGCCCGACCGATCCGGGACGACCTGCTCGCCGAGACCTTCGGCAACGCCTGGCCAACCTACCTCGACGGAGTACGACAGATCGTCGACGTCGGTGCGGCAGGACCGGAGGTCGAGCCGCGCGGAGTCGACGACATCGTGGGCGAGGTGCTCGAACTGGTCCGGGACATCCACCGGAGCACCGTGGCCGGGGTCGGTTCGGTCAAGCCGGCGGACGACCGGTTGCCGAGAATCGACTTCGGTGGCCAGTCCCGCGACGGATGACCGAGCGAACCACGCCCCATACCGCGCAGGGCGAGAGCCTAGCTGCCGTGCAGGGCGAGGTAGGTGTCGATGCTGATGCCGCTGTCCCGGAGCCAGTCCGCCAGCTCGGCCAACCCGGCGGGAGCGTTCTGCAACGGTGCCGCGATCCGCGCCGCGTCGTCGCTGCCGAGACCCGAGAGCCGGCTCCGTAGGTAGAGCAGGCTCTCCTGCTCGGTGAAGCGGCCGACCTCGATGGCGGAGCCGTCCGCCCAGCTCGGGTCCCGCGTCGTGACCAGAACATGCCCGGGACCCGCCGGCAGGTAGGACTCGGTCTCCGCCCGCTCGCCGGCCTGGTCGAGGACCAGCAGCCAGCGAGAGTACGGCTTGCCGGCAGAGAGCGCGTCGAGCGCTGCACGCATCCGCTCCCCGGGTTCGTTGCCGGACGTTGCCGGCAGGCCGAGCCGGTCCGCGAGCAGCGCCAGTGATGCGGCGACTCCGTACGGCTGCCCGGCGGCGATCCACCACACCACGTCGTAGTCCGGACCGAAGCGGTACGCGTACTCCAGCGCCACCTGGGTTTTGCCCAGGTCCTCGGCACAGGTCAACACCTGATGCGCCGCCCGGCCGTCGTGGTCGAACCCGGAGCGCAACGCGTCGAGCACCGCCTGCCGGCCCACGAAGTGCGGATTGCGGGCCGGCGCCTCGAACACCGCCGGTGCCGAGAGCGGATACCGGAGCCTGGCAGAAACGGCGCCACCGGATTCTGCGGCGGTGCTCGCGGCGCCCTCCGGCGCGCTGGAATCGTCGGCCGCACGTGACCGCTCCGCATCGCCGGCCGGCGGTGGGCCGACCGTGGCGAGGATGAGGTCCCGCGCCTGCTCCGCCGAGCCCAGGTTCAACTCGACCGGTACGCGTTCGTCGAACGGTGCGGTGAGCACCACGCCGTCGATCCGCATCGGGAGGAGGAACCGTGGCGACGACTGCTCGCGGACGCTGGCCGCCGACCAGATCTCCGCAGCCGCCGGGCAGTCGAGGCAGGCAGCCGACACGAGCAGAAGGGTACGACCCACCCCGGTCAGCATGGCGCGGATTCCGTCGAAGTCCCGCGACAGCGGTTCGATCGGCAGCCGGATGACGTCGAGGCCGGCATCACGCACCTGGGCCGCCGCCCACTCGCCCCACATCTGGTCGGCGGTCGCGTGGCAGACGAGCACCGTCGGCGAATCCGCCGGCTTGGGCCGTTCGAACTCGCGCAACCAGCGCAGCCGCTCACCCTCGTCCATCGGGATCAACCCGCCGACCTGCCCCCCGCTCAACACCATGGTCAGCCGCTCGTACGCCGCCAGCAGCGAATCCGGCTGGCCCGGCGGATCACCGAACGGGGCCAGGATCTCCTCGTGTGCGTAGTCGGGAAAGTAGGGGATCTCGACGTTCTCCCAATAGTGGTTGAAGTCGTCGGCGGAGAGTTCGTCCATGAACGGCCCGAGCACCAGCCGCGCGTACGCCCGGCTCACGGTGACCTTCCGGGTGGTGCTCCGCTCCACCCGCATGGGCACCGGCATGATGCGGATCCGGCGTTCGCCGCCGTGGGTGGCGATGTAGCGGGCCACCGCGACCGCACCATCGATGCTCTGGGCGTTCATCGCGAAGCAGTTGACCACGATGTCGGGCATCAGGACCGTGCAGATGCCGGCGGTGTCGCTGAGCCCGGTACGGCTGTCGATCAGTACCACGTCGTAGTTGTCCAGCATGTCCTGCCGAAGCGCAGACAGGAACGCTCCGCCGCCCAGGCGGGCGTAGAAGTCGTCCCAGTCGAAGGTGCTGATCCGGTGGGAGTAGCCGTCGTCCTGCACCCCGGCAGGGAGGAAGTCGATCCCGCCGCCTCCGGGAAAGGTCCATTCCAGCGACGCGGGATAGTCGAGTACGTGCGCGTGCTCCCGCACCAGCTGCTCGGCCGAGGCGCCCAACCGCTCGGCGCCGCCCACCCGCTCCGACGCCGCCTCGGCGAAGAGGCAGATCATGTCGATGATGCCACGGGAGTGCCGCACCTTCTTGTCCAGGAGGAACGGGTGGAAGTACCTGTGCAACCCGGGTGCCTCCAGGTCCCAGTCCGCGACGAGCACCCGCAGCCCGTTGCTGGCCAGGATCCATGCGGTGTTCGCCACCGCCATCGACCGCCCGGTGCCACCCTTGTAGGAGTAGAAGGTGATGATCTGCGGGCGCCCGGCGCTCGAAGCGCTCATCTCCGAACCGCTCCCGGACATCGTCGCCGACCTCACGGGCCTTCCACGATCGGCCGCTGGGTCACCGGAAACCGGAGGCCCGGTCCCGCGCCCGCCGACCGCGCCCGGGCCGCCTCCAGCACCACCCGGAGTTCCTCCTCGAACGCCGCCGGGCTGAGGATGCTCGACCGGAACGACAGGTCGTCGCCGAGCACGACCTGTCTGGCGAAGACGCTCCGGACCGAATCCGACAGGTCCCGGGCGTACGCCTGGGTTTCCGGGTCCTGGTGGTTGCGCGGGATCAGCACGGTCAGCCCGCCACTCCACCCCGGCTCGCGATCGCTGTAACGGGCCAGGATCCGCCGGTACGAGGGAAGCTGCGTCGCCCAGGGATCGACGAGCAGGATCACCATCTCGCGGTCGCGTTTCCTCGGCTCCTCGGAGAGCTCCCCGGGCCGGTCCATCCGCGACTCGAATCCGTGGCGTCGGGCGACGGCGAGCGCGGTCGCACCGATCGGCTCGAGCGAGGCCGGCAGGTACGGTGTCCAATCGGCCGGCGAGGGGCCGTACCCGTCGAGGCGCTTGCGAACCGCCGCCGCCTCCGACCGGGTCGGCGCGACGACGACGAACCGGACCCGGTCGGGCCGCTCCGCCGGCCAGCGCTCGCCGGGCGCGAAGTCGGAGCTCGCGCTCCTCACGTCGTCGACGTTTCCCGCCGGCCTGCCGTGGAAGGCACTGCGCACGCGGAGGAAGTCGATCGGGTGCGGGTCGGGGGGCAGGGGTTGTCGTTCGTATGCTTCGGCGATCCGGTCGCTCAGGAAGCCGAGAAACTCCAGATAGCCGTCCTGGTGCCGGTGGAGGCGCAGCAGCTGCCGCAGGCCCTCCCTGCGGTAGGCGTCGGGCAGGTGCTCCTCGACGTACTGCTGCTGCGCGACGGCCGGCGGGACCACCCGGGGTGGCAGCCACAGGATCGGAAACAGGACGTCCGTCCGGTAGCCGCCGACCTGGATGTGCCGCTCCATCCGTTCGCTGAACGCCTGCCACTCCATGCCGCACATCTCGCTGGCGAGATATCGCGGAGAGAGCAGCGCCACGAAGGTTCGGGCCTCGGCGAGAGCCACCGCCAGTTGAGATGACCAGGGGGTGCCGAGCTGGATGCCGTGACTGTCGAGGAACCCGACCTCCTCGCCGGAGGGAAGTCCGAGCCTGGCACGCAGTTCGCTGGAAAGGTCCCGGAAGAACCGTTCGACGTAGGGATCGTCGTCGCCGCGGGCGTAGCTCAGAAAGAAGACCAGCACACGCCCTCCCATCCGCGACACCGCGCGGCAGGTAGCGAGTATATCGACCGGCCCGCTTTCGGGCCGCGCGTGCCACGGAGACACGCGCGGCCCGAGCCCGGTGCCCGGGGCTACGCCGCCAACGGCGCGGCGGACGGGACGATACGGTTCGGCGCCTGCGCCGTCACCAGATGCCGGGCGTACGCCTCGGTGGTGAAGAAGGCCGGCAGGTCGTCGCCGAGCGCGGTCCGGGCGAAGATCTCCGCCGCCTGCGCCACCCGCTCCCGCGCCCGTTCGGCGACCGGCCGCTCCGCGCCGGGGTTCGCCGCCTCCTCGGCCAGCTTCGCCACCTCCTCGGCCAGGATCGAGCGGACGAGTTCCCCGGTGACCCGGCCGCCCTCGGCCAGTGCGGTGCCGTGCTGGATCCACTGCCACACCTGGCAGCGGGCGATCTCGGCGGTCGCCGCGTCCTCCATCAGGTCGAAGATGGCGACCGCGCCGGTGCCGCCGAGCCAGGCGTCGAGGTAGCGCAGCGCCACCGCCACGTTGCCGCGCAGCCCCGCCCCGGTCACCCGGCCCGGCGTACGGTCGACGGCGAGCAGGTCGTCCGCGCCGACCGCGACCTCGGTGCGGAGCCGGTCGAGCTGGTGCGGCCGGTCGCCGAGCACGGCGTCGAAGGCGTCCCGGCAGATCCCGACCAGTCCCGGGTGGGCCACCCAGGAGCCGTCGAAGCCGTCGCCGGCCTCCCGCTCCTTGTCCGCCCGGACCTTGGTCAGTGCCACCCGGTTGACCTCCGGGTCCCGGCTCGGGATGGCGGCGGCCATCCCGCCGATCGCGTGCGCGCCGCGTCGGTGGCAGGTCCGGACCAGCAACTCGGTGTACGCCCGCATGAACGGCACCGTCATCGTCACGTCGCCCCGGTCCGGCAGCACGAAGTCGTCCCGCCACCCGAAGTTCTTGACGATGCTGAAGATGTAGTCCCACCGGCCGGCGTTCAGCCCGGCGCAGTGCTCGCGGAGCTCGTAGAGGATCTCCTCCATTTCGAAGGCGGCGGTGACGGTCTCGATCAGCACGGTGGCCCGGATGCTGCCCTGCGGGATGCCGAGCCAGTTCTGGGCGAACCGGAAGACGTCGTTCCAGAGCCGCGCCTCGCGGTGGCTCTCCAGCTTCGGCAGGTAGAAGTACGGGCCGCTGCCGGCGTCGAGCTGCCGCTGGGCACAGTGGAAGAAGTAGAGCCCGAAGTCGACCAGGCTGGCCGAGATGGCCCGGCCGTCGACCACGATGTGCTTCTCCACCAGGTGCCAGCCGCGCGGCCGGACCACGATGGTGGCGAGATCGTCGCCGAGGGCGTAGCGCTTGCCGCCCGGCGCGGTGAAGTCGATCCGCCGGTCGATCGCGTCGACCAGGTTGAGCTGGCCGCCGATGATGTTCTCCCAGGTCGGCGCGAGGGCGTCCTCGAAGTCGGCCAGCCACACCTTCGCCCCGGAGTTGAGCGCGTTCACCGTCATCTTCCGGTCGGTCGGGCCGGTGATCTCGACCCGCCGGTCGAGCAGGCCGGGTGCCGGCGGCGCCACCCGCCAGCTCGGGTCGGCCCGGATCGCCTCGGTCTCGGGGAGGAACCCGGGAAGCTGGCCGTCGGCGTAGCGGGCGCGGCGGGCCCGCCGGGTGTCCAGCAAGGCCACCCGGCGGGCCGCGAACTCGCTGTCGAGGGCGACCAGGAAGTCCAGCGCCTTGGGGCTGAGGATCTCGTCGTACCGCTCGTGCAGCGGTCCGGTGACGGTGACGCGCATCAGAACTGCTCCTCCTCGGTCGAGCCGCGCAGCGCGGTGGTCTCGGCGGCGGGGTTGAGCACCGTGCTGACCAGGTCGAAGTAGCCGGTGCCGACCTCGCGCTGGTGCTTGACGGCCGTGTAGCCGT
The DNA here is from genome assembly GCF_049315195.1 of Plantactinospora sp. WMMC1484. Lineage (NCBI taxonomy): Bacteria > Bacillati > Actinomycetota > Actinomycetes > Micromonosporales > Micromonosporaceae > Plantactinospora > Plantactinospora sp. WMMC1484. Next base: position 6,370,430 of record NZ_CP186055.1, read on the forward strand.
ACGCCTCGGCGGCGAATTCCCGCTCCTGCAACGACACGTACGCCGGCATCCCGTCGGCGGCGTAACCCCGGGCCAGGTCGAACATGGAGTAGTTCAGCGCGTGGAACCCGGCCAGCGTGATGAACTGGAACCGGTATCCCATGTGCCCGAGTTCCCGTTGGAACTTGGCGATGGTGGCGTCGTCGAGGTGCTTGCGCCAGTTGAACGACGGCGAGCAGTTGTAGGCCAGCATCTGGTCCGGGTAGACCGCCTTGATCTCCTCGGCGAACCGGCGGGCCAGCTCCAGGTCCGGGGTGCCGGTCTCCATCCAGAGCAGGTCGGCGTAAGGCGCGTAGGCGAGTCCTCGGGCGACGCAGGGCTGCAGCCCGTTGCGGACCCGGTAGAAGCCCTCGGCGGTCCGCTCTCCGGTGACGAAGGGCCGGTCCCGCTCGTCGACGTCGGTGGTGAGCAGCGTCGCCGCCTGCGCGTCGGTCCGGGCGATGATCACCGAGGGGACCCCCGCCACGTCCGCCGCCAGCCTGGCGGCGTTGAGGGTCCGGACGTGCTGTCCGGTCGGCACCAGCACCTTGCCGCCGAGGTGGCCGCACTTCTTCTCCGAGGCGAGCTGGTCCTCCCAGTGCACCCCGGCGGCGCCCGCCGCGATCATCGCGCTCATCAACTCGTACGCGTTGAGCGGCCCGCCGAAGCCGGCCTCCGCGTCGGCGACGATCGGGGCGAGCCAGTCGATCCCGCCGCCTTCGCCGTCGTCGCCGTCCTCGGCCCGGCTGCCGGTATCGCCGCCGCCCGGCCCCTCTGCGGTCTCGATCTGACCGGCGCGCAGCAGCGCGTTGTTGATCCGCCGCACCACCGCCGGCACCGAGTTGGCCGGATAGAGGCTCTGGTCCGGGTAGGTCTGCCCGGAGAGGTTGGCGTCGGCGGCGACCTGCCAGCCGGAGAGGTAGATCGCCTTCAGCCCGGCCCGGACCATCTGCACCGCCTGGTTGCCGGTGAGCGCGCCGAGCGCGGGGACGAAGTCCTCCTCGTGCAGCAGCGTCCAGAGCCGCCGGGCGCCCCGGTCGGCGAGGGTGTGCTGTTCCTGCACCACACCGCGCAGCCGGACGACCTCGTCCGCGCCGTAGACCCGCTCGACGCCGGACCAGCGCGGGTCGCTGGCCCATTCGGTACGCAACTGCTCCGCCGGGGTGCCCATGGGATTCTCCTCGTCGATTCGCTTGGATAGTCTGCAATCAGCCGTCCATCAGGACATGCCGAAACCATGACACGGCCGCGATTGACGGGTCGAGGCACGGAAAAAGCCAATTCTTGTAAACTCCATGCCGCATTTTGCGAAGTTGCGAATTAGCCGGTTCACAGACGTGTTAATGTGGCCGGGTCCGGGCGGAGGGAGGAGGCGCCGTGACGAAGACGTTCGCGGGCGGCCGGCTGCGCCGGTTACGCGAGGAGCACGGCGTCAGCCAGATCGAGCTGGCCCGGCAGCTCGGCATCTCCCCCAGCTACCTCAACCAGATCGAGCACGACTCGCGCCCGCTCACCGTCCCGGTGCTGATCCGGATCACCGAGGTCTTCGGCGTCGACACCGCCTACTTCGCGCCGCACGACACCCCCCGACTCGTCGCCGAGCTGCGCGAGGCGCTGCCCAGCCGGGCCAGCCTGCCCGACCTGACCGAGCTGGCCGGCAAGCTGCCGGAGGTGGCCGAGGCGGTGATCGACCTCTATCGCCGCTACCGGCAGGCCAACGACCAGCTCGCCGAGGTGGCCGGCGACCGCGACCTCCTCCCCGGCCGCAGCCCGCACGACCAGGTCAGCGACTTCTTCTACCGCCGGCAGAACTACATCCCGGAGCTGGACGAGGGGGCCGAGGCACTGGCCGCCGAGATCGGGATCCGCCGGGGCGAGACCCGGGCCGCGCTCAACGACCGGCTGGCCGTGCGGCACGGCATCCGGATCGTCCGACAGGACACCGACTCGCTCGCCGGCGATCTGCACCGCTACCGGCCGCAGACCCGCACGCTGCACCTGTCGACGTCGCTGCGGTCAGGCCAGGAAGCCATCCGGATGGGCGCCCAGATCGCGCTGCTGGAATTCGCCGACGTCATCGACGAAATCATCGAGGAGGAGAAATTCGCCGACCTGCAGACCCAGATCCTGATGCGGGTCGGCTTGGCAAACTATTTCGCCGCCGCACTCGTCCTGCCCTACCGGGAATTTCTCGACGCCGCCGAGACGATGCGCTACGACATCGAACTGCTCACCGACCACTTCGTGATGGGCTGGGAGAGCGTCTGCCACCGCCTCAGCACCCTGCAACGACCTCGGGCGCGCGGCGTGCCCTTCTCCTTCGTCCGGGTGGACCGGGCCGGCAACATGTCCAAACGACAGTCGGCGACCGGCTTCCCCTTCTCCCGCTCCGGCGGCACGTGTCCGCTGTGGAACGTCTACGAGGCGTTCGGCGCGCCCGGCCGGGTGATGACACAGGTGGCGGCGATGCCGGACGGTCAGCGCTACCTCTGGATCGCCCGTACGGTCACCCGGCACCACGGCGGCTACGGCCAGCCCGGCAAGACCTTCGCGATCGGGCTGGGCTGCGAGACCCGGCACGCCGGCCGGCTCGTCTACTCCGCCGGGATGGACCTGCAGGCGACCGAGGCGGCCACCCCGATCGGGCCGGGCTGCAAGACCTGCGAGCGGATGACCTGCCCGCAGCGGGCCGCGCAGCCGATCGGCCGGCAACTCGACCTCGACGAGAACCGCAGCACCTTCATCCCCTACCCGCTCCGCGGGCAGGAGACGCAGTAGACAGTCCACAAACGATGATCCGCGGCTCGGGAAACTGCTCACCGTAACGGATCGCTAGTCACAGCGTGAGCGCTCGGCCCACCTTACGTCACATGGATGACACTAGGTGGACGACCCCGGCGCCGCTGCGGACTCTTGGCCGTAGTCGACCGAGACCGGCATGGTGCACCGGCAGCGGATCGGCTGGTCCGCGCCGATCGCGGACGTTCACGGGGGGATCGGGTCCGGCGGACGCACACGTCGTCGTCGTGCGTACGCGCCGGTCGCGCACGCATGTTCCTCCCCGTCAGCCGACTCCGTACCGGGTGCCGGTCACCACGAGGGAGGAACGACGAATGAAGCGGCACATGCGGGAGGACTACCTCGTCGAGGGCGAGGGCCTGCTCGGCTTCGACGACAGGCACGAACCGACGACCCGGCGCCCGTCGACAACCGCCGAACTGCGCAAGTTCCGGTTCTCCCGGCTCGGCCCGCAGGGTCAGGCGCCCGCCGAGACCACCCGTGCGGCACTGGCCGAGGCGATGGTCAGCGGCCCGTCGGCCGACTCGGCGGACCCGGCGGTTCCCGCCGGCTACACCTACCTCGGCCAGTTCGTGGACCACGACCTGACCATGGACAACACCGCCGCGGCGCTGGGCGAGGAGGTCTCCGTCGAGGAACTGCTCCAGGGCCGTTCCCCGGCACTCGACCTGGACTCGCTCTACGGGCGGGGGCCCGACGACCGGACCGACCGGGTCTTCTACACCGCCGACGGCGTACACCTCAAGGTGGGCCGGACCGCCGCGGTGGCCGGCGACGACGCCACCAACCAGGACCGGGACGGTTTCGACCTGCCCCGTTCCGGGCTCGGGTCGAGCAAGCGGGAGCGGCGGGCGGCGCTGATCCCCGACGCCCGCAACGACGAGAACCTGGCGGTCGCCCAGACCCACCTGGCGTTCATCCGGTTCCACAACCGGGTGGTCGACCAGTTGGCCTCCGGCGGGCTCTCCGGCACGGCGCTGTTCCGGGCCGCCCGCTCTGTTGTGGTGAAGCACTACCAGTGGATGCTGGTGACCGACCTCCTGCCCCGGATCGCCTCGCCGGAGATCGTCGACGAGGTCTTCGGCCGGGGCCGCCGCTTCTTCGAGGTCTCCCCCGGCTACGGCCGGCGGCAGCGCCGCGACCGGACCGTGCAGCCGGGCGACCGGCCGACGATGCCGATCGAGTTCTCCGTGGCGGCGTACCGGCTCGGGCACAGCATGATCCGCGAGGAGTACGACTGGAACCGCGTCTTCAACACCTCCGGCGCGCCCGGCGTGCTGGCGCCCGGCACCCTGGAGCTGCTCTTCCAGTTCTCCGGCACCAGCGGCATCCTCTCCCCCGACGGCGACATCGCCGATCCCGAGTCCGGTTCCTTCGAGCGGCTGCCGACCAACTGGATCGCCGACTTCCGCCGCCTCTACGACTTCACCGAGGCCGGCCGGGACGACCTGGTCGCGCTCGTCGCCGAGGCTGGCGAGGCCACTGCGGCCGGCGAGGCCACTGCGGCCGGCGAGGCCACTGCGGCGGATACGGAGCGGCAGCCGCAGCGGCAGCTCAACCTCACCCGGCGGATCGACACCAGCCTGGTGGACCCGCTGCGCAACCTGCCACCCGGCTCGTTCGGCGGCGGCACCGGCACCCCGGCGATCGAGCTGAACCTCGCCTTCCGCAACCTCACCCGCGCGATGATGGTGCGGCTGGCCAGCGGTCAACAGATGGCCCAGCTCTTCGACCTGGTGCCGCTCAAGCCCGACGAGATTCTCGGCGGCCTCGACGGCGCCGTCCTGGACGGCCTGACCGACGAGCAGAAGGTCGAACTGACCACGCACACGCCGCTCTGGTTCTACATTCTCCGCGAGGCGGAATTCAACGGCGGCCGGCTCGACGGCGTCGGCGCACGGATCGTCGCCGAGGTCTTCCACCGGGCCATCGAGGGGAGCCGGATCTCGATCCTCCGCGACCCGACGTGGCGGCCGACGCTCGGCCCCGACCAGGAGACGTTCCGGATGGTCGACCTGCTCCTCTACGCCTTCGAGGGCAGCGCCGACCTGCTCAACCCGCTCGGCTAGGTGTTAGGAAGGGCCCCCGCTACAACAGAAAACGATAAGCGGGGGCCCTTCCTTACTACCAGGTGCCGGCGCGGCGGTCCCGCCAGGCCCGGCCGTCCGGGTCGTAGACCAGGCGGTACGCCGGTACCGCCCAGAGCCGCTGGTGCCATGGCAGCCGGCCCGTCTCGTGCGGGACGAGCCGTCCGGGTGGTCGGGGTCCGCGCCGGTCACCCGCGTGCCAGTCCCGCAGCGTGTTCGCGGCCTCGTCGACGGCGCGGATCGCCGATGCCGGGTCGAGGAGATCGTCGTCGCCGCCGGGCGGACGGTCGAGGTGTTCGCGGAGCAGCGCCAGGCGCAGGTCGCGGGCGAAACGGCGGGCGCCGTCGCCGAGGCCGGCCGGGTCGAGGGGCTCCCGCTCGTCGGGGGTGTCGTCGAGTACGGCGCAGGAGAGTTCGCTGTCGTGGGTCCAGGAGCGGCGGTTGAAGTTGTCGCTGCCGACGCTGCACCAGACGTCGTCCACCACACAGACCTTGGCGTGTACGTAGACCGGGGTGCCAACGTGGTTCTCGACGTCGTACACGTGCACCCGGTCGGGGGCGACCGCACGGCACAGCGCGACCGCCTGCTCCCGGCCGACCTGGTTGGGCGGCAGGGCCAGCCGGCCGTCCACGTCCGGGTGCCGGGGCACGACGGCGATCAGGTGCAGGTCGGGGTTGTCGCGCAGCGCGTCGGCGAAGAGCGTCGCCACCTCCCGGGACCAGAGATACTGGTCCTCCAGATAGATCAGCCGCCGGGCCCGCTCGATCGCCTTGGTGTAGCCCCGGGCGACCGACTGCTCGCCCAGCCTCGCGAAGCTGTAGGCCGGTTTCATCGCTGGATAGGTCCGGAGTACCTGGATCCGGTGCGGCCCGCAGGGCGGTGGGTCGGGCGGCTGCGGCGGGAGCGGTTCGGCGTGCAGATCGGCACCGCGCAGCCGGTCACGTACGGTGCTGATCGGCCCGTACTGGTCCAGCGGGGCCGGGTCGGTCCAGCGTTCCCGGAAGGTCAGGTCGAGCGCCTCGACGACCGGCCCGCGCACCGCGAGCTGCACGTCGTGCCAGGGCGGATTGTCGCCGTACGCCCTGGCCATCCGCACCGCCTGGGGGTCGCCGCGATGCTCGGCGTCGTCGCGCCGGCTGTGGCACAGGTCGATGCCGCCGGCGAAGGCGACGTCCCGCTCCGGCCGGCCCGGGTGCCGGAGTACGACGAGCTTCTGGTGGTGTGAGCCACCGCGCCGGACCCGGTGGTCGAGCAGCACCTCGCCGCCGGCCTCACCCACCTCCCTGCCGAGGTGCCGGTTCTCCTCCTGGCTGTAGGTGAACCTGTCGAGGTGCGAGCGCCAGACCAGACCCTTGACGACGACACCGCGCCGGGCGGCGTCGCCGAGCAGCTCGGCGATGGTCGGGCCGCCGTCGCGCATCCGTTCGTCCGGGTCGCCCCGCCAGTCGGTGAAGAAGACGTGGTCGCCCTCGTCCAGCGCCTGGATCTCGGCGGTCAGCCGGTCGAAGTAGGCGGCGCCGTGGATCAGGGGCTCGGCGAGGTTGCCCTCCGTCCAGGCGGGGATGGCGGAGTCGGGGTTGTCCCGCTCCGCCCCGCTGAGAAACCAGTCCTGAACAGGCACGCGACACCTTCCGGTAGGGCGATCACCTCACGGTAGGACGGACGTGGCAGCCCTGCATCCCGTACGCCGGTGCTGTCGCGGTGCGCCGCCATCCCGGCTACCGCCCGGTCCGGTACGCGCGGAGGAAGACCCGCACGCCCTCGACGATGATCGGACCGACCCGGGGATCTTCCGCCGCGTTCGCCGAGCGGAGCCGGTTCAGCGCGACACCGAAGGTCAGCGCGATGAACTGGTCGGCCGCGAGTCGCGGGTCGGCGAGGTCGAGCAGTCCGGCGCGGGCGAGGGTGCCGAGCCGTTCGGCGAGAGCCTCTTCCGGCGCGTTCTCGATCTCGTACCGGTCGAGCTTCGCCAACTGGCCGGAGTCGGCCCGGGCCAGTCGCTCGAGCGTGGCGTACTCCGGCGAGCCGAGCATCTCGGTCGAGATCCGCATCGCGAACGCGACCAGGGCCTCCTCCAGCCCGGCGGCGTCGACCGCGACGAGCGTCTCGTCGAGGGTACGCCGGATGGTGGCGACCATCGACCGCCCGACCGCCTCCACCACGGCGTTGAGCAGGGTGACCTTGTCGCCGAAGTAGTCGTAGACGGTCCGCTTGGAGACCCCGGCGCGGGCGGCGAGCGCATCCACGCTGGTCCGGTCGAAGCCGTCGGAGAGGAACAGCTCCCGGGCCGCCGCGACGATGGCGGCCCGCTTCGGCGTCGCGCCCTCTCGCAGCGTCCTCGCGCTCGGCATGTGCTGATCGTACCCGTACTACACTGCACGGTGTAGTGTATTGATTGGGGCTCACGAGAGGCGGTCACCGATGCAGGTCCTGATCTCCGGCGCGAGCATCGCCGGGCCCACCCTCGCCTACTGGCTGCACCACCACGGCTTCGAGGTGACCGTGGTGGAGAAGGCGCCGGCGGTGCGCGGCGGCGGCTATCCGATCGACGTCCGGGGGACCGCCCTCGGCGTGCTGGACCGGATGGGCGTGCTGCCCCAGGTCCGGGCCGCGCACATCGACACCCGACGGCTCAGCTTCGTCGGCCCGGACGGCCGGACGGTCGGTGTGCTGCGCCCGGAGGCGCTCACCGGCGGCGTCGAGGGTCGCGATCTCGAACTTCCACGCGGTCACCTGGCCGCCGTGCTGCACGCCGCCGTACGGGACGACGTGGAATTCGTCTTCGACGACTCGATCGCGGCTCTGCGCAGCCACGACAAGGGCGTCGAGGTGACCTTCCGGAGCGGCCGGCAGCGCGACTTCGGTCTGGTCTTCGGCGCCGACGGGCTGCACTCCAACACCCGGCGCCTCGCCTTCGGCCCCGAGGAGCAGTTCGTCCGCTACCTCGGCTACTGCTTCGCCGGCTTCACCCTGCCGAACGATCTCGGACTGGCCCACGAGGGCATCAGCTACAGCGCACCGGGACGGATGGCCACCATGTACGCCCCCGGCTGCACCGACACGCTGCACGGCTTCCTGATGACCGCCCGGCCGGAGCCTCCGCTCGCCGAACTCGGCGACGTCGACGCGCAGCGCGACCTGATGGCGCGGGTGTTCGCCGGGGACCGCTGGCAGGTGCCCCGGCTGCTCGACGCCATGCGCACCGCCGACGACGTGTTCTTCGACGTCGTCAGTCAGATCCACCTGCCACGGTGGTCGCACGGGCGGGTCGCGCTGGTCGGCGACGCCGCGTACGCGCCGAGCTTCTTCTCCGGGCAGGGCACCAGCACCGCGCTGGTCGGCGCGTACGTGCTGGCGGGCGAACTCGCCGGGCGCGCCGACCACACCGAGGCGTTCGCCGCGTACGAACGGATCACCCGACCGTTCGTCAAGGTCAACCAGGCGCTCGCCGACAACGGCGGGCGTACCCTGGCCCCGACCACCGCCGCCGGGTTGTGGCTGCGCAACCGGGCGTTCCGGATCGCACCCCTGATCGCCCGGACCGGGCTGCTGGCGCGCTCCGCCCGGCGTGCCACCACCGCGCTGGCGCTGCCCTCCTATCCCGACCCGGTCACCCGGTGAGCGGAGTGCTGATCGGGGTGGCGGGGCCGGTGGCACCCCGCTCAGTCGAGCGGCACGCTGCCCAGTACGTCGGTGGTCGGCCGCGCCGAGCCCGTGGCCGGCTCGACGGTCACCGCGACCGCGTCCGAGCCCGACATCCCGGTCAGCACCACCGTGTCGTCGCCGGTCCCGGCGGCCAGCACGCCGGCCGGTCGTGGCGTCGACCCCTCCACCAGCCACAGGTGGTAGGCCCGGTCGTCGGGCACCCGTGGCGCACCGGCCAGCAACACCACTGCGGTGTCCCCGGCCGGGGAGCGAAAGACGGAGAGCCGGCCACCTCCGGCGAGCCCCTCCCGGCCCACGACCAGATCCGGCGCGTCGAGGATGTCCCGTACCCGCTCCAGCTCGGCCCGGGCGGCGACCGTGGCCGCCCGCTCGTCGTGGACCCGCTGCTGCTGCACCAGATAGCCGGTCACTCCGGCGGCCACCGCCAGGACCGCGGCGGCGACCGCCCCGGCGGTGACGGCACGCCACCGGGAGAGTGCGCTCCGGCCGTCCCGGCCCGACAGCCGTCCCGGCCGGTCCTGACGGGTCCGGGAGACCTGGGCCAGCACCTCGGTCCGCAGCCGGGGCGGCGGCACCGACCAGGCGCCGTCGGTCAACCGGGCGGCGGTCTCCCGCAGCTCACCCACCTCTGCGGCGCAGGAGTCGCAGTCGGCCAGGTGGCGGTCGAAGGCGGCCCGTTCGAGATCGTCGACGGCGTCCAGCACGTACGCCCCGACCAGGGTGTGGATGTCGCTCACCGGGTCGCCTCCTCGACCCCGAGAACGCCGAGACAGTCCCGCAGCCGGATCAGCCCGTCCCGCATCCGGGTCTTCACCGTCGGCAGCGCGGCACCCAGCAACTCGGCGACCTCCCGGTAGGTGTGGCCGGCGTAGTAGGCGAGGGTGATCGCCTCGCGTTGCAGGTCGGTCAGGTCACGCAGGCAGCGCCGTACCTGCTGCTGTTCCAGGCGGCGGGCGGCCTGCTCGGGCACCTCGTCGTAGGACGTCTCGGCCGGACTCGTGCCGACCCGGAGCTGGCGCTCGGCGCTGGCCTGCTCCGCGCGGACCCGGTCCACCGCCCGACGGTGCGCGATCGTGCAGATCCAGCTCGCCGCCGAGCCCCGGGCCGGGTCGAACCGGGGCGCCGTCCGCCACACCTCGACCAGCACCTCCTGGGCCACCTCCTCGGCCTGGGCCGGATCCCGCAGCACCCGGCGGACCAGGCCGTACACCCGGGGGGCCATCAGGTCGTAGAGCCGGGCGAACGCCGCCTCGTCACCGAGGGCGACCGCGCGCAGCAACCCGTTCGCCTCGGCGCGTCCGTCCACATCGGCCGCTGTCCCGTCCACCGGGGCCCGTCCGGTTGCGGGGCCGGCCGCCGGCACCGCCGCGAGATGGTCCGGCCGGCGCGGTGTGCCGCTGGATTCCGTCATGGCCTCAGCCTTCCATCGGTGGTCCACCCTGGACCGCGGGAGGTTGCCCGACACGCGGGATGCGGTTCGGTGTTCACGCGACCGTGCCGAGGGCGCGACCGGCCAGGACCAGCCCGACCGAGAGCACCAGTCCGGCCGTGCCGACCGGCGCGGCGGACCGGAGTACGGCCAGGCGCCGGTGCCACCGCCGGAACAGCCGGCGGCCCGGACGCCGCTGGTCCCAGCGCTGTCGCAGTCGCACCACCAGCAGACCCGCGGCGGTGAGCGTGGCCGCCATGCCGGCGCCGTAGCCGAGCACGAGCAGCACACCGAATCCGGTACGCCCGAGACCGATCGCGCCGAGCAGGATCACCAGGGCGGACGGGCTGGGTACCAGGCCACCGGAGACACCGAGCCCCAGGATGCCGAGTCGACTCGGTCCGTGGTGATGGTGATGGTGATGGTGATGGCCATGGCCGACATGTGCGTCGTGGGAGTGGACGGCGGCGTGGGAGTGGACGGAGGCGTGGGAGTGGGAGTGGGAGTGGGAGTGGACGGGGGCGTGGGAGTGGACGGCGGCGGCGGGGTGCGGGCGGTTGCGGCCACGGCGGCGCAGGTCGAGCAGCATGCTCGCGCCGACCACTGCGATCAGGCCGCCGCTGACCACGCCGAGCCAGCCGAGGACGGTCTCGCCGACCAGCCCGGCCACCGTGGTCAGCAGCAGGCCCAGGACCAGCACGCCGCCGGTGTGCGTGAGCGTCACCGTCGCGCCGACGGCGACCGCGTCCCTGGGCCGCCCGGCCCGACCGGCGAGGTAGGCGGCCATCGCCGTCTTGCCGTGGCCGGGCAGCGCGGCGTGCGCCGCACCGAGCACCAGGGCGAGCAGCACGGCCAGCATCCCGACCAGCGGCGTCAGCTGCCGGCTGCCGGCGAGGTCACGCAACCGCCGCTCCGCACCGGCGGTCCAGCCGGCGCCCTGCGAGGCGCCGGAGGCGATCGTCGGCGCGCCGGGCCGGGCCGCGCCCGTCACCGTGCCACCGCCGCCGGTCCCCGGCTCCACCCGCAGCCGCGCCGACCGCACGTCCGGCGGCGAGCTGAGCAGATCCTCCGGGTACGCCCGCAGCCCACCACTCAGGTCCCGCGCCGGGAGCGGAGAGTCGACGATCCGGACCCCGTGCCCGGCGGCGGTCAGTTCGCGCCAGCCGACCCGGTCCACCCGGAACCGGTTCACGATCTCCACCGTCGTGGCCGACCCCAGTACGATGCCGGCGGCCAACCCGCAGCGCAGCCGGCTGGTGGGCAGGCCGGCGCTGCCGGAGGCGTACTCGAAGGCACTGTCGTCGAGCGTCCAGCCGAGCCGGCGGCCGGCGACGGTGACCTCGAAGTCCCGGGCGAACCGGCCGCAGGAGGCGGTCGCGTGTGCCGCCCGCTCCGGCCCGCTCGCCGTGCCGTCGCCGTCCGCGTCGACCGTGCCGGACTCCTGCGCGGTCGGCAGCTCGGCGAGGTCGATCTCGGCGGCGATCTCGATCCGGTCGGTGTGGAGCCGCACCGCAGCGAGCTGGTTGACCGAGAAGTTGCCGAGCGGGTGGGCGTCGGCCGGGCTCGGCGGTGCGGCGACGAGCCCCAGCGACACTCCGAGGCAGAGCCCTGCCAACGCCAGGCACGCAATGCGTCTCATGCCGAGCCCAGCCTCTCCAGGGTGCGCACGACGGTCGGCGCGTCCACGGGTGAGAAGTACGGGTTGATGTCGAGCGCCCGCCGCAGGTGCCGCCGGGCCTCGTCCCGGTTGCCGAGGGCCAGCTCGATGATCCCCCGGTGGTACGCGTACCGGGCGTCGCGGGCGCCCAGCGACTCGGCGCGGCGGGCGTAGCCGAGCGCCTCGGCGTCGCGCCCGTTGGCGTGCAGGGCCAGGGCGAGTGCGTCGGCCACCTCGGCGAACTGGCGCCGCTGCCACTCCCGGCGGGCCAGGGTCAGCGCCTCGGCCGGGCGCGACCGGGCCAGTGCCACGGCGACCCCGGCAAGGTCGTCGGTGCCACCGCCGGCCATGAAGAGCCGGTGTGCGGCCTCGGCCAGGCCGCGCTGGGCGTCGGCCTCGGCGCTCCGGCCGGCGGCGTCGAGCAGGTCGGCGTGCTCCAGCAGGTGGTCGGTGGTCGGAGAGCGACCGGTCAGCTCGGCGTAGCCGGTGAGGGCCTGGTCGAGCCGGCCACGTGCGGCGGCCACCTTCGCCCGCCCGCGCAGCAGCGGCGGATAGCCGGGGTCGGCGGCCAGGCCGGCGGCGTACTCCCGCTCGGCTCCGGCCAGGTCGCCGGAGTGCCACGCCAGTTGGCCGAGCTGGTGGCGGCAGAAGGCGATGTCGGCGGGGTCGAGGGCGAGCGCGAGGGCCTGCCGCAGCAGGGCTGCCGCCTCGGTGGTCCGGCCGCGCTGCTCCCGGTCGTAGGCGGCCCGGGTCAGTGCGGGCACCCCGGGGCGGAGGTCGAGCAGGGCCTGCACCGCCACGGTCGCCTCGTCGGCCCGGCCGAGTTGGGTCTGCGCGTCACCGAGCACCGCGTACGCCTCCGCGCTGTACGGGTTGATCCGCAACGCCTGCCGGGCGTACCCGGCGGCGGCGGCGAAGTCGTGCCGGGCGTTCGCCAGGGCGCCGAGTCCCGCCAGCGCCGGGTCGTTGCGGTCCGGCCGGAGCGCGAGGGAGCGGCGCAGTGCCCCCTCGGCCCTGCCGAACCAGCCCGGGTCCGCGCTGATCCGGGACTGCTCCAGGTACGCCGTGCCGAGCGCCGCCCAGGTCACGTGATCGCCGGGGACCCGGCGGAGCTGTTCCTGTGCCCGGTCGATCGTGGCGGCGAGCCGGTCGACCCGCGACCCGACCTCGCCGGCGACGGGTGTCGGCTGCTCCGGCGGGCGGAGTCCGCCCAGCGCGCCGGCACCGAGCAGCAGTGCCGCCGCCAGTCCCGAGACCAGCAGGGACCGGCCGCCGATCCGTGGTAGTCGCCTCATTCTCTTCCTCCTCCGGTCTCGTGCCCCTGCGACGGCGCTACAGCGGTCGGGTCGGGTCGGAGTCGACGGGGGCGGGACGTCGGCGCCAGCGCAGCCAGCCGACCACCAGCAGGGTGCCGAGCGCGGCGGCGACCCCGGCCAGGCCCCAGGCGACGGTGGTGGCCACCGCCGTCGCGGGGGTGTCGGCGCCGTCCCGGCTGGCGAGCCCGGCGAGGCTGCCGGGGGTGGCCGAGGGGTCGGCGGGCCGCGCCGAGGCGGTCGCCGGCGTGTCGGCGGCCTTCCCCGGGCCGGCTCCGCCGCCGGCTCGGGAGTTGACCGCACCGACGTTCGGCAGGGCCAGGTATGGGAAGGAGTCGCCGAAGCCGTTGTCGTTCGCGTCCACCCGGTCCCCGGCGGCGAGCGCGTCGACGAGCTTGCCCGTCTGGGCCGCGCCCTGCACCGCCTGGAGCGCGATGTCGACGGCGTCGTCGGTGAGCCGCCGCCCGTTCGGGAAGCCCTGCAGGTCGCCGCCGAGCACGCCGAGCCGGTTCGGTGCCTCGGCCACCGGTGTCGACAGGTTCAGCCGGAGCATTTCGGCCGGGCGGAACCGGCTCGGCCGTACGTCCTGGTTGTTGAGCTGGGAGTTGAGGTCGAGCTTGATCGGGCCGTCCGGCGTCTTGGTGGTGATCCCGGTCAGGAAGATCTCCACGAGGTCCTGCCGGGGCGTCGCCGGAGCCGGTACGCCGTAGATGCTCTCGACCAGGCGCGGCAGCTCGGGGTTGGTGACCCGGGCCACCACCTCCGGGATGGTGGCGTCCTTCTCCGGGGGCAGGGAGTTGAAGGCGTCCTTGAGACCGGCCGGCACCACCACCTCGTTGACCAGCGGGTTGCCCAGCCGGGAGACCTGCACCCGGTCACCGCCGCGCGGCACCCCGCCGATCCGGCCGGAGATCCGCACCCGGGGCCGGTCCGTGGTTGCCCAGACGCCGATCACCGGGTTGCGCTCCGGGTCGCCGCCGAGCGCCACGTCCGAGAACGGCACCTGGAGGGCGATGCTGTTGACGTTGTAGCCGGCCAGGGTGTCCCGACCGGTCTCGCTGAGGTCGCCGCCGTAGAGCAGGTCGAAGACCCGCAGGTCCAGGAAGAACGGGTCGTCGGCCTGGCCGGCGAAGACCTTCCAGCCGCCGGGCAGCGTGACCGTGGCGTCCCGGCGCAGCTTGGCGTAGTCGGGCATGGCGGCGTTGCCGACCCGGGACGGTGCGACCAGCCCGCCGCTGACCCGGGTGGTGAACGGCCCTCCGTCGAAGGAGGACTCCAGCCGGTAGGTCTGCCGGAACAGCAAATTCTCGTCGTCCAGGCTGGTCACCGGGCCGTTGTTGTAGAGGAACGTCGAGTTGCCGCGCCGGTCGACGTTCTGGAACGTCCACCGGAACGTCGCGTCCGGCCTGGCGTCGCCGTCGTTGTCGACCTTGATGTTGTACGCCGCGTCCGTGGCGAAGGGATAGAAGTTCGGCCCCCCGTCCGGCTCCTCGAACGGTGTCCAGTTGGCGATGAACGTCAGGTAGCCCGGACGCTCCGGACTGACGAAGGCGTAGAGGTCGGTGTTGTCGATCGCCGGGTCCGTGGCGACCAGCGGGGCCTCGCGGTGGCTGGACGCCCCCGCGGTGCTGGGCCCGAGTCCGGCCACGGCACCGGCGAGCACGACGCAGGTGGCGGCGGCGAGTGCGCCGGTCACCCGCCGGATGGGCCCCGGCCGCGTGGCCGGCCCGGATGTGGTGGTCATCTTTCCTCCCGAACGTGGGGCGACGGTGGTGTCGTCTGCCCGGCGTTCGGAGGGAAGGGTGTTGTCGACGGGTCGTTGTGAGATTGCCGTCAGCCACCCATCCGTCCTGGCGGGTGGCTCCGAATGGTCAGCTCCGGCGACGGCGGCGCCGGGGACCCTGTTCGTGCTCCTGCAACTCCTCGACGACCTGGCAGGCGTTCTGCATCGGGTCGAGCTGGTCGGCGTGTAGCGCCACCCGCTGCAGCAGCTCCTTGAAGGCCGACCGGTCCTGCCCGAGTACGGCGAGGATCTCGGTCTCGGCCTTGGCGAGGGCGGCGTGCCGGTCCTGCCAGAGCGCCTGGCCGGCCTCGGTGGCGACCACCCGGCGGCTGCGCCGGTCGGCCGGGTCGGGCTGGCGTTCGACCAGGCCAGCGGCTTCCAGGTCGTCGATCAGATAGGTGAGAACCGTCCGGTCGATGCCCAACTGCGCGGCCATCGCGCCCTGGTTGTTTGCCAGGTGCTGACTCGCCGAGGCGATGACCTGGTAGCCCCGGGGGCCACCGGGGACATCGCCGACGATCTCGTCCGCCGCCCGGAGGTAGCGACGCATGATCACTCCGAGCGACCAGGCGAAGTCGTTCTTGAGCAACTCGGCCGCGATCTGTCCGCCACCGTCCGAGGAGGGGCCGGCAGATGGCGCGGGAGCTGCGGCGTCGGGCACGTGACCAGCATACCCGCCCGAAAGATTATCCCTGCACAAGATCTTCTGTAGTACAGATGAGTAGAATCGAAGATAATGTAAATCACAGTCATGCTGCTTTGCAGGCCATCTGTGGCTAATTTGGTCTGACATACAGAACTTCTACCGGAGGTCGCAGTGAGCCTGTTCCGACTCGACGCCAGCATCCGCGGCGAGCAGTCCATCAGCCGGGCCGTCGCCGACACGGCCGAGACGGCGTGGACCCGTACCCATCCGTCCGGGCTGATCACCCGGCGCGACCTGGTCGCGTCGCCGGTGCCGACCGGCACCTGGATCTCGGCGGTCACCGCCGGGTTCGTCCCGCCCGAGCAGCGCACCGAGGAGCAGGCGAAGGCCGTCGCCCTCGCCGCGACCTACGTCGACGAGCTCGTCGCCGCCGACGCCTACCTGCTCGCCGTGCCGCTCTACAACTGGGGCGTCTCCCAGCACGTCAAGTCCTGGATCGACGTGCTGCTCACCGATCCCCGGCTGGCACCCGGCCAGGAGTCGCCGGTACGCGGCCGGCCGGCGGCGCTGATCGTCACCCGGGGCGGCGGCTACGGCCCGGGTACGCCCAAGGAGGGCTGGGACCACGCGACGCCGTACTACCGGCGGATCTTCGGCGACCAGCTCGGCCTGGACCTGCACGTGAGCGAGGTCGAGCTGACCCTGGCCGAGGTCACCCCGGCGATGGAACCGCTGCGGGAGCAGGCCCGCCGCAATCTCGACGCCGGGCACGCCTCGGCCGGCAAGCACGGCGAGCTGCTGGCCCAGCACGCCCTCGGCCTGGCGGCCTGACCAGCCGCGATTCGGCGACGGGTGCGGGGCGGACCCGCCGGACGGCCGGCGTCACGCGTGCGGGGCGGCCACCGGGCCCGCCCCGCACGCGCCCGCCCTGCCGCTGCGTAGGCTTGCTGCCCGTGCTGATCCTGCTGCCCCCGTCGGAGGGAAAGAGCGCCCCCCGGACCGGCCGACCGGTCGACCTGACCGCGCTGAGCCATCCGGCGCTGCACCCCGGTCGGGGACGCGTGCTGGACTCGCTCGTCGCGCTCTGCGCCGGGCCGGACCGGGACCGGGCCCGGCAGGTGCTCGGGCTCAGTCCGGGTCAGGACGGGGAACTTGACCGCAACGCCCGGCTACCCGCCGCACCGGCCCAGCCGGCCGGCCGGGTCTACACCGGGGTGCTCTACGACGCGCTGGGCCTCGGCACCCTGCCCGTCCCGGCGCGGACCCGGGCCCGGCGCTCCGTCCTGGTCTGCTCCGGCCTCTGGGGCGCGGTGCGGCTCGACGACCGGATCCCGGCGTACCGCTGCGCGATCGGGACGAATCTGCCCGGGGTCGGCGGGCTGGCGGCGTACTGGCGAGGGCTGCTCGACCCGGTGCTCACCGAGGCGGCCGGTGGCGGCCCCGTCCTCGACCTCCGGTCCAGCGGGTACGCGGCGATGTGGCGCCCGTCCGGGCGGCTGGCCGAGCGCACGGTGACGGTACGGGTGCTGCACGAGCAGGTGGTGGCCGGCGTGCTCCGGCGCTCGGTGGTGAGCCACTTCAACAAGGCCAGCAAGGGTCGACTGGTCCGCGACCTGCTGCTGGCCGGTGCGACACCCCGGTCGGCCGGTCGGCTGGTCGAGGCGCTGCGCGATCTCGGGTACACGGTCGAGGAGCAGCCGGTGGTCGCGGGCCGCCCCCGGCAGCTCGACCTGGTGGTCGCCGAACTCTGAGCCACCAGCGTCGGGGCGAACGGCTAGGATTCGGCTCGCCGTCAGCAGCCTGCGAACCCGCTCCGGGAGTGACCGTGCCGCACCAGGAATCCGCACCGTCCGGTATAGACAGCACGCGGATGAGCCATGCCCGCGCGTACGACTACGTGCTCGGCGGCAAGGACAACTTCGCGGTGGACCGGGAGGCGGCCAGGCAGGTCATCGCGCTCGCCCCCGACCTGCCGGCCCTCGGAAAGGCCCAGCGGAGGTTCCTGCTCCGGGTCACCCAGATGTGCGCCGAGGAGGGGATCAGGCAGTTCCTCGACATCGGCGCCGGCATCCCCACGGCGCCCAACGTGCACCAGTCGGCGCGGGAGATCGTCCCGGACGCGCGGGTGGTCTATGTGGACAACGACCCGATCGTCTTCGTGCACAATCAGGCACTGCTCTCCCCGGACGACAACGTCGTCTCGATCCAGGCGGACGTCCGGCGGCCGGACGAACTCCTGGCGGCGCCGGAGGTCCAGCAGCTCATCGACTTCGACCAGCCGGTGCTGCTGCTCTTCATCGGCCTGTTCCACCTGGTGACCGACGCCGAGGACCCGGCGGCGATCGTCGCGCGGTTCCGCGAGCGGATGGCGCCGGGGAGCTACATCTGCATCTCCCAGTTCTGTGCGGACGGCAGCGACCCGGCGGCCAGGGCCAAGCTGGAGGAGATTTCGGTGAACTCGCCGGCTCCGATGACGTTCCGGCGGCGGGAAGAGATCGAGCGCTTCTTCGACGGCTTCGAGCTGCTGCCGCCCGGGGTGGTCGACGTGCAGCAGTGGTGGCCGGACGAGAACGCACCGCCGACCATGCTCAAGGTCGCCGCCGGAGTCGGCCGGAAGCGATAGACCGGCAGCCGGAAGCGGTCAGGCACGGCTGAGCGCGAGTTCGGCCAGCACCTCGAGCATCGCGGTCACCGCCGGGGCGCGGAAGGCCGGCGGGGCCGTCGCCGCATACAGCCGGCGGGCCGGCAGCACCGGGGTGGTCGGCCGGAGCACCACGTCGCGCCGCACCGCCACGGCGGCGAGCGTCGGCATGAGCATCACGCCGACACCGGCCGCCACGAGTGCCTGCTTGCCGGTCCAGTCGTCGCACCAGAAGCCGATCCGGGGCGCGGCGCCGAGCGCCTCGGCGAGCGGGGTCACCGGCCCGAGGCAGTCGGGATGGGCCCCGTCGATCCAGGTCTCGTCGCTCAGCTCGGCCAGCCGTATCCGGCGGCGCCGCGCCAGCCGGTGCTGGGCCGGCAACACGACCATCAGCTCCTCGTCGAGCAGGGGAACCAGGTCGACGCCGTCGAGGGCGAGTCGGGCCGGTTCCGCACCTGCCGGGGCGTTCCGGGCCGTCTGGGGCTCCGCGTAGAGGTGCCATTCGGTCACCAGGGCAAGGTCGATCCCGCCCTCCTGCACCGCCGGCAGCAGGCCCATCTGGTCCAGTTGCCGGAGGCTGAGCGTCACGCCGGGATGGAGCTGTCCGAACCGGCGGACGGCCTCGGGCACGAAGTGGGTGTTGGCGCTCGGAAAGGCCGCCAACCGCAGCTCCCCGGACTCCAGCTCGGCGAAGGAGGCGAGCCGGGCCTCCAGGGCACGCAGCCGGGTCAGACTGTCCCGGGCGAGTTCGATCGCGACCGCACCGGCCGGGGTCGGCCGGACCCCCCGGGCGGCCCGGGTGAAGAGCCGCACGCCGAGCCGCCGCTCCAGGCCGGCGATCTGCCGCGAGACGGCGGGCTGGGTCAGCGAGAGCGCCGAGGCCGCCGCCGAGAACGAGCCGCGGTCGCCGACCGCGAGGAGCACCTGTAACGACCAGGGATCAAGCATGCGTACAGCTTATGGCTGGCCCAAGCAACCCGCAGTTGTCCGTATGGGTCGTGGGGCCGACGCTTGACCCGTGGAGGTGGTCGGAACCGCAGGGTGGCCGGGCTCGGGCCCGGGTGCCTGCGGCTGCCGGCCCGGCCCGTCCGGAAGGGGACCGAGGATGTACATTGTCAACACCGACCAGGCCGAGGCGTGGAACGGGCCGGAGGCGGTCAACTGGGCCGGGCTCAGCGAACGCGACGACCCGGTGAACGGTGCGCTCACCGAAATCCTGCTGACCGCCGCCGGAATCCGGCCGGAGGACCGGGTCCTCGACGTCGGCTGCGGCACCGGTGGGACCACCCGGCTGGCGGCCCGGCTGGCCGCCCCGGGGCGGGTCCTCGGCGTCGACCTCTCCGCGCTGCTGCTCGACCACGCCTGGAACACGGCGACCGCGGCCGGCATCGACAACGTCGAGTTCGAACAGGGCGACGTGCAGGTCCACTCCCTGCCCGGCAACGGGTTCGACGTCGCGATCAGCCAGTTCGGCGTCATGTTCTTCGCCGACCCGGTGGCCGCCTTCGCCAACATCCGGTACGCGCTCCGCCCCGGCGGCCGGCTCGCCTTCGTCTGCCCGCGCGACATGGCCGAGAACACCTGGTACGTGGTGCCGATGTCAGCGCTGCACCCGGGCCGGACCGTGACCGAGCTTCCCGGGTCGGCGATGTTCTCGCTCGCCGACCCGGCTTGGCTGACCGAGGTGCTGAAGCGGGCCGGCTTCACCGACATCCGTACCCGGCCGGTCGACGCCCCGATGGCGTTCGGCCCGGACGCGGGCGCGGCGGCCGACGGGTTCCTCGGCTCGGGGCCGGTGCTGGCCGTCCTGCAACGCGCGGACGGGCCGACCGCCGAGGTCGCCCGGCAGCTCCTGGTCGAGGCGCTGCGCCCGTACGAGGAGCCCGACGGGGTACGCATTCCCGGCGCCCACTGGCTGGTCACCGCCGCTCGACCGTAGCCCGGCTATCTGCCCTGCCCGTCGTATGGTCAGCCGTCCCCGGTCAGAGCCGCGCGCACTGCCCGGTCGCCGGGCCCCGCACCGTGTTGGGCAGCCCGTTGCCGACCGGCGCCGGGTCGTTGAGCAGGCAGGAGAGCGGCCCGTCGATGCCGCTCGCCGCGACCAGCGCCCCGGCGTTGCCGATCAGCAGCACCGGGCCGTCGACGTCGACCCGCTCGATGCCGACGTTGCCGGAGGTGCCGACCACCGAGACCGGACCGCCGACCTGGACGTCCCGCAGCACCACCTCCGCCGCGCCGACCGCCGAGACCGGGCCGGTGATCCTGCCGCCGTCGACCCGGAGCGTGGCACCGGCACGCACCACCACCGGGCCGGTGACGGTCGCCCCGCTCAGGCAGACCACTCCGGTGGTGACGGTGAGCGGGCCGGTGCGCCGGCCGGTCACCGTCGACGTGCACTCCGCCGCCGGTTTCGCCAGCAACTCCACCTCGGCCAGCGCCGCCGGCCCGCCTGTCGAGCCGGTCGGTGTGAGCCGGTAGTGGCCGTACCGGCCGGGGTGCTGCACGGGGAAGGCCCGGGTCTGCGACCGCCAGGCGAAGGTCTCGTCCGACCGGCTGTCGAGCACCGTCCAGCGCCTGCCGTCGTAGGAGCCGGAGAGCGTCCAGCCGGTCGGGTCGCCCGCCGCCGCCTGCGAGGTGAGGGTGTAGTGGGTGACCAGTTCCGGCGCGCCGGAGACGGTCCAGGTGACCGGGGCGGTCAGCGGCGCCTCGGTCGCCGAGGTGTCGTCGGTCAGCGCCGCCGCTCCACCCTGGACGGTGATGTCGGCCAGCGGCCGGGGCGGGGCACCGGGCGGGGTCAGCGAGGTCGGCAGGGCCGCCTCCCCGGTGCCCCAGGTCGAGGGCGCCGGACCCATCCGGAAGTCGAGCACCGCGCCGTCGGCCAGCTCCGCGTGCGAGATCGAGGTGCGCTGGTACGGCACGCCGTCGACCGAGAGCCCCTGCACGTAGACGTTGTCGGCGCTGTTGTCCGGGGCGTTCACCACCAGTTTCCGGCCACCGGGCAGGTGCACCGTCGCCTTGCGGAACAGCGGCGACCCGATCACGTAGTCGGTGCTGCCCACCTGGAGCGGATAGATGCCGAGTGCCGCGAAGAGATACCAGGCGGAGGTCTCGCCGTTGTCCTCGTCCCCGGCGTAGCCCTGGCCGATCTCGCTGCCGAGGTACATCCGGGACAGCACCTCCCGGACCAGCGCCTGGGTCTTCGCCGGCTGCCCGGCGTAGGTGTACATCCACGGGATGTGGTGCGAGACCTGGTTGCTGAAGCCCCACATGCCCATCCGGACGTCCCGGGCCTCCACCATCTCGTGGATCGTGCCGCCGTAGGAGCCGGGGAACTTCGCCGTCTCCGGGGTGGCGAAGAACTCGTCCAGCTTCTCCGCCAGCCCGGCCCGGCCACCGTAGAGGTTGGCCAGGCCCTGCCCGTCGTGCGGCACGTGGAAGGCGAAGTTCCAGCCGTTCGTCTCGGTGTAGTCGTGGTCGTGGCCCCAGACCCGGGGGTCGTACCCGTCCGGGTCGGACTTCCACTCCCCCGCCGCGTCGCGGCCCTGGAAGAACTCCACGTTCGGATCGAACATGTGGATGTAGTTCTGGGCGCGGTTGCGGAAGTATTCCGCGTCGGAGCGGTAGCCGGCCCGCTCCGCCTCGGGGGTCGTCGGGTCCTCGGCGAGCGCCGCCGCCATGTTGGCGATGCCGAAGTCGTTGATGTAGCCCTCCAGCGCCCAGGAGACGCCCTCGGAGACCGCCGACGAGGTGTAGCCGGCGAAGATCGAGGTCTGTAGGCCCTTCCGCCCCACGCTGGTGTTGTTCGGGTTCGCGCCGGGCGGCGCCACCGTGGCGTTGCGGACCGCCGCCCGGTATGCGGCCCGCGCGTCGAAGCCGCGGATCCCCTTGACGTACGCGTCGGCGAAGGCGACGTCCGAGCTGGTCCCGGTCATCAGGTTGGCGTAGCCGGGCGCCGACCACCGGGAGACCCAGCCGCCGTCGCGGTACTGCTGCACGAACCCGTCGACCAGCTCACCCGCCATTTCCGGACTGAAGAGGGTGTACGCCGACCAGGTGGTCCGGTAGGTGTCCCAGAAGCCGTTGTTGACGTACACCTTGCCGTCCACCACCTCGGCGCCGGTCTCGGTCGGCGTGGAGCCGATCGGGATCGACGAGGTGGCCGAGGACTGCACGGCGTGCCGCCAGCGTGGCTCGGCCGGGGTGCCGACGTTCTCGTGCGCCGAGTTCGGATAGAGGAAGAGCCGGTAGAGGTTGGAATAGAGGGTGACGAGCTGCTCCTCGGTGGCCCCCTCCACCTCGACCACCCGCAGCTTCTCGTCCCAGAGCCGCTGCGCCCGCTCGCGTACGGCGTCGAAGGTGTCGCCCTGCGGGATCTCGTGCCCGAGGTTGCGGCGGGCCTGCTCGACGGAGATCAGCGAGGTGGCGATCCGGAGTTGCAGCTGCTTCGAGCCGCTGGTGTCGAAGCCGAGGTAGCCGGTCACGTTCGCCCCGCCCCCGCCGGTCAGCCGGCCGCTCGCCGCGACCGGGCGGTCGACCACGCCGTAGACGAACATCCGGGTGGCACCGTTGGAGAGGCCGCTGCGCACGTCGGTGTAGCCGGTGATCTCACCGGCGTCGGGGGCGAGGGTCAGCCCGCCGTTGTTGTCGACGTTGTCGAAGATCAGGTTGCCCCGGTCGCCGGGGAAGGTGAACCGGAAGATGGCCGCGTGGTCGGTCGGGGCGATCTCGGTGACCAGCCCGTTGTCGAAGGTCACCCCGTAGTGGTGCGCCCGTGCGGTCTCGTTCTCGTGCCCGAACGGCAGCGCCCGCGCCGCCCGGTTGGCGTTCGGCACGCCGTCGGCGACCGACGGCATCACCTGGAAGGTCTGCCGGTCCCCCATCCACGGGCTCGGCTCGTGGCTGACCGTGAACGCCTGTATCGTCGACCGGTTGTCCGCGTTGTTGCCCTGCTGGTAGTCGTAGAGCCACCGCAGCGAGCCGGCGTTGGTCATCGGGGTCCAGAAGTTGAACCCGTGCGGCACGGCGGTGGCCGGGATGTTGTTGCCCCGGGAAAAGCCGCCGGTGGAGTTCGTCCCCCGGGTGGTCCGGACATGGTCGGAGGGCCGGTCGTGCTCCGGCCCGTCCGGGTGGGCGGTGACCCGGATGTCGTCGATCCAGCCGTTGAAGACGCCGGGGCCGGTGGTGCTGTCGTAGCCGACCAGCACCCGGACCGCCCGCCTGCCGGCGGCGACGTCCCCGATCCGGGAGCGCTTCAGGTTCCACTGGTCGGCGTAGAGCGACTTCGCCGCCCCCTGCGCCTGCGGGTTCAGCCCGAAGCCGTACTGGTCGACGGCGCCCAGCTCGCTGAGGTAGCTACCGTCGTCGAAGGCGAGGTCGACGGCGGCGTAGGTGCTCGGATAGTCCAGGTCCTGGGCGGTCAGCTCCGGGAAGATCACGTACGACAGCTCGGTCTCCGGCGTGATCGCCAGATCGACGTCGAAGACCCGGTTGTACGCGTACCCGCGCCCGTCCACGGTCTGCCCGCCGGAGTACTGGAAGGCGTGGCGCCCGGTCCAGCCGACGTTCGGCTTCATGGTCGGCCCGTTGACCGGACCGCCGCTGACGAAGCCGCGCATGTCGGTGACCGGCGGCGGGGTGGTGTCGCCGTCGGAGAGCTGCCACTCGGCGAGCTGGGTGATGCCGCCCCCGGCCACGGCGGTGACATCCAGCCGGTAGTAGCGGTAGGCGGTGGTGTTGTCGAGGCGGTACTCCCGGGTCTGGAACCGCTCCGCGAACTCCTGGCCGGTCCGGCTGTCCAGGTCGGTCCAGCTCTCGCCGTCGGCGGAGCCCTGTAGCGTCCAGTCGCGCGGGTCCCGCTCGGGGGCGTCGTTGGCCGAGGTGAGCGCGTAGTGCACGATCGCGACCGGCTCGTCGAAGCGGACCCGGACCCAGCCGGCGGAGGCGAAGACCAGCCACTTGGTGCTGACGTTCTGGTCGACGACTCGGGCGGCGGTCTCGTTCGGTGGGTTCTCGCCGCTGCCGGTCACCTCGGTCACCCGGTCGGTGAGGTTGCCGGGGATGCCGGTCACCGGGCTGCCGGTCACTCCCGACATCCGCTTGCGTCCGGCGGCGTCGACCTCGGCGCTGTTCGTCCAGGTCGGCTGCGGGTCGGCCGGCTCGAACGAGGAGTGGAACTCGGTGCCGCCGGGTGGTGCGGCGAGCGCCGGCAGGGGGCCTGCGGGCAGCACCAGGCCGACCGCGACGACGAGCGCCACGGGCATGGTGCGGCGGGACAGCAGCATGAGGGTCTCCCGTGGGGGTTTGGTCGGGTTGGGACGGACACACCCGACTTGAGATCCACTCAAGCTCCGGCGGAGATGTCTGTCAAGGCCCGGAACCGCCCCTGCTGACCGGAATCAACGGCCCCGGCGGCCCCAGCCGGAATGCGTCTGCCGGGCAGCCTGTCGAGCTGGGTGCATGAACGGGGCACGCGGCATCGGCTCGCCGACAGGGACGGAGCTCGGGACTCTCGACCGACTACCCGCGCCGGCCGACTCCGGCGACGAACGCCCGCCATGCGGCCGAGCCGAAGGCCAGCGCCGGTCCCTGCCGGTCCTTGCTGTCCCGGACCAGGACCCGACCGGGGAGGTTGTCGGCCACCTCCACACAGTTGCCGCCCTGCCCGTTGCTGCGGGCGGACGTCCGCCAGCGCGGACCGTCGATCAGCTCCATGACTCCGCTGCTTCCGTGATGAGTTCGAGGGAGGGGCGTGCAGGTAGAGCGTACTCGCGGATCGCCTCCCAGACCTCCTCCAGCGCGGCCACCCGCTCCGGGTCCTCGACCACCCGACCGTCCAGCGGATCGTCCAGGAAGGCCACGCTGCGGCCGTCCACGGTGGCCAGCGCCAGCGGCCCGTTGAGCCCGGGATAGGCGCCCACCGAGGCCGGCACCACGGCGACGCTGACGTTCGGCAGGGCGCAGGCCCGGACGATCGCGTGCAGTTGTGCCGCCATCACCTGCGGCCCGCCGACGGGCCGGCGCAGCACCGCCTCGTCCAGCACGGCGAAGAGCCGGCACGGCTGGTCCTCCCGGCGCAGCACCTCGGCGCGGGCGAGCCGGGCCGCCACCGTGGCGTCCAGATCCGGCACCCGGGTGCCGGCGTCGCCGAGAACGGCCCGCGCGTATTCCTCGGTCTGGAGCAGGCCGGGCACCACCGCCAACTCGAAGCTCCGGACCATGGTGGCCCGCTGCTCGTACTCCAGCCACGGCCTGATGAAGGTCGGGCTGGCGGAGTGGGCCCGCGCCTCGGCGGCCGACTCCTGGAACAGGTCGCCGGAGTCGAAGACGGTGTCGAGATGTAGCGCCGTGTCGGGCTGCGGGATCAGCCGGTTGGTCTCGAATTTGGCAATGAGCGACGTCGAGACGTGTAACCGTTCGGCAAGCTGTTCCTGGGTTATCCCGGACCGGGAACGGGCGAACTTGAGAATTCTTCCCATTCCTGTGCTGTGATTCGGCATTCCTCACCTTTCCCGGAGCGCGATGTCGGGCTCGTCAGCTATGTTGCTGGCTGCTTATCTTCCGCCTTCCGGCGCCTGAAGTCCAAGGTGGAACTCAAGCGCACCGCCGGTTTCCCTAACGCCCATCACAAGCGGAGCGCCCACGGGGGTGGCTGCCTGTGTTGCGGAGCCTGGCGCCACCCCCGGCCCATTTCGACGACGGGAGAACAGCATGCCATTCGGTCGAGGGATCAAGCCGTATCACCGCCGGGACTGGCGCAGACTCTGGCGATACTGCCGCTGTGGCTATCGGTGGCGCTGCCCCGACTCGGTCGAACTCGTCCCGATGCCGTACGCCCCGCAGGTGCCGCCGCTGACGAATGCGAAGTACCGGGCCGCCATGCGCGCCCAGGCACCGCGATCCGGGGCCCTCGACATGTTGAACGCCGTGGCCACGCCGACCCGCCCCCGGTCGCGGAACACCCGCTCGAATCCGTGGCGGAGCGCTGCCGCCGGCCCTCGGCAGACGGAACGGGTTGACGCGCCGGCACGTGGGCGCTCGCGCCGTGTCCGGTACGCCGAGCGAGCCGACCGAATGTAGTCGAGGTCGGATGTGGTCGAGGTCGGATGTGGTCGAGGTCGGATGTGGTCGAGGCCGGATGTGGTCGAGGCCGGATGTGGTCGTCGGGTGGGTCGGATCGGGAGAGCCGGCCCGACCCACCCGGCGGCCGTTGCTGCCGACCGGCGGCTACCAGGCTCCCGTCGTCGGCCTGTCGTCGCGGGGCGGCTCCACCGGACTGGGACTCCAGAGCGGCTGGCGGCGGCTGGCCTCCTCATCCCGCTCCGCCGGGTCAGGTGCTTCCGCTGCTGCCGCGGGCGGCTCCGACGCGGCAGGCGGCTCCGACGGCTCCGCCGACTCGGATGCAGCCGGCTCGACAGACTCGGTGGTAGTCGGCTCGACAGACTCGGTGGTAGTCGGCTCGACAGCGTCGGACGCAGTCGGCTCGGTGTCTGCGGCGGTTGGCTCCGCCGGGCTGGACACCTCGGTCGGCCCGGCAGAGGTCGGCGCCTCCACCGGATCGGCCGAACTGGACACCTCCGCCGGCTCTGCCGCGGCGGGGGTCCAGGACGGCTGCACGGGGTGGGAGGTCTCGGTCGGCTCCTCCGCCAGGCTGGAGGCGACCGCGGGGGTCAGCGCCGCGGCCGTCGCAGCCGGCGCGACAGCGGGAGATGACCACGGCCCGGTGGCGGTGACGGGCGCTGCCGCCTCCACCGACTTGGGCGCCTCCACCGACTTGGGCGCCTCCGGCGGCTTCGGAGCCTCCGCCGGCTCCTCGGTCTCCGCCGGCTCCTCGGTCTCCGCCGGCTCCGACTCCTCGTCGCCCGCCTCGGAACTTTCCTGGTCGGAGTTCTCCTCCTCGGAGCCTCCCTCCTCGGAGTCCTCTGCGGCGTTCGCCTCCTCCTCTGCTTCCGCTTCCTCCTCTGCTTCCGCTTCCTCCTCCTCGCCGTCCCCGGACGCGTCGCCTTCCTCGTCGTCCTCCTCGGCCCCTACTTCCTCGCCATCTTCTTCCTCGTCGTCTTCGTCGTCCTCGTCGTCCTCGTCGGTGATGGCGGCCGCTGCGTGCGGATCGCGCCAGGAGAATTCGATCTCGATGGAGAGCTCGCTACCGTCGCGCTCGATCTCCAGCTCGCAGTGAACCCGTTCGCCGACTGTGACGGCGCCGGCAGCGCCGTAGTAGACCTTCCCGCCGGTCTCCAATTGACTGGCCAACAGGCGCAGCCAGCCGGCCAGGTCCTCTCGTGCCACCATCCGCTCGTCCTCGTAGATTTCCATGGCGGATATGCTCGCACTCCACAGGGGACCAGTCACTGCTGGGTGTTCACCGCACGCGGTGGTCGTGTGCTCGCAGGAACGCCGATGGTTCAACCCCGTCCCGATGTCCAATACCGTCCGCGCATCGCCGAGCGCCGCCGGGTGAATCATGACGACTTGTTGCACCTGGAACGACAACAAGTCGTCATGATTCACCCGGCCGCCGACGCGACCACCGGTTCGAAGCGCAGGAAGGAGACCGCCGGCATCGGGAGCGGGAACTCCACCGTGCAGGTGCCGTCCACCGCCGGCACCACCTGCTCCGGCCGGTACTCGTCAAGCGTGTCCCGGCCACGCAGCACCTCCCACTGCTCCTCCGTCGGCCAGTCGCCGCCGCCGAGCTCCTGCCAGGCCCGGACGATGTTGGAGTGCTCCGCGTCGAGCCGCCAGTGGCGTACCCGATAGGAGTCGGCGGCCAACCCACGGGCCTCGACCCGGACGTTGCGGCCCAGCCGATGGTCGCCGCCGGCCTTGGACTGGTCCAGGGTGCCGTTCCAGACCAGCACCGTCACCGCGCCGTCGTCGTCGCGGGCGGCCCACGCCTCGACCAGGCTCTCCGCGCCGTCCCCGGCCAGGGTCTGCCGCAACTCGTGCTCGGCGAGCCGGTCGGCCAGGGCGAGCGCCCAGAACCGGGGCTTGCGCAGGTTGCCGACGGTCAGCAGACCGAAGCCGCCGTGGAAGAGCCGGGACGGCCGGCCCAGTTCCTCGAAGTGGTCGGAGGCGACCCAGTACGCGAGCGCGTCCACCCGGTTGGCGGCCGAGTGCATGCCACGCAGCAGAAAGGCGGCGGCGAAGACGTCGTCGCTGACCGGGTTGAAGTGGGTCGGCGTGACACCCCACTCGGTCCAGAGAATGCCCAGGTCGGGACGGCCGTGCCGGGCGCAGACCGGGCGGAAGTCCAGCGGCGGGGCGCCGTAGGTGTGCGTCGAGACGAAATCGATCGGTGCGCCGGAGACATCGACGTGCTCCAGCAGCTCACCTACCCAGCCGGCGGCGGCCGAGGCCGGACCGCCGACCGTCAACCCCGGGTCGACCTGCCGGACGGCCTGGACGGTCACCTCGTAGAGGCGCATGAACTCGGCCCGGGTGCCGGACCAGAAGACCTCCAGGTTCGCCTCGTTCCAGACCTCGAACGGCCATTGCCGCACCTCGTCCCGGCCGTACCGGTCGATGAGGTGGGTGACCAGGGCGCGGATCAGGTCGGCCCAGCGTTGCCAGTCCCGGGGCGGGGAGATGATCGCCCCGTACGCGAAGACGGTCTTCGTCGGGTCGCTGGCGAGATCGCGGGGCATGAACGACAGCTCGACGACCGGGCGCAGGCCGAGCGCCAACACCCGGTCGTAGACCTCGTCCACCCGGCCGAAGTCGTGCACCGGCACGCCGTCGACCTCGCGGTAGACGCCGAGGTCGTCGCAGAGGATCGCGTGCGCCCGTACGCTGCTGACGCCCAGCTCCGTGCTCATGATGCGCAGCGCCTCGGCGAGTTCCGCACCGATCGGACGGCCGCCGGTCGTCTCCGTGTTGAGTAGGTGGCTCAGGTGCTCGGAGCCGATCATCGGGCGCCACGGCCGATGCAGCGGCCGGGTCGGGCCGTCCGCCTCGACCGCCACCCGCACCAGCGGGTCAGCTCCGGCGGCGGCAGCTCGACCGTTGCCGGTCGCCGACGGAGCGGATCCGTCGAAGGAGGCCGCCCGGACCGCCGCGGAGAGCGGTCCGGGCTGGTCGACGTCGCGCAGCGCGGCAACGGCGTACTCGTAGGGCTGGCCCGGCTCGCCGGTGGTGTCCGCGTACGGCGGATGCGGCACCGCCAGTACATCACCGCCGTGATGGTCCAGCACCCTCGGCGGCTCGTCACCGGCGGACCGGTACACCTGGTATCCGATGGCGCCCGGCACCGGTGACCAGTCGAGGGTGACCTGACCCCGCCCCGGCGTCGCCCGCAGCCCGTCGGGAGCGTGCAGGCCGCCCGCGGTGCCGGGACCGTCGTCGGCGGTGCCGGTCCGGCGCCGGCCGATCCGGTCCTGCCAGTCCGCGCGGGCCCGTTCCGCGTCGCCAACGCTCTCCGCGTCGCCGATGCTCGTCGTCTCTTCGTTCATCCCTGCGTGATCCTTCGTGTGGCGTGCCTGCCGTTGCCGTCTGCTGTCCTGCTCGTCGGCCTGTTGCCCGGCCTACTGCCGGGGCGGTACGGAGAACTCCTCCATTCGCATCATCGGGCGGAGCAGCCGTTCCGCCCCGCCCCGGGTGAACGCCCGGCGCAGCACGTCGTCGCCGAGCAGGTTGCCCAGCGCGCCCAACACCATTCCCTGGTCGAGCGCGAGATAGCGCTTGGCGACGGTGCCGCTGCCCACCGCCACCGAGTCGTAGAAGCCGCCCGGGCCGTAGATGTCGAAGTCGCGGCGCAGCTTCGCCAGCTCGGCCTGTGCCTCGGCCGGGGCGTGCTGGAGGCCGAGGAAGACGGCGTGCGGGGTGACGACGCCGTCGCCGTACGCTTCGGGCTCCGGCTGGGCGGGGCGGTCGGGGCAACCGGCGAAGCCGTAGTCGACGCTGGTCCGCTCCTGGTCGCTGGTGTAGCCGGGGCCGTCCAGCCCCATCGCGTCGACCCCGTACTCGCGGTATCCGCCGGCCGGGTTGGAGGCGGGTGAGAAGCCCCAGTGGCCGTAGCCGGCGTCGCGCAGGCCGTGCTCGATCTGGCCGCGCACGTAGACCGGGTGGTTACGGGCCCAGCTCTTCGGCCCCCAGCGGGTCTCCGGGACGAACATGTCCGGCATGAACGCCTCGAACATGTCCCCGCCCCACGAGGGTACGAACTGGAGGCCCCGGTAGCGGTAGGCGCCCTCGAAGACCCGGACCCCGGCGTACTCGCGGTATTCGCCGACCGGCTTCATCTCCTGCCACGACCAGTCGCAGGTGTCGGGGAAGGTCCGCCACGGGCCGAAGTAGTGTGCCGGCGGCACCTGGCCCCGGGCGATCGCCACATAGCTGATCATGCGGGTCTCGCTGTTGAAGGCGCCGTAGGTGTGGCAGGTGTAGTGGACGTCCGGCCCACGGTCCCGGTAGTTGCCGGGCAGCGAGCAGCCTGGCGGCGGCTCGACCCAGAATCCGCCGCGCATCAGCCCGACCGGCACGTCGGCACCGAGGGCCTGCGGGTCGTAGTAGAAGCCGAAGTCCATGCCGTTCAGCAGCGGGTCGGCCTTGCGGCGCAGCTGTGGCAGCGCGTTGTGCACGATCATCAGCGCGGCAGCCAACCACGCGTTGTCCACACTGGAGGCGAACGGGTAGACCGGCTCGCCATCCTCCGGCCAGGTGCGCAGCAGCTCCAGCGTGGCCGGGTCGTACCAGTTGTAGAACATGCCGGAGTCGGCGTGCCGGTCGAGCCGGGCCAGCGCGTCGAGGGCGGCGCCGACCCTCGCGACCAGCTCCCGCTCCCCGATCAGCCTCAGCTCCCGGGCCACGACGGCCGACCAGATGTACGAGCCGACGTTGGTCGGCGAGGTGTACTTCGCCCGACTGCCGGCGGCGAGGTCACCGCCGATGTTGTCGGCGGGCAGCCCGGTGCCGGGGTCGGTCATCGCGACCATCGAGCGCCAGGTGTCGGCGGCCCAGCGGGTGGCGGCGGCCCGGTCGACGGCACCGGGCGGCGAGCCGGCCGAGGGCACGTCCGGCGCGGCGGATGCAACGCCGGCCGGCGCGGCCATGGTGAGGGCGAGGGCCGCCGCCAGGGCGACCCGGACGGGACGGATCATGGTGTTACCTCCGGGGGTACGGCGTCGGGGGAGGCCGACGTGGCGTCGGAAGGTCGTCACTTCAGTCGCGTCGTCACTTCAGTCGCATCGTCACTTCAGTCCGGTGGTCGCGATGCCGCGCACGAAGTGCCGCTGCAACACGACGAAGACGATCAGCACGGGCAGCACCACCACGACCGAGCCGGCGAGCAGCAGCCCGAAGTTGGTCTGGTTCTGCCCGACGCTGTAGAGGGCCAGGGCGACCGGCAGGGTGTATTTGTCCTCGGTGGTGGCCACCACCAGCGGCCAGATGAAGTTGTTCCAGCTTGCGAGGAAGCCGAGGATCGCGAGCGCGGCCAGGGCCGGCCGGCAGAGTGGCAGCACGATCCGGACGAAGATGCGCAGCTCGCCGGCGCCGTCGACCCGGGCCGACTCGATCAGCTCGTCCGGGATGGAAAGCATGAACTGACGCATCAGGAACGCGCCCAGCGCCCAGGCCAGGAACGGCAGCACCAGCGCGGCGTAGGTGTTGCTCAGGCCGAGATTGGCGATCAGCACGAAGAGCGGGACGAAGGTCACCATGCTGGGCACCATCACCGCGCCGAGCACCAGGCCGAACAGGGCACGCCGGCCCGGGAAGCGGAGCTTGGTCAGCGCGTAGCCGACGGCCGAGCACAGCACGACGTTGCCGATCGTGACCAGCACGGCCACCAGGGCGGAGTTGAAGAAATATGTCGGGAAGTCGAGCCGGCCGAACAACTCACGGTAGTTCTCCAGCGTCAACCGCTCCGGCCACCAGGTCGGCGGCAGGAGCCGGATCTCGCTCTCCGACTTGAACGACGACACCAGCATCCACAGGAACGGGCCGACCATCACCAGCAGGCCCGCCACCAGCACCAGGTGCAGGACGACGGCGGCCACCCGGTCGCGGCGGCGGCGTACCGGCCGGTCGGAGCCGGCGCCGGATGCCGGCGACGCGGTGGGCGGTCGGCGCGGGGACGTGACCTGGGTGGTCACCGGGACACCTCCTCGGTCGAGCGCAGCAGCCGGAACCAGAGGATCGTCAGCAGCACGATCACCACGAAGAGCAGATAGCTCATCGCCGAGGCGTAGCCGTAGTTGCCGAACCCGAACTGGTTGTAGATGTGGTAGGAGACGGACAGCGTCGAGTTGAGCGGGCCGCCCCGGGTCATCACCAGCGGCTCCTCGAAGAACTGGAGATAGCCGATGGTTGCGATGACCCCGACGAAGAGCAGGGTCGGCCGCAGCGACGGCAGGGTGACGTAGCGGAACTGCTGCCAGGGGCTCGCCCCGTCGATCCGGGCCGCCTCGTAGAGGTGCTGCGGGATCGCCTGCAATCCCGCCAGGAAGATCACCATCTGGTAGCCGAGGTTGCGCCAGGCGGCCATCACGATCAGCGACGGCAGGGCGAGGTCGCTGCGCTGCAACCAGCTCGGCCCCGCCACCCCGACCAGCCCGAGCAGGCTGTTGAGCAGGCCGCTGTCCGGCTGGAGGAGAAACCGCCAGACCACGGCGATCGCCACGATGCTGCTGACCACCGGCAGGTAGTAGCCGACCCGGAACACCGTGCGGAAGCGGGTCAGTCCCGAGTTGAGCCCCAGCGCCGCCGCCAGCCCGGCGACCATGGTCAGCGGTACGCCGACCAGCACGAAGATCGCGGTGTTCACGGTCGCCCGGACGAAGAGTTCGTCGCCGAAGAGCCGGGTGTAGTTCTCCAGACCGACGACGTTGACGGCGAACGGGGTACGCAGGTCGGCGCTGCGCAGGTCGGTGAAGCTCATCAGCAGCGAGGCCAGCACCGGACCGGCCAGGAAAACCAGGAGCAGGGCCGTGAAGGGCAGAGCGAAGCCCCAGCCGACCGCCGCCCGGCGCAGGCGCAGTCCGGCACCACCCCGCCGCCGAGGGCCCGCGTCGGGCGCGACCGCAGTCATCTCAGACCCCGGTACCGATCGAGGTCGCCCGCTGCTGCATCGCCCTGGCCGCCTCCGCCGCGTCGAGACCGGCCTTCGCCATCTTCTCGGTCTCGCCGTCGATCGCCGCGGCGACCTGCTCCCAGGTGGGGATCGCCGGTGGCGACTTCGCGTCCTCGAGCTGCTTGCCGAAGGTGGAGAGCAGCGGGTCGCCGCCGAGCGTCGGATCGTCCCAGCCCTGCTTGACCGCCGGCAGGTCGCTCACGGTCTTGTACCACTTCGTCTGGACGTCCGGACGGCTCAGGTAGGCGACGAACTTCCACGCCCCGTCGCGGTTCTTGGCGTCCTTGAACACTGCCAGGTCACCGCCGCCGACGAAGGATGTCGCCGACTGCCGGGCCGGCATCGTCCACAGCGTGAACTTGTCGGCGCCGCCCTGCTCCTTCAGCACCCCGATGTGCCACGGACCGGACGGGAACGCCCCGATCTCACCCCTGAGGAAGGCCGGTTCCAGGCCGTCCGCCGGCAGACCCTTCGGCGCCAACCCCTCGTCGAAGAAGGACTTGTAGTATGCGAACGCCTCTACCGCCTGCGGGCTGTCGAGCGTGAAGGTGCCGTCCGTGGCCACGTCGCCGCCGTTGGACCAGACGAACGGCATCACACTCTGCCAGGTCCCGATCGCGGAGCCCGGCGGTAGCAGATTCACCCCCCACTCGGCGCCGCCCCTCGACTTCATGGCGGCGACGGCGGACTTGAACTCCTCCCAGGTCTTCGGTGGGGAGGTGATGCCGGCCCGGGTGGCCACGGCGGTGTTCACGTAGAAGAGTCGGGTCTCGACATACCACGGCACGCCGTACGAGGTGCCGTCGACGACGGTGGTGTCCCAGGCACCCTCGTAGAAGTCGTCCTTCCTGACCAGGTCGGCCGGGGTCGGGTCCAGCCCGCCGGTCTTGGCGAACTCGCCCATCCAGGTGGTGCCGATCAGGCTGACGTCCGGGGTCTGTTTCGCCGCGATGGCGGTGGCGAGCTTGTCGTGCGCGCCGTCCCACGGGATCGGCGTCACCGTGACCTTCGCCTCCGGGTTCTCCTTCATGAAGTCGTCCGCGAGGACGGAGAGCTTCTCCCCCTCGGTGCCCATCGCCCAGACCGTGATCTCACCGGTCGCCTTCCCCTCCGCGATCGGCGGGGCCGCCTCCTGGTTGCCACCACTCTCGTCCCGGCCGCAGCCGGTCATCGCGATCACCGCCGCGACGACCACGGCCGCACCGGACCGTCTCCATGCCCTCATCTCGGACCTCCGTTTCGCCGTCGTCATCTCGGTTCCTCCGTCTCGGGGTCGTGGGGACCGCAGCTCGTCCGCACGACGAGCCGGGTCGGCAGCACCTCGCGCCGCACCGCTGCCCCGCTGCCGGTCATCCGGTCCTGCAACCACCGCGCCGCGGTCGCGCCCAACTCCCGCATCGGCTGGTGCACGGTGGTGAGCCCGGCGTAGCGGGCGGCCATCACGTCGTCCCAGCCGGTGATCGCGACGTCGGCGGGAACGCTCAGGCCCAGCTCGGCGGCGGCGGCCAGCGCGCCGAGCGCGACCTCGTCGTTGGCGCAGACCAGCACCTCCGGGCGGGGCGAGGCGGCCAGTGCCTGCCGGGCGGCCCGGTGCCCGGCGTCCACGTCGAAGGCACAGCGCACCGGCGCGCCGGGCGGCTCGCGCCCGGCGTCGGCGAGCGTCTCCCGGACCGCCCGGTACCGGGCGGTCACGTCGGGCGAGGAGTCCGGGTCGCCCAGGTAGGCGAGGTGCCGGTAGCCGTGCCCGAGCAGGTGCGTGACCAGGCGCCGGGCACCGGTGTCGTTGTCGGCCGTGATGGTGTCCAGCGCGCCGACCGCCACTCGGGCCAGCAGCACGGTCGGTACGCCGGTCTCGGCGACCTGTCCGACGATCTCGTCGGTGACCGTGCGGCCCATCACGACCATCCCGTCCACCCGGCGGGCCAGCTCGAGCACCTTGCGGGCCGGGTCGGGGCGGCCGTGCGTGGCGAGGATCAGCACGCTGTTGCCCAGCTCGGCGGCGACCTCCTCGTAGCCGAGCACCACCTCGGAGTAGTAGGGACCGGCGAGGTCGGGAAAGACGATGCCGTTGGCGGCGTGCCGCCCCTCGGCCAGGGACTGCCCCAGCCGGCTGGGCCGGAACTGCAGCTCCTCGACCGCTGCCAGGACCCGGCGACGGGTCTCCGGGGCGACGTAGTCGGTGCCGCGCAGTGCCCGCGACACGGTGGCGATCGAGACGCCGACGCGCTGGGCGACCTCGTAGATCGTCACCTGTGGCCGGTCCTGCAGCGTCATACCAACTCCATCAAGACAGGGCAAATCCATCCGGAAGCGCTTACAGGCTCCGGACCATCTACCCGGTTTCCGGAAGCGCTTACAGTGGCCCCAGCCTGGCCCCGCACTACGTCGCTGTCAAGCGGAGCGGGGCAACTTCCGATACCACAGTCCTGTTACCGCGGCTGTTACACGGCCATGACGAGAAGAAAAATACGCAGAGTGCCCATGCTCCTCTCCTCAGTCAGGAGGCCGCGACACCACCGTCCGCGCGGCGGGCCCACCTCCGTGATACGCAGTGGCCGGTACCGTGATCGGATCGTTCACCGGCCGAGGACCGGCGCGTCGGTGCCAGACGGGAGAGACGAGAGCATGACAGGCGAGCGGATCGGCTTGGTGGTGCACGAGGGCCGGGCGGCGGCGGTGAAGGCGGCCGCAACCGTCCGGCGCTGGGCCGCGGACCACTCGGTCGAGGTCAGCGCCATCGACGTCTGGGACCCCTCCTGGGGGCATCAGCAGCGCCGCAACGCGGGCGACGAGGCCGAGGCGGCCGGCCATCCGGCGCTGGTGGTGACCATCGGCGGGGACGGGACGTTCCTGCGTGGCGCCCGGATCGCGGCCAAGGACGGCGTACCGGTGCTCGGCATCAACGTGGGCCGGGTGGGTTTCCTGACGGAGATCGAGCCAACCGAGATCGACACGGCACTGGACGCGTTCTTCTCCGGCCGGGTGCAGCTCGACGAACGGCTGATGCTGACGCTCTGCGCCTCCCGCCCGCTGGAGATCCCCGGCGGGATGGAGGCGCTGCTGCGGTACGGGCGTGGCCCGTTGCTCCCGCCGCCCCCGCCACTGCCGCGTACGGCGGAGCCGGTCGACCATCCGGGCGTGGCGCTGGACCTCACCGCGCTCAACGACATCGTCTTCGAGAAGCTGGCCCGCGACCGTCAGGCCAGCCTCGGCGTCTACCTGGACGAGACGCTCTTTGCCTCCTACTCGGCCGACGCCCTCGTGGTGGCCAGCCCGACCGGCTCCACCGCCTACAACTTCGCCGCCGGCGGTCCGATCCTCTCCCCCCGGCTCAGCGCGCTCGTCTTCACCCCCGTCGCCCCGCACATGGTCTTCAACCGCAGCCTGGTGATGGCCGCCGACGAGGCGGTGACGGTACGGGTCCTGGAGCGCTCCGGCCAGGTGGCGGTCAGCGTGGACGGGCAGCTACGCGGCGTGCTGGACCCCGGCGACTGGGTGACGGTGCTGCCGGCCCGCGCACCGGCCCATCTGGTACGGCTGCGCCCGTCGCGGTTCTACTCCCGGTTGCGGGAGCGCTTCTCCCTGGCGGACGCGCCCGCCGCCGTCGCCGACAGCCGGCAGGGGGACCAGCCCGACGGTTGAGCGCCGCGGGCGGTACCGGTCTGGTCATGTCGGGCCCGTCACCCCCGTACGCAGGCCGCCGCCAGCCGTTGGAACTCGTCGGACCCGCCGTCGAAGAGGAAGTCGACGGTTTGCGTCAGCGCGATCGCGATCAGGTCCCGGTTCGGATCGTTGAACCAGGCGGTGCCGTAACCGCCCTCCCAGCCATAACGTCCCGGCTCCGAGATCTCGTCCGGCACGACGCTGACGCCCATGCCGTAGCCCCAACCGCGTCCCGTGAGCGGGTACAACCCGGCCGCGGCGAGCTGCTGCGGCGTCAGATGATTACTCGTCAGCAGCCGGACCGACTCCTCGGACAGCAGGCGCCGGCCGTGCCGGACTCCCCGGTCGAGCAGCATCCGGCTGAACGCCAGGTAGTCGTCGACGGTGGAAACCAGCCCGGCGGCGCCGGAGGGAAACGCGGGCGATCGGGTCCACTCCTGCGGCAGTGAGACCGGTTGCGGCCGCAACTGTCCGGTCTCCGGGTCCGCCGCGTAGAGGCCGGGCAGCCGGCGTGCGTCGGCGGCCGGCAGGGAGAATCCCGTCCGTCCCATGCCCAGAGGCCGGAACACCCGCTCGTGCAGGAAGTCTTCAAGCGGTCGACCCGAGGCTCGTGCGATCAGCACACCGAGGACGAGCGAGCCGGTGTTGTACTGCCAGCGTTCGCCCGGCTGGTACATCAGCGGCAGGGTGCCGAAGCGCCGGATCCACTCGTCCGGCTCGTGCGGCGTGCGTGGGTCCGGCTCCGCCAGCACCAGTTGCAGCCGGTTCGCGGCGTCGATCACCGGGTACGGCGGCTGGAAGCTCGGTTCGAAGATTATGCCGTGGCCCATCCGGAACGTCAGGAGGTCCTCGACGGTGATCGGGCGAGCAGCCGGAACGGTCTGGTCGAGCGGCCCGTCGATGCGGCTGAGCACGCGCTGATCGGCCAGCTCGGGAAGCAGGCGGTCGACCGGCTCGTGCAGCGCGAGCCTGCCGTCCTCCACCAGCATCATCGCCGCCGAGGCGACGACCGGCTTCGTCATCGAGGCGATCCGGAACGGCGTACCACGCCGCATCGGCTCGGCACCTTCCAGCGCCAGGGTCCCGACCGTGTCGACGTGCACCATGCCACGGTGAGCGACGAGGTAGACGAGCCCGACGAGTTTGCCCTGGGCGACGCGAGCCGCCATGGCGTCGTGCAGGCGGGAGAGTCCCGCCCGCCACGAGTGTTGCCTTCCCCCGGTGCCGCCGGCCGACGCGGGCGCGGCCGAACCGCCCGCCAGCACGGCACCGGTCACCGCCGACACACCTACCGCAGCCGTACCCCTCAACAACTCTCGCCTGGCTACCACAGCACTCCCTCAATCTCATACCGCTGGCGTAGAGCGAGCCACCCTGCCGGCCACTCGCCCTCCGCCGCGGTCGAACGACGACGGCTGGTCCGCACGACCTGCCGCCATCAGTGGAGCAGGTTGCCGTTTCACCGCGGCTTCACCGACAGTCGGGAGCTGGTCCCCGCGATGGCACCGAGCGTGTCGAGCGACGCCCACGTCCGTTGAGTCGCGCCTGGCGGACGTACCCGACCAACCATCACGGTCCGCACCACACCACCTGTGGCCTAGTAGCGGCCGGGGTCACCGCCGTTCGGCGCGTACGCGTGCGGATGCGATTGCTGGTGCTGGTCCGCGGACTGCCGCGGCGAGGGTTGGAACGCGTCGAACGTGCTCGCGGCCTGTTCGCGCTGCTCGACCGGCTCGTGCCGCTGCTCAATCGGGTCGTGCCGCTCAGTCGGGTCGTGCCGTACGCCCGGCTCGTGCCGCTGCTCCGGCTCGTGCCGCACGGCCGCGGCGTGCTGCCGGTCGCCTGACTCGGGCCGGTCGCCTGACTCGGGCCGGTCGCCTGACTCGGGCCGGTCGCCCGGTCCGGTCCGGTCGACCGGCTCCACCGCCACCGGCTCGGCCACGACCGGCTCGGCCACGACCGGCTGCACCGGTGGCTCGGCCTGGGCGCGGCTGGCGTCGGCCCGGACCGCCACCATCTGGTATTCACCGGTCTCCCCGGTGAGCGCCGCAGCCGCCATGACCGCGGCGGCAGCCCGGTCCGCCAGCCGCTTCGCCTCCCGCTGCGTCCGGGCCCGTACCTCGGCGGCCTGCCGCTCGGCCTGCTCGGCCGCCCGCCTGGCCTCGTCGAGCCGGTTGAGCTCGGCGGTCAGGTCCTGCCGGACCTCGCCGAGGCGCTGCTGCAACTGGGCGAACTCGTGCTCCGCCGTGACCCCCTCCTGGCGGGACTGCGCGAGTCGCTGCTGCGCGGTCTCCTGCGCGGCCTGCAACCGGCTGAGCGCCTGCTGCCGCGTCTCGACCTCCTCCTGGAGCGCGGCCAACTGCTGCTGGTGGGCGGTGGCCTGCTCGTCCGCGCGCCGCCGCAGCTCGGAGGAGTATTGCTGGGCCTCCGCCCGGAGGTTCGCGTTCACCTCCTCGACCTGCTTCTGCTGGCGCTCCAGCTCCTGCTCGGTGGCCTTACGCAGGTCGGTCAGCTCCCGCTCCACGGTGGACTGCCACTGCGCCAGCTCCTGCTGGGTCTGCGTGCGGGCCGTCTCGATCTCCTGCTGGACCTGGTTGCGCGCCGCCTCCAGCATCGACTCGGCCTGGGCCTGGGCCCGTTCGAGCTGCTGCGTGCTCCGCTCGCTGACCCGCTGCGCCTCCTGCTCGGCCCGCTCCCGGCTCGCCTCGCCCTCGGCGACCAGTTTCTCGGCCTGCTCACGGGCGTCGGCGAGGACCCGCTCCGCCTCCGTCTGGTGTTCGTTGGCCCGCTGGGCGGCGGCGTCGACGATCACGCCGGCCTGTTTCTCGGCCAACGCCATGATCTGGTCGACCATCGGCCCCAGGTCCCGGAACGATGCCCGGTCCACCTGCGGCGGCCGTTCCCGCAGGTCGGTCAGCTCGGCCTGCACCTGCTGGAGATGGACGGTCAGCCCCTGGATGTGGCTGAACGCCTGCTCGCGCTCGGAGACGAGTTTCGACAGCTCGTTGGCGGTCTGCGCCACGTACTGCTCCACCTGCCGCTTGTCGTAGCCGCGCAGCGTGGTCTCGAAGCTGGGCCGTGAAGTCTTGTCCTCGTGCAGGTCGAAAAGCTCCTGGCCTTGGGACATGCGCCATCCTCCATACGGTCGCGAGCCCGGCGCGTCCGGGGGCACACGCCACTGGGGTAGGGCTCAACCGGCGGAGCATACACCTGGCGGCGACCTCACGGAGAGCCCGTGACCGGTCGTTTCCGCCCGGCCACGGTGTGCTCCCCCCGGCGGCCGTCCCGCGAACGGCCGCCGGGGGTGACCGGATCAGAGCCCGGCGGCGTGCGCGGCGGGGGTGCCGCCGACGATCGGCAGGACGATGTGGCTGGTCTTCAGCGCCACGTCGATGGTGGCCCGGTTCGGATCGACCTCGCTGGAGTACTGCGGATAGCTACCCACCACGATCACACCGATCCGGTGGCCGGGCTGGAAGACGTAGTCCTCCGGCAACAGCGGGAACTCGAAGTTGTAGCGCTGCCCCGGGACCAGCGGGGTGGCCCGGCGCAGCGACTGCCGGTTCTGCGCGTCCAGGATGCCCTTTGTGACCAGTTCGAGGTCGGCGGTGACCACCCGCTTCGCGGTCTGCCGGTAGCAGCCGTCATCGGTCGGGCTGGTCTCGCCCCAGCAGTCCTGGGTTTCCAGGGTGATGATGCCCTCCCCCGACGCCCGGTGCGCCACCCGCTCGGCGGTGCC
Source organism: Plantactinospora sp. WMMC1484 (assembly GCF_049315195.1). Classification (NCBI taxonomy): domain Bacteria; kingdom Bacillati; phylum Actinomycetota; class Actinomycetes; order Micromonosporales; family Micromonosporaceae; genus Plantactinospora; species Plantactinospora sp. WMMC1484. The sequence continues at coordinate 6,410,935 of NZ_CP186055.1, forward strand.
GTAGTCGACCAGGATCACCCCGAGGTTCGTGTCGGTCTTGTCGGCGGCGGCCCGCAGCTTCAGCACCGGCGTACCGGAGACGTGCACCGGGGCGCGCAGCGGCTCCGACAGGTACGCCAACCGGCTCGGTCGGACGGTCTCCGGGTCGAGGATCATGGTGTTCTGGCTCTGCGCCGGGTCGTCCGCGAAGGTCTGGGTGACCGCCTTCTGCACCGGCACCAGCTTGAGGCCGCCCGCGCCGCCGCTGCCCGGCTGGAGGAAGACCTCGGTCTCGGTGCTCCCCGGGATGGGCCAGTCCGCGTGCGTTTCCCACACGTCGGCGGAGCGCTCCAGGTCGACCCGGGGCTCGTCCATGATCCCGTTCGGCACCTGGTGCAACCAGTAGTCGAACCAGCGGTGCAGCGTCGCCACCCAGACCGCCCGGCGCGAGTCGAAGGGGTCGACGTGTCCCTCCTGGGAGAGCCAGAGCTTCCGCGGCACGTCGTTGGCGGCCAGCTCGTACCAGAACTTGCTGAAGTGGTCCGGCCGCACGTTGTCGTCGTTGAGGCCGTGATAGAGCAGGACGCTGGCCTTGACCCGGTCCGCCCGTTTGACGTAGCTGCGCTCGCCCCAGAACGGCGAGTAGTCGCCCGTCTCGTCGCCGTCGGCGGCGGCCATCGCGTCCCGGACCGGCTTGCAGTAGTCCCGCCGCTCCGGGTTCGTCACCGCGTTCGCCAGGTAGGCCACGTAACTGTTGCCCCGGGTGACCACGCCGTTGCTGCGTACGTAGTCGTAGTATTCCGTCGGGCCGCTGATCGGCACGATCGTGGTCAGGCCCTTCACGCCGGTCACGGCCGTCGCCATGGCCAGCGAACCGTCGTACGACTTGCCGATCATCCCGGTACGACCGTTGTGCCACTCGGCCTCGACAACCTGCCCCGCGGCATTGCGCGCCGTGGCCCGGCCGTTGAGCCAGTTCACCGCCTGCTTGGCGCTGAGGTTGTCCTGGTTGGCGTTGGTGGTCGGGCAGCCGGTCGAGTTGTTGGTGCCGACCATGTCCAGCAGGATCACCGCGTAGCCACGCGGCACGAAGTAGTTGTCGTAGAAGAGCGGCCACTTGTCGAGCAGGCCGTCGCCGTCCATGTCGACCTTGCACTCGGACTCGTTGCCGCGACAGATCGTCGAGTAGTACGGGCTGGCGTCCATGATGACCGGCACCTTGAGCCCGTCGGCGGTGGCCTTCGGCCGGATCAGGTCGAACGCGATGATGTCGCGCAGGCCGTCGTTGTCGCTGTCGAACGTGGAGTCGATGAAGAGCCGTTCCCGGATGGCGTCGGCGTAGCCGAAGACCGGCTGGGTCACGCCGTCACCGACCACGATCGACGGTGCCTGCCGGGCGAGCGCCGGTGGCGCGGCGCCCAGCACGGCGACCAGCGCCACCGGAAGCACCGCGAGTCCGACCCGCCAGATCCTGTTGATCCGACCCATACCCACTCCTTATTCGCCGGTCAGGGGCGTGGGTAGGTTACGAGCCGGGCTCTCGATCGAACAACGTACATCTGTCGGAACCTCTCCCGCCCGGCCCCGACGCCGCGCGGAACGGCCGCCGCGCAGGCGCCGCTCTGTTCGCCGCCGCCGGGCCGGTACCGTCGTGCTAGCGTCCCCGACGACAGGCAGGCAGGCGGCCGGACGGGGACGGGGTGCAGCGGAGCGGGCCGGAGCCGGCGACCGGCTTCCAGGTCGTGCCGGGCGACGCCGACAGCGGCGTCCTGCTGCACGTGCCGCACGCCGGCCGGCTGGTCCCGCCGGAGGTACGCCGAGGGCTGCTGCTGGACGATGCCGCTCTCGCCGCCGAGCTGGCCAGGATGACCGACGCGCACACCGACCGGATCGCGGCCGGGGCCGCCGCGCTCGCCGGGCGCAGACCGTGGATGTTCGTCAACCTGCTCTCCCGGCTGGTCGTCGACCCCGAACGGTTCCCGGACGAGCGCGAGCCGATGCGGGCGGTCGGGATGGCCGCCGTCTACACCCGGACCAGCGACGGTTCCCGGCTGCGCGCCGACGACCGAGTGGCGGAGGAGGATCTGCTGGAGCGCTGGTACCGGCCCTACGCCCTGGCGGTCGCCGACCTCGTGGACACCCGGTTGGCCGCGCGGGGCCGGCTGACCATCCTGGACGTGCACTCCTATCCGAGCCACCGGCTGCCGTACGAGATCGGCGGTGCCGGCCGGCCGGCGGTCTGCCTCGGCACCGACCCGGTGCACACCCCGGACCGGCTGCTGGCAGCCGGCCGGGCGGCGTTCGCCGGCTGCGGCGAGATCGACGTGGACACGCCGTTCGCGGGCTGCTACGTGCCGTTGCGGCACTACGGCCGGGACCGCCGGGTGAGCGCCCTGATGCTGGAGATCCGGCGGGACGGCTACCTGGTCGAGCCCGGCGGCCCGCCGACCGGCGGGCTGGTCACCCTGGCCGGGGCGCTGGCAAGACTCGTCGACGAGGTCGAGGCCGCCGAGGCGGACTGTTCCACCGGCTGACCCGGCTCGCCGACCTCGACCGGCGCCACGGGCGCGGGCACCGGCGGGGCCGGTCGCGGCCGGATGACCAGCGCCGCCACCACCGCGGCGGCGATGCCGCCGGCCACTCCGACCAGCGCGGTGCCGGACATCGCCTCGACGAAGGCGTCCCGGGCCAGGCGGGCCAGCCCGGCGTCCCCGGTGGCGGCGGCGATCCGGAGTGCTTCGCCGATCGACTCCCGGGCCGGTCCCGCCCAGGCCGGCATCGCGGCCCGGTAGGTGGCGGTCAGCACGCTGCCCAGGACCGCGACGCTGAGTGCCGCGCCGATCTGCGCCACGGTGTCGTTGACCGCCGAGCCGACGCCGGCCCGCTCCTGCGGCAGCGCGGCGAGCAGGGTGCCGACGGCGGGTGGGCCGGCGATCCCGCTGCCCGCCCCGATCAGGACCAGCGCGACGGCCAGCGTCGGATAGCCGTCGGCGGACCCGATGGAGGCGAGCACCCCGAAGCCGGCGGCCATCAGCGACAGCCCGGAAGCGACCGCGACCCGGGCGCCGAACCGCTTGTCGACCACGACGCCGAGGCCGTTGCAGGCCAGCACGGTGACCAGCATCGGCACGAACGCCAGGCCGGCACGGAGCGGCTCGTAGCCGAGGACGAACTGGAGGTACTGGGTCAGGGCGAGCAGCACGCCTCCGGCGGCGAGGGAGAGCAGCACGATCGAGAGACTGGCTCCGCCGAAGTTGCGGTCCCGGAACAACGCCGTCGGCACCATCGGCTCGGCGACCCGGTGCTCCCAGAGCGCGAAGGTGGCGAGCAGCACGACCGCGGCGACGAGCCCGCCGACGGTCGACGCGGACGACCAGCCGTGCTGCGCCGAGGAGATGACCGCCCAGACCAGTGCCGTCATCCCGAGCGTGCAGAGCAGCGCGCCGACAACGTCGGGACGGCCGGCCGGACCCCGCGACTCGGGGATGATCGCGAGCGCGGCCACGATGCCGAGGACGGCGATCGGGACGTTCAACAGGAAGATCGAACCCCACCAGAAGTGCTGCAACAGCAGGCCGCCGAGGGTCGGGCCGCCGAGGCCGCCGAGCACCAGTACCGAGCTCCAGATTGCGATTGCCTTCTTCCGCTCGGAGTCGTCGAAGACCGTGGTGAGGATGGCGAGGGTGCCGGGCATCAGGAAGGCGCCGCCCACGCCCATCAGCGCCCGGGCCGCAATGAGCTGACCGGGCGTCTGGCAGAGGGTGGCCAGCACCGACGCGCCGCCGAAGACGGCCAGGCCGATGACCAGGGCCCGCCGTCGGCCGTACCGGTCGGAGAGGCTGCCGGCGACGAGCAGCAGGCCGGCGAAGACCAGGATGTACGCGTCGAGGATCCACTGGATGTCCGAGGTGCTCGCGCCGAGGTCGCGCATCAGCGACGGGATCGCGATGTTGAGCACCATGTTGTCGATGACGGCCACCAGCAGGCTCAGACAGAGCACGCCAAGGATCCACCAGCGCCGTGGGTGGGATGTGGGCATGGACGACCTCCGCTCGCGGCGCACGCCCGTACAGCGTGCGAGGGTTCTCGCACACCGTACAGCAATCTCGAACACCGTACGACGGTCGCTAGACTGGCCGGGTCGGAAGGATCGTGGATGCCCTCTAAGTCGGACCCGTTCACCAGCTCGGTGTGGCTGCGCCCGTCCCGGGCCCGGGGCGAACAGCCCACACTGAGCCGGGAGCAGATCGTGCGCACCGCGATCGAACTGCTGGACGCCGAGGGACCGGCCGGGCTGAGCATGCGCCGCCTCGGCACCCGGCTCGGCGCGGGCGCGACCTCGGTGTACTGGTACGTGGCGAACAAGGACGAACTGCTCGAACTCGCGGTCGACGAGGTGATGGGCGAGGTCTACGTGCCCGAGGTCGGCGACACGAGCTGGCGGGTGGGCGCCTCGGTCCTGGCCACCGGCATCCGGGCGATGTTGCTGCGCCACCCCTGGGCGATCGGCCTGCTCGGCGTGCGGCCGACCATCGGCCCCAACGCGATGCGCATCGGCGACCGCACGGTGGCCCTGCTCACCGCCGCCGGCTTCGCAGGGCTGGAGCTGGCCCACGCGAGTGCGATGCTGAGCGCGCACGCGATCGGCTCCGCGACGACTGTCTCGGCGATGCTGAACAGCATGCGACGGTCCGGCATGTCGATGCGCGAGATCGCGGAGAAGCTCGAAGCGAACGTACGGCGGATCGCCCCCGACCACCCGCACTACGACGAGTGGCGGCAGCAGGTGGGTCCGGCCGCCTACGACCCGGAGCGGGTCTGGGACGAGAGCTTCATGTTCGGGCTGGAGCGGCTCCTCGACGGCCTGGAGATGTGGCTGGACCGGTCGGACCGGTGACGGTCCGCGCCGGCCGCCGGTACGGCCCGCTCCCCCACCCGGCCCGCTCACGATCTGCGGGTGCGGCGGCACGCTTCGAAGCTCGCAACCCGGGAATAACCGCCCGATGCTGGGCTTTCTACCCGCCACGCCCTGGCCGCTCGGTCCGACCGTCGGCATCTTCGCCGTCGCCAGCCTGATCACGATCCTCGGCAGCATCCGGCTGGTCGCCCTCGGCGACGCACTGGCGGACCGGACCGGCTGGGGCGAGGCCGTCTTCGGCGTGGTCTTCTTCGGCGTCGCGACCGGGCTCTCCGGGATCGTGATCACCGCGGTCACGGCGGCGGGCGGGCACCCACATCTCGGCTACAGCAACGCCGTCGGCGGTATCGCCGCCCAGACCACCGCCGTCGCGGTCGCCGACGCCTTCTACCGCCGGGTCAACCTCGAACACGCCGCCGCCTCGGTCTCAAACCTGCTCTTCGGCTGCCTACTGATCGCCCTGCTCGCGCTGGCCCTGCTGGGCAGTTACAGCCCGGACGTCACCATCGGCGGGATCCACCCGGTCTCGATCGCGCTCGTCGCCTGCTATCTCGGCGGGCTGCGGCTGATCCGGACCGCCGGCACCAGGCCGATGTGGCAGGCCGTCGGCACCACCGAGACCCTCCCCGACGTGCCGCAGGAGCACGGCGTCCTCGACAGCTACCGCATGCCCGTGCTCTGGCTGCGCTTCGCCGTGGTCGGCCTGGTCGTCGCGGCCAGCGGCTGGGGGGTGTCGCTGGCCGCCGAGAGTCTCGTCGAGACCACCGGCCTCACCGCCGGGTTCACCGGCGGTGTGCTGCTCGGCATCGTCAACGGCCTGCCGGAGACCGTCACCGCCATCGCCGCCGTACGCCGGGGTGCGGTCACCCTCGCCATCGCCGCCGTCCTCGGCGGGAACATCCTCGACGTGATCACGCTGGTGGTCGGGGACATCGCCTACCGGCAGGGCTCCATCTACCACGCAGCAGGCAACGAGGACCTCTTCATCACCACCAGCGGCCTGCTGATGACCGTCATCCTGCTCGCCGGGCTGCTCGTCCGGCAGACCTGCGGCTGGGGGCGGCTGGGCTTCGAGGGGAGCCTGCTGCTCGCCACGTACCTCGGAATGACGATCGTGCTCGCCACCTGAGCCGGGCGTACCGGTAGGTTGAGGCCCGCACCCCGCGGGATGAGGAGGCCGGGCGTCGGTGGACGGCTACGGGCTACAGGTGGCACTGGTTCTGTTTCTGGTACTGGTCAACGCGGCGTTCTCCGGCAGCGAGATGGCGCTGGTGTCGCTGCGGGAGAGCCAGGTGCAACGGCTGGAGCGCCAGTCGCGCGGTGGCCGGGTGCTGGCGCGGCTCGCCCGCGACCCCAACCGGTTCCTCGCCACCATCCAGATCTACATCACGCTGGCCAACTTCCTCGCCTCGGCCGCCGCGGCCGTCTCGCTGGCCGCGCCCCTGGTGCCGGCGCTCGACGTCCTCGGCTCGGCCGCCGAACCCGCCTCCATCGTCCTGGTGACGATCCTGCTGACCTTCGTCAGCCTGGTCCTCGGCGAACTCGCCCCGAAACGGGTCGCGATGCAGCGGGCCGAGGGCTGGTCACTTCTGGTGGCCCGCCCGCTCGACCTGCTCGCCGCGTTCTCCCGCCCCGTCGTGTGGCTGCTCAGCAGGGCCACGAACCTGGTCGTCCGGCTGGCCGGCGCCGATCCCGAGGGCCGCCCGGAGGAGGTCAGCGCCGAGGAACTGCGGGACATGGTCACGGCACAGCGCGGGCTCTCCGCCGAGCACCGCACGATCATCAGCGGGGCATTCGAGATCGCCGACCGGATCCTGCGGGAGATCCTCGTACCGCGCGGCCAGGTCGTCACGCTGCACGCCGGGCTGCCCACCGCGCAGGCACGACGCCTGCTCGCCGAGTCCGGCCACAGCCGGGCGCCGGTCGTCACCCGGGGTGGCCTCGACGACGTGGTCGGCATCGTCCACCTGCGAGACCTGCTCGACGACACGGGCGCGGTCGCCGAGCACGCCGCGCCGGCGCTCTTCCTGCCCGAGACGCTCGGGGTCACCGACGCCCTGCGGCAGATGCGCCAGCAGCGCCAGCAGTTCGCCGTCGTTGTCGACGAGCGGGGCGCCAACGACGGCATCGTCACCATGGAGGACCTGATCGAGGAGATCGTCGGCGAGATCTACGACGAGACCGACCGGGACGTCCAGGCGGTCGTCCGGGAGCCCGACGGCGCGATGCTGGTGGCCGGCACGTTTCCGATCCACGACCTGCCCGACATCGGTCTCGCGCTCGACGAACCCGACGGCGGCGACTACACCACCGTCGCCGGCCTACTCCTCGCCCGTCTCGGCCACATCCCCACGGAGCCGGGCGAGAGCGTCGAGTTGCCGGCCTTCACCGCGCAGGTCGCCGAGGTCTCCCGGCGCGCCATCAGCAGGGTGCGGCTCCGGCCCCGCCCGGCCGGCACGGGCGGCGACGAAGCGTACGACCCGACCGGCGTCGTGCCGGAGCAGCGCTGAGAACGCGCGGTCGCGCGCCCGCGGGCATATACCTACCGGAGATCGACCCTCTACCGTGGAGAGGTCGTTTTCGATGGGGAGACCAGAAGGAAGGCCAAGTGACGAAGGAAGCATTGCCGCCCCACCACCTCGCGTCCGACAAGCTCGACAGCGGCGTGCCGCACTCCGCCCGGATCTGGAACTACTGGATGGGCGGAAAGGACAACTTCGCCGCGGACCGGGCCGCCGGTGACGCCTACGTGCAGCATTTCCCGGGCATCGTCCCGCTGGCCAAGCAGTCACGGCAGTTCCTCATCCGCGCCGTCGGTCATCTGGCGGCGGACAGGGGCATCCGCAACTTCCTCGACATCGGCACCGGCCTGCCGACCCTGGACAACACCCACCAGGTCGCGCAGCGGGCCGCCCCGGAGTCCCGGGTCGTCTACGTGGACAACGACCCGCTCGTGCTGACGCACGCCCGCGCCCTGCTCAGCAACACGACTCCGGAGGGCGTCACCGACTACGTCGAGGCGGATTTCCACGATCCGGACCAGATCATCGCCGACGCCCGGAACATCCTGAACTTCACCCAGCCGATCGCGGTCATGTTCATGGGCGTCCTGGGTCACGTCGCCGACTTCGACGAGGTCCGCTCCATCGTGTCCCGGGTAATGGCCGCCGTGCCGAGCGGCAGCTACCTGATCCTCTGGGACAGCACCAACACCAGTGCGGGGTTCGACGAGGCCCAGCAGGGCTACGACGACACCGGCGCCGTCCCGTACGTCCTGCGCAGCCCGGCCCAGATCGAGCAGTGCTTCGACGGCCTGACCCTGCTGGAACCGGGCGTGGTCTCCATCTCGCGGTGGCGCGCGGAGGACCCCGACGCGGAGCCGGTCGACGGATACGGCGGCGTCGCGCAGAAGCCCTGACCTGCCGGGTGACCACTCCGGTCCGGGTGTCGACCCGGCCGGAGCGGTCACCCGAGGGCCTGCCGGCAGCGGCGACCCGGTGAAACGGGTGGGGGCGCCCCGTCATGCCACAATCACGCGTCCCGTCATTGCGCGATCACGCAACGAATCAGTCCTGCGGCCGTTCCGGCCCGAGACATCGGTGGCGTCCTGTGTTTGTATCGCGGCGTAGCGATTCCCAGGGGGAGGGAGTTGTCCATGACGGGGAGGGGTGCAGGCGGGCTCGCCGTCGGCCGGGCGGTGCCGCTGCTGGTCCGCTGGGGGATCTCCGCCGATGCCGACCTGGTCTACCGCTGCCTGGTCAGCTTCGGCTCGCGGGATGCCGGCACGGTCGCAGCCAATCTCGGGCTCGCCGGGCGGCGGGTCCGGGCCGCGATCGACGAGTTGGAGGATGCCGATCTGATCGGGCCGACCGCCGCGTCGCCCGAGCCGGGTGCCGGAGCGGTGACCTGGCAGGCGATGCCGGTGGAGGTGGCGGTCACGACGCTGCGACAGCGGGCACTGCGGCGGGCCCGCCCCGCTGCCGGGGGCTTCGCCGACCTGGTGCGCCCGGGGGCGCGGCGCCCGCTTGCGGCCCGGCGCCTGCCGGACCGCGCGACGACCCGCAGCCGCATCGCCGAGCTGGTGGCGCTGGAGCGTACCGAGCACCTGGCGATGAATCCGGAGAAGGTCTTCAGCGCCGACGCCCTGGCGATCGCCGCCCCCATGGACATCGCCCTGCTCGAGCGCCGGGTCCGGCTGCGCTCGCTCGGCCGGTCACCGGCCGACGGCGACCGGTCGTCGCGGCACGCCACGGAGTTCGCCCGACTCGGCGGCGAATACCGGGAGGCGCCCGAGCTGCCGCAGAAACTGATGATCTTCGACCGACGCGTCGCGCTGATCGCCGTCGATCCACTGGGCCTGGACGAGGGAACCTGGGAGGTCGTCGATCCAGGAACGGTCGCCTCGCTCGTCTCGCTGTTCGTCCGGTACTGGACGGAGGCGACAGATCCACGCTGGAACGGAGTACCCGAGGTCGTGCTCACACCACGAGAGAAGGCGATCGTCGCGCTGCTCGCCCAGGGGCACACCGACACCAGTGTCGCGAAGGAGCTCGGCATGTCGACCCGCTCGGTCACGTACGCGCTGCGGTCCTTGATGGACCGGCTCGGCGTGGAAAACCGCTTCCAGCTCGGCCTCGCCCTCGGCGCCATGCAGGCGGCGAGCCCGCACAGCACCGAATCCACTGATGGAGAGGATCGATGAAACGCCTACTCGCGGCGCTGGTCGCCGCCCTCGTCACCACCGTGGCCGTCGTGGTCACCGCCGGGCCCGCGCTGGCGGCGGATCCGTGGCCGCGTATCCCGTGTGCCTCGGGCACCCTGGACGCCACCGTGACCGACGAGAAGGAGGGCGACTTCCTCACCCTGGCGGGTCAGCTCGACTGCGCCGATCCGAAGGCGGCCGCCAGTTTCGGGTACGCCATCTACGAGTCCGTCTTTTCGCACGGTCTCCTGTACGCCTCCCACTTCCGACCGTACGCACCCGCCGGGTCCACGCCGTTCCACGAGGCGAAGCGGGTCCCGGACGGGGAGGTGGATCTCGCGATCTGTGTCGTCACCGACTACGACGCGCGGGTCGCGTGCCTCCGGGCGGTCTGGGACTACCTGGAGGGAGCGGTGGTCGTGCGGCCACTGCCGACGGACGATCCGCTGGTCGACCGCGTGGTCCAGGTGGTGGCGGCGGACTGGAAACCCCGCCCCGTCTGCGGGACCTGCTGGTAACGCGTCCGCAACCGTCGTCGCTCAGGGGGGAGTGGATGATGGGTAGTGACCTGGAAATCGGCCTGCTCGGTCCGGTGCGGGTGGTCCTGGACGGCCGGCCGGTGACCGTCGCCGCACCCCGCCGACAGGTGGCGCTCAGCGCGTTGGCGCTCACTCCGGGGCGGGCCGTCAGCACCGCCACGCTGACGAGATACCTCTGGGGCGAGGAGCCGCCGGCGCTGGCCCGGCGTGCGCTCTCCACCATCGTCACCCGGGTCCGGCAGGACCTCGGCACGGACGTGATCTCCAGCGCGGCGGGTGGCTACACACTCGCGGTGCCCAGGCACACCGTCGACGTGTTCCAGTTCCGCACCCTCGCCTGCGAGGCCCGGTACGCCGAACCCGCGACCGCCCTGGACCTGCTCGACCGGGCACTGGCGTGCTGGCGCGGCAGGCCGTTGCAGGACGTGGGTTCCGAATGGCTCGTCGCGGAGCACGCACCGGGCCTCACCGAGGAGTGGTACGCCGCGACCGAGCGCCGGATCGACCTGCTGCTCGCCGCCGGGGTGCACGGCGACCTGCTGCCGCAGCTGCGTGACCTCACCGCCCAGCAACCGCTGCGGGAGTCGCTGTGGGGTCGGCTGATGGTCGCGCTGTACCGGTCCGGCCGGCAGGCCGAGGCGCTGGAGACGTACCAGTCGGTGCGGGAGGTGCTGGTGGACCAGCTCGGTGTCGGGCCGGGCGAGGAACTGCGGAGCCTGCATCGCGCCGTACTGACGAACGACCCGGCGATCGCCGCCCCGGTGACCGTCACCCGCCCGACCAGACCCGCCGGACGGGATCTGCGGGTACGCCTGCGGGCGCGGCTGCGTCCGCGGCGATGACGACGGCCCCATGACCGGATCTTCACAGCTTCCGGACACGGAGGCTCCATCCTTGCCTCATGCACCTGGTATCGCCGCTGCGCCCGGTGTCGCCGCATCCGCCCGCGACGCCGCCGCAACCGCCACCGCCCTCACCGGGGCGACCCGTCGGGCGGCTGCTCCGGGCCGGGCTGGGTGGCCTGCTCGGGTTCGTCCTGACCGCCGTCGGATTTGTCGGCACCGCCGCCGGTCAGAGTCTCGACGGCAGGTTGCTTCCCCGGGCCGAACGCGGTGGCGGATACGAGCAACCGACCGACCTGGTCGGGCCGGCAAAGGCGGTGCTGGCCTGCTTCGGTGACCTCAGATTACTGGGGCTGCTGGTCGGCGCGATACTGCTGCTGGGCGTGCTGAACCGGCGGCCGTGGGCAGGGTTGGCCGGGGTCCTCCTGGTCGGCGCCGCCGTTGTCGCCGCGAGCGCCGCCAAGCAGGCGATCATCCGGCCGGATCTCGCGGTACCGACCTCGACGACGCACAACAGCTTTCCCAGCGGCCATGTCACGGCGGCGATGGCGCTGCTGCTCGCCACCCTCCTCGTGCTCCCCGCGCCGGCCCGCTGGTGGGTCGCGCTCCCGGGCGCGGTCGGGGTCTGCGCCGTCGGGGCGGCGACCATGATCGCCGGTTGGCACCGCTTCAGCGACGTCGTCGGCGGGGTACTGCTGGCCGCGACGCTGTTCTGCCCGGTCGCCGCCGCGCTGGCGAGGCCCCGCCCGGGTGCCGGTGGTGGCACCGGGCCGGGCGGCGTGGCGCTCGGGCTGGTCGGGCTGGTCGGGCTGCTCGGCGGCGTACCGCTGCTCGCGCTTCTCGGCGGCGGCCCGTCGCTGCACCCGGGGGCCGTGCCGGTCGGCCTGGGTGGGCCGTTCGCCGCGATCGCGGCCGGCAGCGGGCTCGTGTTGCTGCTCGTCGCCGGCATTCTGGCCGTACTGCGGCCGGTGGACTTCGCCGGCCCCACGCCGCACGGCGGTCAGGTGCCGATGTCGTAGCGGCCCCGGCTGGGAAGAGGGCTGCTCAGTGCGGCGCCTCGTCGAGGTCACGGATGATCCGGTCCAGGATCTGGAAGGTGTCCTTCAGCGGCGCGGCCTCGATGAACAGCCGGTTCACCGCCTCGAAGTAGCAGTCCACATCCTCACGCTTGTCCAGGTAGAGCGCGCTGGTCAGCTGCTCGATGTAGACCAGGTCGGCCAGCTCCGGCTGCGGAAAGCGCAGGATGCTGAAGGCGCCGCCGGCCGCGGCGTGCCCACCGGCGGCGAGCGGGACCACCTGGAGTTTGACGTTCGGCATCTTCGTGACGATGCCGATCAGCGCCTCGAGCTGGTCGCGCATCACCTCCGGGCCGCCGACCGGCCGCCGGAGTGCGGCCTCGTCCACCACAGCCCAGAGCATCGGCGGATCCGGCCTGGTCAGCACCTGCTGCCGCTCCATCCGCAGCCGTACCCGGCGGGCGACCTCGTCCTCCCGGGCGGAGCCGTGGCCGAGGCGCACCACCGCCCGCGCGTACTCCTCGGTCTGCAGCAGGCCCGGGACGAACTGCACCTCGTAGGTGCGGATCAGCGTCGCCGTCGCCTCCAGGCCGAGGTAGCGCTGGAACCAGTTCGGCGTGACGTCGCTGTAGGAGTGCCACCAGACCGAGGCGTTCGCCTCGCGGGCTCGCGCCAGCAACGCCGCCCGTTCCTGCTCGTCGTGCACGCCGTAGAGCGTGAGCAGGTCGAGGATGTCGCGTTCCTTGAAGCCGACCCGCCCGAGCTCCATCCGGGTGATCTTCGACTCCGAGGCACGAATCGGGTCGGCTGCCTCCGCCTTGGTCAAGCCCTGCTGCTCGCGCAGGCGTCTCAGTTGGGCACCCACGAGTATGCGTACGGCCGTGGGGCCGTCACCGGGTCCGTCCCGCAGCTCTGCTCCGCTCACCCCACACCTCCGGCATTGTCCCGACGCCAAGCATGCCATCGTGCCGGGCCCGGAGCTAGCGATCGACCAGAGCCGACGTCGAAGCTTGACCCGATGGTGCCCGGACTCTGCCGAACTTCCGCCCCGTGTGGACAACCGAAACCGGTTGCCCACCCGGGCGAGGTGGTCAGCGGCCGGCGGGGTCGGCGGACGGGCCCGGTCGCAACCGCCCGTCCACCCGGCGCGGGATGGTGGAGAATTCGTCCCGCAGTTCCTCGGGCAGCAGCCACTCCGGGGCGTCCTGCCAGGCCAGTGGACGCAGGAAGCGGCGGATCGAGGTGGCGCCGACCGAGGTGTGCAGCGAGTTGGTGGACGGCCAGGGGCCGCCGTGATGCTGGGCCCAGGAGACGCGTACCCCGGTCGGATAGCCGTTGAAGACGATCCGACCCGAACTCGCGCCGAGGCGGTCGACCAGCCCGCGTACGACCGCCCGGTCGTCCTCGGCCGCGAGGTGGATGGAGCCGGTGAGCGAGGGTGGAACGGTCCCGAGCGCCCGGTCGAGGTCGGCGACCGCCGCGTAGCGGACCAGGACCATCAGCGGGCCGAAGCACTCGTCGGCGACGTCGGCGGAGAGGCCGGCCAGGTCGACCTCGAGCAGTGCCGGCGCCACGGCGAAGCCGTCGCCCGCGGCGATCTCGGGCCGTGCCGCGACCCGGGCACCGGCGCGTGCGAGTTCGGCCTCCCGCACGACAAAGGCGTCGCGGATCCGCTCGTTGAGCAGGACCGCGCCGCCGGCCGAGGCGACCCGGTCCCGCAGCGCCGCCACCAACCGGTCGCCGCCCGGGTCGGCGGGGACGAACGCCAGGCCGGGCTTGGTGCAGAGCTGGCCGCCGGAGCCGGTGAAGGAGCCGAAGAGGCCCTCGGCGATCTGGTCCGGACGCTCGGCGGCCGCCGCCGGCAGCACGACGATCGGGTTGATGCTGCTGAGCTCGCCGTAGAAGGGGATCGGATCGGGGCGCTCGTCGATCGCCGCCTGGATGGCCCGGGCGGCGTTGAGCGAACCGGTCAACGCGGCGGCACGGATGGCGGGATGCCGCACGAGTGCCCGGCCGGCCTCCTCGCCGTACACCAGCACCACCGTGCCGGTGGGTCCGCCCGCGCCGTCGACAGCCGCCGCGATCGCCGCCGCGGACGCCTGCGAGGTCAGCGGATGGGAGGGGTGGGCCTTCACGACCACCGGACAGCCGGCGGCGAGCGCGGAGGCGGTGTCGCCGCCGGGGACGGAGAAGGCGAACGGGAAGTTGCTGGCGCCGAAGACGGCGACCGGACCGAGCGGCACGAGCATCCGCCGCACGTCGGGAGCCGCACCGAGCGGCGTGTCGGCGGCGTGGTCGATCGCGGCTTCGACGTATCCGCCGTCGCGGAGCACCTCGCCGAACATCCGGAACTGGACGCTCGTCCGGGTGAGCTCGGCATCGAGGCGAGTCCTGGCCAGCCCGGTCTCGGACTCGGCCGCGTCGACCAGCGCGGTGCGGCGGGCCTCAAGCGAGTCGGCGACCGCGTCGAGAAGGTCGGCGCGACCGTTCCGGCCGAGGTCAGCGAGCCATTGGGTCGCCCCGATCGCCGCAGCGGCGGCCGAGTCCAGTTCCGCGTCGGTGGTCTGACGCAGATCGGTTTCGCGTTGCCGACCGTCCCTCGGGTCGACCGTGGTGACGACGTTCACAACAGTCCTCTCGTCGCAAGGTTGCGCATGAGGTCGCGTACCCCGAATGTCCAGGGTTCGCACTCCTCCGTGTGCCGGACGCGGTTGACCAGGGTGCCGAGGGCCGGGGAGGTTATCCGGACGACGTCGTCCGGCCTGTGCGTGAACCCCTCGCCCGGGTGGTCCCGGTCCTGGATCGGCGCGAACATGGTGCCGAGCATCAGAACGGCTCCATCGGGATACTGGTGGTGCGGGCCGAGCAACTGCCGCACCAGCGCCTCCGGGTCGCGCGATATCCGGGTCATCTCCGAGACCGCCTCGAGGCGGAAGCCGTCGGCTCCCTCGATGCGGAGCGCGACCTCCATCTCGCGCACCCGGCGCAGGTCGAAGCGCTCGTCGAAGAGCCGGATCAGGGGACCCAGCGCGCACGACGCGTTGTTGTCCTTGGCCTTCGGCAGCAGCAGCGCGGAGCGCCCCTCGACGTCCCGCAGGTTCACGTCGTTGCCGAGGGTCGCGCCGACGATCCGCCCGGTCGACGCGACGACGAGGGCCACCTCCGGCTCGGGGTTGTTCCAGGTCGACTCCGCGAGCACCCCGACCGGCACGGCGGTTCCGACGGCGGAGAGGACCTGCCCCTTGGTGAAGATCTCGGCGTCCGGCCCGATTCCCACCTCGAGGTACTGGCTCCAGAGGCCCTCGTCGACGAGCAGGCTCTTGAGCCGGGCGGCCTCCGGCGAGCCCGGCGCGAGGTCGCGGAGTTCGGTGCCGACGTCGACGAGCATCCGCTGGCGGATCTCCGCCGCGAGCGCCAGGTCGCCGCGGGCCCGCTCCTCGATGACCCGCTCGATCAGCGAGACCGCGAAGGTGACCCCGGCGGCCTTGAGCGCCTGGAGGTCGACCGGCGCGAGCAGCCACGGCCGGCCCCGGTCGCGTACCGCCGCGCCGGTGTTCGCGAGCAGCTCGGCGAAGCTGCCGACCCGGCGGCCGCCGAGCCCGGTGACCACCGCGGCCGGCTCCGGCAGCTCGCAGATGTCGCTGACGGTGGCGTACTCGGTGCCGATGTCGAAGACGTCGCCGTGCCGGACCAGCA
Organism: Plantactinospora sp. WMMC1484; assembly: GCF_049315195.1. Taxonomy (NCBI): domain Bacteria; kingdom Bacillati; phylum Actinomycetota; class Actinomycetes; order Micromonosporales; family Micromonosporaceae; genus Plantactinospora; species Plantactinospora sp. WMMC1484. The sequence continues at coordinate 6,426,627 of NZ_CP186055.1, forward strand.
CCGGTGACGGTCCTCCTGCGGCGGGATCCCAGATCCGGCCGATCAGGACGCTCTCGTCGGCATCGTCCGGCAACGCGTCGACGGCGGTACCGCACCAGTTGGCGTCGGCGGCGGGCCCGGACCGGTCGGCCGGGGTGCCAGTCGTCTCGGGCGTCTCGGGCGTGGATCGGGGCACGGGCCGTCTCCCAGGTCGACGGAGGAGCGCTCGTCTCGGGGCGGATGTCGCAGAGACGGCGTCCTGCACCACGCGGGCAGGGGTGCGGCGGCCAAGGATACCGGGCGGCCCGGCCCGCGACTCCGGCGCGGCGGCCCGCCGGCCGGATGTCGACACGGCGGCGTGGCGGCGCGCTCTGCCGCCGCCGCGCCGGAAATGTTTCGGGCTCTTACCCCACGCGACGAGCTGCGGGCGGCGGCGCTCACCCTGGGCACGACATTGACATGTTTCAGCATGCTGGCCGAAACTTATCGATGTCGACATCTGTGATCTTCGATAGCTGTCGTCCCACCACCCCATCCTCGGAAGGAGAAGCCCCAGTGATCACCAGCTCGGGCCGCTCTACGATCCGCTCGACGGTCGTCGTGCTGGCGACGGCGGCGCTCGCGGTCGCCGGAACGGTGACCGTCGTAGCGAGAACCACGACCGCCGAAGCCGCCGGCAGTGTGCTGGCCGCCTCGTCCGTCGAGGACGAGGGCGCCGACTGTCCGGTACCCTCCGGCTCCTCGACCTCCAACTCCAGGCTCCCCGACCCGTTCCGGAAGATCGACGGTACGCGGATAACCAGCAAGGCCGACTGGCGGTGCCGGCGGGCCGAGACCAGGGAACTGGCGGAGCGGACCATCTACGGCCAGAAGCCCGCGAAACCGGCAACCGTCACCGGCACCGTCTCCAGCAGCAGCATCACCGTCAACGTGTCGGACCAGGGGCGCAGTTCCAGCTTCTCGGCGAGCGTCCAGTTGCCGAGCGGTTCCGGCCCCTTCCCGGCCGTCGTCGTCCTCGGCAGCCTCGGGGCGGACACCTCCACGATCAGGTCCTCCGGTGTCGCGATCATCAACTACGACCCCTTCGCCGTCGGCCGGGAGGGGACGCCGCGCAACAACAAGCAGGGCGCCTTCTACAGCGTCTACGGCTCGTCGAGCAGCACCGGGCTGCTGATGGCCTGGGCCTGGGGCGTGAGCCGGATCATCGACGTCATCGAGCAGTCCGGGGGCAACATCCTCCGGGCCGACGCGATGGGCGTCACGGGCTGCTCGCGGTACGGCAAGGGCGCCTTCGTGACCGGCGTGTTCGACCAGCGCATCGCGTTGACGATGCCGATCGAGTCGGGCAGCGGCGGCGTCGGCGCGTTTCGAGCGATCGCCTCGGAGAGCGGCGCCCAGCCGCTGAGCAGCACCTACTCGGAGCAGCCGTGGCTCGGTGACGCTTTCAGCTCCTACACCGGCAACCCGAACGGCCTGCCGGTGGACACCCACCAGATGGTGGGGATGGTCGCGCCGCGCGGCCTGTTCATCATGGACAACCCACACGTCGACTGGCTGGGTGCCAGGTCGGGGAGCGTGGCGGCGCTCGGCGGCGCGGAGGTCTACAAGGCGCTCGGTGCCGGTGACAACATCACCTACTGGTCGGACGTCCAGGACGGCACCCACTGCGCCACCAGGTCGGAGTGGCGGACGCCGCTGCAGCAGCACCTCCAGAAGTTCCTGCTGAAGACCGGCAACGCGGCAGGCACCTTCCGGATCTCCAGCCGGAAGGCCGGCAACCTGGCCGAGTGGCGGGACTGGCAGACCCCGACGCTCACCGACGGCCCGACCAACCCGCCGACCACACCCCCGACCTCCGGTCCCACGAACCCGCCGACCAACCCGCCCACCACCCCGCCGACGACGACCCCGACCACTCCGCCCCCGGCCGGTGGCGGTTGTTCGGCGTCGGTCTCGGTCAACCAGTGGACGGGTGGTTTCGTCGCCACCGTCCGGGTCACCGCCGGCTCCTCTCCGGTCAACGGCTGGACGGTCGCGATGTCGCTGCCGTCCGGGGTAAGTGTCACCAACGCGTGGAACGCCAACCGCAGCGGCAACAGCGGCGCGGTCCAGTTCACCAACGTCAGCTACAACGGCTCCATCCCGGCCGGACAGTCGACCGAGTTCGGTTTCCAGGGCACCGGCACAGGCACGGGACTGAGCCCGACCTGCACCGGCGGGTAGTTCCCCCGCTCCGGCGGCTGGTTCCGGCGCCCGACGGGCTCGACCGCACCCCGGTGCGGAGGCGGCAGTCCTCCGCACCGGGGTGCCGGCGGCCCGGGACGGGCCGGCCGGGACCGGTGGTTCGGGACCGCGGGAAGAACCCGAAAGACGTTGCGCAGGATTGAACGAGTGTTTAATGTATCGGCCATGGCATCGGCCTACGTGGTTGCCGGGGAGCGGGAGGGCGACATCGCCACCGCGGACCGGATCCGCGACGCCGCCGTCGAGCGGTTCGGCCGCGACGGCTTCCGCGCGGGACTGCGGTCGATCGCCGCCGACGCGGGCGTCACCGCCGGCCTGGTGGTGCACCACTTCCGCTCCAAGGACGGGCTGCGCCGCGCCTGCGACGACCACGTCCTGGCGGTGGTCCGCGAGCAGAAGGTTAAGGCGTTCACCGACGGCACCGCGACGATGCTGCTGGCCCAGTTGGCCGAGGTCGAGCGGTTCGCACCGCTGGTGCGCTATCTGCTGCGCAGCCTCCAGGCCGGCGGTGACCTTGCCGGTGCGCTGCTCGCCCAGATGGCGGCGGACGCCGAGGAATACCTCGCCGCCGGTGAGGCGGCCGGTGTGATCCGACCGAGCCGCGACCGGGCCGCCCGCACCCGCTATCTCACCTATCAGGCGGTGGGTGGCATGGTGCTCTGGTTCACCACGCACGAGGCGGTGGAGCCCGGTCCGTTCCAGAAGCTGTTCCGGCAGTATGTGGAGGAGATCACCCTCCCCGCCCTGGAACTCTTCACCCACGGTCTCTTCGTCGACAGGTCGATGCTCGACGACTACCTGATGTACGTCCCGGATCCGCCGTCGGCCGGAGACGCGGTCAGCGCCGCAGTGTAGTCACCACGCCCCAAACCGATCGGGGCGTGTGCGCACCATCGCCTCCGGCGACACCTTTCCCACGGACCACGGGCCCCGGACGTCGACGTGCCGGCCGGTCCGCCGTCCGTTCTCTCCTCCCCCTGCGGACCGACGGGTCCGTGGGGCTCCCTCGAACGGGGTCGACCACCATGAATGCTGCCATCCACATCCAGCGTCTCGAAAAGTCCTTCGGCCGGGTCAGGGCGCTCGACGGCCTCGACCTGCGGGTGGAGACCGGCCACGTGCACGGCTTCCTCGGCCCCAACGGCGCCGGCAAGTCCACCACGATCCGGATCCTGCTCGGGCTGCTGCGCGCCGACGCCGGCCAGGCCAGCGTGCTCGGCCACGACCCGTGGACGGAGGCGGTGCCGCTGCACCGCCGGCTCGCCTACGTCCCCGGCGACGTGGAGCTCTGGCCCAACCTCACCGGCGGCGAGGCGATCGACCTCTTCGCCCGGCTCCGCGGCGGCGCCGACCCCGTACGCCGGGACGAGCTCTGCGAGCGGTTCGACCTGGACCCGAGCAAGAAGGGCCGGACCTACTCCAAGGGCAACCGCCAGAAGGTGGCCCTGATCGCGGCGCTCGCCAGCGACGTCGAGTTGCTCCTGCTCGACGAACCCACCGCCGGGCTGGACCCGCTGATGGAAGCCGTGTTCCAGGAGTGCATCCGCGAGGTCAAGGCCGCCGGCCGGACCGTACTGCTCTCCAGCCACATCCTCGCCCAGGTCGAGGTCCTCGCCGACCAGATCTCGATCATCCGGCAGGGCCGGATCGTCGAGACCGGCTCGCTGGCCGAACTGCGTCACCTGACCCGCACCTCGGTCGAGGCGATCACCGACCGACCGGCCGAGGAGCTTGCCGGTCTCGACGGCGTGCACGACCTGCGGACCGCGAACGGCCACGTCCGCTTCGAGGTCGACGGCGAGCACCTCGGCACCGTCGTACGCCGGCTCGGCGAGCTCGGCGTGCAGGGCCTGACCGCCCGCCCGCCGACCCTCGAGCAGTTGCTGCTGCGCCACTACGGGGACCGGAGGGCGGCGTGATGACGACGGCCGCGACCACGGCCACCGGCCGTCCACCGCAGTCCGGCACCACCCGCGCCACCGTGGTCAGCGGGACCGGCACGCTCCTGCGGTTCATGCTGCGGCGCGACCGGATCCGCTTTCCCGCCTGGGTCCTCGGGCTGACCCTGATGATGATGTACTACATCGCCGCGCTGGAGGGCGTCAGCGAAGGACCGGAGGACCTGGCGGGGATGACCGCCTTCTCCGAGAGCCCGGCGGGTGCCCTCTTCGGCGGGCCCGGATTCGGCTATGACGAGCTGACCATCGAGCGCTTCCTCACCGGCCAGTACGGCCTCTACATGTACATCGGTGCCGCGCTGATGGGGTTGCTGACCGTGACCCGGCACACCCGGGCCGAGGAACGGTCCGGCCGGGCCGAACTGGTCCGGGCCAACGTCGTCGGCCGGCACGCCCAGGTCACCGCCGCGCTGCTCCTCACCGCCCTGATGGGCATTCTGGTGGCGCTGCTGGTCACGTCGGTGATGGCCGGCAACGGCTACGACCTGGCCGGATCGCTGCTCTTCGGCGCGGCCATCGGCACCTCGGCGCTCACCTTCGCGGGCATCGCCACGGTCACCGCCCAACTGTCGGAGTATCCGAGGGCGGCCGCCGGGCTGGCCGGCACCGCCCTCGGGGCCGCATTCCTGTTGCGCGGCCTGGGCGACATGGCGACGGTCCAGGGCAGCGGGCCGGGCTGGCTCTCCTGGCTCTCCCCGATCGGCTGGTCCCAGCAGACCGCGCCGTACGTGCACAACCGCTGGTGGCCACTGGCGATCTCGCTGGCGTTCGTGGCGGGCACCGCCGCCGCCGGCTACGCGCTGTCAGCGCGCCGTGACTTCGGTGCGGGCCTGATCCCGCCCCGCCCCGGTGCCCCGCGCGCCGCCGGTTGGCTTGCCGGCCCGCTCAGCCTCGCCTTCCGGCTGCAGCGGGCCAGCCTGCTCGGCTGGAGCGCGGCTCTGCTGGTCAGCGGCCTCGCCTACGGATCGTTCACCCAGCCGATACTCGACGGCTTCGCGGACGCGCCGGAGGACCTGGTGGCGGTGATGGGCGGCACCGAGGACCTGCTCGCCGGCTTCCTCGGCCTGATGGGCCTGACCATGGCGCTGACCGTGGCGATCTTCGCCGTACTCGCGGTGCACGCCCTGCGCGGCGAGGAGACCGACGGCCGCGCCGAGCCGGTACTCGCGACGGCCGTCAGCCGACGCGCCTGGATCGGCAGCCACCTCGCGGTCACCGCGGTCGGCGTACCGTGGCTGCTCTTCGTCGCCGGTCTCGGCATGGGGGTCGGCGCGGCGACGAGTACCGGGGACGCGTCCCTCCTCGGCGACCTCCTGTTGGGCCACCTGGCACACACCCCGGCGGTCTGGCTGGTCCTCGCCGTCGCCGCCGCGCTCTACGCGCTCGTCCCACGGGCGATGCCGGCCGTCTGGGTGGTCGTCGGATATGCGCTGATCGTCGGCTTCTTCGCACCGATCCTCGACATCCCCGCCGCCGCGGTACGGCTGTCGCCGTTCGAGCACATCGGCGAGTATCCGCTCGACGAGATCGACATCGGCGCCGTGCTCCTGCTGACCGTCGGAGCTGCCGCCGTCGCGCAGGTGGCGACGTTGGCGTTCCGCCGGCGCGACCTGAGCACCGCCTGATCGGGACCACCGCCCTGTCGGAAGCTGTCGGGTCGGTGTCCGGGCGCTGCGCGGATCAGCGTCCGGACGCCGGCCCGGTCAGCGCCCCAGTCGGCCCGGTCAGCGCCCCAGTCGGCCCGGTCAGCGCCCCAGTCGGCCCGGTCAGCGCCCGGTCGCCGGGGACGGCTTCCACTCCTCGACCGCCGTGCTGGGGACCGCTGCCGGCCGCTCCACCGCAGTGGTCAGCTCGATCCGCCGGCCCTCGGCCGCCGCGCGGAGCAGGGCGGTCATCGTCTCGAGCACGTGCAGCGCCAGCTCGCCGCCGGCCCGCGGCGGGCGCCGCAGGTCGGCGGTGACGAGGTCGATCAGGCCGATCCCCCGGCCACCGCCGACGTAGCCCGCCGCCGTCGGCAGGGTGCGCCATCCGGTGTCACCGAGTGTGAAGAGCCGGGACTCGCCCTCGAACTGGTTCGGATCGGGTACGGCGAGCGTGCCCTCCTCGCCGTGCACCTCGATCGGTGCGGCGGTCGTGGCGACGCCGTCGAAACTCGTCGTGATGGTGGAGAGGACGCCGCTCGCGTGCTCGAGCACGCCGGTCACGTGGCTGTCGACCTCGACCGGGATCCGCTGGCCGATGCGCGGACCCGAGCCGATGACGCGCTCGGCGCGCAGCCGGGCGGCGGCTCCGGTCACCGCGCGGACCGGCCCGAGCAGGTGGACGAGGGCGGAGATGTAGTACGGCCCCATGTCAAGCAGTGGACCGCCACCTGCGGTGTAGTAGAAGTCGGGCTGGGGGTGCCAGCGTTCGTGCCCGGGCGTGACCATCACGGCCGAGGCGGAGAGCGGGCGCCCGATGAGACCGCTGTCGATCGCGGCGCGTGCGGTCTGGACACCCGTGCCGAGGACGGTGTCCGGAGCGCAGCCCAGCCGGACGCCGGACGCCGCCGCCCGGTCGACGATCGCGCGGCCCTCCGGAAACGTGACGGCGAGCGGCTTCTCCACGTACACGTTCTTGCCCGCCCCGATCGCGGCGAGCGAGATCTCGGCGTGCGCCGCCGGAGTCGTCAGGTTGAGCACCGTCAGCACGTCCGGGCGGTCGAGCAGCCGCTCGACGCTCACCGCCTCGGCGCCGGGGAGCGCGGCGGCCACCGCGACGGCCCGGGATGCGTCGATGTCGGCCACCGCGGCGATGGTCATCCCGGGATGGTCGCCGAGGGTCCGCAGGTACGCGCGGGAGATGACACCGAGACCTACGACTCCGACGCGGTGCGGGTCGCCCACATCATCCCCCTCTCGATCACGGTGCGGACGCTGGGATGCTCCAGTACGTCGAGGCTGTGCCCCGGGGTGGTCACGACCACGCGCCCGGCGCCCCAGAGTCGGGTCCAGATCGCCGGCGAGGTGACCGGCCGGTGCCACGGGTGCCACGTCCGGGTCGGGTGGGTCGTCGTGGCCAGCACGTCGATCAGGTCGTCGTGCAGCACCCAGTACTGCTCGGTGACCAGGTCGAAGTCCTCGATCCCGGCGGTGATCGGGTGCTCGCGCCCGAGGTCGGTGATCTGCACGGTGTGCGGCAGGAAGTTGTCCTCCTCGCCGCCGCCGCGCTCGCACGGCTCCCTGCCCGGATGCGTGGCGAACTGGCCGCCCACCAGGTGCAGGTAGTCGGAGGAGGCCCGGAACGAGTCCGCGATGCCGCCATGCCAGCCGGTGAAGCCGGTGCCGGCGACGACTGCGGCGCTGAGCCCCGCGAGTTCTTCGGCGCTGATCTGCGACATCGTCACGCACTGCAGGACGAGGTCGGTGCCGGCCATCTCGGCGGCGTCGGCGTAGATCTCCGTCGACTCCTCGACCCGTACGGCGTAGCCGCTGCCCTCGAGGATCGGGATGAACAGCTCCGTCGCCTCGACCGGCCGGTGCCCCTCCCAGCCGCCGCGAACCACCAGCGCCCTGCGCTGCGCCATGTCGCTCCTCTCCCGGCCCGCCGCCGACGTGGGGGCGACCCTCCGCCCCGACCCGAGACTCGGCACGCTCGTGACGCAGCCAACGTGTCACCGGCGCGCACGCTCTTCGATCATGGAAACCGTACCTCGCCTCCGTACCCCGCCTCCGTGCGGCGCCGGCAGCGGCGGAGCGTCGGGACGAGCGCGGCACGACTACCGTCGGCACCGACGCGATGCCTGACTCCCCTGCGAGATCCGCGACGCTGCCTGACTTTCGTGCCGGATCGGTGACACTCCCGTACGGGGATCGGCGACCGAACATCCCACCTGGGGGCCACGTGACGACGATGTCGGGCAGGACCTGTCTGGTGACCGGCGCCACCAGTGGCATCGGCAGGGAGACCGCCGCCGGGCTGGCCGTCCTCGGCGCCACCGTCGTCATCGTCGCCCGTGACGCGGCACGTGCTGCGACGGCGTGCGACGAGATCCGCCGGCGGGTACCGGACGCCCGGGTCGAGGCGCTGACCGCGGACCTGGCGAGCCTGGCCGAGGTACGCCGACTGGCCGGCGAGGTCCAGGCCCGGCACGACCGGCTAGACGTGCTGGTGAACAACGCCGGCATCATCGCGATGCGCCGCCGGCTGACCGCCGACGGGCTGGAGAGCACCTTCGCGACCAACCACCTGGCGCCGTTCCTGTTGACGAACCTGCTGCGCGGGCTGCTGGAACGCAGTGCTCCCGCCCGGGTCGTCACGGTCTCGTCCGCCGCGCACAAGCAGGTCCGGACGATCCCCTGGGACGACCTGGCCCAGGGCACGCAGGATGGGCAGGCACAGGCCTATCCCCTCTCGAAGCTGCTGAACGTCCTCTTCACCGTCGAGCTGGCCAAGCGCCTGGCCGGCACCGGGGTAACCGCCAACTGTCTGCATCCCGGCTTCGCGCGTACCGCGCTCGGCCGGGACGTCACCGGGCCGCTCGGCGCGGCGGTGCGACTCGTCCTGCGCTTCCAGCCCGGACCCGCGACCGGGGCCAGGACGTCGCTGTACCTTGCCAGCTCTCCCGAGGTCGCCGAGGTGACCGGCGGCTACTTCGTCAGGTGCAAGCCGGCCGAGCCGGGCCCGCTGGCCGGGGACGCCGCAGCCGCCGTACGGTTGTGGACAATCAGCGAAGAGCTGACCGGCACGAAGCCGGGGCCGGAGTGACCCACGGTCCGTGTCGACATCGGCGGGGCCGCACCGACGTTCCCGTCGAGCGACGGAACGGCCGTCGTCCGACCGAGGGTGATCCCGATGAAGTACGTAATCATGATCCACTCGAACCCACAGCCGTGGGGGCATCCCACCAGCGACTACCTCGCCGCGCACCAGGCGCTCCCCGCCGAGACGCGCAAGCGGCTGGGCGAGGAGTTCGAGCAGGTGATGTCCGAACTCCACACCAACGGCGAGTTGGTCGGCGGCGAGGCACTCGGCGACCCGGCCGCCGCCCGGCTGTACCGGTGGCGGGACGGCGCCCCACTGGCCAGCGACGGCCCGTACTCGGAGGCGAAGGAACACCTCGCCGGCTTCTTCCTCGTCGACGTCGAGAGCCAGGCCCGCGCGGAAGAGGTCGCCGCCCGCTTCGCCGGCCCGGACGAGACGGTCGAACTGCGACCGCTGATGTGGCCCGGCGGCGACGATCAGTAGCGGTCCCGCCGGCCCGGGGCGGCCGAGCCTCGCGGACGTGTGGCGTCGGGAGGCGCCACACGTCCGCGCCGCGCTGCTGCGCAGGTACGGCGATCTGGGCGACTGCGACGACGCGGTCCAGGACGCCGCGGAGGCCGCCGCCGCGCAGTGGCGCACCGGGCTACCGGACGACCCGCGGGCGTGGCTGATCCGGGTCGCGTCGCGGCGCCTGATCGACCGGGTCCGCGCGGACTCGGCCCGCACCCGCCGGGAGTCGCTGGACGCCGCACGCCGGCCGGGTCATGCCGGCGTCGCCCCGGCCGCCGACGAGGCGTCGGAACCCGAGGTGGACGACACCCTCCGGCTCTTCCTCCTCTGCTGCCACCCGGTCCTGAGCCGGCCGTCACAGGTGGCGCTGAGCCTGCGCGCGGTGGCCGGCCTGAGCGTGGAGCAGATCGCGGCGGCATACCTGGTGCCGGCTCGCACGATGAGCCAGCGCCTGAGCCGGGCCCGGGCGTCGCTGCGGGAGGCGGGCGCGCGGTTCGCGATGCCCGGCGAGCGGGAGCTGCCGGCCCGGGTCGCCGCCGTCCTCGACGTGTGTCACCTGATCTTCACCGAAGGCTACACGCGGACCTCCGGCGAGTCGCTGGTCGACGTCACGCTCGCCGAGGAGGCGATCCGGCTCACCCGCCAGGTGCACGCCGCGCTGCCCGACCACGACGAGGTGACCGGTGCCCTGGCGCTGATGCTGCTCACCCACGCACGGTCGCCGGCCCGGACCGACCCCGACGGCGAACTCGTGCCCCTGGCCGAGCAGGACCGCTCGCTCTGGCGACCCGAACTGATCGCGGAGGGCGTCACGCTGCTCGAACGGACCCTTCCCCGGGGCCACGTGGGCCGCTACCAACTCCAGGCCGCGATCGCCGCCGTCCATGCCGAGGCCGGCGGTTACGAGGAGACCGACTGGCTACAGATCAGCATCCTCTACGACATGCTGAGCCGGGTCGCTCCCGGCCCGACCGTGACGCTCAACCACGCCATCGCCATCGCCATGGCCCACGGAGCGACGACCGGCCTGGCCGTGCTCGATCCGCTACTGGCCGACCCCGCCATGGCGCGGCACCACCGGCTGCACGCCGTCCGCGCTCACCTGCTCGAACGTGCCGGCGAGCCGGAGGCCGCGGCGGAGCACTACCGCCGGGCCGCGCGGTTGGCCGCGAGCCTGCCGGAGCAGCGCTATCTCAATCGGCGACTCGCCCGGCTGGGCGACACCTCCGGGTAGGCGGCTCCTGATCCCGTCCGGCCGGCCGTGACCGGGGACCGGCGGCGTCCGTGCCGGTGGAAGCCACCTGACGTCCGCGGCCGGCAACGGGTCCGGCCCGGCTACGACCCCGACCGGCGCTCCTCCTGGTGCGCCTCCACGGTCGCGTCGTCCGGGGTCGGCCGGCCCGTCGTGTGGTGTGCCCCCGTCACCAACGAGGAGGAGGCCAGCACGAACACGCCGACGGTCATCACGGCCAGGCCGAGCGCCTGCACCGCCACCGCCGCCGGGGTCACCACCAGGGTGCCGCCGAGCAGGCTCAGTCCGATGGCGATCCCGGCCAGGGGCTCGGTGGCGGCGAGCGGCGGATACGACGCCGGCAGCGGCGCGAGCTTGTAGGCGCTCTGCGCGAGCAGGGTGCCGGCCACCGCGGTGCCCACCACCGCGTACGTCGGCCAGGTGGTGAGCAACGCGAGCAGCCCGTCCCGGCCGAACCGGCTGACGGCCATGCTGGTGAGGCCCGACTGGAGGGCGAAGAGCATGCCCGCGCCCGCACCCAGCACCGGCGCCTCGCTGTTTGGCCGCAGCCGGCGGGCGATCAGGACGAGTCCTGCCGTGATCGCCGCGACGGTGCCGCCGGTGAGCAGCCAGCGTGGCACGGACCCGTCGCTGTCCACCCCGTTCTCGCCGGGACTCGGCCGACCGGCCACCATGAAGGCGGCGAGACCGGCGATCACGGCCACTGCGCCGAGCCACTCACGCCGGTGCAGCGAGCGCCGGTTCCACCGGGCGGCGAGCGGCAACGCGAAGATCAGCCTGGCCACGAGCAGCGGTTGCACCAGCGCCACCCCGCCCATGCCGAGTGCCGAGCCGGCGAAGAGGTTGCCGATCAGGGCGGTGGCCACACCCACCAGCCACAGCGGCTGCCGGACGAGATACCAGAGCAGCGACAGGTGCAGGACGCTCTCGTCCGGCGCCTCTGCGGCGACCCGCTGCTGCACGCTGGCGCCCACACCGAACAGCGCCGCCGCGACGAGCGCCAGAAGGTAGGCCACCAGCGAGGCTACCCGGCCGCCCCGGGGGCCAAACCCGGCGAGGATTGCCGGCCGGCTCGCCGGGAATATCCGACGGTGCTCATCGCCATCGCCGCATCGCTGGCGGCCGGAGCGTGCTTCGCGCTCGCCGGGGTCCTGCAACAGCACGAGGCCAGCGCCCGGCCGAGTGAGGAGGGGATGCGGCTCCGCCTGCTGCTGGCGCTGGCCCGACGCAGGCTGTGGCTCGTCGGGCTCGGTTTCGCCGTGCTTTCGTACGGCTTCCAGATGCTGGCCCTCGCCCATGGCCCGCTGATCCTGGTACAGCCGCTGATCACCACCGAACTCGTCTTCGCGATCCCGCTGGCGGCCCGGTTGCGGGGCTGCCGCATCGGCGTGCGGGAGTGGTCGGGAGGGATCGCCGTGGCGGTGGGACTGGCTGTGGCGCTCGCCGCCGCCAGACCGCGCGGTGGGGCACCGATGGCGACCACCGGCGGCTGGCTGCTGACCATCGGGATCGTCGCCGCCCTGGCCGCCGGGGCGCTGGCCGGGGCCCGGACCGTCTCCGGCAGCCCCAAAGCCTCGTTGATCGCGCTCGCGGCCGGCCTGACCATGGGAACCCAGTCCGCCCTGCTGGACATCACCGTGCACCGGATCGGCGAGGGGGCGGGCGCGCTGTTCGGCGCGTGGCAGACGTACCTGTTGGTGGTGGCCAGCATTGGCGGCCTGCTCCTGATCCAGAGCGCCTACCAGGCCGGCCCGCTCGCCGCGAGTGCGCCGGTCATCGACGCGGTGGAACCGGCGGTTGCCGTGGTCATCGGCGTCGCGCTGTTCGGGGAGTCGGTGCGGACCGGCTGGCTGGCCGGCACCGCCGCCGGCGCGGGTGTACTGCTGCTGCTCGCCGGGATCGTGCTGCTGGACACCTCGCCCAGGCTCGCCGCGTTGCACGAGCGGGAGAAGGCCGCCCGTCCCGGGTCCGCCGAGCACGCCGGCCCCGCCCCGGGGTGAACGGGCGGGTCAGCCGGTGTGCCGCAGCTGACCGGACGGGGTGGCGGGGCGTCTGGTCCGGGTCGTCCAGACGGGCAGCAGATCCTCGGCGAGGACCTGCTGCCAGGTGCGGTGCCGGGTGCGGGAGGTGTGCGCGGCCTCGGCGGCGACGGCGCGGTGGCGCGCGGGATCGTCGATGAGCCGGGCGAGTTCGGTGGCCCAGCCCGCGGGCGTGTCGGGTGCGACGGCTATGCCGTCGGTGCCGGGCCGGGCGAACCAGGCGGTGGTGCGGGCGCCGGCCGGTAGCAGGACGGGCAGGCCGCAGGCCATGGCCTCGGCGACGACGTTGCCGGCGGTCTCGCTGCGGGAGGGGAAGGCGAGTACGTCGGCGCCGGCGTAGGTGGCGGCGAGTTCCTCCTGCGGGATCTGCCCGAGCAGGGTGACCGATTCGCCGAGCAGTCGGGCCAGGGCGGCCTGCTGGGCGCCGCTGCCGGCGACGACGAGTTCGACGGGGCGGCCGGTGGCGCGCAGCATGCGTACGGCCTCGCCGAGCAGCATGACGCGCTTGGAGGCGTCGACCCGGCCGACGAAGAGTACGACGAACCGTCCGGGGTGCGGTGGTGCGGCGGGCGCTGTCCTGTTCGTGACGGTGGGAAATCGGCGGGTGTCGATGCCGCGACCGAGTAGGGCCACCCGGTCGGGGCCGACGAGGCGGGCGATCTCGGCGCGCTCGTCCTCGGTGGCGACCAGTACGGTGTCGCACAGGCGCAGGAACCGGTCCCGGCGGCGCCGGGCCAGGTGGCCGGCGAGCCGCGCGAGCGGGCTGCCGGCGTCGTGGTGGGCGGGATGGGGACCCAGCGGTGCCGCCGCCCGGATGATCTGGTCGACGTAGGCGGTGGTCAGCACCGGTACGTCGGTGTGCAGCGAGGCGGTGAGCCGGCGGTCCGGATGTCGCCTCGCGAGTCGGGCCGCGGTGGCGGCGAAACCGAAGGCGTGGGTCAGGTGCCACACGTCGTGCCGGGGTAGCAGGGTCGCCAGGCGCGGGTGGTGCGGGGTCAGGTCCGTGGCGTCGACCCCGCCGAGGTGCCGGGCCAGCGTCCGGTTGCCGAGTATCGGACGCAGAGTCACGATCCGGACAGCGGGTGAGAGGTGCCGCGCCTCCTCTCGCCGTCCGAGCAGGTAGACGGTGAGGTCGATGCCGAGGTCGGCCGGATCGATCGATGCGGCGGCCCCGGCGAACCGTTCCCAGCACTTGACGTGACCACCGGCGAGCGGGCCACCGGCCAACTCGACCAGGACACCCACGGACGGCACGGACGCTTCCCGGCAGGGGTACCGCATGGCGCGACATACCCTGCAGGGAAGAAATAACACTTGCTCGTGTTTGTGGCTGTTCGTGAGTGGTATGGGAGCTTCAGCCGAGTCGGCCCTCACCGCTCAGCGCGGGCCGCCCCGGGGGGACGGACTCGGCCGCCCCGCGCTCGCCGCCGGCCGCTCGGCCCCGGCGCACGACCCACCATCTACCGGCTACCGGCCGGCGCCACGGCGGGCCTTCCGGCGTCGGCCGACGAGGCAGAGCACCGCCAGCGAGACCGCGCCCACCTCGGGGGCGGACCGGGCTCGCGCCGGGCTGCCGGCAACACCACACTGCGGGTGGGTCGGTCCGGTGGCCGCAGGGCGCCGTCGCCCCAGGCGACGTACCGGCCACTGTGGATGACCGCCTCCCGGCATCCACGCCGTGGACCCGGTAGTTCCGAGGGCGTTCGGCAGGCGGACGATTGCCGAACGGCTCTGGGGGTAGGTCTGCTCTCGATGGGCCCCCTCGTCCTGCTCGCCCTAGCCGCGCCGGCCACCGGCGCGGCCGTGCGGCGATGGGGACCGCGCGCCCTGTTCGCGGCGGCCGGGGTGCTGGCCGTGGCCCTGTTGTGGACACTGGGCCGCGCCGGCGGTGCCGTTGCTGGACAGCCCTGGCGACAGGAACTGCCCTGGGCACCTGATCTCGGACTCGTCATCGCACTCCGGCTCGACTCGCTCGCGTTGGCGGTGGCGGTCCTGGTGACCGGAGTCGGTGCCGCCGTGCTGGCGTACGCCGCCCGGTACTTTCCCGCCGGGGACGGCGCCGTCCCGCGCAGCGCGAGTGTGCTGGTGGCGTTCGCCGCCGCCATGTACGGCCTGGTGCTGGTCGACAACCTCCTGGTGCTCTACGTCTTCTGGGAGCTGACCACCGTCTGCTCGTTCCTGCTCATCGGCCATCACCACGCCGAGCCGGCCGCGCGCCGGGCCGCCCGCCAGGCGCTCCTGGTCACCACGGGGTTCGGGCTGGCGATGCTTGTGGGTTTCGTGCTGCTCGGCCAGCGAGCCGGCACGTACCAGATCTCGGCGCTCGTCGCCGACCCACCGCGCGGTCCGGCGGTGACCCTCGCCGCCGTGCTGATCCTGCTCGGCGCCTTCGCCAAGGCGGCGCAGGTCCCCCTGCACGGTTGGCTGCCCGCCGCCATGGTGGCACCGACGCCGGTCAGCGCCTACCTGCATGCGGCGGCGATGGTGAAGGCCGGCATCTACCTCGTGGCGCGGCTGACGCCCGTCTTCGCCCCGGTGCCGGCCTGGCGGTGGAGCGCGGTCGGGGTCGGTCTGGCCAGCCTGCTCTACGGCGGCTGGCAGGCCCTGCGCCAGGACGACCTGAAGCGGCTGTTGGCCTTCGGCACCATCAGCCAGCTCGGCCTGCTGACCGTGCTCGCCGCGGCGGGTACCCGGGTCGCCGCGCTGGCGCTGGTCGCACTGCTGCTGGCGCACGGCCTGTTCAAGGCGACACTCTTCCTGGCCGTGGGCGTCATCGACCAGCACCTCGGCGAACGCCGGATCAGCCGGCTCGCCGGTGCCGGCCGGGCCCTGCCCGTGGTGGCCGGCGCGGCGGTGCTGGCCGGTGCCTCGATGGTCGGGTTTCCCCCACTGCTCGGCTATGTCGCCAAGGAGGCGGCACTGTCGGCGTTCATGCACGGCGGCGGGCTCGATCTCGTCGTCCTCGTCGGCGTGGCGGCGGGGTCGGCGCTCACCGTGGCGTACACCCTGCGCCTGCTGGCGGGCGGCTTCGGCGGCTCCGCCCGCGACACCGGCTCCTCCGCCGACGGCCACCCCTCGACCGGCGGGACGCGCGTCGCGAAACGACCCGCCGCCGCGCTGGTCGCCGCGCCCGCCGTACTCGCCCTCGCCGGGCTCGCCGGCGGCCTGCTCGCCTCCCCGGTGCACCGGCTGGCAGCCGGGCACGCGGCGGCGTTTCCGGTCGCCGGAGAACCGGGGTACGAACTGGCGCTCTGGCACGGGTTCGGTCCGCCGCTGGTCATCTCGGCACTGCTGCTCGGCACCGGTGCGGCCGGCTACGCGGCCCGCCGGTGGCTGGCACCACCCGTCGGCGACGAGCCCCCGGCCGCGCCGGTGCTGCGCCGCATCCTCTGGCTGGTGCAGGTGACCGCCCGCGCGGTGACCCGGCGCATCCAGGTCGGCTCGCTGCCGGCGTACCTGATGGTCATCCTGGCGGTGGTCGTCGCGGTGCCCGGCGCCGGCCTGCTGGCGGGACCGCTCGGATCGGTGACCGGCCGGTGGTCGGACAACCCCATGCAGCTGGTACTCGGCGTGGTGGCGCTGGCCTGTGCCGCCGGTGTCGTCGCCGCGCGGCGGCGGCTCGTCGCGGTGGTGCTCGCCTCCGGGGTCGGGTACGCGGTGACCGGGCTCTTCGCCCTGCACGGCGCCCCGGACCTCGCGCTGACCCTGCTGCTGGTCGAGACGCTGTCGCTGGCAATGCTGGTGCTGCTGCTGCGCCGCCAGCCGGCGACATTCCCGCGGCCGCCCCGCTCGGTGCGCCGCGCCCTGCGGGCCGGGCTGGCCGCCGCCCTCGCCGGGGGTGCCGCCGCCCTCTTCGTCACCCTGCTGCTCCTCGGCTCCGGCGCCCGCCGCTGGCCGGCGGTGTCGGACCGCCTCCCGGAGCTCGCCCGGGAAGCCGGTGGACACAACCTGGTCAACCTGCTCCTGGCGGATTTCCGGGCACTGGACACCCTCGGTGAGATCAGTGTCCTCACGGTGACGGCGATCGGCGTGGCGAGCCTGGTGGCCCCGGCGTCGTTGCGACCGGACCGGGACCCACCGGGCGGCTCCGGCGAGACCGAGGAGCGGCGGGAGCCGCCGCTGGGCGAGCGCTCGATCGCGCTGGAACTCACCGTCCGGATACTTGTGCCGCCGATCCTGGTCTTCGCCGCCTACCTCCTCTTCGCCGGCCACGAACGGCCCGGCGGCGGTTTCGTCGCCGGCCTGGTCGCCGGCACCGCATACGTGCTCCGGTACGTCGCCGGCGGACCACGGGAACTCCGGGCCGCCTGGCCCTGGCGGCCCACCCCCTTCCTCGGTGCCGGGCTGGTGCTGGCACTCGGCACGGGCATCGCCGGCTGGCTGGGCACCGGCGACTTCCTGGGAAACGCCCACCTGACCCTGCGCCCGCCGCTGCTCGGCGAGGTGGCACTGCACACCAGCCTGGTCTTCGAGACCGGCATCGCCGTGCTGGTACTCGGGCTGGTCGTGACCCTCCTCTACGAGCTGGGCGCGGTGATCGGCGAGCGCGGCGATCCGCCGGGCGCTCCCGGCCGCGTTGTCGATGAGGTCGGTGACGATCCGGCCGCCCCGGACACCGGCTCCGCAGGGGACCGGGTCCCGGCCGTCGCTGGCGAGCCGGCGCCGGCCGCCGGCCCGGAGGTGGAGCGGTGAGCCTGCCCAGTCTGGTCCTGGCGGCCGTCGCGGCCGGACTCTACGCGGCCGGGCTCTACCTGGTGATGCAGCGCCCGTTGCTGCGCATCCTGCTCGGGTTCATCCTGCTCGGCCACGCCGCCAACATCGCCCTGCTGCTCGCCGGTGGCGCGGCCGGCGCGCCGCCACTGCTGCCGCTGCCCGGCGCCGGCGAGCCCGTCGCCGACCCGCTGCCACAGGCCATGGCGCTGACCGCGATCGTCATCACCTTCGGTACGACGGCGTTCGCCCTCGCGCTGGCCTACCGGGCCTGGCGGGCCACCGGCCAGGACCAGGTACGCGACGACGTCGAGGACCGCCGGCTGGCCGGCGACGAGCCACCTGGGGGATCGCGGTGAGCACACCCTGGGAGGTCCTCGTGCCGCTGCCGGTGGTGCTGCCGCTGCTCGGCGCCGGGCTCGGCCTGTTACTGGGCCGGTCGGCCATGCTCCGGGTGCTGAGCGTGCTGATCCTCGCCGCCGACGTCGCCGTCGCCGGTGCGCTGCTGGTGCGGGCGGACGGCTCCGGACCGGTCGGTGTCGCGGCGGGCGGCTGGTCCGCACCACTGGGCATCGCCCTGGTCGCCGACCGACTCGCCGCGTTACTGCTGCTCACCTCGTCTCTCGTCCTGCTCGCGGTGCTCGTCTACGCGATGGCCGAGCGGTCCCTCACCGGCGGGCAGGAGGCGGTGGAGCCGCGCGTCTTCCACCCCGGCTATCTGGGCCTGGCGGCCGGGGTGAATCTCGCCTTCCTCAGCGCCGACCTGTTCAACCTGTTCGTGGCCGTGGAGCTGACCCTGGCCGCCAGCTACGTGCTGATGACGCTGGGGCCGACGCCGCCGCGCGTACGCGCCGGCATGACGTACCTGGTGGTCAGCCTGACATCGTCGATTCTCTTCGTGACGGCGGTGGCGATCTGCTACGCCGCCACCGGCACCCTGAGCCTGGCACAGCTCGGCCAGCGGCTCCCACAACTGCCGGAGGGGTTGCAGACCTCGCTGGCGCTACTGCTCTTCGTCGTCTTCGGGATCAAGGCGGCGGTCGTCCCGCTGCACATGTGGCTGCCGGACAGCTATCCGACCGCGTTGGCGCCGATCACCGCGGTCTTCGCCGCGCTGCTGACCAAGGTGGCGGTCTACGCGCTGGTCCGTACCCAGACCCTCATCTCACCGGCGGGCGCACCGTCCCGGCTGGTACTCGGGTTCGCGCTGGCCACCCTGCTGGTCGGGCTCTTCGGCGCGCTGGTGCAGCGTGACCTCAACCGGCTGCTCTCGCTGGTGCTGGTGGGCCACATCGGATATCTGCTCTTCGGCCTGGGGCTCGACACGGCGGCGGGGCTGCGCGGCGCGATCCTCTACATGCTGCACCACATCGTCGCGCTCGCCACGCTCTTCATGGCCGCCGGCATGGTCCGGCTGGCGGCCGGGAGCGCCCGGCTCGACAAGGTACGCGGGCTGAGCCACACGGCTCCGGTGATCGCGGTACTGTTCCTCGTACCCGCACTGAGTGTCAGTGGTGTCCCGCCGTTCTCCGGCTTCGTCGCCAAGCTGGCGCTGGTGCAGGCCGGCGTCGCGGCCGGCCGGCCGGAGGCGTACCTCCTCGTCGGGACCGGCGTGTTCGTCAGTCTTCTCACCCTGCTGGCGATGTCCCGGGTGTGGATGCGGATGTTCTGGGGCGAACCCGGACCGGCCGGCGACCCGCCGGTGCCGGGCCTGGGCCGGGCCGGCCAGTCCGCGCCGGCCACCCTGATGGCGGCGACCACCGCCGGCGTGCTGGTCGCCGGGCTCGCCCTCGCCGTGCTCGCCGGCCCGCTCTCCGAGATCGCCGGCCGGGCCGCGGCCGATCTGCTCGACCCGACCGCCTACCGGGCGGCGACCCTCGGGACGGGAGTCGCGCCGTGACCGGCCGGCTGGGCTCACGGCTACCCGAAGGGCTCTTCCTGATCGCGGTGTGGGTGCTGCTGTGGCAGCGGATCACCCTCGCCGCGGTGCTCAGCGGGGTGGTGGTCGCCCTGCTCGTGCTCTGGCTGGCGCGGCTGCCCGGACGGTCCGAACGGTCCCGGCTGTCCCCGGAAGCGCTGGGGGCGGTGCTGCACGCGCTCGGCGGCATCGCGGCCGGCGCCGCCGTGCTGAGCTGGTGGGCGGTGACCGGGCCGCGCCGGCTGCGCGGCGCCGCCGTGGTGGTGCCGCTCCGCTCCACCTCCAACCGGGTGCTGACCATGGTGGCCGTGGCGGTCAGCGCCCAGCCCGGGACGGTCGTGCTCTACGCCAACCGCCACGAGTCACTGCTGCACGTGCACTCCGTGCCGGTGCGGCACGACAGCGCCCCGGACGCGGCCGGAGCCCGGGTGCGTGACCAGGTTTGGGCGACCGAGGACCGGCTGGTCCGGGCGTTCGGCACGGCCGAGGACCGGGGACTGCTCCGCCGGCACGGCAACGAGGAGGCTGACCGATGACCGTGATCTTCACGATCACCCTCGCACTGCTGGCCACAGCGGCCCTGCTGGTGACGGTACGGCTGCTGCGCGGTCCCTCGGCGCTGGACCGGATACTCGCCGCGGACGTGCTCTCCGTGCTGCTGGCGGGTGGCCTCGCGGTCGACGCGGCCCGCCGTGGCTCGGTCGAGGCACTCGCCGTGCTGCTGGTGGTCAGCCTGCTCGGCTTCACCGGCACGCTGCTGGCGGTACGGTTCGTGGGGCAGGACGCCCGATGAGTCCCGCCGACTGGGCTTCCGCCGTCCTGCTGCCCGCAGGTGCGGTGCTGTGCCTGCTCGGTGCGGTCGGCCTGGTGGCGTTCCCCGACCTGCTGACCCGCCTCCACGCGGCGGCCAAGGCACAGACCGCCGGCCTCCTGCTGCTGCTCTGCGGCGCCGCGGCGCAGGTCGGCGGGGTGGCCGCCGCAGCACTGCTGCTGGTCGCGGCGTTCCAACTCCTGACGGCGCCGGCCGTGGCCCAGGCCATCGGCCGGGTGGCCTACCGGGAGGGCGTCTACCGGGCCGACGTACTCGTCGCCGACGAGCCCACGGCGTCGGTGATCCGCTCGCCCAGGGCCGAGCAGCAGCCGCCCGAGCTCCCGCCCTCCCCCTTACCGTAGAGGGAGCCGTCGCGGCGGTCAGCGCCAGCCCTGCCAGCACGGCCACCCGGTCGGTCACCGCCGCACCCGCACGCCGACGGCCCGGCGCGGCATCCACCATGGAGGGTCCGGTTCCTGCCCGCCGCCCGGCTTCAGCCGAGGGTGAAGAGCAGGGCGACCGCCGCCGCGTAGATGGCGGGGATCGCCACGCCCTCGAAGCCGACCCCACGGCGTTCCCGGAGGATCAAACCGGCGCAGAGCGTCGCCGTGATCAGCAGGGTGGCACCGGTGAGCAGCAGGCCGGCCGGCCCGGCGGCGGCGTAGATCGGCCCGGGCCGGTAGGCGGCGTCAGCCAGTGGGAGCATGAGGGAATCGAAGATGTTGCCGCCGAGGATGTTTCCCACGCCGAGCGTGATGGCGCCGATGCGCACGGCTGCCAGCAGCGTGATCAGTTCCGGCGCGGAGGTCACGATGGTGGTCAGGGTGAACCCGACGAGCCCGCTCGGCAGGCCCGTTCCGGCGACGATGCCCAGCCCCGCCTCGCCGATCACGTAGCCGGTGGCCGCCACCACGACGGCGAGCCCCGCCAGCCGCCACCACAGCACCGGTGTCCGGGTCCGCACCGTGGTGTCGGGCGAGTCCTGCCGCGTGTCGGCCGTCTTCTTGGCCTGCCACATCGGTTCACGTCGCAGGCGCCGGATCAGCACCAGACCGTAGCCGTAGAAGAGCGGGATCAGCAGGCTGGCGGGATGGACCCAGAGCAGTCGCAGGTCGGGCGTGGCGTACGCGATCACCGGCAGGCTCAGCAGGGCGATCATCACCAGCGCCTGCATGATGTTCTCCAGCGAGGCCGCCGCGTGTTCCAGGTTCGCCCGCCGGTAGAGCAGGTCGGCTATGGCCAGCCAGACGGACTGCACCGCTATGCCGCCGATCGGGTTCGCCAGGGTGAACTCGGCATCGCCGCGCAGGCCGCCGGTCACGATGGTCCCGATGCCGGGCAGCGATGTCACGGCTCCGAGCAGCAGTCCACCCGCGACCGCCTCGCCGAGCCCGGTGCGGTCGGCGAGTTCGTCTGCGGTCCTGGCCAGCGGGCGTCCGATCAGCACGATCGCGACGAGGGCGCCGGCCAGCGCGAGCGCGGAGAGCGGTAACGGCCAGTGCTCTGCGGTCATTCTCTCGTGTCTCCTGCGGCTTTCGGCCCGTCTGCTGCGGCTTCCGGCTCGTCTGCTGCGGCTTCCGGCTCGTCCTCGGCGGTCTCCGGCTCCCGGTGCCGCTCACGGGCGTCGCGGCGGCGGTCGCGGGCGTCCCGGCGGCCCTCCTGGGTGGACCGGTCGGGCCAGCGGGCGTCGATCGCCGCGTTGACCTCCGCCCCGATCAGCACCGCCAGGGCCGTGACGAAGAAGAAGATCAGAACCGCGATTGGCGCCGAGGCCGGGCCGGTGTCGGTGCGCAGGCTCGACGCGAGGTAGCCGCGCAGCGCCGCGCTGCCCGCCACCCAGATCAGCAACGCGAGGACGGCTCCCGGCAGGTCCCTGCGCCAGCGGGTCCGGGTCGGCACCGCGACGTGGTAGAGCGAGGTGAGCGCGGCGATCGACAGCGCCAGGACCACCGGCCAGTACGCCACCGGGACGAGCCAGCCCAGATCCGGACCGGGCAGCCGGGCCAGCAGCCGCTCCAGCAGCTCGGGCCCGAGCACGAGCAGCGGCAGCAGGATCACCCCGATCACCAGCGCGGCCAGATACAGGGCCAGGCTCAGCAGCCGGGTACGCCAGAAGCTGCGCAGACCGTCCATCCCGTACGCCAGGGTGATGGCGGTGACGTAGTTGCTCAGCGCCGCCGAACCGCTCCAGAGCGCGAGGATCAACCCCACGGAGACGACGCCGGAGTCCCCCTCCCGGAGCGTGCTCTCCACCAGCGGTCTGATCACCGTATCCATCGTCTGGTCGGTGAAGACGCCGCCCGCCCAGCGCAGGATCGCGGTCGCGACCTGCTCGGTGGTGCCGGGTCCGAGCAGACCCTCAAGCTGGCCGATCAGTCCGAGCAGGGCGAGCAGCAGCGGCGGCATCGAGAGCATGGTCCAGAAGCTGGCCTCGGCGGCGAGACCGTGGATCCGGTGCCGGAGCGACCGGCGTACCGCCCGGTCGCCAAGCTGGACCGTGACCCGCCCGCCGGACCGCACCCGGTGTCGCAGCGACCGCGTGAGGCCGCCGTGCCCGTCGTCGCCGTGCCGCCGGCCGCCCGCGTCCCGCCGCCCGCCGCCCGGCTCCGGACCATGCCCGCCGCCCGACTCCGGACCATGCCCGCCGCCCGACTGTGAACCGTGCGGCAGCACCCTCACATCACCCGCCACCGCTGCGCGGTCCCGCCCGCCGCCGGCACCTGTCCGGACAGGATGTCCGTGCGACGGCGCGGCGCCCAAGCGCTCACCGCCGCATCCGCCGGCCGGCCCAGACCGCCACGCCCAGCGCCGTGGCGACGAGACCGCCGGCCGCACCCGCGGTCGCCGCCACCCGCGCCGCCCGGGACGGCTGCTCCGGCCGGTCGGCCCAGCACCGCTCGGGCTCCTCCCGGCCGTCGTCGCCGCGCAGCGCGGCGCGCAGCAGTTCGGCCAGGTGTACGGCGCCCCGCCCGTTTGCATCGCCCTGGGCGATCTGGGTACGGCAACTGAACCCGTCGGCCAGCACGACGTCCGCCCGGCCGGCGTCACGTACGGCGGGCAGCAGGACCCGCTCGGCACAGTCCGTCGAGACCTCGTAGTGTCCCTGCTCGAAGCCGAAGTTGCCGGCGAGCCCGCAGCACCCGGAGTCCAGCACGTCGACGTCGACGCCGGCACCGGCGAGCAGCGCGGCGTCGGCGTCGAAGCCCAGAACCGCGTGCTGGTGACAGTGCCGCTGCACGTGTGCGGTCCGGGCCAGCCGGGGTGCCTTCCAGCCGGGGCTGTGCGTGCCGAGCAGCTCGGCGAGGGTGACGGTCTGCCGGCGCAGCCGTTCGACGTCCGGGTCGTGCGGAAAGAGCTCCTCGGCGTCGGCGCGGAACACCGCCGTGCAGCTGGGTTCGAGGCCGAGCACCAGAGTGCCGGCCCGCAGGTGCGGTCGGAGGGTCTCGACGGTACGCATGAGCACCCGCTTGGCCACGTCGAGCTGGCCGGTGGAGATCCAGGTCAGGCCGCAGCAGACCGGACGTTCCGGCACCCGTACGCGCCAGCCGGCCTGCTCCAGCACCTCCACCGCGGCCCGCGCGACGCCCGGCTCCAGATGGTTGGTGAAGGTGTCCGGCCAGAGCACCACCTCGCCGCGCTCGCCGGTGCCGCCCGGGGTGCGGCCGGCGAACCACTGCTGGAAGCTCGTCGGCGCGAAGAGCGGCACCTGCCGGCGCGGGTCGACCCCGGCGGCCTTCTTGGCCAGCCAGCCCAGCCCCGGCGCCCGGGCGAACGCGTTCACCAGCCGGGGTGAGGTCCGGGCCACCAGCGCGGCGGCCAGCGGCAGCCAGCCCATCGAGTAGTGGGCCCGGGGGCGCAGCCGCCCGGCGTAGTGCTGCGCCAGGAACTCCGCCTTGTAGGTCGCCATGTCGACGTTGACCGGGCAGTCGGCCTTGCACCCCTTGCAGGCCAGGCAGAGGTCGAGCGCGTCCAGGACCGCGTCGGAGCGCCAGCCGTCGGCGATCGGCCCGCCCCGGGCGGTGCCGTCGAGCATCTCGAAGAGCAGCCTGGCCCGGCCGCGGGTGGAGTGCTCCTCCTCCCTGGTGACCATGTAGGAGGGACACATCACCCCGCCGCCCTCCCGGCGGCACTTGCCCACCCCGACGCAGCGCAGCACGGCCCGGCTGAAGCTGCCCGAGTCGTGCGGATAGCCGAAGTGGGTGGCCACGTCGCCGTGGTCGTAGTCGACACCGAGCCGCAGGTGGCTGTCGAGCGGGTCGGGCGCAGAGACCTTGCCCGGGTTCATCCGGTCGTCCGGATCGAAAATCCCCTTGAACTGGGCGAAGGCGTCGACCAGCCGCTCACCGAACATCTTCGGCAGCAGCTCGCCCCGGGCCTGCCCGTCGCCGTGCTCGCCGGAGAACGATCCGCCGTACCGGGTCACCAGGTCGGCGGCGCGTTCCAGGAAGGAACGGTAGTCCCGGACCCCGTCCGGGTTGACCAGGTCGCACGGGATCCGGGTGTGCACGCAGCCCTGCCCGAAGTGCCCGTAGAGCGACGCCTGCCCGTAGCCGTACTCACGGAGGAGCCCGCGCAGGTCGCGCAGGTACTCGCCGAGCCGGGCCGGGGCGACGGCGGAGTCCTCCCAGCCGGTCCAGGTGTCCGGCAGCCCTGGGACCCGGGCGGTGGCGCCGAGCCCGGACTCCCGGATCAGCCAGAGCTGCTTCTGCTGCTCCGGGTCGTCGAAGTAGCCCACGCCGGGGTCGTCACGCCGCTTGCCCAGTGCCCGCAGCAGCCCGTCGGCGGCCGCCGTGGCCTCCTCCCGCCGGCCGCCGCCCAGTTGCACCAGCAGGTAGGCGCCCCCTTCGGGCAGCAGCGTCAGCGCATCCGGGTTGAGGTGCTTGCGCTGCTGGAAGCCGATCAGCGCCCGGTCGATGCCCTCCAGGGCGATCGGCCGGTGCGGCAGGATCTCCGGCACGGCGTCGGCGGCGACGGCGATGTCCGGATATGCCAGCACCACCAGGGTACGGGCCGGCACGACCGGCACCAGCCTCAGCCGGGCGCGCAGCACCACGACGCAGGTGCCCTCGCTGCCGACCAGGGCCCGACCGACGTGGAAACCCTGCTCCGGCAGGAGACTGTCGAGGTTGTAACCGGAGACCCGGCGCGGGATGTCGGGATAGCGGGTACGGATCTCCGCCGCCTGCGCGTCGCGGAGCGCACGCAACTGCCGGTATACCTCGGCCCTGCGACCCCCCTCCGTCTGGATCCGGGCGTACTCCTCGTCGGAGGTCGCGCCGACCCACATCCGGGTGCCGTCGTAGAGCAGCACCTCCAGCTCGACGACGTTGTCGACCACCTTGCCGGCGCGCTGGGCGGTGGCCCCGCAGGAGTTGTTGCCGATCATGCCGCCCAGGGTGCAGTGGTTGTGGGTGGCCGGCGCCGGCCCGAACTCCAGGCCGGTCTCCTTCAGCTCGTCGTTGAGGGTGTCCAGCACGATGCCGGGCTCGACCACGCAGGTACGCCGGTCGGTGTCGACCGCCACCAGCCGGTGGCAGTACTTCGACCAGTCGATGATCACTCCTGTGTTGGTGGACTGGCCGGCCAGGCTCGTGCCACCGCCCCGGGAGGTGATCGGGGCACCGTGCCGCCGGCAGACCCGCACCGCGGCGACGGCCGCCTCCACGGTGCGGGGCAGCACCACACCGATCGGCACCTGCCGGTAGTTCGAACTGTCCGTCGAGTACGCCCCGCGCGAGCCGGCGTCGAAGCGCACCTCCCCGTCGACCTCGGCAGCCAGGTCGCGTTCCAACGCCGCCGCGTCGACCTCGGGAACGTCTCCCGGCGCACGCACCCGCACCGGGTCGGGTAGTCGGGTCCGGGTCATGAGCGGAGCTGGTTGATCTTGTCGCGGGCTACCGTCGCGAGGGTGGCGGCCTTGTGCGGCTGCCCGCGCAGGAACGCCTCCGTGAAGTGCTTGGCCTGCTCGTAGTTGACCTTGCCGGGCATCGGCGGCTCGTGCGGGTTGACGTCGCAGTCCACCAGCGCCGGGCCCGGGTGCGCCAGGGCCTCCTCGAGCACGCCGGCCACGTCGCCGGGATCCTTGACCTTCATCCCGTACGCCCCGCAGGCGCGTGCCCAGGCGGAGAAGTCGGCCTCCGGTTCGCGGTGCCGGACCGCGTACTCCGGATAGCCGAGCACGATCTGCTCCCACAGGATCTGCCCGTAGGAGTTGTTGTTGTTGATGACGACCTTGATCGGCAGCTCGTGCCGCACGGCGGTGAGAAACTCGGCCATCAGCATGGCGAAGCCGCCGTCCCCGACGAAGGCGATCACCTGCCGCCCAGGAAAGGCGTGCTGCATCGCGATCGCGTACGGCAGGCCGGGTGCCATCGTCGCCAGGTTCCCCGACAGATAGAACTGGCGGTCGCCGCGGATCGTCCAGTGCCGGGCCGCCCAGGTGGCGATGGTGCCGGAGTCACAGGTGAGGATGGCGTCGTCGGCGGCGAACCGGTCGATGCAGCCGGCGAGGTACTGCGGGGCGATGGGGTCCCGGTCGGCGTCCTGGAGCGCGGTCATGTTCTGCCGCCAGTCCGCCATCGCCCGCTGGTACTTCTCCAGGAAGCTCCGGTCACCTGCGGAGACCATCGGCAGCAGCCCCTGCAGGGCGAGCTTGGCGTCCGCGGCGACCGGCGCCTCGACCGGCAGGCGGAGCCCGAGCAGCGAGGGGTCGGCGTCGATCTGGACCACCCGCACCTTGCCCGCCTGCGGCAGGAACTTCCCGTACGGGAAGGAGGTGCCGACCATCAGTAGCGTGTCGCACTCCTCCATCAGTTCCTCGCTCGGTCTGGTGCCGAGCAGCCCGAGCCCACCCGTGGTCAGCGGGTGGTCATCGGGCACGACGGCCTTGCCGGGCAGGGTCTTGACCACCGGGGCGCCGAGCCGGTCGGCGAGCGCGATCACCTCGTCCCGGGCGTGCAGCGCGCCCACCCCGACCAGGATGGCCGGCTTGCGGGCGGCGCCCAGCACCTCGGCCGCCCGGCGCAACTGCTCCGCCTCGGGCGGCAGCGGCGGCAGCGCCACGTTCGGCAGGCTGACCGGCGGCATACCGGGACCGACGTGCCGGTATGGGTCCTCGTCGATCTCGGCCACCTGGATGTCGTTCGGGAAGGTCAGGTGCGACACGGTGCGCTTGCTCAGCGCGTTGCGGATCGCGAGGTCGACGACCGCCGGCATCTGCTGCGGGTTGGTCACCATCAGGTTGTAGTCGGCCACGTCCGAGTAGAGCCGGTCGACGTGCACCTCCTGCTGGTAGTGCGTGCCCAGCATCGCCGTCTCCTGCATGCCGGTGATGGCCAGCACGGGCGCGTGGTCGAGCTTCGCGTCGTAGAGGCCGTTGAGCAGGTGGATGGCGCCGGGCCCGGAGGTCGCCACGCAGACTCCGATCCGCCCGGTGGCCTTGGCGTAGCCGGCGGCCATGAAGGCCGCCGCCTCCTCGTGGTGCACGAGGACGAACCGGAGCTTCTCCCGTTGCCGGCGGAAGCCCTCCATCAGCCCGTTGATGCCGTCGCCCGGCAGTCCGAACACCGTGTCGACGCCCCACTCGACCAGCCGCTTGGCCAGGCTTTCCCCCACTATCTCCCGCACGGTCGCGCTCCCTTTCGCCGATTCGATGTTCGCCGCGACAACCACCAGCGCGGACGTGGTCGGCGGGTGTCGCCGGACCGGCTGGCGAGGCGGGCCGGGTCCGACGCATCCGTCGACCGGCCCGCCGGCGATTTTGTGTCGCCTACCCCTGCGCGCCCCGGGCAAACACGACCCGGCAGGCGATTCGCGCGAAGACGGGACGGGGCTGCCCGCCGGTCGCGAGCAGCCCCGTATCCGTCGTCCGCGCCGGCGCCGCTACCGCCGGAGGCGCAGGTCGAGCCAGACCAGCCGGTGGTCGGAGCTGGGGAAGGGGAACGTCCCGGTGAGCCGCGAGAGCGGATCGCCCGCCGGCGGCCAGAAGACGCCGCCGCCGGCCACGTCGAGCCCCCGGGAGGGCAGCACGTAGTCGGCGCGCAGGTTGCCCGGCCCCGGCACGTCGGCGAAGTCCGCCGTGTCGTGGCGCGGGGCGCTGCGGTGCGTGGTGTTGGCTTCACCCTGCAGGGCGCTGGCCTCGGCGGCACCGGCGCTGGACGGCGTGAACCGGCTGTCGATCCAGCGGTGGTCGAGCAGCTGCTGAGCCGCACCGGGGAGGCTGTCCCCGTCGTACGGATCGGAGTTGAGGTCACCGGCGATCACGAACTGCTCGCCCGGTCGCAACCCGCCGCGCCGGCCGTGGTCGTCGTAGATGTATCGACCGCTGCCGGGACGCACG
Organism: Plantactinospora sp. WMMC1484; assembly: GCF_049315195.1. Lineage (NCBI taxonomy): Bacteria > Bacillati > Actinomycetota > Actinomycetes > Micromonosporales > Micromonosporaceae > Plantactinospora > Plantactinospora sp. WMMC1484. The sequence continues at coordinate 6,455,129 of NZ_CP186055.1, forward strand.
TAGTCCGCCCAGAACCGGATCTCGTCGGAGTTGCGCCGCCCGTTGCGGTCCTCCGCGCCGTCGAAGACCGGCGGCGTCGGGTGACTGACCAGGAAGTGCACCGTCCGGCGCCCGATCCGCACCGGCAGGTCCCAGTGGCTCTTCGACGACAGCCGAACTGTCGCCAGTTCCTCGGGCGAATACCAGTCGGCCGGCGCCGGCGTGGCCGGGTCGTCCGGCAGCAGCGCGCCCGGCATGTCCTTCCAGCGGAACTTCTGGAAGGTCCGGACCTGCCGGGTGTCGATCGGGTGGCGGGAGTAGACGACCATGCCGTACTGGCCGGGGAAGGCGCCGAAGCCGAGCGCGTCGTCGCCGTAGCCGGGCGCACCGGGCTCGGTGACCACGGCGCCGTCGTTGTTGAGGTCGTGACCGGAGGCGATGCCGGTGTTGCTCGGCGCGATGAACCGGTACGGATATCCGATCGGCCGGGCGCCGTTCTGGCCGACCGAGAGATAGTTCTCCTGGAACAGCCGCGCCGCCACCGGGTCGAAGTCGAACTCGTTGATCAACAGCACGTCCGGCCGGCTGCGCTGCACGATCTCGGCGATCGTGCCGGCCTGCGCGTTGCCGGGCCGGGACAGATCCGAACGCAGCGCCCCCTCGGCGCCACGGTTGAGCGAGGCGTTGAACGTGGCGAACCGCACCTCGGCGCCGCCGCGCGGCGCGGCCGGACCGCCGCCGTGCGCCAGGGCCGGCGCCGCGACGGCGGGGAGGCCGGCGGCGGCGACCGCGGCGGCGAGCAGACCCGCCCGAATTGCCGACCGGCGGGTCCGCCTTGAACTGGGGGACATACTTCCTCCTTGGCGTCGTTGTCGTCCGCGTGTCTATCGCCGGGCACCGACCATCCGGTGGCGACGACGTGAATACTGGGCTTCGCGCCTGATCATCGGCGGCGACAGCCTGGCGGGTAGATCCGGGTGCCCGGGGGGCGGGAGGCGGGGTGTAACCTCCTATCCGGCGATGGCGGCCTCCCGGACCCGGACAGCTGGGATTCCGGATCCCGCCATAGACCGCAGCAGCTCCGACTGAGAACATCACGACCGAGGTCCTGCGGTGCCTCCGCACAGTGCTATGCCGCCCGTACGGGAAGAAAAAGCAGCTCAACCGGTCGCACGCGTCCATCGTGGACGTCTCGGGCCGCCCCTCAGCAGAGCGGCATCGGGATATCGACGGACGCGGAGGATCGGCTGTTTCATACTCCGACCGGACGGGCTAGTGCGAGACCGGACAGATTGGTAGGGTTGCGCACACATCGGTAGCGGCCAGCCTTGTCTAGCCGCTGGTTTTTTCTGGGCTGCCCACGATTGGATATCCAAGTTGGCGGACAAGCAAGCCGACAGCGCGAGCACACAACCAGATCCGGAGAGGCAGCGTCCGTCGACATCGAACCGACGGCGTGGTCGCCAAGAGTCGATCAGGCGACGCGTCATCAGGCTCGTGCTCATTCCCAGTGTCGTCGCTCTCGCTCTCTGGCTCGTGGCCTCCGGATACCTTGTTTTTCAAGGATTTTACAATCGCGAGGTCGCCAACAGCGTCCGCAACGTTTCGATTCCCGCGGTTCCGGCGCTCGCCGCGCTCCAGCAGGAACGCCGGCTGAGTGTGGCCTATCTGGCCCAGCCGAACCGGGATCCCCAGCCGCTGCTCGCGCAGCGGGAGCAGACGGACCAGCGGCTGGCCGAGTTGCGCACCGCCGCGAAGCCGGCCCTGTCGAACGCCCCCCAGTCCATCACCACCCGCTGGCAGGCGTTGACGGACCAGCTCGACCAGCTCCCCGACCTGCGTACGACGGTCGACTCGAGGACGGCCGGCGGCTCGCGGGTCTACGATTTCTACAATGGAATCCTGGCCACCGCGACCAACCTCTTCGACACCCAGGCCCGGATCGTGCCCGACGTCGCCGCGAGCCTCGGCGGCATCACGGCGACGGACGCGTTCCGGGTCAGCGACCAGATGTCCCGGGCCGGCTCGACGATCGACACCGCCTTCAGCTCGCGCAAACTCACCGAGCAGGGACACCTGGAGTTCGTGGCTCTGGTCGGTGCCTACCGTGCCGCCCTCACCAACGTCGCGCCACACCTGGAACCTGCGGCGCGCGCGCACTACGAGACCATCACGGCCGGTGATCCCTGGAAGGAACTCGTCGCCGCGGAGAACGCGCTGATTGGGGCGGGTGCCTGGGACGACGGGATCCCCCGCGGCCTCCCGATCAACCGGACCCGGTGGGAAACGGTCACCAGGCAGGTCTCCGACGAGCTCATCGACATGGCGGTGATCCAGGCCGACCGGGCGTCGGCCGAGGCTCTGCGCACCGGTAACAACCAGCTGTTGACCGCGTCGCTCGGCAGTCTCCTCGCGCTGGCGGTCGCCATCGCCGCGATCCTGTGGGCACTGCGTCAGTCCCGCATCCTGGTGGACCAGGCCCTCTCCGTCCGGTTGGGCCGGCTGGGCCAGGAAGCCGCCGCGGTCGTGGACGAGCGGCTCCCGATGATGATGGCCCGGCTGCGGCGCCGGGAAAAGGTCGACCTCGCGGTCGAGTTGCCCAGCCGCGACTACGGCAGCGACGAGATCGGCCAGGTCGCCGAGGTGATCAACAGGTCGCTGCGCGCGGCGGCCGCCGCGGCCGTCGACGAGGCGAAGACCCGCGCCGCCGGTCTCGCCATGCTGATGGGTGTGGCCCGCCGCCCGCAGCGCCCCTTGCAGCGCGGCCTGAAGGTGATCGAGGAGTTGCAGGACCGGGTCGGCGACGAGAAGCTGCTGACCGAGCTCTTCGACATCAACCACCAGCTCACCCAGACCCGACGCTTCCTGGAAAACCTGGTCATCCTCGCCGGTGGCCAGATCGGGCGCCGGTTCCACAACCCCGTTCCGGTACGCCGGGTGCTGCTGGCCGCGTTCGCGGAGGCACAGCAGTACCAGCGGATCACGCTGCGCGGCGCGCCCGACGTGGCGCTGGCCGGCCGCGCCGTCGCCGGCACCATCCACCTGCTGGCCGAGTTGCTTGACAACGCGCTGGTCTTCTCCCCGCCGAAGACGACGGTCTGGGTCACCTGCAACGAGGTCAAGCACGGCGTCGCGGTGGAGATCGAGGACGGCGGCGTGGGGATGAACGCCGAGGCGCTGGAGAGCGCGAACGAGTTGCTGGCAACGGCTCCCACCCCGGACGTGGCAGCGCTGAAGGACGGCGCGCAGGTCGGTCTGCACGTCGTCGCCGAGCTCGCCAAGCGCGACGGCATCCAGGTCAGCCTCCGCACCTCCGCCTACGGTGGTCTGCTCGCCATCGTGCTGCTGCCCGAGCGGCTGATCACGACCGGACCGGTCGGATCGGGGACGGACCGGACGGACCCCGACCTCCATCTGCCGGTGATGGCCGGTGCGGTTCCGGCCCGTGCCGGTGCCGGCGCCCGGATGCCGCGTCACGGTGGCGACGGCCCGGGCGGTACGGTCGGCACCGTCACGAACGGGTCGTCCCAGCCACGCCGCCGTACGGCCGAGACACGACGGACCGACCGGGTCGGCGAGATGACCAGCGAGCGCCGGGCCAACGGCAGTGCCGGCACACCGCAGCCCCCGCCGCGCCGCGCCGACGCCGCCGCGGCTCCGCCGGGGACCATCGACCGGCCACCCCTGCCCAACCGGCAACCGCAACAGCACATCGCACCGGAGCTGCGGGAGGACAAGAACCCCGCCACGGGCACCGCCTCACCGGCGGCCGGGGCGACGAGGTCGCCCGAAGAGGCCCGGGAGCGGTTCACGCGGTACCAGCGGGCGTGGGCCGCCGGCAAGACAGATGGCAACGACAACACGGAAGAGTCAACCAGCGACGAGCAAGGCGGCAAAGCGTGACCAATTCGACCCCCGGGAATGACCTCACCTGGATGCTGGACGAGCTAGTAGAGGTTCCCGACGTTGTCTACGCCGTCGTACTGTCGACCGACGGGCTGATCGTCCAGAAATCCACATCACTGACCCAGGACGCCGCCGAACTCCTTGCGGCCGGCGCCTCCTCGCTGCACAGTGTCGCCGCCGGAATGGGGCGCCGGTTCGAGAGCGGGCAGGTCCAGCAGGTCATCATCGAGTACGACGGCCAGACCCTCTTCGTCGCCGCCGCCGGCCAGAATGCGCGGCTGGCCGTACTCTGTGAGCAGAGTGTCGACATGGGTACGGTCGCGTACGAGATGAGCCGGCTCGTGACCCGGATCGGTGAACACCTCGGCGCCGAGGTGCGCCGGACGGCGTCGGCCGCCAATGGCCAGCAGGGCAGGGGTTATGGCATATGACGTGTGGGACGGCGACGACGAGGCACAGGCCGGGCGGCTAGTACCGCTGTACGTCCTCGTCAACGGGCGCACGAGCCCGCGCAACAGCAATCTCGACCTGGCCACCCAGGTCATCGCCCTACCGGTCGATCCGAGCCGGCTGGAACTCGAATACCGGGAGATCATCGACCGCTGCGCACGCTGGATATCGATCGCCGAGATCGGCGCCTACCTGCACCGGCCGCTCACCATCACGAAGGTGATGGTGGACGTGCTACTCGAACAGGGATACGTGCGCATCGGCGCTCCGGCGCAGCAGAAGATTGCGGATCGGCGGCTTCTGGAAACGGTTCTCGCTGGTCTCGAGAGACTATAGACAAGGGACTGGAACGTGGATCGCAAGTCGGTCAAGGTCGTCGTGGCGGGTGGCTTCGGTACGGGCAAGACCACTCTGGTCGGCTCGGTCAGCGAAATTCCACCGTTGACCACCGAGGAGTTGCTGACCCAGGCCAGTGTCGGAGTCGACGACGTTACGGGCGTCGAGGGGAAGACGCGCACGACCGTGGCGCTCGACTTCGGACGGATCACCATCACGTCCGACGTGGTGCTCTATTTGTTCGGCACACCCGGGCAGGACCGGTTCTGGTTTATCTGGGACGAACTCGCGCAGGGTGCGGTCGGCGCGGTGGTGCTGATCGACACCCGGCGCCTGGACACCAGTTTCCCCGCCGTCGACTATTTCGAACGGCGAGGGATTCCCTTCGTCGCCGCCGTGAACCGATTCTTCGGTGAGTGCCTGTACACCGAAGCGGAAATCCGTTCCGCGCTGAAGTTGGACGACGCCGTTCCGCTCCTCTGGTGCGACGCCCGGGACCGGGAGTCCAGCAAGCGGGTCCTGATCGGACTGGTCCGGCACGCGCTGGCCCGGATGCCGGTCAGCAGTTGACCGTGCTCAGTCGCCAAGCCGCCCGCGCCAGCGGGTGAGGGCCGCGACCAGGCCGTCAGGTGCCCCCGCGTGACGCAGCCGCTCCGCCTGCTCTTCCGCGTAGCGCCGGTAGAGCTGGCGGAGACCGGCCGCCAGCAGCGGCGCGGCCTCCGCCTCGCGCAGCGCTGCTCCCGCCCTGACCGCGGCGGCCAGCCGGACCAGCGGGGTCGCGACGGCCCCGGGTTGGTCCAGATACCACCTGATCGCATCGCCGTTGGTGGCGGCGCGTCCCATCGTCACGGCGCTGCTGTAGAAGAAACGGACGGGGAAGAGTACGGCCTTGGTGAACCACACCGGGTCGTGCAGGAGGCGGCGGGGTTGGTGGACCTCGGCGATGACCTCGTCGGTGGCGAGCACGGTGAGGGCGAACCAGGCCCCGTCGACGAGCAGCTCGTCGGCGTCGGGGACCGCGACCCGGTCGGCCACGTCGGAGCCGAGCAGGAGCAGGCCGTGTTCGGCCAGGTCGAGTCGGTCGATGGCGGGAAACCGCCCGTCGTCCTGCCCCTGGCTCAGCGCGGTCACCGAACCCCAGAAGACGGAGAGCCTGCGGTACGGCTCACCGCGCTCGCGCAGGATCCGGCCGGTCTCCGCCACGGTCTCGGCGTCGCCGTCGCGGACGTCGGTGAGGAGCACAGCCAGGTCGATGTCGCTGACCGCCGGAGCGTAGCCGCCGTGTGCGAGGCTGCCCAGGGCGTACGCGGCGACGAAGCGTTCAGTGAAGACCCGCTGGTACGCGCGGGCGCCCTCCTCCGCAACCGACCGTGCCGCAGCCACCGGGTCGCCCGCGACGGCGGCGCTCACGGGGCGGTGTCGCGGATGGCGCACTCGGCGATGCGGTCCGAGACGACGGTGATGACCTGCCACGCCCGGTCGAGTACGGCCACGATCTCGTCCGAGGTCCAGTCGGTGCGCTGCCGCAGGATCTGGTAGCCCATGTCGAGGTGCTCGACGTCGGCCTCGTCGTGCAGGGAGAAGTAGGCGTCGTCGGGGAAGGCCCGGACGCCGGCCTTGCTCAGGGAGAGGCTTCCGGCCTCCAGGGCCAGGTGTGCGAGGATCGCCCGCTGCACCCCGGGCAGCGTGGCGAACTGGTCGACGAACCAGGCCGCGCCCGCCTCGATGACCGGGTCCCAGACCACCCGCTGGTCGTCCGCCCGGGTGCGGGCCAGGATCTCGTCGTGGCCGATCTCCTCCCGCTGGTGCTCCAGGGCGATCGTGCGCAGGGCGAGGTCGGACTCGAACACGACACGGGCGCTGATCATGCGCTGGAAGGCGTTCGACCACGGCTGCAGGTAGGTCAGGACGGCCTTCTTGGTGGCGTCCGGCGTTGCCTCGTCCGCCAGCAGGCGGATGAGGCGGGAGGACTCGTACTCCTCCTGCCGCGCGGTGTTGTAGTCGGCGACGCGCTGAAGGTCCGGGTTGGTCGTCACGCGAGGCTCCTCTCTGCGGGTGCGCCAGGTCGGCCCGATGCGACCGGGATGGGCGCGGACTGCGGATAGACGGGAAAGCGGAAGTAGGTGGTGACGTCGCCACGGCGCCGGGCGGCCCGGTAGCTGACCAGCTCGACAAGGCCCCGGCTCCCGGCGAGGCCGCCCGGTGCCAGGGCGGCGGCGACCGCGTACCACGGGCGGGGATCCAGGCCCTGACGACGCAGCAGCTCCGCGGTGCGCTCCACCGCCTCCTGGTCCGAGGGGGCCAGGCTCGGCATCCGGAGGTAGGTCGTGGACTCGGCGGCGCGGTCCAGACCGGACCGGAAGGCCAGACAGGTCAACGCCTCGCTACCCCCGTCGGTGTGCGCTCCGGCCAGCGTCCGGTACGCGGCCAGCGCGTCTTCGGTGTCGTGCTCCGCGGCCACCGACGCCATGCGGTCCAGTTCGTGGATGTCGGCTCCGTGGTTCCGATAGTAGATCTTGGCCCGGGACTCCGCCGTGTCGACCAGGTCCAGGCCGAGGAACTCGACGTCGCGCCGGCCGTCGTCACCTACCCGCCGACGGGCGTCGCGCCATGCCCGCGCCATACCGAGCCGCTCCATGGCCTGGTCCAGCGCGGCGAAGCGCTGCTCGGCGGGCCAGCCGTACAGGCCGAAATATGCCTTGTAGCCGACCGGTCGGGGCGGACGCCAGGCCAGCGAATACCACAGTGGTGCGTCCGTGAAGACCGCGCTGACCTGGTCGAAGCGGCGTGACATGGCGGCCAGGGCGGGCCGGACGGCATCCGCCTCCGACAGGCAGTCGACCAGCACCCGCAGCTCGGGCTGCCCGCCCGACCAGTTGAGCGACATCTCCGCCGGAAACCCGTCGTCGGCGACGAACGAGGGGTGACGCGGCGCGTCCCCGACCCGTTCCGCCGCCCAGCCCGGCAGCAGGTCGTGGAGCACCTGGACGGTCCGCCCGGCTTCTTCCGAGGGCAGTGCGAGCGCATCGCACGCCCTTGCCCATATTCCACAAAGGAACTCGTCAAACCTCAGATCCCGCACGTGGGACTCGCCAAACCATGGCGTTTTCACCGTCCGGCCCAGCTGATGGTCGGAGCTCATGTGCCATAGAGTGACCCAGCAAACCCGGGGTGTCAATGTGGCGGAACTCCATTTCGAACAAACGAACGAGCGGCATCTTCGGTACGACACCTTCGCGCGCTCCGCAATTATCGCGGAGCGTTACATTGGTAGGTCGAGATAGGGCTCCGCCGCACCCGACCACCTTTCCATGAAGTGCGGAAATGTGACGCATGCGGGCCGACCACAATGCCGCCCGAGCCGTAGTTGATCACTCTGCGCAAACACGACGCCCGGAACCAGCGTCACCCAAAAAGTGTCCCGTGACGACTCTCTCGCATCCGGCGCCGGAGGCCGGTCCGCACGTGGGGACCGAAGCATGATGACCACTTCCGTACGCCTTGTCGAGTGAGATAATTGTCACAGGAAATGCTTGGCAAATTCGCAGAGTGACGTCCATGGAATGGCCGACCGACGCCGCGATCGCCCTACATCTCATTGACGTGGGCAAAGTGTCCCTGTCGGCGGAACGGAGTCGCGTGTGGCACAACCGGAGTCGATCACGGAGCGCAACACATGATCGACGCAGCGGGGTCACCGCCGCTCCGCGTCGTCCCGGTATCCGGACAGACCTCGAAGCACGACCGGCTGCCACGACCTTCTGCTCCGGACACCGGGCGATGACCGGTGGTTCGCCGCCGGCGGATCCGCTCACAGCGTAGGCGCCCGGTTCTGCCCGGCGTCGTCGCTACCGTGGCGGCATGGAGATCGTCCAGTTGCTTCCCCGGCTGTACATGCTGAGCTTTCCGGTCGGCCACGCCTACCTGTGGGCCGATCCGGCCGGTCTCACACTCGTCGACACCGGCGTACCCGGGTCCGCCCCACTGATCGGCGGGGCGATCGACGGACTCGGCTTCCGCCGGTCGGACCTCCGGCACCTGTTGTTGACACACTTCCACGAGGACCACGTCGGCTCGGCCGCCGAGATCGCCGGCTGGGGCGATGTCGTCGTACACGCGCACCGGGCCGACGCACCGGTGATCCGGGGCGAGGCGGCCGGCCCACCACCCAGGTTGGCCGAATGGGAACGTCTCCTGCACGAGCGGATCCGCGCGGGCATGCCGACCGAGCCGGTCGCCCCCGTACGGGTGGACAGGGAGCTAGAGGACGGGGACCTGGTCGACCTCGGTTCCGGGGTGCCGGCCGTCACGATCGCCGTGCCCGGCCATACCCCGGGCAGCGTCGCCTTTCACCTGCCGGAACAGCGTCTGCTCTTCACCGGCGACACGATCGCCCGGACCCCGGACGGGGAGATCGTCCTCGGTGTCTTCAACGTCGACCCGGTCGCGGCGGTCGCGTCCTTCGAGCGCCAGGCGCGGCTCGACGTCGAGATCGCCTGTTTCGGTCACGGCGAACCCCTCGCCGCGCACGCGGCGACGCGGCTCAGGACCGTGGCAGAGACCCTGGCGCGGTAGGGCCGCAGCATCGGCGCACCGGCGTGGGTGTGGCTTCCGGCCTGCCTGAGGCCACCCCCACCGGCCTGAGGCCACCCCCACCGTCCTGAAGCCACACCCACCGACCGGAGGCCCACATCGGAGCCCAGGTCCGAGTTCGGGGCGGCGCTTGAATCCGGAAGGGAGAGGACGGATCCTGGCAGTTACCATCGACAACCAGCGATCGGGAGTTGCGGGATGCGCTTCGTACCCTTCGTCGTCCTCGCCTGCGCCGTACTGCTGCCGGCCACCCCGGCCAGCGCGGACCGGCCCGGCAGTGTCGCCTCCTCACCCGGCACCGTGGCCGAGGTGCGCACCACCGGCACCACCTGGGGCACCGACCCGGCGACCGGCCGGATCACCCTCACCGCCGACGATTCCGTCACCGAGGCCCAGGCCCGCGTGCTGCGTGCGCTCGCCGACCGGTCCGGGGCCGTGTTCCGGCGCGAGCCGGGCCGGCTGCGCCTGCTCATCGCGGGCGGGCAGGCCGTCTACGGCGCCACCGGGCGCTGCTCGCTCGGCGCGAACGTGCGGGCCGGCGGCACGTACTACTTCGTCACCGCCGGCCACTGCACCCGCACCGCCTCGACCTGGTACGCCGACAGCGCCCGGACGACCCTGCTCGGTCCCGGCGCCGGCAGCAGCTTCCCCGGCAACGACTACGGCATCGTGCGCTACACCGGCACGATCAGCCACCCGAGCGCGGTGTACACCTACCCGCAACTGCTGCCGATCAGCGGCGCCGGTAACGCGTACGTCGGTCAGGCCGTCTGCCGCAGCGGTGCCACCACCGGGGTGCACTGCGGCACGGTCACCGCCCTCAACGTGACGGTGAACTACGCGGGGGGCACCGTGCACGGGCTGATCCGCACCAACATCTGCGCCGAACCGGGCGACAGCGGCGGGCCGCTCTACTCGGCCTCCACCGGCATCGTCCTCGGCATCCTCTCCGGCGGCAGCGGCAACTGCACCACCGGCGGGACGACCTACTACCAGCCGATCCTGGAGATCCTTGCCGCCTACGGCGTCACCATCCCGTAGCGCCGCGGGAGAGCCGCGCCATCGCCGGCGCCGGTACGGGCGGAACCGCACGGGCGCCGGCGATGGTCAGCGGGCGGGTCTCACCTCCTGAGGATGGTGATCGTCGCCGTGCGGTACCTGTCGCGCCGGTCCCGCCTGGTCGGGTCGTAGTCGCGCTCGATGTTGCCGGCGGCGTCGACCGAGAACCACTTGAACGTCGTGGTCTGGGTGACGTGGAAGACCTCCCCCGGCTCACGGAACTCGGTCGCCTGGTAGCGCGGCGACTCCAGCGTCGGCCGGCTGCCGTCCGTGGTGTAGTAGATGGTGGCCGGCTCGCTGGTCTCGAAGCGCACGTCGACGGGACGGTGGTATCTCCCGCCGCCGGGCACGAGCCGGGACGTCGGGTCCTTCCTGTCCCTGCCCCACTCCGCCGCGATCCGGAACATCTCCATGATGCCGTTGGCGTACTCCATCGTCTCGGCGTGGCCGCTGACGAGCTGCGGGTCCCCGACCCAGGGCGGCTGGAACGAGCCGCCCTGCCAGTTGCCGGTGGCCGGGTTGTAGACCGAGCCACCGACCTCCCAGCCGAAGGAGTAGATCCCGTACGTGTGGTACAGGTCCTCGCGGACGTTCCCGGCGGAGGAGTAGAGGACGTCCGACGAGCCGCCGACGTTCTCCGGCGTGACGACGGTCTCCCGGTACGCCTTCACCTGCGACAGGATCCGGGCGGCCGACTGCCAGTAGAACGCCTCGTCGCCCAGGGGCGGGCGCGGTGTGGTGATCCGGCCGTCCGCGATGTAGGCGCCGGGCTGCCAGAAGAGCTGGCCGCCGTTGGAGTGCACCGACATCATGAACTTGATGTTCCGGTAACGCTCGACCAGCCAGATGATGTTCTTCGCCTCGGGCTCGGAGAGCTTCTCCGGCCCCTGGTAGGTGTTGCTGACGCAGCTCGTCGACGCGCCCGCGTAGCCGTCGTGACCCGAGCCGACCCGGTAGTTCCGGTTCAGGTCGACGCCCCAGGAGTCGCGCCGGCCCGGATCGGCGTTCTCGTCCGGGCAGTGGTTCGTCATGTTCCGGCGCTGCGAGGCGAAGTTGTAGAAGCTGTAGTTCGCCCCGTCGGGGTTGTTGGAGAGGATGAGGAAGATGTCGGTGTCGTCGACGATCCTCTTCGTCTCCCGGTCGGTCCGGTAGTTGTGCACCAGCCGCTCCGCCGTCTCCAGCGTGGTCGTCGCCGGCACCCACTCCCGGGCGTGGTCCTGGGCCTGGATCAGGACGCCCGGCTTCCGCCCGTCCCGGTGCTTGCCGATCCGCAGCACCGGGATGGTGGCCGGGCCGCGCGGCACCTCGCCCTCGGGCGCACCGGCGCGCAGCTGGTCGAGGAAGTCGGTAAGCGCGACCGGGCCGCCGGTCGGCGCCACGACGCCGGTGCCGGCGTTGCCGCGGTACGGGTGCGCCCGGTCTATCAGCCCCTGTGACCCGGTCCGCAGCGCCGTCGCCACCTCGGCGGCGGTACTCGCGAGGCCGCCGGAGGCGTCCGTGGCCAGGAGTACCCGCACCGCGCTGCCCGCCACCTCGACCTGCAGCGGCAGCCCTGCGCCGGGCCGCTCCACGAACTCGACGGTGATGTCGTTGCCGCCCTCGTGGCCCCAGGCCGCCGAGCTGACCACGACCGCCGCCTCGCCGGTACCGCCGATCGTGGCCTGCGCCTTGCGCTGGTAGCCGTTGGTCCGGTACGGCAGGTAGACGATCTCGGCGATGTCCGGATACTCGCGGGCGATCTCCTCGGCGCGGCCGTAGAGCTGCTGCGGGTGCTGGTAGCCGTCGACGAAGTTCCACCGGTAGCGCGGATTCGCGGTCAGCGGCGGCGGCGCATCCTCGAGCCAGTCGGAGACGGAGCCGGTGGCGACACCCCCGGTCGAGCTCGTGACCCGGATCTGCTTCGGGCGGGTGTCGAGCTTGAAGAGGTTCCGGTGGAACATGTACTGCCCGGAGTCGACGAACCGGCTCATCGTCCGGGCGAAGCCGAACGGGGTGCCCCGGCCCGAGTCGTTCTCGAGCTGCATCCCGACGACCGGGTCCGGCTGCGCCCCTTCGGTGGTCCGTGCCTCGACGTAGAGGAAGCCCTGCCCCTTCGTGGTGAACCAGTCGGCCCGGACGATCCGTACCGTCTGCTCGTGGCCCGCGGTCGGCTCGTGGCCCGCCGTCGGCTCGTGGCCCGGCGCCACGGTCCGCGCGCCGCTGGCGCCGAGGCCGCCGTCGGCGTCGTCGCTCCAGGCGAAGCCCTCCGCGTCGCCGAGGATCCGGACGCCCATCGCCCGGAGTTCGGCGACCTGTGCGGCGGTGACCACCGCCTCGCCCTCGATGCCGGCCGGCACGCGCCGCAGGCCGTGTCCGAGGTCGAAACCGGCGGCGGCCACCCTGTCCAGCATGTCGGCACCGGCGAGTTGGATACGTACCAGGCGGACCGGCTCCCGATCCTCGAGGTGGGATCGGTGCGATCCGGCCGTGGCCGTGGGATCCGCGGGCACCGCGCCCGCGGGTGTGGTCGCCGTCAGGACGGTCCCCACCAGGGCGGGTAGCGCGAGAAGCGCGATGCGCAGCCGTCTGCGTCGCATTCTCCCCTCCTTCTTTCTGCGGCCTGGATGCGGTGAGCGTATGTGCATACGTCGCATCGACGGATCGGGTCAATCGGATCTTGAGCATTACTTGAGCTCGTCGAAGTCCGCCCGGCGGCCCGATCGCTGCGCGACCGACCCGTTGTCGCCAGCTCTTCGCTGACCGGTCACGAGGGTGTGACCTTGCGCATCAGCAGGGCGGCCAGAGTGACATCGTGCCGATCACTATCGTTCCCGGCGGTGGACGGTGATCCGGTTCGCCGCCCTCGGAGACTCCGTCACCTCCGGCTTCGGAGACCCGCTGCCCACCGGGGGGTGGCGGGGCTGGGCCGTACTCCTCGCCGACGCGCTCGGCGACGGCCGGGCCGGAGCCGGCGGCGCGGTCGAGCTGCACAACCTCGCCGTGAGTGGCGCCCGGATCGCCGACGTGGCCGACCACCAGCTCCCGGAGGCCCTGACGCTGCGCCCGCACCTGGCCTCGGTGCTGGTGGGCATGAACGACACGCTGCGCGGGGACTTCGACGTGGACGCCCTGGGCCGCGGTCTCACCGACGTGATCGGCGCGCTGACCGGCTGCGGGGCCGCGGTGCTGACCGCCAGACTGCCGGATCCGGGCCGGATGTTCCGGCTGCCGGGGGTGATCGCCCGGCCACTGCGGCGCCGGATGGAGGCGTTGAACGACGCCCTCGACGAGATCGCCGCCAGCCACGGCACCATCCATGTCGACCTCGCCGGCTCCTCCGACCACGCCCTGTACGCCCGGACCAACTGGAGCGTGGACCGGCTGCACCCCAGCGAGCGTGGTCACCGGCTGCTCGCCTTCCGGTTCGCGACCGCTCTGCGCGAGGCCGGGCATCCGGTGCCCCGGCTGCCAGGGCTGACCGCCACCAACCCGGAGCCGACGCTGGGCCAGCGACTGTGGTGGATGGCCACGCAGGGCAACCGGTGGCTGCTGCGCAGGTCCACCGACCTGCTGCCCACCCTGGCCCGGATGGCGGCCGCCGAGTGCTGGGACGGCGTCCGGGGCCGGGCCGGTGCCACCGAGCGGGACCTGCCCCCGAACCTTCAGCTGCCACCGAACCTTCACCTGCCGCCGAACCTCGCCGACCGGCTACCCGGCGTCGAGGGGGCCGGGTGCGACGGGCCGGCTGCGCCCGGCTGAGCGCTCGGTGCCGCCCCACCCGGGCCGGTGCCACCCCACCCGGACCTCCGGAACAGCCGCCAGCCCAGCACGCCGTACCAGAGCATGACCGGCAGGTGGAGGGCGTAGCCGAGCTGTTCCAGCGTTGCCGACGGGCCGCCGAGCCCGGTCGTCCACGGCAGCGCGACCGCGGCGAGACCGGAGAGCGCGGCGACCACACCGGTACGGCGAAGACCGGCCGGCAGCGGGGCGGCGAGCGCGGTCACCGCGGTGGCGGCGACCCAGAGCAGCCCCGCCAGGTTGACGGTCCACTTGGCGGTGAGCAGCACTCCCCGGGCCACCGTGGCGGCCACCGGGTCTGCCGGATCGGCGGCCAACTGGGTCACCGCCAGGTTGCCGGCGTCGTGCAGCAGGCCCGCCAGGCCGGCGGCGGCGAGCAGTCCGGCGGCCGGCGTCGTCAGGTGTGGGACGGTTCCGGGGCGGCCTGCCGCCACGAGCCCGGCGGCGAGCAGGGCGAGCCAGCCGATCACGTCGAGACCCAGCTCGATCAGGTGCAGCTCGACCCGCGCGTGTACCGCGGCCAGCACGGCGACCGGGTCGGCCGGATTCAGGGTCAGCCCGGAGGGCACGACGACGGCCACGGCGGCGAGCATGGCCAGCAACGAGATGACCAGCAGTACGCCCGTCAGCCGGGCGCCGCACCCTCGGTCAGTGGGAATCATGGCGGGCACGGTAGATCCTTGACGCAGCGGCAGGGTCAAGCACGAGGAGGACGCCGTGTGGCGCATCGGGCAACTGGCACGGATGGCCGGAGTGTCCGAGCGGACCCTGCGCCACTACGACGGGCTCGGGTTGCTGGCGCCCGCGGCGGTGGACCGCGCCACCGGCTACCGCTGGTACGGCGTGGCCGAACTCGCCCGGCTGGAACGCATCCGAGGGCTGCAACACCTCGGCCTGTCACTGCGCCGGATCGCCGACATCCTGGATGCGCCGGACGCACACCTGCAGCAGGCGCTGGCCGAGACGGTGGCCACCCTGCGCCGCGACATCGCGGCGAAGGCCGCGGCGCTGGCCGCCGCCGAGGACCGCCTCGCCACACCGACGTCGGTGCTGCCCCAGGCGGCGACGGTCGCCGCGCGACGCCTGCACGTGCGCTACCTGGAGGTGACACACCCGTCCGAGCTGGCCGCGCTCTGCGCGCAGCCGCAGGCGGCGCTGCTCACCTGGCTGCGCGGACCACCCACCGGCGGCTTCGTGGCGGCGGTGGCGACCGGCCGGGACGGCGAGCGGCTCGACCTGCCCGCCCGCACGGTGGTGCGGGCCGTCGTTCCGCCGGCAACCGGCGTGGTCCGGGCCGGGCAGGACCTCATCGACGTGCTGCACCGGCGCGGGCTGACCATCGCCGGCCCCACCCTGGAGGAGCACCTGGTCGACGCCGAGGAGGGCACCGCAACCGTGCTGGAAATCCCCGTGCGGCCCGCGGCGCCCCCGCGCGCGGCGCCCGCACCAACCGGTTCCCCGCTTCGGTGACCGGGGTGCCGCCGGGCACGGCTCCGGTGGCCGGCGCGGTTCGGGAGTCCGTCGGGGCCGCGCTGCCGGACGGAATGGCAGGAGCGCCGGCCGTGCGTGGCGCCCGGGGACGCCACGCACGGCCGGTGGTGGATCCAGAGTGCCGTCGTCATCCGGCGGTGCAGGATCGGATCTGTGGTCGTGCGCTGGAATTGCCGTTCATCATCGTGGTGAAGCCGAAGGTGTTGCTGCCGTTGGAGCGCACCGTCATGACGTTGCCGCTGCTGTCCCAGCTGAAGCTGCCGCTCCAGGTCGTGGAGACCCGCTGCGGTGGGGTGATCGCGACCACCACCGTCCAGCTGCTGGCGCCGCTGACCGTCACCGAGGTGTTGTACCGGTCACCCCAGACCGTGCCCGGGGTCACCGACGCGGTGCAGCTACCTCCAGCCGGCGGGGTGGTCGGCGGCGGAGTCGTCGGCTGGCCCGTCGGCGGCGGGGTGGTGGGCTGGCCCGTCGGCGGCGGGGTGGTGGGCTGGCCCGTCGGCGGCGGGGTGGTGGGCTGGCCGGTCGGCGGCGGGGTGCTCGGGCCGTCGGTGAGGGTCGGTGTCTGCCAGTCCCGCCACTGGGAGAGGTTGCCGGCGGCCTTGCTGGCGATCCGGATGGTGCCGGGGGCGTTGCCGGTCTTGAGGAGGTACTTCTGGATGTGCTGTTGCAGCGGGGTTCGCCACTCGGCGCGGTTGGCGCAGTGGCTGCCGTCGGAGACGTCGGACCAGTACGTGATGTTGTCGCCCGCGCCGAGGGCCTTGTAGACCTCCGCGCCACCCAGCGCCGCCACGCTGGCCGAGCGGGGGCCGAGGTTGGCGATGTGCGGGTTGTCCATGATGAACAGCCCGCGCGGGGCGACCATGGCCACGATCTCGTGGGTGTCCACCGGCAGGTTGTTGGGGTTGCCGGTGAAGGAGCCGAACGCGTCGCCGAGCCACGGCTGCTCACCGTAGGCGCTGCTGAGGCTCTGCGCGCCCTCGCCCGGGATGCCCCGGAAGATCGGCACACCGGCGCTGCCGGACTCGATCGGCATGGTCAACGCGATCCGCTGGTCCAGCGCACCCACGGCGAAGGCGCCCTTACCGAACCGGGAACAGCCGGTGACGCCGATGTCGGTACGCAGGACGTTGCCGCCGGAGGACTCGATCACGTCGATGATCCGGCTCACCCCCCACGACCAGGCGGCCAGCAACCCGGTGCTGCTCGTGTTGCCGTAGATGCTGTAGAACGCGCCCTGCTTGTTGTTACGCGGCGTGCCCTCCCGACCCACCACGTACGGGTCATAGCTGATCACCGCCGCGCCGGCGGAACGGATCGCCGCGGTGTCCGCGCCGAACCCGCCCAACACCACGACGGCCGGGAACGGGCCGCTGCCACTGGGCAGTTGCACACTCGCCGAGAAACTCGAACTCCTGCCGTTGTGCGACACGTTCACGGTGATGTTGCTGCTCGACACCGTTCCCGTGACGCTCGACGGCTTCGCCGGCTTGTCGCCGTAGACGTAGCGTTCGACCAGTTCCCTGATCTGCGCCCGTTGGCACCGCCAGTCGGCCTTGCTGGAGATGCGCGTGCCGTCCAACCTCCGGAACGGGTCGGGCAGCCGCGAGTTCGCCGTCAACGAACCAGGCACCGACACCGGACAGTCGGCACCCTCGTCCTCCACGGGCGAGGCCGCCCGGGCGGGGGTCGTGGTCTGGAATACCACGGTTGCCGCTCCACCGACCGCGAGCGCCGCTACCGCCAACGCGACGACCGTGGACCGGAACCTGGAGCGACCTGAGCGGATGGTCACCAGGGCTCTTCCTTCCATGAGATGGTGGCGTGCCGGCGGATGGACACGAACGAGGCCGCATGCTGGTCCCGCCCGGGGTCGCGGACGGGCATGCTGCCTGCCGCCGGCGGTCGACTGCCACACGTGGTGCCCGGAGCCAACTCTTCGCAGAGCAGACGTTCGCCTGCCGCGTGTGGCGTGACCTGTTGTGCTCGGGGGCATTTCCCAAGCCCATGGGCAGAGGCTACGGTAAGTTTGCGTTAAATCCAAGTCTATGGATATGTCACTTGACCTGCTCTTTCCGCTCAGCAGAGCAGGCCACGCAACGATCAATGGCGCGGGGACCGCCGAAACTTTTCGAAAATTCGCCGCAACCTGCGACCCTCCCCACCCCCCGGAAGGGAGGGTCGCAGGCGAACCACGGCGCCGGGGCGGGCGGGTGGTCAGCCCCGCCGGTGCCGGTAGTGGTGCACGATCAGGGCGGCGGCGCACGCGAGCGTGAGGAGCCCGAACGCGGCCCCCACCAGTACGGGCAGACCCACGATCGAGGAGACTCCGTTGGCTACCGCGCTGACGATCAACACCACCCAGAGCAGTGGACGCAGCAGCCCTCCACTGTCGGCGTGGGTTGCCGGCGGCGTCGGCTCGGTTCCCGACGAGATCCGGTACGGGTCGGCCATGATCACTCCTTTCGCTGTCGTCCGGGTACCTGATCAACGCTAGGAGCGCAGCCCGCCGGCGGCGATCCCGCCAGCACGCCGATCGAGGTACAGCAGGCTGTACTTCTGGGCCGTGATCTCGCCCGCACCCGATCGGGTGCCCTATGGTCTGGCCGGGAGGTGAGATGACGATCCGGTCTGGCCGGGCGGTGAGATGACGACCGACGACGCGCCCCACGACCGGCGCGGGCGTTCCGGCCGGCACTACCTCGCCGATCGCGCGCGGCTCTCGGTCGACGCGCTGGAGCACCTGGTCGGCGGGCTGGGCACGGCCCTGCTGGCGCTGGCCGGGCTGAGCTACGTCGTCGCGGTCGGGGCGGCCTGTCTCACCGGCGTCGGCGTGCTGCTGGTGCCCTCGGCCCTGCGCGTGGTGCGGGCGGTCGCCGACCGGGAGCGGGCCCGGCTGTCCCGCTGGGGCCCGGAGATCATCGGTCCGCCACCGCTGCCGGCCGAGCTGCGGGCAGCGGTACGGGATCCCGCCGCAGGCCGCGAGCTGGGCTGGCTGGTGGCGCACGCCACCGGCGGGTTCGCCACCGGACTGCTCGGCCTCGGCCTGCCGCTGTACGCGGTGCAGAGCCTGAGCTTCCCACTCTGGTTCTGGCTGCTGCCGCCGGAGGCCGGCGGTCCCGGAGTGGTGTTCTGGCGGATCGACGGGCTGGTCGACGCGCTGGCGGTCGGTCTGACCGGAGTCGGGTGGCTCGCCGTCGTCGTCGGGCTCGGCCCGGCCATGGCGCGGCTACAGGCGTGGCCGGGGCGCCGCCTGCTGGCGCCACCCGCCGACACCGACCTGTCGCTGCGGGTGGCGGAGCTGACCGCCACCCGCGCGGCGGCGCTGGACGCCCACGCGGTCGAGCTGCGCCGGATCGAACGGTCGCTGCACGACGGCACCCAGAACCGGCTGGTCACGGTGAACGTGCTGCTCGGCGCCGCCCGGCGGGCGCTGGCCCGGGACCCGGTCTTCGCCGCCGACGTGCTCGAACGGGCACAGCACGCCACCGAGCAGGCGCTGGCCGAGTTGCGTACCGTCGTACGTGGCATCCTTCCGCCGGTGCTGGCCGACCGCGGGCTCGCCGGCGCCCTCGGTGGGCTGGCCGCCAACTGCGGGGTGCCGTGCCGGGTCGACGTGGACGTGCCCGGCCGGTGCGCCGCCTCGATCGAGGCCACCGCCTACTTCGTGGTGGCCGAGGCGCTGACCAACGTGACCCGGCACAGCGGCGCCGCCGGTGCCACCGTCAGCGTGCGCCGGGCCGGCGAGCGGCTGCTGCTGCGGGTGGAGGACGACGGCCACGGCGGCGCCGAGGAGCGCGAGGGTTCCGGGATCACCGGCATCCGCCGGCGGGTCGAGGCGTACGACGGGTACTTCCGGCTCACCAGCCCGTCCGGTGGGCCGACGACGATAGAGGTGGAGCTGCCGTGCGGATCGTGATCGCCGAGGACGACCCCCTGCTGCGGGAGGGTCTGGCGCTGTTGCTGCGGGCCGAGTCGCTCGACGTGGTCGCCACCACGGGGACACCGGACGCGTTTCTCGCGGCCGTGGACGCGCACGCCCCGGACGTCGCCATCGTCGACGTCCGGATGCCGCCGACCCACACCGACGAGGGGATCGTCGCCGCAGTCGAGGCCCGGCGCCGCCAGCCGGAGCTTGCCGTGCTGGTGCTCTCCGCATACGTCGAGCAGACCTTCGCGACCGAGCTGCTCGCCGGCGGCACCGCCCGGCTGGGCTACCTGCTGAAGGAACGGGTCGGCCGGGTCGACGAGTTCCTTGCCGCGCTGCACCGCGTCACCGGGGGTGGCACGGCCGTGGATCCCGAGGTCGTCGGCCAGCTGCTGTCGCGCAGCCGCCCCGACAGCACGCTGAGCCGGCTGAGCGCGCGGGAGCGTGACGTGCTGGCGCTGATGGCCGAGGGTCTCGGCAACGGTGCGATCGCCGAGCGGCTCTTCGTCACCGAGGGCGCCGTGCACAAGCACATCCGCAACATCTTCGCCAAGCTCGACCTGCCGCCGGACGACCGCGCGGACCGCCGGGTCACGGCCGTCCTGCGCTATCTCGACGACACCCAGCGGTGATGACTGGACGGGCATGCGCGGGCCACCCTCGCGGGCGGCGCCGGCAGCGGGCCCGTCGGAGGAGGTGGTGCCTGCTGTACCCCGGCTGGCCCGTAGGCTGCATAGCTGGGCCGCGCTCGCCGCCATAGCGTTTCCGTGTGACGCCAACCAGCGAGAACACGGAAGGGCAGACAATGTCCGGTTACCCTGACCCGGGCGCTGCCGGGTCCGGCCGCGCCGTCCCGTTCGCAGGCGCCGCCGCACCGGCTGCCGTGCGCGTCGTGGGCCTCACCCGCACCTACGGCAGCGGCGCACAGTCGGTGACGGCGCTGGCGGGCGTCGACGCGGCCTTCGACCGTGGCACCTTCACCGCCGTGATGGGACCGTCCGGCTCCGGCAAGAGCACCCTGTTGCAGACCGCCGCCGGACTGGATCGACCCAGCTCCGGCCGGGTCTGGATCGGTCAGACCGAGCTGTCCCGGCTCTCGGAGCGCCGGCTCACCGAGCTGCGCCGCGACCGGATCGGCTTTGTCTTCCAGGCGTTCAACCTCGTCGCCGCGCTCACCGTCGAGGAGAACATCGTGCTGCCGCTGCGGCTCTCCGGCGCGCGGCCCGACCGGCGCTGGCTGACCCAGGTGGTCGAGCGGGTCGGGCTCGACCAGCGGCTGCGGCACCGGCCGGCGCAGCTCTCCGGCGGCCAGCAGCAGCGGGTGGCGATCGCCCGCGCGCTCGCGACGCGCCCCGAGGTCATCTTCTCCGACGAGCCGACCGGAGCCCTCGACACCGAGACCGCCGCGGAGGTGCTGGCCCTGCTGCGGGCGGCGGTGGACGAGCACGGGCAGACCGTCGTCATGGTCACCCACGACCCGGGCGCCGCCTCCTACGCCGATCGGGTGCTGGTCCTGGCGGACGGCCGGATCGTGGCCGACGTGCCGCAGCCCGGTGCCGACCGCATCGCCGAGCACCTGGCCGCGCTGGGGCGCCGCCAGCGCGCCGGACGGGCGGGCTGAGCCGTGACCACGCTCGCCGCACGCATGCTCCGCCACCGCGCGGGCAGCGCCGCCGCCACGCTTATCGCCCTGGCCACCGGCGTCATGATCCTGATGAGCATGGGCACCCTGGTCGAGTCGGGGCTGCGCTTCCGGGCCACGCCCCAGCGGTACGCCGCCGCCGACCTGGTCGTCGCAAACCGGGACATCACCCTCACCAGCGAGAGTTTCGACGGCGACACGACCAGGACCACGCTGCCGCTGCCCGAGGGCGGCACCGTCCCGGCGACCCTGGCGGAACAGATCCGCCAGCTGCCCGGTGTCGCCGCCGCCGTCGCCGACTCCTCGATCGCGGTGGTGCCGCTCGAGGCGGCGTCCGTGCCGACCGACGGGCACGGCTGGAGCAGCGCCGCCCTGACGCCGTACCGGCTCGTCGCCGGCTCCCCGCCCCGCGCGGACGGCGAGGCGGTCGTCGACGCCCGCCTCGCGGCGGCCGGTGCGCTGCGGCCGGGCGGGGAGGCCGACCTGCTGGTCGGTGGCGACACCCGCCGGTACCGGATCAGCGGCGTCGCCGAGCAGACCGCCGGCACCGGGCCGACCGGCGGCTCCGGGCAGCCCGCCGCCGTCTTCTTCACCGACGGCCACGCCGCCGAGGTCGCCCCGCACCCGGGTCGGGCGGACGCGATCGGGGTCGTCACGGCCACCGGTGCCGACCGGGCCGAGGTCTCGGCCGCCGTGCGGCGGCTGGCCCGGGCCGCCGGGGTCGAGACGTACACCGGTGAGGACCGCGGCCTGGTGGAGCCCTCCGACGCGGCGGCCCGGGGACTGCTGGTGACGGCCGGCGCCGCCTTCGGCGGCTACGTCGGAATGCTGATCGTCTTCGTCGTCGCCGGCACCGTCGGGCTCTCCGTCCGGCACCGCCGCCGCGATCTCGCCCTGCTGCGCGCCATCGCCGCGACTCCCGGCCAGGTACGTGCGATGATCATGGCCGAGGCGGTGCTGGTGAGCGGCGCCGCCGCAGTGCCGGGCGTACTGGCCGGTGCGGTGGCCAGCCGTTGGGTGCAGGGGGAACTCGTCACCCGGGGGTTCGTCCCGGAGACCTTCCCGATGGCCACCGGCGTGCTCCCGGCCGTCGCGGCGGTGCTCGCCACCACGCTCGTCGCGGTCCTCTCGGCGCTGATCGCCGCCCGGCGGGTAACCGCCATCCGGCCCACCGAGGCGCTCGCCGAGGTCGCCGTCGAGCCGGCCGGCAACGGCCGGGTCCGGCTGGTCGCCGGCCTGGTCGCGCTCGCCGGGGCGACGTCCTCCAGCGCCTTCGCCGTCGGTGCGGGCGGGCAGGCCGCACTGGCCGGTGCGATCGGCATGCTGTACCTCTTCGTCCTCGCGGTCGGACTGCTCGCACCGTGGATCAACCGGTTCACCGCGCGGCTGCTCGCCCCGGTACTCCGCCGCGTCTGGGGCGCGAGCGGCTATCTCGCCTCGGCCAACCTGCGGGCCAACGCCCAGGGCATGGCCACCGTGCTGACCGCGCTGGTGCTCGCCGTCGGCTTCGGCGGCTCGGTCTGGTTCCTGCAGGACAACCTGCAACGGCGGACGATCGCCCAGAGCCGCGACGGCATGCTGGCCCAGCGGGCACTTGTCTCGCCGGCCGGGCTGCCGGCGACCGCGGCCGAGGAGATCCGGCGCATCCCGGGCGTGCAGGCCGCGACCGGCGTACGCCGGACCGCGGTGATCGTCGAGATCTTCGACGGCGCCGAGACGGTCGATGCCCGGGCGATCGATCCGGCCGGCGCCGCCGCGACGACGGACCTCGCGGTGACCGAGGGAAGCCTGGCCGACCTGACCGGCACGAGCATGGCGGTCTCCAGCATCCGCGCCTCGACCCAGGGCTGGGAGGTCGGCGACGAGGTCCAGCTCTGGCTCGGCGACGGCACCCCGACGAGGTTGCGGGTCGCCGCCGTCTACCGGCGCGGGCTCGGCTTCGGCGACATCATCCTCGACCGGCAGGCCGTCGCCGGCCACACCGCGCGGAACCTCGACGACGAGGTGCTGATCCGCACCGCCCCCGGCGAGGACGCCGACACCGCGCTGGCCGGACTGGCGGCCCGCTACCCGACCAGCACGCTCGTCCGCACCGACGACCTCACCGGCCGGCTCGCCCGCGACCTCGCCGTCAGCGCATGGCTCAACAAGCTGCTCATCGGCGTCATGGTCGGCTACGCCGCCCTCGCGGCCGCGAACACCATGGTCATCGCGGCCCTGGCGCGCCGCCGCGAACTGGCCGTGCTGCGGCTCGCCGGCGTCACCCGTCAGCAGGTCAAGAACATGATCCACGCCGAACAGGCCGGACTCCTCGGCGTCGCGGTCGCGATCGGCGGAGCCGTCGCCGCGCTGACCCTCGCCGCGGTGGTGAACGCCCTGACCGGCAGCCCGATCCCCTACGTCCCGCCCCTCGGCGGAGTGGCCGTGCTCGGCGGCGCCACCCTGCTCGCGCTTACCACGACGGTGATCCCGGTCGGCCGGCTGCTGCGCACGTCACCGACGGAGGACATCGGGCCGCGGGAGTAGGGGCATCCTTACCCTCCCCGGCCGGCCGATCCCGGCCGGCCGGGGAACCTACCCGGAAAGTTTGCCGGCCGGTGTCACATCCGAGGTGCCCGCGGTGCCTCCATGATGTGGTGGAAGAGGTGGAGCTCGTCGGGCGCGGTGTGACGGCACCGACCGCCGTCGCGGCCGGGACGTCGTCGCCCGGTGAGGGCGGCCGGAGGGCCGGACGAGCCGGACGGGGGGATACGGTGTCGACTCCTCCGGGGCGCGGCGCCGTACGTCCCGATCTCGAACCGATCTTCCGCGCCGCATATCCACGGGTCGTCGCGGTTGCCGCCCGGGTGCTCGGTGCCCGCGACCAGGCCGAGGACGTGGCACAGGAGGTCTTCCTGACCTTCGGGCGCTCCCGCGTGCCGGCGGAGAACGCGCTGGGGTGGCTCTGCATCGCCGCGGCGCACACCGCGCTGAACCAGCTCCGTTCCGGCCGGCGTCGTGCCTGGCGGGAGGAGGCCGTCGGCGGCGCTGACACCCTCGGCCCCGACGTCGCCGACGTGGTCGTGACCCTCGACGAACGCCGCCGGGTGCGGGCGGCGCTGGCCCGGTTGCCCCGCAGGCAGGCGGTGGCCCTGGTGCTGCGGCACAGCGGCCTCAGCTACGCCGAGGTGGCGGCCGCACTCGATCTCTCCCCGGGCAGCGTGGGCACCATCCTGCGCCGCGCCGAGTCCGCTATTCGGAAGGAGTTGAACCGTCATGCGTCATCCGACTGACGGCACCGTGCGTCGGCTCGTGGACGAGCCCGCCGGCGTCGCCGACGCCGACCGCGACCATGTCGCGGGCTGCCCGACGTGCCTCTCCCGGCTCACCGCCGCCCGCCGGGACGCAGCGCTTGCCGGTGCGGCACTCGATGTCGCGGTCGCTGCCGACGTCGAGGAGGGCTGGCACCGCCTCTCCCGGACGGTTGTCGTGGACCGGCCCGGTCGACCGGCTGTCGCCGTTCGGACCCCCCGGTGGGGCGCGACGCTGCGCAGGCCGGTGATCGCCGGGATCGCCGCCGTCGCGATCCTGGCCGGAGCCACCGCCGCCGCTGCCGCCAACTGGCTGCCGATCTTCCGGACCGAGCGGGTGGCACCGGTCACGATCAGCCAGGCCGATCTGCTGCGGCTGCCCGATCTCTCTGCCTACGGCGAGGCCAGGGTCACCGAGTTCGCCAACCTCCGTCGGGTCGGCGACGCCGCCGCGGCGGAGAAGGCCACCGGGCTCTCCGTGCCCCGGGTGGAGAGGCTGCCACGCGGCGTGACCGGGGAGCCGGCGTTCCAGGTCGGCGACCAGGTCCACGCGACGTTCACGTTCTCCACCGCCAGGGCGGCGCAGACCGCGGCGGCCGCCGGCAAGCCACTGCCCACACCGCCGCCGGGCCTCGACGGCAGCCAGTTCCGGATGACCGCCGGCCCGGGTCTCGCCGCGATCTGGACGCAGTCCCAGGGCATGCCCGCCATGATCATTGGCCGCGCCGGCGCGCCCACCGTCTACTCCTCGGGCATCCCCTTCGACACGGCCCGCGACTACCTGCTCTCCCTGCCCGGCCTGCCGGAGGACGTGGCGGCACAACTGCGCGGCTTCAGCGACGACGGCACCACCCTGCCGCTGATCGTGAAGTCCGAGAAGCAGAAGACCTTTTCCGCCGAGGTCCACGGCGCGCCGGCCACGGTGCTCGCCAGCCGGGACGGCACACTCGCGGCCGTGTTCTGGGTGAAGGACGGCATCCTCAACGCGGTGGCCGGCTCGCTGAGTGCCGACGAGGTGCTGTCGGTCGCCCGAGGGCTGCGGTGGGACCGGTGACGGCGCGTCCCCCCGCCCGCCGGGGCGGTGTTGCCCCCGCCGGCCCCGTCTCCGCCGACGCCGCCCGCTCAACTGCCGCAGCCACCGGATCCGGCGTCGGCGCCGCCTCCGCCGCCGCCTCCTCTCCCGACGCTGCCTCTCCCGACGCTGCCTCTCCCCACGCTGCCTCTTCGGACGCCGCCTCTTCGGACGCCGCCTCCTCTTCCGACCCCGCCTCCTCGGACGCCGCCTCCTCGGACGCCGGGGAGCGGCTCCTTGCCGGCCTGCCGCCGTCCCCGGCGGTGTGGTGCTCGGGTCTGCGCAAGCGGTACCGGCGGCGGACGGCCGTCGACGACGTGTCCCTCACCGTCGGACGTGGCGAGGTGGTGGGCCTGCTCGGGCCCAACGGCGCCGGCAAGACCTCAGTGATCAAGATGCTGCTCGGTCTCGTCCGGCCGGACGCCGGCGAGGTGCTGCTGCTCGGGCGACCGGGGCGCGATCCGCACTCCCGCGCCCGCGTCGGCTACCTGCCGGAGCTGTTCCGGTATCAGCCGTGGCTCTCCGCCGCCGAGGTGCTGGCCCTGCACGTTCGGCTCGCCGGCCGAGGCGTGCCGGCCGGGAAGCACCGCGAGATCCTGGCCATGGTCGGGCTCGCCGACCGCGCCGGTGACCGGGTGGGCGGCTTCTCCAAGGGCATGCAGCAGCGCCTCGGGCTCGCCGTCGCGCTCGTGGCCGACCCCGAACTCGTCATCCTCGACGAGCCGACCAGCGCCCTCGATCCCGTCGGCCGGGCCGACGTACGCGACATCCTGCTCACCCTCCGGGCCCGTGGGGTCGCCGTCCTGCTCAACTCGCATCTCATCGGCGAGGTCGAGCGGGTCTGCGACCGGGTCGTCATCCTGGACAAGGGCCGGGTCGCCGCCTCCGGCACCCTGCCCGAACTGCTCGGCCAGCACGAGCTGCGGCTCCGCCTCGACGGGGTCGGCACGGCGGCGGAAGCCCGGCTCGCCGCGGCCGGCCGGCTCACCCGCAGCGGGGACGCCTTCGTCGTCACGTTCCCCACGGAGCAGGACGGCAGCACCGTGCCCGAGCTCGTGGCGGACCTGGTCGGCCTCGGAGTTCGCGTACACGCGGTCGAGCCGGGACGGATCAGCCTCGAGGAGCGGCTGCTCGACATCCTTCGCGCCGGCTCTACCGAGGAGCGCCAGTGACCGTCCGCCCCGTCTTCACCGTCGCCGCCCTCACCATTCGGGAAGCCGCCCGGCGACGGGTACTCCTCGCGCTCGCCGCGCTCACCGTGGTGCTGCTCGGGATCAGTGCCTACGGCTTCTCCCGGATCGACGCCGAGTTCGGTGGGCTCACCAGCGGAGAGGCCCGGTTGGCAGCCGCCATGGTCCTCAACCTGGTGATGTTCGGCCTGAGCCTGACCGCCGCGCTCGGCAGCGCGTTCCTGGCCGGCCCCACCCTGGCCGGCGAGACCGAGACCGGGATCGCGCTGGCGGTCCTGGCCCGCCCCGTGCGCCGCTCGGCGGTGTTGCTCGGCAAGTGGCTGGGCCTCGTGACCTTCGGCAGCGGCTTCGTGGCCGTGGCCGGACTCGCCGAACTCCTCATCGTCTGGCTCACCACCGGCTACTGGCCGCCGCACCCGGTCACCGGCCTCGCGCTGCTCGCCGCGCAGGCGGGCGTCCTGCTCACTCTCGGGCTGCTGCTCTCCACCGCCGTCTCCCCCATGGCGTCGGGCATCGTCGCGGTCGGACTCTTCGGCGCCACCTGGATCGGCGGCGTGGTCGGCGCGTTCGGCGAGGCGCTCGGCAACGACAGCGTCGCCCGGATCGGCACCGTCTCCCGGATGCTGCTTCCCACCGACGGCCTGTGGCGGGGAGCCATGAACAGCTTCCAGGACCCGAGCCTGCTGATGCAGTTCCAGGAGGCGTTCAAGGGGCACCCCTTCCTCAGCGAGGCGGGGCTCACTCCGACCTATCTCGGCTGGGCCGCGCTCTGGGTCGCTCTCGCTCTCGGACTTGCGGCAATATCGTTCCAGCGCCGCGATCTTTGAGCGGTTGCCCGCCCACGGCACCCGATACCCGACAGCTCTGAATTCCAAGCTGGGACCAGTTATCGTCAGGCAACCGACGGTCTTTCCCGAAGCAGCCAGGCCGCGGTACGCCGGGCTTGTTTCGGCATTACTGCATCTTGGCTGATTTCGACGGCCAACGCCGTATGTCCATCCGTGCCGATACCGTATGCGATCCCTTGAATCAGGCGCGCGGCGGACGGCGCGGCGCCCCGTTGCCAGATTTCAACGTATGGCGCCAACAGGCTTCTCCAGGTGGGCTCAGGGTAACGACCAGAACAGTGCGGTAGCGACCACGCTGCCGTCGTCCGGAACGATAGACTGTAGCCGTGATTAGTTATGATCTGACGAACCACGTCGCGATGAACGCTGACGCCAAGCCTGGTCAGCACCGGAAGGGCCAACTCGGCAAGGGTTTCATCGCGGCAACGCAGGCCGGACTCGATCAGCGACATCAGTGCTCGACCGACTGGAACCTGAAACGGTGTAGCAGCGAGAAATTTGGCGGAATACAAACGTTGGTCATCGTCGATTCCGAATATCGCGTCGCGAATGATTGTCTTCAGTATCCGATCTTGATCATCATAACCTAGATACAGTTGGGCCATCAACGCTATATGATCCACTGTTGCGTCGACTTGGGCAGAATCGCCGTAGCGTAAGTGCCGCCTTGCGGTCAGGGCGAGGCGGTCGGGGTTCCAGCCTTCGTGCGTCCAGTGTGCTGAGGCCGCCTCGATGACCCTAGCCGCGTTCGCCGCATAGTGACCCCGCTGCAACTTGTAAGTTGCCGACAGAAGTGCGCCCCGTAATGTCATCTCATTATCAGGATTCGTGACCTGCTCAAGAACGAACCGATTGACGAAAGGGCGGTTGGTTACGCTCAACAACGACATCGGTTCCAGGACGGCTGGACAGTGCGAGTCGCAGACGAGCTCGACACAGAGCGCTGCCGCGTACTTGCTTACGGTCTCGTGTTCCAGCAGTTGACTGATTGCCTCCTGCCTCAAGGAGCCACTCTTCATGATCAGCGACGACAAGCTCGTTGAGAAGACGGCCGACAACTATCAGCCACTGTTCCCGAGGATGCAGCATCAGATCCGGTCGATTGGCCACATGCTCTGCGAATTCCATCCACAGTAGGCCCGACATCGGCGCGCCGCCAACCGCCAGGTCGAGCAGATCGTGCAGGCGATCGTGGTCAACTTTCGAACGGGGCGGACGAAACGTAACCGACTCTGCACGTCGGATTGCATCACACACACTCACCAACGAATCTGGCCGCAAGTCAAGCATCTGTTCGTAGCGGCGGATCGTCGCCCGGGTGACCGCGACCTCACCCCTCTCCCACCGGGTTATCTGTGAAGGTGCCAGCGGCGGTTCCCCATCTCGGCGGAACAGGCGCGCGAATTCCTTACCCGACTTGAGAATCTTGTCGGCATCGCCATTCAGCCGGTTGGCCCGCAGTGACCAACCAATCAAGCGACGCACGTGAGCCGAACCCCTCAAGGTCACACTCCGATCCATTGCACTCCAGCATGCGGATGCAATCGATCACCAAGCGGTCTCAGAGATCACATAATGTCGATGCATCGCCACGTAGATACTACGCATCGTCGACAAGAGGGGGAATCGTGAAATCGAGAAGGCGGATCACCGTCGGCCTGGCGCTGGCTCTCACGACACTCATGGGCGGGCTCGGCGCCGCGCCGGCCAGCGCCTACCAGTCACCGCTCATCTGGGTCGGATCGCCCGTCAGCGCCAGATGGGGCGAGAGCCCGTCGAGCCACATCTGCCTGGCTAAGGCATCTCCGGCAAACGACTGGTGTACGGACCTGTACACGCCTGACGGCTCGTCAGGGCAGCCGGCGTATCTGTACGTCGCACCATCGAACTCCGCCTACGACTCCGCCGTCACCACCAAGGTCAGCCAGATCATCGATGACAGCGCTTGCCGGCTTGGCGGGGGTGGCGACCTGGTCACAGTACAGATTTTCTACAATGGCGCGTCGTACGGGCAGGTCACATACGCACACCTGGACCGCAACCCCTCTTTGTATGTGGGGCAGTGGGTTGGCCGCTGGGGAACATACCTCGGCAACATGGCCAACCTCGCCAATGGGAACGGGGGTGGCCCTGGCCCCGGCGGGGCTTCCTGCTGGACTGGCCCCCATATCCACACCGAACTTCGGGCCACGACGCAGTACGCGTGCTGGAACAGGGGGTACGTTCCCTACCAGTCGAACCTGGTCACACCGAATTTCATAGGTTTCGTGTCGGGCCCACTGAACTACGGCGGAAAGTCCCCATGCCCCTGATCAGCTGACCCCGCACGGGCACCAAGCCCCGGATCGCCGCTTCGGCGAACGATCCGGGGCTCGACCACGTAGCGATCATCTGGCCCTTCGCCCTGCTGAGGTGATCGCCTGTCGTGCCATGCTCGAGGTGCCCGGGGAACTCGTGCGGTACCTGCCTGCCACCGGCCGCCGCCGCTGGTGTTCGTCTGGATCCGCGGCAGCGCCGCGGACGTGACGCACCGGCACCGGCTCCGGCACATCGGGGCACCGCGCACCGCCACCGTGGCGAGGGCATCGCCGTGCTCTGGCCGCCGACCCGGACGCCGCGCTGCGGCACGCCGGCACCGGCTACCGGTCCACTGGCCACGATTCATCCGCTTCCACGAGTTCAGCGCACTCCGTCCAGAATCGACGGATTGCCGTCTTTCGGAATCTGCCTCTGGTCTCCGGCGTCGATGCCGGAGGGCAGAACCGACACATAGGGACTTTGTTCGGCCGCCCGATCCTTTTGTCACGGCGTACAAAAGTCTCGCTGATCCCGTCGAAAGATCTAGACACGTCGTCACCAAGGCGGTTAGTGTCGGGCAACATCGAACCGTTTCAGCGAGCTGACCGGCGGCGCGGTCAGCTCGTCGTCTGAGAGTCACGGCTTGGCTGGGGAAGCCCACTCTCCAGGTTGGCGTGCTCGCAGACCCGGCGCGGTCGCCCCGCGCCATGCCCGCAACGACGTCGGTTTCCGCCGGCTCGGCGACACGGTCGGCAGCACCGCCGTCGCGGGCCCGACCTCGCCCACCGTCCACCGTCTTCCTGACCGAGACACATTCGTCCACCCGCCAGCCTGACGGCTGGCAGCCGCAGCACCGGCTCCTGGCGCGCTCGGGGCCGGCCTGCGGTATGCCGCCGTGCCATCCGTCGATTCTGCGCACCCATGGGTCGTCGACGTTCACGAAGACTCGCGAAAGGTCTGTTTGACATGCCAGCTTTTCCTGCGCGGTCTGGCCCGCCAAGGCGTTCGAAGCTGCTCTCCCGGCTCACCCGCAGCCGGGCCAACCGACCGATGAGGATCCTCGGGGCGGTGGCCGTGCTGCTCGCCGGCTCCGCGCTCATCGCCGCCCCGGCCGCCGCCCGTCCCGACAACGGATCAATGGGACCCGGCGGTCTCGGATCGACGGCGAAACGGCTTCAGGCCCAGGTGCTCACCTGGACCGCCGGCAACAGCGTCCAGTCGTACGTCTCCGCGCCCACCACGGCGGTCGCCGGGCCGGCCACCCTCGTCTTCGAGAACAGCGTCGCGACCGGCAACACCAGCGGCATGCAGCACACGCTCACGTTCGACACCGGAAACCCGGAGTACAACCAGGACGTCGACGTGAACATCCTGGCCGACCCGTTCGACAGCAACCAGGGCCGGTGGACCGTGGACGTGGTGCTCACCCCCGGCACCTACCGCTACTTCTGCGCGATACCCGGGCACGGCACGATGAACGGCCTGCTCGTGGTCAGTGACGGCGGCGCGGACACCACCCCGCCGACGGTGACCGCGGCGGTCACCGGCGAGCAGGACGAGGACGGCGCCTACGTGGGCGCGGCCACGGTCACCCTCTCCGCCACCGACACCGGTTCCGGCGTCGGCCGGATCGAGTACTCGCTGGACGGCGGCCCGTACGGCACCTACTCCGCCCCGGTCACGGTGAACGCCGCCGGGCAGCACACCGTCACCTACCGGGCCACCGACGTCGCCGGCAACACCTCCGCCGAACAGTCCACCGCCTTCGAGGTCGTACCCCCGACAGACCCCGACACCACCGCACCCACCGTCACCGCCGCCCTCACCGGCGAACAAGACGACGACGGCGCCTACATCGGCACGGCGACGGTCACCCTCACCGCCACCGACACCGAATCCGGCGTCGACACCATCGAATACTCCCTCGACGGCCAGGCCTACGCCGCCTACACCGCACCGGTCACGGTCAGCACCGCCGGGCAGCACACCGTCACCTACCGGGCCACCGACGTCGCCGGCAACACCTCCGCCGAACAGTCCACCGCCTTCGAGGTCGTACCCCCGACAGACCCCGACACCACCGCACCCACCGTCACCGCCGCCCTCACCGGCGAACAAGACGACGACGGCGCCTACATCGACATGGCGACGGTCACCCTCACCGCCACCGACACCGAATCCGGCGTCGACACCATCGAATACTCCCTCGACGGCCAGACCTACGCCGCCTACACCGCACCGGTGATGGTGCACCAGCCGGGCCAGCACACGGTCAGCTACCGGGCAACCGACAACGCGGGCAACACCTCCACGCCGGAGTCCGTGGCGTTCGAGATCGCCGGCAGCACCGACCCGGACACCACGGCGCCGACCGTGACCGCCGGGGTCACCGGCGACCGCGACGACCAGGGCGACTACCTCGGGGCCGCCACGGTCACCGTCTCGGCCACCGACACCGAGTCGGGGGTGGAGCGGATCGAGTACTCCCTCGACGGGCAGCCGTACGCCGAATACACCGCACCGGTCACCGTCAACCAACCCGGCCAGCACACCGTCTCGTACCGGGCCACCGACGTCGCCGGCAACACCTCGGCGGCGCAGTCCGTCACGTTCCAGGTGGTGGAGCGGACCGACCCGGACACCACCGCCCCGACCGCCACCGCCGAGGTGGCCGGCAACCGGGACGGCGACGGCGCCTACGTCGGCGCCGCCACGGTCACCGTCTCGGCCACCGACACCGGGTCCGGGGTGGAGCGGATCGAGTACTCCCTCGACGGGCAGCCGTACGCCGAATACACCGCACCGGTCACCGTCAACCAACCCGGCCAGCACACCGTCTCGTACCGGGCCACCGACGTCGCCGGCAACACCTCGACGCCCGGCTCGGTCTCGTTCACGGTCACCTCGACCGGCAACCCGGACACCACCGCACCCACCGTCAGTGCCGCGATCACCGGCCAGCAGAACGGCAGCTGGGCGTATGTCGGCAGCGCCACCGTGGTGCTCACCGCCGCCGACACCGGCTCCGGGGTCTACCGGGTCGAGTACGCCCTCGACGGGCGCGGCTACACCGTCTACACCGGACCGCTCACGGTCAACACGCCCGGTGCGCACACGGTCAGCTACCGCGCCACCGACCGGGCCGGCAACGTGTCGGGGACCGCGTCGGCCACCTTCACGGTGGTGGAGAGCGGTCCGCCGGCCCCGAGTTGCCGGGTGGCCGACACCCGGCCGACGGTCTGGATCGGCACCGCGCACAGCGGCGTGCCGAACAAGCCGGCCGACGGCGGCTGCTCGATCAACGACCTGATCGAAGACGAGCGGGACTGGCCCGACCACGGCTCGTTCGTCGACCACGTCCGAGCGGTCGCCGAGCACCTGCACCACCGTGGCCTGATCCTGCTGAAGGAGCAGAACGCCCTGGTACGCGCGGCCCGCGACTCCGGCATCGGCAAATCCGAGGCGAAGCAGGGCTACCAGCCGCTGCTGGACCGCTCCGCCGCCTCCTTCAAGCTCTGGGAACAGGTCGGTGCCGGCGGCTTCCGGCGCAACGCCGACGGCTCGATCACCAGCCGGGCCGTCGACGGCCTCGGCATGCTCTGGTTCCCCGTCCGCAGCTACGGCGACTTCTCGCTGAAGCTCCAGTGGCGTGACGACGCCCCGGGTGACGGGCGGGCCAACAGCGGGGTCTTCGTCCGCTTCCCGCAGGTGCACCAGCACCCGCAGGAGTCCCGCCCCGAGTGGGTCGCGATCAAGTACGGCCACGAGTTGCAGATCCTCGACCGGGCCGACGGCGACCAGTACAAGAGCGGGTCGGTGTACGGCTTCGACCGGGTCGACCTCGACGGTGCGCGGGTCGCCCCCAAGGGCACCTGGAACGACTACGAGATCCGGGTCGTCGGCCAGCACTACTCGGTGTTCCGCAACGGCGAGCTGATCAACCAGTACGTCAACGTCCCCGACGCCGTCTTCGACCCGCCCCGGGCGGACGATCCGGGCGGCGCCGGCCGGCAGCACGCGACCGGCTACGTCGGCCTGCAGAACCACGGTACCGGCGACATCGTCAGCTTCCGCAACGTCCGCATCGCCCCGCTGACCCCGTGATGTCGGACCCGCACGCCGATCACCGCCCACCAGCCCCACCCGGGCCGGCCGAGCGATTGGATACCACGTTGGAGAAGGAAACGAAGGACATCGGCGAGATCGTGCTCTCGCCACCCCCCGGCGGGCCGGAGTCCCGCCGGGGGGTGCCGGACCGGCTGCTCGACACCGGTGCCGGCCGGGCCCTGCTGGTGGCGGCCGTCATGGTGGTGACGCTCGCCGGCGCTGGTGGGCTGGTCCTGGCCGGCGGTGGCACCGGAGGCGGGCCGGCCGGACCGCCGGCGGAGCCGGCGTTCGAGGCCGCCGCGGTGGCGGCGGATCGGCCGGCAGGCTGCGTCACCCCGGACCGCCGACTCCAGTTGTACGCGGTCGAGCTGCCCAAGGATCCGGTCACCAACCAGATCCGGCTCGGCTACGGACTCACCCCGCAGACGGCCTCCTATCCCGGGCCGACGATGGAGATGATCGAGGGGGAATGCCTGGCGATCACCCTGCACAACCAGGTGCCCGCCGCGACCCTGGAGCAGCTGCGCACCGATCCGGAGCATCCGATCGGGGTCTCGCTGCACGTGCACGGCGTCAAGTACACCCAGACGTCGGACGGCACGGTGCACAGCAACTCCTTCGTGCCGCCGGGCGGGTCGCGGACGTACACCTGGTTCGCCAAGCCGCCCAGCGGGAGTTCGCAGGGGACCGCCGGCTACTGGTGGTACCACGACCACGTGGTGGGCGGCCCGCACGGCACCCAGGGCCTCCGCTCCGGGCTCTTCGGCGGTCTCGTGGTACGCCGGCAGGGCGACCCGAGGCCGGACCGGACCTACGTGACGGTTTTCGGCGACCGGCAGACCATCAACCTGCGGCGGAGTTCGGAGGCGGACACCTGTGACCCGGTGAACCCGCAGCCCGGCCCGACCTGCCTGGTCGCCAGGCTCGGCGAACGGGTCGAGTTCATCGTGATCGGCATCGGCGACGACATGCACACCTTCCACGTGCACGGGCACTCCTGGGCGGACACCCGGACCGGCCTGGTCACCGGCGGCAAGGCGCTCGCCGACTCGATCCCGATCATCGACAACAAGACCCTCGGCCCGGGTGACAGTTTCGGTGTGCAGATCGTCGCGGGCGACTCCGTGGGCCCGGGGCACTGGATGCTGCACTGCCACATGCAGTTCCACTCCGACCTCGGCATGTCGACGATGCTGCACGTCCTCGACGAGAACGGGCAGATGCCGCCGTACCCCGGCGGTCACGGGAACCACCGATGACCGGCACCCCTTCGCACCACCACCCGAGCACACCCATCGCCCGAAGGACTCTTCGTACCCCCTCTGGAGGAGGAGAAGTGGCTCACCGACGCCATTTCCGGCCAGCCCGATGGGTCGGTCGGCACCGCCCCGACCCCGTCGACCGCCCGTCCCCCGAGACCGTCCCACCGATCCTCCGGCTGCGGCGCCGCGGCGCCGCAGCGCTGCGCCGCGTGATCGCGCTCGCCTCGGGCGCGGTGCTCGCCCTCGGTCTGCTGAGCGTGCCGGCCGCTGCGGCACCGGACGAGAGCACCGGCGGAGTCGCGCCGGCCTGGGGCGGCGGTGCGGTGCGGGTACTGGTCTTCCACGGGCCCGCCGCGTCCCAGCAGGACCCGGTCGCCAGGGCCGTCAGCAGCATCCGGAAGCTCGGCAACGAGCACGGCTTCACCGTGCACGCCTCCGACGACCCGGCGGTCTTCACCCCCGACAACCTCGACCGCTACCGCAGCGTCGTCTTCCTCTCCGCCAACGGGGTGACCCTGGACGACGCGCAGGAGGCCGCGTTCCAGGCGTACGTCAAGGGCGGTGGCGGCTTCGTCGGCGTCCACGACGCCGCCCGCGCGCAGCCGCACTCCGAGTGGTTCACCGGTCTGATCGGCACCCGACCGGCGGCGAGCCTGCCGAACGCGGAGACGATCGAGAGCGTCACCGCGAGCGGCAACAACCCACCGAACGAGACCGTCGAGAACCTGATCGACGGCGCGACCGGGACCAAGTGGCTGACCCGCAGCCCGACCGGCTGGGTGATCGCCAAGCTCGCCGAACCGAAAGTGATCGCCCAGTACGCGCTCACCTCGGCGAACGACTTCACCGGGCGCGACCCGAGGGACTGGACCCTCCAGGGGTCGGCCGACGGCGAGACCTGGACCGATCTGGACCGCCGGACCGGGGAGACCTTCTCGGGCCGGTTCCAGACCAAGCAGTACGGCATCGCCGATCCGCAGGCGTACGAGTACTACCGGCTGGACATCACCGCCAACAGCGGTGAGCCGCTGATCCAGCTCGCCGAGCTCTGGCTGGTCGGCCCGAACGCCGGACCGGCGCCGGAGGAGACGGTGCAGGAGGCGGTGGTCGACCTGGTCGACCGCCAGCACCCGGCGAACAAGGGGCTGCCGCTCAACTGGACCCGGTCGGACCAGTGGATGAACTGGGACCCGAGCCCGGTCGGCCGGGTGCACACCGTCGCCCAGGTCAAGGAGACCAGCTACAACGCCGGGCTCGCCGGCAACGGCGCCTTCCACCCGGTCTCCTGGTGCCGGGACTACGACGGCGGCCGGTCGTTCTACACCGGCATGGGCCGCACCGAGGCCAGTTACACCACCGACGCCCGGTTCCGCAGCCACCTGCTCGGCGCGCTGCAGTGGACGAGCGGCATGGTCCGCGGCGACTGCAAGGCGACCATCGGGTCGAACTACACGATCGAGCGGCTGACCACCACCAACCAGTCCGGCCAGCTGGACCAGATCGGCGAGCCGCACGGCCTGACCATCGCACCCGACGGCACGGTCTTCTACATCGGCAAGGCCGCCTGCCCGAGCGGGCCGATCGCCGACTGGGCCAACCCGGACGTCGGGCTGGGCTGCGGCACCATCCACCAGTGGGACCCGGAGACCAAGCAGGTCAAGTTGCTGACCACGCTCGAGGTGATGGGCAACCGGGGCAGCGGCAGCGAGCTGGTGAAGAACGAGGAGGGTCTGGTCGGGATCACCCTCGACCCGAACTTCGCCGAGAACGGCTGGTTCTACGTCTACTGGATGCCGCACGAGTCGATCGACCGGGAACGGCGGGTCGGGCAGCGTACGGTCTCCCGGTTCACCTACGACCACGGGCAGCAGTCGATCGACCAGGGCACCCGCAAGGACCTGCTGCACTGGGACACCCAGATCCACAGCTGCTGCCACGCCGGTGGCGGGATGACCTTCGACGAGTCCGGCAACCTCTACATCGGCAGCGGTGACAGCAACTCCTCCGGCGGGTCGAACGGCTACTCCGGCAACAACTGGACCCAGGAGTACGCCGGGATCTCGTTCCAGGACGCCCGGCGTACCTCCGGCAACACGAACGACCTGAACGGCAAGATCCTCCGCATCCACCCGGAGCCGGACGGGACCTACACGATTCCGGACGGCAACCTCTTCACCGGCCAGGAGCAGGGCGGCGGCAAGACCCGGCCGGAGATCTACGTGATGGGCGTCCGCAACATCGCCCGGATCGCCTGGGACCCGGTCAACGACTGGCTCACCGCCGCGTGGGTCGGCCCGGACGCCGGCGCCCCGGACCCGGAACTCGGCCCGGCGAAGTACGAGACGGCGACGATCATCACCTCGGCCGGCAACCACGGCTGGCCGTACTGCATGGGCAACCGGCAGCCGTACCGGGACCGGAGCAACACCGACGCCACCGTGCTGACCGGCTGGTACGACTGCGACAACCCGCGCAACGAGTCGCCGCGCAACACCGGCCTGGTCGACCTGCCGCCGGTGCGGGACAACATGATCTGGTACTCGCCGCAGGGTGGCGGGCCGGTCTTCCCGAAGCGCGACGACGGGAGCGGGCTGCCGACGTACGAGACCGAGGACATCACGCTGACCCAGCCGTACCTGACCGGCGGCGGCCAGGCCGTGATGGACGGCCCGACCTACCAGCGGGAGAACGTCGACGTCGACAGCGGGGTCGCCTGGCCGGAGTACTGGGACGACAAGTGGTTCATCGGTGACCAGTCCAACGCCAA
This sequence comes from Plantactinospora sp. WMMC1484, assembly GCF_049315195.1. Taxonomy (NCBI): domain Bacteria; kingdom Bacillati; phylum Actinomycetota; class Actinomycetes; order Micromonosporales; family Micromonosporaceae; genus Plantactinospora; species Plantactinospora sp. WMMC1484. The sequence continues at coordinate 6,493,124 of NZ_CP186055.1, forward strand.
CAACCGGGTCGCGGTCACCGTCGACCCGGGTACGGTCGCCGAGGCCGGGCCGCCGGCCTTCGCCGAGGACCTGCGCAGCATCATCCGGCTCGGCACCGGCACCAACCAGCTCGACTCCTGGATGGACGCGAAGTTCGGGCCGGACGGCGCGCTCTACATGCTCGACTACGGCCGCGGCTTCTTCAGCCTGCACCCCAACCAGAAGCTGATCCGGATCACCTACCAGGGTGGCCAGGCCACCCCGAACCCGAGCCTGGCCACGGCGCGGTCGGTCACCCCGAGCCAGCCCCGGACCATCGGGTTCTCCGCCGCGCAGGTCGGCGGGGTGGCCTGGGAGTGGGACTTCGGCGACGGCAGCAAGCCGTCGCACCAGGCCCACCCGACGCACACCTACAAGAGGTACGGCACCTTCACCGCGACGCTGAAGGTGACCTACGCCGACGGTGAGGTGGTGACCGGCACGGTCGAGGTGACCGCCGGCTGCACCGCGGCGGACGCCCGGCCGACGGTCTGGATGCTGGACACCGACACCGGGGTGGCCAACCGGCAGACCGGTGGCGGCTGCACGATCAACGACCTGATCGACGACGAGACCACCTGGCCGAACCGGGCCTCCTTCGTGACCCATCTCGACGAGGTGCTCGCCGAACTGACCGCCGCGCACGTCATCGACAACCGGGAGATGCGGGCGCTGCGCCAGGCCGGCCGGCAGTCCCCGATCGGCGCCACCGACGGCTACCAGCCGATCTTCGACGGATCGGCGAGGTCGCTCGCCGGCTGGCGCCAGGCACCGGGCGGGTCGTTCGGGCTGCGCCCCGACGGCTCGATCCGCAGCTCGGGCGGGCTCGGCATGCTCTGGTACGCCGACCAGCAGCTCGCCGACTACTCGATCAGGGTGCAGTTCCGGGACGTCTCTCCGGAGAACGTCCGGGCCAACAGCGGCATCTTCGTCCGGTTCCCGGACCCGAGGACCCCGCTGGAGCAGCGGCCGGCCGGCAGTTGCGGCACGGTGGGGTCGGCCCGGAACTCGCAGGCCTGGGTCGCGATCTACTGCGGACACGAGATCCAGATCTACGACGGTGAGACGGGCGAGCCACAGAAGACCGGCTCGGTCTACAACTTCGCCCCTAACACGCTCGACAAGGCCGGCGCGACCCCGAAGAACCAGTGGAACGACTACGAGGTCCGGGTGGTCGGCCAGCACTACACGATCGTCCGAAACGGCGTGGTGATCAGCGAGTTCGACAACACGCCGGGCAAGCAGTCGTCCCGCCAGGGCGACCCGCCCACCGACCTGCGGCAGTTCGTGAGCGGTTTCGTCGGGTTGCAGAACCACGGCACCAACGACCTGATCGAGTTCCGCAACATCCGGGTACGCCAGCTCTGAGCTGACGGCAGGTGCCGGGTACGGGCGTGACGCCCGTACCCGGCACTTCTGCTTCCGGGGCGGGGCGGGTCAGGAGAGTGAGTTCAGGAACGGCTCGTGCGCGTTGCTGAACTCCCAGCCGTAGTACCGGTCCCAGTTGATCGACCAGGTCATCAGGCCCCGGAAGTTCGGGTTGGTGCCGCTGCGCGGCGCGTAGCCGCCGCAGGAGGTGCCGCGCACCAGGCAGGTCACCGCCTGCTGCACCCCGGCCGGGGCCACGTGGCCGTTGCCGGCGCTGGTGGCAGCCGGCGTACCGAAGGCGACCTGTTCCTCGCGCAGCGGCGGGAAGACGTTGCCGGCGTTTCCGGCGACCGGGAAGCCGGCAAGCAGCATGTCGGTCATGGCGATGTGGAAGTCCGCCCCGCCCATGGTGTGGTACTGGTTGTCCAGGCCCATGATCGGTCCCGAGTTGTAGTCCTGGACGTGTAGCACCGTGATGTCGTTGCGCAGCGCGTGGATCACCGGCAGGTACGACCCGGCGCGCGGATCCTGCCCACCCCACGGACCGGATCCGTAGTACTGGTAACCGAGCTGCACGAAGAAGGTCTCCGGGGCCATGGTGAGGACGAAACCGCTGCCGTAGCGCTGCTTCAGGGCCCGGATCGCCGAGATCAGGTTCACGATCACCGGGGTGGTGGGGTTTCGGAAGTCGGTGTCTCCGGTGTTCAGCGAGAGGGAGTGTCCCTCGAAGTCGATGTCCAGCCCGTCGAGCCCGTACCGGTCGATGATCGCGCTGACCGAGCTGACGAAGCGGTCCCGGGCCGCCGTGCTGGTCAACTGCACCTGGCCGTTCTGCCCGCCGATCGAGATGAGCACCTTCTTGCCCTGCCGCTGCTTGGCCCGGATCGCGGCGGTGAACGCCGCCTCGGTCTCCACTCCCGGGCATTCGCTGACCGGGCAGAGCTGGAAGCGGATGTCGCCGGAGGTCACCGAGGTCGGTTCCCCGAAGGCGAGGTTGACGATGTCCCAGCTGGCGGGCACGTCCGCCATCCGCAGGTAGCCGGAGCCGTTGGCGAAGCTGGCGTGCAGGTATCCGATGAGTGCCCGCTTCGGCAGCGCTGCGCCGGGTGGCACGGTGGGCGGCGGCGTGGTCGGGGGCGGGGTGCTCGGTGGCGGGGTGCTCGGCGGCGGTGGGGTGCTGGGTGGTGCGGTGCCGCCGCAGGAGGCTCCATTGAGGGTGCAGTTGGCCGGGGTGCCGGCGCCGGTCACGACGAAGCCGAAGGAGGCGGAGGCGCCCGGTGCGAGGTTGCCGTTCCAGGAGCGGTTGGTGAAGGTGTACCGCTGGCCGACGGAGGTCAGCAGGGCGTCCCAGTAGGTGCCGACGGTGCTGCCGGCCGGCAGGTCGAACGCGACCGACCACGAGGCCAGGGTGCTGGTGCCACCGTTGGTGACGGTGTACCTCCCCTCCCAGCCACTCCCCCAGTCGGCGGTCCTGGTGAAGGTGGCGGTCGGCCCGGCGGCGAACGCGGGCAGCGCGACGACCACGGCGCCGCTGGTTGCCAGCAGCGTCGCGGCGGCGGTGAGCAGCAGTGTTCTGGAGAGTCTCATGGGGTCCTCCGGAGGCGTCGCCGGCATCCGCAGCCATCGACGGGAGGTTAATTATCAGGAGTCTTTGTTTCATTAGTAAAGTTTCCGAACTGAATATGTTACGGTCACTTCCGTCGATGCGCGGCCGGTCATCGGCCGAGGTATCCCAGGAAGGAGAGTGACCACATGTCGAGACTGCGCGCCCTGGTCGCGCTCGCGGCGCTCGTCGTCGCCGGTGGACTCGTGGCGATCATCCCGTCGACCCCGGCCTCGGCGGCCGCCTGCGCGGCGCCGTGGCAATCCTCGGCCGTCTACTGGCAGGGCGACCAGGCCTCCCACAACGGGCGCAACTACCAGGCGAAGTGGTGGACCCAGAACGAGGCGCCGCCGGGCACCACCGGCGTCTGGCAGGACCTCGGAACCTGTGGCGGCGGCACCAACCCGCCACCCGGGGGGAGCTGCAACTACCCGAACTGGGTCGCCGGCACCTGGTACGCCGCCGGAAGCATCGTGCGGTACACCGACGGCCGGTACTACATCGCCGAGCACGACAACCCCGGCTACGACCCGATCATCAGCACCTGGTACTGGGAGCCGTACACCTGCGGCGGCCAACCGCCCACCAACCCGCCCGGTTCCGGCGGCTTCGTGGTCAGCGAGGCGCAGTTCCAGCAGATGTTCCCGGGCCGGAACTCCTTCTACACCTACTCCGGCCTGGTTGCCGCGCTCGGTGCCTACCCGGCGTTCAGCAAGACCGGCAGCGCCACGGTGCAACGTCAGGAGGCCGCCGCCTTCCTGGCGAACGTCTACCACGAGACGGGCGGGCTCGTACACATCGTGGAGCAGAACACCGCGAACTACCCGCACTACTGCGACGCCGGCCAACCGTACGGCTGCCCGGCCGGGCAGGCCGCCTACTACGGGCGCGGGCCGATCCAACTGAGCTGGAACTTCAACTACAACGCCGCCGGCAACGCCCTCGGACTGCCGCTGCTGACCAACCCCTGGCTGGTGCAGAACGACGCCGCCGTGGCCTGGAAGACCGCCATCTGGTACTGGATGACCCAGAACGGTCCGGGCACCATGACCGCGCACAACGCGATGGTCAACGGTGCCGGGTTCGGCCAGACCATCCGCAGCATCAACGGCTCGATCGAGTGCAACGGGGGCAACCCCGCCCAGGTACAGAGCCGCGTCACCCGATACCAGCAGTTCGTCGGCATCCTCGGCGTGCCGGCCGGTGGCAACCTCTACTGCTGATTTCGCTCCATCGCTGATCCCCGACCGGGTCTCGTCAGGCGTCGCCGCAACCCTGACGAGGCCCGGTCTGCCTGCTCTGCCAGGTGCAGAAGGTGCGGCGGCCAACGCGACGGCCGGGGGCGCATTCAGGCCGAACTGCTCCAGCAGCGCGGCACTGATCGGGTCGTCGTCGAGCGGCGTTGATCGGGCGGTGTTGTCGCGGCCGTTGTCGCGCAGCTCTTCACCGGGCCGACGGGTCTCCCGAGCACCTTCGGCGGTGGCAATTGCTTCAGCCGGCCAGGGGCAGTCGGCCCGGGGCCGGTTTCCAGGCCCGAACCGAGGGAATCCTACGCTGCGCGTTCCCCGCCGGTGCCGTGCGTGTGTCCGCGGCTGGTAGGCCGACGCAGAACCGGACGTCCCGCCCGCGTCCGCTCGGCCGCCCCGGCGCTGCGCTGCGGGAATGCCCGGTCGTGTCGAATCGTGACCGACGGCACGGTGCATCCGGCCGGTCAGGGAGGTGCAATGGGGTGTGTGAGCGGAAGTTGGTCGGGTGAGTGACGTGGTGAGATGCGCTGTGTCGACCCGCGAGCCGGATCTCGTCGCCGAGCACCCTGCCTCGTTGCCGGAGGCGCCGGCGGTGGCCCCGGCGGCCACGTACCGGCAGCGTTGGGCGGTGGAGAAGATGCGCGTCGCACCCCACGACCACCTGTTGGAGATCGGATGCGGTCGCGGCGTAGCCGTCTCGCTGGTCGCCGGCCGGCTCGGCGCCGGCCGGATCGTCGCGATCGACCGCGCGGCGACGATGGCGCGGCTCGCGGCCGAACGTAACGCGAGCCACATCAGGTCGGGCACGGCCGAGATCCGGTGCGCCGAGTTCGAGTCGGTCGGCCTCCCCGACCGCTACTTCACCAAGATCTTCGCGGTGAACGTCAACCTGTTCTGGCTGGGTGCGGCCGCACGGCACATCGACCGGATGCGGAGCCTGCTGGCCCCCGAGGGGCGGCTCTACGTCTTCGGCGAGCGGCCGCCCTCCGTGCATCCCATGGCGAACCTCACCTCGACCGAGCGGCTACTCCGCGACCACGGGTTCGACACCAGCAGGTCGATCGACGTTCGTGGGCAGGGCCGGGTCCTCACCTGCGTCACCGGCACGCCGTCACGGTGAACCCGCACAGGGCGGAGATCCGCTCGGCCGCGTGGCCGGACCACCCGCGTCCTGGTCCGGCGTCCCCGGAGCGGGGCAGGTCGGCTGCTCACGTTTGGGTGTCGCGTGGCGGGGCAACTGGCAGAGACGTGGCGGGGCAACTGACAGAGAACAGGATTCGAGGCCGGAGGGAGTCGGGCGGTGGCGGACAGGCACGAGCAGGCCGAGCAGATGCGTGACGATGTGCCGTCGACCGTCGCGCGATCGGACGACAAGGCGGTCCGTACCTACAAGAAGACGCTGGAGTCCGCCGAGGAGAGCTACGGCGACGGCGAGCGTGCGCACCGCACGGCGTACGCGTCGTTGAAGCACACCCACGAGAAGGTCGGGGACCACTGGGAGCCCAAGGAGGAGAAGGGACCCTCCGACCCGCAGGCGGCCCAGAGCACCCCGCGCTCGGCGGAGCAGCGCCGGGAGACGGCGCAGGGGGTGGACGCCAACGCCAGCAAGGGGCATCTCGACGAGGTCGCCCACCGGGTCGGCATCGAGCGCCCGGAGCGGATGAAGAAGGCGGACCTGGTCGACGAGATCGAGAAGGCGAACGCGCGTGCCACCGCCCGCGCCCGGAAGAGGTAGGGCTCGGGCTCTCGGTGAGCCGACCCGTGCCGTGACCGTGACCGTGACCGTGACACCAGCGTTCCCGACCGCGAGCGTTCGAAAGTTCCAGGAACTCCCGAAGCGCCGTTTCGACGACTGATGCTGAGCATCACGCATCCAACCGCGAAGATGGGGCGACGTCGGTCTTCCTGAAGCCGGAAAGCGCAGGGCCGCGGTCAGCCGCGTGGGTCGGTGACGGCGCCGAGGAAGAGGATCGTCCCGGTCTGCTCGTCGGAGATGGTGAACGCGAACGGCCGGTCAACGCGGAACACCGTCTCGGCAAGGCGCGCCGAGACGGCCATCACCCCGCCGGAGACGGCGGCGGCCTCGGTGCCGCGCTCGTCCACCCGCAGGTAGGTCTTGTGTACGACCGTCTCCAGCCACGGCGCGGCCGGAGACATCGGCCGGAAGTCGGCCCGGCCCGGGGTGAACGCGGCGGAGACGCCGAGCCGGCGTAGCGGTTCGGTCAGCTCGCCCTTCCACCGCAGTTCGAAGCGGGGCAGGGCGAGCTCGTCGACGGTCTGCCCGGTGAGGCTGCCGACGGCGGCGCGCCACTCGGCGGCGTCGAGCGAGCCGACCAGGCCCTCCACGGTGTTGCCCGGATCCGGCAGCATGATCTCCATGCCGTACCGGCCGTCGTCGCCGTAGGGCAGCCGCAGCATGCGGTAACCGTCCCGCTGCGTGTGGCCGAATGTCTCGCCGGTCAGGTGCATCGTCGGCACCTCGGCCGTTTCGCCGCCGGGCAGCGTGAACGGTGCCGGCCGGGTCCTGGCGGGGTCGAACCGGGTCGTCCACTCGGCGAGGAAGTAGACCGCGTTGAGCAGCACCAGGACCGCCGCCGGGTCGGGCAGCCCGAGGTCTGTGGCGATGTCGTCGATGAGCCCGTCGGTGTGCTCGGCCGCCCAGGCGTCGATCTTCTCAGCGGTGTCGGGCGAGCCGAGATCGGCCTCCTCCACGGTGGCGCCGAAGGTGCGGCGCAGGAACGTCAGGTAGTCCTCCTCGAACGGCCTGCCCCGGTCGGCCCAGAGCGAGTCGGCCACCGAGAGCGTCACCTCGTCGGTGTCGGCCAGCCTCCGCAACAGCGCACCGACCCGCACGTCGCGCCGATCGCTCAGGCGCAGCACCCTGCCGATCTCGGTGGCGGTGTCGCCGCCGGCACCGGCCAGCAGCATGGCCAGCAGTACGGTCATCGACAGCGGCGCGACGACGGTGTTCCGCCCGTCGCCGGCCACCTCACCGAAGAGGTCGAAGGCGAAGTCGTTGACCGCCCGGCCCACCGCCTCGGCGTCGCCCGGCGAAAGCTCGGCGACCAGCCGAGCGTCGACGCGTGCGGCGTCTCCGGGTGGGGCGGGAGTGCCGCAGCCGGTCAGCAGCACCGCACCGGTGACCAGGGCCGCGCAGGCGCGGGCGGGGAGCGTGGCGTCATGCCGGGACCTACGCACGATCAACCTCCTGTCTGCCGGTTCGACGCCGGTCGAGCCGGGCCGGTTCCGTGTCCGCATGCGACGCCGACGCCCGGGGATCGAATGGCCGAAAGTACGGTGCTGCTGCGGCGGCTGCTCCTCCCTACGGGCCCTTGACATGAAATGTTCGGTCGTCAACTGTTGCTGACAGCCACGCAGCGTCGTGGCAGACGGCTGTTCGCGCACGGGGGTGGCGGAAACATGTCAACGGTCCGATCCAGACGTTCGCCGCGTTGCACCACTGGCGTCGGTGCCACCGTCGCGGTGCTGCTGGCACTCACCACCGGATCTGCCACGGCCGGCACCGGGGCGGACGCCCTGGCATCCGGCCCGGCCGGTGCCGCGTCGAGCGTGTGGGCCGGAGAGCGGCTGGTCGGCAACGCCGGATTCGAGGAGGCCACCACCGCAGCCCGCTGGTCGGTCACCGGTCCGGTCGGTGCCGTCACCGTGGTCAGTTCTCCGGTGCGGAGCGGCGGACGTGCCGCCCGGATCACCGACACCTCCACGAGCGAGGGCGTCAGCCTACGCAGCGATCCACTGACCACCATCCCGGGTGAGGAGGTGACCGCCACCGGCTGGGCGAACCGCACCTCCGGCGCTGGCGGGTGGTTGTACCTGGAGTTCTGGCGGGCCAGCGGGAGCCGGATCAGCGCGACGGCCATCGCGGCACCCGCCGGTGCCGGTTGGCAGCGGGTCACCGCCGACGATGTCGCCCCGGACGAGGCGGTCACCTTCACCGTGCTCCTCTACAGTGCCCAGGCCGAGCAGAACACCGTGGTCTGGGACGATCTGGCGGTGGCGAGCGCGGGGCCGGCCCAGTCTCGGATACCCAACGCCGGCTTCGAGGAGGTTCGGGAAGGCCAGCGGCCGACACAGTGGACGGTCGCTGCATCCGGCGGTGCCGCCACCGTGGTGGCCTCGGGCATTCGGACCGGACGTCGCGCCCTGCGCATCACGGACAACTCGACCAGCGAGCCGGTGTCGGCCCTCAGCCGTCAGGTCCCGGTCACCTCGGGGACGACCGTCACCGCCTCGGCCTGGGCACGCCGGGACAGCGGCACCAGCGGGGTGCTGTACCTCGAATACCGCCGGGCCGACGGCAGCCGGATCGAGCCGCCGGCCACTGCCTCGGTCGCCGCCGTCAGCGGGTGGCAGCGCGTCAGGGTCGCGGCGGCCGCGCCGGCCGGGGCGGTCAGCCTCACCGTGCGCCTCTACAGCCTGGCGGCGGCAACCGGCGCCACCACCTGGGACGACGTGGAGCTGCGAACCAGCACCGACCCTGGGTACGCCGAGCCGATCGGCACCGGCACCGTGCTGTTCGTCGGCGACCAACGGGTCGAGTCCTACCGGGGTGTCGCCCGGGTGATCCATCCTGGAACGAAGACCGGGGACCCGGCGCTGGCCGGCACCGGCACCGGCGTCGTCCTCGCCGGCGGCGGCTGGGACGCCAACCCCCGAGTCTCCGGCACCGTGCTGCCCGCACCGGACGGATCCGGATACCGGATGTGGTACACCGCCGCCGCGGCGGGCACCTGCGGATACTGCACTGGTTACGCCGAGAGCGCCGACGGCCTCCGCTGGAGCCGGTCCGGCACCACGGGGCCGGTTTACACCTTCGCCCCGGCAGGCGTGGTGGAAAACCCGAATCACGCCCCCGGCCGGCCGCGATACTTCATGCTGCACGCGCACGGGCCGGGTGTCCCGGTAGACCGCCGCTACTACGCCGCCCAGTCCATCGACGGCGTCACCTGGAGCCCGATGAACTCCGGCAGCCCGGTGCTGCCCGGCTGGGACGTGGCGAACGTGTCGTACGACCCCGTCACGGCGCGGTTCATCGCCACGACCAAGCAGTACCCCGTCGACTACGCCGCTTCGACCCGACCGGCCGGCCCCCGTACGGTCTGGGTCTCCACGAGCACGAACTTCGTGAACTGGACGGCCCCCCGACCGTCGTTCGCCGCCGACCCGGGCGACGACAGCGCCATCACCGACGCGGGCCGCTCCGGCACCACCCCATGGTCGGAGGTCTACGGCATGCCGGCGGTCCGCTACGGCGAGCAGTACCTCGGGCTGCCGTGGATCTTCGACATCGTCAACAGTCCGTCACCACTGGCCGACCCGGGTCCCGACAAGGGACGGCAGCACATCGGGCTGGCGGCCTCCGACGACCTGCTCGTCTGGAGCCGGCCGGCCCGGGGCAGGCTGGTCCAACCCGGCGCTGCGGGTAGTTGGGACTGGGGCTACCACCTGACCGGAAGCACACTGCTCACCGTCGGTGACCAGGTGCGGCTCTACTACTCCTCGTTCGCCGGTGAGCACAGCTGCTCCGCCGCCGACGTGCCCGCCCGGTGCGGGGTACCGATGGGGAACTCCCGCGTCGGGCTCGCGACCTGGCAACGGGACCGGTTCGTCTCGTTCCGGGCACAGCCGGGCGGGGGAACGGTGACCACCCGGACGCTCGCACCGGCCGGGCGGACGCTCTCGGTCAACGTGGCGCCGAACGGCGGACAGCTGCGGATCGAGGTACTCGACGCGGCCGGTGTGCCGGTGCCCGGCTACACCCTCGCCGACTCTACGCCGATCACCACGGCGAGTCTCGACGCCCCGGCCGGCTGGGGCACGACCCGCACCCTGCCGACCGGAGACGGCCCCCTGCGGCTGCGCTTCCACCTCTCCGCCGGAGATCTCTACTCGTACGCCATCACCTAGTGGCGCAGCGGGTCGGCGGTGGGGCCGCCGCGCCCCACGTCAGCCATTGCTGAATACAGCGGACACTGTATTGTCAGGGACGTGCATACGCTGACGCACGGGCAGGTCCTGGCCCGATTCGGCCACGCGTTGTCCGACCCGACCCGGACGCGCCTGCTGCTGGCCCTGCGGGACGGCCCCGGATATCCGGCCGATCTGGCGGAGCTGTTGGGAGTCACCCGACAGAACCTCTCCAACCATCTTGCCTGCCTACGGGGCTGCGGGCTGGTGGTCGCGGTTCCCGAGGGGCGGCGCAGCCGCTACGAGCTGGCCGATCCCCGCCTCTCCCACGCGTTGGGCGACCTGCTGGGCCTGGTGCTCGCGGTCGACCCGGCCGCCTGTCCCGACTCCGCCGAGAACGGCTGCTGCTGATGACCGGGTTGATCGAGTCGAGCGAGGCCGGCCCGGCGCCGGACCGACGGTCCCTGCTCTCCCGGCGGGTGCGGCTGCTGGTGGCGGCGACCATCACCTACAACGTGATCGAGGCGGTGCTGGCGATCACGGCCGGCACCCTGGCGTCGTCGACGGCGCTGATCGGCTTCGGCCTGGATTCGGTGATCGAGATATCGTCCGCCGCCGCCGTCGCCTGGCAGTTCGCCGGACCCGATCCGCGGGCGCGGGAGAAGGTGGCGCTACGGGTGATCGCCGTGTCGTTCTTCGCGCTCGCCGGCTACGTGACCGTCGAGTCGGTGCGCAGCCTCGCCGGCGGCGCGGAAGCGCAGCACTCGACGCTCGGACTGGCGCTCGCCTTCGCCTCGCTGGCGATCATGCCGCTGCTGTCGTACGCACAGCGGCGAGCCGGGCGGGAACTCGGATCGCGCTCGGCGGTCGCGGACTCGAAGCAGACGCTGCTCTGCACCTACCTCTCCGCGGTGCTTCTCGTCGGCCTCGGCCTGAACAGCCTCTTCGGCTGGTCCTGGGCCGACCCGCTGGCGGCGCTGGTCATCGCCGCGCTGGCGGTGAAGGAGGGCCGCGAGGCGTGGCGGGGTGAACTCTGCTGCGCACCGGTGGCCGGGACCGTCGACGGCGCGACGAGTGCGGGTTGCGCGGACGGCTGCTGCACACCGGTCGACGCGCCTTCGACGTGACCGGGCCGGACGGCTGGACGCGCGGCGCCGTGCCCGGACGGCGCCGCGACCCACCCCGCACGCCTGCGCGATCAGGCCAGGGAGAGGAAGAGCCTTTCCATCTGGTCGAGGTTGGCCCTGCGCTCCTCGCTGTCGGCGTCGTCGGACATGCACTGCTGCAGCCCGCTGGCCACGATCTTGAAGCCGGCACGGTCGAGCGCCCGGGACACCGCGGCCAGCTGGGTGACCACCTCGGCACAGTCGCGGCCGTCCTCGATCATCGCGATCACGCCGCGGATCTGACCCTCCGCGCGACGCAGCCGCTTGACCACCTCGGCGGTGGTGTCCCCTTCGATTCGCATGCGTCGACAATACACCCGGGGGTATTTAGCGTGACGGGATCGGAGAGTGGCCGGCGGCACTGCGGCCAGAGTGGCCAGCGGACCCCTTCGACCGGTACGTCCCCAGGAATCCGCTGACCTCCCACACCTATCCCGCCGGCCGGCGCACCCGGACGTCGATCGCCTCGATGATCCGGGGACGTAGCTCGGCCGCACGGATCACCGCGTCGACGGAGCCGACCTCGACCGCCCGCTGGATACTGTGCACCCGGTCGAACTCGGTCGCCACCTCGCCGAGCTTCTCCGCCCGCACCTGCGCACGCAGCTCGTCGAGTTCCGCCGCGAGCGACCCGCGCTCCGTGCCGGACGCGGCGGTGAGCCGGGCCTCCAACTCCCGCACCCGTGCATCGGCTGCGGTGCGCGCGTTGACGTCGGCCGAGAAGACCACCGCCGCAGCGGGAGCACCGCCGAGCACCGAGGCGAAGGAGCCCTCCAGCGCGAGGACGGTCATGTTCGGGTTGAGCGCCTTGGAGAAGACCACGAACGCGCCGCCGTGATAGCGGGAGATCACACAGAAGACGATCGGGCCGCGGAAGTTGACGATGGCGCGGCCGATCTCGGCGCCGTACTCGAGTTGCAGCTTGCGCATCGACTCCGGGGAGCCGTCGAAGCCGGAGAGGTTGGCGAGCACCACCAGCGGGCGGTTGCCGCTGGCCGCGTTGATCGCCCGGGCCGCCTTCTTCGACGATCGGGGGAAGAGCGTGCCGGCCGTGTAGGTGTCGGGGCCGTCGGTGGGCGGGAAGCCGCGCCGGGGCACCGAGCGGGACTCGATGCCGAGCAGGCAGACCGGGACACCGCCGAGGTGCACGTCCTGTACCACCGCGGTTTCCGCGTCGGCCATCCCCGCCCAGCGCTCCAGGACCGGGTGGTCCTGGTCGGCGAGGGCACGCATCACCGTACGGATGTCGAAGGGCTTCTTCCGCTCCGGGTTGGTGGCGGAGGAGAAGATCTCGCCGACGGTCTTGAAGGGGCTGCCGGCCACGGCGTGCGGGTAGTCGGTAACGTCCCGGTCCACCGGATCGGTGGTGGTGGCCCGCCGTGGGGACGTCTCGCCGGGGACCACGTACGTGTGGTCGTAGTGTGCCATCAGCACGTCGCGCGCGGCGGTGAGCGTCGGCGCCCAGTATTGAGCCTGGCCGTTCGGGCCCATCACCCGGTCGTAGCCGCCGATGCCGAAGTTGTCCTCGGCCGAGACGCCGCCGGAGAAGTCGAGCGACTGCTTGCCGGTGAGCACCATCGCCGACTCCGGGGTCATCACCAGGATGCCCCTGGTGTGCATCAGCATCGTCGCCTCGGCGTTCCAGTACGGCTGCGCGCCGACGTTGATGCCCGCGACCACGATGTTGATTTCGCCGTCGGCCTGGGTGAACTCGACGATCCGCTTGAGCGCCGCCGCCACCCAGTCCATGTTCTCGGTGCCCGACGTCATCGAGATCCGGGCCCCGGCGGAGAGCGCGTACCACTCCAGCGGCACCCGCAGCCGCTCGGCCAGGTCCAGCGCGGCGATCACCCGTCGGCACTCCGGCTCGGCGAGCGCACCCAGCGACTTGGTCGGGTCGCCGAGCAGCACCACCCGCCGGACCCCCTCGGGGTGCCGCGCGGTCGGCGTGCTGACGACGCCCGCGACGATCCCCGCCCGGTTCTGCCCCTTGGGCCGGTCGACCGGCACCAGCACGTTGTCGGCGTCGAGGTCGTGCTCCACGAAGTCGCCGAGCAGCCCGGTCAGCTCGTACGGGTAGACCGTGTTGCGGCTGCTCGCCCGCAGCACCTTCAGCCGGTACGCGTCGAGCGGCTCGATCGCCTCGTCGGAGGGCTCGCCGATGATCAGCTCGGTCCCGCCCGTGACGTCGAAGGTGATCCGCACGGTGACCTTGACCAGCTCGCCGGTGCGCCGGTCACGCTGCCGCGCGATGAACTCGATCTCCTCCAGCCCGGCTCCGGCGGTCGTCGGCGCGACGCGCCGCGCGATCATCTCCATCTCCGCGCGGCTGATGGAGATCGGCGGCCAGACGTAGATCACGATCCGGTTGGTGCTGAACCGCTTCTCCGACGACCGCTGCGCCTGTGCCCGGCGGATCGAGTCGAGACACGCGGCGACGGTGTCCTCGGCGGTCGGCAGCGCGATCAGCCTGCCGTCGTGCTCGCGCAGCTCGGTCAGGTCGCGTACCTGCGCGAACGCCACGAGCCGGTCGTCCGCCGGGTCCTCCCGGGCCACGCAACGGAACAGGTAGACCTCCTCGTCCGCCGACGGCAGCCGGGTGAGGTCGAACTTGCGCAGCCGCTCCAACTGCATCCGCTGGGCGATGTACGGGTGCAGGCCGCGGATCAGCCGCTCCTCGGCGATGCCGGTGGTCGACGGCCGGAAGGTGAAGTGGTGGTGCATCACGGCACCGCCCCGGCCGGCGACCGTGGTGGTGATCCGGCGCACCTGCTCGGGGAGCGGCTGCGCGGCCGCGACCTGGAGCAGCGCCGCCGCCATCGCGTCGGAGTCGGCCGGCTGCCCCTCCCAGGAGAGGTAGATGTCGGCGTCGACCGCCGACCCGGCGCCGGCCAGCTCGGCGAGCCCGGCGAGCGCGCCGCCCAACTGCTCGAAGCCGACCGCGGCGGAGACCAGGCGCGAGCCGGCCCGCTCGGCGACCACGAAGGTGTGCCCGGCGGCCTGGACGATCCGGATGCCGGCAAGGCCCTTGTTGCCGTAGTAGCGCCGGGTCAGCACCTCGAGCATGACGGAGTTGTCGAGGTTCGCCCGAGCCAACCGCTGGCCGAGCAGCCGCACCAGTGGCTCGGTGCTGCGTACCATCTCGGCGATCCGCTCGTCGCGGTCGGGCGACTGCGGCTGCTCGTCGAGATGGCGCAGGTGCTTGCGGACCTGGGCGTAGACGCGGGCGCGGTTGCGGCGCAGCAGTGGCTGGCCGAACCAGGCGAAGACGACGCCACGCGCGAGGTCGGCGATCACCGGGAAGCGGACCTGGGTGGCCGCGACCAGCCGCTCCAGGACCAGGCCGGCCGGCTCGCGCAGCGTCTCGTCCGGTGGCGGTTCGCGAAGCCAGGAGCGGAGCAGCGTGCTGACCACGGCCGCGTCGGCGACGGCACGCTGCTGGGCCAGGAAGATGCGGAACACCGCGGCCTCCAGCTCCGCCGTACGCTCCAGCTCGGTGACGCCGTAGTGGCCGAGCGCCTTGGCGAGCCGGGCCTGGAACGTCTCCGGCAGCCCGGCCCGCTCGACGTCGAGGCTCTGCAGGTAGGCGTGGAAGTATTCGCGGGCGCTGTGCACCCCGGTGTCGATCGGACCGTCCTCGCCCGCCGGCCGGTTGCGGCTGAGTTCGGCCAGGGTGGCGAAGACGTCGAGCAGCTCGACCTCCCCGGCCAGCGGCCGGTACCCGGCGTTGGCTGCCGCCACCCGGGCGGTGAGGTAGTCGCCGAGCACCCGGTGATCGTCGGTCGGGTCGGCGTCGAAGCCGAGCAGCAGGCGGCGCAGGTCCTCCTGCCCGCGCGCGGCGCGCTGCCGGGCCGGCGCGTCGACCGGCGGGTCCGGCAGGTCGAGCTCGACCGCGCCGACGGTCGTGGTCTCCCGCACCTCGTCGCCGCCGAGCGGTTCGAGGCGCAGCAGCGCGGCGCCGGCCTCGACCTTGCTGCCCACCGAGACCAGGCACTCCTTGACCCGGGCCCGGAACGGCGCGCGCAGCACCGTCTCCATCTTCATGGCCTCGAGCACCAGCACCGGAGCGTCGGCCTCCACCTCGGCGCCGGGCTCCAGCGGGGTGGCGACCACCAGCGCGGGCATCGGCGAGCGCAGGACGCCGCCCTCGTCCCGCCCGATCCGGTGGGTGATCCCGTCGACCTCGACCAGGTGGATCGCGCCGTGCGTGCCGGTCAGCAGGCGGTGCCGGACGCCGTTGACGACGATTCGCCCGGAGTGCCGGTCGAAGCGCTCCATCTCGACGTCGGCGGACCGGATCTCGCCGCCGGCCTCCACGCTCACCCGGAACCGGTGCGGGCCGACCCGGCCGACCCGGACCCGGTAGCCGGCGCCACGCAACGTGAGGTCGAGGGGCCGGCCGCTCTCGTGGCGCACCTGCGGGCGCCCACCGAACGCGGTGGAGAAGAGGCGCTGCCGCTCGACCCGCTCGTCCTCCTCGTACGCCTCGATGCCGGCGACCGCCAGCGCGACCGCGGAGTGCCGACGCGAGATCAGCCGACCCTCGCCGCGTACCCGGTCGATCCAGCCGGTGTCGGCGCTGCCGTCGATCACCTCGGGCTGGTCGAGGAGGTCGAGCACGAAGCTCTTGTTGGTCGCACCGCCCTCGATGATCACGGTGGTCTCGGCCACCGCACGGCGGAGCCGGCCGAGCGCCTCGTGCCGGTCCTTCCCGTACGCGATGACCTTCGCGATCATGGAGTCGAAGTCACCGGGAATCTCGTCGCCGACGCTCACCCCGGTGTCCACCCGGATACCCGGCCCGGCCGGGAGGTCCAGGCGGGCGATCCGCCCCGGGGACGGCGCGAAGTCGCGGTCGGGGTCCTCGGCATTCAGCCGGGCCTCCACCGCGTGCCCGCGCTCCACCGGCGCCGTCCCGACCAGCCGGCCGCCCGACGCCACGTGCAGCTGCGCCTTGACCAGGTCGAACCCGGTGGTCGACTCGGTGATCGGGTGTTCGACCTGCAGCCGGGTGTTGACCTCGAGGAATGCGAGCAGGTCGTCGCCCGGGTGGTAGAGGAACTCGACGGTCGCGGCCCCCCGGTAGCCGACCGCCACCGCGAGCCGCTCGGCGGAGGCCCTGAGCTCGGCCGCCCGGTCGGGCGGCAGCACCGGCGAGGCCGACTCCTCGATGATCTTCTGGTTGCGCCGCTGTACGGAACAGTCGCGCACCCCGAGCGCCCACGCCGTGCCCGCACCGTCGGCGATCACCTGCACCTCGACGTGCCGGGCGCCGGTGACCAGCCGCTCCAGGAAGACCACCCCGCTGCCGAACGCGCGCGCCGCCTCCTGGCTGGTCCGCTCGTAAGCCTCGGCCAGCTGGTCCGCGTCGCGCACCACCCGGATACCGCGCCCGCCGCCGCCGGCCGTGGCCTTGAGCATCAACGGATAGCCGATCCGGTCGGCCGCCTCCAGCGCCGCCTCCAGGGTCTGCACCGGCCCTCGGCTCCACGGCGCGACGGGGACGCCGACCTCCTCCGCGATCAGCTTCGCGCCGATCTTGTCGCCGAGCTTGCGCATGGCATCCGGACTCGGGCCCACGAAGGTGACGCCGATCTTCTCGCAGAGCTCCGCGAAGGCCGGATCCTCCGCCACGAAGCCCCAGCCCACCCAGGCCGCGTCCGCACCGCTCTCGACGAGGGCACGCTCGAGAACCTTCAGATCGAGGTACGGCCGGCTCGCCGCAGGGCCGAGACAGTAGGCGCTGCTCGCCTCCCGTACGAACGTCGCGGTCTGGTCGACATCGGTGTACAGCGCGACGGTCTCGATCGGCGCGCCGGTCTCCGCGACCAGCTCACGGACGGCGTGGATGAACCGCATCGCGGCCTCACCACGGTTGACGATGGCAATACGACGAAACACCGCGGGCTCCTGCCTCACCGAACGTCTACTGGGGCGACGGGTCGTTGATATCGGCTGCCGGTCGTCGCAGGGGCGACGGTGAACTCCAACGTTTCCCTCCTCGTTTCCAGGAATCCTGCCGTATCCATCCGCGTCTCGGTCCGTGAGGATGTGGCGGCGTCGCGGTGCGGCCCGGTGGCCGGTCCGGCGGCGTGCGCGCCGGTCGCCGGGCCGACGCCGAGCGATGGCACCTGGAGTAGTGTCGACGTGACGTAAGGTGAGCGGAGGTGCGTCGGCGGCGGCGAGGATCGTGCCGGGGCTGCTGTCCGGGTCGCGGCGGAGCCACCGTCGAACGACGGCGCAACGTTCGGCAGGAGTCCGGCCACGCCCCGACTATACGGCCGGTCAGGAGCGGCCCGAATGTCCCGAGTTGCGCTGTCGACCCGGTCGCCGCGGTGGCGCCGATACGGACGGCCGGGCCGGCGAACCGTCCCGGCCGTCCGAGTCTCGGCCCTCGACCGGCGCTACGGGTCGAGCGGCTCGACCCAGATGTTGCGGTACTGGACCGGATTGCCGTGGTCCTGCAACCGGATGGCGCCGGTGGCCGGGCCCTCGGGCCGGCTGCCGCCGGTGGGGCCGAGGATCTCGACGTCGTCGTGCACGGTGACGCCGTTCCACACCACCGTGACGCGTGGGTTCTCCACCTTGGTGCCGGCCGCGCCGTAGCGGGCCTGCCGGTAGGTGATGTCGTACGACTGCCAGGTCTCCGGTGGCCGGGCCGCGTTCACGTCCGGGGCCTTCTGGGTGTAGATCGCCGCCGCGTCGTTGGTCTGCGGCGGGTCGATGCCGTAGGAGTCCAGCACCTGGATCTCGTAGCGGTCCTGCAGGTACACGCCGCTGTTGGCGCGCGCCTGCCCGGTCACCTCCGGCGGATAGCGCGGCAGGTTGAACTCGACGTGCAGCCGGAAGTCGCCGAAGGCCTGCACGGTGCGCAGATCCCCGTTGCGTACGGTCATGGCACCGTCGGCGACCGTCCACTCCGGTTCGCGCCCGTCGGTGTGCTGCCACTCGGTCAGGTCGCGGCCCTCGAAGAGCGTGATGCGCCTGCCGTGCGGGCGGACGGCCAGCACGTCTAGGTTCACGTGCCCGGAGTCCGCGACCTCCTTGCGGTACTCGACCAGGTTACGGCCCCTGCCCAGCCGCACGGTACTGGTGACCGTGCCCCACTCCTCCCAGGTCACGGTAGAGGCAAAGACCGTCTGCTCCACCCGTTCGCCGTTGACGTAGAGGCTCAGCTGCTTCTCGCCGGAGAAGGGGTGCGGCCCGTTGCTGTAGCGCATCGCCAGGTCGTACGTCCCGGGCTTCCGGACCTCGACGGCGATCCTGGTCGACGAGCCGTCCTCGGCGAACCCGGCGGCGAACCCGGCGCCGGAGTAGGCGGCGTGGTCGGTCGCCATGCCGACGCCGACCGTCCGGCCCTCCTCGGCCTCGTAGAACGTCTGCTCCTGCACCACGCGACCCGGGATCTCGTTGAGCGTGTACCAGGCCTCAGTGTTCCACAGCTCCTCGCCGTCGGCCGAGGCGAACGGGCGGGGTGACCGCAGGTGCACGACCCGGTTCTCCTTGAGGCCCGGAATGGTGAGCCGGACGGTGCGGCGGTCCCGGGACAGCTCGGCCTGGCTGACGGGGAGCGTCTCCAGCTCGAGCTTGGGCCCGCCGTACTGGCTGGTCGCGCCGTAGCGCCACTGCGTCACCTGGTACGCGTCGGCCAGTTCCCGAGCGGTCTGCGCCGACAGCGGTTCGGTGTACTCCAGCTCGAACCCGGTACGCGACGCGCGCATCCGCCTGACCTCGAAGACCGAGGCGCCGTTGGGTGTCAACTTCTGCAGCCCGTAGCTGAGCTTGCCTTCCTGGCCCCAGTTGCCGCCGGCGCCCAGGCCACCCACGTAGAGCGCGCCGTCCGGGCCGAGGGTGACCTCGTTGATGCCGGACTCCAGGCCCTGGGTGTGCCGGAACACCGCGCCCTGGTACTGGCCCTCGACCTTCTCCAGGAAGATCCGCTGGAGGCCCCCGTAGGTCACGTCACCGACCACCAGTTGTCCCTGGTACGGCCCCTTTTTCAGCAGCACGGGGCTGGACGGCGAGTTGGCGATCTCGTTCTGCGGCAGCCAGACGATGGGCCGGGTCACCCGGTTGTCGTCGAACGGGCCGGCCGGGGTGGTGTAGTGGTTGTAGAACGCTCCCGGCCTGATCTCCACCAGCTTGGAGGCGGGTAGCCAGCCGCCCTGGTTGTCGGTGACGAGGACCTCACCCCGGGGCCCCCACCCGATCCCGTTGGGAGTTCGCAGCCCGCCGGCGACGTACGTGATCTTCCCGGTCCGGGCGTTCACCCTGATCGAGGTGCCACGGTTCGCCGCGGGCTGGGGCACGGTGGTGGCGCCACCCAGGTTGATGGCGACCGAGAGGTTGAGATAGAAGTAGCCGTCCCGGTAGAGCAGGCCGAACGCGAACTCGTGGAAGTTGCCGCCCCACGGCCAGGTGGCTACCGTCCGGCGGCTGTCCGCGACGCCGTCCCGGTCGGTGTCGCGCAGCGCCGTCAGCTCGTGTTTCTGGCTGACGTAGACGGTGCCGCCGACCACGGCGACGCCCTGCGGTTCGCGGAGTCCGTCGGCGAACCTGCGGTAGGTCACCCGCTCCGGGCCGGTCCGGCCGGTGGCGCCCTCGACCACGTAGATCTCGCCGGTAGCGTTGTCGGTGCCGCCCCAGGTCGAGATCACCAGGTCGCCGTCGGGCCGGAAGGCCATGCCGGTGACCTGTGGCTGGAACCCGTCGGGGCGCAGGTCGGTGAGGGTGTAGCCGGGGTGCACCCGGTCGAGCGGCAGGCCGTCGCCGGCCGAGTCGGTGGCGCCCTCGCAGTATTTCCACCCCGGCGCCGTGACGCGTACGACGCCCGCGTCGGTGCTCAGCGCGGAGGTCGGCACGAGCACGAAGTCGTCGGCGCCGGGAGTCCGCCACTCGAGCCGCAACACCTGGTCACCGCCGTTGTCGAAGAACTCGACGAAGAGCGGGTGCAGGCCGGCGCCGAGGGTGATCGACCCCTCCTGGGAGGTCTCGCCGTGCAGACCGTCGTGGTCGACGACGCGCTGGTCGCCGATGGTCAGCCGGGATCCGTCGTCACTGGTGAGCCGGAACGTGTAGCTGCCGTCGACGGGCGCGTCGAGGTTGGCGATCACGTGGCTGATGAACCGGTCGGAGAGGCCGAACTCCTCCGTGCCGGTCCAGTTGACCTGCGGCATGAGCTTGTCGACGTTCGGCGTCTGCGCGGGCTTGAGGGTGCAGAGCGCCGCGAGTGGAGTGCCCATGTCATACGAGCGCAGGGTGACGCCGGGCTCCTGGGCGGGGACCTCGGCGGCGGCCGGCGCGGCCGGGGCGACGGCGGTCAGGGCGAAGAGGGTCGCCAGCGCGGCACCGGCGGCCGCGGTCGCGGATCGACGGCGCACGGGCCGTCGGTGCGGAGCGGGCACAGTTCCTCCTGGTGGGTGTCGGCTCCCGGCCGGGGCAGCGGCCGGGCGGGCGAGTTCCCCCGTGGACCAATCGGTAAGACCTGAGTACGCGAAAGATTGGTCGCCGACCTTACCACTTTCCATCGATCTAGCTAAAGTTTTGATTGGTCAACCAAAAGTCACTGCCGACCATCGAGTACCCCGCACCGCTCCCCCGTGGCTCACCGTCCCCCCGCACGGAGGCATCATGGACCGTCCCACCAGACCGGCTCACCGTATGGTCGCGCTCGCCGCGGCGTTCTCCGCCGTCGTCGCGGTCGCCCTCGCGGTGCCGACCGGCGCCGGCGCCGACCCGCTCGGCGCCGGCAGCTACACCACCGTCCGCCCGACCGGTGCCGCCGGACCCTCCGGCTGCGCGGACCTCGCCACCAATCCCCGGCGGTACGTCACCGCCAACGCCCCAGCCGGGGCCGTGCCGACAAACGACTGGTGGTCCTCGCTGCTGTTCAAGCGCACCGACTGCGCGTACTCGATGCCGCTGCACGCCCACCCGCTCGCCTTCGACCCGGCCGCCGGCGGGCTCGGCGTCGGCTACACCACCACCGCCACCGTCTCCGGAACCCCCACCACTGTCGGCGAGTACCACTACCCGTACAGCACGGAATTCACCCTGGGAGTGACCGGGCTGAACGCGCCGAACGTCACAGTGGACGGCTGGACCGACTGGACCGTCTCGCCGTACTGGTCGGACGGGGCCCGGACCCTGCGGGCCACCGTCGGGCACGGACTGCCCTTCGTCTACGCCCAGGTCACCGGCGGCAACGCCCAGCTCGCCTTCGGGGCGGCACCCACGGTCTGGAGCAACAGCGGACCCCGGATCGGCTTCACCGTACGCGGCCACGACTACGTCGCGTACGCCCCGACCGGGGCGAGCTGGACCGTCAGCGGCGGCAGCGTCACCTCCACGCTGGCCGGGCGGGGCTACTTCTCCGTCGCGCTGCTCCCCACCACCCCGGGCACCCCGGCCGCCGACCGGGCCGCCCTGGCCGACAGCTACGGCCGGTACGCACACGCGCACGTCACCGGCACCCGGGTCGACTGGCGGTTCGACCAGCCGACCAGCACGGTGCACGCCACCTACACGCTGACCACGACCGCCCGGGAGGGTACCGAGCGGAACACCGTCGTCTCGCTCTATCCGCACCAGTGGAAGAACCTCTCCGGCGGCGCCCCGATCCCGCAGACCTACGTCTCGGCGCGCGGCCCGATGCGTACGCTGGTCGGGGTCGGTTCGTTCGGCACCGCGATCCGCTACCACGGGGTGCTGCCCGAGTTGCCCGCCGTGGCCACCTCCAGCGGCGCGGACCTGGCCACCCTCGGCGGCTACCTCGACCAGGCCACCACCGGTGACCCGCTGGCCGGGTTCGGCAACGACACCTACTGGACCGGCAAGGCGCTCGGCCGGGCCGCCCGGCTCGCCGAGATCGCCGACCAGCTCGGCCGGACCGCCCAGCGCGACCTGCTGCTGAACGCGATCCGGACCCGGCTGACCGACTGGTTCACCGCCAGCCCCGGCGAGACCGGGCGGCTCTTCCACTACGACCGGGCCTGGGGCACGCTTGTCGGCTACCCGGCCTCCTACGGGTCCGACCAGGAGCTCAACGACCATCACTTCCACTACGGCTACTACATCGCCGCCGCCGCGACCCTGGCGAAGTTCGACCCGGCCTGGGCCCGCGCCGACCGGTACGGCGGCATGGTCAACCTGCTCATCCGAGATGCCAACGGCGTGGACCGGACCGACCCGATGTTCCCGTTCCTGCGTGACTTCGACATCTACGCCGGCCACGACTGGGCCTCCGGGCACGGCTCCTTCGGCGCCGGCAACAACCAGGAGTCCTCCTCGGAGGGGATGAACTTCGCCAGCGCGCTGATCCAGTGGGGGCTCGCCACCGGCAACACCGCCGTCCGGGACGCCGGACTCTTCATCTACACCACCCAGGCCCAGGCGATCCAGGAGTACTGGTTCGACTCCGCCGACCAGAACTTCCCGGCCGCGTTCGGGCACCGCACCGTCGGGATGGTCTGGGGCGACGGCGGGGCGTACGCCACCTGGTTCAGCGGCGAGCCGGAGATGATCCAGGGCATCAACATGCTGCCGATCACCGGTGGCTCGCTCTACCTCGGCTACCGGCCGGCGTACGTCACGGCGAACTGGAACGAGCTGGTCACCAACAACGGCGGACCGCCGACGGTCTGGCAGGACATCCTCTGGTCGTTCCAGGCGCTGGCCAGCCCGGACGCCGCACTGGCCAGTTTCCGGGCCAACCCCGGATATCCGCCGGAGGAGGGCGAGAGCCGGGCACACACCTTCCACTGGCTGCGCAATCTCGCCGCGCTCGGCCAGGTCGACACCACGGTCACCGCCGACACCCCGCTCTACGCCGTCTTCAACCGGGGCGGCGCACGCAGCTACGTGGCGTCGAACATCACCGCCAGCCCGATCACGGTGACCTTCTCCGACGGCCGGACCCTGACGGTGCCGGCCGGGCGTACCGCCACCACCGGGGCGCACACCTGGAGCGGTGGCAACGCGGGCGGCGGCACGCCGAACCCGACGCCCACACCGACGCCGACGCCGACCGCAACCCCGACGCCCACACCCACCCCGACCGGCCCGCCGACCACCAGCAACCGGCTCTACGTCCGCTCCGGCGGCGCGCTCTCCGGCACGGCCGGGGGTGGGGCGGGCACGGTCACCCTGCCGGCCGCCAACGGCAACCACGACGGCACCCCGAACAGTCCGGTGACGCACCGGGTCTGCGGGTTGACCGGGAGCTACCAGGGCGGCGGGGCGACGGCCTTCGCCCTGCACGTCGACGCGGGGACCGCCGTCGGGGCCGGGGTGCAGGCCCGGATCTCGTACGACTTCACCGGCTCCGGCAGCTACGGCCGGGTCGAGACGTACGCGTACTTCGCCACCGATCCGGTGCCCGGGACCGAGTCCTACACCCAGGCCGCCGGTGTGCGCGGCACCTCCGGCAGCTTCGCCCCGATGACCGGCGGCTGCCTCCGCCTGGAGCTCTGGAACGCGATCGGCTCGGCACCGACCACGGTGCGGGTCGACGCCACCGCCGCGCAGGGCGCCCAGTCGACCGTCACCATCCCGTTCATCCTCACCGGCTGATCCGAGCGGGCGGTGCGGGCCGGTGGATCCGGGTCCGCACCGCCGCCCGGCGCACCGACCCGGGCACGGCCGGTCGGTCGGTAAACGCGGTCAGCGACCGGTGAACCTGCTGTCCACGAAGACCAGCGCGTCGCCGACCGCCCGCTCCGTGCCGCCGCTGGGCCGGTTGACCAGGGCACCCTCCACCGACATGGTGGTCGAGCCACCACCGTCGAGGTTGATCGCGTCGTGCAGGCCGAGCGCGGCGGCGACAGCCGCAGTCTCCGCCATCGTGGTGCCGACGCTTGTCGTCATGCGACCGTCGATCGTCACCAGAACGATCCTGCCGTCGGCGGTCGTGCCGGCGACGGTGCGCGGGTTGCGCGCGAAGAAGCTGTCCGAACCGTCCGGCACCACGATCCGTCCACCGGTCAGCAGCCGGTAGCGACCGTTCACCCCGAACATCCCGGCGTGCAGCCGGAGTTTCCGGCCGGTCTCGTCCCGCACCGTGCTGGTCTGCCTGACACAGCCCTTCGCGACCGCGAGCAGCGCCACGGTCTCCCGGCCGGTCGCCTGCAGCGACGTCTGGTCCGGGCCCAGCGTCGTGCCGCGGGTCGTCGAAGTACGGACCACGCAGCCCTGCCCGTCGAGGACCACCTCGACACCGGTCCCGGCCGGGGTGGCCTCGGCGAACTCCGGGGTGAACCGCACCACGTCGCCCGGCAGGGTGCACTGGGTCGGCTGGGCCAGGTCGGCGCAGCCGGCCGGGACCACCGGCGGGTGGTTGACGAATTCCAGCGGCAGCGTGACCTTGGTCCGCTTGTTCTGCACCGTGCCACTCCAGCGCAACTGTCCCATCAGGACCCTGTTGCTCCGGGCATCCACCACCAGGTTGGCCTCGGCCGGGTCGCCGGTCGGCTCGCTGAGCAGCTTTCCGCCGAAGACACCCAGGCCCACCGGATCACCCGGGTACTGCGCGCTGGCGGTGAAGGTGAAGAAGGAGGCGTTCACCCCGGCGAGGGCGCCGGCGGCGCGGACCAGGTCGGTGGTCTTCTCCACCCCGGCCAGGTCGGCGCCGTAGGTCGCCGCCAGGTGCCCGCGGGTCGCTGTCGGGTCGATGGTCAGGACGTTGACGACCCACGGCCCGCGGGTGGTGGTGGTGATCTGGTCGGCCGGGGCCGGGTCGGTGCCGCGGACGATCCGGGTGAGCGTGACACCGCGGGTGAGGGTCTGGCTGCTCCGGGTCTCCGCGAGGTCGGAGTCGCCCAGGGGCAGGGTCGGGTCGCTGTTCGCGGCGCGTGCCGCCGACGCCAGGCCGAGCCCGAGCGCGACCGTCATGACGGCCGCGACGGCACCGACCCGGCGGGCTCGGGAGGCGGAGGAAGCGTAGAAGATCATGGTCTCATGCTGTTTGGCCGGATGAACCACTCCGCCCATCCACGCTGAAGTGCAGGACAACGATGGGTGACCAGCACGCTCGGCGGGCCGGGGCCGTTCCCGGCCGGGTTCAGGTGGTGACCGACACCGGTTCAGGTGGTGACCGACGCCGATCGGTGACGCCGTTGCAGTTGACCGAGTCGCACGACGACCAGGACGGCGAGGATGGCGAGCACCGCGATGTCGAGCGGCATCGCGCGCCAGCCGGTGAGATCCACCATGGCGCCGATGAGCGCGGGGCCGCCGAAGCCGCCCAGATACCAGGTGACCGCGTACAGGCCGGTGTAGACACCGAGCACCCGGCTGGACGGCGCCAGGTTCCAGAGCGCGACCGCCGCGTTGATCGAGAATCCGGCGAAGCCGACGGCGCCGACGCAGAACACGACGACCGTCCCGGTGACGGTCTGCACGAGGGTTGCGGCGGCCATCGCGACCGCGAAGAGCGCCATGCCGGCGGCGATGGTCCGCAGCCGCCCGAAGCGCTCGGCGCAGAGCGCGGCCGGATAGGCGGCCAGCACGAAGACCACACCGCTGGGCAGCGCGAGACCGCCCGCCTCGCCGCGTGTCAGACCGAGGGCCTCCATGCCGTACGGGGTGATCAGGGAGCGGAAGCCGAACCACGCCCCGCCGAAGAGGAAGACGGCCAGCAGCAGGAGAAGTCGGCGACGATCACGGTCGGTGACCAGGTCGGCTACGATCTGCCGGAACGGCACCCGAGACTCACCGTGCCCCGCGCCGACGTCCTCGGCCACCGCGGCTCGGTACGCCGCCGACCGACTGTCGCGCACCTTGGCGATCAGCACCACCGTGACCAGCAGCAGGATCGCGGCAGGAACGACGAACGCGCCCCGTGGATGCTCGTCCACCACCAGCAGGCTGATCAGCGACGCCACGATGATGGTGAGTGAGGTGGCGATCTTCACGGCGGCGTTCGCCCGGCTCCGCCGCTCCGGCGGGATGAAGTCCGGCACCATCGACTCCGCCAGCGGCCGGACGGTGTTGGCGACCAGCGCGTAGAGGAACATCACCATGGCCAGCGTGCCGAGCGACGTGGTCCAGGGAAGGAGTAGGAAGAGCAGCGCGGCGAGGGGCATGCCCACCGCGAGGTACGGCATCCGGCGTCCCCACCGGGTCCTGGTGTTGTCGGACCGGTTGCCGATCCAGGGCTGGACGAAGATGCCCAGCAGGTTGTCCATGCCCATCAGCAGGCCGACGGTTGCCGTGCTCGTGACGTGCTCGCGCAGCAGGACGGGCACCTGGCTGTCGTAGAAGTTCCAGGTCGACTCCTGGGCGAAGAGCGCGAGGGCGATAAAGAACGTGATCTTCCGGTAGGACACCGCGTCACCGCGGATCTGCACTTCGGCCATGTTGCCTCCATGTGTCCGGCGTCACGTTAATTTGCTGTAGCAAACTCGTCAACAGGCGCAAACGGATTTGGCCGCAGTGACGCAGGGTGTACTCGTGCCCGGGACGGCGCCGCCGACAGCAGCGCGCGGATGGAGATTCAGGCCGGGAGCAGGGATGGACGGGACCCGCGGGTCAGCTGCCGCCCACTCAGGAGGCAGCAGGCGACAGCGCGCTACCGCGCCCGTCGCTGTTGCCGCGCCCGTCGCGCAGGGCGTCGAGGCCGCTCTGCGCGTCTGCGAGGACGACGCGCTCCGCCGCCGCCGAGTCGCCGGCGCGCAGGGCACGGACCAGTTCCCGGTGACTGGAGTAGCGGTCCATCCCGAAGGTGTCGTCCTGCGCGACGCGCTGGAGCAGGCGCTCGCGGCGCTCACCCCGGGTGAAGACGCGGCTCTGTTCGAGCATCCGGACCAGTACCGGATTGTGGGCGCAGGCGCTGACCGTGTCGTTGAAGCGCTGCATCGTGTCGAGCAGGGCGTTCAGGTGCCGGTCGACGGACTGCCCCTGCCCGTGCCGCAGCTTGATCAGGATCAGCAGGTCGTCGGCCTCGTCGAGGATGGCGTCCAGTGCGTCGATCTGCGCCGCGGTGGCGTGTCGCGCCGCGAACCGTGCGACCAGGCCACGAAGCCCGACCTCCACCTCGGCCAGGTCGTCGACGGCGGCGTCGGGGATGGCCGCGACGCGGACCGTTCGCGGGCCGATGCGCTGGATGAGCCCGTCCAGCTCCAGCCGGCGCAGCGCCTCCCGAACCGGCGTCGGACTGATCGCCAGGCGCTCCGCCATGCCCCGCTCGGTCACCTTGGTCCCCGCCACCAGCTCCCCGGCCGCGATGGCGCCCCGCACCTCGCGGTACGCGCGATCGGCGAGCGTCTCCGTGGACCCCATGACGGCATGCTATCCGATACCACGACAATCGCGGTTGCCACGCCGAACAGCGCTGATACAGCAACTATGCAACTGTTGCCTCTGATAGCTACTCTTGACTTCTTTGCTATAGCAAATCTATGGTGGCCGCAGCGCACGGTGGCGCCGACCAACGTGGTCGCACGCGATCGACGTCGACACGGGACCGCACGCGACGGCAGAGTGGAGCAGCTTTGGTGGCTCGTGTCCTGGTCACGACCGACTACCTCCGCCCCGGAGACGAAGTCGACGAATACCTCCACAGCGCCGGCTGCGCGACCGTGCACCGTCCGCTGCGGGGCGGACGCGACCCGGAGGAGCTGGTCGCCGCCCTGCACGGCATCGACGCGGCGCTGATCGCCAACGAGCCGCTGACCGCCGATGTCCTCTCCCGGGCGCCCTCGCTCCGCGTGGTCGTGCGGACCGGGGTGGGTTACGACTCGGTGGACGTCGCGGCGGCCACGAAGCACGGCATCACCGTGAGCAATCTGCCCGGCATCAATGCCAACGCCGTCGCGGAGTACACCCTCGGCCTGCTGCTGGCGACGGCCCGGCGGTTGGTCCAGACCGCCACCGGGGTGGCGGCCGGCCGTTGGCCCAGGGACGACGGCCGCGAACTGCGGGGCGCCACGCTCGGACTGATCGGCTACGGGGCGTCCGCGCGGGCGGTCATCCCGCTCGCCCGTGCCTTCGGGATGTCGATCCTCTGCGTGACGAACGTTCCGGTGGACGAACGGCCGGATTCCGATGTGCTTTTCGTGGAGCTCGACGAGCTTCTGCGCACCTCCGACTACGTGTCCGTGCACGCCGCCCTGACCGAGCGGACCCGGGGCCTGCTGGACGCCGCCGCGTTCGCCCGGATGAAGCCGAGCGCCTTCGTCGTCAACACCGCGCGGGGACCGATCGTCGACGAGCAGGCGCTGGCGAGCGCGGTCCGCGAAGGGCGCATCGCCGGTGCGGCCCTCGACGTGGTGAGCACCGAACCGCTCCCGCCCGACAGCCCGCTGCGGTCCGTCGAGGGCATCGTGGTGTATTCACACCTCGCGGGCCAGACGGCCGAGGCCCGACGCGCGGCCGGGCTCCGGGGCGCCGCCGAACTCCTCGACGCCCTCGCCGGAAAACCACGGTTCGCTCTGAACGCGGCAGAGGTGACCAGGTGAACGGCGACGGAGGAGAGCGGATGAACGACGCTGTGGACGAGCGGATGGACCCGCCGCGGACGACGACGTACCGGATCGCCGTCATCCCGGGTGACGGCATCGGAGCGGAAGTGATCCCGCCCGCCCTGCGTACCCTCGAGGTCCTGGCCGAGCGCGGCGGGTTCGCCTTCCGGTTCGACCACTTCGACTGGTCCTGCCGGCGCTACCTGGAGACCGGGGCGATGATGCCGGCGGACGGCCTCGACCGGATCGCCGGGCACGACGCCATCCTGCTGGGAGCGGTCGGCTGGCCCGGCGTGCCGGACCACGTCTCGCTCTGGGGACTCCTCATCCCCATCCGGCGCCAGTTCCGCCAGTACGTCAACCTGCGCCCGATCAGGGTCCTGCCCGGCCTGCCCGGACCGCTGCGGGACTCGGCCGGGGTCGACCTCGTCGTGGTGCGGGAGAACGTCGAGGGGGAATACAGCGAGATCGGTGGCCGGCTCAACCGGGGGTTCGCGGACGAGTTCGCGGTCCAGGAGGCAGTCTTCACCCGGGCCGGCGTCTCCCGCGTCGTCGACCACGCGTTCGGGCTCGCCGCCGCCCGACGACAGCACGTCACCTCGGCGACCAAGTCGAACGGCATAGTGCACACCATGCCGTTCTGGGACGAGATCGTCGAGGAGCGGGCCGCGCGGCACCCGGCCGTCGGCTGGCGCAGGGAGCACATCGACGCGCTCACCGCGAAGCTCGTCCTCAGCCCGGCGTCCTTCGACGTGATCGTCGCGTCGAACCTCTTCGGCGACATCCTCAGCGACCTCGCCGCGGCGATCGCCGGCAGCATCGGCATCGCGCCAGCCGGCAACATCAACCCCGAGCGGGACTTCCCGTCGATGTTCGAACCGGTACACGGCTCGGCCCCCGACATCGCCGGGAAGGGGATCGCCAACCCGCTCGGGGCGCTCTGGTCGGCGAGCCTGATGCTCGAGCACCTCGGCCGTCCGGAGTCGGCGGCGGCACTCGTCGACGCCATCGAGGTGGTCCTGGCCGAGGGGGCGGTCCGCACGCCCGATCTCGGCGGCACCGCGACCACCGACGAACTCGGCGACGCCGTCCTGAACGCGCTCACCGCGACCGGTAGAAGGGCAGAGAAGTGAACGACGCCTCCGTCGAACCCGTACGGATCCTCGTGCCGAGCGGTGCGATCGGAGCCGGATTCCCGGAGAGCCAGGTCGAGCGGGGTCTGGCGCTCGGCGCCGACGTCATCGCCGTGGACGCCGGCTCGACCGACTCGGGACCGTACTACCTGGGAGCGGCGCAGCCCAAGATGAGCGCCGCCGCCGTCACCCGCGATGCCCGGATCCTGCTGCGCGCGGCCGCAGACGCCGACATCCCACTGATCATCGGATCGTGCGGCACCAGCGGCACCGACGCGGGCGTCGACTGGGTCGCCGGGATCGTGCGGCGGGTGCAGGCCGAGGAGGGCCTCTCCCTACCCGTCGCGCGCATCTACAGCGAGCAGCGCGTCGCCGACCTCAGGGAACAGTTGGACGCCGGGCGGATCCACGCCCTGCCGCCCCTGCCGGAACTGCGGGCCGACACCCTGGAGAGCTGCACGCACGTCGTCGGGATGATGGGGCACGAACCGATCGTCGACGCGCTCGCGGCCGGGGCCCGGGTGGTGCTCGCCGGCCGCGCCACCGACACCGCGCTCGCGGCGGCGTACCCGTTGATGAAGGGCCTGCCCGCGGGGCCGACCTGGCACGCCGCCAAGATCGTCGAGTGCGGCGACCAGTGCAGCACCAACCCGCGCGGCGGTGGAGTCTTCGTCACCGTCGACGCGACCGGCTTCACCGTCGAACCACTCGATCCGGAAACCTCGTGCACGCCGATCACCGTGGCGGCGCACATGCTCTACGAGACCGCCGACCCGTTCCGGATGCGCGAGCCGGCCGGCACGCTCGACGTGCGGGAGGCGACCTACACCGCGCTGGACTCCCGGCGGGTGCGGGTCGAGGGCTCCCGCTTCCACATTGCCGACCAGCACACCGTCAAGCTGGAGGGCGCGCGGATCGCCGGGTACGAGACGATGTCGTTCACCGCCGTCCGCGACCCGCACGTGCTGGGCCAGATCGAGGACTGGGCGGCCCTCCTCCGCACGATGATCGTCAAGCGGGTCAGCCAGACCCTCGGCCTCGGTCCGGACGAGTACGCCTTCGACATCCGCCTCTACGGCTACGACGCCGTCCTCGGCAACCTGGAGCCGGCGCGGACGCCGCCGCGCGAGGTCGGCGTCATGCTGCTCGTCAACGCGGCGGACCAGGCGACCGCCACCGCGATCGCGAAGACCGCGAACCCGTTGCTGCTGCACCTGCCCACCCGCGACATGCCCTACCTGCCGAGCTTCGCCTTCGCCTCCTCCCCCGCCGAGGTGGAGCGCGGGGCCGCGTACGAATTCGTGCTCCACCACGTCGTCGACAGCGTCACCCCCACCGGCCTGTTCCGGATCGAGTTCGGAGATCACCAGAATGGCTGACCACGCAGGCCACGCCGCACCGACATCTGCCATCGGCGACCTCGCCCACGAGGTGCGGTCGAAGAACGCCGGCCCGTTCTGGGTCACGATGGAGCTCTTCATGCGCGACGCCGCCGGCTACCGGATCGCGGCCGACGAGGACTTCCTCAACGAGCAGGTCGTCGCCGAGCTTTACCAGGTCGACGCGGACACGGTCCAGATGTTCCGGATCCCGTCGCTCAACGTCGTGAAGATCTCGTTTCCCCGGCCGGTCCCGCAGGGGTCGCTGCGCGACCGGGACATGCACTCCGGGCAGCACCACGTTCCCCTCGCCCTGCTGCCGATCCCGGTCGCGAAGGAGTCGTGATGGAAGCGGAGATCATGGAGGCCGACCTCGTGGTCGTCGGCGCCGGCCTCGCCGGCCTGGTCGCCGCGGCCGAGGCGGCGGACGCCGGACGCAGCGTCGTCCTGCTCGACCAGGAGGGCGAGCAGTCGCTCGGCGGTCAGGCGTTCTGGAGCCTCGGCGGGCTCTTCCTCGTCGACAGCCCCGAACAACGGCGGATGGGCATCCGCGACTCCCGCGAGCTGGCCTGGCAGGACTGGCTGGGCAGTGCGCGGTTCGACCGCGAGGAGGACCGCTGGCCGCGCCGGTGGGCCGAGGCGTACCTCGACTTCGCGGCGGGCGAGAAGCGCGGATGGCTGCGCGGCATGGGACACCGCCTCTTTCCCATCGTCGGCTGGGCGGAGCGCGGCGACGGCCGGGCCGTCGGCCACGGCAACTCCGTCCCGCGCTTCCACGTCACCTGGGGCACCGGACCGGGCGTGGTCGCGCCCTTCGCGCGACGGGTACGCGAACACGTCGCGGCCGGACGGATTGCCACGGCCTTCCGGCACCGGGTCGACGGACTCGTCGTCCAGGCCGGCACGGTGGTCGGCGTCCAGGGGCACGTGCTCGAACCGACCGCCGCCGAGCGTGGCCGGCCCACCTCCCGGGTCGAGGTGGCCACCTTCGAGGCCCGCGCCCAGGCGGTACTGGTCACCAGCGGCGGCATCGGCGGCGACCTGGACCTGGTCCGCAGGGCCTGGCCCGACCGGCTCGGCACCCCGCCGCGAAGGATGGTCGCCGGGGTTCCGGCGCACGTGGACGGTCGAATGCTCACCATCAGCACCGATGCCGGCGCCAACCTGATCAACGCCGACCGCATGTGGCACTACGTCGAGGGGCTGCGCAACTGGGACCCGATCTGGGACAACCACGGCATCCGGATCCTCCCCGGCCCCTCGTCGCTCTGGCTCGACGCGACCGGCCGGCGGTTGCCCCCGCCGAACTTCCCGGGCTTCGACACCCTCGGCACGCTGAAACACCTGCGGGCGACCGGCCACGACTACTCCTGGTTCGTGCTGACCCAGAAGATCATCGAGAAGGAGTTCGCCCTCTCCGGCTCCGAGCAGAATCCCGATCTCACCGACCGCGACATCCGGCAGGTCCTGAGCCGGGTCCGGCCGGGAGCGCCCGGGCCGGTGGAAGCCTTCAAGCGGCACGGCGAGGACTTCGTCGTGGCCGACACCCTCGCCGATCTGGTACGCGGGATGAACGCGATCGCCGATCCCGACGTGCCGGCAATCCGGGAGCCGGATCTCAGGTCCGTGATCGAGGCGCGGGACCGCGCTATCGACCACGAGTTCGGCAAGGACCTCCAGGTGCTGGCGATCCGCGCCGCCCGGCGCTACCGGGGCGACCGGCTGAGCCGGGTGGCCACGCCGCACAGGCTCCTCGACCCGTCGGCCGGCCCGCTGATCGCCGTCCGCCTACACGTGCTGTCCCGCAAGACGCTCGGCGGGCTCGAGACCGACCTGGACGGCCGCTGCCTGCGCGCCGACGGGAGTCCGCTGCCCGGGCTGTACGCCGCGGGCGAGGTCAGCGGCTTCGGGGGCGGCGGGATGATGGGGTACAACGCCCTCGAGGGGACCTTTCTCGGTGGCTGCCTCTTCTCCGGGCGCACAGCGGGCCGCGCCGCCGCCGCGCAGGTCGGCTGACCGTCACCGCCCGGCCGTGCTCGGCCCCCGGTTGGGGGTCGGGGATCGGCGGGGCGGAGTCGGGGATCGGCGGGGCGCCGGGTTCAGAGCGCGCCCCGGTCCACGAGGCTGAAGCTCGCGGTGGGGGTGGCGTCGCCGACCTCCTCGACGTACACCGTCCTGCGTGCGGCGCTCCACTGCACGAAGCCGTACGCCTCGCTGCGGATGTGGTAGGTCCGCCGGTTCTTGTCGTCCCGCTCGCCGGTGGGCGCGAGCGAGAAGAGCGTCGCCCGGGTCGGGATGCACTCGGCGGCGACCAGCGACGACGGGCCGTCCGACGCGATCTTGACACCGAGGCAGGTCTCCGGGTTGTCGTCGCGTCCCTCGCCGCGCAGCGACCTGATCATATGGTTCACCCCGAACGGCACCAGGACGAACTGGGACCTCACGCCGGTGCCGTCGGAGGCCTCCACCTCGTACGAGTGGTAGTCCAGGGCCAGATCCCGATCGATCTCGGCCAAGTGGATGAGCGTGCGCCGGCTCCCCTGCAGGATCGGGGTGTCCGGGTCCGGGGCCGCCGATGTGGGCCCGACGGTGGTCGGGGTCGGCGAGGTGGTCGGGATCGGCGAGGTGGTCGGGGTCGGCGAGGCCGGCGAGGAGGCTCCCGGGACACCCGCGGCGTCGTCGGGGTCGTCGCCGCCGGACCGGAGGGCGTCCAGCCCCACGAGGCCGGCACCGACCAGCACGACGAGGGCCGCGGCGACCCCGGCGACGCCCAGAAGTCGCCGACGGCGTCCGGTCTCCGGCCGGGTCGAGGCCGGCGTCGTCGTCGGGTCGCCTCCCCCGGCGACCTCCGGGCTCCTGCGGGCGGTCAGTGCCGCCTCGGCAACGGCGGTGCTGAGGCCCGGCTGCGGGGTGTCGCCGGAAAGCAGCACGTCGAGCAGCTCGCGCGCCGTCGGGCGCTCCGCCGGATCCTTCCGGAGGGCCCGCTCCACGAGGTCGCGGAGAGATCCGGGCAGCCCGGAGAGGTCGGGTGGCTGGGTGAGGATGCGCATGGCGGTCGCCGGGGCCGAGTCGGCGGCGAACGGGGTGCGGCCCGTCGCCGCGTACGCCACCACCACGCCCCAGGCGAAGACGTCCGCGGCGGAGGTCACCACCCGCGCCCCGTCCTCGGCCTCGAAGCGTTCCGGCGCCATGTAGGCGACCGTGCCGACTATCTGGTCGGTTCGGGTGTGCTGGCTGGTCGCCTCGAAGGGGCGGGCGATACCGAAGTCGATCACCTTGATGCCGCCCATGGCGAACAGCACGTTGGCCGGCTTGAGATCGCGGTGTATCACCCCGGCGCCGTGGATGGCGGTGAGCGCGGTGGCGATGCCGACGGCCACGCCGTGCAGCGCGGAGCCGGCGAGCGGCCCCTGTTCCTTGACCACGGTGGCCAGGCTGGGGCCGTCGACGTACTCGACGACCAGGTACGGCGGGTCGTGGTCCGGGTCGGCGTCGAGCACCTCGGCGGTGGAGAACGGCGGCACCTGCCGCGCCCGGTTGACCTCGCTGCGGAACCGACCCCGGAACTCGGCGTCGTACGAGAACTCGGGCCGGACCATCTTGATCGCGACCCTGCGCCCGTCCAGGTCCCGCCCGAGGTAGACGGTGCCCATGCCGCCCTCACCCAGCCGGCCCAGCAGTTCATACCTGCCGAGCCGGGTCCCCTCCCCCGGCAGCAGCGGCATGCTCATCTCTCGGACTCCCCCCTCGCTGCGGCCCCCACCTGCGTCAGGAGACGACCCTAGCCGGACGGGCCGTGCGGGACGAACACCGAGCTGAATGCGCCGGGCGCGCATACGCCGGGCGCGCCGGACGAGCAGAACGAACACTGCCGCGCTCGCCATCGATACCGTCGCCAGCGAGAGTCACGGCCCGGCGCTTCGGGCGACGACCGTGGGGCGCTCCGCCGGCGACACGGCGCGGGTGACCTCGCCCTCACGACCGAGCCGATCGTTCCATGCCGTGAAGCCGCTCCGTTCTGCGGGGGCCGGCGCGGCCGGGCAGGAGGCAGTGTGGACGTCAACGACGTGAGTGCGCCGTCCAGCGTGCCGAGGATCGGGTCCGGCCCGCCGTCCGTCCCAGCCTCGGCCACCGTCCGTGGGTACCCTCGGCCGGTGTTCTCGCCTCAAGGCCCGTCTCTGCGTGAGCTGTGCGTCCAGGCGCTCTCGTCGGTAGAGCGCGGTTACGACCTCCTCGCTCCGAAGTTCGACCACACGCCGTTCCGCACCCCACAGAGCGTCGTCGACGCGACCACCCGGGCGCTCGCCGAACTCGGGCCGTTCGACCACGGGCTGGACGTGTGCTGCGGCACCGGTGCGGGCATGCTGGTGCTCAGGTC
Source organism: Plantactinospora sp. WMMC1484 (assembly GCF_049315195.1). Taxonomy (NCBI): domain Bacteria; kingdom Bacillati; phylum Actinomycetota; class Actinomycetes; order Micromonosporales; family Micromonosporaceae; genus Plantactinospora; species Plantactinospora sp. WMMC1484. Next base: position 6,528,801 of record NZ_CP186055.1, read on the forward strand.
CGTGTGCCAGGGACGGATCACCGGCGTCGACTTCAGTGCCGGGATGCTCGCGCAGGCGCGGAGTGCGCACCCGGACGCCACCTGGGTGCGGGCCGACGCTCGGGCCCTGCCCTTCACCGGGGACTTCGACCTCGCGGTCACCTCCGGGGCGCTCGGGCACTTCCTACCCGCCGAACGGCCCGCACTGTTCGAGGGGGTCTACCGCGCGCTGCGGCCGGGCGGGCTCTTCACCTTCCCCATCGGCACGCCGCCACCCCGCACCTCGGTCGCGCACTGGGCCATGCTCGGATTCGACCTGGCCATGCGGGTCCGCAATGCCGTGTGGCGCCCGCCTTTCGTCATGTACTACCGCACCTGTCCGCTGGCCGCGCTCTGTGCGGATCTGACGGCGGCCGGCTTCACCGCGACGACCGTCGCCCTGACGCCCCTGGGCCAGCACCGGAACGGTTCCCCACGCTACCGGCTCATCCTCGCGCGGAAGCCGGCAGACCCGCGCTGACAGCGGCCCGTCACATCCACCGGCGCCGTGCTGACCGAGCCCGGCCTTTCCGGAGGTGCGCCTCACTGCCTGACGCGCCGTCGAACGGCCGGATCAGCGGCACCCGGACCCCGGTCGAACCACCCATAGAAGTATAAATCCTGCTATACGGTTAGCTGACGCTCAGAAGAGCGGTGTCGACCCTGACCTGGAGCAGAAGCGCCATGCGTCGTACATCCGCCGCCGGGACGCGACGAGGTGGCGGCGACCGGGCGAAGGGCCGGGACGTCGACGTGTCGGCCGCGGCCCACCGGCCGAGTTCCCCGGACGACGGCGGCCGGGAACGGTACCTGGACCTCATCCGGGTGGTCGCCCTGGTCCGTGTCGTGGTGTACCACACCACCGGCTGGCTCTGGCTCAGCGCGCTGTTCCCGGCCATGGGGCTGATGTTCGGGATCGCCGGCTGCCTGATGGCGCGGTCCCTGGACCGGGGCGGGCCGCGCGCGGTCGGCAGCCGCCTGGCCAGGCTCCTGCCACCGTTCTGGCTCTACGGCGTGGTCGCCGTCACGCTGATGCTGCTCGCCGGCTGGCGGCCGTCGACCTCCGGGTCTCTGGGTTGGGGCGGCCTGGCCTGGTGGCTCCTACCGCTGCGGGTGCCACCGGCCGGTGGCCCCGCCTGGTCCTGGCTGCTCACCATCGCCCTCTGGTACATCTCCACCTACCTGTGGCTGGTGCTGCTCTCCCCGATCATGCGGCCCCTCTTCCGCCGCCGCCCCTGGTGCACTCTCGGCGTCGCCACTGCGGTGGCGGTCGGCGTCAATGCGACCGACCTGGACCTTCCCGGCTATTTCGTGCTGACCTACACCCCCTGCTGGCTGCTCGGTTTCGCCCGCCGGGACGGCCTGCTGCACCGGATTCCGGGCCGGGCGTTCGCGTACGGCGTGGGCATACTGGGCGCGGTCGGTGGAATCTGGATGCTCGTCGGCGCCCGGGCCGGCACCTTCGGCACCGACGACGCCGGCGGCGGCAACGTGCTGTGGTCGCTCGCTCTCGTCGCCGTGGTGCTCCGGTGCCGGTTCCGACTCGACCGGCTGGCCGACAACCGGCGGGCCGGTCGTGCGCTGCGGGCGGTCAACTCCCGTGCGGTCACCGTCTACCTGTGGCACCTGCCGGCCGGGGCGCTGGCCGGCGTGCTTGTGGAGGGCCGGTCCACCGGTCACCTGCCGTTACGGATCGCCGGCACGGTGCTGCTCACCGCGTCGGCAGTGCTGCTGTTCGGATGGGCGGAGAGGTGGCGCGCCCGCCGCGTGCCGCCATCCCGGCCGCGCGCGCCCGCACGACCGGACACCGCGCGGTCCCAGCCGCTCAGCCGACCTGAAGACTGACCTTTTTTTACCAAGAGTCCCTGTTGCTCTCTTTGGGCGGTTTAAGGTATGTCGAACCATGAATCCAACGTGTAGACCCACTCGGATTCCGCCGACCCGCCCAGAGAGCCGCGAGCACATTGAGCATCGAGCAGCCGCACGTCGCCCATGTCGAGACGCCACACACCGGCGTCCCGGGCACCCGTCCGCGGCCGCCGTACCGCAGAGGACCGCGGCGGGCCGACGCGGAGCACCAGGTCGATCCGACCCCGGCACGCCGACAGGGACGGCACGGGCACCCGGCGCCGCCAGGGCGAAGGACGACGCCGGCGCGCCGGGACGCCCGGGTGCTGGTGCTGGAACCGCCCCACGGCGACAGCACCACGGACCGGCTGGCCGACGAGTTCGAGATCGCCACCCGGTTGCCGCTGCCGCAGCGGATGGACCAGCTCGACGAGGCACTTCGGCACTGGCGGCCGAAACTGCTGCTCTGCAAACTCCGGCTGGACCAGCTCGACGAACCGCTGGTCGCGGTCTGCCTGGCCCACGACGTCGAGATCTTCGTCCTCGCCCACCCCGTCTACGGGCTGCTGCAACCCGCCCGACTGCGCCGTTTCGGCGGACTGCCCTGGCTGCGGCTGCGGCCGGGTCGCTCCGGCGAGGAGCGCCTCAAGCGCGGGTTCGACGTGGCGGTGACGCTGCTCAGCACACCGCTGGTGATCCCGCTGATGCTGCTCATCACGGCCGCGGTCGCCCTCAGCGGGCCGCCCTTCTACGTGCAGTCCCGGGTGGGCGCGGGTGGCCGGCGGTTCCGGATGGTCAAGTTCCGCACCATGCGCCCGGACGCCGAACGGGACACCGGACCGGCCCTCGCCAGCACCGACGACGCCCGGGTCACCCGGGTCGGCCGCCTGCTGCGCCGGTTCCGTCTGGACGAGCTGCCGCAACTGTGGAATGTCCTCAGGGGCGAGATGAGCCTGGTCGGGCCGCGCCCGGAACGGCCGGAGTTCGTGGCCAGCTTCCGCGAACTGCCACACTACGAACTCCGGCACCGGATCCGTCCCGGCCTGACCGGCATCGCCCAGCTCACCGGCGGTTACGCCGCGACCGTGGAGGACAAGCTCCGCTGCGACCTGCTCTACCTGCACTGCCGGTCGCTGCGGCTCGACCTCCTCCTGGTCGTGTTGACGATCGCCGAACTGTTCCGGGGTTTCCCCCGTGGCTAGCGGCGACGGCAGGCGACTGACCCGTAACTCCACCGGCCTGGTAGCCGCCCGGCTCACCGTGGCGGCGGCGGGACTGGCCACCCTGCCGGTCCTGTACGACCGGCTCGGCGCCGCCAAGTTCGGCACCTGGGTGCTGCTCGGCGGCATCGTGGCCGTGCTCGCCCTGGTCGACCTCGGGCTCGGCGCCGCCCTCGTCCGGCAGGTCGCCCGTACCCTGGCCGGGCAGCCGGACCGGGTCACCCGGACCGCGCTCGGGATCGGGCTGCTCTGGGGGGTCCTGCTCTGGCTGCTGGCCTCCGCCGGCACCGTCGCGGCCTGGCCCGTGCTCGCCCGGCTGCTGCAGCTCGGCCAGCTCGTCGGCGAGGCCCGCAACGCGCTGCTCACCCTGCTGCTCGGACTGCTCTGCGACGGCGCGGCGCTGCCCTGGCGGGCCGTCCTCGAGGGTGCCCAGCGCTACACCACGCTGGCCTGGATGACCGCCGGCACGGGGGTGCTCGGCGCCGTCCTCGCCGTCCTCGTCGTCCGGCTCGGCGGCGGACTGCTGGCCCTGGCCGCGTCCACGGCGGCGGCTGGAGCGGTCCGGACCGTGCTGGTGGTGACCGCCGCCCGGCACTGGCACCGGCACCTCGGCCCGAGCCTGCGCGGCGTGCGTCGCGACGAACTGCGCGAGCTGTTCGGGTACGGCCTGCGGATACAGGTGACCAACGCGTCCGGGGCAGCCAACCTGGAACTGGACCGCTTCGTCCTCGGCGGCGTCGCCGGTCCTGCCGTGGCCGGGTCGTTCGAGCTCGGCAACCGCCTACTCACGCTGCTCCGGTTGCCACCGGCGATCGTGCTGATGGCGATGTTCCCGATGGCGGTGTCCCGGGCGGCGGTCGAGGGGCGGGCCTGGCTGGACCGGTTCCACCTCACCGCCACCCGGTACCTGACCGCGTTCGCCGCGGTGGGCACGGCGCTGCTGGTGGTCTCCGCCGACCCGCTCATCCGGCTCTGGCTCGGCGAGCCCGTCTGGTGGGCGACCGCGACCATCCTCGTACTCGCCCCGAGCTATGCGCTGAACCTGGCCGCCGGCGCCACCGCGATCGTGCTCCGGGTCGAGGGACAGCCGGGCGGCGAGACCGGCTACGCCCTGCTGTCGGTCCTGCTCAACCTCGGGCTGACCTGGCCACTGTGGCAGCTCTTCGGTCCGGTGGGCGTGCCACTGGCCACCTCGTGCGGGATCGCGGCCGGCACGGCGTACTTCGTCCTGCGCTTCCACCGTCGTACCGGACGGCCGGTCGCCCCGATGCTGGCCGCCGTCCGGCCCGCCATGACCGCCGCCCTGGTGGCCGGCGCGGGCGGGGTCCTCGCCGCCCGGTTCCTGCCCGACGGGCCGGGCCGGCTCGACGCCGCGCTGGCCGTGGCGACCCGCTCCACGCTGGTGCTGCTGATCGCCGTCGCGGTGCTCGCCGGCACCGGATTCCTGCCTGCCCGGGACCGGGCCGAGCTGCGCCGGTTGGTACGCCGGGAGCGTCCCCTCGCCGCGACCGGGGAGCGTCTCCGGTGACCGCGGCGACCGACCTGAGCCGCTGCCTGGTCTGTGGTGGGGCGGCCGACCGGCACACCCGGCTCGACGGCAACCTGCGGCACTGCCCCTCCTGCACCTTCACCTGGACCGCACACCACCTCCCACCCACCACCGAGCTCTACGACGAGAGCTACTTCACCGGCGACGGCTACGAGGACTACTACCTCCCCCGCCCCCGCCGCTACGAATCAACCCGCCGCCTGCGCTGGCTCCTCCGCACCACCCGAAACCACCCACCCCGCACCCTCATCGAAGCCGGCAGCGCCGGCGGCTACTTCATCGAAGCCGCCCGACACGCCGGCATCACCGCCCACGGCATCGAAATCTCCGAACACGCCGCCCGACACGCCCGCGAACACCTCCACGTCCCCGTCCAACACGGCCACTTCGAAACCACCACCCCAGCACACCCCGTCGACGCCGTCTGCGCCTTCCACGTCCTCGAACACGTCGACAACCCCCGACACTTCCTCCACGCCGCCCACCACATGCTCAACCCCCAAGGCTGGCTCGCCCTCGAAGTACCCAACATCGCCTCCGCCGCCGCCACCCGACTCGGCACCGACTGGCCCGGCCTCCAACTGCGGTACCACCGCTGGCACTTCACCCCCGAATCACTCATCCGACTCGTCACCACCACCGGATACGACGTCATCACCTGCGACACCGCCGTCTTCCGCTACTACATGCCGGTCGGCTACCGGCTCCGGCACGCCCGCAGACTCGTGCCGCCCGACTGGTCGGGCACCAGGTCGCTGCGGCTGACCCAGCCCCGACTCGGCGACCTGCTCCGGCTCGTCGCCCGGACGCGCGGCGGGACCCGAAGGGAGAGATCGTGACCACACAACTGGAGACGTACACCTGCCTGGTCTGTGGTGGGGCGGCCGACCGGCACACCCGGCTCGACGGCAACCTGCGGCACTGCCCCTCCTGCACCTTCACCTGGACCGCACACCACCTCCCACCCACCACCGAGCTCTACGACGAGAGCTACTTCACCGGCGACGGCTACGAGGACTACTACCTCCCCCGCCCCCGCCGCTACGAATCAACCCGCCGCCTGCGCTGGCTCCTCCGCACCACCCGAAACCACCCACCCCGCACCCTCATCGAAGCCGGCAGCGCCGGCGGCTACTTCATCGAAGCCGCCCGACACGCCGGCATCACCGCCCACGGCATCGAAATCTCCGAACACGCCGCCCGACACGCCCGCGAACACCTCCACGTCCCCGTCCAACACGGCCACTTCGAAACCACCACCCCAGCACACCCCGTCGACGCCGTCTGCGCCTTCCACGTCCTCGAACACGTCGACAACCCCCGACACTTCCTCCACGCCGCCCACCACATGCTCAACCCCCAAGGCTGGCTCGCCCTCGAAGTACCCAACATCGCCTCCGCCGCCGCCACCCGACTCGGCGCCAACTGGCCGCACCTCCAGTTCCGGTACCACCGCTGGCACTTCACCCCCGAATCACTCATCCGACTCGTCACCACCACCGGATACGACGTCATCACCTGCGACACCGTCTTCTCCCGCTTCTACTGGCAGCCCTGGGGCCGGCTCCGGCACGCCCGCGAACTGCTGGTCGCCGACTGGGTCGCCACCCGCTCGCCCCGGATCCGGCACCCCCGGCTCGGCGACGCGCTGCGGCTGGTGGCCCGGCGCGCCGGACAGGGGTGGTCGGCATGACCGTCCCCGTCGTCTCGGTGCTGCTGATCAGTTGGAACACCCGCGAAGAGACCCGCCGCTGCCTCGACTCGCTGCACGTGGCGACCGGCGGCCTGCCGTACGAGGTGGTCGCGGTCGACAACGCCTCGGCCGACGGCTCCGCCGACCTGCTCGCCGCCGACCCCCGGGTTCGGCTGATCCGCAACCCGCGCAACGTCGGCTTCGCCGCCGCGATGAACCAGGCCTACCGGCAGGCGACCGGTGAACTGATCCTGCTGCTCAACAGCGACGTCCGGTTCCATCCCGGCGCGCTGGACACCATGGTGGAGTTCCTGCGGGTGCGCCCGGACGCGGCCGGAGTCAGCCCGCTGTATCTCAACCCGGACGGCAGTTTCCAGCAGCACTACGTGCAGTTGCCGACGTTCCCGGCCGCGCTCACCCTCTTCACCGCGCTGCGCCGGCTGCCGGGGTTCCGGTCCGCGTTGCACCGCTTCGAGCTGCGGGGCGCGGACTTCTCCCGGCCCCGGGAACTCGCCTCGGGCAGTTGCATGCTGGTCCGGCGCACGGTCCTCGAACCGGACCGGATCTTCGACGAGCGCTTTCCGATCTACTGGAACGACGCCGTGCTGACCCGTACGCTCCAGGCGGCCGGGCACCGGTTCTGGATGATCCCGCACGCCGCGGTCACGCACACCCGGGGCGCGTCCTGCCGCCTGCTGGGCACGGCGGCGCGGCTCCGGCACCTGATCGGCGGCCTGGTCTGCTACCTGCGGATGACCCAGCCCCGCTACCGGGTCGGCGTGTTCCGGCTGGTGCTGCTGGCGGACCATCTGGTGAAGCGGCTCTGCCGCCGGCAGACCAGCCTCGGCTGGCGCGACCTGGTCGCGGCGCTGCGCGGCGACGTCGGGCCGCTGCCGGACGGCGACCGGCGGGACTGGGCCATCATCTCCGGGTACGGCCCGTGGGCGGCCGCACACGACCCACCGACGCTGCTCGGCGACCGGTTCGACGACCACCGGGTGCTGCTGCTCGAGCGGCCGGGCCGGAACCGTCGGCTCCACGTCCGGTTCGACGGCTCCGTGTGGCGGGCCAGCCCACCCGCCCTGGTGCCGTTCGCCCGCCGGTCCGCGCCGGTCCGGGCGGTCAACGACCGGTACGCGGCCGGTGCGCTGCGCCGCTGGCTGGACGAACGCCCCGGAGCCCGGGTGCTGCACCTCGACGAGACCAGCCGCCACCTGGTCAGGCGGCTCAACGAGGACGACGTGACGCCGATCGCCACCGCCCCGTCCGCGTCGGACCTCGCCCGGAACTCCCGCGTCGGAGCGCGCCCGTGACCGACGCCGCGCTCGTCCCAGCACCGACTCGGAGCGGAGCCGCCGCACCGGCGGTCCGGTCGCGGCCGGCCGGCCCGGACTGGGTGCTGATGTTCAGTGGCAGCCCCTGGCGGGCCGCCGCGCACCGACAGCACGCGCTGGCCCGGCAGCTCGCCACCGACCGGCGGGTGGTCTTCGTGGACCCGCCCGGCAACTCGCCCCGCTGGCGCTGGTCGGTACGCCAGGTCGACCAGGCACTCTGGCATGCGGTGCCGCCCGCGATCCTCCCGTTCGGCCGCCACCTGCCGACCGTCAACCGGCTGAGCCGGCGGCTCGGCGCGCGCCGGCTGTCCCGCTGGCTGGACGCCGCGACGGATCGCCTCGAACGGGACCGGATCGGCGAAGCCGACGGGCCCGGCGGCCGGGCCGACGAAGCCGACCGGCCCGGTGAGCGGATCGACGAAGCCGACCGGCGAATCGGTCAAGCCGACCGGCCCGGTGAACGGATCGTCTGGCTCGACGAGGACCTGGCCTGGCCGGTGTGCCGCCGGCTCGGCGCCGCCGCCGTGGTGTATGACGCCACCGACCTGGACTGGACGTTCACCCGGTGGTGGAACCGGGGCCACCTGCGGCGGGCGCTGCGGCACGCGGTCGCCGAGGCCGATCTGGTTCTCGCCTCCTCCAGCGCGCTGCCGGCACGGCTACCCGGTGCCCGCCGGCCGCCGGTCGTGCTGCCGAACGGCTGCGACCCGGAGTGTTTCACCGCCGACGGGCCGGTCGCCGCGGCGCTCGCCGAGCTGCCCCGGCCGATCCTCGGCTACCTGGGCGCGGTCGACACCCGGGCGTTCGACGGCGAGCTGGTCGCCGCGGTGGCCGCCGCCCGTCCGGAGTGGACGGTTCTGCTGATCGGCCCGTCGACCCCGGCCGGCCGGGCGCCACTGCGCGGGCTGTCCAACGTACGGCTCTGGCCGGCGGTGCCGTTCGCCGAGGCGCCCGCCCTGGTCCGTGGCTTCGACGTCGGCATCATCCCCTACCGGGTGGGGGGCCTGATCGATTACGTCCACCCGAAGAAGTGCTACGAGTATCTCGCCGCCGGTCGGCCGGTGGTGGCGACACCGCTGCCCGCGCTGCGGGAGCTCTCCGCCCCGGTCCGGCTCGCGGCGACACCCGCGCGGTTCGTGGCCTCCGTGGAGGCGGAGCTGCGTACCGCGTGGTGCCCGGGCGTGGTCGCCGAGCGCCGGGCCGCCGCGGTGCCGCAGAGTTGGGACGCCCGTGGCGCCCGGCTGCGCGACCTGCTCGCGGATGTGGCGGGCGCGCGGTGAGCCGGCTCTGGGTGCCGTCGGCGCTGACCGCGGGGGTGATCGGTGCCGCTACCGCGCTGCCGGTCGCGATCCTGCCCACCAGCCTCGGCGTCGCGGTCGGCGGCACCGTGCTCTGCGCCCTCGGGTTCGTCCTCTGGCCGTGGGCGGTACTGCCGGTCGGGATCATCGGGGGCTCGGTCGCCAGCGGCCTGCTCGGCGTCGCCGACGTCCAGACGTTCGTGATCATGCATACCCTGCCGTTGGTCGCCGGCTGCGCGGCGCTGGCCGTACGGTACGTGCTCGGCTGGTGGCCGGAACAGAGCCCGCCGTGGCACCGCACCGGGCTGGCGATGGCGGTGCTCAGTGCCGGCATCGGCGTCGCCGCCGTCTACGGCCTGGCGATGGGAAACCTGCCGCGGAACGTGCTGGTGGCGGCGTACCAGGTGGCGGTGATCCCGGCGTACTTCTTCCTGGCCCTGCACACCCTGCACACCCGGCGGTGGCTGCGCGCCGCCGCCCTGCTCTACCTCGTCTCCGCCGGGGTGCTGACCACGATCGAGCTGAGCAACCCGGGCCGGCACGGCGGCCTGCTCGCGGTGCTGGCCGTACCACCGTTGATGGTGCTCGCCGGCCGGGCCCGCGGCTGGCGCCGCGCCGGCCTTGCGCTGCTGACCGCGGTCTTCCTCGCCGACGTGGTGCTCGCCTCCTACCGGGGGATCTGGCTGGTCACCGGGGTCGCCGTCCTCATCCTGCTGGTCCGGGGTGGCGCGGCGGTCCGGCGCGGGGTGCTGGTGACGGTCACCGGAGCGGTCCTGCTCTTCGGCCTGATCAGCCTGCACCCGGGGGTCCGTGAACGGTCCACCGTGGTGACGATGGCGCTCGAACGCGACGCCGGGCACCGGCTACCGGAGTCCGCCGTCGGCCTGGCCGCCTTCGCGGCGCAGCCGCTGGTCGGCGCGGGTCTCGGCCAGTCCGCCCCGCAGGTGTACGTCGAGGGTTACGCCGTTACCGACGTCGGTCCGGTGTACCACGCGTTCTGGGTGATGATCCTGGCCAACTCCGGCCTGCTCGGGCTCTTCGCCGTGCTGTGGCCGGTGCTGCGGGCGCTACCGGCCGGGTTGGCCCGGCGGAACCCTCTCGCCCTGGCGTTCGCGGCGTTGACCTGCGGCTTCCTCGGCGCCGCGTTCTTCGCCGGTCCGACCGACGGGCACTGGGAACTCGGCCTCCTGCCGGCGCTGACGCTGCTCGCCAGCCGGATCCGGGAGACACCGACGCCGGTGGTGGCACGATGACCGGCACGATCCCGCGGCCCGCCGACGACCGGGCCGGACCGATGACGGGGCGGCCCGGCAACCTGGCCGCGACCGCGGTGCTGGTGACCCACAACTCGGCCCGGCACGTCACGGATGCGGTGGCGCCGTTGCTGCGGGCGGGACTCACCGTCCGGGTCGTCGACAACAACTCCACGGACCGCACGGTCGCGCTGCTCGGCGAGCGTTTCCCCGAGGTCGCCGCCATCGCCAACCCACGCAACGTGGGATTCGCTGCCGCCGTCAACCAGGCGCTGGCCGGCTGCGTCGACGACGTCGTACTCGTGGTGAACCCGGACTGCGTCCTGCCGGCGGCGGCCGCCCGGGAACTTGTCGGATTCCTGCGCGCCCACCCCGCGGTCGGGATCGTGGGGCCGCGCCTCGTCGACGGGGACGGCCGGCCGGCGATCAGCGCCCATCCGTTCGAAACGCTGACCAGCGTGGTGCTCTCCCGGTTCGGTGGCACCCTGGTCCCGGTACCGGTGCGCCGGCTCTTCGGCGGCCCCCGCCGGCGGGCCGCCTACGACGCCTGCCGGATCCCACCCGAAGCGGTCATCCCCGGAACGGCCGGTGCCGGACCCGTCAGTGTCGACTGGCTCTCCGGTGCCTGCCTGGCGGTCCGGCGTGACCTGCTCGACCGGACCGGCGGGCTGGACGAGGGCTACTTCATGTACTACGAGGACGAGGAGCTCTGTCTCCAGGCCCACCGGCTCGGCGCCGACGTGGTGCTGCTGCCCGCCGTGACCGCCCGGCACACCGGCGGCGGCAGCAGCGCCGACCCCCGCTGGATCTGGCCGCACCTCTACCGCAGCATGCTGCGGTTCTTCGCCCGGCACCGACGCCCGACATACCAGGCGGTCCGGCTGGTGGTGCTGTTGCGGGCCCTGCTCGGCGCCGGGCTGGCGGCGGTACGGCTGGCCGTCTCACCACACTCCGGCCTGGCCCGGCTGCGGGCCTGGTCCACGATCGTCCGGCTCACGGCGACCGCCAGTCCGTCCCCGCTCGCGGCGACCCAGTCTCCATCGCCGCACGCGGCGACCGAGTCTCCATCGCTGCACGCGGCGACCGAGTCTCCGTCCCCGCTCGCGGGCACCGCGCCGCCATCCCGGCCCGCGGGTGCCGCCACACCTGCCTCGGCGGAAGGGAGTCACCGATGCACGTCCTGATCACCGCGGTCGGCCATCGCACCGAACACTGGACCGACCTGTTCGACATGCTGGCCGGGCGGCCGGACCTGACGCTCACGGTTGCCGTGGCCGACGTGTCCGTGCAGACCGACCAGACCCTACGGGCCCTCGCCCTGGCACATCCGGGGCTGCACTACCGGTGCCTGCCGCACCTGCTGGGCGAGACCCGCACCGGCCACATGGCGTCGGTGCTGTTCCGCCCCGACAGTCTGCGGCGGGCGGTGCCACGCCGTCCCGACGTGCTGCACGTCATCGGCGAGGCCGCCTACCTCAGCACCTGGCAGGCACTCCGCCTGCGCCGCCGGTGCTGGCCGGCCCTGCCGACCACGCTCTACGCGGCGCAGAACATCGTGATGCGCTTCCCGGCCCCCTTTCCCCGCCTCGAACGGCGGGCGTTCGGCGCCGTCACGCACGCCTTCCCGATCACCCCGGCGGCGCTCGGCGTGCTGCGTGCCAAGGGCTATCAGGGACCGGCCACCCTCGTGCCGCTCGGCGTGGACCTGGCCCGGTTCACCCCGGCACCGACTCCGGCCGAGGAGCGACAGTTCACGGTCGGCTTCGTCGGCCGCCTCGAACCCCACAAGGGCGTCGGAGACCTGGTGCGCGCGGTCGAGCTGATCGACGCCGACCTCCTGGTCGTGGGCCGGGGGAGCCTGTCGGCCGAGGTGGCCCGGGCGGCGGCGGCCAGACCGGGCCGGGTACGCCTGCACGACTGGGCGGACCACGAGCAGTTGCCGGACCTGCTCCGGCGGATGGACGTCCTGGTCCTCCCCTCGGTCGAGGTCGTCCAGCGCAACGTGCTGCCGTGGGTCGGCATACCGCTGCGGGAGCAGTTCGGCCGGGTCCTCGTCGAGGCGATGGCCTGCGGGGTGCCGGTCGTCGGCAGCGAGGTCGGCGAGATTCCCTACATCATCGGGCCGGCCGGGCTGACCTTTCCCGCCGGCAACGTGCCGGCCCTGGCACAGCGGCTGGCCCGACTGCGACACGACGCCAGCCTGCACGGCCGACTGCGGGAACGCGGCCTGCAACGTGCGGCGGAGTTCGGCTGGCACCGGGCCGCCGACACCATGTGCGAGATCTGGCGGCGGTTGCTCCGCCAGAGCGACGGAAGGGACGGGACACCGGACCTGCCACGCCCGCCGGCGATGGCGAACACCTCCGGACCCGAGGCCGAAAGGACGGTAAGACAATGACGATCCGGAACCGCGTACGCGGACTGCTGCGCAGTGGGCGGCAACACACCGTGATCCCGGTGCTGACCCTGCTCGCCGGTGTGGCGGGCGCACAGGTGGTGACCCTGGTGGTGCCCCGTTCCTACGAGGCGACGGCGTCGGTGATGGTGGTGCCGCAGAAGTCTGAGAGGGGCGGCGCCGCCGGTCTCGCCATCGCACAGAACCTCGCCCCCACGGTCGCCCGGCTGGCAGAGTCCCGGCAGGTCGCCGCCGACGCGGCGGCCACGCTCGGACTGCACGAGGAACTGGTGGCGGGCCGGATACGCGGCGCCTCCGAACCCGGCCTCCAGATCGTGACCATCCGGGCCACGGCACCTACCGGGCCCCGGGCCGCGGCGATCGCCAACGCGATCACCGAGGCGCTCGGCCACGAGGTCGGTGAACTGCGCATCGGCGGCGAGTCCCCGATCGCCACCGAGCTGTTCGACCGGGCCGCGCCGCCGCGTACGCCGGTGACGCCGAAGCCCCTGCTCAATCTGGCACTCGGCGGCCTCGCCGGGCTACTTGTGGGGCTCGCCCTGACCTCCGTGCGCAACCGCTTCGACACCCGACTGCGCAGACCGGACCAGATCGAGGAGTCTCTCCGGCTGCCGGTCCTCTGCGCCCTGCCACGACTGCCGCGCCGCCCGACGACGCAGGCCCTTCCCGTGCACGAACGGCCCGAGGTGGCCGCCGCGGTCGGCTCGGCGGTCGCGACGCTGAGCGTCTTGACCGCCGCGTCGCCGCGCTGCCGGATTCTCGTCACCGGGATCCGCGATTCCACCTCGGTCGACCTGGTCGCCGGGTTGTTGGCCCTCGGTTTCGCCCGGCACGGCCGATCGACGACGCTGGTGGAGGGCCGGACGACCCAACCGACCCTGGCCAGGCTGTTCCCCGGCTCGGAGCGCTGCGCGCTGCAGCAGGTGATCGCCGGTGACCGCGTCCCGGAGCCGGTGTCGGGCGTCGCCTCGCTCGCCGTCGTGCCGGCAGATCCGATCGGCCGGTCGTTCGGCGCACAGCCACCGGACAGCGAGCGGATCGGCGCCCTGCTGGACGAACTGGCGGAACGGTCCGGTGCGGTCGTGACCACCGCCTCACCGCTGCTGACCGGCACCGACCTGCCCGTACTCGCCCGGCACGCGGACGCCGTCCTGCTGGTGGTGCACGCCAACCGTACGCGTAAGGGTGAGGCGAGCCGAGCCACGCTGCTGTTGCAGCGGCTCGACGTACCGCTGCTGGGAGTGCTGGTGGTCGGCGCGACCGGCGACCTCGACACGCCGGTCCCCGCCGCGTGGCCCGTCGTCCAGCCGGTCCACGGAGTACGGCAGTACGGGGTGCGGCACCACGACGTGCCGGCCGGCGCCGTGCTGGCGCCTCCGGTCCCCGACACCAGCTCCGTCCCGACGGGCGGCCGGCTCGAACCGGCCGCCGGGACCGGACCGGCCGCCGAGCCGGATCCGACGCCCGGACCCGTCGTCGATCCGCAGCCGGTGCGCTCCCGGTCTTCGACACAGCCGAAGCCGCAGAGCCCGACCCGGGCCCGGGGGCAGGCGACGGCGCCGAGCCCCGCCCGGTCCCGAACACGACCGGACGCGTCGAATCCGAGCCGGCTCGGGGCAGCCCTGAACCGCGACCGCACCTGACCTGGCAGAGACCCAACGGCGTGCGGACGCCCATCGTCCGCACGTCCCTACCCGAACGGAGAAACCCGTGAGTGAGACCTTCGTCGCGTCCAAGCAGTCCGGATCCGACATCGCCGATCCCCGACGCATGTACACCGAGTTGTTGAAGAAGACCCTGACCAGGTACACGTTCGGCGAGGCGTGGCAGCCGTACGAACCGCGCCCCAGGAGCCTGCGTGGCACACTGGTCCGCCAGGGCAGACGGGTGCTGCACCGACGCGGCCTCGAACTCGTCTCGAAGTTCAGCTTCGACGCCGACGCCCGGGCCAACGGGCGGGACTGGCCACCGGACGCCGAGACGATGGTCGGGCTGCGCCGGCTGGACAACGTCGAACACTGCGTCCTGGACGTGCTGCGGCGGGGTGTTCCCGGTGACCTGATCGAGACGGGTGTCTGGCGCGGTGGGACGGTGATCTTCATGCGGGCGCTGCTCGCCGCGTACGCCGACCACGACCGCACCGTGTGGGTGGCGGACTCCTTCCGCGGCCTGCCGAAGCCGGAGGCGCACCGCGTGGAGGACGTCGAGGATGCCCTGTGGACGGTGCCCTTCCTGGCGGTGTCGCTGCCCCAGGTCAAGGAGAACTTCCGCCGTTACGGTCTGCTCGACGAGCAGGTCAGGTTCCTGCCCGGCTGGTTCGAGGACACCCTGCCGGGCGCACCCGTGGAACGGATCGCGGTGATGCGGCTCGACGGCGACCTCTACGACTCCACAAGCGTCGCGTTGCGCTCGCTCTACCCGAAGCTCTCCGTCGGCGGGTACGTCATCATCGACGACTACCACGCGGTGCGAGGCTGTCAGCAGGCGGTCGACGACTTCCGCGCCGAGCTCGGCATCACCGACGAACTGGTACCGGTCGACTGGACCTGCCGCTACTGGCAGCGCACCCGCTGACGGCGGAGATCGCTGACCGCCCTCGCCCGGCGGTTGCCGATGCCGGCCGCCGCGACGGCCACCCCGGCGGGCGCGGCGACGGCCGAGATCACGCTCGACCAGGGGGCCACCTCGGAGAGGCCGAGCCGGGCCGGGAAGCTGCGGTGGCGTGCCGGAAGGATCAGGCCAGTCGTTCGAGTCGGCTGCGGGCGTCCTCGGCCGCCTGGTCGCCCAGCTCGTCGTAGATCTGCGCCGCACGTCGCCACGCGGTTGCCGCCCCGGGCAGATCGGCGATCGACTCCCGCGTCTCGCCGAGCCGGATCAGGGTCTCGGCCTCGTGGTACCGGTCCGCGGAGTCGCGGAACAGTCGGATCGCCTGTTCATAGCAGCTCAGGGCCCGGTCGTGTTCGCCGAGGCGGTCGTATGCGAAGCCGAGGCTGTCCAGCGTCGCCGCCTGGCCGTTGCGGTCGCCGCTGCGCTGTTGCCGGGCGAGGGCCTCCGTGCAGCTTGCGATGGCCTGGGGGTAGTCGCCCCTGCTGGCGTACAACCAGCCGATCGCGTTCAACGTCCGTGCTTCCCCGGCGCTGTTCCCGGCCAGCCGATAGAGCCGCAGCGCTTCGCGGCCGTGCGCGAGCGCCTCGTCCGGCCGGCCGCGCAGGTAGCAGAGTTCGCAGTAGTTGTGCAGGGTCTGCGCCTGGCCGGTCGGATCGCCGAGGCGCTCGTGTAGTTCGAGTGCGCGCCGCAGCCGGAACTCCGCGGTGTCGTGCTGGCCGAGCCGGGTGAACGCGCGGGCCAGCAGCCGGTTCGTCGCGGCCTGCCCGGCGACGTCGTCGATCTTCTCCGCGGCCGCGAGCGCGACCTGCTGGGTGGCGAGTTGCTCCTGCCAGAGACCGCTCGGTGCGAGGAACGTGTTCAGCGTCCAGGCGATCTGCCAGGCGTACGCCTCGAATCCCGTCTCGGCAGCCTGGACGACCAGGCGCAGCAGTACGCGCCGCTCCGCCGTGAACCAGGCGAGCGCGGTGTCGTGCTCGGTCGCCGGCCCCCTCGGCTGCGCCGGCAGCGGTGGCACCGGGTCGATGGGCGCCCACTGCGGCTGGAGCAACAGGGCCGCCGGATAGGCGTGGTGCAGGTAGTAGTCGTACAACCGGTGCCGGGCGGCCGACCGTTCGTCGGCGTGCTCCGACGACTCCGCAAGCTCGGCCGCATAGCCTCGGAGGAGATCGTGGAAGGCGTACCGGCCCGGAACGTGCTCGGTCAACAGGTGGAGCCGGGTCAGCTCGCGCAGCGGCGTCCGGACGGCCGGCACCGGCACTCCGGCGAGCGCGGCGGCGGTGTCGGCGGTGAGGTCGGGACCCGGATGCAGCCCCAGCAATCTGAACAGTCGCGCCGCGTCCCGGCTCAGCGCCAGGTACGACCACGAGAAGGCACGCCGGGCGTCCCCGTTGGCCAGGGCGTCCAGTCTCGCCTCGGCTGTGTGCAGCTCCGCCGCGATGGCGTCGAGCGGAAACGAGGGGTACGTGGCGATGCGGGCCGCCACCATCGACAGGGCGAGTGGAAGTCGACCGGTGGCGGCGATGATGCCGGTGACCGCGGCCGGCTCGGCGGCGAGTCGGTCCGAGCCGAGCCGGCTGGACAGCAGGCTCATCGACTCCTCGGTGGTGAGCACGTCCAGCGTCAGAGGTACGGCACTCTCCTCCGCGACCAGGCCGCTGAGCCGATCGCGGCTGGTGACCACGACCACGCACCTGCCGGCACCGGGCAGCAGGGGCCGCACCTGGTCGGAGTCTCGGGCGTTGTCGAGCACCACGAGCATCCGGCGCGAGGCCAGCAGGTCGCGGTAGCGCCCGACCCGGGCCTGGATGCTGGACGGGATCCGGGCGTGCGGCACGCCGAGTGCCTCGAGGAAGCCGAGCAGGGCATCGTCCGGGGACATCGCGTCGGCTTCGTCGTATCCGCGTAGGTTCGCGTAGAGCTGGCCGTCGGGAAAGTGCCCGGTCACCCGGTGCGCCCAGTGCAGCGCCAGGGCGGTCTTGCCGACCCCGGCCATGCCGGACACCGCCGAGATCACCACCGTCGTCGGGCCCAGCGGCCGCTCCTCCAGCAGCCCGTCGAGGTTGGCGAGTTCGGCGCCGCGGCCGACGAACTCCGGCACCGCGAGGGGCAGTTGCGCGGGACGTCCGGTGAGCGGGTCCGGCGGTGCGGCCCCGCGCACCGGCCCGTCCGGGCCGGTCGCCGATCCCGCGGCCAGGCCCGGGCGGTGGTGCAGGATGTCGTTGCGCAACCGGGTGAGCTGCGGCGTCGGCTCCAGCCCGGCCTGCTCGGCCAGCACCTGCCGCGCCTGCCGGAAGGCGTCCAGCGCGCCGGCCACGTCGCCGATGCGGTACAGGCCGAGCATCAGCTGGCCCCACGCCCGCTGCCGCAACGGATGCCGGTCGAGAAGGGCACGCAGCCGCTGCACGACCTCGGCCCGCGAGCCGAGCGCCAACATCGCCTCGGCGTAGTCCTCCTCGGCGACCATCCGCCGCTCCTCCAACTGCCCGACGCGCCGGGCCAGCAACGGATGCAGCGGCAGATCGGAGAGCGGCGCCCCGCGCCACATGCCGACGGCGGTGCCGAGCTCCACCTCGGCCAGGGCCGGGTCACCGGCGGCGAGAGCGTCCCGGCCACGGGCCGCGGCCGCGTCGAACCGGTCCAGATCCCGCTCGGCGGGCCCCACCCGGATCCGGTAACCACGGCCCGCGGCGGAGATTCCCTGCCACGACTCGCCGCCACCCAGCGATCGCCGCAACCCCCGCACGTAGGTACGCAGGTTCGCCGCCGCGGACGGGGGTGGCTCGTCGGCCCACAGCACCGCGGCCAGCTCATCGGTGCCGACCACGTCGTTCGGCCGCAACAGCAGGGCCGCCAGCAGCAGGCGCTGCTTCACCGAGCCCAGCGGAACCGGCCGGCCCTCACGGGAGACCACCAGCGGACCGAGCAGGTCGAAGCGCAAGAGCACCAGCCATTTGTACCGGACGCACGCACTTCCACCTGGCACGGCTGTACGCCACTTGTACCTGAGTTGTACGTCGATCGCCGTACGCTTCCTCCGTACGGACCCGCCAGAAAGCGCAATCGCATCCGCGTCGTGTCCGATCCGCTCAGCCGCCGGTGAATGGTGGCACGGTGTCACCGGACCGCGACCGGATATCGCGCAGCGGATGCAGCGACGCCTCCGACCGATCCAGGAGCCCCGGTGCCCACAGTCCCGTCCCGAGCGATCGTCACCCATGCGGAGCCGCCTTTCATCATGTATATGGCGGGAATGCCGGGGCGTCCTCAGGAATCAGCACCCGCGTGCTTTTCGGACCTTCTCGCTCCCATCCTTTCCGCACCTGTGGAACTGGTCGAGATCGCCGCACTGCGGGACGGCCTCTCGCCGCGCCTGGACGGCACCAGCCCGGCCCGCACCAGGCAGCTCGCCGATCTGGCCGCCAAGGTTCCACCGATCGTGGTGCAGCGGTCGTCGTTGCGCGTCGTCGACGGCATGCGCCGGCTGGCGGCGGCGCGCTCCCGCGGGGAACGCCTGATCCCCGTCGTCTACTTCGACGGGACGGACGAGGATGCCTTCGTCGCCGCGGTACGCCTCAACGCCGTACACGGTATGCCGCTGTCGGCGCGGGACCGTGCCGCAGCCGTCGGGCGCATCCTCGGCGCGCACCCGCACTGGTCGGACCGGCGGATAGCGGCCGTCTGCGGAGTCTCCCCGAGGACCGTCGCCGCGCAGCGGCTACGGTCGCCCGACCACCGGAACCGGCTGGGCGTCCGGGTCGGCCGGGACGGCCGCCGGCATCCGCTCTCCGCGGCGAAGGGCCGCCGGATCGCGACGGAGATCATGCGGAGCCGGCCGGAGGCGAGCCTGCGCGAGGTCGCCCGCGAGGCGGGAATCTCCGTGGGCACCGCGATGGACGTACGGCGCAAGCTCGCCGCGGAGAACGGCGTGGTGACTCCGGTCGAGGCGAGTGCGGCCTCCCGGCCCGCCGCGCAGACCGCTCCGGCAGCCCTGGTCCGGTCCAATGTGACCGTCCTGCGACCCGCCGGCGGATGGCCCACGGCGTCCAGCCGGGGCTCCGCGCTCACCGCCGAGGCACGGTTGGAGCGCCTGCTCCACGATCCGTCGCTGCGCTACACCGAGCGGGGCAGGGCACTGCTCCGGCTCGCGTCGATGACGCTGGCGTTCGTCGCCCAGTCCGGCGCGGTCGCGGAGAACGTCCCGGGGCACTGCCGGGAGTCGCTGCGCGCCATCGCGGAGGCCTACGCGGACGGCTGGCAGAAGTTCGGCGAACGCCTCGCGGAGACGGGATCGGTCCCCCCGCGCGCCGAGGCGGCGGCCAGGTAGGGGCCGCCATCCGGTCCCGCTGCTCCCCCGTCCGTCACGCGGGTCCGCGGGACAGCCTCGCGCGGAGCTCGCCGGCGTCCGGGTGGCCGGTGAGATCGAAGATCTCCAACGCCTGTTGCCAGGCCTCGCGGGACTCCGCGGGCCTCCCGTCGGCGTGGTAGGCGTCACCTAGCCGGAACAGTGTCTCGGCTTCGTAGAACTGGCTGCCGGCCTGGCGGGACAGTCGCAGCGCCTGTTCGTAGCAGTGGATCGCCCGCGCCGCGTCGCCCAGATGATGGTGGATGAATCCGAGGCTGTCCCAGGTGTTCGCCTCGCCGAGGATCATGCGCATCTCCTGATAAATCTGGAGCGCCTGCTCGCACAGGGGGAGGGCGATGGCGTGGTCGCCCAACAGGGCGTGGCACCAGCCCGCCGCGTTGAGGGCGCGGGCCTTTCCCGCCTGGTGGTTCTCGGCCACGAACTGGTCGAGCGCACTGAGGGCATGCTCCAGCGCCGCGGCCATCCGACCGCTCCGTTCGAGGGTGTGACTGAGGGCGAGGTCCGTGTATGCCACGGCGATCTTGTTGCCGAGTGCCTCGTGGATGCTGAGCGCTTCCCGAAGATGGAGGTGCGCGTCGTCGAAGCGGCCGATCTTGCTGTAGGCACGGCCCAGACCCTGGTGTGCCGCCGCCTGCCCGACCAGGTCGCCCATGGATCGCGTCGTCTTCAGGGCGGACTCCCGGACGGTCACCCAGTCCTGAAGCCGCCCGGACATGTGCAGATAGGACTCGAAGGTCGCGGTCAACGGCTCGACGAGTTCCGGCATCCCCAGATCGGCGGCACGTTCGTTCGCCGTGAGCAGGGCCTGGTGTTCGGTCTTGAACCACGTGACGGCCCGATCGTGGTCCGGGCTCGCGACGGTGGTGACTCCGGGAGCTGGCGGCTCCAGCCGATGATCGAGCTGGGGTGCGATCTGCCGGTCCGCGAGACGCGACGAGTGGAGATAGTGGTCGAACAACCGGCGTAGCGCGGCTCGGCGTTCCTCCTCACTCTCGGTCTCCGTGACGAGTTCGGCCGCGTACGCGCGCATCAGGTCGTGCAGCGTGTAGCGGCCGGGACGGTGCTCGTCGATCAGGTTCGCGCTGTTGAGCTCGGCCAGGGCGCGCCGCGCCTCGCCGACCGGCAGGCCGATCAGGCTGGCCGCCGCCTCGACACTCACATCGACGCCGATGTGCAGGCCCAGCATGCGGAACAGCCGCGCGACCGGTCCGTGATACGCCCGGTACGACCAGGAGAGGACCGCGCGGAGATCTCTGATCTCGTCGTCACCGGTGAACATGTCCAGGACGGCCCGGGAGCCGTGCAGCTCCGCGGCCAGTTGCGCGAGGGGAGTCGTCGGCGCGGTGGCGGCGCGGGCCGCGACGATCGCGAGGGCCAGCGGCAGGCGGCCGCATCTCTCGATCACCTCGTCCACGGCATCCGGCTCCGCATCCATGCGTGCGTTGCCCAGCCGCCGCGCCAGCAGCTCCCGCGCCTCGGCGCGGGACGGCACGGCTACCGGTAGCGGATGAGCGCCCTCGACTGCGACAAGCCCCGAGAGCTGGTTGCGGCTCGTGATGACGACGACGCCACCCGAGGTGCCCGGTAACAGTGGCCGGACCTGCTCCGCGCTGAACGCGTTGTCGAGCACGACCAGTACGCGCCGGCTGGCGAGCAGACTGCGGTAGAGGCCCACCTGTGCTCCGAGAGTGGTCGGAATACGTACGGCTGGGATGCCCAGCGCCTCGAGGAGGCTCCGGATAGCCTCGTTCGGGCTCATCACCGAACGGCTCGGACCGTAACCGCGAAGATTGATGTAGAGCTGGCCGTCGACGAAGCGGTGCGCGACCGCGTGGGCCCAGTGCAACGCCAATGCCGTCTTGCCCACGCCACCCGGTCCCGTGATCACCGATATGGTCACCCCGGCCCGTCTCGGGGTGTCCGCCAACTCGGAGAGTCGGTGCAGCTGCGTGGCGCGTCCGACGAACATCGCGGTCGCGGGCGGAAGCTGCCGGGGAACGAGCAGACCCTGACGGTTGCCGTTTTCCTCGGCACGCCGGGACATCGCCGTCATCCCGGTCCCCGCGTGCTGGGCCGCCACTCCCGAGACGCCGGCCACACTCTGCACACCGACCGGAGCGGAGGGTTCCGGTCGTGGCAGCCGGCCGGCGGCGGCAGCCTGCCACGGACGGGGGATCTCCCCGTGCCGCAGGATCTCGGCGTGCAGCTGGCTCAGCCCCGGCGCCGGATCCAGGCCGGTCTCCTCGGCCAGCACCCGCCGGGCCCGCTGGAACGCCCCGAGCGCGCCCGCCACGTCCCCGGCGTGATACAGGGTCACCATCAACTGGCCCCAGGCCCGTTGCCGGAGCGGGTGCCGATCCAGCAGCGCCCGCAGGCGGGGCAGCACCGCGTCGAGGGCACCGATGGCCAGCAGCGCGTCGGCGTAGTCCTCCTCGGCGAGCGCCCGCCGCTCCTCGAGCTGGCCGGTCAGGTGGACCAGCGGCGCCGGCAGCGGAAGGTCGGCCAGTGGCGCCCCGCGCCAGATACCGACGGCCGCCCCGAGCTCAGCGGCTGCGCCGGTCGGATCGTTCGCGGCGAGGGCGCGCCGACCGCGCGACGCCGCCGCGTCGAAGCGGTCCAGGTCCCGCTCCCCCGCCTCGACCCGCAACAGGTACCCGCCGGCCACGGCGGTCAACCGCGACGGGCCGCTGTCGTCGTTCAGGCGCCGACGCAGGCCAAGCACGTAGGTGCGCAGGTTCGCCGCCGCCGACGCCGGTGGGGTGTCGCCCCAGACTACGGAGAGCAGCTCGTCGACAGCGACGACCTCGTTCGGCCGCAGCAGCAGGGCGGCGAGCAGCAGGCGCTGCTTGACCGAGCCCAACGGGACGGTCTGGCCGTCCTCGCGCGACACCACCAGCGGGCCCAGCAGGTCGTAGCCAAGATTCACGAGCAGCCTTCGGGTGCGGCCGTGCCGGGGGCAGTACAGATCACACCCTACCGCGCCGCCGTGATCGGTCGATGAACGGCGGACCGCACGCCGCCCTTGTCGGGACTGGGATGTCCCGGCGCCCGAGCCAGGATAGGGCGTGCGGCCGGAGCTTCCCGGTCCGGCGCGATCGGCGGTGGCCGTCCTGCTCAGGAGGCTGTGGCGGGCCTCCTGGTGGGGTCGGTCGAGGTGCCGCCGCTCGCGGGGCGGCGGGTCAGGACCTGGGGGCCGGCAGCCGTGATGGCGACGGTGTGTTCGGAGTGGGCGGTGCGGGAGCCGTCGGCGGAGCGGATCGTCCAGCCGTCGTCGTCAAACCTGATCTTGTCGGTGGAGCGGCAGAACCAGGGCTCGATGGCGATGGTGAGCCCGGGGTCGAGTTTCACGCCACGGCGGGCGCGGCCGTTGTTGGCGACGTGCGGGGCCTCGTGCATGGTGCGGCCGATGCCGTGCCCGCCGAACTCGCCGTTGACGCCGTAGCCGTAGGAGCGGGCGACCTCGCCGATCGCCGCGGAGACGTCGCCGAGGCGGCCGCCGGGCTGGGCGGCGGTGATGGCGGCCTCCAGGGCGACCTCGGTGGCCTCGATCAGCTTCAGGTCGGCCGGGTCGGGAGTGCCGACGATGACAGAGAGGGCGGAGTCGGCGACCCAGCCGTCGATGCCGACCGCCATGTCGATGCTGAGCAGGTCGCCGTCGCGCAGGAGATAGTCGTGCGGCAGGCCGTGCAGTACCGCGTCGTTGACCGACAGGCAGAGCACGTTGCGGAACGGGCCGCGGCCGAACGACGGGGCATAGTCCCAGTAGCAGGATTCGGCGCCGCGCTCGGCGATCCGGCGGCGGGCGTGGTGCTCGAGGTCCATCAGGTTGACGCCGATCGCGGCGGCAGCGCTCAACTCGGCGAGCAGTTCCCCGACGAACTCGCCGGCCACCGCCATCCGGCCGATCTCCTCGGCGGTCTTCAGCTCGATCATGACAGCCTCCCTCTCCCTCTGCGGTATTTTTATACCACGCCGGTCGGGAGGGCTTCGGGGGATATCCTGCTGGCATGGTTCGCCAACCGCTCACCGCCGAACAGATCGCCGCGGGCCAGCGCCTCGGAGTCGCCCTGCGGGCCGCACGGGCCGGCCGCAGCCTCGTCGAGGTGGCCGTGGCGGCCGGCATCTCCCCCGAGACGCTCCGCAAGATCGAGGCGGGTCGCCTTCCCGCACCGGCTTTCGGCACCGTGGTCTGCCTCAGCCAGGCCCTCGACGTCCCCCTCGGCGACCTGGCCGACGTCTGGCTGGCCGAGATGCCCATCCGCCAGGCGTCCTAGGCCCGGCTGTGACAGAGCGCCTCGTGGCGCATCAGGGCTTGCGGCCGACCACGCCGTAGGCGGTGACGTCGCGTGCGGCGGGTCGGGGCTGCGGCTCCGACTCGGCCCGCCACTCGGCGAGCGGCACGATTCCCGGCGAGACCAGCTCCAGGCCGGTGTAGAACCGGCCGATCTCCTCGGCCTTGCGGGCCCGGCCCTGCCCGTTCGCCGGATTCTCCCGCCAGGCCGCCTCGATCTTGGCGGCCAGCTCCGGCGGCAGGAAGTCGTTGGTGAAGTGGGTCATCACCAGCGCGCTGCCGGAGGGCAGCGGCGCGAGCAGATCCTCGACCAGGTCGTACGGGTCGTCGTCGTCGACGAGGAAGTGCAGGACCGCGACCAGCAGCACCGCCACCGGCTGCGCCAGGTCGAGCGTGGCGAGCAGGTCCGGGTGGCTGAGGATCTCCCGCGGCCGCCGCAGGTCGGCGTCCAGATAGGCGGTACGCCCCTGTGTGGTGCTGGTCAGCAGCGCCCGCGCGTGCGCCAGCACGATCGGGTCGTTGTCCACGTAGACGATCCGCGACTCCGGAGCGATCGACTGCGCCACCTCGTGGGTGTTGCCCACCGAGGGGATACCGGTGCCGATGTCGAGGAACTGCCGTATCCCGGTCTCACGGGCCAGGTAGCCCACCGCGCGGCGGAGGAACCGGCGGTTCTCCTGCACGGCGATCCGGGCGCTCGGGTAGACCTTCAGCAGCGCCTCGGCCGACTCACGGTCGGCGGCGAAGTTGTCCTTGCCGCCCAGCAGGTAGTCATAGCGGCGGGCCGGGTGCGGCACCGTGGTGTCGATCCGGGTGGCGCCACCCTTGACCGACGGTGACTGGAAACTGGGGTCGGGCACCCCGGCACCTCCATACCTGTTGCGGAGCCGGTCCCATCGTATGCGCCTGCGGTGGTGGCGGTCGGTGCCGGGGGGCAGATCCACGGGCCGCGCCCCGCTCCGGCCTCCTCAACCGGTGATGAACTACGAGGGCTTCCTCCTGTCACACGCCGGCTACGCAACCGACCAGGTCGTCTTCCTCCCGCAACTCGGGATCGGCATGACGTGCCCGCCGCCCGGGTGGTCTTCTGCGACGCCCACCCGTACGACGCCGGATACCTGCCGGTCGAACAGATCGCCGGCCGGGTACGGGTCCGCGGGCGGGGCGGCACCGTGCTTCAGCCCGGCATCCACCTGCTGGAAACCGCCCGCGACTTTCCCGCCGCCGCGCCGGTCCTGCTCATCACCGACGGACACTGCGACGCCGTACGTATCCGTCGGGAGCACGCCTTCCTCATCCCGGAGGCCGCCCGGCTGCCCTTCACGCCCCGCGGCCCCGTCTTCCGACTGCGGTGACGGCCGACGCGTCGGTGCGACGCGGCGACACCGACCGGATCGCGGCCACCTGTCTCACCGGTGGCACGGCAGCCGACCTCACCGGTGGCACGGCAGCTGACCGGGGCCGTTCAGACGTCGGATTCGAGGGCAAAGGTATTGCCGTCCGGATCCTGGAACCACGCGATTCGTCCGCCGCCGGCCCGCGCACCGATCCCCTCGGCGCTGGGGCCGGACCGCAGCGCCGGTAGGCCGAGCTTGCCTTCGTAGAAGGCGACCGCCTGCTGTATGTCGGACACGGCGATCGACGTTCGGAGGTGATGGCTGCTCAACGGCATGAACCACTGTCGCACACGCGGGTGGTGGGCCGCGGACGCATGGCCGGGGAGCCGTCCGGCTCTGAACTCCACCCGACGACGCCTGGCATCACCTGGCGACTCTGCCGGGACCCGGACGGCCAGGGCACAGGAACGGCGCCGCCGACCTATCCGAACGCTGGGCCGAGGCGGATACTGCCGCCAGGTCAAGCGACGCCGCACGCCGAGGGTCGTCGCCTGGTTACCGGCGTACGGCGACGCGCTCGCCGCGAGCCGGTCCGACACCACCGCAACCCCTCATCGCAAAGGAGTGGCCATGTCCCCCGGCTCGACCCCGATTCTGCTCCTGCACGGCTCCTGGCATGGTGCCTGGTGCTGGAACGAGGTCATCGCCCACCTGATGCCGTACGACCGTCCGGCCCTGGCGGTCGACATGGTCGGGCACGGGTTGCGCGCCCGTCGGCCCGAGTGTCTGACCATGCGTCCGTTCGATCCGGAGGGACTGGCCACCGAGGTCTCGCCCGTGGCGGATGTGGACCTCGACCAAGCCGCCGAGATGCTGGTCTCCCAGATCGAACGGCTCGGCCGTGGCGGTCCGGTCACGGTCGTGGCCCACAGCATGGGCGGTGTCGTCCTCACCCGGGCCGCGCAGCAGGTTCCCGAGCTGGTGGCGCACGCCGTGTACCTCGCCGCGATCATGCCCGGCTCCGACAAACCCGCCGACCGGTACTTCACGCTGCCGGAGAACGCGGACGCACTGGTCCTGTCCGCCCTTCGGGGCGATCCTGCCGCGACCGGGGCGCTGCGGCTCGACCTCGCCTCGAACGATCCTGCCTATCGTCGGCAGCTTCGCGACGCGTTCTACGGCGATGTCGCCCCGATCGTCGCCGACGCCGCCCTGGGCCTGCTGACCCCCGACGCCCCGGTGAGCATGATGCTGGGCACCACCCGCCTGACCGAGGACGGCTGGGGCTCGGTATCCCGAACGTATGTCGTGTGTGCGCGTGACATGGCGATCCGGCCGGCCCTTCAGCGGCTGCTCGTCGCGGAGGCGGACGCCGCCTTTCCGGAGAATCCGACCTCCGTCCTGACGCTGGACACCTCGCACGCGCCGTTCCTGTCCATGCCGGGGGAACTCGCGAAGATCCTCGGAACGCTGGGCTGACCCAGACCGCATGGCTCAGCAAGCGGGTGTGGGTGCGGCGTAGGTCAGCAACCGAGATCCAGCTTTGGCACTTCGCGGGCGCCACTACCGGTAATCGTTCACCCGGCGGACGGGGATTCCGTCCGCTGACCGATGCCCGATGTACTCGGTGCCCCCCTTGTCGAACAGCACGCGCCACAAGGTGGTGACCACGGTACGGTGAGTAAAGGACACTGGTGTCAGAGATCGCACCCGCGGCTGCTCCAGGTGTCGCGGCACGCCCAGCCGCGCGGACCGCTCTCCGGACGGCGGCCCCGGTTCCACCGCTCCGACCGGCACGACTGGAAAGGACGAAGAATTACCTTGAACGTACAACCGATTGGTTGTACGTTTGTCCGGTGACCGAGGAGAGCGCGGACCGAGCGGACGCCATGTTCCACGCGCTCGCCGACCGGACCCGGCGCGACATCCTGCGCCGCGTGCTGGCCGGGGAGCACTCCGTCTCCGTGCTCGCCGCAAAATACGACATGAGCTTCGCCGCAGTACAAAAACACGTCGCCGTGCTGGAGAAGGCCGGCCTGCTGACCAAACGACGCAGCGGTCGCGAGCAGCTGGCCAGCGGCGACGTGGAGGCGGTGCGGTCGGTGGCGTCCATGCTCGCCGAGCTCGAACAGGTCTGGCGTGGCCGCGTCGCACGCATCGACGCACTCATCGCATTCGACACACAGGAGGACTGACCCATGCCCGTCACCGACGTCCAACAGGATCTTGACAACCTGACCTTGACCATCACCGCAGACTTCGCCGCACCGGTGGAGCGGATCTGGCAGGTCTACGCAGACCCTCGCCAACTGGAGAAGGTGTGGGGACCGCCGACCTACCCGGCGACAGTGGTCGACCACGACCTCACGCCCGGTGGTCGGGTGACCTACTACATGACCGGTCCCGAGGGCGACAAACATGCGGGATACTGGCTGATCACCACGGTGGACGGGCCAAGGAGCCTCTCCTTCGACGACGGCTTCGCCGACCTGGACTTCAACCCGAAGCCGGAACTGCCGGTCTCCAACAACACCTTCACCTTCACCGCGCACAACGGTGGCACCCGCGCGACCTACGTGAGCAAGTACGAGTCCGCCGAGGCGCTGCAGCAGGTGTTGGACATGGGCATGGTGGAGGGCGCCACATCGTCGATCAACCAGATCGACGACCTGCTCGCCTCCTGACCGGAGACCGGGGCCGCAACGTCCCGTATCGAGGGCCCTCCTCCCGGTCGCCAGCGATCAGGAGGAGGGCCCGACACGCGGGGCGTCGCCCCGACCTCGGCGGCGTCGGGACGGCGCGCCACCGAGCGTCCGGCGCGCCATAGACTGTGCGACGGTCAAAAGCGCCTGTGGGCGCAGACGCAGACCGACGAGGAGCCGTGGCGATTCGTGGCCGGCGGAGAGGGCTGAGAACCATCGAGATGGTGCCAGAGGCGCGACATGCCACGTCGGTGGTCGTGCACCGCGAGCTGTCCTACCGGACGGTGCCGGGTTTTCGCCCCTTGGCGCTCGACCTGCATGTGCCCGAGGGGGTGACCGACCCACCCCTGGTCGTCTACGTCCACGGCGGCGCGTTCCGCGAGGGCCACCGTACCGGGTTGCCGCCCGTCCTCGCGGATGCCGATCTCTTCGACTGGCTGCCCCGGCAGGGCTTCGCCGTGGCGTCCGTCGACTACCGGCTCAGCGGGGAAGCGCTCTGGCCCGCCTGCGTCGACGACGTGGTGACGGCACTGCACTGGCTGCGGGACAGTGTCGCCGAGTTCGGCGTCGACCCGACCAGGGTGGCGGTGTGGGGCGAGTCGGCCGGCGGTTACCTCGCGGTGATGGCCGGACTGGCCACCGCCGACCTGGCGCGACCCGACTCGCCCGGAGCCTTCGCTCCGCCCCCCGCCCGCGGTCGCGGGAGCTCGGACGGGAAGGCGGAGAAGGCGCCAGCGGCACCGGTACGCGGGATCGTCGACTGGTACGGCCCCACCGACTTCGTCACGATGGCCGCACAGGGGGCGCCGTGGACCGACGAGCCGGACTCTCCGGAGTCCCAGTTGCTCGGCGCACCGGTGCAGAGCGTTCCGGAGCTGGCGCGCCGGGCCAGCCCGTGTACCTGGGTCACCGCCGCCAGTCCGCCGCTGCTGATCATGCACGGCACGGCCGACGAGCTCGTCCCGTTCGGCCAGGCGCGGCAGCTGGCGCGGGCGTACTCGGACGCCGGCGCGCATGTCGAGCTGATCGCCGTGCCGGGCGGGACGCACGTGTTCGACGGTACGCCGGCGGAGCAGGTCACCGAGCCGGTCCTGTCGTTCCTGCGATCGGTGCTGGGATAGGCGGCGACGACGGGAACGACCGGGCGACGCGGAGCCGGCGGGCATACCATGTGCGGCAGATCAGGCGGCCCAGGGACGGAGCGCGTTCGGTGTCAGTCGAGGACCGGCTACGTGCCATCTTCAGCGAGGTGTTTCGGCTCGCCGGCACCGCCGAGGCCGACGAACTCGATCGCCGGTCCGACGACCGGTGGGACTCGTTCCACCACATGGCGCTGATGGCTGCGATCGAGGACGGGTTCGGCGTGGAACTCGATCCGGAGCAGATGTTCCGGGTCGAGAACCTGGAGTCGGCGGCTGCCGTGCTGCGTGAGGTGGACGCGGGGGCGCGCTGAGGGGCGCGTCCCGGGCGTGGTTCACCGGGATACGTCGACCGCCGTCGTGTCGCGGCAGGCTTCGACCAGAAGGTCCTCGAACGCGAGCAGGAACCGCTCCATCTCCTGCGCCGGCAGGTATCGGGTGTCGGCGCTCAACGAGATGCTGGGCACGGCGGACGGTCCGGACACCCGCAGCGAAAAGCTGCACTGCATCCACCCCGGGTCGCGCTGCCAACCGAACGTCGACAGAGCCGTGGCACGCCAGACGTCGGCGTCGCGGACGGGCGCCGTGCCATCGCCGTACGGCAGTGACTTCGGCGCGTCGTCGGCCGCCGGCTTGCTGGTGACCGTCCAGACAGGGGGGCCGTCGAGGCGGCTGTCGTTGAAGTAGCAGTCGGCATGCCCCGGGCCGCCCTTTTCCCGCTGCAGCTCGTCGGTGGCCCGGTCGAGTTCGCCCTGGTCGTAGTAGGCGTGCCAGTGCGCCCGCAGGGCAGCGCGTTCCGTTTCCTTCAGCAGGTCCACGAACCCGGTGTCGGCCGGGAGGTCGAGGACGAACAGTCCCAACTGACACAGGTGCGTGACGATTTCCCGGTGTCCCGGCCAGAACCGGTTGTCCGTGATCATCCGCAGATGGCAGCGACGTTGCCCGGTCCATCTGCCGAGCAGCGCGGCGCAGGCCGCCTGGTACACCGTCGAATCGGTGACACCGTGCCGCGTGGCGAGGATCCGGGCGCCCGCTCCGATCGCGGGTGACGTCAGCACGGCGCTGCGGAACGGCGGTCGCTGTGGCGGCCCCGCGTCGACGAACATCGGTGACCGGATCCGGCGGGACTCCGTGATCCAGTACCCCACCGACGTGGTCGAGCGGCGCCTGGCGGCCGCCTGCTGCTGGCGCCGGGCGAGATCGAGCGGTTGCGTGCCCGGTGCCGGCAGTGGCTCACCCGCGAGCAGTGCGGTCAGGTCACCGGCGACGATGCATACGGCCTGCAGGTCCACCGCCACGTGGCAGAGGACGAGCAGTATCTCCCGGACGGTGCCGTTGGCGGTGTTCAGGACGACCCGCACCGGGAGGTCACCCGCGAGGTAGTCGAATGGCGCGGCGCGGTGCTGCTCGACCAGACGGTGTGGGTCGGCCGCGGCGAACTCCGTCACCTCCAGCGGCAGCGTGCCGGCCCGCTCCACGATCTGCCGCGGCTCGCCGTCCGCGACCAGAATCCGGGTACGCAGCGCCTCATGCCGGTCGAGCAGCCGGCCGACCGCGCCGGCCACGGCACCGACGTCCGCCGGGACGTCGGGGGGCACCGGCACCGACACGCAGACGTTGTAGTGTCCCGGCAGGTTGCGTTCGATCGCGTGCCAGATGCCGCGCTGACCCCAGGTCAGCGGGGCATCTCCACTTCGGACACCGGAGAACGTGGCGACCGTCGGCTCGCCGCCCATCGGTCAGTCCGAGGGCGTACGGCGCGGGTGCGCTCGCCGTCGCTGGTACTGGGTGCGGGCCGGCATGGCGTACGACGCTACATCGTCGTACGCCGATGCAGCAAGCGGTCGCGTCGGCGGTTGACGGGCCCTTCGCCCCGTCCCTAGCATCGGCGTTACCGTGGGTTTCCCGCTCCGCCCGACCCGAGGGACGAGCATGACCGACTTTGTGCCGGGCGTGTAATGCCCGACCGGTACCGCCTCGACGGCCCGCCCGGTGACCGGATCTTCGTTGCGGTGAGTCTGCCCGAGCGACCCGCGGGTGACGATGTCGTGGTGATCTGCCCGCCCGTTCTCACCGACGCGCTGGTGACCTATCGCAGCGAGGTGCTGCTCGGCCGGGCGCTCGCCGCCCGAGGCGTGACAGCCGTACGCCCGCACTACCGGGGCACCGGGCACAGCGAGGGCGATCAGCGGGAGGTCGCCTTCGAGCGCATGGTGTCCGACGTGACCCGGGTCGCGGCGGAGTTCGTCGGTCAGACCGGCGGTGCTCAGGTCGCCTTCGTCGGCACCCGGATCGGTGCGCTGGTTGCCGCCGAGGCGGCGCGGCGCAGTGCCTGCGCCCTTCTGCTCTGGGAGCCCACGCACGATCCCGAGTCGTTCTTCCGGGAGGCGTTCCGGGCCTCGTTCGTGCGAGCCGCCGGCGCCACCCGACGGGAACGCGTGAAGGCCAGCGACCTCTTCGCGCGGCTGCGCGCCGGCCAGGACGTCGACGTGCTGGGACACGTCGTCAGCGCGCGGCTCTATGCCAGCCTGACCGGCCGGTCACTGCGCGAGTCGCTCCGCGCCACGGTCCTTCCCACGCTGCTGCTCGATCTCACCGGCACCGCGGTCGGCCACGAACGGCTGCGTGTGCTGGCGGCCGAGCTGACGGCGGCGGGGGGCGCGGTGGATACCGGCACCGAGCCGACCCGGTTGAACTGGTGGCTGCTGGACCACGACTGGCCGGTACCGGAGCGTCTCGTGGCGCGGTCGACCGACTGGCTGGCCGACCGGCTGGCGCGGGGGGTGGCGTGACGGTGCCGCAGGTGCCGCCGACGCAGCACAGTGGAATTGTCGAGGAGTTCTGTCTTCTCGACGGGTGCCCGTACCCGCTGTTCTCGGTGTTGTCGGTGCCGGCCGACTGGGCCGGCGGGACCGGGGTGCTGCTGCTGCCCGGCGCCGGCATCTCCTCGGTCGGAAACGCACGCGTCTGGGTGGACGTCGCGCGCGAGCTGGCCGCCCACGGCAAGCTGGCGCTACGGCTCGATGTCCACGGCGTCGGCGAGAGTGGCGGCACGGCGGACCCGGCGGACCCGCTCCGACCGCCCACCGCCGATGCCTGCGCGGCGGCGCGGCGGGTCCACGAGCGCGGCGGCAACGATCTGGTGATCGTCGGCGAGTGTTTCGGCGCCCGAACCGCGCTCGACTGTGTCGGTCGGGTCGATGGGCTGCGTGGTCTCGTCCTGCTCGTTCCGCCGTTGGGTACCGCCCGACCGGGCACACCCGGGCACGCGGCCGAGACCGTCGACCTGCTCGACAAGCTGGAAGCCGCCGTTCGCTCGGACGTCCGCGTCGTGGTGGCGTACGGCCCGGACGACACCGACCGGGAGCCCTTCCTGTCAGCGGTGACGGAGCGGTTCGGCACCGGTTTCCCACGTGCCCTACCGGCTCTGCTGATCCGCTCGGCGGCGACGAAGATACACGGAATCGCCAGTGTCGAGGCGCGGATGGCGGTGAGGGAGCTTGTGGTCGAGGCGGTGGCGTCGTCGGTGCCACCCACTCCCGGAGCGCCCGTTCTTGACACGCATTGACCACAGCTGATGGTTGCCTGGCGCGCTCGGGTCTGCCTATTCTGAGGGCTCGCAGATTTTCGGCACGTACGGGGGTACATCATGGTTGGCACGCACGTTCCTGTGCGGAACACGAACCAGTGCCAAGCAGAGTGTGTGAACGGCCGTGGGCATGCTCTCCTCGACTGAGATCCGGGAGGCGATCCAGGCCAGCGCAGGGCGACAACAGGAGTTGTTCGAGGAGGCGCGCCGCGTCCGCGACGAGCACTTCGGGAAGACCGTGATCCTGCGCGGTGTAGTGGAAATTACCAACGTCTGCCGGGTCGACTGTGACTACTGTCCCATGCGGCGCGGCAACGCCCGCTACAACGACCGTTACGTGATGACCAGCGAGGACATCCTCAGTCGTGCCCGTGAGATACATGCCGCCGGTATTGACGTCATTCTCTTGCAGGGTGGGGAAACGCCACGGACACTCGCCGCGGTGACGAAGGCGATCCCTGCCATCAGGGAACTCTACGACAACCGCGTCGAGATCCTGCTCAACCTGGGAAACCTGACCCGGGCCGAGTACGCCCAACTGCGGCGTGCCGGGGCGACGAGCTATATCCTCAAACACGAGACCAGCGACCCCCGGCTGCACCTCCAGATTCGCAAGGAGACTCTCGACTCACGGCTGCGTTGCATGCGGGACCTGCTGGACCTCGGCTTCAAGGTCGGCACCGGGCTCATCTCGGACCTGCCGGGACAGAGCCTCGACAGCATCGTCCAGGACATCGAGCTGGCCGGTCCGCTCGGCGTCCACATGTGCAGTGTGAGCCCGTTCGTGCCCGCCCCGGGCACGCCGCTCGCGGACGCGCCGGCCGGCTCGCTCGACCTCGCCCTCAACGTCATCGCCTGTCTGCGGATCTGCTATCCGCACCTGCTCGTTCCGTCGGTGAGCGCGCTGGAGAAGGCGGACGCGGGCGGACAGTCGCGGGGGCTCGCCGCCGGTGCCAACGTGCTGACCGTCAACTTCACCGGCGACGCGGACCGTGGACGCTATCTCATCTACGGCAAGCAGCGGTACATCGTACGGCTGCAGCACGTCCGGGACATCGTGGCCGGGGCCGGGTTGCGCACCCGTGGGTCGGTCTTCCTGCCCACCAGCGCCGGCCGCCGCGGGTGAACGGACACACGATGAACAGCGGCCGTCGGGACCTGGCCGTCCGCGTTCTCGACCGTGCGGCGCAGCGCGCCGAACTGCTGCCCAAGATCGACCACCTGCGCGACCGGCTCGACGCGGTCGGCGTACGGGCGGGCGACGTGGTGGCGCTGGAGGGTCTGCACGGCGGCGACGTACTGGTGGCCGCGCTTGCCGCCTGGCGGCTGGACGCGGTGCCGATGCCGTGCCGCAGTTGCCCGGACACCCCGGTCGGTCAGCGCGCCTTCCGACTCGGCTCCGACCTGTGCGTCCCGCCACCGGCCCCGGGCCCACCGCCGGACGGGCTCGCCAGCACCGCCGTGTTACATCTCAGCTCCGGCAGCACCGATCGACCGAAAATCGTCAAGCGCGGCGTGCCGAGCGTGCTGACGGAGGCCGAGGGCTACCTCACCGGCCTGTCACTCGACCCCACTGACCGGGTGCTCGTGCCGGTTCCGCTCACCCACTCGTACGGCTGGGGTGTCGCGATGAGCGCCCTGCTCGGCGGCTGCGCGGTCGACGCCGCCCCGATGGTCCGACCCGCCACGGTGGCCAGGAAGATCGACAGCGGTGCGGCCACCGTGGTGGCGCTGACCGCACCGCTGGCCCGGCTACTCGCCGACACACCGCGCCGTTCCGGCTCGGGAGTGCTGCGTCGCGCCATCGTCGGTGCCGGGCAGGTCGGTGACGAACTGGACGCCGCCTTCGCCAGCCGATTCGGTGTGCACCTGACCCGTGGTTACGGCTGCACGGAGACCGGCGGGACGTTCATCGGAGACCGGGGCATCGGGCGGCCCGTCGTCGGGGTCGAGATCCTTCACCCGCCCCGTGGCGCACGTGGAGAGCTGCGGCTGCGCCTGGCCGCGCCGGTCGAGGGCTATCTGGGGGCAGCGACACCGCCGGGTCGGGAGTGGCGCACCGGTGACCTGGTGCACCGCGACGGCGAGGTGGTGCACTTCGTCGAACGGCTCCGGCCGGCGCTACGGGTCAACGGGCGGTTCGTCGACGCCTACCACCTCGAACGCCTGCTGCGCGGTGTTCCCGGCGTCGAGGCGGTGTATCTGCTGGCGATGGCCGATCCGAGGGCCCCGGAGATCGAGACTCTGTACGCCATGGTCGCCGGCACCGAGGCGAGCGGTGCCGACATCGACGCCCACCTCGCGGAACTGCCGGACGGCGTCCCGGCTCCCCGGGTGGTGCGCTGTGCCAGGCTGCCGCGCGACGCCGTCGGCAAGCCCGACCGGGAGCGGATCGCGGCGCTGGTTCGGGGAGGAGTTCCCGGATGAACCCGGACGACGCACGGCTGCGCGCATGCGAACGCCTGGTCGCCACGGCGGTGGTGGACGCCCTGGCCGGCGACGGTACCGCCCGACTCTCGGTTGCCGCGCTACTCGCCGACGCCGACCTCCGGTCTACCGACTTCGCCCTGCTGGGCCTGGGTTCACTCGACTGGATGCGGGTGGCGACCCGGCTGGAGTCGGAGACCGGCGTCGAGCTCGACGACGAGGTGCTGACGGACCCGGGGCGCCGCTGCCTGCTGGGCTGGTCGGGATGCCTCTTCACCGCCGGGGCCCTGGTCGGCACGGCGTGACCCACGGATCGACGGACAGCGTGCGACACTGCGGGGCGGCAGCCACCGCAGGCCACCTCCTCCAACGGCTTCTCCAGCGACGAAAGGTGCGCCGACCGCCATGTCGAATCGCGGAACCGACAGCCACGCGACCGAGGCCTACCTGCCGGACCTGGTCTCGGCGGCCGTGGCGCTGGCCGTCGAACTGGACTTTCCGAACTCGTGTCGGGTTGAGCAGGGCCGCCTGCTGCACGCGCTGGCGGCCGGTGCGAGCGGACGGATCGGCGAGACCGGCACGGGGTGCGGGGTGGGGCTCGCCTGGCTGGTCTCCGGTGCGCGCCCAGGAGTGCGGGTAATCAGTGTCGAGCGCGACGCGGAACGCGCCGAGCGGGCCGGCAAGCTCTTCGCGGAGATGCCCGACGTGACCATCATCCGGGCTGACTGGACTGCCATCAACGACCACGGTCCCTTCGACCTGTTGGTGGTCGACGGCGGCGGCAACGGTAAGAAGGGTGGTGCCGTCGACCCGGAGCGGATGCTCACCCCGGGCGGTGTGCTCGTCATCGACGACTTCACCCCGCTCTGCGAATGGCCACCGACGCACGAGGGCGCACCCGACCGGGCCCGGCTGTCCTGGCTGGAGCATCCGGCGCTGCTGGCCACCGAGATACGGCTGGCCCCGGACCTCTCGACGGTCGTCGCGATGCGGCGGCCCTGATGTCCCGGGTCGACGTTGCCACCGTGGTCGGGCTGCTCGAACGGCTGCGTGGCGCCGCACCGGGCGCCGCCGGTCAACACGTCGACAGCTCGCCCCGGCCACCGGGGCCCGCATCGCCGGGAGCTGCCGAACCGGTCGCGCGGGCCATTCTGGCGGCCCTCGGATACCAGGTGAGCGACGGCCCGATCCACAGCCCGCAGGGGCGGTCCTGCGGGATGTTCTCCCGACGCCTGGCGCACGTGCGGATCGACCTCGCGGCGCGCGATCCGGCCGACGACCCGGCCGCGGTCATCTGTCACGAGGCGGCGCACTGCGTCGACGAGGGCCCGTACGACTTCGACCACCCCTGGCCGAAGACCGCCGAGCAGCGGGACCAGGCGGTACGCGCCCAGCTCGTGGCGTGCCTGAGCAGTCACCTGTTCGTGCGCGGCGAGCTGGATGTCGAGCCCGGCCCGGGACAGCTCGCCCTGGCCGGCCACATGGTGCGAACCCTGGTGAACGGATCCGGCCTGGCGCCCAGCGACGCGCACGGGATCGCCGGCCGGGTCGAGGCGGTGACCCGGACGCTACGGGCGGCGCTGTCCGCCCCGCCCTGGGTCGACAGGCCGACCCGTGAGGTGGCGGTTGACCGGGGGCGGGGCGTCATGTGGCTCTCCATCGGCCCGGCCGCCAGCACGGCACCGCCGCCCTCGGCCCCGGCGGCGTTGGCGGCGACACTGAGCCGGCGGGCGCAGCGCAGGTTCGCCGACGATCCACGCTTCACCACGGAGCTGGACCGGTCCCGACCGGTCGCCACGACGACCGACTGACTGCCTG
This sequence comes from Plantactinospora sp. WMMC1484, assembly GCF_049315195.1. NCBI lineage: Bacteria > Bacillati > Actinomycetota > Actinomycetes > Micromonosporales > Micromonosporaceae > Plantactinospora > Plantactinospora sp. WMMC1484. The sequence goes on from NZ_CP186055.1 coordinate 6,565,703, forward strand.
CCGGTCCACCGCAGCGCCGGGCACGTGATGCCTGGACAAGTCGTGAAAGATATACATAACATAGACGTCCGACAGTGTCTTGACTGGCACGACGACGGGGGCGTGCGATGGCTGTGACAGCACAGGTCCACCACGACCAGGTCCGGCAGCGGATGGACGGATTCGGTTTCTGTCAGGCCTTCCAACGCGCCAATCTGCTGCGCGGCTCCGAAGGGCTCTCGCCCGAGCAATGCCGCGAGATTCTGGACCTGTTCTTCCGCGCCGACGTGGGTGCCGGGCTGTCGATCCTGCGGCTGGGCATCGGCTCCACCACCGCCGGGCAGGAGGGCCCCATGCGGTCCATCGCGCCGACCGATCCGGGCGGGCCGGACAAGCCGCTGAAGTACGAGTGGGACGGCGACGACCACGGGCAGGTGTGGCTCGCGCAGCAGGCCGTACGGTACGGCGTACGACGGTTCTTCGCCAATGCGTGGAGCGCGCCGGGGTACATGCTGCACAACGGCACCGACGTCGGGGACGGCGTGGTCCGCGGGATGCCCGGCACCTCCCCCGAGGATGGTGACTGGCGCGCGACGTACGCCGAATACCTCCTGCAGTACGTGCGGTTCTACCGCGAGTGCGGTGTCGAAATCACCGATCTCGGCTTCGCCAACGAGCCCGATCTGCTCCTCAACATGCCGGACCACGTCGTGCACTACGCATTGATGCGATTGGAGCCGCACCACGTCGTCGACTTCGTCAAGGTGTTGGGCCCGGCCATCGAAAGGTCTGGCCTGCCGCTGTCGCTGGTCAGTTGCGACGCGATGACCTGGCAGCAGCAGGCGGCCTACACCGCGGCGGTGGAGGCCGACCCGGAGGCGGCCCGTTGGGTCGACATCCACGCCGGTCACAACTACCGGACCCGCGCCCGCTGGCCCTTGCCGACGAAACGGCAGACCTGGATGTCGGAGTGGGACCCGGACGTCAACCTGCGGGTGGGCGTGTGGAACGACAGGTGGGACAGCGACCGACGGTGTGACGGCATCCGGCTCGCCGAGGACATCAACGACGCGCTCACCATGGCCGAGGTCGGCGGCTACCTGTACTGGTTCGGCATCTCGACGGGCCCGACCCGGGCGCTGATCCAGGCCGACGGCACCGAATACCACGTCTCGAAGCGGTTCTGGGCGGTCGCCGCGTACAGCCGGTTCATCCGGCCGGGGGCGCACCGGGTCGACGCGGAGTTGTCCGGGGCCGACACGGTGAAGGTGTCGGCGTTCCAGAATCCCGACGGTGGAACGATCGTCAACCTGCTGAACCTCGACACCACCCCGATCGACGTCGGGCTGGACCTCGGCGCAGCGCACCCGGCGACACTGTGCACGTGGTTGACCGACGAAAGTCACGATCTCGCGGCCACCGGCACCCGGCCGGCATCCACGGCGGTACCGCTGCCGCCCCGGTCGCTGACCACCGTCCTCCTTGACACGGAGCCCGCAGACCGGGACCGGCGACCGGGTCCGACTCGGTGACCGGGGTGGCGCCGACCACCGGCGCCGAGCCCACCCCTGCGGAGCCAGCGACGGAGACCGGTCCGGCGGCGGCGACGCCGCTCGGGCGCGTGATCGGCTCGGTACGAGGGCTCGGGGTCCGCCGCGTCGCGGCCACTCGGCAGCGGCTGCGTCTGCTCGGGCTGCTCCGGCTCGTCGACCCCCGGGCCACGGTCGGCCTGGTCGCCGTCCGGGCGATGATCGAGTTGAACCCCGTGCTCGTGGCGCTGGCCGGGGGGCATCTGGTGGCCGTTCTGGCCGACGGGGCGGACTCCCCCGCCGCCGGTCGGGACGACGTACTGGGCGCCGTGGTGATCCTGGGCGCGCTGATGCTGGCCGGCAGGGCGGCCGAGTCGCTCCAGGGCTTCGTCGGCACGGTCGTCACCCAGAGCATCAACGGCGCACTGCGGGAACGCCTGCGGAAGCTGGCCATGGCCCCGGCCGATCTGCGGCTGATCGAGGATTCGACGTTCCAGACCGACGCGGAACAGGCCGGCGACCTCGGTCTGGGCAACGGTCGGGCTCGTTCCCCGGGGGCGGCGGCGACCGGCCAGACCGCACTGCTGCTCCGTCTCGCCAGCGGGTTGGCCGGTGCGGCCGTGCTGGCCCGGTTCTCGGTGCTGCTCGCCGTCGCGTTGCTGGCGATCACCCTGACGATCCGGGCCCTGCTGCGCAGGCACTGGATGCACATCGCGGAGATCCGGCGCGGGGACGGCCGGCGGCAACGCCGGGCACGGTACTGGGCGGGGCTGGCGACCGAACCGGAGGCCGGCAAGGAAATGCGGATCTTCGGTCTGGACTACTGGACGGTGCGGCGGTACCAACGCGACGAGGTCGGCGGAATGGCCGCCACGTGGCGTGCCATCCTCCGGACCGTGCGCGCGCAGGGTCCGGTCGTGGCGCTGTCCGCGCTCGCCGCCGGGCTCGCGCTCGGGGTCCCCGGGTACGCGGCCCTGCACGGCACCATCGGGGCCGGCACCATGGTCACCTGCGTGCTCGCCGCCTGGGGGCTGTTCGGGCTGAGCTTCCTGGGCACCGAGGTCTTCGACATCGAGTACGGCGCGCTGACCGTGGCCGCGCACGACCGGTTGCTGCGCCGGTACGCGCGCCCGGCGGACGCTCCGGCCCCTGGTTCCCGGCCGCCCGGGGTGGCGGCGACCGGCACGGCGGTCCCACCGTCCGGCTCGCGGGGCGACGGCGCGTCGGGGCAGGGAGAGCAGCCGCCGATGGTCCGCTTCGACGGCGTCACGTTCGGCTATCCGGGCGCATCCGGCATCGTGCTCGACCAGCTGACCCTCGAACTGCGGCCCGGCACGGTCATCGGGCTGGTCGGTCGCAACGGTGCCGGGAAGACCACCCTGATCAAGCTGCTCGCCGGCCTGTACCAGCCGACCGCCGGTCGGATCACCGTCGACGGCGTGCCGCTGGGCGAGATCGACCCGGCCGCCTGGCGTACCCAGCTCGCCGTGCTCTTCCAAGACTTCGTACGGTATCCCGAGTCGTTGCGGACGAACCTCGCGATGGGAGCGCCGCAGGCGGCTGAGGACGTCGCCGGGGTACGGGCCGCGATCGATCGCGCGGGTCTGTCCGAGCTGGTCGACCGGTTGCCGGACGGGATCGACACCCCGTTGTGGTCGGGGGTTCCGGGCGGAGTCGACCTCTCCGGCGGCCAGTGGCAGCGGGTGGCGCTGGCCCGGGTGTTGTTCGCGGTGGCACACGGTCGCCGGATCGTCGTGCTCGACGAACCCACCGCGCATCTCGACGTCGAGCTGGAGGCCGACTTCCACCGACAGATCGTGGCGGCAATGCCGGGCGTGACCGTCGTACTGATCTCGCACCGACTCTCCACCGTGCGGCCGGCGCGCACGATCCTGCTGGTCTCCGGCGGCCGGATCGCGGAGGCCGGCGACCACGACACGCTGATGGCGCGGCAGGGCGAGTACGCCCGGCTGTACCGCCTGCAGGCGGCCCGGTTCGCCGCTCCGGGGCGGTCGTCGTGAGTCGGAACGGCGGCGCCGCGGCTCCCGTGGCGCGCGGCCCGGCCGGCCGGCCCTACGACCGGATACGCGATTCGGTGCGCGGCCGCTGGACCATGCTGACCGACCTGGTCCGGTTGACGACTGCCGGCGACCGGTGGCGGGCGGCCGGGGTCACCGTGATGGCGCTCGCCCTCGCCAGCAGCACCGCCGGCACCGGGCTCAGCCAACGCTGGTTGGTTGACTCCGCCATGGACGGCCTGGTGGCCGGCCTGCTCGCCGCCGTCGCGGTCGGCGTGGTCGCACACACAATGGCCGCGGCCTGCGGCCGGATCGAGTCGAACCTCCGACTCTACCTGATCGAGCGGTTCGGAATCCTGCTCAACCGGGAGATCGTCGGCTGGTCCGCCCGGATCCCCACGCTCGAGCACTTCGACGATCCGCGCTTCCTGGACCGGGCGTCGCTGCTCCGCAACAGCACCTGGCAGCTCGCCGGCGGGCTCAGCGCGATCAGCGAGCTCGCCATCGCGGCCTTCGGGGTCATGCTCTGCGTCGGACTGCTCGCGGACGTTCATCCCGTCCTCGGGCTGCTGGTGGCGCTGGCCGTTCCGCCGTTGCTGGCCAACCGGGCGGGGCTGCGCCGGGTACGGGACGCCCGGGAGCGCGCGACGGGTTCGATCCGGCTTGAGGAGCGCCTGCAGGATACGATCCTGCGCCCGGAGTCGGCGAAGGAGGTCCTGGTCGCGGGGGCCGCCCCGATGCTCGGCGCCCGAGCCGCCGAGCTGTGGCGCGGCGCCTGGCGGATCGAGGCGAGGGCACATCTGGTGGCAGCGGCCTGGCAGGTGCTCGGCTGGGCGGCGTACGTGGGCGGACTGGTCGCCGCGCTGCTGGTGGTGAGCCGGATGGTCGCCCGGGGCACCGCGACCGTCGGAGACGCCGTGCTGGTGCTCTCGCTCGGCACCCAGCTTCTCGTCCAGATCAACTTCGCCATCCAGGCGGCGCACCGGGCCTCGCTGGCCGGGCACGTGACCGAGTACTACCAGGCGCTGCGGGAGCGGGCCCGTCGGCCCGACTCCGGGGACCGGCCGACGCCGGCACGGCTGCGGCACGGGATCACGCTCCGCAACGTCTCCTTCGGGTACGGCGAGAGCGTGGACGGGGTGCTGCGCGGCGTCGACCTGCACCTGCCGGCGGGTGCCACCGTGGCCCTGGTGGGTGTCAACGGCGCCGGCAAGAGCACCCTGGTGAAGCTCGTGGCCGGGTTGTACCGGCCCAAGTCCGGTGGGATCGAGGTCGACGGCGTCCCGCTGCAGCAGCTCGACCCGGCCTCCTGGCGCGGGCGGCTGTCCGCCGCGTTCCAGGACGGGGTGCGGTTCCAGGTGCGCGCCGGGGAGGCGATCCGCCTCGGCGACCTGCGCCGGCTCGACCAGGCCGACGCGGTGGCCGCGGCGGAGCGGGCCGGCGCTGCCGAACTGGTCGAGCGGCTGCCGGCGGGCTACGCCACCCCGCTCGGCACCTCGTTCGGCGGGGTGGACCTGTCCGGAGGCGAGTGGCAACTGCTGGCGATGGCTCGGGCCTGCATGCGCGGCGACCCGCTGCTCCTGTTGCTGGACGAGCCGACGGCGGCGATGGACCCGGCGGCCGAGCACGCACTGTTCGAGCGCTTCGGCCGGATGGCCGCAGCCGCCGCCCGCCGCTCCGGCAGCATCACTCTGCTCGTGACGCACCGGTTCTCGACCGTGCGGGACGCCGACCTGGTCATCGTGCTGGACGACGGCCGGATCACCGAGCAGGGTCGGCACGAGGAGCTGATCGCGCGCGGCGGACGGTACGCGCGGATGTACCACCGCCAGGCGGAAGGCTACCGGTAGGGCGGCCCACGACGGATTCGTCGAGTGGTCTCGACGGCGGGTGGTGCCCGGCGCGGGCCGGTCAGGGGGCGGCCGGAGCGGGAGCCCGGCCGGGATCTACTTCGGACACGCCCTCCGGCGGTAGGAGCATCTTGCAGCGCTTGAGCAGTCGGTTGGCCGCCGCGGTGAATGCGCGCCTGCCGTGCAGCCAGCGTCGGTTGTCGAGCACGAACAGGTCGCCGGGACGGAGCACGAACTCGGCGACCAGGTCGGGACGCCGGAGGACGGCTTCGAAGTCGGCCAGCGCGGTGGTGTGTGGCTCGTCCAGGCCGGGCCAGCGGTCGGCCGCGGTGGAGGCCGGCTCGCGGTAGCGTACCCACCACCGTCCGTTGGTGTGCCACAGGATGGGGCCGTGCACGATCCCTTCGTGGTTGGGGAACGGAAAGACCGGCTCGGCGAGTGCCCGCAGGCTGTGCCGACGATCCTCGGCGAACAGCGTCGACGCGATCGCCTCGGCGCTGACGAGCAGCGACTCCCCGCCATGGCCGACTTCGGCGCGTACACACCCGAGGGCCACGAACGCGTGCGGTCGGGCGAAGTTGGCGGAGTCGCTGTGCAGACCGAACTCGCCGGTTCCGCGTGACGTGCCAGCGTCGGAGAGTCCCGAGGCGGTCGGCCGGGGTGTGACGTCGAAGACGAGTGCGCTCGGTATGCCGTTGCCCGCCACGACCACCGGGCCGAACGCCGAGGAGAGCACCGCCACCGCCTCGTCCGGTTGTATCGCACAGTTTTCGACGATGACGCCTCCGGTGGCGTCGACCAGGCTCCGCGCCTCGGCCAGCAGTGCGTCCAGGCCGGGGATGCCGGCGGAGAGGGCGTCGAGCGAGTGGCGCTGTTGGACGGGGTCCGCCAACACCGTCGGGTCGGGATAGTCGGCGGCGGCGATCGCGTCCCGGATATGGTTCGGCATCCTCAACCGCGGCAAGGCAGCTGCGGAAATCGCAGCGGGTAGTGACGACACGGTGCCTCCCTGAGCATGGGTGGTGACCTCCCACCAAACGGCTTGCCTTGACAAGTATAAATATCTACTCTGGTGGATGCGGTTGGTCTATTAGGACACGGGGGAGGCATCTTGCCATCCGACAGTTCACGCACCCAGCCAGTCGCCCCGCATCCGGTGGGGACGCTTCAGCTAACGGTCCTCGATCGGGCGACGGACTTCCACGAAGACTCGATGATGGTGGATGCGGGTGACGACGCACCGGAATGGACCAGAAGAATTCCGATCTCGGTGAACGACACCTACGGCGATCCTTTCATCCCGGAACAGGTGGCGAACACGGTGACCAAGCTGGCCGAGCTGCGCACTCACCGGGCGCCGATCGCCATCTTCACCAAGGCCGGTTACCACCCCGACGTGCTCGCCCGGCTGGCCGAGATCGCCGACAACGACAACATCATCGTGTACTACTCACTGACCGGCCTGGACGAGGGGGGCATCTCGTTCGACGAACGGTTGCGGTTCATCGCCGCGCTTACCGGCCTGTTCCGTAGCGTCTTCGTCTTCACCCGGCCGATCATCCGCCGCCGCAACGACAGCCCGAAACACCTGCGCCGGCTCGCCCAGGCCGCGGCGGAGTTGACCGGGCAACTCGTGCTGGGCGGGCTGCACGACGCGAAGAAGCGCAAGCAGATCGAGCGTCCGGTCGAGCTGCGTCTGCTCGACTACTGCGACGAACTCGGGGTGCGGGCCTTCCACAAGACGAGTTGTGCCGCGGCGTGGACCCGGCAGCGCCGCTGCTGGGTCCACGACATCGGCACGCCCGGAGAGATCGAGGTGGCGGCGTCGCTGGGCTACCGGTTGCAGGTGGGCGACGACCGGGTGGTTCTGCACGAGGGATCGACCGGGGACATCAACTTCGTGCGCATGCTGACCGGCGCCGAGGTGTACGTCGACAACCTCCTGAGCAACTACAACCTTCTGACGATCGGAGCGCCGCGCAAACTCGAGATGACCTCGTCCTGGTTCGCCTGGTCGGAGAACATCGAAACCTGCCTGGACTGCAGCTACTGCATCATCAAACAAATCGAGTATCTGAAAAAGATGCAGGTGCGGATCGGCGTTCACCCCACCCGCCTTCCCGAGATCGTCGACGGCGAGCAATCCGCACACACCCTGTCCCAGCTTCGCGGAAACAAGCTCGCACCAGGCTCCGGCGGGCGCAAGCGATACGGCGACGTGCGCATCGAAAAACCCTGTCGCGTCGCCGTATACCAGTAGTCCGTGGCACGGCCCGCCGGTGAACCGAGTTCGGAGAGGGGGTGCTGCAGATGAGGGACTGCGTCGTGGTCGTATCCGACAAGGTCGGACCGAGCAGCAGCAAGAAGTAAGCCGTTGTCGTGGTCGCGCCGTGCGTTGGCGCGGCCACGACGCGCCTTCGAGCCCGAAGGGTTCGACGAGCGGCACCGGCTATGCGAGACCCGCCTCCCGCAGCCGGGGAAGCAGAAGCTCACGAAACCGGACCACCTCGCGTAGCTTCGGGTAACCGGACACGATCACGCTGTCGACTCCGAGGTCGCGGTACTCCACCAGCCGCGCGGTGACCTCGTCCGGGGCGCCCACCAACGCCAGCGCCGCACCACGCCGCGCCGTCCCGACCCCGGCCCACAGGTTTGGCGCCACGACCAGGTCGTCCGAGGTGGCCAGCTTGTGCACGGTATTCAGCTTGGACTCCGCCTCGTGCCGCTCGTTGCTCATGATGGCGGCGACGCGGGGATCGACCCGCGAGACGAGGTGGTCTGCCGCGGCCCACGCCTCCGCACTGGTGCGCCGAACGATCAGGTGTAGCCGCATGCAGATCCCGACGGCAGCGAGGTCCGGCACCACCCGCAGGCCCGTCACCTCCGCGGCGGCGGCATCGGGCGGCACGCCGTACATCAGGTAGTGGGTGCCGTAGCGGGCGAGCAGGGATCGCGCGACGGCCGACGACCCGGACAGGTAGATCGGCACCCGCTCGGTGGGCGACTCCACCATCAGGAAGTCGGTCACCTGGTAGAACTCACCTGCGTACGAGAACGTCCGGCCCCCGTACAGTACGCCGGTGAACACCTCCATCCACTCGGCCATCCGGCGTTGCCGCGCCTCCCGGTCGTCGCCGACCCCGAGCATCGCCGGCTCGTCGCCACCGGCACCCACCACGTTGAGCCGGATCCGACCCGGAAACCAGGACAGCAGCGTGGCCGTCATCTTGGCGAACTGCGCCGGATGGAACTGAAACGGCCGTACGGCGACCAGCAGCGCCGCCCGCTCCGTACGCGCCAGCACGGCGGCCGTGGCGATCAGCGCATCGTGATGGTTGCGGAACGTCGCCGGTACGAGCAGTGCGGCGCAGCCCGCCGCCTCGGCCTCGGTGACGATTTCGGTGAGGTACGGCAGTGTGGGCTCGGGCCCTTCCTCCGGCCACAGCCCGATCTGTTCGACGTCGGGACTCAGCGGTAGGAACCAGTGGAACTCCATGTGCCCTCCAAGTACTCGGCGGCGGACAGCTCGATGGCGTCGTCGGCGCGGAGTTGGCAGTATCCGAGGTGGTATCCGAGGCCCGCGTAGCCGAAGACCGTTTCGTTGTAGAACGGCCGGTACGGGTCGCGTTCGACCCGGCCGTGCCAACGGTCGTCGAAGAAGGCGGGATTCGCCGTGCCGGCGCGGCGGAACAGGGTCACCGCGTCGGTCCAGTTCTCCTGGGACTGGGCGAGCAGGCCCAGGTTGATGTCCACGTGCACGAGCTGCGGGTCGCACCGACGAGCCGTGTCGTACGCCCGCGCGGCCTCGTCGAGATCGCCCAGCACGTGGCGTTGCACGCCGACCATGTTGTGCCCGGCCGCCGACGTCGGTGCCAGCGCGGTCGCCCGCTGATACGCCTGCAGCGCGCCCACGTCGTCGCCGACGGAACGCAGGACGTGCCCCCGGAACAGCCACACGGTCGCCCGCTCAGGTGCGATCCGCACCGCCTCCTCGGAGTGCCGCAGCGCGGTGGAGAAGTTGCCGAGGGTCCGCTCGATGAGCCCCAGATAGCCCACCAGCACGCCGTCGTCGGGTTGCTGCCGGAGCTGCTCCGCCATGAGCGTCAGATACCGGTGCGCCTTGCGCTCGCGCGCGTCGACCGGCCGGCAGTGGCCGAAGTGGTTGAGCAGCACGGGCGCGGCCTCGACCCGGCCGCCCGCGTCCCGGATCGCGTCCGCGACGGACTCGTTGATTCTGCGCCGGTAGCGCACCTGCGGAAGGTTCCGGAAGACCCGTAGTTCCCGCCCACTGTAGAAGGAACCGGTCGCGAAGAAGTTGTATCGCATCAGCCGGTAGCCGAGCACGTCGTCGCCGGCCGCTGCCAGCGTGTGCCGGAGCGGCTCCACGGCGTTAGCCGGTAGCCGCTCGTCGGCGTCGAGGAACACCACCCAGTCACCCTCGGCCCGCTCCAGTGCCGCATTGCGGGCCGCGGAGAAGTCGCCGTCGAACGGGTACTCCACGAACACGTCGGCGAGGGCCCGGGCCCGCTCTACGGTGCCGTCGGCGGAGCCGGTGTCCACGATCACGACCTGGTCGACCAGGCCACGGACACTCGCCACGCACTGGTCGAGAAACGGCAACTCGTTCTTGACGATCAGGCAGAGAGCGATGCGCATCGTACGTACTCCTCCATCGGTTGCCGGCCGTCCGATCCGGTCGTCATTCGCGGGCCGCGTGGGCCGCACCGAGGAGGTCGGCCACGAAGCCGGTGCTGTGTTCGAGGAGGCTGTCCCGGGCCCCGACCGACCCGAACAGGTGGTCGGTGTCGGCGATCTCCCGCACCCACGCGCCGAGCGCTGCCAGTTCGGTCGCCGCCCGCCGCAGCTTGTCGTCCCGGGCGCCGTAGACCAGCCCCCAGGGGCGGCCGCGCGCGGCCAGCGTGCTGCGCGGGCGCAGTCGCTCACGTTCCCGGAAGAAGCCGTGCGGCAGGTGGAATTCGCCTCCGCGGATCGGCATGCTCTCCGCCACCTCGAAGCGCACATCCTCGATCAGGTCACTGGACATCAGCAGCGTCCCCGCCGCGTCGAGGTCCGGTGCAGCAAGAGCCGCCGGCACCCCGCCGATGCTGATGCCGGCGGTGACGAGCGGCACCGCGCCGATCGACGCCCGAGCCCACTCGCCGATCGCGACGAGGTCGCTCGTCATACCGGCGAATGTCGTGTCCAACCAGGAACCGGATGACTCGCCGGAGCCACGAAAGTCGAAGCGCAGCACGGCCGCACCGGTCGCGCTGAGCCCCACCGCCCAGTCGGCGAGCAGCTCGGCGGGGCCGCTGCGGTCACCGGTCAGCCCGTGTGCGCACACCACGATCGCCCTCGGAGCGGCGACCGGACGGTCCAGCACCGTGTAGCACCACCCGCCGGGTACCTCGACGTACCGCTCCTCGCGCTCGGTCATCCGGCCTCCCACCACTCCGGCCCTACCACGTGCGCCCCGCCCGCCGGACGGGCCGCCGCGACGAGCAGTGCCAGCGTCGGCACCCCGACGTGGTCCACCACCACGACCGGGCCGTCGGACCCGGCCAACCCGTCCAGTACGGCGTCCAGCTCGGTCGACCGGCGCAGGTGCAGCACCTCGTCCGGCACCGGCACCGGGGACCGGGCCCCGGGGACGTACACCCACCGGGCGTCCGCGGCAACGGCGGTCCACCAGTCGGGCACGGACCGCCCGGCGCGGGGCTGCGTGGCGAGCATGTCGCAGGTGAATCCGGTGTTCTGCTGGGCGCCGACGCGACCGGATCCGTTGAGGATGCGATCGACCGGCGCGAGACCCGACAGTGCCGGCGCACCGGCCGTCACGACGTCGTTGCTGGCGAGCAGGACGGTGAGGTGCGCGTCCACCCAGCGGGCGGTCGGCCGGGCGCCGGGCGGTACCCAGACGGCGAAGTCGGCCGAGGGTAGGAGTTCGGCCGCGGCCGGGTCGTCCGGGTCGACGAGGTGCCACCGTACGGTCCCGGCCGGCTCCGCGCTGGCGGCCACGGCCGGGCCGGCGCGGAGCAGCACCACCTCCGGCGCCGCGCTGCCCAGCGAGATCCGGACCCGCCGGGCCAGCCCGGCGACCGTCTGCGCCAGGGCGAACCGGGTGGAGTTCCAGACCGTCATGCCGGAGTGCACTCGCAGCGGCTGCGCCGTGCGGCGCTGGTCCCGCGCGTCCCGACCGGGATCCACCCGCTCGCCGATGGCATGGGCCCGAGCCGCCCGCTCGGCCCCGTCCGCCCAGAGGTACACGTGCAACGCCCGGGGCACCAGGTCGCGGGTGGCCCGCCCCTCCAGGACGAGGCCGGCTGTCGCCGCCGCGGCGGTCACCGCGTCCCGCACCATCGCGCGTACGGCGGGCTCCACCGCCAGTCGGCTCGCCCGCGCGGCCACCTCGGTACTCCGCAGGTCGGTCTCACCGAACCGGTGGGGCCCGATCCGCACCACCGGGTCGAGCATGCCGTCGGCTGCGGTGACGAACTCGATCGCGGGAACGGTGGTATCCGTGCGGGCTTCGCCACCCGCTGCCACGGCGCGGTAGACCATGCCGGCGGAAAGCCATCGCCAGCCGAGCGTCCGGGCCAGTTCGCGGGCGACCGCCGTCTTGCCCACGCCGCTGAGACCGTCGATCGTGACGATCTCGCGTAGGTCGGCGCCCTTCACGCCGCCCCTTCCGACTGCTGCACGAGCATCCTGGCCAGGCACTCCTCCGCCGTACGCTCCGGCGGTGCGGTGCCGTCCACCCGCTCGTGCGTCGGTGCGGCCAGCTCGGCGAAACGGGCGACCGCGTGCCGGAGGAACGGCTCACCCGCACCGACACCGGGCCGGGTACGCGCCGAGACCCGGACCCCCGCGACGTCGGCTGGTACGTCGACCCACAGTGCGAGGTCGGGCGCCGGCAACCGCTCCAGCACCGGCACCCACTCCGTAAGGTCGACGCCGAAGTACGACTGGTTCACCAGGTGGTCGACCACCCAACGGTCTGTCACCACGAGGGCACCGTCACGCACAGCGGGCAGGACCAGACGCTCGGCCGCGTCGAGCAGCAGCACGCCGAAGTATCCGGCGAGCCAGCGCTCCCGGACCGGCCACGCCGGATCCGGAGTGGAGAGTCGCCGGACCCGGCGCACCAGCTCGGGATCGCCCTGGAGCGGGCGGAGCGTCACCACGTCGGTCCACCGCCCGAGGGTCCGCGCCCGCGCCGCGAGCGCCGCGACCAGGGTCGACTTGCCGCTGCCGTCGACACCGCTGACCGTCACGAAGGTGCCGGAAGCCACTGTCGCCACCTCCTCAACCGCTGCGGAACGAGCCTTGCCAACGCCACCCGGTCGGACTCGAACCGGAACAGCGGATCGGCGGTCGCCATCCGTACCGAAGGGCCGGCGGTCGACAACGGCACCGCCCGGCCAGCGGCCGGGTCCTCCGCCGGCAGGACGGCGAGGTCGTACCGGGCCGGGGTGAGGCGTTCGGCCAGGGCCCGCACCAGCTCCGACGGGACGCGTAGCCCACCGACCAGGTTCGGTTCCGCGCCCAACGCCGTCCAGAGCGCGGCCTCGTCCGCGGCCAGCGGGATCCGCGGCCGTAGCGTCGCCGCGTCGACGGGCAGCCGGGACAGCAGATCGGCCGACGAGGGCGGGCTGAGCACGACGCGGAGCCGGTCGCCGGACCGGTCGGGCAGCAGGCCGCCGGAGAGGCCCCGTGCCACCCAGTGCACCGTCGTGCCGGGAGACCACCGGTCGATCGCGGCGGTCACCTCCGCGATTCGGAGATCCCAGGTGCGGATGTCGATTTCCTGGCGACTCTCGCCGCAGCCGGGCAGGTCGAACCGGACTGCTGCGAAGCCCGCGCGCAGGCAGCCCTCCGCGAGCTCCCGGAACAGGTAGTTGTTGCCTGTGCGGTTCTCGCCGAGGCCGTGCAGGAGGACCACGACGGCGGACGGGCCGCCCGGTGGCCGCGCCACCCACACCGGCTCCGTCGGCCCGGGCAGTCTCCGTGGCGGTGCGAACGGGACTGTCATGCCTCGCGGACCCAACGCACGCGGTCGTCGACCCAGCCCGCCGTCGCCAGGTTGGCCCGCAACCCGGACACCCCAGGACTGCGCAACGCCACCTCGCTCTCCAACGCCGCGACGTCATACCGCAGGAGAGCATTTTCCAACGCCTCTGACAGGGCACGGGCCAGTCCTCGCCCGTGTGCGTCGGGAACCACGAACACGTCCACGACGAACCCGCACCTCCCGGCCCGGTACCGGTCCGGTGCCAGGACCGCGTACGCATGCCCGAGCAACCGGCCGGCCTCCTCGACCACCAGGCAGACCGCCCCGTCCCGGGTGACGTCGGCGAAGCGGTCCCGCACCCACTCGGACACGTCCACCGCGGGCGACCGTCCGAACAGACCACGGCCGACCGCCGTGCCGAGGCACTCGCAGACGAACGGCGCATCTGCGGCCGTGGCGGGGCGTACGCCCGGACTGGCCGTGTCGGACGCCGTGACCGGTCTGCGTACCACGACCACCTCCGGGCGGAACCCGTGCTCGCGCAGCGGGTCGGCGAGGTGTTCGGCGGTCCCCCGGTCCGGCACGGTCACCTGCACCGGAAGGTCGTCCGGCACGAGCTCGAGCAGCTCCGCGACGGCCCCGGGGCAGTCCGGATCGCCCCACAGTCCCTCGATGCGGCGGTCCCACGCGAGGGTCAGCGGATGCCGGCAGTCCACCACTCGTCCGGCCGCGACGAGCTGTCCCTCGCGGCGGATCCCCATGGTGCCGTCCGCGCCGCCGTCGGCGACGATGGTCTCCTCGACGTACGTGGCGCCGTGCGCCCGGTCGACCCCACCCGGCGGGGCCGCGCTGGCGAGCTGCTCGGTCAGGACCTCCTGCCAGTACCGCAGCTCGGGTGTGGTGAGCGGCGCCCCGGGCGGGGCCGGCTGGCAACCGGTGAAGATGTCGTCCACCTCCTGTGCTCGTGCGGTGGGCCGGATCCGGGCCCGGAACCCCGGCAGCGAGGCGACGGTAGCGCCGCCGCTGCCCCGGACGGGCCCGTCGACAGGGTGCGGGGGGTAGCCGTAGACGGGCAGGCCCAGGTGGTACCAGACACGGCTCGGCAAGTGCTCGACGGCGGCCAGCGCGAGTCGCGGTGCGCCGGTGACGACCCGTCGGTACATCCGGTCGGTGACGGCCAGCCCGGCCCGCCGCAGTCCCGTCCGCCGCCGGGCGGTCCCGGCCAACCAGCGCAGCCGGTCGGCCTCTTCGGACAGCCCGGTAAGGCTTGCGAGGCCGGCCAGCCGGTTGAGCCCGGCGCCGATCCGGTGGGTGTCGACCTGGCCACGCAGCCAGTCCCAGTCCGGCCGTTGCCGCGCCACGACGATGTAGTCCAGCAGGTCGCGCCCGATCGGGTCGTCCCGCTCCATCAGCTCGACCGCCAGAATCAGCGCCAGTGTCGAGCCGGCGAACACCGGCACGGCCTGCCCTGCGACGGTGACGGTGCGGCGCTGTGCCCACCCTGACTGTCCGATTGCGACACAGGCCGTCCGGTCGATCGCCGGCCCGCCCACGGTCAGATCCAGATACATCGGGTGTTCGAGGTCGGCCCGGGTCTTGTTGAGCGCCACCCCGAGCCAGTTGCCGCCTGCGGCGGGGTCGCGTCGGCACACGATCGGGCGGGCGACCACGTAACCGTCCTCGCCCAACACCCTGAGTGCCGGTCGGACCTCGGCGACCGTCGGTACGACGAGGTCGACGTCGTTCGCCTCGCGCGGCCATCCTCGCGGGTAGCAGGCCGCCAGGGCAGGGCCACGCAGCACGGCGAAGGGTACCCCGTGGGCGTGCAGTAGCCGGCTGACCGAGGCCAACTCGTCGGCGAGGACGGCGGCTCGCCGTCGCTGGCGTGTTGCCTCGGCCATGGCCACGTCGTCGAGTCCACCTCGCGCCGCACGAGCCCACAAATAGGGCGCCGCCACCTTGTGCCGTCGCTGGATCGGCAGATCGGTCTCCGGCAACATCTCGGCGATCGCGACCGGATCCGCCGGCTGGTCCGAGGGGCACTCGCGCAACGCGTTGGCGAGCGCCGTGACCAGTGGGCCGGCGGTGGTTTCGGTCATGGCCGTGGCACCGGGGGATAATGGTGGTCTGCGGCGAAGTGGCGTCGGATCTGCGGCGGCGGAAACGGGGCACCGCGATGCAGATAGCTCTCCACGAACCGCTGCGCGTGCAGCAGGGCGCCCGCGACGCGAGTCGGGTCGAGGCGCTCCGAGACGAGCGCCTGCGCCAGTTCGTCCAGGTCGATCATCCGGTACGTGGGGCCCATTCCCTCGACCACGATGTCCACGTACGCGTCGGTGACGTGGTAGACGGGGTCGGCCGCATCGCCGCGGGTGTCGATCTCCACCACGTCGACGTACCATTCGCCGACCCAGCCGAACGGCTCGTAGACGAGCTGGACGCCCTCGTCGAGCAGCCAGAAGTAACGACGCGGGCCAGCGTGGCGGTGGTATAGCTGGTCCCGGATCAGTACCCTGTCCACCCGCGTCGCGGGCACCGGCCGCCACTCACTGACACCGAACGCGACAGCCGAGGCGACGGCGGTCGCCGTCGTGTCTTGCGCGTTGAACACGCCCACCCCGCCCCCGTAAGACATGGAGGTAGTTCGATGCAATCGAGCATACAAGCCGGCTGCTCAGCGGGCTAGCGATCTTTGGTCGCCAGATTCTCCGCACCTGTCGGGCGATCGGTGCCGATCCCGCCGCGCGGGTCGACGCCGCCCCCCGCTGCACCTCGTCCGACGCCCTCGTCGCCCTCGGCTCACGCCCGCGAAGCGACCCGACACCGCCTCCACCAAACCCGCCCGAGGAAATCTCCCGCACGACGTCAACCATCGCTCGGACCCGCCCCAGGGATCACCGTAAATGATCATGTGCTCCGGGACCTGTCCGAATGGGGTTCGGGCAGGTCAGGTCATGTCCCTTGAGCGCCGTTGACATCCGTTCGACGCCGTTCACCCCCGCCCACCGCACCCCATGATCGAATTCATCAGGCGGGGCAGCCCGGGGGGACCACACCAGCGACGACCCGATTACCCGGCGAACGTTGCGGAATGCGCCCCCACCCACGCGGATCACCGCGCCCGCTCGGAACTCCGGATCGAACTGCCGTCTCGTCTCAGCCATGAACCGCTGTCCCCCGAGCCTTGGCCTTCACGCTACGAGGGGAATGGTGGTACCGCGGTACCACTTCCCCGTCGCCGCACGTCCATTAATCGTCGTCTCAGATTCGCTCGGTACGAACTCGGCATCGGATAAGCGATGTAGCTCGTACTGGAGGCTGTTGATGGCGGTCAACGCAGCGCCGGCCGAGGAAGCGCCGCCCGGTCAGGTGGCCGGCCGGTGGGTGCCGCTGCTGGTGGTCGTCGCCATCGGACTCGGGTTCGGGCTGCTGCTGTTCCTCGTCCGGCTGCACCTGGAGCCGGTGATGAACGTCGACCGCGGTGTCGCCCGGGAGCTCAACGAGGTCGTGTCGCCCCGGTCGTATCTGGTGAACGCGCTCAACGAGATAACCCGGCTGGGTGGGCGGCCGGTCATGCTCTGGCTGGTCGGCGTCGCCGCGCTGCTTCTGCTGATGCTCCCGCGGGTCCGCCTCGCGGTCTACCTGCTGGCCACGACCGCCGGCGCGCTGCTGCTCGACCCGTCGGTGAAGTCGCTGGTCGGCCGGGCGCGCCCGGTGGTCGAGGCACCGGTGGCGGCCGCGACCGGCAACAGCTTCCCGAGCGGGCACGCGCTCGGGTCGATGGTCGTCTACGGCGCGCTGCTGCTGGTGTTCCTGCCCGCGGTGCGCTACCGCAAGCTGTTCACCACCGCCGTCACGCTGATCGTGGTCGCCATCGGGGTGACCCGGATCGCGCTCGGCGTACACTACCTGACCGACGTGCTGGCCGGCTGGCTGCTCGGCGCGCTGTGGCTGAGCGTCACCGCGTACGCGTTCCGGCTGTGGCGGCGCGAGGCGGGGCATCCGGTGGCGCCGCTCGACCGGTGCCTGGCACCGGATGCCGCCGAGGTGATCAAACCAGCGCCGGACTCCACCCGCCCGATCCCGCACCGGTGGGTCAAGGCCACCGAGATCCTGACCGGCTGGGTGTTCACGTTCGGCATCCTGTACGTCGTCGGTTACCTGTTGAAGAACCAGACCGAGGGCACCTGGCTGGGACGTTTCGACGACGGCGTGGTCCGGTGGCTGCAGACATTGCGCACCCCCACCCTGGACGACGTGAGCTGGGTGTGGAGCAAAGCCGGCGACACCCACGCCATCCTGGCCATCTCGCTGGTGTTCTGCCCGATCGCGCTGGCCGTGTGGCGACAGTGGCGACCGGTGGTGTTCGTGGTGCTCACCATGATCGGCGAGCTCACCCTGTTCCTGTGCACCGCGGCCGCCGTCCAGCGGGACCGCTCGCCGGTGCCGCAGCTCGACAACCCGATGCCCACGTCGTCGTTCCCGTCCGGGCACATCGCCGCGACGATGTGCATCTGGGTGGCGATCGCGGTCCTGATCATGGGCCGGGTGAACAGCCGGTGGCGCTGGCTCGCCGTGATGCTCGCGGTCATCATGCCTGCCGGTGTCGCGCTGTCCCGGATGTACCGCGGCATGCACCACCCGACCGATCTGCTCGGCGCCGCGATCCTGACCGCGCTCTGGGTCGGCCTGCTGTGGTGGGTGCTACGACCCAACGCGCGCGGCGCCGGCTGAGGTGCATGGGTGACCCTGCGTCCCGTCACCTGGAACATCAAGACCGGCGGGACCGACCCGGGCGCGGCGACCGGCTCGGCTGGGGCGGCGGCATACGTACATGGCCTTCTCGGCCATGCGTATGCGCAGCCGCCACTCGTACCCCATCTTCTTGGTCACTTGTCGTCCCAGAGGTCGTTGTGGCGGCAGCGCAACGCCCGTTGCACCAGCCGGTTGCGGTACTCGTCGGATACCCCCCTCTGGCGACGTCGGATATCACAACTGTCGGAATGGGTAGGTCGTGTGGGGCCGTGTCACTGGGCGGACCCGCGACGGTCCGTCGCTGATTGGTCGATCACTGATTGGTCGATCACCAGGATCAGGGTGCGTACGTCGTCATTTCTCGGTGGCGCCCCTGCGCGCCGCTTGCCATCATGCGTCCGTGATCGATGATCCTCTCCTTGACCGCGCGCGGCGGCTTTGGACCGGCCTGGCCGGGGCGCCGGTCGCGTTCAAGGATGCGGCGATCGACGTGACAGTCTCTCCCCGGTCATTGCTGTGCCCGCCAGGTTGGGTGGGCGTCGTCGGTCTCGGAAGCGCGGCGATCGGGACCGCGCCTGATGGCGACACTGCCGAGATCGTGCGGGGTGGTCTGAGTGGTCTCCCGTTGACCGCCATGACTGACCCTGCGGTGGTCGATGGCAGGTTGCCTGTCGTCGAGATTCTGGGGCCGGCGAGCTTGGCTTACTGCGATGTGGCCGGTTTCCGCCCGGTCGGGTTCGGCCTGGTGGAGATGGTCCCGGCGGGCCCGGCCGAGCTGGGAGTTCTGCTGGCTTCGGTGCCGGCTGAAGACGCCGGCGAGTCGGGCCTGGCCGAGGTCACCTCACCGATGTTCGTCGTGCGTGCTGGGTCGGAGGTCATTGCGGCGGCGGGCTATCGAACGTGGCCGAGCAGCACCGCCCATGTCAGCGTGTTGACCCTTCCGACCGAGCGCGGGCGAGGGTATGCGCGCATGGTCGCCGCCGCAGCCGTCAGTCATGCACTGGATGGTGGTTTGTTACCTCAGTGGCGGGCCCGCCCGGAAGCGTCACGTCGAGTAGCCCGTGCGCTTGGGTTCCGTGAGCTGGGATCGCAGCTGAGCATCCGTCTCCTGCCTGCCGGCGCGGGCCCGTCCGGGGGATCTACAGCCACGTCAGCGCCGTCGTCGAGCAACGTCTCGTGGACGGCCTACAGGCCCGGTGGGAGCAACACGCTCCCCGAACCCGACCCGACGGCGCGTGACAACATTTCCGACCAGGAAGTGCGCAGCCGTGGAGCGGACAATCGGTTAACGGAAGTGGTCACCGCCGGGGACCGGGCCCGCTCCCCGAATGCTCCCCACGTAAGGGCCAGGATCGGAAACGGCCCGTTACCGAAGATCCGATAACGAGCCGTTCGACCTGCTTATATGACTGGTGGAGCTACTGCGTCGTTACTCGAACCGGCGTGATCTCCTGGAACCGCTGGTAGACGTGCTGCGGCGCGTCGAACAGAACGATCAGACCAACG
Source organism: Plantactinospora sp. WMMC1484 (assembly GCF_049315195.1). Lineage (NCBI taxonomy): Bacteria > Bacillati > Actinomycetota > Actinomycetes > Micromonosporales > Micromonosporaceae > Plantactinospora > Plantactinospora sp. WMMC1484. Next base: position 6,585,351 of record NZ_CP186055.1, read on the forward strand.
AACCGGGCCTCGGTGAACCTCACAGAAGCGGTGACAACCGGCGCGTCCTGAGCGATGAGGACGTTACCGAGCTGGTTGCTGCGTACCTCGACGGGGCGGCAGTACAGGACTTGGTTGTGCGGTACGACCGGAGCCTGAGCAGCATCAGGCGGATACTTCGGGCAAACGGGGCAAGGCGCTACAAGAGGCGTGACACATAAGGCGCGAGACCAGGCTGCCACGCGCGGGCGGCCTGGTTCATGCTGTCTACCAACGTAAGCAAGGAACAACTACATATGGAACAGATCAATCAACCGAGAGGAGACAAGAACGAAATCACGACGCACGATGAGCCGGTCATCTACGACGCCACCGAGATCGGTGCCAGCATGAGCGGCATGTTCGTCGCCATCGAGGGGCCGAACGGTGTTGGCAAGACCACCGTCGCTACCCTGCTGGCTACGCGCCTGCGGGAACGGTACGACGTACCGGTGTATCTGACCACCGAGCCGTCGAACACGCCACTTGGGCGGCTCCTGCGCTCCTCGGAGGCGGTGCTGACCGGGCGGGCGCTCGCGCTGGCGATTGCCGCCGACCGCTACGCGCACCTCGACACGGAAGTAGTGCCCCTGCTGGACGACGGGCATCACGTCGTCAGCGACCGGTACGTGCAGTCTTCCCTTGTCCTGCAACGGGTTGACGGCCTGAGTCTGTCGGAGATATGGCGGTACAACGCCTACGTGCTGCCGCCCACCGTCACGTTCTACCTCGAAGACGAGCCGGACGTGATCCGGGAACGGCTCACCTCGCGGGCCGAGCTGTCCCGCCTGGAGCTGACCGGCTCTCCCGGCCGCGAGCTGACACTGTACCGCGAAGCAATGGACTTCCTGCGGCGGCACGACTGGGAACAGGTCACGGTCGATTGCCGTGGCAGGACGCCTGAGCGGATCGTCGCCGATATCCTCAAGCGGCTCGACAAGTACCAGAACTGACAGGTGGAGACGCTGTGCTCTCGATCCTGACCGTGAACATCGGAGCGGCCTCGCGCGAGCGGGCCGAGGCGATGCTGCGCTGGCTGGTAGCTCGACCAGAAGACGTGTTCATCCTGACGGAGACAAGCGGTGGCACAGGCACGGCGTACCTACTCGACCGGTTCCTGCAGGCGGGGTACGTCGTGGTGCACACCCCGGACGCCAACGGCGACCGGGGAACGGCGATCGTGAGCCGCATAGCGGTGTCCGAGCCGTTGTCCGCCCGGTTCGCGAGCGTCACCATCCCTGGCCGGGTGGCAGCCGCGGTGCTCGACACCGAGCCGACGACGGCCGTTCTTGGAGTGTACGTGCCGTCGCGTGACCGGAGCGCGGACAAGACCGAGAAGAAGCAGGCGTTCGTCGGCTCGCTGCTGGGAGCGCTTGACGAGCTGCCGCCCGAGCTGCGCGACTGGCTGGTGCTCGGCGGCGACTACAACGTCATTGCTCGCACGCACACGCCCCTGCATCCGGGCTTCCTGCCCTTCGAGTTCGGCTTGCTTGACGCCCTGGAGGCTCACGGCCTGGTCGACGCGCACGAACGGTGCTCGCCCGGCGAGCAGGCGTATTCGTGGATCGGGCGCACCGGAGACGGCTACCGGTACGACTACCTCCACGTCGGCCGGGAGCTGGCCGGACGTATCACGGGTTGCGCTTACCTGCATGAGACGCGCGAACAACGGCTAACCGACCACGCGGCCGTCACGCTGAAGCTGGGCGTGGACAAGGTGAAGCTGCTGACAACGGGCAACCCGGCCGAGGAAGAAGCGGCGACGCTGTTCTAGAAGCCGGTTACGGCGCGTCACGAAGGCGGCTCACGTCCAGAGTGGGAGACTGCCCGGCGTGAACCGCCCATCCCTCCTGCGATACATGCCTCGGTGGCTCGTAGAAGCCCTTGTCACCGCTACAGCCTTCTTCCTGGCCTACCGGCCGCTTCAGGGTCGCCCGGAAGCGCTGTCCCTTGCCCTGACCGCCATGGCCGCAGTTGGCTACACCGCCCTGACCTTCGAGCTAATGCTGCTGGGTCGCCGACAGGTACTCACGCTCACGGAGCAGGTGGCGACGCAGCGAGAGGAGCTGGAGCAAAACCAGGCCGCGCTGGAACGGCAACGGGAGGAAGCCGCGCGGCAGGCCGAGCACGCCGAGGAGGCGCGTGGCGCAGCCCAGCGTACGTTCTTGGAGAGCGTGTACGCCAGGTACGACGCATCAGCGCCGCAGGTCTCGATTTCCGTGCAGGGCGGGCAGCTTCACCGACATCTCGAAGACACGGACGGCAAGATCATTCACGCCCTGCCCGCTTACGTCGAGCAAGACGACTTCGACAACCTGAAGCTGTTCGTGATCGTGTCGATCGACTTCTACAACTTCGGCCCGAACGCCGTTCTTGTGACAAACCGTAGGCCGACGAGTGGCCGCTTCACCGATAGCAGCGACAACCCGTGGCCGGACGTTTGGCTCCTCAAGCCGTCTTATGGGCCTGACCCGGTTTGACGGACATCCGAGATCAGGGGGCTGTGGGCCCTCGGGAGGATGTTCATCATGGAAGGCATGGGTAAGAAGCCACGCCGGCCGCGCAGGGCGTTCACGCCGGAGTTCAAGGCGGAGATCGTGGAGGTGTGTCGGCGGGGTGACCGTACGGTCGGTCAGGTCGCGAAGGACTTCGACCTGACCGAGACGGCGGTCCGGGACTGGGTCAAACAGGCCGACCTCGACGCCGGGACCCGTACCGACGGGCTGGCCAGCGCGGAGCGCGAGGAGTTGGCGCGGTTGCGGCAGGAGAACCGTCGGCTGCGTGAGGACGTGGACATCCTCAAACGGGCCACGGCTTTCTTCGCGAAGGAGACCCGGTGAACGTGTACCCGTTCATCGAGGCGGAGAAGGCGCAGCAGGGCAACGTGAAGCGTGCCTGTGAGCTGTTGAAGGTCTCCCGGTCCGCCTACTACCAGCACCGTGCCGCCGGCCCGTCGCCCCGCCAGCGGGTCGACACCGAGCTGGCCGAACGGGTCGCGCAGGTGTATGACGCTTCGGCCGGCACCTACGGCTCCCCACGGATACATGCCGAACTCCGCGCCCAGGGCCGGCGGCACTCCCGCAAACGGATCGCCCGGCTGATGCGCACGGCGGGTCTGTGCGGTCGGACACCGAAGCGGTGGCGCACCACCACCGTGCCCGACCCGGCGGCAACCCCGCGCCCGGACCTGGTCGGCCGGGACTTCACCACCAGCCCCGCCGACGTCGACACCCGATGGTGCGGCGACATCACGTACATCAACACCTGGGAGGGCTGGCTGTACCTGGCCACCGTCATCGACCTGGCTACCCGCCGGGTCATCGGCTGGGCCACCGCCGACCACCTCCGCACCGACCTGCCCGCCCAAGCCCTGTCCAACGCCATCACGTCACGACGACCGACCGGGCCGGTGATCTTCCACAGCGACCGCGGCTGTCAATATACGAGCGGCCAGTACGCCCACCTCGCGAAGCGGCACAACGTCCAACTCTCAGCCGGACGCAAGGGGCAGTGCTGGGACAACGCCGTCGCCGAATCGTTCTTCGCCACCATCAAAACCGAGCTACTCGACCGGCGGGCCTGGCCCACCCGGGCCGCCGCCCGCACGGCGATCTTCGACTGGATCGAGGGCTGGTACAACACCCGCCGCCGGCACTCCACCCTCGGCTACCTCAGCCCCGCCGCCTACGAGGCCACCGCCTATACCAGCAGACCACTCGGCAAGCTAGCGTGAGATCAACTTATCGACCCTGTCCGTCGAATCGGGTCAAGTCCAGTGGTGAACGTGGGAACCGACCGGCGTCCGCCGATTCCCGTCCGTCCAGGCCGGGGCTGCGCAGGTGTGTTGCCGCTGATGGGCGGCCGGTTGGGGCGGAGGCCTCGTAGTAGTCGCGGGCGTGACGACCCGCCGCCGGGGGATCTACAGCCACGTCAGCGCCGTCGTCGAGCAACGTCTCGTGGACGGCCTACAGGCCCGGTGGGAGCAACACGCTCCCCGAACCCGACCCGACGGCGCGTGACAACATTTCCGACCAGGAAGTGCGCAGCCGTGGAGCGGACAATCGGTTAACGGAAGTGGTCACCGGGGAGCGGGCCCGCTCCCCGAATGTTCCCCACGTAAGGGCCAGGATCGGAAACGGCCCGTTACCGAAGATCCGATAACGAGCCGTTCGACCTGCTTATATAGCTGGTGGCCCTTACCCAGCACAGACTGAACAAAACGATCATCAAGTACCTACGGACCAAAGGCAGCCTGCGCTGAGTCGCGCTGTCCGATTAGGCGCACCCCATCGGGGGTCTTGCGAACCCGGACTACGAGACTCGACGACTCCTGGGCCAGGCGCCGGGCTGGAACGACATCAGCGTTTGAGCTGTTACACCCTGACAGCAGAACTTCCATTTGAGCCCACTACCACAGCCACATGCCCGATATGGGCCAGATTGGTACCCCGTCGGTGGCGATACATCGAACTCTGCTACTTCATCGAACAGAAGAAGCCCAGGCGATACACGGATATTCATAGATGGTTGGTCATCAATCATCCATGGAGGACTTGCCGGTACACTGCCCGGTTGTGCAGTCGCTCGGCGCAATTCGCTCGATACGGATCTCTGGTGTCTGTAAAGCTTCGTCCAGACCGAAAGCGGGTCGCGCGTGCCACCAAGTCGTACCCTGTCGGCAATAACGCCAATCGTTTCGCGGGCAGCACTGCTCCAGCCAAGTTGACCCGTATAGCTGTCAAAAAGTAAGCGCGCACCTATCGAAATAGCACCTGAGGCCAAACCAACCCCTAGCCTGCTGAGGAAGCCGCGCTTTGCTTCTTGCTCTGCTCTGTCCAATACTGGCCGCAGAACGGCTTCTTCGGTTTGAGCGAGGTGGCGAACGTAGCTGTCATCTGCTTGGAATCCTGGCACAGACCGGTACACCTCGAACAGCTTGGCTCGAAACTCGCTGAAGGTGTCGTCATTGCGTACATCAGTAACGATTCGGGGAGTGAGGCCCTGAAATATTGGTAGCTCGGAGTGAAGCAGCGCGTTGGCCACCCTTTGGTGCTCACTCTCGGAGAGCAACGTGTCAAGCCCTTGCTCGCAGAGGTACTGCTCGTAAGCCCAAGGCGCGGCGTACTCTGCGCCATAGCCCCGCGCCAGAAGCCACTCTCTGGAAAAATGAAGCAGGGAGGATTTGATCGCACGCCGAAGTTGGGCTTCCCTTTCCCCGCCTGCGAACACGAACATTCCGCGTACCCGATCGTCTACTGCAAGGTCAGCGGGATGGAATCGACCGGTGATTTCATCGACCTTTGGCGCTAGACGTTCGTAAAGAAGATCTCGAACCTGATCAACAGCTTCCCGGTTGCGTGCAACAAATGTTTCGCTCGGAACAAGGATGAGTGCGCCAGACTCGATGAGTGGACGAAGTGCCTGGAGCGCGGGGATGACGTTCGCTAGGAAACCCCGCGTGCCGACAACATTTGGTTCACCCTGGCTATTGAGGAAACCGGGCCGACCAGCCATCACATGGTCATTGAGATACCTGTCTGGCGAGAACCAGTCGGAAATTGGATCCTTCGCGATAACCTGCCCGCAGTACAGTAGTGACGATAGGACAAGCTCGCCTTGATCCGCGAAAAAAAAGTTGGCAGAAGGCCAGCCGCCGATGTAAATGGGAAAATTTCCCGCCTCGGCTCGCGGTGGCTCATAGGAGGCAGCGAAGCGCTGTACCTCTTCACCGAGGTGCCAGAGTGCACGTCCCGACAGCCTGTCAACGACGGACGCGCCGGACGCGCTGAGATAGTTGTCCAGGACGTCAAGGATAGTAGCCAATTCCCATGTGCTCCAAATTAGGTCATATTTCAAACTCATTATAGACTACATACGCCACCACGACAGCGTTCAATGGCAGCAGCACTTCCATTACTCTGGCTCGTCCGCCCCCAGGGCGTCCAAGACGGATTCGACCGGGTCTGCAGGGAGGAAGTGTGTGCTCAGCGCGTCCACCAGGTCAATCGCTGAGCGCAGCATCCCATCGAACGCGGCCTGGTGACCGTCCTCCTCGACCCGGAAGTGCCGAGCAGCCTTCTCGTACGCCGCGCCCTTCACATGCGCAGGTCCGCTACGAAGCGCTTGCAGATTGCGCAAGAACTCCAGCCGCGTGCCCGCGGGGTGAAAGCCCTCGGTCGCGAGGAATTTCTCAAATTTGGCGATCCCTTTGTCGCCATCGGCTACCTCGGTACGTTGCGCTAGCTCGGCTTCGTTGAGCCTCTCGATCAGAACCTTGGCAAGTGCCATGGTCTGGTTGTCAAAGTCAGCCTGGTTGCCTTCGCTCGGTATATGCAACGTCCCCAAATAATGTGCGTCGGCAGCCTTGAGAGGCTTATACAGATCCCAGTCGAAAGCTTCTGACCATCGCGTTCGGAACCGCTCATAGCGCAGCTTAAACAGCAGATCGGACGCCTCGGGGTTTAGCCACTGCCCGAGAAAGCTGCGGCCGAAGTATGTATCGCTTATCTTGCCGTCTGGCGGAATGTTGAAGCTACGCCAGTACAGCTGTTCCTTGTGCGGCATGTGGCCGAGGTCGCCGAGGAACACCGTCACGTACTGCGAGTGGTTGTTGTCGATCCGGACACTCCAGAGTCCGCCGCAAGCGATATGGCTGTCCTCCACCGAGTAGCGGCGAGCATCGCCGTAATATTTGTTGAGAACGTCCCGGCGAAAGAACACCGGAGTTAGAAACTGAGGCGCGGATGGATTCTTGCCGAAGAAGTTGCTAAGCTTTTCCTCGTCACAGGTAAAGAGAACATCGTTGCCGTCTTCGTCGAGTCCGATGATGAAATCTTCATATCTGCGCTCGGTCGTCCAAGGAGTGCGTCGACGTTTGGGGTTTCCGCGGATGACCTTCTTTCCGCGAAGGCGGGCGAATGTCTTGTACGAGGTCATCCAATCGCAGGAGTCGACGAAGTAGCGGTGGACGTAGTCGTCTGTCGTCGCCGTCCGTTCGATCCTCTCGATACCAAGTTCGGCCCTGCTCTTGGCGGTATAACGGTCGAACTCGAAGAAGAGCACCAAGCACATATCCCGCGCTGTTAGGTACTCTTTGATTGACCCAAGGCGCGCCTGCACCCTCCTGCCATCAATGCGGACCACCGGAATTTCGTCACCGGCCTCATCAAATGCGAACAGGTTGCCCGTCTTCTTGTCTTCGTAGAGGTTGTGGAAGTGGCGGAACTCCTCGGACATTTCAAAGTACGGTTCGCGCATACCGGAGAAGTCCCGTGAGTAGACAAAGGGCTCAACGGGCTGCTCGCTCATGCGGCGATACTGGTAGGCGTCGTCCCCGTACTCAACAGAGGTTCCGCCCATCGCCCCTATACGAAGATCCCAGTCCAGCTCGGATAGTGATTCGGAGAGATGGTCTGGCGAAACCAGTGCACAGAACCGCGCGTTCTTAGTTCCTGGCCCGTCGTCAATCTCGTAAAGAGTGATCCAGGCTTCCGTCCCCATGCGATCCTCGACATACTGGCGAAGGTCGACAAAGGTCAGGTATTTCTCATCATCAAGTCTGGGGTCCACGCTACCGCTCGATTCCAGATTAGAGTATCTGAACTCATTATCTCACGATCCGCACGACACAAAAACCGAAGCTACTGTCAAGGCGCTGACCCGCCCCGCTACCTCGCAGTGTTCTGCCATACGAGTGGCCGAGCCCTAAGAAACAACGTAAGGGACTCGGTCTCGATCCAGGCACCCCATCACTGCCTCATACTGACTACTGTGCACTACCAGAATCGCCAGACGTTCTGCCCGCGAGGCCGCGACGTAAAGCACCCGCCGCGCCTCGCCCCCCATGTTGCCGCTCCAAAGACTGACCCCCGAATCCTCCGGAGAGGAGTCGCGCGGCGGCGGCCCGACAGCTACGGCTACGGCCGGTGCCTGCAAACCCTTGTAACCGTGGATCGTACGCCATTGGAGTACGCCCGAACCAGGTGCGGGAACGTCAGGCCAGACATCGCGATTCGGTTTTCTCAAACCGGACGTACTTGCCCAGTTCCAACCCAGGGCGGCGAGCAGTCCTTTCACCTGTTCTTGAAACCTTGACGGCGCAGCGATGTATGGATTTGGCAGGGAGGCAAGCCGCAGAGCCCCATCGCGGAAGGTCCGCTGGTCTAATCCTGCAACCTTGAAAAAGTCCTCATCCGGACTGTGATGTAGGGATTCATTGGCCAACTCACGGAGCACCGCCTCGATCCCTATGACGGACTGAGTCCGAACTCGCGTAGTTTGGCCGAGATCCTGGAAGAGCGCTACGCTCCGTGCTAACCTCACCAGACGGCTAGAGGATCGCTCGCTTGGCTCAGGCCCTGCGGCCGAACAGGCACGCGCGACACTTTCCGCATACGCCAGAACCACCGTGTCTGCGGGAGCGATACCGGCCTTGTCGACAAGCGGAACGATCAAATCGTGAGCCTGGTTCCAGTTCGACACTTTCAGCACGAATATCGGCTGAGACTCGGCAGCCCATTTGCCAGACGCCACATCAACTGCGTCGCCGTGCCGAAGGCTGTTCACGAGGTTGCATATCGGTGGCGAGCTACGAAAATTGCCATCGAGTCGCTCGCCACGCGGGACTCTGGCAATCAACCGCCTAACGCCACTTGGCGATGCTCCGCGGAAGTCATAAATTGCCTGGTCCAGGTCGCCAACCATGACGACGTTGATTTTAGCTTCGATCAGGAACTCGATGAGTTGAATATCTGAGTCGCAGCAATCCTGCACCTCGTCAACGATCACTTCGGCGAAGCGGTTTGACAGCAGATAGCGGAGCACGCGGATATGTTTTGCGTCAGTAAGGTACTCAGCCATGAGGAGTCGAGACGCAGCGCAGTCGATAACTCCGTTGGCGTGGAGCCTGTTCCAGAGCTTGGCAGCGCTCGTCTCGGCGCGTCCACGGTCGTGCAGCCCGAGCCCACGTAGCCATGTTCGCAACTCAATGGGAGCTTGTGACGGCACTAACGTCGCCGCTCCGTCGGCGGCAAACGTGAACCATGCTAGCCGAAAGGGGGCGCTGTTAATTCCACTGACGTTGAAGGAGGTGCTCGGAACGGTATCCCACTTGTCCTTGAACGACGGCGCCTTGCCATGTATGGACGAGAAGACCGGCCGCACCAAATAGCGGTTTATGAAGCCGTCGATAGTCCCGACGTAGTTGGGGGCAGCGAGAAGATCGGGTGTATCTACACACCGGGCGCGGGCCTCATCAATGGCTGCGTTCGTGAAAGACAGAAGGGCAACTCCCCGCCGGTCTGTTACGCCTGGCCGCTCCACGAAGCGCTGGACGATACTCTGGGTCTTACCTGCACCGGGGCATGCCTCAACGAACCGACTACCAGGTTCTCGGATGAGCGCGAGTTGTGGATCCGTGAACTCGATCGGCACGCTTATGCACCGCCCTGCTTCAGAGCAGACTCGACAGCTTCCTTCAGATAGCCTGGACACTCGAAGGGCTGCCCCGCGAGGATTAGAGTGGCAACGTCGTGGGCGAACTCGCCCTTGCCGATGAAGCGTTTGGTCTTACGTAGCTTCCGATAGAAGACCTCGGCTGGGCTGTCGGCGTCCTTAACGGTGCGCCAGAATTTTTGCGAGCGAGGCTTCTGACGGCGGAAGGCTGCGCCCATCAGATCACCGTTGATAGCAAACGGTTCCATTAGGTCGGCCTCAAGCGTGAATCGGGACTGCGCGACCGTCAATGCCGACTGCGCTGACAAACTGGCGGCCAGAGCGAGCAGATCAGATTTGCGGTTTAGTACGACGAGATCGTCATCCTCGTCTTCACCTTCGGCGCCGTCGCCCTTGTTTTTCTCGTCGGGTTCTTCGTCGGCGGGAACGGGTGGATCGCCATCAGTGACCACTACCAGGTGGTCCACCAAGCGGACCCCATCCACTTCTTGGAGCATAAGCTTGACGTACGGCGCAAAATCGACACTTCCGACGTTGACTATCGATAACGCATGGAACCTCCGCCGCAATCGCTTGTGCTCTTCGGTGTCGCCCCCGTAGAGACACTTCGTAACAAGAGCGGGAAGCAATACCGCCTCCGCAATCCCCTCAACGAGAATGACGCGGTTAGCGAACAGCAACTCTGCGCGCGTGACGTCGAGGTATTGGTCGATCTTGCGGCGGTCGTCCGGTTCAAGATCGATGCTCGCCAGCGGGAGGGTGGCGGTCGTGCGAACGGTGACCTTGTTGCCCTTTGCGTCCTGTCCCTCCTCGTGAAGCGTCTTCAGCACGACGATGTTCTCAGTACCGACAGCGCTTGCGAGGTTCGGCGAGTGGGTCGTGGCGATCACCTGGATGCGTCCGGCTGGCCCTGCGCTGTCGTCGCGCAGTGATTCGGCCGCTTGGTCCCGCAGGTAGTCGAGCAGTACTGCTTGGAGCTGGGGATGGAGATGCGCTTCGGGCTCCTCGACCAAGAACAGCGTTAGCTCAGAGTCCTTGGCGTTCTGTAGCTCCAGGATGACCGTCGCCATGAACAGTAGGTTCGCGTACCCGAGGCCGGATTCCTCAATGTCCCCTGGCGTTACGTCGTGCTCGGCCATCTTGAGTCGCAGTGCCCGCGCGAGACGGTACAGCTCAAAGGTTTGGAAGCTGACGTCCACGGTCTGAGCGCGCACGCCGTCCGTTAGGTCACTGACGTGGGCCTGGAGCTTGGCGCGCGTGTCCTTGATCGCGTCATGCTTCTCCAGCTCCTTGAACGCCTCATTGGCCTTCTCTACGAAGTCCTCGCGGGGCTTTTCGTTCGTGAGGTACTTCATGATCATCGCTAACCGGCTCCCACGGGCCGAGTCCAGCTCGCGACGGGCGTCGCGCAGCGGCTCCAGGTACACGTGGTTGATCTGGTCACGCTTCTCGGGCTCAACGTCGGGACCGGCTTCCTTGCCCGCCAGGTTCTCGACGCGCGCTCTGGGGGTCGACTCGGACTTCGGGTGGAAGCGGGTGGTGTACCACGCGGACCCGGTGGACACGTCGAGCGCTGTGAGATATTGCCCATGCTGGAACTTCGTCAGTCCCGCGAATTCAGCGACGAGGTCCACATGCTCCTTGCTGCCGAAGGAAGGATCACCGTCCTCGAAGTATCGCGTACGGCGTCGGCTTAGCGGCGTCGTGGCCAGCCGGAGGGCCTCGATAACATTCGACTTGCCAGAGTTGTTCTCGCCAACAAGCAACGTCAGATTCGGCCGAAACGTCACAGCAACGTCGATGCAGGATCTAAAGTTCTTGATCTCGAAGGAGCGCAAGTACATACCCTTGAGGGGCTCGTCTTGCGGTGGAGACGATTTGGTTGACGCCACTTCGGGCATTGGTCGGGCAGGCTCCTTGCCAGTTAGATGATCTCTACTATGCTGATCTTGAAGCAACAAGAGCGGCTCGTCAAGATCGAGAATCGCCGGGCTTGAATCACCGCGTGTGGACGCCCAGGAGGATAGCGCAACGATCCTGAGTTGGGCCTTCTCGGCCAGGTTCGGGGCGAAGATTCACGTCTACGAACGCAACCAGAGGTCCGAACGGACAAGCTGCGCCAACCATGTGACTGACTCTAACCGTGGTCTGGTCAGTACCAGTTTGGCACTGAAGGCCGGAATTCCGCGCAGCGTACCTGGTGCTGACGGACTCTTGAGTCAGCGATCTGTGAAGGCAGCAAAACTCCCGCCTGGAAGCTCCATCATTGCGATGCAACGCCCAGGTGGGATGCCGGGCTTGACGCCCCCGGCGGGCGCTCGTTGCGCGAATCGCGGAGCAAGTATCTCTTCCGTCCCACTTCGATCATTCGATCACGATGTTACTTAATCCCGACCTGGAACCAACCATTGCTGTTGTCCGGCGGGCTCATCCACGTCGGGTTGCTCTGGCCGATCTGGTAGCCGCTGGTCTCGGTCGCCGAGTGGATCTCGACACGCCCGAACCCAACGTTGCGGGTCTTGATAGACCACAGATCTTTGTGGATAGTGTGGGACCATCCGTTGTCCTGCTTCTTGCTGCCGAACCGTGCGCCGCTGTGGTCGGCGGCCTGGTGCCCGTCTACCCCTCTTGCAGCTCCGCCATCGCCCGAGCAATAACCTCCCGCGCTGGCTTGCCGACGACGGCCGACGCTTGCAGGAGTGCAAACGCCCGTGAGTACACGGCGATCTCCCGAGGCTGCGTGACCTCCAACCCGGCCGACATGGTCTCGATTTGCACCATGCGTTCGTCGAAGATCCAGAAGCTGCCCTGCGCCAGGCACTTCCGCTCACCCGCGGCCGGGATGATCCCCAGGCTTACCCGAGGCAGCGACATCACGGCCAGCAGGCGGTCGAGCTGCCCGAGCATGACGTCAGTGCCTCACTGTCGCTCCTGAGCAACGCGTACGAGCTCTACCAGAGCGCCACCCCATCGATCCGACGCCAGCTGAACCAGGCAGTCTGGGGCCCGTTCACTGTGCATGAGGAGGGAGTGCGGGCCGACCTTGTCTTGCCGTTCGGTGTGCTGCTGACACCGCAGCAGGCAGGCGGCAACGAGGCGGTCGAGACCAGTGCGGAGCCGGTGTCTGCCGATGAGACAGGCGTGTCCGGTACGTCATGGTTCGAGGCGCAATTCACCGAAAACAACAACCGCGCCCCCTTGAGGGAGCGCGGTTCTAACTTGATCTATATGGTGGGCGATACTGGGTTTGAACCAGTGACCTCTTCCGTGTCAAGGAAGCGCGCTCCCACTGCGCCAATCGCCCTCGCTTGTCGCCGAGGTGGAGACGGGATTTGAACCCGTGTACACGGCTTTGCAGGCCGTTGCCTCGCCTCTCGGCCACTCCACCGAGGTTGCCCCCGACATGTGGCGGCATCTCCGAGCGGACGACGGGACTCGAACCCGCGACCCTCACCTTGGCAAGGTGATGCGCTACCAACTGCGCTACGTCCGCTTGTCATCCGGTGTTTCCTGGTGACGGATGAGAACTTTAGCCGAGGCCGCGAACAGATGCCAACTCGGGGGCCGCTCGGCGGCGCCGAGCCGGACCCGGCGGCCTTCCGGCTCCCGCCAGCCAGGCAGGAGCCCTTCATCCTACCCGCCGTTCACATCACCGCCGGTGGTGCATCCTAGGAACCTGGGATCTTGTTTCCAGGCAGGACGGCCGCGGTCGAAGTCGATGACGTCTACCTGGCAGCCCCCAGGTCGTCGAGGGCCCGTACGGCACCGCGGTGCAGCGGCACCGGCGCGGTCTTCCGGGCGGTGTCCAGGCTGATCTCCCCGGCCGCCGCGTTGGCCTGCTCCAACTGCGCCTTCCGATCGAAGAGCGCCCTGGTCAGCACGCAGACCAGGTTGGCGTCCAGGTCCTCCTTCACCAGCAGGACGTTCGGCACCACGATGGTCCTGACGTCGGCCGGGGTGCCGTACGTCGCCGCCGGGATCACCCCTTCCTCGTACACCTGGTTGATTCTCTTCAGCTCGGCGAGCAACGGCGTGACGTCCAGGAAGCTGACCCGGTCCCGGGTGGTGGTGAGCAGATCGGTGATGCCCGGGGTGGGCAGGCCGCCCGACCAGAAGAACGCGTCGATCGAGCCGTCCTTGACCCCGTCCACGGTCTTGGCCAGGTCGAGGCGCTGCGCCTGGACGTCCTTTGCCGGGTCGAGACCGGCCGCCTGGAGCAGCCGGTTGGCGATGACCTCGGTGCCCGACTTCGGCGAACCGGTGGAGACCCGCTTGCCACGCATGTCGGCGACCGAGCTGATCCCGGCGCCGTTGCGCACGATCACCTGCGTGTAGTTGGTGTGGATCCGGGAGAGTGCCTGCACCGGCTGCCGCTGCCCCTCGAAACTCCCGGTGCCCTGCACCGCGTCGGCGGCGGTGTCGGCGAGCGAGAAGGCCACCGCGTAGGTGCCGGCGACGAGCTGCTGGATGTTCTGCACCGAGGCTCCGGTCTCGGCCGCGGTGGCCTTGACCTTGCTGCCGGGAGCGTTGGAGACCTGTTCGGCGTAGGCGTTGCCGAGCGCGAAGTAGACCCCGGTGGCGTTACCGGTCGCGATCCCGATCCGGGTCTCCGCGCCCACCTCGCAGGTGACCTCCCCACCCGCGTCGGTGCTGGCAGTGTCCTGCCGGCCGCCGCAGCCGGCGGCACCGCTCAGCCCCAGGCCGGCGGCCGTGACCGCCGCCAGAATCCTCGTCGCACGCTTCGTCCGGCTTCCCGCATCCTTCGTCCGGCTTCCCACAGGCCTCATCTCGGATCCTCTCCTGGTGCGGCGTTCACTCGACGTCCTCGGTCCGGAGCCGGGCCGCCGGGAGCCGGGCCGCCGTCGGCCACGGTGGCGCCGGCCTGGTCGGTAACGGGCGGGGTGGCGGCGGCGGCCTGGTCGGTAACGGGCGGGGTGGCGGCGGCCGATCCTGTCCCGGGCGTACGGCCGCGGCGGAGCAGCGCCGTCAGCACGGCGATCGTGAGCAGCCCGCCGCCGATCCCGATCGACAGCGGGTGCAGGTAGAGCAGCAACAGGCCGGCGAGGGCGCTGAGAATCCGCTCGACTCCGCCGGCCGGTCCGACGCCCAACATCCAGCCACCGGTTGCCATGGCGAGCGCCGCGACGCCGAGGCAGCCGACCAGGCCCGCCCAGAGCACCTCCACCGGGGAGCCCCGGCCGAGCAGGTACTCCCCCGGCCCGGTGAGCACGAAGGCGACCGGGGCGAGGAAGGCCGGCAGGGCGTACTTGAGCGCCTGCCACATGGTCGGCACGGTCCGCCCGCCGGTGATCGCCGCCGCGCCGACCGCGGCCAGCGCGGTCGGCGGGGTGACCTCGGAGAGTACCGAGTAGTAGAAGACGAACATCGCCGCCGCCGGGGCCGGTACGCCGAGCGCGAGCAGCGCCGGACCGATGATCACCCAGCCGATGATGAACGAGGCGGTGACCGGCACGGCGAGTCCGAGCAGTGCGAGCGCCACCGCGGCGAGGAGCACGGTCAGCGCCAGCACCACGGCCGGGTTGTCGGTGACCGCCTCGGCGCCCCGGACCAGCAGCGAGGCGAACTGTGCGCCGAGGCCGGTCTTGGTGGTGGTGGCGGTGATGATGCCGGCCGCACCGCAGACGGCGGCGACCGGGAGCACCCCGCGCACCCCGGTGGAGAGGGCGGTGAAGAGCCGTCGTGGGGTGAGCCAGGCCCGCCGGTCGAGGAAGCTGAGCAGCACCGCCAGCCCGGTGGCGTAGACGACCGCCCGGGTGGCGCTCATCCCGAGCGTGAGCAGCACGACGATGACGACCAGCGAGGAGAAGTGGTAGCCGAACCGGCCCAGCAGCCGCCAGACCGAGCTGCTCGCCACCTCGACCGGGCGTACCGCGAACCGGCGGGCGTCGATCTCGACGGCGAGCAGGATGCCGAGGTAGTAGAGCAGGGTCGGGATCACCGCCCAGCCGAGCACGGTGAGGTAGGAGACCTCGAGGTATTCGGCGACGATGAAGGCGGCCGCCCCCAGGGTGGGCGGGGAGAGGATCGCCCCGACGCCGGCGGCGGCGAGCATTCCGCCCGCGTGCTCGGCCGGGTAGCCGGCCCGGCGCAGGATGGGCCAGGTGACCGCGCCGATGCTGACCGCCGTCGCGGTGCCGGAGCCGGAGACGGTGCCGAGCAGGAACCCGGAGGCGACGGCGGTGCGGCCGGCGGCGCTGCGGGACCGCCGGAAGGCCGCCACCGAGAGGTCGACGAAGAAGCGTCCGGCGCCGGAGAGGTCGAGCACCGCGCCGTAGATCGTGAAGAGCACGATGTAGGTGGCGGCGACGTCCAGCGGGGTGCCGTAGAAGCCGCTGCCGGAGTTGTAGAGTGCGTCGACGATCTGTCCGAAGTCGAGCCCGGCGTGCGCCACCGCCCAGCTCTGCGGCAGCAGCCCGCCGTAGTAGCCGTAACCGAGGAAGAGCAGGCAGACCACCGGCAGGACCCAGCCGGTGGTGCGGCGGCATGCCTCGATCAGCAGCACCAGCAGCAGCGCGCCCATCGCCACGTCGACCGGGGCGAGCAGCCCCTGCCGGTCGAGGAAGGCGTCGTATCCGCCGCCGGCGTCGGCGATCCGCAGCGGCAGCACCGGATAGGCGCAGACCACGAGGGCGAGCCCGGCCAGCAGCCAGTCAGGCACCGTCGGCCGGTCCCGGCGCCGCGCGGGCGGGCCCTCCGGATCGGGTACGTGAACAGCCGTTCCCGCCCGAAGCCGGCTCGTCGCCCAACCCGGCAGCCGGCCCGCGGGCCCGGCCGGCAACCGGCTCGCCAGCCCGGCCGGCAACCGCAGCCCCGAGCGGTACGTGAGGAAGACCAACGGCAGCACGCCGGTCAGAAAGATGATCAGGTAGAACTGGCTGCCCTGGGCGAGTGGCCGGAACACCTGCCAGAGCACCAGCAGCGCGACGGCGAAGGCGACCACCGCCACCCCGAGTCCGACCGGGCCGGTGAGTCGTCGGGCCGGCCGTTCCTCGTCGTCGTAGGTCACGGCGGCGGCCGTGTCCGGAGTGGCCGGTGTGACGCTGTGCCCGCCCATGCCGCCGGGGGTCTCCGGCACCTCGCGCGGGGTGGACCCGGCCGGTGCCGGCCCGGGCGCGGGCTTCGCCGCCGGCGGGGTGTCCGCCACACCGTCTGGCATGAGCGGACATTACTACGGGGTACCGATCGGTGCGGATCTTTGTCTGCCTGGCGGTCGCCCCGGCGGGCCGGGTGGTCGGTGCGGCGGGCCGGGTGGTCGGCCTGCTGCGCCGGACGGTCCGATCCCGCCGCCGACCTCGGCGATGACCGGCGCCGTGGCGCGCGGCTTCTGATGCGCTAGTGGACAGTCTGACCCGCTAGTAACTTATCCGACGTGTTGATGGCTTATTGTCCCCGCCAGAATGGGCTAACGTAGCCGCGTGACGAGACGTGCGGCAGAGGTGCGCCTGGATGCGCTGTTGCGCACCGCCTGCGACGTGATCGCAACGCGCGGACTGGCCAACACGCGCACGGCCGACGTGGCCCAGGCCGCCGGGGTGAGCCAGGCACTGGTCTTCTACCACTTCGCCACCAAGGAGCGGCTGGTCGCCCAGGCGTTCGCGTACGCCGCCGAGCAGGATCTGACCCGGCTCGACGCGGTGCTCCGCTCCGCCGCCACCCCGCTGGTCAAGCTCAAGAAGCTGCTCCGCCTCTACACCCCGCCGGGCCGCTCCCGTTCCTGGGCGATGTGGATCGACGGGTGGTCGGAGTCGCTGCGCACCCCGGAGCTGGAGAAGGTGTCGCGGCGGCTGGACCTGCGCCGGCGGGAGGGGCTCGGCGAGGTGATCGCGGCCGGGGTGGCGGACGCCGTCTTCACCTGCGACGACCCGGCCGGGGCCGCCTGGCGGATCAATGCGCTGATCGACGGGCTGGCCGTGCAGCTCGCGGTGCACGACCGGGTGATCCCGCGCCGCCAGCTCACCGAGTGGGTACGCCTCTCGGTCGCCCGCGAGCTCGGGCTGCTCCCCGACCAGTTGGACTGACCGCACTTCCCGGCGGGCGACTCCGGTTGCGGGCAGAATCGGGCCATGGACCTGTTGACGACCTACCGGCGTACGGTGGCCGACTTCGCCGACCAGGTCGGCCGGGTCGGCTCCGACCAGTGGACCGCGCCGACGCCCTGTGCTGACTGGGACGTCCGGACCCTGGTCAACCACGTCATCGGGGAGGAGCGCTGGTCGGAACCGCTCTTCGCCGGGGCGTCCCTGGACGAGGTCGGCGACCGCTTCGCCGGTGACCTGCTCGGCGCCGATCCCGCCGCTGCCGCCCGGGAGGCGGCCGAGCGGGCCTGCCGGGCGCCGGCCGACCCGGCCGCCCTCGACCGCGACGTGGAACTGTCGGCCGGGCCGACGGCGGGCCGGGAGTACCTGCACCAGTTGCTGGCCGAGCACGTGGTGCACGGCTGGGATCTGGCGGTCGCCATCGGCGTCGAGCCCCGACTCGATCCGGAGGGCGTCCGGGAGTGCGCCCGGTGGTTCGGCGGGCGGGTGCCGATGTACCGGGCCGGCGGGCTGACCGAACCCGGCGTGCCGGTGCCGCCGGACGCGAGCGACCAGGACCGGCTGGTCGCCGCCTTCGGGCGGGATCCGGACTGGCATCCGGAGATGTGAATCGATTCATGAATGTCGCGCATCCCCGGAAGGCGGTCCCGACCAGATGCGGGGCGCCGCCACCTCCATTGACAGGCCCGACCGGCCGGCGGTACCTTCGGGCGGCTTGTTGAATGGTTTCATCACCGCCTCACCACCGGGGCGCGTACGCACCCCTGGGAGGGTGTGCCGCCAGGAGCCGATGGGATAGTCGACCATGACAACTGGGACCCTGCGCAGGCCGCCGCCCCGGCCCGCCGCACCCGACGGCACCGCCGCCGGAGCCCGGGCCCGACACCGGCGCCACCGGCCCGGGATCGCGTACCTCTTCCTCTCCCCGTGGGTCCTCGGTGCGCTGCTGCTGACCGTCGGTCCGATGCTCGCCTCGCTCTACCTGTCGTTCACGGACTACGACCTCTTCACCACCCCCGGGTGGGTTGGCCTGGAGAACTACCAGCGGCTCTTCGCCGACGACGCGCGGTTCCTCGCCTCGGCCAAGGTCACCGCGATGTACGTGCTGATCTCCGTACCGCTGAAGCTGGCCGCCGCCCTGGCGGTGGCGCTGCTACTCAACCGCAAGCGGCGCGGGCAGGGCTTCTACCGGTCGGCCTTCTACGCCCCCTCGCTGCTCGGCACCGGTGTGGCGATCGCGCTGGTCTGGCGGGCGATGTTCACCGACGCGGGCGTGGTCGACTCGGTCACCGGCAGCTTCGGCTGGGACACCGGCGGCTGGATCAACGAGCCGGACTACGCGCTCTACGTGCTGATCATCCTGGCCGTCTGGCAGTTCGGCGCGCCGATGGTGATCTTCCTGGCCGGTCTGAAGCAGATCCCGACCGAGCTCTACGACGCCGCCGCGGTCGACGGCTCCGGCACCTGGCGCACCTTCCGCTCGGTGACGCTGCCGATGCTCTCCCCGATCATCCTGTTCAACCTGGTGCTGGAGACGATCCACGCCTTCCAGGCGTTCACCCCGGCGTTCATCGTCAGCGGTGGCCGGGGCGGGCCGAGCAACTCCACCCTCTTCTACACCCTCTACCTCTACGAGCGCGGCTTCTCGCAGTTCCGGATGGGCTACGCCTCTGCAATGGCCTGGCTGCTGCTGCTCGTCATAGCGATCATCACGGCACTGTTCTTCGGCACCTCGCGCCGCTGGGTGTTCTACTCCGGGGAGGACCGGTGAGCACGCTCTCCGACGGCCTGTCGACCCGCACACCGGCGGATCGCCGACCAGGTACGGTCGCGGCCCGGCTGCGTACGGCCGGCTGGCACGCACTGATCATCGGGGTGCTGGCCCTGCTGCTGTATCCGGTCGTGTGGCTGCTGGCCACCTCGGTCAAGCCGACCGACGAGATCCTGTCGAGCCTGAGCCTGCTGCCGAGCCGGCTGGCACCGGAGAACTACGCGGCCGCGGTGGACGGAATCGCCGGGATCGGCGTCTGGCGGTTCTTCACCAACTCGGTGATCGTGGCGGTCGGCGCGGTGATCGGCAACCTGGTCTCCTGCGCGCTCGCCGCGTACGCCTTCGCCCGGTTGCGTTTCCGGCTGCGCGGGCCGCTCTTCGCGTTCACCCTGCTGACCATCATGTTGCCGTACCACGTGGTGCTGATTCCGCAGTACACGATCTTCCAGAAGCTGGACCTGGTCGGCGGCTTCGTGCCGCTGATCCTGCCCAAGCTGCTCGCCACCGACGCGTTCTTCGTCTTCCTGATGGTGCAGTTCATCCGGGGGCTGCCGCGCGAGCTGGACGACGCGGCGGAGATCGACGGCTGTGGCCCGGTGCTCACCTTCCGGTACGTGATCCTGCCGCTGCTCAAGCCGGCCCTGGTCACCACCGCGATCTTCACATTCATCTGGACCTGGAACGACTTCTTCAGCCAGCTCGTCTACCTCAACGACCCCGAGTCCTACACGCTGCCGCTGGCGCTGCGCCTCTTCATCGACCAGACCAGCGAGTCGGCGTACGGGCCGATGTTCGCGATGTCGGTGCTGAGCATCGTTCCGGTGCTGCTCTTCTTCCTGGCCTTCCAGCGTTATCTGGTGGAGGGGATTGCCACCTCCGGCCTGAAGGGCTGACCGGGTCGTGTGCGGCGGCGCCGGGGACAGCGACGGTTCAGGTCGCCGGAGCGGGCCGGTCCGCGACGCGCTCTGCCGCCATGCCCAACCGCTCGACCTCGGCGCGGGTCAGTTCGCCGTCGGCGACCACGATCCGGTGCCGGCGCCGCACCGCCGTACCGGCCGGGATCGGCAGCGTCCGCGCGAAGGCGAGCGCGACGCAGACCCCGGGATAGATGCCGGTCCGCACGAACCAGTGGTCACCGTCGGCCAGGCCGGCGAAGACCAGGGTGTACGACCGGCCGCCGGCCTCGCCGACCAACGCCAGCCACGGCTCGGTGCTGCCGTTGGCCCGATCCTCCCCCTCGGCGCTGGCGGTGAGGGCCCGATGCCGTCCGGGTGCGACCCGCCAGAAGAAGCCGCCGTAGCCGGCGCCGTCCGGCCGGCCGTTGGTCGCCGGGCTGCCGAGCCGGATGTCCCGGTCGGCCGGGGCGGTGAGGGCGTAGCCGAAGTCGAGCAGCCACGCGTCGGTGCGGCCGGGCAGCTCGGCGGCGACGACCCGCCGCTCCTCGGTCAGCAGGATCCGGCCGGCCGGATCCCGCCAGCAGAGCCGCTCGGCGAACCCGCCGCCGGGAGCGGCTGTCGGCTCCGGCAGCCAGCCGTCGTGGAGGATCCGCCCGTGGTCGTCGCGCCAGGTGTAGCCGGTGCCCCGGACGTAGGTGCGACCGCCCCAGAGGTTGGTGCCGGAGACGTCCTGCATGGCGACCGAGACGCCCAGGTGCCAGCGGTGGTCCTCGGGCAGCGTGTCGGTCACCACCACCCCGGCCAGGGTACGCACCGGATGCAGGTACGGCCGGCGCCCCCAGCGTGGGTCGACCTCGGGATCGTCCAGGACGTACTCCGCGACGGTCCGGCCGCGCACCCGCAGCCGTACTCCGGTCGGCTCGTCCGCCATGCTCCGCCACCCTCCGTCCGGGGACTGTCGAGCTGCCCCGCTTCCGCGCCCGCCTCGCGTGCCGTCCGACGTACGGGTGCGCGGGAGCGTTACTGTCACGTCGCAGGCAGTCGACCGGTCCTGCGGCCGGAGCGCTGTCACCCGCACCCCATGCCGGACCGCCGGCTAATCTTGACACGTTTCAGGCCCGACGTTAGGGCCGCGGGAAGGAGGCGGTGGTGCCCGGACCAGCGGTGAGCATCCGTGACGTGGCCAGCCAGGCGGGTGTGTCGGTCGGCACGGTCTCCAACGTGCTCAACCGGCCCGACATCGTGGCGGCGTCGACCCGCAACCGGGTGCTGGCCGCAATCAACGAGCTCGGTTTCGTGCCCAACGACGCCGCCCGGCAGTTGCGCCGGGGGCGGGGCCGCACCCTCGGCCTGGTGGTGCTGGACGTGGCCAACCCCTTCTTCACCGACGTCGCCAAGGGGGTCGAGGACGCCACCGGCGCGGCGGGGATGGCGGTGATCTTCTGCAACAGCGACGGTGACCCGGTCAAGGAGAGCCGATACCTGGACCTGCTTGAGGAACAGCGGGTCCAGGGAGTGCTGATCACCCCGGTCGACGATGCCAACGAGCGGCTGGTCCGGCTCCGGGAACGCGGCGTACTGGTCGTCCTGCTGGATCGACGATCCACCCGGCCCGACGTCTGCTCCGTCGCGGTCGACGACCGGCTCGGCGGCGAGCTGGCGATGCGGCACCTCGTCGAGGCGGGGCACCGCCGAATCGCCTTCGTCGGCGGCCCGTGGCGGCTGGAGCAGGTGCGGGACCGGTACGACGGCGCGCAGCACGCGCTGCGCGAGGCGGGGCTCGCCGAGGAGCACCTGCGCCGGTTCGAGACGCCGAGTCCGACCGTGGCGGCCGGCCGGGACGCGGCGTCCCGGATCCTCGGCCAGCCCCGGTCCACCCGGGCCACCGCGGTCTTCTGCGCCAACGACCTGCTGGCGCTCGGCGTCCTCCAGGAACTCACCCGCCAGCAGGTCCGGGTGCCGGAGGACATCGCGCTGGTCGGCTACGACGACATCGACTTCGCCGCCGCGGCGGCGGTGCCGCTCTCCTCGGTACGCCAGCCGCGCCAGCGGCTGGGTCAGACGGCGGCGCGGCTGATGCTGGACGAGGCGAACGATCCGGAGAACCACCGTCACCAACAGGTGATCTTCGAACCGGAGCTGGTCGTCCGGGAGTCCAGCCGGTACGCCCGGACCCCCGCCTGAACGCTGCCGGACCGCCGGCCGGTCCGGTTCCTTGACAGTGCAGTGACGTCGCTCGTATGTTGAGTGCGGTTTGTTGAAACGGTTCATTGATTGGGAGGCCGCCGATGCGGCGCGTCTGCTTCGTCCTCCGGGTCCGGCCCGACCGGCTGGCCGAATACCGCGAACGACACGCGGCCGTCTGGCCGGAGATGCTCCGGGCGCTGGAGGCGGCCGGCTGGCACGACTACTCCCTCTTCTTGCACGACGACGGTCTGCTGGTCGGGCACTTCCGCACCGCCGATCTGGCCGCGTCGCTCGCCGCGATGGAGGCGACCGAGGTCAACGCCCGGTGGCAGGCCGAGATGGCCCCCTTCTTCGTGGGCCTTTCCGGCCGCCGCCCCGACGAGGGGTTCGTCGTCCTCGACGAGATCTTCAACCTGGACGCGCAGCTTGCCGCGCTCGACACCACGGAGGCCTGACATGACCGAGACCGACGTCCGGGCCGCGCTGCGCGCACAACGGATCGAGGTGCCCTCCTGGGCGTACGGGAACTCGGGCACCCGGTTCAAGGTGTTCGCCCAGCCCGGGGTGCCGCGCAACCCGGAGGAGAAGATCGCCGACGCGGCGCAGGTGCACGCGTACACCGGGGTGGCGCCGGTGGTCTCGCTGCACATCCCCTGGGACCGGGTCGACGACTTCGGCAAGCTGGCGTCGTACGCGGCCGAGCGCGGCGTGCGGATCGGCACCATCAACACGAACGTCTTCCAGGACGACGACTACCGGCTGGGCAGCGTCACCAACCCCGACCCCCGGATTCGGCGCAAGGCCCTGGGGCACCTGCTGGAGTGCGTCGACATCATGGACGCCACCGGCTCACGCGACCTGAAACTCTGGTTCTCCGACGGCACCAACTATCCCGGCCAGGACGACATCCGGGCCCGGCAGGACCGGCTCGCCGAGGCGCTCGCCGCCACCTACGACCGGCTCGGGCCGGGCCAACGGATGCTGCTGGAATACAAGTTGTTCGAGCCGGCCTTCTATCTGACCGACGTGCCGGACTGGGGCACCGCCTACGCGCACTGCCTCAGGCTGGGCGAGCGGGCCCAGGTGGTGATCGACACCGGCCACCACGCCCCGGGCACCAACATCGAGTTCATCGTCGCCTTCCTGCTCCGGGAGGGCAAGCTCGGCGCCTTCGACTTCAACTCCCGCTTCTACGCCGACGACGACCTGATGGTCGGCGCCGCCGACCCGTTCCAGCTCTTCCGGATCATGCACGAGATCGTCCGGGCCGACGCGCTGCGGGCGGAGTCCGGGGTCAACTTCATGCTCGACCAGTGCCACAACATCGAGCCGAAGATCCCGGCCCAGATCCGCTCGGTGATGAACGTGCAGGAGGCGACCGCGAAGGCGCTGCTCGTCGATGCCGGGGCGCTGGCCGCCGCGCAGGCCGCCGGGGACGTGCTCGGCGCCAACGGGGTGCTGATGGACGCCTACAACACCGACGTACGGCCACTGCTGGCGCAGGTCCGCACGGAGATGGGCCTCGACCCCGACCCGATGGCCGCGTACGCCCGCTCCGGTTACGCCGAGCGGATCGTCGCCGAGCGGGTCGGCGGGCAGCAGGCCGGATGGGGAGCATGAGGATGAGCGACCAGCCCAGCAACCCGGAGGTCGGCGCACTGCTCGGCCGGGGACACCGGCTCGGGGCGGACCGGCGCAACACCAACTACGGCGGCGGCAACACCTCGGCGAAGGCGACCGGCACCGACCCGGTCACCGGCGGCCCGGTCGAGCTGCTCTGGGTCAAGGGTTCCGGCGGGGACATCGGCACCCTCACCGAGGCGGGGCTGGCCGTGCTCCGGCTGGACCGGCTGCGTGCCCTGGTCGGCGTCTACCCCGGGGTGGAACGCGAGGACGAGATGGTCGCCGCCTTCGACTACTGCCTGCACGGCCGGGGCGGGGCGGCGCCGTCCATCGACACCGCCATGCACGGGCTGGTCGACGCCGCGCACGTCGACCACCTGCACCCGGACGCCGGGATCGCGCTGGCCACCGCGGCCGACGGCCCGGAGCTGACCCGGCGCTGCTTCGGCGACCGGGTGCTCTGGGTGCCGTGGCGCCGCCCCGGTTTCCAACTCGGCCTGGACATCGCCGCGCTGGCCCGGGACAACCCGCAGGCGATCGGCGTGATCCTCGGCGGGCACGGCATCACGGCCTGGGGCGCCACCAGCGAGGAGTGCGAGGCCCGGTCACTGGAGATCATCGAAACCGCCACCCGGTTCCTGGCCGAGCACGGCCGGCCGGAGCCGTTCGGCGCGCCGATCGAGGGGTACGCGCCGCTGCCCGCGGAACAGCGGCGGGCCCGGGCCGCCGCGCTCGCCCCGACGCTGCGCGGGCTGGCCAGCACCGACAGCCGGCAGGCCGGGCAGTTCCAGGTCGGGCACTTCACCGACGACCCGGCGGTGCTGGACTTCCTCTCCCGCACCGAGCACCCGAGGCTGGCCGCGCTCGGCACCTCCTGCCCGGACCACTTCCTGCGGACCAAGGTCCGGCCGCTCGTGCTCGACCTGCCGCCGGACGCACCGCTGCCGGACGTACTGGCCCGGCTGCGGGAGCTGCACGAGGTGTATCGGAAGGACTACCGGGCCTACTACGAGCGCTACGCCGGGCCGGACTCACCGCCGATCCGGGGTGCCGACCCGGCGATCGTGCTGGTGCCGGGGATCGGGATGTTCAGCTTCGGCCGGGACAGGCAGACCGCCCGGGTGGCCGCCGAGTACTACCTCAACGCGATAAACGTGATGCGCGGCGCCGAGGCGGTCTCGACGTACGCCCCGATCGACGAGGCGGAGAAGTTCCGGATCGAGTACTGGCAGCTCGAGGAGGCGAAGCTGCGCCGGATGCCGAAGCCGAAGGCGCTGGCCGGAAGGGTCGCCCTGGTCACCGGCGGCGGCTCCGGGATCGGCGCGGCGATCGCCCGGCGGCTCGCTGCCGAGGGCGCCTGCGTGGTGGTGGCCGATCGCAACCTCCAGGGCGCCGCGTCGGTCGCCGACGGGATCGGCGGCGCCGACCGGGCGGTCGCGGTGTCGGTGGACGTCACCGAGGCGACCGGGATCGAGGCGGCCTTCGCCGAGGCGGCGCTCGCCTTCGGCGGGGTCGACCTGGTGGTCAACAACGCGGGGCTGTCGATCTCGAAGTCGCTGCTGGAGACGACCGAGGCGGACTGGGACCTCCAACACGACGTGATGGCCAAGGGCTCCTTCCTGGTCTCCCGGGCCGCCGCCCGGCTCATGCTCGACCAGGGCCTCGGCGGGGACCTCGTCTACATCTCCAGCAAGAACTCGGTCTTCGCCGGTCCCAACAACATCGCCTACAGCGCGGCAAAGGCCGACCAGGCACACCAGGTACGCCTGCTCGCCGCCGAACTCGGCGAGCACGGCATCCGGGTCAACGGCGTCAACCCGGACGGCGTGGTACGCGGCTCCGGGATCTTCGCCAGCGGCTGGGGCGCCCAGCGCGCCGCCGTCTACGGGGTGCCCGAGGAGGAGCTGGGTGCCTACTACGCCCGCCGTACGCTGCTGAAGCGGGAGGTACTGCCGGAGCACGTCGCGAACGCGGTCTTCGCGCTGACCGGTGGCGAGCTGTCGCACACCACCGGGCTGCACGTGCCGGTCGACTCCGGCGTGGCCGCCGCGTTCCTTCGGTGACCGGGGCTGTGCGATGACCGGAACGACCGGTTCGGACGGCTCCACCGGCTCGACCGCCGTCGCGGCGGTGGACCTCGGTGCGGCCAGTGGTCGGGTGATGCTGGCGGAGGTCGGCCCGGCCGGCGTGACCCTGACCGAGGTGCACCGGTTCGACAACGGGCCGGTCCGGCTCCGCGACACGCTGCACTGGGACGTGCTCCGGCTGCACGCCGAGACCCTTGCCGGGCTGCGGGCGGCGGCGGCCCGCCGGTCCGACCTGGCCAGCGTCGGGATCGACTCGTGGGCGGTGGACTACGGGCTGCTCGACTCGACCGGCGCGCTGGTCGGCAATCCGGTGCACTACCGGGACCGGCGTACCGACGGAGTGCCGGAGCGGGTCGTCGGGGCGCTCGGCGCCGACTATCTCTACCGGACCACCGGGCTGCAACTGCTGCCGTTCAACACGCTCTTCCAGCTCACCGCCGAACTCGGTACGCCGGCGCTGGACCGGGCGCAGACGATGCTGCTCATCCCGGACCTGCTCGGCTACTGGCTGACCGGGATCGCGGGCAGCGAGGTGACGAACGCCTCCACCACCCAGCTGCTCGACGTGCGTACCCGGGAGTGGTCGACCGAGCTGATCGCCCGGGCCGGCCTGCCCACCCGGCTCTTCGGGCCGCTGCGCCGGCCCGGCGACCGGGCCGGCGAGCTGCGCCCGGAGGTCCGGGAGGCGGTCGGCGTCGACCGGGCGGTGCCGGTGACCGCGGTCGGCTCGCACGACACCGCCTCGGCGGTCGCGGCGGTGCCGGCCGACGGAGACCGGTTCGCCTACATCTCCTGCGGCACATGGTCGCTGGTCGGCGTCGAGCTGCCGGCGCCGGTCCTCTCCGAGCAGAGCCGGGCGGCCAACTTCACCAACGAGGCCGGGGTGGACGGCACGGTCCGGTACCTGCGCAACGTGATGGGGCTCTGGCTGCTCCAGGAGTCGCTGCGGGTGTGGCGGTCGCGGGGGGTGGCCGGCGACCTGACCGAGCTGCTCGCCGCCGCCGCCCGGCAGCCGGCGCTGGCCGCCGTGGTCGATCCGGACGACCCGGACTTCCTGCCGCCCGGCGACATGCCGGCCCGGCTCGCCCGGGCCTGCACCGAGCGGGGACAGCCGGTGCCGGAGGGGCCGGCGGCGATGACCCGGTGCATCCTGGACAGCCTCGCCCTGGCGCACCGGGTCGCGGTGCGCCAGGCGCAGCGGCTCAGCGGCCGGGACGTGGACGTGGTGCACGTGGTCGGCGGCGGTGCCCGCAACGAGCTGCTCTGCCAGCTCACCGCGGACGCCTGTGGACTGCCGGTGGTGGCCGGGCCGGTGGAGGCGACCGCGCTGGGCAACGCGCTGGTGCAGGCCCGGGCGCTCGGCGTGGTCTCCGGTGGGCTGGCCGAGCTGCGGGCGCTGCTGCGGCGTACCGGATCGCCCCGGACCTACCGGCCGGCCGCCGGCGGCGAGGCCGCGTGGCGGGCGGCGGCGGAGCGGGCCGGCCTGGCCGACGGCTGACCCGTGGGCCGACGAGCCATCTCGGGACCGGCGAAATACGCCCATCGCAGCATTCATCTGTTAAGAAGGGACTTACTGGACACGCTCGCGCCCGGAGGTTGACAGATGGCGACGGAGACGCGGCCACGATCCCGAGGGAAGCTCGCGGCTCCGCCCGGCCATCGGGCGGACCTCACCGGACTCCGGGGCCTGGCGATCGGGTCGCTGCTGCTCGGCACCGCCGGTCCCGCCGTCGTCCCGGGCGGCTTCGTCGGCGTCGACATCTTCCTCGTGCTCGCAGGCTTCCTGGTCACGGGCGCCCTGCTCAACCAGTGGCGCCGCACCGGACAGCTCGGCCTGGCCAACTTCTTCGCCCGCCGGGCCCGCCGCGTGCTGCCGGCCGGCACGCTGGTGCTCGCCGCGTCGCTGCTGCTCGCGCTGGTCTGCCTGCCGCGTGACCGGTGGTCCGCGACCGGCTGGGACGTGTTGGCCGGCGCCGGGTACGTCCTGAACTGGCGTCTCGCCGCCCAGGGTGGGCAGGCGGTCACCGCGGACGGCACGGCCGGCCTGGTGGCCCACCTCTGGGTGGTCGCGGTCGCCGCACAGTTCGTCCTGCTCTGGGCGGTGCTGCTGACCGGCGTCGCGGCCTGGGTGCTCCGCCGTGGCCGGTTGCTCGCCAGCCCTCTGCTGATCGCCGCCGGAGTGCTCGTGGTGGGCTCGTTCGCCTGGTGCGTGGCACATACCGCCGCCGAACCCGGTCGGGCCTTCCTGGCCACCACCACCCGGATCTGGGAACCGGCCCTCGGTGCCTCGCTCGCCGTGATCGGGGCGCGCCTGGCCGGCCTCCCCCGGCGCCTCGGCCTCCTGCTCGGCTGGGCAGGCCTGGCCGCCCTGGTGACGGCCGTCCTGACCCTGCAGCCCGGGCCGGCGTATCCCGGATACCTCGCCCTGCTGCCCGCGCTCGGCACCGCCGCCATCATCGCCGGTGGCGCCGCCGGCCGGCCCGTCCACTCCAGCGACACGGCAGGCGCGGCACGCATGGCCGGCGCCGCGGGTGCGGCGGGCACGGCGGCGCCTGGCCTGGTTCACCGGATGCTCGGGGCGCGACCGCTGCGCGCGGCGGGCGCGGTCAGCTATCCGCTCTACCTGTGGCACTGGCCGTTGCTGGTCGCCGCCCGGGCACGCTTCGGCGACCTGCATACCGCGGCCGAGATCGGCGTACTCGGCGGCGCCGTCCTCCTCGCCGTCCTCACCCACCGGTACGTCGAGCGGCCGCTGCGCGGCGGCGTCCTCGACGGCTGGTCACCCGGGTATGTGCTTCGGGTCGGCACCCTGCTGCCCGCCGCCGGCGCACTCGGCGGGCTGCTGTTCCAGCTCATGGCCTGGCCGCCCGACCGGCCGGCCCCGCCGCCCGCCGCGCTGGCGCCGATCACGGCCGCCGCGACACCGTCGGCAACGGCACCGGGCGCCGCCGCGCTCGGCGACTCCCCCCGGACGAGCCAGGCCGGCGTGCCGGTCGACCGGGTCGGTTCGATGACTCCGGAGCCGGCCGAGGCCGACAGCGACCTGCCCGACGTCTACCGGCACAGGTGCTTCTCCGCTGCCACCGGCAGCCAGGCCCGGGCCTGCGTGTACGGCGACCGGTCCGCCTCGTTCACGATCGCGCTGGCCGGCGACACCCATGCCGCGAGCTGGGTTCCCGCGCTCCAGGCGGTCGCGGAGGCGAAGGGCTGGCGGTTGATCACCTACCTGCGGCCGAAGTGCCCCTTCCTCGACGTGCCGGTACTCGTCGGAGACGAGGCGCAGCAGCACGCCTGCGCCGAGTGGTACCGCAACGTCCGCGCCGAGCTGACCGGGCCCGAGCGGCCCGGCCTGCTGCTGACCAGCGGTTCGCTGTACCGGCCGATGGCCGGTGGCCGAGGTTTGAGCGGGGAGGCGGCACACCGGGCTCTGGTCGGCGGCATGCGCCGGACCTGGTCGGCGCTTTCCGCCACGGTCCCGACGGCGGTGCTGCTGGACATTCCGGTCCTCGAGTCCGCGGCAGCAAGATGCGTGGCGGCGAACCCGAAGCGGCTGACCCGATGCGCCACCGACCGCGAGGACGCGCTCGTCGCCAGTGCCAGGGCCACCCAGATCGAGGCCCTGGACGACCTGCCCAAGGTCGGGGCGATCGACCTGACCGCCGCCATCTGCCCCGCCCGGCGGTGCGCGCCGGTCATCGGCGGAGTGCTTGTCTACCGGGACGACCAGCACCTCACCGCCACCTACGCCCGCACCCTCGCGCCACGGCTGCGCAGCGCGCTCGACCGGGTCGTCACGCCGTCCGCCCGGCGGCGCTGATCGCCTCGCTGCACACCTCCAGCCGAGAGTCCGCCGGCCTCTACGACTCGGGAGCGGTCACCGCGCACGAGAGCGAACGCAAGACGATCGCCCACCCCGTCGTCGACCCGGTGACTCTGGACTGCGACGTGTCGACGACGCCGGCCCGCACCCCGGCGGACAAGGCCGGGCCGGCGACGCTGCCGCGACGCGGAGTCCTCAGTCGAGGCAGAACTCGTTGCCCTCGACGTCCTGCATCACCAGGCACGACTCGTTGACGCCGTCGGCGGTCAGCAGCCGCACGCGTTTCGCGCCGAGCGGGACCAGGCGGGCGCACTCGGCCTCAAGGGCGGCCAGGCGCTCTTCACCCACCAGCCCGGTGCCGACCCGCACGTCAAGATGCACCCGATTCTTCACGACCCTGCCTTCGGGCACGCGCTGAAAGAACAGTCGCGGGCCCGCACCCGAAGGATCAACGCACGCGAACGCCGAACCCTGACGTTCGGGCGGCAGCGCACGATCGAAATCGGCCCAGCTGGCGAACCCCTCCGGCGGAGGGGGTACGACGTACCCCAACACCTCGCACCAGAAACGCGCGACACGCTCAGGATCCGCGCAGTCGAAGGTGACCTGGAACTGCTTGACCGACGCCATCGGACCACCATAGAGGTACGCGGCCCCTCACCGGCTTCTCGGGCCCGCCCCTTGGCCCGCCCTGGCCCGATTCGGGAGCGGTCCCCCCGACCGCCGTGGGGTGGCGAAGGCGCCCCGATCCTCGCCCGGCGGCTCGCACCACCGCTTCGGCCAGCTTCGAGCGGATCCCCCCGGGGGTTGCCGGGGACCAACCGGTAACCGACCGGGGGCCGGAGGCAGTCCCACCGGCCCCACCGAAGCTGGCCGGGGTGGCCTGGGCCGACGACAGGCCGGGCCAGGCAGTCGGGGGCCGCGCCGGAGCCGTCCGTGCCGGAGGTCCGGGGGTCGCGTGCGAGCTGCGGGCGGGGCTGACCGCGTCCCATCCCCTATTCCCCTAACCCGGCCCGGGACGCCCGACCCGACCGGTTAGGGCGAGAACCCGGGACCGTCCCCGATGTCCGGTACGCGGCCGACGCCGTACGGTCGTTGCCAGGTCTGGGGCGACATGCCCAGATCATTCCGCCCAACCCCCTTTGAGGAGATCGTTCACGTGGAATCGGCACCGACCGTGGAGACCCCCGCCCCGGCTGCTCCGGCCCCCGCTCCGGCCCCGGCCCCGGCCCCCGAGGCGACTCCCGACGTGGATTCGACCCCGACCCTGCACGACTTCGTGGTCAACCTGATCACGGACGTTGACCTGCGCGCCGCGTACGAGCTCGACCCGACCGGCACCCTGGCCAGCGTCGGACTCTGCGACGTGGTTCCGGGCGACGTCGCGGAGGTTATCCCGCTGGTCGTCGACTCCGTACCGCTGCAGGGCATCACCGACCTCAGCGCGGTGGAGAGCCTCGGCCTCGGCTCGCTCAGCCTCAGCCCGACCAGCGTCGTCGGCCAGGTGCAGACCGTGGCCAACCAGTTCACCGCCGGGGTCTACAGCACCAGCGCCGACGTCAACGTCGCCGGCCTCGGTGCGGTCAGCGTCGACCCCAACGGCCTGGAGGTGGGCGTCAGCTCCGCTCTGCCGGTGCTGGGCCTGGACAGCGGGCTGAAGGTGGACCTGTCCGGCGTGCACGACGTCGCCGACAGCCTCGACTCGACCGTGCTCGGCGCGGCCGGCGGTGTCGACACCGTCGACGGTGTGCTCGGCACCGCCGACTTCGCCGCCACCACGGTGACCTCCACGGTTGCCGGCACCACCAGCCTGGTCGGTGCGGGTGACCTGGGCAACGTGGTCGACCTGGGCAACGTCGCGGGCCTGGGCAACGTCACCGACCTGGGCAACATCGCGGACCTCGGCACCATCACCGACCTGGGCAACGTCGCCGACCTGGGCAACGTCACCGACCTGGGCGGGGTGGCGGACCTCGACGGCACCGTGGCCGGCGTGACCGGCACGGTCGGCGGGGTCACCGAGACCGTCGACGGGACGCTCGGCAGCATCGGCCTGGACGGCGTCACCGGCACCGTCAGCGGCGTGACCGACCTGGCCGACACCAGCGACCTGAGCGGCACGGTCGGCGGGGTCACCGGCACCGTCGACGGGACCCTGGGCAGCGTGACCGGCCTGGTCGGCGGCGCCGACCTCGGCGGCGCGACCAACCTGCTCACCGACGGCGTGCTCTGAGGCGCATCCCCGCACCACCGCGCACCTGCACCACGGCGGCGCTGTCCGGGCCAGAAAAGGCCGGTCCGGGCAGCGCCGCTCGGCTTTGCCGGCCCCCGCCGCCTCGGTCCGCTGTGGACCCGCCGATTCTTCTCCGCATTTTTCCGCCGCCGGCCCGGTCACCTGTACGTCAGAGCCGTCATGCGGACCCGGAACGCCTCTGACGTACAGCAGCTGGACGGTGGCGGGGAGTCGTTCGGTCTTGCACGGGGGCATCGATGGTGGTGCCCCCGTCCAGGATCGGACGGGGGCACCACCGTGTGCCGGTGTGCGGCGCTCAGCCCAGCTGGTTCTTGGCCTCGTCGACCACCCGCTTGGCGCCCTCGGCCGCCGGGATCCGATCGAAGATCACCTCGTCGTAGATCCGCTGGAACTCGGCCTTGACCGCGCCACCCCCCTTGGGCTGCGGCGGCGGGGTCGGCAGCAGCTTGTCGACGACCGACTGCTCGAACTCGTAGACCAGCTTGTCGTTCGGGGAGAGGCTCGGCGCGATCGCGTCTCGCACCTTGGCGTTCGCCGGCATGCCACGGGAGACCGCCAGCACCTTGCCCGCTTCCACGTCGTTGACGAGGAAGTCGACAAGCATCGCCGCCTCCTTCGGGTGCTCGCTGCGCTGGGCGACGCTGTAGGCCATCGACATCGCCGCGATCATCCCCCGCTTCGGGGTGTCGCTCGGCATCGGCGCGATCGCCAGCGGCGCCCCGTACGCGCTGACCATGCCGGTGAAGCTGGAGTCGTAGTTGACCTCGCCGGTCACACCCTTCTTGATCAGGGAGGAGTTCGTGATCGAACCGTCGAGCTGGGTGGTCAGCGCCGCCGGTGCGAGCGCGCCCACGGCCCGCATCTGACCGGTCATCGTCCAGAACTCGGTCAGCTCCGCCTCGGTGAAGCCGAGCTTGCCGTCGTCGGTGTAGATCGCCTTGTCCCGCTGGCGCAACCAGATGTCGAACCAGTCGATGGCGAAGCCGAAGTCGCCGAAGCCGGCGACCTTGCCACCGCTGTCCTGGCTCAGCTTCTGCCCGGCGGCCTGCATGTCCGCCCAGGTCCATTCCGGGGTCGGAGCAGCGACGCCGGCCTTCTCCCACAGCGCCGGGTCGTAGAAGACGCCCTGGGTGTTCTGCGCGATCGGGATGGCGTACGTCTCCTCGCCGACCTTGCCGGCCGGCAGCAGTGTCGGGGTGATGTCCCCGACCTTCAGCGTGCCGTCCTCGATGTACTCGGTGAGGTCGCGCAACGCGTTGCGGTCGGCGTACTCCCGCAGGTACGCCCGGTCCATCTGCACCACGTCCGGCGCGTCCCCACCGGCGATCTGGGTGGAGAGCTTCTGGAAGTACGCGTCGAAGGCGCCGAACGACGTGTTCACGGTGATGTCCGGGTGCTTCGCCTCGAACAGGTCGATGGCCTGCTCGGTCACCTTGGCCCGGTCCTCGTTGCCCCACCAGGTGAAGTTGAGCGTGACCGGACCGTCCGAGGCGTCGTCACCGTCGCCACAGGCGGCCAGCGGTAGGACGAGCAGCGCCGCCGCGGCGAGGGTGGCGGCCCTCGCGGCGCGGCGTACGCGTCGGTTGTGCACCATGGAAGATCTCCTTCCCAGGAGCGCCTGGCGGCCGGGGGTGCCGGGACGTCGACAGGAAAACGCTTGCCTGAACGGCGCAGAGGTGCCTGAGGCGGGCAGGAGCGAATCCTCGGTCGACGTGGGCCAGGTCGCAGGGGCGGTAATTGACGGTGGCAGGTAGTGCGGTACGGCAATGAAACGATCCAACAGAACGGGACGCTAGGTGTGACGTGGGCCGCTTGTCAAGAGACGACACTTCTGCGGGGAGGGCTCCACCTGCGGTAACGCGGGAAAACTGGCCGGCCCCGGCGGAACCGTTATCCGAACGGAATCTCCGGCTTCGGCGGCCGGATCACCACTCGTCGTGGGCGGCTCGCCGCCGGCGCCGAGCAGGCGCGAGCTCCGGCTCGGGAAGTGGGCTCCGGAACCGCAGCCGAAGCAGCAGGCCGGCGCCGAGGAAGAGCATCAGTGCACCGGCCGCGAAGCCGAGCTCGGTCAGCCCGATGCCGCCCCCACCCGCGTTGGCGGTGGCCACACCCCCGCCCGAACCGCCGTCCACCGAGGCGCCGTCCCCCGAGCCGCTGGCGCGCCCGTCCGGTCCCTCCGCCAGGGCCGGAGAATCCTCGTCCACCGGCTCGGTCGGCTCCGCCTGGACCGGCTCGGTCGGGCTCGCCGTCGCCCCGCCGGAGGCGGACCCGGCCCGCTCCGGTGTGGTCGGTGCCGGCGCACGCCCCTGCGGTGCCGCCACGTCCCGCCCGCCCACCACCTCCCGGGTGGCGCCCTGCCGGTCCAGCAGCCGGCCCTCGGCGTCGAACGCCTCGACCGTCAGCACGACCCGCCCACCCGCCGCCGCCGCGTCGACGGCCAGCCGGTACTGGGCGGTGACCGTACGGTTCCGGCACAGCGTGCCCGGGTCCAGTTCCCGGTCGGTGAGCCGGGCGCCGCCGCCCTCGCCCCGCACCTCCGTCGGGAACGTGCCGGTCTGCTCGACCCGGTCGACCCCGATCTGGTCGAGCCGCAGACCCTCGGTGCGCAGCACCAGCGACCAGCGCACCTTACGGCATCCACCGCCCAGGCTGGTCGAGACCACCGCGGTGACGGTCTCGGCGCCGCGGCCGGCGACGAACCGTCCGGGCAGTTGGGTGATCGCGGTGTCGAAGCCGGGCGCCGCCTCCGCCGGAACGGCCGGCAGCGCCGCCCAGCCCGCCGTCGCACACACGAGCGTGGCCCCGAGCCGGGTCGCGAGCCGCCACACCGTCATCACCACCGTCGCCGTCCACGTCCGTCACCACCTACCCGGTCGACGCTATGGGCCCCGACCGGCAGGCGAAAGACTGGCGTATCAGCACCATTCAGCAATGAAAGCGGCCCTCTTGACGCCGAGTACTGAACCGGTTACCCGATCGTCGCGACACGCCCGGACGCGGGGACCGCACGGCGCGAAGAAATCGGACCGGCGGCCGAGGCGGCAGGGGCGGTCCGGCCAGGGCTGGCGCGCGCCGTCTCGGCCGCTACCGGCACAATCGGCGACTGTGACCGAGAGCCCGGCGGACTTCGTCCGCACGTACGCCCCACTGGCCCCGGTCGCGGCGGTGCCCGAGATCCGGCTGCACCAGGCGGCCGAGCCGATCGGCCTCTGGGAGCTGACCGAGGGCGAGTTCCGCAGCGAGCAGCCGCCACCGTTCTGGGCCTTCGCCTGGGCCGGCGGCCAGGCACTGGCCCGCTACCTGCTCGACCATCCGGAGACGGTCGCCGGCCGGCAGGTGCTGGATCTCGCCGCCGGCTCCGGGCTGGTGGCGATCGCCGCCGCCCGGGCCGGCGCCGCCCGGGTCCGGGCCGTCGACATCGACCCGGTGGCTGCCGCCGCCGTCGAGGTGAACGCCGAGGCCAACGGGGTCGCCGTGACCGGCGACGTCGGCGACGTCCTGGACGGCGACCCGGGCGGCGCAGAGGTGGTGCTGGCCGGCGACGTCTTCTACAGCCAGGCGATGGCGCGCCGGATGCTCCGGTTCCTGATCCGGGCGTCCCGGACCGGCGCCCGGGTGCTGGTCGGCGATCCGGAGCGGGCGTACCTGCCCCGCGACCGGTTCGAACCGCTGGCCGGCTACGACATACCCGTCACGGTCGCCCTGGAGAGCGTGCCGGTGAAGCACAGCCGGGTCTGGGAGCTGAAGGTCACGCCCGGTGCCGGCGGCACCGCCGGGCGGGACCGCACTGGTTAGCGTGGTCGCGTGCTGTTCCGTAGTTGGCAGGGGGCGGTGGAACGGTCCTGGCCGGACGTGGTCCGGCTGCCGGACCACGTCGGCGTCGAGCACCTGCTGGTGACCAGGCACGCGCTGGTCCGCCAGGTGCTCGCCGATCCCGACACGTTCCGTCCGGACAACGCCCTGGACGCGATGACGCCGATCCCGGTCGCCGCGCTGCGGGTGCTGGCCAGGCACGGCTTCCGGCTCCCGGCCACGCTGGCCAACAACGGCGGCCCGAGCCACCCGGCGATCCGGGGCATCGTGGCCGAGGCGCTGCACCCCCACCGGGTCGCCGCGCTCCGGCCCTGGCTGACCGCCGTCGTGCGGGAGCGGGTCGGCCGGCTCGACGCCGCGCTCGACGCCGGCAACCCCGTCGACCTGTACGCCGACCTCGCCGCCGATCTGCCGCTGGTGGTGCTGGCCCGGCTCGTCGACCTGCCGGCGGCGCCGGCCGAGGTCGTCAAGGAGTTCACCCGGGCCGCCCTGGAACTCTTCTGGGCACCCGTCGATGCCGACCGGCAGCGCGTACTGGCCGAGGTGGTCGGCCGGTTCCACGCCGTACTGCGGGAGTTCGCCGCCACCGGGACCGGGCTGTCCGGCGAGCTGCGTGCCGCCGGCCATCCTCCGGACGTCGTCGTCGGGGCGCTGTTCTTCCTGCTGGTCGCCGGCCAGGAGACCACGTCACAGTTTCTCACCCTGCTGCTGCACCGGCTCAGCGACAGCCCGGAGGTGCTCGCCGGGCTGCACGCCGGCACGCTGGAGGTCGAGGACGTGGTCGAGGAGGGGCTGCGGCTGGAGCCGCCGATCGTCACCTGGCGGCGGGTGGCCACCCGGGACACCGAGCTCGCCGGCACCGCCGTACCGGTGGGGACCAGCGTGGTGCTCTGGCTGGCCCGCGCCGGGCGCGACCCCGCGGTGTTCGCCGCGCCGGAGGCGTTCGTCCCGGGTCAGCGCGGTTCCCGCCGGCACCTGGCGTTCGGCGCCGGGGCGCACCGCTGCGTCGGTGCGCAGCTCTCCCGGCTGGAGGCGGCGGTGGTGGTCGCGGAGACGGCGTCGCTGCTGGCCGGCGTTACCGTCACGCGGGCGCCCTGGTGCCCGGACAACCTCTCGTTCCGGATGCCGGACGCGCTGGTCGTCACGCGCCGCTGACTCCTCGGCACCCTGTGTCGACACCTCCACGACGAGGTCCGCCGCGAACGGGGCGGGCCGACGGCGCGGGTCCCCCGGCAGGGCGGCGGGGCCGCTGGCGTGGGGCACCGCCGGTCGCGCCGGCCGCCCGGATCAGCGCCGGTCGCGCCGGCCGCCCGGATCAGCGCCGGTCGCGCCGGCCGTCGATCTCGACGCCGCGCAGATAGAGCAGGACGATAAGCGCACCGCCCACCACCAGGCAGATGTCGGCGACGTTCCCGACGAAGAAGCCGGCGTAGTCGATGAAGTCGACGACGTGCCCCCGGGCGAAGCCCGGGGCCCGGAAGAGCCGATCCAGCAGGTGCGTCGCGGCGCCGCCCAGGACCAGACCGAGCGCGACCGCCCAGACCCGGTTGCGCACCTTCCAGGCGGCCCGGGTGATCGCGGCGACGGCGACCGCGGCGACGATGGTGAAGATCCAGGTGACCCCCGTGCCGATCGAGAAGGCCGCGCCCGGGTTGTAGAGCAGCCGCAGGCTGAGCAGGTCACCGAGGACTGGGAGGGGCTCCCGGCCGGTGAGCGCGGCGACGGCCCAGAACTTCGTGAGCTGATCGACCAGCACGACAACCACGGCCAGGGTGAGCACCCGGGGATACCACCGGGTGGTGCCGGGCGGCCGGACCGCCTCCGGCCTCGGCGAATCCGCCTCGACCTGCTGCATGACAGGAGACCTCCAGCACCCACGGCTGCCCGGACGGACCCCAGCCTACGTCGCGGAGCCCACCGGTCCGGAATCCGATCACACCAGCGCTCAGGCCGTCAGGCCCGCCTCGTACGCGATGATCGCCGCCTGCACCCGGTTGCGTACGCCTAGCCGGGTGAAAATGCTGCTCAGATAGCTTTTCACCGTCCCCTCGACCAGGAAGAGCCGCTGCCCGATCTCGGCGTTGGAGAGCCCGGCGCCGACCAGCGCCAGCACCTCCCGCTCCCGCTCGGTCAGCGACTCGATCCGCTCCCGGGCGGCCGGTGCCCGAGCCAGCAGCCCGGCGCCGAGCTCGATCACCCGGCGCGCCACCACCGGCGACAGGTACGCCGCCCCCTCCGCCGCCGCCCGCACCCCGGCGATCAGCTCACGCGGATCACCGGACTTGAGCAGGAAACCGCTCATCCCCTCGCCGAGCGCCCGGACGATGTAGTCGTCCTCGCCGAAGGTGGTCAGCATCACCACGGCGGTCTCCGGCACCAGCCGGCGGATCTCCACTCCGGCGGCGAGCCCGTCGAGCCGGGGCATCCGGATGTCCAGCAGCGCCACTCGGGGCCGGTGGGCCCGGACCAGCTCGACCGCGTCCCGCCCGTCGGCGGCCTCGGCGACCACCTCGATCTCCGGGTCGGTGGCGAGAATTGCCCGTACCCCGGCCCTGATCATCGCTTCGTCGTCGGCCAGCAGGACAGGGATCACACTCGCTCCTCAACTCGGGAATGTCGGCTCGCTCCGGAGGCCGGACATCAACTCGGGACGGCCCCGGTCTCTGCAGGCCCGGCGCCGGAACGGCCCGGGGTCAGCCGGAACGGCCCGGGGTCAGCCGCCGAGGCGGTTCTTGACCACGAGTCGCCCGTCCAGGAAGCAGACCTGGTAGATCACCTGCCCGAACGGGAAGGCACCGTCGGAATAGAACTCGCACCTGGCACCCGACGGCACCGCCCGCCGGGCCGCCTCCTCCGGCGCCAGGACCTGCCGCTGCGGCAGCAGGTGTCCCAGCTCGGCCCGCTCCTGGCCGAGCTGGAGCTCCTCGAACCGGTCGCTGTCCAGTACGGCGCGGAAGGTCGCGAGCGGGTAGTAGGCGAGCACCAGCAGGACGCCGATCGCCACCGGAACGGTGACCGCCGCCAACAGGCTGCGCCGGACCCGCTGCCGGGCGGAACGCAGACGGTGCGCGGTAAGCGCCCCGACCGGCCAGGCCGCCGGGCCGGTACCCTCCGGCAGCCCGCCCTCCCGCTCCGCATACTCTGCCGGGCCACCTCCGACCGCCGCCGGCCCGACCGGGTACGCCGCAGCGGGCGGCTCGGCGGCTCCCTCCGGCACGAGCCGAAGAGCGGCAGAGGCGGGAGAACGGAGCGGGGCGGAGGCGGGATAACGGAGCGGGGCAGGAGCGTCGCCGTGTCCGGCCGGCGACCGGTGCCCGGCCGGCAACTCGGCGTACACCTCGAAGCCGTCGCCGCTGGGGCCGGCCCGCAGCCTGCCACCGGCAAGGCGTACCCACTCGTCGAGCCCGACCAGGCCGGAGCCGGCGCTTCCGGCCCGGGGCGGCGGTCCGGCCGGTGGCCGGTCGTTGCCGACCCGTACGCAGGTCCGGTGGGCGCCGTAATGGAGCGTCACCGTCACGGCCGCTCCCGGCGCGTGCCGGGCCGCATTGGTCAGCGCCTCCCGGACCACGGAGTAGACCGCCCGCTCCACCATCGCCGGCGTGGCGCTCTGCGGGGCGGGCGCCGGAGAGTCCCCCTCGACCAGCAGGTGTACCGCCATCCCGGCGGATCGGGCCCGCTCGACGAGGTCGTCCACCCGCTCCCCCGCCGGCCGGATCGGCGCCCGTTCGTCGTCGTCCCGCAGCACCCCGATAACCTGCCGGAGCCGCTCGGTGGCGAGGGCCACGCTGGCCCGCAGCTCCCCCGCGGCCATCCGGTGCCGCCCGGCCAGGTCCGGCGCCATCTCCAGGGCGCCCGCGCGCAGCGCGATCAGGCTCAGGTCGTGGCCGAGCGAGTCGTGCATCTCCTGGGCGATCCGGGCCCGCTCCCGCATCCGGATCCGTTCGGCCGCCCCGCGCTGCTCCCGCTCCAGCAGGTCGGCCTGCTCCCAGCCGGCCAGCACCAGCGCCCGGTGCTGCCGGTGGTAGCGGCCGACCAGCCACGGAAAGACCCCACCGACCAGCAGCGTGCCGGCGAGCATGAACCAGATCTCCGCATCGGTGCCGAGCAGGCCGAGGTTGATGGCGCTGCCGCCGAGCCCGATCCCGGTGAAGACCAGGGCGGCCGGACCAGGACGGCGCTCGCGGAGACCGACCAGGTAACTCAGCACCGGCATCGCGAACATGAAGTTGCCGTCACCGGCCGTCGGCAGCACCACCAGGACGAGGCCGAGCAGCGGTGCCCGGCGGCTCGCCAGCACCGCGGCCCCGACCAGGAGCACCGAGCCGGCGAGCCGGAGTGGATACCAGGATGGGTGCGGCGGGGTGAGCAGCGCGATCACGATCGGTGCCGACAGCACCGCCCAGAGAACCAGGTCGAGGACCAGGTCACGTGGCCGCGGCGGTGGGCCGAAGCGCCGGAAGACGGTCCGGATCGGGGATGGGGGTCGTGCCCACCGACGGACCGGGGACGCGGGCCCGGCCCATCCGCGGACCGGGGACACGGGGCGTCCCGGCGCCG
The DNA here is from genome assembly GCF_049315195.1 of Plantactinospora sp. WMMC1484. Classification (NCBI taxonomy): domain Bacteria; kingdom Bacillati; phylum Actinomycetota; class Actinomycetes; order Micromonosporales; family Micromonosporaceae; genus Plantactinospora; species Plantactinospora sp. WMMC1484. Next base: position 6,625,887 of record NZ_CP186055.1, read on the forward strand.
CCTCGGCTGCCCGGGTCATCACCCGGCCAGGCTACAAGCCGGCCGGCCCGGCGGTTACCACCGAACGTCAGTAGTCGCCCCCTGGTGGCGGCGAGGCTCCCCGCCCCTGCTGCGGTCGCCTGGCACCGCCTAGCTGACCTCCTCGGCCCAGGCGCGCCAGTCGTCGAGCACGCCGTAGAGCGCCGGGGTGAGCCAGCCCGGTGCGGAGCGCCGGAACACGCCCGGCTCCATCGTGCCGGCACCGTCCGGCAGCGCGCCGACCATGGTCGGGACCAGCTCCCGCAGGTTGGCCCAGTGCACCAGCTCGGGCTCGGCCGGCCACGCCCCGAGCACCACGCCGGCCGGCACGGCGCGCCGGTCCAGTGCCTCCAGGGTGAGCGCGGTGTGGTTGAGCGTGCCCAGCCCGGCGCGGGTGACCACGACCGCCGGGGCGCCGATCGTCACCGCCAGGTCGGCGAGGGTCCAAGCCTCTCCGGACGGGCGCAGCCCCATCGGCACCAGCAGCCCGCCGGCCCCCTCGACCAGCACCAGGTCGTGCTTTTCGGCGTCGGCCCGGATCTCGTCGGCGACCGCGTACAGCTCCAGCGGCTCGGCACCGGCGACCCGGGCCGCGGCGAGCGGTGCCAGCGGCTCGGGATAGCTGATCAGGGTGCGGGCGGTCATCGGCGCGGCGAGCCGGTTCACCGTGTCGATGTCGGGTTCGACGCCGGTCGCCGTGCCGGTCTGGCCGGGCTTGAGGACCGCGACCCGCAGGCCCGCGGCCTGGGCCGCCGCGGTGATCGCCGCCGTGACGACCGTCTTGCCCACGTCGGTGTCGGTTCCGGTGACCAGGATCGGCCCTCGCCACGCCACGCCGCTCACCGTCGATCACCCGGCACCACATCGCCCGGCACCACATCGCCCGGCACCGCATCGCCCGGCACCGCATCACGCGGCACCGCATCACCCGGCACCGTCACGCCCGCCGCCGACCTCGCGGGCGCCGTCGCACCCGCTGCCGACCGAGCGGGCACGATCGCTGCCGATCCCTCCGCAATCACGGTCTCGGTCACGGTCTCGGTCTCGGTCACGGTCACGGGGCACACTCCACGATCACGTCAAGGGCCCGGTCGAAATCGGAGCGGTCGATGCCGACGTTGATGGTCAGCCGCAACCGGGACCGGTTGTCGGGGGTCGACGGCGGGCGGAAGCATCCGACCACCACACCCCGGTCCCGGCAGTCGGCCGCCCAGGCCACGGCGGTCTCCGGGCCGGGCGCGGTGACCGAGACCACCCCGGCGGCCGGGCGGGAGACCTCCAGCCCGGCGGCGCCGAGCCGACGCGCCGCCGCCGCGGCCCGGTCGGCCAGCTCGACCCGGAGACCGTCACCAGCCCGGGCCAGCCGGGCGGCGGCGAGAACCCCGGCGGCCACCGCCGGTGGCGGCGCGGTGTCGTAGATGAAGGTACGACCGGTGTCGATCAGGTGCCGGACCAGTTCGGCCGGCCCCGCCACCAGCCCGCCGGCCCCGCCGAGCGCCTTGGAGAGCGTCGCGGTCACCACCACGTCGGGCTCACCGGCCAGCCCGGCGCCGGCCACCGCGCCCGCCCCGGCCGGACCGAGCACCCCGAGCGCATGCGCGTCGTCGACCAGCAGCAGCGCGCCGTGCCGGCGGGCCACCGCGTGCAACTCGGCGAGCGGGGCGAGGTCGCCGTCGACCGAGAAGACCGACTCGGTGACCACCACCGCCGGCCGGCCCGGCGCTCCGGCCAGGGCCGCCTCGACGGCGGCGACGTCCAGGTGCGGGGTTACCCGGCTCTCCGCGCCGGAGAGCTTGCAGCCGTCGATCAGCGAGGCGTGGTTGTGCGCGTCCGAGACCAGCAGGGTGCGGGGCTGCACCAGTGCCCGGACCGCGCCGAGGTTGGCGAGGTAACCGGAGGAGTAGACCAGCGCTTGCCCGGCACCGAGCCAGTCGGCGAGGCAGGACTCCAGCGCGTGATGGGCGTCGGTGGAACCGCGTACCAGCCGGGAGCCGGTGGCGCCGAGTCCGTACCCGGTCAGCGCCTCGGCCGCGGCGGCGGTGACCACCGGATGCCGGGCCAGCCCGAGGTAGTCGTTGCCGGCGAGATCGGTGACCTCCTCGGTCGTGCTTCTCGGTCGCAGCCGGCGGCTGAGACCGGCCTTGGCGCGCAGCCGCGCGCGCCGGTCCAGGCCCTCCAGCCAGCTCGGCACCGCCACTCCCCACACTGGTCCGCGTCCGCCCGTGGGCGCTGTCGGAAACCCGATCGGCGGGCGCCGTCCTCCTCCACCGGTCCAACCGGTGCCGGTGCGTGTCCGGTCCAGATCGGTGGCCTTCCGGCGCCGCCCGTGCGACCGCCTCGACCGGCGAAAATACCATCCGGCGCGCTTGCCGGCGGCCCGCCGGGCCGGCCGCGCCACGACCGGTCCGGCGGGGCGCGGAGCTGCTCCACCGGCATGCCGCATCCGGGCAGGTGGCCCGGGTCGGCCCGCATCGACGGGCGGTCCGCCTTGTAGGGTACGACCCATGCCAGACATCCTCGACCGGGCACGCACCCAGGTGCTCGACGGTGGTACGGGGCTCGACGAGGCGGGCGTGCTCGACGTGCTGCGACTGCCCGACGAGCAGCTCTCCGCCGCGCTCCAGCTCGCCCACGAGGTGCGGATGCGCTGGTGCGGTCCGGAGGTCGAGGTCGAGGGGATCGTCTCGCTGAAGACCGGCGGCTGCCCGGAGGACTGCCACTTCTGCTCCCAGTCCGGCCTCTTCGCCTCGCCGGTCCGATCCGTCTGGCTCGACATCCCGTCCCTGGTCGAGGCGGCGAGGCAGACCGCCGCCACCGGGGCGACCGAGTTCTGCATCGTCGCCGCCGTCCGGGGTCCGGACGAGCGGCTGATGAGGCAGCTGCGCGAGGGCGTCGCCGCGATCCGGGCCGAGGTGGAGATCCAGGTCGCCGCCTCGCTCGGCATGCTGACCCAGGCCCAGGTCGACGAACTGGTCGAGATGGGTGTGCACCGCTACAACCACAACCTCGAGACCTGTCGTTCCTACTTCCCCACGGTGGTCAGCACGCACACCTGGGAGGAGCGCTGGGAGACGTTGCGGATGGTCCGCGCCTCGGGGATGGAGGTCTGCTGCGGCGGCATCCTGGGGCTCGGCGAGACGGTCGAGCAGCGCGCCGAGTTCGCCGCGCAGCTCGCCGAACTGGACCCGCACGAGGTGCCGCTGAACTTCCTCAACCCCCGGCCAGGCACGCCCCTCGGCGACCAGCCGGTGGTCGAGCCGCGCGACGCGCTACGCGCCATCGCTGCCTTCCGGCTCGCGATGCCCCGGACCATCCTCCGGTACGCCGGCGGCCGTGAGATCACCCTCGGCGACCTCGGCACCCGGGACGGCCTGCTCGGCGGGATCAACGCGGTGATCGTCGGAAACTACCTGACCACGCTCGGCCGCCCCGCCGGCGAGGACCTGGCGCTGTTGGACGAGTTGAAGATGCCGGTCAAGGCGCTCTCGGCGACGCTGTGACGACGACGCCACCGGGAAGGGCGGACGTCGTGGCGGCGCCACCGGAGGACGTCGTGGCGGCGCCACCGGAGGACGTCGTGGCGGCGCCACCGGAGGCAGCGGAGACCGGACCGGTCGCGGAGCCGGCGGGCTGGTGCGACCGGTGTGGCGAGGCCGCCGGCACCGGCACGCACGACGCCTGCCGGAGCGCACGGGCCCTGGAGCCGCCGCGCTACTGCCCCCGGTGCCGGCGTCGGATGAAGGTGCAGGTGTTTCCCTCCGGCTGGTCGGCGCGCTGCGTCGAGCACGGCGGGATCGCGTCCGAGAGCTAATCGACGACAGCTGATCTCCAACGTCCGCTCGTCAACCGACTGAATCCGGCCGCTGATCCCACCCAACATTGACACTCTTTATTAAAGAGTGTTACCTATTACTGCCGGCCGGCGGCTGACCCTCGATCCCGTCCAGAGAGGGAGATTCCGCATGTCCTCCACCCGTACGGCGGTCACCAACCGCCGGAGACCGCCGCGCCGCCACGATCCGGTCCCGGTCCGGCTGCTCGCCCTCTGCCTGACCGCCGCCGGCGCGGTCGCCATGGCGGTCGCCGGCCCACAACCGGCGGCGTACGCCGCCAACGAACCGGTCAACGTCTGGCTGACCAGCACCTCCGACTCCGGCGGCCGGACGGTGACCCGGGGCCTGCAACAGCAGTCCCCGATCGCCTTCGCCGCCTCCAGCCCCGGGGCGACGCACACCATCACCGTCAACGAGAACACCCGCTACCAGCAGTTCGAGGGTGGCGGTGCCTCGATCACCGACACCACCGCGTACCTGTTCCGGGGCGGGCCGATCAGCGCGGCGACCCGGGACACGGTGATGCGCCGGCTCTTCTCCCCCACCGACGGGATCGGGCTCTCCTTCGTCCGCAACCCGATCGGCGCCTCCGACCTGTCCCGACCCGGCCACGTGTCGCTGGACGACACCTGCTGCGACCTGACCGACTTCGGCGCCAACGGCTACGACACCAACGTTCGGCTACTCACCGCGCAGGCGAAACAGCTCAACCCGGCGCTGCGGGTGAAGGGCGTGCCGTGGAGCGCGCCGGGCTGGATGAAGGACAACGGCCGGATGGACCAGATGGGCTGGTTGAAGTGGGAGTACTACCCGACGTACGCCCAGTACTTCGTCAAGTACGTCCAGTCGTACCAGGCCGCCGGAATCCCGGTGAACTACGTCTCGGTGCAGAACGAGCCGAACTGCTGCCAGGCGGGAAACCCGACCGCGATGAACTACCCGGGGATGAGCTGGAACTCCTCCGGCCTGCTGGAGTTCACCAAGAGCCACCTGCTGCCCGCCTTCCGGGCCGCCGGTATCACCACAAAGGTGATGGTGCACGACTGGAACTACGGCGACTGGGGCCAGATCGGCAGCGGGATCGTCGCCGACGCCGCCCTGCGCAACGATCCGCTCTTCGCCGGCATCGCCTGGCACGGCTACGCCGGCAGCCCGAGCGTCGGCTCCCAGGTGCACGCCCAGTATCCGTCGGTACGCCAGTTCAGCACCGAGCACTCCGGCGGCACCTGGATCGGCAACCAGCACAACGAGGATCTGGCCGACATCGTCAACTACACCCGGAACTGGAGCGGCAGCGTCGTCAAGTGGAGTCTGGCGCTCAACCAGCACATGGGCCCGCACAACGGCGGCTGCGACGTCTGCACCGGGCTGGTCACCGTGCAGGAGGGCGGCGCCCGGGCCGGCCAGGTCGACTACACCATCGAGTACTACACGACCGGGCACCTGACCAAGTTCGTCCGGCCGGGGGCGTACCGGATCGACTCGACCGCGAACGGCACCGTGCCGAACGTCGCCTGGATCAACCCGGACGGCTCCAAGGCACTGATCGCGCACAACGGCGGTACCGGCAGCCAGTCGATCCGGGTGGTCTGGGGTGGACAGTCGTTCACGTACACCCTGCCGGCCCGGACCACCGCGACCTTCACCTGGTCCGGCAGCCAGTCCGGCGACGGAGGCGGCGGCCGGACCGGCCAGATCGTCGGGCTCGCCGGCAAATGCCTGGACGTGGCCGGTGCCAACAGCGCCGACGGTACGACGGTGCAGCTCTACGACTGCAACGGCAGCGCGGCCCAGCAGTGGACCCTGGGCACCGACGGCACCGTGCGGGCGCTCGGCAAGTGCCTCGACGTCCGGGACAACTCGACCGCCAACGGTGCCCGGGTGCAGATCTGGAGCTGCACCGGCGGCGCCAACCAGCGCTGGACCGCCACCGCCGGCCGGGATCTGACCAGCGCCAGCGCCGGCAGGTGCCTGGACGTGCTGGACAACAACCCGGCCAACGGCACGCCGACGCAGCTCTGGACCTGCACCGGCGCCGCCAACCAGAAGTGGACCGTCCCCGCCTGAGCAGAAGGGTTAGGCGGGGGCCCTTCTACGACAGAAAACGATAAGAAGGGCCCCCGCCTTTCACAGCGGCGTGTTCTCCTGGCGGAGGCGCGACGAGCCGCTGCCGACAGACCAGCCGGCCACCCAGCGGCTCCCGCTCGCCGCCCGGGTCCGGTCGGTCAGGTGATACCAGTCCATCCGGCAGTGCTGCGGGGTCACCTCGACCACCCCGTAGCCGTGCCCGTCCAGCTCGGTCCAGCGCACGTGCGGGTTGGTCGACCGGATCAGGCTGACGCCGAGTCTGCTCAGCGCGTTGCCCGCCGGCAGGTTGAGGAAGTCGTCGACGTTGTCGCTGGTCACCGACGGCACGACGAACTCCGCGGCGGCTGGGTTCTGGCTGCCGGTGGACCGGGTGGTCAGCTCGTTGGCCCAGGACGTGTGGATGTCGCCGGTGAGGAAGACGACGTCGCGGGTGTTGTTCGCCCGCAGGTGGTCGACGAGTTCGTTCCGGTCGGCGTTGTAGCCGTCCCACTGGTCGGCGTTGAGCACCAGGCCGTTCTGCGGGATGCCGAGCAGCGCGCCGAGGGGGCCGAGTAGCCAGGACGGCAGCGCGCCGACGTCCAGGCGGGCGATCATCACCGGGTTGCCGACCAGCTTCCACTGCGCGGTGGAGGTCGCCAGGCCGCTCTTGAGCCAGGACATCTGGTCGTCGCCGGTGATCGTCCGGGCCGGGTCGTCGACCCCCGTCCCCGACGACTGCTCCGAGCGGTAGGTCCGCAGGTCGAGCATTGACAACTCGGCGAGGCGACCGAACCGCAGCCGCCGGTAGATCCGCCCGTTCGGGCCGGTCCGCACCGGCATCCACTCGAAGTACGCCTGCCGGGCGGCGGCCAGCCGGGCTGCGAAGCTGCCCTCGGTCGCCGGGGTGTGGTTCTCCGCCCCGTCGGACCACTGGTCGTTGGCGACCTCGTGGTCGTCCCAGGTGATCGCCCAGGGCACGGCGGCGTGCAGCGCCCGCAGGTCCGGGTCGGTCTTGTAGAGCGCGTGCCGGATCCGGTAGTCGGCGAGGGTCAGCACCTCGTGCACGGGCCGCACGGCGCGGACCACGCTGCCGCCGGCGTCGAACTCGCCGGTGCCGTACTCGTACAGGTAGTCGCCGAGGTGGACCACCAGGTTGAGGTCGCCCCGGTCGGCCAGGTGCCGGTATGCGGCGAAGTAACCGGCCTCCCAGTTGGAACAGGAGACGACGCCGAGGCGGAGCCGGTCGACTCCGGCCGTCGGAGCCGGTGCCGTCATGGTCCGACCGGTCGGCGACCAGACGCCCTGGTAGCCGAATCGGTACCAGTAGGTGGTCATCGGGGCGAGCCCGGACACCTCGACCTTGACCGTGTGGTCCCGGGTCGGTCCGGTCTGCTGGGTCCCGCTGGCCGCGATGCCGGCGAAGTCCGGATCCGTGGCGACCTGCCAGGCCACCTCGGCGGCGGGACCGATGCCAGAGCCGGGCTGCGCCTCGGGGATGGGGGTGAGGCGGGTCCAGAGCAGGATCCCGTCGGGCAGCGGGTCGCCGGACGCGACGCCGTGCAGGAAGGTCGTGGCAGCGGCCGCCCGGGCCGGATCGGCGAGGGCGGAACCGGCGAGTACGGCCGTGCCGGCGGAGGCGCCGGCGAGTCGCAACAGGGAACGACGATCGAGGGGGGTATCCGTCATGTCCTCTGTGTCTAGTAGGGTGCCGGCCGGCCTTCACCCCGTTTCCGGTGAACGTTGGGGGTCCGCAGCGGGGCAGCAGGTCGACGTCCCGGGTCGGCGTACGGTCCGGGGCCGACGGTCGCCACCTACCGCTCGGCCTGAGTCCGGGGTGACCACGCGAGCCGCAGCCGGCCCTGTTACGCGCCGTCGACCTCCCGGCTGACCGATTCGACCGGCTGCGCCGGGAGATCGGGTTCGCCGCCGGTGTCGCGGCGAACCTCGTCGGACTGGCCCAGCTCGCCGACGCACCGGTGACCGGCCGGCCGGGCGCGATCGCGCTGCTGGTCGAGGCGGCGGTCCTCGCCGAGGCCGACGGCGCCCGCGCTGCGCTGGCTCCAGGAGGCCCGCACCCAGATCCACGCCGCCTGATCCGGGTTACTCGGCCAGCTCGCGCAGCAGGGTGGCGCGGAGTTGGCGGGCCTCGGGGGCGTCCAGCTCGCCGCACCGGTCCAGCGCCCTCCGGCGCAGTCGGCGGGCGTCCGCCGCCCCCACCGGGCCCACGCCGGCCAGGGCGGCGAGGGCGTGCAGGGTCCGCGCCTCCCACCACGGACTGGGTACGCCGGCGAAGAGCGCCAGGGCCTGCCGCAACTCGTCGGCGGCCGCGTCGTACGCGCCGAGTTCCCGCAGCGCCATGCCCTGCTGGTACGCCGCGCTCGCCTCGGCGAACGCCGCCCGGCAGCGCCGGAAGAGCGCACGGGTGCGGGCGTACTCGGCGACCGCTGCCGGCCAGTCGCCCGCGCCGGCCAGGTCTGCGCCGAGGGCCATCATCGTGGCGCCCTGGGCGATCAGCGCGCCGGTGCTGCTCAGCCCGCACTCCCCGCGATAGAACTCGAGCACCTCGCGGTGCAGCTCGGCGGCCTCGGGGAACCGGCCGAGCGCGGCCAGGGCGGAGCCCTGCACGTTGGCCGCACACGCCTCGCCGAGCAGGTAGCCGACCTGGCGGAACAACCCGACGGCCTGGCGGGCGGAGTCGACGGCGTGCAGGGCTCGGCCCGAGCGGATGAAGATCGAGGCGGAGTAGGCCAGCGCCCACGCCTCCTCCCGGCGGTCACCGATCCGCCGGGCCAGTTCCAGCGCCTGCTCCAGCGCGGCCAGCCCGTCGGAGTTGCGCTCCCGGCAGTAGTAGCGCGCCCAGCCGAGGAAGTTGAGCAGCACCGCCTCGTCCCGGGCACTGCCGAGCGCGCGGGCGGCGGTCACTCCGAGCGAGAAGACCTCGTCCCAGGAGTGCCGGTGGGTGGCCGCGTCGGAGTACCAGTGCAGCGCCCGAGCCACCCGTACGACGTCGGCGTGCCAGCCCTGCCGGGCCGCGTCCCGCAGCGCCGCCGGCCAGTTGCCGGACTCCCGATCCAACCAGGCGGCCGCTTCCCGGTCGTCGTCGAACGGGTTGCCCTTGCGGCACGCGCCCGGGGAGAACATCGCCCCCGCCTGCTCGGTCCGGCGCAACAGCCAGCCGACCATCCGGTCGTGCGCCGCACTCCGCCGCTCCGGAGGGTCGTCGCCGGCGAGCCGCTCGTGGGCGTAGAGGCGTACCAGGTCGTGGAACTGGTAGCGGTCGCCGAGCGACAGCAGCAGGCCGGCGTCGACGAGATCCTCGGCCGCCTGGGCGGCGCTCTCCTCGTCGCAGCCGGCGGCGGCCGCGACGAGCCCGGCGTCGAAGTCTGCGCCGGGGATCAGCGACGCCCGCCGGAACACCGCTGCGGTCAACGGGTCGAGCTGCCGGTACGACACCTCGAACGCGGCCCGGACGTCGAGGTCCCCGGCGGTGAGGACGGTCAGCCGCCGTCGCTGGTCGCGCAACTGGCCGACCAGACGCGCAACGCTCCACTGTGGGCGGCCGGCCAGTCGGTTGCCGGCGATCCGCAGCGCCAGCGGCAGCCGTCCGCAGAGCCGGACGAGCTGCTCGGCGGCGGCCGGCTCGGCGGCCACCCTGCCGGCCCCGAGGATCGAGGCCAGCAGCTCCCGCCCCGGTTCCGGCTCCAGTACGCCGAGCGGCACCCGTACCGCGCCGGTGAGCCCGGTCAGCGGGCGCCGGCTGGTGACCAGGACCAGACAGTGCTGCCCGGCCGGCAGCAGGGGGCGCACCTGCCCCTCGTCGGCCGCGTTGTCGAGCACCAGCAGCAGGCGGCGGTCCCGGGTCAGGGTGCGGAACAGGCCGCTGCGCTCGGCCGGCGGCACCGGCAGCCGGGCGTCCGGCAGGCCGAGCGAGCGCAGCAGCCCGGCCAGCGCCTCGGCCGGATGCACCCGACCCCGTTCCGGCGCCGCCGCAGGTCCGTTGCCGGCCGTCGCCTGCACGCCGCCTCCGGCCGCCGCCGGTCCGCCTCCGGCCGCCGCCGGTCCGTCTCCGGCCGCCGCCTGCGCCCCGCCGCCGGAGTCGACCACCGCTCCGGCCAGGTCGACGAAGAGCTGCCCGTCCGGAAAGCTCGGACTGAGCAGGTGGCCGGCCGCGACGGTCAGGCTGGTCTTGCCGATTCCTGGTGGCCCGTGCAGCACCACGAGCCCGGCGGTGCCGGTACGGCCGGCCGCGAGATCGGCGACCACGGTGCGCAGCACCGCCAGTTCGGCGCCCCGGCCGGCGAGGTCGGGCACGGCGCTGGGCAGTTCCCCGGGCACGACAGTGGCGGGCGTACCGTCCGGCGGGATGCGTTCGGTGCGGGCGGCGGCGAGGAAGTCGGTCCGGTCCGCGCCGTCGAGCCCGAGGGCGTCGGCGAGCAGCGTGGCGGTGCGCCGCTGCGGGGACCGGACACGGCCCCGTTCCATCTCCCGGATGCTCCGGACGCTCGAACCGGAGCGTTCCGAGAGCTCCTCCTGGGTCAGCCCGCCACGGCGCCGGAGCGTCCGGAGCAGGTCCCCGAACTGGTCGTGCTGCGGCTGGCCCACCGGCTCCCCCCAACCACCAGTGCGCGCCCCCACGCGCACCGCACCTGCTGTCGATGCTTGCACATGCGCCGCGGTGCCGGCATCGGCCCGGCTGTGAGGTCCACCATGTACAGCCGGTGACGCCACCGGAGGCGACGCAGGCGACGAACGTGCGCGGCGTCTCCGGCCAGGCAGCACCGTCTCCGTCGTCCACATGACGATTCACCACGGCAATAGGTGTAAAAGCGGACGTAAGCACCCGGAAAGAGCGCTCTCAGAAAGGAACCTTAACCGTTTAATATTGACGTCATCTTATCGACATGGGAATGATCGGTCCTGGCGCGTACCCCGATCGGTTCTGGAGGGCACGACATGCGTCCACATGCGCGATCCCGAACACCATTGATAGCCCTGGTCAGCGGCCTTCTGGTCGCCTCGCTGCTACCTGCCGGCAGCGCGTCGGCGGCCCCCGACACCGCCGCCGACAGCACCGCCTCCGGCGGCTCCGGCTGGCACGGTGGCCGGCCCGACTACCGCAACCCCCGGCTGCCGATCGACCGCCGGGTCGACGACCTGCTCCGCCGGATGACGCTGCCGGAGAAGGTCGGCCAGATGGCCCAGGCCGAACGGCTGGCGGTCGACGCCGATCCCACGCTGGTCGCCCAGTGGGGACTCGGCTCGCTGCTCTCCGGCGGCGGCTCCACCCCCACCCCGAACACCCCGGAAGCCTGGGTGTCGATGGTCAACGACTTCCAACGGCAGGCGTTGAGCACCCGGCTGGGCATCCCGATCATCTACGGCGTCGACGCCGTGCACGGGCACTCCAACGTCTACGGTGCCACCGTCTTCCCGCACAACATCGGTCTCGGCGCGACCCGCAATCCCGCCCTCGTCCGGGAGATCGGCAGGGCCACCGGCGAGGAGGTCAGGGCCACCGGCATCCCGTGGAACTTCGCCCCCTGCCTCTGCGTGTCCCGGGACGAGCGCTGGGGTCGGGCGTACGAGAGCTTCAGCGAGAACCCGGCGCTGGTCAGCGAGATGACCAGCTACATCGACGGGCTGCGCAGCGCCGGCGTGCTCGCCACCATCAAGCACTACGCCGGTGACGGAGACACCGAGTACGACCACGCCGCCGCCGAGGCCAACGAGAGCCTGCCGCCCGGCTCCCAGCGGTACGTCATCGACCAGGGCGTCACGGTGACCAGCCGGGCCGAGTTCGCGCGGACCAACCTCGCCCCGTTCTGGACCGCGCTGCGCCGGCACGACGTCGACAGCGTCATGCCCTCCTTCTCCAGCGTGGACTGGATCGAGGACGGGGTCGGCAACCCGGTGAAGATGCACGCGCACAAGGAACTGCTCACCCACGTGCTCAAGGGGGCGCAGCGGTTCAAGGGCTTCGTCATCTCGGACTGGGAGGGGATCAACCAGATCCCCGACCCGATCGAGCCGGACGTGGCCGGGCTCACCGCGTACAAGGTGCGGACGTCGGTCAACGCCGGCATCGACATGTTCATGGTGCCGAACAACGCCAAGCAGTTCATCGACCTGCTCCTCGCCGAGGTGCGGGCCGGCCGGGTCAGCCAGGCCCGAATCGACGACGCGGTACGCCGGATCCTCCGGGCGAAGTTCGAGATCGGCCTCTTCGAGCACCCGTACGCCTCGACCCGCGACGTCGACGAGGTCGGCAGCCGCGAGCACCGGGCGCTGGCCCGGCGCGCGGTCGCCGAGTCGCAGGTGCTGCTGAAGAACAGCAACCGGGCGCTTCCGCTGCGCAAGGACGCGAAGATCTACGTGGCCGGACGCAACGCCGACGACATCGGCAACCAGGCCGGTGGCTGGACCATCACCTGGCAGGGCTCCTCCGGCGACATCATCCCGGGCACCACCATCCTGGAGGGCATCCGCGAGGTGGCGCCGCGCGCCGAGATCACCTACAGCGCGGACGGCTCGGCACCGACCGACGGCTCCGACGTCGCCGTCGTGGTGGTCGGCGAGACGCCGTACAGCGAGGGGTTCGGTGACGTCGGCGGGCCGGAGTGCACCTGGTGCTCGGCGCCGCAGCAGGAGGAGAAGTCCCTCTCCCTCCAGCCCGGCGACAAGGCCGTGATCGACAAGGTCTGCGGGGCGATCGACACCTGTGTCGTACTCGTCGTCTCCGGCCGGCCGCAGGTGCTCACCGACCAGCTCGGCGAGATGGACGCCCTGGTCGCCTCCTGGCTGCCCGGCAGCGAGGGAGCCGGCGTCGCCGACGTCCTCTTCGGCCGGCGGCCGTTCACCGGCAAACTCTCGGTGAGCTGGCCGGCGAGCGAGGCCCAGGTGCCGATCAACATCGGCGACCGCAACTACCGCCCGCTCTTCCCGTACGGGTACGGGCTGCGTACCCGCTGAGACCGGTCCGTCGGAGCCGCCGCCGGCCTCCCCACCTCCGGGGAGGCCGGCGGCGCCGGCCGAAACATCCCGGTAGGGTGCGGCCCCGTGACGAACATCGAATGGTCCACAGTACGCGAGCGGGTGACCGCGCTCTCCCGTACCCCACCCGACAGGGTCTTCGGCGCCTACGGCCACGAGTGGGCGCTCGAGCCGCCGCTGCGCCCGGCCGAGCTGGCGGAACTCGAGGAGCAGCTCGGCGTCCGGCTGCCGGAGGACTACCGCAGCTTCCTGCTGGAGGTGAGCCGGGGCGGGGCGGGGCCGTTCTACGGGCTGTTTCCGCTACGTCGGGTGGACGGCCGCTGGGGCTGGCACGGTGACGGCGGTGACCTCACCGCGCTCGACACCCTCGCCGAGCCCTTTCCACACACCGCCCCGTTCAACCCGGCCGCCGGCCTGCCCGAGCCGCCGGACCCCGAGGAGTTCGACACCGTCGAGGAGTTCGACGCGGCCGAGGACGCCTACTGGGAGCTGCACGACCGGGTGGCGTACGACCCGAAGCACACCGTCGGCACCCTCTACCTGAGTCACCTCGGCTGTGCCTACCGGCAGATGCTGGTGGTCAGCGGACCGGAACGGGGCACGATGTGGGCCGACGACAGCGCCGACGACAGCGGCTTCTCGCCGTTGGCCGGCCCGGACGGCGAGCGGGTGAGCTTCGCCCGCTGGTATCTGGACTGGCTCGACCGGGCGACCGCCGAGGCGGGTGCCCCGGCACGCTGAACACCGCCGGAGGCGGACGCACCGGCACACCGCCGGAGGGTACCGGCACACTGCCGGAGGGACGGAGCGGCACACCGCCGGAGGGACGGAGCGGCACACCGCCGGGGTGGGTCGCGCACCGGGTCGGGGCCGCCGGGCAGCCTGCTGGGGTACTGCCCGACGGCCCCGCCGGGGACCGGCCAAGGGACGGGTCAGCCGGTCGCGCAGGCCACGCCGTTGAGCGTGAACGACGTTGGCCGGGGGTTGCTGCCGGTGTGCGTACCGTTGAAGCCGAAGCTGGTCGAGGCGCCCGGGGCGAGCGTCCCGTTGTAGCCCACGTTGGTCGCGGTCACCGCCGTGCCGGACTGGCTCACGGTGGCCGACCAGACCTGGGTGATCCGCTGCCCGGCGGTCAGGGCGAAGGCGAGGGTCCAGCCGTCGATGGTGCCGCTGCCGGTGTTGGTGATCGTGACGGTGCCACTGAACCCGGTGCTCCAGTCGTTGCCGGTCCAGCCGATCCGGCAGCCGCCGGCCGGCGCGGTCGGGGTGGTCAGCGAGACCGGGGCCGACGCCGCCGAGACGTTGCCGGCCGCGTCCACCGCCACCACGTAGAACTGGTACGCGGTGCCGGCCGTCAACCCGGTGACCGGGTACGTCGTGCCGGTCACCGTGCCGAGCAGCACGTCCGTCGCGCCGGCCCCCCGGTAGACCCGGTAACCGGTGACCCCGACGTCGTCGGTCGACGCGGTCCAGCTCAGGGTGGCTCCGGTCGCGGTCACCGCCGAGGCGGTCGGGGTGCCGGGCGCGCTCGGCGCGGTGGTGTCGGGTTCGGACGGGTCCGGCGGCTCCGACGCCGCCGGTGCGGTACCCCAGATCAGCGTGCCGTCCTCGTAGAGGGTCACCTTCGGGTTCGGCCCGGCGGTGGTCTGGTACGACGGGTCGTTGCTCGGATCCCAGGTGCCCCCCTCGGGCACCCCGATCTTGAACTGCACCTCCATCCGGTGCGCCGACTGCCCGGCCGGGGCGATGGTGTGGCCGGAGCAGTCGACCTCGACGTACCAGATGTCGCCGGAGAGCTGCCGGGCGGCGGTCGGCGCCGGGCAACCCTGGGTGTAGGAGCTGGTCACCTGGATCGGGCCGCTCCCCTCGGGCCGGAAGTAGTACCGGAACGAGGAATCGGTCAGCGCCCGGGCCGGGAAGGCGGACCTGTTGTAGACGATCGCCTTGATGCCGGTGGCCCTCGGCTCGGCCTGCATCACCGTGGTCTCCACGGTGATCTCGTCGATGTCCGGCGACTCGGCCGGTGGGAAGCTCGGCAGCGGCGTGCCGCCGTACTCGGAGACGAGCCGGGCCAGCGCGGAGGTGAGCCCGGCGTTGTAGTCGGTGGCGACCTCGTTCATCACGTAGTCGCTCCGGCTGTCGGTGTAGGCGTCGTTCGGCGCGGACGGCCCGCCGACCAGCGCGCCGTAGAGGGTGTGCCGGGTCGCCTCCGGCACCTGCATGCTGTCCCACCAGGAGCCGTGCGCGGTGCGGTGGTGCGGGTTGCGCGGCGGGTTGGCACCGAAGCCGATCAGGTAGCTGGAGTTGCGCGGGTTGTCGCCGAGGGCGTAGTCGATCTGCCGCACGGCGAAGTCGTGGTAGCGGGCCTTCCGGGTCGCGTCGGTGGTCCGATCGCTGTAGACCAGGGCCGCGAACGCGGTGTTGGCGGCGTAGCGCAGCGCCCCCCAGGTGTCCAGCACCGCCATTCCGCCCGGCGAGGTGCGCACCTTCTCGCCGTTGACGCCGACGGTCCAGTAGTCGAGCCAGCGGTTGGCGTCGTCGACGTACTTCTGCTTCCCGGTCAGGTTGGCCAGCAGCACGTACGCGCCGAACTGCTTGTTGTCCCAGGCCACCGTCCACTTGTAGAGCCGGTTGCTCTGCTGTGGTTCGGTGCCGAGCCGGTCGTACTCGGTCTCCGCCTTCGTCAGGTAGCTCGCCTCGCCGGTGGCCCGGTGCAGCCAGATCGCGGCCCAGACCAGTTCGTCCTGATAGCCGCTCCAGGACCGGTAGAAGTTCGTCGCGTCGGTGATGCACTCGTGGTAGGCCCGGCGGACGGTGTCGGCGAAGGTGTAGAGCTGGCGGGCGTGCGTGAGCAGCCGGTCGGCGTAGGCCGGGTCGGTGGGCCGGAAGACCATCGAGGAGGCGGCCATCGCCGCCGCCGTCTCGCCGGCCAGGTCCGAGCCGCCACAGCTCGCGTCGATCCGGTACGCCGGCCGCGCCATCGGCAGCACCTCGGCCGGCCCCCACCACTTGTGGTCGTCGTCGCCCTTGCCGACCTGCCCGTAGAGCACGTTGGCGGACGGGTGCGCCCTGATGAAGTAGTCGTTGACGAAGCGCAGGTTGTCGAGCAGGTGCGGGAGCTGACCGGACGCCTGGTAGCCGCTGCGGTACTCGACGGCGCCCCAGGCCAGCATGGTGGCGCTGAACGCCATCGGGAAGCCGAACTTGACGTGGTCACCGGCGTCGTACCAACCGCCGGTGAGATCCAGCCCGACGCCGGAGCCGTCGGTCAGCGCGGAGTCGCCTCGCCAGGAGACCCGGTTCCAGGCGGGCAGCGGGCCGGACTGCTGCGCCTCGTAGAAGAAGAGCGACTTCTGCAGCGCCTCGGCGTAGTTGAAGGCCGGCGCGGCGACCGGGGCCGGCGCCGATCCGGCTCCGGGGGCCGCGCCGGCTGCCCATGGGGCCGCCGCGGTGACTGCCGCCGGCGCTGCGGCGGGTGGCGCTGCGGTGGCCGGGGTGAGGTTGGTGAGCATCAGTGCGGCGGCGGTCAGTGCCGAGGTACCGGCGGTCACCGCCCGGAGGTACCAGCGGCCCGGCCGCTGGCCGCGGTCGGGCCGCTGCCGGCCGTCGGGTCGCTGCCGGCCGTTGAGGCGTTGCCGGGCGCCTGGTTTCGGCCGGGGACCGGGCCGGGGACGTTGCCCGTTCGGCCGGGCCGGGGTGCTGCGGTCGCGCACTAGAATTGCTCCTGTCCGTGGAGCCGCGCGCGGCGACGCGTAGCGGAGGACACGAGGGGCGGATGTGGGCGCATCCGCCCCTCTCCCTGCGCGGGGCACGACGCGGGTGCGGGGGCTACTGCGGTCTGCGGTGCGTTGGCGCTGGCGCTGCTCTCGGTGGTCTGCGGATCTGATCCATCGGAGCCCCGGGAGCGCTCCCATGGATAGCCAACAATGTAACTGCGCCATTGCCGGTTTGTGAAGGACCCAAACCGGCGACGGCGGGACCGCCGGGCGGGAGCGGGCACGACGGATCACCTCGAGGAACGCCTTTCCGCTAGGTTGACGCGACTCACACCATCTACCGCCATCGATCACCTTCCCGCATCTGCCCAGCTCGGAGCAGTGAGTGACGAGTCAGTAGCCGGCATCGCGGGGGCAACTGGCGGAACGGACGTCCTGGGATACGAGCGTACGGTTGCCGCCGCCGAACGGGCCGGGAGACAGTACGCCCAGCTCAGCGGTGCCATCGACGCCGCCGCACGCTGCTCGTTCCCGGCCGCTCGAGCCTCGGACACCGGCGCCGCAGCGGCCGCCAACCTCTGGGAGACAGCGATGGCACTGCGCCTTGCCGACGGCACCGCCTGGCCGGAGATTCTGGCCCGCGCGGTGCAGGCCACCCCCGAAGCCTTCGATCTCGACGGTCCCGGCGGGACCGTCACCCTGCGCAACCTGATGACCGGCGCCTGGCAGTCGGTCGGCACGCCCACCCCGGTGCGTACCCCGGTGGACAACACCGTGCTGGTCAACCTGGCCCGGGTGGACGCGGACGCGGCCAGGGCCGCCGTCGGGTTCGCCACCGAGCAGCACCGCGACTGGGCCGACCTCCCGCTGGCCGCGCGGAAGGTCCGGGTCGGCGACGCGCTCGACGAGCTGAGCCGGCACCGCGACCTGCTGGCCCTGCTGCTGGTCTGGGAGATCGGCAAGCCCTGGCGGCTGGCCTGCGCCGACGTCGACCGGGCCCTGGACGGCGTCCGGTGGTACGTCGAGGAGATCGACCGGATGCTCGCCGACGGCCGCGAGCCGCTGGCCGGCCCGGTCAGCAACATCGCGAGCTGGAACTACCCGATGAGCGTGCTGGTCCACGCCGAACTGGTGCAGCTGCTCGCCGGCAACGCGGTGATCGCCAAGACCCCGTCGCAGGGCGGTGCGGTCTGCCTCACCGTCGCGCACGCGCTGATGCGCCGCGCCGGGCTGCCCGCCACCCTGCTCAGCGGCGGCGGCGAGGAACTCTCCGAGGTGCTGGTCCGGGCGCCGGAGATCGGTGCAGTGGCCTTCGTCGGCGGTCGCTCCAACGGCGGCAAGGTGGCAGCCGCCCTGCTCGACACCGACAAGCGGCACATGATCGAACAGGAAGGGCTGAACGCCTGGGGCATCTGGGACTTCTCCCAATGGGAGAGCCTCGCCGCGCACCTGAAGAAGGGCTTCGAGTACGGTAAGCAGCGCTGTACCGCGTACCCGCGCTTCGTGGTGCAGCGGGACCTGGTCGACCAGTTCCTCGACACGTACCTGCCGGTGGTCCGGTCGGTCCGGTTCGGGCACCCGCTCGCCGTCGACGAGGACTGGTCCCAGGGTGATCCACTGCCCGAACTCGACTTCGGCCCGCTGATCAGCGCCGCAAAGGCCGACGAGTTGCGCCGCAAGGTCGAGGAGGCGGTCCGGGGCGGTGCCGTACCGCTCTACCGGGGCAAACTGGACCGTGCGCCCTTTCTCCCCGGGCAGGACACCTCGGCGTACGTGGCGCCGTCGGTGCTGCTGGCGCCGCCGGGCCGGTCCCGGCTGATGCACGCCGAGCCGTTCGGCCCGGTCGACACCATCGTGGTGGTGGACACCCCCGACGAGCTGCTGGCGGCGATGAACGCCAGCAACGGCGCGCTGGTGGCCAGCCTCGCCTGCGACGACGAGGAAGAGGCTGCCAAGCTCGCGGTCGACCTCCAGGCCTTCAAGGTCGGCATCAACCGCCCCCGCTCGCGGGGCGACCGGGCGGAGCCCTTCGGCGGCCGGGGCGCCTCCTGGAAGGGCGCCTTCGTCGGCGGCGACCTGCTGGTGCATGCGGTCACCGTCAGCCCCTCGGCCCCGCGCCTGTACGGCAACTTCCCCGACTACAACAGCTACCCGGCGACCTGACCCGCCCGGCTACCCGGGCTGACCCGCCCGACCGCGCGCGACGGCGGGCCGAGCCGGAAAGGGGTCCCTCCGGCCGTCCTACCGGAGGGACCCCATCTCGCCCCAGTCAGGCGGTTCCGGCGGCCCGGTCCCGAACCAGGACCGGGCCGCTGGGTCTCTGCCCGCGCCGCTACGCCTCGGCGACGGCGGCGGGAGTCTCGGTGGCGGGCGTCGGCAGACCACGCTGCCGCGACGTGACCCGCGGGTCGGCCAGCGGCATCGTCAGGGTCACCAGGTTGCCGTCGCGGTCGACAGCGCCCGGCCGGTACATCCGGTCCAGGATCCGCAGCATCGCCACGTTGTCGGCGGAGGTGTGCGCCAGCAGCGCGGCGTAGCCGGCCCGGGTGCCGTACGAGACGAGCCGGCGCAGCAGCGCACCGCCGAGGCCACGGCGCTGCCAGCCGTCCTCCACCAGCAGGGCCAGCTCGGCGAGCAGACCCTCGGCGGTAAGCGTCGCCGTCGCCACCACCTGCTCGGGCCGGCCGCCCCCGGTCTCGTCGCTCAGCGCCAGCAGCGTGACCCCCTGCGCCGGGGACAGCAGCCGGCGCAGCCGGTCGGCCGTCGGCCGCCCCAGCGCCGGGTAACGCCGGTGCAGGCTCCGCGCCGAGCAGCGTGCGTGCATCGCCGCCACACCGGGCAGGTCGTCGGGGGTCGCCGGGCGAACGGCCAACTCGGCACCGTCGGGGAGCACCAGCGTCACCCGCTCGGCGGCCTGCCGCACGGCCGCGCCGGCCAGATCCACCAGCGCCTGGGCGCGGGCGTACTCGGCCGGGGTGAAGCTCGGGGCGGCCCGGAACACCTCGAAGCAACCGCCGTGCGGGTCGGGCAGCCGCATCGCCCCGGCACCGTGCTCCGGCCCCGGCGCGCCGGAGACCGGCCGCCAGGTGACGGAGTCGGCGCTGAGCAGGCTGCGCAGCGACTCACCGAGGGCATCCGGGTCCCGGACCAGCCGGCTCGCCAGGCCGAGCACCCGGGTCGGCTGGTCGGCCAGCCCCTGCGCCTCGCTGCGGGTCACCCAGCAGTTCCGGCCGCGTCCGCGTTCCACCGCCGCGACCAGGTCATCGGCGGTCAACTCGGCCGGCGCGTCGACCAGGAAGTCGTCGACCGCCCCCGCCTCGGTGGTGTGCACCTGCACGGTGAGGATGTTGACGCCGCGCAGCGCGAGACTCGCCGTGAGTACGGAGAGGAATCCCGGCCGGTCGGCCACCGTCGCTCTGATCCGCCACAGTGTCATCTGCACTCCTTCCCGGATCCAGCCTGCCCGCTCGCTGTTACCCGTCGGTTGCTCTGCCGTGACAGGTCACGCTCACTCAGCCGCCCCGCCTCGTGACCGTTCAGCCGCCCCGCCTCGTGACCGTTCAGCCGCCCCGCCTCGTGACCGTTCAGCCGCCCCGCCTCGTGACCGTTCAGCCGCCCCGCCTCGTGACCGTTCAGCCGCCCCGCCTCGTGACCGTTCAGCCGCCCTGGCCATAACGCTCAGTCGTGCCGCTGTAACGTTCAGCCGTGTCGGCCCGTGATGGCCGGCAGCCGCCCGACCGCCGGAGCGGCCGCGGCGGGGCGGACCGGCGCCACGGCGGATCCGGAGGTCATCGCCGTCATCCCCGCCGCGCCACCCGGACCGGGCGTTGGCGCGGCCGGTGCGGCCGGCGGGGGCGCCGCCTCCGCTGCGTCGACCTGCTCCGGCGCCGCCGGTGGCGCGCTGACCAGGTCGAGCCGGTCACCGAGGATGGTGGCGGCCGCCCGGACCAGTTGGGCGATCCGATCCACCTCGGTGACGTGGAAGCCGGCCGCCGTCAGCCCGTCGCCGTCGACCCGGGCCAGCATCAGCACCAGCCCGGCCCGGCCGAACGGGGCGACCGCGTAGTGGGTCCCCGCCGGGCCGTTCAACGACCGGGCCCGCAACGGGGTCACCTCGGGAAGGTGGAGCGGGCTCGGCGCCCGCCAGCTCGCGTACGCCACCGCCGGCGCGCCGCTGCCGCGGACCGTTCCCGCGCCCATGCCGGTGCGGGCCGCCCAGTCCGCCGGCACCACGGCCGCGGCGGCCCAGTCGGCGGCGAGCAGGCCGGGTACCGCGTCGACCAGCGTGGCCAGCCCGTCCGTCGGGTTCGCGGCGATCTGGGCGAGCAGCTCCGCGTCCTGCCCGCCGCCGTTCGGCGCGCCGATCGCCCGCCACATGCCGTTGACCCGTACCCCCGGGATGGCACCGAGGCCGGCGCAGAGCCGGTCGACCCGGGATGCGCCGGGCCAGACCACCGTGAAATCGTCCACGGCCCGGCCGCCCAGCCGCTCCAGCACCACGACCTGAACGATGTCGGCACCTGCGACGCCCAGCGTACGAGCGACCTGACCGAGCGTTCCGGGTCGATCCGGCAGGGTCACCCGAACCCTCAGCAACATGTCCGTCCCCTCCGTCGGCGGACCGGCGCGCGTTCCGCCGGCGAGCTGTCAACCAGGCTGCCCTATGACCATTTCGCCCCTGTTGCCGTGGCATGTCCCGGCAGCAACGACCCGTGTTCACCCAGAAGACGCAGGGTGCTCACCGTCCCCCGCGTCAGCCGGCGGGCCGATCCGCGTCTCGCGGACGGGCGACCGTGCCGCAGCGGGCCGGCGGGGCTTGACTGGACGGCCCAGATGCCATCAACTGTCCGGATGACCGATCCGCCGGCCACCGCCGTCCGGCCGGAACCCCCCGCCAGGTCACCGTCCGGGCTCGACCTCGACCGGCTGACCGAGCATCTCGCGGCGCACCGGCCCGAGCTGCTGACCGGCCCGCTCCGGGCGGAGCTCTTCGCCGGTGGCCGCTCCAACCTCACCTACCTGGTCCGCGCCGGAGAGCACGAGTTCGTGCTCCGTCGCCCGCCGCTGGGGCACGTGCTGGCCACCGCGCACGACATGGGCCGGGAGTTCCGGGTGATCTCGGCGCTGGCCCCGACCGGGGTGCCGGCGCCCACCACCCTGCTGCACTGCGCCGACGAGGCGGTCCTCGGAGCGCCGTTCTACCTGATGGAACGCGTCCCCGGGGTGGTCTACCGCAACCGCAGCCAGACCGACGCGCTGACGCCGGCCCAGCGCCGGCAGCTCGCCCTGGCGATGATGGATGTGCTGGCGACGCTGCACGGCGTGGACCCCGCGGCCGTCGGCCTGGCCGACTTCGGCCGGCCGGAGGGCTTCCTGGCCCGGCAGGTCCGCCGCTGGGGCGGGCAGCTCGACCGGTCCCGCAGCCGGCCGCTGCCCGGCATCGACGAGCTGCGCGACCGGCTCGCCGCGACCGCGCCGGAGGGCGCGAACGCCGGGCGGATCGTGCACGGCGACTACCGGCTGGACAACCTGGTCGCCGGGTGCCAGGGCGACACCACCACGACCATCTCATGCCGCGCGGCCGCGGGCACACCGGGATCCGGGCCGGAGGCGGAGGCGGAGGCGGAGGCGGTGGGGGTCCGGGCGGTACTCGACTGGGAGATGGCCACCCTCGGCGATCCGCTCGCCGACCTCGGCCTGCTGGTGACCTACTGGGAGGTGCTCGGCGACTCCGACGCGGCGGCCGGCAACCCGGTCGCCGACGGGCTCGGGCCGCGGGCCGGCTTCCCGGCCGCCGCCGAACTGATCGACCGGTACGCCGAGCGCAGCGATGTCGACGTCGGCCCGCTGGACTGGCACGTGGCGCTCGGCTGCTTCAAGCTCGCCGTCATCTGCGAGGGCATCCACTATCGGCACACCCTCGGGCAGACCGTCGGCGAGGGGTTCGACCGGATCGGCGCTCTCGTCGACCCACTGGTCGCGCAGGGCCTGGCCGCGCTCGGCCGGCACTGACCTGACCCGACCCGACGGGTGCCACGGACCCGACGGGTGCCGACCGGCCTCAACACCACCGACCGGCCCCAACGCCCCCCGACCTGCCCCAACGCCCCCGACCTGCCTCAACACCACCGACCGGCCCGACGGCCAGCGACCCGCCCGACGGGTGCCGACCCGGCCGGACTACCGAGGAGCACCGATGGACTTCGGCTTCGACGCGCGCACCGCCGAGCTGCACGAGGCGTTGCACGACTTCCTGACCGACCGGATCCTGCCGGCCGAGGCGGTCTTCGCCGAGCAGGTCGCCGCCGCCGCGCAGGCTCCGCCCGACCCGGCGACCGGCGCCGGGCCGTGGAGCCGGCCGCCCATCCTCGACGAGCTCAAGGCCGAGGCCCGCCGGCGCGGCCTGTGGAACCTCTTCCTGCCGGATCCGGAGTACGGTGCCGGGCTCACCAACCTCCAGTACGCCCCGCTGGCCGAGCTGACCGGACGCAGCCCGCACCTGGCGCCGGAGGCGCTCAACTGCGCCGCCCCGGACACCGGCAACATGGAGCTGCTCGTCGACTTCGGCAGCCCGGCCCAACGGGAGCGCTGGCTGCGCCCGCTGCTCGACGGCGAGCTGCGCTCGGCGTTCTGCATGACCGAGCCGGAGGTCGCCTCCTCGGACGCGACGAACATCGCCACCCGGATCGTCGCCGACGGCGACGACTACGTGATCACCGGACGGAAGTGGTGGTCGACCGGGGCGATGGATCCGCGCTGCGGGATCTTCGTCGTGATGGGCAAGACCGACCCGGATGCGCCCCGGCACCGGCAGCAGAGCATGGTGCTGGTGCCCCGGGACACCCCGGGGGTGACGGTGCACCGGGGGCTGACCGTCTTCGGCTACTCGGACGGGGCGCACGGTGGCCACGCCGAGGTGAGTTTCGACGACGTACGGGTGCCGGCGGACCACCTGATCGGCGCGCCCGGTGACGGCTTCGCCATCGCGCAGGCCCGGCTCGGTCCGGGCCGGATCCACCACTGCATGCGCCTGGTCGGGATGGCCGAGCGCGCCCTCGAACTCCTCTGCCGGCGCGTCGCCGACCGGGTCGCCTTCGGCAGGCCCCTGGCCGAGCAGGGCGTGGTGCAGGACTGGATCGCCGAGTCCCGGGTCCGGATCGAGCAGGCCCGGCTGCTGGTGCTGAAGACGGCCTGGCTGATGGACACGGTCGGCAACCGGGGCGCGCACGCCGAGATCCAGGCGATCAAGATCGTGACTCCGGCGATGGCCGAGTGGGTGCTCGACAAGGCGATCCAGGCGTACGGCGGGGCCGGCGTCAGCCAGGACACCCCGCTCGCCGCGCTCTGGGCCGGGGCCCGGACCCTGCGTCTGGCGGACGGCCCGGACGAGGTGCATCGGGCCGCGCTGGCCCGACGTGAGCTGCGGCGTTGGACGGGCGACTGAACGCCGCGTGCGGACGGGGCGGGCCTCAGGCGGAGGTGCGGTGCACCAGGTGGGTGTCGAGCAGCACGTAGGGCACCTCCCGCTCCTCCCGGCGGATCCGCGAGACGAGCAGCCGGGCCATCTGCCGGCCCATCTCCTCCATCGGCTGGAAGACAGTGGTCAGCGGCGGCTCGGTCTGCCGGGCGATCGGGGCGTCCTCGAAGCCGACCACCGCGACGTCCTCCGGGATCCGCCGGCCCGCCTCCCGGAGCGCCCGCAGCGCGCCGCAGGCCATCAGGTCGGAGGCGACGAAGACCGCGTCCAGCTCCGGGCAGCTGTCCAGCAGCCGCCGCATCGCCGCCGCGCCGCTGGTCTCGCTGAAGTCGCCGTACGCGATCATGCCGTCGCTGACGTACCCGCCGCTGTCGCGTACCGCGTCCTGGTAGCCGGTCAGCCGGGCGACGCCGACGCCCATGTCCTGCGGGCCGGCGATCGTCGCCACCCGCTTGCGGCCCTGGCCGACGAGGTGCTCCACGGCCTGCCGGGCGCCACCTGCGTTGTCCACGTCGACGAAGTACGCCCCCGCCGGGTTGCCGAGCATCCGGGCCGGCCGCCCGCCGAGCACGGTCGGCAGCCCGCGCTGCTCCAGCAGGGTCGGCAGCGGGTCGGCGTCGTGCAGCGAGAGCAGGAGTACGCCGTCCACGTGCTGATTGGTCAGGTGGTGCTCGACCCGCTCCCGCTCGGCCGGTGACTGCGCCATCGCCAGCCAGAGCTGCATCGGGGTCTCCAGCAGCGCGGAGCTGATCCCCCGCACGATGCCGGCGAAGAACGGCTCGCCGAAGACCCGCTCCTCCGACTCGGAGACCACCAGGGCCACCGAGTCGGTCCGCTGGGTGACCAGGGCCCGGGCCGCCCGGTTGGGCACGTAGCCCAGTTCGGCGATGGCGCGCTGCACCGCCGCCCGGGCCTCCGGACTCACCTGGGGCGAGCCGTTGACGACGCGGGACACCGTGCCTCGCCCCACTCCGGCGCGGGCGGCGACCGCATCCAGGGTGGGCCGCCCGAGCGAGCGGGTGCGCTGGGTTGTCATCGTCTGTCCCTCCGACGTCGGGTGTCCGGCGCCGACCGCGTGCGGGTCGGCGCCGGACACCCCCAATACTGCTTGACCACGCCTATTGTGCGGCCAAACCGTTACGTCGGATCACGTCGGCGTACCAGCGGGCGCTCGCCTTGGGAATCCGGCGCTGGCTCTCGTAGTCGACGTAGATCATGCCGAAGCGCTTGGTGTAGCCCCACGCCCACTCGTAGTTGTCAAGCAGCGACCAGGCGAAATAGCCCCGGAGCGGCACACCGGAGGCGATCGCGGACAGGCAGGCCCGCAGGTGTGCGTCGAAGTAGTCCCGCCGGCCGGTGTCGTCGACCCGGCCGTCCACCACCTCGTCGACGAAGGCGGAGCCGTTCTCGGTGATGTAGAGCGGAAGCTCGGGGTAGTCCCGGTGCACCCGCTCCAGGGTCTCGGTGAGCCCGGGCGCGTCGATCTCCCAGTTCATGTCGGTCACCGGCACCCCACGGGTGACGAACCGGACCTGCTCGCTGCCGGGCCAGCTCGACTGGGCCCGCCAGTACGGCTCCGGCTCGACACCCTCGATCGGAGCCGCGACCACGTGCCGGCTGTAGTAGTTGATGCCGAGGAACGACATCGGGGTGGCGATGGTCTCCAGGTCACCGTCCTGGACGTGGCCGAAGTCGCTCACCGGCGCGAGGTCGGCGACCACGTCCGCCGGGTAGCTGCCCCGCAGCACCGGGTCCAGGAAGATCCGGTTGGCCAGCCCGTCGATCCGGCGCGCCGCGTCCGCGTCACCCTCCGAGGGGGTCTGCGGGGAGACCGCGTACAGGTTGAGGGTGACCCCGACCTCGGCGTCGGGCCTGGCCGCCCGGATGGCCCGGGTGGCCAGGCCGTGTCCGAGCATCAGGTGGTGCGCCGCCCGAACCGCCTCGCCCGGATTGGTACGGCCGGGTGCGTGCACCCCGGAGCCGTAGCCGAGGAAGGCGGAGCACCACGGCTCGTTCAGGGTGATCCAGTGCCGGACCCGGTCGCCGAGGGCGGCGACGGTCAGCTCCGCATACTCGGCGAACCGGGCGGCGGTGTCCCGGTTCGGCCAGCCGCCGGCGTCCTCGATCGCCTGCGGCAGGTCCCAGTGGTAGAGGGTGATCCACGGCTCGATGCCGTGCTCCAGCAGCTCGTCGACCAGGGACCGGTAGAAGTCCAACCCGGCGGGGTTGCCCGGCCCGTGCCCGTCGGGCTGGATGCGGGGCCACGCCACCGACAGCCGGTACGCCTCCAGCCCCAGCTCGGCCATCAGCTTCACGTCGTCGCGATACCGGTGGTAGTGGTCGCAGGCGACGTCGCCGGTGTGCCCCTGCAGGACCCTGCCCGGGGTGTGACTGAAGGTGTCCCAGATCGATGCGCTTCGACCGCCCTCGTGCACCGCCCCCTCGATCTGGTATGCCGCGGTGGCCGCGCCCCAGACGAAGCCGGGCGGGAAGGCCACGCCTTCGCCCTGCTCGAGCAGTTGGGTGGAGTGTGGGCTCGCAGGGTTGCTCACGACTTGACGGCGCCTTCCATGATGCCGCCGATGATCTGGCGGCCGAAGATGATGAACACGATCAGCAGCGGCAGGGTCGCCAGCGCGGTGCCGGCGAACAGGGCTACATAATCCGTCTGGTACGGGCCGGACGAAAGGATCTTCAACGAGTACTGCACGGTCGGCGTGTCGGGAGTGAGCACGACGAAGGGCCAGAGGAACTCGTTCCAGGTCTGCATGAAGGTCAGCAGGCCGAGTACTGCCGCGGCCGGGCGCAGCGCCGGCAGCACGACGTTCCAGTAGACCCGCCAGGTGGAGCAGCCGTCGAGCCTGGCCGCCTCGATCAGCTCGTCGCTGACCGCACCCATCGCGTACTGGCGCATCATGAAGACCCCGAAGCCCTGCACCAGGAATGGCACGATGACCGCCTGGAGGGTGCCGGTCCAGCCCAGCTCCACCATCATCAGGTAGAGCGGGATGATGCCGAGCTGGGTCGGGACCATCATGGTGAGGATGATCACCAGTAGCAGGGCGTTCCTGCCCCGGAAGCGCAGCTTCGCGAAGGCGAAGCCGGCCAGCGTGGAGAAGAAGATCACCGAGATGGTGACCACCGTCGAGACCACGAACGAGTTGACCAGGCCGTAGATGAACGCGGCGTCCTCGTTGGCGAGCATCCGGTCGATGTTGCTGAAGAGCTGCCCGCCCGGGGTCGGCGGCATCTCGTAGACCGCGCTGTTGTCCCGGGAGGCGATGATGAACGACCAGAGGATCGGAAAGATCGAGAGTACGCAGCCGATGACCAGCGCGAGGTAGGTCAACGGGCTGGCCTGCCAGAGCCGGGCGCCGGGCATGCCGCGGCGACGGCGGCGGGCGGGCGGTGCCGGTGCGACCGTCCGGGGCAGGGTCTGCATGGTGGTCACTTCTGCTCCCCCTTCACCGAGCGGCGGACCAGCGCAAAGTTGATCACCGCGAAGACAATGATCATAAGGAAGAGCAGCCAGGACATCGCGGCGCCGGATCCGTACTCGAAGTTGCCGGTGAAGGTCCGCTCGTAGATGTACATCGCCAGCGTCTGGAACTCGTTCGCCGCGCCGCCCCGGATCAGACCGTAGCCGTACATCAGGGGCTCGGTGAAGAGCTGGAGGCCGCCGATGGTGGAGATGATGATCGTGAAGAGGATGGTCGGCCGGATCAGCGGCACGGTGATCTTCCAGAACTGCCGCCAGGCGGAGGCGCCGTCCAGGGCCGCCGACTCGTAGAGGTCCTTCGGAATCGCCTGCATGGCACCGAGGTAGATCAACGCGTTGTAGCCGGTCCATCGCCAGTCGACCATGAAGGCGACCGCGAACCAGGAGGCGAAGCGGCTGTCCCGCCAGGCGATCGGGTCGACGCCGACGGTGCCGAGCAGCCAGTTCACCAGACCGTACCGGTCGGCGAAGATCAGCCCGAAGATGATGCCGACGGCCGCGACCGAGGTGATATTGGGGATGAGGATTCCCATCCGGAAGAGGGTCCGGCCCCGCATCTGCCGGTTGAGCAGGTTGGCGATCATCAGCGCGACGATGAGCTGCGGCACCGTACTGACCACGAACATGCCGACGGTGTTGTAGACGGCGTTCCAGAACTGCGCGTCGTCCAGTACCACCCGGTAGTTCTCCAGGCCGACGAACTCCTTGGTGTCGCTGAGCAGGTCGTACTCGAAGAACGAGACGTAGACGGTGTAGAGCACCGGGAAGAGGCCGAAGGCCCCGAAGAGGAGGAAGAACGGGGCGACGTAGAGGTAGGGGGAGTACTTGATGTCCCAGCGACCGAGGCGGTAGGACCGTCGGCGGTCATCGGGAGCGGGGGCCGGGGGTGGCGCGGCAGCGTGCCTGGGTGCCGCGCCGACAGCAGAGCTCATTGCGGGTCCTTCCGGGGAGGGAGCGGCGCGTGACCTCGCGGTGGTGCCCACACCCCGAACGGGTGTGGGCACCACCGCCGGCCCGCGGGCAGAGCCTCACCCGTGGGCCGGCAGGTCACCATCGACTCAGCTGGTGGCCTTCTTGGCCTCATCCATCGCCTTCTGCCAGGCCGCGTCCGAGCTGAGCTGGCCACGTTCGGCCGCCTGCATCTGCGGCTCGACGATGGTCTCCCAGACCTGCTGGTGCTTGGCGCCGAGGAAGACCGGCTTCATGTTCTTGACGCTCTCGCCGAAGATCTGGCCGGTCGGGGCCCCGCTGAAGTACTCGCTCTTCTTGTCCTTGAAGGCGGGGTCCTCGATGCCGGCGATGCTCGACGGCATCGCGCCGGCCTCCGTGAACGCCGCCAGGTGGCCCTCCTTGCTGGTCAGGTACTTGGCCAGCGCGAATGCCTCCTTCGGGTGCTTGCTCTGGGCCGGGACGGCGAGGTAGGAGCCGCCCCAGTTACCGCCACCGCCGGGGATCGTGGCGATGTCCCACTTGCCGGAGTTGGCCGGGCCGGACTTCGGGGCGATGACGCCCTCGGTCATCCACGCCGGGCACGGGATGGTGGCGAACGCCGAGTTCTTGAAGGCGGCGTCCCAGTCGGCGCTCCAGCGCTGCGCCTTGGCGGTCAGGCCCTCGGCGGCCATCTGGAGGCCCATGTCCCAGGTCTCCTTGACGACCGGGTTGCTGTCGCCGATGAACTTGTTCTCCTTGTCGAAGAAGAAGGTCTCGGAGTTCTGCATGACGCGCGGCTGCATCAGGCTGGTCCCGCTGTCCAGCCAGGCGGCCTTGGCCTTGCCGTTGGCCTTGAACTCGCGACCCAGCGCGATGTAGTCCTCCCAGGTGCTGATCCGCTTGGAGACCTCCTCGCGGTCGGTCGGCAGACCGGCCTGCTCGAACAGGTCCTTGCGGTAGCACATGGCCAGGCCGCCCACGTCGGTGCCGAGCGCGATCAGCTTCTTGCCGTCCGGAGTCATGGCGTTGTTCCACTTCCACTCCGGCCAGTTCGACTTCAGCTCGTCCGCCCCGAGCTCGAGCAGGTTGGCGAACTTGTCGTGGTTCTGCACGTACTGCAGGAGCACGCCCTCTTCCAGCCCGACCACGTCGCCGGCGCCGCTGCCCGCGGCGAGCCACTGCACGAGCTTCGGCTGGAAGTCGCGCAGTTCGCCCATCTTCTGGTGCTCGACCTTGATGTTCGGGTTGGCCGCCTCGAAGTCCTTGATGGCCTGGTCGTAGCCGAAGTTCTGGAAGGTCTGCAGGACCAGCTTGACCTCTCCGCCCTCGCCGCTGGACCCCCCGTCGCTGCTCTTGCTACAGGCCGCGCTGCCGAGAGCCACGC
Source organism: Plantactinospora sp. WMMC1484 (assembly GCF_049315195.1). NCBI lineage: Bacteria > Bacillati > Actinomycetota > Actinomycetes > Micromonosporales > Micromonosporaceae > Plantactinospora > Plantactinospora sp. WMMC1484. The sequence goes on from NZ_CP186055.1 coordinate 6,655,801, forward strand.
CCGCGGCGAGCGCGGCGACCGCAGCAGTGCGGAGCCGGCGCCTGATGACGCTCATCCCTGACCCCTCTCAGGTGGGTAACTCGTGTTGTGGTGGCTGGAATTCGTGTGTCGGTGGTGGTGCTCCGGTGGTGGGTGTGCCTGACGGCGCAGTTCGTTGCCGATGTGGCTAAGGGCACAAACCGCCGGGAGCGCTCCCATGAGATTGCCGGCGCGTTTCGGGGGTGTCAATGGGCCGCTGGGAGCGTTCCCATTTCGTTACCGTCGGCGCTGGGGCACTCACCAGGCAAAGCGGGCGTTATCACTGAGGTAACGGGCACGGCGACGTGTCGCAGGTCCCGCCCGGGGGACGGGTCAGCTCAGCCAGCGTGCGAGGGTGCTCGCCCGGCCCGGATCGAAGGCCGCCGGGTCGAAGGGCCGGCCGAGCCAGCTCCGCAGCGAATCGTGCTCCGGATGGTCCGGGTCGGCGACCGCGACCAGGAACTGCCGGTAGCCGAACGGCCCGCCCACGTCCTCGGGCGGGCACGCACCCGCACCCGCCGAGCAGACCGGATAGCGCTCGTCGGGGTCGGCGCCGAAGACGTCCTCGACGGTCACGTCATGCTCCCACCAGTCGCCGAAGTCGTAGGTGTAGAGGAAACGGCCGCCCTTGGTCGCCACCGCGTCGAGCCGGGTGTCCAACTCGTCGCGGAGCGTCAGCTCTCCCTCCGGATCCGGCACGCCGTACTGCACCCCGTCGATGTCGAACGAGTGCAGGTGGCAGTTCTGCCAGCCCAGTACGGACTGGAACACCCGGTGCACCCGGTCCAGGGTGTAACCGCCCGGCACCAGCACGCGCCGCCAGACCGGCGGCGTGACGTCGGCGAGCGACACCTTGAGCTGGAAGATCTGACGGCGCATCGTCTCCCACCCTCTCGGCATAGGCTTACCGGCATGATCTGCCGAGCCTGCCGGGACAACAGGCACGACCACTGCCGGGGCCGCAACTGGTGCGACTGCCAGCACCGTACCCCCGCACCCGTCCCTCCGGTCACCGGTCCGGCGAGCGAATGAGCGGTAATGTCGGAATAACCCGGGTGTGGCCCGGGCCGGCGACGGCCGCCCTGGATGACTCGGCACTGATCACCCTCTATCCTCGCACCGACCGGCCACACCTGCGAACGAACTTCGTCGCCAGCATCGACGGCGCGGTGGAGCTGGACGGCCACTCCGCCGGCCTCTCCAGCAGGCCGGACAAGCGCGTCTTCGGACTGCTGCGGATGGTCTGCGACGCGCTGCTGGTCGGCGCCGGCACGCTGCGCAACGAGGGCTACCGGGCGGTACGCCTTGACGAGCGGCGGCGGGCCTGGCGCCGCGAGCACGGGCTGGCCGACTACCCCACCCTGGTCGTGGTCTCCCGGGCGCTGAACCTCGACCCCTCCTCGGCGGCCTTCACCGACGCCCCGGTCCGCCCCGTGGTGCTCACCCACCAGCGGGCCGACGCGCCGCCGGGACTCGCCGACGTCGCCGACCTGCTCCGCTGCGGCGAGGAGCAGGTCGACCTCGCCGCCGGCCTGACCGAGCTGCACCGCCGGGGTCACCGGCAACTGCTCTGCGAGGGCGGGCCGCACCTCTTCGGCTCGCTGACCGCCGCCGACCTGGTCGACGAGGTCTGCCTGACGGTGGCGCCGATGCTCACCGGTCCGGGCGCCGGCCGGATCACCGCCGGGGAGACCACCGGGCCGCGCGGGATGGCACTGCGGCACGTCCTCGCCGCCGCCGACGAACTCCTGCTCCGCTACACCCGCTGAGGTGCAAGGAAGGGCCCCCGCTACAACAGAAAGCGATAAGCGGGGGCCCTTCCTTTCAGCCCTGGGCGGCGTTCCAGCCGACGAGTTCGGCGGGGCGGTTGGTGATGATCCCGTCGACGCCGAGGTCGTCGAGCTGGCGCCAGGTGGCGGGGCTGTCGACGGTCCAGACCATCGTGGCGACCCCCGCGCGGTGCAGGTCGCCGACGATCGCCGGCCGGCCCAGCAGCGCGGCCGACGAGGGGTTGTAGGTGGCCAGCCCGAGCTCGGCGGAGATCCCCACCGGGTCGGCGTCGAGGGTGCTGCGGAGCAGGCCGAGCGGCAGCTCGGGGGCGAGGTCCCGGGTGTGGCGGAGCACGTCGACCTCGAAGCTCTGCACCAGTACCCGGTCGGTCATCTGCTGCTCCCGGACGACCGAGACGATCCGGGCCACCTCGGACCGGCTGTGCGCGCCCTTGATCTCCAGCAGCAGCCGGCCGCCCCGGGTACGCAGGTCCGCCAGCTGCTCGGCGAGAGTCGGCATCCGTATCCCGGCGTAGTGCGGCGCGAACCAGGAGCCGGCGTCCAGCGTCCTGAGTCGGGCGCTGGTCAGCGAGCGGATCGCGCCGGTGCCGTCGGTGGTGCGGTCGACGGTCGAGTCGTGCAGCACGAACGGCACGCCGTCGCTGCTCGGCTGCACGTCGTTCTCGATCCAGTCCGCCCCACCCCGGCGGGCGATCTCCTGGGCGACCAGGGTGTTCTCCGGGGCGACCGCCGAGGCACCCCGGTGCGCGATCACGGTGAGCGGGCTGCCCGGCGGGCGGATCAGGGCGTTCGGCGCCAGCTCGGTGATCCGGACGTCGTCGAAGGAGACGGTGGCGCCGTTGACGAAGAGCGCCTGTCCGGCGGTGCCGGAGCGGCGCAGGCTGCCGGTCCGCAGCAGTTCCCGGCCCTCGAAGAACCACCGGGCCTGGCCGCCGTGCACCTCCACGGCGACCCGGACGTCGCGCCCGGTGCCGGCGGCACTCGGCGCGGCGGCGGTCTCCGTCACGTTCCAGGCGTTTCCGGTGGTGCGTTCGGCAAACTCCAGGCCGTTGCTCGCGGTGGTGCCGCTGCGCATGGTGGCGATCCACCACGGGGTCGCACCGGTCGCCGGCACGTCGAGGCCGAGCGCGGCCCACCGGGTACTCGCAGTCACGGACTCGAAGCGTACGGTCGCCTCGAACCGGAAGTGTTCGAGGTAGGCACCAAAGGTGATCTTGTTGTTCTGGCTGGAGCCGGTGGAGGTGCCGTGGAGCCGGCCGTTCTGCACCCGCCAGGTGCCGTCGACCGCGCGCCAGCCGGCCGGCAGCCCGCCGCCGTCGAAGCTCTCCGAGACGTGCACCCGCCCTGGCTCGGCAGCCGCCGCAGCGGGCTCGACCGTGCCGCCGGACGCGGCGCCGACACCGGCAGCCAACAGCAGGGCGGAGAGGAAGGCGGCGCCGCGGTGGCGCCGGGCGGAGGATGCCGGACGGTCCGGATACGACCGCGGATTGAAGCTCGTCATGGCGTAGCAAGGTAGTGAGCCCTGCGGATCGCCCCACCAAGATCAGGTTACGGTGGCGGAAAGTAATCGTGTACTGCCACCTGCGCCACGAACCGCGCGAGTGTGTGCCGTTCCTCGACCTGTCCCGCCGCGTCGCGTGGCACGCTGTCGCATCAGTGAGGCAGGATGCGACTCGTGTGTCGTGATCTGATCCTCCACCACGCCGGGTCGGTCCGGTGACCGAGAGCCGGCCGGACGGTCCGGGCGTCGAGGTCGGCCGGGTGCTCGGCACCGCCGACGCCACCCCGTTGCAGTTCTGGACGGCCGTCACCCCGGGCAGCTACCTCCAGCTCGACGACGTGGTGGTGACCCGGCGCGAGCTGCCCGACCGTGAGCCGGTCACCATCGCCGGGGTGGTCACCCAGGTCCGGGCCCGGCACGAGGGCGCGCAGTTCGACTCCGACGTCTTCGCGATCGCCGACGGCACCCTGCCGGCGATGGTGCAGGAGGCGGCCGAGATCACCACCACCCGGGTGGACCCGGAGCTCTACGTCCCGCCCTCCCCCGGCGCGGTGGTGCACCGGGCCGAGGGTGAGGCCCGGTCGGCGGCGCTGCACTTCGACCGGATGGAGCGCCGGGTGCCGATGGGGATCGGCCGGGACGGCGTGCCGGTCTTTCTCAACGCCGACTTCCTGGACGGCAGCCGGGGCGCGCACGTCTCCATCTCCGGTATCTCCGGAGTGGCCACCAAGACCAGCTTCGCGACCTTCCTGCTCTACTCGGTCTTCCGCTCGGGGGTGCTCGGCGGCGACGCGGTCAACGCCAAGGCACTGATCTTCAACGTCAAGGGCGAGGACCTGCTCTTCCTCGACCACCCGAACAGCCGGCTCGACGAGGCCACGACGGAGACCTACGCGAAGCTCGGCCTTTCCGCCGGTGCCTTCCCGGACGTACGGGTCTACGCCCCGCCCCGGGCCGGGGACTCCTCCGGCACGCCCGACGTGAGCAGCCGGCTCGCCGGGGTCGACAGCTTCTACTGGACGCTCACCGAGTTCTGCGCCGACCGGCTGCTCCCCTACGTCTTCGCCGACGCGGACGACGAGCGCCAGCAATACACCATGGTGGTGCACTCGGTCGCCGCCCACCTGGCCCGGTACGCCCAACCCGCCGACGGTGGCGTCAGCATCGACGGGGTGCGGATCCACTCCTACCCCGACCTGGTGGACCACGTGGTCGAGCAGCTCACCGACGACGAGACCCGGTCGGAGTGGGCCGGCAGCGCGGTCAACATGGGCACGGTCAACGCCTTCGCCCGGCGCCTGATAGGCAGCAAGAAGGACCTGGCCCGGCTCATCCGCGGCGACCTCGCCACCCGCCGCCCGCACAGCGTGAACACCGCCGAGAGCGCCCAGGTGACAGTCGTCGACCTGCACAACCTGCCGGACCGGGCGCAGCGGTTCGTGGTGGGAGTGACCCTGAAGACCGAGTTCGAGCGGAAGGAGAAGGCCGGCACCGCCAAGCCGCTGCTCTTCGTCGTCCTCGACGAGCTGAACAAGTACGCGCCCCGGGAGGGCTCGTCGCCGATCAAGGAGGTGCTGCTCGACATCGCCGAGCGGGGCCGCTCGCTCGGGGTGATCCTGATCGGGGCGCAGCAGACCGCCAGCGAGGTGGAGCGGCGGATCGTCACCAACTCGGCGATCCGGGTGGTCGGCCGGCTCGACCCGGCCGAAGCGTCCCGCCCGGAGTACGGCTTCCTCCCCGCCGCGCAGCGGCAGCGGGCGCTGCTGGCCAAGCCCGGCACCATGTTCGTCAACCAGCCGGACATCCCGGTGCCGCTCTGCCTGGACTTCCCCTTCCCGGCCTGGGCGACCCGGGTCTCCGAGGCCGGCGCCGCGCCGGCCGGCACGCTGCGCTCGATCACCCAGGCCGCCGACCCGTTCGCGGTGGTCGGCTCCCGGGCCGGGGCGCTCTCCGACGACGACATCCCCTTCTAGCAACCGGACGGTGGGCCGTGAAGATCCTGCACACCTCCGACTGGCACGTCGGGAAGGTCCTCAAGGGACAGTCTCGGACGAGCGAGCACCGGGACGCGCTCGCCCAGGTGGTGGAGGTCGCCCAGGCCGAGTCGCCGGACCTGGTGATCGTCGCCGGTGACCTCTACGACACCGCCGCACCGACCCCGGAGGCGACCCGGCTGGTCACCCGGGCGCTCTCCGCGCTGCGCCGCACCGGCGCCCAGGTGGTGGCGATCGGCGGCAACCACGACAACGGGCCCGCCCTGGACGCGCTGCGGCCGTGGGCCGAGGCCGCCGGGGTGTCGCTGCGCGGCAGCGTCCGGGACAACCCGGCCGAGCACGTGATCGACGGCAGCACCGCCGACGGCGAGGCGTGGCGGCTGGTCGCGCTGCCGTTCCTCTCCCAGCGGTACGCGGTCCGCGCCGTCGAGATGTACGAGCTGACCGCCGCCGAGGCGGTGCAGACGTACGCCGACCACGTCGGGCGGGTGCTCGGGCGGCTGACCGAGGGCTTCGACTCCCCGGACCGGGTGCACCTGGTCACCGGGCACCTGACCGTGGCGGGCGCCCGGACCGGCGGCGGCGAGCGGGAGGCGCACACCGTGCTCAACTACGCCGTACCGGCGACGGTCTTCCCGAGCGGCGCGCACTACGTGGCACTGGGCCACCTGCACCGGGCCCAGCAGGTGCTCGGCCCCTGCCACATCCGCTACAGCGGCAGCCCGCTCGCGGTCGACTTCGGCGAGGAGGAGAACCGCTCCTCGGTCAGCATCGTCGAGGTGACCAGCCGGACGGCCGCCCGGGTCCGCGAGGTGCCGATCACCGGCGGAGCGCCGCTGCGCACCGTACGCGGAACACTCGCCGATCTCGCGAAGGTCGACGACCCCACGGCCTGGCTGCGGGTCTTCGTCCGGGAAGCCCCCCGGGCCGGGCTGCGTGAGGAGGTGCAGGAGCTGCTGCCCCGCGCCCTGGAGGTGCGGATCGACCCGGAGATGCTGCCGAACGCCGGCGCGACCCGGGCCGCCCAGCGGGCCGGGCGCTCCCCCCGGGAGCTCTTCGGCGACTACCTGACCAGCCGGGGCCAGGCCGACGACGGGGTACGCGAACTCTTCGACGAGCTCTACGAGGAGGCGTCCAAACAGTGACCCGCGACAGGGTGATCGGACAGTGACTGACGAGGAGGCGACCAGATAGTGCGTCCACTCCGGCTCGACCTGGCCGGCTTCACCGCCTTCCGGGACGCCACCACCGTCGACTTCACCGACGCGGACTTCTTCGCCCTGGTCGGACCGACCGGTTCGGGCAAGTCCAGCGTGCTCGACGCGATCTGCTTCGCCCTCTACGGCACGGTCCCGCGCTGGGGCGGTGCCCGGGGCATCGCCAACGCGCTCGCCCCGTCCGCCGTGGAGGCCCGGGTCCGGCTGGTCTTCGAGTCGGCCGGCGCGCGCTACGTCGCCACCCGGGTGGTCCGGCGGGACAGCCGGGGCAACGTCAAGACCGGCAACGCCGGACTGCAACTGATGCCGCCCGGCTTCGACGTGACCAAACTGGACACCGGGATGAGCCCGGAGGACCTCGGCGAGGTGGTCGCCGGCACCCCGGCCGAGATGGACGAGGCGGTGCTGGAGGCGGTCGGGCTGCCGTACGAGCAGTTCACCAGCTGCGTGCTGCTGCCACAGGGGCAGTTCGCCGACTTCCTGCACGCCAAGCCGGCGACCCGGCAGCAGATCCTGGTCAACCTGCTCGGCCTCGGCGTCTACGAGCAGGTGCAGAAGCTGGCGACCGGCCGGGCCGGCCGGGCCGACGCCGCCCTCGCCGCCGTGGACCGGATGCTCGACGGGCTCACCGGGATCGACGACGAGGCGCTGGCCGCCGCCACCGGGCGGGTCGAGAAGATGCGGGAGCTGGCCGGCGGGGTCGACGCCGCCGTGCCCGAACTCCGGGCCGCCCGGACGGCCGCGACCGAGGCGGAGCGCGCACTCGCCGCCCTCGACGCCGACCTGGCCGAGCTGGACCGGATCCGGCCGCCGAGGGAGCTGGCCGGGATCGCCGAGGCGGTCGCGGTCGCCCGGACGGCGGCGACCGAGGCGTCGGCGGCGGTGGCCGGCGCCGAGGAGCGCGAGGAGAAGCTCCGGGGCGAGCTGGCCGGCGCCGGCGACCCGGCCGCGCTCAAGCTGCTGCAACAGGCACACACCGAGCGCAGGAAGGTGGCCGGCGAGGCGGCGACGCTGGCCGGCGCGCTGGACTCCGCCGACGCCGACCACGCCGCGGCGGTGGCCGCACTCGACCACGCCCGCGCGGCGGCGCAGCGGGCCGGCGCCGAGCTGGAGGCGGCCCGGGCCGCCTACCAGGAGGCACAGACCGCCGACCGGGCCGCCGCGCTCCGGGCACACCTGCACGCCGGGGCGCCCTGCCCGGTCTGCGCACAGCCGGTGACCGAGGTGCCGCCGCTGCCGGCCGGCTCGGCGGTGGCCGCCGCGAAGAAGGCCGGCGAGGTCGCCCGGGCCACCGCCGACGCCGCCGAGAAGCTGGTCGTCGAGCGGGACCGGGCCGCCCGCGAGCTGGAACGTACCCTGCACCAGGCCCACGCCCGGCACGAGCAGCTCACCGCCCGGCTCGCCGACCTCGACTCCCGGCTCGCCGACTCCCCCGGCCCGGCCGCGCTGCGCGAGCAGCTCGACCTGCTCACCCGGCTCCGCCGCGACCTGGACGCGGCCGGCGGCGCGGTACGGACGGCCCGGGAGGCCGCCCGGCGGGCCCGGGCCGGGGTGGAGGTGGCCGAGGAGCGGCTGCGCGGCGCCTGGCACGCCTTCGACACCGCCCGGGACCGGGTGGCCCGGCTCGGCCCGCCCGCCGCCGACCGGGCGGAGATCACCGCCGCCTGGGCCGTGCTCTGCGACTGGGCCGCCGAGGCCGGGCAACGGCGACGCGCCGAGCGGGCCGAGGCCGCCACGGCGGTCTCCGGAGCGCACGGCACCGTCGACGCGGTGACGGAACGGATCGCCGGGCTCTTCACCGCCGCCGGGCTCGACCCTCCGGCCGCCGACGTCGACCCGGTACGGCTGGCCGTGGTCGCCGTGGAGCGGGCCGAGGCCGAGCACCGCCGGCTGGTCGAGCGGCGCGAACAGGCCCGGGAGCTGACCGGGCAGCGGGCCGGGCACGAGCGGGAGTCCCGGGTCGCCAAGGCGCTCGCCGGGCACCTGCGGGCCAACAACTTCGAACGCTGGCTGCTCGCCGAGGCCCTCGACATGCTGGTCGAGGGCGCCTCCCGGATCCTGCGCGAACTCACCGGCGGGCAGTACGACCTCGCGCACGACAAGGGCGAGTTCTTCGTCGTCGACCACCACGACGCCGGGCTGCGCCGGGCCGTCCGGACGCTCTCCGGCGGCGAGACCTTCCAGGCCTCGCTGGCGCTGGCGCTCGCCCTCTCCGAACAGCTCGCCGGGCTCTCGACCACCACCGCCAGCCTGGAGTCGATCGTGCTCGACGAGGGCTTCGGCACCCTCGACGCCGCCACCCTGGAGACCGTCGCCGCCACCCTGGAGAACCTCGCCGCCCGGGGCGACCGGATGGTCGGGGTGGTCACCCACGTGCCCGCGCTCGCCGAGCGGATCCCCGTCCGGTTCGAGGTGCGCAAGGACGCCCGCAGCTCCCGGGTCGAACGGACCGGCCGGTGAACGCGTCGGGCCCGCCGGTGAACGCGTCGGACCCGCCGGTGAGCGCGTCGGACCCGCCGGTGAACGCGTCGGACCGGCACGGCACGCCGCCGCGTCCCGGCACCCGGCTCTTCGTCGACGCCTGGGATCCGGCCTACGGCGCCTCCTTCGAGGCGGCCGGCGGCCCGGCGGCACCGAGCAGCGCCCAGGTGCAGGCCGACGTCGAGCTGCCGGCCGACGAGTGGCGCCCGCTCACCGCACCGGAGACGGTCGCGCCGCCGGACGTGGTCCTGCTGGTCGACGGGGTCCGCCGGATCGACGCCAGCGTCTGGACGGAGGAGCCGGACGGCACCTCCTTCGCCGGCCTGGCCGCGTCGTACGCCGCCGGGGTGGTCCGGTGTGACCTCGGGCGGGGCGCGGCGGAGCTGGCCGGCGCCGAGGTGGAGCGGGGTCTCTTCACCGCCAGCCCGTCGGCCCGGGACGTGGTCGCCGGGCAGATCCGGTACGCCGTTCACCGGCTCAGCGGCACCGGCGAGCCGAGCAAACTGCCGGCGGCGGTGCAGGGGCCGCTGACCGCGCTGGAGGTGAAGGTCTCCGGCGCGGTACGCGACGACGGCGACCTGCTGGTGGTGGACGGCCCGCTGCGCAGCCGGCGGCAACTGCCGCGCACGATCGGCTACATCAAGACCCAGCACAGTCAATACCTGGAGGCGCGGCACACCGCACTGGTCACCGGGCTGCGCCCCCGGGAACGCTCCCCGGTGTTCCGGCTCGGCACCGCCTGGGGCGGCTACTCCTGGTATCTGCGGCTGCCCGGCGCCGGGCGCGGCCCGTGGGCCGGGATCGTCCGGGTGGAGTGCTCGGCCGACCTGGCCGAGCAGCAGGCGATCGAGCTCGCCGACCTCTCCCTGGTCACCCTGCCGAGGTTCGCCTCGACGGCCTACAAGGATCCCCGGGCCCCGCAGAACCTGATCCCGATCGCCGGGCTGGAGCGCCGGCTGCGGGCCCGGCTCGGCGACGGCCGCCTGCTGCACCGCGCCCTGACCCTCGCCACGCTGTCTTAGCTGTTAGGAAGGGCCCCCGCTACAACAAAAAGCGATAAGCGGGGGCCCCTCCTTACACTCGAACCGTGGGACGGAAGCGGCGGGCCGACGCGGTCGCGGTGAAGGTGGGCAGCGGGCTGGCGGAGCTGCGCCCCGATCCGGACCGTCCGCGCTCCTACACGTTGCTGGTCGACGGGGCGCCGCAGTCGCACGTCGACCTCACCGACCCCACGCACCTGGAGTTCGAGTACGTCCGCCGGATCGCCATCGTGCTGGACCTGATCGCACCGGCCGGCGAGCCGCTGCGGGTGCTGCACCTCGGCGGCGGGGCGATGACGTTGCCGCGCTATCTCTCGGCCACCCGGCCCGGGTCGGCGCAGCGGGTGGCGGAGATCGACGGGAAGCTGGTCGACCTGGTCCGCAAGGAGCTGCCGTGGCCCGCCGACCCGAGGCTGCGGGTCCGGGTCGGCGACGCGCGCGAGGTGCTCGGCGCGAGCCGGGACGGCAGCTACGACGTGGTGGTGGCCGACGTCTTCGCCGGTGCCCGCACGCCGGCGCACATATCCTCTGTGGAGTTCGCCGGCGAGGCGGCCCGGGTGCTAAGCCCCGGCGGTGTCCACCTGGTGAACGTCGCGGACGGCCCGCCGCTGCGCTACGCCCGGGCCCAGGTCGCCACGGTCCGCTCGGTCCTGCCGGAGACCTGCCTGATCGCCGACTCGGCGGTCCTGCGCGGCCGCCGGTACGGCAACCTCGTGCTCGCCGCCAGCCGGGCCGCCCTGCCGGTGGCCGAGCTGGTCCGCCGCACCGCCGGGGACTGGTTCCCCGGCCGGGTGCTGACCGGCCCCGACCTGGACCGCTTCGCCGACGGTGCCCGGGTGGTCACCGACTCTGCCGCCCGGCCTTCCGCACCACCGCCGCCGGGTGGCTTCATCATCGCCAGTTAGGCAGTCCGGCACACCAGTTCGGCAACCCGGCACCAGTTCTGGCAACCCGGCACCAGTTGGGCAACCCGGCGGTCCGGACAAGTTCCCGGCGGCGCGTTGATCCGGCCGGGGCCGGAATCCGTACTTCACGGCGGACTCGACCGGGCCCGGCACGAGGGCCCGGGTCGGACGCGTTCGACGCGGAGGTATGGGTGCGATGCAGGCGGTAGCCGGCGGATGGTATGGCGAGACGGTCATGCCGGGGCGATTGTGCGCCACCTCGCAACGCCGGTCAATTCGGTCCCGCAAAGGTCTCGACGCGCGGGCGATCGGACGGAATGATGAGCCGGTGACATCGCGACCGGCTGCCGGCCGCCACAATTCGACCCCCGCCGAGACGAGGCATTCCGACGAGCTCGTTCGCGTGCTCTACGAGGAACATGCCAAACCTCTGCTGATGTTCGTCCTGCGGCTGACCGGCGGCGACCGCCAGCGCGCCGAGGACGTGGTGCAGGAGACGCTGCTACGCGCCTGGCGCAACGCACATCGGCTGGGCGCCAACGGCCAGTCGTCGTTGCGCCCGTGGCTGGTCACCGTCGCCCGGCGGATCGTGATCGACGACCACCGCAGCGAACAGGCCCGCCCCGCCGAGACGTACGACCGCGACCTCGAGGGGTTCTCCGAGTCCGACGACACGGATCGGGTGCTACGGATGATGACCATCACCGACGCACTGCGTACGCTGAGCCAGCCGCACCGGGAGGTGCTGGTGGCGACGTACTTCCAGGGACGCACGGTGCCGGAGGCGGCCGAGGAGTTGGGGCTGCCGCTCGGCACCGCGAAGTCCCGGGTCTACTACGCACTCCGGGCGCTCCGGGCAGCCCTGCTGGAGCGGGGGGTGACCGAGTGAGCACCGAGATCCACTGGGATGTCGCGTCGTACGCGCTCGGCGTCCTGGACGAGCGGGACACCCTGCGCTTCGAGGAGCACCTGGCGAGCTGCGCGCAGTGCGCGCACGAACTGGAATCGCTGCTGCCGGTGGTGGACCTGCTGGGTGAGATCGACGGCCACGACCTGATGGTGGCGGAGCGCTCCGAGACGGACGGCGTTCTCTTCGAACGGGTCGTGGCGGCGGTCGGCGCCGACCGCCGCCGAGCCCGGAGCAGGCGGCTCTACGGTCTCGCTGCCGCGTTCGTGCTGGTGGCGATGCTGAGTGGGCTGGCGTTCCTCGGTGGGACCCGGGTCGGCGACACCGGGACGACCGCGCAGCCGAGCCCCGGCAGCACCGGAACCGTCCCGGGCAGCACCGGCCGCCCCGGCACGGGCGGGCCGACCGGCGAACGCTTCGTCGCGACCGACCCGGCCAGCGGCGTGCACGCCGAGGTACGCCTCGGGGCGACGCCCTGGGGCACCCGGGTCTCGTTCGCGCTGAGCGGGCTCTCCGGCCCGCAGGTCTGCCGTCTGGTGCTGATGCACGAGAACGGGGAGACCGAGGTGATCTCCAGTTGGAAGGTGCCGCCCGCCGGGTACGGCACGGCGGCTCAGCCCAACGCGCTGGTGCTGGAGGCCGCCACCGCCACCGACCAGGACGACATCGACAGGCTCCAGGTGCAGGTACTCGACGACGGCGATGCGGAGCCGCTCGTGACGGTACCGCTCTGACAGTTGCCGGCAGCCGGACAACCAGACGTTTCCGCCGTCCGCCGGAATAGTCACCGACGACCTGGCGGGTGATGCCCGTCGGCCGGCAAACAGGATGTCGAGGCCGCTCATGATTTGTACGTGCGGCACGGCCCGACGGTTCAACGTTCCGCTGTGAAATTGTCCACTGCAAATTGCCTCATCCGGGCGGCACGGCCAACCGTACTTCCCGGCAACCTGTCCAGCAAAAGGAGGGGATGTGGCAGCGATGAAGCGGAGCGGCATCGTTATCGCCAGCGCGGCGCTGGCCGCGACGACGGCCTGCGCGCCCGCAGGAACCACCCCGAACAGTCCAGTCGGCGGTGCGGAGCCGGCCGCGAACGCGGTGTCCGATCCCGCCGCCGAGCCGAGTGCCCCACCGGCCCCGACACCCGTCGAGGTGGCCGAGGTGGACCTGACTGCCGGCCTGGTCGGCAAGCGGGTTCCCCGGATGGGGCAGGTGGTGACCGACGACAAGGGCTTCGTGCTCTACCGGTTCGACCGCGACTCGGCCAAGCCACCCACGTCGAACTGCGCCGGTGAGTGCGCCAGGTTGTGGCCGCCGGCGCTCACCAATGGCACGCCGGACATCGCCGGCATCGCCGCCGACAAGGTCGGCACGGTGACCCGGGAGGATGGCACCAAGCAGGTCACCATCGGCGACTGGCCGGTGTACCGCTACATCGGTGACAAGAAGCCCGGCGAGTGGAAGGGCCAGGGCGTCGGCGGCACCTGGTTCGTGGTGACGCCGGCCGGCACCAAGAACCTGAGCTGCCTGCCCACCGGTACGCCGAAGGCGGTCGCGCCGCCACCGGCCAAGGACGACGCCGCGGCCGAGGAAGGCGGCGGCGAACTCAGCTACTGACCGTCCACTGCCACGGGTGCAGTTCCACAGACCCGGCGGCCGGCCGTTGCCAGGGTGGGCGCGGTCGGTCGCCGTCGTGATCCTGGACGCGACGCGCGGCAACGGTCGCTGTCCGGCTGTGACGCCGGCCCTGCTCGGGGCCGGCGTCGCGGCCTGTGGCGGCCCGGTCGGCGGCAATCCGGCGACGACCGGTGGGACCCGACGGCGGCAATCCGGCGGCGACCGGACGGTGGTCAGCGGTGTGGCCGGCCAGGCCACTACGGGCCACCGCGGATGGTTAGCTCCCGGAAACATAATTTCCTTTTAAGTGGACCTCAAGAGATCCCTATCTTCCCTATCACGGTTTGACTCTCAGGCAACGCATTCCGTACGGTTTTTTTCGCAACCGAACCGGCTGAATATTCGGAAAGGCAGGAAGATGACGTCGATATACGCGTTGCCACAAGGCGACTACGATCGTCGTCCGCTCCGCCGATCTCCGTTGCCGGCGCCGCGCCCGGTGACCCCCGCCGGACCGGCAGCGCGCCGCTCGCCGGCTCCCGGGCCCGCCTCGCCGTCGGCCCGCCCAGCATCCCGCCCCCCTGCTGACGGCCCATCTGGCCGTCGGCACCACCAGCCTGGTCCCGCGGAAGTCCGACCTAGCTGACCGAACCCTCTAAGGAAGAGGTGGCACCACGTGAAGAACACCCCCGTCCGCTCCTCACGGCGGCGCTCGAACCGACCACCACGCAACAAGCGCCTGATCGCCGTGCTGGCCACGCTGGGCGTGTTCGGCGCGATCGTCACGGTGACCCAGGTCTCGAACGCCGGCACCTGGAACCGGTGGGGTCGGCCCACTGCGGCACGGCCCTGTCCGACGCCCCCGGCCGCCACCCCGCCCGCGGCGGACCCGTCCACCTCGCCCGGTGCGGCCGACCCCTCCGCCTCCGCAGTCCCCGAGGGCCCCGGCACGGCGGCGCAGCCGCAGACCCGGTCGTACCGTGACCACGGCGCCATCCACCACCCCGGCGACGGGCAGGAGCCGGGCACCCTGGCCCAGCGCGGCCGCCCCGGCGGCGGCAACGCCAACTGCACCCCCAGCCCGGGTACGTCCAGCGCCGCACCGGGCAACCCGGCCGCCTCGGAGCCGCTGGGCGCGGACTGCTCGGGCAGTGAACTGGAGACGCACGACGGCTTCCAGAACGGCGAGCGTTGCGTCGGCACCGCGTTCGGCGAGGTCGGTGCCCCCGAGAAGAACCCGACCCTGCTGATCACCCAGGCGCCGAACTCGGTCCGGGTCAACCAGCAGTTCACGCTGCGGGTCAGCACCCGCAACCTGGTCCGGGACCGGTTCCTGCCGGCCGGGCAGGGCGGCTACTACAAGGAGAGTTCCTTCCTCAACGAGGACGAGCTGGTCCGTGGCCACTTCCACTCGGCCTGCCGGATGCTCGGCAGCACCCGTTCCGCGCCCGACCCGGCGCCGGCCCCGGCGTTCTTCGTGGCGACCGAGGACAGCCAGGGTGGCGCCGAGCCGGACACCGTCGTGGTGACCGTGCCCGGGCTCACCCAGCGGGGTACCGCGCAGTGTGCGGTCTGGGCCGGCGACGGTTCGCACCGGATCCCGATGATGGCCCGCGCCAACCAGGTCCCGGCGTTCGACGCGGTCCGGATCACCGTCCGGTGACTCGTGCCCGGCCGGCACTTCCCCCGGCCGCCGGCCTGAGCGGTTGACCGCTCCCGCCACATCCGCACCACCGGCGGGATCCCACCCCGGGCACCCGCCGCCAGGAAGGTCCGACGACGGGTATCCGAGAGGAGCAAACCGGATCGGGCAAACCTGAACCCGCTACAGGCCGGACGGCACCGGAACGCGCACGGGCGTTCCGGTGCCGTCCTGTTCCGTGGTCCTGCCCTGTTCCGTGGTCCTGCCCTGTTCCGTGGTCCTGCCCCGTTCCGTCGTCCTGCCCCGTTCCGTCGTCCTGCCCCTGGCTCGAGGCCGGTGACCGGATCATCGGCTGGTTCCCGCCGTCGCGGTGGCTGGGACGGAGGCGGGCGCCCATCCAGGAGCCGTGCCGGGCCGCCGCTCCGGCACGGTCCCGCCCGCGTGGCAGAGTGTCCGGGTGACCGACACCGAGCCGGCGGCACGCCGGGTGCTGCGCCCACCGGAGCACTACCATCTCGGCGCTTCCCTCGGCTCGCTGGCGATGGGGGCGCACGACCCGTGCGCCCGGTTCGTCGCCGGGACGTTCTGGTGGGCGACCCGGACTCCGGCCGGTCCCGGGACCCTGGCGCTGCGCCGGCTCGGCGGTGAACTGACCGCCGAGGGTTACGGGCCGGGTGCCGGCTGGGTGGTCGACCGGGCCGACGCCGTGGCCGGGCTCCACGACGATCTCACCGGCTTCGACCGCCTCGCCGGCGGGCACCCGCTGGTGGCCCGGCTGGCGCGTACGCACCGCGGGCTCCGGTTACCCGCCACCGGGCAGCTCTTCCCCCGGCTCCTCCGGGCGATCCTGGAGCAGAAGGTCACCGGCAAGGAGGCGTTCATGGCGTACGCCTCGACGGTGCGCCGGTTCGGCGTCCCCGCCCCCGGTCCGCTGCCGAACCTCTGGGCCCCGCCGGATCCGGCGGCGATAGCCGACACGCCGTACTGGGTGTTCCATCCGTTCGGGGTGGAGCAGCGGCGCGCCGAGACGCTGCGCCGGGCGGCCGCCGAGGCGGACCGGCTGGAGCGGTGCGCCGATCCGGCGGAGGCGACCCGTCGGCTCACCGCCATCGCCGGGATCGGCCCCTGGACCGCCGCCGAGGTGGTCCGGTTCGCCTTCGGTGACCCGGACGCCGTGAGTGTCGGCGACTACCACATCCCCCACATGGTCGCCTGGGCCCTGGCTGGCGAGGCACGCGGCGACGACGCCCGGATGCTGGCCCTGCTGGAGCCGTTCCGGGGCCACCGGGGCCGGGTCTGCCTGCTGCTGGAGGCCGGTGGCCACCACGCGCCCCGGTTCGGCCCCCGGATGCCGATCCGCTCCTTCGCCCGTTTCTGAGCCTCCGGTGTGATCCGGGTAGCCGGTGACCCCGGAGGGGTGTGGATCCGGCGGAGGTTTGGGGAACGATAGCGGAATGTCGAACACCGCAGAGGGCAGCACCACCGAGGGCAGCTACGTCAGCCAGGGTGGGGAGTTCACCCGGGACCAGCGCTACATCGCCACCCGGATCACCGCCGACGGGCGGGACGGCTATCCGGTGGAGCCCGGCCGGTACCGCCTGGTGGTGAGCCGGGCCTGCCCGTGGGCCAACCGGGCGATCATCATCCGCCGGCTGCTCGGCCTGGAGGACGTGCTCTCCATGGGTGTCACCGGGCCGACCCACGACGCCCGGAGCTGGACGTTCGACCTCGACCCGGGCGGCCGTGACCCGGTGCTCGGCATCGAGCGGATCCAGGAGGCCTACTTCGCCCGCTTCCCGGGGTACGAGCGCGGAATCACCGTGCCGGCGATCGTCGACGTGCCGACCGGGCAGGTGGTGACCAACGACTACGCCCAGATCACCCTCGACCTGTCGACGCAGTGGCGGGCGTACCACCGGGACGGCGCCCCGGACCTGTATCCGGAGCCGCTGCGCGCCGAGATCGACGAGGTGAACGGGGTCGTCTTCGCCGACGTCAACAACGGCGTCTACCGGTGCGGCTTCGCCGGCAGTCAGGAGGCGTACGCAAAGGCGTACCAACGGCTCTTCGACCGGCTGGACTGGCTCTCGGCCCGGCTGTCGACCCAGCGCTACCTGGTCGGTGACACCATCACCGAGGCGGACGTGCGGCTCTTCACCACGCTGGTCAGGTTCGACGCGGTCTATCACGGTCACTTCAAGTGCAACCGGCAGAAGCTGACCGAGCAACCGGTGCTCTGGGCCTATGCCCGGGACCTCTTCAGCACGCCGGGATTCGGCGACACGATCGACTTCGACCACATCAAGCGGCACTACTACGAGGTGCACCGGGACATCAACCCGACCGGGATCGTGCCGCTCGGGCCGGATCTGTCGAACTGGCTCGAGCCGCACGGCCGTGAGGCGCTGGGTGGCCGCCCCTTCGGCGCCGGCAGCCCGCCGCCACCACCACGTGCCGGCGAGGTCGTCCCCGCCGGGCACACCCCGCTGCCGGCCGCCTGAGGCTGCCCGTCCAGGGCCGGGCCCGACCGCGACCGTCCCTCGGGCGTGAGATGAAACGGCCATTCACCTAGATTCATGCCACGACGGTGCGGTGGTCCGTGCCCGAACGTCCCGAATAGCCGCATAATGCAACGCAGACCGCTGGGGCATCCGGCCCAAAGCGGCATAAATGGAGCGAAAGGCCCTTATAGTGAAGCTGACGTTCATTCGGAAGACCGCGCAGAGCCAGGTCAACAACTGCCCGTCGCTGTACCGCACGGACCGGGACACCTTCATCGTGCAGGGGTGGCGGGTCTCCGACCCCGAGGCCCTGGCCCAGCTCGACATCCCCGCGCACGAAACCGCGGTGGAGGTGCCGGCCGACGTCCTGGCCGAGATCGCGAAGAGGCTCTAGCTCTGCGCCGACTCCGGTAACCAGATTCGGTTCACGAGGCCCGGCCGGCCGGACGTTCATGCAGGTCGGCCAGGGTCACCGGAGTACGGGCCAGCAGCAGCCGCTCCAGCGCCGCGATCGTGTCCACCTCACCGACGACGTCCACCCCGCCGACATCCCGGCGATAGCGGTACGCCAGCCGGTAGAGATACCTCCCGCCGACCCGCTCGACACTCACCTGCCACCGGCCGCAGCAGGCGCACACCCAGCCCCGCATCCCGAGAAGATAGCCCTGACCAGCGCAAACGTTCCGAGCGCGGTACCCGGCACGGGACGGGTGGGGCCGGTGGGGCGGGCGTGCCGCGCTTCTGCTCCGCAGGGCACCCCGGTACGTCGCCCATCTGGTTGACTTGGCCGGGTGGAGCTGCCGATCAACCCGCCGGTCGAGCCGATGCTGGCCAGGAGCGTGCCGAGGATTCCCACCGCGCCCGGGATGAGCTACGAGCCGAAGTGGGACGGCTTCCGCTGCATCGTGTTCCGGGACGGCGACGAGGTCGAGCTGGCCAGCCGGGGCGGCAAGACGCTGACCCGCTATTTCCCCGAGGTCGTCGCCCAGGCCCGGGCACAACTGCCGGCCCGGTGCGCGGTCGACGGCGAGCTGGTGGTGATCCGCCGGGACGGCCCGGACGGTGGCCCCCGGCTCGACTTCGAGTTGCTCAGCCAGCGCATCCACCCGGCCGCGTCCCGGGTCACCATGCTGGCCGAGACCACCCCGGCCGATCTGGTCGCCTTCGACCTGCTGGCCGTCGGCGACGAGTCGCTGCTCGACCTGCCCTACCAGCGGCGCCGGGCCAGGCTCGCCGACGAGCTGCGCGGGGTCGTCCCACCGGTGCACCTCACCCAGACCACCACCGACCCGGAGACGGCGAGCCGCTGGTTCGAGATCTTCGAGGGGGCCGGGCTGGACGGGTTGATCGCCAAGCCCGCCGACATCCCGTACGAGCCGGGGAAGCGGCTCATGTTCAAGGTCAAGCACACCCGGACGGCCGACGTCGTGGTCGCCGGGTTCCGCTGGCACAAGTCCGGCCCGGTGGTCGGCTCGCTGCTGCTCGGCCTCTACGACGACAGCGGCACCCTGCACCACGTCGGCGTCTCGGCGTCGTTCAGCGCCGCCCGCCGGGCCGAGCTGCTGGACGAGCTGGCGCCCTACCGTGAAGGGGTGACCGACCACCCGTGGGCGCACGGCGACCACAGCGGCGGGCAGCGCATCCCGGGCGGGCCGAGCCGGTGGTCCGGCACCAAGAGCCTGGAGTGGGTGCCGCTCCGGCCGGAGCTGGTGGTCGAGGTCGGCTACGACGCGATGGAGGGCGACCGGTTCCGGCACACCGCCCAGTTCGTCCGCTGGCGGCCCGACCGGGACCCGGCCTCCTGCGGGTACGACCAGCTCGACCGCCCAGTCCGGTTCGACGTCGACCAGGTGCTCCGGGGCGATCCGCTCGCCTCCGGCGCGTAGCCTGTCGATCGATACGATCACGGAGGATTCCCTTGGCCCGCTCCCACCCTCGCCGGCTGGCCCTCGCCGGCTTCCTGGCCGTCGTGGTGCTCACCGCCGGCTGCACCATTCCGCTGTTCCGGCCGGACGCCGAGGACGAGCCTGGCGGCGCCGGGGCGCCGGCAAACGCCACCGGCGCGGACTGGCAACCCTGCCCGGAGGTGCCGCGCGAACTCGTCGGCCGGACCGCGCCGAACATGCGGTACGAGTGCGCCACCATCTCCGTACCCGATGACTGGGCCACGGCCGGCGCGGCCGGTGCCGGTGGCGGAAAGCTGGAGATCTCCCTGCTGCGGATCCGGTCCAGCAAGCAGCGGGACCGGATCGGCTCGCTGCTGGTCAACCCGGGCGGGCCGGGCGGTTCCGGCGTCGACGCGGCGGTCTACCTCTCGTTCGGGTCCAGCTTCGGCGGCCTGCCCGACGAGGTCACCCGGCGCTTCGACATCATCGGCTTCGACCCCCGGGGCGTCTCCCGCTCCTCCCCGGTCAAGTGCGTCTCCGACGCCGACCTGGACCGCGCCTTCGGCTTCGAGCCCGACCCGGACGACCAGGCGGAGTTCGACGAGCTGATAGCGCTGAACCGCACGATCGGCGACGCCTGCGGCGCCAAGTACGGCGAGCGGCTGCGGCTCTTCTCCACCGAGCAGGCCGCGCACGACATGGACGCGATCCGCGCCGCCGTCGGCGACGAGAAGCTCAGCTACCTCGGCTACTCCTACGGCACCCTGCTCGGCGCCACCTATGCGCAGCTCTTCCCGCGCAACGTCCGGGCGCTGGTGCTCGACGGTGCGGTCGACCCGGAGCAGGACATCGTGGCCGGCTCGGAGAGCCAGGCCAGGGGCTTCGAGCGGGCCTTCACCAACTTCACCACCTGGTGTGCCGACACTCCCGGCCGATGCCCGGTCGCCCCGGACGCGCGGGGTGCGGTGACCGACGCGCTGGAGAAGGCCCGGGTCTCCCCGGTACGCGGCGACGGCGGCCGGGAGGCGACCGCCGGCTGGATCTTCTACGCGGTCATCTCCTCGCTCTACACCGAGGCCGGCTGGCAGAAGCTCGCCGCCGCGATCGACTCGCTCGCCAAGGGTGATCCGGAGGAGGTCTTCGAACTCGCCGACTCGTACGCCGAGCGGGGCGAGGACGGCCACTACACCAACCTCTTCGACGCCAACCTCGCGGTCAACTGTGCCGACGAGGAGAACCGGGTCGGCGTCGACCGGATCCGGTCGTTGCAGACGGAGTGGCGCACGAAGTATCCCCTCTTCGGCGCCCCGCTCGCGGTAGGGATGCTGAGCTGCGAGTTCTGGCCCGCGCAGCGGGATCCCTACCCCACCGGACCCGCCACCGGCGCGCCGCCGATCGTGGTCGTCGGCACCACCGGCGACCCGGCCACCCCGTACGAGCAGACGCCGAAGCTGGCCGGGATGCTCGGCGTCGGTGTCGTGCTGACCTGGCGGGGCGAGGGACACACGGCGTATCCGCAGACCCGCTGCATCACCGACGCGGTCGACGAGTACCTGATCGAGCTGAAGCCGCCGAGCGCCGGCACCACCTGCCCGGCCCGCTGACCCGACACCGCCCACCCGCCCGCAGGCGGACTGCGACCAGCGGGTGACTCCAGGCGGGCGCACAAGCGGGGCAGCTCGACAGTGTGCGCATCGGACGCCTGGAGCGGCGAGCCCGTGCGGAGGGCCGGTGTGCCAGGCTGGGCCGGTGAGTGAGCTGATCTTCCGGAGCGCGCGCCGGGCGGACGTCCCGGCCATCGTCACGATGCTGCTCGACGACGAGGTGACCGCCAGCCGGGAGGCGGCAGAGGCGGCAGAGCCGACGGAGCCGACGGGTGAGGAGGTCGACGCCGCCTACTGGGCCGGCTTCGAGGCGGTCGACGCCGATCCGCGCAACGAGCTGATCGTCGCCGAACTCGACGGCGAGGCGGTCGGCACGATGCAGCTCACCTTCATCCCCTCGGTCAGCCGACGCGGCGCCGAACGGATGCAGATCGAGGCGGTCCGGGTCCGCGCCGACCGGCGCGGCGGTGGCATTGGCCGGCGGATGATGGCCTGGGCGGTGGACCGGGCCCGGGAACGCGGCTGCCGGCTGGTCCAGCTGACCACCGACAAGCGGCGTACGGACGCGCACCGGTTCTATGCCTCGCTGGGCTTCGAGGCCAGTCACGAGGGCATGAAGCTGACGCTCTGACGCAGGCCGCCGGCAGAAGAGGAGGCTCAGTAGTCGCGTCCATCCGCCTGGTGCGAGCTCGGCGGCCGGGTCGCGGACCAGCGGCGGCAGCTCGGGTACCGTCGAAAGTGGCGGTCCGGGGTTACGGCCCAGGCCGTCGCCACCCCAGCCGTAACCTGGGAAGGCCAATCACCATGCCCCGGATCGTCGATCCACGCTTTCCGATCCTGCTACGCACCCTGCGTCAACAGCGCGGACTGACGCTGCGTGCCCTCGCGCCGTTGGTGCTGTCGAGCCGGAGTCACCTAGCCGACTTCGAACACGGCCGGAAGCGACCGACCAGGGAGACCGCCGAGCGGCTTGACGAGGTTCTCGGCGCTGACGGTGCTCTAGCCGCCATGGTCCGGGAGGAGCTTCCCTTCGGTTCCGGGGAAGCCGATCGACTCCAGTACGCAGCGCGTAGCGGGCGGGTGGATGCCGCCACCGTGGAATCTCTCGCCGCTGTACTGGCTCACCAGCGACGTCTGGAGGATGCCGTCGGGTCATCGGCCATGGTCGCCCCCGTGCTGGCGCAGCTACGTCTCATCGAGGCGATGGTGAACGGCGCCCGGCAAGATGAGACGTGGCGCCCCCTGATCGACACGGCGGGTCAGTGGGCCCACTTCGCCGGGTGGCTGTGCACGACGACCGGCGAGCACGACCAGGGCCGCGCCTGGTATCAGCGGGGACTGGAGTGGGCGACCGAGGCGGGAAACCCCCATCTGCTGGCCACCATCCTGTCGATGCGCGGGCATCTCGCCTGGGTGCGGGGACAGTTCCCCGCGATGGTCGGGCATTCCCGTGCGGCGGCCTGGCAGCCGGCCAGCCTCGGCGTCCGCGCTCTCGCCGTGCAACAGGAAGCCCGCGGGTTGGCTCTGTTGGAGGATGCCCGCGCCGCCGAGGACGGTCTCGACCGGGCAGAGGAATTGGCCGTACGGGCGACGGACCATCCCGAGGCAGAGCCCGACTGGATGTACTTCTACGATCCGACGTTCTTCCAGCTTCAGCGCGGCTTGGCGCAGCACTACCTGGGCCGGTCTGACCGGGCTGCCGAGTTGCTGTCGGGCGGCCTGGACCGGCTGCCGGCGGAGGTCCGGCAATCCGATTGGATCGGCTGGTACGTGGTCCAACTCGCCAGCGCCCATGCAGCCTCTGGAGAAGCGGATGTGGCGCGTAGTCGGATCGGTGAGGCCCGGTCCATCGCGGACGCGACGGGTGCCACGCGACTGTCCCGGGACGTCGCAGAGGTCGAGCGCGCCCTCGACGACTGAGCTTGTCCGCGGACACGCGGCAGACAGCGCAGGGATTCCGCCGATCGACCGCCGGCAGCGACGCTGACCACGGGGAGTTCGGCCTGTGTGGATCGTCGCCATCCGGGTCGCGGCGCCCCGGCCGGTCCGGAGCTTCGTCCCCCGGACGCTCCGGACCGGTCACCGGATCAGGTTGAGAGTGGCGCTCCGCGACTGGTTTCCGGGGCGCCACGACCCAGGAGGTGACGCGACAGTGGATCTCATGGACCGGTGGCAGGCGGATCGCCGGATCGAGGAACAGCACCAGGACGGCGGCCGGTGCACCGAGTGCGCACCGCGCGGCGGGTGCCTTCGTCTGCTCGCCGCCGTCCGCCGCCGCGTCGACCGGGCGGACACCGGCACGATCCGGGTCGGCCTCGGGCGGCTGGTGTGAACCCCACCGACGGACCACCCGGACTCGCGATCGACACCGCACAGCGGATCGTCCTCGGCCACGCCACCGATCCGCCCGCACCCTGCACCCAGTGCCGGGAACGGCGCTGCTGGCTGCTGGAGACCGCCGTCAAGGTCGTCGCGTTCGCCGGTGAGCCGATCGACCCGACCCTGTACGCCGCGATCACCACCGCCGCCCGCCGGATCGCCGACGTGCACGCACCGGACGACGACCGGCTCTGCTCCCCGTGCCTGCTGGAGGAGTGCGAGCCGCTGGAGATCGCGACCGCCTGGCTGCACGTCACCGGAGAGCGGACGGCGGGGCGCCGGACCGCCGTCGACGTCCTCACCCCGGACCTGGCCGAGGCGCGGCGGGTGGTGCGGCAGCACCAGGGGTACGGCTGCCCACAGTGCACACCGACCGGATGTCCGGCCGAGGACGCGGCGGTACCGGTGATCTTCGACGACGTGGCGGGCCGGTGGCCGTCCGGCCCGAAGACCCTCGACGAGGTGGAACGGATCGCCCGCGAGATGCGCGGCGGGTCGGGGCCTACCACAGCGAACTCTTGATCAGGCGGCTGTCCACAGGGCGTCCGGTTGTCCACAGTCCGGCCGTCTGTCGTGGCGTGACGGCAACGGCGTCGGGCACGCTGCCGGTGTCTGCGTGGCCACCCTCCGACCGCCGAACATGGTCGGCACATCCTGAGAGGGGACGGAGGGGGCCGCCGTCGGCTGCACATGGGTTGTCATGGCCAGTCAGGGATGCATGGGATGTTTCACCTAAATGTCTGTCGCGTTGATGACGGGAGGCGGCGGTTGCCGGCGAGGCTTTCTACGATGCTGCGATCTGGGCACGTTCTCGTTGACGCGGCTGTGATCGACCACTTCTGTTAGTCGATCTTCTGGCCAGGTAACCTCAAACTGTATTGCCCCTGTTCTGCGAAACACATCAAAACGGTGAAATGCACCCCCTCAAGCCCCAACTACTTGCGAGATTTGATCGGGCAGCTCAAGCGGGCTACATGCTGGGAGGAGGACGACTGATCATGCGACAGCATCGGATCGCGATCCAGATGACGCTCGAAAGCACCCCACATGGCACCGACGAACAGTTCGAGGAGTTCCTCGACGCAGTACAGGAGCACCTGGACGGACTCGACGGCGAGATACAGATGGCCGCCAGCCTCGCCGAACGCACCGTGGAGTTCGCCACGAGCATCGAAGCACCCGACTTCGAGAGCGCCGCAAACTCCCTGCTTGTCCACCTACGCACCGCGCTCCACGCGGCCGAGTGCCACACCGACGACTGGCCCCAGTACGTGGCGACCGAGCGAAACCTGCGGGAGCTGCAAGACGCCTGACCAACCAACGCCGCACGCGATGAAGCGCCCCCGCTTCCTCCGGGAGGAGAGAGCGGGGGCGCGCTGCTGTGGCGGCCGCGGCGGTCAGAGGCCGAACGGCCCCGGGGTTGCCGCCGCTGTTACGACGTCGCCGAGCCTGGCAACCTCGCGCGTGTCCGGCACCCCTCGGTCGCCGGTCACTCGGTGTCTCCGCCGGTGGACCGCTTTGCGCGGCTGGGCTGCACCCGTTTCGGCTCGCCCGGCATCTTCGGGTGGTCGGGCGGGTAGGGCAGATCGCCGGAGCCGTCCCGGTCGTCCCGGTCGGCCCACTCCAGCAGCGGGGTGATGTCCCACGGGTCGTCGTCGATGCCGGCGTGCGGGTCACCGATCGAGGCCATCCGTTCCGGCACGGTCTTCAGGTCGAAGTCGTCCGGCTCGACGTCGGGCAGCTCGTCCCAGGTGACCGGGGTGGAGACGGTGGCCCGGGCGTTGGCCCGCAGCGAGTACGCACAGGCGATGGTGCGGTCCCGGGCCATCTGGTTGTAGTCGACGAAGACCTTCTCACCTCGCTGCTCCTTCCACCACGCGGTGGTGACCAGGTCGGGGCGGCGCCGCTCGACCTCCCGGGCGAACGCGATCACCGCCCGGCGTACCTCGGTGAAGGTCCAGCGCGGCGCGATCCGGAGGTAGACGTGCACGCCCCGGCCGCCGGAGGTCTTCGGCCAGCCGGTGGCGCCGAGCTCGTCGAGGAGCCCGCGCACCTCGCCGGCCGCCTCGACCGCGTCGGCGAAGTCGGTGCCCGGCTGCGGGTCGAGGTCGATGCGCAGCTCGTCGGGGCGGTCCACGTCGCTGCCCCGGACCGGCCAGGGGTGGAAGACCACCGTGCCCATCTGGGCCGCCCAGGCGACGTGCGCGAGGTCGGCCGGGCAGAGCTCGTCGGCGCTCCGGCCGCTCGGAAACTGGATCGTCGCGGTCTCGATCCACGGCGGCACGCCCCGGGCCGGCACCCGCTTCTGGTAGAACATCTCCCCCTCGATGCCCTCGGGGAAGCGCTGCAACGCCGTCGGCCGGTTGCCCAGGGCGCGCATGATCCCGTCGCCGACCGCGAGGTAGTAGTCGAACATGTCCTTCTTGGTGAACCCGCGCCGGGGGAAGTAGACCCGGTCCGGGCTGCTCAGCCGCACGGTGTGCCCGGCCACCTCGACCTCGATGGGCTTCGCCTTCGCGCTGCCACCAGCGCCGCCACCAGCCATGCGCCGACCCTATGCCACCGGTCCGACGCCGGTGACCCGACACGGAACCCCCGGTCAGGACAGGCCCGGGTCAGGACAGGCCCGGGTCAGGACAGGGAGCGCGCCTCCGGTTCCCGGCTGCCGTGCCGGTGCGCCTCCCAGACCTGGCAGATCAGCACCAGCTTCTGCTCGAACCTCGGGTCCCGGTCGAAGAGGCCACCGTCGTACGGTGCGTGCAGCCGGAGCATCCCGCCGTCGGTGAGATAGACGGCGACGACGGTACGGTCGCGGCGCCGCTCCGCCCGGATGTCGGCCACCCGCAGCCACGGCACGAAGGCGTACGTCCCGTAGGCCCGGCCCCGCAGCCCGGCCTCGTCCAGCCGGGTCCGGGCCAGGACGCGGTCGGCGGCACCGCACAACACGCCGAGCGGCAGCGGTGCCAGCACGGCGATCCAGGCCAGCTCGGTGAGCTCCCGCTGCCCCGGCAGGGCGCTCACGAGAACTATCACGGCACCGCTGCCGAGCCCGCCCCAGCGCAGCCCGCGTACCACCGCCTGCCGCCAGCTCAGCCGGAACTCCGCCAGCACCGGCGGGTGCTGGCGGCGCCGTCTACCCCCGCCCGGCCCGGTGGCCGCCCGCATGCCCTGTCAACGACTCGCCCGCCAACCGGTGATTCGTCGCCCGTTCCCCGCTGTTTCCCGTTGTCGGCGCCGCTGCTTCCGGTGATCATCGCCGCTGCGCCGGTCGGCGGTCTGCGCCGTACCGTAGAGGCATGACTGACAACGATGTCCGGGACGACGCGGGAAACCGGCTGCCCGACAGCGAGCAGGAGTGGCGGGTCCGGCTCACTCCGGAGGAGTTCCGGGTGCTCCGCCAGGCGGGCACGGAACGCCCCTGGACCGGCGAGTACGTCGACACCACGACCCCGGGCGTCTACCGCTGCCGGGCCTGCGGCACCGAACTCTTCACCAGTGACACCAAGTTCGACTCACACTGCGGCTGGCCGAGCTTCGACCAGGCGCTGCCCGGTGCGATCCGCTACCTGGAGGACCGCTCGCTCGGCATGGTCCGGATCGAGGTGAGGTGCGCCACCTGCGACTCGCACCTCGGGCACCGCTTCGACGGCGAGGGCTTCACGCCCACCAACGCCCGGTACTGCATCAACTCCATCTCCATGCGCCTGGACCCGTCGGCCACGTAGAATTCGGTCAGATGTGTCTAATGGGGGGAATTTGACATGGCAACCTGCGAGGTCTGCGGGAACGACTACTGGCTGGCGTTCGAGGTCCGCACCACGAGCGGGGACGTGCACACCTTCGACTCGTTCGAGTGCGCCGCGCACAAGCTCGCGCCGGTCTGCGAACACTGCGGGATCCGGATCCTCGGCCACGGTGTCGAGGTCTCCGGCCGCTTCTTCTGCTGCGGGCACTGCGCCCGCGCCGTCGAGGGCGAGCGCGGAGCGGAGATCCGGGACGCCGTCGGCGCCCGTCCCGCCTGACCCGCCTACCATCGCGGGATGCACCCCTCGCAGTCGCCACCGCGCCAGTCGGCTCCCTCGGAGCGTGTCGAGTTCCGGGTCGCGTCCTTCGCCGACCTCGACACCCGGACCCTGCACGACCTGCTGAGGCTACGGGTCGACGTCTTCGTGGTGGAGCAGGAGTGTGCCTATCCCGAACTCGACGGCCGGGACGTCGAACCGGGCACCCGGCACCTCTGGCTGGCCCGCGACCGCGCACCCGTCGCGTACCTGCGGCTGCTCGCCGACCCGGGCGGGGTCGAGCGGATCGGCCGGGTGGCGGTGGCGCGGGACGCCCGGGGCGGCGGGCACGCCGGGCGGCTGATGAGCGAGGCACTGACCGTGGTCGGCGCCCGGCCCTGCGTACTGGACGCCCAGGCCCACCTGGTCGGCTTCTACGCCCGCTACGGCTTCGCGCCCAGCGGCCCCGGGTACGTCGAGGACGGCATCCCGCACGTGCCGATGCGCCGCGAGCCCGCCTAGCACCCAACCACCGCCGCGACCCTTGCCGGACAAAGATATAGATGAGAGTCTATGTGTGTCCGGCCCCTGACCATCCAAACCGGCGAGTGCGGCCCGGAGTCCTCCACACCCGAGCCCACCCGCAAGCCCGCCCCGGACCGGGGAGCCGGTCCGGGGCGGGTGCGGTGGACGGGCGGATCGCGCGGCGGCGGCCCGGCGCGACCTCGCCGGACCCGACCGCTACGGCAGGGCGTTGACCAGCTCGCCGATGCCACGGCGCCGGCCGGTGAAGAACGGCACCTCCTCGCGGACGTGCCGGCGCGCCCGAGAGGCGCGCAGGTCGCGCATGAGGTCGACAATCCGGTGCAGCTCGTCGGCCTCGAAGGCGAGCAGCCACTCGTAGTCGCCGAGCGCGAACGAGGCGACCGTGTTGGCCCGGACGTCCGGGTAGCCGCGCGCCATCCCGCCGTGCTCGGCCAGCATCTCCCGACGCTCGGCGTCGGGCAGCAGATACCACTCGTAGGAGCGGACGAACGGGTAGACGCAGACGTAGCCCCGGGGCGCCTCGCCGGCCAGGAACGCCGGCACATGACTCTTGTTGAACTCGGCCGGCCGGTGCAGCGCCATCTGCGACCAGACCGGCGCCAACTGCCGACCGAGGGTGGTGCGGCGCAGCCGGGCGTACGCGTCCTGCAGGGCGTCGCTGGAGGAGGAGTGCCACCAGATCATCACGTCCGCGTCGGCCCGCAGCCCGGAGACGTCGTAGCTGCCGCGTACCACCACGTCCTTGCCGGCCAGCTCCTCGAAGAGCGACTCGATCTCGGCCGCGATCCGGTCCCGGGCCTCCGGCAGCGGGGCGGTCGCCCGGAACACCGACCACATGGTGTAGCGGATGCTCTCGTTCAGCTCGCGTAGCCGCGCCGCGTTGCTCTGTTCCCGTCCACCGGTCTGTTCCGCAGTCATACCGTCGATACTCCCAGCACTTTGATGATCTCCTCGGCCGCGGTCTCGCCGGAGCGTACGCAGACCGGAATCCCCACCCCGTCGTAGCCGGCACCGGCGAGCGTCAGGGTGGGGTGGGCGGTCCGCAGCGCCGCCCGGGCCGCCGCCACCCGGTCCAGGTGCCCCGGGGCGTACTGCGGCAGCGAGCCGCCCCAGCGCTGCACGGAGCTGTCGACCGGCGCCGGCAGCCCGGCGCCGAGCAGTTCCGAGAGCTCCTGACGGACCGCCGAGACCAGCTCGTCGTCGGCACGTTGCAGCAGGTGCTCCTCGCCGTGCCGGCCGACCGACGCGCGCAGCAGGACGGTCCCGTCCGGCCGGCGCAGGTGGGCCCACTTACTGGTGAAGAAGGTGGCCGCCTTGACCAGGGTGCCCTCGTTCGCCGGCACCAGGAAGCCGGAGAGGTCTGCCGGGATCCCGCCGGCCGCCGGGACCCTGCCGGCAGCCGGAGCCCCCGCTGCCAGCGCCGGCGACAGGTCGCCGCCGAGCGGACCCGCCGCTGCCGCGGGCCCGGGCAGGGCGAGACTGACCAGCGCCACGCTGGCGTAGTCGAGCCTGCCGACCAGCGCCCCGGCCGCGACGTCGAAGCCGCCGAGCAGCCGCGCGGCGGGCCGGGCCGGCAGCGCCAGCAGCACGGCGTCGACCTCGACCAGTTCCGGATCGCGGGTGGGGCCGATCACCAGCCGCCAGCCGTGCCCGGCGGGAAGCAGCTCCCGGACGGTCGCGTCGAGCCGGATCCTGGCCCGGGCCGCCTCGGCGGCGGCGGCCACCAGCCGGCCGATCCCGCCGTCGACGGTGGCGAAGACCGGGGTGCCGGCCGGCCGGGGAGCGGCGGCCAGGGCCGCCCGAACCGCCCCGGTCAGGGTCGGCTCGGTGCGCGCCGCCCGGGCCAGCCCGGGCATCGTCGCGGCCAGCGACAGCTCGTCGGCGCGGCCGGCGTACACCCCGCCGAGCATCGGGTCGACGAGCCGGTCGACCACCTCGTCGCCGAGCCGGCGCCGGACCAGCTCTCCGACGGTCGGATCCTCGTCGGGGCCGAGCAGCGGACGGCCCTCGTCGGTGTCCCGCTCCGCCGCCGGCCGGGCCACCGCCGCCACCGCGGCCAGGTCTCCGGGTACGCCGACCAGGGTGCCCGGGGGCATCGGCCGAAGCTCGCCACCGATCGCCAGGGCGGCCCGGCCGGTCGCCGGGTGCACCAGCGCGTCGGCCAGCCCCACCCGCCGGGCCAGCGCGACCGCCGCCGAGTCCCCGCCGGCCGGGTCGCGCACCAGGAAAGCCTCGGCGCCCAACTCGACAGTCGAACCGGCAAGCGAGCCGGTACGCAGCTTGCCGCCGAGCGCCCCGGACCGCTCGTACAGCAGAATCTCCGTGTCGGCGGGAAGCCGGTCCCGCAGCCGGACGGCGGCGGCCAGCCCGGTGATCCCGCCGCCCAGCACGGCGATCCGCAGCCCGCCGGCCCGTGTCGTCTCCGTCACCCCCCGTGCCTGCCTTTCGCTCAGCTTTCGGACGCCTCGTGGACCAGGGCGACCACCCGGGTCAGCACGTCGGGATCGGTCTCCGGGAGTACGCCGTGTCCCAGGTTGAAGACGTGCCCGGGTGCGGCGGCGCCCTCGCCGAGCGCCCGGCGCACCTCGGTCTCGACCACCGGCCACGGGGCGAAGAGCACGGCCGGGTCCAGGTTGCCCTGCACGGCCCGTTCCGGCCCGACCCGCACCGTCGCCACATCCAGCCGGGTACGCCAGTCCACCCCGACCACGTCCGCACCGGCCTCGCCCATCGCGCCGAGCAGCTCGGCGGTGCCGACCCCGAAGTGGATGCGTGGCACGCCCGCGTCGGCCAGCCCGCGCAGCACCGCCGCCGAGTGCGGCAACACGAACCGGCGGTAGTCGGCCTCGGAGAGCGCCCCGGCCCAGGAGTCGAAGAGCTGCACCGCCGAGACGCCGGCCGCGACCTGCACCCGGAGGAAGGCGAGGGTGATCTCGGCCAGCCGGGCCAGCAGCGCGTGCCAGACGTCGGGGGCGCCGTGCATCAGTGCCTTGGTCCGGACGTGGTTGCGGGACGGGCCGCCCTCGACGAGATAGCTGGCGAGCGTGAACGGCGCTCCGGCGAAGCCGATCAGCGGGGTGGCACCGAGCTCGGCGACGAGCAGCCGGACCGCCTTGTCCACAAAGGAGACGTCCGAGGGGTCGATGGGCCGGATCCGGTCGACGTCGTCGAGGGTGCGCACCGGCTCGGCCACCACCGGACCGGTCCCGGGCACGATGTCCAGCTCCACCCCGGCGGCCGCCACCGGCACGACGATGTCGCTGAAGAGGATCGCCGCGTCGACGCCGTGCCGGCGTACCGGCTGGAGGGTGATCTCGGCGACCAGCTCCGGCCGGCGGCAGGACTCCAGCATGCCGATCCCGGCCCGTACCGCACGGTATTCCGGCAGCGAACGCCCGGCCTGCCGCATGAACCAGACCGGGGTGTACGGCACCGGCTCACGCCGGCAGGCCCGGACGAACGGCGAATCGGCCGGGCCGCCCGGGGCCGGCTGGTCGTCCCGGGCCGGAGTGCCCGCAGTCGTGGTGCTCATCGGCGCAATCGTGCCACGGCCCGCGACACCGGCGACGGCCACCGTCCGGTTTTGTGGCCCGCCAGACGCGCTGTGGCACCGGCCGACCGGCGCGGCGCCCCACCACAGCACCGACGATCGGCTTAGGCTGCGAATATGGCCTCGCCGATCGTCCAGCCGGAGACCTTCGCCCGTGCGGTGGCCGGGCTGCGGTCGGCGACGCCACGTGCGGAGATCCTGCTGGAAGAGGTCGGTGCCCCGCAGCGGCTGGCCCCGTATGCCTTCGCGTTGAGCGCCACGGTGAGCCGCGACGGCGAGGAGGTGGCCACCGGCCGGCTCATCCTGCTGCACGACCCGGCCGGACACGACGGCTGGGAGGGTACCCTGCGCCTGGTCACCTACGTCACCGCCGAGCTGGAGATCGACCTGGCCGCCGACCCGCTGCTGCCCGGCGTCGGCTGGACCTGGCTGACCGACGCGCTCCAGGCGCGCGGCGCGGCCTACCGGGCACTCGGTGGGACGGTGACCCAGACCATGTCCACCCGGTTCGGCGAGCTGGCCGGCCCGCCGGCAGCCGGCGACATCGAGATCCGCGCCTCCTGGACTCCGATCGACGACGACCTGCGGGCGCACCTGCTGGCCTGGTGCACCCTGCTCGCCTCCACCGCCGGGCTCCCGCCGCCCGGCGTCAGCGTGCTGCCGCACTCCCGCCCGGCCGGCGCCGCCTGAGTCCGGCCCGAGTCCGGCCCGAGTCCGGCCGGGGGCGAGGCGGGACGTGGACGGCCGGGGGCGAGGCGGGACGTGGACGGCCGGGGGCGAGGCGGGACGGTCGAACCCAGCAGCCCCAAGCGTTTCGGCGGCCCCGCATGTCCCAGCCGACCCGACTCGCCGGGCCGGCTGCGCCAACCGAATCGGGGCTGAGACTAGGGTTGTCAGGTGACCGACGAACCACCCCTGCGCCGTCGGGCCGCGCAACGCCGAGCAGGGGACGAGCCGCACAGCCTTCCGGCGCCCGCGCCGGAGCCCGAGACAGTGGGGCCCGACCCAACGCCCGGCGGGCCCGTACCGCTCCTCGCCCCTCGCGACGGCACCCCGATCCCCGTCGAGACACCCGCCGGCCTGGCCGACGTGGTGGCCCGGTTCGCGGCCGGCACCGGCCCCGTCGCGGTCGACGCCGAGCGCGCCTCCGGCTACCGCTACAGCCAGCGGGCCTACCTGGTGCAGCTCCGCCGGGCCGGAGCCGGCACCGCGCTGGTCGACCCGCTGCCGCTCGGCGACCTGAGCACCCTCGACGAGGCGATCGCCGACGCCGAATGGGTGCTGCACGCCGCCAGCCAGGACCTCGCCTGCCTCGCCGACCTCGGGCTGCGGCCGAGGCGGCTCTTCGACACCGAGCTGGCGGCCCGGCTGGCCGGCTTCGAGCGGGTCGGCCTGGCCGCGCTGACCGAGCAGCTCCTCGGCTTCACCCTGGAGAAGCACCATTCCGCGGCGGACTGGTCGAGCCGGCCGCTGCCGGAGTCCTGGCTGACCTACGCCGCGCTCGACGTGGAGATGCTCACCGACCTTCGCGACGCGCTCGCGGCCGAGCTGGAGCGGCAGGGCAAGCAGAAGTGGGCGGCAGAGGAGTTCGCGGCGCTGGTCGCCTGGGGCGCCCAACCGCTGCGGCAGCGGCCGGACCCGTGGCGGCGCACCTCCGGCATCCACCGGGTGCGTGGGGCGCGGGCGCAGGCCCGGGTCCGCTCGCTCTGGTACGCCCGGGACGAGATCGCCGCCCGCCGCGACTCCGCTCCCGGCCGGGTGCTCCCGGACGCCGCGATCATCGCCGCCGCAGAGATGGACCCGAAGGACGAGCGGAGCCTGCTGATGCTGCCCGGCTTCGGCGGCCGGTCGGTACGCCGGCTCGTCCGGACCTGGCTG
Organism: Plantactinospora sp. WMMC1484; assembly: GCF_049315195.1. Taxonomy (NCBI): domain Bacteria; kingdom Bacillati; phylum Actinomycetota; class Actinomycetes; order Micromonosporales; family Micromonosporaceae; genus Plantactinospora; species Plantactinospora sp. WMMC1484. Next base: position 6,689,258 of record NZ_CP186055.1, read on the forward strand.
GACGCCCTCGCCGACGCCCGGCAACTGCCGGACGACGCGCTGCCGGTGAGCCCGACGGTCGAGGGTCCGCCCCCGCCGCACCGCTGGGCCGAGCGGGATCCCGCGGCGGCGGCCCGGTTGGCCCGGTGCCGGGAGGTGGTCGTCCGGATCGCCGCCGCGCACACCCTGCCGCCGGAGAACCTGATCACCCCGGACTCGGTCCGGCGGCTGGCCTGGACCCCGCCGGACGAGATCACCCCGGACATCGTCGCCGAGACCCTGCGCGGCTACGGCGCCCGGAACTGGCAGGTCGAGCTGATCGCCGGGGAGCTCGCGGGAGCGCTGGCCGAGCCCGCCTGAGTCGGCGACCGGGGGCGCGGGCATACCGGGCGCCGCAGGCGCCCGGTCACCCGAGCAGTTCGTGCTCGTGTCCCCCGGAGCCGAGCAGTTCGTCCCGGATCCGGCACCACTGCACGGCATGCCGGATGCCGTCGACGACGGAATACTCCGGCTTCCAGTCGAGCAGCAGGCGGGACCGGGTGCTCCGGGTGAAAGAACCGGGTCCGTCACCGGGACGGGGCGGCGCCTCGCGGCTGCGTACCGGTCCGACCGTCGCCGCGAAGGCGGCGACGAGCTCCCGCACGGTGATGCCGTCCCCGCTGCCGAGATTGACCGCCTCCACCGCGCGCTCCCCGCCGGGCGGCAGGATCTCGTCGAACCGGCGCAGCGCCTGGACGTGTGCCCGGGCCAGGTCCCAGACGTGGACGTAGTCCCGGATCCCGGAGCCGTCCCGGGTGGGCCAGTCGGTGCCGGTGATCGAGAATTCTCCGCCGCCGTTCCAGGCGTCGATCAGCCTGCCCAGCGCGTGTGTCGGCCGCACCACCTGGAGGCCGGTACGCAGCAGCGGATCGGCCCCGATCGGATTGAAGTAGCGCAGCGACAGCGCCCGCAGCGGGGTGGCCCGGGCGGTGTCCGCGAGCACGCTCTCCATCATCGCCTTGGTCCGGGCGTACGGGCTGACGGGCTCGATCGGTGAGTTCTCGTCGACCGAGAAGTCGGCGCCGACACGGTAGATCGCTGCCGACGAGCTGAAGACGTAGCGGGTGACCCCGTTCCGGAGCACGTGTTCGAGAAAGTCGAGCGACTTGGCGACATTCTCCCGGTAGTAGCGCAGCGGCTCGCTCACCGACTCGGGCACCACGATCAGCGCCGCCGCGTGCACCACGGCGGCGATGTCCGGATGTTCGGTGAAGATCCGGTCGAGCAGCGCCGCGTCGGCGATGTCGCCGCAGTAGAAGGCCCGCTCCCGGGTGAACTCGACCCGGCCGGTGCAGAGGCTGTCCAGGATCACCGGCTCGATGCCCTCGTCGAGGCAGGCCGACGCGACGGTGCTGCCGATGAAGCCGGCGCCGCCGGCCACGAGCACCTTCACGCCGACTCCGGACCGATCGAGAGGTTTACCATTGCTCAGCCTTTAACGGGCGATAGCGGGATTGTCGGGCACCCAGCCGGACGATATGTGGCCCGAGCCACACCGGGGGTGCGAACGGCACTAGTTACTGGCTAGTAGCATCCGAGGTGTCCGCCCACCCCGGCCCCTGTGGCAAGGAGGCTCCAGTGCCCCGTGAAGTCCGCGACGTCGTCTTCGTCGACGGCGTCCGCACCCCGTTCGGCAAGGCGGGCGGGATGTACGCCCACACCCGCGCCGACGACCTGGTGATCCGCTGCATCCGCGAGCTGCTGCGGCGCAACCCGCAGCTGCCGCCGGAGCGCGTCGACGAGGTGGCGGTCGCCGCCACCACCCAGACCGGCGACCAGGGCCTCACCATCGGCCGGACCGCCGCACTGCTCGCCGGGCTCCCCCGGACCGTGCCCGGCTACGCCATCGACCGGATGTGCGCCGGCGCGATGACCGCGGTCACCACCGTGGCCGGCGGGATCGCGATGGGCGCCTACGACGTGGCGGTCGCCGGCGGCGTCGAGCACATGGGCCGGCACCCGATGGGCGAGGGCGTGGACCCCAACCCGCGGATCCTGTCCGAGAAGCTGGTCGACCCCTCCGCCCTGGTGATGGGCGCCACCGCCGAGAACCTGCACGACCGGCTCCCGCGGATCACCCGGGAGCGGGCCGACGCGTACGCGCTCGCCTCGCAGGTCAAGACCGCCAAGGCGTACGCCAACGGCAAGCTCCAGCCCGACCTGGTGCCGGTGGCGACCCGCGACCCGGAGGCCGGCTGGGGGCTCGCCACCGTCGACGAGGCACCCCGGGACACCTCGCTGGAGAAGCTCGCCACCCTGAAGACGCCGTTCCGCCCGCACGGCCGGGTCACCGCCGGCAACGCCGCCGGACTCAACGACGGCGCCACCGCCGGGCTGCTCGCCGCCGAGGAGGTCGCCCGGGAACTTGGACTGCCGGTGGCGATGCGTCTGGTGTCGTACGGCTTCGTCGGGGTGGAGCCGGAGGTGATGGGGTACGGCCCGATCCCCTCCACCGAGAAGGCGCTGCGGATCGCCGGCCTGACCATCGACGACATCGGCCTCTTCGAGCTGAACGAGGCGTTCGCGGTGCAGGTGCTGGCCTTCCTCGACCACTTCGGCATCGCCGACGACGACCCCCGGGTCAACCAGTGGGGTGGGGCGATCGCGGTCGGGCACCCGCTCGCCTCCTCCGGCGTACGGCTGATGACGCAGCTCGCCCGCCAGTTCGCCGAGCACCCGGAGGTGCGGTACGGCGTCACCGCGATGTGCATCGGTATCGGCATGGGCGGCACGGTCATCTGGGAGAACCCGAACTGGGAGGGCGGCGAGAAATGACGGTTCCGCGTAACCCGAACGAGGTGGTCACCCGGTCGCTGCTGCGCCTGGTGGACGTGCCGGGGCTGGACCGGCCGGCCGCACTGATCACTCTGGACAACGGCTTCGACCACACCAGACCGAACACCTTCGGCCCGACCGGTCTCTCCAGTCTGGACGAGGCGGTCACCGCGGCCCTGGCGGCGGAACCGGCCTTCGTCGCGGTGACCGGCAAGCCGTACATCTTCTGCGTCGGCGCGGACCTGACCGGCCTGCCGATGCTGGCAAACCGCGACCAGGCCCGCGAGATCGGCCGACTCGGCCACCGGGTCTTCGGCCGGCTGCGCACCAGCGCGGTGCCGACGTTCGCCTTCGTCAACGGCGCCGCCATGGGCGGCGGGCTGGAGCTGGCGCTGCACTGCCACTACCGGACCCTCTCCGGCGGCGCCTCCGCGCTGGCCCTGCCCGAGGTCTCGCTCGGCCTGGTGCCGGGCTGGGGCGGCACCCAACTGCTGCCCAACCTGATCGGCATCGCCGGCGCGGCCCAGGTGGTCATCCAGAACCCGCTGATGCAGAACCGGATGCTCAAGCCCAAGCAGGCCGCCGAGCTGGGCATCGCGGACGTGCTGTTCGAGCCGGCCGACTTCCTGGAGCGCTCGCTGGAGTGGGCCGCGCAGGTGGTGCGCGGCGAGATCCGGGTGACCCGGCCGGAGGTCGACCGGGAGATGTGGGACGGAGTGCTCTACTTCGCCCGGCAGACGCTCGACGAGCGGCTGCACGGGGCGGTCCCGGCCGCGTACCGGGCGCTGGAGCTGCTGGGCCTGGCCCGGGAGGCACCGGTGGCCGGCGGTGACGACCCGGACGGGCTGCCCGCCGGGATGGCCGCCGAGGTGGAGGCCCTGGCGGACCTGGTCTTCAGCGAGGAACTGCGCAGCGGCCTCTACTCCTTCGACCTGGTGCAGCGCCGGGCCAAGCGGCCGGCCGGTGCGCCGGACCGGGAGTTGGCCCGGCCGGTGACCAAGGTCGGCATCGTCGGCGCCGGCCTGATGGCCTCGCAGCTCGCGCTCCTCTTCGCCCGCCGGCTCCAGGTGCCGGTGGTCCTCACCGACCTGGACCAGTCCAGAGTGGACTCCGGTGTCGGCTGGGTGCGTGCCGAGATCGACAAGCTGGTCGGCAAGGGCCGGCTTCCCGAGGGTACGGCCGCCACGCTGCGCGGCCTGGTCAGCGGCTCGGTCGACAAGGCCGTCTTCGCCGACGCGGACTTCGTCGTCGAGGCGGTCTTCGAGGACCTGGCGGTGAAGAAGCAGGTCTGGGCCGAGCTGGAGAAGATCGTCTCCCCGGAGGCGGTGCTGGCGACCAACACCTCCTCGCTCTCGGTCACCGCGATGGCCGCGGATCTGGAGCATCCGGAGCGGGTGGTCGGGTTCCACTTCTTCAACCCGGTGGCGGTGCTGCCGCTGCTGGAGATCGTCCGGGGCGAACGCACCGACGAGGCCACCCTGGCCACCGCCTTCGCGGTCGGCAGGGAGCTGCGCAAGTCCTGCGTACTGGTCGCCGACGCCCCGGCGTTCGTGGTCAACCGGCTGCTGACCCGCTTCCTCGGCGAGATCTTCGCGGCCGTGGACGCCGGCACCCCGCCCGAGGTGGCGGATGCCGCCCTCGACCCGCTCGGCCTGCCGATGCGGCCGCTGGCGCTGCTGCAGCTCGTCGGGCCGGCGGTGGCGTACCACGTCGGCGGGACGCTGCACGCCGCCTTCCCGGACCGCTTCCCGGTCAGCGAGAACCTGCGGCGGATCGCCGAGTCCGGCAGGCCGCTGGTGGTCGACGGCGACATCAACCCCGAGGTGGCCAACCTGCTGGAGGTCGGCTCGGCCCCGCTTGCCGCCGAGGAGGTACGCCGGCAGGCGCTGGACGCGCTCGCCCAGGAGATCCGGCTGATGCTGGACGAGGGTGTGGTCGCCGAGCCGCAGGACATCGACCTCTGCATGATCCTCGGCGCGGGCTGGCCGTTCCACCTCGGCGGCGTCACGCCGTACCTGGACCGGACCGGCACCTCCGAGCGGGTCACCGGCGGTCGCTTCCTGCCCCCGGGCCTGGCCAGCCTCCCCGGCTGAGCACGACCACCCACCCGTCCCCCCACGATCGCGGTGATCAGGGACCTGTCCCGGCGGGTCGCACCGAACACTGTGCGACCTGGTCCCTGATCACCGCGATCTGCCCGGACACCGGCGATACGCGGAAATGCGGCGATCAGCCGGTGGTCTGCCCGGCCGGGCGGGGGCGCCGGCCGGGCAGGGTTAGAGGCTCACCCACCGCACTGGACGGCAACTGGACGGCGACTGGACCCGCCGCCGCCCGACCGCTGATCCCAGATCGGGCGACGCGCTAGCAGGTAGGGCTGGGCATTACCATCCCCTTGCCACCTGGAGTTGTCCGCCCGCCGGATGATCACTTTGGACCGGTCAGCCTGATGATCGTTTTCGCTGGTGCGCGGGACCTGCCGGTATGCGAGCCTCTCCGTGGAAGTTCCACGGCAGCCACCGGCAGCGAAGGTCCTCGGCACCGCGTACCCCGCCGCCGGTGACCATACGACCGGAGGGAGAACCGTGGCGAACCTGGACGTCACGCTCAAGGGCGCGATGAGCATCGACGGTGCGATCGGCGTCGCGTTGGTCGACTACACCAGCGGCATGACGCTCGGTGTCGCAGGGGGGACTGCCGAACTCGACCTGACGGTCGCCGCCGCCGGCAACACCGAGGTGGTGCGGGCCAAGATACGCACGATGGAGATGCTCAAGCTCAACGACACGATCGAGGACATCCTGATCACGCTCGGCAGCCAGTACCACGTGATCCGGCCGCTGCGCTCGCACTCGGGCAAGGGGCTGTTCCTCTACCTGATGCTCAGCAAGAGCCGCGCCAACCTCGCGCTCGCCCGGCACCAGTTGCGCGGCATCGAGGAGAGCCTGGAGTTGTGAGCACTCTCGACGGCCGCGAGACGACGCTGCCCCGACGAGTACCCGAGCCCGGGGCGGACCAGGTCACGGAGCTCCCGCCGGAGCAGGCCGGCACGACCGGGCAGCCTTCGGCACCCGACTTCCCACACCGGCCCGAACGGGTTCCGCACATCGCCATCGACGCCGTCCTCTCCGAGCTGCGCCTGCTGATTCCCGGTGTGCTCGGCTGCGTCCTGGGCGGCGTCGACGGCATGCTGATCACCCACAACCTGCCCGACGACGCGGACCCCTGGGATCTGGCAGCGCTCGCCGCGACCACCTTCGGGGTCGGCCGGCAGGTCGGGCTCCGGCTCCGCCAGGGCGCGTTCCGGGAATCGACCGTACGCAACCAGGACGGCTACCTCAGCGTCTACGCCGCCGGCCCGAGCGCCCTGCTCGGGGTCGTCGGCACCGACGCCATCAACGTGGCCCGGCTGCACCTGCACGCGCCGACGGCCGCCGAACGGCTCGCCGCCCTCCTCGCCAGCACCGCCCGGCAGTAGCCGTCCGGCCGGTGACAGGGGCCGATGCCGGCCCGGCCCACATCACGGCGGCAGGGGCTCGTCGGCGGTGAAGGTGCGGGACCGGGTCAGCTGTTCTGGTGTCCGGACCGGCACGATGGGTTGTTGGCCGTCGTGGTGCCAGGCGGCAACCATGTGTCATGGCGCGTGGACCTTGCGATTGGGCAGTCGTCGCGCGTTGACGAAATTCCCGTCGTTCAGGGTCCCGGTGATTTCTACGGTGTCGTCGTGACTGTCGCCGGAGAGCAGGATCAGCAGCGTGAATCGGTTGCCGGGGTCGAGATCTTCCGCGGGAAGGACGACCCGTTGTTCAGTGGCCGTCACGTGCCGCGCGATCGCTTGGGCCAGCTCGGAGGGGTGTCCCTCGGTTACGTTGACTGCTTCGACCCGGCGGCCGGTGAAGCCGATTTCGATGGGGACTTCGTAGTCCTGCCTCTTGACACTCTCGACGCCGAGGTTTCCGATCTGCAGGATGACTATCGACGGTGTCGCTATAGGCGCCTGGTCATGGTCGTGGAATCGGACGCTCGCCCGCTGCCAGGCTGGGTTGGCGCTGATTCGATAGTTGAGCAGCAGATCACAGGAGAGTATTTTCCGACCACGTCGTCGCACTGTTCTCACCCCGCGTTCCCGACCGCGTACGGAGGGGGTGGGGGCGGCGTGGGTATGGCCGCGGTGGGCGGTCGGCCCCGCCATCGCTGGTTGCTCGGCCGGAGGGCTAGGCCCTGTCGGCGGGCTGGAGGAAGTGAGGTCCGGGCAGGAGTTGCCGGATGGGGTCCAGCTGGGCGGGGACCAGGGAGTACCACGCCCAACTGCCCCGCTTGTCGCGGCGGAGCAGCTTGGCGTCGGCGAGGATCTTGAGGTGGTGGCTGATGGCGGGCTGGGTCATGTCGAACGCTTCGGTGAGGTCGCAGACGCATGCCTCGCCGGCGGGGGACGCCTCGATGATCGACAGTATCTGTAGCCGGGTGGGGTCGGAGAGGGCCTTGAGAAGTCGGGCGATCTGCTCGGCGTCCGTGCGCCGCAGTGGCGGCCGGATCGGGCCGGGGGCGCAGGCGGGTGGTGGAGCCGGGTGCGGCGCGAGCATGGTCCGAGTCTAGGAAGCGGCCGGTCGGGCGTGAATGACTGGATGGTGAACAGACTGTGACGGCGATCATCGGTTGGACCGCCGCAGGGGTGGGTCGAGGCGATAACCGATTCCGCGGACGGAGACGATGATCGTGGGGTCTTTCGGGTCATCGCCGAGGCGGGTGCGGAGGCGGCGGATGTGGACGTTGAGGGTGTTGGAGGTTTCGCCGTCGCGGCTCCAGACGAGTTGGTAGATCTGGGTTCGGGTGACGACGCGGCCGGCGTGGAGCATGAGCAGGTGCAGGAGTTGGAATTCCCGCAGCGGTAGTTCGACGCGTTGGCCGTGGAGGCGGACGTCGAAGGCTGCCGGGTCGAGGCGGAGTGCTCCGGCTTCGATGGCGACCCGGAAGTCGGCTTTCGTGTCGGGGGAGATGGAGCGCAGGATGTGCAGGATCTCGGCGACCCGGTACGGGCGGGCGACGCAGGCGGTGGCGCCGCGGGCGAGGGCGAGGCTCGCTTCCGCCCCGTCGTGTTCGCCGACGCCGACGATGGTGGGGATGGATGCGCGTTCGTGCAGGGCACGGGCGATGACGGAGCCGCGTAGTGGTGGTACGTCGGCGGCGGTGAGGACGGCGTCGGGCAGGAGCGCGCCGGCCTGGAGCATGGCGTCGGCGGGGTCGTCGGTGCAGACCACGTCGATCTGGCGGTCCTGCAGCGCGGCGACGAACACGGCGGTGCTGGCGGGATCGGGATCGACGATGAGCAGCAGGAATCGGGCGCGGACAGTGCGTTGGCTGAGCGTGTGGCCGGCCGGCGTGGTGGCGGCGGCGCTGGCGGTGTCGGCGTACATGCGGGCGTCTCCGTCGTCGGTGCCTCTGGTCATCAGCCGAAGCGCCCGCTGATGTAGTCCTCGGTGCGCTTTTCCCGCGGATTGGTGAAGATCTTGTTGGTGTCGTCGTATTCGACGAGGCGGCCGTGGCGGACTCCGGCTTCGTCGACCTCGGCGGTGAAGAACGCGGTGCGGTGCGAGACGCGGGCGGCCTGCTGCATGTTGTGGGTGACGATGACGATGGTGTATTCGAACGAGAGTTCGTACATCAGGTCTTCGATTTTGCCGGTGGCGATCGGGTCGAGGGCCGAGCAGGGTTCGTCCATGAGGATGATGTCGGGTTGGACGGCGATGGTACGGGCGATGCAGAGTCGCTGTTGCTGGCCGCCGGAGAGTGCGAGTGCGGATTGGTTGAGTTTGTCTTTGACCTCGTCCCAGAGTGCGGCGCGCTGTAGTGACTGTTCGACAAGCGCGTCCATGTCGGGTACGCGCATCCGGGTGACCCTGGGTCCGTAGGCGATGTTGTCGTAGATCGACTTGGGGAACGGGTTGGGTTTCTGGAAGACCATCCCGATGCGGCGGCGGACCTCGATCGGGTCGACGTCGGGGGCGTAGAGGTCCTCGTCGTGGTAGGTGATGCGGCCGGCGACGCGGGCGCCGGGGATGAGGTCGTTCATCCGGTTGAGGGAGCGCAGCACGGTCGACTTGCCGCAACCGGAGGGGCCGATCAGGGCGGTGATGCGGTTCTCGCCGATGGTCATGTCGACGCCTCGGACGGCCTGGTAGTCGCCGTAGAAGACGCTGACGTCCGCCAGACGCAGAATGGGCCGCTCGTCGCCGGATCCGTGGTCGGGCCGGCCGGCGCCGGGGGTGGCAAGGGCGACGGTCGGGTGCTCCGGTCGGGGGCGGTGAAACGTATCGGTCACCGTGCTGTCCTTCGTGGCGTGGGATAAGAGGGTGGTCGCGTTACCAGCGCTTGTGAAAGCGGTTGCGGATCAGGATCGCGGCAGAGTTCATCAGCAGCAGGATGCCCAGCAGGAGCACGATCGCCGCGGCGGCCAGTTCCTGGAACTCGGCCTGGGGTTCCTTGATGAGGTTGTAGATCTGGATGGGCAGTGTGGTGTAGCTGGAGAGCAGGCTGTCGGGGTTGAAGCGGATGAAGGTGACCGCGCCGAGCAGGATCAGTGGTGCGGCTTCGCCGAGTGCGCGGGACAGGGCGAGGATGGATCCAGTGGCCATGCCGGGGATCCCGGCGGGCAGCACCTGGCGCCAGGTGGTCTGCCACCGGGTGGCGCCCAGGGCGTAGGAGGCGTGCCGGATGGACTGGGGCACGGCCCGCAGCGCTTCCCGGCTGGCGATGATCACCACGGGGAGCACGAGCAGGGAGAGGACGATCGCCGCGGTGATGACGGTGAAACCGAGGCCGATGATCCGGGCGATGAGGCCGAGGCCGAGGATGCCGAAGACGATCGAGGGTACGCCGGCGAGGTTCTGGATGTTGAGTTCCAGCAACCGGTTGTACCAGCGGTTGTTGTCGGCGTACTCCTCGAGATAGATCGCGGAGGCGATGCCGATGGGCAGGCAGATCGCCGCTGTCAGCCCGATCACCCACAGGGTGCCGGTGATCGCGGACTGCACGCCGGCGCGGGCGACCCGGGACGCGGTGCCGGCGGGCATCTCCTGCCAGAGGCGGGCGTCGAGGCGATTCCAGCCCTTGTAGACGGCGAAGGTGATCAGGGCGACGAGGAACGCGAACGCCACCAGCAGGCAGAACTGCAACGCGAGTTTGAATGCCAGCTCGCCGGGGCGGGCGCGGCGCCGGCTGCGGAGGCTCGGCCGGGTGGTGGCCGGCCGGGCGGGCCGACCGCCGCTCGCGGTGGTGGTCGTCATTCGTACACCTCGCGGAATCGGCGGACCATGCGGATGGAGAGGGCGTTGAGGGCGAAGGTGAAGGCGAACAGGGTGGTGCCGACGGCGAAGATGGTCAGGTAGTCCAGGGAGTCGACCGGCAGGTCGCCCTGGCCGGCTCCGGCGATGTAGCCGGTCATGGTGGCGGCGCCGTCTACCGGTGACCAGGGAATGCCGGCGGTCTTCAGACCGGCGGCGATGGTGACGATCATCGTCTCGCCCAGCGCCCGGGACACCCCAAGGACGATCGCGGCGACGATCCCGGAAAGCGCGGCGGGCACGACGACGCGGGTGGCGACCTGCATCTTCGTCGAGGCGAGGGCGTAGGCGCCTTCGCGCAGGCTGTGCGGGACGGCACTCATCGCGTCCTCGGACAGGCTCGCCACGGTGGGCACGATCATGATGCCCATGGCGATGCCGGCGACCAGGAGGTTCTGGAACTCGGGCTTGTCGCCGGTGGGCCACAGGTCGATCAGGATCGGGTTGAGGAAGGTCAGGGCGAAGAATCCGTAGACCACGGTGGGGATGCCGGCGAGGATCTCCAGAATCGGTTTGAGCAGCTTGCGGGTGCCGGCCCGGGCGTACTCGGAGAGGTAGATCGCGGCCCCGATGCCCAGCGGCACCGCGATGACGATGGCGATCAGGGTGACCCAGAGAGTCGCCACCAGCAGGGGCAGCACGCCATAGTGCTTGTCGGCGAAGAGCGGCGTCCACTGGGTGTCGGTGAGGAAGTCGCCGATGCTGACCTCACGGAAAAACTCCAGGGTCGGGAAGAGCAGCGACGCGATGATGCCGGCGGTAGTCGCGACCGACACCACGGCGGCGATGACCAGGAACGTCTCGATGAGCCGCTCTGCGGTGCGGGGGCGTCCCCGCCGCACGGAGGCGGCGGGGACGCGGGAGGAGGAAACGGCGGGCACGTCTCAGGCCTTCGGCAGCGAGTCGTACTCGGACTTCAGCGTGGTCTTCTGCGCGTCGGTCAGCGGCACGTACTTGGCCTCGGTGACCACCTCGTCGATGTTGGCGATGTAGAAGTCGACGAAGCTCTTCACCTGCGGCTTGGCGACACCCTTGTCGGAGACGTAGATGAACAGCGGCCGCGACAGCGGCTTGTACGAACCGTCCTGGGCGGTGGCCACGCTCGGCTCGACGCAGCCGGAACCGCCGTCCACCTTGACGATCTTCAGCTTGTCGGTGTTCTCCTCGTAGTAGGTGAACCCGAAGTACCCGAGCCCACCCTTGGAGCCGCTGACGCCTTGGACGATGACGTTGTCGTCCTCGGACGGGGTGTAGTCGGTGCGGTGTGCGCCCTCTTCGCCGTTGATCGCGGCGGTCCAGTAGTCGAACGTGCCGGAGTCCGTGCCCGCCCCGAAGAGCTTCAGCGGCTCGTCGGGGAACGCCGGGTCCACCTGGTTCCAGTTGTTGACCTTCGAGCCGGGCTCCCAGATCTTCTTGAGTTGCTCCACCGTGAGGCAGTCGGCCCAGGTGTTCTCCTTGGACACCACCGCCGACAGGGCGTCGTTGGCCACGATCAGCTCGACGTACTTGACGCCGTTCTTCTCACACTCGGCCTTCTCCTCGTCCTTGATGGGACGGGAGGCGTCGGAGATGTCGGTCTCCCCGTTGCAGAACTTCTTGAACCCGCCGCCGGTGCCGGAGATCCCCACCGTCACGTTCACCTTCGGCTGCTCGTCAGCGAACAGCTCGGCGGCGGCCTTGCTCAGCGGCCCGACAGTGCTCGAACCGTCGATCTTCACCTCGCCGGTCAGCTCCGCCGCATCCGCGCCGCTGCCGCCTCCGTCGTTGTCGCCGCCACACGCGGCCAACCCCACAGCCAGGACCAGCGCGGCTGACGCAACGCCCAGTCCACGCACCGTCTTGTTCACAATCCATCCTCTATGGACAGGCCGGCGACATGTTCGCCGGCGCTCTTCGGATGTCGACGCGTTCACCCGTCGACACCGCCCATAAGAATCTGTTTATGTGACCCATCTTCAGCGACAACATGAACTGCAGATGAACATAAACACCTGCTTATTAGACCAGGTCACCGGCAGTCTGGTTCACCTGCAGAAATTCTCGCTTCATTTTTCGTTCATTTTACTCGTACCTTGCGCCAGGGCGGGAACGACCTCGTCGGACATTGATCGCCACTACACGTTCCTCCCGGCTAGGCGGCGTCGGCCGTCCTGTGTGGTCTTTCGGTGACCCGCTCGTCAGCCGGCGACGGGGATGTCGAGTTGGTCGAGGAGGTGACGGACGCGGCGTTCGATGTCGTCGCGGATGGGGCGGATCTGTTCGACGGTGAGGCCGGCCGGGTCCTCGACGGTCCAGTCCTCGTAGCGTTTGCCGGGGAAGATCGGGCAGGCGTCGCCGCAGCCCATGCTGACGACGACATCGGCGGCGCGGACGACCTCGTCGGTCCAGGGTTTGGGGTATTCGGTGGAGATGTCGATGCCCCGCTCGGCCATGGTGGTGACGGCGGCGGGGTTGATCTCGACGCCTGGTTCGGAACCGCCGGACCAGGCGATGGCGTCGTCGCCGGCGAGGTGTTGGAAGAAGCCGAGCGCCATCTGGCTGCGGCCGGCGTTCTGCACGCAGAGGAAGAGCACGACAGGGCGGCCGTCGGTGTGCCGGCCCTCCACTCTGGCCAGGGCGGTCAGTCGTTGCCGGGCGAAGCGTTCGGCGAGCAGCGGCAGGAAGTGCGGCACGGTGCTGGCGCTGGCGAACTGGTCGTAGCTGGTGCGCAGGAACCGTTCGATGGTTTCGGTGCCGTAGACGCCGGCGAACTCGTCGGAGAGCCGGACGGCGGCGGTGTGCAGGGCGAGTTGCTGGTCGATGGGGATCTGCTGCCGTTGCCGGGCGAGGTCGGTCATGGGGTGTCCCTGGGGGTGAGTGCGGGGGCGAGGCGGTCGATCCGGTCGGAGATCTCGGTGAGGGCGGCTTCGAATGCCTCGTCGGTGTCGGCCCGGGCCGGGTCCGGCACCGACCAGTGCAGCCGGGGTCGCGCCTGGTCGGGCAGGTGTTCGTGGGCGTTGTCGCAGACGGCGATGACCAGATCGCCGGTGCGGAGGACGTCGCGGACGTGTGCGGTGTGCGCGGGGTCCAGCCGCAGGCCGTGCCGGCCGGCGACACGTACCGCCCGGGGGTGGACCCGGTCGGCCGGCTCGGTGCCGGCCGAGTCGGCCGGGATGCGGCTGCGCCGCGCCCAGAGCGCGGCGGCCAACTGGGAGCGGGCGGAGTTGTGGGTGCAGACGAAGACCACCCGGTCGGCAGGGGGCAGCGCCGGGAACGCGATGGCGGCCAGGGCATCGGGTACGAGGCGCAGGTAGGTGCGGCGCCGGTCGCCCTCCGATCGGGTACGCACGACCAGTCCGGTCGCCTCCAGCACCTTGACGTGGTGCGCGACCAGGTTGGTGGCCAGGCCCAGCGCCTGGGCGATCTCTCCCGGGGCCGCGTCACCCAGGCGCAGCGTGTCGACGATCGCCAACCGGGCCGGGTCGCCCAGCGCGGCATGCGTCCGGGCGCGCAGCTCAAGAGAATTAGACTCAGTAATCATTGAGTCAATGATTACTGAGCTAATTTCCGATGTCAAGCGTGGGTTCGCCAGCGGTCCGGCGGTCCGTTGCCGCGATGGCGGCGTCGCGGTGCCCGACGAGCGGCACGCCGAGCAGTCGCCGGGTGCGCGTACCGGCGAACAGCAGCCGGGTCATCCCGCCGGCCGCTCCGCGGCCAGTTCGGCCAGTAGCTTCTCGACCCGGGTCCGGATCTCGTCGCGGATCGGTCGGACGGCCTCGACGCCCTTGCCGGCCGGGTCGTCGAGCTGCCAGTCCTCGTACCGCTTGCCGGGGAAGACCGGGCAGGCGTCGCCGCAGCCCATGGTGACGATGACGTCGGAGCTTTCCGCGGTCTCCCACTCCAGCTTCCTGGGAGTCTGGTCGGTGATGTCGATGCCGACCTCGCGCATCGCCTCGACGGCGGCGGGATTGATCTGGTCGGCGGGCGCGGAGCCGGCGGAGCGGACCTCGACGGCACCGCCGGCGAGGTGGCGTAGCCAACCGGCGGCCATCTGCGAGCGGCCGGCGTTGTGTACGCAGACGAACAGGACGGTGGGCGTGTCAGACATGATCGGTTTCTCCACGGTGACGTCGTGCGGCTCGGTTCTGGCGCTGGTCGCGCCGAGCGGTACTGGAACGTGCGATGTACGGCCCGTTGAGGTAGCGACTGATCGGAGCCGGACGAGCGCTCGGCGGGAGACCCGCGCCGACGGCCGGCCCCGCAGCCGTAACGGCGTCGTCGCCGCAACCGGCCCCCGGTGTGTCGGTCACGACCGACCCGCCGGCACCGCGGGGTCGGTCGGGAAGAGACGCCGACGTAGCGCAAGGCTGACGTAGACCAGCGCGACCAGGACAGGGACCTCGATCAGTGGGCCGACGACCCCGGCCAGGGCCTGCCCGCTGGTGACCCCGAAGGTGCCGATCGCCACCGCGATGGCGAGCTCGAAGTTGTTGCCGGCGGCGGTGAACGCCAGGGTGGTGGTGCGCTCGTAGCTGAGCCCGAGCGCCTGCCCGAGGGCGTACGAGCCGGCCCACATGACCGCGAAGTACACCAGCAGCGGTACGGCGATCAGCGCGACGTCCCACGGTCGGCTGGTGATCGCCTCGCCCTGCAGGGCGAACAGGATGACGATGGTGAACAGCAGTCCGTACAGGGCGACGGGGCCGATCTTCGGCAGGAACGTCTGCTCGTACCAGGTGCGTCCCTTCGTCCGCTCGCCGAAGCGGCGGGTGAGGTAGCCGGCGAGCAGCGGGATGCCGAGGAAGATCAGCACGTTGCGTGCGATGTCCCAGCCGGACACCTGCAACGCTTCGCCGGACAGCCCCAGCCAGTCCGGGAGCACGGACAGGTAGAACCAGCCGAGCACGCCGAAGGCGAGGACCTGGAAGATCGAGTTGAGCGCGACGAGGACGGCGGCCGCCTCCCGGTCGCCGCAGGCGAGGTCGTTCCAGATGATCACCATGGCGATGCACCGTGCCAGGCCGACAATGATCAGGCCGGTGCGGTACTCGGCGTGGTCGGCGAGAAAGATCCAGGCCAGCGTGAACATGACCGCCGGGCCGATCAGCCAGTTCAACACCAGGGAGGAGATCAGCAGTCGACGGTCACCGGTGACGGTGTCGAGCCGGTCGTAGCGGACCTTCGCCAGCACCGGATACATCATGACCAGCAGGCCGACGGCGATCGGCAGGGATATTTCGCTGATCTTGACCGCTTCCAGGGCGGTGTCGAGTCCCGGGACGAGTCGGCCGAGCAGCAGGCCGACGACCATCGCCAGGCCGATCCAGAGCGGCAGGAACCGGTCCAGGCGGGACAACCGGCCGACGACCCCGGGGGCCTCGCCAGCGGTGGGGGCGGTGGTGGTCATCAGCACTCCCGGCGGGATTCGGTGTTGGACCGGGCCTGGGCGGCAAGGTCGGTGAGCTTCGCGGCGGCGGCTTCCAGGGCGTCGGGCAGCAGCCGGTAATAGGTGAACCGGCCGCGTGGTTCGGTGACGACCAGGCCGGCGTCGCGCAGTTGTCGCAGGTGCCCGGAGACGTTCGGCTGCTTCGCCCCGGTGTCGGCCACGAGGTGACAGGTGCAGGCCGGCCCCTGGGCCAGCAGGTCGACGATCTGCGCCCGCAGTGGGTCGGCCAGCAACCTGATCACATCAGCCGCTTCTGATATCAGCACACCCTGATGCAACCATTCGCTGTTCTCACCCGTCCGGCCAGCGGGTGAACATCAGATGTACGGCCGGCCGACGTCCTCAACATGTCGGCCGCGCCGGCCGCCGCACCGCACCGGCACGCGGCGCGGCGCGGCGCGGCCGTGGGCCGGATTACGCGCTCACCGGAACCCCGACTTCGAGCAAACCGGCGAGCTGCCGCATGATCCCTGGTCGGGCCCGGTAATAGACCCAGGTGCCTCGACGCTCGGCATCGACGAGGCCCGCTTCACGCAGGGTCTTGAGGTGGTGGGAGATCGTCGGCCCGGACAGGTCGAACGCCGGGGTGAGGTCACAGACGCAGATCTCGCCGGCGGGCGCCGAGGCGATCATCGACATCAACTGCAGCCGCACCGGATCACCGAGCGCCTTGAAGGCCGGAGCGAGCACGGCGGCGGTTTCCGCCGGGATCCGCTGTTCACTTATCGGCGCACAGCACGGCGTCGCGGCATTGAGACCGCTCAGGGCGAGCGCCACCTTCTGCTTCGACATGCTTCTAGGTTGACAGATCTCGAAACAGTGTGCAAACCTCTGATTCGAGAAACGTCGAGACAGTGTCGAGGTGACCGGATCATGTGGGACCGTCTGGAAGATCTGCCCGTCGTCGTGATCGGCGCGGGCCCGGTGGGCCTGTCCGCCGCCGCTCAGCTCCACCAGCGGGGACTGCCGTTCATCGTCCTGGAGGCCGGTGAGGGTCCTGCCGCGGCCGTCGGCCGGTGGGGGCACGTGCGGCTGTTCTCGCCGTGGCGGTACAACGTCGACCAGGCCGCCGCCCGGCTGCTGCGCGACGCCGGCTGGGTCGAGCCCGACCCTGACGTCCTGCCCACCGGTGGCGAACTCGTCGCGGACTACCTGCGACCGCTGGCCGACCTGCCGGCGTTGAAGCCGCACATCCGGTACGGGGCGCGAGTGGTCGCCGTGACCCGCTTCGGACTGGACCGGCTCCGCACCACCGGGCGAGAAACCACCCCGTTCCTGCTACGACTCGCCTCCGGTGCGGACCTGCTGGCCCGAGCGGTCGTCGACGCGTCCGGCACCTGGAACACACCGAACGTCCTCGGCGCCGCCGGCATCCCCGCCCACGGAGAAGCCGCCGCCGCCCGGAACATCGAACACGCGCTACCCGACGTGCTCGGCAGCGACCGGGACCGGTTCGCCGGCAAGCGGGTCCTGGTCGTCGGCGCCGGCCACTCCGCCGCGAACACCCTCCTCGCCCTGGCCGCCCTCGCCGAGCAGGCACCCGGCACGACGGTCGGTTGGGCGATCCGAGCCGCCAACCCGGCCCGCACCTACGGCGGCGAGACCGCCGACGCCCTACCCGCCCGCGGCGCTCTCGGCACCCGGCTGCGGGGACACGTCGACGCCGGCCGCATCGGCCTGGTCACCGGCTTCTCCGTACACCGGATCGCCCCGGCGGCCGACGGCGCGGTGACGGTGTCCGACGGGACCCGGACCCTCACCGCGGACCGGATCGTGTCGGCGACCGGCTTCCGACCCGACCACACCATCGCCACCGAACTCCGTCTCGACCTGGACCCGATCATGGGCTCGACCCGGGCCCTCGCCCCGCTGATCGATCCGAACCAGCACTCCTGCGGTACCGTCCCACCCCACGGTGTCGACGAACTCACCCACCCCGAACCCGGCTACCACGCCATCGGGGTCAAGAGCTACGGCCGTGCCCCGACGTTCTTGATGGCCACCGGCTACGAACAGGCCCGCTCCGTCGTCGCCGCCCTCGCCGGAGACTGGGCCGCGGCCCGCGACGTCCGGCTCGACCTGCCCGAGACCGGGGTCTGCAACAGCAACCCGATCCTCGACGACACCACCATCACCGACAGCGGTGGTGGCTGCTGTGGTGCCCCGGCCGCCGGCACGACCGCGACCAGCGGGGGCGGGCGTGGACTGGCCACCGGCGTCTCCGGCGGTCTCCTCGCCACGCCGCTGCCCCTCGTCGACGTATCCGGCACGGCCGGCCCGGACTCCGCCGGCGGCTGCTGACCGGTGCCGATCGCCGAACCGGTGGCCACCCGACGAGCCGGTGGCCGCCGGCCCCGGTGCCCCGGCTGGCCGATCGTCGCCGCGTTCGCGGTCACCCAGACCGTCGGCTACGGCACCCTCTACTACTCCTTTGCGGTCCTGCTCCCACCGATGACGGCCGACCTGCACGCGTCGGCCACCCGGGTCACCGGCGCGTTCACCGCCGCGATCCTCGCCATCGGCGGCACCTGCGGCATCGCCGCTGTCGGCATCCTCGCCAAGGCCGCAAGCGCCTCGCCGATGACCGGCGGGTGAGGAACGTCGGCGCCAAGGAGTTCAGCTTCCGCCATGGCCACCGCGAAGCCTCAACGGGCCAGCCGTCCGAGGACGTAGCCGGCGTCCCTGCCCACCCCCCGGATCGTCGCGGAGGCGAAGCTGCGCTGATGTTCCAGGCCGACGTACCCCAACCCAGGCACCGTGGTCGACACACCCCGCTCGTGCAGCGGCCGGTCCCGCCCGTCCACCGCCGCCGTGTCCGTCAGGTATGCCACGTCGGGTCGGAACCCGGTCGCCAGGATCAGCACATCCACCCGCTCCCGCCGCCCGTCGGCCCACACCACACCGTCGCCGTCGACGCGGGTGAACACCGGCCGGTGATCCGGTCGGCCGGCCCGCACCGCCGCCCGGTACCGGCCGTCGTCGATCACCGGCACCGTCCCCTTCACCAGTCGCGGCCCCCACCGAGAGGAGTCCAACCCGGTACGGGTCAGCCACCAGTGGAAATCCCCGCCAAGGATGCGTTGCGGCTGCCACCGCAACGGTCCCCGCGTCGTCAGGCTCACCCGTGCCACCCGGGCGAGTTCCACCCCGATCTGCACCGCCGAGTTTCCACCGCCGACCACCACCACCCGGGCCCCGGCGAACGGCGACGGCTCCCGATACTCCGCCGAGTGCAGCACCCGACCCGCGAACGTCTCCAGGCCCGGCAACGACGGCCGGTACGGGCGGCCGAACCCGCCGCTGGCGGCCACCACCAACCGCGCCCGCAGCACACCGCCCCGCACCGTGATCACCTCGAACCCGTCCCGGACCCGGACGACATGATCCACCCGCACACCCCAGCGCACATCCGCGTCCACCCGGCCGGCATAGCCGCTCAGGTAGGCGATCACCTCGTCGCGCACCGGATACCGGCCGGGGTCGCCCGGAAACGGCGCCCCTGGGAGCGACGAGAACCGGGCCGGGGAGAACAGCGTCAAACTGTCGTAGTACCGCGGCCACGACCCACCGGGTCCCGGCGACGCGTCCAACACCACCGGCGACAGGCCACGGCTCACCGCCACCTGGGCGGTCGCCAGACCCGCCTGACCGCCCCCGACCACCAGCACCTCGACAACATCCACCACCTCAAGATATCGTCATATTCCGAAGCTACGAAATGAAGTGGTACCCGACACTGGAACGCGATGAACACACCAGCCGCCCTCGACGGGCCGACGCAGGACTTCCTCAAGGCCCTCGCCAGCGAAACCCGCCAACAGATCATGATGCTGTTCGCCGGCGGACAGCAGCTCACCGTCGGCGAAGTCGCCGACCGCTGCGGCCTCGGCCAATCCACCGCGTCCGAACAGCTCGCCCTGCTCCGCCGCGGCGGACTGCTCTCCTCCAGCCGTCAGGGCAAGCTCGTCCGCTACCGGGCCGACGCCCCCGGCATCACCGCCCGGCTCACAAACCTGCAGAACTACCTCGGACGCTGCTGCCCGGCATCCGAGACGGGCGCGGACGACGAACCGCCGACCGCTCCCAACCGGGGGTCGGCCGTTGCCGGATAATGCGCCTTCCCGAGCAAGCAATCGACTACTTTGAGCAGTCAGGTGGTGCGGCCGTGGTCGGTGTGAAGGATGACCAGACCGGGCGAGCCGGGTCCCGTGTCTCTCGTCGCACCACAACAACTTCCGGCGGGTCGCCACGCTGGCCGCGGCCACGGCCGTCACACACCGTCAGACACCGCCGCATGGCATGGCTCGCCGACCGTCGCGTCGGCGGCCCATTGGTACGGATCTTGCTGACGGGCGCCTGATTCCCGCGAACTGCCGTCCGTCGCCGAGAGCTGTCGTGGTCAGCGACGGTACAGGCCGGTGAGGAGCAGGTTGAGATAGCGCAGGCCGTTGGCGGCTCGTTCGGTCGGGCCGAGGCCGCCGTGAAGGTTCGCGGCGTAGACGATGCCGCACATCAGAGGGGTCATGTCCGCCTCGGTGACGCTGGAATCGATGACCTCCGCCGCGTGCGCGCGGGTCAGGAGCTCGGCGAAGGCGCTGGCGAGCCCGCGTTTGAGGTCGCCGGTGTGCTCCAAGCTGTTGGTGGTGGCGGCGAACACCGGCGGAACGGCCGGGTCAGCCAGCAAGGCTTCGATCGCAGCGGCGAGGAAATCACGCAACGCTGTCCACGGGTCGGCCTCGGTCAACGCCTGCTCGGCTCGCCGGACCAGCTTCTCGATGGCAGGGAGCGCGACGGTCTCCAGCAGCGCTTCCGGCGTGGGAAAGTGCCGGTAGACGGTCGCCACGCCGATGGATGCGGTCCGCGCCACATCGTTGAGCTGCAGGGGCCTGCCGTCATCGACATACCGCCGGGCGATCTCGACGATGCGGTGCCTGTTCTGGGCGGCGTCCCTGCGCAACGGCGGAGTGCTCATGCCCCCACAATAACCAGATGGTGTATCCGGTTGTGCTACGCTGAAACGGATGACCCATCCGCTTATGGCTGGGTCCGGTACGAGGAGACACCGATGCCTTTCACCGCGGACGCCGTCCCGCACCTTCCCGCCGGATTCGGCGACACCTTCACCAGCCGCACCGTTGACGTCAACGGCGTCGAACTGCACGCTGTGGTCGGCGGGACCGGCCCGGCACTGCTGCTGTTGCCGGCGTGGCCGCAGTTCTGGTACGGCTGGCGGCTGGTGATGCCCGCTCTCGCCGAGCACTTCACTGTCGTGGCCGCCGACCTGCGTGGTGTCGGCGCCAGCAGCAAGCCGGCCACCGGGTACGACGCAGTCACCCTGGCCGACGACATGGTCGGGCTGATGACGTCCCTGGGCCACGAAAGGTTTCATGTCGCGG
Source organism: Plantactinospora sp. WMMC1484 (assembly GCF_049315195.1). Taxonomy (NCBI): domain Bacteria; kingdom Bacillati; phylum Actinomycetota; class Actinomycetes; order Micromonosporales; family Micromonosporaceae; genus Plantactinospora; species Plantactinospora sp. WMMC1484. The sequence continues at coordinate 6,710,212 of NZ_CP186055.1, forward strand.
GCTACGACATCGGGATGATGGTCGGCTACGTGCTCGCCGCACGCCACCGCGACCGGGTGACCAAGCTCGCGCTGGCCGAGGCCGTCCTCGCCGGCTTCACTCCGATGCCCCCGCTGCTCATGCCTCCTGAGGTCAACGAGCTGGCCTGGCACTTCGTCTTCAACCGTCTGGCCGAGATCAACGAGCGCATGGTGTCCGGCCGCGAGGACCTCTACTTCGGGCACCAGTTCGCCACCAAAGCCGCCACTCCGGACGCCATCCCACAGGCCGCGGTCGAGGTCTACGTCGACGCCCTGCGCGACCCCGCCGCCCTGCACGCGAGCTTCCAGTTCTACCGCGCGGGAGAGTCCGGTGACCAGGTAGTCGCGCTGGCCGCCGAGGGGCCGCTGGATATTCCGGTTCTGGCCATCGGGGGCGAGCACGGCATGCGCGATGGCGTCGAGCAGGCCGTACGGCAGGTTGCCTCACACACCACCGGCGCAATCGCACCCGGCGCGGCACACTTCCTGCCCGAGGAAGCCCCCGGATGGACGGCCCACACCTTGATCGACTTCTTTGCCTGAACCGAGGAAACAGCATGCCCAGCACCCTCACAGCTACCCGCGGCAGTGTCACCGTCGCCGGGACCACCCGCACCTTCACTCTTGTCGGCACCACGGCGCCGGGCGAGGCCAAGCCACTGGTTCTTGTGTTCCACGGTTCCGGCCAGACCGGCGACAAGCATCGCGCCTTCACCGGCGGCGTCTTCGACGCGCTCGCCGCCCGCGGTGCGCTGGTCGCCTACCTCGACGGCTATCGCGGCAACTGGAACGACGCCCGCCGCGAAAGCCGCTTTCCTGCCCGCCGAGCCGACATCGACGATGTCGGCTTCGCCCGCGCGGTCATCGCCACGTACGCCTCGGATCGGCGCATCGACCCCAGCCGTGTCTATGCGGTCGGTTACTCCAACGGCGGCCAGATGGTCATCCGTCTCGCCCACGAAACCCCCGGCCTGCTGGCGGGAGTGACGGTGATCGCCGCCACCATGCCCGCACCGGAGAACTTCCTCGCCAGTCAGGCACCCCGGGCGCCCTTGCCGGTCTTGTTGATCCACGGCACCAAGGACCCCATCGTCTCCTACCAGGGCGGCACCATGAACTGGGCCCTACGCACCATTTTCAAGGTAGGTGGCTCGAGCTGGCCGGCCACCCGCACGGCCCGGTACTTCGCCGAGCGCAACGGGATCACCACCGAACCCACGACCACACGCCTGCCGAAGAAAACCACGGCCGACCCCACCGAGGTCGAACGCACAACCTATGAGGCAGAAGGTGTCCCCCCGGTCGTCCTCTACACCGTCCACGGCGGCGGCCACACAGTTCCCGGCGCCTCGTCCGCCCCGGCACTCATCGGCAAGACCAGCTACCAGCTCAACACAGCAGACATCATCACCCAGTTCTTCGACCTCTGAAGCTTCGTCCGGGGCTTCGGGCGGCCAAAACCGACCAGCCCGAAGCTTGGGACGAATATGAACCACCTGCGGCGGATTCCGCGAGGAGTCGAAGAACAGCATGAGCAACAGCTGACAAGGCATGGACAGCTACGACAGAGGGCACGCCATGGCTCAACAAACTATCATCATCACCGGCGCCAGCGACGGTATTGGTGCTGCCGCCGCACACCAGCTCGCCGAGAACGGCCATAAAGTCGTTGTCGTCGGCCGTTCACCGCAGAAGACCGCAGCAGTCGCGGAAAACATCGGCGCCCCATTTCATGTCGCCGACTTCACTGACCTGGCCCAGGTGTGGTCTCTCGCCAGAGAGCTAACGGCCGCATATCCCCGCATCGACGTGCTCGCCAACAACGCCGGCGGCATATTCGGCGACCGCGAGGCGACCACCGACGGATACGAGAAGACCTTCCAGATCAATCATCTCGCACCGTTCCTGTTGACCAACCTCCTCATGTCCACCCTGATCAAGTCGAACGCCAAGGTCATCCAGACGTCCAGTATCGGCGCACGAATCTTTGGCAATCTCGACATCGATGACCTGCAGAACGAGAAGAAGTACTCACCGGAGAAGGCGTACGGCGACGCCAAGCTCGGAAACGTTCTGTTCACCAAGGAGCTTCACCGCCGCTACGCCGACCAAGGCATCACTGCGGTCGCCTTCCACCCCGGGAACATAGCCAGCAACTTCGCCAATCAGTCCAAGGGGCTTTTCCGGTTCGTATACAACAACCCTATGACGAGGCTGATGCTCAGCCGCACAGAGAAGGGCGGCGCAGCCCTCACGTGGCTTGCCGAAGGAACCCCCGGCGTTACCTGGCTGCCTGGAGAGTATTACGAGAAAAACAAGATCACGAAGACCAACCCCCAAGCAAGCGACGTCGCACTGGCGCTGCAACTGTGGGACCGCAGCGCGGCTCTCACAGGTCTCCGAACGGCGCGACCACGCGGCCATGAGGCATCACCGTCGTGATAGCTCTGCCGCGACGATGCGTCGTCGAGCGAACTTGGACCACTCAGCTCCCAGCGATCCGGCACCGCAGGAACTCGGTGAGGTGCTCTGGTACCGGGGCGGCGAGGGCCGCGCCGCAACGCCAAGCACACGGACGGCCGACGGGCGGTGAGCGACACGCCGGAGATCGGGGTGGTACACCGGCTGGATGGCTTCGCCCGTAAGGATGAGCGGTCGGGCCGGCTGGTCCGCTGGGCCGAGAGAAGGCACGACGACAGGCAAGGAGCGACCGGTGCCCCTCACACAGCTTCGCCGGGTCCGCTGGGCCGTACGCGCCACCCTGACCCTCGGGGTCGCCGCCTCGGTGGTGGCCAACATCCTGCACGCCCGGGACAACCCGATCAGCCAGGCCATCGCCGCCTGGCCCCCGCTGGCGTTGCTGCTCACCGTCGAGCTGATCTCGCGGGTGCCGGTGCACCGCCGCTCGTTGGCGTTCGCCCGGCTGGCGGCCACCGCCATCATCGCCGGGATCGCCGCCTGGGTGTCGTACTGGCACATGGTCGGGGTGGCCGCCCGGTACGGCGAGACGGGCGCCTCGCCGTACCTGCTTCCGCTGTCGGTCGACGGCCTGATAGTCGTAGCCAGCATCTGCCTGGTCGAGCTGGGCGGACGGATCTCCGCCACCCAGGCCGCGGCCAGCTCTGCCCAGGACACGACCGCTGCGGGCCAGGACACGCCGGCCTCCGAGACAGCCCCGGCCCGCGACAGGGCCACATCTGCCGTCCCCGCAGGCGTGCTCTCCGTGGCGGCACGGCCCACACCGGCAGTGCCGCGTCCGCCGGTGCCACAGGCCGTCCAACCGGCGCACCCCGCCCTGGCCGGTGTGGTCGAGCCGATCGGGCCGATCGGGCCGGTCAGCCGGATCGGCGAGCAGGTCGTCGCCGTCGCGTCCCCAGCGGTGAAACCGGTCGCGGCGGCGAAGCCCCGGAGGACGTCGGGAGCCTCCCGGAAGCCGGCCTCACCCGGCCGCGCCGGGAAGGCCGGCACGTCGGGTCGGCCCCGGCGCCCGATCGCCGAGACCGCCGCGCTGGCCGCCGCGATCCAGGCGGAGCGGCCGGAGGCCACCGACGCCGACGTGGCACAGGAACTCGGCATCACCACCGCCCGGCTGCGGGCGATCCGCCGCGAGGTACGCGACCTCGATCTGGCCGCCTGAGGGTCGGGTTACCGCCCGGGGCCCGTCATCGGCCGGTCACGGGGATACGCCGGCCGGCGGCCCCGTCCGGCGTTGCCGTCGGCGTTACGTGCACGCCCCGGTCGGCCATCGGTCAGTCGCGCGCCGCGTCGCCGCCGGGCCCGGACTCCGGCAGGTCCCGGCGGATCCCTCCCGGCGTCTCCGGCTGCGCCCCCGGCACGGGTGCACCGGCCGGAGCGGCCCGGGCGGCCGTCGACCCGAGCGGCACCGTGCTGGCGTTACTGCTCGGCGCGGACACGCCCGCCGGACCGCTCGGCGCGGACACGCCCGCCGGACCGCTCGGCGCGGACACGCCCGCCGGACCGGCCGGCAGTGTCACGCCCGCCGGACCGGCCGGCGACGGGGCCGGGTTCGCGGTCGAGGGCCGGACCGGCGCCGCGCCCGGAACCCCGCCGACCACGGCCGACGCGGCCACCACCGGGGTGGTGTCGGCGGCCGGAAGCGTCACGGTCACCTCCAGCCCGCCGCCGGGCTGGGCGACCGCGCTGACCGTGCCGCCGTGCGCGTCGCAGACCGCCCGGACGATCGAGAGCCCCAACCCGGAACCCCGGGCCCCGGTCCGCTCCCGGCCGCCCCGCCGGAACGCCTCGAAGAGCCCCGGTACGTCCGCCTGCTCCACCTCGAAGCCGGTGTTGCCGACCACCAGCCACGCCTGCTCGGGATCCGACCCGGTCCGCACCCACATCCGGCCGTGCAGGTGGTTGTAGCGGACCGCGTTCTCGATCAGGTTGCCGGCCAGCCGTTCCAGCAGGCCGGGGTCGCCGACCACCGGTGCCGGGGCCAGTGCCGTGGAGACCTGGAGCTTGAGGCGGCCGGTCTCGGCCCGGACGGCCGAGAGAGCCGCGCTGGCGCCGGTGGCGAGATCGGTCGGCGCCTTCCGGGCCAGCCGGCGGCCCGCCTGCGCCTCGCTGCGCGCCAGCACCAACAGCGCGTCGACCAGGTTGTTGGCCCGCTCGGAGGCGTCCCGGACCACTGTCGCCATCCGCCGGTACTCGGCCACGTCCGCCTCGTCGTCGGCGAGCGTCACGTCGATCTCGGTACGCATCACCGCCAGCGGCGTACGCAGTTCGTGCGAGGCGTTGGCGACGAAACGCTTCTGCGCCTCGAACGCCTCCCCGATCCGGTCCAGCATCGCGTCGAAGGTGCCGGCCAGCTCGGCCACCTCGTCGTCCGCGCCGGAGTAGCGGATCCGCTGGTCGAGCGTTGCCTCGCCGAGCCGGCGGGCGGTCGAGGTGACCTGGTGCAGCGGGCGCAGCGCCCGGCCCGCCACCGCGTACGCCCCGGCGACCCCGACGACACTGATCGCCAGCAGCGCCACCAGACCCTTGACCAGCAGCTCCCGGGACGCGCTCTGCGCCATCTCCCGCTGCCACTCGCTCGCCTGGACCAGCCTGCCGTCGGAGAGTTCGAGCATCGGATCCGATGTGAGCTGGGTGGCCGGGGTCAGCGCGTCGCCGACCAGCAGCCAGGCGAGCAGCACGAGGATCGCACCGGCCCCGATCAGCAGGATGCCGTTGAGCAGGGTCAGCCGGAGCCGCAGGGTGGGCCGCAACCGTGGCCGGCGCCGGGTCAGATAGACCGTCATGCGCTCACCTGCCCCGGCACGTACGGATCCGGCACCCGGTAGCCGGCGCCGACGACCGTCTCGATCAACGGTGGGTCGCCGAGCTTCTTCCGCAGCGTCATCACGGTCACCCGGACGGTCGTCGTGAACGGGTCGGTGTTGGCGTCCCAGACCCGTTCCAGGAGTTCCTCGCTGGACACCACCGCCCCGCGCGCCTTCAGCAACTCCTCCAGCACGCCGAACTCCTTGCGGGTCAGGTCCACCGCCGCCCCGCCCCGGGTCGCCACCCGCCGGGCCGGATCGACCACCAGGTCGGCCACGGTCAGCACCGGCGGGGTGACCGGGGTGGCCCGGCGGCCCAGCGCCTGCACCCGGGCCACCAGCTCGTCGAAGGCGAACGGCTTCGGCAGGTAGTCGTCGGCGCCGAGCTGGAGCCCCTCCACGCGGTCGGCGACGGTGCCGCTCGCGGTCAGCATCAGCACCCGGGTGAGCGCCTCCGAGCTGACCAGGTCGGCACAGATCTGGTCACCGTGCACGCCCGGCAGGTCCCGGTCGAGCACCACCACGTCGTACCGGGTGACGAACGCCATCTCGTGTCCGACCGAGCCGTCGTAGGCGACGTCCACCGCCATGCCCTTGCGGCGCAGTCCCCGGACGATCGCGTCGGCCAGGTTGCGCTCGTCCTCCACCACCAGTACCCGCACCAGGACCTCCCGGATTAGCTGTCGGGGACAACCTATCCGTGCCGGACAAGCAACGGCCCGCGGCCGAACCTACCGGGGCAGCCGCCACACCCCGACCGACGCGTCCAGGCGGCGGCAGTGCAGCACCGTGGCGGTCAACCCGCAGTCGCCGGAGACCTCCGGCAGCAGCGCCAGCACGTGGCGTCGCCAGGTCGCCGGATCGAACTCCGCCACCAGGGCCCGCCGGTCCGTGCCGTAGCGGACGCCGACGAGGCGCCCGTCGTGCGGCGTGAACACCGCCCAGGGACCGAGCTCGGCGAGGACCCGCCCGGTGGCCGGGTCGACGACGGCAAGCTCCTCGGTCTCGCCGGTCCCCACCCGCGCGGCGATCAGCACGTCACCGACCGGACGCAGGCCGGCCCAGCGGTCGTCGGTCCAGCGGGTGTCCCCCGTCGCCGCGTCCCAGACCCGCGCCCCGCCCCCGTGGCGGAGGCTGCAGAGGTAGCCGGTCCCGCAGGCGTACGGCCCCTGCTCGGCCGCCTGGTCGTCCGGGACCGACCAGCGACGGTCCAGCCCGGGCAGCCCGTACGCGGTCACCACCCGCTCCTCGTGCACCAGGAACTGGTCACCCACCACCTCCCCCCACCAGCGCAGCTGCCCCCCGGAGCGCGGCGGTGCCAGGAGACCGGCCCGGAGCAGGGCCCCGGTGCCGAGGTCGCGCACCTCGACCCGTCCCGAGGGCAGGGGAAGGACCAGCATCGTCGCCCGGACGGGTCCCGCCGGCTCGGGCGCAGAGGTGTCGAACGAGGGTCGCGCGCCTACCGGTACCGGTAGCGACCAGCGCACGGCGCCGGAGGCCGGATCCACCACCTCCAGCGTCGCCGGCCGGTTCTCCGGAGTTTCCGCCTCCGGCGGCTGGCTCTCCGGTGTTTCCGCCTCCGGCGGCCGGTCCGGGGACGGCACCCAGAGCACGGCGTCGCCGGTGTCGGCGACCACCAGCAGGCTGGCCGGGCGGCTCCAGGAGACGGTGCCGGCCGGGACGTCCACGGCGGTCAGCCGACCCGCCCCGCCCAGCCGTTCCGAATAGGTGGCGAGCAGCAGCGTGTCGCCGAGCAGCCATGGACTCCCGAGGTCGCTGGTCGGCAGGGTCGCCCGCCAGCGCGGCCCACCACCGGGCAGCCGGTACGCGGTCAGTTCCGCTCCGCCCCCGCCCGTCGGCGCCGGTGCGGCGACGAACATCCAGTCCCGCTCGGCGAAGACGGTGGAGCCGAGCCGGGCCGGCACGGTGGTCTCCGGCCACGGTCGCGGCACCGGCTCCCCGGCCGCCACCGGGCCGAGCAGCCCGACCAGCACCGCCGCGAGCCAGACCGGCCGTACGGTCCGGTGCCGGCGCGGCGGTGCGGTCGCGGCCGGAGCCGGGCGGGACGCACCCGTGCGGGCTTCACCGCCCAACTCGCCCAACTCGATGGTGGGCATGTCCCTCCTTCCCCGGCCATCCGGGCCGGCCGGACCTTTCGTGCAGGCCGGGCAGACTCGGGATATCCAAGACGGGTACCCCGCATTTCGGACGCGAGGTCACCTGTACGATGGCGCCTCGTGGCACTTCCGGTGGTGGACAATTCTTCGGATGCCGAAGCCGGCTCGACCGAGGCCCGGCAGTCCCGACGGTGGCGGCCCTTCCGGGCACCCACGCGGGCCGACCTGCTGGCCATCGGAGCGTACGTCCTGCTCGGCGTCTTCGTCTGCGCCAACTACTGGGTGGACGTCAACCACCGGGTCTCGTCGCACCTGCCCACCGACCACAGTTGGTTCGAGTGGCTGTTCGCGCATGGCGCGTACTCGGTCCGGCACCTGGAGAACCCGCTCTTCTCCGCCCGGCAGAACGCCCCGGACGGCGTCAACCTGATGGCCAACACGTCGCTGCTGGGCGTCACCCTGCCGCTGGCGCCGCTCACCTGGGCGTTCGGCCCGCAGGTGACGTACGCGCTCTATCTCGGCGGCGCGCTCGCCGCGACGGCCGCGACCTCCTACTGGATGCTCTCCCGGCACCTGGTCTCCTCCCGGGGCGCGGCCTTCGTCGGCGGCGCGTTCCTCGGCTTCGCGCCCGGCATCATCCACCACGCCAACGGGCAGCCGAACTTCGTCTCCAACTTCCTCCTCCCACTCATCGTCGTCCGGGTGCTCCGGCTCGGCGAGCCGGGGCGCTGGCTGCGCAACGGGGTGGTGCTGGGCCTGCTGGTGGCGTACCAGATCTTCATAAACGAGGAGATGCTGCTGCTCACCGCGCTGGCCTGCGCGGTCGTCGTGCCGCTGCACGTGGCGTTCCGCTGGTCGCTGATGCGGGCACGGCTCTGGACCTACCTCCGCGCCCTCGGCGTCGGCGGCCTGCTGGCGCTGCTGCTGGCCGGCTACCCCATCTGGTACCAGTTCAACGGCCCGCAGTCCTACCGGGGCCTGCAGGGCGGCGTCTTCCACAACTGGGGCGAGGACCTGCGGGCCTTCGTCACCTACTCCCGGGACACCATCGCCGGCTCGCCGGAGGTGGAGAAGACCATCGGGATCACCGAGCAGAACACCTGGCTCGGCTGGCCGCTCGTCGGGCTGGCCGTGCTGCTCGCGGTGCTGCTCTGGCGGAGCTCGGTCGCCGCCCGGATCGCCGGGCTGCTGGGTGCCGGGTTCGCGCTCGCCTCGCTCGGCCGGCAGGTTCGCGTCGACGGCGAACTGACCGACCACGAGGGGCCGTGGCACCTGCTGCCGGAGGACCTGCCGCTGGTCGAGATGATGATGCCGACCCGGCTGAGCCTGGTCACGGTGGCCGCCGTCGGCGTCCTGGTCGCGCTCGGCTGGAACGAGGTCGCGAAGAGCCGGGGCGGGGCGCCGGCCCGGGTGCGGATCCTGGGGTACGCCGCGATCGCGCTCGCGCTGCTGCCGATCGTCCCGCGCCCGCTGCCGGCCATGCACGTCGACCCGCCGCCGCACTTCATCACCTCCGGAGCCTGGCGCCCCTACGTGCCGGCGGGCCGGACCCTGGTGCCGGTGCCCATCCCCAGCAACGTGCACGGCCTCAGCACGCTGCGCTGGAGCGCCGTGACCCAGCACGCCTTCCCGATCCCGGCCGGCTACTTCATCGGGCCGGACGCGGAGGGCAACGGGGTCTTCGGCGCGCCGTCCCGGCCGACCAGCCTGCTGATCTACGGCACCATGGACCGGGGCGCCGCGCCGGTGGTCACCGAGGAGAACCGGCGCCAGGCGGTCGAGGACCTGCGGTTCTGGAACGCCTCGGTGGTGGTGCTCGGCGACCACCCGTCCGCGCCCGCCCTGCACGTCCTGCTCGCCGGGCTGCTCGGTCCCGGGCAGCGGGTGGACGACGTCTGGCTCTGGGACGTCCGCCCCCTCGTCGGCTGACCACGACCCCCGCTCGCCGGTCGGTCAGCCGACCCGGTCGCGTACGTCCCACACCCAGGCGCCGGAGATGTCCCGCCCCGGCCCGAGCAGTTGGTCGATGGTCTCCTTGACCGGGACGCCCCGGTGCAGGCCGCCCTGCACCACGATCGCGGCCCGCCAGTGCCGGAGGTCCTCGATCGCCTGCCGCCGTTCGGTTTCGCCGATCGGCGGCACCTCGCCGGTGGCGGCCACCCGGTCCAGCAGCACCGCCGTCGGCCGGTCCGGCGCACCCCAGCGCCCCTGTGGGTCGTCCGGACCGGTGGGCCCGATGAAGTACCCGCCGGGTGCGGTGAAGGCCAGCCCGGTCCGGGCCGACCAGTACATCCCGGCGATCGCCTCGGTGCCCCTGGTCGGCGGCACCGGCACGAGGGTGCGCCCCGGCGGCACGTACGCCCGCCACTCGCCGCTGGCGACGAACTCCGGCACCGGCCAGACCGGCCTGGTGTGCAGCGGGGTCGGCGCCACCGGCAGCAGGACGGCGGCGACCGCGCCGGTCCAGAGCAGCCGGACCGGCACCCGTCCGCCGGCCGTTCCCGTCGCGGTCATCGTCCCGGTTCCCGGCGCCGGATTCCCCGCCGCACGGCGGGGAATCCGGTCGAAGGAGATCGCCAGCAGGATGGCCAGGGCCGGTACGCAGATCAGCGGGAACCTCGCCGGCACCGCCAGGTCGACAAGTGGCAGCCAGGAGACCAGCCGGTAGGGGCCGGGCAGCTCCAGCACCTCCCCGCCGACCCGCAGCTGTCCGCCGAGCGAGAGCGCGGCGAAGACCACCGCGCAGAGGACGAGCGCCCTGACCAGCGGCCGCCGCCACTGCCAGAGCGCGATGACCGCGCAGAGCACGATCAGCGGCAGGCCGAAGAAGGAGTTCTCCTCGGTGAGGTTGGGCGAGAGCTTTCCGGGCACCGACTCGTGACCGGCGATCGACTGCCGGGAGGCGGCGGTGAACGACTCCAGGTCCAGCGGGTACGCCGCCGGGTCGAACGGCAGCCCGCGGTAGTGCCCCGGCCCGAGGAACTGGAACCAGAGCGGGTACGCCAGCAGCACCACCGCGACCAGCGCGCCGACGCCGAGCCGGCCGACGAACGGCGGCGCCAGCCGGCGGGCGGTGCGGGGGGCCGCCACGACGAGGCCGACGGTGAAGACCCCGCAGGCCAGCACCAGGAAGACGAGCACCTCCTCGCCGAGGAAGACCTGGTAGCAGACGAGCAGTCCGAGCAGGACGCCCCGCCGGAGCACCCGGTCGGTGCGCGGGTCGAAGACCACCGCGAGGATCGCCGGCACCAGGAACTGCGCGATCATGTGCAGGTGACCGGTGGCCTGGGAGATCATCCCCGGGGCGAAACCGCAGAAGAGGCCGGCGACGGCGGCGCCGAGGCGGGAGCCGACGAGCCGACGGGAGAGGAAGAGGTACCAGGCGGTGGCCGTACCGGCCAGGGAGAGCACGACCGCGGTCAGGTAGGTCGTCTGCGAGCCGAAGAGCAGGGTCACCGGCGTCAGCGGGACACCCAGGCCGAGCACCGAGGTGTTCGCCATCAGGTTGATCCCGTCCGGCGCGTTCAGTGCGGTGCTGTACAGCGGGTTCTCCAGGTGGGTCACCGCCCGGGCGGCGCGGGCCAGCATCCACTCGAAGAGCATCATGTCGTTGCTGGCGTAGGTCATCCGGTCGCGGTGCCACCAGAGCCCGGAGGTGACGTAGCCGGCCACGGCCAGGTAGCAGAGCACGACGGCCGTGTCGACCAACGGGCCGCGACGCCGGGCCGACCAGGCACGCAGCGCGGTGAGCCGGTCGGCGGCGGCGCGCCGCAGCGCCGCCCGGCGCCCGGGTGCGGTCCCGTCGGCCGCCGACGGCACGGCCGACGGGACCGCGACGTCAGGCGCGGTCTGCGGTCGACTCGGGCCGCTCACCCCGCCGAGCGGTTGGTCAGGGCGCGGACGTCCCACACCCACACGTCGGCGGTACGTTGGGCCGGCCCGGCGAGCTGGTCGACGGTGGTACGCAGCGCCTCGGCGTGTTCCTGCCGCACCGGCAGGACCAGGATCGCCGCCCGCCAGTGCCGGAGTTCGTCCAGGGCCCGCCGGCGCTGCCGGTCGTTCAGGGTCGCCGGCTGCCCGTTCGTGGCCACCTGGTCGAGCACGGCGCTCAGCCCGCTGGGCCGGCCGCCGAAGCGTCCCGCGTCGCCGGTGTTGCCGTTGCGGGGGGCCAGGAAATAGCCGCCCGGGATCTTGAAGTCGAGGTTGGTGGCGGCGGCCCAGCGCATCCCGTTGGTGTGCCCCATCGCCGGAATCGGCACCGGCACCAGCGTCTGGTCGGGGCCGACGAACGGCCGCCACTGGCCGGAGGTGACGAAGTGCGGCACGGGCGGCCGACTGACCTCGCGCAGCGGCAGCGGCAGGATCGGCACGAGCGCGATCGCCAGCGCCGTCACCACGACCGCGCGCAGCGCCCGCGGTTCGGCGAACCGCATCGTCCAGGCCCGGTCGGTGGCGAGGGCGAGGATCAGCCCGATCACCACGGTGGTGATCAGGCCGAACCGGGTCGGCACCACCGCGTCCAGCAGCGGCGCCCTGACCAGGATGTCCCACGGCCCCCACAACGCGCCCCGGTTCCACCAGGAGATCCGCTCGCCGAGCGAGAGGATCGCGAAGAGCAGGGCGGTCGCGGCGAGTGCCCGGATCACCACCTCGCGGCGGAGCCAGACCACGATCGCCACGGTCAGCAGTGCGAGACTCCAGCCGAAGAAGGCGTTCTCCTCCGAATAGTTCGGAGCCAGGTCGGCATTGGCCTCCTGGTTGCCGCCGAGCGTGGTGGAGCCGGGCACGAAGAACGCGGCCAGGTCGTTGCCGTAGTCCCGTACCGCGTCGCTGAGCCCGTGGTACGCCTGCCGCCCGGCGAACTGCACGATCAGCGGGTACGCCAGCAGCGCCCCGGCGAGCAGGGCGCAGACCGCCAACCCGGCGCCGAGCGGGCGCCACGTCGCCCGCCACCGGCCCGGCTGCTGCACCAGCACGGCGAGGAGGAAGACCCCGCACGCCATCGCGGTGAAGAGCAGGATCTCCTCGTTGATGAACGCCTGGTAGGTGACGAGCAGCGCGAGGATCACCCCGTCCCGGACCGGCCGGGTGGAGCGGGTCAGCACGAGGACCCGCCAGACGATGAACGGGAGCAGGAACTGCGAGATGATGTTGGGGTGCCAGTTGGCGTGTGACAGCAGCGCCGGGGAGAAGCCGCAGAACCAGCCGCCGGCGATGGCCGCGATCGGGGCGCTGACCAGGTGCCGGGAGAGCACGTAGTACCAGGCGGAGGCGGTGCCGGCCAGGCCGAGGGTCACCAGCACCACGAAGGAGACCGCCGGTCCGAAGAGCAGCGTCACCGGCACCATCGGGATGCCGAGCCCCAGGATCGCCGTGTTGGCCATCAGGTTGACACCGTCCGGATAGTTCAACCGGTCGGTGAAGAACGGGTACTCGCCGTGCAGCACCACGCGTACGGAGTGGGCGAGGAAGTACTGCACCTGCGCCGGGTCACTGCTGTAGAGGGCGGCGACCCGGCCGGCCGGGTCGAGCCAGATCTGGCTGGTCACCCAGAAGCCGGCGACCAGGAAGAAGGCGTAGACGGCGAGGTCGCGCCGCCAGGTCGGCCAGCGGCCCGGCCGGGTGTTCGGGGCACCGGTGGGCCGGTCCGGGGTGCCGGGGTCCTCCTGCGGGCCGCCGGACCGTGGGCCCGGCTCGCGCTCGGTGTGCCCGCCCGCCGACCCGTTCTGCGAGCCCTTCTCGGCACCACTGCCCGGACCGGCCGGTCCGGGCACGCCGCCATCGACCCCGGTCGCCGTTCGGCTACCTGACTCGGGGCCCTCCTGGTCGGGCGTGTTGTGCAGACGTGGCTCGGCAAGCGTCACAGTCGGCGGAGTCTACAGGAGTACCCCATTGGTCCCAGTTGCCTGGGCCGCGGGTTACCGCAGGGCGAGCGGTCCCACCCGGCCGGCCGTCCCCGATCGGTCGGGCTTTCCCGGGTCCCGCCCGGGGGGCGTCCGAGATCTCGTAGGATGTGGCTTCCGTCAACGACTGAGGCGAATCGGGAGCACAGCGGTGGGTCCACTCGCTCGTACCGGGATCGTCGGCGCGGCCCTCACGCTGGCCCTCCTCGCGAGTGGATGCGGCAGCATCCCGAAGGAACCCCCGGCGGCGCTGCGGGTCGGCTACGACACGCTGGACGGCACGCTCCAGGTCTGGCCGTCCCGGGGCTCGCTCTCCGGCGACGAACAGGCCACGGCGGCGGTGGCCCGGGCCGTCGACGAGTGGCGCTCGCCGGTCGAGGACCGGGTCCATTTCCCGACCTCCGGCATCCTCTGGCTCGGCGAGGTCGACGGCGTCCGGCTGGCGCTCGTCGCCGCCGACGTGCCGGGCGAGGCGGCGTCCTGGCTGCTGCAGTTGACCGGCGACGGCCCGGACTTCACCGTCGACCGGGCGGTCGAATACACCGACCCGGGCTACCTGGTCTATTCCGACGTCCTGCCCGTGCAGTTGCCCACCGGCCGGCGCTACCTCGTCTCGGCCCGGGTGGAACGCCTCCTCGGACCGGACCGCCGGCCACTGACCATCACGGGCGGCCTGACCGGGCCGGTCGCGCTGCCGGCCTGCGCGGCGAGCACCGTCACCGCCCGGCTGCGCCCCAGCGAGTCGCTGCCGACCGGCAAGTCCGCCGAGCGGACGATCGATCTCGGCACCGGCATCGAGGCGCCGCGCTATCCGCTGGTCGGTGACGACACCGGCAGCGGCGCCCGGGTCCTGGACGGCCTGGACACCTGCGTGCTCGCCGCCGAGACCGGGCCGTTCGGCAGCATCCCGCACCGGGTGCACGGCGAGGCCCAGCCCGACTCGGTGCCGGTCTCCTGGCCGATCGACCAACTCTCCACCAAGTCGCTGGCCGACGATGTCGAGCTGGACGGCAGCGGGGAGCCGAGGAAGCTGGAACAGCTCAACTGGCGGACCGACGAGGGGATGATGTCGGCCGTCCTGTTCCGGCCCGCCGCCGGGCCGCCGGTGGTGTCGGCCGCCGACCGGCTCGAGCCACTCCAGACGTACGTCCTGCCGCTGGCCCGCCCCGTCGCGGTGCTGGTCTGGCAGCCGGGCCGGGACGCCAGTCTCGCGGTGCCGCCCGACACCACCCGCCTGGTCGACCGTCCGGGGCTGATGGTGGTGGCGAAACCCGCGACCCGGCAGACCTTCAGCCTGATCACCCCGGGGAAGACCACCGACCGCTCGGTCGGCGGCGACGACGACTGAAACGGCGGGGCGGGCGACAAGCACCGCCCCGCCGCCCCGCCGCGGGCATCAGCCCCGGGCGTTACGTCCCTTCGCCGACCGGTCGCCGTTGGCGGCGGTCACCCGTACCCGGGCGATCGGCTCGTCGTCGAGCTGCGAGACCCAGCCGGTGACGTCCCGGGCCACGTCCTGTGCGGTCAGCCCCAGATCGGCGAGGATCTGTGCCCGGGTGCCGTGCGGCTGCCAGACCGCTGGTACGCCGAGGTCGCGCACCGGGATCCGGAGGTCGGCGTCGCGCAGCGCCTTGGCCAGCGCGTCACCGACCCCGCCGGCCCGTACGCCGTCCTCCACGGTGACCACCAGCCGGTGGCTGCCGGCCAGCGTGACCAGCTCCGGCGGGATCGGCCGGACCCAGCGCGGGTCGACCACCGTGACGCCGTAGCCCTGCTCGGCGACCCGGGCGGCCACCTCCACGCCGAGCTGGCCGAAGGCGCCGACCGCGACCAGCAGCACGTCGGTCCGGGCGGACTCGGCGAGCACGTCGACCCCGCCGGAGACCGAGCCGGTGGCGGTGACCCGGCGCAGTGCCGGCAGGTCGGCGGCGACGGTGCCGGTCGGGAAGCGCAGGATGGTCGGCCCGTCCTCGACGGCGACCGCCTCGCGCAGCTCCGCCCGCAGGGTCGCGGCGTCCCGGGGCGCGGCGATCCGCAGGCCGGGCACCACCCCGAAGACGGACATGTCCCAGATGCCGTAGTGGCTCGGCCCGTCCGGGCCGGTGATCCCGGCCCGGTCCAGCACGAACGTCACCGGCAGTTTGTGCATCGCCACGTCGAGCAGCACCTGGTCGAAAGCGCGGTTGAGGAAGGTCGCGTAGACGGCCACCACCGGATGCAGGCCGCCCAGGGCGAGGCCGGCGGCGGAGGTGGCCGCGTGCTGCTCGGCGATGCCGACGTCGTAGACCCGCTCCGGATACTTCCGGGCCAGCGCGGCGATGCCGGTCGGCTCGGCCATCGCGGCGGTGATGCCGACCACGTCCGGCCGCTCGTCGGCGATCGCGACCAGCTCGTCGGCGAAGACGTGCGTCCACTTCACCGAGGGTGCGGCCAGCGACTTGCCATTCTCGACGTCGAAGGCGCTCGGACTGTGCAGGCAGTCGGCGTCGTCCTCCTCCGCCGGGCGGTAGCCGAGGCCCTTGCGGGTGACCGCGTGCACGATGACCGGCCCGCCGAAGCCCTTGGCGCGACGCAGCGCCGACTCCATCGCGGCGATGTCGTGCCCGTCGACCGGGCCGAAGTATTTGATGCCGAGGTCCTCGAACATCGCCTGGGGCGCGACGGCGTCCTTGATGCCCTTCTTGACCGCGTGCAGCACCTCGTACATCGGCTTGCCGACCATCGGGGTGGAACCGAGCGCCTCCTTGACGGCGTCCAGCACCTTCTCGTAGCCGGGGTTGAGCCGCAGCGTGGCCAGGTGGTCGGCGAGGCCGCCGATCGTCGGCGCGTACGACCGGCCGTTGTCGTTGACCACGATGACCAGCGGGTTGCGGGCGGCGGCGATATTGTTCAGCGCCTCCCAGCACATACCGCCGGTCAGCGCGCCGTCGCCGACCACCGCGACGACGCTGCGCGACTCGCCACGCAGCGCGTACGCCTTGGCGAGCCCGTCGGCGTAGGAGAGCGCGGTCGAGGCGTGCGAGTTCTCGATCAGGTCGTGCTCGCTCTCGGCCTGGCTCGGATAGCCCGAGAGGCCACCGCGCTGGCGGAGCTGGTCGAAGCCCTCCTGCCGCCCGGTGAGCATCTTGTGCACATATGCCTGGTGGCCGGTGTCGAAGAGGAAGCGGTCCCGGGGCGAGTCGAAGACCCGGTGCATGGCGACGGTCAGCTCGACCACGCCGAGGTTCGGGCCGAGATGCCCGCCGGTGCGGGAGACCTTGGCGACCAGGAAGTCCCGGATCTCGGCGGCGAGCAGCGCGAGATCCTCGGCGGGCATCCGCTTGACGTCCTGCGGCCCGCGGATCGCGCCCAACAGCCGCCCGACGGGAGTTTCCGACTCCTCCACGCTCATTCCGTCACCTCGCCGCGCTCGGCAGCGGTATCGGGCCGCACGGCGCCGGGCTGGCTGATTCGCTCCCTAGACAGGCTCATAGCCGCAGAGTCTATCGGGGCCGGGCCGCGCCGCAGCCCGGCCGGCGAAGCCGGTGGGCCGACCGGTACCGCCGGGGCGGCCGGCGATCGGTAGAGTCCCGTTGACCGGACGGGCGACGGTCGCGGACAGTCGACGACCCCGCACCGCGAGTGGCGGGGAGCAGTTCCGCCGAACGAACGAAAAATCGGGCAGATCCCGCAAACGGCCGTAGCATGGCCGGTAACCCGACCCTTCCCTAAAGGTCTCGACATGCCGCCTGCTGACTCCCGCCCCGGCCGGAATTCCGACCACGTCCGCAGCACGCCGACCTCCGGCCGGTACGCCGCCGGTCAGGTCCTCGCGGTCGGCATCGTGCTGCTGATCGCGCTGCCGCTGCTTCCGTTGATTCTGCTGATCGTCGCCTGGATCCGGCTCCGCGACCGGGCCGCCGCCCGGTCCGCCCGCCGGGATACGGAGGCGGTCCCCCAGCCCACCCTGCACGCCATTGTCTGAACCGATCCAGAACGTCGCCACACCACCTGCTACGGCGCCCGCCTCAGCGCCCCGCGGCAGTTGCCGGCCGTGCGGCGTGAGGCGAACGGGCTGCCGGCCCGGTGAGGCTGCTCAGGTTCGCCGCCGGGTAGTGCGTCCCGGGCAAACGGGTCGCGTGGTGGACGCCCTAGAAGCACAACAGCCCCGGACCCTACCGCCAGGTAGGGCCGGGGCTTTTCGTCGTTGTGGCCCGCAGCGCGGACCCGCGTCAGCCGTGGCGCCTCGCCAGGGTGACGAACGCTCGCCAGCTCGCCGGGTCGAACGCGAGGGTTCCGCCGTCCCGGTCCTTGCTGTCCCGGACCAGAACCCGGCCGGGAAGGTTGTCGGCAACCTCAACGCACCCGGAGCTGTCACTGTGCGTCGACTTGTGCCACCGAGGGATGCCGCCTACGTCCATTCTTCCGCCGCCCTCACGATCAGGTCGAGGCTCTGCTGTACGGGCAGAGCGTACCCCCGGGTACTTTCCCAGATCCCCTCAAGGTCCGATGTAGCGTCCGGGTTCTCGATCACTCGTCCCTTGAGGTGGCCTTCAAGGTAGCCGATTGGGCGACCATCGACGCTCGCCAACGTGAACGGTCCGTCAAGTCCCGGGTACGCTCCGACATCGGCCGGGACCACTTGCACCGCAACGGTTGGACTGTCACAGGCCGTAACGATCGCCTTCAACTGATCGCGCATCAGATCAGGTGACCCGATCCGGCGGCGCAACACCGATTCGTCGAGCACCGCGACGAACTGACAGGGGTCGGGCTCGCGCTGCAAGATGTCCTGCCGATGAAGTCGAGTGAGCAGGGCGGCCTCCATGCTCTCCCCACGGTGCCCATGCCCGAGCAGTACCGCACGCGCGTACGCCTCCGTCTGGAGTAGCCCGGGAATGACGATCGTTTGGAAGGTTCGGACCAGGCTGGCGCGTGCCTCGTACTCGATGAACGGCCTCAGCCAGACCGGCGCGGCCTCGCCGACGATGAACTCTCGATAGAAGTCAAGGAAGGCCGTGCCGAACGCCCGATCTACGGACTCCAGGTAGCGCGGGTGCGCGGCCCGCGTTCCGCGCTCGATCGAGCTGACGTGCTGTGCGGAGAACTTGATCCGCTGTCCCCACGCCTCTTGAGTGAGGCCGAAGGCTTCGCGGACGCGCCGCAATTCCTTGATCAGGTATTCACTTCCGGCCACAAAGTCCTCACATTCTCCATGTCTCTCCAGACGGGGCGGTCATTTTTCCGGCTTAGCCTTCCCCCGCCATGACTTCCGTACATCTTCCGTTACCGCGCTGTCACGGTCCAGGGTGGATCGCAAGACGGAAGCGTTCAAAGCGGCTCCTGCCAATCGCCGGGGAGTGGCCGCAAAGATTCGCCCCGATGGCGGATCCATCTTCCGTCGGACGGGGGCGGTGTGTGGGGTAAGTCAGAGGGACCTCCGGCGGCACCGCCCCCGTCCCCAATTTGCCGACGGGAGGCAACACATGAGACAGACCCGCAACCCCCGCCATCGTCGCGCGTGGTGGCACCTCTGGCTGTACTGCCGGTGCGGCCACCGCTGGACCTGTCCCGGCTCGATCGAGCGGGTACCGGTGCCGCATGGACCAAGGGTGCGCCCTATCGGCCGGCACGCCTTCCGGGCAGCGGTACGGGCCGCCACGGTTGACGCCAGGATCGCCAGGGAGGCGCGGGCCGCTGGCGCAGCCGCGTCCCCACCACCCCCACCCTCGCCACCGCCGAGCACTCGGCACGACGGATGGAACGGCGTCACCTGGGCCTATCCGGAGGTGCGTACCGGGAGCGCGGGCAACCTGACGCCGGCTCAGCGCCACCGGGCCAGGCACGCCGAGCGGGTGTAGACCGGTGATCGGGCCGTGGGTGCGATGGGAGCGGCACGCCGCACGGCGACGGCTGGCGGCGGTCCGCTCGGGGCAGCACCTCCCCGGGGACCGGTACGCCTGCCTGGTGTGCGAGCACGACTGGCCCTGTCAGGACGCCCGCCTGGCCCTGCTGGCCAGCTTCAAGGGCAACCGGATCGGGCTGGTGATGTACCTCGCCGCGCATCTCACCCGCGCCCTGCAAGCGCTACCCGACCAGCACCCCGGCATGGTCGTCGGCCAGATCCTCTACTGGATTCCCCGACGCCGCTGACGCCGGTTCGGCACCCCCAAGAACGTCGGCACCGGCCTTCGGCCCCTTCCCCCGCATCACCCAGGGCCGGAGCCGACAAGGGAAGCGCCCCGGGGTCGTTCGTTCTCCCCTTCGGATCGGCCCCGGGGTGCGACCCGAGTCCATCCCTCCCCCCGTACGGATTGGAGTTCACCCGTGATCAATCCGACCGCACCCGCGAACAGAGCCGGAGTAGCCGTCCGAAGGGCGGCGGCTGCCGTCGCCCTGGTGCTGCACATCAACACTCAATATTGAGGGGACAGGCAGAAGATGAAGCGATCACGGATTACCCGGCTTGCGATAGGGGCTGTATGCGCCGCGCTGCTCGCGATTACCACAACCGCATGTGCGGGACAGTCGGACCCGCAGACTACGCCGGCCGGAGCCGTCACGTCGGCTCGTGTCGGAGACAGCCTGGATGCACATCGCGCTGACGTCGTTGCCGCTCTCAAGTTCTTCGCGTTGGGCCCGGCAGCGATCCCTGCCGAGTACTACGATAGTCTTTCCGATGGCGTGAAAGGGGCGGGGGCCGTCGTGGTGGCGGAGGTTGCCGACGTCAAGGTGACCCGCACATTTCGGGGTGAACATCCGGAGGACGTCTTCCAGATGATCGGCGTGACACTCAACGTCCGCGATGTCGTACGTGGTCAACTTCCGGCAGAATTCGCCGACCGGCTGACCGTCGAGTTCATGGGCCGCGCCACCGACGAGCAAATCGAATCGCTCAAGTCGAAGCTGTCGGAATCAGAGGCTTTGTGGCTGGTTCGGCGGAAGGGCGACCCCCGACCGGGGAGCGAGCCGATCCCGGTCTCTGCCGAGGAGCGGCAATACTTCCTCACCATCTCCCCGCAGGGTCTCTTCGTCCAGGGCGCAGACCACGTTGAGACGCCGCTCGCGGAGACCGTAACCGGTGACATGGCGGCAGAGGGCAGACGCTACGCCCGGATGAGCGAACTCGTCTCCGCCGTGCGCAACGTCGCATAGGGCGAACGCGGAAGCGCTTCGGCCGGCAGCCAAGGGTCTGTCAGTGTCGCCTCAGCGGTCCGGCCGGGGCCGGTCGGCGGGTAGCAGCAGCGCCACCAGCTCCACGTGCCGGGTCATCGGGAAGAGGTCGTAACCACGCAACGCGGCGAGCCGCCAGCCCGCCTCCCGGAACGTGCGCGCGTCCCGGGCGAAGGCGGCCGGGTCGCAGGCCACGTAGGCCACAGCGCGGCCGGTGGCGGCGGCGACCGCCCGGACGACCTCGGCACCGGCGCCGGAGCGCGGCGGATCCAGCACCACCAGGTCGACGGGCCCGACGATCCGGCGCCGGCGCAGCGCCGGACCGACCGACGCCCGGACCACCTCGACGCCGGGCAGGTCTCGCAGGTTGTCCCGGGCGGCCTCGACCGCCGGCTGGGCCGCCTCCACCAGGGTGATCCGGCCGGCCGGACCGACCCGCTCGGCCAGGGCCGCCGCGAAGAGTCCGGCGCCGCCGTACAGGTCCCAGGCGGACTCGCCGACCTCCGGCGCCAGCAGGTCGAGCACGGCCGCCGCCAGCGTGTCCGCGGCGGCCGGGTGCACCTGCCAGAACGCCTCCGGCGGCAGGTGCCACGTCCGGCCCACCGCCAGCTCCCGGACCCGTTCCTCCGCCGTCTCCCGTTCCTCCGCCGTCTCCCGTTCCTCCGCCGTCTCCCGGAGCCCGCCGTCCCTGGCTGCCGCGCCGCCGCCATCGCCCTCCCTGGCTGCCGCGCCGCCGACGTCGCCCTCCCCGGCTGCCGCGCCGCCGACGTCGCCGTCTCCGGTTACCGCGCCGCCGACAGCCGTTCCGGTGGCCCGACGGCCGCGTACCGTGACGTCGCCGCCGGAGGAGGCGACCACCTCCACCACGTCGGCGTCGGGCCAGCGCCGGCCGCCGGGCGCCAGCAGCGGCAGCTCCTGGATCGCCGGGCGGGCGATCCGGCAGCGGTCGATCGGGACGACCTCGTGTGAACGGTGCTTGAGCAGGCCGGCCCGGCCGGCGGCGTCGACGGCGTACCGGACCCGGGACCGCCAGCCCAGCGGGCCGCCGGGCAGCTCCTCGACGCGTACGTCCAGCGCCGCGATCTCCTCCGGCGCCAGCCCGGCCAGCCGGCGTAGCTGCTCGACGACCACCTCGGTTTTCCAGTGCCGCTGCGCGGCGGGCGCCACGTGCTGGAGGTCGCAGCCGCCGCACCGGTCCGGCCCCGCCCACGGGCAGGGCGGCACGACCCGGTCCGGCGAGGCGTCGAGTACGGTCACCGCGTCCGCCCGGAGGAAGTCGCGGCGTACCTCGGTGATCTCGGCGACCACCCGCTCCCCCGGCAGCGCGTGCCGGACGAAGACCACCTGCCCGTCCAGCCGGGCCACGCAGTGCCCGCCGTGCGCCACCGCGCCGACGGTCAGCTCGACCCGCTCCGCCTCACCCGGACCGGTCGGGGTTTCCCGGACCCGCTCGCCGGCGCTCATCGGGGACCGGCGGCGTCCCGCCCCGGGCCGGGCGGGGGCTCTTCGAGGTCGGTGCCGGCCAGCGGCGGCGCGGGTGGCGGCGCGGCGGCGGTGTTCGACGGCGGGGGTGGCCCGAGCATGCCGCCGACGGTGCCGCCGCGCGGCCCCCGGGCCGGTCCACGGCTCAGCGTCGCGTCGAACCGGTCGAGGTTCTTCCGGGCGGTGGAGGCGAGCTGCCACGGCACGCTGGTCACCATCACCCCGGGCTCGAAGAGCAGCCGACCCTTGATCCGCAGCGCGCTCTGGTTGTGCAGCAGGTTCTCCCACCAGTGCCCGACGACGTACTCCGGGATGAAGACCGTGACCACGTCGCGCGGCGACTCCCGGCGGGCCGAGGCGACGAAGTCCAGGATGGGCCGGGTGATCTCCCGGTACGGCGAGTCGATCACGGTCAGCGGCACCGGCACGTCGTGCCGTTCCCACTCGGCCTGCACCGCCCGGGTGTCCGCCTCGTCCACGTTGACCGTCAGCGCGGTCAGGGTGTCCGGCCGGGTCGCCTGGGCGTACGCGATCGCCCGCAGCGTCGGCTGGTGCACCTTGCTGACCAGCACGATGGCGTGGTTACGGGCCGGCAGCACCGGGCGCCCCTCGGCCGGGGTCAGTTCGGCGGAGACCCGGTCGTAGTGCCGACGGATGCCGAGCATCGTCGCGTAGATGACCGCCATCGCGGCGATCGCGATCCACGCCCCGAGCAGGAACTTCGTGACCAGTACGACCACCAGAACCGCCCCGGTCAGCCCCATCCCGAAGGCGTTGATCCGCCGGGACCGGACCATCCGGCGCCGCACCAGCGGATCCCGCTCGGTGCGCAGCATCCGGTTCCAGTGCCGGATCATCCCGGCCTGGGAGAGGGTGAACGAGACGAAGACACCGACGATGTAGAGCTGGATCAGCCGGGTGACCTCGGCCTCGAAGGCGACGATCAGCAGGATGGCGGTGACGGCGAGGAAGACGATGCCGTTGCTGAACGCCAGCCGGTCGCCCCGGGTGTGCAGTTGCCGGGGCAGGTAACGGTCCTGCGCCAGGATCGAGCCGAGCACCGGGAAGCCGTTGAACGCGGTGTTGGCGGCCAGGAACAGGATCAGCGCGGTCGCGCCGGCCACCACGAAGAGCAGGATCCCGCCGCCGAAGATGGCCTCGCCGAGCTGGACCGTCACGGTCTGCTGCACGTAGCCGGCGGGACCGCCTTCGAGCTGGATCGCCGGATTCTCCATGAACTGGAGGCCGGTCAGCCGGGAGAGCCAGATGATCCCGAGAATCATCGTGATCGCCACCAGGCCGAGCATCAGCAGCGTGGTGGCAGCGTTGCGGCTCTTCGGCGGCTTGAACGCCGGTACGCCGTTGGAGATCGCCTCCACCCCGGTGAGCGCGGCGCAGCCGGAGGAGAAGGAGCGCAGCAGCAGGAACGCCATGGCGAAGGCGGTCATGTCGGCGTGCTCGGCGCTGACCACCAGGTCGGCGCTGGGTGCCCGGAGGTCGTGGCCGAGGACGAAGATCCGGACCAGGCCGGTGAGGATCATTCCGAGGATCACGATCATGAAGCCGTAGGTCGGGATCGCGAAGGCGGTGCCGGACTCCCGCAGCCCGCGCAGGTTGATCGCGGTCAGCACGGCGACCGCGGTGACCGCGATCCCCACCCGGTGCTCGGCGACGAACGGCAGCACCGAGCCGAGGTTGGCCACTCCCGAGGAGACCGAGACGGCGACGGTCAGCACGTAGTCGACCAGCAGCGCGCTCGCCACCCCGACGCCGAACTTCGGGCCGAGGTTGACCGTCGCCACCTCGTAGTCGCCGCCGCCGGACGGGTAGGCGTGCACGTTCTGTCGGTAGCTGGCCACCACGGTGAGCATCACCACCACGACGGCCAGGGCGACCCACGGCGAGAAGAGGTACGCCGAGGTGCCGGCGATCGAGAGGGTCAGCAGGATCTCGTCCGGGGCGTACGCCACGCTGGAGAGGGCGTCGGAGGCGAACACCGGCAGCGCGATGCGCTTCGGCAGCAGCGTGTGCTGCAACCTGTCGGACCGGAACGGTCGGCCCAGCAGCAGCCGCTTCAGCAACGAGGTGGGTCTGGCCACAACCGCTAAGGGTACGGCCGCCGGATTCGCCCGGACGGCCGGTGCGGCCGATCTTCGCCAGGGCGACGGTCAGCAGCTCACGGCGGGTGCGGTCAGCAGGTCACGGCGGGTGCGGTCAGCAGATCACGGCGGGTGCGGACAACGGCTCAGGAAGGGGTTTCGAGCGGGTGGATGCCGGGGAGGTCGGGCGGCACCGGCACAGGGCCGGATGACTACGCTCATGGTGACACCACCCACCGCACGGGGTCGGGCCCGCGGTGACCCGGGAGGACTACCTTGCACGTCGTGATCATGGGCTGCGGCCGGGTCGGGTCGACCCTCGCGCACAACCTGGAGTCGCGCGGCCATTCGGTGGCCGTCATCGACCAGGACGCCGACGCGTTCCGCCGGCTCGGCCCGGACTTCGGCGGGATCACCGTCACCGGCGCCGGCTTCGACGGCGACGTGCTCCGCCAGGCCGGCGTCGAGCGGGCCGACGGCTTCGCCGCCGTCTCCAGCGGCGACAACTCCAACATCATCTCGGCCCGGTTGGCCCGCGAGACGTACGGCGTCTCCCGGGTGGTGGCCCGGATCTACGACTCCAAGCGGGCCCAGGTCTACGAGCGGCTCGGCATCCCGACCGTGGCCACGGTGCGGTGGACCGCCGACCGGATCGTCCGGCACCTGGTGCCCGAGGGGCACGTGGAGATCTTCCGCGACCCGACCAGCACCGTGTCGATCATCGAGGTGCCGGTGCACGACGCCTGGATCGGCCGGCCGATCCGCGCCCTGGAGGAGGCGACCGGTGCCCGGGTCGGCTACCTGACCCGGTTCGGCATCGCCGCCCTGCCCACCTCCTCCAGCGTGCTCCAGGAGGGCGACCAGGTCTCCATGCTGGTCACCGACGACATCGCCGACCAGGTGACGACGGTGGCGGGTTCGCCGCCGGAAGGAGGGCGCTGACATGCGGGTCGCCATCGCCGGAGCCGGCAACGTGGGCCGCTCGATCGCCCAGGAGCTGATCGAGAACGGGCACCAGGTGATGCTGATCGAGCGGAAGCCGAAGATGCTCCGGCCGGAACGCGTACCGGCCGCCGAGTGGGTGCTGGCCGACGCCTGCGAGCTGGCCAGCCTGGAGGAGGCCGACCTCGCGAGCTGCGACGTGGTGGTCGCCGCCACCGGCGACGACAAGGTCAACCTGGTGCTCTCGCTGCTGGCCAAGACGGAGTTCGCGGTGCCCCGGGTGGTCGCCCGGATCAACCGGGCCGAGAACGAGTGGCTCTTCACCGACCAGTGGGGCGTCGACGTGGCGGTCAGCAAGCCACGGGTGATGGCGGCACTGGTCGAGGAGGCGGTCACCGTCGGCGACCTGGTCCGGCTGATGACGTTCCGGCAGGGCGAGGCGAACCTGGTCGAGATCACCCTGCCACCGACCGCGCCGTACGTCGGTCACCCGATCCACGCCGTGCCGCTCCCCCGTGACTCGGCACTGGTCGCCATCCTGCGCGGCAAGCGGGTGCTGGTGCCCAGCCCGGACGACCCGCTGGAGGCCGGCGACGAGTTGATCTTCGTCTGCACGGCCGAGGTCGAGGACCAGGTCCGCAAGGTGATCCTCGGCCCGGACAGCGTCGAACGGACCCGCGGCACCACCGCCTGAACGGGCCCGCCGGGCGTCGGGGCGGCCCGGCCGGCCGGTGCTCAGTTGCCGACCGCTGCCGCCGGTACGCCCGGCACCCGGTTCGCCCTGCGGACCGCCCAGATGGTGATCACCAGCAGCAGCGCGTAGGGCGGATAGCCCAGCAGCAGCCGGGCGATGCCCAGCGCGGTGTCCATGTCGGCCAGGTAGAGCCCGGCCTGCACGCCCACCTTGGCCAGCCAGACGACGCCCCAGAGCACGGTGAGTCGGGTAAAGGTGCGGACCAGCCGGGGATCCTGCCGCCACTCCGAGCGCCCGCCGGCCGCGATGATCGACCAGATCCAGCCGACCAGCGGCTGCCGGATCAGCGCCGAGCCGAGCAGCACCAGCCCGTAGACGATGCCGTAGAGGATGCCGGGCAGATAGAAGTCGCGCTCGTCACCGGTGCGCCAGGCGATCATCGCGCCGATGCCGATGCCGACCAGGCCGTTGACCGCGTGCCGGACCGGCCGCCGCTGGGCCAGCCGGACGGCCGCGATCAGCACCGCGACCGCCACCGAGGCGATCACCGCGGGGCGCAGCTCGGTGATGATGTTGACCACGACGAAGACGACCACCGGGATGCTGGACTCGACCATCCCCCGCCAGCCGCCGAGCTGCTCGGCCATCTGCTCGGTCAGGCTCGGCAGTTGTTCGTCCTCCCCGGCCCGACCGCCCGTCGGGTCGCCGCCCGTCGGGTCGCCGCCCGTCGGGTCGCTGCCCATGCTGTCGGTGCGAGGTTGTCCAGCGGTCATCTGTGCCGTCTTCCGGTCGCGGCCGTCGCCGCCGGTGCCCATGCTCACCTCGGCGGCTCCAGCTCGTAGTACGGGTTGTAGATGACTTTACGGTCATCCCGTACCGCCATGCGACCGCGCGCGGTCAATTGCCGTCCCGGCTCGATCCCGGCGATGTGCCGGCGCCCCAACCAGACCAGGGTCACGACGTCGCTGCCGTCGTAGAGATCCGCCTCCAGGGTCGGCAGGTTCGTCCGGGGGGTGTAGACCACGGTGCGGAGCCGGCCAGAGACGGAGACCACCTGGCCCCGCATGCACTGCCCGGCCGGGGTGCTGCCGCACTCGGCGCTCTCCCGGCGCAACTCCTCCGCCTCGATCTCGGCCTCGCTCGCCGTCAGCCGTTGCAGGAAGCCCCGCCACGAGACTCGGCCCTGGTCGGTCGCCATGACCCGGTGTCACCCTCCTCGACGCGCCGCGCCCGGCGCGTCCTCGACACGACCCCGGCAGCCGCGCGCCGGACCGGCAGCCGCCGTGCCAGGGCTGCCCTCAAGAGTACGCCCGATCAGGAACCCTCCCGGCGGCGCGGCGACGGTTCGGAGCGGTGCGGCGTCTGGTGACCCGAGACCACCCCGTTGACCGGTGCACCGGTCTGTCCGTCGCCCCGCGCCCCGTCCGGTCCCGGCGTCCCGTCCGATGCCTGGTCGGCGCCGGCCGCCGCATCCCGGGGCAGCCGCAGCGGCAGCGGCTCGCGGACCGGCTTGGCCTCCTGACCGCGGTCGACCACGAGCCCGTTCAGGCACTCCGCGAGCGGTCCCGCCACGGCCGGATCGGTCGCGGCCCGCCCCTGGAATACGCCCTGGATCATCCAGCGCGGCCCGTCCACGCCAACGAAGCGCAGGTCGGCGACGCCGCCGTCCGGGGTACGGACCCGGGCCCGCAGCTCGGTGCCGTGCTCACCCGTCACCTCATCGGCCACCACCCCGTCGGACGCCAGCGAGGTGCGGATCTCCTCCCGCCACTCCGCCCAGATCCCCTCGGTGCGCGGGGCCGCGAACACCCCGAGCTGGAGGGCGCTCTCGCCGTGCACCAGGACGACCTGCTGGATCACCCCGTCCGGATTGGCCTGGACGCGCACCTCCACACCGGCGATGGCGGGGATGTGCAGGCTGCCCAGGTCGATCCGCTGCACGCCGGCCGGTGCCTCGTTGATGTCGTACGGCCCGCGGGTGGGCACGTCGGGCTCGGCCGCGGCGGCGAGATCCTGGGTGTCGGCGGGCTGCCGACCGGAGCGCTCGTCGCGGGAGTGCCGCCCACCGCGTCCTCGGGAGAAGATCATCGTGCTTACCTGCTACCTTCCGTTTCCAGCTGCCGGGTGGCGGATCTGACTCGCACCCTCGGTCACGTCGTCGGCTCCGAATCGCGTCGTCGGGCCGGCTCGCATTGTCCGGCACGGCGCGCGGCTCGCATTGTCCGGCACGGCGCGCCGCGGCGACCGCCCCGGGGCGGTCCCGGCCACGTCACCGGGGGCCCACCTCCTCGATGGCGGAGAGGTTGGCATGCCCGCCGGTCGAGCCGTGCCCGCCCACGCCGCGCGCGGAGTCGGGCAGCTCCCCGACGGGCAGGAACTCTGCCCGCTCCACCCGCTGCACCAGAAGCTGTGCGATCCGGTCGCCCCGGGAGATCTTCGCCGGAGATACCCGGTCGTGGTTTATCAGATTGACCAGGATCTCGCCCCGGTAACCGGCGTCGACCGTACCGGGAGCGTTGAGCACCGTCACGCCGAGCCGGGCCGCCAGCCCGGACCGCGGGTGGACCAGCCCGACGTAGCCGGCCGGAAGGGCCAGCGCGATGCCCGTGCGGACCAGCCGCCACTGGCCGGGCGGGATCTCGACCTCCTCGGCGGCGACCAGGTCGGCTCCGGCGTCGCCGGGATGGGCGTACGCCGGCAGCGGCAGGTCGGGATCAAGTCGCCGGACGGGTACGGGCAGCAGGTGCGTCACGCTCTCTCACTCTCCTGGCAGTTCGCGGCTCCACCGGTGCTGCCCCCATCCTGCCGGGTCGACCGGCCGCACCGGGTCGTACCCTTCCAGCGTGGCCCCGACGAGTTCCGATCCCGCCGCCGTTGCGGCCCGCCCGGGGTACGCCGAGCGGCTGACCCTGCCCTGGTGGCTCTGGCTCGCCGGGCTGGCCGCCGCCGGACTGCTCGCCACCGAGCTCTGGCTCGGCTCCACCGGGCTGCGGGCCTGGCTGCCGTACGCGGTCCTGCTGCCGCTGACCGCCATCGGTCTCGGCTGGCTCGGCCGGATCCGCATCGCCGTACGCGACCGCGAGCTGCTGGTCGACGACGCTTGCCTGCCGATCCGGTACGTCGCCGACGCGATCCCGCTCGACGCCGAGGGGCGGCGGGAGGTGCTCGGGGTCGGCGCCGACCCGCTGGCCTTCGTGGTGCAGCGCCCGTGGGTCTCCGGAGCGGTGCAGGTGGTCCTCGACGACCCGGCCGATCCGACGCCCTACTGGGTGGTCAGCTCCCGCCATCCGGTACGGCTCGCCGAGGCGATCCTGGCGGCCCGCGACGGCGCCTGACCACCGTCGCTCGCTCGGCGGGCCGGCTCGGGCTTCCTGCTCAGCTTCCGAGCGCCGGTGGGCCGTTGCGAAGGTCCTCCCGGATGCGCTCGCCGAGCCCTTTCGTCGCCCGGCCGTTCAGGAACCCGGCCACCGCCGCGCCGGTCAGGAACGGTCCGAGAGTGGTCAGGTTGCGGCCGAACCGGCGCAGTAGCCGCTCCCGCAACTCCTTGCGGGCCGCCGTGCCCAACACCGCCCCCACACCGACGCCCGGCAGCAGCGGGTTGATCCCGCGTTGGGCCGCCCAGGACCGGACCAGGGTGACCGCGCGCTGGCTGGTGCTGCCCGGTAGCCGCACGCCGTACGCCTCGTGCAGCTCGCCGATCAGCTTCAGCTCGATGGCGACGACGGCGACGGTCTCCGCGGCGAGCAGCACCGGCGCCGAGAGCAGGGTCGGGGTGACCACCCACTCCACCGCCGCCACTCCACCACCGGCCGCACCCACCCCGGCCGTTGCCCGTACGGCATTACGGATCAGCCGGTCGGCCAGTGCGTCACCGTCGAGACCGTCGAAGTGCCGGAGCAGGGTCTCCCGGTCGCGCACCGGGACGTGCGGCGAGATCTCGGCCACGGTGTCGGTCAGCCAGCGGATCGCCGTCCTCGGCTTGAACAGGTTGCCGGGCCTCCTGCCCCGCACCTGGTCGACCAGCCGGCCCAGCAGCCGCCGCCGACGCGACTGGTCGAGTTCGTCTGCGGTCAAAGCGGCGACGGTCGAACCCAGGTCGTCGCGGACCACGACGTCGCTCCCCGCGGGGGTGGTCGGCCCGCCCTGCCGCCCGGCCTCCACCCGCCCGGTCTCCACGTGGTCGGTCCCCACCCGCCCGGTCTCCACCTGGTCGGTCTGGTCCGTCGGTACCTGGTCGGTCTCTACGTGGTCGGTCGGCGCCGGCGCGGTCGGCGCCGGCGCGGTCGGCGCCTGGTCGGGCGATGCCGGCCCGGGCGATGCCGGCCCGGTCGATGCCGGCCCGGTCGATGCCGGTGCGGAAGGCTCGGACGTCCGGTCGGAACGGCTCATCATGACCTCCAGCGCGCGTAGTCGTCGGGGCGCGGTCACGCGCATCGAGTCAAGCAGTTACCCGCCGGCTTCCGTGCCGAATCACGCGCGGCGACCTCCACCGGTGGAGGTCGCCGCTTCCCCGGCGGGCTCATCCCTGCACGGCGGGCCGGCTCCGCCGCGCCGGAGGAACCGCCCGGCCGCGGAGGGTCAGGCGCACTCGCGGCAGATCAGCTCACCGTTGCGCTCCACCGCGAGCTGGCTGCGGTGGTGCACCAGGAAGCAGCGCGCGCAGCGGAACTCGTCCGACTGCATCGGCAGCACCTTGACGGTGAGCTCCTCGTCGGCCAGATCGGCACCGGGCAGCTCGAAGCTCTCGGCGACCTCGGCCTCGTCGACGTCCACTGCGGCCGACTGTGAGTCGACCCGCCGAGCCTTGAGCTCTTCCAGGCTGTCCTCGCCGAGGTCGACCTCGTCGCGACGCGGGGCGTCGTAGTCGGTGGCCATCGGTTCACTCTCCCATATCGATATAGTCGCTTCCGGTTGTAACGCCGGAGGACGCTGTTTCGGTTCCCGCTGGCCGGCCATCATTTTCCGGTCGCCCCGACCCGGCGCGCGTTCCGGGTCGCGGCCGCCGGGCGGAACTCCCCCGGCGAGCGGGGTACCTTACCCCCCTTCGGGCGAGGCATGTATACCGTCCCTGCGGCATGCATGTACGTCCGAGCGCGCGGAGTTGTTCCCAATGTGACTCAGGCGACACGAAGATAGGGGTAGTGGTCGGCCGATCGTCGTCGGCGCGCCGACAAATCCGGCGGATTCAACACCCGGTCGGACAACGGCTGGCGGCACCGGCATACTCGATAGCCACGGCGGCCCATGCGGTCGACCGGCCGGCGGCCGTCCCACACCACCTTCGCAGGAGCCAACCAGATGAGTTTCGCGCGCGTCCGAGCCCTCCTCGTCGTCGGCGTGCTCGCGGTGATCGCCGTGGTGTTCGTCGCCGTCACCCTGGTGCGCGACACGCAGGCGGGCAAGCAGGCCGCCAGCGACTGCAACGAGGGCGACAAGCTGGCCGACACGCGGTTGCGGCTCCCGAAGGACATCAAAATCAACGTCTACAACGGGACCGACAGCGTCGGCCTGGCCAACACGGTGAAGACCGATTTCCAGAACCGGCAGTTCAAGGTTCTCAAGGCCGGCGACGAGCCTAACCGCAAGGGCATCGACGACGCCGTGGCGGTGCTGCGGTACGGGCCGAGGGGCGTCGGCTCGTACCACGTCCTCAAGGCGTACTTCCTGAACGAGGCGGAGCCGGAGTTCCAGCTCGACCGCGAGGACGACGTGGTCGACGTGGTCATCGGCGGGGAGTTCAAGCAGTTGGCGACCATCACCGAGGTCCACCAGGCACTCGCCCAGGGCAGCGGCGGCCCGCAGTTGCCGCCGCAGACGTGCGTGGACCCCGACCTGACCTGAGAGCGCCGGGCCGGCCGACCGGCGCCGCACGCGCCGACCCCTGACCGAATCTCACCCGCCGCCCCCTGACCGGGCCACGGGCCGGCCCGGATTCAGGGACCGCCGGCCGCGTCGAGCCGGGCCAGGTGGTCGTGCAGCGGGCCGAAGAGGGCCGGCGGTGCCGCGATCACCAGCTCCGGCCCCGGGCCGGCCCCGTTCAGCCCGCCGACCCGGAGCCCCGCCTCGGCGGCGACCAGCCCGCCGGCCGCGTGGTCCCAGAGGTTCAGGCCCTTCTCGTAGTAGCCGTCGACCATCCCCTCGGCGGCCAGGCACAGGTCGATCGAGGCGACCCCGAACCGGCGGATGTCCCGGACGTGGGGCAGGAGCTGGTGCAGCACGCCGGCCTGGTGCGCCCGACGCGCCGGGTCGTAACCGAACCCGGTGGCCACCAGCGCCTGGCCGAGGTCGGTCTCGACCGAGCCACCCAGCCGCCGGCCCGCCCGGTAGGCTCCCCCGCCCCGGACGGCGGTCCACTCGTCGCCGGTGGCCGCGTTCCGGACCACCCCGGCGACCACCTCGCCGTCGACCTCGGCGGCGAGCGAGACGGCGTAGTGCGGCAGCCCGTAGAGGTAGTTCACCGTCCCGTCGATCGGATCGAGGATCCACCGTACGCCGCTGCCGCCGCCCGGCCCGGGACCGTCGGCGTCGCCGTACTCCTCGCCGAGGACGGCGTCGGTGGGGCGGGCCGCCCGCAGCGCCGCGACCGCCTGCCGCTCGACCGCCCGGTCCGCCGCGGTCACCACGTCGGTCACCGTGCTCTTGGTGGCGACCGCGGAGACTCCCTCGGCCCGCATCCGGTACGCGATCCCCGCCGCCTCCCGGGCAACCTCGACCGCAATCTTGAGCAGCTCCTCCGGAGCCGGTTCCGTGCCCTGCATGACGTCCCCTTCCCGCACGCCTGTGACGTGCCGCCCCAGGCGCGAGTATCATCCTTACAAAGTCAAAACGCCCATCGAGTCGGTGGCCCCGGACCACCTCTCCGGCGTGCGGCGCGGGATGATCGCCGCAGACGGCGTTACAATTCACGCCTGCCCACGCGCCACGGACCGCCGAGCAACGGACGGCCCGGACACGGGGGTCCCTCAACCACATCGGCCCGACACAACGCATAGCGGTGCGCCGGCCGATCCCGGCCGTGCTCGCTCATCGCCTCCGGAAGGTCATTCGTGACAGAACCCCGCCACATCGGCGCCGACGTACGCTCGCTCACCGACACCCTGATCGCCCACGCGCAGAACGCCGGCGGCCAGCTCACGTCGGCCGAGCTGGCGCGCACGGTCGAGTCTGCTGAGGTGACTCCGGCCCAGGCCAAGAAGATCCTGCGTGCGCTCTCCGACGCGGGGGTGACCGTCGTGGTGGACGGCTCGGCGAGTACCCGCCGCCGCGTCGCCGCCGCGCGCTCCGCCACCCCCGCGTCGCGGGCCACCACCGCCAAGGCGACCAAGAAGTCGGCTCCGCCGGCGCAGAAGCAGGCGCCCGCCGGCGACGAGACGGCCGGCGCGACGCGCAAGGCGGCGTCCCGCAAGCCGGCGCTCTCGGCCGAGGGCCCGGCGCCGGCCGGTGCCGCCGGCAAGCCGGCCGCGAAGGCGGCCGCGCCCGCCAAGGCTCCGGCGAAGGCCGGCCGCGGTGCCGCCAAGGCGGCGCCCGGCGCCGGCCCGGCCAAGGCCGCCAAGGCTGGCTCCCCGACCAAGGGTGCCGATCCGGAGGGTCCCGGCGAGGAGATCGATCCGGAGGAGCTTGCCGCCGAGATCGAGGACGTGGTGGTCGAGGAGCCGGCCGAGCTGGCCAAGGCCGCCGCGGCTGACGCCGCCGACGCCGCGACCGACAACGACTTCGAGTGGGACGACGAGGAGTCCGAGGCGCTCAAGCAGGCGCGCCGGGACGCCGAGCTGACCGCCTCGGCGGACTCGGTCCGGGCCTACCTCAAGCAGATCGGCAAGGTCCCGCTGCTCAACGCCGAGCAGGAGGTCGAGCTGGCCAAGCGGATCGAGGCCGGCCTCTACGCCGCCGAGCGGCTGCGCGCCGCCGACGAGGGCGAGGAGAAGCTGGTCCGCGAGATGCAGCGCGACCTGATGTGGATCTCCCGGGACGGCGAGCGGGCCAAGAACCACCTGCTGGAGGCGAACCTGCGGCTGGTGGTCTCGCTGGCCAAGCGGTACACCGGGCGCGGCATGGCCTTCCTCGACCTGATCCAGGAGGGCAACCTCGGCCTGATCCGCGCCGTCGAGAAGTTCGACTACACCAAGGGCTACAAGTTCTCCACCTACGCCACCTGGTGGATCCGGCAGGCCATCACCCGGGCCATGGCCGACCAGGCCCGCACCATCCGCATCCCGGTGCACATGGTCGAGGTGATCAACAAGCTGGGCCGGATCCAGCGCGAGCTGCTCCAGGACCTGGGCCGCGAGCCCACCCCGGAGGAGCTGGCGAAGGAGATGGACATCACACCGGAAAAGGTGCTGGAGATCCAGCAGTACGCCCGGGAGCCGATCTCGCTCGACCAGACCATCGGCGACGAGGGCGACAGCCAGCTCGGCGACTTCATCGAGGACTCCGAGGCGGTCGTCGCGGTCGACGCGGTCTCCTTCTCGCTCCTGCAGGACCAGCTGCAGCAGGTGTTGCAGACCCTCTCCGAGCGGGAGGCCGGCGTGGTGCGGCTGCGCTTCGGGCTGACCGACGGACAGCCGCGTACCCTGGACGAGATCGGCCAGGTTTACGGCGTGACCCGCGAGCGGATCCGGCAGATCGAGTCGAAGACGATGTCGAAGCTGCGCCATCCGTCCCGTTCGCAGGTGCTTCGCGATTATCTTGACTGACCCCAAAAGTCAACCAGTCGTGTCCATCTGATCACCACACGTACAACGGGCGTACGGTGATCGGGTGTTCCCCACTTGTGATCGTTGACGTGGCACCCTGGTGGCACGGCACACTGTCTCTACCACGTGTGACATCGGTCCCCCGGGGGCACACTGGGAAGGCCACACCCCACAAGGGTGTTGCACGATAGGTGAGCAATGACCGACGAGAGTGTTCATCGGTGACGACCGCAGGAGGAAGGCGATGACCCCAACCCTCACGCCGCCGCCCGAGACGGTGGCTCCCCCAGCCGCCGATGAACGGTGCGACCGCTGTAACGCCGCCGGCAAGCTCCGGATCACCCTCGCGGGTGGGAGCGAGCTGGTGTTCTGTGGGCATCACGCGAACAAGTACGCCGAGGATCTGGTCAAGATCACGGTGCGGTACGCGGTTGACCCCGAGTTCAGCTGGCGAGGCGCCGAATTAATGGCAAACTGACCCAACAACGACATAGCTGACCGGAGGTGCCCGTCGGGCGCCTCCGGTCGTCTATGTCCCGCTCGGTGTGGTGTGTCCGGCGCTCAGAGCGTCTGGACGGTGGCGATGCGCTCCTCCAGTTGCTCGATGGTGGCCTGCGCGCTGGGCGGACCGCCGCAGCGACGGCGCAGTTCGGCATGGATCTTGCCGTGCGGCAGCCCGGTCCTGTGGTGGTGCGCCGCGACCAGCGCGTTGAGCTGGCGACGCAGGCCGACCCGGCGCTCCGCCGCGCTCAGCGGCCGGCTCTCCGGCCTGGGCGCCGGCACCGGCTCGGCCTCGCCGGCCTTCCGGCGGCGCTGCGCCGCCAACTGCTCGGCCTGGCGCTTGTTCAGCAGCACCGCGACCTGGTCGGCGGTGAGCAACCCCGGCAGGCCGAGATATTCCTCCTCCTCCGGCGTACCGGCGTGGGCGCCGGTGCCGAAGGAGGCGCCATCGAAGATCACCTGATCCAGCTCGGCCGTGGCCGAGAGCGCCTCGAACCGCTTTTCCAGCTCGCCGCCGGCCTGCTCGGTGCGCTGCGCCCGCTCCAGCAGGTCGTCGTCCAGCCCGTCGCGCTGCTTCGGCTCGCCGAGCACGTGGTCCCGCTGTGTCTCCATCTCACTGGCCAACCCCAGCAGGTGCGGCACGCTGGGCAGGAAGACCGACGCGGTCTCCCCGGGACGGCGAGCCCGGACGAACCGGCCGATCGCCTGGGCGAAGAAGAGCGGCGTCGAGGCGCTGGTGGCGTAGACGCCGACGGCGAGCCGGGGGATGTCGACGCCCTCGGAGACCATCCGGACCGCCACCATCCAGCGCTGCTCGGAGGCGGTGAACGCCGCGATCCGCTCGGAGGCGCCCTGGTCGTCGGAGAGCACCACCACCGCCCGCTCGCCGGTGAGCCGCTCGATCAGCCGGGCGTACGAGCGGGCGGACTGCTGGTCGCTGGCGATCACCAGCCCGGCGGCGTCGGAGAGGCCACCGGCCCGGAGCACCTGTAGCCGGGCGTCAGCGGCCCGGAGCACCTGCGGCATCCAGTCGCCGGCCGGATCCAACGCGGTACGCCAGGCCTGGGCGACCAGGTCCTGGGTCATCGGCTCGCCCAGCCGGGCGGCCAACTCGTCACCGGCGCTGGTCCGCCATCGCGTCTCCCCCGAGTACGCCAGGAAAATCACCGGACGGACCACGCCGTCGGCGAGCGCGTCGGCATAGCCGTAGACGGAGTCGGCCCGGGAGCGCTGGAGGCCGTCAGCGCCCCGCTCGTAGCTGACGAAGGGGATCGGGTTGTCGTCCGAGCGGAACGGCGTACCGGTGAGCATCAGCCGGCGTACGGCGGGCTCGAAGGCAGCCTTGACCCCGTCGCCCCAGGAGCGGGAGTCGCCGGCGTGGTGGATCTCGTCGAGGACCACCAGGGTGCGCCGGGTCATGGTGCGGCGGCGGTGCACCTGCGGGGCGATGCCGACCTGGGCGTAGGTGACGACCGCACCGTGGAAGTCCGCCGACGAGTGCAGGTCGGCGTTGCGGAACGCGGCGTCGAGCTGGATGCCGACCCGGGCGGCGGCCACGGCCCACTGGGTCTTCAGGTGCTCGGTCGGGGCGACCACGGTGACCGCCTCGACGGTGCCGTCGGCGAGCAGTTCGGCGGCGATGCGCAGGGCGAAGGTGGTCTTGCCGGCCCCGGGCGTGGCGACGGCGAGGAAGTCGTCGGAGCGGCGTCGCAGGTACTCCACCAGCGCCTTGCGCTGCCACGCCCGCAGCGGCGGGAACGACTCGATGACCGGCAGTCGGGCTCCCACGCAGCACACTCCCCTCCGACGGCCAGAAACCGACCACGACGGTCAGAAATCGACCACACGAAAACGCCCCCGCGGCCGGACCGAGCGCGAAGGCCGTACCAGCATAACCAGCTCGCCCCACCAGCACCTCCGACACCGTGGGCCACAGCCGACACAAGTCATCCGGCTGAGTTCGGCCAGCTGAGCTCAGCCGGCCGACCGGTCGCCGACCTTCGGATCGGTCGGGACCGGGGCCGACCAGTGCCGGAGCAGGGCGATCAGCCTGACCACGAAGACGAAGAGCGCTGCCGCCATCAACGCCCCCGGCCCGGCCAGGCCGGCCCGGTCCAGTCCGACCACCGCGACCGCGCCGGCCAGCGCCGCGACCGCGTAGATCTCCCGGCGCAGTACCACCGGAATCTCCCCGGTGAGCAGGTCCCGCCCCAACCCGCCGCCGATGCCGGTGAGCATGCCGATCATGCAGGCGCCGACCGGCGGCAGCCCGGCAGCGAGCGCGGTGAGGGTGCCGGTCACGGTGAAGAGGCCGAGCCCGGCCGCGTCGAGCACCAGCACGGCGGTACGCAGCCGGGCGAGCTGGGGGTGCAGCCAGAAGACGGCGGCGGCGGTGGCCGCCGCGGTGACCGCGTACCGCCAGTCGGTGAAGGCGAGCGGCGATCCCTCGTCGATCACCAGGTCGCGGACAATGCCGCCGCCGAGTGCGGCGACGACGCCGACGAAGACCACCCCGAAGAGGTCGAGCCGCTTGACCACCGCGGCCGACGCACCGGAGGCGGCGAAGATCGCCACACCGGTCAGGTCGGCGAGGAGCAGGGCGGCAGCGGCGGTCACCGCCGGATGTTACGCCGGGGCGGGCGGCATCGGCAGCGGCTCAGTCCCGCATCGAGTCGTAGATCTCCTTGCACCGGGGGCAGACCGGCGACCCCGGCTTGGCGGCCTTGGTGACCGGAAACGTCTCGCCGCAGAGCGCGATCACGAAGGTCCCCATGACCGCACTCTCGGCGATCTTGTCTTTCCGGACGTAGTGGAACATCTCCGGCCCGGTATCCGCGTCCTTCAGCTCCGGACGCTCGAGAACCTCAGTGCTCACGGCAGTGATTCCTCCCTCAGTGACCCCGCCAACGGTCAAGTCTGGCAGGTCACTGCCGACCGGTCCACCGGAAGACCGGCCGGATCCGGCCCGTACGGTGGTCAGCCGTGAGCGATTTCCAGATCCGGTACGGCGCCGAGGTGGCCGAGGCCCTGCGCGCCGGACGCCCCGTCGTCGCCTGCGAGAGCACCATCGTGTCGCATGGTCTCCCCCGCCCCGACAACCTCCGGGTGGCCCGCGAGATCGAGGCGGCCGTACGGGCGGGCGGGGCGGTGCCGGCCACCATCGGCATGGTCGGCGGCGCCCTCGTGGTCGGCCTCGACGACGCCCAGCTCGCCCGGCTGGCCACCTCGGACGGGGTGGCCAAGCTCTCCGTACGCGACCTGGCGGTGGCCGCCGCGACCGGCGCGGACGGCGCGACCACGGTGGCCGCGACCAGTGCGGTGGCGGCGGCGGCCGGGATCCGGGTCTTCGCCACCGGTGGGCTGGGCGGGGTGCACCGGGAGGCGGCGCAGACCTTCGACGAGTCGGCCGACCTGACCGCGCTCTCCCGCACCCCGATCGCGGTGGTCTGCGCCGGAGTGAAGTCCATCCTCGACGTCGGCGCGACACTCGAGCGGCTGGAGACGCTGGGCGTCGCGGTGGTCGGCTACCGCAGCCGGCGCTTTCCCGGCTTCTTCGTCACCGACGGCGGCTTCGACCTGGACTGGTCGGTCGACTCGCCGGAGCAGGCGGCGGCGGTGCTGGCGGCCCGGGCGGCGCATGGGGTCCAGCCCGGTGCGCTGATCGTGGCGAACCCGCTCCCCGCCGACGAGCAGCTCGACCCCGACCTGCACGATCGCACCCTCGCCGAGGGACTGGCCCGGCTGGCCGCCGAGCGGGTGACCGGCAAGGCGGTCACCCCGTTCCTGCTGGCCCACTTCCACTCCGCCACCGAGGGCGCCAGCCTGGCGGTCAACGTCAGGATCATCCTGCGCAACGCGGCCCTCGCCGCCCGGATCGCCGTGGCCGCCGCCACCGCCGGGTGACGAGCGGACCCGACCCGGTCCGGGCAGACGCGGACGAAGCACCGCCGCTCCGGGCAGACGCGGACGAAGCACCGCCGCTCCGGGCAGACGCAGACGAAGCACCGCCGCTCCGGGCAGACGCAGACGGAGCACCGCCGGTGCGGGCCGGCGTGGATGGACCGTCGCCGGGTCCGTCGGGTGCGGACGGAGGGTCGTCACCGGCCCGGATCGTCGTGGTCGGCGACATCGTCACCGACGTACTCGCCGTGCTGGCCGGGCCGGTGGCGCCCGGCTCGGACACCTCGGCCGAGATCCGGGTCACCGGTGGAGGGCAGGCCGCCAACACCGCCGCCTGGCTGGCCTGGCGAGGCTGCCCGGTGACCCTGATCGGCGCGGTCGGCGCCGACGACGCCGGCCGGTCCCGGGTCGCCGAGCTGACCGCGCTGGGTGTGCGGTGCGCGGTGCGCCGCCATCCGGGTACGCCGACCGGCACGGTGATCGTGCTGGCCGGGCAGGGGGAGCGGACGATGCTCACCCAACGCGGCGCGAACCTGCGGCTCACCCCGGCGGAGGTGACGGCCACGCTGGGTGGGACTCCGGACGCGGCCCACCTGCACCTGTCGGCGTACACCCTGTTGGACGCCGGGTCGCGGGAGGCCGGCCGGCGGGCGCTGGTCGCCGCGCGCGGACGCGGCCTCACCACCAGCGTCGACGCGGCCTCCGCGGAGCCGCTGCGCCGGGTCGGCCCGGCGGCCTTCCTGGAGTGGGTACGCGATGCCGACCTACTGCTCGCCAACGCGGACGAGGCGGCAGTGCTGGCCGGACCGGGTACCCCGGCCGAGCAGGCGCATGCCCTGGCCACGGTGACCCGGCACGCGGTCGTGAAGGCCGGCGCGGCCGGTGCCGTCTGGGCGGCTCCGGGCGGGGCGGTAATCTCCACGCCGGCCCGACGGGTGCGGGTGCGGGACGTGACCGGGGCGGGGGACGCCTTCGCGGCCGGTCTGCTGGCCGCCTGGGTCGCCGGGGCGGGGCCCACCGAGGCGCTGGACCGGGCGGCCGAGCTTGGCACGGAGGCGGTCGGGGTGGTCGGCGCCCGGCCGCCGGCCGATGAACCCCGCTGACCCGTCAGCCCCGACCGGTACGGCTGACAGCCCGACGCCTGGGCCCACAGCCCGACGCCTGCGGCTCACAGCCCGACGCCTGCGGCCCTCGATCCGACGCCTGCGGCTCACAGCTCGGCGTCGATCACCCGGTGCGGTCGATCCTCGGCGGAGAGCGCCCGGGGCGGAGTCTCGTCGAGGTGCGAGCGCCGCAGCCGGGCACCGATCCGGTGCGCCTCCTTCGGCGGGCGGTCGTTGGCGAGCAGCACCGCGAGCCACGGGATCAGCACCATGCCCACCACACAGAGCGGCAGCCAGAGCCAGAGCAGGGGCGCGTTGGCGCCGACCAGGATCGCACCGGCGACGACACAGAGCGCCCGGATGGACATCATCACGATGTAGCGGCGCTGGCGGGTGCGGAGCTGGTCGTCCTGGCTGCGCGAGGCGTCGGTGATCAGGATCGGCTGGTACGCCTGACGCTTCACCACGACCTCCGGAAGGGGTGATGGTCGGTGTGCCCCGGAACATCCCTGCACCGGGCTGCCACGGTCCATCCTTGCACCTTCGACCATCCTCGCACTCGCGGCGGCCACCGCACCGGGCAGCCGCCCTCCCCCGCTCCTTCCTCGCCGCTCCCGTTGCGTGTTACGTGCGTGGTACGCTCCCCCGCGTGGGCAGCAGGTTCGGCTTCACCGACGAGGCGCTGGGCAACCTGAAGGTCCACGACGTCGCCCCCGGCGAGGTGTGGGAGGCGCTGCACAGCGCCCGACGGGTCATCCGGCACCTCGGTGACGACGTGATGGTGGTCTACGCGACCGCACGTCGCGGGCGGCGACTGGCCATCCTGCTGGCCGAGGCCGATCAAGTCGACAACGACTGGGACATCCTCTCCGCGCGTGACCTGACCGACATCGAGTCCAAGCGCTACGAGGAGGCGATCCAGAGGCGGCGAGGATGAGTCCGTCCCCAGGGGCGGGCCCGAGATCGCGCACCAGGAGACCGGGATCGATCACGCGATCGAGCACGGTGACGAGGAGGAGGCGGTGACGATGCACCGAGACGATGCCATCAAGCGATTCGACGCCGGAGACGACCAGCTCGCGGACCTCATCAACGACGCGCAGCCGGTCGAGCTGCCCGCCCCGGACAGCGACGTGCCGATGGTCAGCCGCTCGATACGCCTGCCACTGGACACCTACGAACGGGTCCGTTCGGCTGCCGAGGCACGAGGCATCGGCGTGACCACGCTGATGCGGCAGTGGATCGAGGCCGGTCTCGCCGACCTCGACGACTCGGCGACCGTGTCGCTGGCCGACGTGCGCCGCGCCCTGGCCTCGCTCGCCCACCCGACGGCGGCCTGAGGACCTCGCCGGGGCGGCCGCGGCGCCAGGTGTCGGACGTCAGGTCGGCGGCGTGGACCCTCGGACCCGTGGGTCCCACCCTCCGATTCGACTGCCTCGACCGTCAGATCGGCGGGGCCGGCTGCTCCGGGGCATGGCCACGCGCGCGGCGCAGGTCGGCCAGCGCGACCCCGAGGAGCACGGTGACGACGGTCGCGGCGACCGCCAGCAACGGCAGGATCTCCATCAACGGCACCACCGCACCCAGCAGGAGCACAGCGGCCACCCGGGGCCAGGAGATCCGGCCGAAAACCTGGAACTCGAAGAGGGACCGTCCGGCCAGGAAGAGCGCCGGACCGCCCAGGAGTGCGACCAGCCAGACCGGGACGATCTCTTCGGCCGGATGGGCGATGGAGAGCTCGTAGCCGACCCCGGTC
Source organism: Plantactinospora sp. WMMC1484 (assembly GCF_049315195.1). Lineage (NCBI taxonomy): Bacteria > Bacillati > Actinomycetota > Actinomycetes > Micromonosporales > Micromonosporaceae > Plantactinospora > Plantactinospora sp. WMMC1484. Next base: position 6,751,859 of record NZ_CP186055.1, read on the forward strand.
AGCACGATTCCGGCGATCATGACCAGGTGCGTGTACGCGGCGGAGAGACCGAGCCCGGCCGAGTTCCGGGACCGGATGAACGCGGTCGGTAGCACGTGACCGGCCCGGTAGAAGTAGATGCGCCAGAGCAGCACGGTGCTCACCAGCGCCAACCCCAGCGCACCGGTCCGGCCGGGGGTGAACTCGCCCCCGTCACCGCCGAAGGCGATGCCCGTGACGAGGATCAGCTCGCCAAGCCCGATCAGCAGGAACTGCTGGTAGCGCTCGGCCAGGTGCTCCGCCGCGAACGGTTGCTCGCCGTAACGTGCCCGGCCCATGCGAGGGACCGGCCAGCCCAGCGTCAATCCGAGATAGTCGACGCCCACCGCGAGGGTCCAGAGCACCCCACGCAGCACGCTCTCGCCGGCCAACCCGCCGACGAGCCACGGCACGGCGCTCACGGCGAACCAGACGAGCACCCGTCGCGGCCCGGTCGGGTCGGCGGGAGCTGCCCGACCATGCGTGGCGAACAGGAAGAACCCGATCCGGCCCATCTGGACCGCAAGGTAGGCGACGACGAAGACGAGACCGTGTCTGCCAAATCCCTCCGGCAACGCGACCGCAACCACCATGCTGCCGATGACGGTCACCACCACCGCGCCCTGCACGGCGAACGCCTCCGGCTCCAGGGTGCTGGTGATCCAGGCCGTCGAGGACCAGATCAGCCAGAGCGCCAGGAACAGCACCAGGGTCTGGCCGACCTCCGAGAGCAGGACGCGCTGTTCCGCCGTGAAGTCCTCGACCAGCCGCTGCGAGACCCGGGTAAGCGCGAAGACGAAGACCAGATCGAAGAAGAGCTCCAGAAACGTGGCCCGCTGCGAACTGGACTCCGCGCGCAGCAGCGGGTCGGTGGGGGTGTCAGCCATCCGGCGTCGCTCCGGCGGCACCGGTCGGCGCCGCAGGGCGTACCCCGGCCGGTGCCGCAGGGCGTACCCCGGCCGGTGCCGCCGAGAGGTCCACAGCGCCCCCTGAGTGTCGTTGATCTCAACACTCAACGAGTCAGCGACGGATCAGGCGCTACCGTCGGCCGAATCGCCCGACGCCCTGGCCGGGTCAGCCCGCAGCGACCCTGGCGGCGGCCTTCATCTGCTGCTTGTGCTCGCGTACCTTCGCCAGCGACGTCTCGTCGACCACGTCGGCGACCGAATGGTGGACGCCGTCGCGGCCGTAGTCGCCGGCCGCCTCGCGCCAGCCGGGCGGCTGGACGCCGAACCGCTTGCCGAGCAGGGCCAGGAAGATCTGCCCCTTCTGCCGGCCGAACCCGGGCAGGGCGGTGATCCGCCTCAACAGTTCCCGGCCGTTCTCCGCCTCGGACCAGAGCCGGCTCGGGTCGCCGTCGTACCGCTCGACGAGAGCCCGGCAGACCTCCTGGACCCGGGCGGCCATCGCCTTGGGGAAGCGGTGCAGGGCGGGGCGCTCGGCGAAGAGCGCGGTCAGCGCATCCGGGTCGAAGGCGGCCAGTTCGGCCGCGTCCGGATCGTGGCCGAGCCGCCTGGCCAGCTCGTACGGCCCGGCAAAGGCCTTCTCCATGCTGACCTGCTGGTCCAGGACCATGCCGATCAACAGCGCCAGCGGGTCGCGCCGGAGCAGGTCGTTGGCTTCGGCGGCGATGGGCAGCGAGAGCGTCATGGTCTGATGATGCCGCAATCGCCGTGCGAGCAGTTCGACGGCGCGTTGACCGGTGACGAGGACGTCACCGGATAGGGTCATCACTTCCGATGAACGAGGGACGTCTGTCGTGTTCGGGCCGTGGCGGACCAGGAGATGACAATCCATGCACGGCGACATGGTCGGCCGGAGGTCGAGGGACCGGTGGATCTATCACTTCACCCACCTCGACAACATTGCGGTCATCTTCACCGCAGGTCATCTCGCCTGCGATCTGATGGCGCGAGAAGGCCTCACACGCACCGAGGTCGGCGATCCGGCAATCAAGCAGTCCCGCCGCCAGCGGTCGGTGCTGGCCGGACCAGGTGGTCAGGTCGGCGACTACGTCCCTTTCTACTTCGCACCCCGGTCTCCGATGATGTACCGGATAGCCTGCGAGCACCGCGATGGCAGACCAAACTGCTACCCGGACGGTGACCGACCGCTCGTGTACCTCGTGACAACCGTGGGCGCCGTGATCGACACCGGCTCGGACTGGGTTGCCACCGACGGCAACGCCGCCACCGCCACCAGTGAATTCACGGCAAACCTGCGGGCGATGGAAGAGATGGTCGATTGGCCGCTCCTGACTGCAGAACGATGGCACAACACCTCCGAGGACATGGATCGCCAGCGCCGACGCCAGGCGGAGTTCCTGGTCCACCAGAGGCTGCCGACGCGGGCGATCAGGTGGATCGGGGTGTACGACGGTGCCCGCAGGGCACAGGTAAGTGAGGTCCTGCATGATCATCTGCTCGCGCGCTCGCGCATTTCCCGAAGGAACCAACCCAGTTGCCGGTGCGGGACGGTGGAACCGATGTCGTCCGCCATGCAACCTCCTTCCTCGGTCCGAGAAACGTGTGTTGCACGGCTGGTGCAACACGTCGGCGTGGCGATAAAACGGCCCAGATTGCCATCGGAAAACGACCGGCACAACATTGCCGGCCCACAATTCCTATCGGATTCTGAACACGGGCACGGCGCCGATCCGAGGTGACTCCCCCACCGAATCGGGGGGCGCCGTGCCGTACCGGAAACCGGCGCGCCGGTGCGCGTCGTGACCGTACCCGAGACGACCGCCACGATCGAGACTGGAGCGTCGCCCATGAGCAGGACCGGAGCCGAGGCCACGAGTCGATATCCGCCCCTGCACGCGCCGGACGCACCGGAAGCGACACGTACGGCGGAGCGGGCGGACCGGCACCGCCCACCCAACCTCGGTCCGGTGCTACGCCGGCTGCCGTCCCGCCGCTCGCTGTGAAACCCGTGCGACCGCTGTAACGGGCCTGTCGTCGTACGGATCGAGGGTCAGCCGCCGAGAGCAGGCACCCCTGCCGGCCCCGGCCGGTGCCGGCAGGTCACCCGGCCATGAATCCGCTGAGGATCGTCGATGTTGCCGGAGCGGGTCCGGACGTGCTGGAATGGCTCGTATCGCCGCAGTGCGGGGGCAACCGCGCTGGGAACGGCCAGCACGGGAGCATCGCATCGCCGGCAGCGCGCCGCCTTGGCAGACGCTCGCGCTCCGCATCGCCGGGCCAGCTCCACACGACGACGGACACGCATACCCGGGCACGTGTCCCCGAGACGCGTGTCCCTCCGGTACGTGTCCCGGCGACGTCCGACGCACTCGACACTCCGACACAGGTCGGGGGCATGCCAAGCGGTCCGACGCGGTCTGCCAAACGCATCAGAACCGGCGACGAGGTGAGAAGCAATCATGATTACCCGGGAGAGTTTCGCGGGGTGGTACCGGAACCGCTTCGTGTGGGTGGCGGTGATCCTGCTGGCGGTGTCGGCCGGCGCGGTCGTACTGGTCAGGACGGCTGGCTCGAATGCCGAGCCGGCGGATCTGCAGGGACAGATCCTGACCCGGATGCGCACCACGCTCGAACAGGCGGACCCGGAGCAGCACAACCACGCCGGCCACGATATCCAGCAGGTGGCCACCGGCGAGGAGGCGAAGCCGGCGGTGATCTGCGGCGTGCGCGTCTACGGCTACGAGCCGGCCGAGGTCACCGCGCTCGCCGACGTGAAGACGGTCTACGGCTTCCACCTCTGCGGGGTCGCCGAGCAGAAGACACCCTGGGACTGGGCGGTCAAGCTGGCCGGACCGGTGATCATGGACATGTCCCGCGAGCCCCCGGGCATCCAGGTGGTCGAGGCGACGGAGAACGTCATGTTCATCGACCGGCTCCGGCAGATGTTCCCGCCCAAGTACGCGGATCTGGCGCAGAAGGAGGCGCTGGCCGACTCGGAAATGGCCGATCTGCGCCGCCGCTACGACGACGCCGCAGGCGTCTGACCGGGCTGCAGCCGAGCCGGGCGGGCTGGCGGCCGGGTGGGTTGGGTACCGCACCCACCCGGCCTCCCGAACCTCCCGAACCTCCCGAACTAGAGGCTGAACAGCTCCATCACCGGCCCGTTCGGAGCGCCGCCGGAGAGGCTGGCCCAGCCGGTGCCGGTCCACCGGGCGAGGTAGTCGGTCGGCGCGCCGTTCGCCTGGGTGAAGCCGCCGCCGATGATCAAGTCGCCGTAGTGCACGGTGACCGCGTAGACGGAGGTGTTCAGCACCGCGCCCGGCGCGGTGGTGAACGCCGACCACGCGCTGCCGTTCCACCGCGCGATGTAGTTGACCGCAAGCGAGCCGGCGTGGGTGAACTCCCCGCCGACCACCAGCGATCCCTGATAGACGACCAGGTCCCGGACACCGGCGGAGACTCCGGTGCCGGACGGCCCGGTCAGCGCCGACCACGCGCTGCCGTTCCACCGCGCGATGTTGTTGGCCTGCACACCGTCGGCGGTCTGGAAGTAGCCGCCCGCGATCAGTGCGCCGTTGTAGTTGACCAGCGACATCACCAGACCGTTCAGCTCACCGGGGTTGAGACCACCGGCCAGCGCCGACCAGGTGCTGCCGTTCCACCGGGCGACCCTGCTGGCCGGCACCCCGCCGGCCTCGGTGAAGTCACCACCGACGATCAGCGCCCCGCCGTAGATGGTCAGGTCCCAGACGGCGGCGCTGTTCACCCCTGTGCCGGACGACCCCGTCAGGGTGTGCCACTCGGCGCCGTCCCACCGGGCGATGTGGTTGGCCGGCAGGCCACCGGCGTTGAGGAACTGACCGCCGACGATCAGGCTGCCGTTGAAGACCTGGAGGCTGTGCACGAAGTCGAAGGGATAGGTCATCACGCCGGTGCCGGAGGAGCCGGTCAGCGGCAGCCAGTCCGAGCCGTCCCAGCGGGCGATGCCCCGGACCAGGTTGCCGCCGGCGTACATGAAGCCGCCGCCCGCGATGAGATCGCCGTTGAAGGTCGCCAGGACGCTCACCTGGCTGTCGGTGCCGTTGCCGCCGGGACCGGTGAACGCCGACCAGGCACCGCCGCTCCACCGGGCGATGTTGTCGGCCGCCACCGCGCCGACCTGGTCGAAGGAGCCCTCGACCATCAACCCCGGCAGCGCGGCGGCGCCCGCCGGCCAGGCGAAGGCGGATTCGGCACGCAGTGCGCCGAGGTCCCGGATCAGGGTACGCAGGAGCCGGCCCGAGGCACCGCGTACCTCCATCCGCAGCATCCCCGACGCGTCCCCGGCCAGCGCCAGGTCGAGCAGGTTGGCCCCGGCGGAGAGGACCTGGCCGGCGACGAGGACCTGGCCGGCGACGGGTGGCCGGGAGGCGCGCCCGGGCGTGCCGAGGCTGACCCGCAGGCGTACGCCGGGGCCGCCCTGCCAGTCGACGGCCAACCGGGACCGGTCGGCCCGCTCGGGGTCGGGCAGCAGTGTCGCGGTGAGGCCGGCACCGGCTGTGGCACCGGCCGTCGCCGGCACCTGGGCATGTGCCGGCCGGCCGCTCAGGAGTACGGAGAGGCAGATCGCCGCCAGCGCCAGCAACAATGTGCCGCGTCGATAGATCGTGGTCTCGCGTGGATGACTCATGCGGTTTCCCTCCACCAGGTCGGACGGTGCCAGTCGGGCACGGGACACGGTGACAGGGGGAGACACCGGCTGCCGAGACGCGGCTCGGGCCGGCATGCTGATTTCAGATTCCCCCGTGTACGCACCTTCGGCGCGTAGATCGATCCTCCACAATTCCTCAATCGGCTGTCAAGGCGTCGGAAGTCCCGACCCTCCAACCAGGAGCGGGCTGACATTACATTGCTGTGAACCGTTTCCGTCGAAACCGCCGCCGAGCCGGAAGTACGCCCGCAGAAACGCTCACCGGCGACCGGTCCCAACTTCCGGGAAGAATCGACAGTAAGGTTTCCGGTGGAACTCGGATCTCCGGAGACGCCGTCGTGCGGCGCCACCGGGCGGGCTCCGATCGCCCCGATACACTTCCGGATGTCCGGTGCCAGACGCGGCGGACCGGCAGCCGTACCCGAGCGTGGAGGTCGACCCGTGACGACGCCGAGCCGGCCACCGCTGGCCGAGCAGCTCGACCTGGCGGCACATCCGGAGGGCGGCTGGTTCCGCGAGACCTGGCGCTCGGCACACACCTTCACTCCCGACGGCTACGCCGGCCCGCGCGCCGCCGCCACCGCGATCTACTTCCTGCTGCACCCGGGGGAACGGTCCCGGTGGCACACGGTCCGCTCCGACGAGCTGTGGCTCTGGCACTCGGGCGGTCCGCTGCTGCTGCGGCTCGGCGGTTCGGCCGAGGTGCCGACGGCGGAGTACACGGAGATCCGACTCGGATCGGACCTGGCGGCCGGCGAGCGGCCGCAGCTGGTGATCCCGGGTGGCGTCTGGCAGGCGGCCGAGCCCACCGGTGGGCAGCCCGTCCTGGTCAGCTGCGTGGTGGCACCCGGCTTCGACTTCGCCGACTTCCAGCTGGCCTGACTCCCGGGCGCTTCGCCAGGTCTCGCCAAGCCCGGCGAGGCACGGCGGGGCGCCGGTGGCCCGAATTAGCACATGCGGGACCTTCGGCGCGTCACATATCGAGAGCCGCCTATTGATTGAGCCGGCCATCCATGCTGCAATGGTCCATATCGCCGCAGTACGGGGGCAACCGTACCGCGCACGCGGGATTCGGGCCCGCCTATCCAGCAGCAGCCGGTGACCGGGTGCGACAGCGCCACGAGCACGCCGCACACCCCGCCGGCTCCCACCCGGCCGCGCCGCCCGAGGACACCTCTCCCGGCCGCGGCCGCACAGAAGGGATCCACATCCGTGAAACTCCTGCGCAGACTGACAGTCGTCGGTGCCACCGCCGTGCTGACCGCCGGGCTCCTGACGGTGATCTCGCCGAACCAGGCCTCCGCACACGGCGCGCTGATGTTCCCGGCCAGCCGGACCTACGCGTGCTACATCGACGGCCTGACCCCGCAGGGAAACATCGTCAACAAGAACGCCGGTTGCGTCGCCGCCGCCAACGTGAGCGGCGTCTACCCGCTCTACAACTGGTTCAGCGTGCTGCGGTCCGACGGCGCCGGCCGGACCCGGGGCTTCATCCCCGACGGCCAGCTCTGCAGCGGCGGCAACTCCACCTTCCGCGGCTGGGACCTACCCCGGGGCGACTTCCCGAAGGCCCAGGTCAGCTCGGGCGCGAGCGTCGAGTTCCGATACAGCAACTGGGCCGCGCACCCCGGCCGGTTCGACCTCTACGTCACCCGCAACGGCTGGAGCCCGACCCGCCCGCTGGCCTGGAGCGACCTGGAGGCGACGCCCTTCTCCTCGGTCACCAACCCGCCGCAGCGGGGCAACGTCGGCAGCAACGACGGCCACTACTACTGGAGCGGCCGGCTGCCGTCCGGCAAGAGCGGCCACCACATCATCTACTCGGTGTGGACCCGCTCCGACAGCGCCGAGACCTTCTACGGCTGCTCCGACGTGACGTTCTGACGCGCGCAGACAGCACATAGCCCGCAGACAGCACATCGTGGGGCGGGCGGCCGCCACAGCATCCGGTGGCCGCCCGCCCCCGCGTCATCCGGTCCGGCACGCCCGACGTCGTACGCGATCACGGCAGAGTTCCGCCGCCGTCGGGGCCGCATCCTGGAAGGCATGACGACTCCACCTCGGCGATCTCGCCCTGACCCTGGCCATGATCGCGGTCGCGCTGCCGTTCGTGCTGCTCGCCGCGCGCCGGGTCCAGGCCCGGCCCGCCGGTACGGTCTCCTCGGTGCTCGGCCGGCTGAAGACTCGTCGTCAGCGTGCTGGTGCACCTCGGGTACGCGATCGTGGTGCTCGGGCCGGCCCGGCGCCGCCGCTTGCCGACCGCCGCACCGGGCCCGACGCCACCGGAGCCGACTTTGCCCCCGCACCGGAGCCGACGCCCGACGCCGCACCGGAGCCGGTGGGGATGGGGGTGGGTCGGGACGGCTGTGACGGGTACCGGCCGGTTACACCCGACGGGGTGTTACCGCAGGCGGACTGCGAGGGTTGGCGACCAGCCCGGCTCGACGGGCAGGCAGGATAGACGCCGTGGACGGCAATGACATGCTGCTCTCCCCCGCCGGGGTGGACCAGCTCCGGACGGCACTGACCAGCGCGGGCTACACGTCGAGTGGCATCGCCGACCGGCTCGGCGCGGCGGCGACCAGCGGCCTGGCCCGCAACGACTTCCGGGCGGCACTGCGGGCCACCGAAGACCGCGACCCGCTCGCCACCCTGATCCGGCTCTTCGTCTGCGCCCAGACCGAGCCCGAGGCGGCGGTACGCGCGGCACTCGCCCCGCTGCCGCTCGCCGAGGCGCTCGCCGGCGGGCTGCTGGAACGGGTCGGCGACGGCTTGCGGCAGGGCATCGACCTGGAGCCGTACGGGGACTCCTGGTGGGTCCTCTCCGACGTGCCGGCGAGTGCCCGGCCCGGCCAGCCGCTCGCCGCCGACCACGTGCTCGGGATCGGTGGGGCGACCACCACGCTGCTCGGGGCGACGATCCGACGCCCGGTCGGCAGCGCCCTCGACCTCGGCACCGGCAGCGGTGTGCAGGCCCTGCACCTGGCCGAGCACGCCCGCTCGGTGACCGCGACCGACGTCTCCGACCGGTCGCTGCGGTTCGCGGCCACCACCGCCGCGCTGAACGGCCACCGCTGGGACCTGCTCCGGGGCGACCTGGTCGCGCCCGTGGCCGGGCGCCGGTTCGACCTGGTGGTCAGCAATCCGCCGTTCGTGGTCGGTCCCGGCACCACCACGCACAGCTACCGCGACTCGGGCCGGGCCGGCGACGGGGTCGCCGCCGAACTCGCCGCCGCCGCGCCGACGCTGCTCACCGAGGGCGGCACCATGCAGTACCTGGCCAACTGGCTGCACGTGGCCGGGGAGGACTGGGGCGAGCGGGTGGCCGGCTGGTTCGCCGGCACCGGCCTGGACGCCTGGGTCATCCAGCGGGAGGTCGCCGACCCGACGGCCTACGTCGACCTGTGGCTGGCCGACGCCAGCGAGGCGGCCGACCCGCGGCGGGTGGCAGCCTGGCTGGACTGGTTCGACGGGCAGAAGGTGGAGGCGATCGGCTTCGGCGTGGTCAACCTGCGCCGGGGCGGCCACACCGAGCCGGTGCTCCGGGTCGAGGACCTGCGGCAGGCCGTACAGCCGCCGATGGGTGAACAGATCGCCGCCTGGTTCGACCGGCAGGACTGGTTGCGGGCCCGGGACGGTGAGGCACTGCTCGGCACCAGGTTCCGGGCCGTCGACGGGCTGAAGCTGCGCCAGGAGGCGTCGATGGGCGACGAGGGCTGGGCGGTGGACCGGCAGGTGCTGGTCCAGTCGCACGGGCTGCGCTGGACCGAGGAGGTGGACCCGCTGGTGCTGGCCCTGGTCGGCGGGGCCGACGGCAGGGTGCCGCTGCGCGAGCAGGTCGCGGTGCTGGCGCTGGCGCACGACGTACCGGCGGAGGATCTTGCGGAGGCGGCCGGGCCGATCGTCGCGCACCTGGTGGAACGCGGAGTCCTCGCCCCCGTGGCGGACTGACGGCCCGCGCCCGTCGGCGGGCGGACCGGCCGGCCCGGCGCCGTGGCAGACTGACCGCCGTGCGGGCGGTGGTGCAGACGGTCGGGCGGGCCAGCGTGACGGTCGACGGCGAGGTGGTCGGTGCCATCGCCGACGGGCTGCTGGTGCTGCTCGGGGTCACCCACGCCGACACCCGGGCCACCGCCGACACGATGGCCCGGAAGGTCCACGAGCTGCGCATCCTCGACGACGAGCGCTCCGCCGCCGACGCCGGAGCACCGCTGCTGGTGGTCAGCCAGTTCACCCTCTACGGCGACGCCCGCAAGGGCCGCCGGCCCAGTTGGGGCGCGGCGGCCCCGGCCGAGGTGGCCGAACCGCTGGTCACCGCCTTCGTCGAGGCGCTGCGCGGCCGGGGTGCCGAGGTCTCCACCGGCCGGTTCCGGGCGCACATGCTGGTCGAAAGCGTCAACGTCGGCCCGCGCACGGTGCTGCTGGAGCTCTGACCCGCTCTCCGGCCGCCGCCCGCCGGGCAGAGTGCGGTCGGAAGCGCAGAGTGCGGTCGGAAGCGCAGGGTGCGGTCAGAAGAAGAGCCCGCGCTTCTGCATCGACTGGCGCAGCCAGCCGTCGAGCTGCCCGGGCCAGTCGGTCCGGTCGACGCTGGCGTGGTCGACGGTGAACCGGCCGAACGCGTCGCGGCCCTCGGTGAAGAGCCCGCCCCGCTTGTCGATCTCCAGCACGATCTGCAACTGCTGCGGCGTGGCGACGAAGGTCAGCTCCAGCTGGTTGATCGCCCGGGCGTACTGCGGGCCGGGATAGAACTCGATCTCCTGGTAGAACGGCAGGGTCTGGTGCACGCCGTAGATGTGGCCGCGCTCGACGTCGGCCCGGCTGAACCGGAAGCCGAGTTGGAGCAGGGCGTCGACGACCCGCTCCTGGGCCGGCAGCGGATGCACCGCCACCGGGTCGAGGTCCCCCTTGTCCACGGCGCGGGCCACCTCGAGCTCGGTACGCAGCCCCATGGTCATCCCGTGCAGGTGGTGACCGCCGACCTCGGTCAGCGGCGTCTCCCACGGCACCTCGAAACGGAACGGGACGTCGTGGCGCTGCCCGCTCTCCAGCCGGAACGCACCGGTCAGGCGCTGCCGGTGGAACTCCTGGGTGGTGTTGTACTCGCTGTCACCGCTCTCCACCTCGACCCGGGTCACCAGGCCGACCGAGACGTACTCGACGTCGACCGGGTGGTCGCCGCCGGCGATGTGGACCTGGCCCTCCAGATAGCCGCCCGGCCGGCAGTTCGGGTTGCTGAGCACCGTCTCGACCGACGGACCGCCCACGCCCATCGCCTGCATCAACCGCTTGAAGACCACCACGTCCTCCATCCCTCGTTGATCTCGATCCGTCTCGCACGGTAACCGTCGCCGGCAAGCGCTCGCCCCGTCCGGCCCACCCGGCCGTCCGCGGCGCCACCAATCCGATCAAGGCATGGAAATCGGGTCAAACAGCGTCTGGCAACCTCCCGGATTCATGCCAACCCGACGCTCTCCTCACCTTGGCTTCACGCCCTACCGGCCAAGCTAGGTGTCACCAGCGCGGTTGTCGCTGGGACGCGCCACATTGTCGAAGCGGGGAGGCGACAGATGATGGTCCTGCACAACAGCGAGAGCCACACTCACCCGGCCGGCGGGGCCGGCGCCGACACCGAGCCGACCGTCGACGGCGCCGGGCAGGTCATGGTCGATCTCGACGCCACCGACGAGCGCGGAGCCTCAGCCGACCTGGTCCGGGCCTACCTGAACGGTATCGGCCGGACCAAGCTGCTCACCGCCGTCCAGGAGGTCGACCTGGCCCGGCGGATCGAGGCGGGGCTCTACGCGGAGGAAAAACTGAACGCCGACGTGCGGGGGGCACTGCCGGCGGAGTTGCGGGCCGACCTGGAGATCATCGCCAGCCAGGGACGGGCCGCCAAGAACCACCTGCTGGAGGCGAACCTGCGGCTGGTGGTCAGCATCGCGAAGCGGTACACCGGGCGCGGCATGGCCTTCCTCGACCTGATCCAGGAGGGCAACCTCGGCCTGATCCGCGCCGTCGAGAAGTTCGACTACACCAAGGGCTACAAGTTCTCCACCTACGCCACCTGGTGGATCCGGCAGGCCATCACCCGGGCCATGGCCGACCAGGCCCGCACCATCCGCATCCCGGTGCACATGGTCGAGCAGGTCAACCGGATGGTCCGGACCCGGCGCGACCTGGCCACCCAGCTGGGACGCGAGCCCACCGTGGCCGAGGTCGCCGCCGCGTTGGGTGTGCCGGAGTTCCAGGTCATCGAGCTCATCTCCTACGACCGGGAGCCGGTCAGCCTCGACCAGGCGGTCGGCGAGGACGGCGAGAGCGCCCTCGGTGACTTCGTCGCCGCCGTCGACCCTCGGGAGGAGCCGGGCGACGCGGTCTCGGCCGGCATGCTCCGCAACGAGGTGGAGATCGTGCTCGCCACCCTCTCGCACCGCGAGCAGGCGGTGATCCGGCTGCGCTTCGGCCTCGACGACGGCCGGCAGCGCACCCTGGACGAGGTGGGGCGCGAGTTCGGCCTCTCCCGGGAACGGATCCGGCAGATCGAGAAGGTCACCCTGCTCAAGCTGCGCCACCCCTCCCGCGCCGACCGGCTGGAGGCGTACGCGAGCTGATCTCCACGCTCGTCGCCCGGTACGGCACCGGAGCCCTCGCCACCGCATCGGTGGCGAGGGCTCCGGCCGTACGTGCCAGACCCTCGGCGTGCCGCGGGCCGGCCGACCACCAGGAGAGGCCACCGACTGATCGGCCGGTCCTGCCCGCGTTAGACCGGGTGTCGCCACCCGGCACCCCACCGCGGGGCGGTCAGCCGACCGCCAGGTCCCGGCGGCGGAAGGTCACCAGCCCGAGACCGGTCAGCGCGGCGGCGACGAGGAGAAGCACGACCAGCGGCGTGGCGGTCGGATCGGCGGCCGGCACTGCCGGCAGGTGAGTGAAGGGCGACACGTTCAGCACCGCCTGCGGCAACTCCAGCAGCGCGCCGAGCTGGCCGAGCAGCACGCAGAGCAGGAAGGCCGACCAGGACAGCGCCACGGCGAACTGTGGCAGCAGCCCGAAGAACAGCACCACCACGGCGGCGACCACCAGTGCAGCCGGCGCCTGCACCAGCCCGGCCACGGTGAGCCGGCCCACCGGGTCGGGCACGTCGCCGCTGACCATGCCGTAGCCCAGCCCGGTACTCGCCCCGGCCAGCGCCAGCAGGCCGACCGTGCCGAGCACGGTCCAGAGCAGGTGGCTGAGCAGCCAGCGGGGCCGGCTCACGGCGGTGGCCAGCACCCCCTCCAGGGTCCCGGCCGACTCCTCGGCCCGCAGCCGGAGCACCGACTGGACGGCGAACCCCCCGATCGCGAGCGCGAACATCGCCATCATGGTGCCGAGGAACGCGTCGACGAGTTCGTCGGTGCCGCCGAGCTGTGCCATCAACTCGGCGGCCGCCTCGTTTTCGCCGACGAGGCCGTCCAGCTCGTTACCGACCGACCCCATGGCGAAGCCCATCACCAGGACCCCGACCGCCCAACCGATCAGCACCCCGCGTTGCAGGCGCCAGGCCAGGCCGGTCGAGCTGAGCAGGCCCCGAGGCGCCTGCGCGGGCCCCCGGGCGACCTCCAGCAGCCCGGCGCCGTGGTCGCGGTGTGCGGTCAGCACGAACGCCGTCGCAACGGCGAGAACCGAGAACACGGCCGGCAGCGCCAGCACCGCCCAACGGTTCGCGTCGAAGGCCTGGATCTGGTTGGCCCAACCGAGCGGGGAGAGCCAGGAGGGCCAGGCACTGGACACCCGCATCCCGTCGGCGGAGACGTCCCCCCAGGCGTCCCCGGCGGCCCGGAGCAGGAAGGCGATTCCGACGGCGGCCGCGGCCATGCCGTTGGCGCCACGCGCCGTGCCCGAGATCTGGGCGGTCACCGCGGCAACCGCGGCGAACGAGATCCCGATCCCGGCGACCGCCGCGGCCAGGGCCAGCGAGCCGGCCACCGGCAGCCCGTTGGCGACCAGCGCTCCGACGAGCAGCAGCCCGCTGAGCAGGTTGGCCGCCACCGTGCTGAGCAGGGCCGCTGCCAGTGGGGCGTGCCGGCCGACCACCGCCGAGCCGAGCAGCTCCGCCCGGCCGGTCTCCTCGTTCTGCCGGGTGTGCCGGATCACCGCGAAGGTGCTGAGCAGTGCGGCGAGCAGGGCCAGCGACGTGTACGCCTCGGCGGTGACCACCGAACCGAGGCTCGGGCCCGAGACGGGTCCGTTGAACGCCCGGGCGACCACGCTGGCGGCGCTGGCGGTGGCGTAGCCGACCCGGTCCTGCTCCGTGCCGTAGAGGGCGGTGACGCTCTGCGCGACCGCCGCGGTGACCCCCGGCACGGCCAGCGCCCAGACCAGCAGCTTGACCCGGTCGCGCCGGATCGCGAGCCGGGTCAGCCGGGCGGTGCCGGTGAACGCCGTCACCGCGCGCCTGCCGGGACCGGCCGCTCGGCGGAGGCGTCGTCGCCACCGTCGCCGTAGTGCCGCATGAACAGCTCCTCCAGGGTCGGCGGCGTACTGGTCAGGCTGCGTACGCCGAACCGGGCCAGGTGGGCCAGCACCGGGTCGAGGGTGCCGGACTCGACCTCGAACCGGGTGGTCGCGCCGGTCACGGTCACCGCGTGCACCCCGGCAAGGTCGGCGAGGCCGTCCAGCGGGCGCTCCGTCTCGACGGCCATCGGCGTACGGGTCAGGTGGCGCAACTCGGCAAGCGCGCCGGACTCGACCGTCCGGCCGGCCCGGATGATGCTGACCCGGTCGCAGAGCGCCTCCACCTCGGACATCACGTGGCTGGAGAGCAGCACGGTGCGGCCGGCCTCGCGCAGCCTGCCGACGTAGTCCCGGAAGACCGCCTCCATCAGCGGGTCCAGCCCCGAGGTCGGCTCGTCGAGCACCAGCAGTTCGACGTCGGAGGCGAACGCGGCGACGATCGCCACCTTCTGCCGGTTGCCCTTCGAGTAGGTGCGGCACTTCTTGGTCGGGTCGAGGTCGAAGCGCTGCAACAGCTCGTCGCGTCGGGCCGGGTCCAGACCGCCGCGGAGCGAGCCGAACAGGTCGATCGCCTCCCCGCCGGAGAGGTTGGGCCAGAGGTTCACGTCGCCGGGCACGTAGGCCAGCCGGCGGTGCAGCGCCACGGCGTCCCGCCATGGGTCACCGCCGAGCACGCCGACCTCGCCCGCGTCCCTGCGGAGCAGGCCGAGCAGAATCCGGATGGTGGTGGACTTACCTGCCCCGTTCGGCCCGAGGAACCCGTGCACCTCGCCGGAGTGGACCGTCAAGTCCAGTCCGTCCAGCGCGCGGGTGGCCCCGAAGGTCTTCACCAGGCCGGCCACCGAGATTGCCGTCATGACCCTCCCCTGTCCAGTACCTCGGATGACACCATGTCGATGCCAGTGTACTGACCGATGGTAGGACGACCGTCACAGGCTTCTGATCGACGGTCAGTAGCCGGAGGTACGCTGCACCGATGGAGCGACCGCCGCCGCCGGACGACACCCGGTCCCGGATCCTGCGTGCCGCGCTGGACCTCTTCGCCGCGCAGGGCTACCAGCGCACCCCGCTGCGGCAGATCGCCGACCGGCTGGGCCTGACCAAGGCCGGCGTGCTCTACCACTACCCCAGCAAGGAGCACCTGCTGGTGGCGCTCGCCGAGCCGCTCATCTCCGACCTGGAGGCGGCCCTGGAGCGGGCTGCCCGGCTGCCCTGGCCGGCGTCCCGCCGGGCGACGCTGGAGGGGTGGCTCGACACCCTGCTGCGGCACCGCGGCCCTCTCGGGACGCTCTACCACGACATGACGTTGTTCTCCCAGGGCAGCACCTACAGCCGGCTGCTGCGGATCGCCACCCAGGCGTACGCCCTGGTGGCCGGGCCCGACGCGACCCGGCTTGAACGGGTCCGCGCCGTCCAGGCCACCGCGATGCTCTCCGATCCGATCATTTTCTTCACCGACGTGTCCGACGAGGAACTCCGGACGGAGATGCTCGACGGGGTGGCCAGGCTGCTGGGCGAGGCACCCCCACCGGCCGGCCACCCCGGAGGCCGGGATCCGCGCGCGGCGGACGAATCGGCGGCGGACGAATCGGCGGCGGACGACCGCCCCGGCCGGCGGAGCGGCCCGGCCGGATCGGACGATGCCGGCCCGTCGACGGAGGCTGGAGCCGGCCGTACGGACCGGATCTCCGCCGGCCGGCAACTCGGTTCGGAAGATGGCCGCCCGGGACGGCGGCGCCGGGCCGGTCGACGGCCGGGGCTCAACGCGGAGCAGGTCCGGACGGCGAGGTCGATGCATGTCGCCGGCCTGCACACCGTGGACCAGATCGCGGCGAGCCTCGGCGTTTCCCGGGCCACTCTCTACCGGCACCTGCGGGCCGCCGACCGGGCTGAGGCGGACCACAGCCAGACAGCGGACCACAGCCAGACAGCGGGTTATAGCGAGACATTTTCCGACACTAAATAGAGCCTATTTCGAGACGCGGATCCGGTCAGAGTGCCGGGTCCTGCGGGTCTAGGTCGTGCAGCGGGAAGACGGCCCTGCGGGTGGCCGTGATCGCCCCGTCCACCGCATCCGGCTCGCCGGTAGGCTGCCACGGCTCGTACGAGCCGTCCGAGTCGTCGGTCATCCGCAGCGGCACCTCCCGCTCGGGACGACGGCTCCGGGCCAGCGTCCGCCAGGCCGGCGGCGTCAGCGTCGCCGGCTCGATCGGCTCACCGCTGGCCACCGCGAGCAGGTGCGTCCAGGCCCGGGGCACCACCTCGACGAGTGCGTAGCCGCCACCGCCGGTGGCCACCCAGCGCCCGTCGCAGAGTTCGTCGGCGAGCGCCCGCAGCGCCAGATAGCTCGCCCGCTGGCCGTCCACGCTCAGCCGGAGGTCCGCGAGCGGGTCCAGCCGATGACTGTCCGCACCGCACTGGGAGACCAGGATCTGCGGCCGGAACGCGCGCAGCAGCGCCGGGACGGTGGCGTGGAAGCCACGCAGCCAGCCCGCGTCACCGGTACCCGGCGGCAGCGGCAGGTTGACGGCACTTCCCTCGGCGCCCGGCGCTCCGGTCTCGTCCGGAAAACCGGTACCGGGAAAGAGGGCGAGCGGCGTCTCGTGCAGGCTGATCGTCAACACCCGGGGATCGGCGTAGAACACCTGCTGCACCCCGTCACCGTGATGCACGTCGACGTCCACGTAGGCCACCCGCTCGGCGCCGAGGTCGAGCAGCCGCGCGATGGCCACCGCCGGGTCGTTGTAGACGCAGAACCCGGCCGCCCGGCTGGGCATCGCGTGGTGCAGGCCACCGGCCACGTTGACCGCCCGGCGGGCCTCGCCGCGCCAGACCGCCTCGGCCGCCGCCAGACTCGCCCCGGCCACCAGGGCGCTCGACTCGTGCATCCCCTCGAAGATCGGGTTGTCCGGTGTGCCGAGCCCGTATCCGGAGAAGAGCGGGTCGCTCGGTGCAGCCCGGACCGCGTCCAGGTAGTCCGGCCGGTGCACCCGGGCGAGCGCCGCGTCGTCGGCCGGGGTGGGCGGGACCAGTCGTACGCCGGGACGGTCCAGCACGCCGAGTTCCCGGGCCAGTGCGATGGTCAACTCCACCCGTACCGGATCGAGTGGGTGATCACCCAGGTCGTACGCCAGCAGACTCTCGTCCCAGACCACCACCGTGTCGTCCGACATGTGGTTCATGGTCGCACGCCGACCGGCGACCGACCGCAACCGCCTTCCCGAACACGGCGCGCCGTCGCAGGCCGTCGCCCACGCCGTCGCCCACGCCGTCGCCCACGCCGTCGCCCACGCCGTCGCAGGCCGTCGCCCACGCCGTCGCGGGGCCGTCGCCCACGCCGTAGCAGCACGCTCTGCCGGCGCGCGGCGGGTGATCAGGGGCCGCTCGGGCCGGGGTCGGCGCCGACCGCCACCGGGCGGTCGGGGTCGGTGATCCAGTGACTCCACGACCCCACGTAGAGGGCAGCGTCGGAGTGTCCGGCCCGGTGCAGGGCCAGCACCGCCTGCGCGGCGGTCACCCCGGAACCGCAGTAGGCGCCGACCCGTACCCCCGGCCGGACGCCGACCTCGGCGAACCGCGCGCGGAGCGAATCGGCGGCCGGAAACCGCCCGTCCGGGCCGACATATTCGGTGGCCGGCACGTTCACCGCGCCGGGAATGTGCCCGGCGACCGGGTCGACGGGCTCCGTCTCGCCCCGGTAGCGGGCCGCCGCCCGGACGTCGACGAGCACCCCTTCCGCCGCCACCTCCGCGGCGGTATGGGCGTCGAGCACCGGCATCCCGCCCGGACGCACGGTCACGTCACCCGGCGTGACCGCCGGCGGCTCGGTGCTGACGGGCAGCCCAATGCCGGCCCACGCCCCGAAGCCGCCCTCGAGGACCCGGACCTGCCGGTGGCCGGCCCAGCGCACGGTCCACCAGGCCCGCGCGGCCGCCATCCCGTCGCCTCCGTCGTAGACCACCACCGGACGGCCGGTGCGCACGCCGGCCGCCCGGAGGACCCGCTGCAACGCCTCCGGGTCGGGCAGCGGATGCCGGCCGCCCGGCCCGGGCGGCCCGGACAGCTCGGCGTCCAGATCGACGAAGACCGCGCCAGGCAGGTGTCCCGCCAGGTAGTCTGTGCGACCCGGCGGACCGACGAGCCGCCAGCGGACGTCCAGGACGACCGGTGGCTCGACGGACGCCAGTTCGGCGGCGAGCCCGGTCACGTCGACGAGAAGGTCATCCGGTACGGACACGGCGTCCAGTCAACACCATCCGGGCCGGCCCCGGGCCGCCCGGCTCGGCGACACTGAATATCGGTGCTCCGAGGTAGCATCGTCATCGGGAGGACCACTGACGTGAACGACCTAGTCGACACCACCGAGATGTACCTGCGCACCATCCTCGAGCTGGAAGAGGAGGGGGTGCCGGCCCTGCGCGCCCGGATCGCCGAACGGCTGCGCCAGAGTGGTCCGACCGTCAGCCAGACCGTGGCCCGGATGGAGCGGGACGGTCTGCTGACCGTCGAGGACGATCGGCACCTACAGCTCACCGCGCTCGGCCGGAGCCACGCCATCTCGGTGATGCGCAAACACCGGCTGGCCGAACTCCTGCTCGTCAACGTGATCGGGATGCCCTACGAGGAGGCCCACGAGGAGGCCTGCCGCTGGGAACACGTGATGAGCGACTCGGTGGAGAAAAAGGTCTACGAGCTGCTCGACCGGCCCACCCGGTCGCCGTACGGCAACCCGATCCCCGGGCTGGAGGCACTGGTCACCCCGAACTCGGACGTTGCGGTCGAAACCCTCGCCGAGGGTGAGCGAAACCTCGCTTTCCCGGGGCTGAGTGGTCCGGTCGTGGTCCGGCGGATCTGCGAGAGCGTCCAGAAGGACAGCGACGTGCTCCGGCAGTTGCACGCCGCTGGCGTGGACCCGGGCGTGACGGTGACCGTGGCGCAGGAGCGGGACGGGGTCATGATCGACCGCTCCGGCGACAAGGTGCGGCTGCCCCGGGAGGTCGCCTCCCGGGTCTTCGTCGCCGCGCACTGAGGCCCGAGCCGCTCGGCGCGCGCTGAGGGCCGAGCCGCTCGCTGCGCGCCGCGCGCTGAGGGCCGAGCCACTCGGCGCGCACTGAGCCGGAGCCACGCGCCGGACCGCCCCACCGACGTCATGCCGGGTTTTCCCCGCGCAGTCAGGATGACTCGCCACAGCTGACCGGAGACCGGTCCTGAGGCTCGCATGCCGAAGGTGGTCAGCGGTTGCTGGTGTCGATCTTCTTGGCCAGGTTGATCAGCTTCGGCGCCAGGGCATCGGCCCGAGCCTCGTCCTCGCCCGCCGGGAAGGTGAAACGCAGGCTGACCAGCCGGCTGTCGCCGGTGAGCCAGCCGATCTCCACGGAGCTTCCCACGCTTCCCGTCGGAGCGGCCGTGGCGCGGTAGGCGGCCTTGCCCAGCCCTTTCACGCTCTTGCCATCGCCCGGCACCATCTCGTCGGCGAAAATCGACGCGTCGGCGGTGGTCGGGGTGACCGAGAGTGCGAGCTCGGGGCGTGCTTCGGCCTCGCCACGCAGCACGCAGGTGTCGGTCTTGCCGTGCCGACTCGCCGCAGCGACCTCGAAGCGGGTGTCGATGGCCTTCTCGATCGCCGGGTACTCCAGCAGCTGACAGGCACCGCCGGCCGACGCCGCCGGCGGGCGCACCACCTTCGGGGCCGGCCCGATCGGCTCCGGCGCGGGCTCCCCGGCACAGCCGGCGAGCAGCAGCACACTGGCGATCAAACAGAGTCGTCCGCGCACCTCGCACCTCCCACCCGCCCGGCGTCCAGCGCCGGGGAATCCGTCGGACACCGTACGGGGTTCGGCGGGCCCGGCGAAACCCCGTACGGTGTCCCTCCACGACCGGGCACCCGCTGTCGCGGTACCTGGCCCTGGTGCGCCGCAGTCACAGTGCGCGGGCTTGCCCTCCACGCCGAACAACCAATGCCGGCCGGGGCCGGGCACCGGCGGCATGCGACCCTGGATCAGACTCTCGACCGCCTCGACCACGACTGCGGCCACGGTCACGATGCCTCCGGGACCGGGTCGTCGATGTAGGGGCAGTGCCGGCAGCCGCGCCCGCAACAGGTGCCGCGCCGGGCCAGGAACCCGGCGGTGAGCACGAAGAGCCCGGTGTCCGGGTCAGGGTAACCCGCCTCACCGGCGGCGAGTGCGGCGGCGTGCGCCGCGAGGATCCGCTCCCGGCCCGGATGCGTGGCCGGGAGCCGGGACGGGTGCGGCCGGTCGAGCGGTCGGGGCGCCAGCGGCAGGCGTCGCCCCGGCGGCTGCCCCTTCGGAGCATCCATCGCGCCGACCCTACGACAGCCAGCCGCCCCGCGACACGCCTGACGGCCCGGCCCGGACCCGCTCTTCCGTCAGCCGCCGAACCAGACCATCGACTGCCCGTGTCCCCGGGTCCAGGCGAGCGGTCCGCCGTCCAGCGCGAGCACGTTGTGCTGGGCTCCGCTCGGTTGCTCCGGCAGGTCGTCGTGGGGCAGCACCTCAGGCGCCTCGTTCGAGATCCAGTGACCGGGCAGTCCGCGTACCAGATGGACGAAGGCCGCCCGCCGCGGTGCCGGCACCTGGTAGAGCACGGAGCTGTGGAACACCACCAGGGTGGCGCCGGCCGGCGCCTGCGCCGCCAGCGCCGGCAGATCGTCCACGAGGTCCCCGCGGAGCAGCAGCGGCGGCTCGGCCGCGGCGACGGCCGCGGCGGCCCGCAGCCGGGCCCGTCGGTGCGCGTGCTCCGGCCAGATGACGGCGTCCAGCCAGGCGATGTCGGCGGGATCGCCCACCCGCAGCGGGTTCAGGTCAAGGCCGGCCCGCCACACCACCTCGGGCAGCCGGGCCGGCGGCGTCAGGCCGGTGGCGGCGCAGTCGAGCACCGGCTCGCCGGTGCCGAGCTGGTGGTCGCCGTAGCGGTAGGCGTACCGGTCGGGATAGAGGCAGAGGCCCGCGGAAGCGCCCACCTCCAGCAGCGCGAGCGGCTGCGGCAGCCTGGCGAGGATCGGCAGCAGCAGAGCGCAGCGGCCTGCCTCGTTCGTCTGGGTGGCCCGGAGACGCATCTCCGCCGCCACGAGCCGCCAGTTCGCCATCGTGTAGTCGCGGAACGCCGCCGGGTCCTCCACCGGCCCGCCGAGCAGCCGGACGACTCCGAACAGCAGGTTCGGCTGCCGCTTGGCCGGCGGGAGCGTACCGAGCAGGGCGAGCAGTTCGTCGTCGTCGGCAACGGCCAGAGAGAGGCGTTCGTACGCGGGCGACACGCCGCTCGCCTCGCGGACGCCGAAATCGGCGTAGTCGGCGGCGATCGTCATGCCGTCATGTTCCCAGAGGTCGCTTGCACACCCGCTGTTCCGCCCGTCACACAACCGGGCCCCGTCGACCGTCTCCGATCTCGCCGGCGGGGCCCACGTCGCAGCCGTCAGCTGGTTCGCCGAGCGTAGAAACCGGCGGTGAGGCTCACCCCGACAGCGGCGACGGCGACCTGGAGAATGAGTTCGATCCAGTCGACGCCCGGTGTCTCGGCGACGCCGAAGATGCCCGCGATGATGGTGCCGAGCAGTGCCGCGACGATGCCGATGGCCAGGGTCAGCCAGATGGGGATGTTCTGCTTGCCCGGCACGACGAGCCGGCCCAGCGCGCCGATGACCAGGCCGATGATGATGGCGCTGACGATTCCACCGATCTCCATGACGATCTCCCTCACGTTGTCGTTCGCCGGGCTCGGTGCCCAGTGCCGACGGACGGGAAACCTTTTTGGGATCCGGCACGTCGCCGTCGCGGTGCCTCGACGGCGCGACCGCCCGGTCCCCGTACGGGGACCGGGCGGTCGCGCACGCTACGCCCCCGCCTGCTGCCGGCGAGGGCGCCTTCTCAGCTGCAGCCGGAGGTGGAGCCGCAGCCCTCGCAGACATAGCAGCTGCCGGCGGGACGCATCTTCGTGCCGCAGGTGAAGCAGAGCGGCGCGTCCGCCGCCGTGCCGAGTACCGCCTCCAGCAGCTCGGTGGAGGAGCCGACCGGCGGCGCCGGCCGCTCCACCACCGTCTCGACCCGCTGCTGTTCGGCCGCCGGCTCCGGCTTCGCCGTCTCCACCGGTGCGGAGGCGGTCACCGGAGCGGAGGCGGCCATCGCGGCAAGGTCGACAGCGCTCTCCGCATCGGCCTCCGCCCGCAACTGCGCGGCCCGTTCCTTGGCGGTGAAGATGCCCAGCTCGGCCCGGCGCTCGTACGGCAGGAAGTCCAGTGCCAGCCGGCGGAAGATGTAGTCCATCACCGAGGCAGCCATCCGGACATCCGGGTCGTCGGTCATCCCGGCCGGCTCGAACCGCATGTTGGTGAACTTGCTGACATACGTCTCCAGCGGCACTCCATATTGCAGGCCGATCGAGATGGCCACCGAGAAGGCGTCCATCACCCCGGCCAGCGTCGAGCCCTGCTTCGACATCTTGAGGAAAACCTCACCGAGGCCGTCGTCCGGATAGGACGAGGCGGTGAGGTAGCCCTCGGCCCCGCCGACGGAGAACGAGACCGTCTCGGAGGGGCGCTTCTTCGGCAGCCGCTTGCGCACCGGCCGGTACTCGACGACCTTCTCGACCGCCTTCTCCGGCGCGGCCGGCTCGACCGCCTTCTCCTGCTCCTTCTTGGCCGCCTCCTTCTTCGCGGCCGAGAGCGGCTGACCGACCTTGCAGTTGTCCCGGTAGATCGCCAGCGCCTTGAGGCCGAGCTTCCAGCCCTCGTAGTAGATCCCCTCGACGTCCTCGACGGTCGCCGACTCCGGCATGTTCACCGTCTTGGAGATCGCGCCGGAGATGAAGGGCTGCACCGCCGCCATCATCCGGACATGGCCCATCGGGGCGATCGAGCGCTGGCCCATCGCGCAGTCGAAGACGGCGTAGTGCTCCGGCTTCAACCCGGGCGCGTCCATCACGTGGCCGTGCTCGGAGATGTGCTCCACGATCGCCTCGACCTGCTCCTCGGGATAGCCGAGGCTGCGCAGGGCGCGCGGCACGGTCTGGTTGACGATCTGCATCGAGCCGCCGCCGACCAGCTTCTTGA
The DNA here is from genome assembly GCF_049315195.1 of Plantactinospora sp. WMMC1484. Classification (NCBI taxonomy): domain Bacteria; kingdom Bacillati; phylum Actinomycetota; class Actinomycetes; order Micromonosporales; family Micromonosporaceae; genus Plantactinospora; species Plantactinospora sp. WMMC1484. The sequence goes on from NZ_CP186055.1 coordinate 6,775,056, forward strand.
ACTTCACCAGCGCGAGGTCCGGCTCGACCCCGGTGGTGTCGCAGTCCATCATCAGGCCGATGGTGCCGGTGGGCGCGAGCACACTGGCCTGGGCGTTGCGCCAGCCGGACCTGTCACCGATCTTGTTGCCCTGGGTCCACTGCCGGGTCGCCTCGCGGACGATCTCGGTGGCGACCGCGCCGGTCGGCTTGATCTCGTCGTTCGCGGCGGCGTGCTTGCGCATCACCCGCTTGTGCGGCTCGGCGTTGCGGGCGTACCCCTCGTAGGCGCCGACCACGCCGGCGAGCTCGGCCGAGCGGCGGTACGCGGTGCCGGTCATCAGCGAGGTGATCGCGGCGGCCACCGACCGTCCGCTCTCGGAGTCGTACGGGTGACCGGTCGCCATCAGCAGCGCGCCGAGGTTGGCGTACCCGATGCCGAGCTGCCGGTAGGCCCGGGTGGTCTCGCCGATCTTCTCGGTCGGGAAGTCGGCGAAGCAGATCGAGATGTCCATCGCGGTGATGACCAGCTCGACCGACCTGACGAACTTCTGCACCTCGAAGCCGCCGTCGGCGCGGAGGAACTTCATGAGATTGAGCGAGGCCAGGTTGCAGGAGGAGTTGTCGAGGTGGAGGTATTCACTGCATGGGTTGGATGCGGTGATCCGCCCGGTTTCCGGGCAGGTGTGCCAGTCGTTGATCGTGTCGTCGTACTGCAGCCCGGGGTCGGCGCACTCCCAGGCGGCCTGGGAAATGGTCCGGAACAGGCCCTTGGCGTCGATGGTCTCGATCACGGCACCGTCCAGCCGGCCGCGCAGGTCGAACGTGCCGCCGTCCTGCACCGCCCGCATGAACTCGTCGGAGACCCGGACCGAGTTGTTGGCGTTCTGGTACTGCACGCTGACGATGTCGGGGCCGCCGAGGTCCATGTCGAAGCCGGCGTCCCGGAGCGCGCGGATCTTGTCCTCCTCGCGCGCCTTGGTGAGCACGAACTCCTCGACGTCCGGGTGGTCGACGTCCAGGATGACCATCTTGGCGGCCCGCCGGGTGGCACCGCCGGACTTGATGGTGCCGGCGCTGGCGTCCGCACCCCGCATGAAGCTGACCGGGCCGGAGGCGGTGCCGCCGCTGGAGAGCAGTTCCTTGGAGGAGCGGATCCGGGAGAGGTTAACCCCGGAGCCGGAGCCGCCCTTGAAGATCAGCCCCTCCTCCTTGTACCAGTCGAGGATCGAGTCCATCGAGTCGTCGACGGCGAGGATGAAACACGCGCTGACCTGCTGCGGCGAGGCGGTGCCGACGTTGAACCAGACCGGCGAGTTGAAGCTGAAGACCTGGTGCAGCAGCATCCAGGTCAGTTCGTGCTCGAAGACCTCGGCGTCGGCGGGGCTGGCGAAGTAGCCGTGCTGCTCCCCCGACGCCCGGTACGTCTTCACCACCCGGTCGATGAGTTGCTTGAGCGACCACTCCCGCTCCGGCGTACCGACCGCGCCCCGGAAGTATTTCGTGGTGACGATGTTGGCCGCGTTGACGCTCCACGACTCCGGGAACTCGACACCCCGCTGCTCAAAGTTGATCGAGCCGTCCCGCCAGTTCGTCATGACGACGTCCCGGCGCTCCCAGGTCACCTCGTCGTACGGGTGCACCCCCTCGGTGGTCCAGACACGCTCGACCTTCAGGCCGGCGTTCGCCGCCGCCCTGGTACGTGACCTACTCGCTGTCACACCTTCCCCCGGCATTCCATCCGCCCCCTTACGCACGCACGGCGCTCCCGCCGCACGGCCTCGCTGATCTCCTGAAAGAGCTGATCTCCTGAAAGAACTAGCCGGCCCGCTCACCGGCCGGCTGGACACCCCCGACGTCCTCCGCCGGCCGGCTCCGGGCAGTCGTCGCCGACCGCAACGACTCGATCTCCCGCTCGAAGTCGTCCAGCGACTCGAACGACCGGTAGACGCTGGCGAAGCGCAGGTAGGCCACCTCATCCAGCTCACGCAGCGGACCCAGGATGGCGAGCCCGACGTCGTGACTGGGAATCTCGGCCGCGCCCCTGGCCCGGACCGTCTCCTCCACCCGCTGGGCCAGCAGGGCGATCGCGTCGTCGTCCACGGGACGCCCCTGGCAGGCCTTACGCACCCCACCGATGATCTTGGTCCGGCTGAACGGCTCGGTGACCCCGCTGCGCTTGACGACCGCGAGGACGGCCTCCTCGACGGTGGTGAACCGCTTGCCGCACTCGGGGCAGGAACGACGGCGCCGGATCAGCTGGCCGTCGTCGGCCTCGCGGGAGTCGACCACCCGCGAGTCGGCGTGCCGGCAGTACGGACACCGCATTTCCGACCTCCTTCGCACCCGCCGTGGCACACGCCTCCGGGCCCACCGGACAGCGCGGGCGCAGCCGCGCGCAGGCAGCCCGAAGCTGCGGGTGGCCATCCGGGACGACTCCCGCAGTGCGTGGCGAACCTGAGAGCTGTGGGTAGTGAAACCCCAACTTCTAGGCGACTTACACCCTTGTCACTACTATATCTAGGGGTCGACGGTAAGCCGCAGAGGAGTCGTGGTCAAGTTGGGCGGGCGTGGCGTGGCCCGCAATCTTCCAACCGCGCGGCCGGCACGGCGGTTACCGCCTCACCGGACGCGGTTTGCGGACCAGCGTCGGATGACCGCTGGCGCCGCACGGGTGGATCGCCATCCCCCGGCAGTAGCCGCTACCGCCTCGCCGGCAGGACCAGCCGTTGCCCGGCGTGCACGGTGTGATCTTCCAGCCCGTTGAGGCGACGGATCTCGTCGATCACGGCGAACGGCCGCCGACTCGGCCGGTGCCGCTCGGCAACCGACCAGAGGGTGTCGCCGGGACGAACCACCGCCGTCTCCACGGGCCGTGGCGGATCGGCGGCCCGGGACGCCGGGGAGAGGATCGCCGCCAGGCCCGCCACGAGCAGCAGCAGAAACACCGTCACCACGAGCCTGCCCCGCCGGGTCAGCCGCAGCCGACCACCGCCCGGTGACGCCCCCGGAAACCCCGTCGCACCCATTGCGGCCTCCAAGATCGAACAGGAGTTCGAACGAACGGACGTACGATGGTTTATCAGAACAGGCGTTCGATGTCGAGCCCCGCTCGAGGCGACACGCCGCGCCGATGTCGTACAGATGTTTGAAACTACGTGATCTCACCTATACGGTTTTGAACATCGACACCGGCACGCGGCGACGACCGCGAAGCCGGCGCCGAGACCTTACGCACCACGAGCCATCACCCACTACCAGCCGCCAGGGCACCGCACCCGCCACCAGGGAGGACGACGTGTCGACCGACGACCGGACGAGCCGGCAGAAGGCCCAGAAGATCGGCGCAGCGGGCAGCCGGGCAAGCCGGCGCTCGGCCACGCCACGCACCCGGGAGGATGCGCCCGCGCTGCGCGCGGTCACTCCGGTGGTGAGTGCCCTCCCGGAACTGGTCTCCACCGAGCTCACCGCACGGCAGCGGCGGATCCTGGAATTCATCCGGGACTGGGTGGAACGGTTCGGTTACCCGCCCAGCGTGCGGGAGATCGGCGAGGCCGTCGGGCTGGTCTCCCCGTCCAGCGTGGCCTACCAACTCAAGGAACTCGAGCGCAAGGGCTTCCTCCGGCGCGACCCGAACCGGCCGCGCGCCGTCGACGTGCGGCCGCCGAACGAGCTGGTCGACGACGAGACCGCCAGGGCCCAGCGCCCCACCCCGGCCTACGTGCCGATGCTCGGCCGGATCGCCGCCGGTGGCCCGATCCTCGCCGAACAGGCCGTCGAGGACATCTTCCCGCTCCCCCGCGAACTGGTCGGTGAGGGCGAGGTCTTCATGCTCCAGGTCAAGGGCGACTCGATGCTCGACGCAGCGATCTGCGACGGCGACTGGGTGGTGGTCCGCCAGCAGCCCACCGCGAACGCCGGGGAGATCGTCGCGGCGATGCTCGACGGCGAGGCAACGGTCAAGACCTACCGCCGCCGGGACGGGCACGTCTGGCTGATGCCGGCCAACTCCGCCTTCGACCCGATTCCCGGCGACAACGCGACGATCATGGGGCGGGTGGTCGCGGTGCTTCGCCGGATCTGACCCACCGGCCGCCGGGGCCACCGGTGGAAGGGCCGGCCGGTCCTCCGGTCTCGAGGCCCTGCTCCGAATCACTCGGCGCCGGGCGGTGATCCTCGGCGCCCGGCGGCGGCCGGTAATCAGTGATCAGCGGTGGTCAGCGGTAGTCGTAGTCGTCAGGGTGCCCGCCGGAGCGTTGCCGGGGCTGACCGTACTGCCCACCGCGAGGACCGCCACCGCGCGGGCCCGCACCGTGGCCCGACCGTGGCGATCCGCCGCGCTGCTCGGGCCACTGCTCGTCCGGCCCGGGACGCCCACCGTCCCGACCGTTGCCGTTACCGCTGCCATACGTGTTGTCGGCCGGCTGGCCGCCGTAGACCCCGCCACCGGCGCGGGGCCGGCCGGCCGGAGCACCACCACCGGCCGGGGCGCCGCCGTACACGCCGCCCGCGGAGGAGCGGCCACCGCCGCCCGGCGGGCGGCCACCACCTGCGGGCGGACGGCCACTACCGCCGCCACCCTGAGGCCGGCCACCCCCGTAGACGCCGCCAGCGGCCGGTTTCGCACCGTAGACCGCGCCGCTGCCCGGTTTCGCCCCATAGACACCGCCGGCGGGTCCACCGCGGCCGGCCGGCTCATAGTCGTCGGCGGGCCGGTCGGAGCGGTAGCCGTGGCCGTAGCCGCCGGATCGTGGCGGCCCCCAGCTCTCCTCGTCGTCATAGCCGGGTCGCCGGCCACCGGAAGGGTTCCGCCCTTCCCCGGGCCGCGCCTCCCCCCGGCCCGCCCGCGGATCGTTGTCGGTCCCATCCGGTCCGGTGACGCCCAGCCCGTCCTCGCGGGGTCGACGGCGGGCCCGCACGATGCCGAAGATGCCGAGCCCGACCAGCAGGGCACCGAGCACCCCCACGGCCGCGATGAGATAGGTGATGTCGTTCAGAGTCAGCGAATCGGTCCAGGACTGCTCGGATTTCTTGTCGCCCGCCGCCGCGCCGTCCGCGGCCGCCGCGACCTCCTTGGCCGGGGTGTAGCTCAGCACCGTCACGTCCTGCTCCTCGCCGAGCGAGGCGATGTCGGAAACGGTGAGGAAGCTCTTGCCGTCCGGGGTGTAGGCGATCGCCTCTCCGAAGGGGTCGGCCAGGGCCGTCATCCGGGGCCGACCGGTCGTCAGGGTCTTCACCACGTCGTCGCCCTGGACATCCCACTCGAAGGCGTCGGCGTAGGTGCGCAGGGCGATGCGCTTGCCATCCGGCGACCGGGCCGCACCTGTGATGGTCACCCGGCCCGCCCCGCCGAACGGGTTGGCGGTGGAGGACTTGGGCAGGGTGATCTCGCCGGCCTTCTCCAGCGGCACGCCCTCGTCGTTGTTCTTCGCCAACTCCGCCGTCGGACGGTAGATCTCCGCCTTCCCGGTCGACTTGGTGATGATCAGTGGCACGTCGTCGGGGCCGATGAGCAATGCCTCGGCGTCGTGCCGCTTGTTGCCGGGAAACGTCAGCCGGTGCAGCACCGGCTTGGCGGCCCCGCTGAGCGGCATGCTCCAGAGGACCACGCTCGTCCGCCGTTCGGAGTCGTTGTCACCGGTGTCGGCGATCCAGACCGTCTTGCCGTCCGCGGAGAGGGCGAGGTCCTCCGGGTCGCGCGGGTTGCTGGCGTACTGGACGACCTTCTTCAGCTTGCACTTGGTGTCCAGCAGGAAGACCCGCTCCCGGGCGGGGTCGTCGCTCCCGTCGTTGATCGCCACGTAACCACTCGAGGTAGCGATCAGGCCGGAGAGTTCGGTCATCCGCTCGTCCGTGATGGTGCAGACCTTCTTGCCGGCGGCGGCGGAGGCCGCGGTAGCGCCGAAACCGAGGGTGGCCCCGACCAGGCCCAGGGTCAGCCCGAGAGCGCCGAAGGCAACCAGCACCGTGGAAAGGACTCGCCGCATCCGCACAGTGTCGCATGCTGGTGCCGCCAACCGGGGAGGCGGCGTGATCAACCCTCCGTCACCGCCTGACGGGACTGCTGATCATCCCGCCAGCTCCCGGTACGGCGCCAACTCGGCGGCGAGCGCCTCGTCCACCCGTACGTGCAGCTTCGTCCCCTCCGCCAGATGCGCCGTGCCGAGCACCTCGCCCCGGCGGTGCACCCGGGCAACCAGGTCGCCCCGGTCGTAGGGCAGCACCGCGCGCACCTCGACCGCCGGACGGGGCAGCCGGGCCTCGATCGCGGCACGGACGTCCTCGACGCCCGCGCCGGTACGCGCCGAGACGAAGACCGCCTCCGGCCATTCGCGCTTCAGCCGGAGCAGCGTCTCCTCGTCCGCCGCGTCGGTCTTGTTGACCACCAGCAACTCGGGGAGCTTGTCGGCGCCGACCTCGGCCAGCACCTCGCGTACCGCCCGGACCTGCTCCTCGGGGTCGGCGTGCGCGCCGTCGACCACGTGCACGACCAGGTCGGCGTCGGCCACCTCCTCGAGGGTGGAGCGGAACGCCTCGACGATCTGGTGCGGCAGGTGGCGGACGAATCCGACCGTGTCGGCCAGGGTGTAGACCCGGCCGTCGGCGGCGTACGCCCGGCGCGTCGTCGGATCCAGCGTGGCGAAGAGCGCATCCTCGACCAGCACCCCGGCATTGGTGAGCCGGTTGAGCAGACTCGACTTGCCCGCGTTGGTGTAGCCGGCAATGGCCACCGCCGGTACGCCGTTGCGGGCCCGGCGGGCGCGCTTGGTGATCCGGGCGGTCCGCATGCCCTTGATGTCCCGGCGGAGCCGGGAGATCCGGATCCGGATCCGGCGCCGGTCGGTCTCCAGCTTGGTCTCACCGGGGCCACGGAGCCCCACCCCGCCGCCGGCACCGCCGCCCCGGCCGCTGCCGCCGGCCTGCCGGGACAGGCTCTCACCCCAACCGCGAAGCCGGGGCAGCAGGTATTCGAGCTGGGCGAGCTCGACCTGTGCCTTGCCCTCCCGGCTCTTGGCGTGCTGGGCGAAGATGTCCAGGATCAGGGCGGTCCGGTCGACCACCTTGACCTTGATCCGCTGCTCCAGATTACGAAGCTGCGACGGCGACAGTTCACCGTCGCAGATCACCGTGTCGGCGCCGGAGGCGAGGACCACCGAGCCGAGGTCGTCGACCTTGCCCCGACCGATGTAGGTGGCGGGATCCGGCCGGCTACGGCGCTGGATCAGGCCCTCGAGCACCTGTGAACCGGCGGTCTCGGCGAGCGCGGCGAGCTCGGCGAGGGAGTTCTCCGCGTCGGTCACCGTGCCGTCCGCCCAGACGCCGACCAGGACCACCCGCTCCAGCCGGAGCTGCCGGTATTCGACCTCGGTGACGTCCGCGAGCTCGGTGGAGAGGCCCGCGACCCGGCGAAGTGCCTGGCGATCCTCCAGCTCCAGCTCGCCGGTGGTGACGTCGTCGTCGATGACGATGGCGTCGAGGTCTGCGTCCGCCAGCCGAACGAAGCTTTCCTGGTCTCGCAAGCCGTTCCTCCTGATCTCTACCCACCGACGAGATCCCGTCACCCGACGCGATCTCGCTGTCCGTCGACGGGGGGTCTGGTCGTTACCCGCCGGCCGCCGGAAGGTGTCTGTCGTCTGTTGCACCCTCTGCACGCTCTGCGCGTCGTCGTCGCATTGATTACGCTGTGCGTGCTGGTGGCAATCAATCGTGACACGCGGGCCGGTCGGACGCACCTGCTATAAGTCGGCTCCGGCCACCCGACGGTGCACAACCCGCACCGCTCCCCAGCGAGATCAACCACTGGCGCCGGCCCGAAATTCCGCTCCGGCACCGTCTGCTCCGGACGTCGACGGACCGGGCAGCCTGGCGGAGACGACGACATCGGCTCGGCCTAGGGTGGTCCGGGTCGCCGGATGGCGGCGGAGGCCGGCCCGGCCGACGGCGGGGTGGGACCGGCAGGCGAGAATGCTGACGGCGGCAGCGAGGCCGCGGGAAGACGACGGAGGACCACGTGGCGATCACCCGACTGCCGAGTGCCGGATTCTCGATCACCATCCGGATCAGCGTAACGGCGGACGCCTCGGCCATCGGCCGGCTGACCACCTGCGTCGGCGAGGCCGGTGCCATCGTCACCGCGCTCGACGTGGTCGACTCCGACCCGACCACGGTGGTCGTCGACCTGACCTGCGACACCGCCGACGCGACCCACGCCGACCAGGTGGTGAAGGCGCTCAGCGCGCTGGACGGGGTTGACGTCCGGAAGGTCTCCGACCGGACCTTCCTGCTCCACCTGGGCGGAAAGATCGAGGTGTCACCGAAGGTGGCGCTACGCAACCGCGACGAGCTCTCCCGCGCGTACACCCCGGGGGTCGCCCGGGTCTGCCTGGCCATCGCGGAGAATCCGGCGGACGCCCGCCGGTTGACCATCAAGCGGAACACGGTAGCGGTGGTTACGGACGGCTCGGCCGTGCTGGGCCTGGGCAACATCGGTCCGGCGGCGGCGCTGCCGGTGATGGAGGGCAAGGCCGCGCTCTTCAAGCGGTTCGGCGGGGTGGACGCCTGGCCGGTGGTGCTGGACACCCAGGATCCGGACGAGATCGTCTCGATCGTCCGGGCGATCGCGCCGCAGTATGGCGGAATCAACCTGGAGGACATCGCCGCGCCGCGTTGTTTCGAGATCGAGAACCGACTGCGTGAACTGCTCGACATCCCGGTGTTCCACGACGACCAGCACGGCACCGCGATCGTGGTCCTGGCGGCGCTGACCAACGCGCTGCGGGTGGTGGGCAAGAAGCTCGCGGACGTCAAGGTCGTCGTCTCCGGCGCGGGCGCCGCCGGTACGGCGATCATGAAGCTCCTGCTCCGGCAGGGCGTCGGCGACATCGTCGCGTACGACCGGCAGGGCCCTCTGCACCGCGGCCTGGAGGGTCTCAATCCGGCCTGGCAGTGGCTCGCCGACAACACCAACCGGCACGGCTTCTCCGGTGACCTTCAGTCGGCCCTGCGCGACGCGGACGTCTTCATCGGGGTGAGCGCGCCCAACCTGCTCAGCGGCGACGACATCGCCACCATGGCGCCCGGTGCGATCGTCTTCGCGTTGGCCAACCCGGACCCCGAGGTGGATCCCCGAGAGGCCCGCAGGCACGCGGCGGTGGTCGCCACCGGCCGCTCCGACCAGCCCAACCAGATCAACAACGTCCTTGCCTTCCCCGGCGTCTTCCGCGGCATGCTGGATGCGCACGCCGAGGAGTTCACCGAGGAGATGGCGATCGCGGCCGCCCGCGCCATCGCCGACGTGGTGGGAACAGAGAAGATCAACCCAACGGTCATCGTGCCGAGCGTCTTCGACTCCCGGGTGGCTCCGGCGGTGGCCGCCGCCGTCCGGGCCGCCGCACAGCACCCGAGCCCGCCACCGGCCGCCGACTCCGGCCCGGCCGACCTGCCCGAGATCGCCGCTGGGGCAGCCGCCCCGGCGAGCCCGCTGTCAGGCTGATCCGCCGGGTACGCCGCTGGCGGCGGGGCAAGCCTCCGGCGGCACAAGCGTCCGCCGGGAGAAGCCTTTCGCAGAGGACGAGACTCCCGCAGAAAACGAGACACCCGCGGGACAAGGCTCGTGTCGGCCGTACCGACGGCTGGCTGATCAGGCGCCGAGTGTGGCCAGGTCGATCTCACCCTGCGCGACCAGGACCGCCGGGCCGGCAAGCCAGCAACTCCCGTCCTCCAGGGTGACCGTCAACCGGCCGCCCGGCACGTCCACGGCGACGACCCCGCCGGTCCGCCCGGCGTCGCGCAACGCCACCGCCGCCACCGCGCAGGCGCCGGAGCCGCACGAGAGCGTCTCCGCCGAACCGCGCTCGTAGACCCGCATCCGCACGTGCCGGTCGGCGCCGCCGACCGGCGGTGCACCGTGCGGCGAGTGCCAACTCGTGGCGCTGCTGTGCCTCGTCCAGTCGCCCCCGACACGGTCGGCAAGGTCGTCGCCGGCGGCGACGAACTCGACGTTCACGCCGGTCGGAAAGGCCGCCGGATCGAAGCCGGGTGAGCGGGTGAGGTCCAGCCCGGCCAGGTCGACGCTTTCCGGCAGCACGCAGACCAGATGCGGGTTGCCGCAGTCGACGGCGGTGCCGGCCAGGGTGAGCCCGCCGAGTGTGGCCAGGGCCGACCCGATGATGCGCGGTCGCCCCAGGTCCACCGAGATCTTCTCGCCACCGACCTCGGCCCGCACCACTCCGGCCCGGGTGGCGATCGGCAGGAGGCCGTCGACCGGCTCGGCCAGCCCGCTGGAGATCAGGTAGCGGGCGAAGACCCGCACCCCGTTGCCGCACATCTCGGCAAGGGTGCCGTCGGCATTCCAGTAGTCCATGAACCACTCGGCGGCGCCGGCGTACCCGACCGCGTCGGGATGCTTGGCGGCCCGCACCACCCGCAGCACGCCGTCCGCGCCGATCCCGCGCCGACGGTCGCAGAGCGCCGCCACGATCGACGAGGTCAGGCCGAGCTGGCCGTCTGGATCGGGCAGGAGCACGAAGTCGTTGCCGGTGCCGTGGCCCTTGGTGAACCGCACCCCTCCATCATTGCCGAACGGTTCCGGACACCGCCGGGCACCCTCGCCGGGCCAGCGCCAGGCGTCATCCCGGCCGCCCCTCCTGCACCAGGCGACTCCCCAGCCTCGCTCTCCCGGGGGTCGGCCGTCACCTGGACAGTCCGGGACCGCCGGTCAGCGGATCGCCGGCGGCGACCAGGGTGAGTGCCGCTTCGACCAGGTCGCTGCTGGCCGCATCCAACCAGTGGATCCGGGGATCGCGGCGGAACCACGCGCGCTGCCGCCGGACGAACCGCCGGGTCGCCTGGACCGTGTCAGCCAGCGCCTGCGCCTCGGAGGTCCGACCGTCGAGGAACCGGAGCACCTGCTGGTAGCCGAGCGCCCGGCTGGCGGTGCGGCCGTCCCGCAGACCCCGCTCCACCAATGTCCGGGTCTCGGTGACCAGGCCGGCTGCCCACATCCGCTCCACCCGTGCGGCGATCCGCTCGTCCAGGTCGGCGGTCTCCCGGTCGACACCGATCTGCACCGCGTCGTAGTGCGGGCTCGGGCGGGGCAGCGAGGCGGTGAACGGCGCCCCGGTCAGTTCGATCACCTCCAGCGCCCGCACGATCCGCCGCCCGTTGCTGGGCAGGATGCTCTCGGCGGCGACCGGATCGGTGGCCCGCAGCCGGGCGTGCAACAGCGCCGGCCCCGAGGCGGCAAGCTCCTCCTCCAGTCGAGCCCGCACCACGGGATCCGTCCCAGGGAACTCGAACTCGTCCAGCACCGCCCGCACGTAGAGCCCGGAGCCACCGACCAGGAGGGGTACCCGTCCCCGGGCCAGGATGTCGTCGACCGCCGCCCGGGCCAGCGCCTGGTACGCCGCCACGCTCGCCGGTTCGGTCACGGCCCAGATGTCGAGCAGGTGATGCGGCACGCCACCTCGCTCGGCCGGGCTGAGCTTGGCGGTACCGATGTCCAGCCCGTGATAGAGCTGCATCGAGTCCGCGTTGACCACCTCGCCGCCGACGGCCCGGGCCAGCTCGATGCTGAGCCCGGACTTGCCGGTCGCGGTGGGGCCCACGATCGCGACGACCCGGCCGCGTCCGCTCATGCCGGCATCCCTTCGGGCCCGCCCGCCTGCGCCGATCCGCCCGTATCCTCCGCCGCCCGACCGCCCACACCCTCCGGCATCCGACCGGCCGCATCCTCCACCGCCCGACCGCCCACACCCTCCGGCACCCGGCCGGCCGCATCCTCCGGCACCCGGCCGGCCGCATCCTCCGGCGTCCAGGTGGCCACGAAGTAGCTCACCCCGTAGGGCGCGGCATAGTAGGTCAGCGCGCCGCGCCAGGGCGCTCCACTCCGGAGCACCGCGGCGGCGGCCACCTGCCAGGGCCCCCGGCCGGCGACCCGCAGCCGCGCCGACAGCGCCGGCTCCAGCCCGAGCAGCGCCGGACCGTCGACGGCCCGCAGCGCCGCGGCGACCCGATCGTCGTACGGCCGGGCGCGCGGATCGTCGTATCCGGGGGAACGCTCGCCCCGGCAGGCCGACCCGTCCCCCATCACCAGCAGCGCGACCCGCTCCGCCGGATCCTCGACCAGTTCGGCACCGATCCGTCGGCACTCCTCCACCGGGACGTCCGTGCCGACGCTCTGTCCCCGGCGCGGTCCCGCCGCGCCGGCCCGGTTCAGCAGCCAGGCGCCGACCAGCAGGCTGAGCGGCAACTCCGCCGGGCTCTCGTACCCGCTGTCAGCGGGGCCGCCAGCAGCACCGTCACCGGCGTCGAACCCTGCCGGACCGCCGTCGCGCACCGGTCCCAGCCGCAGCAACCGGTCCAGGCCGTACGGCCGGAGGCTGCCCGAGTCGGCGGGATCGTGCCGGCGGGTCCGGTCACCGGTGCCGAGCACGAGAATGACGTCCGGCGTCGCGGCCGATAGCCGGCCGACCGCCTCGACGCAGGCGAATCGAAGATCATCCAGCTCGGCGGCCACGGCGCCGGCCAGTTCCGGGACGATCATCGGTGGATGCGGGCAGACGGCGGCGGCGACCAGTGGCACGCCACCACCGTAACGGGCGCCAGACTCTACACCCGTGGGCCTGGCGATCCGGGTGCGGTCTAGGACACCGTATGGTCACGGTCGACGATAGGCGCTCGACGCGGACCGGGTTGGACCTGTGACAATGCCGGGAGAAACTTAGCTGCGCCGTGGCGGCGACCGCCGGGGACCCCCATCCCCGGCAGCGCCGGGAGAACGAGGATGGGCTCATGAGTGACTGGACTGCCTTTGGACGGGTGGATGCGGACGGGAACGTCTACGTCAAGACGGCCGAGGGTGAGCGTATGGTCGGTTCCTGGCAGGCCGGTGCGCCGGAGGAAGGTCTGGCCCACTTCGCCCGCCGCTTCGCCGACCTGGTCACCGAGGTCGATCTGACCGAGGCCCGGCTCCAGTCGGGGGCGGCCGACCCGTCGGGATCACTCGCCACCATCCGGCGGTTGCGCGCCTCGCTCGCCGAGGCGCACGTGGTCGGCGACCTCGACTCGCTCGCGGCCCGGCTGGACCGGCTGGCCACGCTCGCGGAGAGCAAGGCCGGCGAGGCCCGCGCCGCCCGGGAGACCGCGCGGGCCGAGGCGGTCACCCGGAAGACGGCGCTGGTCGAGGAGGCCGAGAAGTTGGCCGCCGAGTCCACCGGGTGGAAGACCGCGGGCGACCGGCTCAAGGAGATCCTCGAAGAGTGGAAGACCATCCGCGGCGTCGACAAGAAGACCGACGGCGAGCTGTGGAAGCGGTTCGCCGCCGCCCGGGACGGCTTCACCCGTCGCCGCGGGGCGCACTTCGCGACCCTCGACGCCCAGCGTAAGCAGGCCCAGGCGGCCAAGGAGGAGTTGGTCGTCGAGGCCGAGTCGCTGGCCGACTCGACCGACTGGGCACCGACGGCCAACCGGCTGCGGGAGTTGATGGCACAGTGGAAGGCCGCGCCGCGCGCCTCCAAGGAGGCGGAGGAACGGCTCTGGGAGCGGTTCCGGGGTGCCCAGGACGCCTTCTTCTCCCGGCGTAGTGAGGTCTTCTCGGCCCGGGACGCCGAGCAGCGGGGCAACCTGGAGCGCAAGCAGGCACTGCTCGCCGAGGCGGAGTCGCTGGACGTCGATGCGGATCCGCGCGGCGCCCAGACGAAGCTCCGGGAGATCCAGGGCCAGTGGCACGAGGCGGGCCGGGTGCCCCGGGACGCGGCAGCCAACCTGGACCGGCGACTGCGGGCCGTGGACGAGAAGGTCCGCCAGGCGATGGACTCCGCGTGGCGCCGGACCGAGCCCTCGGCCAACCCGCTGCTCGCGCAGATGCGTGACCAGGTCGCCGAGGCCGAGCAGCGGCTCACGCGGGCCCAGGCGGCCGGTGACGCCAAGCGGATCCGGGAGGCCGAGCAGGCTCTCACCGCAAAGCGGCGCTTCCTCGAACTGGCGGAACAAGCGAGCTGAGCCGACCCGGGCGGGCGGATACGACCCGTCCGGGCAGCCTGGTCGCCGCCCGGAACAACCGGCGGTGCCGGCACCGGCCGCATCGGCCGGTAACCCGGTCGGCGGTTAGGAAGGGCCCCCGCTACAACAGAAAACGATAAGCGGGGGCCCTTCCTTACCCGCCGCAGGCGGAGCTGGGCAGCGGCGGTGGTACGCCGACCGTGGGCAGGCCGAGCGAGACCCCGCCGGTACGCGGTGCCCGGCCCGCCTCGGCGGCGTCACCGGCCCGGGTGCGGCGGTGTGCCAGCGGTTCGCCGTCGGCGTTCAGGTGGTGCGGCGCGGCGTAGCTGACCGTGGTCCGGACGATGTCGCCGGGACGGATCTTCCCCTCGTACGAGCCGGCGGCGAAGTGCACCAGTCTGCCGTCCCGGGCCCGCCCGGAGAGCCGGCCGGTGCGCTCGTCCTTGCGCCCCTCCCCCACCGCGACCAGCACCTCGACCGGGGTGCCGACGAGCCTGCGGTTCTCCGCCCAGGTGATCTCCTCGACGCAGCCGATCAGCCGGTCGTAGCGCTCCTGGACCACCTGCTTCGGCAGTTGGTCCGGCATGGTCGCGGCCGGGGTGCCGGGTCGCTTGGAGTACTGGAAGGTGAAGGCCGAGGCGAACCGGGCCTCGCGGACCACCTCCAGGGTCCGCGCGAAGTCTGCCTCGGTCTCGCCGGGGAAGCCGACGATGATGTCGGTGGTGATCGCCGCGTCCGGCATCGCCGCCCGGACCTTCTCGATGATCCCGAGGTAGCGCTCGGCCCGGTACGACCGGCGCATCGCCCGGAGCACGGCGTCGGAACCGGACTGCAGCGGCATGTGCAGCGAGTGGCAGACGTTCGGCGTCTCGGCCATCGCCGCGATCACGTCGTCGGTGAAGTCCTTGGGATGCGGGCTGGTGAACCGGACCCGCTCCAGCCCGTCGACCTCGCCGGTTGCCCGGAGCAGCTTGCCGAAGGCGAGCCGGTCGCCGAACTCGACACCGTACGAGTTCACGTTCTGGCCGAGCAGGGTGATCTCCAGCACACCCTCGGCGACCAGGGCGCGCACCTCGGCCAGGATGTCACCGGGGCGGCGGTCCTTCTCCCGGCCGCGCAGCGACGGCACGATGCAGAAGGTGCAGGTGTTGTTGCAGCCCACCGAGATCGACACCCAGCCGGCGTACGTCGACTCGCGCCGGGTCGGCAGGGTGGAGGGGAAGACCTCCAGCGACTCCAGGATCTCCACCTCGGCGGCGGCGTTGTGCCGGGCCCGCTCCAGCAGCACCGGCAGCGAGCCGATGTTGTGGGTGCCGAAGACCACGTCGACCCAGGGCGCCCGGCGGACGATCTCGCCCCGGTCCTTCTGGGCCAGGCAGCCGCCGACCGCGATCTGCATGCCGGGGTGCTTGTCCTTGGCCGGGCGGAGGTGGCCGAGGTTGCCGTACAGGCGGTTGTCGGCGTTCTCGCGTACGGCGCAGGTATTGAAGACCACCACGTCCGGATCGTCGGAATCGGCCGCCGGGACGTAGCCGGCCTGCTCCAGCAGTCCGGAGATCCGCTCGGAGTCGTGCACGTTCATCTGGCAGCCGTAGGTGCGCACCTGATAGGTACGCGGGCTGCCGGGGGCTGCGGTAGTCATGACAGTGACAGAGTATCCGCAGCACCCGGGAAGCCAGTTTCCCCGGGACGTCCACCCCCGCCACGGGAAGGAAGTGCCATGTGCCGGAGCATCAAGACCCTTCGCCAGCCGTACGCCGAGGTCGTCACCGAGGCGGACATCGAGGCGGCGGCGTTGCAGTACGTCCGCAAGATCTCCGGTTTCCGTGCCCCGGCCGCGCACAACGCGGCGGCCTTCGACGCCGCGGTAGCCGCCGTCGCCGAGGCGACCCGGAACCTGCTCGACCAACTCGTGGTCAAGGGCACCGGGCAGGCGGCGGCGGATCGCTAGGCGGCGGCGAGGGCCGGGATGACCGAGTCGGGGACCCAGCGCGACCGCTGGCAGGGTGACCAGCCTCGGCAGCGCGGGCTGAGCTGCGTGCAGAGCCGCTGCTCGGAGAGGATCTCGCCGTCGTCGGTGTCCCGTACCTCGTGGTGGACGGGCCGGATGGTGCCGTCCACCGCCACCAGCAGGTGCCGCCCGGCGTCGAGGGTGTCGTCCGGCAGCAGGCAGGCCCGGCCGAGCCGGCGGGCGAAGGCCGAGACGGCGCTCACCTCCGGCAGGTCGGCCGGCACGCCGTAGCAGTCGACGGCGGTGGGGAACTCACCGGGGCAGTGCCAGACGTCGACCAGGAGCGCGCCGTGCGGCAGCCGGGCCGGGTCGACCCCGCCGAGCGGCAGCACCGGTACGTCGAGCGCGTCGGCAAGCGCCAGGCGGATCTCCGAGGCGGCGACCCGCCCCTCCGTCCTCCAGTTCCACAGCTCGATCATTGCCGCCTCCTCGCCGTCATCGGTCGTGGCTGGATGCCAGTCTCGGTCGGCATCCCCCGTCGGGCCGAGCACCTCCGTACCTGGGTGTAACGGCCTCACCCACGATGGTGCCGGGCCGACCGGGTCGGGAGCGGCTAAGTTACCGGTCTGTGACCATATCCGCCGAAATCGACGACCCTTGACTACCTATTGTAGTCGGCGACCGCCACCCTCCCGGCGCAGCGCGCCGACGCCGCTCACCGAGCGTGGTTTGGTAGAGCGGCTCGCGTCGGGCACCGGACACTTCGGGCACCGCCCATGTCCGCCCGCCCTGGAGATCAGCCGATCGGAACGATCGCGAGAACCGTTCCACGCATCGAGGTGTACGGTCCGAAGTGGCGGTCCCAGTGCCCGCCACCACCCAGCCCTACCCGGGAGGCTCCGGTGGAACCGACCCTCGGCGAGAACATCGCTCGCATCCGCCGGCAGCGGAGCCTGACCCAGGAGCGACTCGCCGAGCGCGCCGGCCTCAGTGTCGAGACGATCGGCAAACTGGAACGCAACGAGCGCACCGTGGCACGCATGTCGACACTGAACCAACTCGCGCGGGCGCTGGAGGTACCGACGTCGAGGCTGCTCGGCGACGTGTCCCTCTCGGCCGCTCGCCGCGAACGAGACCGCGACCAGATCGGGCTGATCGAACTCCGCAAGGTGCTCACGCCGGCCCGTGGCCTGGGTGGTGTCACAATCGGCAGGCAGGATGGCGAGCCTCCGACCCTCGGAGGCGTACGGGGCGCCGTCCGAGCGGCCGACCGGGCGTACCACGACGACGACTATCGAACGGCCCTCGCAGCGCTTCCGTCGTTACTCGCCGACGCGGCCATTCTGGTCAACGTGCTGGACGGCGACGCGCGGACAGAGGCACACGACCTGCTGGCGCAGGCGCACCAGGTCGCCGGGACGGCGCTCATCCAGCTTCGCGCGTTCGACCTGGCACACCGGGCCTTGACCCTGGCGATGGAGGCGAGCGACCGGTCCGGAAACGATCTCGTCGGCGCGTCGACGGTGACCACCATGTGTTGGCTGCTGCTACGACAGGGCCGGCTCATGGAAGCGGAGCAACTTGCGGTCACCACCGCCGACCAGATCGAACCCCGGTTTTCCCGTGCGGCCCCGGCAGAACTGACGACGTGGGGCTGGCTGCTGCTCCGCGCGTCCGCTGCGGCAGTACGTGACAACCGCGGTGACGATGCGGAGACCCTGCTCGACGCGGCTGCGGCAGCCGCGACCCGCCTCGGCGACCGTGCGTCGGTCGAAGCCCTCTCCCCAGGGCCGGCCTCGATCGGCGTCTTCTGCTCCAGAACCGTCGAGATGAAGCGGGTCGAAAACGTGATCGTGGCGGGCGATCCGGGACGCGCACTGGAACTCGCCCGCCGGATTCCTCCAGGAGGTCGGCCCACCTCCAACAACCGCAACAGGCACCGGTTGGACATCGCCTCGGCTCTCACACAGGTCGGCGAGCTCCCGGCCGCGACGGACGTCCTGCTCGACCTGCGCCATGCTGCACCGACATGGCTTCGGCACCAGCGGTACGCCCGAGACATCGTGCGCACCATCCGTGCTCGCCGCCGCCGACCCATGTCAGAGGAGTTGGTCGACCTCGCGTCGTTGATGGGCCTCGAACCCTGATCCGTACGTGACGTACGGATTCTTGCTGCACCAACATGCTATCCGTACGTCGCGTACGTTCCCTCCCGGTCGACGAAAGCGCACCCTGGCGTGGGGCTGAGAATGGCAGCCGACCACTGCGTCCGATCTCCGGCTGTCGACCGGCCCGCTGCCCGTCCCCCGGCGTTCCGCTTCAGCGCCGGAACCAGGTTGGGAGTGGCGTTCCGCGGGACAGGGCTCCGGGGCGCCACAGACCCGGGAGGTGAAACAGCCGATGTATACCTTGGACCAATGGCTCTCCGACCGCCGAACCGAACGCCAACACCAGGGCGGCGGCCGATGCCCCGACTGCGCACCCCGAGCCGGCTGCCTCCGGCTGCTCATCGCCGTACGCCGCCGCATCGACCACACCACCACAACCGGCATCCCGTCCGGACCAGGACGGCTGCTGTGATCCGACACATCCGCCGCTGGCTCACCGTCGAATGGCCCATCCCCGTCGAATGCGCCCTCGCCCGCCTCATTCTCGGCGCCCACGCCCTCCGCCAGTGCGCCCGCTGCGGCCCCGACGGCTGCCCCCTCTGGAACTGGGCCACCAACATCCACCGCCGCGAACACGCCGTACGCGTACTCCTCGACGGCACCCTCCCCGCAGCCGTCACCGCCGCAGACGTCCGCACCGCCCTGGAACGAATCCGATGAACACACCCGAGACCCCACCTGCCCCCGCCGTCGACTGGGCCTGGACCACCATCACCACCCACGCCCACACCGGACACTGCGCCAACTGCCGAGGCACCTGGTGCCCCACCGCCGAATGGGCCCTCTGGCTCCTCATCACCGACCGACTCGTCACCGACAGCCGCCGCCCCGCCATCACCACCGTCGCCCGACAGGTCATGACCGCCCACTGGCCCCACACCCCCCACGGCTGCCGCCCCTGCGCCCTACCCGACTGCCTCCGCATCCAACTCGCCGCCACCTGGCTCGAAATCCACGACCCGCACTGGATACCCGACCCACTCCGACCCCGCCTACCCACCACCACACCCACACCCGACGACCTACGCCGAATCACCGGCATGGGCGGGCCGCCCACGACATGATCAACGACTGCCACACGGCGTGCCCGGCAAATTGTCCGAATGACGCACACCGTACGATCAGGGACGGAAGTTGCCGCTGGCCGGGGAGGCGGGCAGGCGCCTGGTGGTCCTCACGGTCTTCAAAACCGGTGCGGCCGAGTAGCTCGGTCGGGCGGGTTCGATTCCCGTACGCCTCCGCCAGCAACTTCCGCGACGTTCCGTGACGGCCTCGCTGCCCGATTTCCCGCGCACGCCGGAGCCGGTTGCGCAGCCACTAGCAGCACTCGCCTGCCCATGGTCGCCACAGCATTACGCTCAGCAACGATCACCATCGTCGGTGTTATCGCCCCGTGATGAACTCGATTACATTCCAGCACGTCAGGTCCCCTAGAGTTGCCTAACCGATTCGGCTGGAATCCGGTGTGGCAGACCAGGACGAGACAGGTGGGGGCATGACCGAGCGGAGCGAGGCGGGCGGAGTGAACGGTGCGACCGACCAGCCGCTCATCAGGCTTGACGGGGTCAACAAGTGGTTCGGCCCCCTGCACGTGCTGCAGGACGTCGACCTGACGGTCGCTCGCGGCGAGGTCGTCGTGGTGATCGGTCCCTCGGGCTCCGGCAAGTCGACGCTCTGCCGGGCGATCAACCGGCTTGAGCCGATCAACTCCGGCACGATCACCTTCGACGACCAGCCGCTGCCGGCCGAGGGCAAGGCCCTGGCCCGGCTGCGCAGCGAGGTCGGCATGGTCTTCCAGTCGTTCAACCTCTTCGCGCACAAGACGATCCTGGAGAACGTCACTCTCGGCCCGATCAAGGTCCGCAAGGAGAAGTCCGCCGTTGCCCGGGAACGGGCGATGAAGCTGCTCGAGCGGGTCGGCATCGCGAACCAGGCCGGGAAGTATCCCGCGCAACTCTCCGGCGGCCAGCAGCAGCGGGCGGCGATCGCCCGTGCCCTGGCCATGCAGCCCAAGGCGATGCTCTTCGACGAGCCCACCAGCGCCCTCGACCCGGAAATGGTCGGCGAGGTGCTGGACGTGATGACCTCGCTGGCCCGGGACGGCATGACGATGGTGGTGGTGACCCACGAGATGGGTTTCGCCCGGCACGCCGCCAACCGGGTCATCTTCATGGCCGACGGTCAACTCGTCGAGGATGCCCCACCGGAAGAGTTCTTCGCCAACCCCCGCAGCGAGCGAGCCAAGGACTTCCTGTCCAAAATCCTCACCCACTAGGTAACCACAGTGGAGCGGACCGCCCCGGCGGGTCTGGCCGCTCCGTCGAAGAAGGAGAGAGCAATGCGCATGACGCGAGTGGCGGCGGCAGCCGCGGCCGCGGCACTGGCCCTCACCGTGGCCGCCTGTGGCGGTGACGACGGAGGCGACGAGGGCACCGGTGCCGGCAGCAAGACCTTCGAGGCCGGAACGACGATGGAGCGGCTGAACAAGGCACAGAAGATCGTCATCGGCACCAAGTTCGACCAGCCGGGCTTCGGCCTCAAGGGCCTGGACAACAAGCCGGCCGGCTTCGACGTCGAGATCGGCAAGATCCTTGCCGGCGAGCTCGGCATTCCCGAGGACAAGATCGAATACATCGAGACGCCCTCCGCTGTCCGGGAAGAGGTCCTGGAGCAGGGCAAGGCCGACATCGTGGTGGCGACCTACACCATCAACGACAAGCGCAAGGAGCGGATCGATTTCGCCGGTCCGTACTACGTCGCCGGGCAGCACATCATGGTCCGCTCCGACGACAGCTCGATCACCGGCCCGGACTCGTTCAAGGCCGGCGACAAGAAGGTCTGCTCGGTGCAGGGTTCGACCCCGGGCGACAACATCAAGCAGTACCTGGCCAACCCGGCCAGCCCCGGCGAGCAGCTCGTCCTCTTCGACGGCTACCAGAAGTGCGTGGACGCGTTGACCAACGGGCAGGTCGACGCGGTCACCACCGACAACGTCATCCTGCTCGGCTACGTGGCCAACAGCGACGGCAAGTTCAAGCTCACCGGTGAGAAGTTCACCGAGGAGCCGTACGGGATCGGGGTCAAGAAGGGCGACACCGCCTTCCGCGACTTCATCAACGACACCCTGGAGAAGATCTACGCCGACGGTCGGTACGAGAAGGCGTGGAAGGACACCGCGGGCAAGTTCGACGAGAACGTCCCGCAGGGCCCGGCCGTCAACCGGTACTGACGCCACCGGCGTCGACGGACGCAACAGGTAGGAGCTGGAAGGTGACCATGAGAGAGGCGTGCCCGTGAGTGTGCTCGTCGAACACTTCGACGTCTTCGTCGGAGGATTCTGGCTCACCTTCCAGCTCTGCGTCCTCGCCGCCATCGGTGCCCTGCTGATCGGCACCCTGGTGGCGGTGATGCGGATCTCACCCGTCCCGCCACTGCGCTGGATCGGTACGGCGTACGTGACGGTGTTCCGGAACAGTCCGCTGACCATCGTGATGTTCTTCGCCGCGTTCGGGTTGCCGGCGCTCGGCTCCAACGCCGACTTCCTCCGCATCCCCGGACTCACCGGTATCTTCTCCCGGCTCGGCATCGACCTGCCGTACTTCCGCTTCGCCGTGCTCGCGCTGGCGCTCTACACCGCCGCCTTCGTCTGCGAGGCGATCCGCAGCGGCATCAACGCCGTGCCGGCCGGGCAGGCCGAGGCCGCCCGGGCCATCGGTCTCACCTTCGGGCAGAACCTGCGGTACGTCGTCCTGCCGCAGGCGTGGAAGTCGGCGATCGTGCCGCTCGGCTCGGTCATCATCGCGATGATCAAAAATTCCGCGCTCGCCGGCTTCTTCGGGGTCGTCGGGGAGCTGTCCAACACGGCACAGAACCTGACCAGCGCACTCGGTGAGCCGATCATCCCGGTCTTCGTCGGGGTCTCGATCGGCTACCTCGTGATGACCGTGCCGCTGGGCATCCTCCTCGACCGGATCGAACGGCGCCGGGCGGTGGCGGCCCGATGACCGCGACGGGATCCCGGGAGACGACCGACGGCATGCGCGTGACCATGAGGGAGTGCCGGCATGAGTGAACAGCAAACGGTGCTCTACGACGCCCCCGGGCCCCGGGCCCGCCGGCTCACCCTGATCGTGAGCGTGCTCGCCGCCCTCGGCATCGCCGCCGTCGGCTACCTCCTCGTCTACCGGCCGCTCGACGAGAACGGTCAGTTCACGATGGAGAAGTGGGGTCCGCTGATCGACCCCGGCAACGAGGTGTTTCCGCTGGTATGGGCGCGGCTGCGGGACGGCTTCGTCGCCACCCTCACCGCGGCCGGCCTGGCGATCGTCTGCTCACTCGTCTTCGGCACCCTGCTCGCCGTACTCCGGATCCAGCTCAAGGCGCTCAAGAAGCGGCAGTTCGCCGGGCTCCCCGCGCCGGCCGCCTGGTCGCTGCGCGGGCTCGGCTGGGTCCTCAACGCGATCACCCGGTTCTGCGTGGAGATCTTCCGCGGCCTGCCGGTCGTGATCACCATCTTCTTCGTCGCCAGCGCCCTGCCCGATCTCGGCGTCGACCTCGGCGACGTCCTCTGGTATCTGGTCATCGGCCTGACCATCTACAACGGCGTGGTCATCGGCGAGATCCTCCGCTCCGGCATGGAGGGCCTGCCCGGCGGCCAGCGGGAGGCGGCCCAGGCGGTCGGTTTCACCTCGTTCCAGACCACCCGGATGATCCTGCTGCCGCAGGCATTCCGGATCATGCTGCCGGCCCTGATCAGCCAGCTCGTGGTGGTGCTCAAGGACACCTCGCTCGGCTTCATCATCAGCTACGAGGAAGTGCTCCGGGTCAGCCGGTTCATCATCGACAACCTGGAGAACCCGATCCAGGTCTACGCGGTGGTCGGCGCCATCTACATCCTGATCAACTACCTGCTCTCGAAGCTCGCCGAGTACGCACAGCGGCGGCTGGCCCGGGGCCGCAGGACCCGCGCCCTACCGGCCGGGACCGCCCCGCCGTCGATCCTGCCGCAGGGCCTGCCCGGGGCGGCGAGAGATCCCGAGGCGGCGGAGACCAGCTCCGCGCGGGGCGCGGCGCCCACCACCGGCACCGGCACCAGCACCAGCAGGGCGGACGCCGGAACCAACTGAACCCGGGGTGCCGGGGTGCCGGGGTGCCTCGCCCGGTCCCGAGTCCGGGCGGGGGGATTCAGCGGGCGATCTCGGTGACCCGGGACTCGCGTACCACGGTCACCCGGATCTGACCCGGATAGGTCAGCTCCTCCTCGATCTGCTTTGCCACGTCCCGGGCCAGCACCGCCGAGCCGATCTCGTCGACATCGTCCGGCTTGACCATCACCCGGATCTCCCGGCCCGCCTGCATCGCGAAGACCTTCTCCACGCCCGTCTTGCCTGCGGCGATCTCCTCGATCCGCTCAAGCCGCTTGACGTACGCCTCCAGGCTTTCCCGGCGCGCGCCCGGCCGGCCGCCGGAGCAGGCGTCCGACGCCTGGGTCAGCACCGCCTCGATCGTCTGCGGCTGCACCTCGTTGTGGTGCGCCTCGATGGCGTGCACGACCTCCTCGGCCTCGCCGTACTTGCGGGCCAGATCGGCGCCGATCAGGGCGTGGCTCCCCTCCACCTCGTGCGTGAGCGCCTTGCCGATGTCGTGCAGGAAGGCGGAACGCTTGATCAGCGGCACGTCCAGGCGCAGCTCCGCGGCCATGATCCCGGCGATGTGCGCGGTCTCGACGAGGTGCTTGAGCACGTTCTGCCCGTACGACGTCCGGTAGCGCAGCCGACCCAGCAGACTGACCATCTCCGGATGGATCTCGGTGATGCCGACCTCGACCAGGGCGTCCTCGGCGGCCCGCTGGCAGAGCCGCTCCACCTCGTGCCTGGCGGTCTCGAAGACCTCCTCGATCCGGTGCGGATGGATCCGCCCGTCCAGCACCAGCTTCTCCAGGGTCAGCCGGCCGATCTCCCGGCGTACCGGGTCGAAGCAGGAGAGCAGCACCGCCTCCGGGGTGTCGTCGATGATCAGGTTGACGCCGGTGACCGACTCGAACGCCCGGATGTTGCGCCCCTCGCGGCCGATGATCCGGCCCTTCATCTCGTCACCGGGCAGGTGCAGCACGCTGACCACGCTCTCGGCGGTCTGCTCGCTCGCCACCCGCTGGATGGCGTCCACCACGACGTGCCGGGCCCGCTGCTCGGCGGTGTTCCGGGCATCGGCCTCGATGTCCCGGACCAGGATCGCCGCCTCGCGCTTGGCCTGGCCCTCGATCGCCTCCACCAGCTCGGCGCGGGCGGCGTCGGCGGTCAGCCCAGCGACCCGCTCCAGCTCCCGCTTCAGCTTCTCCTCCGCCTCGGTCAGCGCCGCCTCCCGAGCCTGCAACGCCGCCTTCCGGGCCGCCAGCTCGGTCGCCTTCGCGGTCAACTGGCGCTCCCGTTCGGCGAGCCGCTCGGCCTCCTCGGTGTGCAGCCGCTCCCGCTCGTCCATCCGCTGCGCCCGCCGCTCCACCTCGGCCGCCTGCTCCCGGGTGGTGGAAGCGAGCAGGGAGATCTCCCGCTCGCCGCTGCGCCGGGCCGATGCGCGGACCTGTTCGGCGTCCTGCTCCGCCTGCCGGTGCGCCCGGTCCAGCACCGTGTCGGCCTCGGCGCGGGCGGCGTCCAGCACCCGCTGCGCCTCGGCGCGGGCGGCGCTCGCCTCCGCCTTCGCGGCGGCGGCGTCGGCCCGGGCCGCGGCAGCGGCGGACTTGGCCGTGTCGACGCTCGACGACGCCTCGTCGGCCGCGGTACGCAGCGCGGCGAGGGACTGCTCCTGCCGGTCCTTCTCGGCGACGAATGCCGGATCGTCCGAAGGCGGTGTGACTGTCACGCTTCCGATCCGGCGCAGCGCGCGGGCGCCGAGGCTGATCGCGACGAGCACCAGCGTGGCGAGCCCGACCATCGCGGCCAGCAGGGCCCATTCGAGGCCGCTCATGCCGGCTCCTCGGTGTGGCGCAACTCCCTGCTGATTCTGGCCCGCTCGGTCATGGCCGCCTCCCCTATGCCGTCCGCGCCGGAGAGCCACGCCCATGGGTGAGGCGTGCCCTACGGCTGTCACGACGCCCGACCGAGGCGGCTGGCCGAGGGTACGGCCACCGGGCAGTGTCCCCCGGGGACACCGCCGACGACCGTGTGGTGGTGCTCTGCGGTTACCGGACCGGCCCGCCCGGTAACCACGAATCTGGCCGAGGAGCCGGCCGAAGTGATGCCGTACTGTTACGCGATCTATGTTGTGCGCTTAGCCTGCGATGGTCGGGAAAACTCGTCTAAGGCGAGGCTAGGTCGCGATGGGGCATTCGGTCAAGAATCTCATGATCCGACCGCGTGTCTGACTCTGGGCAATGACACGCTCACGCGAAGCTGTTTTCCGGGCGGGCATAAGGGGCGAGTCCGGTATCCGACTCCTCCGACCGGCACTTCTCGGGGTATCCGGCGCCTACGACGGAACCGCTCCCAGTGGGCAGATCAATCGATGTCTGCCGATTGAACGGGTCGCGCTGGACATCCCCGGCGCTGGAGGCGGCTGCGCCGCGTCAGCGTGCGCCCAGCTCGACCGCGGCCGTGATCAACGCCGGGCTGCCGGGTGCGACCGTGTCCGGCAGGGTACGAACGTCCCGCCTCGACGCCGACGCCGCGCTCGTGCAGCAGACCTGCTACCAGCTCGCCTGCGGCGACCGCGCCGCCTCTCGGCGGGTCAGGTGATCGCTTCTCCTGACGGCTCAGCGGGCCACGCCTCCTGACGGCTCAGAACATGTCGCGATCGGGGTCCGTGCCGGCCTCGGCGAGGGCGTCCGCGTCGACCTGGTCGGCGAACTCGGCCGCCTCGGCGTCCCGCTCGGCCAGCGCCTCCTTGACGGCCCGGATCGCCACCCCGGCCGGGTAGCCCTTCCGGGCCAACATCGCGACCAGCCGCCGGAAGACCGCCTCCGGGGAACCGGTGGCGCTGCGAAGCTTCCGGTCGACCAGGAGGCGGGCGGTCTCGGCCTCGGTCGTGTCGTCCAGCTCGCCGAGCGCCTCGGTCGCGATGCCGGCCTCGACCCCGCGCTGGCGCAACTCGTTGGCGAGCGCCCGGCGGGCCAGCCCTCGGCCCTGGTGACGGCTGCTGACCCAGGCGCGGGCGAAGGCGGCGTCGTCGACGATGCCGACCTCGTCGTAGCGGTCGAGCACCTGCTCCACGACCTCTGGAGAGATCCCGTGCCGGGCCAGTGCGGTCGCGAGCTCGGCGCGGGTACGGGGCCGCACGGCGAGCTGGCGCAGGCAGATCTCCCGGGCACGCTCCGCCTCGTCATGGGGAGTTGCCGTCCCTGCCACGGCTCCGCCGGCTCCTTCCGCCGCCGCTGGCACCGGCTCGCCGTGCTCCTGCCCCGCCGGCCGCCTCTGCCCCCGTCGCTGCCCGTGTCTCGACGGCTGCCGCTGCCGTTGCGGTGACGGCGACGACTCGGTCGACTCGTCGCCTGCCCACTCGGTATCGCCGGGCCACTCGCCGGGCTGTCCGGTCGAGCCGCCGGGCTGTCCGGTCGAGCCGCCGGACTGTCCGGCGGAGCCGGCCGGACCCCCTCGCCGGGAGCGGCCACTGCCGCCCGTACGGGCCGACGGGGCGGCATCCCACCCCCGGCCCGTACGGGCACCACGTCGTCCTGCCACGTCGGTG
This sequence comes from Plantactinospora sp. WMMC1484, assembly GCF_049315195.1. Taxonomy (NCBI): domain Bacteria; kingdom Bacillati; phylum Actinomycetota; class Actinomycetes; order Micromonosporales; family Micromonosporaceae; genus Plantactinospora; species Plantactinospora sp. WMMC1484. The sequence goes on from NZ_CP186055.1 coordinate 6,801,830, forward strand.
TGGACCCGGCCGACCGTCAGAAGTCCACCGGCGGCAGCTCCGGACCGCCGGTGGCGTCGGCTCCGGCGGTCACGCCGACACCGAGCTTCTCCAGGATCTTCTTCTCGATCTCGGCGGCCACGTCCGGATTCTCCCGCAGGAACTCGCGGGCCTTCTCCTTGCCCTGGCCGAGCTGGTCACCGTCGTAGGTGTACCAGGCACCGGACTTACGGATGATCGACTGCTCCACGCCGACGTCGATAAGCGAGCCCTCCCGGGAGATGCCCTTGCCATACATAATGTCGAACTCGGCCTGTTTGAATGGCGCGGCGACCTTGTTCTTCACCACCTTGACCCGGGTGCGGTTGCCGACCACGTCGGTGCCGTCCTTGAGACTCTCGATACGCCGCACGTCGAGCCGGACCGAGGCGTAGAACTTCAGCGCCCGACCACCGGTGGTGGTCTCGGGACTGTTGTGCACCAGGATGCCGTCCGCGAGGTAGTTGTGCGAACCCTCGACTTCGATGTCGAACCGATCCATCGTCTTGTAGTCGCGTCGCATCTCGATGTCGAGAATCCGCGCGGGAAGCGGATGCATGACCGGCTCCATGAACTCCGGCACCATGGCACACTGCCCACGGAACTTTGGCAGGAGCTTGTATTCCATGCATTCGGGGATGTAGGGGGCCACGAGTTCCTGGAACTTCTCCGACGCGGCAGTGGTGAACAACAAGGTATTGACCTGGCGCTTACCTCGGCGGTCCAGTTTGACGTCGAGGCGCCAACCGTCACGTAGGTACTCCAACAGACGCTGCCGGCTTCCCTCGCTCATCGCCTCGACACAGATCTCGATGCGACCGTTGCCGCCCCTGGTCCGCTCCTGGAGCCCCTTCGAGCGCAGGGTGAAAGTCCCGTCGTCCATGTACCACACAGCGAGCGCCAGCGGAGTGAGCCCCTTGAGGTAGTCCCAGCTCAGGTGCTTCTTACCGTCGCCCAGGTAGACCGCCTGACGCAACTCGCCCAGCTCGGCGAGCGGTGTGAAGTCGGCGAAGACGGCCCCCTTGGCGTTGGAACTGCGGCTGTGTGGGACGTTGGCCAGCAGCGAGACCTTCCAGTCCAGGTAGGCTGCCTGCTTGGCGCCGTGCCCCATCCGGAACCGTCCGCTCTCACTGTCTGGCCGGACGGCAGGCGAGAGATTGCCGTCTCCCATCAGCGAGCCGAGCACGATCTGCCACTGCGAGGGGCCGAGCAGGTGCGGCTGGGCGAGCATCACCCGGTCGCCGACCGCAAGCTCGCCGGCTTCGCGCCAACCACCAGGGGTCATGATGAGGTGGTTACGCGTCATGGACATGGTCGCCCGACCATGCCCCGAGCCACCACCGGCCCGATCGACCTTGAACCGCAGGAACTCCTCGGTCTTACCGTTGTTGAACCAGTTGACGACCCGGCGCGGTCTGAGACAACCCAGCTCTCCGTCGTAGGAGAGCACCTCGACGTCCATCTTCTCCGCGACGATCCTGCCAAGAAGCTCCTGGGACCCGTCGGCCAGAGTCACCCTCGTGTCCCATGATCCACATCCGAACATGACGCCGATCTTTTCCCGGAGCTGGTTGATGAAGATCGCGGTGGTGCCGGTGTGGCTGAGCACACCGGTGATCTTCCGCAGCGCCTGGCTCATCAGCCGGGCCTGGAGGCCGACGTGACTGTCGCCCATCTCGCCCTCGATCTCGGCGCGCGGCACCAGCGCGGCGACCGAGTCGATGACGATGATGTCCAGCGCACCGGACCGGATCAGCATGTCGGCGATCTCCAGCGCCTGCTCACCGGTGTCGGGCTGGGAGACCAGCATCGCGTCGGTGTCGACACCCAGCGCCTTCGCGTATTCCGGGTCGAGGGCGTGCTCGGCGTCGATGAACGCGGCGATGCCGCCGGCCTTCTGCGCGTTGGCCACCGCGTGCAGCGCGACGGTGGTCTTACCGCTGCTCTCCGGCCCGTAGATCTCGACGACGCGGCCGCGCGGCAGGCCCCCCACCCCGAGTGCCACGTCGAGCGCGATGGAGCTGGTCGGGATCACGGCGGTCTGGATGACCGGCCGCTCGCCCAACCGCATCACCGAGCCCTTGCCGAACTGCTTGTCGATCTGAGCGAGAGCAAGGTCGAGTGCCTTCTCCCGGTCAGGTCCTGCCGCCATGGTTGCCACCCCTGCCTTCGCCGGCTGCTTCGCTGAGCTTTTCGTCACGCGCACACGCTAGGCGCTCGGTCCGACAGAAAACAGCCGGCTGGCCGCGACCTGTGGACGGCGCCCCGCTGTGGACAATAGCCGAACAGGTGTACGACTCAACCCACGACACGCCAAACTACCGTAAGTGCCCTATCGATCACTCGGAGACGTGCATCGATCAACGGCTCATCGTAGCCGGGCCGGCACCCGGTCGGGGTACGCCGCGCAGACCGCACGCCACACGACCACGGTCTCCTCGCCGGCCTCCAACGCCTCCCGGATGGTCCGGCCACCCAACTGCGGCAGCACCTGGTCGGCGGCGATGCTGCCGGCGTACGCCGGACCGAACGCCTGCTCCAGCCGCGCCCAGAAGTCTGTCAGCCGCACCGGGAACTCCCCTTCCACACCGGGCGGTCCCACCCGGTCTCACGCTCCGGCCCGCACCCTCGACGGCACCGTCCGCAACGCTAGCGCCAGCAGCGGCACCACGGCGACCGCCGCCAACAGGTTGAGGGTGGGGTAGCCGGCGACCTGGATGACGAACCCGCTCAGTGCTCCGGCGAGCGCCCCGGCCAGCCCCATGGTCAGGTCGGAGAGCCCCTGCACCGCCGGGCGTACCGCCACCGGCACCGACTCCGAGAGCAGGGTGGAGCCGGCCACCATCGTGCCGGACCAGCCGAGGCCGAGCAGGGTGAGCCCGATCGAGATCCGTACCGTGTCGTGCCCGGCGGTGCCGGCGACCGCGCAGGCGGCGAGCAGCAGGCCGAGACCGCCGAGGATCACGGCCCGCCGCCCGAGCCGGTCGGTGAGCCAGCCGACCACCGGGGCGAGCGCGAACATCCCGGCGATGTGCAGGCTGAGCACGATGCCGACCACCCGCAGCAGGTGGGCGTCGGAGTGCCACTCGCCGAGGCGTACCGGGGTCATCACCATCACCCCCACCATCACCAGGTGTCCCATCGCGACGGCGGAGATGCCGAGCCGTGCCGCCGGCAGGTCGCGGACCACCCGGAGCGCCGCGCGCAGCCCCTCCTCCCGACCGGCCGCCCGGTCGCCGGGAGAGCTTGCGGCGGGAACGCCGGCAGCAGCCCTCGCGGCGGGAGCGCCGGCAGCAGCCCTCGCGGCGGGAGCGCCGGCAGCAGCCTTGGCGGCGAGCCGACGCGCGGTGAGCAGCGGGTCGGGCCGGAGGAACACCAGGATGACGACGGCGGCCAGCACGAAGGCGAGGACGCTGAAGACGAAGGGGCCGGCCAGCTCGGGTACCCCGGTCCAGGCGAGCGCCCGGTCGGCCGGCGCGGCGAGGTTCGGCGCGGTCACCGCGCCGACCGTGGTGGCCCAGACGGCGATCGACAGATGCCGGCCCCGGCGCGCCGGGTCGGCCAGGTCGACGGCGGCGTACCGGGCCTGGAGGCCGGCGGTCGTGCCGCCACCGAAGAGCAACGCCCCGAGGAAGAGCAGCGGCACCCATCCGCTGACCGCCGCGACGACGATCAGGACCCCGCCCACGGCACCGACCAGGTACGCGGTGGCCAGCCCCGACCGCCGGCCCCCGCTCCGCATGATCCGACTCACCGGCAGGGCGAGCAGCGCGGCGCCGACCACCGAGGCGCTCTGCACGAGACCGGAGATCGCGGTGCCGCCGAGCCGGGCGCCGAGCAGCACGCCGACGGTCATCCCGATGGTCATCCCGGTACCGCCGATGATCTGGGTGAGGCAGAGCAGCAGCAGCGTGCGCCGCTGGACCCGGGGAACGTCGAGCGGTTCCGCCCGGTCGGGCGGGGCGGTGATCTCCCCGGTGGTCAGTTCCGCCGTCATCCGCCACTCCCCGTCCCGGTGCTTACCGGCACCATTCCGCGATGCCGGCGGGCGGCATCCCTCCCGCGACACCGGCAGGCAGCCCCGGCCGCGACACCGGCGACCGGCCTGCACCCGCAAGGAGAGGTAGGCGTGCCCGTCCTTACCAGCGGATCGAAGCACGATCGTGGGATCGTATTCAACCCTGATTCGCCGTCGGCGTAGCGCGGCTCATGCCCCTGGCCCGCCCGGCGGCGCGGCGGGGCCCGGGGCTTGCCCGTCCGGCGGCACGGCCCGATCGGCCGGCCGCTCCAGGCCGAGGAGATCCCGGCCGACGATCTCCTTCATGATCTCGGTGGTGCCGCCGTAGATGGTCTGCACCCGGGCATCCAACCAGGCCCGGGCGACCGGGTACTCCAGCATGTAGCCGTAGCCGCCGTGCAGTTGGACGCAGCGGTCGGCGACCCGGTTCTGCAACTCGGTGGTCCACCACTTGACCTTCGCGGCGTCCACCGCGGACAACCGGCCCGCGTTGAACTCCGCGACGCAGTGGTCGAGGAAGGTACGGGCGATGGTGATCTCGGTGTCCAGCTCGGCGAGGAGGAACCGGTTGTGCTGGAACGCGCCGATCGGCCGGCCGAAGGCCTCCCGGGACCGGGCGTGCGCGACGGTGACCGCGAGCAGCCGCTCGGCGGCGGCCACCGCCACGACCGAGATGCCGAGCCGCTCCCGGGGCAGGTTCGCCATCAGGTGGTAGAAGCCCCGGTTCTCCACACCGAGCAGGTTTGCCACCGGCACCCGGCACTGGTCGAAGAAGAGTTCGGCGGTGTCGTTGGCCTTCAGCCCGACCTTGGCCAGCCGCCGCCCCCGGGTGAAACCCGGCGTGCCGCGCTCCACCACCAAGAGGCTCACGCCCCGGGCACCCCGCTCCGGCGCGGTCTTGGTCACCACCACGACCAGGTCGGCCAGCTCGCCGTTGGTGACGAACGTCTTCTGTCCGGTCAGGACGTAGTCGTCCCCGTCCCGGCTGGCGGTGGTGCGGATCCCGGCCAGATCGGAACCGGCGCCCGGCTCGCTCATCGCTATCGCGGTGACCAGGTCACCGGAGCAGAAGCCGGGCAGCCAGCGCATACGTTGCTCCTCGGTCCCGAGTTCGGCGAGATAGGGTGCCACGACGTCGTTGTGCAGCCCGAACCCGAGACCGGAGCAGCCGCTGGCGACGATCTCCTCGACGAGTACCGCGTTGAACCGGAAGTCCCGCTGGCCGCCACCGCCGTACCTCTCCGGGACGTCCATGCCGAGGAGGCCGGCGGCGCCGGCCCGGCGCCAGACCTCGCGGTCGACGATGCCGTCGGCCTCCCAGCGGTCGTGGTACGGCACCGCCTCCCGGCGGAGGAACGCCCGGCACAACTCCCGGAACTCGTCGTGCACCGGCTCGTAGAGGTGCTGCTGCATGCTCAGCGGCGCGCGTCGACGCCGGCAAGTGCTCCGGCCACGACCGTCAGGTCGGCGACCAGTCCCGCGTAGGCGGCGTCCCGGTCGTCGGCCCGGAGTACCGCGGACGGGTGGATGGTGGCGACGAGCCGGGTCGGGGCGACCGTTTCCCGCTGGCCGGTCGGGCCGACCGGCACCTTGGCGAAGTCCTGCGGTCGCTGCGCCGACTCGGGCCACGGCAGCAGGACGCCCCGGGACTGGGTGACCCGGAACGAGGGGCCGAGCAGCGCCTTGGCCGCCGTCGCGCCGAGCACCACCACGACCTCGGGGTGCAGCCGGGCGAACTCGGCGACCAGCCAGGGGCGGCAGGCGACGATGTGCACCCGGTCGGGGGTCTTGTGCAGCCGGCGCTTGCCGCGCATCTCGAAGCGGAAGTGCTTGACGGCGTTGGTGATGTAGAGGTGCGCGGGATCGATACCGGCCTCGTCCACGGCGCGCCGCAGCAGGTGCCCGGCCGGTCCGACGAACGGCAGACCCTTCTGGTCTTCGATGTCGCCGGGCTGCTCGCCGACGAAGACCACCCGAGCCTGCTCGTCTCCGCGGCCGAAGACCGTCTGGGTGGCGTCCTGGTACAGCTCGCAGCCGCGGCAGCCGCCCGCCGCGTCGCGCAGCTCGGCCAGGCTGCCGGCATCGGGTGGGATGAACTCCTGTGCGCCGGGTGCGGTCTCCGTCTCAGGCATGTCGGATGTTCTACCCCGTACCCCGGGGCTCACGCACCAGGGGCACCGGCGTGCCGCCCCGCCGATGTCAGGATTCCCGACGAACTACAGCTAGTAGTATTTCGTAGCGACGGCACCGGCAACGGGTACGGTCGCCCGGTGATCGACGACACCTCCGCCCAGCGGGTCGACACCTCCGCCCAGCGGGTCGAAGAGCACCGGCGCGCGAGCTGCGGGTGCACTGCCACCGCAGGCCGGGCAGCCGGTCGGGGCCGGGCAGCCGGCGACTTCGCATTACAGACCGCCGACGGCACGGTCCTGTGGCACTTCACCATAGTCCCTTGACGGGTTCGCGGCCGGGCCCGACCACGACGTGAGCCGACTGATCCGGAAGTTGGCGGGGCGGCCGCGTGGGGTCGGACGGGCAGCCGGATCGCCCTGCGGCGTGCCGCTGGGTCACGCGCTGAGGGTGGCCGGCGTGGTGGGGTCGGCGGCCCTGGCAACCGCGTCGGCCAACGGCGGGATCTCCGCCCCGGTGAGCGGGCTGACGGTGATCCGGATTCCCGCCCCGCTGGCCAGCCGGAACAGCGAGCCGGGCGCCACCACGTAGCCGGCGTCGCGCAGCACCGCGACCGCCCGGGTCTCGTCGGGCACCGGCACCCAGACGTTGATTCCGGTACGCCCATGCCCGGTCAGGCCGCGTTCGGCGAGTGCGGCGCGGAGTGCGGCGATCCGCCCGGCGTAGCTGGCGCGGGCCAGTGCGATCCGCTCGGCGGTCGCCGGATCCTGCCAGAGCGCGAGGGTGAGCCGTTGCAGCACGGTGGAGACCCAGCCGGAGCCGACCCGGAGCCGTCCGGCGACCCTGGCCACCGTCACCTCGTCGCCGGCGAGCACGGCGAGCCGCAGATCCGGCCCGTACGGCTTGCTGGCCGACCGGACGAACGCCCAGCTCCGGGTGGCACCGGCCAGGGTGTGCAGCGGCTCGACAGAGATCTCGGCGGCGTGGTCGTCCTCGATCAGCAGCACGTCGGGGTGCCCGGCCAGCACCGCGCGCAACGACGCCGCCCGCCCGGCGGTGACCACCGCACCGGTCGGATTCTGCGCCCGGCTGGTCACCACCACCGCCCTGACTCCGCCGGCGAGCGCGGCCCGCAGCCCGGCCTCGGTGGGACCGGCGTCGTCGATCGGCATCGGCACCGCCCGCAGTCCGAGCGTGGCGACCAGGTCGATGGTGTTGGCCCAGCCCGGGTCCTCGATGGCGACCGCGTCACCGGCGCGCAGGTTGCCGACCAGCAGCCGTTCGAGGCCGTCGGACGCCCCACCGGTCACCGTGACCGCCTCGGCCGGCACCCCGTCGGCGGCCAGCCGCACCCGGGCCGCGTCGACGAGCTCGGGCAGCACGCCACCGTCCCGGTAGTTGACCGGGCCGCCGGCGGTGCCGGCCAGCGCGACCAGGTGCGGGCCGAGCGGTGGCAGCAGCGTGGGATCGGGTTCGCCGACCGAGAGGTCGAGCGCGCCGGGCGGCGCCGGGAGCCGCAGTGCGGCGCGGCGGCCGGTGAGCGGCGGCTCGGGGCGGATCCGGGTGCCGTTGCGGCCGGCGGTCTCCACCACGCCACGCTGCCGCAGCCCCTGGTACGCCTTGGCGACCGTGGCCGGGCTGACGCCGAGCCGCTGCGCGAGAGCTCGGACGGCTGGCAGTGGCGCGCCGGCCGGCAAGCCGCCGGTGCGGACTCCGGCCTCCACGCTGGCCGCAATTTCGACTGACGTCGTCCCGGCGATCTGGTAACGTACTGGCACAGTTTAAAGATTGTACTATAACAAAAGGGCGGACGCGAGATGGTCGAGCAGACGCAGCCCCGGAACACACACCCCCGGAACGCGCAGCCCGAGGACGACCCCGCGGCCCGCTATCCGCAGACCCGGCGGACCACCGCCAGCCGCGACCGGGGACGGACCGACTATCGCCGCGCCACCGCACACGACCTGCTCGACGAGGCGTACCACTGCCACCTCGGATTCGTCGTGGACGGCGAACCCCGGGTGCTGCCCACCCTGCATGTGCGGATTGGCGACGTGCTCTACCTGCACGGCTCCACCGGCAGCCGGCCGCTGCTCGCCGCCCGGCGCGAGAGCGGGCTGCCGGTCTGCGTCGCGGTGACGGCGCTGGACGGTCTCGTGTACGGCCGGTCCCAGTTCCACCACAGCGCCAACTACCGCTCGGTGGTCGCGCACGGCACCGCTCACCTGGTCGAGGGCGAGGCGGAGAAGCGGGCCGTGCTGACCGCGCTGGTGGAGAAGGTCGGCCGGGGCCGCGCCGCCGACAGCAGGCCGCCGAGCCGGCGGGAGCTGGCCGAGACCGCCGTACTGGCCCTGCCGCTGCGGGAGGTCTCGGTCCGGAGCCGCACCGGGGGCGTACGCGACGAGCCCGCCGACCACGACCTGCCACACTGGGCCGGGGTGCTGCCGCTGCGCACCGTCGCCGGCCGGCCGGAGCCGGATGCCGGGGTGACCGCAGAACTCCCCGCCTACCTGCGCGATCGCCACCCTTCCGGGTCCGCTCCCTTCCCACCTTCCGGGTCCGCTCCCTTCCCACCTTCCGGGTCCGCGCCCTTCCCACTCTCCCCACCCGCGCCACACCCACCCGCGCCACCCGCACCACCCGCGCACACGTCACACAAGCACACGCCGCGTCCACACATGCCGCGCCAACACACGCCGCCCGGCCGGCACGGCCCGGCACTGACGGCAAGCCCGCACAGCCCGGCACCGACGCCCGCCCGGCACAGCCCGGCACCGGTAGACGCCTGGTACAGCCCGGCACCGATGGCCGGCGATCACGTCCGGCTCGAGCCACTCGCCGAGTCGCACGTCGACGGCCTCTACGCGGCCACCCGGGATTCGGAGGTCTGGCCACATCTCAGTACGGCCCGGCCGGAGGACCCGGCCGGGATGGCCGCAATCGTCGGGATGGCACTCGACGCCCACCGGCGGGGCGAGCGGGTACCGTGGGCGCAGCTCGACGCCGTCACCGGCGAGGTCGTCGGCACCACCTCCTACTACGAGATCAACCCGGTCCACCGCGCGGTCGCGATCGGACACACCTTCCTCGGCCGGCGCTGGTGGCGCACCGGGGTGAACACGGAGGCGAAGCTGCTGCTGCTGGGCCGGGCCTTCGACGTACTCGGTGCGGAGCGGGTCGTCTGGCACACCGACATCCGCAACGAGCGCTCGCAGCGTGCCATCGCACGGCTCGGCGCCACCCGGGAGGCGGTGCTGCGGCGGCACCGGCAGCGCCCAGACGGCTCGTGGCGGGACACCGTGCAGTACGCGATGATCGCCGACGAGTGGCCGAAAGCACAGGTCAGGCTGCGGGAAAGGCTTCGCGTCGCGGTCGCGCCGGAGCGATGATGACCGGCGTGCTGGGGATCACCGACATCTGGACGTACGTGCTGGGCACCGTCGCCATCATCCTGCTGCCCGGACCCAACTCGCTCTACGTGCTGAGCACGGCCGCAAAGTCCGGGGTACGCGCCGGCTACCGGGCCGCCGCGGGGGTCTTCCTCGGTGACACGGTGCTGATGGTCCTCTCCGCCGCCGGGGTGGCGTCGCTGCTCCGGGCGTACCCGCCGATCTTCCTGGTGATCAAGTACGCCGGCGCGGCGTACCTGGGCTACGTCGGGCTGATGATGCTGCGCGGGGCGTGGCGGCGCTGGCGTACCCGGAACGACCCGGCGGCCCCGCGCCTGGTCGACACCCGGCCGGCGGTGGCCGACCGGCCGTTCCGCCGGGCGGCCGTGATCAGCCTGCTGAACCCGAAGGCGATCCTCTTCTTCATCTCCTTCTTCATCCAGTTCGTGGACCCGGCCTACCCCTACCCGGCGTTGTCGTTCCTGCTGCTCGGGGCGATCGCCCAGGTCACCAGCGCGCTCTACCTGACAATGCTGATCTTCACCGGCACGTTCCTGGCCGTCCAGTTCCGCCGGCGCCGGCGGCTGGCCGCCGGGGTGACCACCGGAATCGGCGCACTCTTCCTCGGCTTCGGCATCAAGCTCGCCACCGCCAGCGTCGGCTGAGCCGCACGCCTCAACAGGTGTTAGGAAGGGCCCCCGCTACAACAGAAAACGATAAGCGGGGGCCCTTCCTTTCAGGTTCCGGCGCCGCCGCTGCCACCGGCGGCGCCGCCCGCACCGCCGCCGATCCCGCCCTCGCCGCCGCCCATCTGGCGCAGCCCTCGGTCGGGGTCCGGGTCGTGGCCGGCGGCGGGTGCCGCGCGGTGTGGTTCACCGCCGGCGGGGGCGCTGTCCGGGGTGTTGGTGCCGGACGGGCCCCGGTGGACCCCCTCGGTGCCGGCCGGACGGGGCGGCGGTGAGGGGCGGCGTTCGGTGCGGACCTGGTAGCCGGCAGCGGTGGCCGAGTGCCGCTGTACGGCGTACCGGAGCCAACTGTCGACCACGGTGATCCAGTCGAGCTCCGCCGCTCCCTGGTGCGCCACCCGGAAGCGGCTGAAGCTCAGGTGCCCGGCGCCGGCCAGCGCGACCCGGCGGTCCAGGGCGAAGAGCACCTCCACCCGGGACGGGTCGGCGAAGAAGCTCACCTCCAACTCGCTGAAGGGACCGCCGTAGAGCGGTGCCGCCCAGTACGCGATCTTCTGGTGGAACGGCAGCTTCTGGTCGATCCCGGGCAGCCGTTCGGCGAGGAGCCCGACCTGCCGCAACTCGAAGCCCAGCTCGCCGAGGGCGCCGAGTACGCCCGCCTGGGCGGGGAGCGGGTGCACGTGCACCGGGCGCAGGTCACCCCGGTCGAGCAGCGGACTGACCGCGACCTCGGCGCGGAGTCCCATCCGCAGGTTGAGCAGGCAGTGGCCGTTGACCACCGTCACCGGGGTCTCCCAGGGCACCGGTACGCCGAAGTCGAGGATCCGGCGCTCGTGGGGGGCGAGCACGAACGGTCCGGCGGCCGGCACCCGGTGGAACTCCACCGGCTGGTATTCCACCTCCCCGCCGGCCGGCTCGACCCGGGTGACCAGGCCGAGGGTCACCCGGTCGACCGTCACCGGGGACCGGCCGGCGGTGACGCTGAGCCGGCCGGGCAGCGACAGACCCGGCCGGGTGCTCGGATTCGTCAACATGGTCCGCACGGTCAGTCCCGAACCTGGTAGGAGTCCCCCGAAGCCCACCATCGCCGCCCTCGCCCCGCCCTCGTCCCGGCTCCGTCCCGGCTCCGTCCCGCGCTCCGTCCCGGCTCCGGTCCGCGCTCCGTCCCGGCTTCGTCCCGCGTTCCGGTCCGGCGGCTTCCGCCGGTTCCGCTGGCTCCGCGTCAGCGCAGCCGGCGGCCGCGCGGGATCGGGTCGGTCTCGTCGTCGAACTCGCCGATGACCTCCTCCAGCAGGTCCTCCAGCGCGACGAACCCGACCGGCCGGCCGGCACCGGCGCCGTTGCTGACCATCGCCAGCTGCACCTGCCTGGCACGCATCGCCGCCACCGCCTCGGTGACCGTCGCCGTCGCCTCCAGGGTGAACGGCGCCGTCATCAGGTCTCTCGCCGTCGCCGCCCGGCCGGCCGTGGTGGCCCGGACCGCCTCCCGAACGTGCACCAGCCCGGCCACCCGGCCCGGACCGTCGAAGACGGCGAGCCGGGACCGGCCGCTGGAGCGGCAGACCTCCTCGACCTGTTCGGCGGAGTCGTCGGGGCGTACCGAGACGATCGTCTCGACGGGCTCCATCACCTGGGCGACGGTGGTGCCCTGGAGTTGGAGCATGCTGGTCAGCATCTCGTGCTGGTCGGCGGCGAGCAGGCCGTGCTCGCGGGACTGCTGGATCAGCATCCGCAACTCCTCCGGCCCGTGCGCCACCGCCAACTGCTCCTCGGGGCGTACCCGGGCCAGCCGCAATGTCACGTTGGCGAGCCCGTTCAACGCGGCCAGCACCGGCCGGGCGACCCGGGCGAACGCCCGGAACGGCAGGGCGAGCAGCACGGCGGAGCGCTCGGGATCGGTGATCGCCCACGATTTGGGGGCCATCTCGCCGACGACCAGGTGCAGGAAGGTGACCACGGCGAGCGCGATCACCAGCGCGATCACGTGGCTCGGTGCCTCCGGCAGGCCGACCGCGTGCAGCAGCGGACTGAACAGGTGTTCGATGGCCGGCTCGGCGAGCGCGCCCAGCCCCAGCGTGCAGATGGTGATGCCGAGCTGGGCACCGGCGAGCATCAGGGTCAGCTCGCGTACCCCGTCCAGCGCCGCCCGCGCGGCCCGGCCGCCGGAGGCGGCGGCCTGCTCCAGCCGGTAGCGCTTCGCGGCCAGCAGCGCGAACTCGGCGGCCACGAAGAAACCGTTCAGCGCGAGCAGCAGCAGGGAGATCAGCAACGCCCAGGTGGTACTCACGGGCTGCGCTCCGTCCCGCCCTGCGGCACCAGGATCCGGAGCCGGACGGAGTCGGCGACGTGCCGGTCGACCGCCAGCACCTCGACGTGCGCCCGGGGCGGCGGCGCCTCCTGGTCCGGCTCACCGTCCGCGGAGAGTTTGATCTCCAGCCGGTCGCCGACCTCGGGTATCCGGCCGAGTTCCCGCATGACCAGTCCGGAGAGGGTGTCGTATTCCGGGGCCTCCGGCAGGGTGATCCCGGTGCTGTCCGCGACCTCGTCGATCCGCCAGCGTGCCGGTACCACCCAGGACCCGTCGGCCTGCCGGACCGGGGCCCGCTCGGGTGGGTCGTCCTCGTCCCGGATCGGCCCGACCAGTTCCTCGGCGATGTCCTCCAGGGTGATCACCCCGGCGAATCCGCCGTACTCGTCGACCACGCAGGCGAGCTGGCGGTGCCCGGCCCGGAGCCGGTCCAGCACCGTCGGCAGCGGCAGGGTCGCCGGCACCAGCAGCGGCGGTACGGCGACCGCCGAGACCGGTGTGCTGGCCCGCTGCGCCGGCGGCACGCCGAGTACGTCGGAGATGCCGACGATCCCGACGACGTCGTCCACGCCCTCGGCGCCGCGTACCGGAAACCGCGAGTGCCCGGTGTCGAGCAGCTCGACCAGCCGGCTGACCGGTTCGTCGGCGCGTACGGTGTGCACGTCCACCCGGGGCACCATCGCCTCGGCGGCGGTGAGCTGCCGGAAGTCGAGGCCCCGGTCGAGCAGCGTGGACATCTCGGCGTCGAGGTGCCCCTCCTGGCGCGACTCGGCGATGATCTGCTCCAGATCCTCCGGCGTCGCCCCGCTGGGCAGCTCCTCCACCGGTTCGATCCCGATCCGGCGCAGCAGCCGGGTGGCGGCGGCGTCGAAGAGCCGGATCACCGGACCGGCGACCGCCAGGTAGATCAGCGTGGAGCGGGACAGGAACCGGGCCAGCCACTCGGCCCGGACGATGGCGAGGTTCTTGGGGGCGAGTTCGCCGAAGACCATCTGCACGACGGTGGCGATCACCAGGGCCAGCGCGACCGCGAGCGGCGTGCTGACCGCCGCCGAGACCCCGGCCACGCCGAGCAGGTCGGCCAGTCCGTCGCCGAGGTACGGCTCCGCGACGTAACCGACGAGCAGGGCGGTGACGGTGATCCCGAGCTGCGCTCCGGAGAGCATGAAGGAGAGCCGGCCGGTGACCGCGAGGGCGCGTTCCGCGGCGACGTCGCCCTCCTCGGCGAGCTGGCGCAGTTTGCCCCGGTCTACGGCGACGTAACCGAATTCCTGGGCGACGAAGTAGCCCGTTGCCACGGTGAGCAGGATGATCAGCAGAAGACCGAAGGCGATCAACACGGAGGGCTCAGCGCTCCCCGCTGTCGCGACCGGTGCGAGAGGTGCCGGGTGCGACCCGGCTGGCTACAGCTGCCCTCCTGGACAGTTGAGTCGATCACCCGACCATCGTACCCAGGCCGGCGGGCCGCTGCCGGCCAACCGGCACCGGCGCTGACCAGCGGCCGAGCGCCGGTGGGGACGGCAGCGGCACCGGTGGGGACGGCAGCGGCACCGGTGGGGACGGCAGCGGCACCGGTGGGGACGCAACCGGCCACGGGCCCGGCGGCGGCGCCGTCCAGCATCCGATTCATGCGGACCGGATGCCGGCTCCACTCACTCCGCCGGGCCCGCCCTACCGCCGCGCTCGGCCAGCTCGTCGGCGTCCAGCAGGTCCCGACGGAGGCGTCCGGTGCGGTACACGGCCCGGGCGATCATCTGGGCGGCGAGCGGCGCGGTGCCGAGCTGGAACCCCCCGATCAGCACCAGCGTGGCCAGCTCCGCGCCGTTGCGCAGGCTCGCCGCCAGCGCCACCAGGATCAGCAGTACGCCGAGCACCTGCGGCTTGGTGACCGCGTGCATCCTGCTGAGTACGTCCGGGAGCCTGATCAGCCCGATCCCGGCGACCAGGCTCAGCAGCCCCCCGGCTATCAGGCAGACCACCGCCACCCCGTCCAGTACGGCCGCCCCGGTCACGCCTCCTCCCCGGCGGCGAAGCGCACCAGGGCCACCGAACCGACGAAGCCCAGCGCGCTGAGGACGATCAGGATCGGCAGCGTGGTGGCGTGCCGGTTGACGGCCGCCTCCGCACCGAGCGCACCGATCATGACCGAGATCAGCATCTCGCCGGCGACCACCCGGTCCAGCAGGTCCGGGCCGCGGACGATCCTGATCAGGGCCAGCCCCACGGCGGCCGCCAGCAGGACGGCGACGATGACGACGGCAACTGTCACGGCGTACCCCCCGTTTCGGTGTTTGTGGTGTGCGACGAGACCAGGCGCAGTTCCGCCGCGGAGCCGACACTGCGGACGATGCGTGCCTCCAGCGCCAGGACGCGGTCCCGGTTCCGGGCCAGGTCCTCGGCGCCGCGCACGTCCAGGACGTGCAGGTAGAGCGTTCCGGTCTCCCGATCCGCCTCCACGATGAGCGAACCCGGCACCAGCGACAGCACCTCGGCGGTCAGTGCCAGGTTGAGGTCGCTACGCACGCGCAGCTGGACGGCGACGATCGCGTTCCGGGGCGGGCGCCCGGGGCGGAGCGCGACCCAGCCGACCTGCACACTGGCGACGATCAGTTCGACGACGAACCGCCCGGCCAGCTCGGCCAGCGCCAGCGGCCGGAGCCGGCCACCGAAGGTCACCCGGGGCAGTGGGAGGAAGACCAGGATCACCACCGCGACCAGCGCGCCGCCGACGAGGTTGCCCCAGGTGAACTCCCCCCAGAGCAGGCTCCAGAACCCGGCCAGCCAGCCGACGGTGATCAGGTGGTCCCGGAAGCGCCGCCGGTCCGGAAGCCGGCGCCGCAACGCGGTCCAGCCCGCCACGAGTCGGCCGGAGAGCCGGCCGGGCCGGGCCGGAGCGGTCGGCCGGGCATCGCCGGTCACGGTGGGCCGTCCGGGAAGACGGCCCGCACGTACGGCGTACGTTCGATCAGGTTCGTGGCGGCGTCGGCGCTCACCTCGAAGAGCGGGCCGGCCAGCACCGTCAGCCCGACCCCGAGCAGCACGAGGACGGTCGTGGTGCCGACCATCAGCCGGGGCAGCCGGCCCGACTCGGCAGGGCTCGCCAGCCGGGGCGGGCGCCAGAACGCCAGGCTCCAGACCTTCGTCGTCGCGTAGAGGGTGAGCAGGCTGGTCAGGGCACCGGTGACCACCAGCAGCCAGGGCAGCACGCCGCCGGCCGAGACCCCGGCCTGGAACAGGCCCAGCTTGCCGAGGAAGCCGGAGAAGGGCGGGATGCCGGCGAGGTTGAGGGCGGGCATCAGGAAGAGCACGCCGAGCAGCGGGGCGACCCGGGCCAGTCCACCGATCCGGTCCAGGTTGGTGCTTCCAGCGCGCCGCTCGACCAGGCCGGCGGCCAGGAACAGGGTGGTCTGCACGGTGATGTGGTGCACCACGTAGAAGATCGCCGCGGCCAGCCCCGGTCCCGAGGTCAGCGCGACCCCGAAAAGCAGGTAACCGATGTGGCTGACCAGCGTGAACGACAGCAGTCGCTTGATGTCGGTCTGGGCGACGGCGCCCAGGATGCCGACGAGCATCGTCAGCAGGGCCAGCACCAGCAGCAGTTCGCTGGCGCGTCCGTCGGGAAAGAGCAGCGTCTCGGTACGGATGATGGCGTAGATGCCGATCTTGGTCAGCAGGCCGGCGAAGACCGCGGTGACCGGGGCCGGGGCGGTCGGGTAGCTGTCCGGGAGCCAGGCCGCCAGCGGGAAGACCGCCGCCTTGATGGCGAAGGCGAGCAGCAGCGCGCCGTGCAGCGCCAGGCGCAGGTCGGGCGGGAGTGCGTCGAGCCGGCCCACCATCTGGGCGAGATTCAGCGTCCCGGTCGCCGCGTAGACCAGGCCGATCGCGGTGAGAAAGACCAGCGACGAGGCCAGGCTCACCACGACGTAGGTGGTACCGGCCCGGATACGCTCCTCGGTGCCACCGAGGGTGAGCAGCACGTAGCTGGCCGCGAGTACGACCTCGAAGCCGACGAAGAGGGTGAAGAGGTCCCCGGAGAGGAAGGCGTTGGTGACTCCGGCGGTCATCACCAGGTAGGTGGGGTGGTAGATGACCACCGGCGTCCGCTCACCGGACTCCCCGCCGTCCTCTCCCAGCGAATAGAGGAGCACGCCGAGCGTCACCACCGCCGAAACGATCAGCATCAGTGCCGCCAGCTGGTCGGCCACCAGGACGATGCCGAGCGGAGCCGACCAACCGCCGATGCTCACCACCGCCGGGGCGTCCAGGTGTGCGTTCCACAGCAGCATCCCGGCGACGACGAGCGTGATCACCAGAGCCGCGACGCTGACCACCTGCTGCGCCATCCGCCAGCGGCCGAGCATCAGGGTCAGGGCCGCGCCGAGCAGCGGCACGATCACCGGCAGCGGTACCAGGCGGCTCATGTCCCGTCCGTCCCGGTGCCGAGCCGCCGGGGGGCCGGCTCCGGGTCGACCTGTTCGGGGTCGAGGTCGGCGGTCCTGCCCGATGAGGGCTGCGGGTCCTCGCCGGTGTTGTCGTCCGGGCCCGCGAGTTCGTGCCGCTCGGCGCGCTGGACTATTCGGCGGTCCTCCGGGTCGTCGCGTACCTTGTCGTGCCCGCTCAACTGCCAGTTCCGGTACGCCATCGCCAGCAGGAACGCCGTCAGCCCGAGAGTGATCACGATGGCGGTCAGCACCATCGCCTGGGCCAGCGGATCGCTCATCCTGGGCCCGGGGGTGACGCCGAGGATCGGCGCCCCGCCGGACCGGCCGCCGAGCAGGACGAGCAGGTTGGCGCCGTTGGTGAGCAGAATGGTGCCGAGCAGCACCCGGCTGAGGCTGCGCTCCAGCAGCAGGACGACTCCGCAGCCGAAGAGCACTCCGACGACGATCGCGAGCGTCAGGTCCGGCCTCATCGCCCCTCCGCACCGGCTGAGTCGGGATCCGTCCCGCCCGGCGTGGCCGGCGACCCCGTACCCGCCATCCCGGCCGACCGCACCGGGTCGGTGCGCAGCCCCGTGCCCGGCTCGTCCTCCACCTCGATCTGCCGGTCCAGCTCGGCACCGAGGCTGCGCAGGATGTCCAGCGCCAGACCGACCACGACCAGGTAGACCCCGATGTCGAAGAAGATCGACGTGACCAAATGGACGTTGCCGACCAGCGGCAACCTCGGCTCCAGGACCGCGCTGCCCAGCACGTCGCCACCCACCGCCATGGACGCCAGGCCGGTGCCGACCGCGACGAAGAGACCGATGCCGAGCATCACCCCGGCGTCGACCGGGGCCGCCTGGTCGAGCTCGTGCCGGCCACCGGCGAGGTAGCGGACCGCGAGTGCCAGCCCGGCCACCAGACCGCCGACGAAGCCGCCACCGGGAGCGTTGTGGCCGGAGAAGAGCAGGAAGATGGAGAAGAGCACGACGGTGTGGAAGAGCAGCCGGACGACCACCTCGAAGACGATCGACCGACGCCGGGTCCGCAGCGTGGCGCCGGCCCGCAGCCAGACCCCCTCCGGGCCGGGCGGCGGCAGGTCGTCGCGGCGGGGAAGGTCCGGGCCGCGCCGGCTCTGGAAGATCAGACTGGCCACGCCGGTCGCCGCCACCACCAGCACCGCGATCTCACCCATGGTGTCCCAGGCTCGGATGTCGACCAGGGTCACGTTGACGACGTTGCGGCCGTACCCGAAGGAGAGCGCCGGGCCGGGATAGTCGGCCGAGATCCGCGGCGCCCGCCGCACCCCGGCCGCGGCGACGGCCATTCCGGCGACCACGACCCCGACCGACACCCCGAGGAGCAGCCGGAGCCAACGGCTGCGCCGCACCGGTCGGTCCGAGAACCGGGCTGGTAGCCGCCGTAACACCAGGACGAAGATCACGATGGTGACGGTCTCCGCCAGGAACTGCGCCAGGGCCACGTCGGGCGCACCGTAGAGCACGAAGACCATGGCGGTGCTGTATCCGGTGACGCCGGTCAGGATCACGGCGGTGAGCCGGCGCCGAGCCCGGACGGTGAGCAGCGCGGCAACCACGAGCACGGTCCCGACGGCGGCCTGCAGCGGATGTTCCCAGGCGACCGTCTGCTCCGGCCACGGGACGCGCACCAACGCGCCGCCGAGCACGACGACCAACGCGATCAGGATGATGCCGAGGTACTGCGGCAGCGAGCCACGCTGCGTGGCGCCGGTGAGCTTGACGGCGACGAGGTCCAGGCCCCTGCTCAGCGTCTGGTACACCCTGTCCCCGTCGAACGGCGCGCGCAGCCGTGCCTGCATCGCGCCGACCGGGCGGCGCAGCCCGAAGACCAGCAGCCCGGCGACGACGACCACCGCCCAGAGCCCCAGGCCGAGCCCGGACGCCGGCAGGAACGCGAGCTCGTGCTCGGGCGCTCCGAAGAGCCGGGGATAGCCGATGAGGGCCTCCTGCACCGTCCCGGCCGCCAGGCCCAGGGCCAGCCCCACGACGGCGAGCAGGCCGGCCGGGGCGGAGAGCGCGACCTCGACCCGGCGGACCGGGGTCGGCTCCTTCCCGCGCCGGTCCCCGAAGGCGCCCCAGACGAACCGGGCGGTGTAGGCGACGGTCAGCACGCCACCGAGCATCACGGCGGCCAGCAGCGGCGGCTCCGCGGCGAACGCCGCCAGGACCACCTCCTTGGCCGCGAAGCCGAACAGCGGCGGCATCCCCGCCATCGACGCCGCGGCGAGCATGGTCATCGCGAAGACCAGCGGCATCCGCCGCCACAGCCCGGAGAGCACGGTGAGGTCCCTGGTGCCCGCCCGGCGGTCGATGATCCCGACCACCAGGAAGAGGGCCGCTTTGAAGAGGGCGTGCGCGAGCAGCGTCGCGATACCCGCGAGCGCGGCGTCCGGCGTACCGGCCCCGACGAGTACGACCAGGAGGCCGAGCTGGCTGACTGTGCCGTACGCCAGCAGCAGCTTCAGGTCCACCTGGCGCAGCGCGGCCCAGCCGCCGGCCAGCACGGTGACGATCCCGGCGACGTAGACCACCGGGCGCCACGGGCCGGTGTGCACGTAGGCCGGGGCGAGCAGGGCGATCAGGTAGACGCCGGCCTTCACCATCGCGGCGGCGTGCAGGTACGCGCTGACCGGGGTCGGCGCGGCCATCGCCGCAGGCAGCCAGAAGCTGGTCGGGAAGATCGCCGATTTGCTGAGCGCACCGACCAGGATCAGCACCACCGCGACCGCGAGGTAGCCGCCGGAGGGCGGCGGGCGGGCCGCGATCTCCGACCACCGGTACGTCCCGGCGTGCTGGCCGAGCATGACGAAGCCGATCAGCATGGTCAGGCCACCGAGGGTGGTCACCAGCAGGGCCTGTGCCGCCGATCGGCGGCTGGCCGGCTGCTCCGGGTGCTGCGCGATCAGCAGGAAGGAGAAGACGCTGGTCAGCTCCCAGAAGACGTAGAGCAGCAGAAGATCGTCGGCGACCACCACCCCGAACATGGCACCGGCGAAGCCGACGAAGGACGCGGCGAAGCGACCGAGGCCGGACTCGTCGGCGTCGAAGTAGCGCACGCAGTAGAGGAGCGTCAGGGCGCCGATCCCGCCGATCAGCAGCACCAGCAGCCAGGAAAGGGTGGTGAGCCGCAGTGCCAGGTCGAGATCCAGTTGCGGCACCCAGCGGTACGTCTCGACAACCGCACCGCCGTCGCCGACCGCGCCGGTCTGTCCGAGCGCCCAGCCGAAGGCGCCGGCCGGGACGAGCGCCAGCGGCAGGAAGGCCGAGCGTCCCCACCGGTGCACCAACGCGGGTGCCAGCGCCGCAGCCGCCAGATGCAGCGCCAGCAGCATCAGCATGCGTACTCCAGTAGGTGTCGGCGAGCCCGGTCCGAGCAGACGGCTGCACTCAGACAGACCACACCGACATTTGCCGCTAGATGCGCGGAATCATCCGAAACCACCCGAGTGGGTTTCGGATCAGTGGCCGTTCGGGCGGTCCTGCGCGGGCCCGGCGGCGACCGGCCGGGTCAGCCCGTACGCCACGACGGGAGCAGCCTCAACCGACCCTGCACGCCGAGTCGACGGCGGCGTCCGCCCCACCGTCGCGCGCCCCGGCACTCCCGGCGGCGGCGTCGCACGCGGTGGGACTCCCGGCGGCCGCGCTCCGGGCGGCGGAAGCGTTGCCGCGGTGGGTGCGACCGGTGGGCGCGGGCTCGGAACCATCCGATGTGGACAGGACCGCCAGGTCGGGGCGGTCGAGCTGCCGAGCGACCTTGTTGATCACTTGCTGCGCGGCGGCCAGGGACCGTCGGGGCAGTATCCGCCCGTGGGCCCCGCGCCGCAGCACCAGGGCGTGCACCGCCGCCCGGACCCGGGCCCGGTCCGCCGCACTGGCGGTGGCGGTCGCGGCGACCAGTCGACGCAGCGAGTCGGCGAGCCGTTCGGCGAGGTCGAGCTCGGCGCCCCGCATGCCGGCTCGGGCCACGGTCAGGTAGGTCTCGACCCGGCGGGTCAGCACGTCCGTACCGGCCGGGGCGTCGCGCGGAACGCTGGTCATCCGGGCCCCCTTGGTGCCGAGCGTGGGTTTCCGAGAAGTTACTGTAGGTTGCACATTATTCGCAAGCAGTTAAGTGAGACTTAGCCCGCATCTCAGGCAGAAACAACGATCAACCGGGCATGCGGACAGCCGTTCCGGCGAACCTGTCGGACCGACCGGGCACGATGGGTCGGTGAACGATGTGCTGGCGATGTTCGGTGCGGCGACCCGGGAGTGGTTCGGCGCCGCGTTCGCCGCACCCACCGACGCCCAGACCGGGGCCTGGCAGGCGGTCGGCGCCGGCCGCAACGCCCTCGTTGTCGCCCCGACCGGCTCCGGCAAGACCCTGGCGGCGTTCCTCTGGTCGCTGGACCGGCTGGCCCGGGAGCCGGCACCTACCGACCCCCGGCAGCGCTGCCGGGTGCTCTACGTCAGCCCGCTCAAGGCACTCGCCGTCGACGTGGAGCGCAACCTGCGTGCTCCGCTCACCGGCATCCGGCAGGCCGCGGCCCGGCTGGAGCTCCCGCCACCGGAGATCACCGTCGGAATGCGGACCGGCGACACCCCGGCCGACGAGCGCCGGGCGTTCGCGCGTACGCCGCCGGACATCCTGATCACCACGCCGGAGTCGCTGTTCCTGCTCCTCACCTCCGCCGCCCGGGATTCGCTGCGCGGCGTGCAGACGGTGATCGTCGACGAGGTGCACGCGGTGGCCGGCACCAAGCGCGGCGCGCACCTGGCGCTCTCGCTGGAGCGGCTGGACGCCCTGCTGCCCGCCCCGGCGCAGCGGATCGGGCTCTCCGCCACCGTCCGCCCGACCGACGCCACCGCGCGCTTCCTCGGCGGCGCCCGGCCGGTCGCCGTGGTGCAACCCGAGACCGCGAAGACCATCGAGGTCAGCGTGCAGGTGCCGGTCGAGGACATGACCCGGCTGGACGAGCAGGAAGCCCCGGACGACGAGTTCGGCACCCCGCGCCGGGCATCGATCTGGCCGGCGGTCGAGGAGCGGGTCTACCGGCTGGTCCGGTCGCACCGCTCGACCATCGTCTTCGCCAACTCCCGGCGCGGTGCGGAGCGGCTCTGCGCCCGGCTCAACGAGCTCGCGGCCGACGAGGCCGCACTCGCGCCCGACCGGAGCGCGCCCGACCGGAGCGCGCCCGAACCGCCCGACCGGCCCGCCGTGACGGCGCCGCCACGGCTGCCGGCCGAGATCATGGCGCAGTCCGGTGCGGCGGGCGGGGCACCGCCGGTGATCGCCCGGGCGCACCACGGCAGCGTCTCCCGGGAGGAGCGCCGGCACATCGAGGAGGCGCTCAAGTCGGGCCGGTTGCCGGCGGTGGTCGCCACCTCCAGCCTGGAGCTCGGCATCGACATGGGCGCCGTCGACCTGGTGGTGCAGATCGAGGCGCCGCCGAGCGTCGCCGCCGGCCTGCAGCGGATCGGCCGGGCCGGGCATCAGGTCGGCGCGGTCTCCCGGGGCGTGGTCTTTCCCAAGCACCGGGGCGACCTGCTCTCCTGCGCCGTGGTGGCGGAACGGATGACCGAGGGCGCCATCGAGGAGCTGCACTATCCGCGCAACCCGCTCGACGTGCTCGCCCAGCAGATCGTCGCGATGGTCGCCCTCGACGGGTGGCGGGTCGCCGACCTCGCCGCCCTGATCCGGCGCGCCGCACCCTTCGCCGAGCTGCCCGACTCGGCCCTGCACGCCGTGCTCGACATGCTCTCCGGGCGCTATCCCTCGACCGCCTTCTCCGAACTGCGCCCCCGGCTCGTCTGGGACCGGGCCGCCGACCTGCTCACCGGCCGGCCGGGCGCGCAGCGGTTGGCGGTGACCAGCGGCGGCACGATCCCCGACCGGGGACTCTTCGGAGTCTTCCTGGCCGGCGCCGAACGAGCTGCCCGGGTGGGCGAGCTGGACGAGGAGATGGTCTACGAGTCGCGGGTCGGCGACGTCTTCCTGCTCGGCTCCTCGTCCTGGCGGATCGAGGACATCACCCCGGACCGGGTGCTCGTCTCGCCCGCACCCGGCCAGGCGGCGCGGATGCCGTTCTGGAAGGGCGACCAGCTCGGCCGCCCGGTCGAGCTGGGCCGGGCGCTCGGCAACCGGCTGCGTGGACTGGTCCGGGCCGACGACGAGACCGCCCGCGCCGCACTGCGCGCCGGAGGTTTGGACGACTGGGCCGCCGGCAACCTGGTGGCATACCTGCGCGAGCAGCAGGCCGCCACCCGGTCGGTGCCGGACGACCGGACGGTGCTGGTGGAGCGCTTCCGCGACGAGCTGGGCGACTGGCGGCTCGCCGTGCACTGCGTGCTCGGCGCCCGGGTCAACGGCCCCTGGGCGCTGGCCGTCGCGCGCCGGCTCGCCGAACGCTACGGCGTGGACGCCCAGGTGGTCCCCTCCGACGACGGCATCGTGGTCCGGCTCCCCGACACCGCCGACGAACCGCCCGGCGCCGAGCTGGTGGCCTTCGACCCCGACGAGATCGCCGCCCTCGTCGAGGAGTTGGTCGGCACGTCGGCCCTCTTCGCCGCCAGGTTCCGGGAGTGCGCCGCCCGCGCCCTGCTGCTGCCCCGCCGCGACCCGCGCCGGCGCCAACCGCTCTGGCAACAGCGCCAGCGGGCCGCCCAACTCCTCGATGTCGCCCGGGAGTACGCCGACTTTCCGGTCACCCTGGAGGCCGCCCGGGAGTGTCTCCAGGATGTCTTCGACCTGCCCGGCCTGGTGACCCTGATGCGGGAGGTGGCCGCCCGCAGGGTCCGGCTGGTCGAGGTGGAAACGCCCCGGCCGTCGCCGTTCGCCCGCTCGCTGCTCTTCGGCTACGTCGGCGCGTTCCTCTACGAGGGCGACGCGCCGCTGGCCGAGCGGCGGGCCGCCGCGCTGGCGCTCGACTCGGCCCTCCTCGGCGAGTTGCTCGGCCGGGTCGACCTCCGCGAGCTGCTCGACCCGGCGGTGGTGGCGGAAACCGAGCGGCAGTTGCGCTGGCTGACCGAGCAGCGCCGCCCGCGCGACGCCGAGGACGTCGTCGAGCTGCTCCGGGTGCTCGGTGACCTCTCCGACGCCGAGCTGGCCGAGCGCGGGGTCGTGCCGGAGTGGCTGACCGGGCTGGCGTCGGCCCGGCGGATCCTCCGGGTCCGGGTCGCCGGCCAGGAGCGCTGGATCGGCGTGGAGGACGCCGGCCGGTACGCCGACGCGCTCGGCGTGGCGCTGCCGGTCGGGGTGGCCGAGGCGTACCTCGCACCCGTCGCCGACCCGCTCGGCGACCTCGTCGCCCGCTACGCCCGCACCTCCGGCCCGTTCGCCGCCACCACCTGCGCGGCCCGGTTCGGGCTCGGGGTCTTCGTGGTGGAGCAGACCCTGCGCCGGCTCGGCGCCGACGGACGGGTGGTCTCCGGCGAGTTCTCGCCGACCGGTGCCGGGCCGGAGTGGTGCGACGCGGAGGTGCTGCGGCTGCTGCGCCGGCGCTCCCTGGCGGCGCTGCGCCGGGAGATCGAGCCGGTGCCGGCGCGGGCGCTCGCCACCTTCCTGCCCGGCTGGCAGCAGGTCGGCGGCGCGGCCCGGGGCGTCGAGGCCGTCGCCGCCGTGGTGGAGCAGTTGCAGGGGGCCGCCGTGCCGGCGTCCGCGCTGGAGAGCCTGGTGCTGCCGGCCCGGATCGCCGACTACTCCCCCGGTCACCTGGACGAGCTCTGTGCCGGTGGCGAGGTGGTGTGGGCGGGTTCCGGCGCGATCGGCCGGGGCGACGGCTGGGTCACCCTGGCGTACGCCGACACCGCCGCCCTGCTGCTGCCACCGCCGGACGAGGCGCTGGCGCTGACCCCGCTGCACCAGGCGATCCTGGCCGCGCTCGACGACGGTCAGGCGCTCTTCTTCCGGTCGCTCGCCGAGCGGCTCTCCTCGCCCGGCCGGTCGGCCTCCTCCACAGCCGGGTCGGCGGCTGCCACCGTGGCGGGTCCGGTCGACGACGCCACCGCGGGCCCGGTCGACGACGCCACCGCGGGCCCGGTGGAGGAGGCCGCGCTGACGGCCGCGCTGTGGGAGCTGGTCTGGGCGGGCTGGCTGACCAACGACACGCTCGCGCCGCTGCGCGCCGTACTCGGCGGCGGGGGTGCGCATCGGCCGCGTGCCAGCACACCCCGGACCCGCTACCGGCGACCGGGCCGCCCGACGCTGCCGGCCCGGGGCGGGGCACCGACGGTCGCCGGGCGCTGGTCGCGGCTTCCCGCCCGCGACACCGACCCGACGCGCCGGGCCGCCGCCCTCGCCGACGTGCTGCTGGAGCGGCACGGTGTGGTCACCCGGGGGGCGGTGGTCGCCGAGGGGGTCTCCGGCGGCTTCGCGGCGGTCTATCCGGTCCTCTCGGCGCTGGAGGAGCGCGGCGCGGCCCGCCGCGGCTACTTCGTGGAAGGGCTGGGCGCGGCGCAGTTCGCGGTGCCCGGTGCGGTGGACCGGCTGCGGGCGCTCGCCGAGCCGGAGGAGTTGCGCCGCCGGTCCGGCGGCGCCCGGGTGCTCGCCGCCACCGATCCGGCGAACCCGTACGGCGCGGCGCTGCCCTGGCCGGCCCGGGTGGTCGACTCCGGGGACGGTGCCGCCGAACCCGGTGCCGGCGCGGCGGCGACCGGGCACCGGGCCGGGCGCAAGGCCGGCGCGCTGGTGGTGCTGGTCGGCGGCGAGCTGGTGCTCTACGTCGAGCGCGGCGGCCGGACCCTTCTCTCGTTCTCCGACGACGGCGAGGCGCTGGACGCCGCCGCCCGGGCTCTCGCCTCGGCGGTCAGTTCCGGCGCGCTCGGCGCGCTCGCGGTGGAACGCGCCGACGGCGCCTCGGTGCATGCCTCACCGCTGCGAAACGCGCTCACCGCCGCCGGCTTCCGGACCACCCCGCGCGGGCTACGCCTACGCGGCTGACGTGTAAGGAAGGGCCCCCGCTTATCGTTTTCTGTTGTAGAAGGGCCCCTTCCCAACGGCTCAGAGCCGGGGTGCCACCTCGGCGGCGATCAGATCGAGATGGTCCAGGTCGTCGATGTCGAGCACCTGGAGGAAGATCCGGCCGGCGCCGTGCGCGGCGTACGCCTGGATCTGCTCGACGACCTGCTGCGGCGTACCGGCGACGCCGTATCCGGTGCGCATCTCCTCCGGATCGCGGCCGATCGCCTCCGCGCGGCGGCGCACCTCGGCGTCGGTACGCCCGCAGAGCACGGCCAGCGCGGCGGAGAGCACCAGCGGGCCGCGCCCCGACGTCTCCCGCCCGGTCCGCTCGCAGGCCTCGGCCACCGCCGCATAGCTGCGGGCCACCTCGTCGGCGCTGCTGAACGGCACGTTGAACTCGTCGGCGAACCGGGCGGCCAGCTTCGGGGTACGCCGTAGTCCCTTGCCACCGACGATCACCGGCACACCCGGCGACTGCACCGGCTTCGGCAGCGCGGGTGAGCCGGCGAGCTGGTAGTAGGTGCCCGGGTAGTCGAAGGTGTCACCGACCGGGGTGCCCCAGAGCCCGGTGATCACCTCGAGCTGCTCGGTGAGCCGGGCGAACCGCTCGGCGGCCGGCGGGAACGGAATCCCGTACGCCTGGTGTTCGGCCTCGAACCAGCCGGTGCCAAGTCCGAGTTCGACCCGGCCGCCGCTCATCGCGTCCACCTGGGCGACCCCGATCGCCAGCGGACCGGGGAGCCGGAAGGTTCCCGACGTGACCAGGGTGCCGAGCCGGACCCGGGAGGTCTGCACCGCCAGGGCGGCCAGGGTCAACCAGGCGTCCGTCGGGCCGGGCAAGCCGGTGCCGCCCATCGTGAGGTAGTGGTCGGAGCGGAAGAACCCGTCGAACCCGCACTCCTCGGTGTGCCGGGCGATCCGGAGCAGATCCTGGTAGCTCGCACCCTGCTGAGGTTCGGTGAAGATACACAAGCGCATACCCGCAGGTTAATCTCCGGCTGTGCCCGGTTACGCATGGCTCAGCCTCACCACCGACTACGGCCTCTCCGACGGCTTCGTGGCGGCCTGCCACGGTGCGGTCGGCCGGATCGCGCCGGAGGTCCGGATGATCGACGTCAGCCATCTGGTCCCGCCCGGGGACGTCGCCCGGGGCGCCACGGTGCTGTCCCAGACCGTCGGCTATCTGCCGCCGGCCGTACACGTGGCAGTGGTCGATCCGGGAGTGGGCACGGCGCGGCGCGGTGTCGCGCTGGCCACGCCCGGTGGCCTGCTGGTCGGTCCGGACAACGGACTGCTTCCCCGGGCCGCGGCGGTGCTCGGCGGGATCACCGGGGCGGTGGAGCTGACCAGTACGACGTGGTTCCCCAACCCGTCCCGCACCTTCCACGGCCGGGACGTCTTCGCCCCGGCCGGCGCCCGGTTCGCGCTCGGGGCGCCGCTGACCGACGCCGGGCCGGCGGTCGACCCGGCCACCCTGGTCACGCTGGCCGAGCCGGTCGTCGCCGAGGGGGCCGGCTGGCTGGAAGCGGAGGTACTGGCCGTCGACCACTTCGGCAACGTCCAGCTCGCCGCGCCCGGTTCCGCACTGCGGCGGCTGCCCACGGCGCTCCGGATCGCGTCGACGGTTCCGGAGAGTGGGGCGCAGGCGACCGGGGAGGCCGGGGAACGGGCGGCGCGGGACACCGGGGTACGGGCGGTGCGGGGAGCAGGGGTACGGGCGGCGCGGGACACCGGGGTACGGGCGGTGCGGGGAGCAGGGGTACGGGCGGTGCGGGGCGGCACCTTCGGGGATGCGCCGCCCGGCGGCCTCGTCGTCTACCCGGACTCGGCGGACCACGTGGCGGTCGCGGTCAACGGTGGCCGCGCCGACGAACTGCTCGGCGTCGCACCGGGCGACGTGCTGCGGTTGGAGTGATGGGAGCACGGCGTGCTCCTGCTGGAGTCCGGGAAGCACGACGTGCTCCTGCTGGAGTCCGGGAAGCACGACGTGCTCCTGCTGGAGTCCGGGAAGCACGACGTGCTCCTGCTGGAGTCCGGGAAGCACGACGTGCTCCTGCTGGAGCATGCTGGGCGGCATGGTGCGTTTGGGCGTGATGCCCGGCATCGCGGGAGCCGGCGTCGGCCGGCGGGATGACGCAGGATGGCAAAACTGTCTACTGTGCCCGTGGTGGGCGGCTGTGAAATGCTTACGGGTGTGGGGAAACACTCGATCGACGTCGCCGCCTGTCCGTGCTGTGCGCACCGGACCGGTGGCGGCACCTGCCCGGTCTGTTTCTGGACCGAAGACGGTTCCACCGACCAGAATGCCGGCACCGCCCGGGGCGGCCCCAACGGTGACCTGAGCCTGTCAGACGCCCGGCTCAACTACGCCATCTACGGCGCGAGCCACCCGCGTTACCAGGACGCCGTCCGCCAGGCCCGTCCCGAGGAGTTGCCCTGACTCCGGGTGGGCGGCGGTAGGGCGGCCCAGCGCCACCACGCCGCCACCCACCTGCCCCTCATCGCCAGACCGGCCCGCACGTCTCGTCGCCGCAGCCGTACGGCTGGAGGAGGATGGACGGGTGCCCGAAGGCGACACCGTGTGGAACACCGCTCGTGCGCTGCACCGCGCCCTGGCCGGTGACCGGTTGACCGCCACCGAGTTCCGGGTACCACAGCTCGCCACCGCCGACCTGGCCGGTGCGACCGTGGCCGAATCCGCCGCCCGGGGCAAACACCTGCTGCTCCGGCTGCGTACTGCAGACGGCGAGGCAGCCGTCACCCTGCACTCCCACCTCCGGATGGACGGGGCCTGGCGGACGTACGCCCCGGGGGAGCGCTGGGCGGCCCGACCGGCGCACACCATCCGGGTGGTGCTGCGTACCGCCGGTGCGGTGGCGGTCGGCTACCACCTGCACGATCTCGCGCTGCTCCCGACCGCCGAGGAACCGTCGCTGGTCGGCCACCTCGGGCCGGACCTCCTCGGTGCGGACTGGGACCCGGCCGAGGCGGTCCGCCGGCTCGCCGCCCGGCCGGCCCGGGAGATCGCCGAGGCCCTGCTCGACCAGACCAATCTTGCCGGCATCGGCAACCTCTACAAATCCGAGCTGCTGTTCCTGCGCGGTGTCTCGCCGTGGACGCCGGTCCGGGACGTACCCGATCTGCCCGGCATGGTGGCGCTGGCACACCGCCTGCTGATGGCGAACCGGGGGCGGTGGACGCAGAGCACAACCGGGTCGCTGCACCGGGGACGGACCAGCTACGTCTACGGCCGGCGGGCCGAGCCGTGCCGCCGGTGCGGCGCGACGATCCGCAAGCGGGACCAGGGCGAACGGGTCACCTACTGGTGTCCGGTCTGCCAGCCCGAACCCGGCCACCGGGTCCCCACCAGCCCTGGCCGCCGCACACCCTGACACCCCGCCGGCGGAGCCGGGCGGCCCCACTCTCGGTCACTGCCCTCGGCGGTGGCGCGGCGTGCCAATCCGAACTCGGAACGCTCCCCCCGAGCTGGCCACCGTATCCAACACTGGCCGTAGGCGGTTGACTGCTTACGGATCGTCAGCAGCTCGCCGGGCGGAAGCCGGGGTCGGGCGGACCCGGTCGCGCGGAAGCGGGATCCGGTGCTGACGGACGGAGCGATCCGGTCGAGCTGATCTCCCGGAAAGGGGTGCGGTCATGTTCAAGAGGTTCGCGGCAAGCCGGGCGGCCCGGGCGGAGCGGGCCGGGCGAGGGGGCGAGGTCGCCGCCGGGGCCGGCACCGGCCAGGCCCGGGGTACGGTGGTGCCGGCCGCCCGGACCGGCGTGGATCCGCTGCCGACGGTCGCCCTGGACCCGACGTCCCCACCGGACTACTTCGGTTTCGTGCCGAACTTCGCGCACAGCCCGCTGCCGGTCTGCGACGCCGACGGGCGGGTGGCGGCGGGCACCGGGATGCGCAAGTTCGTCACCTCGCTGCCCCGGACCGGCGACACCGCCAACGAGCTGGGCAATCTCATCCCGATCGCGGTGCCGGACACCATCACCTACCCCGGCTGCGACTACTACGAGATCGGCGTGCAGGAGTACCGCCAGCAACTCCACCCCGACCTGCCCCCGACGCGGCTGCGCGGCTACCGACAGGTCAACAACGGCACCGACGCCACCGGGCACAACACCGTGCACCCGCCGAGCCGGCCGTACCACCTCGGGCCGCTGATCCTGGCCCAGCGGGACCGCCCCGTCCGGGTCAAGTACGTCAACCAGTTGCCGGTGGGCGAGGCGGGCGCGCTCTTCCTGCCGGTCGACACGACGATCCGGGGCGCCGGCACCGGCCCGCTCGGCGACGCCGAGCACTATCCGCAGAACCGTTCCGCCGTGCACCTGCACGGCGGCTGCACACCGTGGATCAGCAACGGCGGCCCGACCCAGTGGACCACCCCGGCCAGGGAGTCGACACCGTATCCGCGCGGCGCCGGCCACGCGAACGTGCCGGACATGCCCCGGCCCGGCGCCGGGGCGACCACCGCCTACTATCCCAACCAGCAGAGCGGTCGGCTGCTCTGGTGGCACGACCAGTCCGACGGGATCGCCCGGCTGACCGTCTACTCCGGGCAGCTCGCCCTCTACCGGCTGGACGACCCGGTGCAGCGGCAGCTCGTCGACGACGGGGTGCTGCCGGCCGAGGAGATCGTGCTGGCTGTCCAGGACAAGACGTTCGTGCCCGGCCACACCCAGCTCGCCGCCGAGGACCCGACGTGGGACGTGGCGCGCTGGGGCGGCCTGGGCAGCCTCTGGTTCCCGCACGTCTACATGCCGAACCAGAATCCCTACAACGAGTCCGGCACGAACCCGATGGGCCGGTGGGACTACGGTCCGTGGTTCTGGCCGCCGGTCACCGGGATCACGCACGGCGCGACGCCGAACCCGCACCACGACCCGGCCACCCGGCCCTGGGAGCCGCCGGTGCAGCCCGGCACGCCCACCCCGTCGGCGGTGCCGGACGCCTTCGGCGACACCCCGCTGGTCAACGGGGCCGCCTATCCCTATTTGCGGCTGCGGCCGGCGGCGTACCGGTTCCGGATCCTCAACGCCTGCAACGACCGGAGCCTGAACCTCCAGCTCTACTACGCGGCCGCACACGAACCGATGTGGCATCCGGACGGCACGCTGCGCTGCGGCGACGCGGGCGAGGTGCCGACGGTGGCGGCCCGGCCGAACCCCGACTTCCCGCCGGGATGGCCGACGGACGGCCGGTGCGGCGGGGTGCCCGACCCGGGCGCGGCCGGACCGGACTGGATCCAGATCGGTTCGGAGGGCGGCCTGCTGCCGGCGGTGGCGGTGCTGCCGAGCCAGCCGATCAACTACCAGTACAACCGGCGGGACGTCACGGTGCTCAACGTTACCGAGCACGCCCTGCTGCTCGCCCCCGGCGAACGCGCCGACGTGATCGTGGACTTCTCCTCCGTACCGCCCGGGTCGAACCTGATCCTCTACAACGACTGCCCGGCGCCGATGCCGGGCTTCGACCCGCGCTACGACCACTACACCGGCGCCCCGGACCGGACCCCGTCGGGCGGGCCGCCGACCACCCGCCCCGGTTACGGCCCGAACACCCGGACGCTGATGCAGATCCAGGTGGTCGGCGCGCCGGCACCGCCGTTCGACCTCGACCGGCTCCGGGTCAGGCTCCCCCCGGCGTACGGGAAGAGCCAGCCGCCACCGATCGTGCCGCAGAACGCGTACGACGCGGCGTTCGGCACCGGTACGACCCGGAACACGTACGTGCCGGTCGAAGAGACCTCGATCACCTTCACCCCGTACGGCGGCACGGCGCCGGTGACCCTGCCGCTGCTGCCCAAGGCGATCGTCGCCGAGTTCGACCCCGAGTACGGCCGCACGACTTTTCTGCTCGGCACCGAGTTGCCCAAGACCAGCGCGCTGGTCCAGACCACCATCCCGCTGTCACCCGTCGACCCGCCGACCGAGGTGCTGCTCCCGTCCGACCCGGCCGTCCCCGTCGGCTCCCCCGGGGACAACACCCAGCTCTGGAAAATCACCCACAACGGGATGGACACCCAGGCGATCCACTTCCACCACGTCACCGTCCAGCTCGTCAACCGGGTCGGCCGGGACGGTGCGATCAAGCCGCCGGAGCCGAACGAGGTCGGCTGGAAGGAGACCGTCCGGATGAACCCGTTCGAGACGACGATCGTGGCGATCCGGCCGACCCTGCCGGGGCCGCTACCGTTCACCGTCCCGGACAGCGTCCGGCTGCCCGACCCCACCCGACCGGCCGGAACGGCGGAGGGATACACCCAGGTGGACCCGGAGACCGGCGAGCCGGCGGCGGTGACCAACCGGGAGCGGAACTTCGGCTGGGAGTACGCCTGGCACTGCCAACTCCTCGGCCACGCCGACTTCCAGATGGCCAGGCCGATGGTGCTGCGCTGCTCCCCGGCGGCGCCCACCGGACTCGCCGCGAGGCCGGAACCGGGCTCGGCGACGGTGTTGCCGGCGATCGTGCTGGCCTGGACGAACAACACCCGGTCGCCGGCCGGCACCACCGCACCGGCGCCCCCGGCCACCCGCAGCGTGGTGCAGCGCGCCACCGATCTCGGCTTCACCCGGGACCTGCACACCTGTCCCGTCCCCGCCGCCGACAACCGGTACGTCGACTCGACCGTCACCCCCGGGGTCACCTACCACTACCGGGTACGGGCGGAGAACGGTGTCGCCCATTCGGCGTGGTCGAACACCACCAGTGCGGTGGTGCAGTTGCGGGCACCGACCGGGCTGGTCGCCACGGTGGCGAGCGGGCCCCCGCTGCGGGTCAACCGGGGCTGGGTCAACCGGTCCTTCGCCACCACCGTGGACCTGCAACGGGCCACCAATCCGACCTTCACCAGCGGGCTGGTCACCAGCACCGTCCCGGTCACCGGTGCCGCCCCGGACACCCGGATCTCGCCGGACACCACCTACTACTACCGAGTCCGTACCTGCTACCGGGGCGCCTCGTCACCCTGGTCGAACGTCTCCACGGTGATCACACCCGCGCTGCCGGCCACCCCCACCGACCTGCGCGCCGCGCTCGACGGCCCGGCGGGGCAGGTCGGCGGCACCAGCGTGACGCTGCGCTGGACGGTCCCGCTCACCGACGTGGTCGGCGGCTTCGTCCTGCACCGCGCCACCGACCCCGGTTTCGCCACCGGCGTGGTGACGGCGTCGATCCCGGGTGGTTCCCGCTCCTTCACCGACACCGGCCTGACCGGCGGCGTCATCTACCACTACCGCATCCAGGCCGGCAACGCCGCCGGGACGTCGACGGTCGGCCCGCCGGTCTCGATCCGTATCCCGGGCTGACGCCCGGACCGGCAGGTCGCCCGGACCGGCAGGTCGCCCGGACCGGCAGGTCGCCCGGACCGGCAGGTCGCCCGGACCGGCAGGTCGCACCTGTCAGGACATCGCCTGGGTCGGGCCGGTCCGGGACCGCAGGTCCGCCAGGCCGCCGGCCACGCCCCGGAGCAGATCGGTCGCCTCGGTGAGCCGGTCCACCGAGGAGTAGCCGTCGTACTCCCGGCCGTCCTCGGCGACGAAGCTCGCCGCCGCCGCGACCAGCCGTTCGTACGCCCCCACACCGCTGTCGAGCTGCGCCGAGAGGTGCCGGTGCGCGGCCTCCAGATCGGGTCGGGTGTCGGCGGGGGCGACCCGCACCGCACTCTCCACAGTGGCCACCCGTTCGGCCAGGTCGCGGAGGGAACGCTCCGCCACGGCCGCCTCCAGCACCGCCGGACCGGCCGGGCCGGTCAACCGTTCGGCCAGCCCCGCCATCGTCGTGGCGGCCCGGTCCAGCCGCCCCCACGGGCCGGACGCGGCAGAGCCGCGCAGCGCCATCCGGGTGCGCTGCCGGCGTACCTCCGCCAGCGCCTCACGCCCGGCGGGCAGTCGCTCTACGGCGGCGACCAGCCGGGCGCGGACCTGGTCCGGCGTCACCGGCTCCGGCGGCGGTGGCACCGGCTGCGCCGCCAGCGCCCGCAGGTCCACCCAGCGCCAGGCCGCCAGCGCGACCGAACCACCGGCCGCCGCCGCCCAGAACGCGTCCGGCAGCCCGAGCCCCTGGTACGGGGTGAGGATCGCGGCCGCTCCACCGAGCCCGCCCGCGAGTACGCTCCACCGGCGTGCCGACCGGCGCAGGCCGCGCAGCCGGCGCAGGTGGCGGGTACGCAGATCCGCCATCTCGACCTCACTCCCCCACCGCCGCCGGTCCGACCGGCGGCTCCACTGCCCCTACCGTGGCCCTGTTCGCGGATCGGCCGGCTCAGCTGGCCGTGCTGCTCCCGCCGCCGGCCTGCTTGTCCCGGCCGAGGCTGGCGCGGATCTCGTCGAGCCGCGCCACACCGGCCGGGTCCGCCGCCGGAGCTGCCGGTTCGACAGCCGGGCTGGCCGTGCCACCCAGTTTCTCCCCGGCCATGCTGGAGCGGATCTGCTCCAGCCGGGAGGCGCCCGCCAGGTCGAGGGTGGACTTCTGGATCTCCAGCATCCGGCCCTCGACGGAGTTGCCGGCCAGCTCGGCCCGGCCCATCGCGTTGGCGTAGCGCTGCTCGATCCGGTCCCGCACCTCGTCGAGCGAGGGGGTGTTGCGGGGCGCGGCGAGCGCGGACATCGACTCCAGCGAGCGGGCCACGCTCTCCTGCATCTTGGCCTGCTCGAGCTGGCTGAGCAGCTTGGCCCGCTCGGCGAGCTTCTGCTGGAGGATCATCGAGTTGTTCTCGACCGCCCGGCGCGCCTGGGCCGCGGCACCGATCGCCTGGTCGTGCAGCGTCTTGAGATCCTCGGTCGACTGCTCGGCGGCGACGAGCTGGGTGGCGACGGTCTGCGCGGTCTGCTCGTACTTGTTGGCCTCGGCCTCGTCGCCGGCCCCGCGGGCCCGGTCGGCGAGCACCAGGGCCTGGCGCGCCATCCCCTGCAGGCGCTCGACCTCGGACATCTGCCGGGACAGCCGCATCTCGAGCTGGCGCTGGTTGCCGATGACGGCCGCCGCCTGCTGGACCAGCGCCTGGTGTTGGCGCTGCGCCTCCTCGATGGCCTGCTGGATCTGCACCTTGGGATCGGCGTACTCATCGATCTTGGCGCCGAAGAGCGCCATCATGTAGCGCCAGCCCTTGACGAACGGGTTCGCCATGTCCCGGTATCCCCTCAGTGTCATCATTCCGGTGACCGTGTCGGCCGGCCCGGAAAGGCGCCCGCACGACAGGATCTCCATCGTCCCAGGATCGCGCCACTCCGGCATACGACCTCAGGGGGATATCCACCGGATATGCCGCTAGGGGCCCACCGTAACGCGGTAGGCCCCGGGCGAGCCACACCTTCGGCTCGCCGACGATCCGTAACAGGAGCTTCGGGTCGTCGATGACCGGTTACGGGCCGGCCGGCCGAGCGACCGGCCCGCGCCGTCAGCCGGCCCGCGCCGTCAGCCGGCGCGGACTCAGCCGACGCAGACGACGTCCCGCTCGGAGCTGGCAGCCCGCTCGGCGTCGCCGCCCGGCTGGATCCGGCGGGTTGCCCGCAGCGTCGCCTTGAGGGGGGATTCCTGCCGTACCGTCACGGATACGGTGCCATCGGTCGCGATCTGCCGCACCGGCTCGGTGCCGAGCTGGTGGGAGACGCCCGGCTCGGCGAGGGTGCGCAGGGTCCGGTCGGTCAGCGCCGGTCGGTGCAGCGACGCGTCCGCCCGCGCCGGCCGCGCCTGGGCCGGCTGGACGGCGGGCTGGACCTGGGCCGGCTCCGCCTGGGCCGGCTCCGCACCTGCCGCCTGTCGGAGCGGCTCGGCCCCGGCCGGCTGCCGCACCGGTTCGGCGGTCAGCGGTTCGGCGGCCAGCGGTTCCGCTGTCTCGCGCCCGTTGGTCTCGGCAGGCGTGGCGGCGTCCCGCCCGGTCGCCGGCCCCTCCTGGGCCGGCACCAGCACCCGCGGCAGCCCTTCGGCCACTTCGACGGTGTCGCTGACGTCACGGAGCAGCTCGGAGAGGCGGGCACCGAGGGCGTCGCAGATGGCCGCCAGCAGCTCGCTCGATGCTTCCTTCTGCCCTCGCTCGATCTCGGAGAGGTAGCCCAGACTGACGTTGGCGGCGGAGGAGACCTCGCGCAGGGTCCGGTGCTGTCCCTGCCGGCGCGCCCGTAGCGCGTCACCGATCACCCGACGTAGCAGGACCATCGCACCTCCCGTGTCGCGGGCTCAGGCCACTTCCGGCACATCGGACCGTCGCCGCCACCCGCCCCCGCCGCACTACGGCGAGATCCACCCGCCACAGCCGTGGTGGTGGGACCGCGACGTCAACCGCCCGAGCCTTCCCGCAACCGTACCCGGTGCGGCCGCCGACGACATCCCGCCCCGGCGGTCCGATATTTCCCGCCGGTCACCCGGCCGCAGCTCGACCGCCACCCGCCGGGGTCGCCCGTGGATCAGCGTGCACCGCCGACCGGGCTCTCGCCGGCCTCCGCGTGCAGCCGGTCGGCGAGCAGCCGCAGCGCCCCCGCCACCGCACCGATCCTGATCCGCAGGCGGTTGCCGGAGAGGTCGAGCCGCCGCACGACGGTGCCCGGCGGCCCCGCCGCGGCCACGTAGACCAACCCGACCGGCTTGCCGTCCTGCGGCTCCGGGCCGGCGACCCCGGTGGTGGAGAGGCACCAGTCCGCGCCGCAGCGTGCCCGGCCACCCTCGGCCAGCGCCACCGCCACGTCCGGGTCGACCGGGCCCCGGCTGGCGAGGAGTTCCTCCGGTACGCCCACCAGCGACGCCTTCAACTCGGTCGAGTACGCCACCAGACCGCCCCGGAACACGCTGCTGACCCCGGCGATGTCGACGATCGTCGCGGCCAGCAGGCCACCGGTGAGCGACTCGACCACCGCCAGGGTGGCGCGCTGGTCGGCAAGGGCGTGCACGACAGCCGCGGCTGAGGTGTCGGCCGCCCGCGCGGCATCCTCCATCCGATCCTCCTCAATTTCCGCCCGGACCGAACTCCCGATCGCACCCGGGTTCCGGTCGCACCCGGGTTCCGGGCGGACCCGAGGGTCAGCGCCGCAGCCGCAGCGCGCGCACGACGTAGTCGAGCCCGGTGACCACGGTCACCAGGACGGCGACGCCGAGGATCCAGGGCCCCACACCGGCCAGGCTGGCCGGTACCGGCCAGAGGTACCAGACGATGGCCAGGATCTGGACCGCCGTCTTGGCCTTGCCGCCCCGGCTGGCCGCGATGACGCCGTACCGGATCACCCAGAAGCGCATCATTGTGATCCCGAACTCCCGAACCAGGATGAGTACGGTTATCCACCACGGAATACGGTCATACCACGACAGTAGTATCAGGGCGGTGCCGGTCAGCGCCTTGTCCGCGATCGGGTCGGCCACCTTGCCGAACGACGTGACCAGCGCGTAGCGGCGCGCGATCCACCCGTCGACCAGATCCGTCACGGAGGCGAGGACGAAGGTCAGGCAGGCCGCCACCCGCCAACCGGAGTGCACCATCCCGGAGGCGAGCACCAGTCCGACGAAGACCGGCACCAGCGCCAGCCTGAGCGCGGTCAGCCCGTTGGCCGCGTTGATCACCGGGACCGGGCCGACCCGGCCGGACGGAGCCGGCTCTCCGGCCGTCCCGGCCTCGGGCCCGCTCCGCCCCGCGCCGACGCCCGCTCCGGTGCGCCCCTGCACCGGCGCACCGGCCGCAGCCGCCGCCGGATCCGCCGCCTCGGTCACGACCGCATCCCGTCGCCCGCGCCGGCGCGGCGACGGCAGTTTCCCGATCGTGCCGTCGTGCCCACCCCGATCACCGTGCCCCACGCGGCGCCGCCGAAACGATCTCCTCGGGTACGGCCACCAGGTCCACGCCCTCGGTGCCGGTGACGGTGGCCCGGACCAGGTCGCCCGGGTGTAGCGTGCCCAACTCCACCCCGCCACCCGCGACCGGGGCGACCAGGGTGGTCGAGCCGTCCACCTCCGGTGCCTGGTGTGCCGCCCGGCCCTCCACCACACCGCCGTCGACCGAGTCGACCAGCACCTCGACCGTGGAGCCGAGCCGCTCCTCGGCCCGCTGCGAGCAGATCTCGTCGACGATCGCGCAGAGCCGGTCGTAGCGCCGCCGTACCGTGGCCGCCGGCACCTTGCCGGGCAGCGTGGCGGCCTCGGTGCCGTCCTCGTCGCTGTAGTCGAAGACACCGATCGCGTCCAGCCTGGCGGCGACGAGGAAGCGTTCCAGCTCCCTGACGTCCGCCCGGGTCTCCCCCGGGAAACCGACGATGACGTTGCTCCGCGCCCCGGCGTCGGGGGTGAACTCCCGCACCGTCGCGAGCAGGTCGAGAAAGCGCCCGGTCGAGCCGAACCGGCGCATCCGGCGCAGCACCGCCTCGCTGGAGTGCTGGAACGACAGATCGAAGTAGGGTGCGACCCCGGGTGTGGTGGCGATCACCTCGACCAGCCCGGGGCGGGTCTCCGCCGGCTGGAGGTAGCTGGCCCGGACCCGGACGATGCCGTCGACCGAGGCGAGCTGCGGCAGCAGCTTCTCCAGCAGCCGGGGGTCGCCGAGGTCCTTGCCGTAGGAGGTGGAGTTCTCACTGACCAGCACCAGTTCCCGGACTCCCGAACGGGCCAGCCACTCCGCCTCGGCCAGCAGTTCGTCCGGAGTACGCGAGACGAAGGCACCGCGGAACGTCGGGATGGCGCAGAACGCGCAGCGCCGGTCGCAGCCGCTGGCGAGCTTCAGCGAGGCGACCGGGCCGGAGTCGAGCCGGTGCCGCAGCACCGGGCGCAGGTGCGCGGGGGTGTGTTCGTCCGCCACCAGCGTGCCGCCGGCCGGCCGGGCGGCGGTGTCGCCGTGCCCTGGCAGCACGACCGCGCCGCCCTGCCGGGCCACCGGGGTCAGCGGCAGCAGTTGGCGCCGGTCCCGGGGCGCGTGCGCGGGCAGCTCCCTGCCGGCCAGCACCGCGTCCAGCCGGTCGGAGATGTCGGGGTAGTCGTCGAAGCTGAGCACCGCAGCCGCCTCGGGCATGCCCTCGGCGAGTTCCCGGCCGTACCGCTCGGCCATGCAGCCCGCCGCCACCACCCTGGCGCCGGTGTCGGCGGCGGCGAGCAGCGTCTGGATCGAGTCCTGCTTGGCCTTTTCCACGAAACCGCAGGTGTTGACCAGCACCACGTCGGCGCCCTCGCCGTCGGTGGTCACCTGCCAGCCGTCGGCGTGCAGCCGGGCGGCCAACTCCTCCGAGTCGACCTCGTTACGGGCACAGCCGAGAGTGAGCAACGCGACCCGGCGGCCGGCGGTCGACGGGGAGGAAGCGGCAGACACCATCCGAGGGTACCGGGAGCGCCGGGCGACCCCGCCACGGCGCTGCCCCGCGGGTCACCCCGGCCGGGTCAGCCGGTCGAGCAGGAACGCCTCGCCGCCGGCCAGGCCGACCGAGCAGAAGACCGTCACCTGGTCCGCCGTGGTCCGGCCGGCGACCGTGCCGGCCAGCGCCGCGCCCAGCGAGCGCAGCCGGCCGGCGTACGCCCCGACGGTGGCGAGCATCGGCGGATCGTACGCCCCTGCCTGGGCCAGCGAGTCGGTGACCAGCAGTTCCGCCCGGTCCAGCAGGTCGGTGCCGAACTCCGCCCGGCCAAGCTGCTTGTGGCCGACGGTGTTGAGGTGGCTGCCGGGGCTGAGGTCGGTGGCCGAGATCACCGGAGTGGGGCTGGTGGTGGCGAGCACCACCAGGTCGCGTCCGCGCACCGCCTCGGGGCCGGTCGGCACCGGGCGGGCCGGGATACCCAGCTCGGCCCGGACCCGGGCCGCGAACTTCTCCCGACCGGCAGGGGTGCGGCAGAAGACCGTCACCTCGCGCAGCCGGCGTACCGCCGCGATCGCCGAGACCTGCGCCCAGGCCTGGCCACCGGCGCCGATCACGCCGAGGGTGGTCGCGTCCGGCCGGGCGAGGGAGTCGACGGCCACCGCACCGAGCGCCCCGGTGAGCCGGGAGCCGATCTCCGCGCCGACCGCGACCGCCCGGATCCGTCCGGAGCCCGCCTCGTGCAGGGCCACCACCTGCTCACCGTCGGCATGCCCCAGCGTGTCGTACGAGCGGAAGCCGTACCACTCACCGACGAGCTGGCCGGCGGTGAAGACCAGCCTGCCTCCGGTCAGCGGCGCGGCCACCCGGGGCGGGGCGACGAGCCGGCCCCGGTGCGCCGCGAGCAGGGCGTCCCGGATCGCCCGTACGGCCGTTGCGGCGTCCAGCCTGGCCGCCACCTCGGCGTCGGTGATGAAGACGGTCATCAACCGATTCTGATAGCTCAACCACGATTAAGGTCAACTGCGGTCCGGATGGTGGGCGTCGGGCGCGTACCGGCAACCGGCGCCGGAAACGGGTGCCGGAGCGTGAAGGCCGCCGATGTCGGCCCGGTGCGGGCGAGCCGGTCGAGCCGGGCCCGCGCCTCGTCCAGGGTGGGCAGCTCACCTGCGGGCAGCCACCAGAGCACCAGGTACGGATCGGCACCGGCGGGATGGAACCACTCCCGGCGGCGGCGCAGCGACTCCAGGTGCGGGCTGCGGTAGACGTAGCCCCGCAGCGCCGACACGGACTCCCAGACCGTGAGGTTGACCAGCAGGTCAGGCCCGAACGGGCGCAGCGCGGTGGCGTCGGCGCCGTCATCGTCCCGCAGCCGCCAGACGAAGCCGGGCGAGGCGTCAGCGAGCCCGTTCAGGGCCGGCAGGTCGGCCACGAAGTCCGCCATCAGTGGGTCGTCCAACGGTGCCCGCAGCCGGGCCGTGTTGAGTTGCGCGAGGTGGTATGCCATCCCCGCAGCGAAGCAGCCGAGGATTTCTTTGTCAATCCCGATTGGTTTTACAACGGCTCCGCCGCGCCGCCCTCGGCGGCGCCCTCCCTGCGGCGCTCCAGCACCACGCAACAGAGCCCCGGCCGTGGATCGAGCCTGGCCCGCCACTCCGGCCGCCCCGCACCGGCCAGCAGCCCGCCCAGCAGGGCCAGGTTCATCCCGCAGACCGCTGGCGGGAACTCGTCGGCGAGGTGGTGAAACGGGCAGTTGCGCAACCGGACGATCTCCTCGCCCGCCGTCGGCGCGTAGCCGTGGGTGTGCAACACGTCCAACAGATCCGCGCCCGGCGCGACCGCCGCGCCGGCCGTACGGCCCCGCTCCCTCGCCACCTCGAAGAGGGTCTCCTCCCCGCCGAGCCGCAGCACGGTCTCGGCGAGCAACTCCGCGCCAGTCCGGTACGCCCGGGGCGGCACGCTGACGACGTGCTCGCCCGGCGCCCGGCGGTAGAGCTTGGCCGGACGCCCGGCACCAGGCCCGGAGCGTCCGGACCGGCGTGCCAGGGTGACGGTCAGCAGCCCCGCGTCGACCAGCTTGTCCAGGTGGAAGGCGGCGAGGGTACGGCCGATGCCGAGTGCGGCGGCCACCTCGTCCCGACCCAGCGGCTCCGTCCCGGCGCCGGCCACCACCCGGTACGCCGCCCGCCGGACCGGATCGACCAGCGCCGAGACGGCGTCGAGGCCGGGCTCCAGATCATCCAGGCTCGCCATCCGCCCAGCCTAGGCCGGTGAGCCGGTCACTCCTGCGGCCGGAGGGCCGGTCGCTCTCGCCCGGACAGCCGGTCACTCCTGCGGCCGGAGGGCCGCCAGCGCCTCCTCCAGCTCGTCCGGCTTGACCAGCACGTCCCGTGCCTTGGAGCCCTCGGAGGGCCCGACGATGCCCCGGGTCTCCATCAGGTCCATCAGCCGGCCGGCCTTGGCGAAGCCGACCCGCAGCTTGCGCTGGAGCATCGAGGTGGAGCCGAACTGCGAGGTGACGACAAGTTCGATCGCCTGCACGAGCAGGTCGAGATCGTCGCCGACCTCCTCGTCGATCTTCTTCTTGCCGTCCTGCGCCGGGGTCAGCACGTCGGGCCGGAACTCCGGCTCCCGCTGGTCCTTGCAGAACTTGACGATGTCGTTGATCTCGTTCTCGGTGACCCAGGCGCCCTGGATGCGTACCGGCTTGGATGCGCCCATCGGCAGGAACAGCCCGTCGCCCCGGCCGATCAGCTTCTCCGCACCCGGCTGGTCGAGGATGACCCGGG
Source organism: Plantactinospora sp. WMMC1484 (assembly GCF_049315195.1). Taxonomy (NCBI): domain Bacteria; kingdom Bacillati; phylum Actinomycetota; class Actinomycetes; order Micromonosporales; family Micromonosporaceae; genus Plantactinospora; species Plantactinospora sp. WMMC1484. The sequence continues at coordinate 6,843,837 of NZ_CP186055.1, forward strand.
AGTCGGCCAGCGACGAGGTGGCGAAGGCGAGTCGGGAGGGGACGTTCGCCTTGATCAGGCCGGTCACCACGTCGACCGACGGGCGCTGGGTGGCCAGCACCAGGTGGATGCCGGCGGCGCGGGCGAGCTGGGTGATCCGGACGACCGAATCCTCCACGTCGCGCGGCGCGACCATCATCAGGTCGGCCAACTCGTCGACGATGACCAGGAGATAGGGGTACGGCCGGATCTCCCGCTCACTGCCGGGCGGCGGCTTGATCTGGCCGGCGCGTACCTTGCGGTTGTAGTCGTCGATGTGGCGTACACCGGCCGCCGCGAGGTCGTCGTAGCGCATGTCCATCTCGCGGACCACCCAGTCCAGCGAGTCCGCCGCCTTCTTCGGATTGGTCACGATCGGGGTGACCAGGTGCGGGATCCCCTCGTAGTTGCTCATCTCGACCCGCTTCGGGTCGATAAGCAACAGCCGCACCTCGTCGGGGGTGGCCCTGGTCAGGATGGAGACGAGAAGGCTGTTCAGACAACTCGACTTTCCGGCACCTGTGGCGCCGGCGATGAGGATGTGCGGCATCTTGGCCAGGTTGGCGACCACGAAGCCGCCCTCGATGTCCTTGCCGAGCGCCACCAGCATCGGATGGTGGTCGGAGGTCGCCGCCCGGGACCGGAGCACGTCGCCGAGGGCCACGTCCTCCCGATCGCTGTTCGGGATCTCGACCCCGACCGCGCTCTTGCCCGGGATCGGGCTGAGGATCCGCACGTCGGGGGACTTGACGGCGTACGCGATGTTGCGGGAGAGCTGGGTGATCCGCTCCACCTTCACGCCGTGGCCCAGCTCGACCTCGTACCGGGTGACGGTCGGGCCCCGGGTGAAGCCGGTCACCGCCGCGTCCACGTCGAACTGCTCGAAGACCCCGGTCAGCGCGGCGATCACCTCGTCGTTGGCCCGGCTACGACTCTTCGGCGCGGCACCGGGGCGCAACAGGTTGCCCGGCGGTAGGGCGTAGTCCCCGGCCAGCCCGGTGATCGCCAACTGCTCCGCCCGGGTCGGCACCGGCGAGTGCTCCGGCGGCTCCGGCGCCCTGCGGGCCGCCGGCACCTTGCCCGACCGGCGTGGCGGTGACACGGACTCGTGCTCCGGGGAGCCGATCTCGTATCCCGGTTCCTCGTCGTCGAGCGGCTCCGGGCGCGGTGCGGCGCGGCGGCGCGGTCGGCGGCCCTCGGCGCCGCGCTCCGGTTCCGCCTCGGCGTCCTCCTCGGACTCCGGCCGGCCCAGCATCGCACCGGCCAGCAGGCCGAGCCGCTCCGGAATCTTGTTGATCGGGGTGGCGGTCACCACCAGCAGTCCGAAGAGCAGCAGGAGCACCAGCAGCGGTACGGCCACCCAGGCGCTGACGGCACGCTCCAGCGGCCCGCCGATCCCGGCCCCGATCAGGCCGCCGGCGAAGTCCCGCTCCGCGTTGTTCACCGGACGCTGTCCGATGTGCAGCAGCGCCGCCGTCCCGACGATCAGCGCCGTCCAGCCGACGAGCCCTCGGCCCCGGTATTCCGGTTCGGCGGGCGCGCGCATCAGCCGGACGGAACCTATCAGCAACAGGATCGGCAGCACGATGGAGATCGCACCGAAGAAGAGCCGGATGGTGTCGGCGAGTCGGCCACCCACCGGCCCCGCCGAGGAGAACCAGACCGCCACCGCGCTGAGGATGGCCAGGCCGAGGAGGAACAGGCCGGCGCCGTCGCGGCGGTGCTCCGGATCGATGTCGCGGGCGGTGGCGGCCTGCCGGCCGGCCGCTCGCATGGCCCAGCCGACGCTGTGCGCCAGCCCCATCCACATCGCGCCGATCGCCCGGCCGACGTACGCCGCCGGGCTGGTCCGGGTCGGCCGGCGAGCGGCCGCGGCCCGGCCCCGGGCCGGCTGCCGCCCCCGGGTGTTGCCTGCCCGACCGGCGCCGGACCGGGTGGTCGACCCGCTCCGGCGCCGGTTCGCCTGAGAGGAGGCACGGCCCGCCATAAGTTCACACGTTAGCGTCGTCCGCCGAGGATTCCCCGCCTTTGCGCGTCGTGTCCGGCCAGTTACCTCAAGATTCACACCGCCGGCACCCGCCGGCCGGCACCCGGCGCACCCGGGGCGCGGCACGACCGTCTCCATGTCATAACCCTGAGTAAAATCTCGTCCGGCCGGCCCCGACCCGCGAACGGAGACCCGCCATGACCGGACCCGCCTGCACGGTACGCGGACCCGCCTGCACGGTACGCGGACCCGCCTGCACGGTACGCGGACCCGCCTGCACGGTACGCGGACCCGCCTGCACGGTACGCGGACCCGCCTGCACGGTACGCGGACCCGCCTGCACGGTGACCCGACGCACCTGCACGGCCAGGTGAGCCTCGACCGGCTGCTCGCCGCGCTGGCCGACGCCCGAGACCAGCCGGACGGCCCGGCCAAGATGGCGGACCTGGACCGGATCGTCGCGTACGCCGACGCCGCCGGGGACGTTCGGGTCGGCGTCGCGGCCCGGTTGGCCCTGGTCGAGGTGAAGCGGCGGGTCGAGCCGTGGCGGATGCTGCCGGCCGTGCAGTGGTGTCTCGCCGCCGCCGACCGGACACCGGGAGTGCTCGACCCGGCGGAGACCGTGCAGCTGCGCCGCCATCACCGGACGGCGGTGGCGGCGCTCTGCGGCACCTCCCGCATCGGGCTGGCCCGCACCGGAGCCGCCCTCGACGACCTGGAGCGCCGGCTCGGGTCCACCGGGCAGAGCCGGCGTCCGGTGTACGCGCTGCGCTGCCGGATCGCCGACCACATCGGTGCGGAGGCGACCGCCCGCCGGTGGCTGGCGCGATGGCGGGCCGCGGCCGTCGACGAGTCCGGCGGCTGCGCCGACTGCGAGGCGGCCGACCAGGCACGCCTGCTGGTCGGCTGGGGCTGCTGGACCGAGGCACTGGAGATCGTCGCACCGCTGCTCACTCGCGCATACTGCTGTCCCGACCAGCCGGAACGCGCCCTCGGCACCATCCAGCTGGCCTACCTGAGGCTGGGCCGGTACGACGAGGCGGGCGACGCCCACGTCCGCGCCCTACCGGCGGCACCGGCGGGAGCGGGACGGCTTCCCCTTCCTCGCCGACCACCTGCGGTTCTGTGCCCTGGCCGGCCACCACGGACGCGGACTGGAGATCCTCGCCCGGCATCTGCCGGCGCTGGACCAGCCGTACGACGAGACATCCGCCCTGGAGTTCGCCGCCGCCGGGGCGCTGCTCTGCCGGCTGGCCGGCGCGGACGGCTTCGCGCGATATCCGGTCCACCGTCCCGGGTACGCGCAGCGGCACGCCGCCGACCTCACCGTGGCCGCGCTCGGTGCGGAGTTGACGGCCACCGCCGAGGACCTGGCCGGTCGGTTCGACGCCCGCAACGGGACGGGCCACCAGTCCGGCCGGATCGCCGGCTGGCTGGCCGAGCGCCGGCCATCCGGTCCGGTGCCGCTGCCGGCGGATTCACCGCCCGCCGACGAGTGGCGGCCGCCCGACGACGAGTTGCCGGGGCGGCCGCCGGGGCGGCCATGACCGGTCAGCGCGACCCTCGCCACCACAGCCGCCTCCGTGGTCGCGGCAGGGCGGTCGTCCTGAGCCGACGGAGGAGGCCGGCCCAGGAGACCAGCACCAGTACGGCGACGAGTGCCTGGGCGAGCGCGGCGTACCGCTCGGGATAGACCACGCCCTCGATGTAGCGGTCGATGAAGCCCTGCCCCACACCGTGTTCGCCGGCCCGGCGCCGCGCCCAGTGCTCCAGGTAGGTGAGCGGGCAGGTCAGTTGGGCGGCGACCACCAGCACGCCCCAGGCCGCCGCACCGGCGTGCAGCCAGATCGTCCTCGGCCAGCGCCAGGCGAGAAACCCGCCGACCACCAGGTAGGCCAGGAACCCGAAGTGCAGCGTCAGGACCAATGTGACCAACAGCCGGTAACCCATCGCCGCCCTCCTGCGGCAAAGGCTACCCAGCCGGGCGGCCGGCGGACCGGGTACGAACACTCAGCCCGCCGGCCGTGCCGGTGCACCGGGAACGACGTTCAGCGCAGCGAGAAGCCGAGCACGTAGTCTCCGGAGCCGCGCCGGGACTCCACGCGGTAGCGGTAGAAACCGGCCGTACCGGCGTACGAGATCCGTTCGTCGGCGGTCGGGCCGGCGGCCACGGCCACGGTCCGCCAGGCGCCCCGGCTCCACTTCTGGAGTACCAGGTCGAAGTTGGCCCTGGCCGGACCGTCCAGACAGCCGGTGTGCCGGCCGTGCCCGGCCCGGAAGTAGCGGCCGGCGGGCTGCACCTGGCGCCGGCCCGCCCCGAGGGTGGCGGTCTTCAGCGCCTTGTGCCCGGCGCACTCCGAACCCGGTGGCGGGCCCGGCGGCTCGGTCGCGGCGGGCGGCGGTTCGGTCGCGGCGGGCGGCGGTTCGGTCGCGGCGGGCGGCGGTTCGGTCGCGGCGGGCGGCGGTTCGGTCGCGGCGGGCGGCTCGGTCGGCGCCGGCGGCTCGGTGGCGGCCGGCGGTTCGGACGGCGGCGCCGGCGGGCCCTCGGTGGTGACCAGGGTCAGGTCGTTGACCTCGAGGATCTCGGTCAGCGGCTGGAAGAAGGTGGTGCCGCCCACGGTGCAGTCGCCGGAGCCGCCCGAGGTAACCCCCTGAGCCTGGTCGCCGGACATCCAGGAGCCGCCGGAGTCGCCCGGCTCGGCGCAGACGTTCGTCCGGGTCAGCCCGGTGACCGTGCCCTCCGGGTAGACGACCGTGGCGTTCAGCGCCTCGATCACGCCGCAGCGTGCCCCGGTGGTGGAGCCGAAGCGGCAGACCGAGCTGCCGACCGGCGCCTCCTGCCCACCGGCGACGCTCACCGTGCCGCCGGCGAAGTCGTTGACCACCGGCTGCGGGACGAAGTCGTCGTTGGTCTCCACCACGCCCCAGTCGTCGCCCGGGAAGGAGGAGGCCGCCACGACACCCTGGGCGACCCCGTCCGGGCTGCTGGTGGTGGCTCCCGGCGCTCCACAGTGGCCGGCGGTGACGAAGCCACCGACCACGGAGAAGCCGATCGAGCAGCGGGCCCGCCCGTCGATCAGGTACGGGTCGCCGCCGCGTACGTCGATCAGCGGCACCGGGGCCTCCGCCGAGGCGACCACCTCGACCGCGCCCTCCGGTGCGCCACTGGCCCGCACGAACTGCCGGACGGCGGTTTCGGTGCCGGGCTGGGCGCGTACCACGACGCGGTTGTTCGACACGTCGACGTACCAGCCGGCAACGTCCGGGGTGGCCTCGTCGGCGATCCGGTCGAGACCGGCCTTGACGGTGTCGAGTTGCCGGGCGTTGCGGGTGACCAGCTTCGGTTCGGCGCCGGCGCCGCGGACCCGCTCGGCGTCCGCCTCGTCGGTCACCGCCACCATCAGCCGGTTGCCGTCGGCGGCGAGCCAGGTGCCCGCGTACCCGGAGCCGAGTTCGGCGCGCAGTCGCTGACTGGTCCCCCGGGCCCACCGCTCCCGGTCCAGCCGGGCGCGCGCCTGCGCCTCGGTCAGCGACAGGTCCCGGCGCAGCGCGTCGACGACCTGTTGGGACGGCCCGGCCGACCCCGGCTCCGGCCGCGGCGGATCATCCTCGGCGAGCGCCGGCAGGGTGACCGCCGCCAGACCGGCGACGGTCGCCACGGACACGCCGATCGCGATTCCCCGCCGCTGTGCCGTGCTCCGCCGACCGGCAGCCGTACTCCGCCGGCTCCGCGTCGCGCGTCCGCGATCCATCGATCGCCTCCTTCACCATCGGGCAGCCCGCGGGAAGGTACGGCCGACGGGCACCCGACGATGAACGGATCAACAATGGACAATCTCACAGCCGAACGGTTGAACCGACAGCGCCCCGCACCCGTAGAAGGAAGGGCCCCTTCTTATCGCTTTCTGTTGTAGCGGGGGCCCTTCCTAACAGCCTGGGTTCGGGGTGTCAGACCTCGACGACGGTGGGAACGATCATCGGGCGCCGTCGGTAGGCGTCGTTCACCCAGCGCCCGACCGTGCGGCGGACGATCTGCTGCAACTGGTGCGGGTCGGTGATCCCCTCGGTGGCGGCCCGGCCGAGCGCCTCGGTGATCAGCGGAATCACCGGGCTGAACGCCTCCGGGTCGTCGGAGAAGCCCTTGGCGGAGACGGTGGGGCCGCCGACCACCTTCCCGGTCACCGAGTCGACCACCACGGTCGCCGAGATGAAGCCGCCGTCGCCCAGGATGCGCCGCTCGGTGAGGAGCGACTCGCCGACGTCGCCGACGGCGAGGCCGTCGACGTAGACGTACCGGCTCCGGAGGTGGCCGACCACCCGGGCATGCCCCTCCACCAGGTCCACGACGTCGCCGTCCTCGCAGAGCACCACCCGGTCGGTCGCGACGCCGGACTCGATGCCGAGCCGGGCGTGCGCCCGCAGGTGGCGCCACTCGCCGTGCACCGGCATCAGGTTGCTCGGCCGCACGACGTTGAGGAGATAGAGCAGCTCGCCGGCCGGGGCGTGCCCGGAGACGTGCACCTTGGCCACGTCCTTGTGGATGACGGTCGCGCCGGCCCGGGACAGCTGGTTGATCACCCGGTAGACCGATGTCTCGTTGCCCGGCACCAGCGAGCTGGCCAACACCACCGTGTCGCCCGGGGCGACCGTGATGTGCCGGTGATCGCCGGTCGCCATCCGGCCCAGCGCGCTCATCGGCTCGCCCTGCGAGCCGGTCGACATCAGCACGATCTGGTCCGGCGGCAGCATGGTCGCCTCGTCGAGCCCGACGACCAGGCCGGGCTCGATCCGGAGCAGCCCGAGGTCGCGGGCGATCCCCATGTTGCGCACCATCGACCGGCCGATGAAGGTCACCTTCCGGCCGTGTTCCGCGGCGGAGTCCAGCACCTGCTGCACCCGGTGCACGTGCGAGGCGAACGAGGCGACGATGATCCGGCCGCGCGCCTTCGCGAAGATCGAGTCGAGCACTGGCCCGATCTCGCGCTCCGGGGTGACGAAGCCGGGGATCTCCGCGTTGGTCGAGTCGGAGAGGAGCAGGTCGACGCCTTCGGCGCCGAGCCGGGCGAAGCCCGCCAGGTCGGTGATGCGGCCGTCCAGCGGGAGCTGGTCCATCTTGAAGTCGCCGGTGTGCAGTACCAGGCCGGCCGGGGTCCGGAGCGCCACCGCGAGCGCGTCCGGGATCGAGTGGTTGACCGCGAAAAACTCGCACTCGAACGGGCCCAGCCGCTCCCGGCCGCCCTCCCGCACGGTCAGCGTGTAGGGCTCGATCCGCCGCTCGGCAAGCTTCGCCTCGACCAGGGCGAGGGTGAACTGCGAGCCGACGAGCGGAATATCCGGTTTGTGCGCCAGCAGGTAGGGCACGGCGCCGATGTGGTCCTCGTGCCCGTGCGTGAGCACGATCGCCTGCACGTCGGCGAGCCGGTCCAGGATCGCCGTGAAGTCCGGCAGGATCAGGTCGACACCGGGCTGCTCGACGTCGGGGAAGAGCACCCCGCAGTCGACGACCAGCAGCTTGCCGTCGTATTCGAAGACGGTCATGTTCCGCCCGATGGCACCGAGCCCGCCCAGCGGCATGATCCGGAGCCCGCCCTCGGGCAGCTCCGGCGGCAGTTCCAGCTCCACTCCCGGCTGGCTCATACCGCCGCCCCGCTTCGCTCCCGTCCGATGACGCTGATCCCGATCATTACAACTCCGGTCCTGATCACGGCAGCTCCAGACCTGCTGCGGCGCAGTCCGCGCGCAACTGGGTGATCTCGTCTGCGGTGGCGTCGACCAGCGGCGGGCGTACCGGCCCGGCGGGCAGGCCCCGGGCGGCCAGAGCCGCCTTGACCAAGATGGTGCCCTGGGTACGGAAGATCCCGGTGAAGAGCGGCAGCAGCCGCCGGTGCAGGGCCAGCGCCTCGCCGGCAGCTCCCCGCTCGTACGCCTCGATCATCTGCTTGGTCAACGCCCCGGTCAGGTGCGTCGAGGTGCCCACCAGGCCGACCGCACCGACCGCGAGTGCGGGAAGCGTCAACGCGTCCTCGCCGGAGTAGTAGGCCAGCTCTGTCCGGCCGGTCACCGACGAGCTGGCGACCAGGTCGCCCTTGGCATCCTTGACCGCGACGATCCGTTCGTGCTCGGCGAGGCGCAGCATGGTTTCGGTGGCGATCGGCACGCCGCTGCGGTGCGGGATGTCGTAGAGCATCACCGGCAGGGCGGTGGCGTCCGCTACCGCCGTGAAGTGCCTGATCAGGCCGGCCTGGGGTGGCTTGTTGTAGTACGGCGTGACCACCAGCAGCCCGTGCGCCCCGGCCTTCTCGGCGGCACCGGCGAGCTCGATGGTGTGCCGGGTGTCGTTGGTGCCGACCCCGGCGACCACCTTGGCCCGGTCGCCGACTGCCTCCACGACCGCGCGGACCAGCCGCTCCTTCTCCGCGTCGGTGGTGGTCGGCGACTCGCCGGTGGTGCCGTTCACCACCAGCGCGTCGTTGCCCTGCTCCTCCACCAGGTGAGCCGCGAGCCGCGCCGCGCCGTCGAGATCGAGCGAGCCGTCCGCGGCGAACGGGGTCACCATCGCGGTGAGCAGGCGCCCGAACGGGCGGGGTGCCGCCCGGTCGGCGTTGGCAGGGTGGTGGGTCATGCGAACAACCTATCGGACTGCCGCCGCCCGGCCGGCGGGGAAGGGTTCAGGACAACTGGGCGTACGGGCTGGTGGCGATCTCGCTGCCGTCCGGCAGCGTACTGATGGTGAAGTCGCCGAAGACGTTGGGTGCGACCCGCTGGAGCTGCCGCAGGCACTCGACGGCCAGCTCGCGGATCTCCACGTCGGCGCCCTCGGTGGCCCGCATCGCCACGAAGTGCCGCCAGGCGCGGTAGTTGCCGGTGACCACGATCCGGGTCTCGGTGGCGTTCGGTAGCACCGCCCGGGCGGCCTGCCTGGCCTGCTTTCGGCGCAGTGTCGGATTCTCGACGTCGGCGAAGCGCTGCTCCAGCCCCTCCAGCAGGTCGTTGTAGGCCCGCAGACTCGCCTCGCCCGCCGCCACGAACCGCTTGTGCAGCTCCGGATCCTCGGCGATCACCGCGGGCTCCACCATCGCGGCCTCGCGCTCCGGCACGTACCGCTGGGAGAGCTGTGAGTAGGAGAAGTGCCGGTGCCGCACGAGCTCGTGGGTGAACGAGCGCGACACGCCGGTGAAGTAGAAGGTCACCGAGCCGTGCTCCAGCACGGAGAGATGTTGGCTCTCCAGAATGTGCGCGAGATATCCCGCGTTGGTCGCGGTGGCCGGGTTGGGCTTGCGCCACGACTGGTAGCAGGCCCGGCCGGCGAACTCGGCCAGCGCCTGGCCTCCGTCGGCGTCGGTCGACCACGGCACGTCCTCCGGTGGCTCGAAGTGCGTCCACGCGATGACCTTGACCTGGGGGACCACCATCTCCGGCATTCCTGGGACTCTAGTCGTCCCCGAGGCCGTCCCGGCCACCCCCTGCCGGCGTCGATTCTCCCCTGGCATCCGGCCCCGCCGGCCGACCGGCTCGGCGGGGCGTCCTGGCCCGTCCGGCGTGATCCCCCCACGGAGGGATAAACCAGACAGAACTGGCGGTCGAGTCCCCGTGGGATCACCACGGTCGTCACCGGTGACCCGGCCAGCGCACGGCGGCCCGGCGGCGGTGCCGAGGGCGGGACCGGAACCCGGGTTGGAGCTGGGACTGGGGCCGAGGCGGGGAGTCGGCCCTGGCGAGGGCTCGGGTCCGGGCCCGGGCGTTCGTCGTTGCCGCTGCCGCAGCCGCAGCCACAGCCGCTGCCGCAGCCGCAGCAACGATCAGCAACCCGGCTCCCCACAGTCGGGCACGATGAGGCATTCTGTCATCGACCTTCCACGATCAGTATCTTCGGAGGGTGGTCCTCCGCCCCGACCTGGGCTTGCCGACCGGCCGGCGCGAAGGACCACGGCCCGCCCGCCAGCCGGTCGGGCCGGCGAGGAGCCGCAGCTACTCTCGCCGGCCCGTCGACTGTCGGAAAAGAGCACCGCCGCCCTACCCCGCGTTTCCGACAGGCTCCCCGCTGTCGCAGACGCCTCCTCCCGGCAAGGACGACCGACATGCCCCCCGGACCACCCGGCATCGACGACGACACGATCCGCGCTCGCTGCGCCAGCGCCGAGGCAGCCGCGTACACGCTGTACGTCCGGCACCTCGTCGCCGGTCCGGAACTGGCCGGCGGACAGGCGGAAGTCCTGCGTACGGCCGCTGCCCGGGCGATCCTGCCGACCGGCTACACCCGGCAGACCCTCTCCGAGCACCTCTCCGGCCGCTACCGGCACGGACCGCCATGGCGCACCACCGAGATGGTCATCCGCTGCCTGCCGGAGCATGCCCCACGGGACCGGATCCGGGCCGAGGCAGCCGCCCTCTACCAGGCCGCCACCCGGCACGCCGCCCAACCGGCATCCGGTCCGACCCGCCCCGACAGATCCGCTCCGGACAAGCCTCCCGCTCCGGACAGACTCGCCGCTCCGGACAGACTCGCCGCCTCGGACGGGCTCGCCGCTTCCGACAAGCTGCCCGGTCCAGACCGGCTCGCCGATCCGGCGGGGTTCGCCGGTTCGGACGGCTTCACCGGGCCGGCCGGGCCCGTCGGTCCGGACAGGACGGTGCGCGGTCGTAACGCGTCCGCACCCGCGCGGCACCGCGCACCCGTACGGGGGCGTGCTCCGAACACCGCACCGGTCGGTGACGCCCGCCCCGACGCCAACCAGCCCGCCGGGCAGTACGCGCGCGGCAGCGGTTCGGGAAAGGTGTGGCCCGGCCGCGACATCGCGATCGACATCGCGGACCTGCGCGCCGACTGCGCCCGCCTGACGGTGCAGATACTGCTGATCCAGGCGCCCGGCACCCATCCGGACCGGGCCGCCGAGCTGTCGGCCGCGCTGCAGGGGCGGCAACGCAGTCCGCTCGGGCAGCTCTCCCGGCACGTCGATCCGGCCGCACCGCTGCCGCACCGGGCACTGGCCCAGTATCTCTGCACATACGCGGAGCTCGGTCGGACCACCATCACCGAGCTGGCCGTCCGGGCCGGGCTGACCGCAGCGGCCGTTGCGGAGATCCTCACCGCCCGACGGACGCCCACCGACGCCGAACTGCACGCCCTGGGCGCGGTCCTCGGGGTGGACGGCGTCGTGCTGCGGCAGCTTTCCGCGCACGCCCGCGGCCCGCGGCCCGGCGCGGCGGAGCAGCGTCGGTAACCATCGGAAGCACCCGGGTCGGCGCCGGTCGCCGCGCGGTCAGGCGACCATCTCAATCTATGGACGTCTATGTTGCCGCTGTCCCCGGTGGTGTGCTTCGGTCTATCTGGAGCGTACCGGTATGACCGGTATCCAGGGAGGCACACCATGAATACACGTAGGAGGCTTACGCGGGGAGTAGCCAGTCTCGCCCTGGTGCTCGCGTTCGGCGTACCGGCACCGCCGGCGGCCTCGGCCGCGACCGGCGGGCCGGCGGACCGCACCGACCGTCCAGCAGCGACCGGCCTGCCCGCAGCGACCGGGCAGCACACACCGGTGGAGCCGGCCTCGGCCGATCCGCCGGCCGGCGCCGGCACCCGGACCGTCAGCCTGATCACCGGTGACCGGGTCACCGTCACCGCCGATCTCAAGGCGAGCGTCGAGGCCGGACCCGGCCGGACCGGGATGGGCTTCCTCACCCGCCGCGTCGGCGACCGGCTGCACGTGATCCCGACCGACGCCCTCGCCCTGCTCCGCAGCGGACGGCTGGACGAACGGCTCTTCGACGTCACCGCCCTGCTGGAGTTCGGCTACGACCGCCGCGGTGACCTGCCGCTGCTGGTCACGTACGCCGGTGCCGACGCCCGGGACGAGGGAGAGCGGGTGATGGTCGGCGCGGGCGCCCGACTGGTCCGCGACCTGCCCACGGTCGCCGGCCAGGCGATCGCGGTGGACCGGGCCGGACTGCCCGACTTCTGGGCCGACCTGACCGGGGCGGAGCCGACCCGGCCCGGCATGGCCGCGCCGCTGCGCACCGTCTGGCTCGACGGCCTGCGCCATCCCGCCCTCGCCGAGAGCGTCCCGCAGGTCGGCGCGCCGACCGCCTGGGCCGCCGGGTTCGACGGCACCGGAGTCACCGTGGCGGTGCTGGACACCGGCATCGACGAGACCCACCCCGACCTCGCCGGACAGGTGACCGGGCAGCACAACTTCACCGACGACGTCGAGGACGACCGGGACGTCGTCGGGCACGGTACCCACGTCGCGTCCACGGTGGCCGGCACCGGCGCGGCCCGGTTCACCGGCGTCGCCCCCGGCGCCCGGCTGCTCGACGGCAAGGTCTGCGCGGCCGGCGGCTGCGCCGAGTCGGCGATCATCGCCGGCATGGCGTGGGCGGCCGAGTCCGGCGCGCGGGTGGTCAACATGAGCCTGACCGGAATGGACGCCCCGGGGGTGGACCCGGTGGAGCAGGCCGTCGCGGAGCTGACCGAGGCGCACGGGACGCTCTTCGTGGTTGCCGCCGGCAACGTCCCCGGCGCGAGTACCGTCGGTTCGCCGGCCACCGCCGACGCCGCGCTCGCGGTCGGCGCGGTCAGCAAGTCCGACCAGCTCGCCGGCTTCTCGAGCCAGGGTCCCCGACTCGGCGACGGTGCCATCAAGCCCGATCTGACCGCACCCGGCCTGGACATCGTCGCCGCCCGCAGCATCGACTCCGGGACGGACGTACCGGCGGGCGGCGGCATCAGCATGTCCGGCACCTCGATGGCCGCCCCGCACGTCGCCGGGGCCGCCGCCATCCTGGCACAGCGGCGACCGGAGCTGCCGGCGGCCAACCTGAAGGCCGCGCTGATGGCCGCTGCCCGGCCCGACCCCGAACTCGGCGTCTTCGCGCAGGGCGCCGGGCGGCTGGACGTGGCCAGGGCGGTCGACCAGGAGGTCAGCGCCGACCCGCCGAGCCTCAGCTTCGGCCGGCAGTCCTGGCCGCACGAGGACGACACACCGGTCCGGCGCACGGTCAGCTACCAGAACGTGGGCAGCGAGCCGGTGACGCTGCGCCTCGGCGTACGGGCGGCGGCGCCGGACGGTGTGGCCGTACCGGCCGGGATGTTCACGGTCGAACCGAGCAGCGTCACCGTGCCGGCGGGCGGCTCCGCCGAGGTGACCGTCACCGCCGACACGGCCGGCACCGCCGGCCCGGTGGGGCAGCTCACCGGCCAGCTCACCGCGAGCGTCGTCGGCGGTGGGGCAGGAGTGCCCATCCCGCTAGCGATCGAGCGCGAGGTGGAGAGCTACGACGTCACCGTCTCGCACCTGGGTCACTCCGGCGAGCCGACCAACGGCCACCTGAGCATGCTCGGCGGGCTGGACGTCCGTCACTCGATCTCGGTGCCGGGAACCCCCGACGGCACGGCCACCCTCCGGGTGCCGAAGGGGCGCTACTCGATCCTCACCGCGATCACCAGCCCGGGCGCCGACGGCAGCTATCCGACCAGCGTGCTCGCCCAGCCGGAGCTGGTGGTCGACGGTGACCGGAGCGTGGTTCTCGATGCCCGGCTCGGCCGGCCGCTCACGGTGAGCGTGCCGGCCGGTGGCGCCCGGCAGGTCTTCGCCGAGCTGGCGACCAGCGTGCTGGCCGCCGGGCGCACCGTCGAGGTGGGCACCCTCGGCGCCACCTTCGGGAAGCTGCGGATCGGCCGGGTCGGGCCGGACGTCGCGGCCGAGGGGTTCGTCTCGCGGACCACCGCCACCTTCGCCCCGGCCGACGCGGCGGACCACTCGTACGCGTACCTGCTCTGTTGGATCGGCGAAGGGCGGATGACCAGCGGCTTCACCCGACAGGTGACCGCCGCCGAGCTGGCGACCGTGCGGGCCGACCACGGGCACGAGTCCTCCGGCAGCAGCGGCCGGAAGCTGGGCTGGGCGGTGCTGCCGGAGTCGGTGATGGGCGGCTTCGCGCATGCGATGACGTTCCCTCTGCCGTCGACCAGGATCGAGTACTACAACACCGACGGTCGGGCCCGGTGGTTCCGGTCGGTGGACGAGACGACCGGGACCGGGGCGGAGCAGGCGTACCTGACGAGTCTGGTGGCGCCGCCGATGGCGTACCGGGCCGGGCAGTCGTACCAGGAGCAGTGGAGCCGAGGGGTCTTCGGGCCGACGGTGGCGGCGCCGCCGTACGAGCACCAGTGGGTGACCCGGCTCGGCGACACCCTCACCGTGCAGGCCCCGCTCTACGGCGACGGCGTCGGCCGGGCCGGTTTCTCGTCGATCGCCACCGGCCGGATAACCCTGGAGCGCGACGGCAAGGTGCTGGCCGACCTCGACGGGGTGAACGGGACGGTGGAGCTGCCGCCGGAGGCCGGCGACTACCGGCTGACCATGACGGCGGAACGCGGCGGGCCGGCGACGCTCTCCACCCGGGTCGGGGTGACCTGGACCTTCCGCTCCGGACACGTGGACGGGGAGACGCCGGTCCGGCTGCCGATCTCGACAGTGCGCTTCTCGCCCCGGGTCGACAACGACAACAGCACCCCGGCCGGGCAGACCGGCACCGTCCCGGTGGCCGTCACCGCGCAGCCGGATTCGGGAGCCGGCGCCAACGAGACGCTGACGGTCGAGGTGTCGTACGACGACGGGGTCAGCTGGGCTCCGGCGGAGGTGACGGCGGGGCAGGCGGTGCTGCGGCACCCGGCCGAGCCGGGATACGTCTCGCTGCGGGCGAGCGCCACCGACACCACCGGGAACACGGTGACGCAGACGGTGATCCGGGCGTACAAGATCGGTTGACGTCGGCCGGGGTTTTCGACAGGTTTCCGGGCTCGGCCCGCCGCGCATCCGGCGGGCCGAGCCCGGTGGAGGTTCATCCGAAGGCCCTGACGCTGCTCCAGTCCCCCTCCAGCACGACCTTCACCGGGCCACCGGTGTCGGTGGTCGAAGCGTGGTAGACATTGATCCGCCCGTCGGCTCCGGACCGGGTCCAGAGGTCGGGCACCCGGTCTCCGTTGACGTCAGGGATGCCGATGACCATGCTGACGTTCGCCTCGGTCCAGCTGTTCCCGTACTGGACGTCGCCCTGGCGCGAGGCGGCGGCGGTCTTCAGCGAGTTCAGGTCCACACTGCCCGCCGTCGGACCGGGCCGTCCATGGCGGACGAACATCCGGCCGGTGTCCAGTTCGCGCCAGAGCAGGTCCGGAGTGCCGTCCAGGTCCACGTCCGCCACGTTGACGATCTGCCGACGGGCCCACGCGGTGCCTTCCATCAGCGTCGCCTCCTGAAAGCTCGCCCCCGTGTAGCCGGTCAGTGCCCAGAACTGGGTGCCCGCCCGCAGGACCAGCTCCGGGCGACCGTCGCCGGTCAGGTCACCGACCGCCTTGATCTGGGTCCAGGTCGACGGCGCGGGGCTGTTTCCCGGCAGCAGGACCCGCAGCCGGCGGTCGGTGTTGAAGCTGCCGTACCCGTCGCCCGGGTAGAGCCAGAAGCCGTCGTCCGGGGTGCGGACGAAGAGGTCGGTGGCGCCGTCACCGGGGTAGGTGTCGGAATGCTTGGTGATCAGGGCGGCCCTGCCGGTGGCCGGGTCGTACCAGTGACCGGGCGGGTTCAGCGTCCGATCGTCCGCGTACGAGGCGGCGAGCCACCAGTTCATCTCGCCGTCCACGTCACCGGCGTAGGTACGCAGGTTGCCCGTCGAGTCCACCAGGAGCAGATCGGGGATTCCGTCGCCCCCGGTGTCGCCGGGTCCGTCGGCGATGTCCCTGGGCGGTACGTAGAACAGGTACTCCTTGCGGTCGCTCCGGTTACCGATCGCGTCGTACGCGTAGACGTGCAGGTTGTTGGGGCCGGCGTGCCGGGGCTTCAGCGCGGGCACGGTGGCGGCACCCGCGGTGGCCGGCACCTCCGTGCTGCCGACGCCGTCGAAGGAGTAGCTGAATTTCCTCGCGTCGGTGGCGCTGAAGGTGATGGCTCCGGTCTCGCCGAACCTGACCGTCGCCCAGGTCGCGCCGTCCGGAGTGGCCTCCCGGAAAACGTCGCTGCTGATCTCCGGGATCGAGGGCGCGGTGGCGTCGACGGTGATCCGGCAGGGCGCGTCGCCGGGCGGGAAGTACGACGAGACCGCGCCCGCCGCGTCCTCGGCACGTACGTCCCAGGAGTAGGAGGCCGCGTGCTCGAGGGTGGTGGAGGGGATCGTCACACTGCCCCGGCCGCTGCTGAGGCTGGTGACCAGGGTGCCCGCCGGCACCGCGCTGCCGTCCTTCCAGAAACGGAAGCGCAGCCCACTCAGGTTGTTGTCGGGATCGCTGCCGGTTGCCGCGAGTACCAGGTTGGTCCGGCCGACGGTGGCCCCGGCGCCAGGGCCGGGGACACAGGCGCCACCGGGCGAGGTGGTGCCGCTGGTCGGCTCCCTTGGCGGCCTGTTGTAGTCGACGGTCAGCTCGGCGGTGCCGACGCGGAACTTGCGCCAGGTGTCGGTGTCGGACTCGTTGGTGGCCCGCATGCCGAGCGTGATGCTCGACCAGCCGTTGGCGGTGGCCTGCCCGGCCGCGTTCGAGACGTTGAAGCTGACATAGTCGCCGGCGCAACTGCTGTTGTAGCCGTGTGCGAAGGTCCTCCGTTGCTGTTCCCTGGTCCAGCTCGGTTGCCTGCTCCACGTCGTCCCGGAGGAGATGGCACCGGTGAGCCAGAGCTGCAACTCCCGGGCGGTACAGCTGAAGGAGTAGTGGTTGAGGACCTTGAAGGTGGCCGAGCTGACCGCAGCGCCCCGGAGGCTGCTGCTGAAGCCCATCCGCCAGAAGGAGCGGGTCCGCAGCGGCGTCCGTTCCTCGTAGCCCACCCGGATCTCCGTCGTTCCGGAGTTGAAGTTGGTGCCGTTGTAGGTGTTGGTGTTGGGGTGCTGGGCGTAGACCGTGGCCCAGGCCTGGGTGCCGCTGATCAGGGTCGGGTCGAGAAAGATGGGGAACCGGACATCTGCGTCGGTGAGCAGACCGGTGGCAGCCACGTCGAGGTGCAGGCGGCCGGTGCCGGTGCCGGTGCCGTCGAGCCGGGTAGGCATCGCGGCCTGGTGGGCGCCGGGTTCGTTGCCGCTGAGCCCGGAGAGGCGCAGCACGTCTGCGGAGGTCGCCACCGAGGTGCGGGTAGATGCCTCCGGGGATCCGGGGTCCCGACCGGCGGAGTCCCAGGCGAAAGGTGCGGGAATCGAGCCGATCTCGTGGCCGCCGCTGGTCGGATCGAGGACCCGGACGCCGCCGGTGGTCGGGTCGTGACGGAAGACCGCCGTCGCCGAGCGCAGGCCGTAGGTCACGGAGCGGACCGCATCGATCGTGGCGGTGGCGCGGTTCTTGACGATCAGAAGTTGGCCGAAGCCACCCTCGTCCCGAGCCACCATCAGCAGGTCCACCCCGGGAAGGACCTCGGGATAGAGGGCGCGCGGGCCGTCGAGGACCGGTTTGGGCAGCACGCCGGGCCAGGTGTAGGCGACGGTGTGCCCGTCGAGCTCCACTTCGGCAAGTACGGATTCGGTGGGCGTACCTCCGGTGGTGGCGCCGCCTCCGGAGAAGCGGACCGGAACGGGCGGGTTCTTGGGGCGTACATCGAGGCCGCCAGGGCTGTCTCCGGTGCGCGCCAGTGTGATGTCGATCGGGGACCACTGTCCCGTGGCGTTCCTGGCCCGCTGCGGGATGGCGTGGATCCTGGTGCGGAACAGGCCGCTCGGAAGTGCCCAGGTTAGTGCGGTGGCGCTGGTGGCCGTCTCTACGAGCACCTCCTTGCCGGTGCGGAGGGCCTCGGCCATCGCGGCCGGCTCGTCCCGGGGTGCGATCGGCGCCGGCACGACCGGGGCCGCCATCGTGCGGGGCTCGTCACCCGCCAGCCACCACGGCAGCGGCGCGGCTATGAGTGCCAGCACGAGGCAGAGGCTGAGGATCAGCCTGGTACGTGTGCGCACGAAGGGTCTGAGCAGGCTGGGCGCGATCACGGCGGGTCTACTCCCGTTGGGGCCAGCGGACAGGGACGACACGGCCCGGCAGCCCGGTCTTGGTGGCCGCCGGCAGAACGCGGGCACACGATCGCACGGCTCCGGGGCACCTCGTCCATCCCGTAACCGTTATCAATACGTTACGTCATCCGATACATGACACAGAGTTACGTCAGAATTGATCTTAAATATTTCATTCCGCCGAGCGGAATGCGGAACACATGACGGTTCACCGCCTCCGCGGCAGTTGAGCGTTTCCGTACCGTCCGATGGCAGAGATACGGTGGCGAAGATCACTTCTGTTTCCTTCCAATTACGCCTCGTTACCTTGAGCGGCTGACCCTGCCGGCGCAGAGTGCTCACGCACGTGCCGCGCCCGGCGCGTGCCTTCGCGGTTTTCCGCGCCCTTTCGTCCGCACGCCTGGGTGGGAGTCGACACGTATGCGTGGTACCGGTTTGCTGTCCCGACGGTGGCAGGGCCGACGAGTCCCGGTTGGTCGCCGACGGGTCCCGGTTGGTCAAGGTCCCCGCTGGCGGCGTCGCGCCCGTACGGCGTTGGTGCTGGCCCTCTCCACGACCCTGGTCGCGACGGGCCTGCCCGCGACGGCGTGGGCGGTGCCCGGCCCCGGCATGGGCCGCGAGGACATCCAGGTCGATCTGCCCGACCTTCCGACCGCCGAGCGGGTCGGCCAGGACGAGAACGCCGAGACGAACCTGACCACCGCCGATCTGGTGCCGGTGGACCCATACCAGCCCCAGGCCGTCACGCCCTGGCAGCAGGACAGCGGCGTCGTGGACCTGACCGGCGTCGAGCCGGGCGGCAGCAGACCGGTTGACGACCTGCCCGTCGCCCTCGGTGTCCCGGAGGACGGCGATCCGGCCGCTCTCGCCGGCACCTGGACCGTCGACCTCGCCGCTCCCGAGGCGTCGCAGGCCGCCGCCGTGTCGGGGCTGATCATGAAGATAACGCCACCTGCCACCGCCGATCCGGCGGCCGAGGTCGCGCTCAGCGTGGACTACACACCCTTCGCCGACCTCTACGGCCCGCAGGCCGCCGACCGGTTCGGTGTGGTGCTGCTGCCCGACTGCGTCTACGACGCCCCGGACAGCGGTGACTGCGCCACCGTCGCCGACGCGGGGACGACCGGAACCGTCCCCGCCGTCCCGGCCACCGCCCGAGCCGTGCCCAGTGAGGTGAAGCTGGTCCCTGGTGCCGGGGCGCCGGCCAGGGGCACCGCGGCCGCGGGCGATCCGCCGCGCCGGGTCGTCACCGGCCGGGTACCGGTCGACCCGCTGCTCGCCGCCGCACCCGCACCATCCGCGGGCGCCGGGCCCGCCGCCGGTGCCGCCGACGCCCGCGCCGCCGACGCCGGGTCGAGCGTCATCGGCGTACTGGACACCGGGTCGTCGGCCGCCGGCGACTACACCGCCACACCGCTGCTCTCCGCGGGTTCCTGGGCCGCGGGCGCCTCCTCCGGCGCGTTCACCTACTCCTACCAGGTGCAGGTGCCGGAGACCGCCGGCGGGCTCATGCCGAAGGTGTCCCTGGGATACTCCTCGCAGTCCGTGGACGGCCGTACCTCCGCCACCAACAACCAGGCGTCCTGGATCGGGGACGGCTGGGACTACAACGCGGGGGCGATCACCCGCAGCTACGCCACCTGCCGGCAGGACTCGACGAAGCCGGGCGCGAACAACTCCGAACACCGCACCGCCGACCTGTGCTGGGGTTCCGACAACGCCACCCTCTCCCTCGGCGGCATGACCACGGAGCTGGTCTGGGACCGCGACCAGAATGCCTGGCACACCGCGAACGGCGACGGCTCCAGGGTCGAGCTGCTGCGGGACACGGGTCTCGCCAACGGCGACGCCGACGGCGAGTACTGGATCGTCACCACCCGGGACGGCACCCGCTACCACTTCGGCCGCCACCGCCTGCCCGGCTGGTCGGATCACGGCAGCGGTGAGGACGACCCGGTCACCAACTCCGTCCTCACCGTGCCGGTCTACGGCAACCATCCCGGGGAGGCGTGCTACCAGGCCGGCAACTGGGCCGGCTCCGGCTGCACCCAGGCGTGGCGGTGGAGCCTCGACTACGTCGAGGACATCCACGGCAACGCGATGTCCCTCTGGTGGGCCAGGGAGACCAACTACTACGCCCGGAACTTCAACTTCAAGGACCCGGTCGCCTATCACCGCGGCGGACACCTCACCCGGATCGACTACGGACAGCGGCGGGAGACCCTCTTCAGCAGTCCCGCGCCGGCCCGGGTCGACTTCACGGTGGCCGAGCGCTGCTTTGCCGAGGGCTCCGTCACCTGCACCGACGCCAACTTCAACAGCACGGATCCCAGCAGGTTCCGGATCTGGTACGACACCCCGGCGGACCTGCGCTGTGCCGCCGACCAGAAGTGCTGGAACGCCGGCCCGTCCTTCTTCTCCCGGAAACGACTGGACAAGATCACCACGTCGGCGCAGCGACGCAGCGACACCCAGGCCCGGCAGGTGGTGGACGAATACCAGCTCCGGCAATCTTTCCCGATCCTGCGGACCGGCCCCAACACCGCTCTCTGGCTGGAATCGATCACCCGGACCGGTTACGCCCGCAACGGCGCCAGCGACGCGAAGATCGCCCTCAACCCGGTGCGGTTCGAGCCGAACACCGAGGACATGCCGAACCGCGTCCGGCGCGACGACCGCCCGGGCTTCTCCCGGCTGCGGATGGGTCGGGTCATCAACGAGTACGGCGGCGAGACGGTCGTCACCTACAAGGCGCCCGTCGGCGCCTGCGCCACCGGCACGGGCCTGCCCGGCAAGGGTGACACCGCCGCGTTGAAGGCCAACAGCCGGCTCTGTTACCCGGCGTTCTGGCACCCGGACCCGAGGGTGGAGGAGATCGACTGGTTCCACAAGTACGTCATCGACTCCGTCGAGGAACTCCCCAACGTGGACGGTGCGTTCAGCACCGTCACCCGGTACGCCTACCAGAACCCGAGATGGCGACTCGCCGAGCAGGAGTTCACCAAGAAGTCCACCCGCACCTACTCGCAGTTCGCCGGCTTCGCGCAGACCACCGTCGTCAGCGGAACGGACGACCCGGACATCGGCGGCAGGCAGACCAAGTCCGTCACCCGCTACTTCCAGGGCCTCGGCGACACGGTGTCGGTACGCGACATCGCCGGTGTCGAGATCGCCAAGGACCGGGAGCCCTTCGCCGGCCGGATCGCCGAGGAACTCACCTACGCCAGCGCCGACGACGGGGACACGGAGTGGCTCACCCGCAGCGTCACCACCCCGGAGGCCCGCCAGCTCGCCAGCCGTACCCGGGACGACGGACTCGACCCGCTGCGCGCCTGGCGGGTGACCGAGCCGCGCCAGACCACCTACACGAAGTCCTCCGGCAGCGGTGACGACGACCGTACCGAGCGGGTCGTCGAGACCAGGACCACCTACGAGCCGACGCACGGCCTGCCCACGCACATCGAGTCCCTCGGCGACACCGGCCGGACCGGCGACGAGTCCTGCGTCTTCGTGGAATATCTGCACCGCCTCGACAGACACCTGGTCGGCCTCACCAAGCAGGCGCGTACCAGCCCCACCACCTGCGGCAGCGCCAGCTTCGACAACCTGACGACGCTGAGCGCCGCCAGCCGTGTCGGTTACGACGGCCAGGCGTACGACGTCGGCCTCGGCGGCTCCGCTCGCGGGCTCGCCACCCAGACCTGGTCGCTGAAGGGCGACGGTTCCGGCTTCCAGTCCGACGGCACCACCGGCTTCGACGCGATCGGTCGGGTGGTCTCCCGCACCGACCCGGACGGCAGGACGTCGCGGATCACCTACACCCCGGCGGCCGGTCAGGCGTTCAGCGTCACCGAGGAGAACTCGCTCGGGCACCGGCAGATTCAGGAACTGGATCCGGGCCGGGCCGTCACGGTCAGGACCACCGACCCGAACGACCGGACCAGCGAGGCGAGATACGACCCGCTGGGCCGCCTCGTCGAGGCGTGGGGGCCGGGACGCACCCCGAACGCGGCAGCGGTGCCCGACTTCCGGGCCGAGTACGCCGTCCCGGTCGGCAAGCCGGCGTACGTCACCACCTTCACCCGGGGACACGACAACCAGATCCAGAGCGCGGTCACCCTCTACGACGGCCTGGGCCGGGAACGGCAGACCCAGGAGCAGGCGGTCGGCGGCGGCCGGCTGATCACCGACACGCTGTACAACGGCTCCGGTGAGGTGTGGCAGAGCAACAACGCCTACCTCGCCGACGGATCGCCGATCGGCCAGTTGTTCACCCCGCTCGCCGACACGGCGATACCGAACGCCACCCGCTACACCTACGACGGCCTCGGCCGGGTGACGGAAGAGCTGCCGGTCCTGCGTGGCGTCGAGACGCCGGCACGGGCCACCAGCTACACCTACGGGGCGGACCACTCCACAGTGGTCAACCCGAACGGAGCGGCCTCCTACCGGCTCTACACCGACGCACTGGGCCGGACCAGCCGGGTGGACACCTTCACCAACGCCGCACGGACCGAGTTCACGTCGATGCGCTATCGGTACGACGCGCGCGGCCAACTGGTCAGGGCGGAACACTCGGCCGACCCGGACCACCCGTGGACCTGGAGCTACGACCAGCGCGGCCGGCTGGTGACCGCGACCGACCCGGACGCCGGCACCAGCCGGTTCACCTACGACCATCGCGACCGGCAACTGACCGTCACCAACGCCCGTGAGGTCACGGTCTGGAACGGCTACGACGAACTGTCCCGCCCGATCCGGCAGCGGCTCGGCGACGGCAACGGACCGCTGCTTGCCGAATACGGCTACGACACGGCCCCGGGCGGCAAGGGTCTGCCCGCGAGCGCCACCCGCTACACCGACGGTCTGCCGTACACGCAGACGGTCGGCGGCTACACCACCGACTACCAGCCGACGTCGACCACTCTCACGCTGCCGCAGTCCATCGCCGACACGTGGGGGTTGCGGACCTCCTACACCTACGACTACACGTACACCGACACCGGGCTGCCGGAGTCGATGACGCTGCCCGCCGTGAGCAGCCTCCCCGCCGAGAAGGTCCTGGTCCGCTACACCAGGGACGGCCTGCCGCTGTCGGTCTCCGGCCGGGACTGGTACGGGGCCGAGACGGTCTACTCGCCGTACGGTCAGATGTTGCGGTCCACCCTCGGGGCGCAGCCGTACCGGGTCTGGACCACGGCCTCCTACGACGACGCCAGCGGGGCCCTGACCGACCAGCGGATCTACCGGGAGCAGACCCAGGACCAAGCCCTCGTCGGCGGCAACCTCGTCTCGCACCGCTCCTTCGGCTACGACGCGGCGGGCAACGTGACCTCGATCCGCGAGCGGTCGACCGGCATCGAGGAACGGCAGTGCTTCCGGTACGACGCACGCGGTCAGTTGACCACCGCCTGGACGGCCGCGGACCAGGAATCCTGCACCGCCGACCCGTCCGGCGGCAGCGGCACCGTGAGCCGCGGACGGGACGGTTCCGGTTACTGGCAGGAGTACGAGTACGACCTGCTCGGTAACCGGACCAGGCTGGTGGAGCGGGACCTCACCGGTGACCAGGCGAAGGATGCCGTCACCCGGTACGGATACGGCAGGGCCGACGGCGGCCAGCCGCGCACCGTGACCGAGGTGACCAGGGAATACGTCACGCCGGAGGGCGCCGAGGTCACCGCCGTGGCGGAACGGCTCTACGAGCTGACCGGGGAGACCAGGTCCGTCACGTCGCTGCAGAGCGGCGACCACCAGGCGCTGTCCTGGACGCACGACGGGAAGATCGAGCGGATCACCGGGCAGGGTGGTCCGGGCAGGACCGCGTACGTCGGTCTCGCGGACAAGTGCATCGACCTCAGCGCCGGCCTCACCGAGCCGGGCCGACCGATCCAGTTGTACGGGTGCAACGGCACACCGGCGCAGAAGTGGAGCTTCACCCCGGTCCCGAACCAGTCCGACCCCAACCTGGGCACCATGTCGATGTACGCGGAGTGGTGCCTGCAACCGGCCGCGAACACCGCCGGGTCGGCGTTCGGGATCCAGAAGTGCGATGGCGGGACCGGACAGCGGCTGGCACGCACCGGCGCCGGCCAGCTCCGGCACACCGCCTCCGGGTTGTGCCTCGCCGTCAGGGATGCCGCCACCGCCAACGGCACCCCGATCGTGTTGGCGGCCTGCAACAGCAGCGCCGCCGCACAGCGCTGGGAGGCGCAGGACGAGACCCGGTATGTCTACGGCCCGGACGGGGCGCGGCTGCTGACGGTCCAGGGTCGGCAGGCGACCCTGCACCTCGCCGACTCGCAGTTGACCGTCGGACGCGGCGGGGTGCTGATCAACGCTCAGCGTTCGTACGCCGTTCCCGGCGGGTCGGTGGTGCGGTACGCGACCGCGACCGCGAGCGCCGGGTCGACGCTCGTCGCCGTGCCGACCGATCATCAGGGCACCCCGTATGCGGAGATCGGGTTGCAGGGGACGATGCCGACCCGGGTTCGCAAGCAGGACCCGTTCGGCAACCTGCGCGGTCCGGCCCCGCTCAACACCAACCTGCAGAACAATGCCGGCTTCCTGGGCGCGGTGCGGGACGACGCGTCGGGCTACGTGCCGTTGGGGGCGCGGTGGTACGACCCGGTGGTGGGGCGGTTCCTGTCCGCGGATCCGGTGCTGGACCTGACGGACCCCGCACAGGCGAACGGGTACGCGTACGCGCACAACAACCCGGTGACGTTGTCGGACCCGACGGGGCTGTCGGTGTCGTTGACGCCGTCGGAGCTGTCGGCGGCCCTGGCCGGTGCCGGACTGTCGGCGGCGCAGGTCGCGCAGGCGCAGGCCGACATGAACCGCTCGCTGGTCTCGGTGATCCTCGGCGCGGCGTGGTACGCCTTGAAGGACTTCATCGGCATCAACGACGCGATCAACTGCTTCGGCGGCGACCTGTGGGCCTGCGGCAGTCTGATCATCGGGGCCATCCCGTGGGGGAAGGTCGCCAAGATCCCGTCGGTACTCAAGGCCATCGACCGGACGATATCGGCCATCCAGGCGTGGCGGGCGGCGAAACGGGCCGCCGAGGCGGTGCTGGCGGCGGCTCGGGCGGCCGAGCAGGCGGCGCTGAACGCAAAGAGGCTGGCGATCGAACGGGCGAAGAGAGCCGCCCAGGCCGCGAAGAAGAAACCAGCCGACAAGGTCAACCCGACGAGCAACGCCGCGGCGAACAACACGAAGAAAACCGGCAACCCAGCCCAGAAGGACGCCCAGGCCAAGGCGAACCCGAAGGGCTCCTCCGCCGGCTCCGGAGGCTCCCGGAAGTCCGGCGGCGGGAGCGGCGCGAAGTCCGGTGGATCCTCCAGCGGCTCGGCCCGCAGCAGCGGCGGCAGCAGCGGCGGAGGCGGTGCCGGCAAGGCCGACGGTGGCTCGTGCTCGCCCAGCAACAGCTTCGTACCCGGCACCCGGGTACTCATGGCCGACGGGTCGACAACGCCGATCGAGGAGGTACGCCCGGGTGACAGGGTCATGGCCACCGACCCGGAAACCGGCGAGACGCGGGCCGAGACCGTCACCGCAGCCATCAAGGGCAACGGCGTCAAACACCTGGTGAAGATCACCATCCACGCCGACGGCACGGACGGCCCGGACACCGCCGAGGTCACCGGCACGGACGGCCACCCGTTCTGGGTACCGGACCTCGACACATGGATCGACGCCACCGACCTGCGACCCGGCCAATGGCTCCGCACCAGCGCCGGCACCTACGTCCAGATCACCGCAGTCGAACGCTGGACCGTCCAGCAGGCCACCGTCCACAACCTCACAGTCGCCAACACCCACACGTTCTAAGGCGTGTTTCGTAAGTCGGGCTGGCGGCGTCAAGGTCACGGCGTGGCGGTGATCGACAACTGAAGAGGTCTCCGGTATCTGGTTCTGCGACCAAGCAAGAACTTCGTACCGGAGACCTCGTGCCCAGCGTAGCGGTGACGAGGCGGCATGACCTGACCGACAGGCAGTGGGCTGTTCTGGCCCCGCTGCTGCCTGCCGCACCGAGAACGGGTCGGCCGCCGAAGTGGGAGAAACGGCAGCTCATCGACGGGATCCGGTGGCGGATCCGGATCGGCGCCCCATGGCGGGACGTCCCGGCCGAGTACGCGCCCTGGCCCACCGTCTACGGCCTGTTCCGCCGCTGGCAGCGCGACGGGACCTGGGACAGGATCCTGGCCGCGTTGCAGGCCGCCGGCGACGCGGCCGGCCGGATCGCCTGGACGGTGAGCGTGGACTCGATGACCAGCCGCGCCCACCAACACGCCGCTGGCGCCCGCACCGACGGCCACCTGCAGAAAGAGTCGCCCGGTGGCGTGCACGACGAACCAGCCGACCACGCCCTCGGACGGTCACGCGGCGGGCTGACCACCAAGACCCACCTGGCCTGCGAACAGGGACAGAAGGTCCTGTCGATGATCGTGACCGCCGGGCACCGTGGCGACAGCCCGCAGTTCATCCCCGTCCTGCGCCGCATCCGCGTGACCCGACTCGGGGTCGGCCGACCCCGCACCCGTCCCGACCTGGTCCTGGCCGACAAGGCCTACACCAGCCGAGGCAACCGCGCCCACCTACGCTCACGCGGGATCAAGGCCTGCATCCCCAGCAAGACCGACCAGGACGCCCACCGCAAAGCCAAAGGCTCCAAGGGCGGCCGCCCGCCCACGTTCGACAAGGACCTCTACCGGCTACGCCACGCCGTCGAAAACGGCATCAACCGGCTCAAACGCCACCGCGGCGTCGCCACCCGCTACGACAAGCTGGCAGTCCGCTTCCAAGCCGTCCTGACCATCACCATCATCACCGAGTGGCTCTGACCGGCTTATGAAACACGCCTTAGTTGGTGCCACGCGCGAAAGGCCAGAGTCACGCAAGCGGTCGGCTCTTTGATTTCCAAACGTTCGATTGATCGGTAGTTGTGGAGCATCGGCGGACCACTGGCCCTGGCTCACATTCGGTGGTGACGGAGCGCGAAGCCGTACCTGTCGGCTGACTCTGTGCCATGCGAGAGTGCTTGTGGATCTCTGCCAGCTGCGCGCCGCTGACCGATGCGAGCGTCTGGGCACGCCGCGCGACCGGTCGGCGGTGTCCCACTCGGGATCGGCGGCTGGGACGTGCTGTCTTCAAGCGATCCACCAGTGGGCGGCCCAACGCCGGGCCGTGCTCGACAAGTAGGTCGATGGCCTCGGCGACGACTATAGAGTTGGCGGCTTCCATACAAGCGGTGTCTGCGACGGAGGACCGGATGGCCGAAAACGTGACCTTCGACGGAGTCGCCCCGGTGGTGCCGGTGCGCGACCTGGACGCCGCGCTCGACCGCTACCGGCGACTCGGCTTCACCATTCGGCCCTACTCCGGCACCGAGCGGTACGGCTTCGTGCAGCGCGATTCCGTATCCCTGCACCTCACCGAGTGGGCCGAGCACGACCCCGCCCGGACAGCCGCCGCCGTCTACCTCTATGTCTCCGACGCCGACGCCCTGCACACCATCTGGGCGAAGTCAGGAGTCGAGGGGCGGCTCGGCGAGGTCCACGACACCCCATACGGCCTGCGCGAGTTCGCCTTCGTCGACCCCGACGGCACGCTGCACCGCGTCGGCTCCCCCGGCCCGACCCGTCAGACGTAGAACGCGTCGAAGGGTGCCCAGGGCAGGTTACGCAGCACCGAGAAGGCCCCCCAGGCGGCGAGGAAGATCCCGATCGCCCTCGGAGTGATCTCCAACTGCGGGAGCCGCCAGCCGAAGAGCTGCCGACCGGCCCAGGCGACGTAGAGATAGATCAGGAACGGCACCGCGAAGACGAAGAGCAGGTGATGCCGGGCGGCCGCCGGCAGGTCGCCGTGCAGCAGGTACCAGAACGCGCGGGTACCGCCGCAGCCGGGACAGTCGAGCCCGGTGGTCAGCTTGAGAAAGCAGGTGGGGGCCGCGTCGGGCGCGCTGCGGGTCGGATCGGTGATGAGAGTGAAGCCGACCGCACCGGCGACGCAGCCGAGCGCCGCCACCGGGGCGAGCCAGCGGGGTGCCCGCGCCTGGAACCGGTTGACCCACCGGGTGAGCCGGTCGGGCTCGGCGTAGTGGTACGCCGGCGCCGGATATCCCGTCGGCGGATGGCCACCCGCCTGGCCACCGTCCCCGGCCGACCAGCCACCGGCAGCACCGTCCGCCGCCCACTCCCCCGCCGCCGGACCAGGCCCGCCGGGCCGGTTCTCGTCAACGCTCGTCATCCCGCCCGTCCCGTCGCCGGTCGTCCCTCACCGATCACACCCATCCGCCACCGCCCGGCCACAACGCACCGGAGCCGGGGCAGCGCCACCGCATCCGCCGCACCACCCGGTCAGCACGGCGCGACGCCGGCCGCCTCGTCTCACCGTACCGCGAGGGTGCCGGCGAGGGCGGCGGCGAGCGGCCCGGCGAGGTCTCCGCCGACCGGCGGGGCCACCGCGCCCAGGCCCAGCCAGCCGGCCAGCCGGCGCAGCTCGGCGGCGAGCGCCCCGGCCGTCTCGACCGGGTCGGTGCCGGGCTCGGCCCAGGCCGCCGGGACCAACAGCACCCCGGCCTTACGGTCCGCCTTCAGGTCGACCCGGGCGACGAACCGGTCACCGAGCAGGAACGGCAGCACGTAGTAGCCGTACACCCGCTGCGGGGCCGGCACGTAGATCTCGATCCGGTAACTGAAGCCGAAGAGCCGCTCGGTGCGGGATCGTTCCCAGATCAGCGGGTCGAAGGGGCTGACCAGGGTGCTGGCCCGGATCCACCGGGGCAGCCGGGCGTCCCGGTGCAGGTAGGCCGACAGTCGCCAGCCCTGCACCGTGACCGGCCGCAGCTCGCCCGCCCCGACCAGCTCGGCGATCGCCGTCCGGGCGCCGGCCACCGGCAGCCGGAAGTAGTCCCGCAGCTCGGGCTCGGCCGCCACCCCGAGCGCGCGGGCCGCGACCCCGACCAGCCGGCGGTACGCCTCCGCCGGCTCCGGCGTCGGTGCGGCCAGCACGTCGGCCGGCAGCACCCGCTCCGGTACGTCGTAGACCCGGGCGAAGGAGCTGTTCCGGGCGGCGGCGGTCAGCTCGCCGGCCCAGAAGAGAAACTCGCAGGCCCGCTTCACCGCCGACCAGTTCCAACCCCAGTTGCCGGTCTCGCGCGGGGCGTCGTGCTCGATCTCGGCGGCGGTCAGCGGCCCGCTGGCGCGTACCTCGTCGAGAACCCGGGCGACCAGCGCCGGCTGCTCGACGGCGATCCGGCGCATCCCGCCCCAGGCGTCGGTGTGCGCGGCCGCCATCCGCCAGCGCAGCGCCGGCTGGAGGTCGACCCGGACCAGCGAGGCCTCGTGCCCCCAGTATTCGAAAACGTCCCGGGGGCGCCGGTAGGCGGCCCGGTCGAGCAGGTCGGTCGGATAGGGGCCGAGCCGGCTGTAGAGCGGCAGGTAGTGGGCGCGTTGCAGGACGTTCACCGAGTCCATCTGGAGCAGGCCGAGCCGGTCCAGCACCCGGCGCAGGTGGCGACGGTTGGGCACCGCCCCGGGCGTGGGGTCGGCGAAACCCTGGGCGGCCAGCGCGATCCGCCGGGCCTGGGACAGCGACAACGATTCAGGTACGACCATCGCCCCGGACCCTAACCGACGGGTCCGACACCACACACCGGCCCCGATCCGTCAGCGACACCGCGTCAGTCCCCGCGGAGGGTGAGCGGTTGACCGACGAACTGCAACGGCCGCGGCGAGGGTCGTCGCTTGGGCCGCTCGGACTCTGCCACGCCGCCCGGCACCTCGGGGTGGCCAGGGTCCCGCCCCGGGAGCGCGAGCAGCAGCGCGACACTGATCCAGACGTAGAAGTTGCTGCCGAGGAAGCCGAGCAGGCCGTCGAAGCGGCGCTCCCAGATCCAGACCAGTCGACTGATCAGCACCAGGTACGCGAAGATCGCGAAGCCGAGCAGCCAGCGCCGCCGTCGGCTGCCGGTCGGTGCGGCGTACGCGTTGTCGACCAGCAGGATCAGCGCGGGAATCAGCCAGACCAGGTGGTGCACCCAGGTCACCGGGCTGACAAGGCTGGCCACCACGCCGGTCAGCGCCAACCCGGTCGCCTCGTCGCCGGCCGCCGCCGTCGCCCGGACCCGCCAGATCCAGATTGCCAGCGTCGCCGCCACGAGCAGCAGCCAGAGCGGGGTGCTCGGATGGTCCGGATCGAGCCGGGCCACCACACCCTGCCACGACTGGTTCGAGATGAACGACAGCGACCCGACCCGGTCGGTGTCCCAGAGCGCGGTGGTCCAGAACTCCCGGGACGCGTCCGGGGCCACCCCGGCGGCGAGCAGCGTCGCCGCCGTCGCGGTGCCGCTGGCCACCAGCGCCGCCCGCCACCGCCCGGTGACCAGCAGGTAGACGATGAAGATTCCCGGGGTCAGCTTGATCGCGGTCGCCAGCCCGACACCCACCCCGGCGAAGCGGCGGTAGCGCTGCGGCAGCCGGCGCCCGAACGGGGTCGCCGGGGCGACCAGCCAGAGCAGGTCGGCGCCGACCAGGAAGAGCAGCAGCATGTTCACCTGGCCGAAGTTGACCGTCTCCCGCATCGGCTCGAAGGCCGCCGCCAGGCAGAGCGCGACGGCGAGGGTGAACCAGCGGGTCCAGCCCGTCCGGCGGGCGATCGGGTCGACCAGCCACCAGATGAGCAGCGCGCTGGCCAGCACGGTCAGGGCGACGCTGATCACCATCGCCACCGGCCAGTTCACATACGCCAGCGGCAGCATGACCAACGCCGCGAACGGCGGATAGGTGAAGCCGTACTTGCTGTCCGGCTTCAGCCAGTCGTAGATCTCGCCGTCGGCGCGTACCCAGTGGTGCAGGGCCCCGTAGTAGACCCGGAGATCGAAGAAGCCGTGCCGGACAGCGGCCACCGAGAGGAAGCCGGCGACCAGTACGGCCAACACGATCACGAACAGCACCTGATGCCGGGTACGCCAACCGGCACCCTGCGCCATTACCGCCCCCCTCGCCCTGCGTAGGCTTCTTCCCCATGGCTCTCGGGTACGTCCGCCCAGCGCGTCCGTCGGACGCCGGCGAGATCGCACGCATCCAGCTCGCGACCTGGCGGGTCGCGTACCGCCGGATGCTGCCCAAGCATGTGCTCGACAACCTCGACGAGGAGTGGCTCGGTCGCCGGTGGAGTGCGGCGGTCGAGGCGCCGCCCTCCGAACGGCACCGGGTCCTGGTCGCCGTCGAGCAGGCCGAACAATCGTATCTGGTGGGATTTGCCGCATCCGGGCCCCCCGACGAACAGGCACTCGCCCCGGAGGAACCGGCCGAGGCGCTCGGCCCCGGCGTCGTCGCGGTGACGGATCTCCTGGTCGAGCCGAGGTGGGGCCGGCGCGGGCACGGCAGCCGGCTGCTCGCCGCCAGCGTCGACCTGTGGCGCTCCGACGGCTTCGACACGGCGCTGGCCTGGGCGTTCGACGGCGACGCCGCGACCCGGAAGTTTCTCGGCGGCGCCGGCTGGGAGCCGGACGGGGCGGCCCGGGCCCTCGACGTCGACGACCTGCTCGTGCCGCAGCTCCGGCTGCACGTCTCGCTCGCCGCCGACCCGACCGCCTGACGCCGGGGAACACCCTGTTAGGAAGGGCCCCCGCTACAACGGAAAACGATAAGCGGGGGCCCTTCCTTACAGGAGTCCTTACCCGAGCAGGGTGTCGATGCCGACGGTCAGGCCGGGGCGCCGGGGCGCCGAGCGGACGGCCAGCAGCACGCCGGGCATGAACGACGCCCGGTCGTAGGAGTCGTGCCGGATGGTCAGCGTCTCCCCGGCCGTCCCCAACAGCACCTCCTGGTGCGCGACCAGGCCGGCGGCCCGGACCGCGTGCACGCGTACCCCGTCGAGATCCGCCCCGCGCGCACCCGGCACCTCGTCGGTGGTGGCGTCCGGCATCGGGCCCAGGCCGGCGTCGGCGCGGGCCTCGGCGATCAACCGGGCGGTGTGCGTGGCGGTACCGCTGGGCGCGTCGAGCTTCCTCGGGTGGTGCTGCTCGATGATCTCCACCGAGTCGAAGTATCGGGCCGCCCGGGCGGCGAACTGCATCATCAGCACCGCACCGATGCCGAAGTTGGGTGCGATCACCACCCCCACGCCCGGCTTGGCGGAGAGCCAGCCACGCACCT
Organism: Plantactinospora sp. WMMC1484; assembly: GCF_049315195.1. Lineage (NCBI taxonomy): Bacteria > Bacillati > Actinomycetota > Actinomycetes > Micromonosporales > Micromonosporaceae > Plantactinospora > Plantactinospora sp. WMMC1484. The sequence continues at coordinate 6,875,976 of NZ_CP186055.1, forward strand.
GGTCGAGCCGCTGCTCGGTGAAGCCGCTGGTGCCCACGACGACGTTGATGCCCTGCTCGATGCACCAGTGCAGGTTCTCCATCACCACGTCCGGGGTGGTGAAGTCGACCACCACCTGCACACCGGCGTCCGAGGCGTCGAGCAGCCGGTCGCCGTCGTCGACCGTGGCCACCAGGTCGAGATCCTCGGCGGCGTCGACCGCCCGGCAGACCTCGACGCCCATCCGGCCCCGGGCGCCGAGTACGCCCACCCGCAGCCGCTCGCCCGCCCGCAGCCGCTCGCCCGCCCGGCCCTGCGGCTGAGCCGGGGAGGTCACCGTCGCCCCGCCCTGGGTGGCGCGCCCTGCGGCACGGTCGACCTGTTCTGCACCGGTTCACGCTCGTCGCTCACGGGCCACAACCTATCCCAGCGCGGACGAGCCCGTGCGGGCAGCGCTGCACCTGCCCGGCCGGCCCGGGAGGCGGCGGTCCGGCGGTCCGCGTCACAGGAGTCTGCGGGCGCCGACCGGGAGGCAGGCACCGGAGTCTGTGGGCGCCGACCGGGAGGCAGGCACCGGAGTCTGTGGGCGCCGACCGGGGGGCAGGGCCGTCGGGGCCGTCGGGAGCCGGCCCGAACGGCCGTCAGGAGTCCGCCACGGCCGGAGGGCCGGTCGGGACTCCGGTTCGCCGCAGGTAACGCAGACCCCGTCGCAGATACGTACGCGGATTCGTGTCGACATGGCGCGCCCAGTCAGGTGCGGTCTCACCGCGCAGCCACGCGTACCTTGCGAGGGCGTAGCCGTACATCGGCTCGGTCAGGTAGCCCAGCCGGCTCGCCGACCACCCGGTGCGCTGCCCGGCGAACTCCAGGGCGGCGTTGGCCGCGAAGACGCCGAACCCGAGGTAGACCGTGAGCAGGTCGGTCAGGGGCTCCTGGTCCCGCCGGTACGGATCGACCCGCCCCTCGCCGAGCAGGCGTTCGTGCGCCAGCTCGTGCGCGACCGTGGCGACCAGCGCCAACGGCCGGAGGCCGAGTGACTCCTCCAGCGAGATCACCGGTCTGCCCTCGACCACCCGGTAGTGCCCGGCCGCACCGGACCAGCTCGCGGAGCCGCCGGCCACCTTCTGCAGCTCGCGCCCACCCACCCGCTCGGCGTGCAGTTCCACCCGGATCCGGTCGGGGTCCACCGACAGGTGTACGCAGAGCTGGTGCACCACGCGGCGCATATCCTCCTCGGAGCCGGAGTATCCGCCCGGGAAGAAGTCGTCGGTGGGGAGCACCACCGGCGAGCGCAGCCAGGAATCGCCGAACTCGCGCACGAACCACGCCAGGTTCTCTTCGGTCCACCGCTGCTCCTCGGCGACGACCGGGCAGCGGGGTGTGAACCAACCCATCGATCCGCCTCCTCGCCGGCATGGTAGAACAGCGGTGCTCGTCGGCCGCCGCTCTCATACCTCGCCGGCGACCGGCCTATTCCGGGGCGGCGGAGAAGTCGGCGGCGCCGAAGGGGCCGACCACGGCCAGCGACATCGGCCGGGCCAGCAGGTCGGCCGCGAGCGCGTTCACCTCGTCCGGGCCGACCGCGTCGACCCGGGCCAGCAGCTCGTCGACCGAGAGCAGGTCGCCGAAGAGAAGCTCACCCTTTGCCAGCCGGCTCATCCGGGACCCGGTGTCCTCCAGGTTGAGCACGTACGACCCCTTCGCCATCCCCTTGCCCCGGGCCAGCTCGGCGTCGCTGATGCCGTGCGCGGCGACCTCGGCGAGTTCGGCGCGGATCAGCTTCAGCACCTCCTCGACCTTGCCCGGTGCGCAGCCGGCGTAGACGGCGAAGAGTCCGGTGTCGGCGTACTGGCTGGAGTAGGAGTAGACCGAGTAGGCCAGGCCCCGCCGCTCACGGATCTCCTGGAAGAGCCGGCTCGACATCCCGCCGCCCAGCACGTTGTTGAGTACGCCGAGGGCGAACCGCCGCTCGTCGAGCCGGCCGATGCCGGGACAGCCGACAACGACGTGCGCCTGCTCGGTCTCCTTCTGCTCCACGATGCTGCGGGGCCGGGCGGTGCGTACCCGGGAATCGGCCGGACGCAGCGGCGCCGGCGCCGCCGGCTCGCCCTCCAGCGACGTGTCCCGCAGCGCCTGCCGGACCAGCTTGACCACCTCGCCGTGCTCGAGGTTGCCGGCGGCGGAAACCACGATCGACGGCGCGGTGTAGCGGCGCCGGTAGAAGCTCTGGATCTGCCGTCGGGACATCGGGGAGACGGTCTCCTCGGTGCCGGAGATCAGCCGGCCCAGCGGGTGGTCACCGTAGACCGCCCGGGCCAGCAGGTCGTGCACCTCGTCCCCGGGTTCGTCGTCGTGCATGGCGATCTCTTCGAGGATCACCCCGCGCTCGGTTTCCACGTCGGCCGCGGCCAGCACCGAGTCGGCGACGAGGTCGCACATCACGTCGATGGCCAGCGGCAGGTCCTGGTCGAGCACCCGCGCGTAGTAGCAGGTGTATTCCTTGGTGGTGAAGGCGTTCGTCTCGCCACCCACCGCCTCGATCGCGGCGGAGATGTCCAGTGCGCTGCGTTTGCGGGTCCCCTTGAAGAGCAGGTGCTCGAGGAAGTGCGACACACCGGCCTGGGTGCCGGTCTCGTCCCGCGAACCGACCGCCACCCAGATGCCGAACGACACACTCCGCATCGCCGGGATCGCCTCGGTGAGCACCCGCAGGCCGCTGGGGAGGACGGTGCGCCGTACGGTGCCGCCGAGCGGATCGCTCTCCACCACCTGAGTCACCGCCCGGGCCGCTCGACCGGCAACCCCGTGCGCGGCACCGGAACCCGGCACTCGTTTCGCCCGACTCAAGGGACTCCGGCTCCTCACTTCACGGCGGCGGGGCGGCGGACGCCACCCCGGGGACGGTACGACGGCAGGCGCCGCGCCGACCTGTACGCACGATCCCCGTGCGGCCCGGGTCGGCGCGGCGCGCCTCGATCAGCTGTGCCGGTTGCGCCGACGGCGCGGCTCGCCGCCACCGCCGCCCTCGCCGTCCTCGCGGTCGCGCTCGCCGCGGCTCGGGCCGCGGTCGCCCCGGTCCCGGTCGCTGCGATCGCGCGGGCCGCGGTCGCCCCGGTCCCGGCCGGCCGGACGCTCGCCGCCGGCCGCCTCGGCCGGCGCCTCCTCGCCCTCGGGCCGCACCTTGTCCAGGTAGATCTTGCCGCGAGCGTCGATGTCGGCGATCTGCACCTCGATCCTGTCGCCGACGTTGAGGAAGTCCTCGACCCGCTCGACCCGCTTGCCGTCGCCGACCTTGGAGATGTGCAGCAGGCCGTCCCGGCCGGGCAGCAGCGAGATGAACGCCCCGAACGCGGCGGTCTTCACCACGGTGCCGAGGAACTTGTCGCCGACCTTCGGCAGGGTCGGGTTCGCGATCGCGTTGATCCGCTCGACCGCGGCCTCGGCCGACGGGCCGTTGGTCGCGCCGACGTAGATCGTGCCGTCGTCCTCGATCGAGATCTCGGCGCCGGTCTCGTCCTGGATGGCGTTGATGGTCTGGCCCTTCGGCCCGATCACCATGCCGATCTTGTCGACCGGAATCTTCACCGTGGTGACCCGGGGAGCGTAGTCCGACATCGTGGCCGGCGCCTCGATCGCGTCCTGCATCACGCCGAGGATGATCTGCCGGGCCTCGTTCGCCTGCTGCAACGCCGACGCCAGCACGTCGGACGGAATCCCGTCGAGCTTGGTGTCGAGCTGGAGCGCGGTGACGAACTCCCTGGTGCCGGCGACCTTGAAGTCCATGTCGCCGAAGGCGTCCTCGGCACCGAGGATGTCGGTCAGCGTGACGTACTGCGTCTTGCCGTCGACCTCGTCGGAGATCAGACCCATCGCGATGCCGGCCACCGGGGCCTTCAGCGGCACACCGGCGCTGAGCAGCGCCATCGTCGAGGCGCAGACCGAGCCCATCGAGGTGGAGCCGTTCGAGCCGAGCGCCTCGGAGACCTGGCGGATCGCGTACGGGAACTCCTCGCGGCTGGGCAGCACCGGGATCAGCGCCCGCTCGGCCAGCGCCCCGTGCCCGATCTCGCGCCGCTTCGGCGCGCCGACCCGGCCGGTCTCACCGGTCGAGTAGGGCGGGAAGTTGTAGTTGTGCATGTAGCGCTTGGTCTTCTCCGGGGAGAGAGTGTCCAGCGCCTGCTCCATCCGGAGCATGTTCAGCGTGGTGACACCGAGGATCTGCGTCTCGCCGCGCTCGAAGAGCGCCGAGCCGTGCACCCGGGGCAGCACCGCGATCTCGGCGGTCAGCGAGCGGATGTCCCGCGGCCCGCGGCCGTCCATCCGGACCTGCTCGCGGAGTACGCGGGCCCGCACCTCGGACTTGTTCAGCGAACGGAACGCCGCGCCGAGTTCCTTCTCCCGACCCTCGTAGGTCGGGGCGAGTTGCTCGACGACCCGCTCCTTGATGCGGTCCAGGGCCTCCTCGCGCTCCGCCTTGCCTGCGATCTTGAGCGCCTCGGCGACCTCGCCGCGCGCCGCGCCGGAGACCGCGTCGTAGACGTCGTCGGCGTAGTCGAGGAAGACCGGGAACTCGGCGACCGGCTTGGCCGCGACCTCGGCCAGCTCGCTCTGCGCCCGGCACAGCTCCCGGATGGCCGGCTTGGCGGCCTCCAGGCCGCCCGCCACGACCTCCTCGGTCGGCGCCGGGGCACCGCCGGCGACCAGCGCCACTGTGTGCTCGGTGGCCTCCGCCTCGACCATCATGATCGCGACGTCGCCGTCCGGCAGGACGCGGCCGGCGACCACCATGTCGAAGGTGGCCCGGGCCAGCTCCTCGTGCGTCGGGAAGGCAACCCACTGCCCGTCCACGTGCGCCATCCGGGTGGCCCCGATCGGGCCGGAGAACGGCAGGCCGGAGAGCTTGGTGGAGAGCGACGCCGCGTTGATCGCCACGACGTCGTACGGGTGCAGCGGGTCGAGCGCCAGTACGGTCTCGACGACCTGCACCTCGTTGCGGAGTCCCTTGACGAACGACGGGCGCAGCGGCCGGTCGATCAGCCGGCAGGTGAGGATGGCGTCCTCGCTGGGCCGGCCCTCACGGCGGAAGAACGAGCCGGGGATCCGGCCCGCCGCGTACATCCGCTCCTCGACGTCGACGGTGAGCGGGAAGAAGTCGAACTGCTCCTTCGGCTGCTTGCTCGCGGTGGTCGCGGAGAGGACCACGGTCTCGCCGAGCTGGGCGAGGACGGAGCCGGCGGCCTGCCGGGCGAGCCGGCCGGTGGAGAAGGTGACCTCGCGGGTGCCGAAGGACCCGTTGTCGATCACGGCGGTGCGGTGCTGGGTGCCGAGCGTGCCGGCGCCGCTGGGGTTGGTGCTGTTCGGGTTGGATGTTTCGGTCATGGTGCGGAAGCACTCCTTCGATCGGGGGCCCGCGACTGCCCTCCGCGCCGGTGGTCCTGCACCGGTGCGAGACCGTGGCCAGAGAAGCCGCTCGGACAACCGGTCTTCGATCGAAGCGCCCGGGGCGGCGGATGACCTGCCGGCCCGGGGGCCACTACCGAGGACCGGTGCGTCGACCGGCTCCGCTGTCGGGTGGTCGCGCTGGCCCCTGGTTGGGTGGGCGGTGGAAGCGGGTGGAGCGGCTGCCCGTCGGTGCCGTGGCTGCGCCGGTGCCGTCGGTGTGTCGCTGGCGACCGCGCCGCGGGGCGGTGCCGGGACGGCCGCTCCCCCGCCTCAGATCACCGCCGCAGACCGAGCCGCTCGATGAGCGACCGGTAACGGTTGATGTCCTTCTTCTGCATGTAGTTGAGCAGCCGCCGGCGGCGACCCACCAGCAGCAGCAGACCACGGCGACTGTGGTGGTCGTGCTTGTGCACCTTGAGGTGCTCGGTGAGGTCGGCGATCCGCTTGGTCAGGACCGCCACCTGCACCTCGGGCGAGCCGGTGTCACCCTCGACGGTCGCGTACTCCTGGCGGATCTTGGCCTTGGTTTCCTGGTCGAGCGCCATTTCTCCCTGTTCCTGGATTGTCGTGTCCGCCCGCGGCAGGTCGGTGGACCGACCGGGACGACCTCGCACCCGCGGCGTCGTGCAGGCACGCGAGGCCACGCCGGTAACCCCGACGTTCCCGTCAGGTTACCAGCCTGGCGGGGTTCGTCCGAGTTGAGGGCCGCCCGGACCGGTCAACCCAGCGCCTCCCGGGTCTGCGCCACATCGGCGTCGATCTGTGCCACCAGCGGCTCGATCGCGTCGTAGCTGCGCATTTCCCGCAGGTAGGACACGAAGTCGAGGGCGAGCCGCTCGCCATAAAGATCGCCGGAAAAGTCCAGCACGTACGCCTCGATCCGCCGCTCGCGTCCGGAGAATGTCGGATTTGTTCCTATCGACACTGCGGAGGGGAGCCGCTCGGCGCCCTGTCCCGCCCGGCCGCCCCGGCGGATCAACCAGGCCGCGTAGATGCCGTCCGCCGGCACCGCCGCGTAGCGGTGGCAGAGCAGGTTGGCGGTCGGAAAGCCGATCTCCCGGCCGCGCTGGTCACCCCGGACCACCACGCCCTCCAGCCGGTGCGGCCGGCCGAGCGCCGCCGCCGCGGCGGTCACGTCGCCGGCGGCGACGCAGGCCCGGATGTAGGTCGACGAGTAGACCGTCCCGTCGTCGGTGATCAGCGGCGCACCCTCGACCCCGAAGCCGAAGGTGCGCCCGAGCCGCTCCAGCAGCGCCACGTCGCCCGCGGCCCGGTGCCCGAACCGGAAGTTCTCCCCCACCACCACCAGCGCCGCGTGCAACTGCTCGACCAGTACGTCGTGCACGAACGCCTCCGGCGACAGCCGGGAGAAGTCGGGGGTGAACGGCACCACGCAGAGCATGTCCACCCCGAGCGCCTCGATCAGCTCCGCCTTGCGGGCCTGTTCGGTCAGCACCGCCGGATGCGACCCGGCCCGGACCACCTCGGCCGGGTGCGGGTCGAAGGTGACCACCACCGACTGCACACCCATGTCCCGGGCGCGCTTCACCGCGTGTCCGATGATTGCCTGGTGCCCCCGGTGTATCCCGTCGAAGACGCCGATGGTGACCACCGACCGACCCCAGCCGACCGGAGCTCCGTGGTACCCCCGCCACCGCTGCATCCCTGATCCCTGTTCCCTCTCCTGTTCCTGACAACTCCACCGCCGGAACCCCGGCAGAACCGGCTCGCTCCGGGCGAGCGGTGGCAGCTCAGGCCGGGGCGAGCACAATCTCCGCCCGGGCCCGGCCGTCCCGCTCGCTGACGATAGCGATCACCCTCCCCGTGGAGTCGACGACCGCATACGGCCCGGAGATGCCGGCGGGGTCGAGCGGGCCGCCGTGCGAGAGCACCTTCACCTCGTCCGCCGACGCCGCACGCTCCGGGAAGAACCGCCGGGCCGCCGCGTCGACGGTCAGGTTGACCACCTCCGGAGCACGTTCCTCCAGCACCGGAAGGGTCGCCGCCTCCGCGAGGGTGAACCCGCCCACGGCGGTACGTCGCAGCGCCGTCAGGTGCCCGCCGACCCCGAGCGCGGCGCCGAGGTCCCGGGCCAGCGCCCGGATGTACGTGCCGGACGAGCAGTCCACCGCCACGTCCACCTCCACCACGGCCCCCCCGCCGATGGTGCCGCGACGGAAGCCGAGCACGTCGAAGCGGAGGACGGTGACCCGACGCGCGGCCAACTCGACCGTCTCGCCGTCGCGTACCCGCTTGTAGGCCCGCTGTCCGTCGATCTTGATCGCGCTGACCGCGCTCGGCACCTGGTCGATCTCGCCGGTCAGCGGCAGCACTGCGGAGCGTACCGCCTCCTCGGTGACCCCGGCGGCGTCGGCGGTGCCGACCACCTCGCCCTCCGCGTCGTCGGTCACCGTCGACTGGCCAAGCCGGATCGTCGCCGTGTAGCTCTTCCCGGCACCGATCACGTACGTCAACAGCCGGGTCGCCCGGCCGACCCCGATCACCAGTACCCCTGTGGCCATCGGATCCAGCGTGCCGCCGTGTCCGACCCGGCGGGTCCGGGCCAACCGGCGGACCCGGGCCACCACGTCGTGCGACGTCATGCCGCCGGGCTTGTCGACCACGATCAGCCCGTCGGCGCCTGCGGGAGCATTCACGGGCAACCAGCCTGCCAGATACCGCCACCGCCGCCCGCTTCGCCCACGCCGGCGGCCCGGCGCCCGCAGGTCCGGCCAGCCGAGGCTGCCGACGATGTGGTGCACCAGCACCGGATCGAGGTCCCGCTACGACCACTGCCAATTCACGGCGGTACGCCCGGCCGTACCCCGCTCATCCGGCCGAAGGTCCGGGGGTCGGGCCGCCGCGATCCCGCCTCTGCCAGGAGCTGCCGACCGTTGTGGAGGAGACGCCGAAATCTGTGGGGAAACTGTGGTGGTGGCGGGGCTGTGTTCCGGTGCCCGAGGCAACACAATGCGTACATGACCAATCACGACAGGTCGGCGCCTGACCACCTGCTGATCAAGATCGAGCAGCGGGACGACCCCGTCTCGATGATTTCGGAGGACGACGCCCGACGTCGCTCGCTCGCCTACCCCAAGACCATGTGGGGTGCCCCGGTCTTCGGTGTCGCCGAAGAACTGGATACCGGCCGGTGGCGGATCATCCGGCTCGACGCCGAGGAGCCGCAGTACGCCCGGGACAGCCTCGCCCACCACCTCCGCAAGCGGCACAGCGAGACACCGGACATCCCCGAGAACGCGACCGAGCGGGCCGAGTGCGAGACCGCGTACGAGTTGCTCGACTGGGAGCCCGTCAACGACCTCACCGTCAACGGCCGCCGATACCGGATCATCCGCGCCCAACCGTTCATCCGGATGGGGCCGGACGGGCCCGAGCCGCCCCGACCCACCGACCCCGACCCGTACCCGCCAGGCCAGGCGGAGAACGCTCCGTCTCAGATGGACGGGTTCGTCATCGACCCGACCGCCGGCACCGGACTCACCGACGGCATCGCCCGGATGGAGATGATCTCCGCCTTCCACCTCGCGGAGACCGTCCCCGCAGCGGTACGCGCAGACTCCTACCGGGCCATGGACACCCACCCCAACGTGGTGCTGCTTCCGGTCGGTTTCACCATCGGCGGGTACGTCGGTGGCAGCTGGCGACCCAAGTCGTTCGACGCCTACCCGACCCCACAGGCTGCCCGGGACGCCGGCTCCTACTCCATGGTGCATCCCCGGATGGACGGGACCACCACGATCGAGGAGTTCATGGCGGCGTGCGAGCGCGCCCGCGCGGCACACCAGCCGCCGCGCACCGACGACTTCGAGTTGAACGGCGTGCGGTGCCGGGTCACCCGCGTCGAAACCTTCGTCCGGGTCGGCCCCGACGGGCCGGAAGGACCACGTCCCTCCGACCACGACTCGCAACCGCCACCGGCCCGACACGTCGCCGACCTCCGCGCCCAGGGCCTGATGCCCGACCCCGACTGACCGACCCCGACTGACCGACGCCGGGTGGGCCTGCGGCCGGTTACGCCGCCTGCCGTTCGTCATGAGCCGCATGCCCACCCGGTCCGCCGGTGCGGTCAACGTACTAACCGCAGTGGATCGGGCCCCACCGCTCCTCGGAGAGATTCCGGTAGACCACGTACACCAGGATGCAGTGGCCGGCGGTCCCGGTGATCTGGGCCGGACCGGCGTCGTACTGGAAGTTGCCGTAGTCGCGGTCGAAGACCAACGGCTCACCCGGGTAGCCCGGGTTGCCGGTGGCTCATTCGGCCGATACTCCGTGCCCGCACCTGCCCCACGACCTTGTCGCACACCCCCTATCCTGAAGCACGCTCAACGTAATCGAAGCGGTGAGTTGAGTAGTCGAACCACCAGCCGATGCGGTCCGTCGGCCCGCCGTGAACGGCGGTCAACCGGGGAGACGGGTACCCATGGGATCCATTGCCGACACCTACGATGCCATGCGCGCGGTCGGACGCTCACCGGACCGGTCGGTGACACTGACCCTGACCGGCCGGGGTCAGGTCGAGGTCGAGCTCGACCCGGATGTGCGGTTCACCCACAGCGAGGCCCAGCTCGCCCGCCAGATCGCCGGCGCGGCCCGGATCGCGATCGCCGCGTTCCAGCAGGAGCAGGCCCGCGCGATTGCCCAGGCCGTTGCGGAAGCACAGCCGGCGTGACGACCGCCCGCCGCAGCCTGCCGTATCCCTTGCTGACCCGGCTGCTCGCCGCGCTCTCGCCTCCCGGCTGCTCGCTCGGACCACCCGACCCGATGCCGGTCCCGCACGATAAACCACTGCCAGGCCGCGACGCTCTCGTACCGGCGCTGATCTCCCTCGGCACGAGCAGGCTATACCCCCCGTGATCGCGATGCTGTGAGGACCTGATCATGGAAAACCAGTACGACCGCTTCCGCGCCGAACTCGACAGCAGTCCGGTACACGGCCGCTCCCCGTTGGGATACGTCGAGGTACGCCGCGACGCCAAGGGCGAGATCAGCGTGTCGATCGGGCCTGGCGCCTTCCGGGAACTAACCCACCGGCAACTCACCGACGAGGTACACGGCGCCCTGGCCGCCGCCATCGCCGACTACTCGCAGACGTCGGAACGGCTGTTCCAGCGGTGGGGTGGCACCCTGTGACCAGACCCCAGCGTCGGAACCGCCAGCTCGCACGAGGCCCGGGAGACGCCGCGAAGAGCCACCAAACCCTCCCGTACGTCCTGCTCGCCGCGGTGGTGGCCGGCACCGCGCTCGCCGGCTGCACCTCCGGCCCGGAAAAACCAAAGCCGATCGAGCACGACAAACCGATGCCGACCTGCGACGCCCTCCCACCGATACTGATCTCCCTCGGCATGAGCCGACCGGAACCACGACCGCCGGCGCTACCCGGCCCCCCGGCGACTCATTACAACTGCTCGTTCTCGCTACCCGAGCCAATCACCGAACCAGGCATCGCCAGCGCCAGCGTGGACGCGGTTCGCCCCAACACCGATCCGTTCGGAACTGTTCGGGTCGAACGTTACGGGGAGATCTTCGTGGACAGCATGCAGTGCGAGGGCCTTACCCGGCCCGTCCCGTCGCTGCCACTCGGAACGATCTGCTACGAGCCGTACAGCGAAAACAGCGGTTCGGCACTCCTGATGGGTTTCACCGGACAGGTGACCGTTCGGATCTGGGTTCTCTGGTGGGAGCCCGACACCAGCCAGGCCGCGATCCGCGTAGTCGCCGAACAGAAGGCCGACGAACTGGCCCAGCAAGTGATCACGCTGCTGTAGCTCGACATCCGTACGTCGCCATCGTGACCGTTTCCAGAGGGGACAGCAAGCTGTGAGCACCATCAACGTCGAGACCGCCGCCCTGGTCCGGCACGCGAGCGGACGCTACGGCGATGCGATGGCCTGCGCGGGCATCGGACGCTACGTCCGGCACGTCGGTGCTGTTCCCGACTTCGCCTGGGGTTCACTGGAGTGGGCCCAGAAGTGGCGGACCGAATGGGCGGAAGCCTGCGACGACCGCGTCAGGGAAGCCAGCCTGGCCAGCGAGCGGTTCGGTGACGTCGGCGAAACCCTTTACCAGGTGGCCGCCAACTACGCCGAGGCAGACATCGGAGTCGAGGCGGACCTGTCTGCCCTGGCGGGTGGCCCGCTCATGCCCTTCGTCGATGCTCTGGGCGCCCCGCCCAGCGGCGTCGCCCGTCCCGGTGGCGACTTCCAAGCCCCTGACCGCCACACCGGCGCGGTCATCCCGTCCATTCCCGACGACACGCCGGTCAACCACGATCTGAACATGTTGTTGAAGGACGGCTCGATCATCCAACAGGACCTCTACCCGAAGGGCGCCGACCTCTCGAAAACCCCGAAGGCCCAGCTCCGGGCCGAGCTGATGACCGAGGGCCGCCGCAAACTCTGGGAGTTCATCACCGAGTGGTACGACGACCTGCAGACCGCGGAAAAGCTCGTCCGGCAGTGGGGGGTGGTCGAGGGCACGAGCAGCACCGGCCTGATCGACGAGGCCAGTGCGGCCTGGCCCGGCATCATCGCCAACCGGGCCAACCTGCTGCGCCTCGGCGCGAACGCCTACCGGACCCTGCGGGAGAACATGGCCAACCAGGTCAAGGATCTTCAGCAGTACTGGGCGTCACCCGGCGCCGCCAGCGCCTACGTGATCTATGCAAGCAGTCTGGGCAGGTACTACGACGCGATCGCCGACAATCTCCAGTGGCTCGGCGACGAGGGTGTCGAGGCGGCCAAGACCATCGACAGCCTGCAACTGTCGTACGCGAACGTCGGCTACTCCCACATTGGCGTCATCGCTACCCAGCTCCAGGCGTACAACGAGGCGGCGGCCAGTCTCAGCAAGGCAACCGGAGATCCGCTCAAGGCGCTTGGCGACGCACTGACCGCGTTGACCGATTCATTGATCGAGAGCTGGAAGGCCGCCGCCAACAAGGCCGGCGGCACCCTCGCGGTCAGTGACAAGGTCATTGACCGGGCACCGCACTTCGACAACAACAACCACGCGCTCGAACTGCCACCCTCCGGCCCGTCGAACGAGTGGCGGGGTGACGGCTGGAAGCCCGGCACCCGCATCCCGACGCCGTGAACCGCCGCTGACCGGCCACGGCCGGGTTCGCGTTGTCGCCCCACCGGGGCAGGGTCCCGGTCGCCATCTCGTAGAACGTCACCCGGCGGCGAACCGCTCGGCGGCGGCGTCGGAGCGGAGCCGGCGCGGCGGCTTGTTTCGGTAGCAGCCGCGACGGCCGTACTCACCGGGTGGCGCCGAGCACCGCCCACCGGCCGGAACGCATCCGCAGCAGCAGCCCGGCCAGCCGGGCCACGACGAAGAGGGCGAGCCCGGCCCAGATGCCGCCCAACCCGAGATCGAGAGCGTAGCTGAGCCAGATCATCGGCAGGAAGACGCCGAGCCCGCTGACCACTGTCAGGTTGCGCAGGTAGCCGACGTCACCGGCACCGATCAGCACCCCGTCGAGGGCGAAGACGACGCCGGCCAGCGGCTGCATCGCGACGAACCACGGCCAGGCGAGCATCGCCTGCTCGCGTACCTGCGGGTCGTCGCTGAACCAGCCGGGGACGGTGCCGGTGCCGGCACCGATCAGCACGGCGAAGGCGAGACCGCAGATCCCGCCGTAGACGGCGATCCGTCGGGCCAGCAGCCGGGCGTTTGCCGCGTCGCCGGCACCCAGCGCCGCCCCGACCAGCGCCTGGGCGGCGATGGCCAGCGCGTCGAGCAGCAGCGCAGTGAAGAACCAGAGTTGCAGCGCGATCTGGTGGGCGCCGACGGCGGCGACGCCGAACCGGGCTGCCACGGTGGTGGCGGAGAGGAAGCTGGCCTGGAAGGCCGCGCCCCGGATCAGCAGGTCCCGGCTGAGCACGAGCTGCCGGCCGATCACCCGAGGGCGGGGCACCAGCGGCACCCGCTCGGCGACCAGCGCACCGGCGAAGAGCAGCCCGGAGAGGGTCTGGGCCACCGCGTTGGCGATCGCCGAACCGGCCAGGCCCAGGCCGGCCGGATATACCAGCAGCGGGCAGAGCAGGGCGGAGAGCAGGTTCGGCCCGAGCACGAACCAGAGCGGCCGGCGGGTGTCCTGCACGCCGCGCATCCAGCCGTTGCCGGCCGCCGCGAGCAGCAGTCCGGGAGCGCCGAGCACCGCGATCCGCAGCCAGAGCGCCGCACCGTCGGCCACCTCGGGAGATCCGCTCCCCGCGACGGTACGCGCCAGCGGGCCGGCCGCCACCTGCATGACGACCACCAGCAGCAGGCCGGCGGTGAGGGCGAGCCAGGAGGACTGGACGCCCTCGGCGACGGCGGCCGGCCGGTCACCGTACCCGAACCGGCGGGCCGCCCGGCCCGTGGTCCCGTACGCGGTGACGGTGCCGATCCAGACGACCAGGGTCATCACGGGACCACCGACCGCGAGCGCCGCCAGCGGCACCGCGCCGAGGTGCCCGAGCACGGCCGTGTCGACCAGCACGTAGAGCGGTTCGGCGGCCAGCACCACCAGGGCGGGGAGGGCGAGTCCGAAGATCCGCCGCGCGGAGGCGTCGATTGCCCGTGACGGCGGGGCGATCTCCGGGGTGGGTGTGCGGGACTGGCTCATCGCGGATGATGGTGGCACGGCACTCGTAAGGAGTGCAATAGAGTCCTGCACTTACTATTCCCGTCCTGGCCGATCCGGCTTGCCGGTTGCCGCACCGGACTGGCCCGATCAACGATCAATGCCTATGCTCCGGACCGTGTCTAACCACGGCGGGGGGCCGGGCGGGCGCCGGGCGGGGCCGGCCGCGCGGCTGCTGGCCGTCCCGTTGCGGTGGCTGGGGATCGGTGCCGGCGTCGCGGGACTGGCCGCCTCCGGCCTCTTCGGTGGTCTGGACCAGGTCGAAAAGCCCGAGGTGCCGACGGTCGAGGTCGGCAGGACCGTCGATGCCGGCCCGTGGAACGTCGCGGTGACCGGCAGCAGGGCGGTGGACGAACTGCCGACGCTCCATCTCGGCGACGGCAAGCGGTGGCTGGCGGTGCTGGCCACGATCCGGAACACCGACGCCGAGAGCCGGGCCGGCTTCGGCGACACGATCCGGCTACCCGGTGTCGCCGGGCTCGACGACGAACGGCCGGACCAGGTCCTGCTGGTACGCGACGCGAGCCGACCGACGTACCTCAACCCCGGACTCCTGGAAGAGCTGGCATTCCTCTGGGAGCAGGACGACCGCGACCCGCCACCGAGCCGGATACGGGTGGAGGTGTGGGGGACCACGCGCCGGCTCGACACCATCGGCGACCGGTGGGAGTGGCTCGACCCCGAGTGCCGGGCCGTGGTCGAGGTGCCGGTGCGGGACCGGAGGATCGGATGACGACTCCACCGGACGACTCGGCTCGTGAATCCGTCGCCAGCCATCGGGCACCGCCTGGCCCGGCACAGCGGATGGGCATGCGGGTCGGCGCCGGCACGCTGATCGTCGCGGCGCTGGCCGTCGGTGGTGCCATCGCCGACTGGCGGCCCGTCAACGGCGGCGGCGCCGAGGCCCGCGAGCGGCCCTTCGTCCAGGTCGGCCGCTTCGGCGAGACCGTCTCGACCCGAGTCTTCGACGCGACCGTGCTGGACGTCCGGGGCGCCGCCGTCGTGGACAGCGGCGGCCAGCGGTATGACACGGCGGGCATCTGGCTCGTCCTGCGGGTCCGGCTCGCCACCCGCACCGAGGCGACCACCATCGGGTACGCGGCGGTCCGCGACCATCGTGGCCGGGAGTTCCGGGCCACGACGCGGTTCTCCCAGGCAATGGTCGGCGGCGGCCGGGTCCTGCAACCGGGGATCCCCGTCGAGGGGGATGTCGCCGTCGAACTGCCCCGCGACGCGGCGGCCACCCGGCTGACGGCGCGCTTCGCCCAGCAGCAGGTCGACCTCCGGATGGACGCGCTGGCCGAGGTGTCGTTGCCGGCGGTGGCGCCGGCACGGGTGGACGAGTGGGCGGCGGCTCCGGCACCGGTGGCCCTGGCGACCCCGTCGGTGGTGGCACCGTGACCCGGCCGCCACCGCCGCCATGGCCCGGCCCGCCGACCGTGGTCCTCAGGTACGCCGAGGTCGAGACCGCGATGCTGCCCATGGTCGATGCCGGACCGTCACTCGTCGACACCCGGGCCGTGGAATCCGTCTCCGCCGCTGCGGCACCGGCCGCCACGCCGACCGTCGCGGAACCCCCCGCCACGCCGACCGCCGCAGGCCGCCTCGTCACCACCTCGGGCACGGCGGAACCCCCGATCTCGCGGACCGCCACGGAATCCTCGGTCGCCCCAGCCATGCCCCCGCGGCCCGTCTCCGGGCACCGTGGCTGGTGGCGGCGCAACCGCTGGGGACTGCTGACCCTGCTGCCCGCGCTCGTGCTGGCGATCGCACCCGGCGCACGGGACGGCTACGAGCGGTACTCCCAGGCGGAGTACCGCGACCCGGTCAGGGCGGGGACCGACGGCTGGGTGACGTTCTCCGGTGCCCGGATCCGCCTGGTCGAGCTGGTCCGGGAGAATCCCGAGCCGCCGGCCGGCAGCCGCCCACTGGCGCTGTCCGAGGGCGTGGTGGCCTGGCGGGCGACGCTGACCTTCGAACTCTCCACCCCGGACGCGCTGATCGGTTGCCAGCCGCACCTGGAGGACCGTGACGGCCGGCTCTTCGGCCCGAACGCGGCCGAGCTGCGCGGTGCGCGGCTGCCGATCGCCGGATGCGACGCGGAGGATCCCGCCCAGCGCTCGTTCCGGTCGGTCGTCTACTTCGCGCTGCCCCGCTCGGCGACACCGGTGGCGCTGCGGATTCTCCGAGCGACCGAGCGACCGCGCTACGCCCGGCTGACCGTCGGCTGACCGACCCCGTCCGGCTCCTCCGGAGATGGCCGGATCCGCAGCACCCGGTCGACGGCGGCGCCGAGCAGACAGGCCAGCAGCACGGTGCCGACCGCGTCGTTGAGCAGGGACAGCGGCCCGGACAGCGGCATCCACACCGACTGGAGGTCCTGGGCGCCGACGATCAGACGCTCCGCCTCCCAGAGCCATTCCCGGGCGGTCTGGGCCAGCAGGAAGGCCAGACAGAAGAGGAGCATCGGCGCCAGGCCGGCCCGCGCCATCAGTCGCAGGCTGTGCACCATCGGTGCGAACCGCTCACGCAGGTCGGCGCCGAGGTTCGCCCCGACCGCCCGGAGCGGACGGGGAAGGGCGCGCCAGCGCCGGACGGCCCGTTCCACCAGATCGGACCCTGCCGGCGGGGGTGGCACGAGTCGGTGGCCATACACCACCGCGCCGACGGCCAGCCAGGCCAGCGGTACGACGATGGCCACCTCGATCGATCCGGCCACTCCGACCAGCCACGCCCCGGCAGCCCGGACCGTCCCGGAGAGCGGTCCCAACCGGTCCACCAGATCGTGCCAGGTCTCCACCAGCCAGACGACGATCCGCCGCTCCTGGAGCCACTGCAACGCGGGATCCTGTGCCTGGGCGATCGTGGCGGCGACGATCGAGATCCAGATGATCTCGACGTAGGCCCCCGGGATGCCGAGCCATCCCATCCCGGGCCGTTCCTGCCACCTGCCGAGCAGCCAGCGCAGCACCACCGCGACGGCCACCACCGCCACGATCGCGCCGGTGAGTTCGATCGGGATCCGCCGCTCGGCGTTCTCGGCGATCCGGGCGGGGTCGGTGAAGATGGCGGCGTCGGCGAGATGGGTGTCGACGAAGAGCCGGTACAGATAGTCGGTGAGATCTTCCTGGAGATATCCCCACGAGGCGTAGACGGTCAGGAACGGCACGAGCGCGCTGCCCAGGTGGTCGAGGAAAGTCCTGCGGCGCCGCGGCCGACCCGCCTCCGCCTCCCCCGGCGCTCCCCGCTCCCGCGCCTCCGCCGCTCCTGCCGGCTCGGTCGCGTGCCGTAGCCACGGGAGGGACGGGCGCAGCACGCGCAGCATCAGCACCAGCGCGGTCAGCGTGGCGATCGGCCCCAGGATGACCACCAGCAGCCCCAGGACCCCATTGATCTTGCTGACCTGGACCGCGCCCAGGGTCACGAACTCCCGCGCCGCCGCACCCGCGAAGAAGAGGGCGAAGAGGACCGGCCAGTGCCGGACCAACAACCGCAGCGACATGCCGAGCACCGCGACGGCCTCCCGCAGTGCCCCGCCGACCGTACGGCGGCGGCGCGGCGACCGGGTCCACGCCGACGGAGCCGCCACCGCCGTTGCCTCCGGCGCGATCACGGGCCACAGGTTACCCCCGATCGCCGTCCGTCGGGTGACGTCATCGCCGGCCGGCCGACCCGGCCCGCCGCACGGCCTAACCCGGCCCGCTGCACGCGCCGGAGAGCCACTCGTCCGGCCCGAGCGACCTGCGGAGCCGTTCGAGGTCGCCGAGCAGGGTGTCGAGCCGCTCCGGATAGCGCAGGTATTCGAGTACGGCGTGCTGGAACGCGTTCGCCATCGCGGTCGGCATCACGTCGGAGGCGTCGAGGCAGAGTGGACTCCGGCTGTCGGTAAGCGTCTGCGCGATCCTGGTACGCACCTCGGCGCGGCGGTCCGGCCCGGTGGCGCCGGCCGGCTCGGCGCCACGATCGCTCGGCCGCACGTCCCGGTTGACCGAGAAGGAGGTGCCGGCGCTGCTGCCCTGCCAGATCCGCTGGGCCTCGTCGGTGGCGAGGAACTCGATCAGGCGCCGGGCCGCCGGCTTGTCGCTCAGGAGGCCGGCGAAGTCGGCCGAGACCATGGCGGCGTCCCGCCGTCCGGCACCCGGGTCGGCGTCGCGGAAGGCCGGGAACGGCAGGTAGTCGGCAGCGGCCACCTCGGCCGCCCGGACGGCACCGCCCCGGTCGTCCTCCGGGTAGCCCTCCCGGATGCCGATCACGAAGGACGCCTGGTGTTCGAAGAGGCAGCCGGGTCCGCCGGTGAACATCGGCCGGCCGGCGTCGGTGAACTCGGTCAGCAGGGCCGCGTCGGCACCGCCCCGGACCATTCCCGGCGCGGTGACCAGATCGCCCCAGGCCGTCCAGGCCGCCCTCACCTTCGCCGAGTCCCAGGCGAGCCTGCCGCCCGCCCAGGCGTCGTAGTCGGCCACCCCGGAGCGGTGCAGCAGAATGTCCTCGATCCAGTCGGTACCCGGCCAGCCGGATCCCGGCGTCGCGCTCATCCCCAGACACCACGGTGTCGCGCCCGCCTCCGCCAGCGACTCGCTGGTCTCGACCAGCGCCTCCCAGCTCGTCGGCGGTCCCGCCGCGCCGAACGGTGACCGCTCCGGGACGTACCAGACGAGACTCTTCAGGTCGGCCTTGATCGGGATGACGTCCGGGCCACCGCGCGCGTTCAGTTGGGCCAACTCGCGCCACTGCCGCGCCATCGACGACGAGCCGGGCTCGCCGTCCAGCGGTCGCAGCACGTCCCGGCGCAGATACCCGGCCAGCTCGCTCAGGGTCGGCAGCACCGCGACATCCGGCGGCGTGCCCTTCTGCACCTCGGCGAGGAGGATCTGTCGCACGGCCCGGGTGCCCTGGTAGTCCACCGCGACGCCGTGCTCCTCCTCGAACGCCCGCAGCACGGTGCGGAAGCTCGCCTCCTCGGCACCGGTCCAGGAGGCGAGCACGCTGACCGTCTCCTCGACCGGCTGGCCGAGGCAGCCGGTCGCCCCCGCCCCGGCGGTCAGCAGCGGCAACAGGACCAGGTGGGCGGCCTTACGCCGCAGGTGAGGTCTCATCTCGACCGGTACCGGTATTCCTCGAGGCGTGGCCGCAGCCCGAGCCAGACGAGCAGCGCGATCGGTGACACCAGCAGCAGGACGACGAAGGCCCAGGACGTCGCGCTGGTCGCCGCCCCCGCCTGCTCGTCGACCTCCTCGGCCCGGCCCAGCACGTCGCGGTCCGCGACCGGCATCGGGGACCCGGCGGTGAGGCCGGGGCGGAAGACGTCGCTCGAGATGTCGCAGCCGTCGTCCCGGACGCAGGAATCCCGCAGGAGTCTCTCCAGGGCCATGGCTCCCTCCCGGTCGGCGGCCCGGAACTGCTCGCCGGAGAGCCGGCGGACCTCCGACAGCTCCGCCCCGGCGTCGGCCAGCTGGGCCTTTGAGACAAGCGCGAACGACGTACCGGCGACGAGCAGGGCGAGCAGGAGCGTGCTGGTGGCGAGTCCCCAGTTGACCATGCGCCGGAAGCGCCGGTGCAGGAAGAGCTGGGTGCCGACGAGCAGGATCAGCGCCGGCACCAGCCAGAGCAGGGTCGCGGCGGGACTCAGCCAGCCGGAGGCCAGCCGCGCCTCCAGCGCGTCGGTCTCCGCCGCGAGCAGGCTGTCGAGCTGTGCCAGGATGCCCTGCTCGGAGTGGAGCAGCCGGGAGGCGTACCAGAGATAGGCGGTGGCCAGGCCGCCCGGCCCGCTCTTGCGGTAGTGCGCGTCGGCCTGCCCGACCAGGCCGACGTACGTCACCAGCAGCCCTTCGACGAGCTGGATCCGCCGGCTGCTCGTGCCGTCCCCGGAACCGATGTCCTCGGCCGCCTGGGCCAGGCTCTGGCTGGCGGCGGCAATCTGGTTCTGGTATTCCTCTCCGGGCCCGGCCAGCCCCGCCTGCCTGCTCTGGAAGCTCGTGATCGCCGCGGTGTCCGCCCGGACCAGCGCGGTACGGACCGCCGCCAACTCCATCACCGAGGGGAGGCTCCGGGTGCGTACCGTCTCGGCGGTGCGGTGGGTGCCCCATACCACGGCGAGCGAGCTGGTCAGCACCAACGCCGTCGCGCCGAGGAGGCAGCCGAGCAGCCGCAGCAGCGTACGCCGGGTCGTGCTCGACCGCGCCGTGCCACCCGCCGATGGTCCCGCCGGCACGCCGCCCACCGACGGCCCCGCCATCATGCCCTCCCACCGTCCTCGGCGCGGTCGAACGGGCGCTTGCACGCCTCGCAGACCAGCGCGTCCGGTGGTGAGATCCGCCCGCAGGGGCACTCCTGGTCGGGACCGGTCGCGATCGCCGGCTCGGGTGCCGGCTTGTGGTCGGTCAGTCGTGGCTCCGAGCCGACCATCACCGAGCTGACCGCGACCCGCAGCATGGCGCTGCGGGTCCAGTCGTCCCTCAGCCGTACCGGCCGGTCGGAGTCTCCGGTGACCTCCACCAGACCGGCCAGCCGGCGCAGGATCTCGGCGTTGCCCAGCCGCTCCGCCAGGACGACGGCGAGCCCGAGCTTCGCCTCCGCGGCCTTCCGGTCACCGCTTTCCAGGGCGTCGCAGCCGGCCGCCACCGCCTCGCCCAGTTCCTCCTGCCCGAGGTGCCGGGCGACCAGCGGCTCGATCCGGGTCGACGCCACCGGGTCGTCCGTCCAGCGCAGCTCGATCGGCTGCGGGTCGGCGCACCGCTCCCCCGCCATGATCAGGTCCACCCGGGCTGCCCGGACATCCTCCTCCAGCGGCGGCCGGTCCCCGTCCTGCCCGTAGGCGATCGCCAGGTCGACGAGGAATTCGCGGCTCTCCTCACCGCTCCAGGAGCCGGTGTAGAACTCCGTGGTCCGCTCGTCCAGCACCGTGGCGTGCTCGGTCAGGTCGGCCAGTGTCGGCGTCTCCTGGCGCACCGACCGCACTCGCACTCCCGGGGCCGTGCCAAGGCGGATCCGCAGGTCGGGAACGTGCTTCCCCATCGCCCTGTCCATGATGGACTCGAAATCGGCCGCCAGCTCGGCGACGTCTCCGATGGCCTCGGCCTCGCCGCGCAGCACCGAGGTGATCCGGAGCAGCTGGCGGTGGTCCCAGTCCTCGCCGATGCCCCGGGCGTCGCAGACGAAGCTGCCCGCGCAGGCGGTCAGCACCGCCTCCAGCTCCTCCGGCGTCTCGTGCTGGTTGCGGCCGTCGGTCAGCAGGATCACGTGGCGCACCAGTTCCGGATACGGCGCCAGCAGCCGGTCCGCCAGCCGCAGCCAGCTTCCCATGGCGGTGCCGCCGCTGTCGTAGAGATGCCCGGTCGCCTGCTTCGCCGCCGCCCGGGTGGTGGCATCGGCGACCGCCATCGTCGCCGGCTCCGGATAGACCATCCGGGCGCCGTCGGTACCGGCGACGACCGCGAAGCGGCTGCCGTCCCGGATCGTGTCGATCGCGGCCCGGGTGGCCTGCTTCGCCGCCGACATCTTGGCCGGCGGATACCCCATCGAGCTGGAGCAGTCGACCAGAATCGCCACCGCGGCCGAGGCCGGCGCCGATGCCGCCCCCGCCCCGCCGGAACGCCCGGTACCGACCCTGAGTACCACCGCCATCCCGGTGTCCGAGGTGGACCGGTACTTGTTCTGCACGACCTCCAACTCGAAGGCGTGCAGCGGGCCGCCGGCCCCTGGAGTCATGGCGTCTCCTCCCGTCACGGCGTCACCACCGGGTCCTCGGCCGCACCGCGTTGGCGAGATCGACCAGCGCCCCGTGGTCGTCGGCGGTCCTTGCCTGGCCGGCGAGCACCCGCATCGACCGTTCCAGCCGCCGCCGAAGGTCGTCCTCGGTCAGTTTCCGGCCGAGCACCTCTCCGCCGTCCCCGAGCCCGTCCGCGTCCCGGTGCTCGACAGCGGAGGCGGCATCGAGGCCGTCTCCGTCGACGCCACCTCCGCCTCCTGCGCCGATGCCGGCCGGGTCGTCCCGACGGACCAGGGCATCCCGACGGACCAGGGCATCCCGACGGACCAGGGCATCCCGACGCACCAGGCCGAGCGCCGCAGCCTGGACCAGCGCGGTCAACCGGTCTCGGGCCTCGCCGGTCTCGTTGCCCCCGTCGAGATGCAGTGCGGGCAACCGCCGGACCGCCTCGGCGACGTCACCGGAGGTCGGTCCACCGTCGCCCGACCTGCCCATGCCGGCGCTCGGTACGCCGGCAGGAAGCCGCCCGCAGAGGATCCGGACCGCCGCCACCCGGGCCCGTTCGTAGTGCAGGCTCTCCCTCGGCACCTCGTCCAGGATGCGTACCGCGCCGGCCCGGTCGCCGTCGCGCAGCCGCAGTCTCGCCAGCCCGAACGCGGCGCTGCCCACGCTGTTGTCCCGCCGCCAGACCGCCTCGTAGCAGCGTTCCGCCCTCGCGTACTCGGCCAGGTGCTCGGCGCAGAAGCCGAGGGCGAGCTTCGGGGCGATCTCACCGGGACAGTCGGCGTAGACGGCGTCGAATTCGTCGCGCCCCGCCGCCACGTCTTCGTCGCGCCCCGCCGCCACGTCGGCGCGGGCCAGGCAGAGCAGCGCACTGTGCCAGCGGATCCGCCAGTCGTGGTCGGACCGGACGCCCAGCTCGGCGACTGCCGCGTCCAGGCAGCGCGCCGCACGGTCGAGATCGCCGGCCTCCAGGTACGCCCGGCAGAGCGCGAACTGGACCTCGACCGACTGTCGGCCGGAGTTGGCCAGCTTCTCGATCAGTCCCCGCGGGTCCGCGGCACCGGCGGTCGCCAGCAGGTCCGCCGCGTCGTCGTCCGGGTCCACGATCGGCACCGGCAGGCCGCCGGACGCCGCCGAGGAGGGTGACGGCGGTGTGACGTCGAGCAGGTCGGTCGCGCCCCGGATCCAGAGCTCCAGTCCCGGTACGGCACCGAGCCCGCCGTCCAGCAGCACCGGGGTCGGGGCGAAGACCACCGACCGCGCCGGATGAGGTCGGCCGGTACGCAGCGACAGCACCTCCCGGAGCACTCCGGTGAGCTGCCGGGACATCTCCGCAGCGGTGGCGAACCGCCGGTCGCGCCGGGCGACGGCCCGGTTGACCAGCCGGAGGAACGACTCCACACCGAAGGCGATCCGGTCCTCCGGGGCATTCGCCGGGCGTCCCTCGTCGCTCACCTCGAAGAGCACCTGGAGCGTCCGGCCGACCGTGTGGATGTCGGAGCGGACGGTCAGACCGTGTCGGTGGATCTCGTACTCCGGTGGTCGGAAGAACTCGGTGGTCACCGAGGGGCCGCTGCTGTCGTCGATCCGCCGTACGCCGCCGATGTCGATCACCTTGATCCGCTCCGGGCAGCGGATCACGTTCGCCGGCTTCATGTCGCAGTAGAGCAGCCCCCGGCTGTGCAGATACTCCAGCGCCGCGAGGATCTCGTGGCCGTACGCGAGCACGTGCTCGATCGGCAGCGGCTCGGCGCCCCGGGCGGCGGCCTCCAGGACGTCCTGCAGGGACTGCCCGTTCAGGTACTCCATCACGATGTAGCCGGTCTGCTCACCGGTCTGCGGATCCTGGTGCGTGACCGAGTTGAAGATCCGGACGATGTTGGGGTGGTCGAGTGCGGTCAGGAAGCGACGCTCGGCGACCGCCAGCCGTAGCGCCGCCGCGTTCTTGGTGATCAGGCCCTTGAGGGCGACCAGGTTGCCGTCGAGGTGGGTGTCCCGGGCCAGGTACACCCAGCCGAGGCCGCCCCGGGCCAGGCAGCCCTCGACCTCGTACTGGTCGGCGACCAGGTCCCCACGGTGCAGCTTCGGGGCGAAGGAGAACGGTGTCTGACACCGGCGGCAGTAGCCCTCCAGCAGGCCGGGCTGGCCGGCGTAGCCGCGGCCGACCTGGGCCCGGCACTCGCCGCAGAAGCGGCTCGACTCCGGCACCTCCGTGGCGCCACGCACCCGGCTGAGCGGGTCGGGCAGCGGCAGGTCCGGCATCGGCACCAGGCCGTCCGCCAGCCTGGAGACAGCACCCGAACCAGCGCCGCCGGAGCCGACGACGCCGGAACCTGTGCCGTCGGAGCCAGTGCCACCGGCTTCGGCGGGGCCGGAACGAGCGGGACCGGAACGAGCGGAGCCGGAACGAGCGGGACCGGAACGAGCGGAGCCGGAGACGGTCGGGTCGGGCACGCCGGGCGGTGCCTCGGGAGTGGCCGCCGCAAGCGGCCGGCGGTTGCAGCGGTCGCAGTAGCCCGTCTCGTCCACCGTCCCGGTGCAGCCCGGACGGTTGCAGTTCCCCGTCACCACGTCCCCGTCACCTGTCCCCGTCACGACGTCTCCGCAAGCTGGTCGTCCGGTCCGGCACCGCGCCGCCGGACCAGGGCTCCGTACCGGTCGACCAGAGCGGCGCAGGCCGCGAGGTCGGACGGCCCGTGCCAGAGCGCCTCGTGAGCCTCGCGGTAGAGCGCGGTCAGCGCCGGGTCCTCCCGCAGCCGCTCGGGCACGCTCGCCCGGTACGCGTCGAGCCGCTCCCGCAACCGGTCGCGCTCGTCGAGCTTCGCGTCCAGATCCCGTCGCGCCTCCTCGGCGGCGGCGAGCGCCTCCTCGACCAGGGGGCGGCACACCTCGACGGCGGGCAGCAACGGAGTGTCACCGGGCCGGGTGGCTGCCACCCGCAACGCCGTCAACCGCAGCCGCAGCTTGGCACCGCTGCGCTTCGGCGGATCGACCGGCGTGACCCGCTCGGCTACATGGAGGTAGCTACGCCAGGCGGCCTCCTCGGCGGCCTGCAGGACGGCGATCCGCTTCCCCAACAGCTCGGTCGCGGCACAGCCGAGGCTCGGTGCGTGGTCGTCGTGGAAGACCAGCAGCAGCCTGAGGTCGTGCCCGGTCATCCGCTCCGCGATCGGCAGCACCACCTTCGCGATCAACGCCTCCGGGTCTGCCGCCCGGTCGACGCCGTCGAGCACCAGGCTCATCGGGGGCGGCTCCCCGGTCAGGCAGTCGACCAGCGACTTCGCCGAGGCACCGACACTCATCCAGTTGACGATCCGGCTGCTCACCTCGTCCGCCGTCCGGCCCGAGACGTCGAGGGCCAGATCGATCCGGCCCGGTCGTGGTTCTCCGGCGGCGGCCGGCGCGGATCCGGGCGGGCCGGCGTCGGCGGGCCGGAACTCCCGGCTGGTCCGCAGCACCACGTCGCGCACGGCGGCGTGCACCGCCGACCCCGGGGTGGTGACGATGACCCTGGTCTCCGGCCGGGCTCCGGGGGCAAGGAACTCGGTGAGCTGCCGGACCACCGTCTCGTCGCTGACCACCGGACCGACCGGCCTGGCGAAGCTCTCGTCGACCGCCGAGTCGCCGCTGACCCACTCCCGGGTCCGGGGCAGATATCTGATGATCGTCTCGACCGGGATCATCCAGGAGGTACCCGCACCGCCGCGGGCAAGATAGCTGACCACGATGCCCACGACCTGATCGGTCTCCTCGTCGAACACCGCCGTGCCGCTGAACCCGGCCTCCACGGCCACGCCGATCGGATCGCGATCGAGTTGGATCCATTCACCGCCCGGGCCGCCGTCCCCGCCGAGCCGCGCCCGCGCCCAGACCCCGGTCGGAACGGCCGCCGGAAAGCCGAACATCCGCACGGGACGGCGTGCGTTCGACGGCAGCCGGCGCAGCACCTCCGGACCGGTGCCCTCCGGCAGCGGATCGGCGAGTTCGAGCAGCGCCAGATCGGCGCGCTGGTCGTCCTGCGGCGGCTTCCAACAGCCGCCCGCCACCCGTGCCCAACCCGGCGGGACCCCCGGGCGTCGCCGCCCGACGAACTCCACCTGAAAATCGTCAGACGGAGGTCCGTGGGCCGTGCCCTGCTCGTCGTGTGTCGCCGGCAGGAGAATGTGCGCACAGGTCAGCACGTGCCGGTCGCCGAGGACGATGCCGCCACCTCGAATACCGGCGCGATCGTCCCTGATGCACGCCCGCCACTCTGCGCGGCCCGAATGCGACACACGGCAACGTTATTCGCAGGTGTCCAATCGACGCCACCCGTGTCAAGGTCGGAAATCGGCACGCCATCCCCCGCTTCCCGATCCGTAGCGCACTCTCAGCTCCGGTCGATGCCGACGGCGGCGAGGGCGGCCGTGAGGTTCTGCGCAGAGCGGGCGTACGCCGAGCAGGGCTGCATCCCTCGATGCTCTCGGATAGTGTTCGGTCGCCCACGTAAGCGTCACGATGCGGCGCGCTGGCGAGTCCTGCCGCAGCAGGGCATCCGTAGGTCGGGGAGGACCACATGGCCAGTATCGAAGAAGTCAAAGCAGCGCTCGCGCAAGCCGCCGAGCAGGGGAACACGACACTCAACCAGATCCGGTCTTCGATCGAGAGCACCGAGCAGATGCTCAACCGCCTGCGCACGGTCGCCGCCGGCACAAACCACGCAATGATCGCGGAGGCGATCCAGCGCGCCGAGCAGAGCAAGCAGCGGCTCACCGAGGCGGCGACCCTCGTCCAGGGCAGCTCCGCCGCCGCCCGCCAGTACGTAGGCGTCCTGGGCTAGCTGGGCACCACCCTGAATGTCGACGAGGTGACGGACACGGTCCGGGAGAGTAACCAGGCAACGAGAGATCGAACTGACGCCGCTCGCCGCAACAGCGGATATCGGCATGGCCGGGCGGCCGAGTAGTGCGGCTGGGCGGGGCTGCCATCATCACCGGCATGACCGTGACCCGCCGTACGCTGCTCGGTGCCGGCGTCGCCGCCGCCACCGCCTCCCTCGCCGCCTGCGATCGGCCCGACACCGTGCGGCGGGAGGTTGGCTGGAGCGGCCCCGGGGGGTCGGTGAGCGCGACCGGAGGTGTGCGCACCCACGGCACACCGACCCACTCCGGCACACCCGCGCCGGTCGGTACGGTCGGCCCGGCCGCCGCCCCCGAGACGCCGCCGGGCAACCGGCTCCGGCACGGGCCCGAAATGACCGCCCTACTCAAGCGGCACCTGCCGGCCACCTCGCAGACCTTCCAGCACGGCGGCTTTCCCGGTGCGGTAGCGATGGTGACGGTCAGAGGAGTGACGACGGCACTGAGCGTGGTCGGCGAGGCGCTGCGCTACGGCGCCGGGCCGAAGCTCCTCCCGGCCAACCAACGGGTGGCGATGCGCTCCGATTCGATCTTCGACCTCGCGTCGGTCACGAAGATCTACACCGCCATCCTGCTGCTCCAGCAGGTCGAGCGGGGCCGGGTCGCCCTCGACGCAGCGGTCCGCGACTACCTGCCGGGCTTCACCGGCACCGGCAAGGAGCGGGTCACCGTCGAGATGCTGCTGACCCACACCAGTGGGCTCCCGGTCGGCGCCAAGGTCACCGGCCTGCCCGACAACAACGCCCGGTGGAACGCGGTCCTGGCCACCCCGCTGATCTCCGGTGCCACCCCCGGTGACACGTTCCGCTATTCCAGCGTCGGCCTGATGGTCGCCGGCAAGATCGTGGAGAAGGTTACCGGTCAGCGCCTCGACCAGGCTCTCAGGTCCAACCTCACCGGACCGCTCGGCCTGCGCGACACCGGCTTCAACCCGACGACCTGGCTTTCCGCCTCCGCAAGGGCCAGCCGCCTCGTCGCCACCGACGCCCGATCCTCCCGTGGACTGCTTCGCGGCACCGTCCACGACGACGTCGCCAACCACCTCGGCGGCATCGCCGGGCACGCCGGCATTTTCGCCTCCGCCGCCGACCTCGCCGCGATAGGCCAGCTCCTGCTCAATGGCGGCAGCTACCAGGGCAGGCAGATCCTCTCCGCCGACACCGTGGCGCAGATGCTCACCGATCACAATGCCGGCAAGCCCGCCATCGACCCCGACCGCCCCAGCCGCACCTCGGCGCACGGCCTCGGTGTCGTCCTCGACCAGCCGTGGTTCATGGGGAAACTCTCCTCGCCCAGGACGTTCGGCCACACCGGTTTCGCCGGACCGTCGCTGCTGGTCGACCCCGGCCGCAAGCTCGTGCTGGCCCTGCTCACCAACCGCGCCCATCCCAACTGGAGCTGGGCCGACCCCGACCCGGTACGTGCCGCCGTGGCGGACGTGTTAGCCGCATCCGCGCGCTGACCGGCGTTGCCGGGGTACCCCGGGGCGGGGATCGGTGGCCGTACGCGCTGTACGCCGACGATCGTCTGTGCCGCGAGATTGCACGTCAACAGCCGATTCTGGGGTTTTCCTTTACACCGGGTCGGGCGTGCCATTCCTCCAGATGCACGGCGAGCTGCCGATCAGATAGATGTCGACCGAGCCCGAAGCCCGATGGTGCACCGCGACGCCGATCCGGTAGCCGTCGGCCGGGTCCTGCACGCTCAGCCGGGGGTCGCTGCGGTCCCGCAGGTCGTTGACAACCGTGTAGCCCCGCCGCCGCCAGTAGTCGGCGAGGTTCGCCAGTGCCTGCCCGGTGCGCCAGTTCGCCGGGAAGACCACCTCGTACTGCTGCTCCACGAAGACCCGGCCGGCCGGACCACCGTCGGTCGGGTCGTCGCACGGCAGCACGCCGCTGACGCCGAACGGCTTCAGCTCGGCGCCGGGCGGGAGCTGCGCATGGGCCTCCCGCAGGATCTCCCCGACCCGCTGGGCCGCCGCTACGGCGGTGACGGTGGGCTGCACGTCGTCGTCTCCTCCACATGCCGAAGCCCGCCGGGCCGGCGGGGCGCCTCACGTCGGTCGTGCGGCCCTCATCGGACCATCTCCGGGTGTCCGGTCACGATGTATGCGATGTTCTCCCGGGCCAGGTTTCCCGGGTCCCAGTACGCCGAGTGGGTAGCCACCCGGTCGGCGGAGTTGCCCGGATCGCTCCCGAACACCCGCCCACCGAACCGCGGCTCGGTCGGGTCGATGCCGTGCACGACGTCCGGTGACCACGCGGCGATCTTGTCGTGCTGTGCCCGGGTGGCCCACACCTCGTTCGCGGTGACACCTCGCAACTCCACCGCCGAGTCGACGTCTACCCCGGGCGCGCCCACGAAGACCACCGCGTCGGCGTCGATCCCGGCGCCGCCGGCGGCGTGCCCGATCACCAGCGAGCCGTAGCTGTGCCCGAGGACGACGTTCCGGGACGGCTCGCCGTCGTGGGTGACCCGCAGCCCGTTCTGGAACCGGTTGAGCTCCCGGGCACCCGCCTCGGCGTAGCTGTCGGACGGCGCGTCGACGACGGCGTCGTCCGGTGCGTCGTAGCCGAGCCAGTACAGCGACGCGGTCTCCTGACCCGGATCGATCCGCCTGGCGTCCAGGGCCATCCGGTCGGCCCGCTCGATACCGGTCTCCACCCCCGCCAGCTCGGCCCCGACCCCGGGGACGTACGTCAGCACGTTGTCGGCGGCGTCCGGGTTGCCGACCGAGACGATCGCCCGGCCGTCGTCGGTGGTGGAGAGCCCGATCAGGTACGCCCGCGGCTTGTCCGGATCCTCCAGCCGGGCATCGATCGAGTTGAGCCCGTGCAGGGTGGCGTCGATGCGGTTCCGCTCGTCCGCGATCACGGCAAGTTCGCGCTGGGCGGCGTGTGTGGCCGGATGGTGATCGCGCGGATAGAGTTCGATGGCGCGGCCCTGCTCGAGCATCGCCCGGATGTGTGCCTCCCGGGCCTGCAACTCGGCCCGGCGCTCGGTACGCCCGTCCATCTCCCGATCCAGCACGATCCGGTTGGCGATGTCCCGGTTGACCACCGGCACCCCGTCGAGCGACCCGATCAGCTCCGGATATTCCGATATCGCGTACCGGCGCTGCGCCGGGGAGAGCGAGTCCCACCACCGCTTGACGTCGGTCGGGTCGGCTCCCCTGGCCGGCACGCTCGACCTCTGCACCGTGGCGGAGGGCATACCGGATGCCGTCGCGGTGTTCTCGGCGATCGTCCTCGCGGTCCGCGCGTCGAGTTCGGCGGCCTCCCGCAGCAGCGCGTCCCGGACCGCGACCAGGGCGGAGACGGACCGGGCCGTAGCTTCGGTCACGTGGGCCGGGTCGACCGTCATCGACCCGTCCGGGTGGACGGTGACGTGTGCGGCCCGGCCCTGCTCGACCAGTTCCCGGGCTCGGACGCGCAGTTCCGCGACCGTGTTGCCGTGCTGGGCGAGGGCCTGGGCGATCAGCAGCAGCGGCGGGAACGCGGCGTCGAGGTCCTTGCGCAACGCCTCGCAGTGCGCACCCGCCGACGACGACGCCGGACCGGACTCCCAGACACCGACGAGCCGCCTCGCCGACCGGGACAGCGCGTCCGTCCGCTCGTCGAGCGCCGCGCCGAGCCTGTCCCAGTCGGCTGCCGCCTTCCGCCACGGTTCCGGGTCGGCTCGCAGCACCATCTCGAAGGAGATCCCGGCCATGCCCGGCTATCCCGTGCCGGACCGGGCGGGCGGACCGGCCGATCCGGTCGCTCCCGACGCCGGCAGCGGCATCCGACGGACGCGACCGATCCGCTGGACGGAGCGCTTCTCCGACTCCGCGTAGTTGTCGGCCGAGTCGCTCAACAGGCCCCCGGCCGCCTCGATCCGGGCGCCGAGCCCGGTGAGACAGGAACTCCAGCCGCGCGCGGCTCTGGTCGTCGCGTCGAGAGTGGCCCAACCGTCGACCCCCGGTCCGCCCGGTGGCACGAGTCGACTTTCGACCGCCGTGACGTTGCGCTTCAGTTCGGCGCCGTGGTCGACGATCTCCGCGCCCAGCCGTCGCAACCCGGGCACGTTGACCCGCACCGGCTGCGTCATCACGCCTCCCCGCCACACCTCGGGGCTACCACCCGGCCGACCGGGCCACCCCCGCTGGGAGAGCAATATACCAACGTCGACCTACGGGCCAGGACCGTCGACCTACGGGCCAGGACCGTCGACCGGGCCACGACCCGTCGGCCGTCCCCACCCGACGCACGATCCCTAGCCGACACGCGACCGCACCGGCTGTCCGGGACGGATCGGTGCCGTCCGGCAGACCGGTGCGGGCGGAGCAGTCCGGCTCGTCGGCCGGCGCCAGGGAGGATTGGCGAGGGTGCGAAGGGATCGGTCCGACAACCGGATCCGGCCCCTCACGCCGCTCCCCACTCGGTCACTGGCGGGTGTCCATCGACATCTGGAGTGCGCGCCGGGCCTGCTCACGGGCCTCGTCGGTGTTTTCCTGCTTCGGTTTGGTCGGCTTGGCGGCCATCGGAGTGGCTCCTTCCAGGGCGGGCGGCACCGCAGGACGCGGTGCACCACGACGGGGTCGTGCTGATCGGCCGCGACGACGGCGGGTCCGGGATCTCCGGACCGGGCGGCCGGGACGGCGTGAGCCCCGGGTCGGTCGACCCTGGCAGCCGGGCGATCTGCGCGGGGTTGCCACACCCGGTCCGGGTGGGACGGGTGGGAACGCAACCCTAGGTATCGTTCAGTTCCATTACCCAAGTTATCGTTCAGGTCCACATCCTGCGCAGCATTCCCGCCATCCGGGACATCGAAACCCGCCGGCCCCACCCGGACGACCTGGTCAGCGGGCGAAGAAGTGCCAGCCCATCCACCACCAGAACCCGAAGAGGGCGATCCGGCCGACCGGTACCGGACCGACCTCGTAGCGCATCACGTAGGCGCAGACGTCACCGAAGGTCGGAATCCGGGAGTCCTCCCGCCGTGCGGCCCACTCCAGTGCGCCGAAGAGCAGCAGCGCCAGGCTGAAGCCGGCGATCGCGACGTGTCTCATCGCCGCACCAGTCCCCAGAACGCGGAGAGCCACGCGAAGTAGGCGACCGACCGCACCAGCGGGTCGTCCAGCAGCGGGTCGGCCAGCTTGGAGAAGGTCGGAAAGTCGTCCCGGGAACCGAGCATGAAGGTGCTGGCCTCGAAGACCCCGAAGACCAGCACCGGCAGCAGCCACCAGGCGGCACCGGACCGCAACCGGTGCGGTACGGGCCGCCGGGGCACCCGGCTGGTTACGCCCAGCCACACCAGCGCCCCGCCGGTGCCGATGGCGTAGATGTTCGCCTGGGTGGAGAAGGAGGGGAACTGCCCTCCGATCACGGACAGGAGGGTGAGGGTCGGAACCGTGACGACCGGTCGGTCCCAGGCCCGGGGCACGTCCGCAGAGAGCTCCGGCTGCTGTTCCATTAGCCAATTGTCCTCGCGCGAGCGCCGGGCGGAAAGCACGCCGCCGGCCGGGTTACTCCCGATCTTGCAGGTCGGCGGAGGGCATCCCCGCCCCGGCTGCGCCCGGCCGGCCGGCCCTGGCCAACTCGGCCCGGATCGCGTCGACGATCTCCGGCGCCGAGCCGCGCCCCGTGAACCCGGCCGCCAGGCGGTGTCCACCGCCGCCCAGCGCCACCGCCACCGCACTCACGTCCGTGGCCCCCTTGCTGCGCATGGAGACCGCCCACTCCGCCTCGGTGACCTGCTTGAGCACGCAGCTCACGTCCGCCTCGGCGGTGCACCGCACCGAGTCGATCAGTGGTTCCAGCGTGTACGGGCGCTGCCCGTGCCGGGCCAGGTCCGCCAGCGTCGCGTACGTCCAGACCAGCCCGACCCCGCCGGCCGCCGACGGTTCGAGCTGGGTACGCCCGAGCACGTCACCGTAGAGCCGGACCGCACCGAACGGCCGGGTGTCGAAGATCCGCCGGGAGATCTCCCCGGGGCTGATGCCGGTGGCCAGCAGCCGGGCGGCCATCTCGTGCACCGCCGGAGTGGTCATGTCGAACCGGAACGAGCCGGTGTCGGTGGCCAGGGCGATGTAGAGGCACTCGGCGATTTCCGCGTCCAGCGGCACACCGAGCCGGACCAGCAGCTTCTCCACCACCACCGAGGTGGCGGCGGCGTCCGGGTCGACCAGGTGGATGCCGCCGAACCGGGTGTTGGAGGCGTGGTGGTCCAGCACCAGGGCGGCGCCGGCCCGGTCGAGCCGGTCGGCCAGGTCGCCGAGCCGCGAGACGCCGGCGACGTCGAAGCAGATCACCAGGTCAGGATCGGGATCCGCGGCCGTCGCCGGGACCAGCAGGTCGAGGCCGGGCATCGCCTGAAGCGGCTCCGGCACCTCCGGACGCCCGGGGAAGGTGGCCTGGAGATGCCGTACGCCGAGCTGCCGCAGCCCCAGTCCGAAGCCGAGCATGCTGCCCAGCGCGTCGCCGTCAGGGTTGACGTGACAGATCAGCAGCACCCGGCCGTCGGCGGGGAGACGGGTGATCGCCGAGACCGCCGCCGCCCACTCCGCCTCGGTCGGCTGCTCGGCGGCCGGCGGGGACACGTCGGTGAGCAGTGCGCCGCTCACGGACGCCCTCCGCCGTCACCGGCCGGTGGCCGGTCGTCGTGCCCGGAGTCGGTCTCCTCCTCGGAGTCGATCGCGTCCTCATCGGAGTCGATCCGGTACGGCTGCGCCTCGCCCGCGTACTCCGCCTGGGCGGCCAGCCGCTGCACCTCGGCGTCGGCGGTACGAGCCGCCGCCAGCAGGTCGTCGATCTGTTTGACCTGGTCCTGCACGTTGTCGAGGACGAAGGTCAGGCTCGGCGAGTGGCGCAGCCCGAGCGCCTTGCCAACCGTGCTCCGCAGCAGCCCCTTGGCGCTCTCCAGCGCGGCGGCGGTGGCCGCCTGGTCGGAGGCGTCACCGAGCACGGTGTAGAAGACGGTGGCATCGCGCAGGTCGGGGGTGATCCGGGCGTCGGTGATGGTGATCATGCCGAGTCGGGGGTCCTTGATCTGGGTGCGTACCACCGACGCCACCAGTTCCCGCACCCGCTCCGCGTGCCGACGCACCTTGGCCTGGTCCGTCATCTCCGCACCTCCACGCCCATCCTGCTTCCGGGCCGGACTGGCGACGCTGGGCGCCGCGGCCGGACCGGCCGACCTGGGAAACACTACCCGCGCATCCTGGAGCCTCGCCGCCGCCGTCGCCATCGGCCGTCCCGGCAGGCCCGGCCCGGTGAGCCGGGCTCGGTCCTCGTCGTGGGTCAAGGCTCGCTCCTCGTCGTCCGCCGGGCTCAGTCGTCGTCGCCGTGCATCCGGCGCCGCACGGAGAGCAACTCGACCTCCGGCCGCCCGGCGACCAGACGCTCGCAGGCATCCAGCACCGTACCGACGTGCTGCGGCTCGGAGGCGACCAGGGCGACCCCGATCTGGGCCCGCCCGTGCAGGTCGAGCACGCCCACCTCGGCGGCCGAGACCTCGAACCGGCGCAGCGCGGCGACGATGGGCCGGACATACGACCGCTTGGTCTTCAGGGAGCGCGAGTCTCCGGGCAGCAGCAGGTCGAACAGGGCGGTTCCGGTATACACGGCCGGAAGGGTACGCCATCTTCCCGCCGCCGCTCACCGCCTTTCCCGGCGCCTGGCCCTTTTTTGCCGCCCGACCCCGGACAGGCCGGTGGCCGGAGCCCGAAGGGCTCCGGCCACCGGCGATCGATCTCGCTCAGGCGCGCGGCTTCTCGCGCATCTCGAACGTCTCGATGATGTCCCCGACCTGGACGTTGTTGAAGTTGCTCAACGTCAGACCGCACTCGAAGCCCTCGCGGACCTCGGTGGCGTCGTCCTTGAACCGCTTGAGCGAGCTGATCGTGACGTTGTCGGCCACGACCGTCCCGTCGCGCAGCAGCCGCGCCTTGGCGTTGCGGCGGATGACACCGGACCGGACGATACAACCGGCGATGTTGCCGATCTTGGACGAGCGGAAGACGTCGCGGATCTCCGCGCTGCCCAGCTCGACCTCTTCGAACTCCGGCTTGAGCAGGCCCTTGAGTGCGGCGTCGATTTCCTCGATGGCCTGGTAGATGACCGTGTAGTACCGGATCTCCACGCCTTCGCGGTCGGCGATCTCCCGGACCTTGTTGGAGGCCCGGACGTTGAAGCCGATGATCGTGACCGCCTCGGACGAGGCACTGGCCAGCATGACGTCGCTCTCCGTGATGGCACCGACGCCCCGGTGGATGATCCGCAGCTGGACCTCCGCCGGAATGTCGAGCTTGAAGAGCGCGTCCTCCAGCGCTTCCACCGAGCCGGAGCCGTCGCCCTTGAGCACCAGGTTGAGCGAGGTCTTCTCGCCCTCCTTGAGCTGCTCCATGATCGTTTCGAGGCTCGGTCGCCGCTGCGAGTTGGCGAAACTCGCCGCCCGCCGCCGCGCCTGCCGCTGCTCGGCGATCTGCCGCACCGTACGGTCGTCCTCGGCCGCCAGGAAGGTGTCACCCGCTCCCGGCACCGCGGTCAGACCCAGCACCATGACGGGACGCGCGGGGCCGGCCTCGGTGACCGGCTTGCCGTTCTCGTCGAGCATGGCCCGGACCCGGCCGTGCGCCCCACCGGCGACGATCGAGTCGCCGGCCCGCAGGGTGCCCTTCTGCACCAGCACCGTGGCGACGGCGCCGCGACCCTTGTCCAGGTGTGCCTCGATGGCCACACCCTGGGCCGGCCCGTCGGTCGGAGCGGTCAGCTCCAGCGACGCGTCGGCGGTGAGCAGGATCGCCTCGAGCAGCTCCTCGATGCCGATGCCGGGCTTGGCCGCCACGTTGACGAACATGGTGTCGCCGCCGTACTCCTCGGCGACCAGACCGTATTCCGTCAACTGCTGCCGAACCTTGTCCGGGTTGGCCTCCGGCTTGTCGATCTTGTTGACCGCCACCACGATCGGCACGTCCGCCGCCTTGGCGTGGTTGAGCGCCTCGATCGTCTGCGGCATGACGCCGTCGTCGGCGGCGACCACCAGCACCACGATGTCGGTGACCTGGGCACCACGGGCACGCATGGCGGTGAACGCCTCGTGACCCGGGGTGTCGATGACGGTCAGCGCCCGGTCCTCACCCTCGTGCGGCACGTGCACCTGGTAGGCACCGATGTGCTGGGTGATGCCACCGGCCTCGCCCTCGACCACGTTCGCCTTGCGGATCGCGTCGAGGAGCTTGGTCTTACCGTGGTCGACGTGACCCATGACGGTCACCACCGGCGGGCGGCTGACCAGCCGGTCCGAGGCGACCTCGGCGTCCAGATCGATGTTGAACTGCGCGAGCAGCTCGCGGTCCTCGTCCTCCGGGCTGACGATCGAGATCTCGAAGCCGAGGTGCTCGCCGAGCAGCTGGAGGGTGTCGTCCGAGACGGACTGGGTCGCGGTGACCATCTCGCCCAGGTTGAACATCTCCTGGACCAGCGAACCCGGATTCGCGTTGATCTTGTCTGCGAAGTCCGACAACGACGCACCGCGTGGCAGCCGGATGACCTGGCCCTGACCGCGCGGAGCGCCCGAGCTCATGGTCGGCGCCGACAGGTTGTCGAACTCCTGTCTGCGCTGCTTCTTGGACTTGCGACCACGGGTCGGCTTGCCACCGGGACGCCCGAAGGCACCCGCGGCACCGCCGCCACGGCCACGACCGCCGCCACCGGGACGGCCGGCACCACCGGCCGGTGCCCCACCGCCGGGGCCGCCACGGAAGCCACCGCCACCGCCGCCACCACCGCCGGGACCGCCACGGAAGCCACCGCCTCCGCCGCCACCACCGCCACGGAAGCCACCGCCTCCGCCACCACCGCCGGGACCGCCGCGGAAGCCACCGCCTCCGCCACCACCGGGGCGACCGGCACCGGCACCGCCACCGGGACGGCCGGGGCCGCCACCGGGACGGCCGGGGCGCTGCGTCGGCATGGACGCGGGGCTCGGCCGGGGCGGCATCGAGGCCGGGCTCGGCCGGGGCGGCATGTTCGCCGGGTTGGGCCGGGGCCCACCCGACGCCGCCGGACGCTGACCGCCCGGTGTGATGCCGAACGGGTTGTTACCGCCGCTGCGTCCCGTCGGACGGCCACCGGGCCGGCCGGGACCGGGCGTCGGCGCACCGGGCGGCGTCGGCCGCGCGCCCGACGGGGCGCCCGGACGCGGCGGGGCGGCACCGGGACCCGGCTTCGGCCGGTTCGTGGTGGTGCCGCCGTCACCCGGCGGCTCCCGCCGGGTGGTGTCGTTGCGTTGCTGCCGAGCCGCCTGGGCGGCCTTGACGGTTGCCTCCTGCTCGGCCTTGAGGGCGGCCGCGCGCGCCTCCGCCGCGGCCAGCTCGATGTCGTGGGCGCTCGCCGGCTTGGCGACCGGGGTCGCCGGCTGCGGCGGGCCCGGCACCGGGCCCCTGGGCTTGGCCGGAGGCGTCGGCCGCCGGGGCGGTCCCGGCTTCGCGGAGATCCTGGGCTCTCCTGTGCTCGGCGTCGGGGCCGCCTTGGGTGTCGGCGGCGGCGTCGGAGCGGCCGGAGGTGCCGACGGCTCCGCAGACGCGACGAAGGCGCCGCGCAGCCGCCGGGCCACGGGGGCCTCGACGGTGCTCGACGCTGACTTGACGAACTCGCCCATCTCCTTGAGCTTGGCGAGAACGGTCTTGCTTTCGACCCCGAGCTCCTTAGCCAGCTCGTGTACGCGGGCCTTGCCTGCCACTGCACTCCTCACTCCGAGGTCGTGCGGGCAGCACCCGCAGCGACCTCACTCGTGCACTTGAAGCCTGGTCATTTCTGGGACTTCATCGTGTGCTCATGTCGGTCGTCCTACCTTGCTTACGGTCCGTTGCGTCGATCCCGCCCGGTCGGGTGACCGGTCGTGGTTGTCAACGCCTTGGAGGTGCTCGGCCAACTCACTCGCGTCAGGTACGCCAGCGATCCGCAGCGCCCGCCCGAAGGCGCGGCGCCGCACTGCGAGCGTGAAGCATGCCGGGTCGGGATGAAGGTGAGCTCCCCGCCCCGGCAGGCTACGCGCCGGATCGGGTCGGAGGCTGTGACCAGTCTCATCGCCGACCGCGACAATCCGCAGCAGCTGGCCGGCCGGCGCCCGTTGCCGACAGCCCACACAGGTGCGCTCCGGCTCCGCGCGTCGTACCACTGAGAAAGTCTACCCCTACCCGGCCGAGATCGCGCCGTCTGCCTCGGCCGCGTGATCAGGACCGCTCTGCCGGCCGGCCGGCGCCTGGCTCGGCATCTGCTCGGTGTCCGGGCGGATGTCGATCCGCCAACCGGTCAACCGGGCAGCAAGCCGGGCATTCTGCCCCTCCCGCCCGATGGCCAGAGAGAGCTGGAAGTCGGGTACGGTCACCCGGGCCGTACGGGTCGCCGCGTCGACGACCTCGACCCGGAGCGCCTTGGCCGGCGAGAGGGCATTGCCCACGAACTGGGCCGGATCCTCCGACCAGTCGATGATGTCGATCTTTTCACCGTGCAGCTCGCTCATCACCGCCCGGACCCGCTGCCCCATCGGGCCGATGCAGGCACCCTTGGCATTCACGCCCGGCACCATCGACCGCACCGCGATCTTGGTGCGATGGCCGGCCTCGCGGGCGATTGCGGCGATCTCCACCGTGCCGTCAGCGATCTCCGGCACCTCCAGGGCGAAGAGCTTCTTCACCAGGTTGGGATGCGACCGGGAGAGGGTGATCTGCGGGCCCCGGAAGCTCTTCACCACGTGGACGACCACGCAACGGATCCGCTGACCGTGCTCGTAGATCTCGCCGGGGACCTGCTCGGCCTGGGGCAGCACCGCCTCCACCTTGCCGAGGTCGACCGAGACGATGCCCTTCTCGCTGCGCGCCTCGTGCGCCTGCACCACCCCGGTGACCAGGTCACCGTCCCGGCCGACGTACTCGCCGAAGTGCACCTCGTCGGTGGCCTCCCGCAGCCGTTGCAGGATGACCTGCTTGGCGGTCATCGCGGCGATCCGGCCGAAGTCGTGCGGAGTGTCGTCGAACTCCCGGATCACCGCGCCCTCGGCGTCCTGCTCCTGGGCGTAGACCAGGGCCGCGCCGGTCTTGCGGTCGATCTCGACCCGGGCGTGCGCCTGGGCCCCCTCGGTGTGCCGGTACGCCGTCAGCAACGCGGTCTCGATCGCCGCGAGAATGGTGTCGAACGGGATCTCCCGCTCCCGTTCCAGGGCGCGCAACGCCGCGAGGTCGATGTTCATCGCTCCTCGCCCTCCACATCTTCGTCGTCGCCGTTGCCGACGTCTTCATCGTCATCATCGCCGGCACCGGTCAGATCGTCATCGGCGATCTCGTCCAGCCGGCCGAACTCCACCTGCACCCGCCCCGGCCCGAGGTCGGGGTACGCCCAGCCAACCGGTCCGGCGTCGGTCTCCAGCACCACCTGGCCGTCGTCCGCGGCGACCACCCGGGCGGTCAGCTGCCGGTCACCGGACCCCGACACGGCCGCCCCGCCCGCGGCGCCGGCACCCGGGCGCCCGTCCGAACCGCCGCCCTCGGCACCGCCGGCCTCCGGGCGCCGGCCGGGGCCACGCACGGTCACCTTCACCAAGCGGCCGACGTTGCGCCGCCAGTGCCGGGGCAGGGTCAGCGGCCGGTCCACGCCGGGTGAACTCACCTCGAGCTGGTATTCCCCGGCGACCAGGTCCCCACCGGTCTCCTCGGCCTCGTCGAGGGCCTTGGAGAGCAGCCGGGAGACGTCCGCGACCGCGTCCAGGCTCACCCCACCGTCACCGTCCACCACCACCCGGACCACGTACCGCCGGCCGGCCCGGGACACCGACAGGTCCTCCAGGTCGTAGCCGGCGGCGGTCACCACCGGTTCGATCACCGCACGGAGCCGGAGCCGACGCGTGGACGAGTCGTCGCGTGGACGCCCAGGAGCCCGGTGGCCCACCTTCGGCCGACCGGCGTTCCGGCCACGCTGCGTCATCTCCGCCCTCCTCCCACGATCGCCGGCCCCGCCCGGCAGCCATACCAGCGTGCCACCGGACTCGTGCGTCCGGCGGCTGCGCAGAGCGTAACGCGCGGGCCGCCCCGGGGGCCGGTCGGCGCACCGACGCCCCGGGTGCGGACCCCGGCGACGGTACCGATGGTGTTGACTTGCCGGGTGCGGATCGGGAACACGGACCAGACGATCGGGACGAGCCGGCATCCGGAACGGGTCCTCCGGGTGGGGCGGTCCCGGCGCGAGGTGGTGCGTGCAGTCGTCCTGCTGGGGTTCGTCGGCGCCACCGCCCCGGTCACCGGCTGCGGGCTCTTCGACGGCGAGCCGGATCCGCCGCCTCCGCCGGACCCGCTGGCACCGCTGATCACCGGCGCCCTCGACCTCGCCGCCCGCTACGACGCGGCTGTCGCGGCCCACCCGGAGCTGGCCGACCGGCTCCGCCCGGTCGCCGAGGCGCACCGTGCGCACGCCGCCGAGCTCGCCCGGGTGACCGGAACGGCGCTGCCCAGCGCCACCCCCACCGCTGCCACCCCGGCCACCGACCCCGCGGCCGGGACGGCGGCGACCACCCTCGGCGGGTTGCGGGAGGCCGAACAGCAGGGCAGGGAGGCGGCGAGCAGGGCCGCCGCCGAGGCTCCGGCCGGCCGGGCCGCCCTGGTCGGGTCGATCGCCGCGGCCCGGGCGACCCACCTGGAGGTGCTGAGGTGATCGGGCCGGGGCCGGCACGGCAGGAGGTGGGCTGATGTCCGAGGCACTGGCGGCCGCACTAGCCGCCGAGCATGCGGCGATCTACGCGTACGGGCCGATCGGGGTACGGCTGCGCGGTGCCGCCGCCGACCAGGCCCGCTCCGCCGAGGCGGCGCACCGCAGCCGCCGGGACGCGCTCGTCCTGCTCCTCACCGAAGCGGGCGGCCCGGTGCCGGCGGCCGCACCGGCATACGCGCTGCCGTTCCCGGTGACCGACGAGGCGAGCGCGCTCCGGCTGGCGGTCGAGATCGAGGAGCGGACCGCGGCGGTCTGGCGGGCCGCACTGCCCGCCACCGAGGGTCCCCAGCGCGCCCGGGCGGTCGACGGGCTCACCGACGCGGCGGTCCGGGCCACCCGGTGGCGAAAGGCCGCCGGGGTCAACCCGGCCACCGTTCCGTTCCCCGGCCGCCCGGCCTGACACCGCCGGCACGGCAGTCCCTGCGGCAGGCACTCCCCACGGCACCCCGGCGGCACGGCACCCAGCGGCACGGCACTCGCGGCGGCACGGCACCCAGCGGCACGGCACTCGCGGCGGCACGGCGCGTGGGGAACCGGCACACTGTATCGATGTCCGCTTCGGGGAAATCGTTGTCCGCGCTGGGCAGGGCCGTCCGTCGGCTCGGGCACACGCGCTGGTTCGCCGCCTGCACGCCGTTGCTGGTACCCGCCGACCGCCTGGTCGCCCGGCTGACCCGGGGTCGGGTCGTGGCTCTCGGCCTGGTGCCGTCGCTGCTGATCACCACCACCGGCCGCCGGTCCGGGCGCCCGCGCAGCACCCCGCTGCTCTACGTGCCGGACGGCGACGCGTTGATCGTCGCGGGCTCGAACTGGGGGCGCCCGGAACAGCCCGCCTGGGCGCTCAACCTGCTCGCCGACCCGACCGCCACGGTCACCGTCGACGGCACCCGGACACCGGTCCGGGCCCGAATGGCCGAGGGCGCCGAGCGGGACCGGCTCTGGGCTCTGCTGGTGGCCGAGTGGCCGGCGTACCGGACCTACGTACACCGGGCCGGCGTCCGCGAGATCCGCGTCTTCCGCCTGGAACCGGCCGGTCCACCGGCCGGAGAGTGGCCGCCGGGCACCACCGGCGACAACGACCTGGACATCAGAGGCGCCAACGGCGCGGGTTAACGCCTCTGATGTCCAGGTGACCGGCCTGTTGTCGCGCCGGTCGGCGTCTCAGCTCACGCCGACGCCGATCAGCCGACCGACCAGGTACGTCGCGGCGGTCGCCGCCGCGCCGAGCAGGAGCTGCCGGCCACCGCTGACCCACCACCGCCGCCGGGTGAAGCGGGCGACCAACGCACCGGCGACGAAGAGGCCGACACCACCCACCCCGAGCGCCAGCCACAGGCTGGAGAAGCCCAGCAGATAGCTGAGCAACGGCACGACGGCGCCGACCGAGAAGCAGAGGAACGACGAGAGGGCGGCCGTCCACGGGCTCGGCCGCTCGTCGGCGTCGACGCCCAGCTCCTCCTGGACGTGCACCCGCAGCGCCTCCTCCGGGTTGTCCCGCAGGACCTCCGCGACCTGCTCGGCGAGCTCCCGGGGCAGCCCGCGCTCCACCCAGGCGTCGGCGAGTTCCCGCGCCTCGCCGGCCGGGTTCCGTTCCAGCTCGCGGCGCTCCTTGGCAACCTCGGCGGCGACCTGCTCGTTCTGCGACTGCACGCTGGTGTACTCGCCGAGGGCCATCGAGATCGCCCCGGCCACCAGCCCGGCGAAGCCGGTCAGCACGATGTTGCGGGGCGCGACACCGCCGCCGCCGACCCCGGCGATCAGGGCGATGTTGGTGACCAGGCCGTCCATCGCGCCGAAGACGGCGGGGCGGAGCCAGCCGCCGGAGACGTCGGCGTGGTGGTGCTCGCTGACCGGGGTGGCGGCCTCCGTCACGGTGGGAGCGTCCGTCACGGCAGGGTGAGGATCTCGTGGCCGTCGTCGGTGACCAGGATGGTGTGCTCGAACTGCGCGGTCCAGCGCCGGTCCTTGGTGACCACGGTCCAGCCGTCCTCCCACACGTCGTATTCGTACGTGCCGAGGGTGATCATCGGCTCGATCGTGAAGGTCATTCCCGGTTCCATCACGTCGGTCGGGCGCGGGCTGTCGTAGTGCGGCACGTAGAGCCCGCTGTGGAATGCCTCGCCGATGCCGTGCCCGGTGAAGTCCCGCACCACGCCGTAGCCGAAGCGCTTGGCGTACGACTCGATCACCCGGCCGATCACGTTGATCTGCCGTCCCGGGGCGACCGCCCGGATGCCCCGCATCATCGCCTCGTGGGTCCGCTCCACCAGCAGCCGGGCCGGCTCGGAGACCTCGCCGACGCAGAAGGTGGCATCGGTGTCCCCGTGCACACCGTCGAGGTACGCGGTCACGTCGACGTTGATGATGTCGCCGTCCGCCAGCACGGTGGAGTCGGGTATGCCGTGGCAGATGACCTCGTTGAGGCTGGTGCAGCAGGACTTGGGGAAGCCCTTGTAGCCGAGCGTGGAGGGGTAGGCGCCGTGGTCGACCAGGAACTCGTGCACCACCCGGTCGATCTCGTCGGTGGTGACACCCGGCTTGCAGTGCTCACCGGCGAGCTGGGTCGCCTGGGCGGCGATCCGGCCGGCGACCCGCATCTTCTCGATCGTCTCGGCCGTCTGCACGTGCGAGCCGCGCCACTCCTTCGGCCGCTTCTTGCCCACGTATTCCGGGCGGGCGATGTGTGGCGGCACCTGGCGCCACGGGGAGATCGTGCCAGGGGTCAACGGCGCACGGACGGTCATGACTTCCACCCTATCGCCGCTCTAGAGGGGGGTGACGTAGGCGCCGGTGATCCCCCCGTCGACCACGAACTGGGCGGCGGTCATGAACGACGCGTCGTCGCTGGCGAGGAAGGCGACCGCGGCGGCGATCTCCTCCGGCTCCCCGAAGCGCCCCATCGGCACGTGCACCAGTCGCCGGGCCGCCCGCTCCGGATCGGCGGCGAAGAGCTCCCGTAGCAGCGGGGTGCCGATCGGCCCTGGGCAGAGCGCGTTGACCCGGATCCCCTGCCGGGCGAACTGCACGCCGAGCTCCCGGGTCAGCGCCAGTACCCCGCCCTTGCTCGCCGTGTAGGCGATCTGCGAGGTGGCCGCACCCATCAGCGCGACGAAGGAGGCGGTGTTGACGATCGAGCCCCTGCCCTGTCGGAGCATGTGCGGGAGCACGTATTTGCAGCAGAGGTAGACGCTCGTGGTGTTGACCCGGATCACCCGCTCCCAGGCGTCCAGCCCGGTCTGCAGGATCGAGTCGTCCTCCGGCGGGGAGATGCCGGCGTTGTTGAAGGCGATGTCGATCCGGCCGCGCCGGGCCGCGACCTGGTCGAAGAGATCGCGTACGGCCGCCTCGTCGGACACGTCGCAGCCGACGAACTCGCCCGCCACCTCGTCGGCGGCGGCCTGCCCGGC
Organism: Plantactinospora sp. WMMC1484; assembly: GCF_049315195.1. NCBI lineage: Bacteria > Bacillati > Actinomycetota > Actinomycetes > Micromonosporales > Micromonosporaceae > Plantactinospora > Plantactinospora sp. WMMC1484. The sequence continues at coordinate 6,919,802 of NZ_CP186055.1, forward strand.
CTCGGCCGCCACGTCGACACAGACCACGTACGCCCCCTCGGCGGCCAGCCTGCGGGCGCTCGCCAGCCCGATCCCGCTGCCGGCACCCGTCACCACGGCCACCCGACCGGCCAGTCGATCACTGATCATCGCCGCGCTCCTCCCGAAGATCGCCGTCACCGGCATCCTCGCCGACCCGTCACCGGCATCCTCGCCGACCCGGGACCGGTGGTCGAGCGAGGCCGACCCTCCCCGCCGTGCGCGTGGACGCCGTCGCCGTCAGTCCCGCACCCGGACGGTCACGGTGGCGGTGTCGCTGCGGCCGTGTTGGCTGAGCCGGTAGACGAAGGTGTCCGGCAGCGCGTGCGTGGCGGTGCGCTCGTAGACGATGTCGGCGGGCCCGGTCGAGACCAGTCGGCCGTAGCACGGCGGCCTGATGACCCGCAGCGTCGCGTTCGTACTCGCGAGGTCGTTGTCCCGCACCCTGATCGCCTGCGGCCGGCCCCGCTGCACGGAGGCCCGGTCGTCGTGTGCCACCGGCGGCAGGACGAAGGTGCGGTCGCCCCGGTTGATGAAGGTCTCCCGGACTCCTCCTACCCACGAGACGGTACGGATGTCCGGCCGCCCGTCCCCGCTGACATCCCCGACGACTACCCGCCAGGTGTCGTCGCCGCCCTGCAGTTGCCGCCTGGTGCCGTCGTCGAAGACCACCACCACGCCGTTCTCCGGAACCCCGATGGTGTAGCTGACCACAAGGTCCGTCCGACGGTTGCCGTCCAGGTCCACCAGGATCGGTTCGTCGATGCTCATGCTGTCGACGGCCAGCGGCCCGGGTACCAGCCGTCCGTCGCGGGTGTTGAGCCAGCTCTGGAACCCGTCCAGGTCGTCCGTCATCTCCCACAGGTCGGTCAGCCCGTCGGCGTTGAGGTCGGCGGTCCGGATCACACTCGGCCGGAGGATCGCGCCCATGCTGCCGACCACCCGATAGTCACGCAGGATCACCAGGTCGGGCCCCCAGGCAGCGCCGTGGAAGTAGCCGAGCACCAGCTCCGGAACGCCGTCACCGCCGAGGTCGAGGTGGACCCCCATGTCCGGGCAGTAGGTGGGCGGCACCGTCTCCTCCGGCGGCAGGTACGGGTACCGGACGATCGGCCCGTAGCCGCCACCGGGCCGGCCGAGACGGACGAGCAGCAGGCAACTGTCGCTCCCGTAGCCGAGGGTCACCCGGTCGACCAGGCCGTCACCGTTCAGGTCTCCGTGGATGGGCTCGTCCTGCTCGCCCGCGTGCGCCGCCGGCCCGGTCAGGGTCAGCGCGCAGAGCACTCCGACCATCGCGCCGGCCAGCGCTCCCCTGCCATTCATCCCCACCGGGCCCCCTTCCCGTTCGCCGAGGTCAGTGGCGCTACCCGCGGCTGATGGTGGTGTTCTGTGCAGCAGGCTACGAGCGGGTCGGTCGAGACGGAAGATGACTTTCCGTATTATGACAGTTACATATCGTTACATCATCTCCACGGACCGCTACCCGTCGGTGGCCAGGAAGACGTTCTTGACGTCGGTGAAGGCGTGCAGGGCATCCGGGCCCAGCTCCCGGCCGAGACCGGAGCGCTTCATGCCGCCGAACGGCGTCCAGTACCGCACCGACGAGTGGGAGTTGACGCTGAGGTTGCCCGACTCCACGCCCCGGGCCACCCGGACCGCCCGGCCCAGGTCACGGGTCCAGATGGAGCCGGAGAGGCCGTACTCGGTGTCGTTGGCCAGCGCCACCGCCTCGGCCTCGTCGTCGAAGGGCAGCACCGAGACGACCGGCCCGAAGATCTCCTCCCGCCAGTGCCGCTCCGCCGGCGACCCGGCCAGCAGGACGGTCGGGGCGTGCCAGAAGCCGGGGCCCTCCGGGCAGGAGCCGGTGAAGGCGACCTCGGCACCATCCAGGTAGGACGCCACCGACGCGCGCCGCCCGGCCGAGATCAGCGGGCCCATCTCCGCCGTCTCCAGCGCCGGATCCTCCACCCGGAACGCCGTGACGGCCGGCTCCAGCAGTTCCAGGAAGCGGTCGTACACGGATCGCTGGACCAGGATCCGGGAGCGCGCGCAGCAGTCCTGGCCGGCGTTGTCGAAGACGGCGTACGGCGCGGTCGCCGCCGCCCGCGCCAGGTCGGCATCGGCGAAGACCAGGTTGGCGCTCTTGCCGCCGAGTTCCAGGGTCAGCCGCTTCACCTGGGCCGCACAGCCGGCCATGATCCGGGTGCCGACCTCGGTGGAGCCGGTGAAGCAGATCTTCCGGACCGCCGGATGCGCGACGAGTGCCTCGCCGACCACGCTCCCCCGCCCCGGCAGCACCGTGAGCACGTCCGGCGGCAGCCCGGCCTCCACCGCCAGCTCGCCGAGGCGGAGCGCCGTCAGCGGGGTCAGCTCGGCCGGCTTCAGCACCACCGTGTTGCCGGCGGCGAGCGCCGGGGCGAACCCCCAGCCGGCGATCGGCATCGGGAAGTTCCACGGCACGATCACCCCGACCACGCCGAGCGGCTCGTGGAAGGTGACGTCCAGCCCGCCCGGGACCGGGATCTGCTGTCCGGTCAGCCGCTCCGGCGCCCCGGCGTAGTAGTCGAGCACGTCCCGGACGTTTCCCGCCTCCCAGCGGGCGTTGCCGATGGTGTGCCCGGCGTTGCGTACCTCCAGCTCGGCCAGTTCCTCGAGGCGCGCGTCGACCCGGGCGGCGAACCGGCGCAGCAGCCGGGCCCGGTCACCCGGCGCCACCCGCCGCCACGACCGGTACGCCCGCGCGGCCCGGTCGATCGCCTCCGCCGCCTCGGCGGCACCGGTCTGCGGCACGGCCGCCACCACCAGCCCGGTCGCCGGGTTCACCACCTCGGTCACCGGGCCCGCCGGCAGTTCCGTCACCGGGCCCGCCGGCAGCCGGGACACCGGATTCACCGGCAGCCGGGACACCGGGTTCGCCGGGCCGGGACCGGGTTCAGAGCCGCTCGAAGCCACGCCGCAACTCCCAGTCCGTCACCGCCGCGTCGAAGGCGGCCAGTTCCACCCGCGCCTGGTTGGCGTAGTGCGCCACCACCTCGTCCCCGAAGGCGTTCCGGGCCACCGGCGACGCCGTCCACCGGTCGAGCGCGTCCCGCAGCGTCGCCGGCACCCGGGGCGCGGACTCGTCCGCGTACGCGTTGCCGGCGAACTCCGGCTCCAGGTCGAGCCCGGCCTCGATCCCGTGTACGGCCCCGGCCACCAGCGCCGCGATCGCCAGGTACGGGTTGACGTCGGCGCCGGGCAGCCGGTTCTCCACCCGCATCCCCTGGCCCTGCCCGACCAGTCGGAGCGCGCAGGTCCGGTTGTCCGTGCCCCAGCGCAGCGCCGTCGGGGCGAACGAACCCGGCTGGTAGCGCTTGTACGAGTTGACGTTCGGCGCCGTCAGCAGGCTGAGGTCGGGGATCGTCGCCAGCAGCCCGGCCAGCACCCGCTGCCCGATGCTGGAGAGCCGGGCCGGGCCGTTGCCGAGCATCGCCGAGCGGCCGTTCGCGCTGCGCAGCGAGAAGTGGACGTGGCAGGAGTTTCCCTCCCGCTCGTTCGGCTTCGCCATGAAGGTGATCGACATGCCCTCCTGAGCGGCGATCTCCTTGGCCCCGTTCTTGTAGACCACGTGGTTGTCGGCGCAGGTCAGCGCGTCCGCGTACCGGAAGGCGATCTCGTGCTGGCCGAGGTTGCACTCGCCCTTGGCGCTCTCCGGGACGAGCCCCGCGCCGGCCATCTCGGTGCGGATACGCCGCAGCAGCGGCTCGACCCGGGCGGTGCCGAGCAGCGAGTAGTCCACGTTGTAGAGGTTCGCCGGGGTCAGCTCGCGGTAGCCGCGCCGCCAGGCGTCCTCGTAGGAGTCGCGGTAGAGCACGAACTCCAGCTCGGTGCCGGCGTACGCGGTCAGGCCGTGCCCGGCGAGCCGGTCGAGCTGGCGGCGCAGGATCTGCCGGGGCGAGGCGACCACGTCGCCGCCGCCGTCCAGCCAGCGCAGGTCGGCCAGGAGCATCGCGGTGCCGGGCTGCCACGGGACCCGGCGCAGCGTACCGAGGTCGGGGACCATGGCGAAGTCGCCGTAGCCGCGCTCCCAGCTCGACATCGCGTACCCGTCGACGGTGTTCATCTCGACGTCGACCGCGAGCAGGTAGTCACAGCCCTCGCTGCCGTGCCCGAGCACCTCGGCGAGGAAGTACGGGGCGTGGAACCGCTTGCCCTGTAGCCGCCCCTGCATGTCGGTCAGGGCCAGCACCACGGTGTCGATCTCGCCGCCGTCGACCGCCACCCGCAGCGCCTCCAGGCTGAGCGCCGGTGCCCGGCCCCCGCCGGCCGCCCGCGCCGTCACAGGCCCGCCCCGTCCGCCTCGCCGGCGTCCGTTGGTGCCGGGTCGGGGATGGCCGGATCGGGTTGCGCGACGGTGGGGACCAGGTTCTGGCGCGGGCCGGTGAACCAGTGTCGCGCGCCGAGCAGCCACCAGAGCCAGGCTCCGCCGAGCACCACCGCGACCGCCACGATCGTGTAGTTGAAGGTCGAGGCGGTGATCGGGGCGGTGGTGGGAAGCACGAAGAGCACGCAGATCACCGCGACCCAGCCGATCGCCAGCCAGCCGACCAGCGGGCTCCAGCGGCCGAGCTGCCACGGGCCGGGCCGGAAGTCGGGGCTGCGGCGGCGCAGGAAGACCGGGCCGACGTAGGCGATGTAGAGGCCGATCACCGCGATCGAGGTGGCCGCCAGGTAGGCGGTGGTGTTCCAGAGCGAGGGGACCACCAGCAGGGTCGAGCAGGCGACGCAGAGCCAGATGGAGTTGGTCGGCGTACCGGTGCGGGGGTTGACCCGGCGCCAGATCGCCGAGCCGGGCAGCGCGCCGTCGCGGCTGAACGCGTACGCCATCCGGGAGTTGGCGGTGACCGAGGCCATCCCGCAGAAGAACTGCGCCACCACGCAGATGAAGAGCAGGAAGGTGCCGGTGACCTCGCCGGTGGCGTCGATGAAGATCTGGGCCGGCGGCAGCCCGAGCTCGGTCTGCCGCTGTGCCTCGTAGTCCCGGATCGACCAGGTGATCGCGAAGAGCAGCACGAAGCCGGCGAGGACCGAGACCACCACCGACATCACGATGCCCCGGGGTGCCGCGCGGGCCGCGTCGTGGGTCTCCTCGGCCACGTGCGCGCTCGCGTCGTAGCCGGTGTAGGTGTACTGCGCCATCAGCAGGCCGATCAGGACGGCGTAGACGGCCACGCCGGTGAAGTCGAAGCCGGTGGCGTTGCGTACCTCGAAGAAGACCTCGGAGATCGGCTTGTGCTGGTCGGGCACGATCGCCAGCACCCCGACGATGGTCGCCACGCCGGCCAGGTGCCACCAGGCGCTGACGTCGGAGAGCACCCGGACCAGGTTGACGCCGAAGGTGTTCAGCAGGCCGTGCGCGACGATGATCACGAGAAAGACCACGAAGGTACGCTCCGCGGTCACCTCGAGGTCGAAGGTGAGGCTGAGGAACGCCGAGGTGGTGATCGCCGCCCCGAAGTCGATGGCGGCGGTGACCGCCACCTCGCCGAGGAAGTTGAACCAGCCGATGAACCAGGCCCAGGCCGCCTTGTTGCGCTTCGCCAGCGCCGCCGCCCACCAGTAGAGCGCGCCGGCGGTGGGATAGACCGAGCAGATCTCGGCCATCGCGAGCGCGACCAGGGTCACCATCCCACCGACGGCGAGCCAGCCGAGGGTGATCGCCAGCGGCCCGCCGGCGGTCATCGCGATGCCGTACGAGGTGATCGCGCCGGCCAGGATGGAGATGATCGAGAAGGAGACCGCGAAGTTGGAGAAGCCGGAGAGCTTGCGGCGCAACTCCTGCTGGTAGCCGAGTTCGGCGAGACGCTGCTCGTCGGCGTCGGGTGCGGCGGTGACCGGCGTACCGGTCGGCTGGGTCGGTGCGCTCATCGGTGTCTCCTTCATCCGGTCGGATGGAGTTTGTGACCGTCGTCACGCCTCTGCCGAGATCGTCCGCTCCCGGAAGATCTGCGTCAACCGATCACGACGGAGTGATCCGGGCCACTGGTGCCACCTCCGGGTCGCGTCGGCGATTTGAAGAAGTCTTCAATTGCTCATATGCAGGTACCGCTGTACCAGGCCAAGGCCGAGTTCTTCCGGATGCTCGGGCATCCGGTCCGGATCCGCGTCCTCGAACTGCTCGGCGAGGGCCCGCGGCCGGTCCGCGACCTGCTGGTCGAGACCGATGTGGAGGCGTCCAACCTGTCCCAGCAGCTCGCGGTGCTGCGCCGGGCCGGGATCGTCGTGTCGCACCGGGACGGCGCCAACGTCGTCTACGCGCTCGCCGGGCCGGACGTGGCCGACCTGATGAGAGCCGCCCGGCGCATCCTCACCGAGATGCTCCAGGGCCAGGCCGAGCTGCTCGCCTCGCTGCGGGTGGAGAGCGAGTGAGACTCGCCGGACTCCTGCCAGGCCGGGCCGACCTGGCCGCCGTACGCCGCAACCCCCGCGCCGACCTGCTGGCCGGGCTCACCGTCGCGGTCGTGGCGCTGCCGCTCGCCCTCGGCTTCGGCGTCGCCTCCGGGCTCGGCGCCACGGCCGGACTGGTCACCGCGATCGTGGCCGGTGCACTGGCGGCCGTCTTCGGCGGCTCGAACCTCCAGGTCTCCGGCCCGACCGGGGCGATGACGGTGGTCCTCGTCCCGATCATCGCCCGGTACGGGCCCGCCGGGGTCCTCACCGTCGGGTTCCTCGCCGGGCTGATCCTGCTCGGCCTCGCGCTCGTCCGGGCCGGCCGGTACGCGCGACTGGTCCCCGCCCCGGTGGTCGAGGGCTTCACCGCCGGCATCGCCGTCATCATCCTGCTCCAGCAGGTGCCACCGGCGCTCGGCCAGCAGTCCCACGCCGAGCAGGTGCTCCCGGCCACCCGGCGGGCGGTGGCGGCCTTCGCCGACGCTCCCCACTGGCCGTCGGTGGTCTTCTCGCTCGGTGTCGCGGCCGTGGTGCTCGCCCTCCTCCGGTGGCGGCCACAGCTCCCCGCCGCCCTGCTCGCCGTCGTGGCGGCGACCACCGCCGCCCAGCTCTGGGACGTCGACCTGGCCCGCATCGGCGCCCTGCCGGCGACGCTTCCCGCACCGTCGCTGGCGTTCTTCCGGCTCGACGCCCTGGCCACCCTGCTCACCTCGGCGGTGGCGGTCGCGGCCCTGGCCGCGCTGGAATCACTGCTCTCGGCGACCGTGGCCGACGGGATGCGGCGCGGCGAGCGGCACGACCCCGACCGCGAGCTGTTCGGGCAGGGCATCGCGAACCTCGTCACCCCGCTCTTCGGCGGTGTGCCGGCGACCGCCGCCATCGCCCGTACGGCGGTCAACGTCCGCGCCGGGGCGGTTTCCCGGCTCGCCGCGCTGACCCACGCGCTCGTGCTCGCCGTCATCATGTTCGCCGCGGCACCGCTGGTGGCCGGCATCCCACTGGCCGCGCTCGCCGGGGTGCTGCTCGCCACCGCCGTCCGGATGGTGCATGTCGGCACGCTGCGCGCGATGGCCGGGGCCAGCCGCTCGGACGCGCTGGTGCTGGTGCTCACCGCCGGTGCCACGGTGCTGCTGGACCTGGTCGCCGCCGTACTGCTCGGACTGGTCGTCGCCGGCGGCCTGGCGCTGCGGAAGCTCGCCAACTCGATGCGGGTGGACCAGGTACCGCACGACGAGCACCTGCCGCACCTCGCCGTCTACCGGCCGAGCGGACCGCTCTTCTTCGCCGCCGCGCACCGGCTGCGCCGGGAACTCGCCCGGATCGACGGGGTCGACGTCGTGCTGCTGCGGCTCTCCCGGGTCACCGCGATCGACGCCTCGGGCGCACTGGCGCTGCGGGAGGCCGTCGAGGACCTGCACCACCGGAACATCGTCGTACACGCGTCCGGAGTCCGGCCCGAGCACCGCCGGGCCCTGGCCTCGCTCGGCGTCCTGGCACTGCTGCACGAACGGGTGCACGTCGATGCCCCGACCGCGATCGCCGCACTCCGCGCACCTGCGGCTCCGCCTCGGTCCGGGCACCATCCCCCGGGAGGGGAGCCCGTAGTCGCCGCCGGAGCGGCTGAAGCAGCCGGGCACGATGGTCGGCCGGACGGCCGTCCGGTCGTCCGGCCGGACGGGTCCGCACCGTAACGCCGATGCCGGTAATTGCGTTGCCGGGCAGTGGTCGCCCGGCGCATGATCTGGGGCGTGACATGTCAGGAGTTGCACACCGCGCGCCGCCCACGCCGGCGCGCCGGGTCCCTGGCCTGACCGGACGGCATCGCGCGCGATCTCGGCGCGCCGGTCCGGCTCCGCCGGACCCGACGGGCCCGCACCAGGGCCCGACGCCGGGTTCTCGGACGACCCGGCTCCCGCGGCGGCGCGGGGCGCGGTCACCTCTCTCATCGGGTGCGACGCCGGTCGTGCCAGCGCCCGCCCCGCGCCGCCGCACTCGTCCCGTCCGGCTTTCCGCCCTCAGGGCAGCCGGCGCTCAGGTGACGACGAGGCCGACCAGCCAGACGCCGGTGATGCCGAGCGCGGCGGCCAGCTCGACCAGCAGGGCGAGCCCGACCGCCGCCAGCGCGTGCCGGGTGGAGGGCCAGGCCTGCCGGACGTCCCCGAGCCGGGCAAGCTCGGCGAGCCAGAGCCCGAGTACGAAGCCGAGCACCAGCCCGACCACCGGCACCACGAAGAACCCGACCAGCCCGAGCACGCCCCCGGCGAGCAGCGAGACGGTCGACACGCCGCTACGTTTCAGGTTGCGCCCCGGCCACAGGTACTTCACGGTGGTGCCGAAGACCGCGATCACCGTGGCCAGGCCGAGCACCACCCAGCGACCGCCCCCCTCGCCGTCACCGAAGAACGACCAGATCACCACGCCCAGCCAACAGAGGATGAGTCCGGGGACGATCGGCACGATCACCCCGCAGACGCCGATCACGATCGTCACGCCACACAGGAGGGTCACCACGGACTCGGTGTCGGTCATGTCCACGCCCCCCAGGGTGCCCTACCGCCGCCGGAGGCACCGCATCCGCCACCCCCGTCAGGCCGTGCCACCGCGTCAGGCCGTGCCACCGCGTCGCTGCTCCGCCCGGGCGGCCAGCCGCCGGATGATCTCGGCCTCCGGAGCCGGCGGCGCGAAGTACCGCCCCTGGGCGGCGTCGCAGCCCAGTGCTCGGAGCTGGTCGGCCTGCCCGACCGTCTCCACCGCCTCGGCGGTGACCGTCAGCCCCAGGGCGTGCGCGAGCCGGACCAGCGCGTCCACGATCCGGCCGTCCACCAGACCCTGCCGGTCGCCGGACCGGATGCCCTCCACGAACGGGCCGGCGAGCTTCAGGTTGTGGATCGGCAGCCGGCGAAGGTACGCCAGGTTGGAGTATCCGGTGCCGAAGTCGTCGATCGCCAGCCGTACGCCGAGGGCGGCCAGCCGGCGCAGCGCGGGCAGCGGCTCGCCCGCGGTGGCCATCACCGCGCTCTCGGTCAGTTCGAGCTGCAGCAGGTCGGCGGGGAGGTCCGTCCGGCGCAGCGCCTCGGAGACCGTGTCCACGATCGACGGATCGCCGGCCTGCCGGGCGGCCAGGTTGACGCTGACCACCACCCGGGCGTCGGGAAACTCCCGGTGCCACCGGCTCGCCGCCTCACAGGCCCGGGTCAGCACCCAGCGACCCAGCTCGATGATGAGTCCGGTCTCCTCGGCCAGCCCGATGAACTCGTCCGGGCCGAGCAACCCCCGCTCGGGGTGCCGCCACCGGACCAGCGCCTCCACCGCGCAGATCGACCCGTCGGCCAGCGCCACGATCGGCTGGTAGTCGATGAGGAACTCGCCCCGGGCCAGTCCCACCGACATGGCGGCGACCAGGGCCGACCTGGCCTGCTCCCGGGCCCGCCGCGCCGGGTCGTAGCTCACCCAACGATCCCGCCCCTCGGCCTTGGCCCAGTGCAGGGTGACGTCGGCGGCCTTCATCAGCTCGGCCACCGACGTGGTGCCGAGCGGCCCGGAGACCAGGCCGATGCTGGCGGTTACCGCGAGCCGGTGCTCGCCGATCTGCACCGGTTCGGCGACCGTCGCCAGTATCCGGTCTCCCATCGCCTTGACCGCCCGGCACCCGGCGTCATGGTCGAGCAGGATCATGAACTCGTCGCCACCCATCCGGGCCACCAGGTATCCCTGCCCGGCCACGCTGTCGGCGAGTCGCCGAGCGACGGTGACCAGCAGGTTGTCCCCGAGGGCGTGCCCGAGACTGTCGTTGACCGCCTTGAAGCCGTCGAGGTCGAGGAAGCAGATTCCCACCCGGTCGTCGGGCTCGCCGCCGGCGAAGAGCTCGCCGAGCCGGTCGAGGAAGAGGGTGCGGTTCGGCAGCCCGGTCAACGGGTCGTGCGACGCCTGGTGGCGCAGCCGCTGCTGCAACCTGTGTCGTTCGGTGACGTCCTCCACCATGGCCACGGTGAACCGGGGGCGGCCGTCGTCGTGCCGGATCAGCGAGACCGCGAGATCGGTCCAGATCGCGCTGCCGTCCTTGCGGTGGTAGCGCTTCTCCACCCGTACGGTGTCGTGCTTGCCCTCGATCAGTTCCTGGTACAGCTCCCACATTCCGGCCGCGTCGTCCGGATGGAACAGGGCGGCGACGTTCATCTCGCGCAACTCGGCCGCCGAATAGCCGAGCAGCTCGGTGAAGGCGCGGTTGACGTCGAGGATCCGCCCGTCGATGTCGGCGATACCGATCCCGATCGCGGCGTCGACGAAGACCGCCCGGAACCGCGCCTCGCTGTCCCGCAGCGCCCGCTCGACCCGGTCCCGGGCCTCCCAGACGGAGCGGGCGATCCGTTCCTGCTGGGTGAGGGTTTGCTCGCGCAGGGCGCGGGCGAACCCCGCCGCCAGGGCACCCTGGAGAGCGGCGACCCGGGCGGAGGCCTCCGGTTCGCTCCCGGACGCCTCCGGCCCGGCCGAGGCCGGTGCGACGAGGGCGCGGAACTGGTCGCCGAGGGCGCGTACCGACCAGTCCAGCATCTCCGGCTCGGTGAGCTGGGCGTCGACCAGGGCCCGGCCGACGTCGTACGCCGGCTGCGCGGTGAACGGCTCGGCCAGCATCGCGCGGGCGAGCTGCTCGGTCTGCCCCAGCAGCAGGCGCTGGTGCTCCGCCGCGCTCGTCGGCACGAAGCCCCGCCCGGCCAGCGCCATCGCCCAGCGGCGCGCGTACAGCTCGATGCCGGGCCGGTCTCCAACCGGAGCGTCCTGGTGGTGGTCGGCGTCGAGCCGCTGGCCGGTGGCGGGCGCCGACGAATCGCCGGCTCCGGTGACGGAGGTGGACACCGCTAGCCCGCGCCGCCCTCGTGCCGGCCCACGCCGCCGAAGGCCCCGAGCCGCTGCGGGTCGGCGACCGCGTCCGCCGGTCCGTCCGGTCGCCAGAGCGGCAAATGCACCACCCCCGGTTCGACGATCGTGAAATCGCCGAAGAAGGCGGTGATGTCGGCCCGGGAGCGGAGCGTGATCTCGGTCGCCGTCCGGGCCGAGAGCCGCTGCGCGTCGAGCATCTCCGGCGGCTGGTCCTCGTGGGTGGCGTGCGAGAGCAGCAGGTAGCTGCCCGGCATCGTCGCGGCGCGCAGGGTGGCCAGGATCTCCTGCGGGTCGTCGGAGTCCGGGACGAAGTGCACCACCCCGGCGAGCAGTACGCCGACCGGCCGGCCGAAGTCGATCAGGCCCAGCCTCTGCGCCTCGGCCAGGATCCGCTCGGGCTCCCGCAGGTCGCCGTGGATCACCCCGGTCTGCTCGTCGCCGGCCAGGATCGACCGGCTGTGCGCCACCGCGACCGGGTCGATGTCGACGTAGACGACCCGGACCCGTGGGTCGATCTCCCGGGCGACCTCGTGCACGTTGCCGGCGGTGGGGATGCCGGAGCCGATGTCGAGGAACTGGTCGATGCCCTCGCCGACCAGCATCCGTACGCCCCGCCGGAGGAACGCCCGGCCGGCCCTCATCGTCTCGGCCAGGTTCGGCGTCATCGCGGCGATCTGCTCGGCGAGGCGCCGGTCGACCTCGAAGTTGTGCGCGCCACCGAGAAAGTAGTCGTAGACCCGGGCGGCGCTGGGTCGAGTCAGATCGATGTCCGCGGGTAGCCCGTCCGGCAATCGCATGTCCGCCTCAGCTCGTCACTTCCGGTCCGTGCAGGGGCTGGTCGGCCACGACCTGCGCCCGGCGGGCGGCACCGACGGATCCGGCGGGTCGTGGTTGATCGATCCACACTCTAGGGCCTGTCCAGCGGATCCTCCACCGGCCCTCCGCCGGCGGGATAGGTTTGCCGCATGGCGCAGGCTTCCTCCGGCTCGGTTGTCGACGTCGATGACCGGCCCCGGGCCGGCGCCCGCCGCAGGTGAGGGCCGCCCGACGGGCGCCCGCCGCATTCGCCGCCGCGGCCTGCGCGCTGGCCGGCACGGTGGCGGTGGCTCTCGCCGTGGCCGGTGGGCCGGCTCCGGAGCCCGCCGGCTACGTCAGCGAGGCCGGCGCGCCGGAGAGCGCGACCGTCTGGCCGTACCGGCTCGGACTGCTCGCCGTCGCCGCCGGGCTGGTGCTGCTCGGGGTGGCCCTGCCGCCCGCACTGCGCCTGGCGACCGGGCTGCTGCTCGCGAGCGCGGTCGCCACGGGCGTCTCGGCCGGGGTGAGCTGTCGTGCCGCGTGCCCGCTGCCCCCCTTCGACCGGGTCGTCCTGGCCGATCTGGTGCACGGCGGCGCCAGCATCGCGGCCGTGGCCGGACCGGTGCTGGCGATGTTGGTGGTGGCCGCGACGGCCGGAGTGGACCGGCCGCTGCGCAGGATCGCGGTGGTCGCAGTCGCGGTCGCGCTGCCGCTCTCGCTGGTCGCCGGTCTCGCCCTGCTGCTGGTCGGCCGGAGCGTCCTGATGGGATCGGTCGAACGGCTGCTCCTGTTCGACCTGGCTGCCTGGGGGGTGGCGACCGGGCTCGCGCTCGGGCTGGCCCGAGCGCCCGTCGCGGTCGGGCAGGTCGCCGGCGGTGCGGGCCGGCCCCACCGGCAGCGCATCCTCGGCGGACGATGGCCGACGTCTGGTTCCTGACCGGCGCGGGGACGGATGTGCCGGGCGGGCTCAGAAGAGCACGGTGGCGAAGGTGCCGACGGTGCGGAAGCCGCACCGTTGGTAGACCCGGCGGGCCGGCGCGTTGTAGTCGTTGACGTAGAGGCTCACGGTGGGCGCGATCCGGGCCAGGGCGTCCCGGACCACCGCCGCCATCGCGGCGGCCCCGATCCCCCGACCGCGCCAGGCGGGATCGACCCAGACCCCCTGGATCTGCGCGGTGCGCCGGGTGACGACCGCCAGCTCGGCCTTGAAGATCACCTGGCCGTCGAGAAACCGGGCGTACGCCCGGCGGGCCCGGACCAGCTCGGCGACCCGCTGCCGGTAGGCCCGCCCACCGTCGTCGGCCAGCGGTGAGATACCCACCTCCTCGGTGTACATCGCCACCGCCGCCGGAAAGAGTGCGTCGATCTCGCCGGGCCGGACCGGATGCACGTCGGGGTCCGGCGCCACCTGCGGGGCGGCGTCGGTCGCCAGCAGCGGCTGGTTGGGGCGTACGTCCCGGGCCGGCCCCCACCGGCCGGAGAGCCGATCCCAGAGCCCGAGCACCCCGTCGGCCCGCCCGACGATCGACGAGCAGGTCCGTTCCTCCGCCCCGAGCGCCTCGGCGAAGGCGGTGATCGCCGAACGGCCGGCCCGGACCGGAGTGACCTGCCCGCCCAGCCAGCAGAGTGCCTCGATGCTGTCCCGGGAGCCGTAGCCGAGCACCCGACCGTCCGCCCGCCACCAGGACAGGCCGTTCGCGGCGACCCGCTCCGCCACCTGTGCGGCGGCGAACGGATCGAGGTCGAGGATTCCTTCCACCGCACCGCGCTCGGCCTCACCGAGTTGGCGTACCGGCACCATCAGCACGCTTACCAGCCTGCCAGATCATCGGCCGGGGAACGGGCCGGATCACCGCGTCCGCCCCGCGCGGGACCCGGACAGAGGGGCCGTTACGCGCACTTCCGGGCCGGCCGCTCCGCGACCGACCGTCACGCCGACTCGCGGATCACCAGCTCGGTGGGAAGGATGACCGCGGCGTGCGAGTCCCCGGCGAGGTGCCCAAGGAGCAGCCGGACCATCTCGGCGCTGATCCGGGCCCAGGGCTGCCGGATCGTGGTCAGCCGGGGCACCGAGGTGGTGGCGACCTTGGAATCGTCGAATCCGCCGACCGCGACGTCGTCCGGCACCCGCCGCCCGGCCCGACGCAGTGCGGCGATCGCACCGGTGGCCATCAGGTCCGAGCTGACGAAGACGGCGTCCAGCTCCGGCGCCTGCCGCAGCAGCTGCTCCATCGCCGCCTCGCCGCTGTCGTGGCTGTAGTCGCCGGTCACCACCAGCCGGGGGTCGGTCTGGCCCAGCACGTCGTGGTAGCCGGCGAGCCGGTCCACCCCGCCGGAGGTGTCCAACGGGCCGGTGATGGTGGCGATGGTGCGCCGCCCCCGGGAGCGCAGGTAGCCGACCATCTGCCGGGCACCGCCCCGGTCGTCGGCGGCGACGTAGCTGACATCGGACTCCCGGCCCAGCGGGCGGCCGACCGCTACGAACGGCAGGCCCCGCTCGTCCAGCTCGTCGAGGAGCGGGCTGCCGGCGTGGGTGGAGATCACCAGCGCGCCGTCGACGTGGCCGGCGGTGACGTACCGGCCGACCCGCTTACGGTCCTCCTGGGTGCCGGCGATCGTCAGCAGCAGGGTGATGTCGTGCTCGGCCAGCTCCTGGGTGCAGCCCCGGAGCAGGATGTTGAAGTTGGGGTCCTCGAAGAGCCGGTCCTGCGGCTCGGAGAGGATGAACGCCACCGAGTCCGAGCGCTGGGTGACCAGACTCCGGGCGTGCTGGTTGAGCACGTAGCCGGTCTTGCGGATCGCCCGGCGGACCGCCTCCAACGCCGGGCCGCTGACGTTGTGACCGCCGTTGAGCACCCGGGAGACGGTGCCCCGCGAAACGCCGGCCACCGCCGCCACGTCGTCCATGGTCGGGCGGGGCCTTGTCCGGCGGATACGGCTGCGGTCGGGCGCGGTCACCCTGTCATTGTCCCCGCACCGGCCCCTGGTGGCGGTACCGGTGCCTGTGACACGCCTCGCCCCAGTCGCGACCGGACGGAGGCGCTCCGAGGCAGGCGCCGCCTCGCCCCGCATTCGCCCTGCGCACCGCGCCCGCGTCCGCCGCGCTATGCCTTGGTCGCGCCGGAGAGCAGGTCGATCCGCCAGTAGCGTTGCAGCGACAGGAAGAGCGCCACCAGCGGGACGATCGACAGCAGTGCCCCGGCGATCACCAGCCGGTAGAGCGCGGGCTGGGTGTTGCCCTGGTTGAGCAGCGTGTAGAGGCCCAGCGTTACCGGGAACCGCTCGTCGTTGGCGAGCATGATGAACGGCAGCAGGAAGTTGTTCCAGATCGCCACGAACTGGAGCAGGAAGACCGTGATCAGCCCGGGAACCATCATCGGCAGCGCCACCCGGCGGAAGATGCCGAATTCGGTCGCGCCGTCCACCCGGGCCGCCTCGACCACCGAGTCCGGCACGGCGGCCGCCGCGTAGATCCGGGCCAGGTAGATGCCGTACGGGCTGACGATGCTGGGCAGCAGCACCGACCAGTACGTGTCGGTGAGCCCGACCTTGGCCAGCAGCAGGTACTGCGGCACGGCCAGCGTGATCGCCGGCACCAGCACCCCGGCCAGCAGGACGTTGAAGACCACCGACCGGCCCGGAAACCGGAACTTGGCCAGGGTGTAGCCACTCAGCCCGGAGACGGCGGCCGAGAGCGCGGCGCCGACCCCGGCGTACAGGGCGGTGTTGAGCATCCACCGCCAGAAGAGCCCGTCCCGGTACGTCGACAGGTCGACCAGGTTGTCGACCAGGTCGCCGCCGGGGGCGAAGGTGGAGGTGCTGAAGAGGCTGCCCGCGCTCTTGGTCGACGCGACCACCACCCAGGCCACCGGGAGCAGGCAGTAGACCGCCCCGATCAGCAGGATCGCGGTCGGCGCCAGCCGGGCGAGCCCGCCCTCCCGCCGGCTCCCGGTCGGGGTCGCCGCCGGCCCCCGCGGTTCGCCGGCGCCGGCCCGGGTGGTGCTGGTGACGGTCTCCGTGCCGGCCGTCCCGGTGCTTCCCGCCATCTCACTGCTCCTGTCCGAAGGCGCGCCGCTGCACCAGCCGGAGGAAGCCCAGCGACAGCAGCAGGGTGACCGCGGCGAACAACACCGAGGTGGCCGCGGCGGCGTACCGGTCGTCGGTGGCGAAGGCGTCGCGGTAGATCTTCATCAGTGGTGTCCAGGTCGACGGGATCGAGTTGGTCATCGGCGCCAGCGTCATCGGCTCACTGAAGACCTGCAACGTGGCGATCATGGTGAAGAGCGTGGTCATCACCAGGGCCGGGACGAGCAGCGGAATCTTGATCCGGAGCGCGACCTGGATCTCGGAGCAGCCGTCGAGCCGGGCCGACTCGTAGAGCTCCGGCGGGATCGCCCGGAGTGCCGTGTAGAGCACGATCATGTTGAAGCCGACCCCGCCCCAGAGCGCGATGTTGACCACCGCGTAGAAGACCACGTCGGTGCCGAGCAGGTCCGGCTCGGGCAGCCCGAGGCGGGCCAGCAGGTCGTTGAGCGGACTTGTCGCCGGCAGGTAGAGGAAACCCCAGAGCAGGCTGGCGATGACCGCCGGGACCGCGTACGGCAGGAAGATCGCGGTGCGGCTGAACCGGGCGAGCTGGGCCCGGGGCCGGTCCAGCAGCAGCGCGAAGAGCAGGGCCAGCCCCAGCATGGTCGGCACCAGCAGGGCACCGTAGCCGAGTACCCGCAGCGTGCCGGACCAGAGTTCCGGGTCGCTGACCGCGTTGCGGTAGTTCTCCAGACCGGCGAAGACCTCGGTCCGGGCGCCCCGACCGAGTCCCAGCCCGGAGATCTGGACCTTGCGCAGGCTCAGGTACGCCGCGTACCCGATCGGCGCGAGGAAGAAGGCGAGAAACAGGATCACCGCCGGGGCGAGGAAGGCGTACGGGGCTCCCGTCCGCCTTCCCCGGCGGCGCACCCCTGCGGTGGCCGTTGGCATGGACTCTCCGTTCGGTCGGCCGGCTCGGTCGCCGGCCGTGGGGTCGGCCGGTCAGGTGCCGGGTCAGCCGGCGATGGTGAAGCCGTTCTTCCGCATGTCGTCGACGGTCGCGGTCTGCATCGCGTCGACCGCCGCGCCGAACGGCGTCTTCTCGGTGATCGCCTTGCCGAACGCGTCCTGGTAGGTCTCGTAGGTGACGTTGACGTTGGGACCCCAGGTGACCCCGGCCGCGGTCTCGGCGATCTGCTTGGCCAGCGGATAGAAGTCGGCCTGGCCGGCGAAGAAGTCCGGCGGTGCGGCCAGCCCCGGGCCGGACTGGGCGTCCCGGGCCGCCGGATAGACCGCGCACTCCCGGACCAGCATGCTGGTCGCGTCCGGATGGGTGTTCAGCCAGGTGGCGAAGCGGACCGCCGCCGTCTTGTGCTTCGAGGCCGCGGTGACCCCGGTCGAGGAGCCGCCCCAGTTGCCCGTCCTGTTCTCCCCGGCGCTCCACTGTGGCAGCGGCGCCATCGCCCACCTGCCCTTGGTGTCGGGCGCGTTGCCGACCAGCACGCCCGGTGCCCAGACGGCGCTCGGCCAGGCCAGCAGGGTCCCGTCGTTGAGCGCCTTGTTCCACTCCGGGGTGTACATCGGGTTGCCGTCGACGACACCCTCGCCGACGAGCCCGCCCCAGTAGTCGGCGACCTTCCTGGTCGCCGCGTCGTTGACGGTGACCCGCCATGACTCGCCGTCGATCCCCCACCAGTTCGCCCCGGCCTGCTGGGCCAGCCCGGCGAACCATCCGGGGTCGTTGGCCGAGAAGGTGGTCAGGAAGTGCTTTGTGCTCCTACCCCGCAGCGTGCGGGCGGTCTGCGCGAACTCCTCCCAGGTCTTCGGCACGGTCAGGCCGAACTGCTGGAAGAGGTCCGTGCGGTAGTAGAGCATCATCGGGGCGGCGTCCTGCGGGACGGCGTACACCGCATCGGTACCGAGCGTCACCTGTCGCCAGGTGCCCTCGGAGAACTTCTCCTGAAGTGGTGTGGCCTGCTCGGCGATGTCGGCCAGCACGTCGTTGCTGACCAGCGTGGGCAGCGCCTGGTATTCGACCTGGGCGAGGTCCGGCGGGTTGCCCGCCTTGGCCGCGGTGAGCAGCTTGGCGACGATGTCGGCGCCGCCGGCCTGCTTGCTCAGCGTCACCTTGGTCTCCGGGTTGTCGGCGTTCCACCGGTCGACCAGCTTCTCCATGTTCGGCGCCCAGGACCAGAAGGTCAGCTCGACCGGGCCGGTCGGCTCCTCCGGGTCGTCGTTCGATGTCGAGGTGCAGGCGGCGACCAGGCTGGCGCCGAGAGCCAACGCCAGGATCTTCGCGCCGAGCGTACGGGTCATCTCAACCTCTCAGTTTTCACGGTGTCATCGGCTGGTGATCGGCCAGAAACAACTGGGAGCGCTCACAGTCTTGGACCCTCGATCGATCATGTCAAGACACGTTTTGGCACTTGTTCACCTCGTAGAATCCGTGTGCAATCATGCGCACTACCTTTGGGAGCGCGCACAGTACGGAGACCCCGCATGAGTCAGACCCCGCAACTGGTGGTAGCCGCAGCGGATGTCGCCGGGCGGGCCGGGCCACTGCCCCGGCTGGCCCGGCTGGCCTACGGCGGCGACTACAACCCCGAGCAGTGGCCGGAACCGGTCTGGGCCGAGGACGTCGAGCTGATGCGCACCGCCGGGGTCAACCTGGTAAGCGTCGGAATCTTCGCCTGGGTCCTGCTCGAACCTGCCGAGGGGCGGTTCGAGTTCGGCTGGCTCGACCGGCTGCTCGACCTGCTGCACGGCGGCGGGATCGCGGTCGACCTGGCCACCCCGACGGCGGTGCCGCCGGCCTGGTTCCGCCGGCGGTTTCCCGAGGCCAGGCTGGTGGACCGGCACGGCGTACCACTGGGCGGCGGGGCGCGGCAGTCGTTCTGTCCCAGCTCACCCGCGTACGCCGAGGCGAGCGCGCGGATCACCGAGCAGCTCGCCCGCCGCTACGCCGACCATCCGGCACTGGTGCTCTGGCACTCGCACAACGAGTACGGCGGCGCCAACGCCCTCTGCTACTGCGCCACCTCGGCCGAGGCGTTCCGGGACTGGCTCCGCGTCCGGTACGGCGACCTCACCGGGCTGAACGCGGCCTGGGGCACCACCTTCTGGGGCCAGCGGTACGGCGACTGGGCCGAGGTCGAGCCACCGGTCGCCGCACCGACCTCGGTCAACCCGACCCAGCAGCTCGACTTCCTGCGCTTCTCCTCCGACGCGCACCTGGCCAACTTCCGCCGCGAGCGGGACATCCTGCACCGGCTCTCCCCCGGCGTCCCCGTCACCACCAACTTCATGATCGCCAACTGCAAGACCATCGACTACTGGCGCTGGGCGGCCGAGGTGGACGTGGTCTCCAACGACCACTACCTGCGCGCCGAGGAGCCGGAGAACCACATCGAGCTGGCGATGTGCGCCGACCTGACCCGGGCGGTGGCCGGTGGCCGGCCGTGGCTGCTGATGGAGCACGCCACCTCGGCGGTGAACTGGCAGCCCCGCAACATCGCCAAGCGCCCCGGCGAACTGCGCCGAAACAGCCTGGCCCACCTGGCCCGGGGCGCCGAGTCGGCGCTCTTCTTCCAGTGGCGGGCGTCCCGGTTCGGCGCCGAGAAGTTCCACAGCGCGATGCTGCCGCACGGCGGCACCGACACCCGGATCTGGCGCGAGGTGGTGGCGCTCGGCGCCGACCTGGCCAGCCTCGAACCGCTGCGCGGCACCCGGGTCGTCGCGGACGTGGCGATGCTCTGGGACTGGGAGTCCTGGTGGGCCGTTGAGCTGGACTGGCGACCCTCGGTCGACCTCGACTACCGGGAACGGGTGGCGGCCTACTACGAGCGGCTCTGGCGGGACCGACTCACGGTGGACTTCGCCCATCCGGAACGGCCGCTCGACGGCTACCGGCTGGTCGTCGTGCCGAGCCTCTACCTGACCACGCCGGCCGCGGCGGAGAACCTGCGCCGGTACGTCGCGGGCGGCGGCACGCTGCTGGTCTCGTACTTCTCCGGGATCGTGGACGCGGACGACGCCGTCCACCCCGGCGGCCACCCCGGCGCGCTGCGCGAGTTGCTCGGGTTGACCGTGGAGGAGTTCCTGCCGCTGCGCACCGGCGAGACGGTCCGGCTGGCACCGGCGACGCCTCCCGGGACGGCCGGCCACGCCGGGGGTCCCGGCGGCGACGACGAGGGCGGGGGCGCGGGAGGGCGCACGGATGGGGGCACGGCTGGCGGCACCCGAGGGGCCGCGCACACCGGGGACGTCTGGGCCGAGATCGTCGTGCCGCACGGCGCCGAGCCGGTGCTGACCTACCAGGACGGTCCGGCCGCTGGTGGACCGGCCGTGACCCGGCACACCCTCGGCGCCGGCCACGCCTGGTATGTCTCCACCCGGCTGACCGCGGCCGGCCTGGCCCCGGTGCTCCGGGCCGCGTACCGGGACGCCGGCCTGGTCCCGCCGGACGGGGTGCCCGACGGTGTCGAGCTGGTCCGCCGGGCCGGCGCCGACGGCACCCGATTCCTGGTCGCCATCAACCACACCGACCGGGACGTGGACCTGCCGGCGACCGGCACCGACCTGCTCGACGGAACCTTCCACCCGGGCACCTGCCCGCTCCCCGCCGGCACCGTCCGCACCCTCCGCACCTGAGGTGCAAGGAAGGGCCCCCGCTTATCGTTTTCTGTTGTAGCGGGGGCCCTTCCTAACGCCTCGGGCGCAGCAACGACCCTTGACATCCATCGGCAGTGATGGTTCTGTGAGCGCTCCCAATCCATGTCCTCGACGAGAGGGTCGGGGCTGGCGGCGGCACGGCATTCGATCGAGGAGGAACGTCGAGCGATGCGGACCAGAAAGACCACGATCGTGGCTCTGGCGCTGGCAGCTGCCGTGGTCGTACCGGATCTCGGTCGACCCGCACTGGCCGGACCCCCAGCCGGCGGCACACCGGCAGTGCTCAACCCCGGCTTCGAGACCACCGCCCCCGACGGGTCACCGGCCGGATGGTCGGTACGCGGCCAGCGCTCCGCCAGTTACGTCGAACCCGGCGGCCGCACCGGCGCGAACCGGCTCACCCACCGGGCGGACCGGCCCTACCGGGTGGAGACCTACCAGCGGCTCACCGGGCTGCGCCGGGGTGACCACACCCTCCGCGTCTCGGTACGCGCCAGCGGTGGCCAACGCGACGCGTACGTATCGCTCACCGGCTGCGGTGGGCGGAGCCAGCGGGTCGACCTGCCCCGCACCGGCGAGCAGTGGTGGGTGGAGGTGAGCGTCACCGCCCGGGTCAGCACCGGCCGGTGCACCGTCACTCTTGCCTCCGCGGGCGACGCCGGGCAGTGGGCGCACTTCGACGACCTGACCCTCTCCCCGGCCACCCGGCCGGCCGGCGCCCCGGCGCTGCGGATCGCCGGCGCCGACGTCTCGCACCTGACCAAGAACGAGCACCACGGCGCGGTCTACCGCGACCGGGTCGGCCCGCCCCGGGACGCGCTGCGGATCCTCCGGCACAACGGCGTCAACTATGCCCGGATGAAGGTCTGGGTGGATCCGGCGGACGGGTTCAGCGACAAGGCGGACGTCCTGGCCAAGGCGCGCCGGGCGAAGGCCCTCGGCATGGGCCTGCTGATCGACTTCCACTACTCGGACACCTGGGCCGACCCGGGCAAGCAGTTCAAGCCCGCCGCCTGGGCCGACCTGCCCTTCGCGCAGCTCCGGCAGGCGGTCTACGACCACACCCACGACGTGGTGGCGAGCCTGCGTCGGCAGGGCACCCCGGCCGACATGGTGCAGGTCGGCAACGAGATCAACGGCGGGCTGCTCTGGCCGGACGGGCGCTGGGACAACTGGGACGGTCTGGCGGCGCTGCTCACCGCCGCGAGCACCGCGGTCACCGACGCCTCACCGCACAGCAGGGTCGCGCTGCACCTGGCCGAGGGCGGCGACAACGGCGGGCACCGCTGGTGGTTCGACAACGCGGTCAGCCGGGGGGTGCCGTTCGACCTCATCGCCGTCTCGCACTACACCTACTGGCACGGGCCGCTCGGCGCGCTCCAGGCGAACCTGCTCGACCTCACCGCCCGGTACGGCAGGCCGGTGATGGTGGTGGAGACCGGCTATGGCTTCACGCTCGCCGAGAACGACCACGAGGCCAACATCTTCAACGCCTCCCTGCAGCAGGCCGGGGGCTATCCGGCGACGCCGCAGGGTCAGGCGGAGGCGATCCGCGACATGGTCACCACAGTCGCCGCCGTGCCAGGCGCGCTCGGGGTCTTCTACTGGGAGCCGACCTGGACCGCCGTCGACGGCGCCGGTTGGGATCCGGCCGACCCGACCTCCGGCGACGGCTGGGAGAACCAGGCGCTCTTCGACTACTCCGGCCGGGCCCTGCCCGGTCTGCGGGTGCTCGGCGGCGCCGCCACCTGAGGTGTGTGCTCGGCGGCGCCGCCACCTGAGGTGTGCTCGGCGGCGCCGCCCCACCACGCCGGCTCTCCCGAACGCGCGCGCCTGAACGCGCGCCCGAAACCCACGACCTCTGACGGCCGACCATCCGGCGGCTCCCCCGGGAAGGGCCCGGGCGGGGCCGCCGTCGGCGTTCGCCGGACAGATCCCCTAAGATAGACAATCACAAATTTTCCCTGTTACAGGCTCTTAACGGCAACCGGGCATAGATATCGATATCCTTCGATGTAACCTGGTGGTTGGCGTCCGTTAACCCACCGGCCATCGGATCATATCCAGGAGGACAGGATCCATGCCCCAACTCGCCCTCTTTGCGACCGACATCGTCGCAGTGACCCTGCTCGTGTTCGGGCTCTACTTCCCGCGCCACCGGCGTCGAGACCTCGTCGCCGCGTACCTCGGTGTCAACATCGGGGTGATGGCGGTGGCGAGTTCGCTCGGCACCAGCAACGCCGGCACCGGCCTGGGTCTCGGACTGGCGCTCTTCGGAGTGCTCTCCATCATCCGGCTCCGCTCCACCGAGCTCGACCAACACGAGGTGGCGTACTACTTCTCCGCGCTGGCCCTCGGCATCCTCTCCGCGCTCGGCGGCGGCCCGGCCTGGCACGTACCGACCATGATGGCCCTGATCCTCCTGGTGATGTTCGTCGGCGACCACCCCCGGATGTTCCGCAACTACCGGCGGCAGAGCATGTTCCTCGACTCGGCCTTCACCGACCAGGTCGCCCTGATCGCCTACCTCGAACAGATGCTGGGCGCCCGGGTGCACTCCGCCAGCGTTCAGCGACTCGACCTGGTCAACGACACCACCCTGGTCGACGTCCGCTACTCGCACCCGCCCGTGCAGCGGGCGGTCCGGAACGTCGCGGTCGCCTCCGGCGGGGTGGCCCGATGACCGCCGCCCCCGTCGGCTGCGCCCTCGCCGGGCACCTCGCGCCGATCGGGCTGGACGAGCTGACCGAGCGCGCCGCGCTGCAGACCCGGGTGGACCGCAAGTACGTGCTGCCGGTGAGCGAGGCACACGCCGTCATCGGCCAGGTCGGCCCGGACACCCTGGCCCTGGAGATCGAGGGCCGCCGCTCCTTCAGCTACCGCTCGGTCTACTTCGACACCCCGGAGCTGACCAGCTATCTGCTCAGCGCCCAGCGCCGGCGACGCCGGTTCAAGGTGCGCACCCGGACCTATCTCGACTCCGCCGAATGCTGGCTGGAGGTGAAGACCCGGGGTCCCCGGGGCAACACCGTGAAGGACCGGCTCCCGTACCCGTCGGATCACGAAACCACCCTCTCCCCCGGACGCCGGTTCGTCGAGGACGTGCTCGCCCGGGAGTCGATCGAGGTGGGTGACCGGGCCTTCGCACCGGTCCTCGTCACCCGCTACCGGCGTAGCACCCTCTTTCTCGCCGCGACGGTGAGCCGGGTCACCATCGACACCGAGTTGACCTGGGAGGGTGCCGGCGAACCGCTCCAGCTCCCGGATCTCGCGGTGATCGAGACCAAGACCGGCTCGACCGCGTCCTGCGTGGACCGCCTGCTCTGGGCGCGGGGCCACCGGCCGACCCGGATCTCCAAGTACGCGACCGGGATGGCCGCGCTCCGGCCCGACCTCCCGTGTACGCCGTGGCGCCGCACCCTGCGCCGGCATTTCCACCCCACCGGGGTCATCGACGACCACCGGTCGGCTCTCTGCACCGACGCGCCCGGGTTCAGCCCGGTGGCGAGCGCCATCCACCCACCGCACATCCCCGGAACGGAGTAAAAGGTGCGTAAAATCAGTTACTACGTGGTCGGCCTCCTGGTCGCCGCGGCCCTGGGGCCTGCCGCAGGGCCCGGACCGGACCGGGCCGATGCCGCCGGCCGCACGGCGGCGGAGCCCGACCGGCCGGTCGCGGCCGAGGTCGGGGCCGCCGCGGACCCGACCGGCGACATCACCTTCTCCGTGCCGAGCGGCACCTTCCAGAACGAGGTCTCGGTCTCGCTGGGCAGCACGGTGAGCGGGGCCCAGGTCCGGTACACCACCGACGGCCAGCCGCCCGGTCCGGCCTCGCCGGTCTACTCCGGAACCCCGCTGCGGTTCACCCGCACCACCCAGCTCCGGGCGCAGGCCTACGTCAGCGGCACCGCGACCGGTGCGCCCGGCACCGCCATGTACGTGGCCCGCGCCGTCACCACCAACCACGACCTGCCGGTACTGCTGCTCGACGCGTACGGGCAGGGCGCCCCGGGGCGTGAGTACATCGACGCCGCCGTGATGGAGTTCCGGCCGACCAACGGTTCGACCTCGCTCTCCGCCTCGCCGAGTCTGGTCAGCCGAGGCGCCTTCCACCTGCGCGGCAACTCCAGCGCGATGTTCCCGAAGACGCCGTACCGGCTGGAGCTGCGGGACAACACCGACGACGACACCGACCTGCCGCTGCTGGGCATGCCGGCCGACTCCGACTGGGTGCTGCGCGGGCCGTACACCGACAAGGCGCTGATCCGCGACGCCTTCGTGCACGGCCTCGGCCAGGACATGGGCCTGTACGCCCCGCGCTACGCCTTTGCCGAGGTGTACGTGAACACCGACGCCCAACCGGTGGCCGCGAACGACTACCTCGGGGTGTACCTGATCGTCGAGACGATCAAGAACTCGAAGAACCGGCTCGACCTGAAGCAGCTCGACGAGGAGGACGTCACGCTGCCCAAGCTGACCGGCGGCTACATCTTCAAGTTCGAGTGGATGGCGGCTGAGGAGCCGACCCTGCCCTGCCAGGGCGCCGACGCCACCTGCTGGCACTACCTGGAGGTGGTCGACCCGGATCCGCTGCAACCGGCGCAGCGGGACTGGCTCCGGCAACACCTCCAGCAGTTCCACGACGTGCTCCGCAGTCCGAATTTCGCCGACCCGGCGACCGGCTATCCCTCCTTCGTCGACGTCAACTCCTGGGTGGACATGCTCATCGTCAACGAGCTGACCCGGGGCATGGACGCATACCTGCGCAGCGCCTACTTCTACAAGGACCGGGACAGCAAGATCGTCGCCGGTCCGCTCTGGGACTTCGACCTCACCTTCGGGGTGGGTGGCTTCTTCCAGAACGACCAGATCGCCGGCTGGCAGCACCAGCAGACCCGGACCCCGAGTGCGAACGACTGGTTCCAGCGGCTGCTCCAGGATCCGGCGTTCGTCAACCGGGTCAGGGCGCGCTGGCAGGAACTGCGCCGGGGCGTGCTCTCCAACGCCCAGCTCCAGTCCCGGATCGACCGGCTGACCGCACCGCTGACCGCCGCCGCGCAGCGCAACTTCCAACGCTGGCCAAACCTCAGCACCCGGATGCTCGGCCCGTTCATCACGCCGACCTCGCCGACCTGGCAGGGACAGGTGCAGTTCATGCGGGACTGGATGTTCCAGCGGGCGGCCTGGCTGGAGACCACCGGCGGCTGGGGATCCGGCGGCCCGACCACCCCGCCGACCACGCCGCCGGTGACCGGTCCGCCGACCCCGCCGGCCACGACTCCGCCCGCCTCGGGCCGCACCTGTACGGCGGCGTACACGGTCGTCAGCCAGTGGACCGGCGGCTTCCAGGCCAACGTACGGGTCACCGCCGGTTCCTCCGCGATCAGCGGCTGGCGGGTCAACTGGACGTTCGGCAACGGCCAGACGGTCAGCCAGTCCTGGGAGGCGACCGTCACCAGTAGCGGCTCGGCGGTGACCGCGACGAACGTGTCGCACAACGGGGCGCTCAGCGCCGGAGCCAGCACCAACTTCGGGTTCCTCGGCACCTGGAACGGCACCAACAGCCCGCCGACACCCACCTGTACGGCATCCTGACCGCAACCCTGACCTGCGCTGCCGGCGCCGCCCGTTCCCGGGGCGGCGCCGGCAGTGTGTGGTGAGAGTCACGTCCAGCTCGGACGGGGAATCGACGCCGGAGGCGATGGCGTTGTCGTCGATAGTTTTCCGATATATCGTTGAGCTATCAGCGACAGTCCAGAGGAGGCTCAGATGGGTTTTCACCGACGCTTCTACGCGATGCAGGAGGCCCGGATGCGCGGCTTCGGCTTTCCGCCGGGCGGCCCCGGTCACGGACACGGCCGGGGTGGTGGCCGGGGCCGCGGTGGCCGGGGACGCCGGCCCAACGTCCGCGCCGCCGTGCTCGCCCTGCTGACCGAGCGGCCGATGCACGGCTACGAGATGATCCAGGAGCTGGACTCGCGCACCGGTGGTGCCTGGCGGCCGAGCCCCGGGTCCATCTATCCGACCCTGCAACTCCTGGAGGACGAGGGCCTGATCGCCGGCAGCACCGAGTCGGGTGGCGGCCGGCGGCGCTTCGCACTCACCGAAGCCGGCCAGACCGAGGCGACCCAGGCGGCGACGCAGCCGCCGTGGGCCGAGTTCGCCGAGGACACCATCAACAGCTGGCACGACATCCGGGAGGCCGGGTTCCAGGCGATGAACGCGCTGCGCCAGGTGATGATGACCGGCACCGACGACCAGCGCGAGCGGGCCGCCCAGGTGCTCGACGAGACCCGGCGCAAGCTCTACGCCATCCTCGCCGAGTCGGAGTAGCCCGGTGCACCGGCCGGCTCGGCCCTTGCTACGGCAGTTCGGGCTCGGCCCTTGCTACGGCAGTTCGGACGGGCGGTGGCTGGTCGTCCCCTCGGAGGTGTGCACCAGCACTGTCAGCCGGTCGACCTCGCCGCCCTCGGGCCCCGGCCACCAGGCCGCCCACCAGCCGCCCTTCACGCTGGCGTGGAAGACCCGGCCACCGTCGAGACGCAGCTCCACCCCGGTGACTCCCGGGCCGGCGAGGCCGACCATGTTCGACCAGATGTCGTCGCCGTTCCCGGTGGAACTCATCGTCTCCAGGTTGACCGTGCCGGCGGGCGGAGGCGGCAGGGGGCGACTGTCGGCCAGCCCCATCGAGGCAAGCTGGTCCTTGCCCACGCTCATGCACTCGACGATGTTGCCGCTGCTCTTGCGCATGATGAGCAGCGTCGCGTCCCCGCGCTGCTCGGCGAGAAGCACGTCCGACGGACGGACCGTCGAGGAGTTTCCCCCGACGCCGTTGCCGGCGCACGCACGGGCCTGCGGGAGTACCTGCTCGCCGGTGCGTGGACTGGGTGCGGCCGTCCAGCCCGCGACCGCCCGGTCGGCCGCACCAGGCAGCAGCGCGGGCACCACCGCCGCCGCGACGACGCCCGCCGCGACCGTGGCCGCACCCACCGCCAGCCAGCGCCCCACCGGCCGGTGGGCGGACCCGCCGCTGACCTCGCCGGCCATCACCCGCTCGACGAACGCCTGCGAGCGCGCCCACTCCAGCTCGGTCGGCACCCGCTCCCGCGCCGGGTCAAGGACAGCCAGTTGCTCCAAGTCCTTCACGCTTGCGTCCATGACTGCTGCTCCTTGAGAGATCGGGGGCGGACAGACGAGCGGGTGGCGGGTTCCGCCGGTTCCAGGGCGGTCCGCAGGCGTTGCCGCGCCCGGCCGAGTCGCATCGCGAAGGTCGACCTCCGGCAGCCGAGCACGGTGGCCGCCTGCTCGGCGGTCAGACCGTCGAACGCGACCAACGCGAGAACCTCACGGTCCGCCGTGCTCAGGGCGGCCCAGGCGCGCTCCAGGTCGATCCGTACCGCCGTACCCGTGGAGTCGTCGGAAAGCTCGCGCGCCTCCGACGACCTCAGCCGGACGTCCAACGCCCGGCGCCGCAACCAGCCGCGGG
Organism: Plantactinospora sp. WMMC1484; assembly: GCF_049315195.1. Classification (NCBI taxonomy): domain Bacteria; kingdom Bacillati; phylum Actinomycetota; class Actinomycetes; order Micromonosporales; family Micromonosporaceae; genus Plantactinospora; species Plantactinospora sp. WMMC1484. The sequence goes on from NZ_CP186055.1 coordinate 6,948,105, forward strand.
CCTGATTGGTCATGGTCCTGCGGGCCACCGCGAAGAGCCACGGCCGGGTGTCGTCCGGCAGCTCGTCAAAGCGCCGCCAGGCTGTCAGGAAAACCGTCGACACGATGTCCTCGGCCTCACCTGGCGGCACCCTCCGCTCGACGAAGCGCAGCAGGTCGGCGTACGTCTCGAGGTGCAGGGCCCGAAAACGCTCCTCCCGGGCGCCGGGGCAGGCTCCGCTCATCTGTTATTTCCTTCGTCGTCCATACCCCCCACCTGTCCGGCTCGGCGGTCGCTGTCACACGCCGATCGCCGGTTTTCTCAGGTGTTCAGGACGACCCGGCCCCTGGCCGAGCTCTGCTCGGTCAGTGCACCGTGACGGTGGGCTTGACGACGAGGTCGCGCAGCTCCTCGGGGAGCTCGGCGCCCATCTCGTCGGCGAGCCGGACGGCCTCCTCGATCAGGGTCTCCACGATCTGGCCCTCCGGGACCGTCTTGATCACCTGGCCCTTGACGAAGATCTGGCCCTTGCCGTTGCCGGAGGCCACCCCGAGGTCGGCCTCCCGGGCCTCGCCGGGCCCGTTGACCACGCAGCCCATCACGGCGACCCGCAGCGGCACCGGCAACCCCTCCAGGCCGGCGGTGACCTCCTCGGCCAGCTTGTAGACGTCGACCTGGGCGCGGCCGCAGGAGGGGCAGGAGACGATCTCCAGGCCACGCTCGCGCAGCCCCAGGGACTCCAGGATCGCGGCGCCGACCTTGATCTCCTCGACCGGCGGTGCGGAGAGCGAGACCCGGATGGTGTCGCCGATCCCCTCGGCGAGCAACGCGCCGAAGGCCACCGCCGACTTGACGGTGCCCTGGAACGCCGGGCCCGCCTCGGTCACCCCGAGGTGCAGCGGATAGTCACACTGCTCCGCGAGCTGCCGGTACGCCCGGATCATCACCACCGGGTCGTTGTGCTTGACCGAGATCTTGATGTCGCGGAAGCCGTGCTCCTCGAAGAGTGAGCACTCCCAGAGCGCCGACTCGACCATCGCCTCCGCCGTGGCCCTGCCATGCTTGGCCAGCAGCCGCTTGTCCAGCGACCCGGCGTTGACCCCGATCCGGATCGGCACCCCGGCCGCCGAGGCCGCCGCCGCGATCTCCCTGACCTTGTCGTCGAACTGCCGGATGTTCCCCGGGTTGACCCGGACGGCGGCGCAGCCGGCGTCGATCGCCGCGAAGACGTACTTCGGCTGGAAGTGGATGTCGGCGATCACCGGGATCTGCGACTTCTTCGCGATCGCCGGCAGCGCCTCCACGTCGTCCTGGGACGGCACCGCGACCCGGACGATCTGACAGCCGGCGGCGGTCAGCTCGGCGATCTGCTGGAGCGTCGAGTTGACGTCGGCGGTCAGCGTGGTGGTCATCGACTGCACCGAGACCGGCGCGCCGCCCCCGACCAGCACCGAACCGACCTTGATCTGGCGACTGGCCCGGCGGGCGGCCAGCGGTGGCGGTGGCACGGCGGGCATGCCGAGGCTGACGGCGGTCACTCTGTCCTCACCTCTGGATCAGGGTTATCGGGTTGACCACGTCGGCGGTGATGGTGAGCAGCGTGAACGCGCCGCCGATCAGGATCAAAGCGTACGTTACGGGCATCAGCTTGAAGTAGTCGACCCGCCCGGGATCCGGCCTGCCCAGTCGGGCGAAGAGCCAGGAGCGGACCCGTTCGAACCAGGCGATGGCGATGTGCCCGCCGTCGAGTGGCAGCAGCGGAAGCAGGTTGAAGACGCCGATGAAGAAGTTGAGCGAGATGAAGAGCAGCACGAAGACCTCCCACAGGCCGTGCTGCACCGCCTCACCGCCGAGCCGGCTCGCCCCGACCACGCTTATCGGGGTGTCGACGTCGCGCTCCGCCCCGGTGATCGCCTCCCAGAGGGCCGGGATCTTCTGCGGCAGGCGCTGGAGCGCGTGCGCGGTGTTGACCGCCATGGTGCCGGTGAAGTCGGCGGTGGCACCGAAGGCGGAGAGCGGGCTGTAGGTGATGGTCGGCGGGGTGCCGAGCCCGACGCCGAGCGCCGACACCGGACCGACCGGGCCGTCCACCTGGTCCTGCGGCGGCCGCTGCACCTCGGCCAGGTCGACCCGGACGGTGTGGGTGGCGCCGTCGCGCAGGTAGCTGACCTCCGCCGGCCCCGGCTCGGTCGCCCGGATCGCGTCCAGCATCTCGCCCCAGTTGCCGATCTGGCGGGTGCCGATCGCCGTGATCACGTCACCGTCGCGGAGACCGGCCTCGGCCGCCGGACTCGTTAGGTCGCCGGGCTCGCAGACCCGGGCCACATTCTCCTGGACCACGCAGGGCGCCAGCTCGATCCGCGCCGGCTCGTTGCGGATCTCCGCGGTGCTGCTCGGGTAGTCGGGGTTGGGCAGCCCCATGAAGATCGCCGCGAACCAGAGGGTGACGACGGCGAGCGCGAAGTGCGCCGCCGAGCCGGCGGCCATCACGGCGGTCCGTTTCCAGAGCGGATAGCGCCACATCGCCCGGGGCTCGTCCGCCGGGTCGACGTCGTCGTCCTGTGGGGTCATCCCGACGATCTTGCAGAAGCCGCCGAGCGGGATCGCCTTGAGTCCGTACTCGGTCTCGCCGCGCCGGAACGACCAGATCGTGGGGCCGAAACCGACGAAGTAGCGGGTGACCTTCATCCCGAACCGCTTGGCCACGAGCATGTGCCCGGCCTCGTGCAGGCTCACCGAGATGAGGATTCCCAGGGCGAACGCCACCACCCCGAGTAGATACAGCATCAGGCTCCTTCTGCCGCTTTCGCGATGATCTCCTGGGCCCGCGCCCGCGCCCAGGACTCGGCGGCGAGCACCTCCTCGACGGTACCCGGTTCGGCGAACTCCGGAGTGGCCTCCAGCACCCGCTCCACCACCTCGACGATGCCGAGGAACGGCAGCCGGCCGGCCAGGAACGCCGCCACGCACTCCTCGTTTGCCGCGTTGTAGACCGCCGGCCGGCACCGCCCGGCCGCACCGGCCTGCTTGGCCAGGCGTACGGCCGGAAACGCCGCCTCGTCCAGCGGGGTGAACTGCCAGGTGTGCGCGGCGGTCCAGTCCACCGCCCCGGCCGCGCCGGGGACCCGGTCCGGCCAGCCGAGGGCGAGCGCGATCGGCAGCCGCATGTCGGGCGGGCTCGCCTGGGCCAGCGTCGAGCCGTCGACGAACTCGACCATCGAGTGGATCACCGACTGCGGGTGGACCATCACCTCGATGTCGTCGTACGCCACGTCGAAGAGTTCGTGCGTCTCGATCACTTCCAGCGCCTTGTTCACCAGGGTGGCGCAGTTGATCGTGACCACCGGCCCCATGTTCCAGGTGGGATGGGCGAGCGCCTGCTCGGGCGTCACCCCGGTCAGTTCCTCCCGGCGCCGCCCCCGGAACGGGCCGCCGCTGGCGGTGAGGATCAGCCGACGCACCTCGGCACGGCCGCCGCCGCGCAGGCACTGGGCCAGCGCCGAGTGCTCCGAGTCGACCGGCACGATCTGGTCCGGTCGCTGGAGGGCGGCCCGGACCACCGGGCCGCCGGCCACCAGCGACTCCTTGTTGGCCAGCGCCAGAGTACGACCGGCGCCCAGCGCCGCCAGGGTCGGCACCAGCCCTCGCGAGCCGACGATGCCGTTGAGCACGATGTCGCAGGGCCACTCCGCGAGTTCGGCCATGGCGGAGGGGCCCGCGACAATCTTCGGGATCCGGAAGCCGCCGGCCGGATAGCCCTGCCGGGCCGCCTCGGCGTAGAAGGCGAGTTGCAGGTCCTGCGCGGCGGAGGCCCTGGCGACCCCGACCGCCTCGACACCGAGTTCGAGCGCCTGGGCGGCGAGTTGGGTCACGTTTCCGCCGCCCGCGCCGAGTGCGACCACCCGGAACCGCCCCGGGTTGCGCCGGACTATGTCGATCGCCTGGGTGCCGATCGAGCCGGTGGAGCCGAGCAGCACGATCTCGCGGGGAGAACTCACCCCGCCATTGTTGCCGACCCGGCCCGGCGGGCTACGGCCGGACCAACCGGAAGGTCTCCAGTTCCTCGCCGCCGTACCAGTCGGTGCACCGGCCGATCGGGGTCATGCCGAGCCGCCGGGCGACCGACATCCCGGATCGAACCAGCGGTTTCCTCCGTACCGGGCCCGGCCGGCGCCGTCCCGGGCCCGGTACGAGAGGCAGCGCTGTCCCGGGCCCGGTGTGGGGAAGCCCGCCGGGGGTCAGCGCCGGAACGGTCCGGTCACCTCGTAGGTGATGCCGCCACTGCCGGTCGAGTTGCCGGAGGTTCCACGCTGGGAGGAGAAGTAGAGGCGGGAGCCGTCCGGGGAGAAGGCCGGTCCGGTGATCTCAGAGGAGGACTGGCCGTTGATCCGCAGGAACGGCGCGACCACGCCCTGCGGTGTGATGATGTTGATCTCCATGTTTCCGCCGTCCTCGGCGACGAAGAGGTCGCCGGAGGACGCCCCGGTGATGTTGTCGACCCCGGTCAGCGTGGCGGTGCCGGCGGGCACCAGGGAGTCGTCGTACGCCAGGTCGATGCGCTGGTTCACCGCGTCGTACGCCCACACCCGGTTGTCGCCCTTGGTGGTGAAGTAGCAGACCCCGTTGTCGTACCAGCAGCCCTCGCCGCCGTCGAAGTGCTTCGCCGCGCTGACCTGCCAGCGGGTGAAGATCGGGAAGCCGTCCCGGTCGGGGATGTCCCGCCAGGTCACCGGCCCGCTGGTCTGGTCGGCCGGCGCGCAGAGCACCTGCACCTTCCCGGTCCGCAGGTCACCCCAGGTGTCCGGGATGAACCGGTAGAAGCAGCCGTCCTCCTCGTCCTCGGTGAGGTAGACGACCCGGCGGTCCGGGTCGCAGGCCGCCGCCTCGTGGGTGAACCGGCCCATCCGGGTCCGCTCCTCGCCGGAGCGGCTCCCGTCCGGCCAGGTCTCGAAGACCCGGCCGAGCGGCACCTCCTCGCAGGAGAGCCAGGTGCCCCACGGCGTCGCACCGCCGGCGCAGTTGACGTTGGTGCCGGAGAGGATCCGGTACGCCGAGGCGATCGAGCCGTCGGCGTTGAACCGCACCGCCGAGGCGCCGCCGACGAGCGGGATCTCCGAGTTCGACACGTAGATCCAGCCCGAACCCGCGGCGAAGCACGCCCCGCCGTCGGGTGCGAAGTGCCAGGTGTAGGAGGTGCCGGCCACCCTGCTGCCGGAGCGGGCGATCACCCGGCTGCTGAACCGGGCCGGGAGTTGGATGCCGTTCCCGTCGGCGGCCAGCAGCTCGCCGTAGGGACTGGGACCGGGCTGGGCGACCGCGCCGAAGGCCTGCTGCCACAGCGCGCCGGAGAAGGCAGCGGTGCCGGCGCCGACGACAGCGGCGCGAAGGACGGTACGACGTTCCACGAGAACCTCCACAAAGGTCGATGCCTGGTGGAAGGTACGTCGCACGGGGCATCGACCACTCCCGTCTCCCCGTGAACAGGCGATGCACATCCGGCATGATCGTCGTGACCACCGCCCGCGAAGCGGAGGTGCTCCCGGATCGGCTCAGGCGTGCCGGATCGGCTCAGGCGTGCCGGATCGCTCAGGGCACGCCCGCCCCGGCCGGGCTGCTCGCGGCCCCCGCGTCGCCGCCCCCGGCGTCCGCTGCCGACTCGCGGATGCCGTACCGACGGTAGACCCGGGCCAGCGGGCCCGGCGCCCACCAGTTCCAGCGCCCGAGCAGCCGCATCGTGGCCGGCACGAGCAGCGCCCGCACCAGGGTGGCGTCGACCACGATCGCCACGATCATCCCGACGCCGATCAGCTTGACGAAGACCACGCCACCGGTGGCGAACCCGGCGACCACGACGATCAGCAGCAGCGCGGCGGCGGTGATGATCCGGCCGGTGTGTTGCAGCCCGGCGGCGACCGAGGCGGTGTTGTCGCCGGTGGCGTCCCACTCCTCGCGGACCCGGGAGAGCAGGAAGACCTCGTAGTCGGTGGCGAGGCCGAAGAGCACCGCCAGCATCAGGATCGGATTGCTCGGCTCGATGAAACCGGTCGGGGTGAAGTCGAGCCAGTCGGCGAGATGCCCGTCCTGGAAGATCCAGACCACCACGCCGAACGACGCACCGATCGAGACGAGGTTCATCACCACCGCCTTGATCGGCAACAGCACCGAGCCGAAGGCGAGGAAGAGCAGCACCAGCGTTGCCGAGGCCATGATCAGGGCCATCAACGGCAGCCGCGAGGTGAGGCTCTCCAGCAGGTCGACGTCGAAGGCTGGCCGCCCGCCCACCAGCACCTCGGCCCCGGGCGGTGCGGGGAGGTCCCGGGCGTGCCGCACCACCTCCGCCGCCACCGGGCCGGTCGGCTCGCCCGGATAGGTGACCGAGAGCAGCGTGGCGTCGCCGCGGTTCGCCGCCACCTGCACGCCGGTGACCCCGGAGATCCGGGTCAGTTCGTCGGCGAAGCGCTGCGCCTCCGCCATCGGGGCGCCGGTGACCAGCACCTGGACCGGCCCGACGCTTCCGCCGGGGAAGTCCGATGCGATCCGCTCGGCGACGATCCGGGGCACCGCGTCGGCCGGCAGTACCCGCTCGTCGAAGCCGCCGGCCTCCATCCGGAAGGAGGGGGCGGCGAGGACCGCGAGCACCGCGAGCACCCCCAGCAGGTAGAGCACGGGCCGGCGCATGACGCTGCGGGCCAACCGCGCCCAGGCACCCGGGCCGGCGAGGCCCGCCCCACCGGCCTCCGGCACCGCAGCGGCAGCACCGGGAGCGCCGCCTGCGGTCACCGCGCCGGCGTCCGCCGCCCGGGAGCGGATTGCCCGGGAGCGGATTGCCCGGGAGCGGATTGCCCGGGGGCGCCAGGGCAGGCGTACGGCGAGCGCGTTGATGCGTGGTCCGAGCACCGCGAGCAGGGCCGGAAGTACGCTCAGCGCGGCGACCATGGCGACCAGGACGGCGGCGATCCCGCCCAGCCCCATCGAGCGCAGGAACGCCTGCGGGAAGATCAGCAGGCTGGCCAGCGCGGTCGCGATGGTGAGCCCGGAGACCATCACCGTGCGGCCGGCGGTGCTCATCGTGCGCCGGATCGCCTCGGTGCTCGGATGGCCGGCGGCGAGTTCCTCGCGGAACCGGCTGACGATGAAGAGCGAGTAGTCGACGGCCATGCCGAGGCCGATCAGCGTGATGATGTTGATGGCGAAGACGGAGACGTCGGTGACCGTGGCGAGCAGCCGGACCGCGACAAAGGCACCGAGGATGGCCAGCCCGCCGACGAGCAGCGGCGTCGCGGCGGCGACCAGCCCCCGGAAGATCAGCAGAAGCAGCACGAGCAGGACCGGCAGGGAGAGCGTCTCGGCCCGGGTGATGTCCTCGGTGGTCTGTTCGTTCGCCTCGGCGAGGAAGGCCACCGTGCCGCCGACGTCGGTGCTCACCCCGGCGGCGTCCAGCGCCGGCCGGAGGTGCCGGTACACCTCGGCCTGCTCGTCCGGGTCGGTCGCCCGGAACTGCACCGCCGCGTAGCTGGCGTGCCGGTCGGCCGAGACCAGGGCCGGCGCCCCGGTCTCGTAGAAGCTGGTCACACTGGCGACGTCGGGATGCCGGCGGAGCCGGTCCAGGGTGGCGACGACCGGGTCGCGGAAGACCGGTTGGTCGACCGTTGCGGTGTCGCTGGAGTAGAGGACGAGCAGGTCTGCGCCCTGGTTGCCGAGTTCGGCGGTGATCCGCCGGTCGGTGCGGACCGACTCGCTGGCAGGATCCTCGAAGCCGCCGCCGGTCAGCGAGCCGAACACCCCGACCCCCCAGGTCGCGCCGACGGCGACCAGCACCAGGCCGGCGGCGAGCACCACCCAGCGGAGCCGGACCACCACGCTCCCCCACCACGCGAACATCGCCTGCTCTCCCGTCAGCCGTTAAGGTCGTATCCGTAACAAGGCTTAAAATGAGTGAACGTCGTTTACTATTACAACGGCGTTCACTCCGGTCAAGGGGGTTCGCGATGACGGTACCGACCCGCCGGGAGCGCCTGCGTACCGCCGCCCTGACCGAGATCAAGAACGCGGCACGGCGGTTGTTGGTGACCGGTGGCCCACAGGCCGTCTCGTTGCGCGCCATCGCCCGGGACATGGGCATGACCGCTCCCGCCATCTACCGGTACTTCCCCAGCCTGGAAGCCCTGATCCTCGACCTGGCCGGCGATCTGCTGAACGAACTCTGCGGCGTGCTGAAGGAGGCCCGCGACGGGGCCGGTGCCGCACCGGCCGACCAGATCGTCGCCGCGTCCCGCGCCTTCCGGCGCTGGGCCGTCGGGCACCCGGTCGAGTTCGACCTGGTCTTCGGCACCCTGGTCCCCGGCGTCAACGCGTTTCCGGAATGCGCCCGGGACGACGATCCGGGCGCCCGGCTCGGGCACGTCTTCCTCGCCCCCCTGGTCGAGCTCTGGCGGCGGGCGCCGTTTCCGGTGCCGTTGGCCGGACAGGTCGACGCCCGACTGGCCGACGCCCTGGCCCCGGTGCGGGAGAGACATCCCGAGGTACCGGTCGAGGTGGCCTGCCTGATGCTCTCCGGCTGGACCATGCTTTACGGGCTGGTCGCCATGGAGGTGCACGCCCAGCTCCGGTGGGCGGTCACCGACCCGGAGGCGCTCTTCGAGGCGGAGCTGGCGACCTTCCTGCACCAGTTCCTGGCGCCGGCCGGCGCCGGCCAACCACGCACAGCGGCCGGCCGGCGCCACTAGGCTTGCCGAGCATGACCGCCGAGCTGCCCTCCCGTGCCGACGTCGTGATCGTCGGCGCCGGCCACAACGGACTGGTGTCCGCGATCCTGCTGGCCCGCGCCGGCCTCGACGTCGTGGTGCTGGAGGCCGCCGACACGCTCGGCGGGGCGGCCCGCACCGAGAACCCGTTTCCGAAGGTGCCCGCGCTGCGCCACTCCACCGGCTCGTACCTGCTCGGCCTGATGCCGCCGGAACTGATCCGGCTGCTCGGCGTCGAGCTGCCGGTGCTGCGCCGGGACCCGCACTACTTCCTGCCCACCCCGGGCGGGCCCGGCTCGCCGTACCTGCTCTTCGGGGCCGACCGGGAGGCGACCCGGCAGCAGATGGAACGCTTCTTCACCCGCGCCGACGTGGCGGCCGACGACGCCATGCAGGCCGAACTCGCCGCGCTCCGCGACGACCTCGCGCCGGCCTGGCTGGCCGAGCCGCTGCCGGTGCCGGAGACCGCCGACCGCTACATCCGGCCCGCGCTGCGCCAGGTCTTCGTCGACCTGGTACGCGGCTCGGTCGCCGACTACCTGGCCAGGTTCGACTTCCGCTCCGAGCTGCTCGTCTCGATGTACGCGGTCACCGACGGCCTCTCCGGGCTGAACGCCGGACCGGACGACCCGGGCACCGGGCACAACTTCCTGGCCCACAACATGTGTCGGCTCCCCGGTGCCGGCGGCACCTGGATGATCGTGGCCGGCGGAATGGGCACGGTCAGCCGGACCTTCGCCGACGCGGCCCGCTCCGCCGGCGCACGGATCCTCACCGGTACGCCCGTCGCCGCGATCACCCTGGACGGTGGCGCCGCCACTGGCGTCGTACTCGACGACGGGCGCAGCGTCGCCGCCGAGGTGGTGCTCGGCGCCGGTGACCCGTACCGGCTGATGGAGCTGGTGCCCGACGGCGCCCTGCCGGCCGCCCTCACCGAGCGGATGGCGGCGGTCCGGCGCACCGGCACCACCCTCAAGGTCAACCTGGCCCTCGCCGGCCTGCCGGAATTCTCCTGCCTGCCCGAGGGGGCACCGAGCCCGTTCGGCGCCACCATCCACCTGCTGCCCGGCTCCGGGGCGCTGCTGCCGGGCGCTGCCGGCGGGTCGCCGATGGCCGAGCTGCGCGACATGTGGGCGGACGTCCAGGCCGGCAGGTTGCCCGACGAGCCGACGATCGAGTGGTACCTGCACACCACCGTCGACCCGTCGCTGCGGGACGCGGCCGGGCACCACTCCTCGGCGCTCTTCGTCCAGTCCGTCCCGTACGCTCCGGCCGACTCGAGCTGGGACGACCTGCTCCCCGGATACGTACGGCGGCTGCTCGCCATCTGCGACCGGTACGCCCCGGGCACGAGCGACCTGGTCGCGGATGCGGTGCCGCTGACCCCGCCCGGCATCGAGTCGCACTTCGGGATCACCGGCGGCCACATCCACCACGTCGACAACACCGTCTCGTTCACCGACCGCATGCCGTACGCCACCGGCGTCGACGGCCTCTACGCGGGCGGTGCCGGCTGTCACCCCGCCGGCAGTGTCATCGGCGCCGCCGGACACAACGCGGCCCGCCGCATCCTGACCGACCTCGGCCGCGTCATCTGATAGCAGGGGCCCCCGCTTATCGCATTCTGGTGCAGAAGGGCCCCCGCCCAACACCTCCGGCCGGCTCAACCGGCCGGCTCAGCCAGCCGGCTCGGATTCGACGCTCGTGGAGGCGGGTGCGGTGGCGGTATCGGGGGCGGCCTCGTCGAGGCGGTGCGCGCGGATCGAGTGGCCGACGCTGGTCAGGCAGCGGCCGCTGGCCAGGTCGAAGCGCCAGCCGTGCAGCTGGCAGGTGAGCTGGCCGTCCTCGACGATGCCGAACCGGGTCAGGTCCGCCTTCAGGTGCGGGCAGCGCCGCTGGACCACCCAGTCGCCGAGGGTGACGTCCTCGGCGTCGGTGGCCCGCTCGTGCTCGTCGTACCAGCCCTCGGCGTACTGGAGACGCTCCTCGGAGAGGCACTTGAAGAAGGCGTAGACGAACTCGTTGTACTGGCCGATCCGGGCCGCGGAGAACCGGCAGGAGAGGAAGAGCGAGTTGACCCAGTCCACCTCTTCGATGTGCAGCAGGTGCTCGACCAGCGCCCGCTCGGTACGGAACCGGTAGCGGACCTTCTCGTCCGCGTACGGCCGGACCTGCTTGCCCGGGAAGTCCACCAGGACGGATTCGACCGACTCGCCGTCGTAACCGACCAGGTCGAACCGGACCGGCCCACCCACACCCTTGGCGAGGTAGATCGACTCGTCCAGCAGGGGCTCGATCCGGCGCTTCATCTCGGCCAGTACGTCGATCTCCGGGTGTCGCCAGGAGGCCTTCGCCGCCTCGATCACCGGCCGGGACCGCTCCTGGTACTCCCGCAGGTGTTCCTCCTTGCGCGCGAAGAACTCCCGCACGTCCGGCACCGGATGGCTGGTGTGCAGACTGTCCGGGCCGATCTCGGAGACGCTGCCGGGCAGCAGGATCACGCCGTTGTCGTAGCCGAGCCCGGCGTAGTGGTCGAGGAAGACCTGCTGGTCGGGGAAGATGTTCCCCTCGTCGCCGTGGATGTCGTTGAACTGCCAGAGCTCGTCGTCGAGGAAGCACGGCGGGCCGGCGATCGGGAAGACCCAGGACGCCTTGAGGTCGTCGATGTACCGGATCGTCCGGTCCATCTGCCGGTCCCGCTTCTGCTTGCCGAACGCGGTCTTGGCGGAGGTGGGCAGCTCGTAGACCATCGGGTACCAGATCGCGCCGGAGAACTGCAGCATGTGCGCGTGCACGTGCCCCAGCTCCGCGAAGACGCCCAGGTCGGTCGGGCGGGCGTCGTTCTGGTTCAGCAGCCGCACGCCGTCGTACTCCACCCAGAGCGAGGAGTCGCCGATCGGCCCGTCGGTGGGGCTGGTCAGTGCCTGGATCATCACCCGCAGGCCGCCGTCGAGCTCGACGACCTCGTTGCTCTTCGTCTTCAGGAAGCTGGCGAAGCCGAGCTCCCGCAGCTCGTCCTCGAGCTCGGAGGTGGGGTACTCCGGCAGCAGGACGGTCGCCTTCTTGGAGACGAAGCGCTTGAGGTGCGCCGCGTCGAAGTGGTCCCGGTGCAGGTGGGAGACGTAGAGGTAGTCGACGTCGCCGAGGGTCTCCCAGTCGAGCTGGGAATTGTCCGGGAAAGGAAACCACGAGGCGAAATAGGCCGGGTTGACCCATGGGTCGCAGAGGATGCTGCCCGCACCGGTGTCGATCCGCATGCTCGCGTGTCCCGTACCGGTCAGTCGCACCGCACACTCCCCCTAGACCTAGGCATTTCTCGTCGCGCGCCGAAGGCGATCACAGGCGTACGCCCCAAACGCTACCGGAGGCCGCAGGCCGGCCGACCCGCGACGCCGGGTTGCACGCCCCGATCACGGCACCGGGAAGTCCGGCCCGTGCGCCGGTGGTCGGATGGCGCATGCCAGACTTACCAGCATCCGATCGTGAGGAAGGACCGGAAAGTGGCTGGAAGCGAGCCGGTGACGTCACCAGACCAACGCAAGCCGGGCAACCGCAGGGCAGGCCGGATCGGTGCGATCCTCTCCGCAGCGGCGCTGGTGCTGATGATGTTCAACAACAACGAGGTCAGCGGCACCGCGAAGCTCTGGCTCGGTTCGATCGCCGCGTTCCTGGTGCTCGCCGTCGTCGGAGACACGATCCTGCGCCGCAACGGTCTGCGGTCCTGAGCCGCCACGACAGCGCCGCGCGCTTCTGAACTCGGCGACAGCTGAGCCGCCTCCGGGTCACGGACAGGCCCTCGCCCGGCCCCCGGACCCAAGGAGGCTCCCGCGTGGTGGCCGGCGCCGATCAGCGCCGGCCGCACGTTCTCCAGAGCCGCCGCGCCGCCGAGGATCCATCACCCTCACCGGCAACCGCCAACGCCTCCCCCGGACGGGGCGCAGGTTGACGGCAGTCTCGCCGCGGGCCCGGCGGGTTGACGGGAATGTCGTCACTGGCCGAGCAGCAGGTCCTTGACCTCCTTGAGCGCGGCGTCGACCTCGGCCTCGAAGTAGCCGCCGGGCACCAGACCGAATCGGGTGATGTCGAGGTCGGCGGGGTTTACCGGCATCGGGCCCCGTCCCGCCATGCTGCCCAGAATCCCGTCGAACAGCCGATCGACCTGGTCCGGGTCGTAGCCGCTGCCGAACCTGCGCACCTGGAAGGACCGCCGGATATGATCGATCCGGGCCATGTCGCTGCCGGGCGGACCCATCAGGGGTGGACCGCCGAGCCCGGGAGGACCACCCATCGAGGGGCCACCCCCTGACGGGGCGCCCATCGGCGGCGGGCCGCCGGCCGGCGGAGGCATCGGTGGCACGGCCCCTCCCATGCCACGTCCCGGCCCGCGAACGTCCCGGTCCGGCATCCGGATCTCGGCTGTCATGTCCGTTTTGCCGCGACGTCCCGGCTCGAAGCCGTCGAAGCGCTCCTCCGGCCCGAGGCCGCCCGCCGACCCTCCGGGAGCGCCCGGGGTACGCGGCGGAAGTGGTGCGCCCGTGCCGCGCTGCGGCTCGAACCCACCCCGCTGAGGCTCGAAGCCACCCCGCTCGCGCTCGAACCCACCCCGCTGAGGCTCCAGCCCACCCCGCTGAGGCTCGAAGCCACCCCGCTGAGGCTCGAACCCGCCCCGCTCGCGCTCGAACCCACCCCGCTGAGGCTCCAGCCCACCCCGCTGGGGCTCGAACCCGCCCCGCTCGCGCTCGAACCCACCCCGCTGAGGCTCGAAACCGCCGCGTTGGCCGCCGAAGGTCCCGGTCGGCTCGTCGAACTGACCGTACGGGTCGTTCGGCGGGCCGGCCTGGGCCGGCATCGGCCGTGGCGGCGGCCCGGGCGGCACGGTCCGATCGTTGCGCATCGGCGGGCCCATGCGGTCTTGCGGGCCCATGCGGTCTTGCGGGCCCATGCGGTCCTGTGGGCCCATCCGGTCCTGTGGGCCCATCCGGTCCTGTGGGCCCATCCGGCCCGGCGCCCCTCGATCGGCCAGCCGTGGGTCCGCCCCGCGCCCGGCGGCACCGCCGCGCTCCTCCAGCTCGGCGATCTGCCGCTCGACGCGGTCGAGGTGCAGGTCCACCTGCCACTCGTCGTAGCCTCCGAAGCGCACCCGGAAGACGACGTCGTGCACCTCCTGGGAGGCGACCGGCGCGCCAACCTGCTCACCGGCGAGCGTGGCCTCGACACGATCGAGGAACGAGTCCACCTCATCGACCTTGTAGCCTCGCCGGAGCGCCTTGCGCCGGAAACGCTGACCCTGACTCGCCACTATGTCTCCTGCTTCGCTCGCTCGCTTCGCTCGCTCACGCCACCGCCCCGCCACGCGCGCCGGCGCCGCAAGCGGCACTACCAAGCCTGTCGACCCGGTCGCTCACCCTGTCACCTCGGCGGCGGCCAGTTGGCCGCACGCACCGTCGATCTCGCGCCCCCGGGTGTCCCGAACGGTGGTCGAGACACCGGCCGCACGGAGCCGCCGGACGAACTCCCGCTCTACCGGCTTCGGGCTCGCGTCCCAGCGGCTACCCGGAGTCGGGTTGAGCGGGATCAGGTTCACGTGGGTCAGTCGACCAGCCAGCAGCCGACCAAGGAGGTCGGCACGCCACGGCTGGTCGTTCACATCTCTGATCATCGCGTATTCAATGGACACGCGACGCCCCGTACGCTCCGCGTAGTGCCATGCGGCGTCCAGCACCTCGGCAACCTTCCACCGTTGGTTGACCGGAACCAGTTCGTCGCGCAGCTCATCATCGGGCGCATGCAGCGACAACGCAAGAGTCACCGACAGACCCTCGTCGGCCAACCGCCGCATCGCGGGGACCAGACCGACGGTGGAGACGGTGATGTGCCGCTGGGAGAGGCCGAGACCCTCGGGGGCGGGTGCGGTCAGCCGTCGCACGGCGGCCACCACCCGGGCGTAGTTTGCCAGCGGCTCGCCCATGCCCATGAACACCACGTGGGACAACCGGGGCGGGGACCCGACGACCGCGCCGGACGCGGCCACACCGGCGAGATGAACGGCCTGGTCCACGATCTCGGCGGTGGAGAGGTTGCGGGTCAGCCCCGCCTGCCCGGTCGCGCAGAACGGGCAGGCCATGCCGCAGCCGGCCTGGCTGGAGATGCAGACGGTGACCCGGTCGGGATAACCCATCAGCACGCTCTCCACCAGCGATCCGTCGTGCAGCCGCCACAGCGCCTTGCGGGTGGCGCCGCCGTCGCAGGCCACTTCACGTACCGGCGTGAGCAGGTGGGGAAGCAGCTCGGTCGCGATGCGGTCCCGGGCGGCAGCGGGCAGATCCGTCATCCTCGCCGGATCGCGGACGAGCCTGCCGAAGTAGTGCGTGGAGATCTGCCGGGCCCGGAAGGCGGGCTCCCCCAACTCGGCGACGGCCGCCTGCCGTTCGGGCAGGTCGAGGTCGGCGAGATGTCGGGGCGGCATCCCCGCACGGCGCGACGGCACGAGCCCGGTCGGGGCCTCGGGCGCGATCTGGATCAAGGGTTGGCTCGTCATGGCACGTCCAGTCTCCCACGTCCGCGCGACAACGCACCTGGCCGGAGGGACCCATCCGGCGACCAGGGCCGGACCACCTGGATGTGCAGGCTCATCGCACCTCTCAGCCGGCCGGGACGAAGATCGCCAGCAACAGGTAGGCGGTGGGCACCGCGAAGAGGATCGCGTCCAGCCGGTCCATCAACCCACCGTGCCCCGGCAACAGGTTGCTCATGTCCTTGACGCTGAGGTCCCTCTTGATCAGGGACTCGGCGAGGTCGCCGAGGACCGCCGCGACCGAGACCGCCACCCCGAAGAGCGCACCCCACCACAACGCGACGTCGAGCAGGATCGCCAGCAGCACGGAACTGCCCACGGCGGCCGCCAGCACCGAGCCGGCAAAGCCCTCCCAGGACTTCTTCGGGCTCACCGAGGGAGCCATCGGGCGCTTGCCGAAGGCCACGCCGGCGGCGTACCCGCCGGTGTCGGAGAGGACCACCGCGACCAGGGTGGCCAGCACCCGGAGGTCGCCGTCGGCCGGCTCGGCGGCGAGTAGCGCCGCGAACCCGCCGAGGAACGGCACGTAGACCGCGATCAGGGTCGCCGCCGTCATGTCCCGCTGGTATCCGGCCGGACCGTCCCCGAGCCGCCAGACCATCGTCGCCAGGACCGTCACCAGCAACCCGAGGCTGAGCGCGTCGGGCCCGGCCCACCAGGCCAACCCGACCATCAGCAACCCGCCGGCAACCAGCGGCACGAGCGGCGGCTGCATCCCGGCCGGGCGTACCGCCCGGGTCATCTCCCAGATGCCGACGGCGACCGCGAGCGCCACCACGACCAGAAAGGCCGGACGGAACAGGAAGAGCGGGACCACGATCGCCGCGCCGAGCCCGAGCCCGACGGCGATCGCGGCCGGTAGATTCCGGCCGGCCCGGGACGGTCCGGCCGGCTTGCCGGAGCGGGTCGCGCGGCGCCGGCCCGGGCCGCGCCGCGACAGCGGCTCCGGGTCGCTCCCCGACTCCGGACCCGCCGTTGGCTGCGGATGCGTCGGTGGCCGCAGGTCCGCCGGCGACCGCGACTCCGTGCCCGGGTCCGGGTCGGCACCGACGAACGGCCAGCCGACCGGATTGGTCGGCGCGTCCATCCCCGCCTCCGCTCCGGCCCGGACTCCGCCGCCACCCTGGGCGCCGCGCGACCGGTCGCCGCCATCGCGGTACGCCGGCACGCCGTAGTCGAGGCCGGCGGGGTGCTCGGCACCCGGCTCGACCGAGCGCCACTGGCTCGTCGGATCCGGTACGCCCTCGGCCGGATGCCCGTTGCGGTGCATGGTCGACCTGCCCGGCCGGTGCGCGGAGCCGGGGTACTCGTCGGCGGCTCCCGGGTACGGCGTCACCGGGGACGCGTCGGTCGGCGTCGAATAGGCGTCGGGCGCGGCACCACCGTGCCGCGCCCGAGCCCAGGCGTCTTCTCCGGCCGGCCGCGGTCGGCTCGACGGCCCGTCCTGGCGTCCCGGGCCACGGGACCATTCGGGACCGCGGGGTTGCTCCGGCCGCGGCCGGCCACCCGGCTCCGCGCTACCGCCGTAGGGGTCGACGTGGGACATCAGACCTCGAGCAACTCGGATTCCTTGTGTTTCACCAACTCGTCGACGTGGGAGACGTACCTGTGCGTGAGGTCGTCCAGTTCCTTCTCGGCACGCCGGCCCTCGTCCTCGCCCGCCTCGCCGTCCTTGACGATCCGGTCGAGTTCCTCCTTACCCCGGCGGCGAATGTTCCGGATCGCCACCTTGGCTTCCTCACCCTTGTGCCGGGCCACCTTGATCATGTCCCGACGTCGCTCCTCGGTCATCTGCGGCAGCAGGATGCGTAGTTGGTTGCCCTCGTTGTTGGGGTTCACCCCGAGGTCGGAGTCGCGGATCGCCTTCTCCATCGCCTGTAGCTGCGACGCGTCGTACGGCTTGATGATCGCCATCCGCGGCTCGGGCACCCCGACGGAGGCCATCTGGGTCAACGGGGTGGGACTGCCGTAGTAGTCGATAATGATCTTGGAGAACATCGCCGGAGTCGCCCGCCCGGTGCGGATGGCGCCAAACTCCTCCTTGGCGTGCTCGACGGCGCGCTCCATCTTCTCCTCGGCCTCGAGGAGGGTGTCGTCGATCACCTGCTCCTTCGCCTCCCTCTGCTGGCTACTGCTCCGAAAAAACTCCACCCGTGCCCCACCCGCCGGCCGGGCCGTTCCGACTCAGGTCGTGATGAGCGTGCCGATCGGCTCGCCGGCGACCGCCCGGACGATGGTGTCGTCACCCTCGGCGCCGAACACCAGCATCGGCAGGCCATTCTCCTCGCAGAGGCTGAACGCGGCGGCATCGGCGACCCGGAGGCCACGACGCAGCACCTCGGAGAAGGTGATCTTGTCGAACTTGCTGGCGCCGGGGTCGGTACGCGGGTCGGCCGTGTAGACGCCGTCCACCCCGTTCTTGCTCATCAGCACCACGTCGGCACGGATCTCCAGCGCCCGCTGCGCGGCGACCGTGTCGGTGGAGAAGTACGGCATGCCGGCGCCCGCCCCGAAGATCACTACCCGGCCCTTCTCCAGGTGCCGGATGGCCCGCAGCGGAATGTAGGGCTCCGCCACCTGGGCCATCGTGATCGCGCTCTGCACGCGCGTCTCCACACCCTCCTTCTCCAGGAAGTCCTGCAGCGCGAGGCAGTTCATCACCGTGCCGAGCATGCCCATGTAGTCGGCGCGGGCCCGGTCCATGCCGCGCTTCTGCAGCTCGGCGCCCCGGAAGAAGTTCCCGCCGCCGACCACCACGGAGACCTGCACGCCCCGGCGCACCACGGTGGCGATCTGCCGCGCGATGGCCTGGACGACGTCCGGGTCGACGCCGATGGCCCCACCGCCGAAGACCTCGCCGGAGAGCTTGAGCACCACCCGGCGGGCCCGTCCGGGTGGTGGCGCCGTCGGATCGTCCGCCGCCAGGGTCCGGTCACTCACGAGCTGCGTCATCCGACCCGCCTTTCCCACGCCGGAACGCCGGCGCCCAGTTCAGCCAACCTGCCGCTGCTGACCCTACGTGACGAGGAGGCCGCGGTGTCCGTTGCATACACCTGCGGCCTCCCCTCCGTGTCGACTCCGCCGTGACCCCGGGTCGCGACGGTCCAGGCCCACGAGACGCCGCAGGCCTCACGACCGCCACGACCCGCGCCTGCCGACCGCCACGACTCAGGCCTGGCCGACCTCGAACCGGACGAACCGGGTCACCTCGATGCCGGCCTCGGCGAGCACCTGCTTGACGGTCTTCTTGTTGTCGGCAACCGAGGACTGCTCGACGAGGACGTAGTCCTTGAAGAAGGCGTTGACCCGACCCTCAATGATCTTGGACAGCGCCGCCTCGGGCTTGCCCTCCTCGCGGGCGGTCTGCTCGGCGATCCGCCGCTCGGAGGCGACGGTCTCGGCCGGCACCTCGTCCCGACTCAGGTACTTCGGGCGCATCGCGGCGATCTGCATGGCGACACCCCGTGCGTCGGCGTCACCCGCCTCGTCGGCCTTGCCGGCGTACTCGACCAGCACGCCGACCTGCGGCGGCAGGTCCTGGGCCTTGCGGTGCAGGTAGACCGCGACCGTTCCGTCCAGCGCGGCGAAGCGGTTGAGCACCAGCTTCTCGCCGATCTTGGCGGACTGCTCCTGGACGGCGTCGGCGACGGTGCGACCGTCGGGCAGCGTACTGCCGAGCAGCCCCTCGGCGTCCCGCACCCCGGCCTGCGCCCCGTGCTCGACCAGGAGCTGCGCGAACGCGATGAAGTCGGTGTTCTTGGCGACGAAGTCCGTTTCGCAGTTCAGCTCGAGCAGCGCCTTGCCGGAGTGCGCCACCAGGCCGTTGGCGGCCGTCCGGCCGGCCCGCTTGCCGACATCCTTGGCGCCCTTGACGCGCAGGATCTCGACGGCCTTGTCGAAGTCGCCCTCGGCCTCGGTCAGGGCCTTCTTGCAGTCCATCATGCCGGCGCCGGTGAGGTCCCGGAGCTTCTTGACGTCCGCGGCGGTGAAGTTGGACATGACTCTCTCTTCGGTGTGTAACGCGGCTGATTCGTGGTCTGCGGCTGATTCGTGGTCTTCTGCGGTTACCCCCGATCGGGGGCCGCCGTGCCTGCTACCGGTGTTGGCTGCTGCCCGGTGCGGGTCCGCCGACCGGGAGCGGCCGGCGGAACCCGACACCGAAGATCACTCGGCGGCGACGCCCGCCGGCTCGCCGGCCTTCTGCTCCGAGTCGCCGGCCGCCTTCTTCTCGTTGTCCTCGATCAGCTCGCGCTCCCACTCGGCGAGCGGCTCGTCGGCGCCGACCACGCCCGGCTCGGGCTTCTCGTCGGTGCCCCGACGCTTGCCGGAACGGGCGATCAGACCGTCACCGACGGCCGCCGCGATGACCTTGGTCAGCAGCTCGGCGGAGCGGATCGCGTCGTCGTTACCCGGAATCGGGAAGTCGACCTCGTCCGGGTCGCAGTTGGTGTCGAGCACCGCGATCACCGGGATGCCCAGCTTGCGGGCCTCGTCGACGGCGATGTGCTCCTTCTTGGTGTCGACCACCCAGATCGCGGCGGGGACCTTCTGCATGTCCCGGAGGCCGCCCAGGGTGCGGGTCAACTTGTCCTTCTCGCGGGAGAGCTGCAGGGTCTCCTTCTTGGTGTAGCCCTGCGCGGTGCCCGAGAGGTCGCCGAGGGCCTCCAGCTCCTTCATCCGCTGCAGCCGCTTGTAGACCGTCTGGAAGTTGGTCAGCATGCCGCCGAGCCAGCGGTGGTTCACGTAGGGCTGCCCGACCCGGGTCGCCTGCTCGGCAATCGCTTCCTGGGCCTGCTTCTTGGTGCCCACGAAGAGGATGCTGCCGCCCTCGGCCACCGTCCCGCGCACGAAGTCGTACGCCTTCTCGATGTAGTCGAGGGTCTGCCGCAGGTCGATGATGTAGATGCCGTTACGCTCGGTGAAGATGAAGCGCTTCATCTTCGGGTTCCAGCGCCGGGTCTGGTGTCCGAAGTGGACACCGCTCTCCAGCAGCTGGCGCATGGTCACCACGGCCATGGTGAGGTGCTCCTTCAGTTGTCCCTGGTTGTCACGCCGGGCCGGCGGCCTGGCGTCCTGGCGCCTGATCGCCGGCCATGGCGGACCCGATCAAGATCGGGACCAGGGGGCCGTCGCTCCACGGACTCACCGTGGAGAGGGCACGCGAGGTCGACCGCGCGAGGCGGTCGCCAATCGCCAAGTGTACGCCCCCGCCGGACCCACCAACGCACAAACCCCCGCCCACCACCACTCACCGGCGCATCCGTTGCACTCGGCAGACCTCGCGGGCGGCCTCACGGGCGGGCCTGGCGGGCGGCCTCACGGGCGGGCCTGGCGGGCGATCGGGTCAGCCGGCTGCGAGTGCCGCGGCGAGGAAGAGCACCAGGCCGATGCCGAGATACCCGGTCGGCGGCCGGAGCCATGCCCGCACCGGATCACCGAACGCGGTGGCGCTGGTGACCAGGCCATACATTCCGGCAGCGAAGATCGGCAGACCCAGCACCACGAAAATGCCGGAAAGCACCGCGGACGGCACAACGGGATCACCGAGTACTCCGGCGAGGAGTAGGCGTACCGCCGGCACCTCGAAGATCACCGTGAGCACGGCCAGGACCACCGCCAGAGCGGGCCGGCGGGTCCGGTACACGCCGTCTCCGGTGGCCGCCCCGAGTCCGCCGGGCAGTCCCGGTGATGGCTGTGCCGGTGATGGCGCTGGGGAGGTCGGACGGCCCGGTGCCGTCCGGTCGATCGCCTCGGTGTGGCGGCTTGACGGGTCGCCGCCAGCCGGTACCGCGCTCCCGCCAGCCGGTACCGCGCTCCCGCCAGCCGGTACCGCGCTTCCACCGGCCGGTGCGGCACTCCCGCCGGCTGGAATGGCGCCTGCCCCGGCCTGCGGGTCGACCTGCGGCACCAGGTCGGTGGGTTGGCCCAACGCGCCCATCTGGTCGGCGACGCCGCCTCCGGCCGGCTGCACGATCGGGTAGCCCGCCAGCGGCGACCGCGCCGGTTCGCTGTTCGGTTGGCTGACGGTCACGCCGTCCGTCGCTGACCGAGCCTGGGGATCGCGCTCCCCAGGTGGCGCAGCGGCCTGGAACTGTCCGACCGGGTTTCCGGTCCACTGAGCAGGCGGATAGCCGGGGTCGGGCCGGGCCGGACCGGTACCGAATGCCGGCAACGGCACCTCCAGGGCCGGCCGGGCCGGGTCGAACCCGCTGGTCGGCGCGAAGCTGGCGTACCCGGCAGCGTCCGGGAAGTCGCCGTCCCGCGGCGCGGGTGCCGGGTACCGGTCGGCGGCGGCGGTGCCCTCCGGTGCGCCGAAAGGGTGCGGTCCGGCGTACGGGTCGGCGCCAGCATCGTAGGGCCGACCGTGCCGGGCGCCCGGTGTGGGAGCGGCAGGCTGGCTCGGCGCCGCCGGAGGTTCCGTGCGGGGGTACCGGTCGGTACCGGCGCCGTACCACGGCTGGTCGGCGTAGCCACGGTCGCCGTCCCGCCAGTCCGGGGCCGGCTCTTCCGAGAAGTTGCGTTGTTGCTCCACGGCCCCGCACCGTATGTGACCTGCCGCCTCCTCGCCACCCGGGCCGCCCGGTCGCCACGTCGCCGGCCTCGGTTCCGGGGTGTTTTCCTCCTGTTCCGGCCGGTCCGGCCCGGCCCTGCTCTCCGCGCCTCCGACGCCGCCAGGATCAGCGGCCCCAGCAGAACCCTTGGCAGCCCCTTAGCAGCCGAAGGACTTGATCGTCCGGCTGTCCACAGCACCCCTGGATATCCACAGCCGCGTGACCCCGGGTTGGCCGTGGCACCCGCCGGGCGCCAGGGTCCACGCCATGACAGCAGCGAGACAGGCGGTCGGGGCGTACGGAGAGAGATGTGCCGTGCGCCACCTGGTCGAGGCTGGCCTGCGGGTGGTGGTCCGCAACTGGCGGTGCAGCCACGGTGAGATCGACATCATCGCCTGGGAGGGCGAGGTCCTCGCCTTCTGCGAGGTCAAGACCAGACGGAGCGGCACGTTCGGCACGCCGGCCGATGCCGTGGAGGGTCGGAAGGTCCGGCGGCTGCGGCGGCTGGCCCTCGAGTGGCTGCGAACCAGCGGCGTTCATCCGGAGCAGATCCGGTTCGACGTCATCGAGGTGTATCCGGCGCGCAACGGCCCTGCCCGGATCGAACACCTACGCGCGGCCTTCTGACCAGGTCGGTCTGCACCCTCTCGACGTCGGCGACACCAGGCACAGACTGCCGTGCCGTCACCCGACGCCCGCCACCACCAGCCCGAGACGATCATTATTGCCATGCCGTGGCAGTAGGGTCAGACTCGTCGGCATGCCCGCCGTCGCACCTGGCCCGCATGACCGCCCGGTGGGGTCGATCCGGCGATCCCTCTTCCTGCACTCGCCGATCCACCGGTCGCCCCACACGGTTCTGCGGCAGCTCCTCGAGGTGGTCGACGACGACACCCCGCCGAGCGGACCGGACGGACCGGTCGCCCGACTGGAGCGACGGATCGCCGACCTGCTCGGCACGGGGTCGGCACTGTTCTTTCCGACAGGCACGATGGCACAGCAGGTGGCGCTGCGGATCCATGCCGAACGCCGTGGCCGGAACGCGTTCGCCGCACACCCGCAGAGCCACCTGGACGTCTGGGAACGGCGGGGTTACCACGTCGTCCACGGGCTGCGGTTCCACCCGGTCGGTGACCGCCACCAGCTGATGACCGGCGCGGATCTGGCAGCGATCGGCGAGCCGCTGGCCGCGGTCGTCTGGGAGTTGCCACAGCGGGACATCGGCGGGCAGCTCCCGGAATGGGACGAGCTGTGCAGCCAGGTCGCGACGGTACGGTCCCGGGGCGCGGCGGCGCATCTGGACGGCGCCCGGCTGTGGGAGGCACAGACCTACTACCGGCGGCCCTTCGACGAGATCGCCGCACTCTTCGACACCGTCTACGTCTCGCTCTACAAGGCCCTCCTGGGCATCCGTGGCGCCGTTCTCGCCGCCGACGCCGCGACCCTCGGCGAGGCGGCGGTGTGGCGCAGCCGCCTGGGCGGGGCGATCCACGATGCCTGGCCGCTCGCGTTGGCGGGCCTCGCCGGCCTGGACAACCTGCTGCCCCGGATGCCGGCGTTCCGGGAGCACGCAATCGCGCTCGCCACCGCGATCAACACCGACGGCACGGCGCTGGCCTGGCCGGATCCGCCCCAGACGCCGATCTTCCACGTCCATCTGCCGGCGCCGAAACGGGCCGTCGAGCGGGCCGGCGAGGCGATGATCGCGGAGCGGGGCGTCCAGCTGTTCGGCAGAGTGCTCTCGGCGCCGGATCCGAGGCGGTGCAGCTTCGAGGTCACCGTTGGCGAGCAGGCCATGGACTTCGCTCCCCAGGAGGTGGTCGCCCTGCTGTGCGAACTGCTCGACCGGGCCGCGACGGGGCCCTCCCCGGCCTGAGCGGGAGGCCCGCGCGGAGTGTGCCGCCACGCCATACTCCGCCACGCCATACTCCGCCACGGCCGGGCCGACCACGCATAGCACAGCCACAGCATGATCGTCCGGACATCCACAGGGACCGTGGTTGTCCACAGGCCGCCCCGCCGGGCATGTCCAGCCCACGCTGGTCGGGCACCGTCGGCACCATGCCGATAGCGCCAGACACCTCCCCGGGGGCGTGCCGATGAGTTACGCCAAAGTGCTCTGCGTCGGACTGGTCGGGGTGACCGGCCATGTGGTCGAGGTCGAAGCCGACGTGGCCGCCGGCCTGCCCACCGTTCTCCTCTCCGGACTGCCCGACACCGCGCTCAACGAGGCCCGGGACCGGGTACGTGCCGCGATCGTCAACTCCGGACAGCGCTGGCCCAACCGACGCATCACCGTGAACCTGCTCCCCGCGACCCTGCCGAAGCACGGGTCGGCGTTCGACCTGGCCATCGCGGCCGCCCTGCTGGGTGGTGCGGGCGAGATGCCGCTCGCCCCACTGGACCGGGTCGCCATCCTCGGCGAACTCGGACTCGACGGGACCGTCCGGCCCGTCCGGGGCGTACTCCCGATGGTCGCGGCGGCGGCCCGGGCCGGGATAGACCGCGTGGTCGTGCCCCTCGGCAACGCGGCCGAGGCGTCGGTCGTGCCGGGCGTACAGGTCCGGGCCGTCGATGCCCTGCACCGGCTGGTGGCCTTCGTCCGCGACGGTGCCCCGCTGCTCGACCCGCCCTCTCCGCCGGCCGTAACGCCCCGGCCCGGGCCCGATCTCGCCGACGTCGCCGGACAGGGGCTCGGGCGGCGGGCACTGGAGGTGACCGCCGCCGGCGGGCACCACCTGGCCCTGCTCGGCCCGCCCGGTGCCGGCAAGACCATGCTCGCGGAGCGGCTGCCCTCGATCCTGCCGGAGCTGGACGACGAGGCCGCACTGGAGGTGACCGCGCTGCACTCGATCGCGGGTCTGCTGCCTCCGGACGGCCAGCTCCTGCGCCGGCCACCCTTCCAGGCCCCACACCACACCGCGACGATCGCCTCGCTGGTCGGCGGCGGCTCGGGACTGGCCCGACCAGGAGCGGTATCGCTGGCCCACCGCGGGGTTCTCTTCCTCGACGAGGCTCCCGAGTACGCCAGGGGCGCGCTCGAGGCACTCCGCCAACCGCTGGAGAGCGGCCGGATCGTGTTGACCAGGGCGCAGGGCGGGACGGAATATCCGGCCAGGGTGCAGTTGGTGGTGGCAGCCAACCCCTGTCCCTGCGCAAAGCCCTCCGGTGACATCTCGTGCGAGTGCCCACCGCTGGCCCGCCGCCGCTACCTCGGTCGACTCTCCGGCCCGCTGCTGGACCGGCTGGACGTGCAGGTGACGGTGCAGCCGCTGCGAGCGGCCGAGCTCATGGCCGCGGGGCAGACCGTCGAATCCTCCGCCGTGGTCGCCGAACGGGTCGGCAAGGCCCGAGCCGCCGCCGCTGCCCGCTGGGCCACCGACGGATGGCGGATCAACGCCGAGGTGCCCGGCCCGCAGCTGCGCCTTCCCCGGTGGCGGTTGCCGGCACGGGAGACGTACGCCCTGCGCCGCCTGCTGGACAGCGGCGTGCTTTCCGCCCGTGGCTTCGACCGGGTGATCCGGGTCGCGTGGAGCATCGCCGACCTCGACGGCCGGTCGCGCCCGGACGCGGGTGACGTCGAGGAGGCCACCCAACTGCGCACCGGGAGCGCCACATGAGCAGACCAGCGGATAGTGGTCCCGTCCTCACCCCCGACCCGAACCTTGGGGCCGGCCCGATCCCGGCAGACGGCCCCGGACCGACCCCGGCCGCCGTCCTCGGTCCGCTGCCCGACGATCCGCTGCCCGACGATCCGCTGCCCGACGATCCGCTGCCCGACGATCCGCTGCCCGACGATCCGCTGTCCGGGCGGGATGCACCGGTGGAAATGGACGACGACCGGCTGGCCCGGATCGCCCTCACCTGGCTCTTCGAGCCCGGCACCCGAGCAGTCTTCGGGCTGGTGGAACGGTTCGGGGCGGTGGGGGGCCTGCAACGGTTGCTCGCCGGAAAGGTGCCCGACCGTCGGCTGCGGGCGACGGTGGAGTCCCGGCTCGCCGCCGGCGACCCGTGGCAGGTCGCGCACTCCGCCGCTCAGCAGACCGAACGGCTCGGTGCCCGCCTCGTGACCCCGGCCGACGCGGAGTGGCCGGCGCGGATGGGGAGCTTGAAAGGGCTGGCCATGGGCGGCGCGGACCGCCGGGTCGACCAGGAGACGGCACCGCCGCTCTGCTTCTGGGTACGCGGCGCCTGCTCGCTCGGGGAGGCGTTGCAGCGCTCGGTGGCGGTGGTCGGTTCCCGCGCCGCGACCTCGTACGGGCTGCACGTCGCCACCGGGATCGCCTTCGGCCTGGCCGAGCGGGACTGGAGCATCGTCTCCGGCGGCGCGTTCGGCATCGACGCGGCGGCGCACCGGGGAGCCCTGAACGCCGGCGGCCTGACCGTGGCCATTCTCGCCTGCGGCGTCGACCGCCCCTACCCGATGGGCAACGCCGCCCTCTTCGACCGGATCTGCGACGTCGGGCTGCTGGTCAGCGAATGGCCTCCGGGAGCGGAGCCACTGCGGCCACGCTTCCTGATCCGCAATCGGGTCATCGCCGCAGCCACCGCCGGCACCCTGCTGGTCGAGGCGGCGGCCCGCAGCGGCGCCACCCAGACCCTGCGCCGGGCGATCGCGATGAGGCGGCCCGCGATGGTGGTACCCGGGCCGGTCACCTCCGCCATGTCGGTCGGCGCGCACGAAATACTCCGCGAATATCCCGAGGCGCGGTTGGTCACCGGCGTGCCACACGTCCTGGAGGAGGTGGGCCGGCTCGGTACCGACCTGGCCCCGCCGCCCCGTGGTCCGCAGCGGCCGCAGGACTCGCTCGACGACGAGTCCGCGCTGCTCCTGGAGTCGGTGCCCCGGCGTGGCGCGTTCGGGCCCGACGTCCTCGCCGCGCGGGCCGGCCTCGACCTGCGTACCACGCTGCGGAAACTCTCCCTGCTGGAGCAGGTGGGCCTGCTGGTGCGCCGCGACGGCGGGTACGCCCTCACTCCGCTGGCCACCCGACCGGCGGCGGCACCGTCGGCACAGTGAATCTGACGGTCGGTGGAGCGATCGGTCGCCGGCCGGCGACGGCATAGCCGCAAAGCGACCCGAGCGGGCGGGACGGACGCCACGTTCGTCGACATCCGGAGGGAGCGAACGGACCGGACGGGACGGGTCCGGTGCGAGCCGGCTTGACGTAGCGGACATCCGGGTCCACCGTCACGGGTGATGAGCACACCCAGCCGCAGCACCCGCGTCCGGCACGAGGCCCTGGCGCCGCCCTTCCGGGACGGCGTCGACGACTTCGCCCAGCACCTCGCGTCAGTCGAGAACCGGTCGGCGCACACCGTCCGGGCGTACGTCGCGGACGTGGTCTCACTGCTCGACCATGCCACCCGGATGGGCTGCACCGGGCCGGGTGACCTCGACATCACCGTGCTGCGCAGTTGGCTGGCCAAACTGCGTACCCTCGGGGCCGCCCGCGCCTCGCTGGCCCGCCGCGCCGCCTCCGCCCGCACATTCACCGCATGGGCACACCGGAGCGGACTGTCGGCGACCGATGCCGGCGCCCAGTTGGCGAGCCCTCGGGCACACCGCGAGCTGCCGACCGTGCTCCGGGCCGACCAGGCCGGCGGACTCCTCGACGCCGTCGGCGAGCCCGGCTCCGCAGATTCGTCGCGGGACCGGGTGGTGCTCGAACTCCTCTATGCCACCGCGATTCGGGTCAGCGAACTCTGCGGTCTGGACCTCGGCGACGTCGACCCTGCCCGGCGGGTGGTCCGGGTGATGGGCAAGGGCGCCAAGGAGCGCACGGTCCCCTACGGGCTGCCGGCACAGCGGGCACTCGACGACTGGCTCCGGACCGGCCGGCCCCGCCTGGCGGGCCCGACCAGCGGCGCCGCGCTGCTGCTCGGGGTACGCGGCGGGCGGCTCCAGCCCACTGTGGTACGACGAATCGTCGGCACCTACGCCCGCGTCACCGGACTGCCCCACACCAGCCCGCACGGGCTGCGGCACTCCGCCGCGACCCACCTGCTGGAGGGTGGCGCCGACCTGCGCACCGTGCAGGAGCTGCTCGGGCACGCGACGCTGTCGAGCACCCAGATCTACACCCACGTCTCGATGGAGCGGCTGCGGGCGGCGTACCGGCAGGCGCACCCGCGGGCCTGACGACCGGAATGTCGGCTTACCGGCCGGCGCCCGACCGGCTCCGGGCTATGATCACCGGGTGAGCATCGCCGGGCCGCCGCCGCCCGTACCGATCCCCGGCGCCCGGCTCCTCTTCTCGCTGGATCCCGCCGTCGCCCATCTCAACCACGGCTCGTACGGCGCGGTGCCGATTGGAGTGCAGCGGGCGCAACAGCGGCTGCGCGACGAGACCGAGGCCAACCCGGTGCGGTTCTTCAACCGTGGCCTGATCGACCGGATCACGCACGCCCGGCGGCACCTGGCCGGGTTCCTCGGCGCCGACCCGGACGGGACCGCGCTGATCGGCAACGTCACCGTGGGGGCGGCCATCGTGCTCCGGTCGCTGGGGCTGGAGCCGGGTGACGAGGTGCTCTGCACCGACCACGGGTACGGCTCGTTCGCCCTCTCGATCGATCGGGAGGCACGCCTGACCGGGGCGGTCCGGCGCACCCTGTCGGTGCCGCTGACCGCCACCGACGAGGAAATCGTTGAGATCGTCCGGACCGGGATCCGGCCGGGACGGACCAAGCTGCTCGTCGTCGACCAGCTCACCTCCCCGACGGCCCGGCTCTTTCCGGCCGCCGCGATCGCCGCCGTCGCCCGGGAACGGGGCGTGCCGATCCTGGTCGACGGCGCGCACGCACCCGGCATGCTGCCGACCCCGGTGGAGGGCATCGGCGCCGACTTCTGGGTCGGCAACCTGCACAAGTGGGGATTCGCCCCGCGCGGCACCGCCGCGCTGGTGGTGGCGCCCCGCTGGCGGCGGCGCATCGAGCCGCTCGCCGTCTCCTGGTATGACGAGGACGGCTTCCCGACCCGGGTCGAATGGCAGGCGACGCTCGACTACACGGCCTGGCTGGCCGCACCCGTGGGCGTGTACACACTGCGGACGCTCGGGCTCGACACGGTCCGCGCCTACAACGCGGGCCTGGCCGCGTACGGGCAGTGGGTCGTCGGCCGGGCGCTCGGCATCGCGCCGGCCGATCTGGTCGACCCCGGCGGGCCGACGGTCTCGATGCGGGTTCTGCCGTTGCCGGCCGGCGTCGCGACCACCGTTGCCGATGCGGTGGCGCTGCGGCACCGGATCAGCGACGAGCTCGGCACCGAGGTCAACGTCAACGCCTGGCGCGACCAGGGCTGGCTGCGGCTCTCAGGCCAGGTCTACAACCGGCCGGAGGAGTACGGGCGGCTCGCCGATGGCCTGCCGGCCCTGCTGGCCACCCTCTCCTGACCGGCTGTCTTCACCGATCCCCGCTCCGGACCGGCCGGCTTCACCGATCCCCGCTCCTGGCCGGCCGGCTTCCCGACCGCCCGGCGGACGGTCCCGTCGTCAGCCAGGCCGTCGGCGTCTCGGGGTGGCGCCGACCGGGCGGCCGGATGTGACCGGCAGCAGGCGGACCCGGCCGAGCCCCAGCAACAGCAGCGGATCCAGATAGTCGTCACCGCAGCGCAGGCCCCAGTGCAGACAGGCCGACCCGCTGGCGGCGCAGCCGGGATGGCCGGACAGCAGCACGCCGAGCGGATCCCCCGCCCGGACCGCCTCGCCAGCTGCCATCCTGGAGCGCACCGGCTCGTAGGTGGTGCGTAGTCCGTTGCCGTGGGAGACGCTGACGACCGGCCGCCCTGCCACCATTCCGGCGAAGAAGACGACTCCCGGCCCGGCGGCCCGGACGGTCGCACCGGCCGGCGCGGCAAGATCGACGCCGCGGTGCCCCGCCGCCCACGGCTGCGGCGGAGGATCGAACCGGCGGACGACCCGGGGGACCCCGTCGAGCGGCCAGCGGTAACCGCCCACCGGCGACGGTAGCGCCGACCGCGCCGGGGCGGCATTTCCGATCGCCGTCCAGCTCCGGGCCGTCTCGGAGCTGAGCGACCGCCACCTCCGGACCGTCCCGGGATCCGTCGCCGGTGGTAGCAGCGTCAGGAGCACCACCACCGGAAGCAGCACCGCCGGCAGCGCCGTCGCCGGTCCCCGGCCAGGCCATTTCCTGCTCATGGTCCGGCAGCCTCCCGCCGACCGGCCGGGTCGGACAACCGCCCGGCCCGAACCTGTGCACAACTCACCCTGCTGTGGAAAACGGCCGCGAGTCCCGATGATCTGCTATGGCGGGCCCGGACAGCGAGACCGTGGCCGCGTCCGGAGTGGGGAAGAAGCCTGCGCAGGGCGAGGCGGTCGAGCCGGCACGTCGAGCCCCGCCCCACCTCGCCTAGGCTGGGCAGGCCGGGGGCGGAACGACCCGTCGTCGGCCGGAGGAGGAGCGGCGATGACCACAGTGGACGGAGTGAGCCTGCCGGCCCGGCTGGCCGATCCCGACGAGGGCATCAGCATCGAGGAACTGGGCCTCGCGGCGCGCAACCACGCGCTGCCGCTGGAGGCACTCCGCTACGACGTCACCCCGGTGGGCCTGCACTATCTGCTCATTCACTACGACATTCCGGACCTCGACCCCGGGAAGCATCTGCTGACCGTCGACGGCCGGGTCGACCACCAGCTGACCCTCGATCTCGCCGCGCTGCGGGCCCGTCCGCGCGTCACCCGGCGAGTCACCCTGGAGTGCGCCGGCAACGGTCGGGCCCTGCTGACACCCCGACCGATCAGCCAGCCCTGGCTCTCCGAGGCGGTCGGCACCGCCGAGTGGACCGGCACGCCGCTGGCTCCACTGCTGCGCGAGGCCGGGCTGGCGCCGGACGCCGTCGACGTGGTCTTCACCGGCGCCGACCACGGGGTGGAGCGCGGTGTCGAACAGGACTACCGGCGCGGGCTGCCGGTCGCCGAGGCGCTGCGCGAGGAGGTGCTGCTGGCGTACGAGATGAACGGCGCACCCCTGCTGCCCCAGCACGGCGCCCCGCTGCGACTGGTGGTGCCCGGCTGGTACGGGATGGCGCACGTCAAGTGGCTGACCCGGATCACGGTGCTGGACCGGGAGTTCGACGGTTACCAGAACGCGGTGGCCTACCGGCTGCGCAGCTCCGCCGACGATCCCGGTGTCCCGGTGACCCGGATCGAGCCTCGGGCGCTGGTCCAGCCGCCGGGCTTCCCGGATTTCATGTCCCGGACCCGGGTGGTCCGGGCCGGGCCGCGTGTGGTCGAGGGGCGGGCGTGGTCCGGGCACGCTCCGGTCACCGCCGTCGAGGCGACCACGGACGGGGGCGTCACCTGGGAAGCCGCCACCCTCGATCCGGCCGGGAGCGATGCCGACGCGCGCTGGGCGTGGCGCCGCTGGCGGTACGAGTGGCCGGCCACCCCCGGCCGGTACGTGCTCGGTGCACGTGCCACCGACGCCTCCGGCCGTACACAGCCGGTCGAGCAGCCGTGGAACCGGGGCGGGTTCGCCAACAATCTCGTCCAGCGGGTGGAGGTCGTGGTCACCGGGGACGCCTAGCCCGGCGACTGCCTGCGGCCGGTCGGCGCCGGGTGGTCAGCCGGCGCGGCACCGGCGATGACCGGCGCAGCCCCGACGAGGATCAGCCGCCGAATCCAGAATCAGCGGGAAGGGAGATGTCCGGCTTTTCGAGTTCTTCGACGTTGACATCCTTGAACGTCATTACTCGGACATTCTTCACGAAGCGGGCCGGCCTATACATATCCCATACCCAGGCGTCGTGCATTTCCACCTCGAAGTAGACCTCACCGTCGGAGTTGCGGACGTGCAGGTCGACCTGGTTCGCCAGGTAGAACCGCCGCTCGGTCTCCACGACATAGGAGAACTGACGAACGATGTCGCGGTACTCCCGATAGAGCTGCAGCTCCATCTCGGTCTCGTACTTCTCGAGATCTTCCGCGCTCATCCCACTCCGCCTTCCATGGCCACATCTTCCCCCACTGACGCCGACGGCCGAAGCCGCTCGCCCAACGCCACGCCGACGGTACTCCCTGCCCGGCCCTCCCGCGCCATCGACTCGATCCCGCCGAGGTGCACCGGCCTCCGGGAGCGCGGCGGGCGGCCGACCCGGCCGGAGACGGCCGCCACGTTGACGTACGAGAAGCGATGTTCCGGACACGGCCCGTGCCGTTCCAGCGCGGCGCTGTGTTCGGCGGTGATGTATCCCTTGTGCTCGGCGAAGCCGTACCCGGGGTGACGGCCGTCCAGCTCCACCATGATCCGGTCTCGGGTGACCTTGGCCAGCACGCTCGCCGCGGCCACACAGGCGGCGACCTGGTCACCCTTCCAGACGGCCAGCCCCGGCACACCCAGCCCGTCGACCCCGAACCCGTCGGTCAGCACGTAGTCCGGTGCGACGGCGAGGGAGGCCAGCGCCCGCCGCATCGCCGCCAGGTTGCAGACGTGCAGTCCTCGGGCGTCCACCTCCACGGCCGGGACGACCACCACGGCGTACGCCAGGGCCCGCTCGACCACCTCGGCATAGATCCGTTCCCGGGTGGCCGGGGTGAGCAGCTTGGAGTCGGCCAGCCCCTCGATCTCGCCGCGCCGGCCGTCGGACAGCACTGCGGCTGCGGCCACCAGCGGCCCGGCACAGGCCCCCCGGCCCGCCTCGTCGGCGCCGGCGACCTGCGCGAAGCCGCGCCGCCGCAGGGCGCGTTCCATGGCGTAGATGCCGCCCTCGCGGCGGATCACCGTACGAGGTGGGGTCAGCACCGCTACTCGCTCCCCAGCGCCCGGCGCAGCAGCTCGGGCAGGTCGGTCGGATAGAAGCCTTCCGTCGTCCGGGCCAGCTCGTCCAGCGACCACCAGCGGTGGGCGTCGATCGTCTCCCGCTCGATCGCGTCGAACCCGGCCGTGTCCACCACCCACCGCGTGACCCGGGCGAGGAAGAATTGCTGTTCTTGGCGGTACCACCGGCCGGCGAAGCTGAACTCGGTCACCTCGCGCCAGATCGGCTCGCCCAACTCGGCCGGGGCCAGACTCAGCCCGGTCTCCTCGGCCAACTCACGGACGGCACCGGCCACCGGCGTCTCGCCCGGGTCCAAGCCGCCGCCGGGGGTGAACCAGTAGCGGCGTTCGGGACGGGCCGGGTCCCAACCACGGAACAGCAGCAGTCGCTCCTCGGCGTCCACCAGGAGGATCCGGGCGGCCTGGCGAGGGGTGAACACGGTCACCCGGTCAGCCTAGCCGCGCCGGCCGGGTATCCCGCCCACCGGCGGGCCGGTCAGCCCTGCGGCTCGGGGATGACGCCGTAGGTGTCGGGCACGGAGAGCCAGGTGGCCCGTCCCACCGGCCAGAAGACGGTGAAGGCCCGTCCGACCACCGACTCCTCCGGTATCGTCGCGACCTCGATGTCCTTGCGGCTCTGCTGCCAGTGCTCCAGCGAGTCACCGGAGGCGGAGCGATGGTCGCCCATCACCCAGAGCCGGCCGGGCGGCACCGTGATGTCGAACTCCTCGTCGGCCGCCGGATCCCGGACCCCGTTCTCGGTGAAGATGTACGGCTCGTCCAGCGACTGCCCGTTGATCGTCAGGCGGTCCTGCTCGTCGCAGCAGACCACCCGGTCCCCGCCGACGCCGATGACCCGCTTGATGAAGTCCTCACCTTCGGGGTTGCCGGTCCACTGCGTCGGGGCCTTGAACACGATGATCTCGCCACGGTGCGGTGAGCGGAAGTCGTAGACCAGCTTGTTGACGAGCACCCGGTCGTAGATGTCGAGGGTGTGTTCCATCGACGGTGACGGGATGTAGAAGGTCTGCAGGACGAAGGCCCGCACCAGCACCGCGACCAGGACGGCCACGCCCACCAGGATCGGCAGTTCCCGCCAGAACGAACTCCTGGGCTTGGATTTGTCGGTCTGCTCGTCAATCACGGGTGGAGCCTACGATGCCGGGTCCCGGAAGAACGTCGGGAACGCGCGGTAACGAGCAGAGAAGCCAAGATTGGCATAGCAATTGCTATTTCTCCCGTGTTTGCACTGTTCTGCGTATTGTCGGTGACGGGTTCGTCGGCGCTGACAGGTTCGTCATCGGTGACGGGTTCGTCGGGGGCGGGGGCCGCCGCCGGTCTCGGCAACTCGTCGAAGGTCTCCGGCACCGGCAGCGAACTCCAGTGGCCGAACGGCCAGACGATCACGAAGGCCCGGCCGATGACGTTCTCGATCGGCACCGGTCCCTGACACCGCGCGTCCTGCGACACCAGCCGGTGGTCGCCCATCACGAAGATCTGCCCCGGCGGCACCACGACCTCGTCGAAGCGGCGCGACCGGCACTCCTGCCGGTTGGGAGGTACGTCCAGCGGAGAGTCCTCGAGCACGTAAGGCTCGTCGATCGGGGCACCGTTGACGGTCACCCGGCCCTGGTCGTCGCAGCACTGCACCCGGTCGCCGGGCAGCCCGACCACCCGCTTGATGAAGTCCTTCTCGCCCGGGCGGCTCACCCCGACCAGGTCGCCGACGGTACGCCCCAGTTTGGCGACGAACCCCGGATCGGGCTCGTCGCGGACCTCCGGTGCCCAGGCCGCGGTCCCCCGGAACACCACGATCTCGCCGCGTACCGGATCGCGCACGTCGTACACGATCTTGTTGACCAGAACCCGGTCACCGATCAGCAGCGTGTCCTCCATGGACCCCGAGGGGATGAAGAACGCCTGGAGCAGGAAGGTGCGGATCAGGACCGCGAGGCAGAACGCCACGACAAGAAGGAGCGGAAGCTCCTGCCACAGTGGCATCTGCTTGCGCGTGCGGCGGGATCGCCGGCGCCGGGGACGCCATGACTCGACGTCGTCCTCGTCGTCCACCCTACGCACCATGCAACTCCCCGGTCCCGAGAGACGACGCCGGCATCCAGAGCACCGTCATCCAGAGCCTGGACGACGGGCACCGCGAGCGGAAAGGCGCGGGTAACGAGCGACCCCGGCAGCTGCCGGGGTCGCCGCGCCTCGCCTCCGCCCGTGCGGCCAGCGTAGTCGGCCCGGCGAAGGTCGGCACCCCGCGATCGGCGCCAGCGCGGCCAGTCCGGAGGTCAGCCGACCCGCTTTTCGCGCTTCTCCTTGATCTTGGCCTTCTTTCCGCGCAGCTCGCGGAGGTAGTAGAGCTTTGCCCGACGGACGTCGCCACGGACGATCACCTCGATCCGGTCGATCGCCGGGCTGTTGACCGGGTACGTCCGCTCCACACCTACCCCGAAACTGATCTTGCGGACGGAGAAGGTCTCCCGCAGGCCCGCGCCGTGACGCCGGATGACGACGCCCTCGAAGACCTGGACCCGGGACCGGTTCCCCTCGACGACCCGGGCGTGCACCTTGACGGTGTCACCGGCCCGGAAATCCGGGATGTCGGTCCGCTGCGACTGGGCGTCGAGGGCGTCCAGGGTGTTCATCGCTGCATCCTTGAAGGCTCACGGCGCACCGGGCATCGGCGCGCGGATGGGTGATTCTGAACTCCACGCGGAATTCCAGGATCGCAACCCCGGCGGAGATCCTCGCCGCCGCCCGCGGCACGGGCGGCTGCGGCAACCCCCCTACTTTGCCATATCGTCGGCCCGAGGCTGAAATCCGACCCCGGCCAGGGCGGCTATATCCCATTTGTCCCACCGCTCCGCCGGCAGCGCCGCCAGCATGTCCGGCCGGCGCCGGGCCGTCCGGACCAGTGCCTGGTCCCGCCGCCACCGGGCGATCCGGCCGTGGTCACCGGAGCGGAGGATCTCCGGTACGTCGTGTCCCCGCCAGCTCGGCGGCTTGGTGTAGACCGGCGCCTCCAGCAGCCCGTGTGCGTGGGACTCCTCGGCGAGCGAATCGGCGTTACCCAGCACCCCGGGCAGCAGTCGGGTCACCGCCTCCATGATCACGAGGACCGCGACCTCGCCGCCGAAGAGCACGTAGTCGCCGAGCGAAACCTCGGTCACCGGCATCCGGGTGGCGGCGTGCTCCAGCACCCGCTGGTCGATCCCCTCGTACCGCCCGCAGGCGAAGAGCAGGTGGGACTCGCCGGCCAACTCGTGCGCCAGCGCCTGACTGAACCGGCTCCCCGCCGGCGTCGGCACCACCAACCTGGCGCCGGCCTCGGCGCCGGCCGGCACCAGGGCGTCCAGCGCCTCCCCCCACGGCTCGGGCCGCATCACCATCCCCGGTCCGCCACCGTACGGGGTGTCGTCGACCGTACGGTGCACGTCGTGGGTCCAGGTCCGCAGGTCGTGCACCCCGACCTCCAGCACCCCGGCCGCCTGCGCCCGCCCGATCAGCGACAACCCCAACGGCGCCAGGTACTCCGGAAAAATCGACACCACGTCGACCCGCATGTAAGGAAGGGCCCCTTCTTATCGTTTCTTGTAGAGGAAGGGGCCCTTCCCAACCACCGTGCCGGGTCACAGGTCCAGCAGGCCGGGGGGAGGGTCCACGACCACCCGGCCAGCGGCCAGGTCGACCTCCGGCACGATCGCCTTGACGAACGGGATCAGGGCGGTCCGTCCCTCCGGGCGGCGGAGCACCAGCAGGTCGGAGGCGGGCGCATGGTCGATCCGGGTCACCTCGCCGAGCGGATCACCTGCCGGAGTGACCGCGGCGAGCCCGATCAACTGGTGGTCGTTGAACTCGTCCGGGTCGGCCGGCGGTGGCAGCTCGGTGCTCTCCGCCCAGAGCAGGGTGCCCCGGAGCGCCTCGGCCAGGTTCCGGTCGTGGACACCCTCGAAGCCGACGAGCAACCGGCCCTGGTGCCAGCGGACGGTCTCGATTGTGACCTGCTCGGGCACCTGGAACAGCTCGCCGTATCCGGGCACCGACGGCGCGCTCGCCGGACCGGTGCCGGACGCCGCCGGACCGGTGCGCAACACCGCCCCGGCGGCGAATCGAGCCTCGGGATCGTCGGTCCGCACGTCCACGGTCACCTCGCCGCGGATGCCGTGCGGGCGCCCGACCCGGCCGACGATCAGGAGCATGAAGGCGGGCGGGTCAGTACGCGTCGACGATGTCGACGCGTACCCCACGGCCACCTATCGACCCGATCACCTGGCGCAGCGCCTTTGCCGTACGGCCGGAGCGGCCGATCACCGTGCCCAGGTCCTCGGGGTGCACCCGCACCTCCAGTCGCTTGCCGCGCCGGGAGTCGACCATCCGGACCCGTACGTCGTCCGGATGGTCGACGATGCCCTTGACCAGATGCTCGAGCGCTGGCCGGAGCGCCACGTCAGGCCTGCTCGCCGGAGTCCGCACCGGCCTGCTCCTCGGTCTTGGGCGCCTCGGCGGGCGCCGCCTTGGCCGCCTTCTTCGCCGGCTTGGCCGACTCGGTCAGCCCTGCCGCCGCCTTCGCCTCGGCCTCGTAGGCCGCCGTGCGGTCGGCCCGCTCGGGAGCCACCAGCAGCGGCGGCGGGGCCGGCAGGCCCTTGAACTTCTGCCAGTCGCCGGTCTTCTCCAGCAGGCGCTGGACGGCCTCGCTCGGCTGGGCGCCGACGGAGAGCCAGTACTGCACCCGGTCAGACTTGACCTGGATCACCGAAGGGTCCTCCTTCGGCTGGTAGATCCCGACGAACTCGATCGCCCGACCATCGCGCTTCGTACGCGAGTCGGCGACGACGATGCGGTATTGCGGGTTGCGGATCTTTCCCATCCGCAGGAGCCGGATCTTTACGGCCACAGTCTGTTCGCTCCTGTTGCGATTTCCACCGCCCGGGACACGGACGGTGCGCGGGTGAGAGCCGACCGGCACAGTGGGGTTGGGCCGGGGACTGCTCGATGGACTGGCGACGCGCCCGGGTTAGAGGGCGCCGGACGCGCGCCGGATACCAGCGAACCATTGTGCCAGACCCGGCGCGGAGACCTCACACCGGCCAGCGAACTCGCCCATACGGCCCATCCTGCACGATGCGGGCTCATCCTGCACGGTCATGGCCGGCCCCGAGCAATGATCATGAACGAACGCCCGTTTTTTCGGTAGGTGCCATCGGCTAGGTGCCATCGGCGCGACGATGGTCCGGGGCGGTGGTGGCCGGGACGGCGGTGATGGCCGGGACGGCGGTGCGGGGCGGGACGGCGGTGATGGCCGGGACGGCGGTGCGGGGCGGCGGCGGTCCGGGCCTGATCTGAGCCGGACCGGCCGCCACCGCGCACATCGCTGGTGTTGCTCTGCCGCTCCCCGTTGTCGCTGCTGTGCCCGCTACCGCTCAGCCCTTGACCGCGCCCTGGAGGCCGCCCACGATCTGCTTCTCGGCGAACGTGAAGAAGAGCAGTGCCGGCAGCATCGCCAGCGACGTGAAGGCGAGGATTCCGGCGGTGTCGGAGGTGTACTGGCTGGAGAAGTTCTGCACACCGAGCGGCAGGGTGTGCAGGCTGACGTCGCCGAGGACCAACAGCGGCAGGAGGAATGCGTTCCAGCTGGTCACGAAGGCGAGAATCCCGACGGTGACCAGCGCGGGCCGGGACAGCGGCAGCACGATCAGCCAGAGGAAGCCGAGCCGACCCGTACCGTCGATCGCGGCGGCGTCCTCCAACTCCCGGGGGATGGCGGTCAGGAAGGGGCGCAGGATCACGATCGTGAGCGGCAACGCGAAGGCGACCTGCGGAAGGATCACCGCGTAGTACGAATTGATCAGGTTCAGGTCACGCAGCATGAGGTAGAGCGGCAGGATCGCCGCACCGGCCGGGAAGAGCAGGCCGAGCGTGAAGAAGGTGTAGAGCGCCTCGCGTCCCCGGAAGGTGTATCTGGCGAGCACGTAGGCCGCGCAGACTCCGAGCACCACGACGCCGAGCGTCGTACCCAGAGCGATCACGGCGCTGTTGAACGCCTGCCCCCAGAAGTCGCTCTGCGTCAGCACCCTGGCGTAGTTGTCGAAGACCCACGGGTCCGGAAAACCGGCCGGGTCCGCGACGATCTGCGGCGTGGTGCGGAAACCGCCGACGATCACGTAGACCACCGGGGCGATCGACACGGCCGCGACCGCGAGCGCCAGCGCGTAGGTGAGCGGACTGCCCCAGGACACCGGGCGGCGCGAGGACGGCGGAGGCAGGACGGCGTTCCCGGCCACGGTCAGTTCACCCTTCTGCTGGTGATGGCGCCCTGGATGTCACGACGCAGGAGGAAACGCTGGAACAGCAGCGCCGCGACGAACGAGATGGCGAAGAGGATCACGGCCACCGCGTTGCCGTAGCCCCACAGCCGGGCGAAGAAGCCGTTGTCGACCATGTATGTCGCCATGGTGGCCGACGCGCCGAGGGACCGCACCGCCGGCACCGAGGTCACCCAGATGACGTCGAAGACCTGCAGCGAACCGATCATCGAGAGGAACATCCAGATCCGGATGGTCGGGCCGAGCAGCGGAAGCGTGATGTGGCGCTGGACCTGCCACCAGTTCGCTCCGTCGATCGCGGCAGCCTCGGTGAGCTCGTGCGGCACGTTGGACAGGCCGGCGAGCAGGAGGATGATGGCGAAACCGACGTACTTCCAGGTGAGGATCGCCAGCAGGGTCCAGATCACGATGTCGAGATCGGCGAGCCACGCCTGCACCAGGCTGCCCAGTCCGATCGACCGCAGCAGCGCGTCGACCGTACCGCCGTCGGTCAGGATCAGCTTCCACATGATGCCGACCGTGACCTCGGCGAGCACGTACGGCACGAACACCAGCATCCGGAAGACGCCGCGGCCGCGGAAGCGACGGTTGAGCAGCAGGGCGATGCCCAGCGCGATGGGGCCCTGGATCAGCAGTGACCCGACCACGATGAAGGCGTTGTTGCGCAGCGCGTCGACGAAGATCGGATCCTCGAAGGCGAGGACGTAGTTGTCGAAGCCGACGAAATCGGTGGGCGCGCCGACGCCACGCCAGCGGAAGAGGCTGTAGTAGACGGCGAAGCCCATCGGTACCAGCACGAACATCACGTAGACGATGATCGCCGGCGTGGTGAGCCCGATGATCTCGTACCACTTCCGCCGGGTCTGGGCCGCGCCCGTCGGTCGCCGCTGGTCGGGCCGGCGGCCCGCCGGCGGCGCGGAGGCGCCGCCGGCGGGATACAGGGTTGAGTTGGTGGCGGTCACTTGCGTGCGGCCGCCTTCATGGCGTCGACGACCTGCTGCGGGGTGCCGTTGCCCGCGAAGATGGCGACGATCGCGTCGTTCATCGCGTTGCCGACGGTGCTACCGAAGGCGGTGTCCAGCCAGAGCTGGACGTAGGTCGCGCTGGACGTGGCCTCCAGGATGGACTTCAGCGCCGGGTCCGCGACGCCGTCCTCCGCGCCCTTGGCGACGGGGAGGCCGGTGCCGGTCTCGGCGTAGCCCTTCTGCACCTCGGGGCTGACGATGTACTTGAGGAACTCGACGCACTCGGCCGGCGCGTTCTTGGCGCAGGCGAAGCCGTCGCCACCGCCGAGGGCCGCCTTGGGGTCGCCCGCCGAGCCGCTGATGGCTGGCACAGGGAACCAGCCCAGGAACTTGGCGAGAGCAGCCTTGTCCTCGGCGACGGTCTCCAGGGTGCCCTTGTTCCAGTCGCCCATCAGCTCCATCGCGGCCTTGCCGTTGGCGAGCAGGCCGTTGGCGCTGGTCGGGTCGTTCTGGCCCGGCGTGGCGATGAAGTTGGGCTGGAACGGCTCGGTGGCAATGAACTTCTGCAGGTCCTCGCCGGCCTTCACGAAGCACGGGTCGTCGAAGACGGCCTCGTTGGATGCCTTCTTCAGGGTGTCGACCGAGCAGGCGCGGAGCGCGAAGTTGTACCACCAGTGCGCCGCGGGCCACTTGTCACCGGCGCCGAGGGCGATCGGGATGACATTGATGGCCTTGAGCTTCGCCACCGCGTCGTTAAGCTCGTCGAACGTGGTGGGAACCGCGTCGATGCCCGCACGATCGAACATGTCCTTGTTGTACCAGATGCCCTCGATGCCCATCCGGTACGGCAGGCCGTACTGCTTGCCGTCCACCGCCCAGATCTCGGCGGCGCTGCCGATGTTCTCGACCTCCGCCTTGACCTCGTCGGTGATGTCCTTGAGGTAGTCGGCCTCGGCCTGCTCGCGGATCTCGCCACCGCCCCAGGCCTGGAAGAGGTCCGGCGGGTCGCTGCTGAGCAGGGCGGCAGGGAGCCGGGTGCGCTGGAGCTGATTGGTCTCGATCGCCTCGATCTCGATCGTGACGGTCGGGTGAAGGGCGGAGAAGTCCTGGGCGACCTTCGCCCAGTAGGTCTTGCCGGGCCCGTCCTGCGAGGCGTTGTGCCACCAGGTCAGGGTCACCGGGTTCTTGTACAGCTCATTCTCGGCGGGTTCTTCGCTCTCGCCGCCACCACACCCCGCGGCCAGGAGTGCGCCGGTGGTCAGCAGCGCGAAGACGGCGCCCGTGCGGCGCTTGATCGGCATCGAATGTCTCCTCGACTAGTCAGTCGCGGTACTTCAACCTGAACGGCGAGTTTTACAGCCCCGTAACGCGGTGTCAACCGTTGTCGATAACGTTTTCGACACCCCTATGGCGGGGCCCGAAACGCCCTCTATCATCGTCGGCGTGGTGTTCCCGCAGCGTGTGAAGATGTCGGACGTGGCCCGTACGGCCGGCGTCTCGGTGGCAACCGTATCTAAGGTGGTCAATGGACGGTATGGCGTGGCGCAGGCGACGGTGGAACGTGTCCAGCAGGTTATCCACCAACTGGGGTACGAGGCCAGCCTCGGAGCGCAGAGCCTGCGCAGCCACCGCACCAACGTGCTGGGCATCCTGGTCGCCGAGTTCGAGCCCTTCTCGACCGAACTACTCAAGGGCGCTTCCCGGGAGGTCGCCGGCACCGGCTACCAGTTGCTGGCCTACTCCAGCGGCGACGGCGGCGGCGCGGCCATCGGCTGGGAGCGGCGCTCACTGGCACGCCTCTCGGGAACGCTCATCGACGGTGCCGTGATCGTCACCCCGACCGTGGTCGAGACCAAGCAGGGCTTCCACGTCGTCGCCGTCGACCCGCACACCGGCCCGTCCGGCCTGCCCACGGTCGACTCCGACAACTTCGCCGGTGCCGTGCTCGCCACCAACTACCTGCTCTCGCTCGGCCACCGCCGCATCGGGCACATCAGCGGGCGCCCCGACCTCGAGTCCGCGCGCCTGCGCGAGGCGGGCTTCCGCAGAGCGATGGCGGACGCCGGAGTCCCGGTCGACGAGCGGCTGGTCCGCGTCGGCGGGTTCCGGACGGCGAGCGCCGCCGGCACCGCCGCCGAACTGCTGGCCCTCCCCGACCGGCCGACGGCGGTCTTCGCCGGCAACGACCTCTCGGCGATCTCCACACTGGACGTCGCCCGGAGCATGGGCATCGGCGTGCCCGACGACCTCTCCGTGATCGGCTTCGACAACGTCCCGGAGTCGGCGCTGGTCAACCCGCCGCTGACGACCATCATGCAACCGTTGCAACGCATGGGCGCCGAGGCGCTGCGCCTGCTCATCGACCTGATCGGCGGCGTCGAGCGCGACACGCACATCCGGCTACCCACCGAGCTGGTCATCCGGGCGTCCTGCCGGCCCCACGCCCCTGCCGCCCGGCAGCCGAGCCTGCCGCTGCCCGCGCCCGCCGCACCCGCGGCCGGCTGATCCGCAGCGGTCCACGCCAGGGGCCAGCTGATCCGCGGCTGCCGGAGCCACACGTGGCGCGCCGGTCAGCGTACGGGGGGCCGGTCCCAGCCCGCCGGCAACGCCAGCGGGGTCCAGGTCGGGTCGGGGACGAAGTCGCACCAGGTGCCGTCGAAGGGGAACTGCCCCGCCTCGGCCATCTTGATCACCCGCTCGCCCTCGGCACGTACCACCGCCCCGTCCGGGACCCAGTAGTGCTCGGGCAGGGCGAGCCGCTCGGCGAACTCCTCCTCGTCCTTCCACGCCCAGGTGTGGTCCGGCCGGATCACCACGTCGAGATCCTGGTCCACCACGTCAACACCGGCCAGCTCGCCGTCGTCCCAGCGGATCCCGTGCTCCTCCAGGTTGACGTACCAGTTGGCGAACCGGCCCGCCTCGTCCCGGAAGAACCAGACCGAGTGGTCGGCACCGGCCGGCAGGAACTTCAGCACCGGTGGACCGCTCCAGGGCGACACGTGCAGTCGGTAGCCGAAGGTCACCCACTCGGT
This sequence comes from Plantactinospora sp. WMMC1484, assembly GCF_049315195.1. NCBI lineage: Bacteria > Bacillati > Actinomycetota > Actinomycetes > Micromonosporales > Micromonosporaceae > Plantactinospora > Plantactinospora sp. WMMC1484. Next base: position 6,991,052 of record NZ_CP186055.1, read on the forward strand.
GAAGGGCATCGTACGCATGCCGCGGCCGTCCTCGGTGACCTCGCTGGCCACCTGGCTGCCCTGGGCGACCCAGAGCAGCAGGCCACGGTCGTCGTCACTGACCACCCTGGCCGGACGGGCCCAGCCGATCCGGCCGTGCCGGACGTTGCGGTGCACGACGAGCCGGCCCGGCGAGAAGCGCATCCCGGTCATACCAGGGAGGCCGGTCAGTAGGAGCGCGCCATGATTGCGCTGAGCTCGGGCTCGTCCTCCGAGTCCGGCACCGAACCATCGGCCCGGCGCAGGCAGCGGACGGTCACTCCCTGGGCGTTCGCCTCCGCCTCCCCCTCGGCGCCGACGGCCGACCACGGGACCCGGGCCCAACCGGTGGCGGCCGCCTCGATCGCCTCGGCGAGCGAATCCACCGGAACGGTCTGCGACTCCCGGCGGGCCAGCGCCTCGTCGTAGAGCGCCTTCTGGTCGGCGTCGAGCGCGGCGAGCACCGCCGCCACCACGTCCGGCACCGGGACCGGAGTCTTGGCACCGGTGGTCCGGCGCACCAGCACCGCGTTGCCGGCGGCGAGGTCGCGGGGACCGAGCTCGATGCGTACCGGATAGCCCTTGAGCTCGGCGTCGACGGCTCGGCGGCCGAACGGTGTCTCCACCCGGTCGTCGAGGGCGACCCGCACCCCGGCGTCGCGCAGCGCGTCGCAGAGCTTGGCGGCGGCCTCGGCGACGCCGTCGCCGGCCTTGACCACCATCACGTACGCCTGCACCGGCGCCAGCCGTGGCGGCACGCGCAGCCCGTTGTCGTCGCCGTGGCACATGATCAGACCGCCGAGCATCCGGGTGGAGCTGCCCCAGGAGGTGGTCCAGGCGTGCTCGACGGCGCGTTCGGCCGAGGTGTAGGTGATGTCGAAGGCGCGGGCGAAGTTCTGGCCCAGCTCGTGCGAGGTGCCCATCTGCAGCGCCTTGCCGTCGCCCATCATGCCTTCGAGGGTGTAGGTGCGGGTCGCGCCGGCGAAACGCTCCCGGGCGGTCTTCAGCCCGACCAGCACCGGGATGCCGAGCACCCCGACCATGAAGTCCTCGTAGACCTCGTGCAAGATCTTCCGGGCGTACGCCCGCGCGTCCGCCTCGTCGGCGTGCGCGGTGTGCCCCTCCTGCCACAGGAACTCGCTGGTCCGCAGGAACACCCGGGGCCGCAGCTCCCAGCGGACCACGTTCGCCCACTGGTTGAGCAGCAGTGGCAGGTCGCGGTAGGAGTCGACCCACTTCGCCATGAACTCGCCGATCACCGTCTCGCTGGTCGGCCGGACCACGACCGGCTCGGCGAGCTGCTTGCCGCCACCGTGGGTGACCACCGCCAGTTCCGGCGAGAAGCCCTCGACGTGCTGCGCCTCGCGGCGCAGATAGCTCTCCGGGATGAAGAGCGGGAAGTACGCGTTCTCGGCACCGGCGAGCTTGATCCGGGCGTCCATCTCGGCCTGCATGCGCTCCCAGATGGCGTAGCCGGCCGGTCGAATGACCATTGTCCCCCGGACCGGGCCGTTGTCGGCGAGCTGCGCCTTGGCGATCAGGTCCTGGTACCAGCGGGGGAAGTCCTCCGCCCGGGGAGTGAGCACGCGTGCCATGAGGGCACATCTTAGGCGCCGGCCCCGGAACCGACGCGCCCGGCCCGCGGCCGACGCGCCACCCTCGTGGTTGACGCGCCCGTCCCGGCGCCGAGGGCACAGAGTCAGGGCCGAGGGCACAGAGTCAGGGCCGAGGGCACAGAGTCAGCGGAGCACGCGACCGCGCAGCACGATGCGCTCGGGTGCCCGTACCACCCGCAGGTCGGTGCGGGGATCCTCGGGGTAGACGACCAGGTCGGCGAGGCCGCCCTCGACCAGGCCGGGAAAGCCGAGCCAGTCCCGGGCCCGCCAGGAGGCGGCGGCGAGGACGTCGACCGGGGAGATCCCGGCCTGCTCGTGCAGCAGCAGCATCTCCTCGGCCGCCAGCCCGTGGTCGATCCCGCCGCCCGCGTCGGTGCCGACGTAGATCGGCACCCCCGCCTCGTACGCGGCGCGGACCACCGCCGGGAAGCCGTCGCGGAGCGCGAGCATGTGCTTGGCGTACCCGGGGAACTTCCCGGCGGCCTGCTCGGCGATCCCGCCGAAGGTGGCGACGTTGATCATTGTTGGCACCAGGGCCGTACCGCGCCGGGCCATTTCGTCGACCAGGGCGAGACGCACGCCCGTGCCGTGCTCCACCGAGTCGACCCCGGCCCGAACCATTACCTCGACCGCCGCCTCGGAGAAGGTGTGCACGGCCGCCCTGACTCCGGCGGCGTGCGCGGCCCGGACCGCCGCCGCCATCGTCGCCGGATCCCAGGACGGCGCCAGGTCGCCGACGCTCCGATCGATCCAGTCGCCGACCAGCTTGACCCAGCCGTTGCCGGCCCGGGCCTGCTCGGTCACGGTCGCCGCCACCTCGGCGGCCTCGACCTCCACCGCGATGCCCCGCAGGTACCGCTTCGGCGGCGCGATGTGCCGCCCGGCGCGGGCCAGTCGCGGCAGGTCCGGCTCGTCCTCCAACTCGGGGTACGGGAACGGCGATCCCGCGTCCCGGATCGCGAGCACCCCGGCGTCCCGGTCGATCCGGGCCAACTCACGGGCCTGGTCGAGGGAGCCGATCGGCACCGCTCCGGGCGCGATGCCCGGATGGCAGTGCGCGTCGACCAGTCCCGGCAACACGAAGCCGCGATCGGCCACCGTGACCGCCCCGGGGACCGGGGTGAAGGTGACCCGGTCCCCGACCAGCCACAGGTCGCGGACCTCGTCGTCGGGAAGCACGACCCCTCGTACGTGCAGCGCCATGCGCCATTCCTACCCGATCGGCCCCCGGGCACCCGCCGCACCCCGCCGGGTCCGGCCGGAGATCACGCTGCACGCCGCACCGCGCCGCACCACACCGCACCACACCGGGGTATCGACGCGCCCGACGTCACCCGGACACGCCCGACGCCGCCGCGCCCGACGGACTCACGACTCGCCGCGCCCGACGGACTCACGACTCGCCGCGCCCGACGGACTCACGACTCGGCGCGCCCCCGCAGGCCGGCCCTGCGACTGCTCAGGGCCGGCAGGTCGAGGGTCACTTCCAGGGGCGCTCGGTGTTCTAGACGTTCCCCCGCTGTCTCTGCCGACAGGCATCCCGTCCGTCCGTCAGCGGTCCTTGTCGTCCCGGCGTTTGGTGAACTTGTTGAAGTCCAGCTTCGGTGGCGTGAAGCCCGGCGGCAGGCCCTGGCCACCCTGCAGCGCGCTCGGGTCCAGCCCCGGCGGCAGCTGCGGCATGCCGCCCGGGAAGCCGCCGGCCGGACCGCCGACCCGGGGCCGTCCGCCGCCCTTGGTCCCCTTCCGCTTGTTCTTCGGGGACTTCGTCGCCTTGCGCCGGCTGCCGGGCAGGCCCATCATGCCGCCCATCTGCTTCATCATCTTCTGCGCGTCGGCGAAGCGGTTGAGCAACTGGTTGACGTCCATCACGGTGACCCCGGAGCCGTTCGCGATCCGGGCCCGCCGGGAGCCGTTGATGATCTTCGGGTTGGTCCGCTCGCCGGGGGTCATCGACCGGATGATCGCGGTGACCCTGTCGAAGTGCTTGTCGTCGACCTCGGCCAACTGGTCCTTCATCTGCCCCATGCCGGGCATCATCGCCAGCACGTTGGCGATCGGGCCCATCCGGCGGACCGCGATGAGCTGGTCGAGGAAGTCCTCCAGGGTGAACTGCTCGCCGCCCATCAGCTTGGCGGTCATCTTCTCTTTCTGATCGGCGTCGAAGGCATGCTCGGCCTGCTCGATCAGGGTCAGCACGTCGCCCATCCCCAGGATCCGGCTGGCCATCCGGTCCGGGTGGAAGACGTCGAAGTCGCTCAGCTTCTCGCCGGTGGAGGCGAAGAGGATCGGCTGGCCGGTGACCTGCCGGACGGAGAGCGCGGCGCCACCCCGGGCGTCACCGTCGAGCTTGGAGAGGACCACGCCGGTGATCCCGACGCCGTCCCGGAACGCCTCGGCGGTGCGTACCGCGTCCTGACCGACCATCGCGTCGATGACGAAGATGACCTCGTCCGGGTCGACCGCGTCCCGGATGGCGGCGGCCTGGGCCATCATCTCGGCATCGATACCGAGCCGGCCGGCGGTGTCGACGATGACGATGTCCCGGGCGGCCCGTCGGGCGTGCTCGATCGACGCCTTGGCGACCTGGACCGGGTCGCCGACGCCGTTGCCCGGCTCCGGCGCGAAGACCTCGACCCCGGCCCGGCCGCCGAGCACCTGCAACTGGTTGACCGCGTTGGGCCGCTGGAGGTCGGCGGCGACCAGCATCGGCTGGTGCCCCTGCCCCTTCAGCCAGCCGGCCAGCTTGCCGGCGAGGGTGGTCTTACCCGAACCCTGGAGACCGGCGAGCATGATCACGGTCGGCGGCTGCTTGGCGAACTGCAACCGGCGGCCCTCGCCACCGAGCACGGCGACGAGTTCCTCGTGAACGATCTTGATGACCTGCTGGGCCGGGTTGAGCGCCTGCGACACCTCGGCACCCCGAGCCCGCTCCTTCATGTTGGCGATGAAGGACCTGACCACGGGCAGGGCGACGTCCGCCTCCAACAGCGCCAGCCGGATCTCCCGGGCGGTGGCGTCGATGTCGGCGTCGGTGAGGCGACCCTTGCCGCGCAGCTTCCCGAAGATCCCGGAGAGGCGGTCACTCAAAGTGTCAAACACGGCGCAGCATCCCGTTTGTCGTATTTACCCGAGCACGGTTGCCCGAGCATGGTGTGGCGGGCACAGGGTTCCCAGCCACCGCAAGGGTAGCCGCCCGCCTCCCCCGCCGCTTCCACCCGCCATCCCCTGAACGGGGAACTCCGTCGTGTAATCACCCCACCGATCATCTGTGATGAGGCGTGGGATGGCTCGGGTCAGGGATCGACGAGGCCGGACTGGTACGCGTACACGACCAGTTGGGCCCGGTCCCGGGCGCCCAGCTTGACCATGGCGCGGCTGACGTGCGTACGCGCCGTGGCCGGGCTGACCAGCAGCCGCCGACCGATCTCGTCGTTGTTCAGCCCCTCACCGACCAACCCGACCACCTGCCGTTCCCGTTCCGTGAGAGTCTCCAGCCGGGGGTGCGGGCGGAGCACCCGGGACGGCCGGGTCGCGAACTCCCGGACCACCCGCCGGGTGACCGACGGGGAGAGCAGCGCCTCGCCACCGGCGACCAGCCGGATAGCCCGGAGCAGCTCGACCGGCCTGGTGTCCTTGGTCAGGAAGCCGCTGGCGCCGTGCCGGAGCGCCTCGAAGACGTACGAGTCGAGTTCGAAGGTGGTCAACACCACCACCCGGGTACCGGCCAACTCCGGATCCGCGACGATTCGGCGGGTCGCCTCGATGCCGTCGATCCCCGGCATCCGGACGTCCATCAGCACCACGTCCGGGCGCTCGCTGCGGGCCAACGCCAGCGTGCGCAACCCGTCGGCCGCCTCACCGACCACCCGCAGGTCCGGTTCGCTCTCCAGCAGCGCGCGCAGCCCCAGCCGGACCAGATCCTGGTCGTCCGCGATCAGTACGCCGATCGTCGGAACGTTCTCTCCGCTCATCGGACCCCCGTCGGTAGCCGGGCGAAGACCCGGAACCCGCTGCCGGCCCGAGGGCCGACCTCCAGCACACCGCCGAGGGCGTCGACCCGCTCCCGCATCCCGGTCAGCCCGTGGCCGGCTCCGGGGCCGGCCACTCCGGAACCGCCCCGGCCGGTGTCGAGAACCTCGACCGTCACCCCCGCCGGCAGGTAACCGATCCGCACGCTGGCGCTCGCCGCCCCCGCGTGCCGCAGGACGTTTGTCAGCGACTCCTGCACCACCCGGTACGCGGCCAGGTCCACCGCCACCGGCAGCGCCCGCCGCTCCCCGACGACCTCCAGGGTGACCGGTAGGCCGCTGCGGCGCAGCCGGGCCGTCAACGCCGGCACCTGGTCCAGCCCCGGCACCGGTACACGCTCGGCAGCGGCGTCGCGGCGGACGACCGAGAGGGTGACCCGCAGCTCGTCCAGCGCCTCCCGGCTGGTCCGGCTGATCGCGGTCAACGCCGTCTCCGCCTGCTCCGGACGCTTGGCCAGCAGGTGCAGGGCGATCTCCGCCTGCATGTTGATCGCGGCGAGCCCGTGCCCGACCACGTCGTGCACCTCCTGGGCGATCCGCAACCGTTCCTCGTCGGCCAGCCGGCGAGCCTCCTCGATCCGGTTCCGGGCGGCGGACTCCCGGTTGGCCCGGACGGTGATCCCGAGGGCGAACGGCACGACGGCCCAGGCCGAGGCGGGCAGCACTCCGGCCAGTCCCTGCGGCGTGCCCCGGACGGCAAACACCGTGTGGGCCGTCAGCGCCAGCAGGGAGGCGGCGGCGCCGATCGCCGCCCGCCGCGGCGGAAGATGCGCCGCCACCGTGTACACCGCGACGAAGTAGCTGAGCAGCATCGGCCCGTACGGGTAGCCGAGCACCAGATACGTCGAGACCGCCACCGTGGTGACCGCGAGCGTGACCAGCGGCCAGCGACGGCGTACCGCCAGGCTCAGCGTGGCGGACGCGATCAGGGTGTAGCACCAGCCGTCCGCCGGTACCGCGCCGGGCATGTTCCAGCTGATCACCGTCGTCACCGGCACGGTCAGCGCGAACAGCCCGACCGCCAGCGCCGCGTCGGCCAGCCGGACCCGGCCACCCCGCCCCGCATCCACCGTGCCGTGCGCATCCACCGCGCCGCGCGCACCCGCTGCGCCGGTTGCCGCCACCGCACCCGCTGCGCCGGTTGCCGCCACCACACCCGCTGCGCCGGTTGCCGCCACCACACCCGGCACGCCGTGCGGGCCGTCGTCCGCCGCGTCAGGCTCCGGCACCGGATCGTTCTGCGCCATCGGTTCAGAGGATGTCACGCCGACGCTCCACCACGTCGGCCGGCAACCCTGGCGAATCAGTCATGCGACCGACGATCCCGCCCCGGCGGTCCGACGGCATCGGCCGTCGAGCGGCTGTGCGCGTACGCCCGTCGACGTACGTCCCGACGGTGGTTAGGCGGGGGCCCTTCTTCTACAGAAGACGATAAGCGGGGGCCCTTCCTTGCGCTTCCTTGCGCATTCTTGGGCGCTAGGCGGCGGCGGCCAGGACGGCGGCCTCGACGCGGGCCCGCTCGGCGTCGTCGGGCCAGCCGCCGACCAGGTAGAAGGCGTCGACCACGTCGCCGCCGAGGGTGGAGATCCGGGCGGCCCTGACCTGGGCACCCGCCTCGTCCAGAGCGCTGGTGACCCGGTAGAGGAGCCCACCTGAGTCTGCGGCGCGCAACTCCAGCACCACGGCGTCGGTCGCGGCGGCGCGGTGCCAGACCACCCGGGGTGGCGAGCCGCTGCCCCGGGTGGCCAGGGCGCGGCCCCGCAGGCGCTGGGTGACGGAGATGTCGCCGCTGACCGCCTTGCGGAGGTCGGTGGCGAGGGCGACCGGGTCCGGCGGGGTGCCGTAGCGGGGCTGGACCAGGAACTCGACCAGGGCGGTCTGCTCGACCATGCTGGCGTCGGCGGCGAGGACTTCGAGGCGGTGCAGGGCCAGGCATCCGGCGACCGCGGCGAGCAGGCCGCGCCGGTCCGCCGCGGCCACCGCCACCCGGTCCCCCTCCAGGTGTACGGCCGGCAGCGGCCCCGCCACCAGCGCCGGATCCGGGGTCGGCGGCTCGGGAAGCTCGCCGGTGTCGAGCCGGGTGTGCACCCGGCGCGCCAGTTCGGCGATGAGGCGGGCCTTCCAGTCCGACCATGCCGCCGGCCCGGTCGCCTTCGCGTCGGCCCGGGCCAGGGCATGTAGCAGGCTCAGTGTGGTGGTGTCCTGCACCGCCTCGGCGACGCGGGCGATGGTGACCGGGTCGGCCAGGTCGCGTCGGGTCGCCACCTCGGGCAGCAGCAGGTGCAGCCGGACCAGCCGCTCGATCAGGTCGACCTCCGGCGGCGGCAGCCCGATCCGGGCCGCGATCCGGGCCGCGATCGGCGCACCGACCAGGCTGTGGTCGCCGCCGAGTCCCTTGCCGACGTCGTGCAGGAAGGCGGCGAGCAGCAGCAAATCGGGCCGGTCGACCTCGCGGGCGTGCCCGGTCGCCTCGGCGGCCGCCTGCACCAGGTGCCGGTCCAGGGTGTAGCGGTGCACCGGGTTGTGCTGCGGCAGGCTGCGCATCCGGGGCCACTCCGGCAGCCAGCCGTCGACCAGGCCGTACCGGTCGCAGGTCTCCCAGGTGGCGACGAGGCCGGGCCCGGCGCCGAGCAGCGTGATCAACGCGGCGCGGGCTCCGGGCGGCCAGGGCGTCGGCAGCGGCGGGCAGTAGGCGGCGAGCCATTCGCAGGTGGCCCTGGCGATCGGCAGCCGGGCGCTGGCCGCGGCGGCGGCGACCCGCAGCGACAGGCTCGGGTCGGGGCGGGCCCCGATGGCGGTACGGGCGAGCACCAGCTCGCCGTCCTGCTCCACCACGTCCCGGGCGACGGGGCGGCGCAGCGGCCGGCCGTCGGCACCCCGGCGCCGGCCGGAGCGGAGCCGGTCGGCGGCCCGCCAGGCGTCGTCCAGGGCGTGGCTGATCGTCCGGGCGTCGCCGGCCACCTTGCGCAGCAGCGCGTCGCCGGCGTCGGCGACGTTCCCGTCCGGCCAGCCGGTCGCCACGCCGCCGATATCCGACCCGGCGTTGTCGGACCCGCCGGTGTCCGGGTCGCCGGCCGGGAGTTGGCGCGGCGCTCCGGTGCCGCCGGGGCGGCGCTGGCGTAGCCCGAGCAGGTGGGCGACGGCGGCCCGTTCCTGGGCGAGCAGCCGGTCGACCCGCCGTCCCACCGAGGTGTGCAGGGCGTCCCGGGTGTCGAGCAGCCGCAGGTGCGCGGCCCGGACGGCCGGGCGGAGCGTGTCGCTGATGCCGGCGAAGGCGATCGCCCGGAGCAGCGCCACGTCCCGCAGCCCGCCGGCGGCCTCCTTCAGGTCGCCCTCCAGCAGGAAGGCCAGCTCGCCGTGTGCCTGCCAGCGGTTGACGGTGATCTCGCGCAGTGCGGGGAGCACGCGTACGGCCGTCCGCCGCCACTGGTCCGCGGCGGCGGTGACGAGCCGGGCGGAGAGGTCCCGGTCGCCGGCGACGTGCCGGGCGTCGAGCAGGCCGAGCGCGACCTTGACGTCGTCGTGTGCGACCGAGAGCGCCTCGGGGATGGTCCGCACCGAGTGGTCCAGGCCGAGCCGGGCGTCCCAGATCGGGTACCAGAGCGCGGTGGCCAGCTCGTCCATCCCGGGCACCCCGGCGTGCAGCAGCACGAGGTCGAGGTCGCCACAGGGTGCGCACTGCCGGCGGCCCAGCCCGCCGACCGCGATCAGGGCGACCCCGTCGACCGAGGTCGGGTCGGCACCGCCTCGCGCGGCTGCGGTGTCCCGCAACCCTGCCGCGAGCAGCCCGGTCAACCATGCGTCGAGCGCCGCCGCACGCTGCTCGCGCGCGGCGGCGCCGATGCCGGGGATGACCAGGGGCCTCGGGTCGACCTCTCCCACGGTCAACGGCGAGGGTCCCCTGGTCATCGTCATGATCTCCTAGAGCGCGTCGAGGCCGCGCTCGCCGGTCCGGACCCGGATGACGTCCTCGACGCCGGTCACCCAGACCTTCCCGTCACCGATCTTGCCGGTACGGGCAGCGGTGACCACCGCGTCGACCACCTTGTCGACGTCGATCTCGTCGGTCAGCACCTCGACCCGGATCTTCGGCAGGAACTCGACGGTGTACTCGGCTCCCCGGTACACCTCCGTGTGCCCCTTCTGCCGTCCGTACCCCTGGACCTCGCTGACGGTCAGGCCGGCCACGCCGAGGGCGTGCAGCGCCTCCTTGACCGCGTCCAGCTGGTACGGCTTGATGACCGCAGTCACCAGCTTCATGTCCAACCCCTCCATCGGAGAAACTTAACCGGCGACCTTTTCGCTGACCGGAGCGGCAGGCTCGTCTGCCGCCGTGCTGCTGTTCGGGGAACCGATCCCGGCCATGGCGAACGCGCCGCCACCGCCGGTGGCCGTGGAGAGGTCGTACCCGCTCTCCGCGTGCTCCGCGATGTCGATCCCCTCGACCTCGGCCTCGGCGGAGGTGCGGAAGCCGATGGTCTTCTCGATGAGGAAGCCGAGCCCGAGAGCGATCACGAAGGAGATCGCCGTGACGATCAACGCGCTGAGCGCCTGGATTCCGAGCTGGGTGACTCCACCACCGTAGAAGAGCCCCTCGTTCTCCACCAGCGAGCTGACCGTGCTGGTGCCGAAGAGGCCGATCCAGAGGCAGCCGATCCAGCCGCCGACGAAGTGCACGCCGACCACGTCGAGCGAGTCGTCGTAGCCGAGCGCGTACTTCAGGCTGACCGCCAGGGCGCAGACCGCACCGGCCACCAGGCCGAGCACGACCGCCGCCCAGGGCGCGACGAAGGCACAGGCCGGGGTGATCGCCACCAGGCCGGCGATGGCACCGGAGGAGGCACCGACCAGGGTCGGCTTGCCGTTGCGCAGCCACTCCACGATGATCCAGCCGAGCACGGCCGCAGCGGTGCAGACCTGGGTGTTCATGAACGCGATCGCCGTGGTCGCGTCGGCGGTCAGCTCCGAGCCGGCGTTGAAGCCGAACCAGCCGAACCAGAGCAGGCCGGCACCGAGCGCCACCATGGGCACGTTGTGCGGCTTCATGCTCTCCTTGGGCCAGCCGACCCGCCTGCCGAGCACGATCGCCAGGGCGAGCGCCGCCGCACCGGCGTTGATGTGCACCGCGGTGCCGCCGGCGAAGTCCAGTGCGCCGAGGCCCGCGCCGATGAAGCCACCGCCCCAGACCATGTGCGCGACCGGGAAGTAGACAAGCGTGGCCCAGCCGAAGGCGAAGACCAGCCAGCCGGAGAACTTGGCCCGGTCGGAGATGGCGCCGCTGATGAGCGCGACGGTGATGATCGCGAACATCATCTGGAAGGCCATGAAGACGTAGAGCGGGATGCCGGTCTCGCCCCACAGGTCGGTCTCGGCCATGAACGTCTTGGTGCCGACGTACTGGCCGAGGTCACCCCAGATGCCGTTCTGGTCGTCGCCGAAGGCGACGGTGAAGCCGTAAAAGAGCCAGAGGATGGAGACGAGCCCGATGGCGGAGAAGCTCATCATCATCATGTTCAGGACGCCCTTGGACCGGTTCAAGCCGCCGTAGAACAGCGCCAGACCCGGTGTCATGAGCAGCACGATCGCGCTGGAAATCAGCAACCAGGCGGTATTGCCGGTATCGATCGTCGGTGCTTCAGGCACGCTGGCCTCCTAAAGTTGGTTACCCTCCTTCCCGGCCCACCGAGGCAGCATCGCCCGTACGCCGGTTGCGCGGAAGCTTCGTAGCTGGAGGTTTCACCCGTGGTGCCCAGTTGGTTTCTGCCCTGTCACGGGTTGTTTCCAACGTGTGAAGAAGTCCGCACTATCGATGGAACGGACAGGGGCATACCAGCCGAATAGCCCGGAGTAGCTGTACGGAAAGCGACGTACGGTTACCGGAGCGCGTACTCCAGGGTGTGCCGTTCGTAGTCCAGCAGCCGCAGATCGCGCATCGGGCGCCGGAGGTGGCCCTTGTGCACGATCCGGACGAAGGCCGGGTCGCCGGCCGCCGCCATTCGGCGGATCCCCTCGACGTGGTCCACGATCCGCTTCCGGATGGTCCGGACCAGCCGGTGCCGGTCCCTCGGGATCAGCCCGTACGCGTCGGCGAAGAGCCGCAGCCGGCGCGGCCGGTTGGGGCGCTGCCAGCCGAGGGTGTAGGAATCCCGGTCCGAGAAGAGCGGCACCCAGGTCCAGGCCGCGTACGCGACGTCGTAGATCCGGGCGCCGGGCGAGGCGAGGTCGAAGTCGATCAGCGCCAGCGTGCCGTCCGGCCGCCAGATCACGTTGTGCGGGGCGGCGTCGTGGTGGCAGATCACCTCGGTGTCCGGCGGCGGCGGCCCGAACGAGCGCCAGACCGCGTTCGGCGGCGGCTGGAAGCCGTACTGCGCGTCGTGGAACATCCGCAGCATGGTGGCGACGGTGACCAGCGCCTCGTCGGTGACCCAGTGCGGGGCGAGCGGATATTCGCCGCACTCCCCCTCCAGATACGACAGCACCTCGCGGTTGCGCGAGTCCATCCCGAGGGCCCGGGGCGAGCCGGTGAAGCCGACGTATTCGAGGTGTCGCAGCAGGGCGTGCACCGACGGCGTCCACGGGCCGGCGTTGCGGCGTACCGTGTCGCCCACCCGCACGACGGTGCTGACGTTCCCGCCGTGCAGCGGGATCTCCTGCGATGTCACGTACGTCTCTCCTACCGGAGCGGCGCTGGGAAACAGCGTCACCAGGCCCGCGCCCGGGAATGGGCGCGGCATCCGAACAGTCCCCCGAGATTACGCGTCGGCGCCAAGCGGCTCGGTGCCGAGGAGCGCGTCGACGAACTGTGCCGGATCGAAGGGCGCCAGATCGTCCGGGCCCTCGCCGAGCCCGACCAGCTTGACCGGGATGCCGAGCTTGCGCTGCACCGCGATCACGATGCCGCCCTTGGCGGTGCCGTCGAGCTTGGTCAGCACCACGCCGGTGACGTCCACCACCTCGGTGAAGACCCGGGCCTGCTCGAGGCCGTTCTGCCCGGTGGTGGCATCGAGGACCAGCAGCGTCTCGTCCACCGGGCCGTGCCGGGAGACCACCCGCTTGATCTTGCCCAGCTCGTCCATCAGACCGACCTTGTTCTGTAGCCGGCCGGCGGTGTCGACAAGCACCGTGTCGACGGAGGCCTCGATGCCGCGCTGCACCGCGTCGAAGGCGACGCTCGCCGGGTCGGCACCCTCGGGGCCCCGGACCACCTCGGCACCGACCCGGCCGGCCCAGGTGGTGAGCTGCTCGGCGGCGGCGGCCCGGAACGTGTCGGCGGCGCCGAGCAGCACCGTACGGCCGTCCGCGATCAGCACCCGGGCCACCTTGCCGCAGGTGGTCGTCTTGCCGGCACCGTTCACCCCGACGACCAGCAGCACCGCCGGGGTCCCGCCGGACCGGGTCGCCCGCAGCGACCGGTCCAGCGTCGGGTCGAGCACGTTCACCAGTTCGGCGGCGAGCAGCGCGCGCAGCTCGGTGGCGCTGCGGGTGCCGAGCACGGCGGTACGCTCCCGCAGCCGGTCGACGATCTCCCGGGTCGCCTCGACCCCGACGTCGGCGCCGATCAGGCTGTCCTCGATCTCCTCCCAGACCTCCTCGTCCAGGTGGTCCCGGCTCAGGAGGCTGAGCAGGCCCTTGCCGAAGACGTTCTGCGAGCGGGAGAGTCGGGCCCGTAGCCGGACCATCCGCCCGGCGGTCGGCTCCGGCCGCTCCACCACCACCGGGGTCTCGACCTCGGTGGGTGCCGGCGGCGCCTCGACCGGCGGGGCCACCAGCTCCGTCGGGGGTGCGCCCGGCGGGCTGGGCGGCACCGGCGGCACCGGCGGCGCGGGCGGGATCGGCGGGAGCGGCGGGGCCGCCCGGCCACCCCGGCGGGTCACCACCAGACCGATCGTCAGGCCCACCGCGAGGAGCACCAGCACGCCGGCCACGATCAGCATGACGACGAGGTTGTCCATACGGGCGATCCTGTCAGACGCCGAACGGCTCGGCGCAGCCGCCGCACCTCTGCCCGGGTGTTACCCCGGACGAGTAGGCTCGCCGCCGAAACGCCGGTAATGCCGCGGCCCGCCGGGACAGGCGGGTGTCGTGGCCGACCGGACCGCAGGATCGAGGTCGTCACCCTTCCCCGCTCGGAGGTCCCGCATGTCCACCGCCCGGCTACTGATCGGCCCGGTGCTGCGCCGGGTGGTCGGCTCCAGGGCCACCGTCTGGGTGGAGACCAGCGGGCCGGCCCTGGTCCGGGTCGAGACGACGGAGGGCGCGGCCGGTGAGGCGGCCACGTTCAGCGCCTTCGACCACCACTATGCGCTGGTCGTGGTGGAAGGGCTGGAAACGGGCCGGGCCGCCCCCTACCAGGTCCTCCTCGACGGTGCACAGGTCTGGCCGGAGCCCGGGACGACGTTTCCGCCGAGCGTGATCCGGACCCGCGCGGCCGGCGATCCCGGGGCACGGCTGATCTTCGGCTCCTGCCGGGAGACCACCCAGCACGCCACCGCCCGGAAGCTGCCGCCGGACGCGCTCGACGCGTACTCCCGGCGGTTGATGACGACCGACGCCGCTGGCGAGTGGCCCGACCTCCTCGTGCTCCTCGGTGACCAGGTCTACGCCGACCAGACCTCGCCGACGGTACGCAAGCTGCTGCACCGCCGCCGCGACCGGAGCGCGGGTGCCCCGGCCGACCAGGTGGTCAGCTTCGACGAGTACACGAAGCTCTACCTGGAGTCGTGGCGCGACCCGGAGATCCGCTGGCTGCTCTCCACCGTGCCGAGCGTGATGATCTTCGACGACCACGAGATCATCGACGACTGGAACACCTCGACGCCGTGGCGGACCGAGACGCACCGCCAACCCTGGTGGTCGGAGCGGATCTCCAGCGGCCTCGCGTCGTACTGGGTCTACCAGCACCTGGGCAACCTCGAGCCAGACGAGCTCGCCGCCGACCCGGTGTACGCCAAGGTCGTCGCCGCCGAGGACGCCACCTCGGTGCTGCGCGAGTTCGGCGAGCGGGTCGGCGCGGAGGCGACCGGTTACGACGCGGCACTGGGCCGGGGCGAGTCACCGGCCGAGGCTGCCCCGGCCGGCCGCTACCAGTGGAGCTACTCGCTGGACGTCGGCCGGACCCGGCTGGTCGTGCTGGACAACCGGTGCAGCCGGGTGCTGGACCGCCGACACCGGGCGATGCTGCCGCCGACGGAGTGGGCGTGGTTCACCGACCAGGTGCACGGCGACTACGACCACCTGGTGGTCGGCTCCTCGCTGCCCTGGCTGCTGCCGCCCGGCATCCACCACCTGGAGTCCTGGAACGAGCGGCTCGCCGACTCGGAGCGCCCCAGGGTGGCGGCCTTCGCCGAGCGGCTGCGCCGGGCGCTCGACCTGGAGCACTGGGCCGCCTTCCGCCGCTCCTTCGACGCGCTCGCCCAGGTCTTCGTCCGGCTCGGCACCGGGCCGCAGGGACGGCCGGGCGACCGGGTGGGGACCGGGCCGGCGTATCCGCCACCGGCCTCGATAAGCGTGCTCTCCGGTGACGTGCACCACTCGTACGTCGCGCGGGCCCGGTTCCCCGGCGAGTCGATGACCACCCCGGTGCACCAGTTGACCTGCTCGCCGATCCACAACCAGATACCGGGGCCGATGCGACCGCTGCTCCGGCTCGGCTGGTGGCGCGGACCCACCGTGGCGGCGTGGACGCTGGCGCGCACGGCCGGGATCCGTCGCCCGCCGGTGCGCTGGCGCAAGCTCGACGGCCCCTACTTCGGCAACGCGGTCAGCACGCTCCGCCATGACGGCCGCTCGGCCGAGGTGACGATCGAGGGGACGGCGCCGGACGGCAGCCTGCGCGCGGTCGCCCAGCGCACACTCACCCACTGATCCCGACGCTCTCAGGCGGAGGGACCGGCGCGGACCGGATCAGAAGTCGAACTCGCCGTCCTTCGCACCGGCCAGGAAGGCATCCCACTCCGCGCGGGTGTAGACGATCACCGCACCCTCCGGCGCCCTACTGTGCCGAACCGCTACCCGGCCACTCCCGTCACCCAACGGCCCCGCCTCGACACAGTTGCCGCCGCCACCGCTGCTGCGGGTGCTGACGTGCCACTTCACGCCGGCCAACTCGTCCATCAGATCTCCTCAGCGATCGCCGCGATCAGCTCGGTCGATTCCCGCTCGGTCAGCGCGACCTCCCGAAGCTGATCGTACGCCTGGACAAATCGAGTCGACTTAGGCCATTCCAGGAACAGTCGACCACCGAGGTGTTCCACATAGGCCACCGGCGGGAACGGCTTGGGTAGTTCGAAGACCTGGAACGGGCCGTCCGTGCCGACGCTGGCACCGACCGCGAGCGGCAGCACCCGCAGCTCGATGTTGCGCTGCCGGCCCAACTGGACCAAGTGGTCGAGTTGGCCCCGCATGATCCGGTCGCCACCGATCCGGGCCCGGAGCACGGACTCCGCGATAACGCAGGTCAGACGGGTCGGCTTGACGCCGGTGAGCACCTGTTGCCGGGCGAGCCGCAGCGCCACCCAGCGGTCGATCCGCTCGTCGGTCGGCTGGTCTCCTTCCACAACCCGCAGGACTGCGGTGGCGTATCCCGGGGTTTGAAGTAGCCCAGGCACCCGTCCCAGATCGAAGGTGTGGATCGCCGTGGCGCGTTCTTCGAGCCAGGGCAGGTCGACGAAAGACTTGTCGTAGATGGCGTCCTCGAATTCGGTCTCCCATTCGTGGCGGCGGCCGACCTCCTCACTCAGTCGGATGAAGTGCTCCCGGACCTCCTTGTCGATCACGCCGTAGAGGTCGAGCAGCAGCCGTACGTCCGGACGCGGGAACGGCCACTCGGCCCGCTCGAAGCGGCCGAGCGCCGAGCGGTCCCGGTTGAGATAGCTGGCGGCCTCCTCCAGGGAGAGTCCGATCTCCTCGCGGAGTGCGCGTAACTGCTGGCCGAGGAGTTGGCCGCGCAGCGTGGAGACCTTGCTCGGGTGGGATGAGTGCATCGATCGTCTCCTGTCGGCGGGCGCCCGGGAACCGTTGCTCCCACTTCGGGGCGCGGGGAAGCGTGGTGGCGTGCGTGACGGAGGCAGCCACCGGGCCACTGGCAACGGCTTGGCTATGAAGCCGACAGGTAAGGGTTTCCGGGCGCTGTCCCGGCCACCGGGCCTCATCTGCGGGTCGGACCGGACCCGCCTTACCAGCCCAGAAACAACTACCACAAACCCCTCAATCCCGGCCACCCCCGGCCACAAGCGAGAGGACGCACTCCAGATCTTGGCAATCTGTGGTTCGCGGCGAACCACAGATTGCCAAGATCTCGGCGGGCACCGGCCGGCGCCGGCAGGCGCCGGCCGGGGGCGGGCGTAGGCGGGGGGCGGGCGCAGGCGGGGGACGTGCGCAGGCGGGGGCGTGCGATCATGTGTCGGTGGTCTGGATCGCACCTGAGGTGGAGCGGCAGCGCGCTCCCGTCGTCGCCGACGAGCGCACCATGCTCGACGGCTGGCTCGACTTCCACCGGCAGACCCTGCTGGGCAAGTGCGCCGGCCTCACCGCTGAGCAGCTTCGCACCGCCAGTGTCGCGCCCTCCGGGTTGACCCTGCTCGGCCTGGTCCGGCATGCCGCCGACAACGAGCGGTACTGGTTCCGCCAGCAGTTCGCCCGGCTCGACCTGCCGTCGCTCTATTTCACCGACTCGCAACCGGACCGCGACTTCGAAGGGCTCGACGACGCCGATCCGGCGGCCGACCTCGACACCCTGCGAAACGAGATCGACCTCGTCCGCCAGGCCGTCGCCGGCCGGTCGCTGGAGGAGACCTTCGCCGGTCCGCGCGGCCGGGACATCACGTTGCGCTGGGTCTATCTGCACATGATCGAGGAGTACGCCCGACACAACGGCCACGCCGACCTGATTCGCGAGCGCATCGACGGGACGACCGGCGAATAGCCACCCGCGGGCCCGGTCCGGGCGGTGCCGGTCCGGACGGGTCTCAGGAGATCGTCACGGTCCAGACGGTAGTCGTCGACTGGCTCCGGGTGCGCTCGTTGTGGCAGCCCTGGAAGCAGTTCGACAGGGTGATCGTCGCCCGCCCTGCCTGCTTCGCGTCGAATCTGAAAAAGCGGAACCCCCCGCCACCGCCGAGTGCCGGCCCGAACAGCCGGTCACCGAGGCTGTCCGAGACCAGCTCGTCGCCGACCTGCTCCACCAGGTCGGCGGGGTCGGCCGACGCGGACCACCGGTCGCCGACCGACGGGCCGCGATCCGGCACCCGCAGCGAGAACCGATCGCCGACGTCCACTGTGATCGACGCGGTCTCCTGGTCGGCGATCGTGCCGTACCGGAGCTGTCGGCGGATCGCCAGCCCCGCCACCGCCACCACGACGACCAGCAGGGCGAGAGCGGCGCCGATCAGCACGACGCGTCTGGGATGGGCCACGGCCGATCACGATACCGCCGCTCGGCTCACCGCACCGCCGCCCGGACGCCGGCCGCCCGGCACGGGGCCGCGCGGCCGGCGTCCGGGCGATATGGTGCGGGGCGACGAGGGGACGGGCGATGGTGCGGGTGGACACCGCCGCGTTGCGGGCGGCGGCGAAACAACTCCGGGACGAGGCCGCCGACGCGGTCGGCGAGGCGAGCAGGGCGACCCGGTCGACCGAGGACCGCACGCTTGTCGGCTTCGCCTTCGACCGCTACGGCAGCCACGACGGCTACAAGGCCGTCTCGCATGCCTGGCGCAGCGAGCTGAGCGGCCTCGCCGAGGCACTGCGCCAGCTCGCCGGCGCGCTCGACACGGCGGCCGACAACTACGACCGGTCCGACGAGAACGCCAGCGCCCGGTTCGGTCACGGAGGCCCCCGATGAGCGACGACGACACCCCGCTGCCCCGGCTCAGGAAACTCAAGCGCGACATCGACGACCAGAACGGCTTCTGGAACGCCGGCGCGCTGCACTACTCCACCCGCGACGCCCTGGGCGTTTCAGGGCCGGGCGGCGAACCGTCGACACTGGAGTCGCTCGCCAGCGACTACGACCGGGCCGAGAAGAGCCTCGACGCCGCGCTGATGGCGGTGAGCGAGATCCGGCAGCGGCGGCTGCCGGCGGTCTGGGCGGGCGAGACCCGGGTCGCGGCGACGGACGCGCTCGCCGCCGCCGAGCGGGCCCTGGAGCGCGGTGTCGGCGTCATGGGCAAGGTCGCGCACGGACTCCGCTCGCTGGCCGGCACCCTGGAGGCCGCGAAGCGGCGGGACGCCGCCGCCCTCACCCCGCTACGCGAGGCGTACGACCTGACCGAGGAGGTCACGGCCGGGCCCTTCACCGACCCGCTCCACTACGACGGCGACACGATGTACCGGGCCCACCAGCTCGCCAAGGGCGCAATGGCCGAACGGGTCACCGCGCACGCCGCC
Organism: Plantactinospora sp. WMMC1484; assembly: GCF_049315195.1. Classification (NCBI taxonomy): domain Bacteria; kingdom Bacillati; phylum Actinomycetota; class Actinomycetes; order Micromonosporales; family Micromonosporaceae; genus Plantactinospora; species Plantactinospora sp. WMMC1484. The sequence continues at coordinate 7,010,100 of NZ_CP186055.1, forward strand.
GCGCAGGAGTCGTCCCAGGAGACCAGCAGCACCTTTCACGACCTCGCCTCGCAGGCCCGGTTGCAGCGGCTGGCGGACTCGCCGCTCCCCGCCCTGGACGAGTTACTGCTGACCGACGCGGGCAGCACCGGCACCGGCATGGACTCGGCGATCCTGTCGGCCTCGATGGCCGACCGGGCGGCCGACCGGCTCGCCGCGCTGAGCGAGGCCGACCGGGCCCGGTTGGCGGCGCTGCTGGCCGGGGCGGGCAGCCCGGAGCACCGGGCCTACCTGATGCGCGCCCTCGCCGCCGGCTACGACCTCGACAGGATCGCCGAGTTCGACGGGCTGATCGGCCCGTACGGGAACGACCCGGCCTGGCTGCGCGACCACCTCAGCCCGCTTGCCGCCGGCGGCCCCATGCCGACCGGGCTGCAGCGGGACACGGTCTTCGACGGCACGGAGTGGACGCAGGGGCAGTACCCGACCTGCGTGGCGTCCTCCACGGTCACCGCCCGGGCCGACGTCGACCCCCTCTACGCCCTCCAGCTCACCACCGGCGGCCACCCGGGCGACCCGGCCTACGACAACGGTGCCGCGTTCGCCGAACGCCTCCGCGACGAGCAGGTACGCGTCTACGACGGCGGTCGCTCCTGGTATCAGGATCTGCCGGTGCTCGGCAGCGACGGGATGAGCAACGACCAGTCCGAGACGATCGCCGACGAGGAGATCGGCGCCCGGACCGGCGTCGACTACGAGAACCGGGCCGTCGACAACGCCGACGAGCGCCGCGCGGTGCTGCCGGAGATCGAACGAGCGGTCGACGAGGGGCATGCGGTGCCGTTCTCCAGCCACGACGACAGCGGCGGACACCAGATGCTGGTCATCGGCCACGATGGTGACCGGTTGCAGGTATACAACCCGTGGGGCTACACGGTCTGGGTGCACGAGGACGACTTCGTCGACGGCAACCTCGACTCGATCGGCGGCGGCGTGCCGAACGAACTCACAAGCGTCCGGCTGCCCGGGTAAGGACGACGATGAGCTATCCGAGGATCGGCGAGGACGAGCTGCGGGCCATCGACGTACCGTCGGCGCTGACGGCCGGGCTGCGGAGTGGCGGCCCGCCGCCCGGCGAGGTGACGGTGGCGGCGGCGCTCGCGGCAGACCGGCTCGGCACCCATCCCCGGTCGCTGACCTTCCTGGCCGAGATCGTCCGCCGGGGCGGCACGGGATACGCGGTCACCCTGCCGGAACCGCTGCCGACGCCGGAGCAGGCCGCGCTCGCCGCGAGCTGGTTGGCCGCGGCGAACGCCGTCGAGGAACGCGACCCGGCGTACGACGAGACGATGGCCCGCTGGCTGGAGAATGTCGCCGTGGTCGTCGCGGCCCGCCGTCAGGCCGGTCCCGGCGTCTCCGGCTGACTCACCCTGGCCCGGCGAATGCCAGTTCCGGCCGATCGACAGGGCCACGAGCGGTACGCGCAGGTCTGACGGCAACCTGGCACCATTGCGCCGACAGGCGTCCTGGACGACACCGTCGCCGCAGGGGAGATGACGTCCTGGACTGGTTGCCGGTCCTCGCGTCGATTGCGGCACTGGGCCGGGGACGGGCCCTGCGTGGCGACGCACCGGCAGCAGAGGTCGAGGAGGGTCCGATGGCGTTGACGAGGCGAGCCGCGCGCTGGTCGGTGCCGGTGGCCGAGCCGCCGACGGTAGGGACGAGTCGTGCGGCTCCGGAGGACCGATTCTGGGGGTCGAATCGTGTGATCGTCTTCGTCGGTGGACTGGTGCTTGCGCTCATCGCCGGCTTCGCGCTCGGCGGGTCTGTCGGAGACCCGGATTCGCCCACGGTAGGCCAGCCCGCCGGTCCCGGGAACGGCGGCGCCAGTGGCATGGCGCATGACCATGCCGCGGTAGGTGCGCCAAGCATCCGCACCGAGGTCGGCGGACTCGCCGTCAGTGATGGTGGCTACACCTTCGCAGCGGAGTCGATGTCCCTCTCGGCGGGCACACCGACCACCTGGCGGTTTCGGATTGACGGCCCCGACCGGAAGCCCGCGACGACCTTCGCGATCGCACACGACAAGCCGATGCACCTGATCGTCGCCCGCCGGGACCTCTCCGGCTACCAGCACCTGCATCCGACGATGGCACCGGACGGCACCTGGAGTGTTGACCTGACCCTCCCCCACCCCGGCGTGTGGCGGGTGTTCGCGGACTTCGTGGCCGTCGACCCGACCGGCGCCCAGATCGCCAGGACGCTCTCCATCGACCTGGCAGTGCCCGGAGACTACCGGCCGCGCGCACTGCCCGCCGTGGCTCGCGAGTCCACCGTCGATGGGTTTGCCGTGACTCTGGAGGGTACGCCGCAGGTGGGCATGGCCCGGCCGCTGTTGTTTCGGGTGTTCGGTAACGGCGTGCCAGTAGCCCACCTCCAGCGTTACCTCGGCTCGTACGGCCACCTGGTCGTGATGCGCGAGGGCGACCTCGGGTACGTGCACGCGCATCCGGAGGAACTGCTGGCGCCGACGCCGACGACCGGCGGTGCGGTCAAGTTCTGGCTCGTGGCGCCGAGCCCCGGCCGGTTTCGGGTGTTTTTTGACTTTCAGGTCGACGGGCAGGTGCGTACCGCGGAGTTCACCGTCGTGGTGCGGTAGCGATGACGCTGAAGATGGTGAGTCCCCGCCATTGCTCTGCCGCACCGCCTGGCATGACAATGTCCACCAAGGACGAGATCCAGGTGTAACAGCTTGCGAGATGACAGCCGCGACCGCCCCGGGCCGCACTCGCCCCCGACGGGGTCGGCACGGTCGGGAGGTCAGCGGCACTGTTGACGGAGCCGGTGACGGGTCCGCCAAGTTCTGTGTCGGCTGACCTGCCCGATCGGATGTGATCTTATGATGCGGCAACCGCGCCGAGGCGCGATCCTACTCTCCGTGGTCCTTGTCACGGCCGGCCTGACCGTCGGACCGGCCGGCGCCGACAATGCGACGATCTTCGATGACGGCGGTGTTGTCGTCGACGGCCACCAGCACGGTGGCCAGCGTGGCCACCTCGACGCCGGCCGCAGAGACGTCACCCTCGTCGGCAAGGCAAAGGTCAACAATGCCCGGGAGGGCATCGTCTCCGATGTCGGCGTGCTCGGCAACTACGCATATCTCGGCGCCTACAACAGCAGTCCGTGCGAGGGCGGCGTCTACGTCATGGACATCGCTGACCTGCGCCGTCCGCGGCAGGTCGGCTTCATCGCGGCGTCGCCGGGCTCGTTCGTCGGCGAAGGGGTCCAGCCGATCCGCTTCCGCACGCCAGCGTTCTCCGGCGACGTCCTGTCGTACAGCAACGAGTTGTGCGCCGAGGCGACGGCACCGCCCGCCGTGGGTGGCGCGACCCTGGTCGACGTCAGTGATCCCCTGCACCCCGTGGTGCTCGCCAACGGCTTCGGCGCGGCCGAGCCGGGAGTAACGACCCGGGCGCGCACGGCCCACAGCACGTTCATGTGGCAGACCGGCTCGGGGCGCAACAGCAAGGCCTACATCGTGCTCCCGGACAGCAGCACGCCAATGCTGCCGATCTTCGACATCACCGATCCACGGCACCCGGTGCAGGTCATCGACATCGATCTGACCACGGTGTTCCCCCAGATCCTGCAGACCGGCGTCGACCTGGACACGGTCTTCTTCCACGATGTGGTGGTCCGCAAGCACGGAAACCGGCAGCTGATGCTGCTGTCCGTCTGGGACGCCGGCTACCTGGTGCTCGACGTGACCGACCCGGCCCGCCCGAAGTACGTCGCCGACACCGATTTCACCTTCCCCGACCCGCAGCTGCTCGAGACCAACGGGGTGGCGCTCGGTCCGGAGGGCAACGGGCACTACGCCGAGTTCATGGACAACAGGAAGTACATCCTGACCACGGACGAGGATTTCGGGCCGACCAGGATCCGGGTCGTGAGCGACGACGGCGGCGACTTCCGGGCGGTCCAGGCCGGCAGCGCGCAACTGCCCACCGGCGGCAGCCTCGCCGGTACGGTGATCTTCGTCGGCCTCGGCTGCAACGCGGCGCCACCGGAGCCGGCACCGGCCACCGGCGGGCCGTACGTCGCGCTCGTCGAGCGGGGCGGCTGCGCCTTCACCGAGATGGCAGCCAACGTGGAGTCTCGCGGGTACGCGGGCACCGTCGTGTTCAACCGGACCGGGCCGGGGAACGGCTGCGGTGCGCTGGTCACTCCGTCCGTTGAGGCGACCAAGCCGTTCTTCTTCGTCAACCGGCTAGGTGGCCTGTCCATGGTGGACGCTGAAGCAGGCTACGACGAGGCCGCCTGCCAGACGGGTTCCACCCAACTGCCGGTGCCGATCGGCACGACCGGTGACACCGTTACGTTGGCCGCCACCTTTGACGGGTGGGGCTACCTGCATCTGTACCGAAACGGGACCGGCAAGCTGCGGGAGCTGGACACCTACGCCGTGCGGGAGGGCATGGACCCCGCCTATGCTTCCGGGTTCGGCGACCAGACCATCCACGAGGTGGCCGCCTCGGCGCAGACCTCGCACCTGGCATACCTGTCGTACTACAACGCGGGCTTCCGGGTCATCAGTGTCAAGGGCGGCAAGATCAAAGAGGTGGGCAGTTTCATCGACGAGGGCGGCAACAACTTCTGGGGCGTCCAGGTCATCCAGCGACACGGTCGCGAGTATGTGCTGGCCAGCGACCGCGACTTCGGTTTGTACATCCTCAGTTACAACGGCAGGCGCTGACCCTCCTGCCCGCGGCGCCGCCACCGATTCGGTGGCGGCGCCGCGACAGCACGGCCCGACGATCAGAACGCCAGCGCGGCCCGCAGATACCGCAGGTCCGCCGGCCCGTTCCACCGGTACGCCGAGAGCCCGGCGACCCGGGCCCCGCGCACCGACCGGTCCTCGTCGTCGACGAAGAGCACCTGGGGCGGCGGGGTGCCGAGGGCCAGGCAGGCTTGCTCGAAGTATTCCCGGCTCGGCTTCGCCACTCCCAGCGCCGAGGAGTTGACCACCACGTCCACCTCGCCGGTCAGGCCGAGCTGGACCAGGTCGGCGTCGAGCAGGTCGGTGGCGTTGCTGGCCAGCCCGACCCGGATCCCGGCCGCCCGGACCTCCCGGACGAAGGCCAGCACCTCCGGGTCCACGGTGCCCCGGTCGGCCTGCCACTCCCGCACCGCCGCCTCGGCCCGCACCGCCGCCTCGGCCCGGTCCACCGCCTCGGCCCGCACCGCCGCCTCGGCCCGGTCCACCGCCTCGGCCCGGTCCGCTCCAGCGGCGGTCTCGGCCAGCGCGTCGGTGACTCCGGCGAGCCAGTCGGCGTGGCTGAGCCGTCCGGTGACCGCCGGTTGCAGCAGCGACCAGCGCATCGCGGTCTCGTAGAGGGCGCCGGCCGGCAGGCCGTGCCGGCGTTCGACGGCGGCGGTGGCCGCCGGGTCCCAGCGGCGCAGCACCCCGTCGAGGTCCACCAGCAGGGCCGTGGCCCGCTCGCGCGGCATCACTCCTCCTCGTTGGCGAGTCGCTGGCTGATCACCTGGGTCACGCCGCTGCGCATGGTCACGCCGTACAACGCGTCGGCCACCTCCATCGTCCGCTTCTGGTGGGTGACGACGATCAACTGGCTCTTCTCCCGCAACTGGGCCATCAGAGTGATCAGCCGGCCGAGGTTGACGTCGTCGAGCGCCGCCTCGACCTCGTCCATGATGTAGAACGGGCTGGGCCGGGCCCGGAAGATCGCCACCAACATCGCGACGGCGGTCAGCGACCGCTCGCCGCCGGAGAGCAGCGAGAGCCGTTTGATCTTCTTGCCCGGCGGCCGGGCCTCGACCTCGACACCGGTGGTGAGCAGGTCCTCCGGGTCGGTGAGCACGAGCCGCCCTTCACCGCCGGGGAAGAGCACCGTAAATACCTCTTCGAACTCCCGCGCGGTGTCGTGGTAGGCGCTGGCGAAGACCTCCAGGATCCGGTCGTCGACATCCTTGACCACGGTGAGCAGATCCCGGCGGGTCGCCTTGAGGTCTTCGAGCTGTTCGGAGAGGAACTTGTAGCGCTCCTCCAGGGCGGCGAACTCCTCCAGGGCCAGCGGGTTGACCTTGCCGAGCAGCGCCAGCTCGCGTTCCGCCTTGGCGGCGCGCTTCTCCTGCACCGGCCGGTCGAACGGCACCGGCTCGGGCGCCGGCCGCTCGTCCCGCTCGGCGGCGGTGATCTCCGCCTGGCTTGGCGGGACGGGCTGCCGGGGGCCGTACTCGGCGATCAGGGCCTCCACGTCGAGCCCGAAGTCCTCGGCCGCCTTCGCCTCCAGCTGCTCGATCCGCAGCCGCTGCTCGGCCCGGGCGACCTCGTCCCGATGCACCGCGCTGGTCAGCCGCTCCAGGTCGGCGCCGAGCCGCTTGGCCGCGCCGCGTACCTCCTGGAGTTCGGCCTCGCGTGCGGAGCGGGCCTGCGCCACGGCGTCCCGGGTCTGCTCGGCCGCCGCCAGCGAGACCGCGAGCCGGGTCAGCGCCTCGCGGGCGCCGAACTCGACGGCGCGGGCGATGGCCGCGCCCCGGGCCCGCGCCGCCCTGCGGGCGGCGGCCCGCTCCCGGGCGGCCCGCTCGGCGGCGGCCTGCCGGGCCAGCGAGTCGGCGCGGCCGGCGATCGAGGCGACCCGCTCCTCGGCGGTACGCACCGCGAGCCGCACCTCCATCTCGTTCTGCCGGGCCTGCGGCAGGTACGCGGCCAGCTCGTCCCGTTCCTCGGTCGACGGCTCGGCGTCGACCGGGGTCGCCTCGGCGAGCCGGAGCCGCTCCTCCAGCTCGGCCAGGCCGGCGAGATCCCGCTCCCGCGCCTGCTCGGCCCGGCCGCGCGACTCGGCGAGCCGGTCCATCTCCGCCTTCGCGGACCGGGCGGCGGCGCCCAGCTCGGCGAGCCGGCGGGCGGCGGCGTTGCGCTGCCCCTCCGCGTCCCGTTTCACCGCCGCCGCGGCGACGACCGCCTGCTTGCGCTCGGCCGCCTCCTCGCGCGCCTCGCCGAGCTGGTCGCGCAGCTCGGCGATGGTCTGCTCGGCGGCGGCCCGGTTGGTGCGGGCCTCCTCGACGGCGGCCTGCACCTCGATGAAGCTCGGCGCCTTCGCCGCGCCGCCGGCCGCCGCATAGCCGCCGAGCACGTCACCGTCGGCGGTGACCGCCCGGAGTTCGGGGTTGCCGGCCACCACCCGGGTCGCGGTCTCCAGCGTGTCGACGAGCACCACGTCGCGGAGCGCCCGGTGCACCGCCGGGCGGACGTCGTCGGGGCAGCCGACCAGGTCCGGTGCCCAGCGTGCCCCGGCCGGCAGGGCCGGGCGGAGCGCGTCCGGTGAGCCGATCATGCCCGGTCCGGCCTGGCCGCCGACCAGCAGCTCGGCCCGGCCGGCGTCCTGGATCCGCAGCCAGCGCATCGCCTCGGCCGCCTCGTCCACCCCGGCGACCGCGACCGCGTCGGCGAGCGAGCCGAGCGCGGCGGCGAGCGCGGCCTCGTGCCCGGGGGCCACGGTCAGCATCCCGGCCAGCCCGCCCAGCAGCCCCGGCACCTGGTCGGCGCGGGCCAGCAGCGCACCGGCGCCGTCCTTGCGGCGCAGCCCCATCGCCAGCGCCTCTTCCCGGGCCTTCCAGGTCGCCGCGTCCTTCTCCGCCGCCCGTTCGGCGTCGGAGAGGGTACGCACCCGGGCCGCCGCCTCCTCCTGCGCGGCGACCGCCTCGGCGTGCCGGGCGTCCAGCTCGGCGTTGTCCCGGTCCGCCTCCGAGGACTGCTCGGCGACGGCGTCCAGCTCGGCCTGGGTCTCCTCGGCCCGCAGCTGCGCGTCGGCGTGCGCGGCGGCGAGCCGTGCGATCTCCTCGGCCGCCGATCCGGTACGGGCCCGCGCCGAGTTGACCTGCCCGGTCAGCTTCGCCAGCCCCTCCCGCCGGTCGGCTATCGCCTTGGCGGCGGCGACAAGCGCCCGTTCGGCCTCGGCGAGCTGCCGTTCGAGCTGCTGGCGGCTCTCCACCGCCTCGGCCAGCCGCACCTGGTCCTCGGTGAGGGCGGCACGCAGCTCCTCCTCGTGCGCGCGGACCTCCTCGGCCTCGGCGTCGAGCCGGTCGGGGTCGCGGCCGGGGCGCTCGTCGTCGGGGGTCGTGCTGAGGTGCCGGAGCCGCTCCCGGGCCAGCTGCTCGGTGGAGCGGAACCGCTCGGTGAGCGCGGAGAGTGCGTACCAGGTCTCCTGGGCACGGGCGAGCAGCGGGGCGTCGGAGGCCAGCGCCGCCTCCAGCTCGCCGAGCCGGGACTGCACCTCGGCGTGCTCCGCCTCGACCTGCTCGCGGCGCTGCCGCAGGGCCGCCTCGTCGGCGATCTCCTTGTCCAGGGTCGAGCGGAGCGTGGCCAGGTCGTCGGCGAGCAGCCGCAGCCGGGCGTCCCGCAGGTCGGCCTGGATGCCCTGGGCCCGCCGGGCCACCTCGGCCTGCCGGCCCAGCGGCTTGAGCTGGCGGCGCAGCTCGGCGGTGAGGTCGGTCAGCCGGTTCAGGTTGACCTGCATCGCGTCGAGCTTGCGCAGCGCCTTCTCCTTGCGCTTGCGATGCTTGAGTACCCCGGCCGCCTCCTCGATGAAGGCCCGCCGGTCCTCCGGCTTGGCGTGCAACACGGCGTCGAGCTGGCCCTGCCCGACGATGACGTGCATCTCCCGGCCGATGCCGGAGTCGGAGAGGAGTTCCTGGATGTCGAGGAGTCGGCAGGAGTCCCCGTTGATCTCGTATTCGCTCTCCCCGGACCGGAACATCCGGCGGGTGATCGACACCTCGGTGTAGTCGATCGGCAGCGCACCGTCGGTGTTGTCGATCGTCAGGGTGACCTCGGCCCTGCCCAGCGGCGCCCGGCCGGCGGTGCCGGCGAAGATCACGTCCTCCATCTTGCCGCCGCGCAGCGCCTTGGCGCTGTGCTCGCCGAGCACCCAGGCGATCGCGTCGACCACGTTCGACTTGCCCGAGCCGTTGGGACCCACCACGCAGGTGATCCCCGGCTCCAGCTTGAAGGTCGTGCTGGAGGCGAAGGACTTGAAGCCCTTCACGGTCAGGCTCTTGAGATACACGTTCCCGATCCTCGTCCGGCGCGACCGCCGGGCAGACTCAGCCTTCCCGGTCCGTCCCGCTCCCGGTCCGGCACCGCCACGACCGGATCGTCAGCCGCTCGGCCGCGGCCCGGCCCGGCCCGGCGGAGACTGCTTGCCCCCGGCGGTGGGGGCTGGTCAACCCGCAGAGTAACCCGGGGCTGGGCGTCATGCCCGACGTGGCACGCCTCGCCCAGCGTATCGGATCGCCGAAAACCGTCCGCACAGCGTTCAACGGCCGTTCGGGTGGCAGAACGGCTGTCGGCTCGGATGTGGCCCCGGGACATGGCCCCGGGAAGGAGACGTGATCCCGGGGAAGGAGAGTGCGGCAGCGCCGGGAACAGAACTGCGCGCCGTCACGGATGTGTCGGCGCGCGTTTTCTGGTGCGATTCAGTTGTCCAGGCGGGGCGCCGGTCACCCGGCGCCCGAAGCTCAGGTCAGCGCGGGCTCGGCCAGCCGCAGCAGGTCGTCTGCCTCGGCCGCCGCCGCCGCGAGCCGATCGTTCTCGGCACGCAACCGCGTTGTCTCGAACTCCAGTGCCTGAACCCTGGCACGCAGTCGGGTGACCTCGTCGAGAAGGCGCCGGTCTGGCGCCGCACCGACGTGGCCGTAGAGGGCCTTCGCCATATCGTCTCCTTGTAATGCGCTGCCGGAAAGGCCGGCCAACGCGCGCCCAACTCGTACGCGACTGCCCGCCCGCGCGGAAACGCGGGCACGGTCGGGCGCGACTGGCGACACTTACATAGTGTGCCGCTGTCCCGGCGTAGTCAAGTTTCACCGGGCGTGAGCCACCTGTGCCGTCAACCACTCGCTGACCGAGAGCTGCCGCAGCGGCACGAACAGGACGCTGTCCGGACGACCACAGTCTATCCCCGGTCCATGTCTGGATCAGCAAGAGCCCTGGCCAACGGCGTAATCCCGCCGATGGGTCCCCCCTTATTTCTTCCTTAGCCACGTTGCCCCTGGCCGGAGGGCCCGCGTAGCGTCCGCACGGACAGTGATCAGGCCATGGCCGAAGATCTCGGGAGCAGTGGCCCCGGGAACGTCTCGGAAGCAGAGGCTCCCGGGAGCGGTGGCCCGAGGCCCCGGGAGCAGTGGCCCGGGTTCCGGAATCAGTGGAGGCGTCGCGTGCAGGGGTGGAGCGAACAGGCCGACTGGGAGGATGGCGCCGACTGGCCCAGCCCGCCCGCCGGTCGTGCCGACCCGGCCGATCGCGCCGGCTGTCCGGATGATCCGCCCCCGTTCCGGCACGACGATCGGGGCATCCGGCGCCGCGAACACGGCCGGGGCGAACACGGCCGGGGCGAACACGGCCGGGGCGAACACGGCCGGGGCGGCGAGCAAGACCGGAGGGGCGACCGGACGGTCGTCGGGCACGCCGACCGGTCCGGCGCGTACGCCGCCCCGTCCCGCGCGTACCCCGGCTGGAGCAGCGTCCAGGGCGGCGGGGACGACGAGCGGCCCGACCGGGCAGGCGCCGGCCGGCACCGCAGGCCGACCTCGCTGCGCGGCCCGATCGGACTGGGCGTGGCGGTCACCGCGCTGCTCGGCGTCATCGGCGCCGGAGCCGCGCTGCTACCGGCCAGCCTCACCGATGCGCCGGCCGACGCCAGGGGCAACGAGCCGGCGGTCGAGGCGGCCGGCCCGGAGGAGCCGATCGACCTGACGACACCGGAACCTGCGGACGTCGACGAGAAGACTCCCGGCCCGACCACGACCCCGACCGCCACCCGTACCTCCCCGAAGCCCAGGGTCACCACGACCGCGCCCAGGCCGGCCCGGACGTCCGCTCCACCCGCCCGGCGTACCCCCGGCGGCTCGGGTTCCGGGCCCGGGTCGGGAGCCAGCGGGGCGGGCAGCAGCAGCCAGGAGACGCAGGTGTTGACGATCGTCAACCGCGAACGCGCCGCCAACGGCTGCGCCGCGGTGGTGATCAACAGCGATCTCGCCGAGGCGGCCCGGCTGCACAGCCAGGACCAGGCAGAGAACACCAACATGTCGCACACCGGCAGTGACGGCAGCGACTTCGTCGAACGTGCCCGGCGGGCCGGCTACGACCGGCCGATCGGCGAGAACGTCGCCATGGGCTACCGCGACGCCGCCGCCGTGATGGAGGGCTGGATGAACAGCTCCGGGCACCGGGCCAACATTCTCAACTGCGATGCCAGGGCGATGGGCGTCGGGGTCGCCACCGGGCCCGACGGGCGGCTCTACTGGACCCAGATGTTCGGCTCGGCCGCCTGAGGCCGACCCGCCGGCCGACCCGTGCCCCGGGCCCGGGCCCGATCGTTGGGCCCGTACGAGGGGGGTGCGCGGTCGTGCTGAGCGCTGCGGGATGAGGTGCCCGGAATACGCCGGAGCGCCGGCCTGCTCGTCACCGCCCTGCTGCTGGCGACCCCGGGGTGCCGACTCCTGCCGGACCGGTCCACCCCGGTGCCGCCGTGGCCCGGCGGGCAGACGCCAAGCTGGCAGTGGCAGCTCACCGGCCCGCTCGACAGCACCGTCGACGCCCAGGTCTACGTACTCGACGGGTTCCGGACGTCGCTGGAGGCAGCGCGGCGGTTGCGGGCCGACGGGCGCCGCCTGGTCTGCCACGTCGACGCCGGCGTCCACCAGGAGTCCCGCCCGGACGCGACGCGCATTCCGGCCGCCGTGCTCGGTGCGCCGGCCCGGGTGCCGGGACAGCCGGCGGGCGCACCCCGCGGCCGGTGGCTGGACATCCGGCAGTGGTCGGCGCTGGAACCGGTGCTCGCCGACCGGTTCCGGCTCTGCCGGGGCAAGGGGTTCGTCGCCGTCCTGCCGGTCGGGATGGACGGCTACGCGCAGCGGTCCGGCTTTCCACTGACCTTCGACGACCAGCTCACCTTCAACCGCCGGGTCGCCGACCTGGCCCGGCAGGCGAGCCTGGCGCCGGGCCTCGGCAACGACATCGACCAGGTGCTGGCCCTGGAGCCGTACTTCGACTTCGCGGTCAACGAGGAGTGCGTCCGGCGTACGGAGTGCGCCCGGCTCGCGCCGTTCACCCAGGCCGGCAAGCCGGTCTTCCACGTCGAATACCAGGGGTCCACGGCGGACTTCTGCACCACCGCGGTCGGCTACGGCCTCAGCTCGATCCGCAAGGACCGCGACCTCGGGGTACGCCGGGACACCTGCCTGCCGCCGTGACGGGTCAGCGGGCCGGTCGTACCCCGCGCGGCCGGGGCTGGCACCGGGGGCAGCTGAACGACGAGCGGTTCATGAACGCCTCCCGCCGGATCGGCGTACCGCACCGCCGGCACGGCAGGCCCTCCCGGCCGTAGACGTTGAGTTCGCGGTCGAAGTAGCCGCTCTCGCCGTTGACGTTGACGTAGAGGGCGTCGAAGCTGGTGCCGCCCTGCGTGATCGCCTCGCCGAGGACGTCCCGGACGTGGCCGAGCAGCCGGGTGACCGCCGGAGCGGTGAGCGCCTCCGTCGGTCGTACCCCGTGCAGGCCGGCCCGCCACAGCGCCTCGTCGGCGTAGATGTTGCCGACGCCCGAGATCAGGGTCTGGTCGAGCAGCGCCCGCTTGATCTCGGTACGCCGGCGACGTACGGCGGCCACGAAGGCGGCGTCGGAGAACTCGGGATCCATCGGGTCCCGGGCGATGTGCGCGATCTCGGACGGCAGCGTCGCGCCGCTCTCGGAGACGGCCAGCCCGCCGAAGGTGCGCTGGTCGACGAAGCGCAGGTCGGTCCCGCCGTCGTCGAAGGTGAACCGGATCCGCAGGTGGATCTCGTCGGCCGCCTCGGTCGGCCGGACCAGCAGCTGCCCGGACATCCCCAGGTGTCCGACGACCGCGTCGCCGCTGTCCAACGGCAACCAGAGATATTTTCCGCGACGGCGGGCGCCCAGGATCGTCCGCCCGGCGAGCACCTCGGCGAAGTGCCCGGCACCGGGGAGATGCCGGCGCACGGCACGCGGGTGCCGCACCTCGACGGCTGCGATCCGCCGACCCGTCACCCAGCGGGACAGCCCTTCCCGGACCGTCTCCACCTCGGGCAGCTCAGGCATGTACCACCTTCGTTCAGTCCGGCACGGCGCCCGCTGCCGTACCCGGGATGCGGCCGTTCGGATCGACCGGCGCGCCGGAGGGCGCGACGGCCGGCCCGCCGGAGCCCGGCTCGGCTGGCGCGGCGGCGGGCGTTGTCGGCGCTCCGGTGGCTCCGGAGGTCTCGGATGACGCGGCGGCGACAACTGACGCGTTCTGCTGTTCGGAGAGGGTCCGCCAGGCCGCCTCGGCGGCCCGCTGCTCCGCCTCCTTCTTGCTGCGGCCGTCGGCTCCCCCGTACTTGCGGCCGGCCACCACCACCCACGCGGTGAAGGTCTTGGCGTGGTCGGGCCCCGCCTCGTCGATCCGGTACTCCGGCACGCCGAGCGCGAGCGCGGCGGTCAACTCCTGGAGGCTGGTCTTCCAGTCCAGCGCCGCGCCCCGGCCGGCCGACTCCGCCATCAGCGGGTCGAAGAGCCGGTGGATGACGATGGCGACGGTGTCCAGTCCGTACTGGAGATAGATCGCCCCGAGCAGCGCCTCCAGGGTGTCGGCGAGGATGCTCGCCTTGTCCCGGCCACCGGTGCTCTCCTCGCCCTTGCCCAACAGCAGGTACGGGCCGAGCCCGGCCGGCCCGAGCCGCCGCGCGACGTCGGCCAGGGCACGCATGTTGACCACGCTGGCCCGCAACTTCGCCAACTGTCCCTCGGGGAGATCCGGGTGGTTGTGGAAGAGCGCCGTGGTGATCACGACGCCGAGTACCGAGTCGCCGAGGAACTCCAGCCGCTCGTTGGTGGGCAGGCCGCCGTTCTCGTACGCGAACGACCGGTGCGTCAGGGCCCGCTCCAGCAGCTCCGGGTCCAGGGCGACCCCGAACGCCGCCTCCAGATGCGTGATCGGCGGCCGCCGCCGCTTCTCCTTGGTCATGCCGTCTCCTCGCTTCGCCCGTCGCCGCCACGACCCCGGCGACTGAGCTGGCTGATGCACTCGCTGCCCCGCTGGCTGACGTGCGTGCGGTGCCGATGGCCGACACGCGCGCCACGCACGTCCAGGGCGTCTCCCCCGCGCCGTCGGCAGACGTCACGGACCCGGCACGGGAGCCGACGGGCGTCCCGGAACCAGGTCCTGAGCTGGTTCGTTCCGCCACTCACGCCGGCACCTCACGATCGGGCGCACGACCGGTCACGGTGGAGTCGGCGAGCAGCGCCGACATCGCCGGAATCGTCCGGCGGCGGTGCAGGTGGGCGGCGAGCGCGATCCCCGAGGCGACGTCGTCGTCCCGGGCCGCGCCGTGGCAGACCACCACGGCGCCGGCCACCCCGAGCAGCACGGCCGCCCGGGGCGCCCCACCGCCGGCCGGTGGGCCACCGGCCATCGCGTACGCGCCCTCGATCCCCTTGAGCAGGATGTTGCCGGTGAACCCGTCGGTGACGACCACGTCCGCCCGGCTACCGAACGCCACGTCGTACCCCTCGACCAGGCCCACGTAGCGGGCGTCGGCCGGCAGCGCCTGCCCGGCCAGGGCCGGATCGGCGGCGCGCCGGGTCCGGTCACCCTTGCCCGATTCGGTGCCGATGGAGAGCAGCCCGACCCGGGGCCTGCGCACCTCGTGCGTGACCGCGGCAAAGGCTGCGCCGAGCACGGCGTGCCGGGCCAGGGTGGCCGGTCGGGCCTCCAGGGAGCCGCCGACGTCGAGCAGCACCACCGGGCCGCCGAGGGCGGGCAGGGTGGCGACGAGCGCCGGCCGGCGTACGCCGGGCCAGCGGCCGAAGCCGAGCACGGCGGCAGTCACGGTCGCGCCGGTGGCACCGGCGGAGACGACCGCGTCGGCCGTACCCTCCCGGACGGCCGCCACGGCGGCCTGGATGGTGTTCTCCGAGCGGACGATCGCAGCGGAGTGACCGCTCACCGTGACCGCGTCGCGGACCGGCCGGGCGGCGACCCGGTCCCGCTCCGCGGATGGAAGCGCAGCTATCAGCTCGTCGGCCACCTCGGCGGGGCCGACGAGCAGGAAACACAGATCGGGATCAGCGCCGAACGCCCGCAGAGCGCCGTCAACCACGACGTCGGGAGCTTCGTCCCCGCCGAGGAGGTCGACGGCGATCCGCACGGTGCCCGGCTCCACGGGAACGCCGGCCGACCGGGGTCGGTCGGCGTCGGCGGGAGCCGGTGCACCGGGCAGTCGCCAGGGCGGGTGCGCCGCCCGACCGGAGGTCGGTGGCGTCACTCGAGTTCCAGGGGATCAGACCTCGATGACCTGGCGGCCGTTGTAGGTGCCGCAGACGCTGCAGGCCGCGTGCGGCAGCTTCGGCGACTTGCACTGCGGGCAGGCCACGGTCGCGACCGCCGTGGTCTTCCACTGCGCCCGGCGGGACCGGGTGTTGCTGCGCGACATCTTGCGCTTGGGGACGGCCACGGTTCTTCCTACTCCTCTTGACGGGTCAGTTGCGACAGGCCCGCCCAGCGCGGGTCGATCTGCTCGTGGCTGTGCCCAGCCGGCAGCTCGTCCCAATGCACCCCACACTCGGGGCACAGTCCTGGGCAGTCCTCCCGGCACACCGGGTTGGTCGGCAGTGCGAGCACCACCGCGTCCCGCAGTGCCGGTTCCAGGTCGATCAGGTCGCCCTGCATCCGGCCCACCTCGTCCTCGTCGGTCGTCTCGTCCGTGGTGCTGTGCGCGTAGGCGTACAGCTCCTGGATCGGGACGACCAGCGAGTCCGTGATCGGGCGCAGGCAACGGCCGCACTCACCCTCGATCGGACCGGTGACGGTCCCCGAGACGAGTACGCCCTCGGACACCGACTCCAGCCTCAGATCGAGGCTCAGGTCCGCGCCCTCCGGCACGCCGATCAGCTCCACGCCGAGGTCCGCCGGTGCCGCCACCGTCCGATTGACCGTACGCAACACGCCAGGTCGGCGCGGCAGCTCCCTCGTGTCGAGGACCAGCGGCGACCTGGGGTTGAGATGGGTCGGCAGATGTTTGGGCATAGTCAGACTCCGGCCTGTGCGAGGCCGACGTAACAGGTTACCTGAGCAGCGGCCTTAGCGTCGAACCGGGGCGAGCCCGCCGGAACCGGCCGGTCCCGGCCCTGGCCGGATCGACGAAAACGACATCCGTCTCAGAACGGCAGGGGGCGCTCGTTCTCCTCGCCCACGAAGGTGCCGATCTCCCGCAGCGCGTGCATCTTGTCCCGCCCGCGCTCGATGGAGGCGAGTGCCCGGGTCAGGAACTGCTCGAAGTTGGCCAGCGCCGTGTCGACGTAGTCGTCGACCTCCTCGCGCAGCCGCTGGGCCTCGGCCCGGGCCTCCGCGATGATCCGGGCACCCTCGTGCTCGGCCGAGACCGTGATCTCGTTGACCGAGACCAGCCGGGCGTGCTCCGCCTCGCCCTCGCTGATGATCCGGTCCGCCTCGCGCTTGCCGGCGTCCATGATCTTGTCGCGCTCCTCCAGCAGCGCCGCCGCCCGGCGCAGCTCGACCGGCAGCTCGACGCGCAGCTCCTCAAGGGCACCGATCATCTCGGCGCGGTCGACCATGGCGTTGTTGCGGGACATCGGGACGGAGCGCGCCGTCTCCACCATGGCGATGATCTCGTCTATGCGATCGAGCGGGTCCACCGGTACCTCACTCCCGTCGTTACGTCGGTCGACATACATGATGAGGTGTCGGACCGGATTACTGCTCAACCAATGATGCGGTGCCGTCCGTACCCGGTCGGTGATCGACCCGGAAACGGCGCGTCGCCGGCGCCGACGAGCTGGTCTCCGGCGCCGGTCAGCCGGTATTCGTGCGGTGGTGCGCCGGCGCGGTCCGGCCGGCCGGCGCCCCGGCTCCCCGCCGACCACCCGGTCCCGGTCGGCTCCCGGTTACTCGCCCCGGTCGGCTCCGGGCCGCCCTCCCGGTCGTCCCCTCCCCCGGACGCGGCCGGTCAGGAGCCGGGACGCACCAGACGCTCCCGCAGCCGCTCGCGGACCACGTCCGGTACGTGCGGCGAGACGTCCCCACCCCACTTCGCCACGTCCTTCACCAGGCTGGACGAGAGGAAGGAGTAGAGCGGGCTGGTGGGCATGAAGAGGGTCTCGACGCCGGCCAGCCCGATGTTCATCTGGGCCATCTGCAACTCGTAGTCGAAGTCGCTGACCGCCCGGAGACCGCGGACGACCACCCCGGCCCGCTGGGTCCGGCAGAAGTCGACCAGCAGGCCCTGGAACGACTCCACCCGGACGTTGCCGTAGGAGCCACTCACGTCGCGGAGCATGTCGATCCGCTCGTCGACGGTGAACAGCCCGCGCTTGGACTCGTTGATCAACACACCGACGATCACCTCGTCGAAGAGCCGGCTCGCCCGACCGATGATGTCGAGGTGACCGTTGGTGACCGGATCGAAGGAGCCGGGACAGACCGCACGTCTCACGATCGGCGACCGTACCAAAGAGTGGTCTCGCCGTACCGGCGGCTGCGCTCCGCAGTGATTCCCTGCACCCAGTCGACCGGCCCGCTGCGGCTGGACCGTTCCAGCACCAGCAGGGCGTCCGGGGCCAGCCAGCCGTGGTCGCGCAGCGCCGCCTGCACCAGCGCCAGCTCCGAATCCGGTACGGCGTACGGCGGGTCGGCGAAGACGACGTCGTAGGCCCCGCCCTCGGGCGGGGTGGCGAGCACCTGTGCGACCTTCGCGGTGACCAGCCGAGCCGTGCCGGCGACCGGGCTGGCCGGGGTGGAGCGCAACGCGGCGAGGTTCTCCCGGACGACCCGGGCGGCCCGGGGATCGGACTCGACCAACAACACCTCGGCAGCACCCCGGGAGAGCGCCTCCAGGCCGACGGCGCCGGAGCCGGCGTAGAGGTCGGCGAAGCGGGCCCCGGTCAGCTCGGTGCTCGCCTCGACCGCGCTGAACAGCGCCTCGCGGACCCGGTCGCTGGTCGGCCGGGTCCGCCCGCCGGGCGGCGCGGCGATCCGGCGGCCGCCGAGCACTCCGGCCACGATCCGGGTCATCGCACCGCCCTCCGCATGACCCCGACGCTACGCGACCGCCGGACCACCGCTGCGGCAGGTCACACCCCTTCTGGCAGCGGTGATCGTCTTTTGGGACACCGGGCAGGACTCTTCCGTCCGGGTCAAGGGCCTTTCGTCACCTGACAACGGACGAACAGACACGACACACACACCGTGGGAGATAGCTTTGCTACCCCCTGTGTATCAATCATCTCGAATTGACAACATCATCGTTAGAAGACTCTGAAGGGTGTTCCTGTACCACGCCAATCGCTAAGGTCGTGCGCTGTGCCGGCTGCGTCTTGCCGGCCAACGACGTCGGAGAGGCAGTTCTCGCAGGTCGCGCGCCACCCCAATGGTGCCCTTGCTCGTCATTCCACGTCGTACCCTGACGCCCTCATCTCCCAGGAGCACGCGTGATCCGTCCAAAGCTGCCGCTCCGGCGGCCGCTCGCCATCATCGGGGCCGCGCTACTCGGCCTCGGCGCGACACTCTCCGTGGCCGCGCCCGCGAGCGCCCACCACCCTGAGATCACGGGCACGGTGGTCTGTCCACCGGCGTCCAACGAAAAGGTCATCACCTGGACCATCTCGCACAGCGAGCGGGACAAGACCGCCACCATCCTCGGCGTCACCGCCACCCCGGACACGGACGTGGTGACCAAGGAGGGCAAGGCGCTCGCCAGGATCGGCGGCAGCAACCCCGACGCCGTTCAGCCGGTGCTCGGCAAGAAGGGCAGCAGGAACGACACCATCGTCGTCACCCAGAAGGTCCCCGGCACCACGACCGGCATGGCCAAGCTGCGGATGTCGATGAAGTGGAGCAAGAACGGCAGGACCGTCCTGGAGCTCGTCACCAACGACAGCCGCGACGGCAAGGTCAACCTCGGCAAGAAGACCTGTGGCGAGGAGCCGCCGGTCTGTGTGGACGCAGCCAAGGCGCAGTTCACGCACACCTTCGACGGCCCGGGTGGCAAGGCGACGGTCGAGCTGGAGGGCACCCTGCCGCTCTGCGGCGAGGGCGCGCAGCCGTTCACCCTGGTCTCCTACTTCGCGCCGCGCCCGCAGTTCGACGTCCCGCAGTACGTCTACGGGCAGGACACGGACGTCATCAAGGCCGGCACCAACAAGATCGAGCTTGAGGTCCCGATCCCGGACTGCAACACCCAGGTCGACCTGATCTGGGGCGACGAGTCCGAGGTGATCGAGGAGATCGTCGCGGGCGGTCCGCGCTACGGCGACAAGAAGCTGGGCAGCCCGGGCGCGCCGGGCAACCGGTCGAAGGGCCCGCAGGGCTGGTACAACGGCGGCAACAAGGCCTGCCAGCAGCCGGCCGCCGACTTCGTGTCGAGCTGTGACGGCAGCGTCGCGGTCAACCTGAGCAACGACGGCGAGATCAGCAAGTACCCGGTCGAATTCACCATCACCGCCGGTGAGTGGGTCAAGAAGGTCACCGTCGCCGCAGGCAAGGGTGACACCGTCGAGGTGCCGGCCGAGCACGCCGCCGAGATCGTCGTCACCGCCGAGGGCTTCGAGACCAAGAAGGGTGGCTGGCAGCGTCCCGAGGACTGCGAGCTGCCGGAGGTGCTTGTCGCCTCCGACTGCGAGACCTACGCCGTCGGGGTGCTGAACCCGGAGGGCAACACCCCCGTCAAGGTCGAGGTCACCTACGAGGGCGAGACCAAGACCCTGACCGTGCCCGCGGGCAACGAGGAGCCGGCCACGGTTACCTTCGAGGCGGGCAAGGGCACCACCGCGACGATCGTCTTCCCCGAGCTCGACATGGAGCCGCTGGAGGCGACCTTCGAGAAGCCGGCTGACTGCGGTGGCGGCGGCGGTGGCGAAGAGCCCGGCCTCCCGGTGACGGGTGCCGCCGCCGGTGGCATCGCCGCGGGCGCGCTGGTGCTGCTCGGTATCGGCGTGTTCCTGTTCATCATGGCTCGCCGCCGCCGGGTGACCTTCACCGCCTGACCGGTGTAGCAGTAACGAAACCTGAACCAACCGCCTGAGGGCGCGTCGACCGGAAACGGTAGGCGCGCCCTCAGCGTTTCCGCAGGTGATATCGGCACTGCCCCAGACCTCGGCACTGCCCCAGACCTCGGCGCTGCTCCGGGGTCTCAGGCCCTTCGCCAGGGC
Source organism: Plantactinospora sp. WMMC1484 (assembly GCF_049315195.1). NCBI lineage: Bacteria > Bacillati > Actinomycetota > Actinomycetes > Micromonosporales > Micromonosporaceae > Plantactinospora > Plantactinospora sp. WMMC1484. The sequence continues at coordinate 7,030,321 of NZ_CP186055.1, forward strand.
TCAGCCCTTCTCCAGGTACTCGGCACGCTCCTCGTCGACCAGTGCGGCCACCGAGGCTGCCAGGGCCGGATGCCGCGCCAGCTCGGGATCCTCCTCGACCAGGGCGATCGCCTCGACCCGGGCGTCCCGGATCAGGTCGGTGTCGCGGAGCAGCGAGAGCAGCCGCAGGTGTGAGCGCCGCCCCGACTGGGTCGCCCCGAGTACGTCCCCCTCGCGGCGCTGCTCCAGGTCGAGTTCGGCGAGCCGGAACCCGTCGGTGGTGGAGGCGACCGCGTCCAGCCGCTCCCGGGCCGGCGTACCCTCGACCGCCTCGGTGACCAGCAGGCAGAGCCCGGCCGCCGAGCCCCGCCCCACCCGGCCGCGCAACTGGTGCAGTTGCGAGACACCGAACCGGTCGGCGTCGAGCACTATCATCACGGTGGCGTTCGGCACGTCGACCCCGACCTCGATCACCGTCGTCGCCACCAGCACGTCCAGCTCACCGGCGGCGAAGGTTCGCATCACCGAGTCCTTCTCGTCGGCCGGCAACCGGCCGTGCAGTACGCCGATCCGCAGCCCGTGCAGCGGTCCCTCGGCGAGCAGCGGCGCCACCTCGGCCACCGCCAGCGGGGGCCGTCGACCGTCCTCGCCGGCCATGCCGACCTCCTCGGCGGTCGCCGCCTGGTCACCGATGCGCGGGCAGACCACGTACGCCTGGTGACCGGCGGTGACCTCCTCGCGCAGCCGCCGCCAGGCCCGGTCCAGATAGGCCGGTTTCTCCGCCGCGGGTACGACGTGCGAGGCGATCGGCGACCGCCCGCGCGGCAACTGGGAGAGTGTGGAGATCTCCAGGTCGCCGTAGACGGTCATCGCCACGGTGCGCGGGATCGGGGTCGCCGTCATCACCAGCACGTGCGGCGGCTGCTCGGCCTTTGCCCGCAGCGCGTCCCGCTGCTCGACCCCGAACCGGTGCTGCTCGTCCACCACCACCAGCCCCAGGTCGGCGAAGTCGACCCCCTCGTAGAGCAGCGCGTGGGTGCCGACCACGATGCCGGCGTCGCCGGTCGCGACGGTCTCCAGGGCCCGCCGGCGGGCCGCCGCCCCGAGCGAGCCTGTGACCAGGGCGAGCCGGGTGCCGTCCGGGTCTCCGTCCAGCTCGCCGGCCCGGCCGAGCGGGCCGAGCAGGTCGCGCATGCCCCGGTAGTGTTGTGCGGCGAGTACCTCGGTCGGGGCCAGCAACGCCGCCTGGCCGCCCGCGTCGACCACCTGGAGCATGGCGCGCAGGGCGCAGACGGTCTTGCCGGAGCCGACCTCGCCCTGGAGCAGCCGGTGCATCGGATGCGCGGTGCCCAGGTCGGCGGCGACCTCCTCACCGACCGCGCGCTGCCCAGCGGTCAGCTCGTACGGCAACCGGGCGTCGAAGGCGGTCAGCAGGCCGTTGTCACGGCGCGGACGCGGCGTCGCCGGCCAGGCCGCCGCCCGGTACTTGCGCTGCACCAGGGTCAGCTGCAGGGCGAACGCCTCGTCCCACTTCAACCGGTGGCGGGCCCGGTACAGCTCCTCCTTGCCGGCGGGGCGGTGGATCTCCCGCAGGGCGGTGGCCAGCCCGACAAGGTTGCGGGTGGCTCGCAGCGTCGCCGGCAGCGGATCCTCCGGCGGCGTGACGGTGTCCAGCACCACCCGCACGCAGCGGGCGATCACCCAGGTCGGCACCGCCGCCGCGGCCGGGTAGACCGGAATCAGCGCACCGGCGAACTCCTCGATCTCCTCGCCCGACACGCCACCGTCACCGCCGGTACCGGACCCGCCGCCGGCGCCACCACCGGTGTCCGACTCGCTGCTGCCGCCGTCGCCGTCGCCGAGCAGGACGTACTCCGGGCCGTTGAGCTGGCGTTTGGCCCGGAACTCGGTGACCTTGCCGGCGAACATCCCCCACCTGCCGGGCTTCAGGTCCCGCTCCCGCCATGCCTGGTTGCCGAAGAAGGTGAGCGTCAGTACCCCGCCGGAGCCGTCCCCGACGGTCACCTCCAGCAGTTTTCCCCGGCGCTGCCGCATCGGCCGCACGGCCGTACGCTGCACCTGGGCCAGCACCGTGACCTGCTCACCCACCTCCAGGGAACGGATGTCGGTGTGCTCGCCCCGCTCGTCGTAGCGGCGGGGAAAGTGGTAGAGCAGGTCCCCGGCGGTGTGCAGGTCGAGGTGGCTGGCGAGCGCCTTCGCCGTCTTGTCGCCGAGCAGCTTGCGCAGCGGCGTCTCCAGGCCGGCCGAGGTCGGCTCCTTTCCGGTCATCCGCCCTCCACGTGCGCTGCCACCCGGCCCCCGGTCACGTGCGCTGCCACCCGGCCCCCGGTCACGTGCGCTGCCACCCGGCCTCCGGGCACCTTGCCGAAGGGTGCCGTTCGGTCCTCGGCCACCGCCGTCATTCGACACCCACCAACAGTGGGTAGAACGGCTGACCGCCGGAGTAGTCGTGCACCTCGACGAAGGGCCACTGCCGGGCCAGATGCGTCCGGAGCATCTCGGCCAGCTCGTCGGGCGCGTCGGCGCCGAGCAGCAGGGTGACCAGCTCACCGCCACCACCGAGCAACCGGTCGAGCAGCGCCGTACAGGTCGGCACCAGGTCGCTGCCGATCAGGTGTACCTCGCCGTCGACCAGGCCGAGTATGTCGCCCGGCTGGCACCGGCCGGCCACCGTCAGCGCCTCGCGGCCGGCGGAACAGACCTCCGCGTAGCGGCAGGCGCCGGCCGCCTCGGCCATCGCGATCACGTCGTCGGCGAACGGGCGGGCCGGATCCCGGACCGCGAGCGCGGCAAGGGCCTGCACCGGCGAGCGGGTCGGCACCACGCTCACCTCGATGCCGAGCCGCCGGGCCTCCTCGGCCGCCACCCGGGCCACCGCCTGGGTGTCCGGATCGTTCGGCAGCACCACGACCCGGAACGCACCGGTCGACCGGATCGCGCCGAGCAGCTCACCCGCGGACGGGTTCCCGTGCACCACCGTCGCACCCTCGGCCGCGAAGATCGTGGCGAGGCCGCTGCCGGCGGCCACCACCACCGCCGCCCGCTCCGGCTGCGGCCGTGCCGCCTCGACCGCAGCCCGCTCCGGCTGTGGCCCCACCGCTTCGACTCCCGACCGATCCTCGACGTCCGTCCGCTCCGCGGCAGGCGTTCCGCCCCCGGGACGTGCCCGGTCCGCCAGGCCCACCCTGCCTCCGACGCCGGACGGGGCCTCGTCCTCGAAACGGGTGACCGAGATCTGATAAGGCCGACCGGCCCGCACCCCGGCCTCGATCGCCGCCCCGACGTCGTTGACGTGCACGTGCACCTGCCACGTCGACGTGCCGGCGGCCTCCGCCCCGTCCCCGACCACCACCAGCGAGTCACCGAGCCGGCCCAGTTCGGCCCGGAGCCGGCGTACCGCCGGGGCGTCGGCGTCGAGCAGGAACTGCACCTCGTAGGCGTACTCCGACGAGCCGGTCTCCCGGGCTGCCGTCAGCTGCCGGTGCGGCGATGCGGGCACGAATTCCGGCCGCTCCGGCGCACTGCCGGTGACCACCTCGACCAGGGCATCGAGCAGGACGCAGAGACCCCGCCCGCCCGCGTCGACGACGCCGGCCCGGGCCAGCGCCGGCAACTGCTCCGGGGTACGCGCCAGTGCCTGGTCGGCAGCGGTCGCGGCGGCTCTGGTCACCGCCGGAAGATCGTCGGTATCGGCCTGCCCGGCGGCGCTCGCGGCGGCGGCGGCGATACTGAGCAGCGTTCCCTCCACCGGCTCGGCCACCGCCGCGTACGCCGCGGTGCTGGCCCGTCGCAGCGCCGCCGCGAGGGCCCGGCCCCGAACCACCGGGGTGTCGCCGAGCGCCTCGGCCAGGGCACGCAGGATCTGCGAGAGGATCACGCCCGAGTTGCCCCGGGCGCCGAGCAGTGCACCCCGGGCCAGCAGTCGCAGCACCCGGGCGTGCGCCGGCTGCCCGTCAAGGCCCGGATCGTCCCGGCCGAGCCGTAGCGCCTGCTCGGCGGAGGTCATCGTGAGCACCAGGTTGGTGCCGGTGTCACCGTCGGGGACCGGATAGACGTTGAGCTGGTTGATCTCGTCCTGGTGCCGCTTGAGCGCGGCCAACCCGCCGGCGCACCACCGGTGCAGGGCCGTGGCGTCAAGGGTCTCCAGCACGGCGAGAAGCCTACTGGCGCACCCCGACGCCGCGCTGGCACGCGCCGGGCGGGGCCGGCCGGCGGGAGCACTTCCTGGCATGTTCACGATGCCGGCGGAGCCGATTCGCCGGGCGACCGGGGGATCGGGTACCCTGACCAGGTTGCCCGGCCTGCGCCTCGCCGGCAACCTGACGACGATCAATTTCCAGGAGTATCCCGTGGCTAGCGTGTGCGACATCTGTGGCAAGGGGCCTGGCTTCGGCCACAACGTGTCCCACTCGCACCGGCGGACCAACCGCCGCTGGAACCCGAACATCCAGTCGGTGCGTACGCCGGCGGGTGGCGGCACGACCCGCAAGCTCAAGGTCTGCACCTCGTGCATCAAGGCCGGTAAGGTCACCCGCGCCTGAGCCTGCGCAAGCCGTGACACACGGATAGCCGCCGGAGCACCGCTTCGGCGGCTATTACTGTGTGCGCTAATCCTTCTGTATTGCCACTCCCTCCATTACCACTCCCCTCCGCGGCGGAACTGAGCGGGATGTAGGGGGTCAGAGAGAGCGGCCGAACGAGATGACCCCCGGCTCCTCGCGGTAGTAGCCGAAGTCGGGGATCCGCTCATAGCCGCTGGCCCGGTAGAGCGCGATCGCCTCCGGCTGCCGGTCACCGCACTCCAGGATCAGCCGGCTACGCCCGTGCTTCCGGGCCGACTCCTCGATCCCGGTCAACACCCGCCGAGCGACGCCCCGGCCGCGAGCTGCCGGGGAGACGTACATCCGCTTGAGTTCGGCGACCTCACCGGTGTCGCCGTGGGTCCGCCACCCGGCGCAGCCGACCGGGGCGCCATCGAGATAGGCGATCAGGAATGCGCCGGCCGGCGGCTCGAACTCGCTCCCCGCTACCGGGGTCTCGTCGCCCTCGCCGCCGTACCGCTGCGCCAGGTCCGCCATGGCGGCGGCGACCAGTTCCCGAGCCACGGGGGAGTCGTAGCGCATGATCCGAATGTCCAGCTCACCCACGCGACGAAGGCTACGACCCGCACCACACCTCCCCGCCACCCGGGTACATACCCCCCCACCCCGCCCCCGCCCACCCGCCCCCGGCCACAGCTCCCGTGACCCTGTATGTCCGGCTCGCCCCGACGAGCCGGACACTACACACAAAGCTGCCTGGTGCGCGGCGGAGGCGTGAGGGTGGTAGGGAGTCAGCTTCGAGAACCGATTGCTTGGGGAATCAGCGGAAGTGGTCCCAGCCGCCCGGTCCCCGGAACGCACGCCCGTCCACGGTCACCCCGGCGCCGTGCACCACGTGGCCGATCAACCGGAACCCCCCGGGCAGCGGCTGGTCCTCCGGAAACGTCGCCACCAGCGCGTGGTCGTCGCCGCCGGCGAGGACCCAGGCCAGCGGGTCCACCCCGAGCGCGTGCGCCGCGTCCCGCATCTGCTCCGGCACCTCGAAGGCGCCGCCGAGCAGGTCGATGCCGACCCGGCTCGCTGTCGCGACGTGCCCCAGGTCGGCGAGGAGCCCGTCCGAGACGTCGATCATGGCGGTGGCGCCGAACCGGGCGGCGGCCGGCCCTGCCGGGTACGGCACGTCGGGCCGCCGGTACGCCTCGACCAGGACCTTCGGGGTGCGGAAGCCGCGGGAGAGCACGGTGTAGCCGGCGGCGGCAAACCCGAGCCGGCCGGCGAGCGCGACGACATCGCCGGCCCGCGCCCCGCTGCGCACCACCGGGGCGAGCCCGCCCAGGTCACCGAGGGCGGTCACCGCGATGGTGAGGGTGGGACTGGCCGACATGTCCCCACCGACCACGCTGGCCCCGACCCGCGCCGCCTCCGCCGCCAGCCCGTCGGCAAGCTCCTCCGCCCACTGGATCTCCAGGCCGGGAGGCATGCAGAGCGCGACGAGCAGCGCCGTCGGTACGGCACCCATCGCCGCCACATCTGCCAGGTTCGCCGCGGCGGCGCGATGTCCGATATCCACCGCGCTCGACCAGTCTCGCCGGAAGTGCCGGCCCTCGACGAGCACGTCCGTGGAGGCGACCACCCGACCGTCGGGTGCGTGCACCACCGCCGCGTCGTCGCCGGGACCGAGCAGCGTGGCATGACCGGTGCCGAGTCGGGCGGTGACCCGGGCGATCAGGCCGAACTCGCCGGCCCGTGCGACACTCACACCGGCCTCCGGAGACGCCGCTTCCCGCCCCGGAGCCGATGGCCCCCGCTTCCAGGTACGTCCGAACCCGGGACCGCACTCACACCGAGCCGGCCGCTTCGGTCGCTCATCGTGTCTCCTCCGACCACCGATCGAAATCCGACCTGGCCCGTACGGTATTTTCACGGTCTAGCCGCTCGGCGGCGGACGGGAGGCAGGTCGTGGTCCAGGCGTACATCCTCATCCAGACTGAGGTCGGAAGGGCACGTGACGTGGCCGCGCACATCTCGGATATTGCCGGAGTGGTCCGGGTCGACGCGGTCACCGGGCCGTACGACGTCGTGGTGCTCACCGAGGCACACACCGTCGACGAGTTGGGCAAGATGATCGTCAGCAAGGTGCAGATGGTGCCCGGCATCACCCGCACCCTGACCTGCTCCGTGGTGCGGTTGTAGATGGCACACGCCACCAGGTCCGACCAGCTCGAACCACGCCGACCACGGACGGAAGAGACCGAGACGACGCAACCGGCGACCGGCGCCGGACCGGACCGGACCACCCGGCAGGCGGCGCTCTGGGCGACCCTGGTCGCGGTGCCGCTGACCGTCCTGGTCGCTCTGCTGGTCATCGGCCAGCTCAGCCCGGATCCGACCGGCGGGCCCGCGCCGCACCCGACCTCCGCCGCCCCCCGGGTGACCGCACCGGTGCAGATGGCCGCCCCGCCCCTGGCCGAGCGGCCCGCCACCGTCTGCCGGGCCCTGATGTCCCGGCTGCCGGCCACCCTCCGCGGCCTCGACCAGCGGCCGGTCACCGCCGGCCCGGAGCAGAACGCCGCGTTCGGCGACCCGGCCGTCGCTCTCGCCTGCGGGGTAGCCAGGCCGGCGCTGGCGGATGTCACCGACACCTGGATGATCAACCGGGTCTGCTGGCTCGCCGAGCACGACAACGGCGGACTCGTGCTGACCACTGTGGACCGGGAGGTGCCGGTCCGGCTCACCGTGCCGGCCGGGCAGGAACAGACGGTGCAGTGGGCGGCGCCGGTGTCGGAGACACTGGTCGCCTCGGTTCCCTCGCTGCCCGACGTACCGGCCAGCTGCGCCGCCGGGTGACCACCGGCGTACCGAGACGCGGAGCACCTCCGGCCGGGGACGCGCAGGCAGAGGCTCGTCAATGCAGACCGGTGCCCCGGCGTAGCGCGGTCCGGATCAGCCGGTTCACCAGCTTGGGGTACTCCAGTCCGGTCGCCGCCCACATCTGCGGAAACATCGAGGTCGGGGTGAACCCCGGCATGGTGTTGATCTCGTTGAGATAGACGTCCAGCTCCGGTGTGACGAAGAAGTCGACCCGGGCCAGCCCGGCACAGTCCAGCGCCGTGAACGTGCGGCAGGCGTAGTCCTGCACCTGCCGGGTCACCCGGTCCGGCAGGTCGGCCGGGATGTCGAAGTCGCTGGCGTCGAGGTATTTGGCCTCGAAGTCGTAGAACTCGTGCTCGGCGACCCGGATCTCGGCCAGCAGCGACGCCTCGGGGCCGCCACCGGCCTCGGCCTCCAGCACCCCGCACTCGATTTCGCGGCCGACGATCGCCGCCTCCACCAGTACCTTCGGATCCACCTGGCGGGCCTGCGCGACGGCGGCGTCGAGGTCGGCCCAGTCGGAGACCTTGCTGATCCCGACCGACGAACCGGCCCGGGACGGCTTGACGAAGACCGGCAGGCCGAGCCGTTCCTTGTCTTCCTCGGTGAGGCTGACGCCACTGCGCAGCACCGCGTACGGCCCCACCGGGATGCCCTCGGCGGCGGCAAGCTTCTTGGTGAACTCCTTGTCCATCGCGGCGGCCGAGGCGAAGACGTTGGCACCGACGTACGGAATGCCGGCCATCTCCAGCAGCCCCTGGATGGTGCCGTCCTCGCCGTAGGCGCCGTGCAGCGCCGGGAAGACCACGTCGACCCCGGCGAGCGCCCGGGGACCGTCGGCCGGGTCGAGGACCATCAGGCCGTCGCCGGTCGGGTCGGCCGGCAGCACCACGGTGGATCCGGCGGCGGCGGTGATCTCGGGGAGCCGGCGCTCGGTGATGGCGAACTGCGCCGGGTCGCCGTCGGTCAGCACCCACTGGCCGGCCCGGGTGATGCCGACCGGGACCACGTCGTACTCGTCCGGATCGAGGGCGGCGAGGATGCTGCCGGCACTGACGCAGGAGATCGCGTGTTCGGTGCTGCGACCGCCGAAGACGACGGCCACGCGGGTTCTGCCTGGGGTGGTCACTCCGGTCACCTTTCCTTTGCGTTCCCGCTGGTCGGCGTCACCACTCGGCGCACGGGTCACCATAGGTGCACGCAACGGCCACCGCGGCCTCCTCGGCGGTCGTCCGTGCCACCGTGACCGGTCGTTTCCGGCTCACCGTGGCCGGCCGTACCGTCGCCTCGATCCGCTCACCGGGTGACCCTACTCTGCGTGGCCAACTCTCGGGTCCACCCCCCTTTTCGGGACCGGGAAACCTTCGTGGGAGTGAGCGGTACGAGCACAAGGGGTAACCAGTGACGCACGGCAACCCGAGGGACCGGAGCGATCTTAGTTGCCGCTGTGTCGTCACCGGTTGCCGGCGCGTTTCGGGGTGCTCGTTCTGTGGCTCCGCCGCGTCTGCACCTCGCCGGGCTACTTCTCGGCGCCGGCCGAACCGGCGCTCAGCCGACCGGCAGGCCGGCGCTCAGCCGACCGGTGACCGGCGGCGGCCGACGGCGAGCACCTTGACCCGCTGCCGTCCGGCGCGCACCATGCCGAGCGCCGCGAAGGCGGTGGCTATCCGGTCGGCGGCCTCCCGGCTGGTGGCGCCCACCACCTGGCGACGCCGCTCCGGCTCGATCCGCTCGTCCCGGCCCTCCTTGGTCAGTGGCCGCACGTCGGTGAGTACGACCAGGTACCGGGTCACCGCGACCGCTCCGACGACCGCCGCGGGTGCTGCCCCCGCCCTCGGCCGTTCGGGCGTCCATACTGGTCAGAGGGCACGGCGAGCCGCCTCCGGCTCTGCTGTCGTCCCGGCCAACCCGCCCCACCGGTCCCGGCACACGTAGGCCAGGTCGGCGTGGATCCACGCGCCGTCGTTGTCCCGCAACACCGGTCGCGCACACCAGCGGCATCGGGAGATCCGAGGCCAGCACGGGGTTGTCGCCATTCGTCACCTCCAGGTCCGCTTGCTGGCGGGAGGGACACGGCGATCGGGTACGGGAAGGTCCGATCGCCGTGCGCCTCATTCCCCTTCGGTCACCCACAGCCACCGTCGACACGACCACCGGCGGTGAGGACGTGATGACAGATTGCCAGTTGTGAACGCGTGAATGCAACTCTCACGAGCCTTCTCTCATGCACGCTTTCCCGGTTCCATGTGACAGGATCGATGCATGGCTCCGAAGTCGTTCCGCGCCCGCCGTCTCGGCATCGCCCTGCGCCACGCCCGGGAGGCGGCCGGCCTCACCCTCGAACAGGCCGCCGACGAGATCAACAGCACCCGCAGCACGCTCTCCCGCTACGAGAACGCCCAGACGATGGTCAGTCCGGCCTCGGTACGTGCCCTGCTCACCCTCTACAAGCGGCCGGAGAGCGAGATGGACGACATGGTGGCGCTCGCCAAGGAGGCCAGGAAGCCGGGCTGGTGGGTCTCCTACTCGTACATCCTGGACCGTCGCACCATCGACTTCATCGCGGTCGAGGCCGAGGCGACCGCGATCGCCAACTTCGAGCCATCGCTCGTGCCCGGCCTGCTGCAGACCCCGGAATACATCCGGGCGATCATGCGGGGCGGCCCGCACACCCTTCGCGACGAGGAGGTGGAGCAGCGGGTGCAGATCCGGATCGGCCGGCAGGAGCGGCTCAAGGAAACCGACCCGCCGATCTTCGACGCCATCGTCGACGAGGGTGCGCTGCTGCGCCCGGTCGGCGGCGAGGCCGTGATGGCGGCGCAGCTCCAGGCCCTGCTCAAGATGTCCGAGCTGCCGAACGTCACCATCCAGGTCGTACCGCTCAAGGCCGGCTACCACCGCGGCACGCGCGGCTCGCTGCACATCCTCGAGTTCGCCGACCCGGAGGACCCGACGCTGGCCTCGGTCGAGACGGTCGCCGGGCAACTGATCCTCGACCGGCCGGCTGACCTGCGGACCTGCGCGAAGATCATGGAACACCTGCGGGCCGTCGCGCTGAGTCCCGCGGAAAGCCGCGACACCATCAACCGCCTCCTGAAAGGACTGTGAGATGTCGGAGACGACCGACCAGCTCGACGAGGTCACCTGGCGCAAGAGCAGCTACAGCGGCGACCAGGGCGCCTGCGTCGAGTTCGCCCTGCTCGGCAGGGCCGGCGATGCCGGAGCCGCTCACGCCGGGGCGGCCGACGCCGCCGTGGCGATCCGCGACTCGAAGGACGCCACCGGCCCGGCGCTGCTCTTCGCACCGACCGCCTGGACCGCATTCACCACCGCGCTGTCCGCCTCCCACATTCTCCCCTGACGGGTGGGAGGTCGGCGGTCCCGAGCTGAGTCCCCCCGGCAAGGCTCGGTCCGCCCAGCTACGGTGCCCCACGCCCCCTGCTCCGCCCGGTCCGGGTCGGCGGACAGGGGGCGTGGCGGTTCACGGCGACGCCCGCCCGTCCGGCTCTCCATTCCAGGCGCTGTCCCGGCCGCACCGCCCGCTCCTCGGACCGGCAGACACCTCCCTGGGACGCTGTCGAGCTGGGCGCAGAAACGGGGCACGGCATTCCGGCTGCTATCTTCGTCGCATCAGCCGCCGGGCGCACAGAGCCGCCGGGCGCACAATGCGGGGCAGCTCGACGGCGTCGGGACCGGACACCTGGTTCCCGAAGCCGCCCGCATCGCGGCCCACTCCGAGCAGCTATGACCGGTGACTGCGGCCCGGCGATCCGGTCACGCGTCGCGGGCCGGCGGTGATCCGGTACAGCCTGCCGACCAGGCCCGCGAGCAACGCCAGCTCGACAAGGACCAGGATCCGCTCGACCAGCCCCATCATCACCCGCTCGCCGGGAAACGCGACGTAGTAGAGCGCGAGCAGGGCGAACACGCTGGTCACCGCGAGCGCCCGCAGCCGCTGTACGGCATCATGCCATCGGGCGTCGGCGGCCAGCCGCCGGATCGCCAGCAGCGTCGCGACCGGCAGGGCGACGAAGGCGGCCACCGAGACATACCGGTGCACGTAGCCCTGGGTGCTCAGCTCGACGACGTGGAGCGGATCGGTAGGGATCAGCGCCGAGGCGACGAGCCCTGCGCACCAGACCAGCAGCAGCGTCTCGGCGAGGCGCCCCACGTCGACCCGGACGGCGCGCAACGCCAGTGGTACGGCGAGTGAGCTGACCCCGAGGGCCAGGATCGCCACGTTCATCGGCCAGCCGTTGCTGGACACCGCGTAGTCGCTGATGGTCAGGGTCAGCGGGCTCATCCCGGGGGCAGGCACGAGGTGCGCCGCGACGCCCAGGACCGCCGTCACGAGCAGGCCGAGCGCCGCGACCAGGGTGAGCGGTCGGGCGGTCCAGGGCTGTGGTTGAGATCCGGACGTCATACCACCAGCGTCGTCGCGCCGGTACGGAGGCGAATCCGGCGCGATCCCGGACCGATCCCCGGGTTCGGCGACCCTGAGCAGGTCAGGGTCGGGTTTTCCTCACCGCCGGCACTACCCCCAGCACCATCGACACCGGGCCGCCGCCGGCCCGCTCCGGCACGACGTTTTCCGGCGTACGCGTCTTGTCAGGCTTCCGACTGACCGGCGCCGACCGTGGCAGGTAGGTATCTCCGATCCCGGTTCGGCTGATCTTCTATCAGTCTGTGATCTGACCGGGTGCGTTTCCTGATCATCTTTTCCCGGGCCTGTCCGTTCGTCTGGTCGGTGGTGCGGCCTCGCGGAGTGTCGCTGATGGATGCGGCTTTGTAGGATGGCGCGCGGCGGATGGGAGGGCGGTGGGTGGGCGACGCGGGATCGGGCAGGGATTTCTTTATCAGCTACGCGACCGAAAATCGCGCGTGGGCCGAGTGGATCGCCGTGCAGTTGGAGCAGGCGGACTATTCGACCGTGTACCAGTCGGCGGATCTCCGACCAGGCCGCGATTTCGTTTTCGAGATGCAGAGGGCGGTCACGTCCGCGCGCCGGATGATCGCCGTGTTGACGCCGGCCTACCTGGTTTCGGTCTTCGGTGGCGCGGAGTGGCAGGCGATGTACCTGCGCGATCCCACGGGTGAGCATGGGTTGTTGATTCCGGTGCGGGTGCAGCCGTGCGAGCCGACCGGATTCCTGGCGTCGCGGGTCTATGCGGATCTGGTCGACGCGGACGAGCCGGTGGCCCGAAAGAAGTTGCTGGCCGCTGTGGACGAGGATCGGCCACGCCCGTCGGTGGTGGATTTCCCTGGCCGGGCCGGAATGCGGTTTCCGGGCGCCGGGCCGGTGGTGACGAATCTGCCGACGCGGAATCCGGTCTTCACCGGCCGGAGCGAGGTGATCGAGGCGATGTGGGAGGGGTTGCGGACGGGCGGCCCGTCGGCGGTGGTCTCGGGTGCGGTGCATGGCCTGGGTGGAGTGGGCAAGTCGGCAGTTGCGACGGAGTACGGATACCGATTCGGCAGCGACTACGACGTGGTGTGGTGGGTCGACGCGCAGCAACCGGCGACGGTGCCGGCGCAGCTGGCGGGGCTCGGCCGCAGGCTGGGGCTGCTGCCGGAGGTGGTGGACGACCAGGACGCGGTGGCGACGGTCTTCGATCATCTGCGGGGCCGTGACCGGTGGCTGCTGGTGTATGACAACGCGGAGCGGCCGTCGTCGCTGTCGGGGTTGATACCGGCGGGCGGGGCCGGGCATGTGCTGGTCACCTCGCGCTGGCCGGACTGGGGCGCACACGGCCGTGTGGTGCGGTTGGAGGTGTGGTCGCGGGAGGAGTCGGTGGCGTTTCTGCGGACCCGGACGCGGCACGTCGACGAGCGGTTGTTGGGTGAGTTGGGGGAGTTGGTGGGGGATTTGCCGTTGGCGGTGGAGGAGGCCGCCGCCTACCTGTCGCAGACGGGCGAGGATCTGGTGGTCTATCTGGAGCTGGTGCGGGAGCGGTCGCGGGAGTTGTTCGCGGTCTCCGATGCGGCGGAGGATGCGGACGGGCGGCGGGTGGCGACGGTGTGGATTTTGTCACTGACCCGGGTCGGCGAGGATCAGCCGCTGGCCGGAGAGTTGCTGAAGCTGTTGGCGTTCCTGGCTCCGCGCGTCCCCCGGCAGTTGCCTGCGGCGGCGCCGGACACACTGCCAGCGGAGTTGGCGGCGGCGGTGACCGACCGCTTGGCTTATAACCGGCTGTTGGATGCGGTGGGCCGGTATGCGTTGGTCGGGCTCGACCCGGAGGTGATCGCGATGCACCGGCTGGTCCAGGCGGTGGTTCAGGCCCGGCTCGGCCGCGAGCAGGAGGAGCAGTGGGCGACGGCGGCCGTGGCCCTGATTCGGGAGACGTTCCCGAACGACATTTCGGAGCCGGCTCGCTGGCCGGCGTGCCAACAACTGCTACCGCACCTGCTGGCCGTGACCGGTCACGCCCGAAGGCTAGGCGTCGCTGCGGAAGAGGTCGGCTGGTTGCTCGCCGGGGCGTCGAGCTATCTGCGAGAACGGGGTCAGTATCAGCAGGCCGAGCCTCTCGCCCGCGACGCACTCACCATCACCCGCAGCACGCTCGGTCCCGACCACCCCACCATCGGCATCCGGCGCAACAACCTCGGCAACGTGTTGCGGGACCTGGGCCGGCTGGAGGAAGCACACACCCAGTTCCAGCAGGCACTCACCATCGGCCTGACCGCCCTCGGCCCCGACCACCCCACCATCGGCATCCGGCGCAACAACCTCGGCAACGTGTTGCGGGACCTGGGCCGGCTGGAGGAAGCACACACCCAGTTCCAGCAGGCACTCACCATCGGCCTGACCGCCCTCGGCCCCGACCACCCCGACATCGGCAGGTGGCGCAACAACCTCGGCAGCGTGTTGCAGGACCTGGGCCGGCTGGAGGAAGCACACACCCAACTCCAGCAGGCACTCACCATCGGCCTGACCGCCCTCGGCCCCGACCACCCCGACATCGGCAGGTGGCGCAACAACCTCGGCAACGTGTTGCAGGACCTGGGCCGGCTGGAGGAAGCACACACCCAACTCCAGCAGGCACTCACCATCAGCCTGACCGCCCTCGGCCCCGACCACCCGCAGACCCGGACCATCCGTGACAACCTTGATCGATTAGAGGGGCGGGAGTAGAGGGACAGGCCCGGTGTCAGCCGCCGGAGAGGACTGTGATGAGTGACCCGTCGGACATCGTGCTCGCGTACTGGAACGAGCATCGTCAACAGCTACGGCAATCCGAGAACCAGCGTGCCACCACCACCAACTTCGTACTGGTCATCACCGCCGCTCTGAGCGGGCTCATCGTCCAGCAGAAGTTCGCGACGACGACGATAGCCCTGGGCGCCCTGATCATCCTGGTGGGACTGTTCGGCGCCCTCGTCGCGGCGAAATATCACGAGCGGGCCGCTTACCACCTCAACCAGGCCCGGGGGCTCACCGCCACGCTCAAGAGCACCGGCGCCCTACTCGACGACGCCAATATCACCGAGCGCCGCGAAGCCCACTACGACACCTATCCTCGGCTGCACCGCATCCGCCTGCACTGGCTCTGGACCGGCCTCAACCTCGCGATAGCCGCGTACGGGATCACCCTCACCACGATTTCGATCGTCCGGTAGTCATCACGGCCTTCGCAGTCGTCACGGGCTGCCGGAGGTGCCTCGCCGGTCTGGACGGTGCCGGGCCGACGACGGCGCGCCTGTTGCGTGTCGGGATGCCGGGATCGCCGGTGGATCGACTGCCGTAGGCGCGGGGAGGGCGGCGTTCCGGCGGGCGAGTGCCCACGTGATCATGCGGTGTGTCGGCACCCATCCGAGAAACCGCGCGTGCAGCTCGGCCGGGTTGGGCGCCGGGTTCGGGCAGAGCCGGTAAAGATCCCCGGCCGCCTCGAAGAGGGCCGAGCCGAGATAGACGAAGAGCGAGAGCGGCTCCTGCCGGAACTCCTCGGGCAGGGCGGCCCTGGCCCAGGCGCACGGCCACGGATGACCGCACTGGCGGCAGGTCCACATCGGCCGCCGGGGCGAGTGCGGCCGGTTCGGGTCGGTGAGTGCCGCCAGGTCTCGCAGCACGACGATGCCCATCACCGGTCGGTCCCGGTTCGCACGCCCGCTGAGGGCGGGCCGATCGGCTCGTAGCGCACGACCTCCGGCACCGGCGAGGAGGCGCGCAGGCCCGCCCGGTACTCCTCCTCGGTCATCGGCCGGACGAACGGCTGGTACGGCGTCGGCACCAGTGTGGCCGAGTCGGGACAGCGCCAGCGGTGGCCGCACCGGCAGTACCGCCAGAGCCGCCGCCAGTCCCGCCGCTGTCGCTTTCCCTTCCGGAATGCCATCGGGTCACCTCTCAGCCTCGCCGGTATCAGGACCAGGAAGGGGCGGGGAGGGCCCGTTCCGCTCGAGCCCGTCCCCACCCCGATGACGGGAGTGGCCCACCCGGGGGCGGGATTGCCGCCCCGCATCCCCGGCGTGTCGATGGGCCGTTGTGATGGCTCCTCCGTCTGCCCTCCACCCTGGACCAGAGGCCGCCCGGAGTGGAAGATGAGCCACAGGGAGTATCGATGGATATCGCTTAGTTGATCAGGAGTGGGGTGGAGTACGTGAACGACATCCGCGAAATCCTCAGGGAGCACCGGAGGCGGGCGAAGCTGACCCGGGATCAGGTGGGGGCGGCCGTCGGGCTCAGCGGAGCGTCGATCGCCTCGTTCGAGCAGGGCCGGATGATCCCCCAGCCGGACACGGCCGAACGCCTCGACGCGCACTTCAAGACCGGCGACACGTTCCAGCGGGCGGCCCAGGAGGCCCGGGAGGACGCCCGGCCGACCTGGCTACGCCCCTGGGCGGAGCACGAGCTGCGCGCGACGATGCTCCGCTCCTTCGAGCACAGCCTGATCCCCGGCCTGTTGCAGACCGAGGCATACACCCGCGCGCTCCTGCGCAGTGGCCGGCTGCCGGAGGACGTGATCGACCGGACGGTGCAGGTCCGGCGGGAACGGCAGGCCGCCACCGTCGACCGGCCGAACCCGCCGATGCTCTCCGCGCTCATCGGGGAGGCGGCCCTGACCTACGGGCCGCCCGACGTCGTCAAGGGCCAACTGGAGCACCTGCTGGAGGCGAGCCGCCGCCCCCAGGTGCAGATCCTGGTGGTGCCCCGGACCGCCGGCCTGCACCCTGGCCTGGCGGGGGCGTTCGTGCTGGCGACCCTCCCCGCCCGGACCCGGGCCGTCTACCTCGACGACCAGCTGCGCGGCCGTACCGTGACCGAGGGGGCAGACGTGGACGAACTGGAGCGCTCCTGGGAGATCGTCCGGGGTCTGGCCCTGCCCGTAAGCTTGTCGCAAGAGCTGATCGCGAGAGCGATCGGCGATCTTGACTGAGCCACACCCGAGCCACAAATGATGCCGGAGACGACAATGACCGAGCCGAACTGGCGCAAGAGCAGCCGCAGCAGCACGAACCAGGGCAACTGCGTGGAGGTTGCCGACAACCTTCCCGGCCGCGTGCTGGTCCGGGACACCAAGGACCGCGACGGCGGCACGCTCACCTTCGACCCCACCGCCTGGCGCGCCTTCGTCGACCTGGCGAAGTCGCACGGCTGACCGCCGGCCCAGGCGCGACGGTCAACACATCCGGTCGGGGTCGCCGCGCCATCGTCCGAAGTCTGGCCCTGCCCGGAAGTGTCGCAAGAGCTGATTACGAGAGCGGTCCGCAACCTTGCCTGAGCCACAAATGATGCCGGAGACGACAATGACCGAGCCGAGCTGGCGCAAGAGCAGCCGTAGCGGCACCAACCAGGGCAACTGCGTGGAGGTTGCCGACAACCTCCCCGGCCGCGTGCTGATCCGGGACACCAAGGACCGCGACGGCGGCACGCTCACCTTCGACCCCACCGCCTGGCGCGCCTTCGTCGACCTGGCGAAGTCACCGGGCTGACGCCGCAGGGCTGACGGCGGGGCGGACGCCCGGCGCTCAGACGACCGGCGTCGCCGCGCCGTCGAGCAGCTTCAGCGCGGCGATGGCGGCGCCCCGGGCGCCCGCCATGTCCAGATCGGGTACGAGCGCGAAGCGCGCCCGCTCCGCCTGCTCGGCGCGGAGCGTGGTGTGCTCGCGCACCGTCGCCAGGAACCAGTCCCGGAACTCCGGCGTCGCCTCGACCACTCCACCCCCGACGAAGTAGCCGTCCGGGTCGGTGAAGTTGGCGACGATGGTGAAGAGCCGCCCCAGTGCCATCGCCTGCTGCTCGAAGATTTTCAGCGCCATCGGGTCGCCGTCGATCCCGTACGCCCGCACCTGCCGGGCGGCGCGTCCCCGGTCCAGGTCGCCGAGCGGGTGCCCCGCGTAGCGGGTCAGCCAGTACGGCAGCAGGTTGCGCCGGATCGCGGTGAGCGAGGCGACGCTCTCCACGTCGCCGACGAAGCCGCAGTTGCAGGTCGGCACCGGCTGCCCCTCGGCGAGCAGCCCGAAGAGCGGGATGTGCACGTGCCCGAGTTCGCCGGCCATCCCGGCGGTGCCGGTGACCACCTGGCCCCGCTCGACCACGCCGCCGCCCAGTCCAGTGCCGACGATCGCCGACACCGACGACCTCTTCGGCGCGTCGGCGCCGAAGAAGGAGTGGTGGGCGTAGAGCGCCGCCGCGTTGCCGTCGTTGTGGTAGACCACCGGCAGGCCGAGCCGCCGTTCGAGCGCGCTGCGGATGTCGTAGCCGCGCCAGGCGGGCTGGGAGAAGTTCGTCGAGCCCTTCGACGAGATGACCCCGGCTGCGCTGGCCGGCCCCGGGGTGTCCAGCCCCACCGCCCGGACCTGGTCGGGACGGGTGCCGGTCCGGGTCAGCACCTGCTGCATCGACTCCGCCAGCGCCTCGACCGCCGCCTCGGGCCCTTCCAGCACCCGGCACGGCGTCTCGACAAGCTGGTCGACCAGAAACCGCCCGCTTGCGTCGAGAACCGTGGCGTTGTTGCTGTTTCCACCGTTGTCGAGCCCGACCACCACCGGTATCTCGGATTTCGCCATGGTGTGCCTCCCGGGTACGACGGTCGGTTCGGGCCGACATCGCCAGCAGATCGATCTCAACATCGCCAGCCGACCGATCTCAATACCCTGCCGCACGCGGGGTTATCCCGCACCCCCCGGCCGTCTGCCCGGACCGGGTCAGGCACCGCCGGCCGCGTCGAGCGCCGTCGTCAGGTCGGCGACCAGGTCGGCGGTGTCCTCGACGCCGCAGGAGAGCCGCACGAAGCCGTCCGGAACGTCGTCGCCCCACTGGGCCCGCCGGTCGGCGCTGGTGTGCAGGCCGCCGAAGGAGGTGGCCGCGAAGACCAGCCGGCTGGCGGTCAGGAACCGCGCCACCCGGTCGGCGTCGCCGAGGTCGAGGGCGACGATGCCGGGCATCCGCCGCATCTGCCGGCTGGCAACGGGGTACGCCGGATCGTCGGCGAGCCCCGGCCAGCGGACGCCGGAGACGTCGGCCCGGTCCCGCAGCGCCGCCGCCACCGCCGCCGCGTTGGCGCTCTGCCGCGACAGCCGCAGGTCCAGTGTGGCCAGTGACCGGTGGGCGAGCCAGGCGTCGAAGGGGCCCGGGACGGCGCCGGTGCTGGTCCGCCAGGCCCGGATCACGTCCAGCAGCCCGGCGGTGCGGCTGGCCACGTAACCGAGGAGCAGGTCCGAGTGCCCGGTCAACGCCTTCGTGCCGGAGGCGACGACCAGGTCGGCACCGAGATCCAGCGGGCGTTGGCCGAGCGGGGTCGCGGCGGTGTTGTCGACCGCGAGCAGCGCGCCGGCGGCGTGTGCCCGGGCCGCCAGGTCGGCGAGATCGCAGACGTCCAGGCCCGGGTTGGCCGGAGTCTCGACCAGCACCAGCCGGACGCCGTCGAACGCCGGGTACGGGCCGGTGGTCGGCACGAAGTCGACCCGTACCCCGATGCTACGCAGCGTCTCGGCGGCGAACGCCCGGACCGGGTAGTAGCCGTCGGTGGGGAGCAGCACGGTGTCCCCGGGCCGGAGCACCGAGAGCAGCACGGCGGTGATCGCGGCCTGCCCGCTGGCGAAGGTGAGACAGCTTCCGCCCTCCAGCTCGCCGATCGCCGCCTCCAGCCCTCGCCGCGTCGGGTTGTCCGACCGGCCGTAGCCGTTCGGGGTCGCCTCCGGCCCGGCCGCCGGATCGAGGTGGTACGGGGCGGCGAAGACCGGCCCGGGAAGGAACGGCTCACCCGGCACCGGCTCCGGCAGCCCGGCGTGCACGCACCGCGTGCCGTCGCCGTACGTCGAGGGGGTCATTCCGGCCTCGGCTTCCGGCTCATCAGGGCCGCCATCGCGGCGCGCGGGTCGGCGCCCTCGTGGCAGACCCGCTCGACCTGCTCGGTGATGGGCATCTCCACCCCGTGCGCCCGGGAGAGGTCCCGGATCGCCAGGCAGCTCTTCACCCCTTCGGCGGTCTGCCGGGTCGCCGTCTGCGCCTGTTCGAGGTTTTCCCCCCGGCCCAGGTGCTCGCCGAAGGTGCGGTTGCGGGAGAACGGGGACGAACAGGTGGCGACCAGGTCACCGAGGCCGGCCAGGCCGGCGAAGGTGAGCGGGTCGGCGCCGAGGGCCACCCCGAGCCGGGCCGTCTCGGCCAGCCCTCTGGTGATCAGAGTCGCCCGGGTGTTGTCGCCCAGCCCCATCGCGGAGGTCATGCCGTAGGCCAGCGCGATCACGTTCTTCACCGCGCCGCCCAGCTCGCAGCCGATCACGTCGTCGTTGGTGTAGGGCCGGAAGTACGGCGTGTTGACCGAGGTCTGCACCAGGGTCGCCCGGTCCGTGTCGGTGCAGGCGACCACGGTGGCGGCCGGTTGCTCGTCGGCGATCTCGGGGGCGAGGTTCGGGCCGGAGACCACCACCACCCGGTCCACCGCCACCCCGGCGGTCTCCACGATCACCTCGCTCATCCGCTTCGTGGTGCCGAGCTCGATCCCCTTCATCAGGGAGACCAGCGTCGAGTCGGGTTCGAGGTGCCGGGCCCACTCGGCGAGGTTGCCGCGCAGCGTCTGCGAGGGCACCGCCAGCACCACCAGGTCGGAGCCGCCGATCGCCTCGGCGGCGTCGGCGGTGGCCCGGACCGCGGCCGGCAGTCGCAGCCGGGGCAGGTAGTCGGGGTTGGTACGGGTGGCGCGGATCGACTCGGCCACCGCCGGCCGGCGGGCCCAGACGACCACGTCCCGCCCGGCGTCGGCGAGCACCTTGGCGAAGGCCGTACCCCAGGAGCCGGCGCCGAGCACAGCGGCGTGCGTCATGCCATGTCCTCCGTGCGCCGCTTCGGCTGGGCCGACCAGAGCGGCGGAGGTGTCTCCGCGCGGATCTCGGCGAGCATGTCCCGGAGCCGCAGCATGATCGCGTCGGTCATCTCGTCGAGCACTGCCCGGGTCGGCGTCGCGCCGGCCCATCGGCTCAGGTCCACCGGCGGACCGGCGACCACGGTCACCGGAGTACGCGGCCGGAGGCTGAACTTCTTCGTCCGCGGGTCGAAGATCCGCTGCGGCCCCCACATCGCGACCGGGACCACCGGGGCGCCGGTGGTCAGCGCGAGCCGGGCGGCGCCGGTCTTGCCGCGCATCGGCCACAACTCGGGTTCCCGGGTGGTGGTGCCCTCCGGATAGATCACCACCGCGCTGCCGGCCCGGATCGCCCGCTCCAGCGTCTCCAGCGACCGGGCCGCGTCCACGGTGCCGCGCTCCACCGGGATCTGCTGGCACTTCAACAGGATCCGGCCGATCACCGGCACCTTGAAGACGCTGGCCTTGCCCAGGTAGCTGGGCCAGCGGCCGGCGTCGTAGATGAAGTGTGCCGAGACCAGCGGGTCGAAGTGGGAGAGGTGGTTCGGCACGACGATGACGCCGCCGGAGGCCGGGAGGTGCTCCATCCCGCTCCAGTCGCGCCGCGTCCAGACCGTCAGCACCGGCTTGACCAACACCACGGCGAACCGTCGCCAGAACCCCAGCCTGCGCCGTGCCACTCTGCCTCCTCATCGTCCCAACCTCCGGCGGGACCCCTCCGGTACGCCGCTCGGGCGTCCGCTCCGGTGGCGAGGGCACGCGCCCGTGCGTACCCCGGTCCCGGCCGCCGCTCCCGGACGCGACGCCGGCGACACGAGGTCGGTTGCCGCCGCCCGCAGCGAAATCATGCCTGCTCGCCCCCGGTACGGCCAGCCAGGGGTCGGGCGGGGTCCGGAAGCGCCACATCCGGCCGGCCGCGCCGGGACGGGATGTACGTCGACGGGGAGGGTCGCAGCTGAACTGGCAGGATTGCCGCGTGGCAGAGCGGAACTGGACCGTGGTGGTGCCGGTCAAGCGCCTCGATGCGGCGAAGAGTCGGCTGCGGGGGGCGCTCGACGGCGTGCCGCACGAGGTGCTCGCCCTCGCGCTGGCCGAGGACACCGCCGAAGCGGTGCTGGCCTGCCGGGCCGTCCGGGAACTGCTGGTGGTGACCGACGACCCGTCGATCGCCCGGAAGCTGGGACGGCTCGGCGCCCGGATCGTGCCGGAACCGCCGACGCCCGGGCTCAATCCCGCGTTCGCCCGGGGCGCCTCGCTGGTCCCCGGGGAGTGGGTGGCGGCGCTCACCGCCGACCTACCGGCGTTGCGGCCCGACGAACTGGCCGAGGCGCTCCGAGCCGCCGAGGCCGGTGAACCGGGGGGCGGGCCGGGGGACGGACCGGCGAGCGTACGGCGGTTTGTCGCGGATGCCACCGGCACCGGCACCGTGCTACTCACCGCCGCTCCCGGCTCGGCCCTGGATCCCCGGTTCGGCCCGCGCTCGGCGGCGGCCCACGCGGCCTCCGGCGCCCGTCCGCTCTCTGCCGCCTGGCCGACGCTGCGCCGGGACGTCGACACCCCGGCGGACCTGCGTGCCGCGACCGCGCTCGGGCTCGGCCGCCACACCGCCGCAGCGACCCGGCGCGCGGCACCGGCCGCTGCGGACCGCTGACCCACCGGAGCCGTTGGCCGCCGGCAATCGGTGTACGGCCGGCGACGGTGTACGGTGCTCGGCATGCAGGGCACCGTGGCCGACTACGATCCGAGCACCCGGACCGGCACCCTGCTGCTCGACGACGGCAGCCGGGTCACCTTTCCCGCGAGCGCGTTCGACGCCTCCGGTCTGCGCCTGCTCCGGCTGGGTCAGCGGGTCCGGCTGGAGCACGACGCCGGCGGCACGCTGGTCCGGATCACGCTGCCGACCTTCCCCTGAGCGGGTCGGTCTTCCCCTGAGCGGGTCGGTCTTCCTCTGAGCGGGTCGGTCAAGTTCATTTTCCGTTAACCGGGCTCGGGCAATGATGGGACCGTGAGCACGCCGCCGTCCCGCCGCCCCCTTTCCGCCCGCCAGCAGCGCTCCCGCGCCACCGAGCGGTCGGCCCCCGATCGTGCATCGGACGGCCCGGACGAGTCACCGCAGACGGGCCGGTCCCGGCGTTCGACGCCGCCCGCGACGCCGGCAACCCGAGCCGACTCCGGTGGCACGCCCCGGACCAACCGTGCCTCCCGCTCTGCCCGGCCGGCCAGCCCCGCCGAACGGGTCGGGGACGTACCGGAGGCCGCGGGCGAAGCCGCACCGAGGGCCGCACCACGCCGGGAGGCACCGCAGGCCGCACGCCGGGAGGCACCGCAGGCCGCAGGCGGAGAGGCACCCGAGCGCGACCCGGCGGCCGAGCCCGACGGCACCGTGGAGCCCGACAGCGCCACGGAGCCGGCACGGGTCGGCACTCTCGACGAGGCGGCCGACTCGGCCCGTGGCGCGGCCGCCGGACCGGACCGGACGGCGTCGACGGGCCTGGCCGACAACCCGCTACGGGGCCGACGCGGCGTGCCGGCCACCGGCCCGGGGAGCGCCGCCCCGGACAGCGGCCTGGCCGCCCGCCCCGGCCCGGACGAGCCCACCCCCGAGCCCTCTGCCGAAGCCACCAGCGAGCCCGCCACCGGGCCCTCGGCCGGGCCAACTGCCGAGCCCGCCGCCGCGCCGCATGCCGAGCCCGCCGCCCGTACGCCGGTCGGGCCGGCCGAACCCCTGCCGCCGGAGCGGTTCCTCAACCGGGAGCTCTCCTGGCTCGACTTCAACGCCCGGGTGCTCGCTCTGGCCGAGGACCCGGACACCCCACTGCTGGAACGGGCCAAGTTCCTCGCCATCTTCGCCAACAACCTCGACGAGTTCTACATGGTCCGGGTCGCCGGGCTGAAGCGCCGGCTCTCGGCCGGGCTGCCGGTGCGCGGCGGCGACCAGATGCCGCTGCAGACCCAGCTCGAACTGGTCTCCGAGCGCGCCGCCGAGCTGGTGGCCCGGCACGCGGCCTGCTTCGTCGACGAGGTGATGCCGAAGCTCGCCGCCGAGGACATCGCGCTGCTGCACTGGGACGAGTTGCCCGCCCCGGAACGACAGCGGCTGCGGACGTACTTCCGGGAGCAGATCTTCCCGGTGCTCACCCCGCTCGCCGTCGATCCGGCGCACCCGTTCCCGTACATCTCCAGCCGGTCGCTGAACCTGGCCGTGGTGGTCCGGGACTCCGACGGCGGATCGGAGCTCTTCGCCCGGGTCAAGGTGCCGAACAACGTACCCCGGTTCGTCCGGGTCGAGCGGGACGCACCCGGCAGCCGCTTCCTGCCGGTGGAGGACCTCATCGCCGCCCACCTCGACCAGCTCTTCTCCGGCATGCAGGTGATGGAGTGCCACCTGTTCCGGGTGACCCGCAACGCCGAGGTGGAGGTCGACGAGGACCGGGACGAGGACCTGCTCCAGGCCCTGGAACGCGAGCTGGCCCGCCGCCGGTTCGGCCCGCCGGTACGCCTGGAGGTCGCCGCCTCCGTCTCCGACCACGTGCTCGACCTGCTGGTCCGGGAACTCGACATGGACAGCCAGGACGTGCTGCGGGTGCCCGGGCTGCTCGACCTGACCGCGCTCTGGCAGGTCTACAACGAGTCCCACCGGTCCGACCTCAAGGATCCGCCCTTCGTGCCGGCCACCCATCCCCGGCTGGCGGAGGGCGAGGTGCCGCGCAGCGTCTTCGCCACCCTCCGCGACGGCGACATCCTGGTGCACCACCCGTACCACTCGTTCTCCACCAGCGTGCAGCGCTTCATCGAGCAGGCCGCCGCCGACCCCAACGTGCTCGCCATCAAGCAGACCCTCTACCGCACCAGCGGCGACTCGCCGATCGTCGACGCGCTGATCGATGCCGCTGCGGCCGGCAAGCAGGTGGTGGTGCTGGTGGAGATCAAGGCCCGCTTCGACGAGGTGGCCAACATCGGCTGGGCCCGGGTGCTGGAGCGGGCCGGCTGCCACGTGGTGTACGGGCTGGTCGGGCTCAAGACGCACTGCAAGACCGCGCTGGTGGTCCGGCAGGAGGGCGGCCAGATCCGGCGGTACTGCCACATCGGCACCGGCAACTACCACCCGAAGACGGCCCGGCTCTACGAGGACTTCGGCATGCTCACCGCCGACCCGGAGATCGGCGCCGACCTGACCGACCTGTTCAACGTGCTCACCGGCTACAGCCGGCAGAGGTCGTTCCGGCGGCTGCTGGTGGCACCGCAGGGTATCCGGCGTGGGCTGATCGAGCGGATCGAGCGGGAGATCGAGCGGGCCCGGCAGGGGGTGCCGGGGCTGGTCCAGTTCAAGGTCAACGCGCTGGTCGACGAGGCGATCGTGGACGCGCTCTACCGGGCGTCCCGGGCCGGGGTCCACGTCGACCTGCTGATCCGCGGGATGTGCACGCTGCGGCCCGGCGTGCCAGGGCTGTCGGAGAACATCCGGGTGCGCTCGATCCTGGGCCGGTTCCTCGAGCACTCCCGGGTGTTCCGGTTCGGTAGCGGGGTCACGGCCGACGGCGACGGCGACGGGCCGGAGGCCGGTGCCGAGTTCTGGATCGGCTCCGCCGACCTGATGCACCGTAACCTCGACCGCCGGGTGGAGGCGCTGGTGCAGGTCACCGATCCGACCGCGCGGGCCGAGCTGGACGAGTTGCTGACCGCCGCGATGAGCCCGGAGGTCGAGGCGTTCGACCTGACCGGGGACGGCGGCTGGATCCGGCGCAGGGGAAGCCTGGAGGCACCGCTGGTGAACCTCCAGGAGGCGCTGCTGCGCCGCTTCTCCGGGGCCGCCAAGTGATCCGCCCGGACTAGGCTGGACCGATGTTGGAGGAGGAGCGGAAATACGACGTCGACCCCGACTTCACCCTGCCCGAGTTCTCCGGCGCGCTGCCGGACGGCGTACGCGTGGTGGAGCTCTCCCCGGTGACGCTCACGGCCACCTACCTCGACACCGCCGACCTACGGCTGGCCCGGGCCGGGGTGTCGCTGCGGCACCGGCGCGGTGACGAGCTGCCCTGGACGGTGAAGCTGCCGGCCGACAGCCCCGGTGTGCGGCACGAGATCTCCCGGCCCGGTCGGCGGAAGTCGCCGCCGGCCGAGCTGACGGCGCTGGTCACCGCATACTCACGGGGCGCGGAGCTGGCGCCCGCCGCAGTGGTCCGGACGGTCCGCCGAGCGTACGAGCTGCGCGACGGCTCCGACCGGCTGCTCGCCGAGATCGCCGACGACGCGGTCTCGGTGCTGGACGGCAAGCGGATCCGCGCGACGTTCCGCGAGATCGAGGTGGAGCGCAAGGAGGGCGACCAGGACCTGCTCGACCGGGTCGAGGCGGCGCTGACCGGTGCCGGCGCCCGGGCCGGCGGGTTCACCCCGAAGCACGTCCGGGCGCTCGGCCCGGCCGCCGACGGCCCACCCGACCTGGTGCCCCCCGGCGAGCTGCCCGAGCCGCCGAGCGCCGGTGACGTGGTGGTCGCCGCGATCCGGCGCGGCATCGGCCGGATCCTCGCGCACGACCCGCTGGTCCGGTTGCGGGCGCCGGTCGGCGACGACGACACCGCCGTACACCAGATGCGGGTCGGCTGCCGGCGGCTCCGCAGCGACCTGCGGACGTTCGGGCCGCTGATCCGCAAGGCGTGGGCCACGCCGCTGCGCGACGAGCTGAAGTGGTTGGCCGGCGTGCTGGGGCAGGCCCGCGACGCCGAGGTGCTGCGGGACCGGCTGCACCAAACGGCCTCCGCCGACCCGCTCAGCCCGCTCGACCCGGAGGCGGTGGGGCGGATCGACCGGGTCCTCGCCGACCGGCACGACGCGGCGCTCGCCGCGGTCGACGAGGCGCTGGGCTCGCCGCGCTATCACGCCCTGGTCGAGTCGCTGGTCGACGCCGCCCGGGCACCCCAGCTGACCGCCCGAGCCGACGAGCCGGCCGCGGAGGTGCTGCCCCGGCTGGTCGCCCGGCCCTGGCACCGGCTCACCGACGGCGACGACGAGGTCGACGGCGCGGCCGATCTGCGCGGGGACGCCCCGGACGAGCGCTGGCACGCGGTCCGGATCAACGGCAAACGGGCCCGCTACGCCGTCGACGCCGTCGCCGGCGTGCTCGGCGGGGACGCGGCGAAGCTGGCCAAGGCGCTGTCGAAGGTGCAGAACCTGCTCGGCGAGCACCAGGACGCGGCGGTCGCCGCGCAGACCTGGCAGTCGATAGCGGAGGAGAACCCGGCCGACCACGCGGTCGCGGTGACCGCCGGCCGGTTGGTGGAGCGGGAACGGGCCGCCACCCGCACCGCCCGCGCCGCCTTCCCCGAGGCGTGGGATCGGGCGAGCCGGGGACGCCGGACGGCATGGCTGGACTGACCCCGGTCCGGGCGGCGGGTGGCGTGGTCTGGCGCCGCTCGGCCGCCGGCGGCGTGCAGGTGTGCCTGGTGCACCGTCCCCGCTACGACGACTGGTCGCTGCCGAAGGGAAAACTGGATCCCGGCGAGCATCCGCTGACCGCTGCGGTACGCGAGGTGGCCGAGGAGGCCGACGTGCACGCGGTGCCGGAGGTGCGCCTGCCGCCCGTGCGTTACCTGATGCGCGACGGCACGCCGAAGACGGTCGAGTACTGGTCGATGCGGGCGGCCGGCAGCGGCGGCTTCCAGCCGGAGACCGAGGTCGACGCCGTACGCTGGCTGCCGCTGCCCGAGGCCGCCCGGCTGGCCAGCTACCCGCACGACGTCCGGGTGCTGGAGGACTTCGCATCGCTGCCACCGGTGAGCGTGGTGCTCGGGATCGTCCGGCACGCCCGTGCTGGCAAGCGGGGCACCTGGTCCGGCCCGGACACCGCCCGCCCGCTGGATGCCACCGGTCGGGCGCAGGCCCGGGATCTGGCCGGCCTGCTCGCGCCGCTCCGCCCCGGCCGGCTGCTCTCGGCGACGCCCCGGCGCTGCGTGCAGACGCTGCAGGCACTGGCCGAACTCCTCGACCTGCCGGTGGAGGCGGATTCCGCGTACGACGAGCCGAGGCCGGGGCAGGACACCGGGGAGAACGCGCTCGCCGCCGCCGGCGCCCTGCTGGAGCTGGCCCGGGCCGGGGTGCCGGCGGTGGTGTGCAGTCAGGGCAAGGTGATCCCGCCGGCGCTGGCCCTGCTGGCGAACCCGGCCGCGGTCCCGGATCAGGGTCCGGGGTCGGTGGAGAGCTTCCGGGCCCGGAAGGGCACCGGCTGGCTGCTCGCCTTTGCCGGCGACCGGCTGGTCGCCGCCAGCCGGCTGGACGGCGGGGACCGGTTCGCCGCCGTAACGGTCTAGCCCCGTGACGGCGGCGCTGCGGCGCGAATCGGCTTGGGGTATCGGGAGACATCCGGTCCGGGGTTTCGAGCCGCTGAGCAGCCCCTGAGCGGCCCCAACACCCACAACGAAGGCAGGGGACGGGACTGCCCCTGGCCGGCGGTGGGCCGGGCAGCCGATGACGGTACGGACAGCCGGCGGTGGGCCGGGCAGTCGATGGCGGGCCGGGCGACGCGAAAGGGCGCCCCCGGACCAGCCGGAGGCGCCCTGCGGTGCAGAGCCGGCTCAGCGCCTGGCGGCCTTCTTGGCCGGAGCCTTCTTGGCGGTCGCCTTCTTGGTCGCCGTGGCGCGGGTCGACGTGCTCTTGGCAGCCGTCGTCTTCTTGGCCGTCGCCGTCTTCTTGGCCGTGGTGGCCTTCTTGGCCGTGGTGGCCTTCTTGGCGCCGGTGGCCTTCTTCGCCGGAGCCGTCTTCTTCGCCGCCGCCTTGGTGGCGGTCTTCTTGGCCGGTGCGGCCTTCGTGGTCGTCGTCTTCTTCGCGGCGGTCGACTTGGCCGTCGTCCCCGTAGCGGTCTTCTTCGCCGCCACGGTGTTCTTCGGGGCCTTGCCGCTGGCCACCATCTCCTTGAATCCGGCGCCCGGCCGGAAGGCCGGAACGGATGTCTTCTTCACCTTCACCGATTCCCCGGTGCGGGGGTTGCGGGCTGTTCGAGCACCGCGCACGCGCTTTTCGAACACCCCGAACCCGGTGATGGCGACCCGGTCCCCCTTGGTGACCGCCGCCTGGACCTCCGCGAGGACCGCGTCGAGCGCCGACGTCGCCGTCTTCCGGTCCCCCAGACGAGCGGCGAGAGCCTCGATGAGCTCGGCCTTGTTCACGACTTCCCTCCCAATGTGCAACTGGACTCAACGCGAGCCATTCTGCGCGCACGGTATGCCCTGTGCCACCGGGACACAAACATCTGCTCGAAAAAACCCATTGTGTCGCAACGGATTCGCCCCCGCCGGGCGAACCGGCGGGGGCGAAAACGGCTGTGCGGACGGCGGTTCGGCCTATGCCACCACGGGCCGGAAGGGGGATCGCCGGGTCTCGTACGCGGTGATGTCGGCCTCGTGCCGCAGGGTCAGTCCAATGTCGTCCAAGCCCTCGATGAGGCGCCAGCGGCTGAAGTCGTCGAGCGGGAAGGACCAGGTTTCGTCCCCGGCCCGGACCTCCCGGGCGGTCAGGTCGACGGTGATCCGCGCGGTCGGGTCGGACTCGACCAGCTCCCACAGAGCTTCGACAGCCTTCAATTCGAGCTCAACCGGAAGGAGCCCTTCCTTGAGAGCGTTCCCCCGGAAGATGTCACCGAAGCGGGGAGAGATGACCGCCCGGAACCCCCAGTCCCGCAGCGCCCAGACGGCGTGCTCCCGGGAGGAGCCCGTACCGAACTCCGGACCGGCCACCAGAATCGATGCGCCGGAATATGAAGAATCGTTGAGTACGAATGCGGGGTCCTCCCGCCAGGCACTGAAGAGGCCGTCGGCGAAGCCCGTCCGGGTCACCCGCTTGAGGTACACGGCCGGGATGATCTGATCCGTATCCACGTTGGACCGGCGCAGCGGGACCGCCGTGCCGGTGTGCACGGTGAACTTGTCCATCTCAGGTCAGCCCCTTCACAGGTCGGCCGGCGCGGCCAGCCGGCCGACCACGGCGGTGGCGGCGGCGACCGGTGGCGAGACCAGGTGGGTGCGCCCGCCCCGGCCCTGCCGGCCCTCGAAGTTACGGTTGGAGGTCGAGGCCGAGCGCTGGCCCGGCTTGAGGGTGTCCGGGTTCATGCCGAGACACATCGAGCAGCCGGCGAACCGCCACTCGGCGCCGGCAGCGGTGAAGACCTTGTCCAGCCCCTCCTGCTCGGCCGCCTCGCGGACCGCCGCCGATCCGGGCACGACCAGCATCCGTACCCCGGTGGCGACCCGGTGGCCGCGCAGCACGTCGGCGGCGGCGCGCAGGTCCTCCAGCCGGCCGTTGGTGCACGAGCCGACGAAGACCACGTCCACCGGGACGTCCCGGAGCGGGGTGCCGGGCTTGAGGTCCATGTATTCCAGGGCCCGCCGGGCGGCGGTCTGCTCGGCGTCGGTGACGAACTCCTCCGGATCCGGCACGGCCGCGTCCAGCGCGGTGCCCTGCCCGGGGTTGGTGCCCCAGGTGACGAACGGGCTGATCCGGCTCGCGTCCAGCACCACCTCGCTGTCGAAGGTCGCGCCCGGGTCGGTGGGCAGGCTCCGCCAGTATTCGACGGCGGCATCCCAGTCGGCGCCCTGCGGGGCGTTCGGCCGGCCCTTGAGGTACGCAAAGGTGGTCTCGTCCGGCGCGATCATGCCGGCCTTGGCGCCCCACTCGATCGACATGTTGGCGATCGTCATCCGCGCCTCCATGGAGAGCCGGCTGATCGCCTCGCCCCGGTATTCGACGATGTGGCCGCGACCGCCGCCGGTGCCGACCTGGGCGATCAGCGCCAGCACCAGGTCCTTGGCGGTTACCCCGGGAGCCAACTCGCCGATCACGGTCACCGCCATGGTCTTCGGGCGGATCTGCGGCAGGGTCTGCGTGGCGAGGACGTGCTCGACCTCACTGGTCCCGATGCCGAAGGCCAGGGCGCCGAACGCGCCGTGGGTGGCCGTGTGCGAGTCGCCACAGACGATCGTCAGGCCCGGCTGGGTCAGCCCGAGCTGGGGGCCGATCACGTGCACGATGCCCTGGTTGTCGTCGCCGAGCGGATGCAGCCGGAGGCCGAACTCGGCGCAGTTGCGACGCAGCGTCTCGATCTGGGTCCGCGAGGTCGGATCGGCGATGGTGAGCAGGTCACCGCGCCGGGACCGGAACGACGGGTCGTCGTAGCCGGTCGGGGTGTTGTGGTCCTCCGTCGCGAGTGTGAGATCGGGCCGGCGGACCTTGCGGTTCGCCATCCGCAGCCCGTCGAAGGCCTGCGGGCTGGTCACCTCGTGCAGCAGGTGCAGGTCGATATAGAGCAGATCCGGCTCACCGTCAGCGGATCGCACCACGTGAGCATCCCAGACCTTCTCGGCCAAGGTCCTCGGCGAGGACGGCTCTGGAGTGACTCCCACCATCTGGACATCCTAAATTCTGGGAGGTAGGTTTCGGCTTGTGGGACACAGTATGAGCGGTGTCGGCGTTCTCGACAAGGCGGTGGTCATCCTGGCCGCCTGCGTCGACGGCGCCAGCCTGGCCGAACTCGTCGATCGCACCAAGCTGCCCCGGGCCACGGCACACCGCCTGGCCCAGGCCCTGGAGATCCATCGAATGCTGGTCCGGGACACCCAGGGACGCTGGCGTCCCGGGCCCCGGCTCGGCGAGCTGGCCAACGCGGCGCCCGACGTACTACTCACCGCGGCCGAGCCGCTGCTTTCCGCACTCCGTGACGCGACCGGCGAGAGTGCCCAACTCTACCTGCGCCGGGCGGACGAGCGGGTCTGCGTCGCCGCCGCCGAGCGGGCCAGCGGGCTGCGCGACACGGTGCCGGTCGGCTCGGTGCTCCCGATGACCGCCGGCTCCGCCGCACAGATCCTGCTGGCCTGGGAACCGCCGGAGGCGGTCATGCCGCTGCTGCCCAGGTGCAAGTTCACCGGCCGTACCCTCGCCGAGGTACGCCGCCGGGGTTGGGCGCAGAGCGTGGCCGAGCGCGAGGTCGGGGTGGCGAGCGTCTCGTCGCCGATCCGCGACCGGACCGGCCGGGTGATCGCCGCGATCAGCATCTCCGGGCCGATCGAACGGCTCGGCCGCCGCCCCGGCGACCGGCACGCGATGGCCGTGGTCCGGGCCGGCCAGCGGCTGAGCGGCCTGTAACCCGGCCCCGGCCCCGTGCCCGGCGGCGCCGGCCGACAGAGACTGCGCCGCTCGGCGGACTGTCGAGCTGCCCCGTCTGTGCGCCCACTCCCGGTGCCCGATCGCCTCGAGAGCGGAAAGGACCAGGTCGCGGGTACCGGAACCCGGACGCCGCCGCGAAGGCCGAGCGAGGGCCGAGCGGGCGCGGACCGCGCCAAGGGCTTCGAGGGCCAGCTCAGGATTTCGGCGACCAGGACCCCTGCTGATGTGCGATGCTCGACATCGGGAACCGGCCCGTGGGCCCGTGGAGCCCAAGGGCCCACCCAAACGGCAGACGACCCGCGCCACCGGAGTGACACGGGCCGTCGATCGTAGCCCCGACCGGATTCGAACCGGCGCTACCGCCTTGAGAGGGCGGCGTCCTAGGCCGCTAGACGACGGGGCCAGGACTTTCCGTTGTTGACCTTGCGATCAACGCCGCTGAACTCTATCAGAGACCAGCTACCGGCGCCCTTGCGGGCTTCGGTTGCTGGGGTACCAGGACTCGAACCTAGACTAACTGAACCAGAATCAGTCGGGCTGCCAATTACCCCATACCCCATCGGTGCTCGTCGCACCGAAAGCGAACTTTACCGGACCCCTCGGTGGAGACCAAATCGGGTCGGCACCCACACCGGCACCTGCCAGCCGCGGCCACACGCCCTCCCCGACCCCTCAGTCGAGGGCCACCACCGGGTTCGACAGCTCGCCGATGCCACCGACGCGCACGGTGACCGTATCCCCGTCGACGATCGGACTAACCCCGGCCGGAGTACCGGTCAGCACCACGTCACCGGGCAGCAGCGTCATCACGTGTGAGATATAGGACACCAGGGTCGCAACGTCGAAAACCATGTCACGGGTCCGGCCGAGCTGGCGTACCTCCATCTCGTCCGGCCCCCGACCCACCTCACAGCGGATCTCGACGTCGCTGACGTCGATCCCGGTCGAGATCCACGGGCCGAGCGGGCAGAACGAGTCGAAGCCCTTGGCCCGGGTCCACTGACCGTCCGAGCGCTGCAGGTCGCGCGCTGTCACGTCATTGGCGCAGGTGTAGCCGAAAATGGCCCGGGCAGCGGCCGCCCGGTCGGCCCGGCGCGCACCGGGCGGGCCGATCACCACGGCCAGCTCCGCCTCGTGCTCGACCTGCTTCGACTGGGCCGGCAGCCGGATGGCGTCACGGGGCCCGATCACCGACGTGGAGGGCTTGAGGAAGAGCAGCGGCTCGGTCGGCACGTCGTTGCCGTGCTCGGCGGCGTGTTCGGCGTAGTTACGGCCGACACAGACCACCTTGCTCGGCAGGATCGGCGAGAGCAACCGGACGTCCGCCAGTGCCCATCGGGCCGTCGTGAACCGGATCTCGCCGAACGGATGGCCCTCGACCTCGGCGACCGTCAACCCTTCGGGGCCGGCCGCCGGGTCGCCTTCGACCACGCCGAACGACATTCCCTTTGCATGAGCGAAACGAGCGATACGCACGCCGCCAATCTATCCCCACCCACGGGCCGGGCCCGCGCCGGAGGCGGCGCACGATACCGCAGCGCTGCGGCCACGGGCAGCGGTTCGATCCTTCCCCACCGGCCTGCCGCCCGACCGGCTTAGCGTCGGGGCGGGAGGACATTCGTGATGCCTGCATCGACCCGACTACGTGCGGCAGGGGCGGTGGTCGCGGGTTGCCTGCTGGCCACCACCGCGCCCGGAGCCCCCGCCCAGGCGGCCACCCCGCCGATCACCGTCGCGATGACCAGTTACGGCGACCCGGCGCCCCGGTACGACATCCGGGTGCGCAACGGCACCGACGGCATGGTACGGACGACCGTGCGGCAGGAGCTGCCGCCCGGGGCCACCCCCTTCATGATCAGTCAGGGCGGTGCGGCCACCCCGCCCGGCACCCTGCCGGGCCAGGTCGGCACCGAGGTGGTCTGGCAGGTCCAGCTCGGCGCCCGCAGCGCCGCGCTGCTCAGCAGCACGCTCGTACCACCGACGAGCGGGGTCGACGTCACCGCGCCGGCCTGCGCCTTCGTCGCGGGCGGCGCCGTGCCGTACGACTGCGCCACCACGACCTGGGTGCGTGGGAAGGGCGGCGCGGGTGGGGGTGACTCGGTGCAGGCCGGGGCGGGGGCCGCGCCGCCCTGGTGGCGGCGCGGCACGCTGCTGGGTACCGCCATCGCGGCACTGACGCTGCTCCTCGCGGGTGGCGGTGCCCTCTGGTGGCGCCGGCGGCGGCGCCGGCGGATCGCCGACCAGGTCAACGCGGCACCGCCGGGGCGCGCCGAGAAGCGGGCCGCCCGGCGTGCCGCGAAGCGGCGTGCGGCGCAGGAGCGCGCCGTCGAGCGGCAGACCGCGGCGGCGGCCCGGCGGGTCCGCAGGTCCGGAAGTCCGATCGCGCGTGCTCGGGCCCGGGTGCGCGGCGACCACAAGATCCCTGCGCCCGAGAGCGTACGCCTGGCCACCGGGCATCCCAGGATCGGCAGCGCGGCCGAGCCGGCCCTCACCACCGTGGCCGAGCGTGCCCCCGAGAGGGTCGACGGTGACGCGGTCACCCACGACGGCGTGGTGGCCGACGGCGCGGTCGTCGACGACGGCGGTCTGCTGCGCGACGGTGGCCTGGCCAGGACCGACGAAGGGGTCGAGGACGGTGGCCTGGTCGGCATCGCGGGCGGCGCCCGGTACGTCGGCCGGGCGCCCATCCCGCCCCGCTCCCCCGTGCCGGATCCCGACGCGCCTGCCGGACCCGGGCCCGAGGCCGCCGAGCCCGCCGAGCCGCCGGAGCCGGGTGCCGAGGAACTCGCCCCGGTGGTGGGGCGGGCCCGGCCCACACCGCACCCCGCCACCACCTATCGACCACCGCGGCGGCGTCCCAGGCCCCCGGCGTGGGCGGCGGTCGGCACCGCCGCCCTGCTCGCCGTGGCGCTGGCCGCCCTCACCGCCTGGACCGGCTCCAGCCAGGTGAGCGCGATCAACGGCGACCGGCAGCCGTCGAGCGGGGCGTGGGTGGGTAGGACCGTGGCCGGACCGGTCGGCACCAGCCTGCGGGAGAGCGCCTTCGAGTTCACCGTCTACCGGCTGGCCTGCCCGCCCGCGCCCGGCGGCTGCCAGGCGATCGTCGGACTACGCAACCTGACCGACCGGAGCCAGCAGTGGCACGGCACGCTGCAGCGGGCGTACCTGCCGAACGGGGACTGGGTCGGTGCCGACGTGCCGGCGACCCAGATCGCCAACGCCGGCAAGGACCCGTTCGCCGACCCGGTCCCGGCCGGCGAACGGGTGGTCACACCGCTGGTCTTCGCCCCGACGGGCGGGGCGGCACCGACCCGGATCGAGCTGCGCAGTGCCGTCTTCTCGGCCGGGGTGAGCGTGGACGTGCCGCACTGACCCGCCCCGGCGCCGCCGTACCCTGGAGCGGTGACCGCCGCTCTCGCGCGTACCGCCGTGCTCGACGCGGCGGACTGGCGTGCCCGGCGGCGGGCCCACGAGCGGCGGGTGGACGCCTGGCTGGCGCCGCACCTGGCCCGGCGCGGCACCGGCGAGCGGCACCCGGTGGAGGACTTCCTCTTCACCTACTACTCGCACCGGCCGGCCCAGTTGCGGCGCTGGCATCCGGGTGCGGGCGTCGTGCTGCGGGACGCCGACCCGGCCGAGTTCGGTGCTGACTACCGCGCCGGCTCCGCCGGCCTCACCCTCGACACCTCGGCGGTACGGCAACGGCGCGGCGACTCCGTCGAGTGGATCCGCACCCTGCTGGCCCGCACCGCGAGCCGGCCCGGCCAGTTCGGCTGCTTCGGGATGCACGAGTGGGCGATGGTCTACCGGCAGACCCAGGCGGAGGTACGCCACGACGCCTGGCCGCTGCGGCTCTCTCCCGAGCAGACCGCCCGGGTGGTGGAGGGCAACCGGATCCGGTGCAGCCACTTCGACGCGTACCGCTTCTTCACCGCGCCGGCCCGGCCGCTGAACCTGCTCACCCCGAGCCGGGAGACCCAGCACGAGAACGAACAGCCGGGGTGTCTGCACGCCAACATGGACCTCTACAAGTGGGCGTACAAGCTCTCCCCACTGGTGCCGAGCGAGCTGGTCGCCGACGCCTTCGCCCTGGCCCGGGAGATCCGCACCCTGGACATGCGGGCCAGCCCGTACGACCTGACCGCGCTCGGCCATCCGCCGGTGCGGGTGGAGACTCCCGAGGGCCGGGCCGAGTACGCCGCCGCACAGCGCGGTTTCGCGGATCGGGCCGCTCCGCTGCGGGCCCGGCTGCTCGCGGCAGCCGGGGACGGCTGACAGAAACCCGGAGGCGCCACCTCGCGGCCGGCGGATAGCCTGGCCCGGTGGATCTCGCCGGGGCGCAGCAACTGTGGAGGCCCGAGCCGGGCTGGCTGAACACCGCGAGCTACGGGCTCCCGCCGGATCCGGCCTGGGAGGCGCTCCAGGCCGCCCTGGCGCAGTGGCGGGCCGGGACTACCTCCTGGGAGGGGTGGGACGCCTCCACCGGGCGGTCCCGGGCCGCCTTCGCCGAGCTGGTCGGCGTGCCGGTGGCGGACGTGACCGTCGGCGCGACCGTCTCCCAACTGCTCGCGCCGGTCGGGGCGGCGCTGCCGGGCGGAGCCACCGTGCTGGTGCCGGAGGTGGAGTTCACCTCCAACCTCTTCCCCTGGCTGGTGCACGCCGAGCGCGGGGTACGGGTCCGCACCGTCCCGCTGGACGGGCTGGTCGAGGCGATCGACGCCGGCACCGACCTCGTCGCGTTCAGCCTGGTCCAGTCGGCGGACGGCACCATCGCCCGGTACGACGACATCCTCGCCGCCGCGCGGGCGCACGACGCGCTGGTGGTGGTCGACGCCACCCAGGGCTGCGGTTGGCTGCCGTTCGACGCGGGCCGGGCGGACGTGGTCGCGGTCGGCGCGTACAAGTGGCTGATGGCGCCGCGCGGCGCCGCCTTCGGCTACCTGAGCCCGCGGATCCGCGACCGGTTCACTCCGCTCGCCGCGAACTGGTATGCCGGCTCCGACCCGCACGCCTCCTACTATGGCCCGCCGCTACGCCTCGCCGAGGACGCCCGCCGGTTCGACATCTCCCCCGCCTGGTTCTGTTTCGTCGGTGCCGCCCCGGCCATGGAACTGCTGGCCGAGGTGGGACTGCCGGCGATCCGGGAGCACAACGTCCGGTTGGCGAACCGGTTTCTGACCGGCCTGGGCCGGCCGGCCGGGGAGAGCGCGATCGTCACCGTCGACGTGCCGGGCGCGGCGGAGAAGCTGGCGGCGGCCGGCGTGCGGGCTGCGGTCCGGGCCGGTCGGGTACGCGCCTCGTTCCACCTCTACTCCACCGAGCACGACGTCGACCTGGCGCTCACCGCGCTGTCGGCGTGACCAGGCGCTCACCGCGCTGTCGGCGTGACCAGGCGCCCGTCACTCCTCGTCGCGTCGCCGCATCTGTTTGAGCTGTCCCCGGCGCTTCTTCTCGGAGAGCCGCCGCTCCTTCGCCGCCCGGCTCGGTTTGGTCGCCCGCCTCGGCGGCGCGGGTGGCGCGACCGCGTCGGCCAGCAACGCGACGAGTCGGGCCTGGGCCGCCTCCCGGTTGCGCAGTTGGGCGCGGTGCTCCGACGCCGAGACCGTCAGTACCCCGTCGGAGAGACGTCCGGCCAGCCGCTCCACCGCCCGGGCCCTGAGCCGCTCCGGGAGCGCCGACGAGCGGGCCACGTCGAAGGAGAGTTCGGCCCGGGAGTCGGTGGTGTTCACGCCCTGCCCGCCCGGCCCGCTGGACCGGGAGAACCGCCAGTGCAGTTCCGTCTCCGGGATGACGAGTCCGGGTCGGATGGTCAGGGGTGCCATGTCGTCAACCGTACGGGCTCAGCCGCCCTTGCCGATGATGGTGTCCGCGGTCTGCTGCGCCTGTTCGATCGGGATGGCGAAGCCGATCCCGATCGAACCGTTACCGTCGATGGTGGCGATCGCGGTGTTCACCCCGACCACCTCACCACGGGCGTTGACCAGTGGACCACCCGAGTTGCCCGGATTGATCGAGGCATCGGTCTGCACCGCGCTGTGCCGGTTCTCGCCGAGCTTCACCTGGCGGTCCAGCGCGCTGACGATCCCGGCGGTGACCGTGCCGGAGAGTCCCAGGGGCGAGCCGACCGCGAGCACCGGCTCGCCCACCCGGGTGGCACCGGGCCTGGCCAGCGGCAGCGCCGTCAGGCCGGCCGACGGCGGCACCCGAAGCACCGCGATGTCGCTGCTCGGGTCGCGGCCGACCACCCGGGCCGGATACTGCCGGCCGTCCGAGGTCTCCACCATGACCGCGCCGCCGGGATCACCGCCACCGCCGCGGGCCACGATGTGGTCGTTGGTGACGATGTGCTGGAGGTCGTCGAGGGCGAACCCGGAACCGCCGGCCGACTTGCCGTCCCCGGCCACCATTACCGAGACCACCCCGGGCACGACCTGGGCGGCGGCGGCCACCAGGTCGGCCGGCACGGCGGCCTGCGCCGCGTTGCCCCGCTCCGCCGACGTCTCCTGGCTGGCCACCCAGCCGCCGGCCAGGCCGCCGGAGCCGATGGAGAGCGCCATCACCGCCAGCGCGGCGAGCAGCGCCCGTCGCCGCCGGCTCGCCAGGTCGGCCGCGGGCACCTCACCGGGTACGCCCGGGACCCCGCGCCCGTCCGGTGGGAGGTCCGGCGAGACGAACCATGGGCCGCGCGGTTCGCCGAGCCCGGTCTGGGTTGCCATAGCTCACTCCTCGTCACTCCGTCGTCGGGTCAGGTCGGATCGGATCGGGCGGGTCGGGCGGGTCGGGCGTCAGGTCCGTGCCGGTCCGGGGGCCGGGTGGGCCGGGCCGCCTACGGCAGTCGGGAGAACCAGGCCATCGAGCCGCCGGCCGCCGCCAGGGCCAGCAACAGGCCGATGCCGATGAACCGGGCGGAGACGTCCTGCTTCTCCGTCCGGTAGCCGACAGAGGTGCCGATGTCCTCGTAGACCGCGCGCAGTTCGTCGCTGGTGCCCGCCTCGTGGTAGCCGCCCCTGGTCTGCTCGGCGACCGCCCGCAGGGTCTGGCCGTCGACCGGCACCCGGATCGGCCGGCCACCGCGGGCCACGTAGCCGGAGGCGGTGCCGAACGAGATGGTGTGCACCGGCACGCCCACCTGCACCGCCTCGTCCGCCGCCGCGAGCGGATCCCGCCCGGAGGTGTTCGCCCCGTCGGAGAGCAGCACGATCCTGGCCGGCGGCGGATTCTTCGCGGCCTGCGCGTCGAAGGTCCTGATCGCCTCCAGCGAGGTGCCGATCGCCTCGCCGATGGCGGTGCCCTGCACGCCGGTGCTGCCCTCGGCGAGCCGCCTGATCCCGGAGTGCAGCACCGCACGGTCGGTGCCCGGTGGCACCAGCACCGCCGCGCTGCCGGCGAAGGCGACCAACCCGACGTTGAACTCGTCCGGGAGCGTCTCGGCGAAGCGGTGCGCCGCCGACTTCGCCGCTGCCAGCCGGTCCGGCTCGACGTCGGTGGCGAGCATCGAGGTCGAGACGTCCACCGCGACCATCACGGTGGCCCGTTCCCGGGGCACCCGGACCTCCGCCTCCGGCCGGGCGAAACCGACGACCAGCAGCGCCAGCATGGCCAGGAAGAGTCCGGCCGGGACGTGCCGGCGCCAGGACGGTCGGTCCGGCGCGACCCGGTCCAGCAGGCGGAGGTTGGTGAAGCGTACGGCGTACCGGCTGCGGCGTCGCTGGAGCAGCACGTACCAGATGCCGAGCCCGAGCACACCGAGAAGCAGCAGGAGCCGCTCCGGAGACTGCCACGTCATGCCGCGCCTCCCCGTAGCGCCGGAACGGGCGGGCGGGCCGCGCCGGCCAACCGCCGCTGGGTGTGTACGTGCCGGACGATCTCCGCGACCCAGTCCCGGTCGGTACGCAGCGGCAGGTGCGCCGCGCCCGCCCGGCGGAGCGCCCGCCGGATCAGGTCACGCTGGCCGGCGGCAGCGGTGGCGAACCGATCCCGGAGCCGGTGGTCCGATGTGGAGATCTCGCGTCGCCGGCCGGTCTCCGGGTCGATGACGGTGAGCAGGCCGACGTCCGGCAACTCCAGTTCGCGCGGGTCGGTCACCTCGACCGCGAGCACCTGGTGACGTACCGCGAGTCGCCGCATCGCCCGCTCCCAGGCCGGGGTGCCGGTCTCACCGTCCGGCAGCCCGTCGAGGAAGTCGGAGACGACGACCGCCAGTCCGCGGCCGGAGCTTGCCCCCTGCAGCGTCGTCACCGCGTCGGCGAGCGACGGGGATCCGGCCACCGGCAGGTCGCCGCGTGGCGCCGCGAGGAGCCTGGTGAGCAGGTTCAGCAGGTGGGCCCGGCCGGTCCGGGCAGGTAGCCGGCGGATCCCGACGGCGTCGAGCAGGTGCGCGCCGAGCCGGTTGCCCACCCCGGCGGTGAGGAAGCCGACCGCCGCCACCGCCGCCACCGCCAGTTCCCGCTTGTCCAGGTCGGCGGTGCCGAAATCCATGCTGGGGGTGGAGTCGACCAGTAGCCAGGTGGTGAGTTCCCGGTCGGCGTCCACCTCACGGACGTGCGGCAGAGTGGTGCGGGCGGTGACCGCCCAGTCCATCCGGCGTACCTCGTCCTCGCCGGCCCGGTATTCCCGGGCGCCGGTGAACTCGCTGCCCGGTCCCGGCAGCAGGCCGAGGTGTTGGCCGTGCAGCAGCCCGTCGAGCCGGCGGGTGACGGCGAGTTCCAGCCGGCGCAGCCGGTGCTCGGGCGCGAGTTGGCGCAGCGTGGGCTCGGGCGCGAGTTGGCGCAGCGTGGGCTCGGGCGCGAGTTGGCGCAGCGTGGGCTCGGACCCGCCGGGCAAGGATCCGCCGCCGTTCCGGCCGGGCCGGTTCACGCGACCGCCATGCCGGGCCGGTGTTCCTGCCGGGACGGCGCGATCCGGGGCGGCGGGACGGCCTCGACGAGCCGCCGTACCACCGACTCGGCGGGCACCCCGTCGGCGATGGCGTCGAACGAGAGCACCAGCCGGTGGGCGATCACCTCGGAGGCGAGTTCGCGTACGTCGTCGGGGAGCACGTAGTCCCGGCCGCGCAGCAGGGCCTGGGCGCGGGCGGCGGCGACCAGCCCCAGGGTGGCCCGGGGACTCGCACCGTACGCGAGCAGCGGCGCCACCTCCGGCACCCCGAACCGGGCGGGATTGCGGGTGGCCAGGATCAGCCGTACGACGTACTCGGCGAGCGCGTGGTGCACGAAGACCCGGCTGGCCCGGTCCTGGAGCCCGCGCAGTCGCTGCGGGTCGAGCACGGCGCGCGCGGTCGGCCGTTCCGCACTCATCCGGTAGAGGATGGCCAGCTCGTCGACGTCCGTCGGATAGTCGACCAGGACCTTCAGCAGGAACCGGTCCCGCTGCGCCTCCGGAAGCTGGTACACCCC
Source organism: Plantactinospora sp. WMMC1484 (assembly GCF_049315195.1). Taxonomy (NCBI): domain Bacteria; kingdom Bacillati; phylum Actinomycetota; class Actinomycetes; order Micromonosporales; family Micromonosporaceae; genus Plantactinospora; species Plantactinospora sp. WMMC1484. Next base: position 7,071,574 of record NZ_CP186055.1, read on the forward strand.
CTCCGACTCGATCGGGTTCTGCGTCGCCAGCACCAGAAACGGCTCCGGCACCGGATAACTCCGCCCCCCGATCGACACCTGCCGCTCCGCCATCGCCTCCAACAACGCCGACTGCACCTTCGCCGGCGCCCGGTTGATCTCGTCGGCCAACACCAGGTTCGCCATCACCGGCCCCAGCTCCACGTCGAAACTCTCCGCCGACGCCCGGTAGATCCGGGTACCCACGATGTCCGACGGCACCAGGTCCGGCGTGAACTGGATCCGGGAGAACGTCCCACCCACCGCCGTCGCTAGGGTCTGCGCCGCCAGGGTCTTCGCCACCCCCGGCACCCCCTCCAGCAGGCAGTGCCCGTCGGCCAACAACGCGGTGAAGAGCCGCTCCACCAACCTGTCCTGCCCGACGATCACCCGCTTGACCTCGAAGAGCGCCTGTTCCAGCTCAGGGCCGACCGAAGCCGTCTCGACCGGACTGGGGCGGGTGGCCACGGTGTCTGACATGTCCGTCACGGTGCGGGCTTCCCGGGCAGCGCCGCCGGCAAACCCGGGGCCACCTCGATGTCGTGACGATTTCCGCCCGGAGAACAACAGGGGTTGCCGGACATCACTCCGGTACCAATAGGATCGGTGCCACGCAAACCGGTCAGCGAAGCCGGGACGGGACGAATCCGGGAGGCACCGTGTCGCTGCGACACCGCGGGACGCGCCTGCTGGCGACACTCCTGCTGCCGGCGGCCACGGTGATGGCCCTCGCGACACCCGCGCTCGCCGCGCCCGACCAGGGGCCCCCGCCGAGCTACGCCGGGTTCCGGCTGGTCAAGGCGATCCCCGGCGAGCCGGGCACGCCGGAGATCACCCTGCCCGCCGGCTACGAGCTCGTCCCCGGCGCCCAGCACCAGGTGGCCAGCCGGGCGGAGTACTACTCCTTCATCCGGGGGCCGCGCCGCGAGGCGGTGACGGTCACCGTCGACTGGCCCGGAAGCTGGATCGGCTCGGTGGTCGCCACGGACACCCGACTGCCGGTGCGCCGGCACCCGGGCGCGCCGTACCGGATCAGCTTCGACGTCCCGGTGACCTGGTCCTCGGCAAACGCCAACCAGGCGACCCTGCAGGTCTGGAGCATCCTGAGCCCCTCGACCGCCAGCGGGCTGCACTGGCGCATCGAGCACAACGACCCGGACCGGACGGCCGGGCCGTGGACCGGCGTGGCGTGGCCGGCGGCGCAGGCCGCCTCCGTGATCAACTACATGGTCGCCGGCGAGGCGGTGTTACGGGACTCCGGGCTGGTCGCCGAGGCCCGCCGCAAGGGGCACTTCTTCTCGCTGATGGGCTTCGAGACCAACAACGTGCTGCACCCGGACAACCCGCCGCACTGGCACCTCGCCTACTACCCCGGCGCCAGCCGCGGCGCGCCCCGCGCGCACGTGCCGCACTTCTGGGTCGACGCGCGGGGCAGGACCTTCTACAACGGGATGGACATCCAGGGGCAGGGCCGCAGCCGCTTCCACGCCGGTGACCCCGCGCGGATCCACGACCTCGACGGCAACCTGGTCGTCACTCTCACCATCCGGGCCGACGGCGGGCTCGACATCGACCCGCCGGCCGGGCCCCGTTACTCGATCACCGCCCCGGACGGCGACTTCTCGCACCAGGTGGACGTCGCCCGGGACGGCGTGCCGTGGCGCTCGGTCGTCAGCCGGGACCACGTGAAGATCGGCGTACTGGTCATCCAGGTGAGGGAGCACGGGACGGTGCGGCCGCACCGGACCACGGTCCACCGGTACGACGCGCTGACCGGAGTGCTCACCAGCACCTGGCCGACCCCGGGCTGAACACCCGCACGGCTTCTTCACCGGCCCTGCACACCCGGCGGTTAACGTGCCGGCATGAGTGTGGATCTCGATCGGGAGCCGGTGTCCGGGGCCCGGTCCCGGGGGCACCGTCGGCCGCTGCTGACCGGCCTCTGCTGGGCGCTTGTCGTACCAGCGTTCTGCTGGGCGTCGATCCGGGTCGCCGGGGTGGAGCGGGGGCCGCTGGTGCAACTGCTGGCCTTCACCCCGTACGTGGCGGCCTGGAGCCTGGTCCCGCTCGGAGTGGCCCTTGCCGTCCGGCGCTGGTCGGCGGCGGGTGCCGCCGCGACCGCCGCCATCGCCCTGGTCGCCCTGGTCCTGCCCCGCGCCCTGCCGGACCCGCGACCGGCCGCGGGCGGGACGGCGCTGCGGGTGCTGACCGCCAACCTGCTCGCCGGGGCGGCCGACCCGGCGACGCTGGTCGGCCTGGTCCGGACCTCGACGGTCGACGTGCTCGCGTTGCAGGAGTTCACTCCGGCGGCCGAGCGGTCGCTGGGCCGGCTGGGCCTGGCCGAGCTGCTGCCGCACCGGCAGGTCAACCCGGAGGTGGGGACGACCGGGTCCGCGCTCTACTCCCGGCATCCGCTCCGGGACGCCGGGACCCGCCGCAACTCCGGCGGCTTCTCCCAGGCGTACGCGACGGTCCTGCCACCGACCGGGCCGGCGGTGCTGGTGGAGTCGGCACATCCGATGGCCCCCGCCAGCCTGGACTGGCTGGCGGCGTGGCGGGCGGACCTGCGGGCGCAGCCACCGGCCGCTCCGGAGGGACCGCTGCGGATCCTGGCCGGCGACTTCAACGCCACCCTTGACCACTCCCCGCTGCGCGATCTGCTGGCGACCGGGTACGTCGACGCCGCCGACGCGGTCGGGGCCGGCCTGGCCGGCACCTGGGGGCCGTACGACGGGGACCCGATCCCACCGGTCACCATCGACCACGTCCTGCTGGACCGGCGGATCGCGGTGGATCGGGTGGCGGTGTGGGCGTTGCCGGGCTCCGACCACCGTGCCGTGCTGGCCGCACTGACCCTGCCGGCGCCCCACCCCGGCGGGTGATCCGGGTGCCGCCGATCAGGAATCGGGCGGGCCACCGGACGCCGCCGGCCTCCGTGTCTGTTCGGGAGACACGGAGGCCGGCGGGCACCGGGGATATCAGGGAAGGAACACTCCGAGGTGGAAGCTCCGGTTGGCCGGCTGGTTGGAGGCGTTCCAGGTCTGCACGAAGACGCCCTGCGCCAGGTTGGTCCGGCCGACCACGGAGATCAGGCCCGAGGGTGAGGTGCCGACGCTGCCGGTCAGCCCGATGGTGCCCACGAACGCCCCGTTGTTCACCGGCACGTTGAAGACCACCTGGTAGAGGCCGAGACCCAGCGAGGTCGCCGAGACGGCCTGGCTGCCCCGGATCAGGCCGCCGTTGGCACTGACCACAGCGAAGAGCTGCGCGCTCGACGCCTGGGTGCCCGCGCCGTCCTTCAGGGCGGCCTTTGCCAGGTCGATGTCGGCCTGGGTGACCGGTGGCTGCTCCACCATCTTGCCGGCGACCCGGACCGCGTCGGGGTCGGTGCCGGGGGTCGGCTTGGCGACAGCGACACCGCCGCCGAGGAGGGTCAGCGCGAGCGCTCCCACGGCGAGCAGGATCGTCTTGCGTCCAAAGATTCTGGCCATGACGTCATCTCTTTCTTTAGCCCAGGATGGTGATGGTCTTACGACGGTGGGAGCCGGTCAGATCTGGTGCCGACCTGGCGTCCCGGTACGCCCGCGTCCTCCGACCCGTAACCGGAAATGGCGTCGCCCAACAATCACAAAGGACACCCCCAGTCATGGATCAGGCGAGGAACGCGGCCTGCATCAGCCTTTGACGCACGATTGTTTCGCTCGTTGAACGCCCGATCGCGTCGTTCATTGCCCCGCGCTCACCAGCATCAACTACTTAGAGTGGCCACTCAACAACCATGAGCGAAGATAGCATTCAGCAAAGGAGCAGGTCAATAGCGGTTTCACCCGTACGCGTGCCGGAACGTGCGCACCAACGATGGGTCACCGGGGCGGAAAATGCGAAGTGACATTACGTATCGCCCTCGCAATTCACGTTCTATTTCGCCGCGTGCGGAAAGCGCGGAGGCGCGGAAAAGGGCGGCCCCGCCCGCGGGTGTGTCACCGCGGGCGGGGCCGCCCCACACGAACGCCGTCGTCTCAGACCTCGGCCGGAGCACGCGAGACGCCGTAGGTCAGCGCGTCGACCAGGGCGTGCCAGCTCGCCTCCACCACGTTCGGATGCACGCCCACCGTGGTCCAGTCCCCGCCGCCGCTGTCGGTCGTCTCCACCAGCACCCGGGTGATCGCGCCGGTGCCGTGGCTGCCCTCCAGGATCCGCACCTTGTAGTCGGCGAGCTCGAAGCCGCGCAGCTCCGGATAGTGCCGCAGCAACGCCACCCGCAGCGCCTCGTCCAGGGCGTTGATCGGGCCGTTCCCTTCCGCCGTGGCGATCACGCGCTCACCGCGTACCCGGAGCTTCACCGTCGCCTCGGAGACGACCGCGCCGTCCTCCCGGTGCTCGACCTGGACCCGGTAGGACTCCAGCGCGAACGGCCGGGGTGCGCTCATCCCGGGTAGCTCCGCGCGGACCAGCAGCTCGAACGAGGCGTCCGCGGCCTCGAAGGACCAGCCGCCGGCCTCCATCTCCTTGACCCGCTTGGTGACCCGCGCGGCGGCGTCGGGATGGTCGGCCAGGTCCAGCCCGAGCTCGCGACTCTTCAGCTCGATGCTGGCCCGGCCGGCCATCTCCGTCACCAGGATCCGCATGTCGTTCCCGACCACGGCCGGGTCCACATGGTTGTAGAGCAGCGGATCCACCTTGATCGCACTCGCGTGCAGCCCCGCCTTGTGAGCGAAGGCAGCGGCCCCGACGTAGGCCTGGTGGGTGTCGGGGGCGATGTTGGCGATCTCTGCGATGGCGTGCGAGACGCGCACCATCTGTTCGAGACACCCGTCCGGTAGGACCGGCAGCCCGAGCTTGAGTTGCAGGTTGGCGACCACGGCGAAGATGTCGGCGTTGCCCGGCCGCTCCCCGTAGCCGTTGGCGGTGCCCTGGAAGTGCCGCACCCCGGCCTCGACCGCGGCGATGGTGTTCGCCACCGCGCAGCCGGTGTCGTTCTGGGTGTGGATGCCGAGCCGGGCCGGGGAGATCCCGAGCCGCTCGGTCAGCGCGCCGATCGCCGCCGTCACCTGGGACGGCAGCATCCCGCCGTTGGTGTCGCACATCACCACGACCTCGGCGCCGGCAGCGAGTGCGGTCTCCACCACCGCCGAGGTGTACGCCGGGTCGTGCCGGAAACCGTCGAAGAAGTGCTCACAGTCGAGGAAGGCCCGGCGCCCCTGCGCGACCAGGTGCGCCACGCTGTCCCGGACCATCGCCAGGTTCTCCGCCGGGGTTGTCCGCAGCGCCCGCTCGACGTGCCGGACGTCGGACTTCGCGACCAGGCAGACCGCCGAGGTCTCCGCGTCGAGCAGCGCCCGCAGCTGCGGGTCGGCGTCGACGGCCACCCCGGCCTTGCGGGTGGCGCCGAAGGCGACGAGTACGGCGTGCCTGAGCTCCAGTTCCGTGCGGGCCCGACGGAAGAACTCGGTGTCCTTCGGCATCGCACCCGGCCAGCCGCCCTCGATGAAGCCGACGCCGAACTCGTCGAGCAGCCGGGCCACCGCCAGCTTGTCGACGACCGAGTAGCTGATCCCCTCCCGCTGGGCGCCGTCGCGCAGCGTCGTGTCGAACACCTGGTACGTCATCTGATCTCCTTCGTCAAGGGCGCGGCCCCTGCTCCCGTCTCCTGGCCCGACAAACAAAATGACCCCCCGCGAATGCGGGAGGTCTGCGCGCTCGGCGGGGAGGATGCCGGCGCGCTAGCTGCCAATAATGAGTGCGGAGCAGGTCACGGAACGTACTCTGCCACGATCACAAGGATGTGGGAGAAGAATTCCACATCGCGGGACCGGCTGGTTCGGGGTGCCGAAGCCGTATCCCGCCAGGTGTAGGTATCGACCACCGTGGGTACAAACCACCCGACAGCGGAGAACGTCGAGACAGTCGAGAAGAGGAGTGATAGCCAGTGGACAGGCTCGATCCTCAGACGACCCCGCAGCAGCAGACGCCGGATCCCCTGATCCATGGCGGCGGTGGAGCCGTCGCGGGTGGTACGCCCTCGGGCGACTTCGACCCGTGGCGCTACCGCGACGACGCCGGGGTGACCGGCGCCGACCTGGTGGGCTACAAGGTGGAGGCGACCGACGGCGGCATCGGCAAGATCGATGCTGCCAGTCACGAGGTCAACGCCAGCCACCTGGTGGTGGACACCGGCCCGTGGATCTTCGGCAAGAAGGTCATGTTGCCGGCCGGCGTGGTTAACCACGTCGACCACGACAGCCAGAAGGTGTACGTCGACCGGAGCAAGGACCAGATCAAGGCCGCTCCGGAGTTCGACGACGCCGCACACGAGGATCCGGCCTACCGGGACAAGCTCGGTAGCTACTACGGCGGCACGTACGGCTCGTCGGGCTGGACGGTTCCGCCGGGCCGCGCCATGTGACGCGCGACCCGCGGTCGGCTGGCCGGCAGGGCTCCCCGCCCCGCCGGCCAGCGGCGTCCTCGGGCCCGGTCAGGACGGGCCCTCCCACCACGGGAAGCGATGAGTGGACGCCTTTCTCGCACCCACTACGGTAGGCGTGTGGATCTGACTTCGACTCCTACGGCGGCCTTCGAGAAGCTCTTCAACTTCCGGGACGTCGGCGGCGTCCCCGGGCTCGACGGCCGGCCGGTCCGCCGGCAACGGCTCTACCGGTCCGACTCGCCGCACCGGATCGACGGTGCCGACCGGGAGGCGTTCGGGGCGCTCGGCATCCGCACCGTGATCGACCTGCGCCGACCCTCCGAGGTGCAGGAGCACGGCCGGGTCCCGACCTATGACGGACTTGTCTACCAGCACATCCATCCGGAACACGCCCTCTGGGAGGAATCGGCGTACTCCGAGGAACTCGGCATGGCCCGTTACCTCGCCGACCGCTACCGCGACCTCGCCACCACCGGTGCCGCCGGGCTGGTCGCCGCGATCGAGGTGATCGCCGACGCCGAGGCCGCCCCGGTGCTGGTGCACTGCGTGGCGGGCAAGGACCGGACCGGCGTGGTCTGCGCCTTGACCCTGTCGCTGCTCGGCGTCGCCGACTCCGACATCGCCGAGGACTACGCCCGGAGCACCGCCGCATCGGCCCGGTTCAGCGAGTGGCTGGCCAGCACGATGCCGGAGGCAGCGCCGCTGCCGGCGCCGTTTCTGGGTTCGCCAGCCGAGGCGATGACCCTCTTCCTCGGCGAGCTGCGCGACCGGCACGGATCGGTGCCGGACTACCTGATCGGCGCCGGCCTGGCCCCGGAGCGGATCGACGCCCTCCGGGGCCACCTGCTGAGCTAGGCCGCCGTCGTCACCTGCTGCGCCAGCCCGCCCTACGCCGCCGCTCAGCCAATCCGTTGGATCCAGCCGTCGGGGTCCTCGGCGCGACCCCGCTGGATGTCGACCAGGGTCTGCCGGAGTCGCATGGTGACCTCCCCTGGGCTGCCGTCGGCGATCCGGAACTCGCCGTCGGGGTGACGCACCTGCCCGATCGGGGTGATCACCGCGGCCGTGCCGCAGGCGAAGACCTCGCGCAGCCGGCCGCTGGCGGCGTCGGCCCGCCACTCGTCGAAGGCCACCGGCCGCTCCAGGACGGTGCCGCCGGACTGCCGGATCAGCGTGATCAGCGCATCCCGGGTGATGCCGCGCAGTATGGTGCCGCCGAGCGGCGGGGTGACCAGGGTGCCGTCGTCGTAGACGAAGAAGATGTTCATGCCGCCGAGTTCGTCGACGTACCGGCGCTGGACGGCGTCCAGGAAGACGACCTGGTCACAGCCGTGGTCGGTCGCCTCCGCCTGGGCTGCCAGCGAGGCGGCGTAGTTGCCGCCGAACTTCGCCTCGCCGGTGCCGCCGGGCGCGGCGCGGGTGTAGGTGGGCGAGACCCAGACATCGACCGGCTGCACGCCGCGGGCGAAGTAGGAACCGACCGGCGACGCGATCACGACGTAGAGGTATTCGTTGGAGGGGCGGACCCCGAGGAAGACCTCGTTGGCAAACATGAACGGCCGCAGATAGAGGCTGCCCTCCTCCGACATCGGCAGCCAGGCCCGGTCGATCTCCACCAGGTGCCGCAGCGAGTCCAGGAACACCGCCTCCGGCAGCTCGGGCATGGCCATCCGACGGGCCGACTCGTTGAACCGGGCCGCGTTGGCGTCCGGCCGGAACATCGTCACCGAGCCGTCCACGGCGGCGTATGCCTTCAGCCCTTCGAAGATCTCCTGGGCGTAGTGCAGTACCGCGCTCGCCGGATCCATCGGGATCGGTGCCCGCGCCTCGACGCGGGCGTCGTACCAGCCCTTGCCCTCGGCGTATCGGATCGTGACCATGTGGTCGGTGAAGACTCGACCGAATCCCGGGTTGGCCATCAGCGCCGCGCGCTCGGCGGCGGCTACGGGCTGAGGATTCGGACGGATCTCGAAGTCGAGCTTGTCACCACCGCTCATCGTGCTGACCTCCAGGAAGTGGGCCGGCGCCCGGGCAGGGGCGGGCCGGGAGATGGGAGTCGTGCCTGAAACTTACCCGAACGGTCGTTAAAATCTCGACCCTCCGGTCGACCGGCGGGCCGCACCACCCGCACTTTCCCCGAAAACGGCACCCGTGGGCGGGAGGACCGCTCGGGATGCCGGGCGCGGGAAACGCTCAGGTTGCCGCGTGCGCGGCGAGCCGGTCTCCGATGTCGGCGGTGCGCCGCGGCGAGATCGAGGTACGGGTGGCCAGCTCGGCGGCGACCGCCTCGGTTACTCGGCGGGCCGCGTCCGGGTGGCCCAGGTGGTCCAGGAGCAGTGCGGTGGAGAGCACCGCCGCGGCCGGGTCCGCCACGCCCTGACCGGCGATGTCCGGCGCCGAACCGTGCACCGGCTCGAACATCGACGGGTGGGCCCGATCGGGGTTGATGCTGCCGCTGGCGGCCAGCCCGATCCCGCCGGTGACCGCGGCGGCGATGTCGGTCAGGATGTCGCCGAAGAGGTTGTCGGTGACCACCACGTCGTACCGCTGCGGCTGGGTGACCAGGAACATCGCGGCAGCGTCGACATGCTGGTACTCCGTCTCGATCTCCGGATGCTCGGCGGCGACGGCGGCGAAGGTCCGGGCCCAGAGCGAGCCGGCGTGGGTCAGCACGTTTGTCTTGTGCACCAGCGTGACCTTGCGGCGCTCCCGACGCCCCGCCCGAGCGAAGGCGTCCCGGATCACCCGCTCGACGCCGTGCCGGGTGTTCAGGCTCTCCTCGGTGGCGATCTCGGCCGGGCTGTCCCGGTGCAACGTGCCACCGGCTCCGGCGTAGAGCCCCTCGGTGCCCTCCCGGACTACCACCAGGTCGATCTCGTTCGGCTTGACGCTGGCCAGCGGGCCGGTGGTGCCCGGCCAGAGTCGGGCCGGCCGGAGGTTGACGTACTGGTCGAACTCGAAGCGGAGCTTGAGCAACAACCCCCGCTCCAGCACGCCGGGCGGCACCGTCGGATCGCCGACCGCCCCGAGCAGAACCGCGTCGTGCTCGGCAAGCTCGGCCAGGACCGAGTCGGGCAGCACCTCACCGGTCCGGTGGTAGCGCGCGGCACCGAGGTCGTATTCGGTGGCCTCGACTCCGGGCAGCACAGCGTCGAGCACCTTGCGGGCCTGCGCGACCACCTCCGGTCCGATACCGTCGCCGGCCACCACCGCGATCCGCGCCACCGCCACGTCCCAGCTCCCTTGCCTCCGTCGTGTCTAAGGAACGTTAAGGGACCGTCCCGGCTCCCGGTACGCAGCTCCCAACATGTGGAAAATCAACTGCACAGGAGCTTCTCAGCAAGCACTCATGCTCTCACCATCTTCACTGCTTACGGTGAGCGCGAAGGCCCCGGCGGGGGTGGGATGTCCCGGGGCGGAATCCAGTTGCGATCCAGGGGGCGGAACGTGCGGATCCAGGGTGCGAACATGCGAATTCCAGGGGGCGGCCGGGGCCGCGGCCAGCGTAGCCGGAGCCTGCCGCCGACACCCGCCACGGGCCGGGGACGGCCCGACCTGCGGCTCGGCGCCGGTTGGCGCAACGTCCGGCCGGGCGGGGTCCTGACCGACCGGGTGGTCGCCCGGCACACCGTGCAGACCTCGATCGCCGAGTACACGCTGGTGCTGAACGGGATCGGCGCCACCGGCTGGCGCGAGGTCGGCGGTGCCCTGCGGGACGCCGTCGCCGAACTGCGGGCGATCGACCTCACCTACAGCCCGACCCGGCCGGCCAGCCTGGTCTCCCGGCTGCGTCGGGGCGAGATCTCCGCCGACGCATACCCGCCACTGGCCGACATCGTCGCCCGGTGCGCCGCGATGCGCGCCGCCACGGACGGCTGGTTCGACGCCTGGGCGGTCCCCGGCGGCTTCGACCCCGGCGGCCTGCTGGTGGGCTGGGCGGTGGAGCGGGCCGCCGCGCGGCTACGCGCCGCCGGCATCGAGGACTACGCCGTGGTCAGCGGCGCCGACCTGGTGGTACGCGGCCACGCACCGCACGGTGGCCCCTGGCGGATCGCGGTGCACCACCCGACCCGGGCCGACCGGCCGGCCACGATGCTGGAGATGACCTCGGGCGCGATCGGCACCTCCGGAGTGGCCGGCCGGCGCGGCCACGTCGTGGACCCGCACACCGGCCAGCCCGCCGACAAGCTGGTCGCGGCCACGGTCGTCGGCCCGGACCTCTCGATCGCCGACGGCTACGCCACCGCCCTCTTCGCCGCCGGCAGACCCGGCCTCGCCTGGTTCCCCACCCGCGACGGCTACAAAGCCCTGTAAGGAAGGGCCCCCGCTTATCGCTTTCTGTTGTAGCGGGGGCCCTTCCTAACACCTTGACGGGGGTGCACCCGCGAACGCGATCGGCCCCCGCGATCTCGGCAACGATCGCGGGGGCCGATCAGCGACGAGTGCGCGTGGCTCGCGCACACGGGGGTGCTGGCTACCCGGCCGGCGCGACGCCTCATCACCCGAAGACGAGTCCACGCCAGGAACTCGCCGGGTATCCGCGTCAATACGCTATCGACCACACGCAAGTCCCCGCAAGAGTTGCCCGTCCGCGTGTCGGCGGCCCATGTTGCGACGCTTCCTCGCGCAAGTGGCACCCTGTACGCCCATGAGTGCTGATCTGTCAACCGACGCGGCGTACGGGAGTCCGGCGTGAGCTTCGATCTGATCGTGTGGGCGCTCGGGCCGGGCGCCGCCGCAGAGGACGTACGCGCGGCCCACGGCCGGTGCCGGCAGGGCGACCATGCCGGGGGCGAACCGGCGCCACGGATATCGTCGTTCTACCGGGCGATCACCGCCGGATACCCGGACCGGCCGGGGCCGGACACGCCCTGGGCGGTGACCCCCCTGCACGTCGCCACGGACCACGTCGAGATGAACCTGACCGAGTCCTGCGCGGATCAGGTGCTCCTCGACATCGAACGGCTCGCCGCGGAACACGGCCTGATGCTGCTCGACCCGCAGGACGGCTCGGTCTATCCACCGCCGACCACGGTGAACGGTTGACCGGAACGGGGCGGTGCAGTGGCGACCGCCCGTTCCGGACACCGGTCGGCTACCGCCCGTTCCGGACACCGGTTGGCTACTGCCGCGCCGCCGTCACACCTCGTCGTCGCGCAGGTCCGCGGCGCTCGCCGCGACCGCACCGATCGAGTCGGCCGCCGAGCTGAGCAGCTCCGCCGCGGTCGCCGAGTCGACCGTCAGGGTCATCAGCGCCTCGCCGCCAGCCTCCCGCCGGGCCACCTGCATCGCCGCGATGTTGACGCCCGCCTCGCCGAGGATCGAGCCGATGGCGCCGACCACGCCCGGCCGGTCGACGTAGCGGAAGAAGAGCAGGATCCCGTCCGCGCCGAGCTCCAGGTCGAAGCCGTCCACTTCGGTCAGCTTGAGCACGTCACGGGTGCCGGTGTGCAGGGCGGTGCCGGAGACCGACACGGTACGCCCGTCCGGCAGCGCACCGCGCACGGTGACCAGGTTCGGGTGGTCGATGGTCTCCGCGTGCGTGGTCAGCGCCACCGTGACGCCCCGGTCGGCGGCGAGCAGCGGCGCGTTGACGTAGCTCACCTGCTCCTCCACGACGGAGGTGAAGAGGCCCTTGGTGGCGGCGAGCTTCAACACCGAGACGTCGTGCGAGACGATCTCGCCGCGTACCTCGACGGTCACGCTGGCGGCGACGCCGCCGGCCACCGCGGTGAAGACCTTGCCCAGCTTCTCGGCGAGCGGCAGCAGCGGCCGGACGTCCTCGGCGACGACCCCGCCGGTCTGCACGTTGACCGCGTCCGGCACGAACTCGCCCTGGAGGGCGAGCTTGACGCTGCGGGCCACCGCGAGGCCGGCCTTGTCCTGCGCCTCGGCGGTCGAGGCGCCCAGGTGCGGGGTGGCCACCACGTTGTCGAAGGCAAAGAGCGGCGAGGCGGTGCAGGGCTCCTTGGCGTAGACGTCGATGCCGGCGCCGCCGACCCGACCCTCGGCGATCGCGTCGGCCAGCGCCTGCTCGTCGATCAGCCCGCCCCGGGCCGCGTTCACGATCCGGACGCCCGGCTTGACCATGGCGAGCTCCTTCTCGCCGAGCAGGCCGACCGTCTCCGGGGTCTTCGGCAGGTGGATGGAGATGAAGTCGCTCTCCCGGAGCAGTTCCTCCAGCCCGACCAGGCGGACGCCGAGCTGCGCCGCCCGGGCCGGCTGCACGTACGGGTCGTACGCGATCATCCGGGTGCCGAACGCCGCGATGCGCTGTGCGAAGAGCACGCCGATCCGGCCCAGCCCGACCACGCCGACGGTCTTGCCCTGGATCTCGACGCCGGTGTACTTGGACCGCTTCCACTCCCCCGCCTTCAGCGCGGCGCTCGCGCTGGCGGTGTTCCGGGCGACCGCCAGCAGCAGCGCGACCGCCTGCTCGGCGGCGGAGACGATGTTGGAGGTCGGCGCGTTGACCACCATCACGCCCCGGGCGGTCGCCGCCGTCACCTCGACGTTGTCGAGCCCGACCCCCGCCCGGGCGACCACCCTGAGCCGGGGCGCTGCGGCGATGGCCTCGGCATCGATCTGGGTGGCGCTGCGTACGATGACCGCGTCGGCCTCGGCGAGTGCGCTGAGCAGGGCCGGGCGGTCGGTACCGTCGACGTGGCGTACGTCGAAGTCGTGCGCGAGCACGTCGATGGCGGCGGGAGCGAGCTCTTCAGCGATCAGTACGACGGGAGTCATTGGTCCTCGTATGTGTCGTCAGGGCGAGGTCTGTGGCCACGTGGGCGCCGCACTGCGTCCCGCGCTTGCGCCAAACGGGTGCGTCCGCGTCGTGCGGGCCAACGGGACGACGGCCCGCACGACGCGGAGCACCTTTCCTGCCGATCGTAGGCGTCCTGCTGCGCACCGTGCGGCGTGGATGCGCGTGAGTGCCCTCACAAGCCCTCCCCACCTGCCCACCGGCGCAGAAACCCGACACACCCGGTCCCCCGACCACCGGTCGGCACCGCCGACCGACCACGCCCGGCACACCCGGGCCAGGCGCCTCGGCCTGCGGAACGGCGCCCCGGCCGGCGGCCCGGTCAGCCCGAGACGACCACGTGGTGCTCGGGCCACTCGGGGCGCGACCTGGGCTGGGCGACCAGCGAGCGGGTGCCGAGCTGGCGGAAGGTGCCTGCCTCCGACTCCAGCACGTCGCGGAGCAGGTCCAGGTCGAGCGAGCCGACCGGCGGGTAGATCCGTTCCCGGGGCGGCTCCTCGCCGGGCGCGAGCGCCTGCTGGGCGACCATGAAGTCGAGGATCGCCTGGCGGACCGGGGGCAGCGAGACCGGCGAGTGGTAGAGCACGTTCAGCGCCTGCATCCGCATGCCCTGCACGTGGTCCTCGCCCTTGTTGTCGTGGAAGTGCGGGTTACGGGTCTCGACCTGGAGCACCGGGACGGAACTCGTCATCACCTCCGGATGCGCGGTGTCGAGTATCCCGCCGAACTGCTCGAAGAGCTCCACGAACTCGAACGGCTCGACGGCGAAGCCGCCGGCCAGCCGCATCCGTAGCCCGAGGTCGAGGCTGAGGGCGTGTTCACCGGCATTGCCGGTGGCGATCACTTCGGTCCCGAAGCCGGAGTATTCGGCCACCAGCCGGTTCAGGAACTCGTTGGTGATCTCTGAGCTCCGGCCGCGCCGGCTGAAGAAGAGCCGGCCGTCCCGGAGTTTCGGCTTCGAGTGCCAGGAGATCCGGACCATCGCGTACGGATTGGCGGCCAGGTGCAGGCCGGCGGCGTACACCTTGACGTACTCGTGTACGGCACCCGGCACATAGTTGTCGGCGTCGATATAGCCGATGTATTTCCGGCCGGTCAGCGCGGCGACGGCCATGCCGATCAGCATCGCCTCACCCTTGCCGGCCCGGACCAGCCCGGCGTCGTCGATCAGTTCGGGCATGCCGGCGGCCTTGAACGCGGCGGCCAGTCCCGGGTCCCGCTGGTGCACCATCACCGCCGGCCGCTCGGTCGCCCGGCAGTGCTGCTCCAGCGTCTGCGCCTCCATGTCGTAGCGATCGACAGGATGTCGGGCGCTGTTCGAGACCAACACGATCAGGCAGTCGTGCGGTATCCCCGAGAGCACGCCTTCGATTACTCTGCGTGTCTCATTCATGCAGGGAATGACTATCACCATCTGCCGCTCGATCGCGCGCATCGCCGCCTGCGAGACGATCCCCTCGCTGGTGGACCCCGTGGCGTCTCCCGAGTCCAGCTGTAGGACACGCTGAAGTTCGTGGATGCGAACGGCGCCGAAACGCTCGGTGCGGTGCGATTGCTCCAGACGCATGCGGCGACAGTACCCGAGCGGACGCATTAACGGCGCGTAACCGCCGGCCATTTCCTGACCACGATCTCCGACGCATCGATTGGACGTGGAATGGCAATGATCCGGTAACGCGGCGGAGGAAGATCCGGTAACGCGGTGGATCTCCAGCTCTCGCGGGTGCCGCCCCGGGCCGGTACGCGCCGACCCGGAGCGGCCCGCCGCGTCAGGCCGTCTCGGTGATCGGCCGGTCGACCCAGCTCATCATGCCGCGCAGCTTCTTGCCGGTCTCCTCGATCGGGTGCGCCGCGCCCTCGGCCCGCCACTTGGTGAAGTTGGGCCGGCCCGCGTCGTCCTCGGCGATCCACTCGCGGGCGAACTCGCCGGACTGGATCTCGGAGAGGATCTTGCGCATCTCGTCCTTGACCCGAGCGTCGACGACGCGTGGACCGCGTGAGTAGTCGCCGTACTCGGCGGTGTCGGAGACGCTGTAACGCATCCGGGCGATGCCACCCTCGTACATCAGGTCGACGATCAGCTTCAGCTCGTGCAGGCACTCGAAGTACGCCACCTCGGGGGCGTAGCCGGCCTCGGTCAGCACCTCGAACCCGGTCTGCACCAGCGCCGAGGCACCGCCGCAGAGCACCGCCTGCTCGCCGAAGAGGTCGGTCTCGGTCTCCTCCTTGAAGGTGGTGCGGATCGCACCCGCCCGGGTACCGCCGATCGCCCTGGTGTAGGCCAGCGCCAGCGGGAAGGCGGTGCCGGTGGCATCCTGCTCCACCGCGACCAGGCAGGGCACGCCCTTGCCGTCGACGTACTGCCGGCGGACCAGGTGACCCGGGCCCTTCGGCGCGACCATCGCCACGTCCACGTCGGCCGGGGGCGTGATGAAGCCGTACCGGATGTTGAGGCCGTGGCCGAAGAAGATCGCCTTGCCCGCGCTCAGGTTGGGCGCGATGGCCTCGGCGTAGAGCGACCGCTGCGCGGTGTCCGGCGCCAACACCATGATCACGTCGGCCTCGGCCGACGCCTCGGCCGGGGTCAGCACCCGCAGGCCCTGCTCCTCTGCCTTGGCCCGGCTCTTCGAACCCTCCGGGAGACCGATCACCACGTCGACGCCCGAGTCGCGCAGGGACAGCGCGTGGGCGTGGCCCTGGCTGCCGTACCCGAGCACCGCGACCTTCTTGCTCTGGATGAGCGACAGGTCGGCGTCGTCGTCGTAGAACACCTCAGCGGTCATGACTTTCCTCTCCTGCGGCGCGACCCGGCCGGGCCCGCCGTTGCCAATCGTTGTGCGGCATCCGCCGTGCTCAGGCGGCCCGCAGCGCCGAGCCGGTGGTGATCGAGCGGGAGCCCCGGCCGATCGCCACCAGACCCGACTGCACCATTTCCTTGATTCCGAACGGTTCGAGGTCGCGCAGCAGCGCGTCCAGTTTGTCGACGGTGCCGGTCGCCTCGATGGTGAGGGTGTCCGGTGCGACGTCCACCACCCGGGCCCGGAACAGGTTCACCGTCTCCAGCACCTGGGCCCGCTGCGACCGGTCGGCCCGGACCTTGACCAGCACCAGCTCCCGGGCGACCGAGACCGACGGGTCCAGCTCGACGATCTTCAGCACGTTCACCAGCTTGTTGAGCTGCTTGGTCACCTGCTCCAGCGGCGAGGAGTGCGCGTTGACCACGATGGTGATCCGGGAGACGTCCGGGTTCTCCGTCTCACCGACGGCGAGCGAGTCGATGTTGAACCCCCGGCGGGAGAAGAGCCCACTCACCCGGGCCAGGACACCGGGCTTGTTCTCCACCAGCACGGACAGCGTGTGCCTACTCATCTGCACTGCCTCACAGGTCGTCGTCGTCGAAGGCGGGGCGGACCCCGCGGGCGAACATGATCTCGTCGTTGCTGGTGCCGGCGGCCACCATCGGCCAGACCATCGCGTCCTTGCCGACCACGAAGTCGATCACCACCGGCGCGTCGTTGATCTCCATCGCGGCCTTGATGGTCTTGTCCACGTCGGCCCTGCTCTCGCAGCGCAGCCCGACGCAGCCGAGCGCCTCGGCCAGCTTGACGAAGTCGGGGATGCGGTGCTTGTGGGTGCCCAGCTCGGTGTTGGAGTAGCGCTCACCGTAGAAGAGGGTCTGCCACTGCCGGACCATGCCCAGATTGCCGTTGTTGATCACTGCGATCTTGACCGGAATCCCCTCCAGGGCGCAGGTCGCCAGCTCCTGGTTGGTCATCTGGAAGCAGCCGTCGCCGTCGACCGCCCAGACCGTGGCCTCCGGCCTGCCGACCTTGGCACCCATCGCCGCCGGCACGGCGTAGCCCATCGTGCCGAGACCGCCGGAGTTGAGCCAGGTGTGCGGCTTCTCGTAGGAGACGAACTGCGCGGCCCACATCTGGTGCTGGCCGACCCCGGCCACGTAGATCGCTTCCGGCCCGGCGATCGCGCCCAGCCGCTCGATCACGTACTGCGGGGCCAGGGTGCCGTCGGTCGGCTCGTCGTAGCCGAGCGGATAGCGCTCCCGCAGGTCGTCGAGTTGGGCCCACCACTCCGTCCGGTCGACCGCCGGCTGTCCCGCCGTGGCCGCCCGGACCGCCTCGATCAGCTCGTCGATGACGTACTTGGCGTCGCCGACGATCGGCACGTCGGCGGCGCGGTTCTTGCCGATCTCCGCCGGGTCGATGTCGGCGTGCACGATCGCCGCCCCCGGGGCGAACGAGTCCAGCTTGCCGGTCACCCGGTCGTCGAACCTGGCTCCCAGAGCCACGATCAGGTCCGACTTCTGCAGGCCGTAAACGGCGGCGACCGTTCCGTGCATGCCCGGCATCCCCAGGTGCTGCGGGTGCGAGTCAGGGAAGGCGCCCCGGGCCATCAGCGTGGTGATCACCGGGATCCCGGTCAGCTCGGCCAGCGTGCGCAGCCCCTCGGTGGCACCGGCCTTGAGCACGCCGCCGCCGACGTAGAGCACCGGACGGCGGGCCGTGGTCATCAGCCGGGCCGCCTCCCGGATCTGCTTGCCGTGCGGGTGCAGGGTCGGCCGGTAGCCCGGCAGGTCCAGGGTCGGCGGCCAGGAGAAGGTGGTCTGCGCCTGTAGAACGTCCTTCGGGATGTCCACCAGCACCGGGCCGGGCCGGCCGGTGGCGGCGAGGTGGAACGCCTCGGCCAGGATCCGCGGGATCTCCTCGGCGGTCTGCACCAGGAAGTTGTGCTTGGTGATCGGCAGGGTGATCCCCTGGATGTCGGCCTCCTGGAAGGCGTCCGTGCCGATCGCCGGCCGCGCCACCTGACCGGTGATCGCCACCATCGGCACCGAGTCCATGTACGCGTCCGCGATCGGCGTCACCAGGTTGGTGGCGCCCGGACCGGAGGTGGCGATGCAGACCCCGACCCGGCCGGTCGCCTGCGCGTAGCCGGTGGCGGCGTGCCCGGCGCCCTGCTCGTGCCGGACCAGGATGTGCCGGACCGACGAGTCGTAGAGCGGGTCGTACGCCGGCAGGATCGCCCCGCCCGGGATGCCGAACGCGACCTCGACGCCGAGCGCCTCCAGCGACTTCACCAGCGAACCGGCCCCGCTGACCTGGACCGGCGCTACCACCTGGCCGGCACCGGCGACGGTGCGGGCGCCCGGCTCACCGGGCGGGCCGGAGTGCTCGCCGGCCGGCTGTGCGCCGGGGCGGAGCCGGCGGGGGAACTGGTCGGAGGGGTCGCTGCCGCCCTCGGCAGCGGCGGCGGAGCGGTGCCGGCGCGCGCTGTTGGCGAGGGTCTCGGGTGTGGGTCTCGTCATGGCTATTCAGGCCTTCGGCTCGGAGCAGTGGTCTTTCGAGGTATGGGGTGCGCGCGTGCCACGCCTCCGCTGGCGATCTCCGGCGGGCCGGCCGCACGAACCGGCAGGCCGGCCGCACGAACCGGCAGGGACCGGCACGCCCGACGAGGGTGGCCGCCCCGCCAACGAGGTACGTGGCCAATAAAAACGGCCCTCGTGCCGGATGCACGGGGCCTGCGCACTCTCGAGAGTCGAGAGTGCGCTCAGATAAGTACTCGAAAGGACCTAGTCACAGACATGCGGCTAAGCCTGACGCATCTCACGCCCTGAGTCAACTGATCCCGCATTCTGGACGGAGTCGGTTTTCGGACCCGCGTCGCTCGGCCGGCGCTGCCGGGGCGCCGCCCGGTTGCCCGCCGTGCGGTTCGACCCCTTCCCGAGGGTGCCGTCGGCCGCCCCGCCGCCCCGGCCGCCAGGAGTACGCGACTCCGGCCCGTTCCCCTCCGGCGGGCTGGCCGCCTCCAGCATCGCCTCCAGGTGCTCGGCCGGCACCCCCCAGCCGAAGAGCTGGCCCTGCCCGAAGCGACAGCCGGCCTCGACCACGGCGGCCAGCTCGGTCGGGTTGGTCACCCCCTCGGCGATCACCTCCAGGCCGAGCTGGTGGCCGAGCCGCATCACGATGTCCACCATCGGGGCGAAGGCCGGCCCGTCCGGCGGCCGGACCGGCTCCGGGCCGGCGACCAGGCTGTGGTCGATCTTGAGGATGTCGAGCGGCAGACGGCGGAGCTGCCCCAGCGACGAATAGCCGGCGCCGAAGTCGTCCAGCGCGATCCGCACCCCGGTCCGCCGCAACGCCCGCAACCGCCGGATCAGCTCGTCCAGGTCGGTCGCCACGGCGTGCTCGGTCACCTCCAGCACCAGCCGCTGCGGCGGCACCCGGTGCGCGCGCAACGCCTCGGTGACCTGGACGACGTACTCCGGGGCGTGCAGCTCCCGGGGCGAGACGTTCACCGAGACCCAGACGTCGTGCCCGGCGGTGAGCCAGATGGAAAGCTGGTGGCAGGCGCGGTGCAGCACCCAGGCGCCGAGCTTGGCGATCATCCCGCACTCCTCGGCGAGCGGGATGAACTCGTCCGGACCCACGTTGCCCAGTTCCGGGTGGTGCCAGCGCAGCAGCGCCTCCGCGCCGACCGGCCGGACGGACGGGACCGCCACCACCGGCTGGAAGGCCAGGTAGAGCTCGTCCCGCTCGATCGCGCCCCGCAGCTCGTGCTCCAGCGTGGTACGCCGGCGCAGCAGGTTGTCGTAGGCCACGTCGTACCGCTCGACGCGGTTCTTGCCGCGCTGCTTGGCGTAGCGCAGCGCCAGGTCGGCGTTGCGCAGCAGGGTCTCCACGTCCGCCGCCTCGGCACCGTCGGCCACCCCGATGCTCACCGACAGGAAGACCGACCCGAGCTCGTGCCGGTACGCCGATCCGACGACCCCGAGCAGCCGCTCCGCGACCCGTTCCGCCTCGGCCGGTCCACCCCGCATCAGCACCGCGAACTCGTCGCCGCCGAGCCGGGCCGCCAGGTCGCCGGGGCGCAGGTTGCCGCGCAGCCGCCGCCCCACCTCGACCAGCACCGCGTCGCCGACGTCGTGCCCGCGCATGTCGTTGACGTTCTTGAAGCCGTCGAGGTCCAGGCCCAGCAGCACGCAGGGCTCCTCCCCGCCGGCCTGCCGCTGCACCGCCCGGAGCAGGCCCCGGCGGTTGGCGAGCCCGGTCAGCGGGTCGGTGTGCGCCAGTTCCCGGAAGTGCGCCTCCCGCTCGGCGAGCCGCCCGGCATAGGCGCGTACGTCGTTGAGGGCCAGGGACTGCCGGAAGACCAGGGCGAACCCCTCCACGATGCCGGCCACCACCGCGAAGATCGTGAAGTTGCCGCCGACCACCAGGTGGTAGAGGGCGGAGACCGCCATCGCCACCATCGGCAGGAAGGCATACGACGTACCGCGCCGGATCAGGTCACCGTCCGGACCACCCACCGGCACCGACGCCCGCCCCGCCAGGGCGATCATCAACAGCCCGAACGGCAGCAGCACCGCACCGACCAGCGCGACCACCGGCCCCGCCTGGGAGACCCCGGCCGAGATGGCCAGCCCGCACCCGGCCACCACGATCACTCCGGCGCCGGCCAGCCACAGCCCGCCTCTGGGCGCCCGGACCCGGACACCGACGATGAAGGCCAGCCCCACCGCCACCGCCGCCGTCACCGTCGCCGTCAGGATCGCCGGGCAGCCTCGCGGAGTCAGGTCACCGAGCACCCGGGTCGGCTCGGCGAGCAGCACCCAGCCGACGAACCAGAGCGCCGCCCCGATCACCAGCCCGTCCAGGACCAGCCGGAGGGCCGCCGCACCGCTCTCGGCGACGCCGGGCAACCGGAGCAGCCCGGCGCAGAGCAGCGCCGCGCCCAGCGCCATCCCGGCCGCGACCACGGTGCCCAACGCGGTTCGCTGGTCCTGCTCCCGGCTCCACTGCTCGGCGAGCGTGACCACCACGAACATTCCCAGGCCGGCGCTGGCCGCCGCCAGCGCACCACCGGCGGCGAGCAGCCAGCAGCCGACCCTGCGCGCGCCGGCGTGCCGCTGTGCCGAGAACGCCAGCATGACCGGCCCGAAGCCGGACGCAAGGCCGGTCACCACGGCGAGGACCGGCACACCGGAGGCGAGTTGCACGCCTTCACTCTGCCGGATCGACCCCACTCCATGGGGGAGCGCGCGCCGGTTACTCGATCAGAGGCACAACCCGCCCATTCGGGCATCGGGTGTAAGGAAGGGCCCCCGCTTATCGTTTTCTGTTGTAGCGGGGGCCCTTCCTTACACCTTCGGTGTCTCGGTGGTTGGGCGGGGTGGGGCTCGGGGGCGGCGGGGTGCGGGCGGGAGTGCCACACTGGTCAGATGCCTGAGCTGCGGTCGAAGACCTCCACGCACGGCCGGACGATGGCCGGTGCCCGCGCCCTCTGGCGGGCGACCGGGATGACCGACGACGACTTCGGCAAGCCGATCGTCGCCATCGCCAACAGTTTCACCCAGTTCGTGCCGGGCCACGTACACCTCAAGGACCTCGGCGGCCTGGTCGCGGACGCGGTGGCGGAGGCCGGCGGGGTCGGCCGGGAGTTCAACACCATCGCGGTCGACGACGGCATCGCGATGGGGCACGGCGGCATGCTCTACTCGCTGCCGAGCCGGGAGCTGATCGCCGACGCGGTCGAATACATGGTCAACGCGCACTGCGCGGACGCCCTGGTCTGCATCTCCAACTGCGACAAGATCACCCCCGGGATGCTGCTCGCCGCGCTCCGGCTCGACATCCCGACCGTCTTCGTCTCCGGCGGGCCGATGGAGGCCGGCAAGACGGTGGCGATCGAGGGCATCGTGCACGACAAGATCGACCTCATCGACGCGATGATCGCCTCGTCGAACGACGCGGTCACCGACGACCAGCTCGGCGCGATCGAGCGCTCCGCCTGCCCGACCTGCGGCTCCTGCTCCGGCATGTTCACCGCCAACTCGATGAACTGCCTCACCGAGGCGATCGGCCTGGCACTGCCGGGCAACGGTTCGACGCTGGCCACCCACGCCGCACGCCGGGCGCTCTTCGAGCGGGCCGGCCGGCTCGTCGTGGAGATCGCCAACCGCTGGTACGCCGAGGACGACGCCTCGGTGCTGCCGCGGGCGATCGCCTCCCGGGCCGCCTTCGAGAACGCGGTCGCCCTGGACGTGGCGATGGGCGGCTCCACCAACACCGTTCTGCACCTGCTGGCCGCCGCCCGGGAGGCGGAGCTCGACTTCGGCGTCGCCGACATCGACGAGATCTCCCGCCGCGTCCCCTGCCTGGCCAAGGTCGCGCCGAACTCGCCGAAATACCACATGGAGGACGTGCACCGGGCCGGCGGCATCCCGGCGATCCTCGGTGAGCTGGACCGGGCCGGGCTGCTGCGCCGGGACGTCCACGCCGTGCACTCGGCCGACCTGGACGGCTGGCTGGCGACCTGGGACGTCCGGGGCGGCAGCCCGAGCCGCGAGGCGCTCGAGCTCTTCCACGCCGCCCCTGGCGGGGTGCGCACCACCGAGCCGTTCTCCACCACCAACCGCTGGTCCACGCTTGACACCGACGCGGCCGGGGGCTGCATCCGGGACCGCGAGCACGCCTACACCGCCGACGGCGGGCTGGCGATCCTGCACGGCAACCTCGCCCCGGAGGGCGCGGTGGTCAAGACCGCCGGGGTGCCGGCCGAGTGCCTCACCTTCCGGGGCCCGGCCAAGGTCTACGAGTCACAGGAGGCCGCCGTCGACGCGATCCTCGGCAAGCAGGTCGTCGCCGGGGACGTGGTGGTGATCCGCTACGAGGGCCCGAAGGGCGGGCCGGGGATGCAGGAGATGCTCTACCCCACCTCGTTCCTCAAGGGCCGTGGGCTCGGCCGGGAGTGCGCGCTGATCACCGACGGTCGGTTCTCCGGCGGCACCTCCGGGCTCTCCATCGGGCACGTCTCGCCGGAGGCGGCCGGCGGCGGGCTGATCGCGCTGGTCGAGACCGGTGACGAGATCGTCATCGACATCCCGAGCCGGAGCATCGAGCTGGCGGTTGCGCCGGAGGTGCTGGAGGCGCGCCGGATCGCGCAGGAGAAGCGGGAACGGCCGTACACCCCGGTGGACCGGGAGCGGCCGGTCTCCGCCGCGCTGCGTGCGTACGCCTCGATGGCGACCTCGGCCAGCGACGGCGCCTACCGGCGCGTCCCGGAGTGAGCTGACCGGGCGGGGCGCTTGCCAGGTGATTTCGGCCACGCCGTGCGAGGGGCGGCCCGCAGCCGCCCCTCGCGCCAGCTCGGTGGCCCGGCGGTCAGTAGCCGGGGAAGACCCGGCGCAGGTCGTCCAGGTCGAGCGGGCCGGTGACGGTCATCGTCTCGGGCGTGTGCTCCGGGGCCAGCCGGCCCGCGGCCAGCCGCAGGAACGCCTCCGCCGGTCCGGCGATCTCGCCGGCCGGCTGTTCCGGTGCCCCCGCCAGCGAGACCCGGTCGGCCAGCCGCAGCCCGAGGGAGCGATCCGGGTCGCTCAGCCGCAGCGCCAGCTCCACCGGCAGATCGGCGATCGCGTCCGGTCGACCGATCCAGCCGAGCAGGCGGTCGAGCTGGTCGAGGAGCAGCGGCACCGCCTCCGGCGCCACCGTCGCGTACCGGTTGAAGCCGACCTCCACGTCCCACTCGTGCAGCGCGAACTCGCTCAGCCGCATCCCGGCCGCCGTCCCCAGGTCGACCGGGTCGGGCAGGAAGCCGAGGTCGATTCGGATGCTCTCCCGGGTGGCGGCGTCCAGCGACTCGTACCGCTCGACGAGCCGCCGGTTGGCGTCGAGGAACCCCTCGGCGTGCGCGATCGGGCTCATCGCGTCCCAGCGGGCCCAGACCTGCTTGTTGAAGTCCGCGTCGGGAGCGGGGGCACCGCGCAGCGCCGCGTCGAGGGTCGCCTCGCTGATCTCGGCGCCACTGCCGAGATGGCTGAGCACCTGGGACACCTGCCACTCGCTGGCGCCGGACGGCCTTGTCAGATCGGTCGGGCCGAGGTCGCGGACGAGTGCCGCGAGCTCGTCATGGCCCGAGCGGAGGGCTGCGATGGTCGTGTCGGCAGTAGTGGGCATGTCTTCCTGTCTCCCGGGTCGTACGTCGCCGGCTCCGGATCGGCCGGCGCGCCACCCGCAATCATGCCCGCTGGCGCCGACCGAAGCCGACCCCTCCGGCCGTTACCCACTCTGCGGACAGGACGGGGCTACGCGGGGCAGGCCGATGATTGTCAGATGTGACAGGTCGCGGCGATGCTGGGACGGTCGAGACTTGTCCCCGATGACGTCGACAGTTCTGCCGATACCTGACAACCGTGCCCGGCGGGCGATCTCCGCTCGCCGGGGCATCGGAGAGGAGGTGCCGCCGACTCAAGGACGCGCAAAGCCGGCGGTGCTGATCTCCAGCTCCTGCTCGGGCGGCGCGGCGAACCGCTGCCGTCGCTCGTCGAGGAGGAGCAGCAGTCCGGTCGGGATGTCGAAGAAGAGGCCGCGCACCGACAGCTCTGCCGGATCGACGTCGCGGCCGGCGAGGAACTCCCGGAGCACCGCGACCTGATGTGCGACGTTGACCATCGCCAACTGGTCCACCTCGGGGCGTGCCTGGTCGGCGGCGGCCAGCCCGACCGGGTGACCGGACCGCCACGCCTCCAGGCTCGGCATCCCCCACCGCAGCCACCGGCCGAGCGGGCTCTCCTCCCCGCCGCGCCCGCCGAGCAACCCGTGCATGGCGCCGCAGCCGGAGTGGCCGCAGACCAGCAGTACCCGCACCTGGAGAACCTCGACCGCGTACGAGACGGCGGCGGCGACCGAGGTCTCCGCATCGTGGTCGGCCGGGATCAGGTTGCCGATGTTGCGCACCGTGAAAAGGTCACCCGGACCGCTGCTGGTGATCACGTTGGGCACGATCCGGGCGTCGGCACAGGTCAGGAAGAGACTACGCGGCGTGTGCCGGCCGCCCAACTCGGTGAGGAACGGCAGCAGGCGGGCGGCCGAGCGGCGATGGTATTCACGTACTCCGGCGTGTAGCGGCCGGAGCGCGACGGCGTCGGGGGACGTCGGATGCTCCGTGGGGCCACCGCCCGCGCCGTCGGCCTGCCGGGCCTGCCAGCTCGACCAGGGTGAGAACCAGCGTGGCGGCACCAGCGCGTGTATCCGCCGCAACGGCCGGGGCTGGTCGCCGCGCAACGCTGCCGGACCGATCTCGTCGAGGTGTACGGTCCCGCCGGTGGCCTCGTGCTGGCGTACCCACCAGTCGAGATGGTCGAAGGCCGCGTGGTCCAGGAAGTCCGTGGCCAGTTCCAGGTCGACGGCGCTGCCCGGCGGCACCCTTCCGAGGACGGCGGAGAGCCGTGGGATGGCGAGGAAGCTGAGCGTGCCCTCGACATGCACGGACCAGTGCTCACGACCGGAGGGCCGGGTTGGTCCCCGCTCGGCGTGCACCTTCGCCCAGACCACCCGCCGCAGGATCAGCACGACCGCCAGGACGAGTCCGATGAGTACGCCTTCGAGCAGGTTGAGCAGCACGACGCCGAGCGCGGTCGCGACATAGACGGCCAGCTCGCGGTGCCGGCGTACCCGCCGGATGTCAGAGATCTTGACCAGCTGCATGCCGACCACGACGAGCAGCCCGGCAAGCGCCGCCATCGGGATCCGCTCGACGAGCACGACGAGCAGCACCGCGAAGAGGAGTACCCAGATCCCGTGCAGGACGGCGGAGCCGCGGGTCCGGGCTCCGGCGTGGACGTTGGTGGAGCTGCGCACGATGACGCCGGTCACGGGCAGCCCGCCGAGCAGCCCGGAGACGCTGTTTGCCAGGCCCTGGCCGATCATCTCCCGGTCCAGGTTGGTCGGCCGGGCCGGGCCGGCGCCCGGGGTGGTGGCCCGGGCAGCGGCCAGCCGGTCGACGGCCGTGGCCGAGAGCAGGCTCTCCACGCTGGCGATCACGGCGACGGTGAGCACCGCGGCGGCGACGGCCGGCCAGGCGCCGCCGGGCAGTGCCGGCAGCTGCACGGCTGCCAGCAGCGAACCGGGCATCTCGACTCTGGCCAGGTCGACGTCGTCCCAGATGAGCGCGGCGAGGGTGGCGGCGGTGACGGCGACGAGCGGGCCGGGTACCCGGCGGACCGGCGCCGGAAGCCGGGGCCAGAGCAGCAGCAGCCCGATCACGGTCAGCCCGATCAGCGCGGCGTGGTCGTGCCTGCTGGCGAGCTGGGCGGGCAGGTCGAGGAGATTGCGCACCGGTGTACTGCCCGGTTCGCCGCCGAGCAGGACGTGCAGTTGGCCGAGCACGATGGTGATGCCGATGCCGGCGAGCATGCCGTGCACGATCGCCGGCGAGAGGGCCAGCGCCGTCCGCGCGGTCCGGCACAGCCCGAACGCGACCTGCACCAGCCCGGCCGCTGCGGTGATCGCGCAGGTGGCCGCCCAGCCGAACCGGATGACCAGCTCCGCCACCACGACGGTCAGCCCGGCCGCCGGGCCGGTGACCTGGAGCGCCGACCCGCCGAAGAGGCCGGCCACCACTCCACCGACCACCGCCGCGATCAGTCCGGCAGCCACCGGGGCACCGGAGGCGGCGGCGATGCCGAGGGAGAGCGGCACCGCGACCAGGAAGACGACGAGCGATGCCGGGAGGTCGTACCGCAGGTCTCCGGTGACCCAGGAGCGGAATCGCGCCGATGCCCGGGCCGGGCTGATTGACGTGGGCGACATGTTGCCTCCTCCGGCTCCGCCGCCAGCACGACAGCAGAGAATGTTGCCGACCGATTTCGGCATGACAAATGCGCGTTACGAGATGATTAATCGGAAGAGGGGTACTAGTCGCTGTTCTGGCGGCAATTCTATCTTTACCAGGTATGAATACCTTATAGCGATCATGTACTATTTTGCCGTCTTCGGGGCATGCGGCTCCGGCCCGACCGTGGACCCGCCGGCGCGAGATCCCGGTCCCTGCCGGAGCGGGGCCGGTCAGCCGATCCGGACCCGGAACACCACCGTGTCGTTGGTCGGGTCGGAGTCGTCCATCCTGTTCCCGTCGCTCCTGCCGACCACCCGCAGCATCGCCGTGATCGCGCCGCCCGGCGTGTCCGGGTCGAAACCGCCCTCGACCTCGACCCTGACACTCCGGCCCGGTTCCAGTGGCGGCTGGTAGGTGTCGTGGTCGCCCCAGGCCCAGTCGGGGAACGCGGCGCAGTCGAAGGTGCAGGCGCCGAATCCCACCTGGAACCGTCCGGACGCCCGGGGACCGTTGTTCCGCACGGTCACGGTCGCGCTGCCGAACCGCTTCCCGTCCGTCACCGGCCCCAGCACCACGTCGCTGACCAGCACCTCCAGATCGGTCACAAACCTCGGGTCGCCCCAGATGGTCGCTCCGCCGACCTGTGTGAACCTCGTCCCGTCCCACCCGTACTCGCGTTGTTGCCGGCGCTCGCGAGAGGCCGGGACGCCACAGCAGGCGATCATGTCAGTGACATCGGCGACGATGCCACCACCGGGACGGACGCCGATGTCGCGGATGTTCAACATCTCCTCCTGGCCGACGATCAATCCCAGGGTGCGGATCTTTCCGGAGGCGTCGCGGTCGAAGCCCACCACCTGGCTGTCCGGTGCCTCGCCGGCCCGACAGAGGAGCAGCGCGGCCGTCTCCAGTGCGGAGTCGCCGTCGAGGTTGGTGTGCACCACCTTCTCCACCCACCGGGCGTACATCGCACCGGACTCCTTCGCCGGCAGCTTGACCCTCGTGTCCGGACAGGCGCTGGTCCGGAACGGGGGGATCTCGACCTCCGTCCGGCCCAACTCCCGAAGCGTGATCCGACCGTCGACCGGCGGTGCCGGCGTCGGCGACGACCGTGACGCCGACGCGCCCGGTGTGGGCGTGACCGGCGCGGTCGGGCTCGGCCGGTCCGAGACCGCCGGATCGGGTGGCGGATTGTCACCCTGCGGGTTGGCAGCGAGCGCCGCGATGGGTATGGCGACCACGATCGCAGCGAGCACGCTGAGCGTGCCGAGGCGTACCCGTCGGCGGTGCCGGACCGTCGCCCGTACCGTGCCGGCAGCCGGCACCGGCCCGGCAGTCGCCGCCTCGACGGCATGGAAGTCCCCGAGGGCGTCGTCGATCAGGTTGTCGTAGGACTCAGACATCGCTCCTGCCTTCCCTGCCCTCCGCCAACTGCTCGCCCAGTGCCGCGCGGCCCCGGCTCAGCCAACTCTTGACCGTTCCCTCGGCCGCGTCGGTCTGCTCGGCGATCTCCGCGACCGTCAGCCCACCGATGTAGTGCAGCACCACGGCCCTGCGTAGCTGCGCCGGAATCTTCGCCAGCGCCGCCACCAGGGCGACCCGGTCGGGTGAGGGCCCGGCGGCATACTCGACACGCTGTCTCCGCACGAAGTTCAGAGCGGTTCTGCGACGGCGCAGGCGACTGGTGGCCAGGTTCCAGGCAACCCTGCGCACCCAGGCGAAGGGATCCTGGTATCCGCTGATCTTCTGCCATCTGGCGAACGCCCGGCAGAACGCCTCCTGCACCACGTCCTGCGCCTCGGCCCGATCCCCCAGGTACGCGAAGAGCTGCGATCTCAAGACCGGGAATGCCGCCGCGTAGAACTCGTCGAAGTCCCGCTGGACGTCGACGGCGGGTGCAGCGTCCTCCTGTGCCGTCACTGAAGTCACACTGTCCTTCCCTCCGCCCGCCACCAGCCGTTGTCGGGCAGGCAGCTCCAACACGTGCCAGGGCGCGACAAGGTTGCGAGGCTGTTCGGGCACCGGTGGCCGGAGCTCGTCCGGGCAGCGGCGCCCCGCCGGTGGGCGGATCCGACGGGAGGGCGGATCCGACGGGAGGGCGGATCCGACGGGAGGGCGCAAGGTAGGAATCAGCCGGAGAGGGATCAGCCGGAGAGGGATCCCTCGCGCCGCCGGAACGCGGCCGGCGTGGTCGTGCCGGGCGCCGGGCCGCCGGGGACCCGGTTCCACCAGAGGGCGAGCCCTACGCCGGTGAAGGCCAGCACCCCGCCGGCGAGCGCGAACCAGACACTGATCTCGACGTCCTGCTCGTGCAGGCCGAACTCCCGGGGCAGGTCGGCGAGGACGTCGGTCAGCTCGTCGGCGTCCTCCGCCCGGAAGTAGCGCCCGCCCGAGACGTCCGCGACCCGGGTCAGCGCCTCCTCGTCGAGATCCAGGTAACGGCTCCGCCCGGTCCAGGCCGGCAGGTCACCGCGCGAGCGGCGGCCGAAGTAGGAATCGTCGCTGATCTGGTCGGCGGTGCAGACCATCGGCGCGGGCTCGGTGGTGCCGAACCCGATGGTGTAGACACGAATCCGGCGCGCGGCGGCCTGCTCGGCCGCGGTGACCGGAGCGACGCCGGTGGTGTTCGAGCCGTCGGTGAGTACGACGATGGTGTCGGGCTGGTAGTCGCCGAGGGCGCCCGGGGCGGCCTCGCCGAGGTCGACGCCGGTGGCGGCGACGTTCGGGTTGGTCTCCGCTATCGCGTCGATGGCGGTCAGGATCGCCTGGCCGATCGCCGTACCCCTGGCGGTCCTCAGGGTGTCGATGGCGTCGAGCAGGGCGTCCCTGTCGGTGGTGGGCGGCACCACCAGGCCGGCGATCCCGGAGAACGCGACCAGGCCGATCCGGGTGTCCCCCGCCTGCGCCTCGATGAAGTCCCGGGCCGCGTCGCTCGCCACGGCCAGCCGGTTGGGCGCGATGTCGGTGCTGCACATCGAGCCGGAGATGTCGATCGCCAGCAGGATCGAGGTGTCGTTCGACGGTACGGCGACCGTCGCCTGCGGCCGGGCCAGTCCCGCCGCCAGTGCGAGGAGCCCGGTGAGGAAGAGGAGGACCGGGACCCGGCGGCGCCACGACACGGGGCCGGGCAGCGCGGTCCGGATCAGCGCCACGCTGGAGACGGTGACGGCGACCCGCTTGCGGCGCCGGTTCAGCCACCACCGGACCGCCAGCAGCAGGGGCGCGACCAGCAGCGCGGTCAGCGCCCACGGCCAATCGAACGACATCAGACGATCCTTCCCTGCCAACGGATGCCGAGCAGTCCACCGGCGGTCAGCAGCAGCAGGGCGGCACCGGCGAACGGGGCGGTCAGCTCGACCGGCTCCGTGCGGGTGGTCAGCCGCAGGTCGAGCGATCTGGTCGTGTCGGCCAGCGTGGCCTCGTCACCGGCCGGGTGGTGGGCGCCGCCGGTGGTCTGCGCGACCGCGGTCAGCAGCGTCTCGTCCAGCGCGGTACCGAGCTGGTAGCCGTCGACCTCGACGGTGGTGCCCCGCACGGTGCCGACCCCGACGGTCTGGATGCGTACCCCGGCGGCGGCGGCGAGTTCGGCCGCTGCCACCGCGTCCGGCCCACCGGTCTGCTGGCCGTCCGAGAAGACCACGATCGTCGCCGAGGGCCAGTAGCCGAGTTGCTCCGTCGTCACGGCCGCCCCGTCGGCCGGCAGGCTGACCGGCCGACCGGTGATGGTGCCGAGCGCGACGAGGATCGCCTGCCCGAGGGCGGTGCCGCCACTGGCGGCGAGCCGTTTGATCGCGGCCACCGCGGCGGCGTGGTCGGCGGTCGGCTCCTGGGTCAGCAGCGCCTGCTCGCCGAAGGCCAGCACGGCCACGTCGACCGAGTCCGGCTGCTCCTCGACGAAGCCGATCGCGGCGGACTGCGCGGCGGCGAGCCGGGTCGGGGCCACGTCCTCGGCGGACATGCTGTTGGAGACGTCGAACGCCAGCACCACCGTGCCGGCCGCCCGCGGCACGACCATCTCGGCCTGCGGGCGGGCCAGCCCCACCAGCAGGACCGGCAGGGCGGCGAGGAGCAGCGCGTACGGCAGGTGGCGGCGCAGCGCCGCCCGCCGCGCACCACGGCCGGTCGGTCCCCCGAGGCCGGCGGCGGCCAGCGCCGCGCCACGGCGGCGCTGCAGCGCCACGTAGCCGGCCGTCACGGCGGCCGTGACCAGTACGGCGGCGGCCAGCACGAGCGGGTGGTGGAAGGTCACCGGTGCCTCCGTCCCGAGCGGCGGGTCATGCTCACGAGTACGGTGAGCGCCTCCTCGTCGGTGCCGACGTGCCGGAGCTCCACCCCGGCCCGCCGCATCCCCTCCGCCAGTGCCTCCTCGCGCGCGTCGACCTGGGCGGTGAGGCGGCCCCGCAGCAGGGGATCGCTGGTGTCCACGAGCAGTTGCTCGCCGGTTTCGGCGTCCTCGACCAGGATCAGGCCGAGGTCCGGAAGCTCGAGTTCCGCCGGGTCGAGCACCCGGATCACCACCACCTCGTGGCGGTGGGTCAGCATGGTGAGCGGGCGCTCCCAGTCCGGGTCGCCGATGAAGTCGGAGAGCACGAAGACCAGGCTGCGGCGGCGCGCGACGGTGGTGGCGGCGAGCCGCAGCATCGCGGCCAGGTCGGTGGTGGCGCCGGGGCCGGCAGCCGGCTGCGGGCGCAGCAGCTCGTGTGCGATGCGCAGGACCTGGTCGCGGCCGGTCCGGGGTGGGATCACCCGGTGGGCGCCGTTGTCGTAGAGGATCGCGCCGACCCGGTTGCCACCCTGCGCCACCAGCCGGCCCAGCCCGACCGCCAGCTCGGTCGCCACGGACTCCTTGCCCTGACCCGTACCGCCGTCGACCGCGTCACGGGGGCGACCGAAGCGCATCGAGGCGGAGCGGTCGACGACCAGCCAGGCGGTCAGTTCCCGGTCCTCCGTGTACTGCCGGACGTACGGCTCGTCCAGCCGGGCCGTGACGTTCCAGTCGATGTGCCGGACGTCGTCCTCCGGCGTGTAGACACGCAGGTCGGTGACGTCGATGCCGGCGCCCTGCCACACCGTGCGGTAACCGCCCTGGAGGCGCCCGTCGAGGCGGCGCCGGAGCCGCCACTCCAGGCGCCGCAGCAGCCGGTCGGGGACGGTGGCCATCGGTCAGCGACCGCGACCGGCGGGCTCAGGCACCGCCACGTTCGCCAGGATCTTCGACAGGATCAGATCGGCGGTCACCTCGTCGGAGAGGGCCTCGTAGGAGAGGACGAGCCGGTGCCGCAGCACGTCCAGGGCGAGGTCGGTGAGATCCTCGGGTACGGCGTACTCCCGGCCCCGGACGTAGGCGAGGGCGCGGGCGGCGAGTACCAGGCTGATCGAGGAACGCGGGCTGGCGCCGAAGGTCACGTAGCGGGCCAGGTCGGTCAGGCCGACCCGGCCGGGATCGCGGCTGGCGTGGGCGAGTTGGACCGCGTACTCGATGAGCGACGGGTCGACGTAGACGCGGTCGGTCTCCTGCTGGAGCCCGGCGAGGGTCGGCGGGTCGATGATGCGCCCGATCGCGGCGGCCGGGGCGAGCGCCCGCTCGACGACGACGAACTCCTCGGTCACGCTCGGGTAGTCGACGACCACCTTCATCATGAAGCGGTCGACCTGCGCCTCCGGCAGCGGATAGACCCCCTCGGACTCGATCGGGTTCTGCGTGGCCATCACCAGGAACGGGTTCGGCACCGGACGGCTCTCCCGGCCGATCGTCACCTGCCGCTCCTGCATCACCTCCAGCAGCGCGCTCTGCACCTTGGCCGGCGCCCGGTTGATCTCGTCGGCGAGGAGCAGGTTGGTGAAGACCGGCCCGAGCGAGACCTGGAACTCGCCGGTCGGCTGGTGGTAGACCCGGGTACCGAGGATGTCGGCGGGCACCAGGTCGGGCGTGAACTGCACCCGGTGGAACTCTCCACCGATCGCCTCGGCCAGCGACTTCACCGCGAGCGTCTTGGCCAGCCCGGGTACGCCCTCGACGAGGATGTGACCCCTGGCGAGGAGCGCCACGATGAGTCGTTCGAGGAGCTGGTCCTGACCCACGATGGTCTTCTTGACCTCGTAGAGCACCTTTTCGATCGGGCCGGCGGAGGCCGGTACGCTCCCCGCCTCGGCCCACTTCCCGGCGCCACTTGCCGGCATGTTCATCGATCCGTCCTCGGTCCTGTGCTCGGATTGGGGGGTGGTCGGGTATGTCACAGCGGTGGCACCTGCCCGTCGCCCTGGCCGGCGCCGAGCGCCGTCCCGATCGGGACGGCGAAGCCGATGCCGATGAAGGTGCCGGCGTCGGTGGGGTTGGCGAGCGCCACGACGACGCCGACCACCTGACCCTGGTCGTTCACGAGAGGGCCGCCCGAGCTGCCCGGGTTGACCGCCGCGTCGAACTGGATGAGGCCGGATATCTGCGCCGCCTCCCCCCGGGCGACCCGGTCCAGGCCGGAGACGACCCCGCTGGTGGTGCTCGCGGTCAGCCCGAGCGGGTTGCCGATCGCCACCACGTCGTCACCGACCGCCGCGCCACCGCCGAGGACCGCCGGCACGACCGTCTCCGGCAGCCTCGCCGGGGTCAGGGCCGCGATGTCCTGTGCGGCGTCGGCGCCGGCGACCACGGCCGCCGTTTCGGTGCCGTCGGCGTACGTCACCGTGATCGTGCCGCCGCCGTCGACGACGTGCGCCGCGGTCAGGATGGTGCCGTCCGCGTTGACGATGACGCCGGTGCCGGTCGCCGACTCGGTCGTGCTACCGGCGCCTCCGGCGGAGTTCCCGCCCGTCGTCGCCTGGATCAACACCACCGAGGGGAGCAGCGTGCGGTAGACCTCTGCCACGCTCAGCGGCCCCTCCGAGGCCGACGGCGATGCCGACGGCACGGCGGCGCCCGGCACCTCCCGCTGGTCGCCGGTGCGGAGGAAGAGCAGTGCCGTGATCGCCACGGCCCAGGCCAGCACCGCACCGACGAATACGTTCCGGCGCAGGCGTTCGGCCGGCCACCGGCCGGCCGGCTTCTCGACGGCCGGGGTCGGCTGCTCGGCGTCCGCTCCGCCACCGGGCGCCGCCGTCACCGCGAAACCGCCAGACTCCGCATCCTTCGACTGTAGGGGCGTTTTCGCGAAATGACTCGGGGTGCCTGCTGACCCGGCCGCCAGGTGGACTACGCCCTAGCGTTGCAGGGTCAGCAGTCCGGGGCGGTAGGGCAGGAGGCCGTAGTCGCCGCCGGAGTTCGGGGAACGCCCCTGGTAGAGCAGTCGCAGGTTACAGGGATCGACGGTCATGGTCTGGTCGGCACTGCTGCGGATCAACTCACCGTGACTGATGTCGTTGGTCCAGGTCGCACCACTGTTGGCCCTACCGGCGAACGGGTTGCTCTCCGACGTGGCCTGCGGCGTCCACGTACCACCCAGACTGGTCGCGGTGAACGAACGGAAGTACCGGCCCTGCGAACCGATCGCCTCGACCAGCATCAGGTACCGGTTCTGCCCCTGCAACCGGTAGACCTGCACCCCCTCGAACAGGTTGTTCGTCGAATCGGTCATGATCGTCGTGTAGGCCGAGCCGAAACTACCCGGGAAGTTCCCGATCGGCATGCTCGCCCGGTAGATCCGACCGTTGTCCCCGGCGAAGAAAAGGTACATGTTCGTACTGTCACCGATCAGCGCCTGATCGATCGGCCCCGTGCTGGAGTTGGAGATACTCCCGGTGAACAGCGTCTGGTGCGCCGACCAACTGTTCACGTTGGCCGGATCGGTCGAGGTCCGGTACGAAAACGCCGGCCCGCCCCACTGGTAGGCCAACACCCACACGTTACGCGGCGCGAAGTAGAACAACGACGGCGCGACAGCGGAGAACGGCATCGCGTTCTGACTCGCCGACCCCATCTCCGACCAGTTCGTGAACAGACCGAAGTTCATCGAACCCCACGACGTACCCGTGTCGTGCGTCGTCGCGTACACCAACTGCCGACCGTTGTAGGGAGCATGGGTGAAATCCTTCAACGACACCCACCCCGACCTCGGCTGCGCCAACACACCCGTCGACGACCAACGATACGACGACGGAAGATCACACGTGCCGGTCGGGGGCGGCGTCGTCGGGGGCGGCGTCGTCGGCCCTGTCGTGGGCCCGGTGGTCGGCGGCGTGGTGGTCGGCGCGGTCGTCGGTGTGGTGCTGCCGGTGCAGGCCACACCGTTCAGGGCGAAACTCGTCGGCACCGGGTTGCTGCCCGTCCACGATCCGTTGAAGCCGAACGACGTCGTCCCGTTGGTCGGAATCGATCCGTTGTAGCTCACATTCCTCGCGGTCACCGCCGAGCCGCTCTGCGTCAGCGACGTGTTCCATGCCTGCGTCACCGTCTGCCCGGCGCCGAACGACCACGTCAACGTCCAACCGTTCAACGGATCACCCAGGTTCGTGATCGTCACGTTGGCCCCGAATCCGCCCTGCCACTGTGACGCGACGGCATAGTTCACCGAGCAGCCCGCGGCCGCCGCGCCAGCCGGCAACGCCACGACGACCGCCGCCGACGCCAGCAACGCGACACCGGCCGACGCCAGGCCGACATTGACGGTTCTGATTTTCATCATGAAGCACCACTCCCGGTGGGTGACGGCTTGCGCATCGATGGTCGCCGAGTGGGTGAGCGCTAACATAACCCGTGTCGGGAATGGTACGGGAGCGCTCCCAGTCTCTCAACCTTCAATTCGCAGAGATCGATCCCCGGGCCAGAACCGGTACGCGGCGCGGCGACTCAGCGACGGTCGTCTCTCGTACGGTTCTGTCTGCGCAGCTGGTCCAGGAGTTCGGTCCAGCGTCTCGGCACGCCCAGGTCGAGGAACTCCGCCTTCAGGGCGGCGATCTTCTTCTCCCGGTCGGCCAGCATCGCCTGCACGGCCGCGGTGAGCTGGGACACGAAGGCTGCCTCGCCCAACCTGGCCAGGGTGCCGTCCGGGAACTCCACCGTCCAGTAGAGGGCGCCGGTGGTGCGGACGACGATGGATCCATCCGGCGACGTGCCGGCCGCGACCACCTCGTGGAGCGCCTCCGTGTATGCGGCCTGTCCCGGAGTCGGTTCGGGCGGGCCGCTCGGGCGGGGAACGACGCGGAAGGATGCCAACCGTCGCTCGTGGAGCTCCTCCTGGGACCGCTGGAAGGCGATCCACATCGCCTGGCCGAGACGGCCGAGCTGGTGCGCGAGGTCCACGTCGGTGTAGCGCCCGAAGGCCGCGTAGCTGAAGCTGATCCGCAGGTCCGTGCCGTCGGTGGTCACCGCCCAGATCGCACCGTCGGGCGACGACGCGGAGAGTTCTGGTCTGCGTTCAAGGCCTGAATCGGTCACGTCTCCCCGTTTCGCTGGTCACACCGCCGCAGGCTGCCCTCCCGGCGGCATGTGGGCCGGCGCGTCTCCGAAGCTCCCGAATGCGCCCCGCGCACGATGCGCCCGGCTGGCGGCGCGTCACGGTCTGAACCCGGCCTCCGCGGCGGACCGAGCGGGACGCCCCTCGGTGCGGGCCTGTGTTAAGACTAGTCCATGCAACGATCTGTCCGCGGACTCGCTGTGGCGCTCGTCGCGGTGGCGATGGTCAGCGCGCCCGCGCCGGCCCTGGCCGACACCGCAACGGCGACGCTCTACGCCGGCAGCGGCGACGCGGGCTATTCCGGCGATGGCAGTGCCGCGGTCGCGGCGGCGCTGAACAAGCCTGGCGGGGTAGCGGTCGGCCCGGACGGGGTCGTGTACGTGGCGGACACGGAGAACTGGGTCGTCCGGGCGATATCCACCGACGGCGTGATCAGCACCGTCGCGGGCCGGGGCCGATCGGAGCAGGAAGCACCGGAGACACGTGTGCGGGCCGGCGGCGCAGTTCCCGGGTCCGAGGTCGTGCTGCGCTATCCGGCCAGCCTGGGGGTCGGGGCGACCGGGACCGTCTACATCGGTGACAGCGGAAACTCCCGCATTCTCTCGCTCTCCAAGGGCGGTGACGTCACCCTGGTGGCGGGCGGTAACGGAGCAGGGTTCGCCGGTGACGGAGGACCGGCGGTCGAGGCCCAGCTTCGCGACGTCAGCGGCATCGACGTCGGGAGCGACGGTGCCCTGATCTTCGGCGACCTGCGGAACTATCGGGTACGCCGGATCGGGGCTGACGGCCTCATCGACACCCTCATCGGCAGTGGCGACGTCGGGCTGGTGGCGGGTGGTGAGGCG
The DNA here is from genome assembly GCF_049315195.1 of Plantactinospora sp. WMMC1484. Taxonomy (NCBI): domain Bacteria; kingdom Bacillati; phylum Actinomycetota; class Actinomycetes; order Micromonosporales; family Micromonosporaceae; genus Plantactinospora; species Plantactinospora sp. WMMC1484. The sequence goes on from NZ_CP186055.1 coordinate 7,108,642, forward strand.
GGTTCGTTCACCTTCCCCTACGCACCGATCTCGACGGCGACCGGCCCGGGGGGAGACCGGTGGGTGGCGAGCACCCTGCTGTACGGCCTGTCGGGCACGCGGATGCGAGCGGTGGTTCGGGACGGCGAGGGCCGATGGTCCTACTCCGACTCCCAGGGCGCCTCGATACCGGACGGCGCCTGGCGTGGCAACCTGCACCTGGCCGCCACCGGCAACGCCGTGTACCTGTCGAGCGACGAGGGCCTGTACCGGTTCTATCCGGACGGCAGGGTGCAGACTCTGTTCACCGATCCGTCGTTCGTGGGCGCACTGACCATGATGGACGATGAGGTCGGCTACGTGGCGGACCCTCGGCTCCACAAGGTCTACCGGCTGGATCTCCCCGGACCGTCGGGTGGGGACTCGATTGCCGACGGCGGGTGGTGGCGACAGTGGTGGCTGCTGGCGATCGCGCTGGCGATCGTCGTGGCCCTCGTGGTCACAGTGGTGATGGTGTCACGCCGCCGCAGAGCATGAACGAGACGCCGCTCGTAGCGTTGTTGCCGTAGAGTTTGGCTGATCATCGACGGGGGTGATGGTGGTGCCGGAAGATGTCACCGGTGGTGACCTGTACGCGTTGTGGCGGGTGTCCGAGGCCCTGCTGCCGCGCGTCGCGGACGTCTACTACGACTCGAATCGTCTGGTCGCCGGGGCGAGCGGTGCCGCCGGGCTGACCTTCGCCCTGACCATGTGGAACACCCTGCGGGACGAGTTGCAGGACATGTACGCCGAGATCGGCGGCGTGGTGATGGACGGTGCGGCGGCGGTCCGGCAGGCACGACTGGCGTACGAGGCGTCCGACGCGCAGGCGGCCGGCGAGTTGCAGAGCATCCTCGCGGACCCATATCGGAACTCCACCGATCCCGCCGTCGCACCGCCGGCACCGGGATCCGAGGACGATCCGGGCACGCCGATCCAGGTCGAGGGACCACCCGGCACCTCCTGATCGACAGACGCGGCCGATTCCGGGCCGACCGGCGCACGACCAGGCGGCAATGGAAACGGTTGTTCACGGAGGGGCCGAAGACTTGTGGGTAACGCCGATACGCCAGCCGAGTACACGAACGCGAATTTCGTACCAGCCCTGACCCAGAAGGCGGAGAAGCTGCGTCAGGAGTTCGTCCGGCAGACCCTGCAGGACATGAACTCCTACCTCGACGCGCTCCTGGAGGAATACAACAAGGCCAATCCGGACAGGCCGGCGTTGACCGTCACCTCCGGGGGCTTCTCCGTCATCATCAGCGAAGGCCCCGGCCTGCCGAACAGCGAACGGCTGATCACCGAGGCGGAGATCCGGGAGTGGCAGCACGCGATCGAACACGAACACTACGCCTGGGTCGTCCCCACCTTCGAGGGTTATCTGACGCCGGACCCCGACGAGGCCAACTCCGCGATCGACAACCTCGGGAAGATCGCCGAGATGTTCGGTGGGGCCGCGACCGAGTCCGGGAAGCTGGGCAACCGTGATCTCGGGCTCACCGGGCTGCAGACCGTCCGCGACCAGATGGAGAATCACTGGGAAGGCTCGTTCCAGCAGACCTTCATCAGCACCTTCGTCGCACCGTTGGAGAACGGGCAGGCATGTCAGGCCGCGGCGGCCCGGATCTCCAAGGAGCTGCTGGAGGCCAACAAGATCAGCAAGATCGCTCAGCGGAAGGCCATCCTCGACCTGCTGGACAAGGCGATCGCCGCGCTGGGAGATCTCGGCGCGGGCGGCAAGTCCGCCAAGAGCTACGCGTGGAGCACCCTGGTCGGCATCGCCGCCGGCACCCTCATCGCCGCCACGGGCGGCATCGCCGCCTGGATCGGTGCGGTGATCATCTCGACCAGCACCCTGGCACAGGGGTTGGAGGTCGGCGGCGACGACGCGCCCGTCGAGCTCGGTGGCACCACCGCCCAGGACGTCGCGGTGGCGGTACAGCGGGCGCTGACCAAGCAGAACGAGAAGTTCGTCGAGGACGAGACCAAGGTGGCGGACGCCCTAACCCGGCTGCAGCAGGACGTCGCCGCCGCGCGCAAGGTGGTCGGCCAGCTCGGGGTGAACCGACCCGACCTCTACGGCGCCACCCCCACGGACATCCAGCGCGGCCTGACGCCGTCAATCAGTTAGCCGGCTGCGCCGTGCGGACGGGGCGTTCGTCGCGTGCGCGGCGCCGATAGCGCAGAGGCGATTCTCCGATCTCTCGTTTGAACGCGGTGCTGAATGCGGCCTCGGAGCCATAGCCCAGCTCGACCGCGAGGGAACCGAGACGCACGTCGGCGCCGCGCAGGGCGCGCTGGGCGAGAAGCATCCGGTAGCGGCTGAGGTAGGTCAGCGGCGGGACGCCGGCCACCGTCCGGAAATGCCGGGCGAAGGAGGAGCGTGACATCGCGGCGGCGCACGCCAGATCCTCCAGGCCCCACGGCTTTCCGGGCTCGGAGTGCATGAGTTCGAGGGCGGGGCGCAGCCGTTCGTCGGTCAGCACCCGGAGCCATCCGGGCGGTATCTCGGCCTGGTCGAGGTAGGCGCGGAGCGCTGAGAGCACGAGGAGCTGGGCGTATTGCCGGATGGCGAACGCGGAGCCAATGCGGTTGCCGGCGACCTCGTCGAAGAGCTGGTCCAGGAGGCCACGCATGCTGGACGCGGCCGACGCCCGGACGTGTCCCACCGGCGGCATTGTCCGCAGCAGCAGCTCGCGGCCGGCCGGGTTGATGTCCACGGCGGTGCCGATAACGATGTCGTCGGTGCTGCGGTCGGCCTCGGTGAAGCCGGTGAAGTTCTCCTCGGGCCCGATCCGCCGGCGTGGTCCGGTGCCGGTGCCGCCCTCGTGCTGCAGCCACGACCGGTTGCTGAGGATGGCGACGTCGCCCGGCGCGAGGTCGATCGGCTCGCCGATGCCGTCGGTGAGCAGCCGGCCGTGGCCGGACACCATGGCGATGAGCTTCAGCGAGTCCACGCAGGGCGACCGCGCCAGCCACGGGCCACGCGCCGCGAACCCGCCGGCCACGACACCTCGGACCTCGACGAGGTCGAACACCTCGGACAGCTGGTCATTGCGCATGCTGACACTCTCGCGCAAAAAATGCGGACGGAAAAGTATTCAGCGTCCAGCCACGGTTGCGCAGACTGGAACCCACGCCGCGTCGGCAGACCGAGGAGTTGGTTCGATTGTCACATCAGCCCATGGACGGATCCCGGACCATTGTCATCACCGGCGGAAACAGCGGCATCGGCTTCGCAGCCGCCACCGCGATCCTGAGGTCGGAGAACGGGTCGTGGCACGTGGTGCTGCCGGTCCGGGACGCGGGACGGGGCCAGGTCGCCGTCGAGGCGCTGACCGCCGGCGCCGCAGCGGGCAACACGGTCGAGGCGATGACGATGGATCTGTCCTCGCTCGCCTCGGTCCGGGCGTTCACCAGCGGGCTGACCGCCCGCGTGGAGTCCGGCGATATCCCCCGGCTGCACGCCCTGGTCTGCAACGCCGGCGTACAGACGGGGACCCAGCTGACCCGGACCGCCGACGGCTTCGAATCCGCGTTCGGGATCAACCACCTGGGCCACTTCGTGCTGGTCAACGAGCTGCTGCCGGTGCTGCAGGCGCCCGCACGCGTTGTCGTGGTCGCCAGCGACACCCACGACCCGGCCCTGAAGCTCGGCCCGGCCCCCGCCTGGAACAACGCCGAAGCCCTGGCCCGCGGCACCCTCGCGCCGTCGGCCGCCGGCGACAACGCATTCATCGCCGGTCAGCGCCGCTACAGCACCTCCAAGCTGGCCAACATCTACTTCAGCTACGCCCTGGCCCGCCGCCTGCCCGACGGCGTCACCGCCAACGCCTTCAACCCCGGCATGGTCCTTGGCACGAGTCTGGGACGCTCACTGCCCGCCCCGGTGCGGTTCGTCTCCCGGCACGTCCTGCCCCACCTCACGTGGCTACTGCGCCGGGCGGTGACGCCGAACATCCACTCCGCACCGGAGTCGGGCAGTGCGCTCGCATGGCTCGCGACCGCGCCGGAACTGGCCGGCACCACAGGTCAGTACTTCGACGGGCGCACGGCCACCCGCTCGTCGGACGAGTCCTACGACACCGTGCGCGCGGACGACCTGTGGGACGACAGCCTCTCGCTGACCAGCGTGCGCGCCTGACCGACTCGCGACAACGACGCTCCCTTCAAGCGGAGTTGACGCGGCACGTTCTCCCCCCGCCAAACCCCTGCCGGCCGGAGAGCCCGGCAGCGAAACCTGTGGAAGGACGCCATCATGAGTGAATCGAGTCATCCGACTGACGTCGCCGGCGGGTCGGCCGGGATGTCGCGGCGTAAGGTGCTGACGGCCGGGATGGGTCTGGTCACGGTCGGTGCCGTCACCGCGATCGGGACCGGTGTGGCCGAGGCAACGGCAGGCGCCGATCGAGTCGGTGCCGGTCGTTCCGGCGAGCCCGGTCGGATCATCTCGGTCAGCCCGGTAACGCTGTCAGCGCCCGGCCGCGCCGCGCCTCTGGAGGTACGGGTCTGCGCGCCGGTGACCGGACGCAACCTGCCGATCATCCTCTTCGCCCACGGCCACGGTCAGGTGAACTTCCTCAACTCGTACCTCGGCTACGGCCCGATCGTCGACTACTTCTCGTCGCACGGCTTCGTGGTGATCCAGCCCACCTTCCTGGATGCGATGACGCTCGGCCTGCGTGATGCCGATGACCCAGATGCACCCCTGTACGCGCGGGCGCGGGCCGAGGACATGTCACGCATCCTGGACCAGCTCGACCTGATCGAGAAGGCCGTGCCGCAGCTTGCCGGGCGCCTGGACCGGGACAGGGTCGCCGCCGTGGGCCACTCGCTGGGCGGGCACACGGCCGCCCTGCTGCTGGGCATGCAGTTCGACGATCCATCGCGGGGCGGCCGGAAGGTGAGCCTCGCCGACCGCCGGATCAGAGCGGGTGTGGTGATCGCCGGGCCCGGCCGCGGCGGCGATGCGCTGCACGACCAGGTTGCCGAGCGCTACCCCGCCCTGAACGCTCCAGACTTCTCCACGATGCGGACGCCAGCACTCGTCGTCGCGGGCGACAGGGACCTCTCCACCACCTTCACCGACCTGGGCGCGAGCTGGCGGATGGACGCGTACTTCCTCTCCCCGGGTCCCAAGTCGCTGCTCACCGTGTTCGACGGCGAGCACCAACTCGGCGGAATCTGCGGATACGACTCCGTCCTGACCACCGACGAGAACCCGCAGCGGGTCGCCGCGGTCGGGCGGCTGACATCGGCCTACCTGCGCACCGCGTTCGACCGCCGGGATCCCGCCTGGCAGCAGGCGCGTGACGCGCTGACGACCGGAGCAAACGCGATCGGACGGGTCGACTCCAGGTAAGCCCGGTGGTCGGATGAAGCTATCTGACGAGGTCAAGGCGGTCAGGCAGGAGCCGTCGCGGGCAGGTGTCGATGACGCCGGCTTTCTCTCGGGCGCCGTCGCGGCGGAGCTGGTCAGCTCAGAGGCCGAGGGCGCCGATGGCGACGGACAGGGTGGGCGCGGCGGCGATCTGGCGTACGTCGTCCCGCTCGCGGAGCCAGACGTGGCAGGTGACGCCGTCGTAGTGGACGGCGACGGACTGGCCGGGGTGGTGGCGGGCGAGCCGGCGGAGCAGGGGTACGGGGTCGTCGACGACGATCGGGGTCGGGGTCTGCGGCACCGGGATCGGCTGGTCGGGGTTGTCGGGGACGTTGCCGGCGATGGCGAGTTCGAGATATTCGAGGCAGTACGCGGTCGCGGCCTCCGGGGTGGACCGGGTGGGCGGGTCGGCCGGGGCGGGGAGTCGGCCGGGGACGCTGATGGTGACGTCCCAGCTCTCGCCCTGGATGAGCCGGAGGTCGCCGGCATTGCGGACGTGGTCGACGAGGGTGATCGTCACCGTCAGGCGCAGCCCGAGGACGAGCCGGACCAGGTCGGCCAGGGGTGGCACGTCGGGCCGACGGGCCAGCACGAAGAGCCGGCCGCCGGGTCGGCCCCGGGCGGCCCCGCACAGATATTCGGTCAGCGGGTCGGCGTCGGGCCAGTCCAGGGTCACGGTGCCCTTGCGGAGATTGTGGTCGAGGGTGCCGCCGCCGTCGAGTTCGACGAGGTCTTCCGGGCGTACGCCGAAGTGGTCGGCCCAGCCGGCGAGCCGGAAGTGGTCGGGGAGTTGGTGCAGTGGTTTGCCGCCGGGGTGGGTTGCCACGTGCGGCGCCGGCAACTGTTGGCCGGTCCGCCAGGTCTCCTCCCCCGCCGGCCCGGCCGGCCCGGCTCCCGGATCGGCGCGACCGGTCTGCCGGCCGGCGGGGGCGTCGTCGTGCAAGGCGAATTCGCCGGTACGCCAGCCGGAGGCGTCGCGCTGCCAGGTGAGGTGCACGACCCGGCCGCCCAGGTCGGTGATCGTGACGGTCGCCGCCGCACACTGGAGCCGGCGGCTGCCCCGGCAGGTGTAGCAGTGCAGCAGTGACGGGCTGCGGCCGGAGCCGGCACACTTCGGGCAGTCGGCGTCGACCCGATCGGTGCCGAGTCGACAGTCGCAGCGTTTCAGCAGACTGTGCGGGTCGCAGTCGGGGCAGTCGGCGTACCCGATGGGCGAGCCCTGCCACGACGGTGCCGGCGGCTGCCATCCCCGGCGCAACGTCGACGAGCGCCGGCTGTAGATCTGCCCGGTCGACCACTCGGTGAGGGTTTCCGTGGTCCCGGCGGTACGCAGGCTGGTGTGCCACCAGCGGCCGTCCCGCCAGATCGCCTGCGCCCCGGCGGTCGCCTCGCCGGTGACAAGATCGAGACAGTCGGCGAGGATCCGCCGTTCGAGCTGGTCCAGGTCGGGCGGGGGTGGGGCGGGCGGCGGCGCCCCGATGGTCAACTGGTGGGCGGGGGCGGTCAGGCCGCGCTCCTCCAGGCCGTAGCAGGCGTCGAGCACGGTCGTGGTGGTGATCGCGGCGGCCAGGTCGTCGGCGTAGCCCCGGGCCTCGGCCGGCACCGGCCCGCCCGGCACCTCGAACCGGATCGCCCAGGTCAGCCCGTCCGTGGCGACCAGGCGGCGGGCCTCGACCACCAGGTCGAGGCAGAGCAGGTCGGCCAACCGGCACAGCCGGCCCAGCTCGGCCGCCGCCTCCCGGGGCGGCGGGACCGCCGCCCGGCCGAGATAGAGCCGCCACGCCTCGTTGCTCTCCCCGGCGATCGCCTCGGCCTCCAGCACCTCCCGGACCGCCGCCGAGTGCTCCGGCCGCCAGGCGCGGGGCAGGAGCACGAGCGGCCCGTCCGGATCACCGGGCTGGCGGACATCCGCCCACGAGTCGACGCCGACACCGACGGCGGCGGCCAGGTCGCGGAGCACCGGGGCGAACGGCAGATACCAGTTCCCGCCGCCGTCGCCGGGCCACGGCGCCGGCTCCACCACCCCGGGTACGACGTTCGCCGAGGCCACCGCCCCGGTGTCCAGGTTCGCCATCGTGAGCACGAGTTGGGCGCGGCGCCGGCCGGTCTGCCGGCAGGGGTGGCAGGGCCGGCCGACCGTGCCGACCCCGTGACACTCCAGGCAGTCCTGGTACGCCTCCCCCGCGGTGCGCCGGTTCGCCTCGCTGTCGTTGATGCTGTCGTCGACCAGGAGGCGGTTGCCGCCGTAGGTGCAGCGGCACGGGTCGAGGGTGAAGGAGAGGCCGTCACAGGATCGGCACTGCACCACCGGCGGGCCGGCCATCAGCGCCGCGCCAGCTCGTGCGCCGCCGGTGCCTGGCGGGACCGCCAGCGCCGCAACGCGTCCTTGATCCGGGCGTTCTGCTCCCGGACCCCGGCCAATTCGGCGTACGCCCTGGCCAGGTCGGCGGCGACCTGCTCCAGGAACTCGGTCACCTCGTCGGGATCGACTCCGCGCCGGGCGGAGCCGACCGGGGTGAACCGGCGCAGCCGCACCTGCGACGGCAGCAGCGGCCGGCGCGACGCCGACCGGTCCGGGTACGCCGAGCCGAGCCGCCGTAGCAGCTGCCGCTTCCGCCGGAACAAGCATCGGAGCTGAGCGCGCATAACCTCTCACCAGTCTCTCGGAGCACAGGACGTGGACGGGTGACCCTGGCCCGGAACGCCGGCTCGCCCGTCACGGGCCGGGGCCACCCCGCCCTGCCGCCGCAGCCAACAAGCAGCACGTACGGCAGCAGGGCGTGACTCAGAAGCCGGGACGGACAACCTGTACAAGCTGGCCGCCCCGGCCGGGTGAAGTAACTCAGCGCCGACCGAGCAACTCCGGAACCAACTTACGTTACGAGGTAACGTAAGAGTACCCCGTAACACAAGTTCCTTCGTGCGTGTGGTGTGTTGACGCTGCCGACCGAGGGAGCGACCATGGCCACGCCGCTGTACCAGCAGATCGCGAACGACATCGCGGAGCAGATCCGGAGTGGCGTCCTGAAACCGGGCGACCGTCTGCCCACGACTCGACAGCTCATGGATCGCTACGACGTGAGCGAGACCGTGATCCGGTTTGTCATGATCCAACTCAAGGCGGAACGTCTCGTCTACGGCCAGCAGGGACGCGGCGTCTACGTCGGGTCCGAACCTGGCTCAGCCTGATCCGCGCTTGCCCTACCGGGGCACGTGCCCTGGAGATGCCACATGCGACGCGGCTGCGCGGGGCTGCGCGGCCCAGGGCCTTTCGGATAGTGTTCTGACGACCACGCGGGGGTAACAGCGCTTTCAAGTCCGTCTGCTTCCGCCCGCTGGAGCCAGGCATCCGGGGAGGACCGCATGGCCAGCACCGAAGAGCCAGGCTCACACGCGCAAGCAGCCGACACCCTTCTCCAGAGCAGGGCGACCAGCGAGCACGGCCATCCGAGCATGCTGGGCTGCTAGAGGCGACGCGGTGAACATCGACGAGGTCAAGCGAACGATCCGTCGTGGCAGCGAAGCCGCAGCCCAGGCCAAGAGCACCCTGGAGCAGGCCGGCCTCGAGACGGCGAGCAGCCTACGGCTTGTACAACTCACCGTCCATGACAGCCAGAACGACGATGTAGAGCACGCTCTGAAGATCCTGGGAACGATGGATGGCGAGATCACGCGGGCGCTGCGGCGCATAGATGCCGCTGTCGAGCATGCCGATGCCTACCTCAATGCCCTCGGATGACCGAGGACATGCCGGCGGTTGTGGCCCAACTACTGGAAGCGCGCCAACGCCTCGCAGCGACCGCAGTCATCGCCATGCGCGCCAAAGCAGACGCCGAGCACAGCCAGGGCCTGTATGTCGAAGCCGCGAAGGGAACCAGCAGATCCAGACTTCAGCAGGCCGTGGCCGACATCAAGATCGCTAGCGACAAGGCTGCCCGGATCGCCCGCTTGCTGAGCAAGACGCGAGATCACGTGACCGCTTACCTCGAACAAATTGCCCCGGGTGCAACGCGGGGCGAAGGCTCCGCTGTGGACGGGATGCCTTCAGGGGCGCAGCTACTCGCAGACACGGAACGCCGGGCAGACGCACGGGCAAGCGTAGGAAGCTTCCTCAGGAGAGCAGCCAAGAACACCGAGAATGCCCAGGACACCGCGAAGAACCTCACGGAGCTGGGTGAGATGGGCGTCAAGGTGCTTCGTGATCCGGCAGGTGCCTCCGGCTCTCAGTCAGCCGGAACGACGACGCCCACCGTAACCCCGAACCCTCGACCGAAGATAGACATCCCCGAAACCGTTGGGCACTTCGTTGTGTTGGGGATAGTGACGGCGGTCGCCATCCACAAGACAAACGAAGTCCTCCGCAACCAGATAGCAAGGCGGCGAGATCGTGAACGCTCAGACGGAACTGACCGAACTGATTCAGGCACTGACTAAGCAGGACTGGGAGGCCGTTGACAGCCTTCTGGAGACGCTTCGCCAGAAGGAGTGGGCCGGCGCCACTCAAATTATTGGCGCCGCGTTCGTGTTAGCCGTACATCGTCGTTTCCGTCGTGGTCAGGACCCACGTGACATCGCAGCTTTCGTAGCAGAGACGCGGTCTCGCTACGAAAGTGGGAAGAAACTACCCCCACTGGCGATGGAAGGACTCATCCGAGCTGCACTTGGCGAGGTTGACCTCATGGACGAGATCAGCCCAGATAATTATCTCCCAGCCCAGATCGTGGTCGTCGGCACGATCCTTCAGGACGAGAACCCGACCCAGGACCAGCTTGACCAGTTCGTCCGAGAAGTCGAGGAGACAGCAGCCGAGCACATGTAGAAGTCGGCGAGCATGGCGGATACTTCCTTGGAAAGGATGAGGGCTTACCGGCACCCGTCCAGCGGGTTCCTATGACCGTTGGGAGAACTTTAGTCTCGGCTCGACACCTAAATCTCTGCATCGCCGCGCCCACGCATCAATTTTCTGCTTCAAAATGATCGAGTTCGTATCGGATATACTATTGGGGACCCTCTTCAGCTTGAATCCAAACCAGAGGCAGTAGCTCGTGAATTTTTGATTCAATCTCTTGGTGTTGGCGTTGTTGCGGATAATCTCCAAGACATTGTTGGCCTGGTCGCACGCATAGCCCAGCTTTTGAGTCGTGCCGAACTTGACGGCGTATGCCGTGCCACCCTTGTATAGATCCCACGCCTCGATAGGCGTCGACATTGCTACTTTAATTTTGGAAAAATCCTTATCTGCTCCCACATAACCAAGCCTCTGTACGACCTCCCAATCGTTGAACGCACCTTCCTCCATGTCGATGATCCGAAGTTCGGGCTCGGTGTCCTCGACCTCGATGCCGTCGAGAGACGCATTAAGTTGATCGACGTAGTCCTCGTTGAAACGTACCCATCGGCCATGCGATAGCATGACGTTCTCTCCATCGACCACGAACTCCAGGGCTTCGCCAAGGCGTTTAGAGTATGACTTTTGCCCCTCGTTGTCTATCCGAACTCGAATGTTGAGAATCTCGTCTCGCCCAATTTGCCCGTCAGCAATATAGGACCGTAGGGCCGCGAGATCGAGACCGTCTTCCCCGAGGTCTCTCTTGCTCCCACCTCGATACGAAAGCGTGTATCGCTCATCCCCGGCGAATACGAACTCGACACCGACAACCTCATGGGCGTCGTAGGCAAATTCAGGAGAATCGTCGCCGGCAAGTATTGCGTCCACCAACTTCCCATTATAGAGACACAACTGTTCGTTATCTGTAATCACGGTCGTGCGAGGCAGTTTAAAGCGGGGTTCTTGTTGCATTTGGGCACCGACAACATCAAGCACGCTACCGATTTGATGTCGAGCGACAGGCGCACCAATTAACATCGACGAACCAAACTTTCCTACTTTGCCGAATGTATCTTGCATCTCGGCCTCGATGGCAGCCCTGAGATAGTCCACCGACTCGCCGCTTTCAATATTCAAGGGAGTATTTTTCGTATAACTCTTAATCTCCTTCTTCTTCTTACCAGCAAACTTTTTTGAAGCAGTCTGCTTGATGTCGCTCTCATTACCGATTCTCTTGGCCATTTCGATGCCAAAATCGTGGTCACAGAACGGCCGGACGTAGAAATGGCTCTTGCCATAAGTGACAACAAACAGTAGCTCATCTTTTCGGAAAGTGTAGGCCGCAAAGTAAATGAGATTGGCGGGTTTCCGCCCTTGGAAAAAGTCCGCGTAGGTTTCAACCCACGGGATGGGGTTCGGTTCTTCGTTCGCCGAGAAGTAGAAGCGAGCCCGCCAACCACCTTGCTCACTCTCATGGATTTTACGGAGACCCACGGTCTCAAACTTCGACTCAAGATCGGTAACATCCGTCGATGGCACTAGGAAGATATTGAGCTTCATGCCTGGCAACTCCCGGTTCAGATCTTCGCGAAGATCACATTGCGTATCCGGCAACTACCCTGAGCAAAAATTAGCCACCGCCCTCGGGGGTCGACAAGACTCTCTCAGGGCACAGCATGCACACGAAGCAGCTTGATCGTTCATCCAAGGGCGGACCAAACGCCACCGAATGGACAACTGGTGATGGGCCGATAGGCCCGTATCGCACGGACAACCGCCCGATTCGCGGACAGAGGCGCTTATTGCAGCGCCGCCAATGGGAACCCGAAGGCCATGTTCTTGAACAGACTCATCACGGTCAGCAAATCAGCTCCGAGGAGCCATCACAGAGTCCGCTCCCACCGGTCCTCCATACCCGTCAACCGCATCGACTTTCGCTTATGAACGCCACGAACGACCACTGAACGGGATAGAACGCCCTGGTCTTCCCCGGCCATGCCGGGTCGGACCAAGGCGTTGCGGCGAATAGCTCCAACCTCGACGGTGGCCTCGCGGCGCAGATCATCCGATGGCGGTGGCCCGATCGCCTCCTGCGGCCCACATTCCGGCACGACGACCGTCGGGCCTCGGCTGGCCGACCTGGTAGGCGCCGGCCCGGGTGGGTATGGGACGGCAGGAGCAATGTCCAGCCGGGACGGCAATCGAAGGGTACGGGTGATGGCGGAGACATCGGTCAGTGATCGTGACAGCGGCGTGGTGGCGGTGCCGGAGCCGCCGTCCGGGCGCGCCAAACTCGGCTACATCGGACCAGGCGTGCTCTGGGCGCTCGCCGCCCTGGCCACCGGCGAACTGCTCTTCACCCCCCGGGTCGGTGCCCAGTACGGCTACGCGCTGATGTGGGCGCTGATCGCGGCGCTGGCGCTGAAGCTCTTCGTCACCCGGGAGATCGGGCGCTACAGCGTGGTGACCGGTCGGCGGCTGCTCAGCGGCATGGCCGACCTGCCGGGCCCGCGCGGCTGGGCCCTGTGGGTGATCCTGGTGCCACAACTGGTGGTCGGCGTCGCGGCGATCGCCGGCATCGCGAGCGCCGCCGGCAGCGCTTTCACGCTGGCCGTCCCCGGGCCGATCGAGCTCTGGACCGGGGTGGTCATCGGGGCCGCGGCCGGCCTGGTGCTCTTCGGTCACTACACCGGGGTGGAGTGGGTGTCCCGGGTCATCGGGCTGCTGCTGGCGATCGGCGTCGTGGTCGCCGCCATACTCGTCGGTCCCGACCTCGGCGAGGCCGCGTCCGGGGTGCTGCCCACGGTGCCGGAGGACCTCGTGGTCGCCGACATCCTGCCCTGGCTGGGTTTCCTCTCCAACGGCGCCGCCGGGCTCATGTGGTATTCGTACTGGGTCGCGGCAAAGGGCGTGGGCGTCGGCGCGCTTGACGATCCGGGCCGCCTCGACCCGCACGGCCTGGACGCCGGCCAGGTGGCCCGGGTACGGCAGTGGCTGCGGACCATGACCCTCGACTCGACGTTCGCGGTGGTGGGTGTCGGGATCATCACCATCGCATTCCTCATCCTCGGTGCGGAGTTGTTGCGTCCGGAGGGCATCGTGCCGGCGGAGGCCGACGTTGCCCACGACCTGACGAGGCTCTTCAGCGAGGTGTTCGGCAGTGCCGGGTTCTGGCTGATGGTGGTGGGTCTGATTTCGGCCTTCTGGACGGCCACGCTCACCAACATCGACGGCTGGAAGCGGCTGTACACCGACGGCATCCGGAAGGCGCTGCCGTCGCGGCTCGCGGAGGCACCCTTGGCCAGCCCTGCGGTCATCGGTCGGGTCGCCGTCGTCGGGTGGCTCGCGGTGCTGCCGTTCGCGGTGTTCGTCTTCTTCGGTGACCCCGTGGGCCTGCTCACCCTGGCCGGATCCATCGAAGCCGTGCACATCCCGCTGGTCGCGGCGCTCGTCCTCTGGCTCAACCGGCGCACGCTGCCGTCCGCCGTGCGGGCGGGCTGGGCGGCGAGCACGCTCGTGGTGATCGCGATCGTCTTCTTCGCCGGCTTCGCGGCGTACTACGTGTGGCAGCAGGTGTTCGGCTCGTAGTGAACGCAGGGCACTGCCGCATCCCGGTGGTCACAGCGGTCCCAGCACGGCCTCGGGGTCCGCGTCCAGGGCGAGTGTCTCCAGCACCGTCAGGAGCTGGCGTTCCTCGTACCGGAAGTGGGACTCCATGATCGCCGCCACGCCCTCCAGGTGCCGGTCCAGCTCCTCCGGCGAAGCACTCCGACCCACAGCGGCCTGGAGCCCGGTCAGCAGATACCCGATCATCGAGTGGTCCTGCCGCAGATAGCGCAGCGTCTCCCGCAGCTCGGGATGCAGCTCGGCGATCGCCGGGAACAGGTCGCGGTCCTCACCCTCGTGATGCGCGGTAAGCGCGGTGCAGAACCCGTGACAGAAGAGCAACAGGTCCCTGGTCGCCGGCTCCGCCGGCTCGCCGTCGGCCACGGCCCGCCGGGTCACCGCCAGTGCTTCGCGGAGCCGTCCGTGGACGCGGCGCAACTCTCGACTCCAGGCCACCAGCCTGGTCTGCTCGCCCTCACCCACGGGTGGAGGGCGAAGGGACGACAAGCATCGTCGTGATCCCTTCGGTCCGGCGCCTCCATGCCTGACACGGTCTGCCACCGGCACGCGACGCTGGGGCCGAAGCTACCACGGCGCGCCCGGACCAATCTTGGCCCGGACCGATCTTGGCCCGGACCGATCGTCCCCCGGATCGATCTCACCCGGACCGGTCGTCGCCCGGACCGATCGTCGCCCGGACCGAAACGTCGGTAGCCGACTCACCGAAACTTTCGGTCCATCGGCCGTCCGGTGCAGCGACGACGCCCGGTCGGACAGGGTATCTCGACTAGCCCGCGTCACCCGGCTAACATTCGCGCGACTGGATCCGCGAAAAGCGATTCGGAGACACCGCCACCACGCCGTCCCGCCCGGGTAGGAGCCCCTGATGCACATCGGACGTAGACCGGCAGAACCATCTCGAAGAATAACCGCTTTTGTCACATCCTTACTGCTCACCATGGTCGGGTCGGTCGCGCTCGCCGCCCCGGCCCAGGCCGCCGACCGGGTCGTCCTGGCCAACGATTTCGAATCGGGTTCCTACGCACCGTGGGGGCCGCGTGGAGCCGTCACGCTCGGGATAACGGCGGAGGGGCACGAGAGCGCGAATAGCCTTTCGGTCACCGGCCGTACCGCGAACTGGCAGGGCACGGCGATCGACGCCGCCGCGAGATTCGAGCCCGGTGCGACGTACGTTATCAGCGCATGGGCGAAACTTCCGGCCGGCACCGCCGGGCCGGCGGGCGTGCACTTCACCATGGAGGCCACCCCGGCCGGCGGCGGTGACAACACCTACACCTGGATCGGCGACAACGTCCCCACCACTGCGGAGACCTGGGTACGGATCGGCGGCAGCTACACCATGCCTACGGGCCTGGCCGCGGCCACCCTCTACGTCGAGGCCGAGGGCACCACGCCGTACCTGCTGGACGACATCAGCATCACCACCCCGGAGGGCGGGCCGGCACCCGGCACGGTCGTGATCGACACCGACTTCGAGGACGGGCTCGACGGGTGGGGACCACGCGACGGCGGCCCCGGCGCCCCGACGGTCGGGCTGACCGACGTCGCGCACGGCGGGGAGGCCGCGGCCCTGGTCAGCGACCGGGTGAACCAGGGCGCCGGCATCGGCCGCGAGGTGGGCGCCCTCTTCGAGACCGGCGTGACCTACGAGTTCAGCGCGTGGCTGCGGTTCGCCGAGGGACAGCCGACCGACCAGATCTGGCTCAGCCTCGCCAGCACGAGCGGCGGCAGCCAGTCGTTCAGCACGCTGGCCCAGTTCGACGGGATCACCAACACCGGCTGGACCGAGGTGACCGCGAGCTTCACGATGCCGGCGGCCGACAGCGCACTGCTCTACTTCGAGTCCCGCTGGCGCAACGGCGAGACCGGCAACACCAGCGACTTCCTCGTCGACGACATCGTCGTACGGGTGCCGGAGCCGCCGGTCATCGAGGACCTTCCGCCGCTGCACGAGACCACCGACTTCCCGATGGGCGTCGCGATCGACAGCCGCGAGACGGTGGGCGCCGCCGCCCAGCTGCTGACCCGGCACTTCGACAACATCACGCCGGAGAACCACATGAAGCCGGAGGCGTGGTACGACGCGGAGCGCACCTTCCGCCCGCACGACCAGGCGATCGCGCTGATGGACTTCGCCCGGGACAACGACCTGGGCCTCTACGGTCACGTACTCGTCTGGCACAGCCAGACCCCGGCCTGGTTCTTCCAGGACGAGGCCGGCGCCCCGCTCAGCACGTCGGCGGCGCATCGGCAGCTCCTCCGCGACCGGCTGCGGACGCACGTCTTCGCCGTCGCCGAGTCGCTGAGTGACCGGTACGGTCCGTTCGGCTCCGCCACCAACCCGATGCGGGCCTTCGACGTCGTCAACGAGGTCGTCGCCGACAGCGGCGAGTTCAGCGACGGCCTGCGCCGCAGCGAGTGGTACCGGATCCTCGGCGAGGAATACATCGACCTCGCGTTCCAGTACGCGGACGAGGCGTTCAACGACGTCCACGCGGTCGCCGGCGCCGACCCGGTCACCCTGTTCATCAACGACTACAACACCGAGCAGAGTGGCAAGCAGGGCCGGTACAAGGCACTGGTGCAGCGGCTGCTCGCGCGTGGGGTGCCGGTCGACGGCGTGGGCCACCAGTTCCACGTGTCGCTGGCCACCCCGACCGCCAACCTCGGGGCCGCGCTGGCCGCCTTCGAGGAGCTGCCGGTGATCCAGGCCGTCACCGAGTTCGACGTCACCACGGGCACCCCGGTGACCCAGGCAAACCTGATCGAGCAGGGCTACTACTTCCGGGACGCGTTCCGGATCTTCCGGGCGCACGCGGACGACCTGTTCGCGGTCACCGTGTGGGGCCTCACCGACGGCCGCTCCTGGCGGGTCGGCAACGGTGCCCCGCTGATCTTCGACGACAACCTCCGGGCCAAGCCCGCGTACCACGGCGCGGTGGACGGTGAGCTTCCGGCCCGGCTGCGTGCGGCGAACGTCTTCGCCGGTGACGTGGCCCTCTCCGACACCGCCACCGCCGACCTGACCTGGCGCAAGCTTCCGCTGCATCCGGTGGAGGACCTGGCGAGGTTCCAGCTCCGCTGGGCTCCGGACCATCTGACCGCCTTCGTCACGGTCTCCGACGCCGACGCCGACGCCACCGCCGGCGACCAGGTCAGCTTCGTGCTGGGTGACCAGACGTACACGGTGGCCCGGGACGGCAGCGGGGACGTGCCCGCCGTGGCGAAGGAGCGCGACGGCGGCTACGACATCGTCGCCCACCTGCCGCTCACCGACGCGGCCGAGGGCGACACGCTCACCCTGGACGTCCGGGTCGGCGACGACGGTCGGACGGCCACCTGGAACGCACCGGGCGCGCTGGGCACCCTGGCCCTGGTCGAGGAGCTGTCCTATCTGGAGGTCACCCAGGCCCGTACGGCGCCGGTGATCGACGGCGCGGTGGACACCGCCTGGGCGGACGCCCGCGCGGTCACCACCGCGAAGGCGGTCTCCGGCGCGGACGGCGCGACCGCAACGGTCCGTACCCTGTGGCGGGACCAGACGCTCTACGTGCTCGCCGAGGTCGCCGACCCGGTCGTGGACGTCTCCGGCTCCGACCCCTGGACCCGGGACTCGGTGGAGATCTACGTCGACGGCGGCAATGCCAAGAACGGCCCCTACCGCTACGACGACACCCAGATCCGGATCAACGCGGAGAACGGCGTCTCGTTCGGCACCGGTGACGAGGCGTTCCAGCGGGGCCGGCTGACCAGCGCGGCGGTCCGCACCGAGACCGGGTACACCGTCGAGGCGGCGATCAGCCTGCTGGAGTACGGCGGCCTCGGCACCTTCCACGGCCTGGACTTCCAGGTCAACGACGCCACCGGGGGCACCCGTACCGCGATCCGGAACTGGGCCGACGAGTTGGGCACCGGCTACCAGACCACCGCGCGCTGGGGGGTGGGCCGGTTGGTCGGCCCGGCCGACGGCAACGTCGACATCACGGTCGAGAACTTCACCCAGTGGAACTCGGACAGCGGCGGCGGCTACTGCGCGACGATCGTCGCCACCAACAACACCGACAAACCCGTCGACTGGTACGGCTACGTCGCGCTCACCGGTCAGATCTACACGGCCTGGAACTTCGCCCGGCAGCTCCAGGACGACGGCAGCTACCGGATCCACGGCGATGCCTGGAACAGGACCCTGAAGCCGGGCGCCAGCACCTTCAGCGTGGGCTACTGCGCCAACCGCTGAGCCGGTCAACAACCGCCGAGGCGGTTAGGCGGGGGCCCTTCCTATACAGAATGCGATAAGAAGGGCCCCCGCCTTTCAGTCGTTGACGCAGCGCAGCACCGGGCGGGTGGTGAGCGCTGCTGGGTCCAGCGCGGCTGCCGAGCGGACGGTGAAGGTCGCCGA
The DNA here is from genome assembly GCF_049315195.1 of Plantactinospora sp. WMMC1484. Lineage (NCBI taxonomy): Bacteria > Bacillati > Actinomycetota > Actinomycetes > Micromonosporales > Micromonosporaceae > Plantactinospora > Plantactinospora sp. WMMC1484. Next base: position 7,126,894 of record NZ_CP186055.1, read on the forward strand.
CTCTCCCGGCAGGAGCGTGATCAGCGCCTCGTCGACCTCGGCCGCCGGGTCGAGGCGGTCCGGGGCGAGCAGCAGGTCGCGCAGGATCGTCCGGGCGGTGACCCGGACCCGTAGCACGCCGTCGGGGGTCGGCTCGACAGTGGCGTCGTACTCGGCCGGCGGATAGGCGAGGTCGCGGTCGGGGGCGAAGAACCAGAATGCCCGTTCGCCGTCACCGCCGGGGTCGGCGACCAGCAGTTCGGCGCGCGGGTCGTCGGGAGCGGCGACCTCCGCCGGGAGCGGCCAGGTGAATTCCGAGTACGGCGGCACGGACAGCTCGACCGACGCCTTGCCCCTCGGCTCCCCGGCCAGGGTCAGCCGGCGTACGTCCACCCGGCCGGTCCAGGGCGCACCGCCGTCGTTGACCGCGACCAGGGCCAGCCCGCCCTGTCTCGGCTGCACGGTCAGCAGCCGGTCGGCATAGGCGCGGCGCAGCGCGTACCAGAGGGGCTTGCGGCGGCCGTCACCGTCGACGGCGGACCAGGAGGTGACCGGCCAGCAGTCGTTGAGCTGCCAGACGACGCTGCCCATGCAGATCGGGCGGTACGACCGCAGGTGCTCCACCCCGACGCTTATCGCCCGCGCCTGGTTGAGCTGGGTCAGGTAGTGCCAGTCGTCGAAGTCGCGCGGTGCCGGCAGGTGTGCGTCCAGCCCTCGGGCCAGCTTGAGCCGGCCGTCTCCGGCCTTCTGCCGGTGCGCCATCGCGGGTGAGTCCTCGGCGAGTCCGCGTGGGTCGGAGATCGCCCGGCGCAGCGTGGCGTAGCTGGCCGGGCCCTGCCAGCCGAACTCGGCGACGAACCGGGGCAGGTAGTCCCGGTAGTGGGTGTAGTCGAGCTGGTTCCAGACCGTCCAGATGTGCGTGCTGCCGTGTGCCGGGTCGTTCGGGTGGATCTCCGGCCGCCCGGACCAGGGGCTGCCCGGCCAGTACGGGCGGGTCGGGTCGAGATCGGCCACGATCCCGGGCAGCAGCTCGAAGTAGTAGCCGGCGCCCCAGCTCCGGTCGGCCAGCTCCGCCTGCCAGCCCCAGTCGTGCCAGCCCCAGATGTTCTCGTTGTTGCCGAACCAGAGCACCAGGCTCGGATGGCTGGCCAGCCGGACGACCTGCTCGGCCGCCTCGGCGCGTACCTCGGTGCGGAACGGCTCCTCCTCCGGGTACGCGGCGCAGGCGAAGAGGAAGTCCTGGCCGACCAGCAGCCCGAGTTCGTCGGCGAGGTCGTAGAAGTCCTCTGACTCGTAGCGCCCGCCGCCCCAGATCCGCAGGAAGTTGACGCCTGCGTCGCATGCCTGGCGGAGGCGTTCGGCGTAGCGTCGCCGGGTCACCCGGTGCGGGAAGCAGTCGTCCGGGATCCAGTTCACGCCGCGGGCGAAGATCGGCAGGTCGTTGACGACGACGGTGAACGCCGAGCCGTGCTCGTCGGCGGCGGTGTGCAGGCGTACCGAGCGGAAGCCGATCTGCCGCTGCCAACCGTCCAGCTCGTGCTCTCCGGCGTGCAGGGTGACGGTCAGCGGGTAGCGCGGCTGTCCGCCGTACCCCCGGGGCCACCACAGCTCGGGGTCGGCGACGGTGACGGTCAGGTCCGCGCCGCGCTGCCCGGGTGCGAGCACCGCCTCGGCGACCTCACCGGCGACGGCGGCCCGGACGGTGAGCGGTGCGCCGGGATCGCGGTCGCCGGCGCGGTCGACCTCGACGCGTACGGTCACCCGGCCCTCGGCACCCGCGACGGTGACCTGCGGGCGGACCTCGGCCAGCCGCGCGGTCCGCCAGGTGCGCAACCCGATCTCCTGCCAGATCCCGGCGGTGACCAGCTCCGGCCCCCAGTCCCAGCCGAAGTTGCAGGCCATCTTGCGGATGAAGTTGAACGGCGTCGGGTACGCGTTCGGCCGGGACCCCAAACGCCGCTGCTGCCGCTCGGCGTACCGGTATGCCGAGTCGAACCGCACCCGCAGCACGTTGTCGCCGACCCGCAGGGCCGACCGGACGTCGAAGGAGTAGCTGCGGTGCATGTTGGCGGTGCGGCCCAGCTCGACGTCGTTGAGGGTGACCGTGGCCACCGTGTCGAGCCCGGCGCAGACCAGCTCCACCCGGTCGCCGTCCGCGCCGCCGTTCCACCGGAAGGTGGTCTGGTAGCACCAGTCGGTGTGGCCGATCCAGCTCAGCGCGTCCTCGTGCTCGTCGAGATAGGGATCCGGGATCAGTCCGGCGGCGAGCAGGTCGGTGTGCACGCAGCCGGGCACGGTGGCCGGGATCGGGGCGGACCCGACCTCCGCCGGGATCTCCCGGTCGCCGATCGCGGTCAGCGTCCAACCGTCGTGCAGGCTCTGCCAGGACGTCACGGGCACCTCAACTCTCTCGGGTCGCGCGACCGATCACGACCGTGGCGTACGTTTCCTGGTGGTGGGCCGTTTCCCTGGTGGCGGGCACTGTCGCCGGGCCGGAAAGCACGCCCCCAGACATCGAAAGATGTCGACTGAACCGGATAAGTAAAGTCACCGTACGGGCGACCCCGCACGCTGTCAACGGTCGCCAAATCGGCCACGAATGGTCGGCAATGGTTGGCCGAGTAGTCGCGGCCCGCCGTTCCCCGCCGTTTCCGACCTCGACATATCCCGGGCCCGTCCGGCGACCGGACCGGCGCGGCGGCACTGTCGGCAAGATTGCCGCATCGCTATGCTTAACCGGAAAAGTCCACTCCCCTGGCCTGCCCGGGCTTCCCCGGCCCGTGCGGCAGCACACGCAGCATGCAGTGGCAACACACGCAGCGTGCGGACGACCCGGCCGGCCCACCCGCGCCCGGCGTACCCGCAGACGAAGGAGCGCCGGGTGAAGCGGCCGACAATCGCGGATGTGGCCCGGCGGGCCGGGGTCTCCAAGGGCGCGGTCTCCTACGCCCTGAACGGGCAGCCCGGCGTCTCCGACGCCACCCGGCAACGCATTCTCGCCATCGCCCGGGAGATCGGCTTCAACCCCAACAGCGCCGCGCGGGCGCTCTCCGGCGCCAGCGCCAACGCGGTCGGACTGGCGCTCTGCCGCCCCGCCCGCATCCTCGGCATCGAGCCGTTCTACATGGAGCTGATCAGTGGCGTAGAGGCCGAACTATCCGCCCGGTCGTACGCGCTGACCCTCCAGGTGGTCGACAGCCCGGAGACCGAGATCGCGGTCTACCGGCGCTGGTGGGGCGAGCGGCGAGTGGACGGCGTCTTCGTCTGCGACCTGCGTCTCGACGACCGGCGGGTGCCGGTGCTGGAGGAGTTGCACCTGCCGGCGGTGGTGATCGGCGGTCCCGGGCACAGCGGCGCGCTGGACCACGTCTGGTCCGACGACGCCGCCGCCCTGAGCGAGGTGCTCGAATATCTCGTCGCGCTCGGCCACCGCCGGATCGCCCGGGTCGGTGGCCTGCCCGGCCTGCTGCACACCGAGATCCGCACCGAGGCGTTCGGCACCGTCTGCCGCCGCCTCGGTCTCTCCCGTACGGTCACGGTCTCCGCCGACTACAGCGGGGAAGAGGGTGCCCGGGCGACCCGGCGGCTGCTCAGCTCCGCCGACCGGCCGACCGCGATCGTCTACGACAACGACGTGATGGCGATCGCCGGGCTCTCGGTCGCCCAGGAGATGGGGTTGGCCGTCCCGGCCGACGTCTCCGTCGTCGCCTGGGACGACTCGCCGCTCTGCCAACTCGTCCATCCGGCGCTGACCGCGCTCAGCCGGGACATCCCGGCGTACGGGGCGCATGCGGCGAATCGGCTCCTCGCCGCCATCGCCGGCAAGCCGCTCGGCGACTTCCAGGATGAGACCGCGCATCTCATCCCGCGCGGCAGCACCGCACCGCCCCGCCAGGCCTGAGCGGGCCCGCACCGGGGTGACCCGAGTGTGAACGCCGACCGCAGCCGCCGGTCCGGCGACCGGGGACAACCGCCGGTCCGGCGACCGGGGACGACCGCCGGTCCGGCGACCGGGGACAGCTCCCGGTCCGGCTACCGATAGCATCGGCCGCAGGCGGAGACCCAGCCGGGGAGCCCCAGCCAGGAGGACGACGACCGTGCACGTACCAGCGATCCCAAGCCTGACCGCCGCCGATCCGGAGCTGGCGAAGCTGATCGAGGCCGAGTCGACCCGGCAGCACGACAAGCTGCGGATGATCGCCTCGGAGAACTACGTCTCGACCGCCGTCCTCGAGGCCAGCGGCACGGTGCTGACGAACAAATACTCCGAGGGCTACCCCGGCCGCCGCTACTACGAGGGTCAGCAGTACATCGACCCGATCGAGACGCTCGCGGTGAGCCGTGCCCGGGAACTCTTCGGGGTGGCGCACGCCAACGTGCAGCCATACTCGGGCTCGCCGGCCAACCTTGCGGTCTACCTGGCGTTCCTCTCCCCCGGTGACACGGTGCTGGGCATGGCGCTGCCGATGGGCGGGCACCTCACGCACGGCTGGTCGGTCTCGGCCACCGGAAAGTGGTTCCACCCGGTCCGTTACGGCGTCTCGGCGGAGACCGGCCGGATCGACCTGGACGAGGTGCGCGACCTGGCCCGGCGGGAGCGACCCAAGCTGATCTTCTGCGGCGGTACGGCGGTGCCGCGCATCATCGACTTCGCCGGCTTCGCGGAGATCGCCCGCGAGGTCGACGCGGTGCTGGTCGCCGACATCGCGCACATCGCCGGCCTGGTTGCCGGTGGCGCCCACCCGTCGCCGGTCGGGCACGCCGACGTGATCACCACGACCACGCACAAGACCCTCCGGGGCCCGCGCGGCGCCATGATCATGACGACCGCCGAGCACGCCGCCGCCGTCGACAAGGCCGTCTTCCCCGGCCTGCAGGGCGGCCCGCACAACCACACCACCGCCGGCATCGCGGTCGCGCTGCGGGAGGCCGGCACCGAGGAGTTCCGCCGGTACGCCGCCCAGGTGGTCACCAACGCCAGAGCGCTGGCGGCGGCGCTTGTCGAGCGCGGCTTCACCCTCTCCTCCGGCGGCACCGACAACCATCTGATCCTCGCCGACCTGACCAGCAAGGGAATCGCCGGCAAGCCGGCGGCGCAGGCGCTGGACCGGGCCGGCATCGAACTCAACTACAACACCGTCCCGTACGACCCGCGCAAGCCCTTCGACCCCTCCGGCATCCGGCTCGGCACACCGGCACTGACCACCCGGGGGCTGACCGAGGAGCAGATGCCGCAGGTGGCGGCCTGGATGGACGAGGCGGTCACGGCCGCGGTCAAGGACGACGAGGCGGCCCTCGACCGGATCGCCGGGGAGGTCCGCGACCTGCTTGCCGCGTACCCGATGCCGGGCTACGCGGCTGGCTGACCGCGACGCCGCAACCGGCCAGGGCCGGCGGTCAGGCGGCGCCGCCGGAGCGGGTTGCGGGCCAAGGCCAGGGCCGGGGCGCCCACCAGGAGACGTCCGGATCCAGGCTCTCGGAGACCAACTCCGTCCCGGAGTCGTACTGGTCCGGAACCGGTGGGTCGACGGCGGATACGTCGACTCGGCGGTTGCCTACGAGCGGCTCTCCGCCGCGAAGTTCAACGTGATCGCCGAAGTCTGTCAGTTGCTCGGTGCCCGGCGCCTGGAGGTGAAGGAGGTCCGGGAGCTGACCGACACCGGCAAGGTGACCGCGTCGGTCACATTCCACTCGGGAGGCCTGCTCCGGCAGCGTACGCAGACCGGCAACGCGCTCGCCGAACACGTACTCGAACTCGACGTCAGCTCGGAGGCACAGCGCGAGGTCCGGGGCGTACTGGAGATCGAGTCGGTGTTGCGCAGTCTCGGCCCGTCCTTCAAGGGAACCTTCGACCGGATCAGGACGCAGTCAGCCCAGCTACGCCTCCGGGTCGCGGTCACCTTCGTCCCGGGTGCCACCGGTCTCGACAGCTCGACGTGACTGGTCACCGGTCCCGGCCGACGATCGGTCACCGCTCCCGGCGGACCAGGTCAGCGAGACGCTGACGTCGACCTGGTCAGCGGGACGGGCTGGGAAACTCCTCCAGGTACGCCTCGACCCGCTCCGCGGGAGCGGGTCGGGACAACGCGTACCCCTGGCCGAGCTTGCAGCCCGCCCTGCGGGCCTGGTCCACCTGCCCCGGCGACTCCAGGCCCTCGGCGATGATCTCCAGCCCGAACCGCCTGCCGAGGTTGACCAGCACGTCGATGAAGGGGCGGGCCTCACCGCCCCGGGTGCCGCCCTCGGTCACCAGGGTCCGGTCGACCTTGAGGAAGTCCACCGGCAGCCGGCGGAGCTGAGCCAGCGACGCCTGCCCGCTGCCGAAGTCGTCAAGCGCGGTCCGGACGCCCAGCGCCCGCAACCCGGCGAGCTGGGTCACCACCGCCGGCACGTCGGCGCCGCCCCGGGGTTCGGAGATCTCCAGCACCAGTCGGTCCGGCTCGACCCGGTGCTCCGCCAGGGCGGTACTCACCCGCCGGATGAAGTCGGGCGAGGCCAGCTCCCGCGCGGATATGTTGACCGACATCCAGAGCCGTCGCGGCCGGTGCGACCAGGTCGCCATCTGCCGGCAGGCCGTCTCCAGCACCCAACGGCCCAACTCCTCCACCAGCATCAAGTCCTCGGCCACCGGCAGGAGTTCGGCCGGGAGCACGGTGCCGAGCGCCGGATTACGCCAGCGCAGCAGCGCCTCGGTCCCCACCGGCTGTTCGTCGTCGAGGTCGAGGACCGGCTGGTAGACGAGGTCCAACTCACCCCGCTGCACCGCGCCGGGCAGCTCGCGCTCCAGGTCGAGCCGCCGGGTGAACTGCTTCTCCATCTCGTCGTCGTACCACTCGACCCGGTTGCGGCCGAGCTGCCGGGCACGCAGCCGGGCCAGGTCGGCCCGGCGGAGTACGTCGTCGACGCCGTCCTCCCCGCAGAGGTCGGCGAGCCCGATGCTGGCGCCGAGGTGCAGCACCGCGCCGGGCATCTGGTACGGCTCGACCAGCGCCGTCAGCAGCCGCGTCCCCATCGCGTACGCGAGCACGGGCCGGTCCACCGTCACCACCGCGAACTCGTCCCCGCCCAGCCGGGCCACGAGGTCGTCGGTGCCGGCCCCGCTCCTCAACCGCCGACCCGCCTCGGCGAGCACGGCGTCACCCATCTGCCGCCCGTGCACGTCGTTGATCCCGGACATGCCGTGCAGGTCGATCACCAGCAGTGCGCCGGTGTGCCCCTTGACCGAGCGCTGGGTGACGATCGTGCGCATCAGCTCCCGCCGGTTGGCCAGCCCGGTGAGTTCGTCGGTGAAGGCCAGCTCGTTCAGCCTGCGCTCCAGGCGCTGCCGCTCGCTGACGTCCCGGACGTGCACCACCAGCGCGGCCACCTCCGGCACCGCCCGCTGGTCGCTGACGGTCGACTCGGTGTCCCGCCAGGCGCCGTACCCGTCCCGCAACCGGGCGGTGACCAGCTGCGGGCTTCCGGTCGGCACCTCCCGCCCGGCGAGCATGTCGGTGAGCACCCGGGTGACGTCGGCGGCGTCGTCCGGGTGCATCAGGTTGGGAAACGCCCGCCCCAGCACATCGGCGTCGGAAAGCCCGAAGAGCCGGGCCGCGGCCGGCGACTGCCAACGGATGATCAGGTCCTCACCGACGATCATGGTCAGGTCGTTCGCCCCGGAAACCAGCGAGCGGAAGTGCGCTTCCTGGTCCGCCAGGCGCTTGGCGTACCGGCGGATGTCGAGCATCACCAGGACCTCCCGGACCACCAGGGTCGGGATGACGGCCAGTCCCAACAGGATGGACGTGTGGTCGAAGGAGCCGACGACGATCAGGTGCCACAGCGCGGAGAGCGTCGCCAGGAGCGCCGGGATGGTCAGCAGCGGGTAGGCGGTGAGGTTGGTCTGTGGCTCGGTCGGAACCGCGGTCTGTTCGGCCACCGGCCCGGCCCGTCGGGCACCGGCGGCGATCAGCGTCGGACCGGCGACCAGCGAGACGGCGACCAGCGGCAGCGCCAGCGCCGGCGCGCCGTAGTCGATCAGCACCGCGATCAGCGAGTGCCCGAAGACGGCCAGCCCGGCCCCGGTGCCGCAGAGCGCGGCCGAGCGACGGTGCTGGTACGCCCGCAGCGTGGTGATGATGATGATCGGCAACCCGACGACGGCGGAGAACGCGGCGCCCATGGCCAGCGGTGGCAGCCCACCGTCCGGTGGGATCACCCAGGCCGAGAAGGCGAGGCTGATGCCGAGGCTCAACCCGTCGAAGGCGCGGCGCAGCCGGACCGGCACCGTGCCGGCCGCGCCGGGCAGCAACATCATGCCGAGCAGGTAGCAGGCGAGTGCCAGCAGCAGGCCACCGAGCGCCACCGTCGACCGGCTTTCCGCCGGGGCCAGGAAGAGCGCGAACGACGAGAGCGCGCTGGCGACCAGGCCGAAGCCGAGGAAGCCGGCGCCCCGGCACGGGCCGAAACCGGTGCTGCCGCCGTGAAGCCGGAGGGCCAGCCGGATCAGCCGGGCGGCGGCCAGGGCGGCAGCCATGCCGACGGCGAGCGCGACGGCGGCGTACGGCGGGATTGCGCCGAAATGACCGGCGAGCAGTACCCCCACGGCAAGCAGTGGGGTGCCGGTCTCGGTGGCTCGGACGACGAGCCGGCGGGCTCGTCCGTCCGGGATGTGCGCCACGAACATGGCGGGATGCCTTCGCAGAGGGGGCACGGACGTGGTGCGGGGTCAGGTCCGACCGGGACGGCGAACCATTCCTGTCAATCCCCCAACGATCGGCCGGGGGCATGGTTACGTAATGGTAGGGATCTTCCACTCCGGGTTGCTCGGGAGCATCTTGCCCCAGCCGGGCAAGTCCGCTCCACCCCGGCCCGGCCAGCGGTTCCGCCCGCCCGGCCGACTCCACTCGGCCCGCCCGGCCGACTCCACTCGGCCCACCCGGCGACCCCACTCGGCCCGCCCGGTCGACTGCACTCGGCCCGGCCGGTGGAGGCCCGTTCCGCACGCTCGCCAACCGGGGTGCGAAAATCGCCGGGTGGGTACCACCGGCACGCTCCGCTTCCGGCACAACCAGGCGATCTGGGTGGCCGCCGTTCTCGCGTTCCTGGCTGCCCTCCCGCTGGCCACCTCCCGATGGTTCCTCCTGCCGCTGCTGCTCGTGCCGGTCGCGGTCGGGGTGTGGGCCTGGCGGGCCGGCACCGACGCCGACCCTGCCGGAGTGCGTATCAGGGCCCTGCTCGGCCAGCGCAGGATCGCCTGGTCGGAGATCGTGGAGCTGGCCTCCGATCCGCGCGGCCAGGCGGTGGTCCGGCTCCGGGACGGGCGGACGACGGCGCTTCCGGCGGTCCGGGCCACGGACCTGCCCGACCTGGTCGCCGCTAGTGGCCAGCCGCTCGCCGGTGCCGGCGAGACCCGGGAGCGCCCCGACCCGGCCGGTCAGTAGCCGTCGATCACCTCGTTGATCAACGGCGTGCCGGCGACGAAGCGGCGCAACTGCTCGCCGGCCAGCCGGTAGGCGCGCGGCATCAGACCGCGTACCGAACCGGCGACGTGCGGGGTGAGCAGCACGTTGGGCAGGTCCCAGAGCGGGTGCCCGGCCGGCAGCGGCTCGGGTTCGGTGACGTCCAGTGCCGCCGCAATCCGGCCGGTGCTCACCTCCGCGAGCAGGGCGTCGGTGTCGACCACCGGCCCACGGGCGGCGTTGACCAGCAGGGCACCGTCCGGCATGGCGGCGAGGAACGCGGCACCGACCAGGCCCCGGGTCGCGTCGGTGAGCGGCACCAGCAGCACCACGACGTCCGCCTCGGGCAGCAGCGCCGGTAGGTCGTCGACTCCGTACACCCCCTCGGCGGAGCGGGCCGTCCGGGCGACCATGGTCAGGCCGACCTCGAACGGCGCCAGCCGCGCCCGGGTGGCCGCTCCGATCGAACCCGCGCCGACGACGAGCACCCGTTTGCCGGCCAGTTCGTCGGTCGGGTTGACCCGGTCGTAGGACCACTCATGGCGGGCCTGGGCCCGAGCGAACACCGGGAACCGCCGGAAGTGGGACAGGATCGCGGTCACCACCCACTCCGAGGTGGACGAGTCGTGCACGCCGCGCGCGTCGCAGAGAGCGACCTGCGCGGACAGCCGGCCGGCCCAGACTTCCGCTCCGGCGGAGAGCAGTTGCACGACGCGCAGGTCGGGCAGGTCGGCCGCGAGCGGCACCGCGGCCGCCTGGGCGAGGAACGGCGGCACCCAGAACCGGACTCCGGCCGGGTCCGACGGCAGCCGGTCCGGTGCGGGCGCGATCTCCACGGTGACACCGTCGGGAATCTCGCCGAGCAGTTCCCGGCCCTCGGGATGGGGGATCCAGACCTTCACGGGGGCCGACGATAGCCGTCGGCGACGGAAGGCAGGCGGTCGCCCTCGGCGACGGAAGGCAGGCGGTCGACGCAATGGCCGAGCGGCTCGACTGCCGGGCGGCGGATCCGGCTACGCTGGGCCGGGTGAGCGCTCGCCCGTACCCCAGACTTCGCCGTCGGCGCGCGGCGGTCGCGCTCGCTGCGGCGGCCGCATTCGTGACCAGTGGCTGTTCCTTCGGCGAGCCGGAGCCGGACCCGGCCGGAGAACCCCCGAGCTTTCCCACCCCGTCCGTCACGCCGACCCAGGGTGGCAGCGGCCAGCAGGTCGCCGCCACCGTGCTCGCCAGCGGGCTGCGAATCCCGTGGGGGATCGCGTTCCTGCCGGACGGCGGCGCGCTCGTGACCGAGCGGGACACTGCCAAGATCCTCAAGGTCGGTCCTGAGTCCGACACGAACGGGCTCAAGATCACCACGGTGCAGACCCTTGACGAGGTCGACGCGGACGGCGAGGGCGGCCTGCTCGGCATCACCGTGTCGCCGGCCTACCAGCAGGACAAAACGGTCTTTGTCTACTATTCGACGACCGAGGACAACCGGATCGCCAAGCTGACCCTGGGTGCCGAGCCGGCGCCGATCGTCACCGGCATCCCGCTCTCCGGCATCCACAACGGTGGACGGCTCGCCTTCGGCCCGGACGGCCACCTCTACGCCACCACCGGGGACGCCTCGGAACGAGGGCTGGCACAGGATCTCAAGAGCCTCGGCGGCAAGATCCTCCGGATGACGCCCGACGGCAAGCCCGCACCCGGCAACCCGTTCCCGAACTCTCTGATCTGGTCGTACGGTCACCGGAACGTGCAGGGCATCGCCTGGGACGACAGCAAGCGGCTCTACGCCACCGAGTTCGGGCAGAACCGGTGGGACGAGATCAATCGGATCGAGCCCGGCAGGAACTACGGCTGGCCCGAGGTCGAGGGCACCAGCGGGGGTGGCGCGGACGCCGAAGAGTACGCCGAGCCCCTCGTCACCTGGACCACCGCCGAGGCGTCCTGCTCCGGCGCGGCCATGATCGAACGAGTGCTGGTGGCGGCGTGCCTACGGGGCGAGCGCCTCTGGCTGGTGGAACTCACCGCGGCCGGCACCGTACTCGGTCAGCCGCGCCCCCTGCTGGTCGGCGAGTACGGCCGGCTCCGCGCCGTGGTGGCCGCGCCCGACGGCTCCCTCTGGTTCTCCACCTCCAACCACGACGGCAAGCGCGACCCGGCCCCGGAGGACGACCGGATCTTCCGGCTCGTCTTCTCCGGCGGCACGGCCGGAAAGAGCTGACGTCCACAGTTCACGACAGGCCCCGAGCCGAGGCCGGAGCCGGAGCCGGAGCCGGGGCCGGGGCCCGGGGCCGGGGCCGGGGCCGGGGCCGGGGGCCGGGGCCGGGGCCGGGGCCGGGGCCGAGAGCAACCTCATACGCCCGGTGGAAATAGCGTGCGACCTGCGATGGGTTTTGGGATATGTCGGTTTGGGCAGGTGATGATTGAGCATGGACAGGCGGAGGAATGACACCCGGACTGCCGGGGGCACGCTGCCCCCGGCAGTCCGGCGTGCGCTGCGCTGGTCGCGTGCTGCCGCACGGGGCACCCGCGGCGCGCTGACCGCCGGGCCGAGCCGTCGGATCGGGGCTGCGCTGTCGGTCATCGTCGTCACGATGGCTGGAATCGTCATCGGTTCCCTGCTCGGCGGCCGGATGCAGACCGACATCGGGCCGTTCCGGGCCGAGATGGCGATCACCCCGTCGCTCGACGGCGGCACCACCGTCACCATCCCGCCGCTCGGCGCGCTCCAGCTCAGCAGTCACGCCGGCCCGGCGCATCTCTCGGTCCGTCTCGGTGCGCTCGACCAGCGCCGCACCGAGGCGCTGATCGGCGACCCGGCGAGCATCAGCCGGGCCAGCCAGTCCGCCGTCTCCGACGTGACCAGCGGGGTGATCCGCGTCGGCGTCCGCACGGTAGCGGTCTCCGTACTGGCCAGCATGATCCTGGCCGCGCTGGTCTTCCGGCGTACCCGGCGGGTCGCCTGGTCCGGCGCGCTCGCGTTGGTGATCACCGGCGGCAGCCTCGGGATCGCCGCGCTCTCCTTCCGGCCGGACTCGATCGAGGAGCCCAGATACGAGGGGCTGCTGGTCAACGCCCCGGCGGTCGTCGGCGACGCCCGACGGATCGCCAACGACTACGGCCGGTACGCCGAGCAGCTCCAGCGGATGATCGGCAACGTCAGCCAGCTCTACACCACCGTCTCCACCCTGCCGATCTTCGAGCAGGAGCAGGGCACCGTACGGGTGCTGCACGTCTCCGACCTGCACCTCAACCCCGCCGCCTGGCCGGTGATCCGGACAGCGGTCGAGCAGTTCAAGATCGACGTAGTGATCGACACCGGGGACATCACCGACTGGGGCAGCGAGCCGGAGGCGTCCTTCGTCGGCTCCATCGGCCTGCTACAGGTGCCCTACGTCTTCATCCGCGGCAACCACGACTCGGCGGCCACCGCCGAAGCGGTCGCCCGGCAGTCGAACGCCATCGTGCTGGACAGCCAGATCGTCACCGTCGCCGGGCTGACCATCGCCGGCATCGCCGACCCCCGGTTCACGCCCGACAAGGAGACCTCGCCGGCCGGGTCCGGCGGCCTGCCCGAGACCGTCAACCAGGTGACCGGGGCCGGCAAGCAGCTTGCCGCGACGATCCGGGCCTACAACAGGCCGGTCGACATCGCCCTGGTGCACGACCCGGCCTCGGCCGAGCCGCTCTCCGGCGTCGTACCGCTGGTGCTGGCCGGGCACACCCACAACCGCGAGGTACGCGAGCTGCCCCAGGTGCCGGACGCGATGCCGACCCAGCTCATGGTGCAGGGCTCCACCGGCGGGGCCGGGCTGCGCGGGCTGGAGGGCGACAAGCCGACCCCGCTGGCGATGTCTGTGCTCTACTTCGACCAGCAGCGGGCCCTACAGGCGTACGACGACATCACGCTCGGCGGCACCGGCGAGGCACAGGTCAACCTGGTGCGGCACGTGGTCGACGAACCCGAACCGCCGACCCCGACCGCGACTCCGACCGGAAGTGCGACTCCGAGCGGAAGCGTGACTCCGAGCGGAAGCGTGACTCCAGCACCGCCCGGTGGCTCCGCGCCCCCGCCCAGCCCCGGCGCACCGGCGGGCGCCCCACAACCCACCGGCTGACAGGTGTTAGGAAGGGCCCCCGCTACAACAAAATGCGATAAGCGGGGGCCCTTCCTTACACGCCGAGGCGGGTGAGGATGAGCGACCGTACGGTCTTGGCGTCCGCGCCGCGGGTGCTCTTCATGACCGCACCGACCAGGGCGCCGGCCGCGGCCACCTTGCCGTCCCGGACCTTGGCCGCGATCTCCGGGTTGGCGGCGATCGCCTCGTCGACGGCGGCGGTCAGCGCGCCGGTGTCGGAGACGACCTCCAGACCACGGGCGGTCATGATCTCGGTCGGCGAGCCCTCGCCGGCCACCACGCCCTCCAGCACGGTACGGGCCAGCTTGTCGTTGAGCTTGCCCGCGTCGACCAGCCGTTGCAGCTCCGCCACCTGGGCCGGGGTGGCGCCGACGGCGGACAGGTCGACGCCGGCCTCGTTGGCCCGCCGGGACAGCTCACCCAACCACCACTTCCGGGCACCGGCCGGGGTGGTGCCGGCGGCGACGGTCTCCTCGATCAGCTCGACCGCACCCGCGTTGATCACGGACTGCATGTCGTGGTCGTTCAGGCCCCACTCCTGCTGCAACCGCCGCCGGTGCACCCGGGGCAGCTCCGGCAGCGCGGCCTTCAGCTCGGCCACCCAGGCCGGATCCGGGGCCAGCGGCACGAGGTCCGGCTCGGGGAAGTAGCGGTAGTCGGTGGCGGTCTCCTTGGAGCGCCCCGGGGTGGTGTCGCCGGTGTCCTCGTGGAAGTGCCGGGTCTCCTGGACGATCCGGCCGCCGCCGTCCAGCACGGCGGCCTGGCGCAGCATCTCCGAGCGGACCGCCCGCTCCACCGAACGCAGCGAGTTGACGTTCTTGGTCTCGGTACGGGTGCCCCACGCGGTCGAGCCGGCCGGAGAGAGCGAGGTGTTCACGTCGCAGCGCAGCGAGCCCTCCTCCATGCGGACGTCGGAGACGCCGAGCGAGCGGATCACGTCGCGCAGCTCGGTGACGTACGCCCGGGCCACGATCGGGGCCAGCGCGCCGGTGCCGGGGATCGGCTTGGTGACGATCTCGACCAGCGGGATGCCGGCCCGGTTGTAGTCGACAAGCGACTCGGTCGCGCCGTGGATCCGTCCGGTGGCGCCGCCGACGTGCAGGGTCTTGCCGGTGTCCTCCTCCAGGTGCACCCGTTCGACGCCGATCCGGACCAGCTCGCCCTCCACCTCGACGTCGAGCCAGCCGTCCACGCAGAGCGGTTCGTCGTACTGGCTGATCTGGAAGTTCTTCGGCATGTCCGGATAGAAGTAGTTCTTCCGGGCGAACCGGCTCCAGGACGCGATCGAGCAGTTCAGCGCGAGGCCGATCCGGATGGTGGCCTCGATCGCCGCCCTGTTGGCCACCGGCAGGGAGCCGGGCAACCCGAGGCAGACCGGGCAGACCCGGGTGTTCGGCTCGCCGCCGAAGTCGGTCGGGCACCCGCAGAACATCTTGGTCTTCGTGCCCAGCTCGACGTGGGTCTCCAGGCCGATCACCGGGGCGTAGCGCTCGACGACGTCGTCGTACGAGGGCAGGACGGTCGTGCTCATCAAGACTCCAGCTCTCGGGGCGGCGCCGGCCCCCCGGCGGCATCCGGACAGAACCCTGCAAGCCTAGTCGCTGCTCCGGCCGGTCAACCCGGCGGATCCGGTGCGGCGCCGGGGCGTACGAGACCGGTCTCGTACGCCAGGATCACCAACTGCACCCGGTCCCGGACGGCCAGCTTGGCGATCGCCCGGGTGATGTGGGTCTTCACGGTGAGCGGGCTGATGAAGAGCCGCCCGGCGATCTGCTTGTTGGAAAGGCCGGTGGCGACCAGTCGGAGCACCTCGCGTTCCCGGTCGGTCAGCACCGCCAGCCGTGCCCCGGTGTCGGTCGCCGCCACCGGGCGGTGTGCGAACTGTTCGATGACCCGGCGGGTGACGCTCGGCGAGAGCAGCGCCTCGCCGGCGGCCACGACCGCGACCGCCTGGCGCAACTGTGCCGGTTCGATCTCCTTGCTGAGGAACCCGCTGGCCCCGGCCCGCAGCGCGGCGAAGACGTACTCGTCGGTCTCGAAGGTGGTCAGGATGACGACCCGGCAGCCCGACGTCGCCGGATCGGCGACGATCCGCCCGGTGGCGGCGAGGCCGTCCAGGCCCGGCATCCGGATGTCCATCAGCACCACGTCCGGGTGCAGGGCACGGGCGAGCCGGACCGCCTCGTCGCCGCTGGCCGCCTCCCCCACCACCTCGATCTCCCGGCCCCGGGCGAGCAGGCTGCGAAAGCCGGCCCGCACCAGGGACTGGTCGTCGGCGAGGAGTACCCGGATCGTCACGGCCGGAAGCCTGCCACAGGTATCGTCGCCCGCACCGCGTACCCGCCGCCCTCGACCGCCCCCGCGGTGAAGGTGCCGCCGAGTGCGGCGACCCGTTCCCGCATCCCGGCGATGCCGTGCCCCTGCGCGGCGGCCGGGCCGCTGCCGCCGACGGTGACCCGGCCGGCGCCATCGTCGGTTGTCCGGCGGGTGCTCTCGTCGGTTGTCCGGCGGGTGCCGTCGTCGACGATGTCCAGCCGTACCGAGCGGGCGTCGATCTCGAGCCGTACCGTGACCCGCCTGGCGCCCGCGTGCTTCACCGTGTTGGTCAGTGCCTCCTGGATCACGCGGTAGCAGGCCAACGCCACCGGCGCGGTCAGCGTGCCGGGATCCCCGGTGACGTCGAGGACGACCACCAGCCCGCTGGCCCGGGTCCGGGCGGCGAGTTCGGCGAGGCCGTCCAGGTCGGCCTGCGGCGCCGGTGCGCCGCCCGCGTCGGGCGGCGCACCCGGGCCGCGCAGCACGTCGATCAGGGACCGCAGGTCGGCCACCGCCGTGGCCCGGACTTCCTGGGCGGTACGCAGCGCAGCCCGCGCCTCGTCGGTGGAGTCGTCCAGCGCCTCGTCCACCACCCGCAACTGCACGCCCACCACGGTCAGCGTGTGCGCCACCACGTCGTGCAGCTCGCGCGCGATCTGCAACCGTTCCTCAGCGGCCCGGCGCCCCGCCTCCAGCCGGCGTTCCTGCTCGGCGCGGGCCAGTCCGGCGGCGAGTTCGACGCGCCAACGCAACCAGTTCCGGTACGCGACCGCGACCGCGATCGTCAGGGCCAGGCCGAGCGCCTCCCCGCCGATCTCACCGATCGCCCGTTGCGGATCCTGACCCTCGACCGTCCACTGCCAGTTGACCGCGAAGGTCAGTTGGAACAGGCCGGCACCGACCGCCCAGCGCAGGCCGTGCCGGCGAGGGTTGTCGTCGGCCGCCACCAGGAAGAAGATCACCGTGGCGGGCCAGGCCCAGCCGGCCCCGGTCAGCTCGGCCGCCCGGAACGCGATGATCACCGCCAGGCTGGCGAGTAGCGTCGCCACCGGCCAACGACGGCGGAGCAGCAGGAACAGGGCGAGCCAGGCGGCCACCGGCCACGTGCCCGCGTGAGTGATCGGCGCACCGGCCACGGCGGTGCCGACCGGGACGCCGATCAGGGTCAGGCCGGCCAGGGAGAGAGTGTCCCAGGGCTGACGGTGGACGGCGGATCCACCGGCCGGGCCCGGTGGTCGCGTTTCGGCCGCTGTCATCCTGGTCTCCTCCCCGACGAGTGCTCGCCCGGCCGGCCGCCGTGGCGGCGCGGGGGCGATGACACCGACGGTAGGCGGTACGGAACGCCGCCGCGTCAGCCCTCGGCCGACGTCGTTACCTGCTCGGTTGGAGCAGGACCTACACCGGACGGGGTATCCGGCCGACGCCGGCTATGGTGCACGGCCGGCGAGGGCGTCGCGCAGTTCGCCGGCCCGGCGGCGGCCCAGGCAGAGCGGGCCCGTCACTTCCAGCCAGGAGCCGTCCCGGAAGGTGACCCGGAGCCGGGCGCCGTGCAGCCGGTGCCAGCGCCGCCGCGCGTCGGCGACCTCCGAACGCCGCACCGACCACAGTGGCTTGAGCTTCGCCGCCACCACCGGCTTCGCCGGCACGCCGAACGGGCGCACCTCGGTGGTGTTGCGGCCGACGCGGAAGACCCGCAGCCGCCGGTCGGTGACGACCACCAGCAGCCGGTCGTCCGTCGGCACCGCGCGTGCGTAGCCGGCAGCGACCGAGTCGGTCCTGCCGTGCGCGGCGCGCCCGAACAGCGATCGGATCAGCCAGTCGGTCGGGCCGCCGCCGCCGAGGTTGTCGACCGCCTCGACACCGCTGAGCACGACATCGGCCAGCCCTGCCCCGGCGACCTTCGCCCCGTCGCCGGGGGCCGGTTCCGGCGGCAGGGGCGGCGGGTCCGGAGCCGGGCCGTGCGGGCGCTTCGCCTCGCTCAGCGCGAGGATCGCCTCACCCGGGTCGAGCTTGCTGGTGACCGCGTCGGCGTAGCGATGGCGGTGGTCGGTGCCCACGGGTCAGCCCAGCGGATAGTCGTCGGCGGCGCTGCCCAGCACCTCCCGCATGGAGTCCTGCAACCGCCGGGTCGCCTCCCGCTGCGCCCGCCGGATGGTCCCGGTGATCTCCGCGCCGAGCTGGTCCGGGCTGTACCGCATGCCCCGCGAGGTGATGTCGACCCGGTCCACCCGACCGCCGTGGTCGACCGCCACCCGTACGGCACCGCTCTCGCTCTCCAGTTCGAGCGGCTCCGCCTGGAGCTCCTCGATTCGCCGGTTGAGCTGGAACTGCAGGCCGTCCAGGCTGTTCGCGAGCTGCTCCAGCCGGTCCAGCGCGGGATATTCCACGTCGTCCTCTCCTGCCCTCGTCCGGTCAGCCCACCGAGTCGATCAGATTCTGCACGCTCTTCGTGTAGGGGCCGATGTCCTCCCGATAGGTGCCGTCGGTCGCGTAGTTGCGATCCTTCCGGCCGTCCGAGATGTCATGGATCCCGACTGCGGTGTCCAGCGCCGCACCGCCCTTGCCGCTCAGGTTGACCGGCGAGATCTGGTTGAAGACGAAGCGGGGCACACCGACCTTGAGAGCATGCTCCGCCATGATGGCACGGCCCTGTGCGGTACGCCCCTGTTGCTTCCAGATGGCGTACTCCTTCTTGAGCTTGCGCAACTCCATCACCCGCTGACGGTAGCGGGTGAGCAGCGCCTTGACGTCGTCCAGCTTGCGGGCCAGCTTCACCAGAACCCGGACGAGCCTGCTGACGATCCGGGCGCCCCGGCCCAGGGTCATCGCCAGCCGGGCGAGCCAGCGTACGACGAACGCGGCGATCGACGCGCCGAAGCTGAGGAACGCCGCCGCGGCGGCGATGATCGCCTCGATCAGGAAGGCGACGAGGAACTCGAAAATCAGCTCACAGAGCAGGTTGAACGCGTCGACGGCCGCGTTGGCCGCCTCGACCAGCACCTCCTTGGCCGCGTTCAGCCCCTCGGCGAGCTGCCGGACGGTCTCCTCGACGTTGGCCAGTCCGGTCTGGAACGCCTGCTGCGCGGGGCCGCCCCAGGCCGGCGGCTGGAGCGCTGCCCGGTCGGCCTGCTGCTGGGCCGCGATGCCGAGCACGTCCTGCGACGCGGCGAGGCAGCGTTCCGCGCCCCGCATCAGGTCGTCGGGGTCACCGGCGACCTGCTCGAGAAGCTGCTCGAAGGGGGAGAGCACGGTCCGGGTGAAACCCTGGAGCGGTTCCGGCACGGAGCCGACGAACTGCTCGAAGTAGGTCTTGCTGCGTTCGAGCGCGACGGTCGACACTCGGCCTCCTGTCGTTTCCGGATGGTCTGGGCTGTGGACGGTCAGCCACCGGCGCCGAACCGCCCCTGCGCGGCGACGTCGCTGTTCAGGTACGCGTCCCGCTCGGCGATGACCGCGTCGCCGATCACCTCCATCACCTCGACGCCGTCCGCCAGGGCCTGGAGACACTCGTCCAGACACGACTCGTACTGGTCGTAGAGGGTGAAGGAGGCGGGCATGATGCCGAACGAGGAACGCCCGACGGCACCGTCGCGGAGCCGGCCACGGATCTCGTCGAAGTCGTCCGCTCGGGCAAAGCTGGTCTTGGAGAACGCCTCCAGCGCTGTCGGGTCTACCGTGAACCCGTCGCCTGAACCGCCAGTCATGCACGGCACCCTAGTGGATCAGGACGCCGGAAACTGCCCGCCCACCGCGAGCGGGCGAGCCGCCGGCCGGTCGACTGGTCGATCGAGAGTCTTAACCGCCCGGTCAACTGCGGCTATCTCCGTGTTGCCGGCAACCATATGCACTGTCCCGCATGACTTCCACCCCTGCCGACACCGGGCACACCCACACCCACTCCGGCACGAGCCGGCGTACGCTGATCGCGGCCGCCGGCGGACTGCTGACCCTCGCCGCCGCCCCCGGCACCGCGTACGCGGGCGAAACCGGCCTCGCGGCCGGGCCGCACCAGGCGCCGGGCACCGGCGCGTCCCGGGCGTCCCTGATCACCCAGGGCACCACGCTGGTCCACGCCGACCTGCACAACCACACTCTGATGTCCGACGGTGACGGTGACCCGGCGCTGGCCTTCGCCTCGATGCGGGACGCCGGGCTGGATGTCGCCGCACTCACCGACCACAGCACGCTCTTCTCGATCGAGGGACTCTCCCGCTCGGAGTGGGACCGCACCGGCCAACTGGCCGACGCCGCCGACGACCCTGGCCAGTACACCGCGATCCGGGGCTTCGAGTGGTCGCACCCGCTGCTCGGGCACGTCAACGTCTGGTTCACCGGCAACTACACCGACCTGCTCCAGTCGTCGAACATGAGCCGGCTCTACAGCTGGGTCGGCAGCTCGGGCGGGGTCGCCGGCTTCAACCACCCCGGCCGGGAGGTGGGCCGTTTCGACAACTTCCGGTACGTCGCCGGGGCCCGCGAGCCGATGATCGGCCTGGAGATGTTCAACCGGGGCGACGACTACCTCTTCGACGGCTGGGGCAGCGGCCAGAGCTCCCCACTGGTCGCCTGCCTCAACGCCGGCTGGCGGCCCGGCCTCACCGGGGTCTCCGACGAGCACGGCACCAACTGGGGCTTCCCGGAGGGCAAGGGCCGGACCGGCCTCTGGGTCACCCAGAACACCCGGCAGGAGGTGCTGGCCGCGATGCGGGCTCGCCGCTTCTTCGCCACCCGCGTCTCCGGGCTGCGCCTCGACGCGACCGCCAACGGGGTACGGATGGGCGGAGTCCTGCCGGTGAGCCGGGCCGACGTCACCTTCTCGGTCGACCTCGACCGGGGACCCGACTGGGTGGGCAAGCCGTTGAAGATCCAGGTCCTCCGACCCGGCACCTCCGCCCCGGTGGTGCCGCAGGTGGTCGACGTCGAGGCCGGCCGGGGCGTCGTCCAGTTGACTGTGCCGCTGGACATCGCCGACGGGCACTGGGTGGTGCTGCGCGTCTCCGACCCGAGCCAGCCGAACGGCAGCCCCGGACCGGCGAACCACCCGTGCAACGACTGGGGTGTGGCGTACACGAGTCCCTGGTTCCTCCAGCCCTGACCGGTCGGTCCGGCGCTGGCGGTCGGCGCCCACGAAGCCCCCGGCACCGCGCACGAAGCTCGGCGCCGGGGGCGCGTGGTACGGCGAGTTCTGCGATCAGTCGTGAACGACCTACAGTCCCCAGCCGTACCGGACACGGTCCCGGCCGGAGGCGTTGCGGACGGTCAGGTTCAGATTGGTGCCGCTGCCGCTGAAGGCGAACATCGAGTACCAGTCGTAACCGGAGCTGCCGGGCTTGCCACCGAGGGCGGGCCAGTAGGTGCCGCCCATCCGGTTGTCCCGCATGACCTGTGTGACGGCGCGGATGTGCCGCACGAAGTTGTCGGTGCTGTTCGCGTCGGCGTAGTTGAGGCCGGTGGACATCGGCGCACCGTACTCGGTCACGACCGCGCGGGAGGCGCAGTTCCCGAGCCGGGTCTGGATGTGGCTCCGGAAGGCGTCGTACGTCATCGCGCTGTAGAAGAAGGCGTAGTGGTGGAAGGAGAGCAGCGTGCCGTTGAAGCGGCTGTCGTTGCAGACGTCCCGCAGGTCCTGGCTGTAGCCGGTGCCGCCGATGAGCACCCGACCGGGCACCGCCGAGTAGTGGTAGCTGAGCCAGTTCGCGGCGACGTTGCGCCAGTCGGCCGAGCTGTAGCCGTGTGGCTCGTTCATCGGCTCGAAGTAGACGTTGGTGTTCGAGCCGTAGGTGTTGGTCACGCGGGACCACATCGTGTTCCACGCGGCGAGGTTCGTGATCCTACCGCCGGAGGCGGCGCCGTCCTCCCAGTAGGCGAGGATGACCTTGAAGCCGCGGGCGGTGGCGGCGTCGATCGCGCCCCGATAGTTGTTCCACCACGTCGTGCCGACGGTGTGGGTGTTGATCGGCAGCCGGACGGTGTTGACCCCCATGGCCGCCATGTCGTCGTAGAGGGCGTTGGCCTTGGCCCGCACCGTCGCGTTGCTGTCGGACTGACTCAGCCCCTGCACGACGAGCGGGCCGGTGCTGAAGTTGTCACCCAGCACGGCCCAGTTCATGCCCCTGAACTGGTTGGTGGCAGCGCTGGCCGGCGCCGCTCCGCCGACGGCGCCGAGCGGAATCAGCGTCAGGGCTGCCAGGGCGCTGATGAAGACGCGACCGGGTGATCGCCGACGGGTCGTCGATGCCTCGTCGTGTTGGGTCGTCAATGTCTCGTCCTTCCTCGGGGGATCCTGTCACCGGATACGGCGGATCCGTGCCATCTCGCCTGCGCATGGCTGCCCGCCTGGTACACCGGTGCGCCGACTCGGACTGGAGACGCTCGCGCCGGCGGCCGCAACACCCCAGCAACATCTTTCTAATCTGTTGTGCACGGCCGCGCGATTTATCGAACCAACTCGATCAAAAACAGTCACACCCGAACATACGAACCGCCCCGAGCGCTTCCCGGCCCCTCCGCGGCGGTCGACGTGCGGTCAGAAGAGGGTGAGGGGCTCGACCGGCAGCGGCTCGGACAGCGGCTCGACGCCCGGCACCCGGGCCCGCACCTCGGCATGGAAGCGCCGGGCGAGCGCGGGCGCCCCGGAGTTGTCCGGGGTGTGGATGAAGACGCTCGGGGAGCGTCCCTCGCGCAGCCATCCCGCGGCGACCTCGACCCAGTGCTGCCAGCCCTCGACTGTCCGCGCGTCGTCGTCCCGGCCGAGATACCGGATGATCGGCCGGTCGGTCAACGCGTCCGACCGGCGCGGCACGCGCGGCTTCTTGGTCCAGGCGTCCCGCTCGGCGTCACTGGCCGGCGGATCCCGGAAGAACGCGGTGGTGTCGAAGGGCACCCATTCGGCCGCCGCCTCGGTGAGCACGCCTTCGAGCAGCGCCGTCGCGGCCGGCTCGGTGAAGAAGGCGGGGTGGCGGACCTCCACGGCGTACCTGTAGGCGCTGGGCAGGCGGCGCAGGAATCGGGCGAGTGCGCCGACATCGGCGGGCCCGAACGAGCCCGGCAACTGGATCCAGAGGGCGTGCGCCCGGGAGCCGAGCGGCTCGATCGCGTCGAGAAAGACCCGGAGCGGTTCGTCCGCATCGGTGAGCCGGCGCTCGTGGGTGACGACCTTCGGCAGCTTGACCACGAACCGGAAGTCGGGATCGGTCTGCCGTGCCCAGGACACCACGGTCTCCCGGGCCGGCGTCGCGTAGAACGTCGTGTTCCCCTCGACCGCGTTGCACCAGCCGGCGTAGTGGCGCAACCGCTCGTGCGCCGGGGACGGGTGCGGCAGGAAACGCCCCTGCCACGCCTTCAGCGTCCACATCGCGCACCCCACGTACAGCCGCACCTTCCTCCGCCCCTCCCACCGGACCGACCACCACGACCCACGTACCGTATACGGCTCAGTGTCCTGTCCCGATCGCTCCGCGGCTGTCACACGGGACAGTCGAGGGTGGCGAAGCTATCGGCCTCCACCGGATGCCGCCGTTGCTCCGGTGCCATCGCGCACCGTCGCGACGACGAGATCGCCGTCGTGCCCGGTCTGGACCTCGATCGTGTACGGGGCCGGCGGCTCGACCGGCTCCGCGCGGAACCCGACAGTCATCAGGTGCCCGACCCAGGCCGCAGTCCATCCGTCGGGCAGGGCGGAGCGGAACTCCGCCGGGTCGCCAACTGCCTTGATCCAGTGGCCCGGGGCGGTCAGCTCTCGGGCCAGCCGGCCGAGCGAGTCGGCGTCGTAGGTGTGCAGCACGTGGCGTACCCGATGACCTGGCGAACCCACCTCGACCCGGAAGCCGCCGGGCACCTCGACCGGCGCGGGCGTCCCCCGGGAGACGGCCCAGCCCCGCCCCCAGGTCATCACCAGTTCGGAGAGTGAGTCAATCTGCTCGTCGTCGGCCAGATCGATGGTGCCGTGCGGCATTGCCGTCTCCCGTTCGTGGACCGACCACTGCACGCCGACCCTATGGCAGGTTCTGCATCAGCGGGCGGGTATGACCGGTCCCGCCACGCCGTTCACCTGTACGTCATCGGGCGTCTTATCCATGTTTGCCGTCACACAACGTTCACGTAACCGTGACGGGCCGGTAGCCGGATTGGGCGAGGGTGGCCGGGCCCAGAAAGGTGCCCGTCAGATGCCCCTGCTGACCATTGTCCTCCCCGTCTACCGGGTCCAGGCATACCTCCGCGACTGCCTCGACTCGATCCTGCGGCAACGCTTCACGGACATCGAAGTGATCGCCGTGGACGACTGCTCTCCAGACCACTGTGGAGCGATTCTCGACGAGTACGCCGCCCGCGACAGCCGGCTCCGCGTGGTACACCTGACCGAGAACGTCGGCCTGGGTGAGGCGCGCAACGTCGGGTTACGCCATGCGACGGGCGAGTACGTCTGGTTCGTCGACAGCGACGACTGGATCGCGCCCGGCGCACTCGCCGCCGTGGCGGACCGGCTACGCGCGGCGGAGCCGGACGTGCTGGTGGTCGACTACGCCAAGGTCTGGTGGAACAACAGCAGCCGGCACAGCACCCTGACGAACCTGGTCCGCGCCGAGGCGCTGCCGACGGTCTTCACGCTTGCCGAGCACCCCAACATGATCAAGCTGTTCCACGTCGCCTGGAACAAGATCTTCAAGCGCGACTTTCTCGTCCGGCACGAGATCGCCTTTCCGACCGGCCTCTACGAGGACGTTCCGGTCGGCTTTCCGGTGCTGATCCTCGCGGACCGGATCACCGTGCTCGAACGCGTCTGCGTCTACTACCGACAGCGCCGTCGCGGTGCGATCACCTCCACCCCCGGTTACCGGCACTTCGAGGTCTTCGACCAGTACGACCGGTTGTTCGCGCAGCTCGACGGCATCGGTGAACGCGCAGCGCCGTTCCGGACCCTGGTCTTCGAACGAATGATGTTCCAGTGCCTGCTCGTCCTGGAGAACCCGGAACGGGTCGCCCGCTCCCAGCAGCGGGAGTTCTTCGCGGCGCTGGCAAAGGCATACGCCCGGCACCTGCCCGCCGCCGGCTACGCGAGGCCGGGCGGGCGGGGCCGGGTCAAGCATCTCCTCGTCGCCCGCCGCGGCTACGCACCCTGGCTGGCGCTGCGGACGATCCTCCGGCTGCGCCGCCGCATCGGAAGCCAGCTGAGGAAGGTGCAGCAGGTGGTCCGGCTGCGCACCCGGCTCAGGATGCTCTACTACCGGCTCCAGACCCACCGGCCGCTCGACCAGAAGCTGGCGGTTTTCTCCTCGTACTGGGGCAAGGGCTACGGCTGCAACCCGGCGGCGATCTACGAGAAGATGGCCGAGCTGGCCCCCGACGTCCGGGGCGTGTGGGAGGTCAAGCCGGGACAGGAGCAGGCCGTGCCGTCCGGCGTCGAGACGGTGACGATCGGCACGCTCCGACACCTCCGAGCCCTCGCCCGAGCCGGACACCTGGTCTCGAACGTCAACTACCCCGGCTGGGTCGTCAAGCGGCCCGGCGCGGTGCACCTGTCGACAAACCACGGCACCCCGGTGAAGGCGATGGGGGTCGACCAGCTGAAGTTCCCCGCCGGCATCCGGGGGATGAACATGGACTGGCTGCTGGAGCGCTGCGACCGCTGGACCTACAGCATCAGCCCGAACGCCTACACCACCGAGATCTGGGAGCGGGCCTACCCGTGCGGCTACGAGACCCTGGAAACCGGCTACCCGCGTAACGACGTGCTCGCCAACGCCACCGGTGAGGACGTCGCGGCGGCCCGGGAGCGGCTCGGGCTGGCGCCGGGGCAGCTCGCCGTCGCGTACCTGCCGACGTACCGCGACTACGAGTTCGGCAGCGACGCCCTCTTGAACGTCGGGCGTTTCGCCGACCAGCTCTCCCCCGAGACGGTGCTGCTGGTCCGGGTGCACCACTTCGACCGCACCATCGTGGCCGGCGACCATCCCCGGATCCGGGACCTCTGCGATCATCCCCGGGTCGAGGACATCTATCTCGCCGCCGACGTGCTGATCACCGACTACTCCTCCGTGATGTTCGACTACGCGGTGCTGGACCGACCGCTGGTGATCTTCGCGGCGGACTGGGACACCTACCGGACCAGCCGGGGGGCGTACCTCGACGTGTTCGCGGAGGGGCCGGGGGTGGCAGCCCGTACCGAGGAGGAACTGGTCGAGCTCTTCCGCTCCGGCGAGGTCTACGGCGAGCGGGCGGCCTCGGCCAGAAAGGTGTTCCGGCAGCGCTTCTGCTATCTGGACGACGGTCGGGCGGCGGAGCGGGTGGTTCGCCGGGTCTTCCTCGGTGAGCCCCTGCCGGCTCCCCCGACGACCGGGGCGGCGGTACCGGTGGTCTCCGCCGGACAGTTGCCGGAGATGCGCTCCGTCGCCGACGACACGCAGCTGCCCGACCCGCCGACCGTCGACGACGACGTCACGGAACTCGACGGCGCCGACCTGCCGGACCCGCCCACGCCCGCCCACGGCGGCGTCCCGGACCGGTCCGCGGAACCGGATGCGCTCATCGGCCCCTCCGTCCGCTGGTACTCCGGCACCGTCCCCGCCGCCTCGGAGCCGCCGCGCTGATCATCAGCATGCGCAACAAGGCACTCTCCTGACCTGACCTGGTGAGGCCGGCCCCAGATCTTGACGACTTCTTGTAGCGGGAGGTGCAAGAGATCGTCAAGGTCTGGCCCTGTCGCAGGCTGCGGACCGGCCGCCTAGAGTTCCGGCGGGGTGAGGGTGCCGATCACCGACTCCAGCGCGGCACCGACCCGGTACATCCGGTCGTCCGCCATCGTCGGCGCCATGATCTGCAACCCGACCGGCAGCCCTTCC
Source organism: Plantactinospora sp. WMMC1484 (assembly GCF_049315195.1). Lineage (NCBI taxonomy): Bacteria > Bacillati > Actinomycetota > Actinomycetes > Micromonosporales > Micromonosporaceae > Plantactinospora > Plantactinospora sp. WMMC1484. The sequence continues at coordinate 7,153,594 of NZ_CP186055.1, forward strand.
GACAGCCCGCACGGCACCGAGATGCCCGGCCCGCCGTAGAGGTTGGTCGGGATGGTGAAGAGGTCGGCCAGGTACATCTGGTAGGGATCCGACGTCCGCGAGCCGAACGGGAACGCCACGAACGGCGTGGTCGGCGAGATCAGCACGTCGGCCTGCGCGAAGGCGGCGGTGAAGTCGCGGGTGATCAGGGTACGCACCTTCTGCGCCTGCCCGTAGTAGGCGTCGTAGTAGCCGGACGAGAGGGCGTAGGTGCCGATCATGATCCGCCGCTTGACCTCGGGGCCGAAGCCGGCGTCCCGGGTCAGCGACATGACCTCCTCCAGACCCCGGTTGCCGTCGTCGCCGACCCGCAGCCCGAACCGCACCCCGTCGAAGCGGGCCAGGTTGGAGGAGCACTCGCTCGGGGCGATCAGGTAGTACGCCGGCAGCGCGTACTGGAAGTGCGGGCAGGAGACCTCGACGATCTCGGCGCCGAGCTTGGTCAGCGCGTCGACCGCGTCCCGGAAGGCGGCCATCACGCCCGGTTCGGCACCCTCGCCGGAGAACTCGGCGACCAGGCCGACCTTCACCCCGGTCAGGTCGCCGCTGGCACCGGCCCGAGCGGCGGCGACCACGTCCGGCACCGGGGCCGGGATCGAGGTGGAGTCGCGCGGGTCGTGCCCGCCGATCACCTCGTGCAGCAGTGCCGCGTCCAGCACCGTGCGCGCGCACGGGCCGGGGGTGTCCAGCGACGACGAGAAGGCGACCAGTCCGTATCGGGAGGTGCCGCCGTAGGTGGGCTTCGCCCCGACGGTGCCGGTCACCGCGCCCGGCTGCCGGATCGAGCCGCCGGTGTCCGAGCCGATCGCCAGCGGCGCCTCGTACGCGGCCAGCGCGGCCGAGCTGCCGCCGCCGGAGCCGCCCGGAATCCGGCCCAGATCCCACGGGTTGCCGGTCGGCCCGTACGCCGAGTATTCCGTGGAGGAGCCCATCGCGAACTCGTCCATGTTGGTCTTGCCCAGCATCACCGTGCCGGCCTCGCGCAACCGGCGCACGATCGTCGAGTCGTACGGCGGACGCCAGCCCTCCAAGATCTTCGAGCCGACGGTGGTCGGCACGCCCCTGGTGGTGAGCACGTCCTTGACCGCCACCGGCACCCCGGCCAGCGGCCCCAGCTCCTCCCCTGCGGCGCGCCTCGCGTCGACCTCGCGGGCGGCGGCCAGCGCGCCGTCGGTGTCGACGTGCAGGAAGGCGTGCACCCGCTCGTCGACGGCGGTGATCCGGTCCAGGTGTGCCCGGGTCACCTCGACCGCCGACGCCTCGCCGCCGGCGATGAGGGCCGCGATCTCGGTCGCGGTCATCCTGGTCACGTCAGCCACGGTGGTCACCCGTTCCCTTCCGCCGCGCCCTCGCCGCGCGGGCTGGGCGGTTCGTCCTCGTCCAGGATGCGCGGCACCCGGAACCGGTCCTCCTCGCTGTCCGGCGCCCCGGAGAGCGCCTCGTCCCGGGTCAGGCCCGGCACCACCACGTCGTCGCGGAGCACGTTGGTCAGCGGCACGGAGTGGGAGGTCGGCGGGATGTCCGCGGCGGCCACCTCGCCCACCCGCGCGACGGCCTGGAGGATCACGTCGAGCTGGCCGGCGAAGGTCTCCAGCTCCTCCTCGGTGACGGCGAGCCGCGACAGTCGCGCCAGGTGCGCGACCTCCTCGCGGGAGATGGCGGACATCGGTGCCCCCTTCGTGCGGTGACGTCTACGCGGCGGGCTGGACAGCAGCAGCTCTCGCCGTCGACTTCCCGGCGCGGCGTGGCACGCGCGCCGTGACCTGAGCGAGTCTATTTGTGACCCCGACCCGTGCCGCCTCCGACTCCCCCGAAGCCGCTTCCGGCGCGCCGCCGCCGGCCCGTTCACTCCACGCTCGGATGCAGCCGTCCCGCCGCGTCGGCCGCCGGGCGTGGTCGGCCCGCCGCCTCCGGCGGGCTGCCGGCGACCTCCCCGCCCATGCCTAGCTGGGTGGTCGGGCTGACCGGCCGGTACCGGGCCAGCCAGGTGACCAGGTCCTCCGCCGGCATCGGCCGGGCGAAGAACCAGCCCTGTGCGGTCTCGCAGCCGGCGGCGTGCAGCAGCCGCCAGGTGCGCTCGTCCTCCACCCCCTCGGCGACGACCCGCAACCCCAGGGCGCCGGCCAACTCGATCATCGACCGGACGATCGCCGCGTCGTCGGCGTCGGACACCATCCCGAGTACGAAGGAGCGGTCGACCTTCACCTCGGCCAGCGGCAGCCGGCGCAGGTGCTGCATCGACGAGTACCCGGTGCCGAAGTCGTCGAGCGAGATCGCCACCCCGAGCCGGTCCAGCCGGGAGATGGTGGCCAGCACCCGGCGCGGGTCGGCCATCAGCGCCCCCTCGGTCAGCTCCAGCTGGATCCGCGACGGCGGTACGCCGTACTCGGGCAGCCGCTCCGCGATCTGGTCGACGATCTCCCCGGTGTGCAGGTCGCGGACGCTGACGTTGACCGACGCCCGCAGCTCCAGCCCGGCGGCGGACCACTTGGCGAGCTGCTCCACCACGTCGTCGACGACCCGGCGGGTCAACAGCCGCATCACCGCGCTCTGCTCGGCGACCCGGATCAGCTCCTCGGGGTCGACCATGCCGCGCCGGGGGTGCCGCCAGCGCAGCAGCGCCTCCACCCCGACCACCTCGCCGGTGGCGATCGCGACCTGGGGCTGGTAGTAGAGGGTGATCTCCCCCGCGTCGTCGGCACCGCCCTCCAGGACCCGGCGCAGGTCGGCCAGGAGGCTCAGCCGCTCCGCCGAGTTGTGGTCGGACTCGGCGGCGTAGACGGCGACCGGGTCGCCCCGGTGTTTCGCGTCGTACATCGCCACGTCGGCGTGGCGCATCAGGGTGGCGAAGTCGTCGCCGTGCTCGGGGTAGAGGGCGATTCCGATGGAGCCGCCGACGTCCAGCGGCAGCCCGTCCAGCGGCACCGGGTCGGTCAGCTCCGCGACCACCCGGTCGGCGACCTGCCGGGCGCCGGCCACCCCGTCGAGCCGGGTGGCCAGGATGGCGAACTCGTCCCCGCCGAGCCGGGCGATCACGTGCGGCGGGCGTACCGCCGCAGTCAGCCGGGCGGCGACCTCGACCAGCAGCCGGTCCCCGACGGCGTGCCCGAGGGCATCGTTGACGTGCTTGAAGCGGTCCAGGTCGAGCAGGAGCAGCGCCAGGTGGCCGCCCGGCCCCTCCCGTCCGGCCAGCCCTTCCCGGCCGGCCGGCTCGGCGTGCATCGCCAGTTGCTCGGTCACCTCGGCGCGCAGCGCCTCGCGGTTGGCCAGCCCGGTCAGCGGGTCCCGCCGGGCGAGCTGCTCCCGCTCGGCGGAGAGCCGGGCCATCCGGGAGACCGCGTAGAGCGGCAACACCATCATCGGCACCAGCGCCGGGCTGGTCCGGGCGGCGGCGACCAGCACCGGGCCGAGCAGCAGCAGCGATCCGGTGGCGAGCAGTTCGAAGCCGAGACCCTGCCGGATCCGGCTCCACCACCGGCCACCGAAGCGCAGCCGGACGGCGGTGGCGACCAGCCCGTGGTTGACGGTCAGCCAGGCACCCGCCGCGCCGACCGCGACGACGACGTCGAGCGGCCGGAGCCGGCCCGCCAGCCCGAAGCCGCCACCGGGGGCGAGCCGGACGGCGGCGTCGGCGGCGACGAGCGCGCAGGCGTACTGGGCGATGTTGAAGACGGTGCGCCAGGGCGCGTACCGCATCCGCCAGCCGGAGACCAGCACGGCGGCGGCCTGCACGGCGATGGCGGGGCCCGGACCCCACTCCAGGGCGATGGCGAAGGTGAAGCAGATCGACGGGAAGACGGACATGCTGCGCCGCTCGGCGTGCGGGCTGAACGGGCGGGCGTCGAAGCTGACCGCGAGCGCCGCCATCAGCCAGAATGCCAGCGGCAGCCGGGTCAGGTCGCCGGGGAGGGCGAGCAGCGACCCGGCGGAGACCCCGGCGGCCAGGGCCACGACCGCCCAGACGAAGCCGAAGAACGGCGCCGTCCGATCTGGAGGGACGGAGTTCCGCAGCGCGGCGGCCTCCATGGGACCTCCCGGCCTCTCGGTCAGGGCGCGGCCAGTGCCGCGCGGCGTGTCTCCCATGAAACGCCCCGACCCGGGTCGCACGGAGGCGACAGACGCGAATCGGGTCTAGTCGTGACTAACTTGAAATACGCCGCATCTCGACCAATCGATTTCGTTACATAACGCTGATGACTCAATTACTGGTTGTCACTGATTACGAGCCTACCCGCCGCCTCCGGCCCCTCGGCGAGCAGCGCGGCGAAGCCGGCCTCGTCGAGCATAGGCACCTTCAGCGCGGCGGCCTTCTCCGCCTTCGAACCCGGGTTGTCGCCGACCACCACGAAGTCGGTCCTCTTCGACACCGATCCGCTGACCTTGCCGCCCCGGATCCGCACCTCCTCGGCCGCCCGGTCCCGGGTGTACGCCGACAACGTCCCGGTCACCACCACGGTGAGCCCCTCCAGCGGGCGCGGTCCCACCTCGACCCGCTCCTCGGCCATCCGTACGCCAGCCTCGGTCCACTTGCGCACCACCTCGCGGTGCCAGTCCACGTCGAACCACTCCCGCAGGCTGACCGCGATCGTCGGGCCGACACCGTCCACCGCCGACAGTTCCTCCTCGCCGGCCGCCTCGATCGCCGCGACCGAGCCGAACTCCCGGGCCAGCGCCTCGGCGGCGGTCGGGCCGACGTGCCGGATCGAGAGCGCCACCAGCACCCGGGACAGCGGCCGGTCCTTCGCCGCCGCCAGACTCTCCAGCAGCTTCTCCGCGTTGCGCCCCAGCGTGCCGTCCTTGCGGACGAAGAACGGCACCCGGGAGAGCCGCTCGGCGTCCAGGTCGAAGATGTCGCCCTCGTCGCCGATCACCCCGGCGTCGAGCAGCGCGCCCACCGCCTTGAAGCCGAGCACCTCGATGTCGAGCGCCTCCCGGCCGGCCAGATAGAAAATCCGCTCCCGGAGCTGCGCCGGGCAGCTCCGGGCGTTCGGGCAGCGGATGTCGACGTCGCCCTCCCGGGAGGGCGCCAGCGGGGTGCCGCAGGCCGGGCACTGCTCCGGCATCACGAACGCCCGGGCGCCGGCCGGGCGCAGCTCCACGATCGGCCCCAGCACCTCCGGGATGACGTCGCCGGCCTTGCGGACCACCACCGTGTCGCCGATCAACACGCCCTTGCGCTCCACCTCGTGCGCGTTGTGCAGGGTGGCCCGGGCCACGGTGGAGCCGGCCACCTTCACCGGCCGCAACTCGGCGAACGGGGTCACCCGGCCGGTCCGGCCGACGTTGACCTCGATGCCGAGCAGCTCGGTGGTGACCTCCTCGGGCGGGTACTTGAAGGCGATCGCCCAGCGGGGTGCCCGGCTGGTCGAGCCGAGCCGGCCCTGGACCGCCACCGGGTCGACCTTGACGACCACGCCGTCGATCTCGTGCTCGACGTCGTGCCGGTGCGCGGCGTAGTGGTCGATGTACTCCTCGATCCCGTCCAGGTCCGGCACCACCCGCCAGCGGTCGCTGGTCGGCAGCCCCCAGCCGCGCAGCGCCGCGTACGCCTCGGACTGGGCGACCGGCGCGAACCCCTCCCGCGCCCCCAGCCCGTGCACGACCAGCCGCAGCGGCCGGCTTGCGGTGATCCTCGGATCCTTCTGCCGTAGGCTTCCCGCCGCCGCGTTGCGCGGGTTGGCAAAGGGCGCCTTTCCCTGCTCGACCAGCCCCGCGTTCAGGTCGGCGAAGGCCGCCACCGGGAAGTAGATCTCACCCCGCACCTCCAGCAGCTCGGGAACGGCCCCGGTGCCGTCGGCCAGCCGCTCCGGCACCTCCTTGAGGGTGCGTACGTTGGCGGTGACGTCCTCGCCGATCCGGGTGTCGCCCCTCGTGGCGGCCCGGACCAGCCGGCCGCGCTCGTAGGTGAGGTTGATCGCCAGCCCGTCGACCTTCAGCTCGCAGAGGAAGTCGACCGCCTCACCGGCGTCCCGCTCGACCCGCTGCACCCAGGCGGTCAACTGCTCCCGGGTGAAGGCGTTGTCCAGCGACATCATCCGCTCGATGTGCGGCACCGGCGTGAAGAGCGTGGAGAAGGTGCCGCCGACCCGCTGGGTCGGCGACTCCGGGGTACGCAGCGCCGGATAGCGTGCCTCCAGGGCCTCCAGCTCACGCAGCAGCGCGTCGAACTCCGCGTCCGAGACGATCGGCGCGTCCAGCACGTAGTAGCGGTATTGATGATCGGTGATCTCGGTGCTCAGCTCGGCGTGCCGGTCCCGCGCCTCGGCCGTCGGCTCCTCGCCGGCCGCTGCCTCCTGCTCGCGGCTGACCTGCTGCGGGATCGCTTCCTCGGACACTTCCTGACCTCCTCGAACCTCCCGCCACCGTAACCGCCCGAAGGTGCAAGGAAGGGCCCCCCGTTATCGCTTTCTGTAGAAGAAGGGCCCCTTCCTAACGGCTCATCAACAAGTGCGGTGCGGTGGGGGTTCAGTCCCAGGCCGCGCCGAGGGTGCCGAGCTGGTCGGCGTACTCGATGTGGTCGCGCCAGCCGGCGGGCCAGGCCGCCATCCCGTACGCGGCGCCGAGGAAGGCACCGGTCAGGCAGGCGATGGAGTCGGAGTCGCCGGAGGTGGTGGCGGCGCGCGCCAGGGCCGTGACCGGCTCGTCGGCGTGCCGGACCGCACAGAGCAGGGCCGTGGCCAGAGCCTCCTCGGCGACCCAGCCCGCCCCGGTGGCCTCGCACGGGTCGGCGCCGTCATCCGGCCGCGCCAACGCGGCGTCGAGCCGGTCGAGCGCGGTCAGGCACTCGGCCCAACCCTGCCCGATGAAGGTCACCGGGTCGTCGGTGTCGGGCTGCCGCCAGAGGTCGTCGAGCCACTCCGCCCGGTAGATGCCGCGTTGCCGCTCGGCCCGGTCACGCAGCAGGTCGGGCAGGTCGGTGGGCGCGGCGCCGTCGCGCAGCACCCGAACCGCGTACGCGGTCAGCTCGCTCGCGGCCAGCCCGGTCGGGTGGCCGTGGGTCAGCCCGGCCTGCAACTGGGCGATCCCGGCAAGGGTCTCCAGATCGTAGCCGGGCACCAGGCCGACCGGAGTGACCCGCATGTTGGCGCCGCAGCCCTTGGAGCCGGCCACCGTCGCCTCCTGCCAGCGCATCTCCTCGGCCAGTCCGGCGCAGGCCCGCAGGCAGGTCATCCCAGGAGCGCGGTCGTTCTCCGGGCTCCGGGCCCAGGCCACGAAGCGCCGCCGGAGCAGCGGCTCCAGCACCTCGGGGGTGGTCGCCTGACCGGCGTCGTGCAACGCCCAGCCGACCGCCAGCCCCAACTGGGTGTCGTCGGTGACCCGGGCCGGCTGCCCGACCAGGTCACGCGGACCGCCCGGACCGTAGCGTCGCCGGATCTCGGCCACCGACAGAAACTCCGTCGGCCCCCCGAGGGCGTCGCCGTAGGCCAGCCCGAAGAGCGACCCGGAGGCCAGGGCGGAACGGATCGCGGCGGCTGAGCCGGTCGCGGCGGCTGAGCCGGTCGGTAAGGCGGCGGAAGCGGTCGGCACGGCAGCCGGATCGTCCATGGCGGCCATCCTCCCGGAGGCGGTCCCGCGCCGACAATCCCTCGGCCGGCCGGCCCGGCTGCCGTCGGGCGGGACCTCCGGTACTCAGTCGTCCCAGCAGAGGCAGAACGGGTGGCCGACCGGATCGGCGTAGACCCGCCAGCTCTCGCCCGAGCCGGGCAGCCGGGTGGCGCCGAGCGCCAGCACCTTGGCCTCGGCTGCCTCGATCTCGTCGACCGTGACATCCAGGTGGAACTGTTGCGGGCGGTCCGGGTCGGGCCAGCGCGGCTCCCGAAGGTTGACCGCCCGCTGGAAGGCGAGCCGGGGGTGCTGCCCGGGCTCGCCGCCGAGCACCGTCCAGCCGTCCTCGTCGTCGGCGCCACGATCGTCGACGGGCAACCCGAGCAGCTCGGAATAGAAGCCGGCCAGGGCCCGCGGATCGGGACAGTCGATCACGACGGTGCGGAGTTGACCAATCATGCGGCACATCCTGCCCGCCACCTACGACAGGAAACCTACTGAAACCTACTCCTCGGCGAGTCGCCGGCCGGCGTCCCGGCAGGCCGTGAGGACGGTACGGGCGTAGTCGTCGGTGGCGCCGGCCAGCCCGCAGGCCGGGGTCACCACGACCTGCTCCGCGAGCCGGGCCCGGGGAAAGCCGAGCCGGTCCCAGAGCTGGCGTACCCGATCGGCGACCTGTGCCGACGAGGGCGCGCGCCCGTTCGACGACGGCCCGCCCCGGTCCGGCGGCGGCAGCGTCGGCGCGGCACCGGCGAAGAGGCCCAGCCCGGCGTCGATCGCCTCGCCGACCGGGTCGAGGCGGTCCAGCAGGGCCAGGTCGAGCGCGACCGCAACCGCGCCGCTGGCCCGGATCAGGTCCAGCGGTACGTCCGGGGCGCAGCAGTGCAGCACGACCGGCGCGTCGACCGCCGAGACCACGCCCCGGAGCAGCCCGGTCGCGGTACCCGACTCGACCGCCCGGTACGCTCCCAGCCCGCTCTCGGTCCGGACCCGCCCGGCCAGTACGGCCGGCAGCGCCGGCTCGTCCAGTTGGAGCAGCACCGTGGCCCGGGGCAGCCGGCGGCGGACCTGCGCCACATGCCCGCGCAGCCCTTCGGCGAGCGACTCGGTGAGTTCCCGGACCGCGCCCGGGTCCCGGAGCATCCGGCCACCGACCGGCAGCTCGATCTCGGCCGCCAGGGTGAGCGGGCCGGCCGCCTGGATCTTGAAAGTTCCGGTGAACTCGCCGGCCTGCTCGGTCATCTGGTCGAGGTCGCGTTCCAGCAGGTCCAGGGCGCGGCGCAGGTCCCGACCCGGCCGGCCCGCGATCCGCCAGCGGGCCGCGTACAGCTCGACGGGGAGCTCGACCAGCAGGCCGGCGCTTCGGCCGACCAGATCGGCGCCGGGCCCCCGGGCAGGCAGCTCGGGCAGGTGCGGCACCGGCAGCTCGCCGAGCACGACCCGCTGCGCCTCGGCGACGTCGCTGCCGGGCATCGACCCGATCCCGCTCGCCGCCCCGGCCGGCCACGGCCAGGCCGGTCCGGGCTCCCGCACCGGCTCCGCCATCTGCTCTCGATCGGTCACGCCGGCAGGCTACCCCGGCGCCGGCGGATCCATCTCCGCCCGCTCCTCCTGCCGTACCCGTTCGTCCCGCTGCCGCTCGGCCTCGCGCTTGTCGACGTGGCTGCCGCCGGCGTAGAGGTAGACCAGGACCAGGCCCAGCAGGATGACATGGACGACCGCGCCCACCGCCAGGGGCGGGAGCCGGACCAGGCCCGGTGTGCTGGCGAGGATCAGCACCACCGCCCCTCCGCTGCGCCAGACCGGATGCGCGTAGACCAGCAGGCCCATCAGGATCCGTCCGACCAGGAAGAGCGCCGCACCACCGACGATCGCCAGCGACCAGGAGGTCCGCGCCTCGCCGACCGGATGCATGATCATTATCTCGGCGCCGACCGCCGTGAGCACCACTCCGGCGATCATGATCGCGTGGCAGTACGCCGCGTAGACCCCGCCCCGGGGCTGGTTGCGCTCGATCGCCCCGCCGAGCCACCCGCTGACCGGCACGAAGTACATCCAGAGCATCAGGACGGCGTTGAAGAAGACCACGACGAACGCCAGCATCCGCAGGACGCCCAACCCCTCCCGGGTGTAGGTCAGCCCGCTGACCAGGATGACCTCGCCGAGCGCCACGATGAAGATCTGCCGGTACCGCTCGGAGAGGTGCTCGCCGACCACCCGTATCTGGGCCGGCGAGACCCGCCCGAGCCATGGCACCGGCCAGCCCTGGGAGGCGACGGCATAGTCGATCAGGATCGCCACCACCCAGAAGACCACTCTCATCGGCCCGGTGAGAATTCCACCGACGATCCAGGGGATCGCGGAGAGCCCGAACCAGATCGCGACCACCGCGCTCCGCCGCTGGATCGGGTGCCCCCGCAGCGCAGGGAGCAGCAGTGCGGCCCGGCCGAGGTGGATCAGCGCGTACGTCCCGGCGAAGACCAGACCGAACGAGCCGTACGCATGCGGTATGGCGGCACTCATCAGGAGTCCGGCCACCATCACGCCGAGGACGAGTCCCCGGATCAGGGGCTGGTTGGGGTCGTACCAGTCGGTCGACCAGGCGGTGGCGATCCAGATCCACCAGATGGCGGCCAGCAGGATCGCCGTCTGCCCGGCGTTGCGCCAGGTGAGGTGCTCGACCAGTCGGGCCGAGAGCAGGGCGAACGAGACGATGAAGGCCAGGTCGAAGAAGAGTTCGAGGAAGGACGCCTGCCGGGAGTGGGCACGGCGTCGCAGCAGCCGTTCCGGTCCCGGCCGTTCCGGCCGCTGCTCTTCCGCCAATTCGTCCGCCTTGCCTGGTACGCACCTTATTCGTACCATGCGACGGCGCCTCGACCTCCGCCGACGAGGAGTTTCGCCGGCAACCGTCGGGCCTTCCCGGGCGCAGCCTTCCCCGGCGCAGCCTTCCCGGGCGCCGAGGGCTCCGCGCCGGAACGGGTCGGTCAGGCGGCGACGCTGATGGTGGCGGAGCCGAGCACGATGTCACCGGCCGGATCGGGCCGGTATGCCACAACCGCCTGGCCGGCCGCGACCCCGCGGACCGGCTCGCGCAGCTCGGCGCGCAGCGTGCTGCCGTCGAGCCGGACCGTCGCCGGCACGACCTGGCCGTGCGCCCGCAACTGCACCTCGCAGTCGAACGGGCCGGTCGGCCGCACGCCGCCGGTCCAGACCGGACGCTCACCGGTCACCGTGGCGACCTCCAGCGCCTCGGCCGGGCCCACCGTCACGGTGTTGGTCGTCGGGGTGATCGAGAGCACGTAGCGGGGCCTGCCGTCCGGGGCCGGTACGCCGAGCGACAGCCCCTTGCGCTGCCCCACCGTGTACGCGTACGCCCCGCTGTGCGCGCCGACGACGGCACCGGTGCGGGCGTCGACGATCTCGCCGGGAGCCTCGCCGAGCCGGTCGGCGAGGAACCGCCGGGTGTCACCGTCGGCGATGAAGCAGATGTCGTGCGAGTCGGGCTTGTCGGCGACGGCGAGACCGCGCCGGGCCGCCTCGGCGCGCACCTGCGCCTTGGTCGAGTCGCCGAGCGGGAAGATCGACCGGTCGAGCTGCTCCCGGGTGAGCACCGCCAGCACGTACGACTGGTCCTTGGCGAGGTCGACGCTGCGCCGGAGCAGCCCGTCGGAGCCGAGCCGGGCGTGGTGGCCGGTGACCACCGCGTCGAAGCCGAGCGCCACCGCCCGGTCCAGCACCGCCGCAAACTTGATCTTCTCGTTGCAGCGCAGGCAGGGGTTCGGAGTGCGTCCGGCCGCATACTCGGCGACGAAGGTCTCCACCACGTCGTCGTGGAACCGGTCGGCCAGATCCCAGACGTAGAACGGGATGCCGAGCACGTCCGCGGCCCGCCGGGCGTCCCGGGAGTCCTCGAGGGTGCAGCAGCCCCGGGCACCGGTCCGGTACGTCTGCGGGTTGCGGGCCAGCGCCAGGTGCACGCCGGTGACGTCGTGTCCGGCCTCCACCGCGCGCGCGGCGGCCACCGCCGAGTCGACCCCGCCGGACATCGCTGCCAGTACCCTCACCCTGACGAGGGTAGCCGGTCAGGAAGGGTCCCTCGGCAGCCGTCAGCTCCGGGCGGACTTGACCGCCCCGGCGCGGCGTGCCCGCTCCACCACTGCGGGGAGCGCGGCGACCAGTGCGTCGACGTCGGCGGCGGTCGAGGTGTGCCCGAGCGAGAAGCGCAGCGACGACCGGGCACGGTCGTCGTCGGCACCCATCGCCAGCAGCACGTGCGAGGGCTGGGCCACCCCGGCCGAGCAGGCCGACCCGGTCGAGCAGGCGATCCCCTGCGCGTCGAGGAGCATCAGCAGGGCGTCACCCTCGCAGCCGGGGAAGGAGAAGTGCGCGTTGCCGGGGAGCCGGTCGGTCGGCTCGCCGTTGTAGACCGCCTCCGGCACCGCCTCCCGGACCCGGGCCACCAGGTCGTCGCGGAGTGCGGCGACCCGGGCCGCGTACTCCTGCTGGGTCTTGACCGCCGTCTCGACCGCGACGGCGAAGGCCACGATCCCGGCCGCGTCGAGGGTGCCGGAGCGGACGTCCCGCTCCTGCCCGCCGCCGTGCAGCACCGGCGTGCAGGCGACGTCCCGACCGAGCAGCAGTGCGCCGACCCCGACGGGGCCGCCGAGCTTGTGCCCGGTGACGGTGAGTGCGGCCACCCCGCTGGCGGCGAAGTCGACCGGCACCTGGCCGACCGCCTGCACCGCATCGGTGTGGAACGGGACGCCGTACGCGGCGGCCACCTCGGCGAGCGCGGCGATCGGCTGGACGCTGCCCACCTCGTTGTTCGCCCACATCGCGGTGACCAGGGCGATCTCGTCGGCGTGTGCGCCGAGTTCGGCAGCCAGCCGGTCGGGGTCGAGTCGGCCCATCCGGTCCACCGGCAGCCAGCTCGCGGCCGCCCCGTCCCGGGCGGCCAGCCACTCGACCGAGTCGAGGACGGCGTGGTGCTCCACCGCGCTCGCCACCACCCGGGTCCGGCCCGGGTCGGCGGCCCGCCGGGCCCAGAAGATGCCCTTGACCGCCAGGTTGTCGCTCTCGGTCCCGCCCCCGGTGAAGACGACCTCGGAGGGGCGGGCGCCGAGCGCGGCGGCGACCCGCTCTCGGGACTCCTCCACCCGGCGCCGGGCACCGCGGCCGGCGGCGTGCAGCGACGACGGGTTGCCGACCTCACGAGCGGTCGCCACGTAGGCATCCAACGCCTCGTCGAGCATCGGAGTGGTGGCGGCGTGATCCAGGTATGTCATCGGCGTCCAGCCTAGTGCCAGGGTGGCGGTCGCCCGCCGGGCCGCCGGGAGCGGATCCCGCCGGTCACGGGGCGGCGCCGGCGCAGCCTGTCGTGCCGGCGCCCTGCGACTCCGTCCTGTCCAGCGACGGAACCCGGCCGGGCGCCCCGCGAGGGGCCCGGCCGGGTAGCGGAGGTCACAGTAGCGAGGTCAGCGCCGCTTGCGAATCTCCTCGGCCGCCTGCGGTACGACCTTGAACAGGTCCCCGACCACGCCGAAGTCGGCAAGTTCGAAGATCGGCGCCTCGGCGTCCTTGTTCACCGCGACGATCGTCTTCGAGGTCTGCATGCCGGCCCGGTGCTGGATCGCGCCGGAGATGCCGAGGGCCACGTAGAGCTGCGGGGAGACGGTCTTGCCGGTCTGGCCCACCTGGAACTGGTGTGGGTAGAAGCCGGAGTCGACCGCGGCCCGGGACGCGCCCACCGCGCCGCCGAGCAGGTCGGCCAACTCCTCCACCAGCTTGAAGTTGTCGGCGTTGCCGACGCCGCGCCCGCCGGAGACCACCACCGAGGCCTCGGTCAGCTCCGGCCGGCTCCCCTTCTGTTCGGCCACCCGCTTCACGACCCGGGCGAGCCGGTCGGCGTCGCCGAGCGCGACGTCGAGCTGCTCGACGGCGGGGGTGGCGGCGGCGGGGCTCGGGGTCACCGAGTTGGGTCGCAGGGTCACCAGCGGCAGGCCCCGGGTCACCCTGGAGGTGACGATCGTCGAGCCGGCGAAGGCGACCTGGGTCGCGGTGCCGTCGGCGGCCAGCCCGACCACGTCGGTCAGGACGCCGTTGTCCAACTTGACCGCCAGTCGGGCGGCGATCTCCTTGCCCTCCTGGCTGGACGCCAGGAGCACGGCAGCCGGCTGGACCCGGCGGACCAGGTCGGCCAGCACGGTCGCCTTCGGCGCCACCAGGTAGCCGTCGATCTCCTCGTGCTCTGCGGCGTAGATCTTCTCCGCGCCGTACTCGCCCAGCCTGTCGCCGAGCGCCGCGGCGGCGCCGGGGCCACCGAGCACCACCGCGGCAGGTGTGCCCAGCTCACGGGCGAGGGTGAGCAGTTCGAGCGTGACCTTCTTGACGCCGAACTCCCGAGTGGCCTCGACGACGACGAGAACCTCAGCCATGATCATTCCTCCTGATTCCCGGTCGCGCTCAGACGAACTTCTCGGCGGCGAGGAACTCGACCAGCTTCGTCCCACCGGTGCCGTCGTCGGTGAAGCGCTCGCCGCCGGTCCGGGCCGGGCGGCGGCTGTGCTCCACCACCGTGCTGGTGGCGCCGCCGAAGCCGACCTCGTCGGCGGCGACGCCCAGATCGGCGAGGGAGAGCGTCTGCACCGGCTTCTTCTTCGCCGCCATGATGCCCTTGAAGGACGGGTAGCGGGGCTCGTTGATGGTGTCCCAGACCGAGACCACGGCCGGAGTCGCGGCGCTCACCACCTCGTAGCCCTCCTCGGTCTGCCGCTCCACCGTCAGGCTGGCGCCGTCGACGGTCAGCTTGCGGGCGCCGGTCAGCGCGGCGATGCCGAGCCGCTCGGCGAGCATGTGCGGCATCACCTGGACCCGGCCGTCGGTCGACTCGGCGCCGCAGAGCACCAGATCCGCGCCGAGCTGGCCGAGTGCCGCGGCGAGTACCTTGGAGGTGGTCACCGCGCAGGAGCCGTGCAGGGCGTCGTCGAGCACGTGTACGGCCTTGTCCGGCCCCATCGACAGCGCCTTGCGGATCGACTCCGCGGCCTTTTCCGGCCCCATGGTCAGCACGGTCACCTCACCGCCGGAAGCCTCCTTGATCCGCAACGCCTCCTCGATGGCGTACTCGTCCATCTCGTTGATGACGTTGTTTGCCGACCCCCGGTCGACGGTGTTGTCGTCACTGCGCAGGTTGCGGTCCGCGCCCGAGTCGGGCACCTGCTTGACGAGTACGACGATGTTCATCGCGCTACGACGACCCTCCTGTGAATGGCGATCTCCGCTGATCGTGCTCCGCTGATCGTGCCGGTCCCGCCGGGTTGCTCCGGAGCAGCCTCCCGCCTTCCTTAACGATCGGTCAAACCGAGGGCCGACCGCCGGGTGCCCGGGAGGGGTGTGGCGTTGTCAACAAGCAATGTTACCCGCAAGTAGCATAGGACCTCCGACAGCCCGGAGTGACCCGGCTCACGGGACGCGCCCGGCGGACTCGACGCGTCACCCTGAGGCGCCGAGCGCCTCGCGGACGGTCGCCATCATCGCCGCCTCGCTCGGACTGATCCCGTCGTGGGCCCGGGCCGCCTCCTCGGCGGCCCGCAACACCGCCGACCGGTAGCTGGCGACCTCGCCCGGGGCCTTGGCCCGGAGGATCTCCACCGACCGGCGCAGCGCCGGCAGCACCACCGCCGGCGCCTCGGCCGGCGACCCGCCGGGCAGCCGCGGCAGGGCACCGGTGGTGAGCAGCTCCCGGACCAGCCCGGTGGTGCCGGCGAAGGCGTTCGACGCCGCCAGGCTCTCCTTGATCATGGAGTACGCGCCCGGTTCGGCGCTCGACACCAGGAAGACGGCGCCGAACGCGGCACGCTTCAGGGTCGCCCGCTCCTCCTCGGTCAGCGGTTGCGTCACGGCTTCGGAGTGTAGACGTAGGGCGTGGTCGTGGTGACCGCGACGAAGCCGAGCCGCTGGAGGATCGGCCGGCTCTGCTCCGAGGCGTCCACCTGCAGGAGACTGAAGCCGCGCGCCTCGGCGAGCCGGGCGCGGTAGGCGAGCAGTGCCCGGTAGATCCCCCGGCGGCGCCAGTGCGGCAGCGTGGAGCCGCCCCACAGGGTGGCGAACCTCGTCCCGGGGACGAACCGGACCCAGCCGGCGCTGACCAGCTCGTCGTCGGTCTCGGCGACCACGATCGTCAGCGGCGGCTGGTCCACTGCGGCACCGGCGGCGAGCTCCCGCTCCAGCCCGTCGGCCAACCAGGAACCGTCGCCACCGTCGCCACCGTCGCCACCGTCGCCACCGTCGCCACCGTCGCCACCGCCGTCGTCGCTACCGTCGCCACCGCCGTTGCCGCGGTTGTTCCAGACCCGCACCTTCAGCTCCGCGATCCGGTCCAGGTCCGCGCGGTCGGTCACCTCACGCAGGCGTACGCCCTCGGGCGGCGCCGGCAGCGTCGCGGCCAGCGAGGCGACCGGGCCGATCACCACGGTCTCCCGCTCCTCCGGCGCGAAGCCGGCGGCGACCAGCCGGTCGGGCAGGTCGGCTGGCTCGTCGTGGCCGTGCAGCTTCCACTCGACCTGCTGGCCCAGCCCGGCGAAGTGGTCACGCTGCCGGACGATCAACTCGTCCAGCGCCGTCCCGGTCAGCCCAGCCAGATCCCGGTACGTCAGGAAGCCGCCCCGGTCCAGCCCCTGGATCCGCAGCAGCGGGCCGTCCCGGTCCACCGTCACCCCCGGCGGCACCGGCTCCGGCGGGCGGGCCCGCAACTGGCTGTCGTAGGCGGTCCGCAGCAACCCGGCGTCGAGGTCTGTCACCCGCCCAGGCTACGGGCGATGTCCACCCGATAACCTCCGAACGTGTACCGGGCGATCAGGCGGTGGTTCGACCCGCGGGAGCTGCGGGAGGTCGGCGAGACGCCGGACTACCGCTTCTCGCTTGCCAACGAGCGCACCTTCCTGGCCTGGCTGCGTACCGGGCTGGCGCTGATCGCCGGCGGGTTGGCCGTCGCGCAGTTCCTGCCCCCGATGCCCGTCCCGCAATTGCGCGAGGCGCTGGCCGTGGCGCTGCTGCTGCTCGGCGGGACGGTCGCGGTCCGGGCGGTGGACCACTGGGCGCGTACCGAACGTGCCATCCGGCTCGGCGAGGAGTTGCCCGCGTCGCGGTTTCCCGCCGTACTCGCCCTGCTGGTCGGGATCGGCGCCACCCTGCTGGTCGTGGCGGTGCTGATCCAGGCCGCCCGGAACCGATGAACTCGCCGCGCCGCCCGGGACCGATGAACCCGCGGCGCCGCCCGGAACCGGCGAACCCGCAGCGTCAGCCACCGGGGCGGGACGCCGGGCTGGCCACCGAGCGGACCCGGCTCGCCTGGCGGCGTACCGCTCTGGCGGTCGGCGTGGTGGCGGCGCTCACCGCCCGGCTGGCACTGTCGGACGGCACCCTCGGCACGGTGGTCACCGCCCTGGCCGGACTGGGCTGGCTCGTCGTGCTCGCGGTGACCTTTCCGCACGTCGCCGGCCGGCGGGCCCGGCACGCCCGCACGCTGCCGATGACCGCCCTGGTCACCGCCGGTTTCGCCGGACTCGGCCTGCTCCTGGTGCTGGCGTCGATGCGGTGAGGGCGTCCGGTGCGTCATCATGGCGAGATGGTCCGCCTCTACGCGCTCCTCGCCGTGATACAGCTCGTCCTGGCCGTCTTCGCCCTGATCAGTTGCCTCTCGGCGGAAGACGACGAAATCCGCGCACTCCCCCGGTTCGCCTGGGTTCTGATCATCCTGTTCTTCCCGCTCGTCGGTTCGATCGCCTGGTTCGTCGCCGGACGCCCGCAGAGCGCCGGACGCCCGACCTTCGGTACGCGACCGGCCGGCGGCCGGCCCTCCGTCGGCCCGGACCGCCGAGTGCCCGTCGCCCCGGACGACGATCCGGAGTTCCTCCGGTCCCTCGACAGCGAGCGGTCGAAGCAGGACCGCGAGCTGCTCGACCGCTGGGAGCGGGACCTGCGGCGACGCGAGGAGGAACTGCGGCGCCGGGAGGACCAGCCGCCCCGCCCCGAGGGGCGGGCGGAGCCGGGTGACCAGGCCGGAGCCACCGGCTGATCCGACCCGGGCGGCGGCTTCCGGGGCCCCGGCCGAAGACGCTGCCGGCCCGGACCTCCAGATCCACTCCGGCCAGCACGGTGGTCTCGCCGACGAAGCGTCTGACCAACCCCGCCGACGAAGCGTCTGACCAACCCCTCGGCCCGGATCGCGCCACTCATGAACTCGCTCCCGCCGACTTCCACCGGTGCGACCACCACCATGCCCAACGGGTCTGACGAGACGCTGACTCGGCGCTGACAGCGGCGATCCGGTGCTGTCGGCGCCGGGTCGATGACGGGCCACCCGTGCGGTACGGATGTCGGCCGTTCCGGGGATCCATGGCAGGTGGCGGCCGTACCATTGCCCGATCGGTGCCACCACCCCTCGCACCGCTGGTCGGCGCGGTTGCGCGCCCGGGGCGAAGGACGACAGGCATGACACACGGGGTGGTGGCTGGGCCGGCATGGCCGGTCGACGGGGCACCGGAGCCCGACGACCGCCGGCCGGAGCGGCTCGCGGGCCGTCCGGCCAGGCTCGGGGCACTGACCTTCGTACTGGCCCAGGCGGTGCTGCTCTTCTGGTGGGCGGCCCGCTATCCCGGTCTGTTCAGCCCGGACTCGCTCGACCACGTCTGGCAGGCCACCACCGGCAACTGGAACACCCATCACCCGGTCGGCTACACCGCTCTGGTCTGGTTGTCGGTGCAGCTCACCGGCGGGATCGGCGCGCTGACCCTGGTGCAGACCACCGCCCTGGCGGCCGGACTGGCGTACGCGGTCACCGGTCTGCGCCGGGTCGGCGGCCCGGCCTGGGGCTGGGTCACGGCGGCGGTGCTCGTCGTGGCGCTGCCTCCGGTCGGCACCTTCGCCGTCTGCGTGTGGAAGGACGTGCCGTTCGTCATCTGCCACGTCTTCCTGCTCGGCACGATGGCCCGGCTCGTGGCCGGCCGCCGGTCCGCCGAAACCGGCGCACCTGCCGGCATCGGCGGGAGTGGCGGCGGTGCCGGCAGTGGCGCCGGACCCTGGCCGGACGGCCGCCGGACGGCCGCCCGGGACGCCGGAACGGTCGCCCGGCACAGCGCGTCGGCACGCCGGGCCGGACGGCATACGGCCGCAGGCGCCCGGTCGCTACCGAAAGAGCTCTTCTGGGCGCTCCTCGCCGAGCTGACCCTGATCTGCCTGTTCCGGCAGAACGGCTTCGTGGTGGTGGCCATCGTCGGCGTGTTGCTGGCGGTGCTGCTGCGTGGGGCGGCGCTTCGGATCCTGCTCGCCGGGGCAGTGGCGGCCACGGTCGCCCTGCTGACCAACTGGGCCCTGCTGCCCGCGCTCGGGGTACGTGACAGCGAGTCCATTGTGGCCTACGAGACGTTCCTCGCCGACCTGGCTATCGGCTACGCCGAGGATCCGGCCGGGTTTCCCGCTGCCGACCTGACCCTGCTGGCGAAGGTCGCACCGCTCGCGCACTGGCAGCGGTCGGCGAGCTGCTACACCGTCGATCCGACCGTCTACCACCCCGACTTCGACCGCCGGGCCGCCGCGGCACACCGCAGCGAACTGCTCTCGGCGTGGTGGCGACTCGTCCGACGCGCGCCGGAGACGATCCTGGCGGCCCGGGTCTGCCGCAGTTCGATCGCCTGGCGTCCCACCCCTGCCGGCGGCCTGCATGCCAACCCGACCGCCTGGGCGTTGCCCGTCTATCTGGAGCGGGATGAACGGTTCCAGCGCGAGGAGGTGCTGGCGGTCGCGTACAGCCGGCCGCTCGGCGAGCGGATCGGCGATGTCGCGGACGTGCTCTACCGTCGGGTCGGCCAGCCCGAGTGGTTGCTGTGGCGTGGGGCGGGCTGGGCCTACCTGGCGTACCTGACGATCGGGTTACTGGCCTGGCGCCGCCGGGACCGGGCCCTGCTGGCGCTGGCCACGCTGAGCGTCGGCAACCAGCTCTCGGTGCTCGTGTTCAACCACGCGCAGGCCGCCCGCTATATGGCGGCACCGTTCGTTCTCGGCGTACTGCTGCTACCGCTTCTCGCGGCCCGCGGTCCGGCGCTGCCGGCGTCGGGCGGGCGGGCAACCGGCGACCCGGCGGCGGGTGGTACGGAACCGCCGCTGCGGGTCACCGAGTTGACCGTGGTGGCCGAGCCCGGCACCGCCGGATCACCCCCCCGGCCCGACCTGGCCACGGCGCTCGACCCGACGGTCCGGGCGCTGCGGCCCGACGCGACAGGCTGGCTTCCACAGTCCGCCGCCACGAGCCAGGTCGAGGCGACGGAGGAGGCCGGGCTCCGGGCACCACCCTTCGGACCGGCCGAATGGTGGACCGACTCCCCCGACCGGGCCCGTTGAGCCGGGCGCTTCCTCAGGCAGCCGGCACCTCCGGCAGCCGGCCTCTCAGCGGGCGGTTCGGGAGGTACTGCCGGTTTCTCGCTGAGGGTGAAGAGGCCGGGCCGGGTTTGGGTCAGCTGACGGGTCGTCATTTGCCGATGGCGGCAGGGCGTCGACGCCGAGTTCGTGCGCGTTGCGTCCGTAGACGACGGTGGCCAGCGAGAGGTCGCGGGCCGGCTTCGGCGGGTCCGCGCCCACGCCCTTGACGAAGAAGCCGAGCAACGCCGCCTGCACGCCCTGCTGACCAAGGCCAGCGCCGACTCCGACCCGCGCGGGGCAACGCGACTCAGCGGCCCGTGACGCTGCCGAAGTGGCATATCGTGGCCCACGATGCGGGATGTCTCGGGTCGCCGTTCTCGGGCAGCTGCACCTCAGGCGAGGTTGGACGAGCGGGGGTAGGCGTCGGTCGGGTCGGTGAGCACGTTGACCAGGTACGGCACGCCGGCCTCGAACGCCCGCTCCAGCGCCGGCCCCAGGTCGGCCGCCTTCGCCACGGTCTCGCCGGCACCGCCGAGCGCGGTCACCACCTGGTCGTAGCGAAGCTCCGGCTGAAGGTCGGCGGCGACGTCGTAGCCGTACATGCCACGCATCGGATGCTTCTCCAGGCCCCAGATGCCGTTGTTGCCGACCACGATCACCACCGGCAGGTTCTGCCGCACCAGCGACTCGACGTCCATCAGCGAGAAGCCGGCCGCCCCGTCGCCCATCAGCACGCAGATCTGCCGGTCGGGGTAGCTGACCCTGGCTCCCATCGCGTAGCCCATGCCGGTGCCGAGGCAGCCGTACGGGCCGGGGTCGAGCCAGGTGCCGGGCTGGGCGGGCTCGAGGTAGCGGCCGGCGTACGAGACGAAGTCGCCGCCGTCGCCGATGGTGACCGCGTCCGGGGCGAGCACCCGGCGCAGCTCGCCGTAGACCCTGGCCGGTTTGATCGGGTCGCTCTCGGCCGCCATCGCCGCCGCGTCCTTGGCCCGGGCGGCCTCCTCGGCGGTACGCAGCTCGGTGATCCACGACTCGTGGTCGGCCCGGTCCCCGGTGTGCTCGGCGAAGGCGGTCAGGATCAGCCGCAGGTCACCGGCGGGACTGACCGCCGGCTCGACGTGCCCGGCCCGCTGGGTCGGCGCGTCGACCACGTGCACCACCGTGGCGTCGCCGAAGTCGCCGAAGCCGAGCCGGAAGTCGAGCGGGGTGCCGACCACCACGACCACGTCGGCGCCGCCGAGTGCCATCCGGCGGGCCTTGGCGAAGCCGAGCGGGTGGCCGGGCGGCAGCGCACCCCGCCCCATCCCGTTGGTGAAGACCGGCACCCGGAGCGCCTCGGCGGCGGCGCGGAGCGCGTCGACGGCGTCGCCGACGTAGACGTCGGAGCCGGCGATCAGGACCGGACGTTCGGCGCCGGCGATCAGCCGGGCGGCGTTCGCCACCTCGTCCGGGTCCGGCTCGACGGGCGCGATCGCCGGACCGGTCGGGGCGTCGACCTCACCGGTCGAGAAGATCACCTCCAGTGGCAGGTCGAGGAAGACCGGACCCCGGTGCGGGCTCAGCGCCTCGGTCAGCGCCGCCGCCACCGCGCCCGGCACGTCGTCGGTCGACCAGACCGTGCCGGCGTGCTTGGTGACGGGGGCGACCAGCGGCACGTGGTCGATCTCCTGGAGGCTGCCCGCGCCCCAGCGGAAGGCCGGCGCCCGGCCGCCGAGCACCAGCACCGGCGAGGCGTTGAAGAATGCGCTGGTCAGCCCGGAGATCCCGTTGGTCACCCCGGGGCCGGCGGTGAGCACGGCCAGCCCTGGCCTGCGTTGCAGCTTGGCGACCGCCTCGGCGGCGAAGACGGCCGACTGCTCGTGCCGGACGTCGTAGATCGGAAAGTTGGTACGGTGCGCCGCGTCGTAGAGCGGGAAGACATGCCCACCGGAGAGGGTGAACATCTCCGAGACGCCGTACGCTCGCAGGGCCGCCAGGGCCAGGTCGCCGCCGTGTCCTTCGATCCGTCCGGTCATCGCCGCTCCCGTCGTACGCCGTGGGCTTCCCGCTCGTCGCCGCGTGGTCCTGCTCGCTGCTCCGTGAGGTCGTCGGTGCGAGGTTACCGGCCAGTCACGTAGAACGTGAACAACACGCGCCGGCGCCGGGTCGTCGCGGACTCAGCAGCTGGTCGCGGACTCAGCAGCTGGTCGGGACTCAGCGGCCGGTGAAGTCGGGGCGGCGCTTCTCGACGAAGGCGGCCATCCCCTCGCGGCGGTCGTCGGTGGCGAAGAGCGCGGCGAAGAGCTGGCTCTCCCAGGCCAGCCCGGAGGCGAGATCCATCTCCAGCCCGCCGTCCACGGCCAGCTTCGCCGCCCGCAGCGCCTGGGCCGGCCCGGTCAGGTACGGTCGGACCAGCGCCACCGCCTCGGCGTACACCTGATCGGCCGGGACCACCCGGTCGGCGAGCCCGATCCGGAGCGCCTCGGCAGCGTCGACCATCCGGCCGGACATGATCAGGTCCTTCGCCCGGGCCGGGCCGACGAGCCGGGCCAGCCGCTGGGTGCCGCCGGCACCGGGGATGATGCCGAGCTTGATCTCCGGCTGGCCGAGCTTCGCGTCCTCGGCGACCACCCGCCAGTCGCAGGCCAGCGCCAGTTCACAGCCGCCGCCGAGGGCGTACCCGGTGATCGCCGCCACCACCGGCTTCGGGATCCGGGCCAGCGCACCGAGCGCGCTGGAGAGGTCGGCGGCCCGCGCCGCCATGTCCACGTACGACATGTCGGCCATCTCCTTGATGTCCGCGCCGGCCGCGAAGACCTTCTCCCCGCCGTACACGATGACCGCGCGGACGTCCGGGTCGGCGGAGACCTCGGTCGCGGCGGCGCGCAACTCCTCCTGGACTCCCGTGTTCAGCGCGTTCATCGGCGGCCGGTCCAGCCGGATCGTGCCGATACCCTCGCTGGTCTCCACCCGGACGAAGTCGCCCACAGCCCACCTCCACGTCGAAGTCGCGAGGCCCACCCTAACGGGCGTTCGGAGCCGGAGGTCACCGCCGGGGCCGGCCACGACGGCGTCCCGCCGGGGAGACCGGCGGCGCCGTTTCGGGCGATGGCACCCGAACGGGTGGTCAACGGTTCCGACCGTCGAGGTGGGATTCACGCCTTCCGGCGCGGGGTAACCTCGACCAGGTCCAGCTTTTCGAAACATCTCACACGTCAGCCGGGGCGGGATGGTGATGATCACCTACTACGACGACCGACGGGTACGGATCACCTCCAAGGCGATCCGGATCGACGGCCGGTCGTACCCGTTGACCGAGGTCGACCAGGTCTGGCACGTCCGAGGCGGCCGCTCCTGGGGCAACCTCGCCGGCCGGGGCGCGCTGCTCGCCGCCATCGCCGGCCCGCTGGTCGCCGCCGTGCTCGGCCTGCTGATCGCGGTACGCCTGCACACCTCGCTCACCGTCTCGATAGCGATCGTCGGCGCCTCCGTCCTGGTCGGACTGGCCGTCGCTCCGGTCGCCGACTACCTGCTCGAACACGTCGACCGCACCTACACCCGGGGCGCGTACCGGCGGGAGATCTGGGCACAGTGGCGCGGTGCGCCGGTCCGGCTGCTGACCACCGGTGACGCGCTGCGGTTCGGCCGGATCTACCGGGCCCTGGAACGCGCCGTCGAGCAGGCCAGCGCCAGCCCTGCCCGCCGCTGAACGCGGCGCCGACGTTTCCTCCACGGGGGCTGACCCGAATCCGACTCTTCCCGGCGGTAGCCGGGCGGTCGGTGGTCGCGCTTTGCTGGAACGGTGACGCTCTATTACCGGGACGACACGGTACGGGTAACCTCCGACACCATCCACGTCAACGGGCTCGCTCCGGTGCCGATCGCCGAGGTGTCGTACGTCTGGCACGCCCGTGCCCGGGGCACGGCCCGGACCCGGGGGCGGCTGCTCGGGCGGGGCGCACTCATCTTCCTGCTGTCGATCCCGCCGCTGGTCGCGATGATCTGCGTGCTGGCACTGGCCTACTCGGCACAGGACCGGGGCGAGTGGAAGCTCGCGGCGCTCGTGCTCGCGGTCTGCGTCGTCGGGGCGCTGGCCCTGTATCCGTTCCTGGAACTGCCGCTCTACTGGCTCGACCGGTCCTACGAGCGGGGCGTGCGGGTGCAGGAACTGTGGGTGCAGTACGCCGGCCACGAGGTGCTGCTGCTCCGCACCTCGGACGCGCTGCGGTTCGGCCAGATCTACCGGGCCGTACAGCGCGCCATCGAGCAGCACAGCCCGGAGGGGTGACCGGAATCGTTGCCGGGCGACGAGGGGTGGTCGTCGCCGGGCGACGAGGGGTGGTCGTTCCTGGGCGACGAGGGTCCGGCGTGGGAGAACGCGGTCGTTCCGGCGTTCTCCCACGTCTGGCCGTGCTCGGCGGTGGTCAGTCGCAGAGATCCCAGGCGAAGCTGCCGCTGGAGATCCAGACCGAACTGGTGACCGGAGCCCTCGACGGCACGGTGCCGTACCCCTCGAAGCAGATGCCGCCCCAGTTCACGTTCGAGCGTGCTGGCCTCGACCCGCCGTTGCCGTTCGCGACGGGGCCCGCCACGCCACGTAGGAGCGCCGGCCTCGACAAGCCGCTCGGAAATCACGTGGGGTGTCGCACCCGTCTCGTAGGGTGCCCGGCATGCCGAGTGCGGAGCATGAGTCCCCGGTGGCTCTGGCGAAGTTGGATCCGGGGTTGGTGGCGTGGCTGTTGACGCATGTGTTCGACGTGAAGGTGCCGGACTATCACCACGCGCGGGCGCATGCGACAGATGTGCGGGTGCTGGTGCCGCGGACGTACCACGCGGACGGGATGCTGCTGTTCTGTGATCCGGTCGACCGGCCGTTGCTGGCGGTGGTGTTGGAGATCCAGCGTGGGTGGGACTCGGGGAAGCGGCGGACGTGGAAGCTGTACGTGGCGCAGTTGGAGGCGGAGGTGGATGTCGATGCGGCGTTGCTGGTCTACTGCCCCGATCCGCGGACTGCCCGTCGCTATCGGGGTTTGTTCGAGTTCGACGGGTTGAGTCTGTCGCTGCGGCCGTTGGTCTTCACGCCTGGTGATGTGCCGTTGGTGGTGGAGGTGGCGGTGGCGCGGGCGAATCCGGCGTTGGCGGTGCTGTCGGCGATCTGTCACGGTGCTGACGCGGGGGTGGAGGCGACGTTTCCGGCGTTGATGGAGGCGCTTCGGTCGGTGGGTCCGCGGCGGGCGATTTTGTATTATGACGTGGTGTTGGCCGGGTTGCCGGTGGCAGCTCGGGCGCGTTGGGAGGCGTTCATGACCACGAGTGTGGGCCACGAATACCGTAGTGAGCTGCTGCGGGAGCTTGCCGCCCAGCACGAGGAGTTGGGCGAGACCCGCGGCGAGGCGCGGGCGGTTCTGACTGTGCTGGAGGGGCGGGGTGTGGCGGTGCCCGCCGAGGTTCGTGAGCGGGTCCTCGCCTGCACCGACCTGGCCCAGCTCGACACCTGGCTACGCCGGGCCGGCAACGCCACCACCGTCGACGACGTCATCGACGGATAGGCCGGCACCGCCGGTCAAGTGCCACCACTGCCGCAATCGGACGAGAAGCACGGCTCGGGCCCTCCGTGGAAAAGCCACCTGTCGCCGATAGGCGGTCTGCCAGCTCTGGTCGTCGTTCGGTGGCGTCCGGTCCTCGGCGCGGCCTCGGACGTACGGGGTGGAGGTCACACCTGCTCCGGGTGACTCCGCGCGTCGCGGTAGCTCGCTGCGTAGAGGGCGTCGATCTCGTCTCGGGTGGGCAGCGCCGTGGAGGCACCGGGGCGCCGCGCGCAGGCGGCACCGGCCGCGCAGGCCCAACGCAGCGCCGCCCTCACCGCCACCGGGTCGACCGGCCCAGCGTGCTCAATCGGCCCAGGACGCTCAACCGGCCCAGGACGCTCAACCGGCCGGCGCTGCCCCGCCCAGGCCACCGCGAGCGCGCCGGTGAACGCGTCTCCGGCGGCGGTGGTGTCCACCGCCTCGACCGTCGGCGCCTCGACCGTCAGCCGCAGGCCGGACCGGTCGGCGTAACAGGCCCCCCGGGCGCCGAGCGTCAGCACCACCCGGGGAACCTGCTCCAGGAGAGCGTCGGACAGAGCGTCGACGGCGGTGTCGGCACCCAGGCCGGCCACCATCGCCCCCTCCACCTGGTTGACCACCAGCACGTCGACCGCGTCGAGCAGCTCCGCCGGCAGCGGCCGGGCGGGTGCCGCGTTCAGCACCACCGTCGTACCGGCTTCCCGGGCCCAGCCGGCTGCCCGGATCACCGCCGACAGCGGCACCTCCAACTGGCAGAGCAGCACGTCCGCCGCTGTCACCGCGGTCTGGTCCTCCGCGTCGAGGCTGGTCAGCTCGCCGTTCGCGCCGGGTGCCACCACGATCAGGTTTTCGGCGTCGGCATCGACCGCGATCAGCGCCACCCCGGAGGGACCGGGGACGCTGCGCAACCGCCGCAGCTCCACCCCCGCCTCGGCCAGGTTGGCCCGGAGCTGGGCGGCGAAGCCGTCCTGCCCGACCGCGCCGACGAAGGCGCACCGGGCGCCGGCCCGGGCCGCCGCCACCGCCTGGTTGGCGCCCTTGCCGCCGGGAACGGTGCGCAGCGCACCGCCGAGCACCGTCTCGCCGGGCCGGGGCAGCGTCGGGGTCGACACCACCAGATCCAGGTTGGTGCTGCCGACCACCACCACCCGAACGTCCGTGGATCCGCCCGTCACTGTTCCTCCCTGCCGCGTCCCGTGCATCCACACGAGCCGCCAACAGCTCGTCACAAAGCGTTTCGTCCCTGCTCAGTGTCACTATGATGACGCCGGCACGCCGGTCCGGAACTCTCCGGTGGCCGTGTCGATCCGGGTGGCCGCCGTTCGTGTAGAGGTGGAGAGGCCGCCGGTACGGTGCCGGCGGCGCCGATCAGGAGGCTCGGACATGCCGCAGTACCTGCTCAGCATCTACCAGGGCGACGGAGGCACGCCGGGACCGGAGGTGCTGGACCCGATCATGGAGAACCTGGCAACCCTGAACCGGGAGATGAAGGCGGCCGGAGCCTGGGTCTTCTCCGCCGGACTGCACCCGGCGAGCAGCGCGACGGTGCTCCGGCCACGCGACGGCGACGTGCTGATGACCGACGGGCCGTACACCGAGGGCAAGGAGCACCTCGGCGGGTTCACCGTCATCCAGGCCCCCGATCTCGACGCGGCGCTGGAGTGGGGTGGCAGGCTCGCCCGCGCGATCGGCCTGCTGCCGATCGAGGTACGACCGCTCGCCGACGAGGCCGAAAGCTGCGATCCGCCCGGTGCCTGAATCTCCCGCCGGCAGACAGGCGACCGCGGCGGAGATCGAACGGGTGTTCCGCGCCGAGTACGGCCGCGCGGTCGCCGTCCTGATCCGTGTCTTCGGCGACATCGACGTCGCCGAGGACGCGGTGCAGGACGCGTTCGCCGCGGCGACCCGGCGGTGGCCTGTCGACGGCACTCCGCCGAGCCCGGCCGGCTGGATCATCACCACCGCCCGGAACCGGGCGATCGACCGGCTCCGCCGGGAGGCATCCCGCCCGGAGCGGCACGCCCGGGCCGCCGCCCTCCTGGAGAGCGCACCGGGCGAGGGAGGTCCCGTGCAGGACGAGCGGCTACGCCTGATCTTCACCTGTTGCCATCCGGCGCTCTCCCCCGCCGCCCGGGTCGCCCTGACGTTACGCCTACTCGGCGGGTTGACCACCGCGCAGATCGCACACGCCTTCCTCGTGCCCGAGCCGACGATGGCGCAGCGGCTGGTACGCGCCAAAGGCAAGATCCGCGACGCGCGCATCCCGTACCGGGTACCGGCGGAGGCGGACCTGCCCGACCGGCTCCAGGCCGTGCTCGCCGTGCTGTACCTCGTCTTCAACGAGGGATACACCGCCAGCTCCGGCGAGCGACTCGACCGGCCCGACCTTGCCGCAGAGGCGATCCGGCTCGGTCGGCTGCTCGCCGAGTTGATGCCGGACGAACCCGAGGTGCTCGGGCTGCTCGCCCTGATGCTGCTGGTCGAGTCCCGCCGGCCGAGCCGCACCGGACCAGAGGGCGGGCTCGTCCGCCTCTCCGAACAGGACCGTTCCGGCTGGGATCAGCGGCTGGTCGCCGAGGGGCAGGCACTCGTACGGCGCTGCCTGCGGCGCGACCGGGCCGGCCCGTACCAGATCCAGGCGGCGATCAACGCGGTGCACAGCGACGCGGCTACCGCCGCCGGGACGGACTGGGCCCAGATCGTCCAGCTCTACGACCACCTGCTCGCGCTGGCTCCCAGCCCGGTCGTGGCGCTCAACCGGGCGGTCGCGGTCGCCGAGGTCGCCGGGCCGGCCGTGGCGCTGGCCCTGGTCGACGACCTCGGATCCGGTGCACCGGGGCGCTGCGCTCTCGGCGCCGACGCCGCAGCAGCCGGCGCTCCCGGCACCGGCGCTCACGGCACCGGCGCTCACGGGTCCGGCGACGCCAGGCTCGGCAACTACCACGTGTTCCACGCGGTCCGGGCCGACCTGCTGCGCCGGCTGGGTCGTTACGGCGAGGCCGCCGCCGCGTACGACTCGGCGGCGGCCCTGACCGGCAACGCCGTCGAGCAGGACTTCCTGCGCCGCAGCCGGGCCGCGTTGCCCCGGCAGGAATCGCCCTGAGAGCACACGGCGGAGACTCCGGGGATGGGCCCGGTCCGGTCAGGCCGGCGCGGCGACTCCCGGGCGGCGCAGGTCGTCGACCTCCACCACCTCGCGGCCGAGTGGCCAGAAGGCCGCCGGCACCAGCTTGAAGTTGGCGACGCCGAACGGGATACCGATGATCGTGAGGCAGAGCGCGATCCCGGCGACGATGTGCGTCAGCGCCAGCCACCAGCCGGCCAGCACCACCCAGAGCACGTTGGCCAGCCCCGAGCCGAGTCCGGCGCCGGGCTTGGCCACCAGGGTCCGGCCGAACGGCCAGAGCGAGTAGTAGGCGAGCCGCAGCGCGGCGACTCCGAACGGGATGGTCACGATCAGCACGAAGCAGATCAGCGCCGCAATCCCGTACCCGATGGCGAGGGCGATGCCGCTGCCGAAGATCAGCCAGAGCAGGTTGAGCACGAGTCGCACCATGCTTCCATCCTGCTCCACCGGATCAAGCGGCGGAGAGTTATCGCGCGGCCGGGTCCGGTCACGTGGCGGGGACGTAGAGCGCGTCGATCTCGGCCCGCAGCGGCAACGAGACCGAGGCACCGAGCCGGCGGGCGCAGGCGGCACCGGCCGCGCTCGCCCAGCGCACCGCGTCGACCAGCTCCCGCCCCTCGCCCCAGGCCACCGCCAGGGCTCCGGTGAAGGCGTCACCGGCCGCCGTGGAGTCCACCAGCTCGACCGTGAC
The DNA here is from genome assembly GCF_049315195.1 of Plantactinospora sp. WMMC1484. Lineage (NCBI taxonomy): Bacteria > Bacillati > Actinomycetota > Actinomycetes > Micromonosporales > Micromonosporaceae > Plantactinospora > Plantactinospora sp. WMMC1484. Next base: position 7,182,956 of record NZ_CP186055.1, read on the forward strand.
CGCCGGTACGTGCACGGCGGTGCCGTCCCGGTCGCCGTACCAGGCGCCGTGCCGGCCCAGGGTCAGCACGGCGCGCGGCGCCGTCGCGAGCAGCGCCGCCGGGTTCTCCCGGCCGCAGCCGGTGATCGCCCGTGCCTCCGTCTCGTTGACGACGAGCAGGTCGACCGAGTCCAGCAGCTCCACCGGCACCGGCTGGGCGGGAGCCGCGTTCAGCACGACCCGGGTGCCGGCGGCACGGGCGGCACGGGCCGCCGCGGTCACCGTGTCGACGGGAATCTCCAGCTGCGCGACGAGCACGTCCGCCTCGCGTACGGCGGTCAGCTCGTCCTCCGTCAGCCCGGTGAACGCCGAGTTCGCGGCGGGGGTGACCACGACGGTGTTCTCCCCTTCGCCGTCGACGGTGACGACCGCCACCCCGGAGGCGCCGTAGACCACCCTGACCCGCTCGGTGTCCACCCCGGCGGCCGAGATCCGGGCCTTGAGCGTCACGCCGAACGAATCCGAGCCGATCGCGCCGAGCAGAGCCGTGTCGGCTCCGGCCCGGGTGGCCGCGATCGCCTGGTTGGCGCCCTTGCCACCGGTCACCATCACGAAGTCGGTGCCGAAGACGGTCTCACCGGGCTTCGGCAGCGAACCGGTGGTCACCACCAGGTCCATGTTCGCGCTGCCCATGACTACGACCCGTGGCCGGCTCACCGGCGGCACCTCCCGGTTCGGCGACCGCCCGGGAGACTCTGCCGCTCCCACTGCGGCCGTCGTGGCCGGGGGCGAGGCTCGGGACACGGGCGCCGCGCAGTTCAGGTTGGAAAGGGCTTCAGTCTAGAGGCGGCCGTCGTCGGACTCTTCTGGCAGGCTGCCAGGCATGGGAGAGATGCCGGTCGGAGTGATGTACCGCTGTGACACCGCCCCCGAGCAGCTTCCGGCGTACGCCCGGCTGGTGGAGCGGCTCGGCTACGACGAGCTGTGGATCGTCGAGGACTGCTTCTTCGGTGGTGCGGTCTCGGGCGCCGCCGTCGCCGCGGCGGTGACGGAGCGGCTCAGGATCGGCATCGGCATCCTGCCGGCGGCGTTCCGCAACCCCGCGCTTGCCGCCATGGAACTCGCCAACCTCGCCCGGCTCTTCCCCGGCCGCATCCTTCCCGGGTTCGGGCACGGAATGCCGGCCTGGGTCCGGCAGGTCGGCGCCGCCCACCCGTCCCCGCTCGCGGTGCTCGAGGAGACCGTCGCGGCGGTACGCGCCCTGCTGGCAGGGAAACGGGTCACCGTCGCCGGCCGGCACGCCCGGCTCGACGAGGTGGCGTTGGAGTTTCCGCCGGAGCAGCCGCCCCCGATCTCGACCGGTGTACGCGCCGAGAGGTCGCTGCGGCTCTCCGGACGGGTGGCGGACGGCACGATCCTGGCCGAGGGCGCCAGTCCGGCTTATGTCCGATGGGCCCGGGGACTGATCGACGAGGGGCGCCGCGAGGCCGGCCGTACCGACGACCATCGGCTCACCGTCTACGCCCACCTGGACTTCGACGAGGCCCGGGCCAGCGCCCGACGCGAGTTCGCCGCCCAACTCGCGCACGGCTGGGCGCTACCGCCGGCCGATGCCGACCTGGCCGACGAGATCGCCGGCATGCTAACCACCACGACCGGCGCCGGCAGTGCCTCCCGCGCGACCGGCACCTCCGCCTGGGCTGCCACCGGGCCGGCCACCGGGGCAGTTGCGCTGGCGGCGGCCCTTCCCGAGCACTATCTCGACCGGTTCACCGCGGCCGGTACCGCTGAGCAGTGTGCGGCGTCGGTGATCCGGCTCCGGGAGGCGAGCGCGGACGCGGTGGTCTTCGTCCCACCCCGCGACGCCCAGCTCGCGGTGGCCCAGATCACCCTGGCGGCGGAGACCCTGCTTCCCATGATCCGAGCCGTCACCACCCGCTGAGCTCCGGGGCGTCCCACTTTTCGCCAAGCGGCCCCGCCCAGGCTGGCCGCCGGCCGGGCGGAGATGGGGGCGGGGCCGGGCGGTGCGTCAGGCGGCGCGGGCCGTGAAGCGGTCGCCGGAATGCTCCACCACCAGCGGCACCCCGAACGTCTTGGAGAGGTATTCACCGGTGACCGTCTCGGCGAGCGGCCCCTGCGCCACCACACCGCCCTCGCGGAGCAGGAGGGCGTGGGTGAAACCCGACGGAATTTCCTCCACATGGTGGGTGACCAGCACCATCGCCGGAGCGTCCGGGTCGTGGGCCAGATCGGCGAGCCGGGCCACCAGGTCCTCCCGGCCGCCGAGGTCAAGCCCGGCCGCCGGCTCGTCGAGCAGCAGCAACTCGGGGTCGGTCATCAACGCGCGGGCGATCTGGGTCCGCTTCCGCTCACCCTCCGAGAGGGTTCCATACGCCCGGTCGGCGAGGGCCAGCACGCCGAACTGGTCGAGAAGGGCGTTGGCGCGCGTCTCGTCCATTTCGTCGTACTGCTCCCGCCAGCGGCCGACCACCGCCCAGGCGGCGGTCAGCACCACGTCCCGGACCCGCTCGCCGGTCGGGACCCGTTCGGCCAGCGCGGCGGTGCTCAACCCGATCCGGGTACGCAGCTCGGTCAGGTCGGTACGCCCGATCCGCTCGCCGAGCGTGTGCACCAGACCGGTGGTCGGGTGCAGCCGCCCGGAGACCAGGTTGAGCACGGTGGTCTTTCCCGCGCCGTTGGGGCCGAGAACCACCCAGCGCTCGTCCGGCCGGACCCGCCACGTCACGTCGTGCAACAGGGCGGCACCGGAACGCGACACCCCGACCTGGTGAAAGTCGATCACGACGTCCGGAGGCACCGGTGCCGGCAAACCTGAGTCAGGGCCGGAGGCAGAGTCGGCGGAGACGGAAACCGGATCATCACGCACCCGACCATCCAACCACGCAGCGCCGGACCCGTGCCGAGCAGCATCCGGAGGGTGGCGTGCGGCACGCTGCCGCGCGGCACATTGCCGGTGCCGGTGCGGCGGACGCTTCCGGTCGACCTCCTGAATCGCCGGGGAGTCGACACCGGGCGCTGCAAGCGATCAGCCGAGCGTGGAGCCGAACACCTCGTCGCGGACGGCGTCGAGCGCCACCTGGAGGGCGCCGCGCAGCACCGGCTCCTCGGTCAGCTCGGTGGGCACCACCCGGGGCGTGACCAGCGTGATCGCCGCTACCTCGTGCTGCACCCGCTCGGCCAGCGCGGTGCCGCCGGCCTGGCCGACCTCGCCGGCGAGCACCACCAGCGGCGGGTCGAGCACCACGCAACTGCTGGCCACCCCGAGCGCGAGCCGACGGGCCACCTCGTCGAGCACCGGCCCGCCCTCGGTCCCCGCCGCGATCGCGGCCCGGATCGCGTCCGCCGCCGTACCGGCCCGGAAGCCGTGTTCCCGGGCCACCGCGCGTACCGCGTCGGAGCCGGCGAGCTGGCCGAAGGCCGGTTTTGCCCGCCGGGAGGCGTCCCGGGGAATGGGCGCGCCGGGCACCGGCAGGTAGCCGATCTCGCCGGCCGCGCCGGTGCTGCCGTGGTGCAGCCGACCGTTCAGCACGATAGCCAGGCCGACGCCGACGCCGAGCCAGACCAGCACGAAGTCCTCGACACCGCGCGCCGCGCCGGACTCCGCCTCGGCGACCGCGGCCAGGTTGACGTCGTTCTCGAAGACCACCGGGGTGTGCAGGTCCTCGCGGAGCGCGGCGAGCAGACCCCGGTGCCAGCGCGGGAGGTTGAAGGCGAAGGTGATGTCGCCGGTGCCCGGGTCGACGAGGCCGGGCGTGCCGAGCACCACCCGACGTACGGTGGCCAGCTGTGCGCCGGCGTCGCTCGCCGCCTGGACCACCGCGTTGTGCACCACACCCACCGGATCGTCGGTGTCCCGGGTGGACTGCTCCACCCGACCCATCACCTCGCCGGTGATGTCGGCGCAGGCCGCCACCACCCGGTCCGACTCGACGTCCACCCCGACAACGTGTGCGGTCCCCGGCCGTACGGCGTAGAGCTGCGCGTTCGGGCCGCGCCCGCCTGCCTGCTCACCGACCCGGCTGACCAGTCCCCGCTCCTCCAGGCGTTCCACGAGCTGGGAAGCAGTGACCTTGGACAACCCGGTCAACTCGCCCAACTGCGCCCGGGTGAGCGGCCCCCGCTCGAGCAGCAGTTCCAGCGCCGCGCGGTCGTTGAGCGCGCGGAGCAGGCGCGGTGTGCCAGGTAGCCGGGTGCTTGCCATGCAGTGTCCCTCTTCTTTAAGAAGCTTTCTTAATAGCTAAGCTAACCTTCGGAGGAGTAGCCGTAGCGTAATGGGCCGGCGAGCCGGGAGTGCTAAGCCGATCCGGTAACGCTGGGCCACGAGATGGTCCACCTCGATGCGACACTCGGACCCGAGGAAAGGGCCGAAGGGGGAGAGACGTGCCGACCGATCCAGGAATCCGCCGGCTGGCGCTGGGTACGCTGCTCGCCGCCTTTCCCGGCACCACCCCACCCGGCTGGGCGCTCGACCTGCTCGCCGAAGGGCTGGCCGGGCACACCCTCTTCGGCCGCAACATCGACCACCCCGACCAGGTCGCCGCCACCACCGCCGCGCTGCGCCAGGCCCGGCCGGACGTACTGATCGCGATCGACGAGGAGGGTGGCGACGTCACCCGGCTGGCACACGCCACCGGCAGCCCGTACCCGGGCAACGCCGCGCTCGGCAGGGTGCACGACGTCGCCCTGACCGAACGGGTCTACCACGCCATCGGCAACGACCTCCTAGCGGTCGGGATCAATGTCGACCTCGCACCGACGGTCGACGTCAACACCGCCGACGACAACCCGATCATCGGCACCCGGGCCTTCGGCGCCGACCCGGAGCGGGTCGCCGCGCATGCCGCCGCCGCGGTCACCGGGCTCCAGTCCGCCGGGGTGGCCGCCTGCGCCAAGCACTTCCCCGGGCACGGCGCGACGATCGCCGACTCCCACCTCGAACTGCCCACCGTGGACGTACCGGTGGAACTGCTACGCCGCCGCGACCTGCCACCCTTCGCGGCCGTGATCGGCGCGGGCGCCAGGGCGATCATGACCGCGCACATCCGGGTGCCCTCGCTCACCGGCGACGCACCGGCGACCTTCAGCCCCGCCGTCCTCGGTGAGCTGCTGCGCGGAGAGTACGGCTTCACCGGTGTGGTGCTGACCGACGCGCTGGAGATGCAGGGCGCGGCGGTGGCCGCCGGCGGCATCGGGCCGGGTGCCGTCCGGGCCCTGGCCGCCGGCGCGGACCTGCTCTGCATCGGCGCCCAGGTCGACGCCGACCTGGTCGAGCTGGTGGTCGCCGAGATCGTGGCCGCACTGGGTGACGGCCGCCTCGGCCTGGCCCGGGTCGAGCAGGCCGTGCAGCGCACCGCCACGCTCGCCGCGTGGACCCGGGCCGCCGCACCGGTCCGGGCCGCCGGAACCGATCCCGGGTACGTCGCCGCGCGGGAGGGCTCCGCGGAGGCGTCCCGGACCGCCGCACGGCGGGCGATCAGGGTCGAGGGCAGCATCGACGGGCTCGGCGTGCCCCTCGTGGTGCAGCTCTTCGCCGCCTCCACCATCGCCGAGGGGCGGGTGCCGTGGGGCCTCGGACCACACCTCAACGGCACCGAACAGCTCCGGGTCGTGGCTGCGGAGACCGACCCGGCGGCGCTGCGGGAACGCGCCGCCGGGCGGCCGATCGTGCTGGTCGGCCGCCATCTGCACCGGCTGCCGGGCGGGCCCGAGCTGATCGAGGCGCTGGCCGCCGGCCATCCGGTGACCGTGGTCGAGATGGGCTGGCCCTCCGCGTGGCGGCCGGCGGGCGTACGCGCCTTCGTCACCACCTACGGCGCCAGCCACGCCAACGGCCGGGCCGCCGCCGAAGCCCTCCGCCTCACCGCCTGACACCCCGCCGATCCCCTCTGGACGGTCTCAGGTGGTCCGGACGATGGGACCGCCGAGCACAGGTCACCCCGGCGGGCAGCCGCAGCTGGCTCCGGCCGGGAAGCATCCACCGCAGCTGGCCGGGCAGCATCCACCGCAGCTGGCCGGGCAGCATCCACCGCAGCTGGCCGGGCAGCATCCACCGCAGCTGGCCGGGCAGCACGGGCCAGCGTCACACGGCGACGTCATTCGGTGTCGGCTGGTCCCTCTTCGTCAGGCCGTAGGCGGACCAGCCACGGTCGTCGAAGCCGGCGGCCCGGGCGACCCGGGCCGAGGCGACGTTGCCCGGGTCGTGCAGGTACGTCGGCACCGCACCCTCGTCCAGCACCCGTCGCGCCGCCTGGGCCACCAGTCGACGCGCCAGTCCACGCCCCCGCCCGGCCGGTTCGGTGCCAACGGCCAGTTCGTGCCCGTAGCCGTCGTGGCGCTTGACGCCCACCCCGGCGAGATAGGCACCGGCGGGGTCCCGCATCACCAGCACCTCGCCGCCGAACGGCCGCAGCCACGGCGGCACCACCGGATCCCCGGCGTCGATCCACTCACCGCCGTCGGGCAGCGGCGCCGGGGCGAGCGTGTAGCGGAACACCGCCCGGTAGCCCGACCAGGCCGGTAGGCCCAGCGCGGCGGGCAGCGCGGAGAGCAACGCCGCGATCGGCCGGGGTCGCAGCGCCCGTACCGCGGCGACCCGGGCCGGCGGCACGGAGAGTACGGCCCCGTGCGGGCTGCCGACCCCCACGACCGGATGCCGCTGCCCGTCCCAGCCGGGTTGGACCCGGCGCTCGGAGCCGACCACGTCCAGAGCCCTTCCGGCCGGCCACTGGCCGAGCCAGGTCACCAGATGGTGGTGCAGCCGCCGGTCGAGCATCCACCGCCCCCCGATCAACGTCAGCCCGCGAAGACCGATCCGGGTAACCCAATCCCACCGGAGGTTATCAATGGATACCGGCCCACGGCGGGCGCGTCGGCCGTGGCGCCGCGCGGGCAACCCCTGCCAGCAGGCCAACCGCGCGCTACGGGCCAAAAAGGTGATCTTCGTCTAAACCGGGGGTTGAGGCATCACACCGGGCACTGCTAGCGTGCGCCGGGTACTGAAAGATCGTGGATGCGGCCCAGGGTGCCCGCGACACCAGAAAACCTGGTGAGTAGTCGATCAATCGCCTTCGACCGGTACGGGACGGTGTAATGGGCTTTCCTGCTTCGCGCCTGCGTACCAAGGTCGTCGCCCTGCTACTCACCCTGCTCACGCTCTGGGCGTTCGGCGCGTGGGTCACTCTCCGCGACGGGCTCAACCTGGTCTGGGTGCAGACCCTCGACGCCCGGGTGTACGCACCGACCGAGCCACTGGTCCTGAACCTGCAGGACGAGCGCCGGCTCTCCCTCGGCTACCTCGGCGCCCCGCAGCCGCCGCCCCGGGAACCCCTTGAGGTGGAACGCCGCAGGGTCCGGGCGGATGTGGCGACCTTCCGGGCGGAGGCGCAGACCTGGTTCGCCAAGCTGGCGGCCCGGCCCGAACTCGAGCGGCGGATCGCCCGGGCGCTTGTCGAACTGGACGGACTGACTGCCGTGCGGGAGGCGATCGACGCCCGCCGCATCGACCGGCTGACCGCCGCGCAGGCGTTCACCGAGGCGATCGAATCGATCTTCCGGATCTACGGCTCGCTCGGCAACCTGGACGCCGGTGACATCGACCGCCGCGCGGAGAACCTGATCAGGTTCACCGAGGCGCGTGAACTCGCCTCCCAGGCGGACGCGCTACTCACCGGCGCGTACGCCGCCAACCGGATCAGCGAGGCCGAGCACGCCCAGGTGATCCAGCTGATCGGCGCCGAGCGGCTGATCGCGGACGAGGCAGTCGCCGAGCTGCCCCGGTCCGACCAGGACCGATACCGCCAGGCGCTCCGTGCCGGACCGGTCGCCGCGCTCCGCGCCGTCGAGGACCGGATCGTCCAGGAAGGACGCCCGAACGGGCGCCCCGCGGTTCCCGCCGACCAGTGGCGCAGCACGGTCGACCCCGGGCTGGCCGAACTGCTCCGGTTACAGGTCGCCGGTGGCGACGAGCTGGTCCGGGCGGCCACCCCCGGCGCGATCGGGACCGTCGTCCGGATGCTTGTCATGTTCTTCCTCGGGCTCGCCGCCGTCATCATCTCGATGAACACCGCGCGCTCGATGGTGCGCCAGCTCGAACGGCTCCGCCTGGCGGCGCTCAGGCTCGCCAACGAACGGCTGCCGGACCTGGTCGCCCGGCTCGGCCGGGGTGAGCCGGTCGACCTCGGCAAGGAGGCGCCACCGCTCAAGGTCGGCCCCGACGAGATCGGGCAGGTGGCACACGCGTTCAACGTCGCACAGGAGACCGCCGTACGGATCGCCGTGGAGCAGGCCCAGTTGCGCCGGGGTGTCCGGGACATCTTCCTCAGCCTGGCCCGCCGTACGCAGGCGCTGATCCACCGACAGCTCACCCTGCTGGACGCGATGGAGCGGCGGGAGAACGACCCTGAGGAGCTGGAGGACCTGTTCCGGGTGGACCACCTCGCCACCCGGATGCGCCGCAACGCGGAAAACCTGATCGTGCTCTCCGGGGCGACGCCGGGCCGGGCCTGGCGGCGGAACGTCCCGATGATCGACGTACTGCGGGGCGCCGTGGCCGAGGTCGAGGACTACGCCCGGGTCAGCGTGCTGCCGGTCGGTGCCGTGGACCTCGCGGGCCGGGCCGTCGGTGACGTGATCCACCTGATCGCCGAACTGATCGAGAACGCGCTCTCCTTCTCGCCCCCGCAGACCGATGTGCACGTCGGCGGGCAACTGGTCGCCAACGGCTTCGCGATCGAGATCGAGGACCGCGGTCTGGGCATGAGCGCCGAGGATCGGGCCGCCGCCAACGAACGGATCGCCACCCAGCACGAGTTCACCCACATCGGCGGTGCCGCCCAACTCGGCCTCTACGTGGTCAGCCGGCTCATCGAGCGGCACGGCATCCGGGTCCGGTTGAAGGACTCGCCCTACGGCGGGATCACCGCCGTGGTGCTGCTCCCGATCGCCCTGATCACGGACCGCAGCGCGGAGGGCGAGCCGGCCACCGGGTCGATGCCGGTCGAGCGGCTCGCGGCGAGCGCGGTCGGGGAAAGCCTCCGGCGACCGCCCGGCCAGGATCTCGGCCGCCCTCCGGACCAGGTGCCCGGCAGCCGGCCCGGTCGGGAGCCTGCACACGCTGCCGACCGGGAGCCGGGACACGCTGCCGGGTGGGAGCCGGGACACGCGCCGGGGCAGGACCCGGGGCGTCATCCGGGACGGGACCCGGGTCACGGGCCGGAGCAGCACCCGGAGCGCGAAGCCGCCCGGGAGCCGGCGCCGGCGTCGCGACGGGATGCCGACCGCAGGTCGGAGCCGGTCGCCACAGGGTCGGCGAGCGTGCTGCCGGGCACGCCACCGGCCGACCCGATCGTCGCGACGGCCACGACAGTCCCCGCACGCTCTTCGCCCGGCCGGCGAGCAGCCTCGGCAAGCCCGGGAACATCCCCGACGAGCGCCGGATCGACAGCCGCGGGCGGACCGGCCTCGCTGACCCGCTCCGGCCTGCCGGTCCGGGTGCGGCAGGCGAACCTCGCCCCGGCCCTGCGGGACGGTGGCGAGCGGACCGAACCGGAGCCGGCCGAGGAATACACTCCCCGGACTCCCGAGCAGATCCGCCGGATGATGAGTTCCTATCAATCGGGTACCCGGCGCGGACGGTCCAGCGCCGTACCCCCGCCGGACGACGGTAGCGGCGCCGGGGCGGCTCCGCCCCAGGCCTGACCGGCCACGTCCGGCGAGATGGCGATACCACCGGCTAAGAAAGGGACGAATCCGTGCAGAAAACAGCGTCCAACCTCGACCTGACCTGGCTGCTCGACGACCTGGTCGGCCGGGTGAAACAGACCCAGCACGCAATCCTGCTCTCCGTCGACGGACTGCTGATGGCCTCGTCGCGCGAGCTTGACCGGGACGACGCGGAACATCTGGCCGCTGTGGCGTCGGGCGTGCAGAGCCTGGCCCGCGGCGCCGGAAAGCGGTTCGGCGGAGGGCCGGTACAGCAGACGATCATCGAGATGCGCTCGGCGTTCCTGTTCGTCACCGCAGCCGGGCACGGTGCCTGTCTCGCCGTGCTGGCCGCCGAGGACGCGGACGTGGGGCTGATCGCGTACGAGATGGCCATGCTGGTGGCCCGGGCCGGCAAATACCTGGCCTCCAGCACCCGGACACCCGACGCACCGGTCTACCGGCAGTGAGCCCCGGCGATGACCGAGAACGAGGAGCCTCCGGAAATCCACTGGGTCGACGACCACGCCGGCCCGGTGGTCCGGCCGTACGCGGTGACCCGGGGTCGGGCCCGGCCTGCGACCGGCAAGTTCGACCTGATCTCGCAGGTCAGCACGGTGCGGACGATCTCCTCCCGAGATGTCGGGCTCGGGCCGGAACACCTGGCGATCGTCGCGCTCTGCCGACGGCGGCTCTCCGTCGCCGAGGTCGCGGCACATCTGGACCTTCCCCTCGGCACCATCCGGGTACTCCTCGGCGACCTCCTCGAACACCGGCTCGTCCGGGTCGCCGAGCCGCGGCCGGCGCCGGTCCTGACCGATGACAGCATCTTCGAACAGGTGATCAATGGACTACGAGCACTTTGACGGTGTCGACCGGACCGGGACGTCCGCGGACCGGATGCCGACCGCCGTCAAGATCCTGATCGCCGGAGGTTTCGGCGTCGGCAAGACCACCCTGGTCGGCGCGGTCAGCGAGACCCGGCCGCTGCGCACCGAGGAGGTCCTCACCGAGGAGGGCCACAGCGTCGACGACCTGTCCGGAGTCGAGACGAAGACCACCACCACTGTGGCGATGGATTTCGGGCGGATCAGCATCACCGACGACCTGGTGCTCTATCTCTTCGGCACTCCGGGACAGGACCGGTTCTGGTTCGTCTGGGACGAACTGGCGCTGGGTGCGCTCGGCGCGGTGGTGCTCGCCGACACCCGCCGGTTGGCCGACTGCTTCCCGTCGGTCGACTACTTCGAGAAGCACGGCACGCCGTTCGTGGTGGCGGTGAACTGCTTCGAGGGTGCCCGGCGCTATGAGCTCGACGAGGTCACCCAGGCGCTGAGTCTCGACCCGGGCGTACCCGTCATGCTCTGTGACGCCCGGTCACGAAAGTCCGGCAAGGAGGTGCTGATCGCGGTGGTCGAGCACGCGATGCGCAGCCACCGCACCGTGACGGCGGCCAGCGCCGGCTGACCGGCGCACCGGGGGCACAACCACCCGGCCGCGTGCCTCGTCCGCGACGGCGCGGACGAGGCACGGAAAGGCGGAACGCGGTCGCTGCGGATCCTCGGGGGCGGGTAACCGCAGGGCGGCGGTCAGAAGACGTACCGCTCGGCGGTGCCCCGGTAGTCGAACTGCTCGTCGTCGCCGAACCAGAGCTCGGCCTCGTACTTCGCCTCGTCGATGCTGCCCGAGGCGTGTACCAGGTTGGCGACGGCCTTGCCGCTCGTCTCCGCGTACGCCTTCGACATGTGGGCGAAGTCGCCCCGGATGGTGCCCGGCGCCGCCTGGCCGGGGAAGGTCGGTCCGATCATGCGGCGGACGTTCGCCACCGCCTCGACCCCCTCCAGCAGGAGCGCGACCACCGGTCCCTGCTGCATGTAGGCGGCGGTGGCCGTGTAGACGCCCTTACCGAACCGCTCCTCCAGGTCGAAGTAGTGCCGGCGGGTGAAGTCCGCGTCCAGCTGTTTCATCTTGAGGCCGACGATCTTGAGGCCGGCGTCCTCGAACCGCTGCACCAGCCGGCCGGTCAGCCCGCGCGCCACCGCGTCGGGCTTGAGCAGGACAAGAGTACGTTCCAAGGCCGCCACCGGTGCCCCTCCTCGATCATCTGGTCGGGCCCGGGAACCGGACGCCGCAGGTCGAGAATGCCGTCCGGCGTCGCTCCCGCGACAGGCCGCTGAGATCAGGATAGTAGCCGGCCGAGGCTGACCGGTTCGGCGCTACCGCCCGGCGGTATCGCTCAGAACTCCCGCACCACCGGGATGACGTCGGCGCCGATCCGCTCCAGCACGTCCAACCGGGGCAGCTGCGGTACGGCGCCGATCGCCATGTCGAAGCCGAGATCGCTCAGCCGGCGCAGCTCGTCGACCAGCTCGCTCGTCTTCTCGCCGTTCTCCCCGACGTCCATGAACTGGTAGACCGTCTTGGTGATCGCGTCGTAGTCGCGCCCCTCCCGTTCGCAGTGCTCCCGCAGCACCGTGAGCTTGTGCTCCAGCTGCGGGCTGTTGAACAGGTTGCACGCCTGGGCGTACCTGGCGACCAGCCGCAGCGTCTTCCTCTCCCCACCTCCGCCGATCATGATCGGCGGGTGAGGGCGGGTCAGCGACTGCGGCGAGTTGAGCAGGCGCTCGGCCCGGACGTGCCGGCCGCGGAACGGTCCGTCGTCGTCGGACCACATCTGGAGCAGAAACCGCAGGGTCTCCTCGAGCAACTCGAAGCGCTCGGCGAGCGGCGGGAACGGGAAGCCGAGCCCGCGCGACTCCTCCTCGTTCCAGCCGGCCCCGATGCCGAGCATCGCCCGCCCGCCGGAGAGGACGTCCAGGGTCGTCAGGATCTTCGCGAGCAGGCCGGGCGACCGGTAGTGCGCCCCGGTGACCAGGGTCAGCAGGGTGGCCCGCTCGGTGTGTGCGGCAAGGAAACCCAGCGTGGTGTACGCCTCCAACATGTCGGCCTCGCTCGGACCGACGCTCGGGATCTGGAAGTGGTGGTCCATCACGGCGACGCAGTCGAAGCCGACCCGGTCTGCCGTCCGGGCCACGGCGGCCAGATCGGCACCGAGCCCGGCCGGACCGTTCGGCCAGGTGAAATTGGGGATCTGTAGGCCAAGCCGCATGGGGCGTCCGCCTCCTCCGGTAGGTCGGCGACTGTCGAACCGGACGATCTGCCGCCACCCTAACCGCGCGGCGCCGGATCGCCGCACCGACACCCGGTCAACCGGTCTCCGAGGCCGGCTCGGCCCGACCCGTCGTCCCGGCGAAGGCGTTGCCGGATCGTGGGTTCCCGTCTGCTATGTCCGTTCTCCGGGTCGTACCGGGCCGGTCCACGCCGAACCGACCGTCCAGCAGCACCGCTACACCCCGGCAGAGGCTACGCTTTCCCGCGTGATCGAGGCGGATGACTCCGGCGCCGACGAACGGCTGCGCCGGATCGAGGCGGTGACCGACTCGACACTGTCCCGGCTCGAGGTGGAGGACCTTTTCGACGAGTTGCTGGCGCGGGTCTGTGGGCTCCTCCAGGTGGACACCGCCGCGATCCTGCTCCTGGACCAGCACGCCCAGCAGCTCGTGGCCACCGCCGCGCAGGGGTTGGCGGAGGAGGTCCGGCAGGGCTTCCGGGTCGCGGTCGGCCGGGGGTTCGCCGGCCGGGTCGCCCAGGACAAGCGGCCCGTGGTGCTCGAGGAGGTCACCCCGGCCACGGTGGTCAACCCGCTGCTGATCGAGAAGGGCATCCAGTCGATGCTCGGCGTGCCCATGTTCGCCGGCTCCGAACTCGTCGGGGTCCTACACGTCGGCAGCCTCACACCACGACGGTTCAACGCCGACGACATCCGGCTGCTGCAACTGGTCGCCGACCGCGCCAGCCTGGCGAGCCAGGCCCGACTGGGCAACATCGACCGGACGGCCGCGCTCGCCCTGCAACGCAGCCTGCTGCCGACCCGGCTACCCGAGGCGGCCGGCGTCGACATGGCCGCCCGGTACGTGCCCGGCCACCACACCGGGATCGGCGGCGACTGGTACGACGTCTTCAGCCTCCCCACCGGCTGGCTCGGCATCGTCGTCGGCGACGTCTCCGGGCACGGGCTGCCGGCGGCCGTGGTGATGGGACGGCTGCGCAGCGCGCTGCGCGCCTACGCCCTGGAGTGCGACGACCCCGCCGACGCGCTGACCCGACTCGACCACAAGATCCAACATTTCGAGGCGGGCAAGCTCGCCACGGTGCTCTACACGCTGGTCAGCCCGGACCGGACGGAGATGCGCGTCTCGCTGGCCGGTCACCTGCCGCCCATGCTGGCCAGCCCCGGAAAGCCGGTCGACACCGTCCCGCTCCCCGTCGACCTGCCGCTCGGCATCGGACGCCCGAAGCGCCGCCGCAGCACCTCGGTCGAGTTCCCGCCCGACGCCGTCCTGGTCTGCTACACCGACGGGCTCATCGAGCGGCGCGACGAGCTCATCGACGTCGGGCTGGACCGGCTGCGTGCCGCCATCCAGCCCGGGCCGGCCGAGTCGGTATGCGTCACCGTGATGACCACCCTCGCGGTCGAACAGCCCGTCGACGACGTCGCGCTGCTGGCGGTACGCCGGCACGCGCCGGCCGGATGACCCGGCCGCCCTACCGCGGTGGCAGTCCCCCCTACAGCGGTGGCAGTCCGAGAGCCTCGTCGACCCGGGCCAGCACGGCGACGTCGTCCGCGCCCACGCCCCGGAGCAGGTCGATCGCGGTCGCCCGGATCTGCCCCACGATCATGATGATCGGCAGCGGCGGTTCCGGGGTGAGCAGCAGCCGCCCGGCCGTGCGTACCGCGTCGAGTGCGGCGACGTCGGTCTCTTCGGCGTACCGGTCGGCCGCCTCGTCCTGCCCGGTCAGGTCGGCCGCGAGCGCCTCGCCGGCGCAGCGTACCGCCTCGGCGAGGCAACGCAGTGCGGCGCCGAGTTCCGGCGGGTTGGCCACCGGCAGCCGGGTCAGCGCCACTCCGGCCCGGGCCAGCACCCGCAGGTTGCGTACGGCGTAGTCGACCTGTCGGCTCGACGCCTCCAGCGCGTGCACCCGCCCGATGTGCCGGCGCCGCCGCAGGTGCAGGCGCAGCGCCTCCCCGGCCGCCAGCACCGCGGTCTGGAGCCGGTCCACGGCCGAGTCGAGTTGGCGGGCCCGGTGCAGCGCCGCCACCGCCGCCGGCTCGTCGTCGCGGTCCAACGCCTCGCTGATCCCGATGAGCAACTCCGCCAGCGCGGCGAAGGTCTGCCGGGACTCGGCCAGCAGTGGGGCGAGCGGCTGCCGGGCGCTGAACAGTTGGCTCGCGGCGAGCGCGACAAGCCCGCCGATCAGCGCGTCGACGAACCGGAACGGCACCAGCGCGTCGGTCGCCGGCGGCACCGTCACCAGGTAGAGGGCGGAGACCGTGGCCTGTACCACGGAGACGCTGCTCGCGCCGATCGCCATGGCGAGCCCGACGGTGAGCAGCACGACGGTCAGCACGGTCCAGGTGGTCCGGCCGAGCGCCTGCACCACGAGGTCGGCGACGAGCACTCCGGCCGCGACCCCGAGCACCACCTCCACGGCCCGGCGCATCCGTTGCCCCCGGGCCTGGCCGAGCACGATCAGCGCCGCCGCCGGGGCGAAGAAGGGTTGCGGATGGCCGAGCAGCGCGGCCGCGACCGCCCAGGAGACGGTCGCGGCCAGTGTCGCCTCGACCACTCCCAGCCAACCCTGGCGGAGTCGGTCGGCAACAAGCCGGAGCCATCCCACCGGCACACCCCGATCATCGACCGTTGATCGTTTCCCGCACGATATCCGCATCCGGTCGCCGCGTCCGCTCTCCCGCCGGGGTCCGACCCGCCGGGGTCCGACCCGCCGGGCGCAGGCCGCCGAGGCGCCGCCCGCCTCGAGCCCGACCGAGGAGGCCGCCGAGTGGCTGCTCCTCACCGCCCGGCCGAGCTGGCCTTCTCCACCCGCACCGAGGTGCTCGCCGACGTTCTCGTCGCCGTCGCTCCAAGCGCCGCCGCTGCAGGCCCAGAGATCAGCCGAGAGCGGCCCGGACGATCGCTGCCGCCAGCTCCCGGGTGCGCTCCGGAGTGATCTCGTCCGGCGCGCTGCTCACCAGGGTGAACAGCGCCCCACCGTAGAGCGTGACGAGCGTCGGCACGACCTCCGGCGGAATCTGGAGGTCGAGGTCGGCATGGTGTCCGGTGGTGACGGCGACCGAGCGCTGGAGCAGGCCGTGCAGCGCGTCGGCGAGGGCCGGCCGGCGCAGGCTCTCCAGCCGAAGCTCGAAGATCGCCAGATAGCGGTCCCGATGCGCGGTAGCGGCAATGAGCAGCGATTCGGCGATCAGCTCCACTGCGCGCTCCCGGGTGCCGGCTGCCGGCGCCGGCCGGTATGTGGATCCGGCCGCGTCCATGTCCTCGTAGTGCAGCTCACCGACCCGCTCTGCTGCCGCGACCAGCAGCGCCTCCCGGCTGCGGAAGTAGTTGGAGGCCGTGCCGGTGGGGAGTCCGGCCCGCTTCTCGACCGCCCGATGGGTGACGCCGTGCACGCCGGACTCGGCCAGCAGCGCGATGGCGGCGTCCGCGAGGGCTGCCCGGCGGCGCGGGTTGGGTGGTGGCACGTACCGATAGTATGACACCATCCGTAGTACAACGATGGTAGTGAACTGGAACCGATGGCAGTGAACTGATCCGTGCACGGGGTGTCGTCGTGGAGGTGATCATCGTCGGTGCGGGCATCGGCGGGCTGGCCCTGGCGAACGGGCTGGTGGCCGACGGGCACCGGGTCCGGGTGCTGGAAAGGGCACCGGGACCGCGTGCCGACGGCGCGGCGGTGACGATCTTCAGCAACGGCGCGGCAGCGGCCGCCGACCTCAGGGTGCCGCTCGACGGGCTCGGTGGCGACGTCGAGACCCTGGAGTTCCACACCCCGCGTGGGCGCCCCTTCGGGCGTGCGGATCTGCGGGTGATGCGCCGCCGCACCGGCTACGGCGTGGCCACCGTGCCCCGCGCCGCGATCCTCGACCGGTTCACCGGAGCCCTGCCGCCCGGGACCGTGCGCTACGGATGCGCCGTCTCCGACCTGCGGGTGGCGCCCGGTGGCGTGACCGTCACCGGCCTGGCCGAACACGCGGATGCCGGAGATGCGCCCACCAGGGACGCGGACGCCGGAGACGCGCCAATCGGGAACGTGCTGGTCGGTGCCGACGGCTACCGGTCCGCGGTGCGCCGGGTGGTGTTGGACCCGACGCCCGCGAGCCGGAACGGCTGGGTGAGCTGGCAGGGCCTGACCCTGGCACTACCCGAGCTGGCCGGCGGGGTGGCCGCCCGCTGCCTCGTCGGTCCGGCCGGGCTCTGCGGCCTGATGCCGGCCGGCGGTGGACTGCTCCAGTGGTGGTTCGACGTACCCGTGCCGGCGCCCGCCGACCGGCCCGTGCTGGAGTGGCTGCGCGGCAGGTTCGCCTCCTACGCCGAGCCGGTCGGTGAACTGCTGGCCGGGCTCGCCGAGTCGGACGTGCAGGCGTACCCGCACGTCCTGCACCAGGTGCCGGCCCGCTGGGGCACCGGCCCGTCGACCCTGCTCGGCGACGCCGCGCACGCGTTTCCACCGTCGCAGGCCCAGGGCGCCAACCAGGCTCTGGAGGACGCCTGGCTGCTGCGCCGCGCGCTGCGCACACCCGGCGACCCGGTCACCGCCCTGCGCCGGTACGAGCGGATCCGGAGCCGACGGGTACGCCGGATCTCCCGACTGGCGGCGAGCGAGATCACCAACGCGCCACCGGCGGCACCGGCCCGGCTCGCCGGCCGGCTGCTGCCCTCCGCCCTGACCGGACGGCTGCACCTCGCGACGATCCGCAGGTGCAGCAGCGTCCTCAACGACGACCGCGTCTGACCGCGACATGTCCGCCCCCGGCGCCCGCTAAATCGGGACCCGGCCGACGCTCAGCATGTCGATCATCGCGGGCCCGGTGTCGTACGCGGTCACCCCACCGTCGACGGTCAGGCAGGCACCCGTGACCATCCGGGACGCGTCGCTGGCCAGGTAGACCGCCGCGCCGACGAGATCCTCCGGCTCCCCCCACCGCCCCACCGGCACGCTGCGGATCAGGCCATCGGCCAGCTCCGCGTTCCCGGCGAAGCTGCGGGTCAACTGGGTCCGCGTCCAGCCCGGCGCGATCACGTTGACCCGTACTCCACGGGCCGCCCATTCCACCGCGAGGGTGCGGCTCAGCGAGATGACCCCTGCCTTCGCCACCGCGTACGGCGAGAGCATGGGAACACCGTTGTAACCGCCGACCGAGGCCACGTTGATGACCGATCCCCGGCCGACCCCGGTCAGATATCCGCCCACCGCCCGGCACATGTGCGCGACAGAATCCAGATTGGTGCGCATAATCTGCGTCCAGTCCTCCGGCGTCATCTCCAGAAACGGTCCGACATGGCTGAACCCGCCGGCGTTGTTGACCACGATGTCGATCCCGCCGAACTCGTCCCGGGTGGCGGCCACCGCCTGGTCGATCTCATCCGGCCGGTCGATGTCACAGGTGAGCACGGCGGCCCTGCGCCCCGACGCCTCGATTTCCTTCGCCACCTCGGCCAGCGCGGTCGTGCCGCGGGCCAGTACCGCCACGTTCGCACCGGCCTCGGCCAGGCCGAGCGCCACCGCCCGGCCGATGCCCCGGGACGCGCCGGTGACCACGGCGTTCTTGCCGTCCAAACCAAACACTTCGGGCCCCTTCCTCGGGCAGCGCGGACATCGGCGCAGACCATTTCGTTGACCGATTGTCACCAGGTGCCGCCGACGTCACGTCTTCATGCATGCGCAGCCACCGCACGCCAGGAGATGCCTCGCCGTTCGACCCGATACGACGATTCTGGAGTACCGGCGACAGGTCAGCGTCCCCGGTCACGCGCACCTTTTGCCACCCGTCGCGGGAAGGGAAATCGCAATGAGTAGCTCCGTCTCCCCCGTACGCCCGGAAGACGAGAAAGCGGTACGCGATATCGTCGCGCGCATCACCCTCGCGTGGGGTGAGAACGACGCCGACACCCTGGCCACCGTCTACAGCGAGGACGCCTCGATCGTGCTGCCCGGCGCCCATCTGAAGGGGCGCCCGGCCATCCGTGACTGGATGGCGGAGGCCTTCGACGGCAAGTGGAAGGGCACCAACGTGCTCGGTGCGCCGCTGGAGCTGCGGTACATCCGGGACGACGTGATGCTGCTCCTCTCGCAGGGCGGCGCGTACCCGCCGGGCGCCACCGAGGTGCCGGTCGAGCACGCGATCCGGGGCATCTGGGTCTTCGTCAAGCAGGACGGTGAGTGGATCATCACCGGGTACGGGAACACACCGGTCCGCGCCCCGATCCCGCTGCCGGACGGGCCCCGGTGAGTCAGCCGGTGGACGGCGCCGTCGGTGGGCGTGCCGTGGTCCTGGGGGGCAGCATCGCCGGTCTCTTCGCCGGTCAGGTACTCGCCGAGGCGTACCGCGAGGTCGTCGTCGTGGACCGGGACCGCCTGCTCGGCGCTACCGACACCCGGCGCGCCACCCCCCAGGCGTTCCACGCACACGCGCTGCTCGCCCGGGGGCAGCGCGCCATCGAGGAGCTGTTCCCCGGCATCACCGAGGAGTCCCGGGCGGCCGGGGTGCCCACCGGCGACGTGGGCGCCGACCTGCGCTGGGTGATCAACGGCCGGCGGCTGCCGAAGGTGCGGAGCGGACTCGTCTGCCTCGCCATCCCGAGGAGCGCACTGGAGCAACGCACCCGCGATCGGGTCCGGGCCCTGCCGAACGTGACCTTCCGGGAGGGTCACGACGTGCGGGAGCTGGTGACCACGCCGGACCGCCGCCGGGTGACCGGGGCGCGGATAGTCGACCAGCGCGACGGTAGGCCGGAGGTGCTCGCCGCCGACCTGGTGGTGGATGCCACCGGCCGGGGCTCGCGGCTGCCGGTCTGGTTGGCGGAGCTGGGCTACCAACCTCCGGCGGAGGAGCGGATGAGGATCCGGCTCAGCTACACCACCCGGCACTACCGGCTGCCGCTGGGCGTGCTCGGCACGGACCTGGCGTACATCGTCGCGCAGACACCGAGTCACCCGCGCGGCGCCGTCTTCGCGCGGGAGCGGGCCCTGCCGGACGGGGGCGAGCGGTACGTCCTGTCGCTCAACGCCCACCTCGGCGACCAGGCACCCACCGAGCCGGAGGGCTTCCTCGCGTACGCCCGGACGGTGCCGGTGCCGGAGATCCACGATGCGCTGCGGATCGCCGAACCGCTGGACGGAATCCGGGCGTACCAGTTCCCGACGAGCCTGTGGCGGCACTACGAGAAGCTGGCCAGCTTTCCCGACGGCCTGCTGGTGTTGGGGGACGCGATGGCCAGTCCCAACCCGGTCTACGCACAGGGCAACACGATCACCGCCGTCGAGGCGCTGGTGCTCCGCGACCACCTGCGTCGCGGTGTCGAGCCCCGACCCCTGGAGTTCTTCGCCGACGTCGCCCCGACCGTCCGGGCCGCCTGGGACGTCAACGTCCTCGGCGACCTGGCGTACCCGCAGGTGGCCGGCGTACGGACCCCGAGAGTCCGGCTCGGCTGTGCCTACCTTGCCCGGGTGCACCGCGCGGTGGCGGACGACCCGGTGGTGGCGGAGTCCTTCCTGCGGGTGGCCGGGCTGATCGACGGCCCGCAGTCGCTGCTGCGGCCACGGATGCTGGCGCGGGTGCTCGGCCGGCGGCACCCGGCGCCGCTGCCGGCGGTCGCCCCGGCCGCGGTCCCCTCATGATCCCGGGAGATGAGTCATGGAGAGCAACGGCTGCCCCTACGTCATCGACCGCGCCGGGAGCGACATCCTGGCCGAGGCGGCACGGCTGCGCGACCTCGGGCCCGCCGTCCCGGTGGAGCTTCCCGGTGGGGTGATGGCGTGGTCGATCACCAGCTACGCACTGGCCAGACGCCTCTTCGCCGATCCGCGCGTGGTCAAGGACCCGCGCCGGTACTGGCCGGCGTTCGTCGCCGGCGAGATCGGCGACGACTGGCCGCTGATCAGCTGGGTCAAGATGGACAGCATGACGCTGGTCGACGGCGACGACCACCGTCGGCTGCGCGGACTCGTCGCGCCCGATTTCGGCCCACGCCGGATCGAGGCACAGCGTCCACTGGTGGAGCGCATCGTCGCCGACCTGCTGGACCGGCTCGCCGAGCATCCCCCGGACCGGCCGGTCGACCTCCGGGCCAACTACGCCGCGCCGTTGCCGGCGCAGATGATCTGCGAACTCTTCGGCATACCGGAGGAGGCCCGGCCGGAGGTGCTGCGCGGCCTCGAACTCGCCGTCGACACCACCCTGCCGCCGGAGCAGGCCGCGGCCAACCTGGCCCACTGGCAGGTGGCGCTGCGGGATCTGGTGGCCGCCAAGCGGGCGGCCCCGGCCGACGACATGACCAGCCGCCTGGTGCAGGCCCACGACCGGCAGGGGCTGCTCAGCGAGTCCGAACTCGTCGGCTCGTTGTTCAACGTGCTCGGCGCGGGGTCGGAAACGGTGATGAACCTGCTGACCAAGGCCGTCGTCACCCTGCTCACCCAGCCTGGCCAGCGCGAGCTGGTGGCCGCGGGCACCGCGTCCTGGTCCGACGTGATCGAGGAGACGTTGCGGGCGGAGGCGCCGATCGCGCAACTCCCGCTCCGGTTCGCGGCCGAGGACATCGAACTGGACGGAGTCACCATCGCCAAGGGGACGCCGATCCTCATCTGCCTCGCCGCCGCCGGCCGCGACCCCGCGCGGTACGGCGAGAGCGCCGGGACGTTCGACCTCACGCGGCCGGACAAGGAGCACCTGTCGTTCGGCTACGGGGCGCACTTCTGCGTCGGCGCCGCCCTGGCCCGCCTGGAGGCGTCGGTGGCGCTGCCGGCGCTCTTCGAGCGGTTTCCGGAGCTGACTCTCGCGGTCCGGCCGGCGGAGCTGGAGCCGCCCGGCACGTTCATCATGAACGGTCTTCGCGCGCTGCCGGTGTATCTGGCCGGGCCGCCGTCCGGTCGAGCCAACTGATCCGGGTTCCCCAGTGAATGGCGATATGAAGGAGGTAACCGTGTCGACCGGAAACCTGCGCTCGGCGCTGCTCGTCACGACCGTCGCGGTGGCGACCCTGCTCACCACCGCGACGGCGGCGACAGCCGGCCCGGCATCCGCGCACCGTGCGAATCCCTGTCCGTCCCGCTCGCTCTGTCTCTACGAGGGCGCCAACTTCACCGGCGAGATGTTCCCGGTGACATCGCTCGTCCCTGGCGGCACCTGTGTCAGCCTGGTCGACCACGGCTGGGGCGACCGGGCCCACTCGGCGGTCAACACCCACAGCGCCAGTGCCGCGATGTTCATGAACGACGACTGCCTCGGCGGCCCGTACCAGGTGGCCGGCAACTCCAGCCTGACCAGTTTCGGCAGCTTCACCCCGGAGAGTGTCTGGGTCCCGTACCGGGGATCCTGACCACCGGGCCGCGCGGGCGGGCAACTGCGCTTTTTCGAAGTTGGTCAGCTCCGGCACGTCGATATTCTCATTTCCGTGAGTTTCGCGCCGCCGCACTCTGCGACGTGCCCCGTCTCGGAGGGAAGTGCCGACCGTGACCATCAGTCGTGAGATCCATCTGATCGCCCGCCCGCCCGACGATCTGCCGGTACCCGGTGAGGTGGCCATGGTCGAGGTGCCGGTGCCGGCGCCGGGGCCGGGGCAGGCCGTGGTCCGCAACATGTACATGGCGATCGACCCCGGCCTGCTCCAGCGGATGCGTGACCTGAGCGACCTGCACGTGCCGCACTTCCAGCTCGGCGAGCCGATGTGGGGGCACGCCATCGGTGAGGTCGTGGAGTCCGCCGGCCCTGACCTCCGGGTCGGCGACGTGGTCCTGCACCACATGGCGTGGCGGGAGTACGCCGTCGCCGACGCCAAGGAGTTCACCGTCCTCGACACCAGCCGGTACCCGTCGATCTCGCACCATCTCAGCTCGGCGATCGTCTCGTACTGCGGACTGCGCCGGATCGGCATCGAGAAGGGCGACACCGTCGTGGTCTCCAGCGCGGCCGGCGCGGTCGGCAGCGTGGTCGGGCAACTGGCCCGGATCTACGGGGCCAGCCGGGTCGTCGGCAGCGTCGGCTCCGCCGAGAAGGTGCGGTTCGTCACCGAGAAGCTCGGCTTCGACGAGGCGTTCGACTACCACGACGGGTGGCCGGAGGAGCTCGGCGGGGTTGACGTCTACTACGACAACGTCGGTGGCTGGCAACTCGACAGCGCCGTCAACGCCATGCGCCCGCACGGCCGGATCCTGCTCTGCGGAAGTTCGGAGGAGCACAGCACCGGCCGCCCGCACGGGCACCGCACGATGCAGATGGTCATCGGCAAGCGGCTGAACCTGATCGGCTTCACCACCAACGACCATCTGGACCTGCTGCCCGAGTTCGAACGCGAGTTCCCTCCGCTGGTCCGCGACGGCAGGGTGGTGCTGCACGAGACCTTCGTCGACGGTCTCGACGAGTTGATCCCCGCCATCAAGTCCCTGCTCGACGGGGCCTACCTGGGCAAGGTCCTGCTCAGGTTCTGATCGTCCGGACGCGCTGGAATCTAGCCGGAGGGAATCCTGCCGTGACGTCACCCGCAACCGATCCCCAGGTCTCGGTCGTCATCCCCACCTACAACCGACGAGACCAACTGCACGACACGCTGCTGCAGCTGACCCGGCAGCGGCCGGGCACGCCGGAGTTCGAGGTCGTGGTCTCCGACGACGGGTCGTCGGACGACTCGGCGTCGGTGGTGCGGTCCTTCTCGGACCGACTGCGCCTGAAATACCACTTCCAGGCCGACGAGGACAACCGGGTGGCACTCGCCCGGAACGAGGGGGCGCGGCTGGCCTCGTCGCCGATCCTGGTCTTCCTGGACACCGGGGCACTGCCCGGGCCCGACTTCGTCCGGCGGCACGTCCTCGCCCACCAGGACGACGCGGCGCGCTGCGCCCTGCTCGGGTACGCCTACGGGTACAACCCGGAGGCGCCGATGTGGGAGGTGCCGGACATCCTCCGGCAGTACCCGCCGGAGGAGGCGGTACGCCGCTACGGCGAGGTGCCGGAGTTCCTCGACCTCCGGGAGGGGGTACTCGCGCAGTGCGGTGACGACCTGGAGCGGCGCAGCATCCCGTGGCAGGTCTTCTGGACCATCAACTGTTCGGTGCGTGCCGACGACTTCTGGTCGGTGGGCGGCTTCGACGAGAGCCACCGCGGCTGGGCCGTAGAGGATCTGGAGCTCGGCTATCTGCTGCACCGCAGAGGCCTGCCGATCCGGTTCGACCGGTCGGCATGGGTGATCGAGTCGTTGCAGGAGCGCAAGCGGCGCGAGCAGCTCGACCAGTTCAAGCAGAACATGCTCCGCCTGGTGGCCCGGCATCCGGAGCCGGTCATCGAGATCGGCTGGGCGCTCGTCGACGACGACCTCTTCTGGCCGTGGGAGGACGACTACACCGACCTGTTGCGGCACACCCGGGAGGTGCGCGCCCTGGACGTGGCCGCCGAGATCGAGCAGGCGTTGCGCGGCAGCTCGCCGACCGGCACGGTGGCGGTCGTCGGCGCGGGCGGCCACCTCCCGGACTCGCTGCGGCCGGCCACGGTCATGGACTTCGACCGGGAGCTGCTTGACCGGGCCGTACGCGACGGGCGGCACGCCGGGCACCACGCGCTCGGTTTGCGCACCCCGCTGGCCGACCGCTCCGTCGACGTCGTGGTCATCACGTCCCGGCTCGCCGGCCTCTGGGACCGCTGGAAGGACCGGCTGCTGGCCGAGGCGCACCGCGTCGGACGCGAGGTCCGCTGCTTCAGCTGAGCGGCAGGCGGGGTCCTGCCGGGCCGTACGCGAAGACAGGAGGGCTGGCGCCCGCGCCAGCCCTCCTGTTCGTCCGGTGTGTCGCGGCGTCAGAGGTACATCGTGTTCGGCGGGAGCCCGCAGAGGATCCGCCCGTACAGCTCCGCGTTGGTGTTCGGGTGCATCAGCGCGTGCATGTTGAGCGTCTGGATGTCCCGGTCGATGCGCTGGATCGGCACGTCGTCGTAGATGGACGTGCCGCCGCTGCCGGTCTTCAGCACCCCGACCGCCTCCTTGGTCAGCTGGAAGACGCGACCGAGGCCGGCGCGGGCCCGCACCCGGTCGACGAGCTGCCAGGCCTCACCGGTGGCGTACTTCCCGTCCAGCAGATCCGTCAGCCGCCGGCCGTGGAACTCGGCCTCGTCGATCTTCGTGGCCGCCTCGGCGACCTGGAAGTGCGTGATCGGCGCGTCCCGCTGGCTCGTGTACTCGGTGTAGGTGATCTTCCGCTCGCCGAGCCGGTCGAGGAACGCCTCCAGCGCGGCCTTCGCCAGTCCGACCGCGGTCGCGGCGAAGGTGGCACAGCCGGTCGGGATCAGTGGCTGGCGGAACAGCGGTGACCCGGCGTTGCACTGCGAGGCGTACTGCTCGGAGAGGATCGCCACCATCGGCATGACCCGGTGGTGCGGCACGAAGACCTGCTTCGCGACCGTGGTGACGCTGCCGGTGCCCCGCAGCCCGGCCGTGTGCCAGTCGTCGACTATCTCCAGCTCCGACATCGGGACCAACGCCAGGAGCGGCCACTGCGAGCCGTCGGGAGCGGGCCCCATGGCGAGGATCGCCTGCCACTGGCTGTGCAGCGCGCCGCTGATGAACCGCCATTGCCCGTTGACCACCATGCCGCCCTCGGTCGGCTCGGCGCTGGCGGTCGGGCTGAGTACCCCGCAGACCCGCACGTCCGGCTCGGCGAAGACCTCGTCCTGCGCCTCGTCGGGGAAGAGGCCGGCGATCCAGTTGCTGATCGACCACACGGCCGCGTTCCACCCGGCCGAGCCGTCGCTGCCGCTGATCCGGCTGATCACCTCGAGGACGGTGCCGGCGTCGCTCTCGTACCCCCCGTAGCGGGCGGGCACCCGCATCCGGAAGATCCCGGCGGCCGACATCGCCTCGATGACCTCGTCGTGCAGCCGCCTGTGCTGGTCCGTCCAGGCCGCGTGCGACCGCAACAGGGGTACGAGTTCCTCGGTCCGCCGGACAAGCTCCATTCCTTGCGGAACGGCGGTTTCCAGCCCTGACGGAACGTCCTTCTCCGTCCTCGGTGGAACGTCGGTTCTCAACACCATGACCTCCTGAGACCTCCGGCAGAAGTGGGCCGGCCGACCCGGCCGGCCCACTTAGTAACGTGACATTTCGCCACCAACCACGCACCTTCCCGAGTGCGCAATGCACGACCCCGTCAGGTCGTCGCCGACACCGGACGGTTGCGGTCGGCGAAGGCGATCAACCGGGCGTTGAGCACCACGCCGACCAGCAACGGCACGAGCCCGGCCAGGGTCCAACCGAGGCCGACCAGCTCGGCGGACCATCCCACCAGCGCCGGGCCGATCAGGATGCCCGCGTAGGTGAAGGTGCTGAAGCGGGAGATGAACGTCGCGGCGCCCGGCCCATCGCCGCCGGCGTGCCCGACCGCGCTGAAGACCAGCGGCAGCAGCACCGACCCGCCGAGACCGAGCAGCCCGAACCCGGCGATCGCGACCGTCGGCGACGGAGCCAGCAGGACGACCAGGAGGCCGCAGACGGCCACGACGCCGCCGGCCCGGAAGAGCGCCGGCGCCCCGTAGCGCACGTGCAGCCGGTCACCGACAAGCCGGCCGGCCGTCTGGCAGGCGGTGAACGCGGTGAGGCCCAGCGGGGCGAGCGCGAGCGTCGCGCCGTGGTAGTCGTGCAGGAAGACACCGCTCCAGCTGATCACGGTGGCCTCGGAGACCATCGTGACGAAGCCGATCGCGCCGAAGAGCAGCAGCGTCCTGGTCCAGCCGGCCCGCCAGCCCACCCGAACCCGCTTGCGGTCCGGGGAGCGCGGGACGTGGTCGGCCGAGGGCGGAAGCAGCCATGCGGTGATCAGCATGCCGACGACCAGGAGCACCGCGCCGACCGCCAGGAAATGGCCGGTCGGCGAGACGCCGGCCCGGGTGAACCCGGCGGCCAGGAGCGAGCCGGTCGCCGCGCTGACGCTCCAGGCCGCGTGGCAACCGTTCATGATCGGGCGGCCCCGCACTCGTTCCACCGCGACGGCGTGGGCGTTCATGGCGACGTCCAGGACCCCCATCACGGTACCCAGTACGAGCACCGCCGCGGCGAGCTGGAGGGCGTCGCCGGCCAGGCCGACGCCGACCAGGGCCACCGGCAGCCCGACCAGGGTCAACCGGATGACGCGGACGCTGCCGAACCGGGCCACGAAGACCCCGACGAACTGCATCGTGAGCACCGCAGCCACGCCGTAGACCGTCAGGATGAGACCGAGCTCGCCGTCGCTGAGCGCGTGCTCGGTCTTCAGTCCCGGCAGCCGGGCTATGTAGCTGGTCATCAGCAGGCCGTTGACGAAGAAGACGGCCGTGACGGCCCAGCGGGCCCGGACCGCCACGGCGGTGCCGATCGGCTGCCGCTCCTCCGCCTCGAGAAGGTGATCGCTCATACCTTGGACCACATCCTCAGTAGCGGTCGTGGTGGCGCAGCCAGCCGGCCTTGTCCTGGATAAGCGGCCGGCCCTGCGGGGTGAGCTCCAGGTAGTTGTCGATGCCGTGCAGCAGCGCGGCACCCTCCCCGTACGTCGAGTAGGTGTGGTAGACAGCGCCGCCGTCCTGGACGAAGACGCTGAGGCCGCCCGCCTCGCCCTCGGTCGGTCCCCCGGTCCGCTCCAGCGTGGCCCGGTCCTGGAAGTTGTACTCGACCGGAGCCACCGCCTCGTCCAGCGTGACGTGGAAGTCGTAGTTGAAGTCGCTGCCGTGGGAGGAATACCACGGCACGCTCCAGCCCATCCTGGCCCTGAACGACTCGATCTTCGGGAACGGCGCGCGGGACACCAGCGCGAGCGCGGTGTCCCGGGCGTGCAGGTGCGACAGGTGTCCGATGTTGTCGACCAGGTACGAGCAGAACTTGCAACCGTGCTCCCAGGCCGGGTCGAACATGAAGTGGTAGACGATCAGCTGGCGGCGCCCGGCGAAGAGGTCGAGCAGCTCGACCCTGCCGTCCGGGCCGTCGAAGACGTACTTCTTCTCCAGCCGCACCGCCGGCAGTGCCCGCCGCTGCGCGGCCACCTCCGCCAACCGGCGGGCGGCCTCCTCCTCGTCGGCCAGCAGCTGCCTGCGGGCGACCAGCCAGTCTTCCCTCGACGCCACCTGTACGTCGCTCATCTCGCTCTCCTCTTCCGCCTCGACGGGCTTTCATAGGTAGGTCGGAGCCGAGGGGCCGGAGGACGACAACCGGAGGGGTTTCCGGCGGGAGTCCTGCGGCCCCGTGCCGCTGGATGGCCGAGCGGATAACAGAGTCCTACGCGGCCCCGGCGGCAGCGCGCGGCCCCGGCCGCAGCCCTACGCTCCGGCGACCGGCGCGGGCCGGATCTCGTCGTCCTCGGGGGCGGGGGCCGCCACCCGGCGGGCGGGAAGCGCCACCGCGAAGGCGAGCGCGACCACCGCGAACACCACGCAGGCGACGAAGCCGGCCCGGAAGCCGTTGGTGAGCGCGCTGGGCTGGTCGGCCCCGGTGGAGAAGGAGACGGCCACGGTCGACACGATGGCGATACCGAACCCGCCGCCGACCTGGAACGCGGCGTGGACCAGCCCGGAGGCCAGGCCGGATTCCGACTCCGCGACCCCGGTGAGCGCGACGATCGAGGCGGTGGTGTGCGCGACGCCCAGGCCGAGACCGAAGATCACGAAGGGGAAGAAGAGGTCGCCGAGGTAGTCACCCCGGACATTGATCATGATCAACAACGCGCACGCGACGCCGAGCATCACCACACCGGGTACGGCGGCCGGCCGGAACCCGCGCCGGGTGACCACCGCCTGCCCGATGTACGCGCCCACGACGGCCATCACCGGCATGATCGAGCCCAGGAAGCCGTACTCGATCGCCGAGTACCCCAGCACCTGCTGCCCGTAGAGGGAGGAGAGGAAGGAGAGCGAGAAGACCAGCATCGCGACGACGGCCATCAGCAGGTTCCCGGTCGCGACCGTACGCATCCGCAGGGTGCGCAGCGGCACCAGCGGCGCACTGGACCGCGCCTCGATCCCGACGAAGACGACGCCGAGGACGACGACCAGGGCGAGCAGGCCGGTGGTCTGCATGCTCGACCAGCCTGCCGCCGGCGCCTCGGAGATCGCGTAGACGAGCGCCACCAGTGCCGCGGTGCTGGTCAACGCGCCGGCGAAATCGAACGTCCGGCGCCGCCCGTGGTCCCGACTCTCCCGCAGCACCAGCGGGCTGACCAGCAGCAGGACCAGCACCACCGGCACGTTCACCAGGAACACCGACTCCCAGCCGAGATTGCTGGTGAGCCAGCCACCGACCAGCATGGCCGTGGTGGCGCCGATGCCACCCACGGCCGACCAGGCGGCGATGGCCTTGTTGCGCTCGGCTCCCTCCTCGAAGGTGCGCATGAGGATCGACAGCGCGCTCGGCACCATCATCGCCGACGAGATCCCGTGCACGGCCCGGGCCGCGATCATCACCTCGGCGTTCCAGGCGAACCCGGAGACCAGTGAGGTGAGCAGGAAGCCGATCAGGCCGGCCATGAAGATCCTGCGCCGGCCCAGCAGGTCCGCCGAACGGCCGCCGAGCAGCAGCAGACCTCCGAAGGTGAGCAGGTTGGCGGTGAGGATCCACTGTGCCGCGCTGGCTTCAAGCGCCAGCGCCGACTGGATCGCCGGCATGCCGACGATGACGATCTGCGAGTCGAGAATCACCATGAAGCTGGCGCAGCAGAGCACGACGAGCGCGCTCCAGCGACGCGGATCGCGCTCGCCGTGCCCGGCAGGTGTTGCGGTTACCCCGGCTGGTTCCATCTCCGCTCCTCCTCGTTACACCGATCGGCACGACGGTCGGCGCAGCGACGGTGCTGGCGGCGGCCGACGGGCCGGCTCAACCTCCGTTCGACCGGCGCAGGGCCGGAAACAACACCCGCGAGACCATCGCGGGTCGCATCAGGGTCTCCGGCCGGTCGACGAGACCGGCCACCCGCATGAAGGCGTGCGAGACGACCGCGTCCTCGGTGGCCGCCCGCTGCAACCGGGGCATGTAGGCGTTCCCCATCCGTACCTTGAGAGTGCGGCGGCCGGCGACGCCCGGAAAGCCGAGGTCGCCGCCGGCGGACATGTCCCAGGGCGGGTCGATCGCCCGGGCCAGGTCGCGGAAGTACCGCTGCGGCCGCCGCGCGCCGTCGGCGAGGTACTGGCGCAGCACGACCGCCCCGATCGCCGCCACCGTCATCCCCTGCGCGTAGATCGGGTTGAAGACGCACGCCGCGTCGCCCACCACGAGCAGCCCCTCCGGCAACCGGGCCAGCCGCTCGTAGCGGCGGCGGATGCTGCTGGGGAAGTGGAAGGAAACCGGGTTCGTCAGCGGCTCCGCCCGGCTGACCGACTCGAAGATCTGCGGCACCGGGAGCGAGCGGACGTACTCGAGGAAACCCTCCGGATCGGTGGGTGCGCGGTCGCCGAGAATCCCGTTGAGCGAGACCGAGTAGCGGCCGGGCAGCCGGGCGAAGGTCGCCCCGCGCGGGTTGCCGGGGGTCGCGACCGAGATGATCGCGATGTCGTCGCCGATGGGGTCCGTCGCCAGCGGCGCCCTGAAGTCGCACGTCGTGTAGGTCAGGTCCATCCTGACCTGCTCCTCCTCGACGCGCGGATAGCCCAGCTCGGCCAACCAGCGCGGGGTTCGCGAGCCACGCCCCGTGGCGTCGACGACCAGGTCCGCCGGGAGCGACTGGCGGCCGCCGGGACCGTCGTCGTCGCGCCGGTGCACCGAGACACCGGTGATCCGGCCGCCGTCCGGGCTCGCCTCGAGCCCGACGACGTCGGTCCGGTCCAGAAGGGCGACATTGGACAGTTCACCGACCCTGGCCCGCATCCGCTCCTCCAACAGCCAGCGGCCGGGCGAGATGCACACCAGGTCGGTCTCCACCTTGCGGATCATCCGGCCGTTGAAGTGCCAACCCAGGCTGGTACCGAAGTCGCGGGTCGGGACGCCACCGGCCGCCATCTCCTTGGTGAAGCCCGGAAACAGCTCCTCCAGGATCTGCTGGCCCCGGGCGAGCAGTCCGTGGATGTGGTGTCCCTGTGGTACGGCGCGGCGCGGACCGGTCGCGCCGACCAACTGGTCACGGTCCACCACCGTCACGGTGCGGTAGAAGTCCGCGAGGACCCGGGCGGCGAAGAGTCCTGCGACACTCCCGCCCAGCACCACCGCCCGGTCACCGACATGTTCGTTCAAGGGGGACCTCCCGGGGCTCCGCCGCCGTCCAGGCGACTGTCACACCGCGGCCGGATGCCGCGCATCTTCGCCGTTGCTGTCACGCGGATACACCGCACGTGTCCGGCCTCCGGCGTACACCGGAAACTGATAGCCTCCCGGCGGTGACCTGACCTTCACGAAGGGTGGCGACGGTGAAGTACCTGTTGATGGTGTGCGTCGACGAATCCGTCCAGCCGAGTCCGGAGGCGGCCGAGGCCGAGGTCAAGGCCGCGACCGCGTGGGTTCAGGACCTGCAGGCCCGCGGCGTACGGGTGATCGGCGACCGCCTCCGCCCGACCAGCGAGGCCACGACGGTGCGGGTACGCGACGGTGAGCTGCTCGTCTCGGACGGCCCGTTCGCCGAGACGAAGGAGCAGCTGGCCGGCTTCGACGTCATCGACTGCGCCAGCCTCGAGGAGGCGGTCCAGGTGGCGTCCGCCCACCCCGGCGCCCAGATCGGCACCGTGGAGTTGCGGCCGTTCTGGCACGGGTGACGGCAGCCGGGGACCGGTGACGACATCCCGCGCCGGAAACCGCTACCGCGCCTCGCCGCCCACCAGGCGCGCCGCCCGGTCCTCCAGGTAGCGCCGCTCCAGCAGGCTCGCCGTCCGGCGCGCCGCCAGCCGGTAGCACGTCTGCGCCGCCGGGTGGTCGCCCGCCATCTCCAGCAGGTGCGCCCGGGTGGCCTCCAACCGGTGGTGCCCGGCGAGCCGGTCGTCGGCGGCGAGCCCGCCGAGCAGGCCGAGCGCCGCCTGCGGGCCGTGCACCATGGCCACCGCCACGATGCGGTTCAGCGCCACCACCGGGCTGGGCGAGACCCGCTGCAACAGGTCGTAGAGGGCGAGAATCTGCGGCCAGTCGGTCTCCTCGGCGCGCGCCGCCTCCGCGTGCACGGCCGCGATCGCGGCCTGGAGCTGGTACGGCCCGGCCGGTCCGGTCGGCAGGGTGCTGGTCAGCAGCGATATCCCCTCCCGAATGGCGGCCTGGTCCCAGCGGCTGCGATCCTGCTCGCCGAGCGGGATCAGCGTGCCGTCCGCCCGGGTACGCGCCGCGCGCCGGGCGTCGGTGAGCAGCATCAGCGCCAGCAACCCGGCGACCTCGCCGGCCGCCGGCCGGAGGCGGTGCACCTCCCGGGTCAGCCGGATGGCCTCCCCGGTCAACTCGCCGCGTTGCAACTGCGGCCCGGAGGTCGCGGTGTAACCCTCGTTGAAGATCAGATAGAGCACGTGCAGCACGACCCGCAGCCGGTCGGGCAGTTCCTGCCTGGGTGGCAGCTGGAACGGGATGCCGCTGGCCCTGATCCGCTGCTTCGCCCGGCGGATCCGCTGCGCCATGGTCGACTCGCTGGTCAGGAACGCCTTGGCGATCTGATCCGTGCTCAGGCCGCCGACGGCACGCAGCGTGAGCGCGGCCTGGGCGGGTGGGGAGAGCGAGGGGTGGCAGCAGAGGAAGAGGAGTCGCAGGGTGTCGTCCTGGTCCTCCGGGCGTTCGGCGTCCGGGCCGGGCACCCACTGCTCGTCCGCCGGCAGCCGCGCCGCCGTCGTCGCCTCCCTGCGCCGGCGGGCGACCTCGCTGCGGTACTGGTCCGTGAGGCGGCGCGCCGCCACGGTCGTCAGCCACCCGCGAGGGCTCTCCGGCACGCCCTCGACGGGCCACTGCAGCGCGGCTGCCAGCAGCGCCTCCTGGACCGCGTCCTCGCAGGCGTCGAAGTCGCCGTGCCGGCGTACGAGCGTGGCGAGCACCTGGGGCGCCGACCGGCGCAGCAGGTCGGCGAGTCCGCCGTCGGTTTCCATGGCTCCATGATGCAACGACCGGCCTGGTCACGGGCCCCGGGCGGGCGAGGTCGGGGCGGCTGGCAGACCAGCAAGTTGGAAGAAAAATCCACCCTGACCGGCGTCTATGGTGAGGACGTGATCGAGCGATCCGGGCATCCGGGCACCGATCGAGCGGCGCAGGAGCGACCGCAGTTCTCCTGATTCCCGGTGCCCGCTGCTCACATCCGGTTGATGACGCGGATCGGCCACGGGAGGTACCGACCATGGAACAGGCTGTCTGCCCCTACGTCCTCGACCCGCAGGGTCAGGACACCCACGCGGAAACCGATCGGCTGCGCGAGCAAGGTCCCATCGCCCGGGTGGAACTCCCGGGCGGCGTCCTCGCCTGGTCGGTGCACAGCTACGAACTCGCCAAGCAGATCCTCATCGACGAGCGGTTCTCCAAGAACCCGCGCCGGAGTTGGCCCGCGTTCGTCAACGGGGAGATCCCGCCGGACTGGCCGCTGATCACCTGGGCGGTCATGGACAACATGGCCACCCACGACGGTGCCGACCACACCCGGCTGCGCGGGCTGCTCCTCAAGGCGTTCACGACCCGCCGGGTCGAGGCCATGGCGCCGCAACTGGAGACGACGGCGAAGGAACTCCTCGACGCGCTGGCCACCGCCGGCCCCGACGAGGTGGTGGACCTGAAGACCCGGTACTGCCAGGCGCTTCCGGCGATCATGATGTGTGACCTCTTCGGCGTGCCGGAGGAGGCCCGCGCCGACGTGCTGCGCGGCGGGCACGTCAACGTGGACACCAGGATCACCCCGGAGGAGGCGGCCGCCAACGTCGACCAGTGGACCAAGGCGATCGCCGATCTCGTGGTGCACAAGCGGCAGTTCCCCGGCGACGACCTCACCACGGCGCTGATCGCGGCCCGGGACGAGGACGGCGGCCGGCTGACCGACGACGAGCTGATCGGGACGCTGCACCTGATGCTCGGCGCCGGCTCGGAAACCATGGTCAACTCCCTCAGCCACGCCATCGTCGCGGTCCTCGACGATCCTTCGTTGCGCGCCAAGGTGATGGCCGGCGAGGTCTCCTGGAACGACGTGATGGAGGAGACCCTGCGGGTGGAGTCCCCCGTCGCGCACCTGCCGTTCCGTTTCGCCACCGAGCGCTTCGAGATCGGCGGCGTGACGATCGAGCAGGGCGACCCGGTGATGATCGACTACGCCGGACTCGGGCGGGACCCGGAGCTGCACGGCGAGACCGCCTGCGTCTTCGACGCCACCCGCAAGGACAAGACGCACCTCTCCTTCGGCCACGGCGTGCACTACTGCCTCGGCGCCCGGCTGGCCAAGCTGGCAACCCTGATCATGCTGCCGGCGCTCTTCGAGCGCTTTCCCCACCTGGAACTGGCGACGCCGAAGGACCAGCTCGAACCGCAGGGCACCTTCATCATGAACGGCCGCCGCGACGTCCCGGTCTACCTCTGGGGCCGGGTGAGCGTATGAGGCCCTTCCGGATCGCGGTCCCGCAGGCCGACCTGGACGACCTCGCACGGCGGCTGGCCAACACCCGCTGGCCGTCCGAGATGCCCGACTGCGGATGGGACCGCGGCGTACCGCTGGACTATCTCAGGGAGCTGACCGAATACTGGCGCACCAGCTACGACTGGCGGGCGGCGGAGGCGAAGCTGAACTCGTACCCGCAGTTCACCACCGAGATCGACGGCGCCAACGTGCACTTCATGCACGTCCGGTCGCCGGAGCCGACCGCGGTGCCCCTGCTGATCAGCCACGGCTGGCCCGGCTCCGTCGTCGAGTTCCTCGACGTCATCGGTCCGCTCACCGACCCCCGGGCGCACGGCGGGAATCCGGCCGACGCCTTCCACCTGGTCGTCCCGGCCCTGCCCGGCTTCGGCTTCTCCGGCCCGGCCCGCGAGCCGGGCTGGAACGTCCCCCGGATCGCCGCCGCGTGGGCGGAGCTGATGCGGCGGCTCGGCTACCAGCGGTACATCCCGCAGGGCGGCGACGTGGGCGCCTGGATCACGCTCACCCTCGCCGGACTCGACGCCGAGCACGTCTTCGGGGCGCACGTGAACTTCCTCTTCACCGCTCCCCCGCCGGACCCGGCGGCGCTGGCGGGCCTCGCACCAGGCGACCGGGAACGCCTGGAGCTGCTGGCGAGGTTTCTCGCCGACGGCTCCGGCTACATGCTGCTCCAGGCCACCCGCCCGCAGACGCTGGCGTACGGCCTCACCGACTCGCCGGTCGGGCAGCTCGCCTGGATCGTCGAGAAGTTCCGGGAGTGGAGCGACTCGGCGAAGGTCCCCGAGGACGCGATCGACCGGGACAGGATCCTGACCAACGTCATGCTCTACTGGCTGACCGCGACCGCCGGCTCCTCCGCCCAGTTCTACTACGAGACGGCCGACCAGCTCCCGACGGCCGCGACCCCACCGGCCGCACCGCCGCCGCTGCCCGTGCCGCTCGGCGTGGCCGTCTTCCCGCGCGACTCGGCCCGGCCGGTCCGGCGCTTCGCCGAGGCGGCGTTCCCGAACATCGTGCAGTGGCACGAGTTCGACCGGGGTGGCCACTTCGCCGCCCTGGAGGAGCCCGACCTCTTCGTCGACGACCTCCGCGCGTTCGCCCGGTTGGTGACGCGGTAGCTGCGCATCGGAGAAGGTGCCACGGTGTCACCTCGGTGGCACCGTGGCACCGCCGCGCGCGGCCCGGTCGGTCAGTTGTCCGGCATGTGGACGGTACGCAGGAAGGCGGGCAGCAGCCACGGGCGCGGGCCGCGTACGACGAGCCGGCCGGTCAGCGCCGCTCGCAGCCGGGACATCCGGCCGAAGAGCACCAGGTTCAGCGTCGGCGGGTGGAAGGAGAGCCGCACGTCGTCGCCGGGGCTCGGCTCGGCGATCGTCACCCGACCCCGGTTGCCCGGGTGCCGGCCGCTGCCGTCCAGGACCATCGTGACCGGGCTGGTGTAACGGGACCGGAACTGCACGGCGATCCGCCGGGGCGGCGGGGGTGCCGTGCCGTCGAGCAGGGCGCCGTAGCCGTAGGAGGTGACGCCGGCGAGGAAGAGCTCGACGAAGAGGCCGGCGTCGCGGGGCGGAATCCGCCACGGCAGCGAGTGGGCGCGGGCGATGTCCCAGCCGTGGATCAGCAGCTCGTTGGTCAGGTGGGCCAGCAGGCCGCCGAGCGGGAGCCGGGACTCGCCCAGCCAGTCGACCGCCTCGGTCGGATCGCGCCCGTCCGTGGCCCGGAGCACCACCCGGACGTGCTCGCGGAGCCGGTCCGCCAACGGGGCGAGGTCACGTTCCAGGACGTACCGGCGCAGCAGCAGGTCGTTGAAGTCCCGCACGGTGTCGACCTGGGTCGCCCGTAGCTGCCGCTCCAGGGCGGCGTCCCGGATGGCGGCGCCGGGCTCGACCATGGTCTCGCAGGCCCAGGCGAGCGAGACCATGTGCGCGGCCGTCTGCGCCACCGACCACGACCGGGTCGCCCGGACCGCCGGGTCCGGGGTGGCGACGAGCAGCTCCGCGAACCCGTCACCGGCCCGCAGCATCGCGTCGCGGGTCTCCTGCCACTGTCCGTCGGAAATGATCACGTCGCCTCCAGTACGGCGGCCGTGCCGGCGAGCCGGTCCGGGATGTGCCCGGCCCGGTGCAGCCAGCGGACGGTGTCGCGCAGCGTGGTCTCGAAGGTGGTGTGTGCCGGACCGAGGAGCCGATCGGTGGCGGCGGTGTCGACGGCGCGACCGACCAGGCAGGTGTAGATGGCGCCGTACTCCGCCGGGATGTGCGCCGGCACCAGCCGCTGGACGAGGTCGGTCAGTGCACCGACCGGCAGCATGGCGGCGGCCGGGAGGTGCAGGGCGGGCAGCGTCCGGCCGGTGACCCTGCGCAGCACCCGGACGAACTCGCGGGTGCTGACGTACCGGCCCTGGGCGAGGAACCGGCGGGGTCCCCGGCCCGGCGTCAGCACGGCGGCGTGCAGCCGGGCGACGTCCCGGACGTCGCCGACCGGAAAGCCGCCCGACGGCCACATCGGCATCAGGCCGCGCAGGGCGTTGCGGACCCGGGTGGCCTGGTCGCCCAGCTTCGGGTCGTCCGGGCCGAGGGTGGCCAGCGGATAGGTGATCACCACCGGGGCAGCGGCCCGCTGCGCCCGCCGGGCCGCCTCCTCCGCGCGGGCCTTCGTCGCCATGTACGCCTCGCGCGGCGCCCCGACCGGAGACTCGGTGTGCAGCGGTGCCGAGTCGGCCGGAAGCAGAGCGGCGAAGCTCGACACGTACACGATCGGGTCGGCACCGGCCGCCACGGCGGCGTCGAGCACCAGCTCGGTGCCGCGGACGTTGACCGCCCGCATCGCGGCCCGGTCCCGGCTGTCGAAGCTGTAGACCGAGGCGGCGTGCAGCACCGCGTCGCAGCCCCGCACCGCCCGCGCGACGGCGCCCGGGTCGGTGACGTCGCCCCGGACCGGTTCGACGGCGCCCGGGGCGACGCCGAGCGGTCCGAGCGCGGGAGCGACCGTGGCCGGATCGCGGACCAGTAGGCGTACCCGGTGACCCGCGCGCAGGATCTCCGCCACCGAGTGGGAGCCCAGGAATCCGGTGCCCCCGGTTACCAAAACCAGCACGTTGCCATCGTCCAGTCCCGGCCCACCGGCCGATAGGTCGAGCATTCTCGATATGGGAGGGGGCCGTGCGAGGCGCCGGTCAGGCGGCCTGCACGGTCATCGGCAGTCCGCCCCGGATCCGCAGCGAGAGCATCGGCTCGGGCACCACCCGGTAGCCGGGCACCTGACTGAGCCGCAGCTCCCGGGCGACCATGGCGACCACGAAGACCGCCTCCATCATTCCCAGGTGGTTGCCGACACAGAACCGCGGACCGGCCCCGAACGGGATGTACGCGTACCGGGGCCGGTGCCCCGGCTGGGCGCGGGCCGGGTCGAACCGCTCCGGGTCGAACCGCTCCGGGTCGTCCCAGAACGCCGGATGCCGGTGCAGGGTGTACGGGCAGATCAGCACGTCGGCGCCGGCCGGCACCCGGTAGCCGCCCACCTCGTCCGCCTCCTGCGCCAGCCGGGAGAGCATCCACACCGGCGGGTAGAGCCGCATCACCTCCTCGACCACCATCGAGGTGTAGCGGAGCCCGTGCAGGTCCTCGTATTCCGGCAGCCGGTCCCCGAGTACCTCACGGGCCTCGGCCCGGACCCGCTCCCACACCTGCGGGTGCCGGTCCAGCAGGTGGAACGTCCAGCCGAGCGTGCTGGCCGTGGTCTCGTGGCCGGCGAGCAGCAGCGTGACCAGCTCGTCGCGCATCCGCCGCCGGCCGACGGCCGGGTCGCGCTCCCCGGAGGTGGAGACGACCAGCCGGGAGAGCGCGTCGTCACCGGAGGGGTCCCGGGTCCGCTCCCGGACCAGCTCGTCGACGATCCGTTGCAGCTCGGCGCGGGCCCGCCGGAACCGGAGCTGGTGCGCCAGCGGCACCCACATCGGGACCGCGCTCATCGACACCATCTCGAACATCGCCTGGTCCTGCATCGCCTCGAAGGCCCGGCCGAGCGAGCCGAAGGCGCCGAGGTCGGCGTCGAGCAGGGTCCGGCCGAGCACGCCGAGGGTCAGCCCGGTCATCTCGCGTACGACGTCGACGGGTTGACCGCTGCCCCGGTGCGCCCGGAGCCGGGCCAGCAGCTCCGCCGCCTCCTCGGCGATCACCCCGGCCTGCCGGGCGATGCGCCGGTGCTGGAAGACGGGCTGGATCACGGTACGCTGCTTGCGCCACAGCTCACCCTCGCTGGTCAGCAGCCCGTCCCCGAGCGCCCGCTTCGCCTGGGCCAGCCCGAGTCCCTTGTGGTAGTTGCCGGGGTTGTCCGCCAACACGTACTTCGCATGGTCGGGATGGTTGAAGAAGTAGAGCACCTTGGGGCCCATGGCGATCCGTACGGCGTCGCCGTACGCCGAGGCCGCCGAGGACATCAGTCCGAGCCGGTCCCGGACCAGTTTCCAGAGCAGCTTCGGCGCGGACCGGGCCGGCGGGCCGGGCGGGACCCGGACGGGGATGGTCAGGGACACGGCGTGCTCACCTCGCTCACCTCGGTGCTGCGGGCCGCCGGGCCGGTCCGGTCGAAACGGCCGCGCAGGAACACCAGCGCGTCGGCGCCCTCCGGCTGCCCCACCGAGAGCACGCTGCCGAGATAGATGGTGTGGTCACCGCCGTCGTAGCTGCGCCAGACGTCGCACTCGAAGTGCGCCAGCGCACCGGAGATCAGCGGCGCGCCGGTCACCGGTCCGGGTCGCCAGTCGACGGAGTCGAACTGGGCGGCGCCCAGCGGCCGCCGCCGGTCGGCGAAGTACCGGGCGACGGCCTCCTGGTCGGCGGCGAGCACGGAGACCCCGAACGACCTGGTGCCGTCGAGACAGCCGTGCATGATCGCCTTCCGGTCTATGCAGACCAGCAGCAGCGGCGGCTCCAGCGACACCGAGGCGAAGGAGTTCGCCGTCATGCCGTGCGGCACGCCGCCGCCGACGGTCACCACGGTGACGCCGGTGGCGAACGCCCCGCACGCCCGGCGCAACGACTGGGCGTCGACGGTCTTGCCGGCCTGGAGTGTCATGGCTGGCTCCCGGCCGGCAGGTACGCGTCCAGCGCCCGGATCAGCGACTCCGGCACCCGGGCCGGCGCGGTGGCGCCGTTCGGCCCCCGCATGCAGGCCACCCGCTGCCGGCCCCGGGCGACCAGGGTCTCCCCGCCGCCCGGGTCCAGCCGCAGGTAGTCGAAGCCGAATTCGAGCTGGGTCTGCGCCAGGTCCACCAGCCGCATCCGGACGGCGAGCTCGTCGAAGGCGGTGATCTCGGCGAAGAACTCGCAGTCGACCCGCAACGTGAAGAGCTTCAGGTCGGCCTGGAGCTCCGCCAGGACGTCCGGGGCCCGTTCCTTGAGGAACATCTCCCGGCACCGGCCCTGCCAGCGCAGGTAGTTGACGTAGTAGACGTTCCCGACGAGGTTCGTCTCCTCGAACCCCACGGTGTGCAGGTACTCGTAGTACTTGTCCATCGTCACGACCACCCGTCGTACGTGTCCATACCGTCACGACCACCCGTCGGTCAGTACCGCGACCACCACCGGCGCGGCGACGCCGTGCAGGCGCGTCGCGAGCGTGGCGATCCGCAGCGTGCCGGAGGCGAGCACCAGCCACCCGTCGCGGCGTACCGCGCCCAGGGTGAGCGGGGCGTTCGCCGGCAGGCCCGCCTTGGCGAGGCATTCCAGGGCCGTCCAGATCCGGGTGGCGGCGGTGTGCGTGTCCTCACCCAGCTCCGTGCCGGCCAGCTCGGCCGGGCCGGTGTGCTGGCCGAGCAGCGCCCGCCAGTCCGCCGGGTCCCGTTCGGCCACCGGCTCGACGTCGCAGCCGAGGATCCCGGGAGCGGCGACGCAGAGCGTCACACCCGCGCCGTGCGCGACCGAGATCGTCCGGTCGCCGTCGACCTCGGGCCGCCCGTCCGGGCGGTACCGGACCTCCACAGGGCTGCCGAGCGCCCGGCCTGCGGCCACCGCGGTGTGCCGGCGGTCCCGGCCGGCCGGCGCCGCCGGCTCCGGCTCCACCGCGACCCCGATCCGGGCGCCGACGACATCCTCCAGGGCCCGTTCCAGGTACGGGCCGAGCAGCGGCGCGACCCACGGACCCCGACCGTCCTTCTTCCGGACGGCGCGCAGCCGCAGCCCCTCCCACCGCTCGACGACCGTGCCGTCCGGGGTGCGCACCGCGATGTCGTAGACGTAGGTGTCGCCGTCGCGGCTGCGCTCCGTGGCGCAGAACCGCAGCTCGTCGACCTCGTCCAGGGCCTGCCCGGCGGGGTGGACCCGCGCGATGCCGGCCGGCAGCAGCGTGGCGTGCGGCACGCAGACCTGGTTGCCGTGCATGAGCGCGTCCCGCATGCCGGGGTCGGCGAGCAGCCGTTCCCCGGGGAGGAACGGTGCGATCCAGTCGACCGTCGGGTCGACCGCCAGGTCGGCGTCGACGTGCCGGGCGGCGGCCCGGTGGTAACGCCGCAGCCGGTGGAACCGCTTGCCCTGGAAGAGCGTGTCGCCGTAGAGGTCCCGCTCCGGCTCCAGCGGCACCGGCGGCAGCCCGTCGCCAATCTGCTCCGGCGGGCCCTCGGCCACCGGGTCGGTGGTGTAGCGGAGCCGGGCGTGGAAGTGGTCGGCGGCGAAGTCGGTCTCGGCGCTGCGGATCGCGACCGCCACGGTGTCGTCGTCGACGACCGTCGCCGCGATCCGGATCGTCGTGCTGCCGTCCGGCGGCACCACGATCGGGCGCGGGAACTCGACCTCCTCCAGCACCGGCACGGTGCTCCGCCCGGTGACCGCCCCCGCCACCTGGGTCATCGCCTCCATCCCGAAGACCGCCGGGAAGAGGAGGTTGCCGTCGAGGAGGTGATCGCCGAGGTATCGGTCGGTGCCGGGGTTGAGCTCCACCTCGGTGACCAGCTCGACGCCGTGGTAACGGACCAGCGGGCGGTCGACGAAGCGTCGCAGCGGCAGCTCGGGGACGTCCCGTCGGACGGTGTCGATCCCGTCGGCCCGGCCGCTGACCACCACCACGGCGGGGGCGTCCGGGTCGGCGAGGAGCCGGCGCAGCAGGCGTACGCCGT
The DNA here is from genome assembly GCF_049315195.1 of Plantactinospora sp. WMMC1484. Lineage (NCBI taxonomy): Bacteria > Bacillati > Actinomycetota > Actinomycetes > Micromonosporales > Micromonosporaceae > Plantactinospora > Plantactinospora sp. WMMC1484. The sequence goes on from NZ_CP186055.1 coordinate 7,224,399, forward strand.
CGTCGGGGGTGATCGGGGTGATGCCGTCCCGGTACAGCCCCTCCACCACGGAGAGCCGCTCCCCCATCCCGACCCCGGACCAGACCGACCACTCCAGGCAGAGGGCACGGCACCCGGGATTCCGGGCCGCCACCTCGGCGGTGAGGTCGGCGAGCCACTCGTTGGCGGTGGCGTAGTGCGCCTCGCCGCGCAGCCCGGCGCGGCCGATGATGCTGCCGAAGGTGACCAGCAGGCGCAGCCGGCCGGGGTCGACCGCGTCGAGCACCGCCCGGAGGCCGTCGATCTTCGGCGCGAAGGTGCGGCGGAACGCCTCGGCGTCGAGGTTGGTCAGGGCCGCCGGCTCGTTGCGGCCCGCGCCGTGCAGCACGGCGGTGACCGGGCCGAGCACGGCGGTCACCTCCGCGACGGCCTGCCGCACCTGGGTCGCGTCGGTCACGTCGGCGCGGGCGTAGTGCAGCGGTACGCCGGCCGCCGCCATCCGTTCCAGATTGGCCGCCAGCTCCGGGTCGTCCGCCGGGTCGGAGCGGCCGAGGATCGCCAGCTTCGCACCGGTGTCGGTGGCCAGCGCCAGGGCGCACTCGGCGGTGATGCCCTTGCCTCCGCCGCTGACCAGCAGCACGTCCCCGCCGTCGAGTGGCTGGCCGACCCGGGTCGGGCGTACCGGCATCGGGCGCAGGGTCGGCACCCGCCGGATCCCGGCCGTGTCGTAGTACGCCTCGGCGAACCTGGTCGTGCCGCGCACCTCGGCAACCACCTGGCCGACCGCCTCCGGTGCCGGCGGCACGTGCACGATCGTGGTACGCACGTGTGGCGCCTCCAGCCGGAGCGTCTTGGCCAGGCCGGCCGCGCCCCGGCCGTGTTGCACCAGCACGAACCGGCTGCCGGCGGTGCCGGTGGCGGCCGCCTTCGCGCCGAGCAGGGCCGACTCGAGGTGCTGTTCGGCGCAGTCCGGCGGCAGGCACACCAGGACACCGGAGCCGACGTCGGCGCGCTCCAGGGCGTGCCGCAGCGGCTCGGCGAGCGGGTTGTCGGCGGGCGCGTACACCCGCCACCGGCCGCTGGTCTCCGGCTCGCCGCGCGGCGGCGGCCCCGCCTCGTCGAGGTCGACCCGGAACGCCCGGGACCAGGCCGCGGCCCCGGCGACGACGGCGGAGGTCCCGGCGTCGCCGCCGGGCGCGGTCTCGGCCAGCTCGGCCAGCGCGTCGGCCAGTTCGCGGACGGTCGCGGTGGCGAAGTTCGTCGGTCCCTGTGGGGCGGCCACGGCGACCTGCTGGGCCACCTGGTTGACGAGCTGCCCGACCGTGATCGAGCTCAGGTGCAGGTCGTCGAGGAGCCGGCTCTCCTCCCGGACCAGCTCCAGCGGCAGCTCGGCCCGCTCCGCTGCCAGCCGGCGGAAGAGTTCCACTATCGACTCTCCGGTGCGCTCCGCAGGGTCGGCCACGGCGGGCGCCTCGGCGGGCGCCGTGCGGCGGACGGCACTGCGCAGGCTGATCGGCGGTGCCGCCTCGCAGGGGCTGGCGAAGAAGGTGAACTCGGCGCCGACCTGGAGCGGCCGGACGAGACGGCCGTGGAAGAGGCCGGGGTGCACCGGCGCCGCGCCGACGACGTACGCCGCACCCAGCACGGCGAGCAGCCCGGCCAGCGACTCGTCGTCGGTGTCCAGCGCCACCGCCGGTGTGTCGGTGGCCGCCGCCGCCAGCCCGCTGAGCACCCGGCCGGGACCGACCTCCACGAACAGGTCGGTGTCCTTCGCCGCCAGCTTCACCGCCTGGGTGAAGAGGACCGGGTCGGTGATCTGGCGGCGCAGCAGCGCCGGCACGTCGGTCTCCGGCGCCAGGGGCTCGCCGGTGACCGTGGAGACGATCCGTCGCCCGACCGGACCGACCCGCTCCTCGGCCAGCCGTCCGGCGAAGACCTCGGCGGCGGGCGCGACCAGCGGCGAGTGGAACGCGTGCGAGACGGAGAGCCGGCGCCAGCCGATCCCGGCGCCGTCGGCCCGGCGGCCCAACTCCTCGAGGTCCGGCGCGGTGCCGGCGACCACCGTCTGCTGCGGTCCGTTGTAGGCGGCGATCACCACCGGCAGGCCGGTCAGGAGCGGCTGCACCGCCTCCGGGGACTCGCTGATCCCCACCATGGTGCCCGAGGCGCTGTGCTCGGCCATCGTCCGGCCCCGGACCGCAGCGATCCGCAGCAGGGTCTCCTCGTCGAGCGCGCCGGCCCAGTGCAGCGCCGAGATCTCGCCGAGGCTGTGCCCGACGGCGGCGGCGGCCTCGACCCCGAGCATCGACAGCGCACGCAGTCCCGCCGCCGAGCCGGTGACGATCCGGGGCTGGGCGACCGAGGTCGCCACCATGTCGCCGCCCTCGGGGAGCGCCGCCGAGGCGTACACCTCGGCCACCTCGGCGAAGCGGCGGCGCAGCGCACCGCCGCTGGTGCCCCGGCCGGAGCCCTGGCCGGGGAAGAGGAAGGCGATCCGGCCCGGCCCGCTGGCGTGGCCGAGAAAGCCCCGCCCGTCCGCGGTGAAGAGGCTGGTCTCGCCGGCGTCCAGCGCCTCGCAGAGGCCGCCCAGCCGCCGCTGCGCGTCGTCGGGCGAGGAGACCACCACGGCCGCCCGGTACGGCCCGCCGCGCAGCTCCCGGTGCAGCGTGGCGGCCAGGTCGGCGAGCTGGGCGTACGCCAGGGTCGGCACGAAGTCGCGCACCTGTCCCAACCGGGTACGCAGTTCCGCCGGGGTGCCGCCGTCGACGACCAGCAGCTCCACGTCCTGCACCGAGGAGGCGAGCGCCCGGGTGCGGGTGTCGAAGGGCACCCGGCGCGCCGGGTCGCTCTGGTCGAGCACGATGTGCGTGTTGATCCCGCCGAAGCCCATGGCGGTGACCCCGGCCCGTACGGTGGTGCCGGTCGGCCAGGGCTCGGCCTGGCGCAGCACCCGCAGCGCCGCCGCCTCCTCGTCGAGGATCTGGTGCGGCTCGACGCAGCCGATGGCCGGCGGGAGCACCTGGTGGTGCACGGCCATCGCGGCCTTGATCAGGCCGGCCACCCCGGCCGCCGCCTTGGTGTGCCCGATCATCCCCTTGATCGAGCTGATCACGGCCGGCGGCGCCTCGGCGTCCGCCGCGCGCCGGGCCAGGGAGAGCGCCGTGAGCTCGGTCGCGTCGCCGACCTCGGTGCCGGTGCCGTGCCCCTCGAAGAGCCCGACGGTCTCGATGCCGAAGCCGGCCCGCTCGTACGCGCGGCGCAGGGCGAGCTGGTAGCCGCTCACCTCGGGCCGGGTGATGCCGCCCTTGCCGTCCGACGAGATGCCCCAGCCGGCGACGGTGGCGTAGACGCGGTGCCCGGCCTGCCGCGCCTCCTTCTCGCGCATCAGCACGACCATGCCGCAGCCCTCGCCCGGCCAGAAGCCGTTGGACCTGCGGTCGTAGACCCGCATCTCGTGCCGGGCCAGGGCGCCGGTCTTGGCGAACCCGATGATCTCGAACGGGTCGATCGACAGGTCCACCCCGCCGGCGACCGCGACGTCGACCTCCCCGTCGACCAGGGTCTTGCAGGCGGTGGCGACCGAAAGCAGCGAGGAGGAGCAGGCGCCGTCGACGGTGTAGCCGCCGCCCTTGAGGTCGAAGTGGTTGCAGATCCGTCCGGCGATGGTGTTGGAGAGCCCACCGGCGAGGGTGTCCTCGTCGATCGCCGGGAACGGGCTCTTGAAGGTCTCCTCGAAGTCGTCCAGGAAGGTCGAGAGCTGGTCGTCGTCCCAGTCCTGGTCCTTCAGGGCGGCGGCGACCATCCGGCGGACGTAGGGCCAGCGCAGCCGCAGCTGGTTGGCCCGGGAGAACTCGCCGGTCAACGTGTTGCCGACGACCACGCCGGTACGCTCGCGCGGCAGCCCCTCGGCCATCGGGAAGCCCGCGTCGGCGAGTGCCCGGGCGGCCGTGTCCAGCGCCAGCCAGTGGGTCAGGTCGGTGGAACGGTAGGTGCTACCGGCGATCTTGTAGGCGATCCGGTCGAACCGGTAGCCCTCGATGACCGCCGCCGTCCTCGCGTAGAAGCGGTCCGGTGCCGTCGGGTCCGCGTCGTAGTAGTCCTCCAGCCGCATCCGCTGGTCGGGGAGGCGCCGGAAGGCGCGTCGCCCGGCGAGTGCGTTCTCCCACAGTTCCTTGGGCGACGTGGCGTCCGGGTACTGGCACGCCATGCCGACGACGGCGATCCTGGTCATGCGGTCACCACCTCCTTGCCGGCCGACTCCTTGCCGGCGGGTTCGGTCCCGGCCGGCTCTGCGGCGGGTTCCCGGCCGTTCGGGGAGGCGGCCACCTCGACGGGCGCGACCACGGCCTCGGCCGCGGCGGTGGCCGCCGCCTCCCGCTGCTCGCGGGCCTGGTTGACGAAGTGGACCGACCAGAGGAAGCCGCCACGGACCAGGCAGACGATCGCCGTGGCGAAGAAGATCCCGTACGCGATGCCGGCGCCGGTGAGGAAGCCGTAGACCACGGCCACGCCGGCGCCGAAGGCGATCTGCGAGGCCGGGCGGGACGGACTCGTGCCAGGGTCGGTGACCATGTAGTTGGTGAAGAGCACGAAGGCGACGCCGGTCATCATCGCCAGCGCGGCGATGATCGAGGTGTCCAGGACGAGCCCCCGGAAGACCGCCTGCAGGGCGAACGCGCCGAGCCAGCCCAGGATCAGCCACATCCGGCCGGTGAGCATGCCGTTGATCATCGTGCCGCCGAGGATGATCACCGCCGGGATGATCCAGTCCACCACACCGCCGACGTGTTCCGTGAAGTGGTACGGCGGCGCGACGCTCGCCCAGGGAAAGAGCAGCAGGATCATCGTGATGCCGAAGTTCGACGGGTTCATGTAGTGCCGCATCCGACCCCGGAGCGGCGCCCGCAGCACCCACTTGGCGCCGATCGCGACGGCGATACCGAACATCATCGGCAGCACCTGGTCGTTGACGTAGATCAGCATGTTGAGCGCGAGACTGGTGATGTGCGCCGGGTAGAGGAACTCGACCACCCCGCGTACCCCGCCGCCCAGGAACCGGGGGGCCCGCCCCTCCGAGCGGGCACCGATGATCTCCAGGACGATCTCGATCGTGTATCCGGTCAGGATCGCGATGAACGGCCAGGTCCAGGGCTGTTCGAAGCCGAAGACCGTGTAACCGAGGACGTTGAACACGGTGATCGAGATGGCGAAGTTGCGCAGCGCCTTGATCACCTTTGGGTCGTGCCGGGGTGGATTCTTGGTCTTCTCGGCCATCTCCGCCTACCTCTCCAGCGCTTGTGTACCGAGCTCGAGCGCGTGCCAGCCCGGGTCCAGTCGAAGGTCTTGCCGGTGCACCTGCCCGGCGCGGTCCCGCCACTGAAGGTGGACCTGCACGGGTCCGCCGACGTCGCGGCCCAGCCCGATGTGCACCTCGTGGCTGCGCTTGCCGGAGTGCCCGCTGCCGCCGTCCACCCGGCCGAGCAGCGTCCGCCCGTCCTCGGTGGTGACCGTCACCTGCGCGCCCACCACCGGTGACCCGGGTGCCGGCAGCGCGTCCGCCGGCTCCGGGGTCGTCGCCGGCTCGGTGGCGCCGGGCGGCGCCGCCTCGTCGGTACCGCCCGCGGCAGACGGCGTGCCGGTCGTACCGGCGGCCCCCGTCGTGCCGGTGGTGCCGGTGGTCGGTGCGGCCGGGTGGGTGAGCCGCAGGCCCAGGAAGGCGCCCGGGGACGGGCTCTGGTTGCGGTAGAAGACCGGCGCGTCCCACTGCCGGGCGACCGCGAAGTCCAGCCGGCCGTCACCGTCGGCGTCACCGGTCGCGATGCCCCGGGTCGGCACCGGCACCGCGAGGCCCAGCTGCTCGGCCAGGTTGGTGTAGCGCCCGTTCCGGTCCTTGACGAAGAAGTGCAGCCGCTGGGCGCCGCCGATGTCGTCGCCCGCCTCCAGCCGGGGCCAGAAGGACGGGTGTTCGAGCAGGCCGTCGTTGGTCATCGCCAGCTCCTGGAGCTGGGGCCAGCGGTTGACCTCGCCCTTGAGGAAGCCGGTGGTCTGGGCCACCTGCAACTCGCCGCTGTTGTCGAAGTCGGCCAGCTTCACGTCCCAGCCCCAGCCGGACCAGGCGAGGCCGAGCGGCGCACTGCGGTCCTCGAAGGGTGCCTTCCCGTCGTCGAACCGCGCGCGCAGGTCGTCGACGTTCTGCGCGGTGTTCACGAACGTGAAGTGGCTCTCCTCCAGTCCGAAGGTGGTGGTGATGTTGCTGACGTACATGTCGTAGAGACCGTCGCCGTCGATGTCGCCGAAGTCGACGCCCATGCCCTTGAAGGAGTCCGCACCCACCCGCTTGGAGTTGGGCACGAACGCCTCCCGGGGCGCCTTGACGGCCGAGAACTTGAACTGGCCCGGGGTCGACTGGTTGTAGAGCAGGCGGTCCGGGCCGAAGTCGTGCGCCAGATAGAGCTCCGGCAGGTTGTCGCCGTCGAAGTCGTTGGCGCCGGACGCCAACGCCCAGCCCTTGGAGACGTCTCTCGGCAGGGCGTCCGAGACCATCTCGTAGGTCACCGTGGGCTGCGCCCCCGAGGTCGCACCGGTCCACCGGAACAGGTAGTCCTCGCCACCGTTGAACGCGTGCGACATCGACCGGTTCATCGCCACCCCGCCGGCCTTGGTGTCGTCCAGCACCGGACCGTGCGGGAAGTAGTTACCGACATAGATGTCGAGGTGGCCGTCGCCGTCGAAGTCGTCCACCGCGGCCGTGTTGGTGTTCCAGAGCGGGCCGGCGTAGCCGCGCCCGCTCGCCCCAGGCACCAGCTCGACCGCCTGGTAGGCCGACGGGTCGAGGACGGTGGCCCCGGACCGGGCCAGGTAGAGGATCGGCGTGCGTCCCCACAGGTAGACGAGCAGGTCCATCCGCCCGTCCTCGTTGAAGTCGGCCGGTACGCACCCCATCGGCGCCGACGCCCGCGCGGCGGGCACCGCCGCGAGGTCCACCGCGAACGGGGCGTACCGGTCCGCCCGCGCCCCCGGCACCGGGGTCACCACGACCTGGTCGATGCGCGGGTCGCTGATGCAGAGGTCGTTGGCGAGCCCGTCGCCGTCGAGGTCGTTCATGGCGATGCCGGCGCCGACCGAGGAGATCCAGGCGTCGATGTGCCGGTAGTCCTTGTTCACCTTGCGGACGGTCTGCTGGGGGAAGCCGCCCGGCATCGCCACCGCGTAGGGTGTGAACCCGAACCGGCTCGCCATACTCTCCAGTTCGGCGGAGGAGGCGGCGGGTAGCCGGGCCGCCTGGAACAGTGTCGCCATCAGGGCGACCGCGACGATCCCGGGCAGCTGCCTGCGCAGCCAGCCAGCTGTGTGAGCCATGTGCTAGCACCTTCCGATAGAGACGAACTCGTTGGCGATGCGCCGCCGCCACACCTCGTAGGCGGGCTCGTCGCCGGGCACCGGGGCGTCCGGGCGGTTCCCGTCGCTCAGCCGGGCGGCCTCCACCGCCGACATCCCGCAGAAGACCTGGGTGGCGACCTCGTTGTGCGGCACGACCAGGTCGGCGCGCATCCGGGCGGCGGCGGCGAAGGCCGAACCCTGGGCGAGCTGGGGGCGGCACTCCCCGGCCGCGTCCCACAGGAACCTCAGCTCGGACTCGTCCGCCCCGCCGGCATAGGTGGCCGCGAGGCCGGCGCCTGAGTACAGGTCCGGCCACCGGTGCCGCGGAAACGTCTCGATCGTCCTGACGACGAGATCGGGGGCGGTGCCGCAGACGAACCAGAGCGCCCGGCCGACGCCCTGGTCCAGCACCCGACTCGCGTACCGGCGGGGGCCGTCGGCCGGCCAGGGGAAGCGGTCGTGCTGGTAGTGCTCGTGCACGTACCGCCGGGTGTGGAAGTACGCCTGGTGGAAGCCGTACCCGTCGAGCGCGAGCCAGCGCAGGACCGGGTCGGTCGGCACGATCCGCGACCAGCGTGCCCGGGGCAGCCGCGCCATCGCCCAGCCGATGCCCACATAGGCCATGTAGCGGTGCCAGTGTCCCCGCCCGGCAAGGAAGCGGGAAACGTTGTCGCCCCGACTGAACGGCAGTGCGTCACGAATGGCGAAACCCATCGCGGCACCCTCGTACGCGAATCCGCGAAAGCGCATCGCGACCCGTTCGAGTCCCACTTCCGCCTCGGCCGTGGTACGCGCCTCCGCCGCATGAGAGAAGCCGGTAAGAAAGGTGCGACCTATCGTCTCCAGTAATTCCTTGGAGGCCGCGTCCTTCTCATGGAAGCCGCGTACGTCCAGTCTGGTTGCTGAGGTACTCGGGGTCAGAATGCGCCGCCGCAGCCCTCGCCAAACACTTGTCAACTCTACCCCCAAGGCATCTCGGTGGCCGTTGGTCGGTGGTTTGCGACCAAGCTTCGCAGAGCAACCCGAATCGAGTCTTCTTCCGCCTTGCTGCGGTTTTCTTCAAAGATGCTCTCGTCATTGTTTCCGAGCAGAAAGCACCCGGTGAGACGAATGGTGGAGCCTGCGCAAATAATTGGTCGACGAAATCAGTGAACGCGGTCGGCGACGTGAAGGGCGCCGATCCGCCGCGCGGCGGTGTAGCTCGCCCAGGCTGCCGCCTCGACCAGTGCGACGTCCCGCGGCTCGGTCTGGCGGAACTCCCGCACGGTGTCCTCGTCCACCTGATGGGAGGCGAATGCGGTCAGCAGCGCCAGGCGCCCGGCGGCCCGGTCGGCCGCCGGTAGTCCGGCGACGAGCCGCTCGCACCACTGGCGGCTCAGACCCGCCTCCTCACCCCGCCAGCCGGCGAGCCGGTCGGTCACGAGCTGCCGCACCGCCGGCGACAGGGTCCGCTCGCCGCCGCGCTCGAACGCGGCGTACGACCGGGCCACCGCCTCGGCGATCTCCGGTCGCCCGGCCGCCCAGCCGGCGTCCGGCGGCAGCGGTGCCTCGGGCAGCAGCGGCAGCGAGCGGCCCGCCGGATGCACCTCCCGCAGGGACGCGCTGAGCAGCAGGCTGATCCCGTGCTTGACCCGGCGTCGGGCCCGCGGGCCAAGCCTCGGTGGGATGAGGAAGTTCGCCAGGAAGACGTTGACCATGCGGCCGAGGTAGTGGAAGCCCACTGTCACCCCCACCAGTTCGGCGCGCTCGGGCGGCGAGAACGGCGGCCGTACCGCCGCCTCGTCCGGCTGGTGCGCGGTCCGGGCCCACGCCGCCAGGTCCCGGATCCGGGGGTCGGCGACCTCGTCCACCCGGTCGCCCGCGACGGCCTCGGCGTCGTGCTCGGTGGCGAGGTCGTAGATGCCGATGCTGTGCATGTCGACGCAGTACGGGCAGATGTTCGCCACCGACACGGCCGCGGCGACCGCCTCCTTGCCGAGCCGGTCGACGGCGCCTCCGGCCAGCAACGGCTCCCGCATCAACATCCAGTACCCGGCCAGCGCCTCCGGCGCGGGCGAGTGCAGCAGGACCGGCGGCACCACCAGCCGCATTTCCTCCGCCACCTGCCGGTAGACCGCTTCGACCAGCCCGTCGGCGTTCCCGGGTGGGACGGTCCTGACGTACTTGACCTGCCGCTGGACGACAGACGAGATAACCCGACCGGCAACCATTTCCCCTCCTGCGCGCCCTCGATGACCTACCGCGGGTGTGCGACCGGCGTAGCTACGCCCATGGCGCGGTCGGGTACCAGGGAATGATCTCGCGGCGGGCCAGCAGCCGGACGTCCCAGTACAGGAACGTGAAGACGCCGGCCGCCAGGAGCGCGACCGCGGTGACGGTGGCGATCCGGCTCGGCCTGGCGGCGAGCCACCGCCGCAGGCCCGATCCGCTGACCAGCGCCACGATGGCGAAGAGCACCGCCATCACCAGGATGTTGCCGATCGACTGCAACGTGAACGCGAGCGCGCCGTAGAGCGGGTTGCCGCTCTCCGCCGCGTCCCGGAACATCTGCCGGAACAGCGCGAAGGGGCGTCCGATGAGGAACCCGCCGATCAGCGCACCCAGGAAGACCATCGGCGCGTTCGGGAACCGCCGTGAGACCCGCGCGAAAGGGTCGGGGACGATGCCGAGGGCGGCAAGGCCCAGGTAGGTCATGGCGAGCCCGATGACGCCGAAGACCAGCAACGACTGGACGCTGCGGGCGGAGAGCCCGCCGGGGGTGTTCGCGGCCGTCGAGAACTGCGGCATCGCGGTGCCGACCAGCCCGACGACCGCGCCGTAGCTGGCGGAGACCGCGATCATTCCCACCGACAGCCAGCCCAGTGGCGCGAACATGTGCCGCAGCCGGCTCCAGCGCCCACCCGTGCCCAGCATCGGGGCCACCGCACCGAACGCGGCGATGTTGCAGGCCGTGAAGGTGCCGGCGAGTCCGGAGACGAGGGCGAACGCCAACCCGGCGCCGATCCCCGCGATCGGGGTCTCCCGGGCATCGTGGCCGAGCAGCGTGTCCGCCACGCCGTCGCCGATCGTCCGGTCGACGAACTCCGCGGACCAGACCACGGTGAGCAGGAAGCCACCGAGGACGCTCAGCCCGAGTACCAGCCACCGCCGGCGCGGAAAGTGGCCGTTGACCAACATGGAGGTCGCGCGCGGTGCCGGGCGTGCGGTCCCCGTCGTTCCCGTCGTTCCCGTCGTTCCCGTCGTTCCCGTCGTCTCCGTCGTTCCCGTCGTCTCCGTCGCCTTGGCTCGTCCGGCCTCGGCGGTCATTCGGCGGGTCATCGCGCCTCCCCTGCGGTACCCGACACTTCCCGTAACCGACAGCATGCGGTGACGGAGCGCGACGGTGTTCTCTCAGGATGCGCTCCGGCCGGCCGGCACTGCGCAACCTGAGATAACGGGCGGCCCCGAGGGGGCGGCTACGGTCGGCCGGAACCGGTAGTTCACCGCGGGAGGAGACACCCATGGTCAGCGGTTCGGCGGTCGCCCCGCCATCTGGACCGATCGCTCGGATCAACGGCAGCCATCACAAGGCGGCGTTGAACCTCTACCTCTTCGTCGTCATCGCGCACTGGGCCGAACACCTGGTACAGGCGTACCAGATCTGGGTGCTCGGCATGCCACGACCACAGGCGCGCGGGGTGCTGGGGCAGTTCTTCCCCTGGCTGGTCACCTCCGAGTGGCTGCACTACGGCTACGCGCTCGTCATGCTGGTGGGCCTCTTCCTGCTGCGGCCGGGCTTCGTCGGGCGGGCCCGGACGTGGTGGACAGTGGCGCTGGTCATCCAGTTCTGGCACCACATCGAGCATCTGCTGCTGCTCATCCAGGCGCAGGCCGGGGTCACCTTCTTCGGCGCGGCCCAGCCGACGAGCGTCGTCCAGCTGGTCCTCGCCCGGGTCGAGCTGCACCTCTTCTACAACTCCGTGGTGTTCATCCCGATGGTGATCGCGATGTACCTACACCTGCGTCCGAACCGGGACGAACTCGCCGCGACCACGTGCAGCTGTGTCGCCCGGGGCAGTTCCCGCGAGCCCGCGCCGTCGGCGGCCTGACCGGTCATGCCGTCCCGCGCCGCAGCACCGCTCGCGCTGGCCCTGCTCGGTGTCGCCGGTGCCGTCCTGCTGGCGGTGCCGGCGGCCGCCGCCGCCGGGGGCGGTCTCGTCTCGAGCGAGCCGCGGGACCAGGCGGTGCTCACCGCCGGGCCCCGCGGCGTACGGTTGACCTTCTCCGAAGCACCGGCGGAGGCCCACGTCTCCGTACTCGACGGCAGCGGCTCCGCCCTGACCACCGGCAGCCCGGTGGTGGGGCCCGGCCGGACCGTCTGGCAGCCGATCGCGGTCGACGCCCCGGGCGACGTGGTCGTCGCCTACCACGTCGAGTTCACCGGCGGCGGTGCGGCCTCCGGCCTGCTGCGCTTCAGCGTCGGCACCGGCGAGCCGCCCGCGCCGCTGCGGGCCGCCATACCCATCGGCGACCACCCACACGAGATCGATCCGGTCAGCGCGTTCCTGCTCGTGGTCGACGGGATCGTCGCGTTCGGCGTGCTGGCGCTACTGTGGCTGCGCCGGCCGCTCGCACCGTGACGGACCGGCCGGCGCCACCGGGCGCTACCGCTCGCTCCGGGTGCCGTGCAGTTGGGACGCCAGCTGCGCCTCGACCCGCTGCCGCCAGATCTCGTAGGCGGGCTCGGGACCGGCAGCGAAGCCGTCCGCCGCCACGTCGTCGGCGAGCGCCGCCGCGGCCCGGACGGCCATTCCGGTGAGGATCCCGGTCGCCAGCTCGGTGTGTGCCGGCACGAAGCCGGCGAAGTCCCGGGCCTTGGCCGCGAAGACCGCGCCCTGCGCCAGCTGCGGGAGCCTGTCACCGGCCGCCCGGCGTAGCACCGCGAGGCCGCCCGCGTCACTGCCGCCGGCAAAGGTGGCCGCCAGGCCGACACCGCTCCACAGGTCGGCCTGGCGGCCGGTGGCGAAGCGCCGCACGGCCGCGGCCACGTCCGGCGACACGCCACCGTGGATGAACCAGAGAGCTCGGCCGATGCCCTGGTCGACGGCGCGCGGGAAGTAGTCGGCCCGCCCCTGCCACGGGTACGGCGCCGGCCGGCGCTGCCGGGTGACCCAGCGGTCGGTCTCGAAGTAGGCGCGGTCGAAGCCGTACCCGTCGACGGCCAGCCAGCTCATGGTCGGGTAGTACGGCACTCCGCTCAGGTCGGGCAGCACGTTGCGCCACAGGACCCGCGGCAACCGGGCCATCGCGAAACCGATGCCGATGTACGTGAGGAAGGTGTGCGGTCGGCCGGCTCCGCGCAGCAGGTCCCGCGCCCGGTGGCCACGACCGCCCGCCATCGCGTCGCGCACCGTGTACGCCATCGCGGCGCCCTCGTACGCGAACCCCCGCAGCTCGGGTTCCACCATCTCCAGCCGGCGTTCCACCTCCCAGCCGGCCCGCACCTCGATCGCCCACTCGAAGCCGCAGAGGACCGCCTGCGGGATCGCCTCCAGACGGCGGGTCGCGTCGGTGGCCCGGACCGGAAAGCCGCGCGCGGAGAAACCCACCCCGGCAAAGGACGGCGTCAACGCCAAACGGCGCAGCGAACCGAGCATCGGCATACCGTGCTCCTAATCCGATAACGTGGACAGCTCATCCCATCGTGCCGCGGCCCTGTCGAAATCCCGTCTTCCGCCGTGCGCTGTCGCGGCCCGGGCACGGCTTTCCGGCACCCGTGTCCAGCGCAACGCAGAAGATGATTTCCCACCTCTGTATCGGGAGGATTGTCGACTGACGGACCGGAATGTCCCGACCATCCGAGCCCGTCTTTCAAATCCACGACAGACTCCCTCACGAGAGGAGAAAATGCCGTGCAGCCCGACGAACACGACGCGGGGCCGGCCCGCACCGCCACCATAGAGGCGTTCGCCGACACCATCGTCCCGGGGACGAAGCGCTCGCCCGACGACCGGGCCGTCGCGGGCGCCGACCCGACCGGCGGTGCCGTCGCGGCCGGCGCTCTCGACCTGCTCGAACAGCCCGGAGGCGGGCTGGCGGAGGCGTTGGACTCGCTGTTCTACACCCTGAACGACCACGCCACCGGCTACGCCGCGACGCACGGTCTCCGCCTCGACGAGGAGGTACCCGCCTTCGTCGCGCTGCCCTTCGCGCACCGCACCGCGCTGGTGCGGGAACTCACCGCACCGGAGCATCCCGAAAAACAGATGTGGGTGGCGCTGGCACTCTTCAGCAACATGGCATTCGACAGCGCCGCGCACATCAGCACCACCGAGGCATTCGCCGATAGGCACCCCGGACTGTTGACGATCGGCTATTTTCCGCCGGATACCGAGGGCCTTTTCCGGTTTCCGGAGTACTCGTACGGACGGGCCCTGGCCCCACATCATCCACAGACGACGGTGACAGGTGATCCAGCATGACAACAGCCACGGAGTCGACGGACGTCGTCGTGATCGGCAGCGGCTTCGGCGGCGCCATCGCGGCCTACCACCTTGCCGCCGGCGGAGCCCGCGTCGTGGTCCTGGAGCGCGGACCCTGGCTCAGGGCGGAGGAGTTCGACCACGACTACAAGCTGGGCTCCTCCTACACCCGGGTCTTCGACTTCGTGGTCGGGGACGGGATGAGCGTGCTCAGCGGCAACTGCGTCGGCGGCGGCAGCGTGGTCTACTTCGCCACGATGCCCCGGGCCCCGCGGTTCGTCTTCGAGCGGCACGGCAGCATCGGCCGCCGGATGTGGCCGGCGGCCATCAGCAGGGAGCGGCTCGACCCCTGGTACGACCGCGTCGCCGAGGCGTTGCCGGTCACACAGCAGTCCTGGGACAGGGTGCCCTACGCGGGCGGCCTCTTCGCGGCGGCCTGCGCGCACGCCGGCCGCACCGCCAACCCGCCGCCCGCCGCCGTCGACCTGGACGAGTGCGTCAACTGCAACTGGATGATGGCCGGCTGCCGGTTCGACGCCAAGCGGTCGCTGTTGCTCAACTACCTGCCGGCCGCGCTCGCCCACGGCGCCGAGATCCGGCCGCTGCACGAGGTTCAGCAGTTGAGCAGGAACGACGACGGTGGCTACCGGGTGCATTACCGGATCGTCGACGCCGAGGACTACCGGATCCTGCACGACAGCGGAGCGATCGACGCCAAGCTCGTGGTCCTCGCGGCGGGTGCCGGCGCGACACCGGTGATCCTCCAGCGCTCGGAGGCCGCCCTCGGCCCGATGCCGCACGCGGTGGGCCGGTACTTCTCGGGCAACGGCGAACGCCTCAACACGGCGGTCTTCGACGAGGACCGGGTGCGTGAGGTGCTGGGACTGTCGCGGCCGGGCGGGCACGCCTACGCCGCGTACCAGATCGGCCGCGGACCGACGGTGGCGAGCTGGGACCGGCTCGACGGGCGGCTGCCGGAGTACGAGCGTTTCTCGCTGGAGCAGCTGTATTTTCCGCCGGGGCTCGGCACCATCCTGGCCCAGGTACCCGGCGCCACCGGCCCGTCCTGGTTCGGTCTGGAGAAGAAGGAGATGCTGCGGCGCTGGCAGTCGTGGTTGACCGTCTTCACGATGTCCGAGGACGACAACGAGGGTGTCTTCGGGCCGCCGCCGGAGACCGGCAACGCACACCGGCTCTCCATGCAGATGCTGGGCGACGGGCCGCTGCGGTACCGGCCCACCCCCAACACCTGGCGCGGCTGGTCGCTCGCCGACGCCGAGGTGAAGGACATCCTCGAACGCGACGGCCTGGCGCGGGTGGCGCCGTGGACCAACGACCTGGTCGGCGCGTACACCGTGCATCCGCTGGCGTCCTGCCGGATCGGGGACGACCCGGAGACCTCGGCGCTCGACGACCGGCACGAGTTGCGCGGGCATCCGGGCATCTTCGTCACCGACGGCTCGGCGGTGCCGGGGGCGTTGACGGTGAACCCGGCGCTCACCATCGCGGCGCTGGCGGAGCGGGCCATGCCCGGCGTGGTCCGGGCGGCCCAGGAGCGGGGTGTCGCGGTGCGGTACGGCGCACCCGGACCCGGCACCGGCACGGCCCCGCCGGTCGCCCTGGCCCGGACGGCATGACGGGGGTGCGCCGTGGGATCGCTGTTCGCACGCGTCGCGCGCCGGGCGTCCGCGGCGCACATCCGGCACGTCGCCCCGGTCGCGCCGGGCACCGAGACCGGGCCGGTGGCCCGGGTGTACCGGCAGATGGAGGCCGACTTCGGCATGGTGGCACCGCCGATCGGGCTGCACGCGCCCGCACCGGCGGCGCTGGCGGCGAGCTGGCTGATGCTGCGGGAGTCACTACTGGCGGGTGGCCTGGTCAGCCGGTCGGTCAAGGAGGCGGTGGCGGCGGCGGTGTCGGTCGCCAACCGGTGCCCGTACTGCGTCGAGGTGCACGGGGCGGCGATGGCGGGCCTGTCGTCCGGGCGGGACGCCGCCGCCATCGTCGCCGGCCGGCCCGATGCGGTCGCCGACCCGCGACTGCGCGAGCTGGTCGGCTGGGTCACGGCGAGCGGGACGCCGGAAGCCACCGGCCGGCCGGCGCCCTTTCCGCCCGGGCAGGCACCGGAGGTCATCGGGGTGGCGGTGACCTTCCACTACCTCAACCGGATGGTCAGCCTCTTCCTCACCGAGTCGCCGCTGCCGCCGGTGCCGGCCCCGGCGCTGGGTGTGGTGCGCCGGGGAGCCAGGTTGGTCATGGGGAGCCTGGCGCGCCGGCGTCCCGCGCCGGGCACCTCGCTGGACCTCCTGCCCGACGCCGCACTGCCGCCGGAGCTGTCCTGGGCCGCCGGTCGGCCGCCGGTCGCGGCGGCCTTCGCCCGGGCCGCCGCCGCCTTCGAGGAGGGCGGGCGGCGGACCGCGACCGCAGAGGTACGAGAGCTGGTGCTGACCACGCTGGCCGGCCGGGTCGGCGTCGAACCGGGGTTCCGCACGCCGGGCTGGCTGGACGAGGCGATCGGGGGCGTGCCGCCCCGTGACCGCGCGACCGCCCGGCTCGGCCTGCTCACCGCCTTCGCTCCCTACCGGGTGACCGACCAGCTAGTCGACGAGGTCCGCGGCGGTCTCGACGAGGCGGGACTGGTCCAATTCACGTCGTGGGCCAGCTTCGCCGCGGCGCGTGCCATCGGCACCCGGTTGTGGCGGGCCGAGTCGGCACCGCCGGCGGGACGGCAGAATTAACCTGAACGTTTCCGGACGATGACGTGGCAGCTACGCCCGGCGAAGTGGTGCGCACCGCTATCCAATTTCCACTTCGCGATTGCGCAGGTATAGATATCTATAAATCCGGGTGTTGCTGCGACGGGGCTCGTTAAGTTAACCTCGATGTGGCGCAACTCGTCGACGGGGACAAGCAAGCCTGAAGCACCGGGGGCCAGGAGCTTCGACAATCGTTCTGTTATCCACCCACTGACTGACGCCGACGGGCGGCCGGGGCCGTCAGGCCTTGTCTGCTCTCGACTCTCTGTTGGTTCGGCCATTGTCGACGCTTTTGGGTAATTTGATAAAGGCGACCATTCGAGACCTCGAGAGGAGCAGGAGTGGACAACCCGATCGAGCAGGCCGTGGGGCGCGCCATCGCCGCCATGCACGAGAATCTCGGAGAACAGCTCACGGTAGACGACATCGCGCGTGCGGCGATGTTCAGCAAATTCCACTTCACCCGGATATTCCAACGCGCCACCGGCGTCTCTCCTGGTCGCTTCCTGTCGGCTCTGCGATTGCAGCGGGCAAAACAGCTTCTGGTGTCGACCACGTTAAATGTAGCAGACATCAGTGTCCGCGTCGGATACAACAGTGTCGGCACCTTCAGTACCCGTTTCAGCAGAAGTGTGGGGATGTCGCCGACAGCCTATCGCAAGCGGTCCGGCTTCGCGCCGCACATATCTCTCGATCCGCACGCCAGCATGGACGGCCGCTCGTCCGGTCGGGTCTCCGGACGGGTGTGGCCGGCCCAGCAGGAAAAAAGCAGTCTCATCTTCGTCGGACTCTTTCCCGACCGAATTCCTCAGGGGCGGCCGGTGCGGTGCGCGATTCTGTCCGGGCCGGGCCAGTACCGGTTCGACAGCGTGCCGCCCGGAATGTGGTATCTGCTGGCACAGGAGGTGACCGGCGACCCGCGAGCGGCGATCGGCGAGCCGGACGGCTCCGACGGCTCGGTCTCCGTCGCCACGAACGGTCCACTGACCATCGGTCGTGACACGTTCATCCAGGCAGACCTGGCCCTCAAGCCGGCGGGCACACTGGACCCACCCGTACTACTGGCCCTGCTCGACGCCCGGAACACGGCACTGGCCGCAGCTCCCGACCCCGACCCGTCACCCGGCACGGCGACCCGGTCCACCACGGAAGACTCCACCCGGGTGGAAATCATCATTCCGGGCAAGGCCATCAATACCAACGCAAAGGAACGTATTGACGTCACTGATAATCTTGGCGAGCTCAACCAGGTGCGGTGCGGCACCACAGGAACCATAAGCAACACCTGCGGGGGGCTTGATGCGCATCTCCGACCTCAGCCGGCGGACCGGAGTACCAGTTGCCACGATCAAGTTCTACCTACGCAGGGGCCTGCTCCCCAGAGGCGTACCGACCCAGCGGAACCAGGCCGAGTACGACGAGAGGCACCTGTACCGGATCCGCCTCATCAGGGCCTTCACGAACATCGGCCAACTCGACCTCTCCACCGTCGGCGAGCTGCTCGCAGCCATTAACGACGAAAAGCTGTCGGTTCCGGACCTGTACGAGGTCGTCAACCGCGCGCGCTTTCCGGAGCAGCCGCCCGTCGACACCGTCAGGGGGATAGGCGTCGCACGCTCCGACGTCGACGGATTCATCCAGCGGCTGGGCTGGCAGGTCGACCCGGAGGTGGCCGGCAGGCTGGCGCACGTCGTGGTGACACTGCGCCATCTCGGCTGCGACTGCGACATGGAGTTCTTCAGCCCGTACGCGGCCGCGGCCGAGCGGCTCGTCCTCCAGGAGCTCGACCTGCTCCCGTCGAAGGGCGCCAGCGCCGACCGGGCCGCCGCGGTGATCCGGATGGTTCTGCTCGACGCCGCGCTCGCGACCGTGCGCCGGATGGCACAGGAACACTTCGCGGCCGAGCGGTTCGACGCGGCGTCGCCCGCGCACCGGTGAGCGCGGGCGACCTCGGTTCACGGCGTCGCGACCCGATTCACCCCACCGGCGCCGCGAACTGGCCGGGGCGCCGCCCCGGACCGGCCGGCCCGCGGTACGCCTGCGCGATGTCGAGCCACCGGTCGGCCTCGGCGCCCGTCGCCGTCAGGCCGAGATCGTCGCGGTGCCGGCGCCTGGTCACCAGAAGGCAGAAGTCGACCGCCGGGCCGCTGATCCGGTTTTCGCCCCCGGCCGGGCCGAACGTCCACACCGTGCCCGAGGGCGCGGTGAGCTCGAAGCGAAGCGCGATGTCCGGAGTGATGAGGCCTCGCGCCTGGTAGCCGAAGTCCCAGGTGCGGACGGCGAAGGCGACCAGGTGACCGACGCGGTCGGTGTGTTCCCGCCGTACGCCGAGCGCGTCGGCGATGTCCTGGCCGTGCCCGAACAGCTCCATGAGACCGGCCGATGCGAGCACAGCCGCGGGCAACGGGCGGACGAGCCAGGGCACGACGTGGTCCGGCGGCACGGCCGACAGAGCCTGCTCCGCACGGGCGCGCTCGGCACGCCAGCGGGTCAACAGCACGTCCGGCGGCTCGGCCAGAAACTCCGCCAACGCGTGCGCCACGTTGGCGTCGAAGTCGTCACCGAGCCGCGCCGTCATCGCGGTGAAACGGTCCGGATCCGCCACCGCCAGCGCCGCCATCCGGAAGGTGGCGGCCAGGTGGGCGATCTGGTGGGCGATCGTCCAGCCTGGCGCCGGGGTCGGCAGCCTCCACTCGGGCGCGTCGAGTCCCCGCACCATGCGGTCCACCTCGTCGCCCTCCGCGACGAGGTCCGGGACCACTCCTGTCTCGTTCATACGTCTGCCACCTCTCCTGGGCTAGCGGGCGGAATCAGAGCTGTCGGGCTCTTCTGAGCTGTCGGGCTCTTCTGAGCTGTCGGGCTCCTCTGAGCTATCGGGCCGGGTCGCGCGGGCAGTTGTGGTAGACGGCCAGCAACCACGCGTCACCGCGCTTCACCAAGATCCAGGACGCCCGGATGGCCGCCTCGGCGGAGAGTTCCGACTCGCCTGGAGCCAGCACCCCGCCCACGGTGGTCAGCGCCACCGCGCCGGGCGCGAGCGGGACGACCTCGACGGGCTGACCCGTCACGCGGGTGCCCCGGTAGGCGCCGGCGTACTCCGCCGCCATGAACGCGCGGATCTCGTCGCGCCCCTTCCGGTAGACACCAGGAAGAATAAGGACGCCCTCCGGCGTGAAAAGCTCGGCGAATGCGTCGGCATCGTGCTTCGCCCAGATCTCCACCATGCGTGCGGGGACCGCCGCTATCGCTGCGCGATCGGCGTCCGTGGCCGCTGTCGCGGGCCCGGTAATCGTCATTCTCGTCTCGCCTCCCATCGTGTTACGCACGAAAGGCCGGCCGATTGCCGGCGCATTCTCGTTGGATCACCCTGGCACGCGGCCCAGGCCCGCCGCATCTCCGGTATTGCGGCTCTCCGGGCGGAACCGACACCCCGACAGAACCACCGGTGTCAGCGGAGGGAATTGCTGCCGAAGCCCTAGACCCGCGGAATGTCGAACATCTGTGGAAATCTCGCGGTCAGGGCGAGGTCGCCCTTCGTCTTCAGCTTTCCCTTCATCGCCAGTGTCACCGGGTGGGCGTTTCCGGTGACCATGCGGAGGAAGTCGACCGCACCGACCGTCAGCGTGAGCTTCGGCTGCCGCTGTGGCGCGGTCGACAGCGCGCAGGCACCACCGTCGATGACGATCTCGTAGACGTCCACGGCACCGTCCGGGCCGTCGCCGATCCTCCAGTGCACCACCGCCGACGTGCCGCCGGCCCGGTCGCCCCGGAAGACGCCCGGCATCCGCGCGAGCACGGTGTCCAGCACGGCCCGGCGCCGGCTCCCACACATGAGTTCCCGCAGCTCCTCGGTAGAGGTCGCCTTGACGAGCAGGGCGAGTTCGCGGGCGTCCAGCTTCTCCGGATCGAGGTCCTCGATGGGCATCTCATCCTCCCGGTGGAACGGCTCCCAGATCGTCGCCACGGCCGTCTCGGCCGGATGCACGTCGTGCGCTGACGCCCGTCCATCCTGGTCACCGGCGCCGGCATGGCTCACCTCCTGACTTGCTCTCCCTCGGCTGCACACCGGCGCCTCCCGACCGCCACCGGAGCACCATCGGGAGCGACGCCGGCTACCGTTGCCGGGACGAGGCCGGCCGCGCAGACGATCACCACACACGCGGTCACGGCGACGAGCAGCACCGACCACGGCAGCCGGATCGGCACCGGCCGCCGACGACCACCGCCGGGTACTCGCCGTCCTCGCCTACCTCCGAGCTGAGAGCGGGAGAAGCTGACCGCCTGCCGGCCCTGCCGCACCTCCTGACACGGCGATGAAGCCGAGATGAAGCCGCGCCATGGTGCGGTGCTCGCATCATCGGATCGGACGGGTGGGGTTGCGCACCCGGCTGTGCGTTTGCGGGGGAGGCAGCGTGCTGCGGCGCTTTCTGGTTGTGCTGATAGTTGGACTGGTCGGCGTCTCGTCGTGGGGGGTGGCACCGGCCCACGCGGTCAGCGGCGGGGCGGCGGTACCCGCCGGGTCCTGGGGATTCGTGGCAAAGGTGAATGTCGGCGGCGCGCGGGCCTGCACCGGTGCGCTGGTCGCCCCACGGTGGGTGATCACGGCGGCAAGCTGCTTCGCCGTCGGCGGCGCCTCCGTGAGCACGGGAGCACCGGCCCAACCCACGACGGTGACGGTCGGCCGTACCGACCTGTCGGGCTCGGACGGACGGGCGCTGCCGGTCGTGCGGATCGTGCCGCATCCCGACCGGGACGTCCTGCTCGCCAAGCTCTCCCTGCGGGTCACCGACGTCGCCCCGGTGCCACTCAGCGGCACGGCGCCCGCCCCCGGGGACGCCGTGCACGTCGCCGGCTACGGCCGGACCGCGACCGAGTGGGTGCCCGACCTGTTGCAGGCGGCGCGGGCCGCCGTCGGCAGCGTCGACGCCGACCGGTTCGGCTGGACCGGGCAGGGTGACAACCCGGTGAGCGCCTGCCTCGGCGATGCCGGCGGCCCTGTGTTCCGCACCGCGTCCGGCGAACCCGAACTGCTCGGGCTCGGCCTCGCCTCCGGGCAGGGCGGCTGCCTCGCGGTCACCGGGACCCGGCACGGTGCGGACGCGGTACGCGTCGACAACCTTCGGAGCTGGATCACCTCGAACACTCCCGACGTCGTCAGCGCCTTCCGGGCCTACCACCACAGTTCGAGCGGGATCGGCGGCTCCGACCTGCTGAACAACAGCGACCAGGTGGTGCCCTTCGACTACGACCACTCAGGCAAGCTGGACCACCTTGTGGTGTACCGGCCGGGAACCGGCAGGATCGCCATCCTCCGGCACGCGCCGGACGACACGTACGTGCCGGTGTTCAACAGCGTCACCGGGATCGGTGGCTACGACCTGAAGAGCGCCGCCGACCGCATCGTCGCCTTCGACTACGACCACACCGGCAAACCCGACCACCTGGTCCTCTACCGCCCCGGCTCGAAAACCGTCTTCATCCTCCGGCACACCGCCGAGCACACCTTCATCCCCGTCTACCACACCACCACCCAGGGCATCGGCGGCTACAACATGGCCGACACCCGCGACCAACTCCTCGCCTACGACTACGAACACACCGGAAAGCTCGACCACCTCGTGCTCTACCGCCCCGGCGCCAGCACGGTCTTCGTCCTCCGGCACGGCACCGGCAACACCTTCAACGCCGTCTTCAGCAGCAACGCCGGGATCGGTGGCTACGACCTCAAGAGCGCCGCCGACCGCATCGTCGCCTTCGACTACGACCACACCGGCAAACCCGACCACCTGGTCCTCTACCGCCCCGGCTCGAAAACCGTCTTCATCCTCCGGCACACCGCCGAGCACACCTTCATCCCCGTCTACCACACCACCACCCAGGGCATCGGCGGCTACAACATGGCCGACACCCGCGACCAACTCCTCGCCTACGACTACGAACACACCGGAAAGCTCGACCACCTCGTGCTCTACCGCCCCGGCGCCAGCACGGTCTTCGTCCTCCGGCACGGCACCGGCAACACCTTCAACGCCGTCTTCAGCAGCAACGCCGGGATCGGCGGCTACGACCTGGCCGACAGCAGGGACCGGATCATCGCCTTCGACGACGAGCACTCCGGTGGCCCGAACTACCTGCTGCTCTACCGGCCGGGCGGGCACACCGCCTGGGTGGTGGGTCGGGGGCGGAATATTGCCGCCCCGCTGATGCCGGTCACGGTGTCACCCGCCGCCGACGACGAGACCTCCATCGTGGAGCGCTTCGACTATCCGGACGCGGCGGCGATTCTGGCGTCGCTGAACGTACGGCTCGTCTCCGGTGACGGCCACATCCTGCTCGCCGACTGCGCGACTCCGCCGGTGGGCAACGTCGGCGTGGTCAAGGTCTGGACCACCGAGCAGATCGGGCCGAACGCTGCCGGGTTGATCTGCTTCAGGGTGACCGCGCCGGTCGGACGACTCGTGCTGGAGGTGCCCGGGGTCTACGAGATCCGCGGTGACGGACAGCAGCCGGGGCACGGCCATCCGATGACCGCCGTCGTGACGACGGACTCGGGCTCGGCGACCTCGGTGACCGTCAACCCGTCCGGCAGCACCCAGGTCGGCATCGGCGCCGACCCGAACAACGATCCGACGACCCTGCTGGAGCTGCGGGTCCCCGCCTGACCCGGTCGACATCGAGGAGACGTGGTCACGATGAGCATCACACCGGTCCACACGGGTCGAGGCCGCCCCGCGATCGCCGCCCTGACGGTGCTCGCCGTACTGCTCACCCTGGTCGGCGTGCCGCGTACCGCGCCCGCCAAGGCCGACCCGGCGGCCACCGGCTGCGACCGGGACGCCGTGGTGATGGCCTGGCGCACCGGTGGCTCGCAGGTGCGCGTCGCCGCCGAGCAGGCGCTGCTCGGCGGCGACGCGGACATCTGCACCTTCCTGGACTCCGGCTGGAGCCAGCGTGGCCGGGTCGACGACCGGCTCGGTGTCAACCAGATGATGGCCGTCGGCGGCCCGGCGGTACGCGGTGCCGCCCAGCGCACGCTGGACGCGACCGACCAGGCGGCGCTCGGCACCTTCCTGGAATCCGGCTGGCAGCAGCCCTGGTGGACCGACCAGCGGGTACGCGTCGACCAGATGATGGCCTCCGGCGGCGCGCAGTTGCGGGCGGCCGCGCAGCGGGCGCTGGACGCGACGGACCCGGCGGCGCTCGGCACCTTTTTGGACTCGGGGTGGCGGCAGCCGCACCTGACCGACCAGCGGCTGCGGGTCAACCAGATCCTGTCGACCGGTGGCCCGCAGGTGCGCATCGGCGCGCAGCGGGCGCTGGACGCCGGCACCGTCGAGGCGCTGACCAGGTTCATCGACGTCGACTGGGCGGTGGCGGCAGCCCGCGACCAGGAGACGCAGACGCTGACCGACCTGGTCCGCGCCGCGGAGGTGGCGGGCGCCCGTGCCGAGGCGGAGACCCGGGCCGCCCGGGCCGAGGCGGACCGGGCGGTGACGGAGGCGGCGGCGGCCCGACAGGCGGCGCGGGCGGCGGCGGAGGCGACCGCCCGGGCCCAGGACGACGCGGTCGAGGCGGCGGCCGCGTCCCGGCGCGCCGCCGACGCGGCGGACCGGGCGGCGCACGCGGCCCAGCAGGCGGTCGGCGCGGCACGGGCGGCGAGCGCGGCGGCCCGGGTGGCCGCCGGTGCCGCGGCGCGGGCGGCCACGGCCGCGTCCCGGGCCGGGCAGGCGGCGTCCCGGGCGTACCAGTCGGCGGCGCTGGCCGCGACGGACGCGTCAAAGGCGAGCCAGGCGCGCGCCATCGCCGGTTACGCCCGGGACATCGCCGTCGGGGCGCAGCGGGCGGCCGAGGCGGCGGCCGCGGCCGGGGTGGCGGCCCGGCACGCCGGGGAGGCGGCATCGGCGGCCGCCTCGGCCGGCCAGCACGCGGCCGACTCGGCCGAGGCGGCGATCGAGGCGGGCAACTTCGCGGCCAGCGCCGGTGCCGACGCCTCGGTGGCCCGGGCCGCCGCCGCCCGGGCCAGGGCCAACGCGGATCGGGCGACCCGGGCGGCACAGGCGGCCGTCGCCTTCGCCGGCACCGCCGCGAACGCCGCCTTCGCGGCCCGGGACGCGGCCAACCGCGCGGCCGCGAACGCGAACGCCGCCGCGGCGGCCGCCGAGGACGCGGCCGACCACGCCGGAAACGCGGCCGAGGCGGCGGTCCGGGCCACCAACCACGCCAACGCGGCGGTCCGGGCCGCGGAGGCCGCCGTCGACGCGGCCACCCAGGCCAACGTGGTGTACGAGGCGGCCCGCGCCGCCGACGCCGAACGCCTGAGGATCAGCACCGAGCAGGGCCGTGAGGCCGCGCTCGCCGCCGCCGCCGAGGTGAACCGGCTGGAGGTCCGGGCCGGTTGGGACGCCGCGCAGGCAGCCCGCCGCTCGGCAGAGGTCGACCGGCTGATCGCCGAGGCGACCGACACGACGACGGCCGAAGCGGTGGCGGTACGCAGCGCGCGGCAGGTCGCCCTGGCACTGGCCAGTGCCGACGGGGCCTGGACCCGGGCGGCGGCGCTCGACGCGCTGGCCGGCCCCGACGCGATCGCGCTGGAGTTCGTGCACTCCGGGGTCGCGGCAGCGGCCGGCCAGGATGACCGGGCGACCCTCTCCGGCCTGATGGCCACCGGCAGCCCGGCGATGCGGGCCGGCGCACAGGCTGCGCTGGACGGCTCGGACGCGGACGTCGCGGAGTTCCTCCGCACCCGCGATTACCCGGGGCGTACCACCGAGGACCGGCTGGCGGTCAACCAGGTGCAGGCGGCGGCCCGGGACGCCGGAGACGTGGTCACGGCGGAACACGCGCAGCGGGCGCTGGACGCGGGCACCGGCGCGGCGCTGCGGCAGTTCCTGGAGGTCGGCCGGTTCACCGCGGCAGCGGCCGACCAGCGGGTCAGGGTCAACCAGATCCTGGCAGCGGACGGCAGCGGCCCGGAACTCAAGGCCGCCGCGCAGATCGCGCTGGACGGACCACCCGCCTTCCTGGCCCACTTCCTGGATGTCGAGCGGCATGCGGCCGCGCAACGCGACCAGGACGCGGCCGCGCACGACGAGGTGGTCTCCGCGCTGCTGGCCCAGGCCGCCGAGGTGGCCACGGTCGCGGTGCAGAGCGCGTTGGAGGCGCAGGCCACGGCGGCCACCGCCCGGAACGAGGCAGGCAAGGCCGCCGACTACGCCCGGCAGGCGGCCGAGTCGGCCGCTCGGGCCGCCGACCACGCCCGGCGGGCGGAGCAGTCGGCCGCGCGGGCGCAGGAGGCCGCGAACCGCGCCGCCGCCTCGGCCCGGACCGCCGTCGCGGCGGCGAACTCGGCCAACGCCTCTGCGAGGCGGGCCGCCCGCTCGGCGGCGTGGGCGCACGCCTCCGCCGAGCACGCCGCCGGCTCTGCCTCCGAGGCGTTCGCCTCCGCCACGAACGCGTACCACGCGGCGATCGCGGCGCAGAAGGACGCCGAACAGGCCCGGGCCGCGTACGCGGAGGCGTTCCACGCCGCGAAGCGGGCCGCCGCCGACGAGGTGGCCGCGTGGGCGTACCAGCAGGGTCTGCGGTGCGAGGCGGTGAACATCGACAAGGAGACCTGCCTCAGCAACGTCGAGAAAATCATCAAGGATCCTGCCAAGGTCGCCTACCTCAACGCCGGCGTCTGCGAGCTGCTCTACCAGGAGGGCAGCCAGACGTACGACGCCTGCCTGCGAGACGTGCTGAACCCACAGTTCGAGCTGAACCAGGAGCTGACCCTGGTCACGGCGGTCCTGACCATGGCGACCGCGCTCTTCACCGCACTGGCGGCGGCCGAGATCGCGGTGCTCGCCGGGGTGGCCGTCGCAGTCGGGATCGCCTACTGCGTCGGCGTCTGCGCGGCCCTGCTGCAGGCGTTCACCCCGATCCTGGCGCCGGAACTCGTCGGCCTGCCGACGGCCGGAGTCGGCATCGTCGCCGGTACGGCGGTCAGCGTGCGTACTGCGGCCATGCTGGAGCGGGCCGCCGTCGAGGCGCAGGCCCAGAACGGCGCCTTCGCCCGGCTCGTCTCGGCGATCAAGCTCTGCGGCCGCAACAGCTTCACCGTCGGTACGCCGGTGCTGCTCGCCGACGGCACGAGCCGCCCGATCGAGCAGGTCCGGGTCGGCGACCGGGTGCTGGCCACCGATCCCGCCACCGGCACCACCAGCGCCGAGCCGGTCACCGACATCCTCACCGGTGCCGGCGTCAAACGCCTGGTCGAGGTCACCGTCGATCCCGACGGCCGGGGCGGCGCGGCCCCGACGACGCTGCATGCCACCGCCGAACACCCGTTCTGGGTGGCCGACCTCCGGCAGTGGGTGCAGGCGGGCGAGTTGCGCGCCGGGCAGTGGCTGCGGACCGGCACCGGAAGCTGGGTCCAGATCACCCGGACCGGGCACCGGACCGAGCCGGCCACCGTGCACAACCTCACCGTCGCCGTGCACCACACCTACTACGTGGGCACGGGTGCCGGTGCGGTACTGGTGCACAACTCCTGCCGCGACTACGTGTGGGCACCGGTGCCCGCGCCGGTCGACGTGCTGCCGGCCCAGTACCGGTGGCATCCGAGCCAGGGCATGCCGGTCATCGGCCGCTGGCCGGAGAACGCCGTCGTCCGGGAATGGCCGGGACACACCTTCTTCGACATCCCGCGCCCGATGTGGAACGCACAGCTCAACGACGCCTGGATCCAGTCGATCGTCAACCAGCGCGGTACGGTCTACGTGGGCTCGCTGACCAAGGGAAACTACTGGCACAAGGGTCGGCACGAGCCGTCCACCTTCGCGCGGGAGATCCAGCAACTGCTGGACAACGGATACCGGTGGCAGGGCGACCACCTCGTCCCGCCGCCGCGGTAGGAATCGGCGGGTGATGTCGAAACCCACGGTGGCGCACCTGCTCGGCCGGCAGTTCGACGGCTATCCGGCGGTCGGACTGCCGGACGGGCGGGACGCCGTGGTGGAGTCCGTGGTGCTCGACTACCTCGGGGCTCCGGCGGGCGAGCGGCGGCGGATGCTGGAGGCGGTTCGGCCGAGGGCGGCCGGCGTGCTCAGCGCGTACGGGCAGCGGATGGCGGCGGTCGCGGTCCGGACCGGATCGGTCGTCCCGCTGCGCCGGGCGGTCGTGGCGCTCGGCATGGCGGACGCCCGGCTGCCTGACCCCCGCGACAATCTCGTCGTCCTCGCCGCGGTGAGCCACAGCGCGCGGATCCTCGGCAGCACCCTGAATCGGATTCTCGACGATGTCCGGCGCCACCTGCCGGAGCCGGCACACACCACGTTCCGGGCGTTCGTCGCCGGCAACGCGGGGCACGATTCACTATCGGCGATGGGGCTGGCCGTGTACGGCTCGACGGACGATTTCCGGTACGGCAGCGGGCCCACCACGCCGTGACCCGGAGGCGGTTCCCGCACGGGCCGGGCGTGCCGCCGGGCGCTGCCGCCCCGGGCTGACCGTCTCCTGACGCGGTTTCGGGTGGCACGTAGCGGCGTCGGCTCGCGGTGCCCGGCCGGCGGACTGTCGTGCTGCCCCGTTCTTGATCGGTTTCGGTTCGTTCTTTCACCAGCCGTTATTGATCAATTCGCGTACCCGTACCCGGTGACGGGACCCTCTATACTCGGCGCCACGCCCCCGCACAGTGAGGATGGATCACCAATCCAGATCTGCCCGGCCACGGGCCACGACCCTCGGAGGTCAAGTGCTCTACTTCTTCCTCAGTTACGCGCGAGGTGAGGAGGATGAACTTGTCCAGCGCTTCTTTCAGGACCTCAGCAAGGAAGTGCGACTCCGGGCTGGTTTGCCCGGCGATGCGGTGGTCGGCTTCGTCGATCGGAGCATCCAGGTCGGCGAGCGTTGGCCCCGACAGCTCTCCGAAGCGCTCTCCTCGTGCCGATCATTTCTCGCACTCATGTCCCCACGCTACTTCAAGAGCCCGGCCTGCGGCCAGGAGTGGCAGGCATTCGCCGACCGCACACATCGCTATGAGTCGGTAACAAAGGCAGACTCCTCGCTCCTCAAACCACTGATGTGGGTTCCGACCGTACCGTCGAAGATGCACCCGGTCGCCGAGCCCATCCAATACTTCTCCGACGCGCTCGGCGACACCTACCGGCAGTTGGGAATTCGACAGCTCATGCGGCTGCAACGGCTCCGGGACGACTACCGCGCGTTCACGTTCGAACTAGCCGAGCAGATCGTCAACAGCGTGGAGACGCACCGGTTGGCCGAGGGTGTGGCGGCGGCCGACTTCGCGACCCTGCCGAGCGCCTTTCACCGTAATCTTTGGGAGTCGGATGGCGATTCCAGCCTGGACGACAGGCCGCTTACGACACACCTCGTCGTGGTGGCACTACCACGCGTCGACATGGGCACCGTGCGCACCGCGCTCGACGTGTACGGCGACCGCGCCATCGACTGGGCGCCATACCGGCCACCGCTGTTGAGCCCGCTTGTCGAGTACGCGTGCAGGATCGCCGAGACTCACAGCGTCAATGTCCGGGTGGCCAGCCTGGACGAGCTTTCGATCCGAGCCGCGCATGCGCACGCGCACAACCAGATCATCGTGCTGCTGGTCGATGCCTGGGTGACCCGGTTCGACGAAATACAGCGTGCCCTGACGAGCGGGGGAAACGACCGGGTGCCGATCACCGCCGTTCTCATTCCGAAAAGCCGCGACGACCCGGAGACCCGCCAGCAGTGGCCGGATCTGTCGATGGCATGCCGGGGCATGTTCGGCAAGTTGGCCAACGACGACGAGCTGTACCGATCGGCGATCCCGACCCACGTGGCCTTTGGCCACGCCCTTCCCGACGTCCTCGAGGCCGCGCGGAACCGCGTGCACAGCGTGGGTACGGTGAAGCGAGTGCTGGAGGGTCCGGTGAGCACCGAACACGCGCGTGTGGACGGCCCCTGGATGAATCCGAGCTGACAGAAGGTGTGCAGGTGACACCCGCGAACACGACCACGCCAGGAAGCGGTCCCAGACGTCCCGGCAGCATTATCACGTTCTATTCGTACAAGGGCGGGGCGGGCCGGACGATGGCCCTGGCCAATGTGGCCTGGATTCTCGCCAGTTCCGGTCAACGTGTCCTCGCCGTTGACTGGGATCTGGAGTCGCCGGGCTTGCACCGCTATTTCCATCCCTTCCTGCTCGACAAGCACCTTAAATCGTCGCGCGGTGTGATCGACATGGTCCGCGACTACGCCGACGCGATGCTCGAGCCGCCCGCCGACAACGAGGATCCGGGCTGGATCTCGGCCTATTCCGACGTGCTGCGCTTCGCGGTTTCGCTGGACTGGAACTTCGAGCCACCCCCGGCGGGGCCGGGCGAGGAGCGCCGCAAGGCCGGTTACCTCGACCTGCTTCCCGCCGGGCGGCAGGATTCGACGTACACCACGGCGGTCGTCACCTTCGACTGGTCCGCGTTCTTCGAACGGCTCGGCGGTAACGTCTTCCTCGACGCACTCGCGAAGAGCATGCGGGACAACTACGACTACGTGCTCGTCGACAGCCGCACCGGGGTCGGTGACGGCGCCGGCATCTGCACGGTCCGGCTGCCCGACACCGTGGTCGCCTCATTCACGATGAACGAGCAGAGCATCGACGGTGCGGTGGCGGTGGCTGACTCGATCATGCGCCAGCGCGATGGCAGGAAGACCCGGCTGCTGCCCGTGCCGATGCGGGTGGAGGACGCCGAGCAGGTCAAGCTCGAAGCCGGCCGGGATCACGCCCGGCGCAGCTTCGCACCCTTTCTACCCCGGCTGACCGCAGAGGAGAGCGACCAGTACTGGGGCGACATCGAGATCCCGTACAAGCCCTTCTACGCGTACGAGGAGATCCTCGCGCCGTTCGGGGACCGGTCCCGGCAGGAGGGCACCCTGCTCGCCGCATACGAGCGCCTGACCCGGGAGGTCAGCGACGGCCGCGTGGCGCAACTGACCCCGATGGAGGAACGCCAGCGCCGACGCTGGCTGCCGGCCTTCGAGCGGGTGCGTGCCGGTACCGGGACGGATCTGCTGATCAGCTATGCGGCGGTGGACCGGATGTGGGCGGAGTGGATCGCCGGCGAGCTGACCGAGACCGGCCTGCGGGTAATCATGCGGGAGGTGGACTTCTCCGCCGCTGGTGTGGAAACCGACGTCAGCGGGCCGGAGGGCGCGGGGCAGATCGCAATCCTGCTCTCCCAGGACTATGTGCAGTCCCCCAACGCGGCCGAGCTGTGGAACAAGACCATCGACCGGGAGCCGCTGGACAGTCGCCGCTACCTGGTCGCGGTCCGGCTCGACAACGCCCGGATACCCGCCCCGTTCACCGAACGCGAGCCGGTCGAACTCGCCGGGCTGAGCGAGGAACGGGCCCGCGAACGGCTGATAGAGGCATTCGACCGCCCCCGGCCGCAGCGCCGGGACGGGTCCGCGCCCGAGCCGGGCATCGCACAACGGCACCGCTTCCCCAACTCCGAGCCGCCGACCTGGAACGTGCCCCCGCGTAACGTCGCCTTCCACGGCCGCCGGGCGCTGCTCGAGGACATCCGCAACCGGTTGTCCACCACGGAGACCGTTGTCCTGCCCCAGGCACTGTACGGTCTCGGCGGGGTGGGCAAGACCCAGACCGCCCTCGAGTACGCGCACCGGTTCCGCGCCGACTACGACGTGGTGTGGTGGATCTCTGCCCGGCAGCCGAGCGTGGTACGCGCCTCGCTGGCCGAACTCGCCGAGCAGCTCGGCGTAGCGGCCGGCAGCAGCGTCTCCGAGCGGGTGACCGACGTGCTCAACGCACTGCGCCGGGGCCAGCCGTACCGGCGGTGGTTGATTGTTCTCGACAACGCGGAGGATCCCGCCGAACTGCGGGACATCCTTCCACAGGGGCCCGGGCACACTCTGGTGACCACCCGTAACCAGGCGTGGGCCGAGAAGGCGAAGACGGTGGAGGTGGGAGTCTTCAGCCGGATGGAGAGCACCGCGTTCCTGCGGCGCCGGGCAAATCACCTCTCCGAGTCCGAGGCGTCCGTGGTCGCCAGGCGCCTCGGCGACCTGCCGCTCGCCATCGAGCAGGCCGGAGCCTGGCTGGCGACCACCGGCGAACCGGTGGAGCAGTACCTCGAGCGGCTCGAACGCCAGCTCCCGCAGATGCTCTCCGAGGAGCTGCCACCCGATTACCAGGAGACCGGTGCACAGCCGTGGCTGGTCTCCCTGGAGAGCCTGCGCGAGCGGAGTCCGGCCTCGGCGAAGCTCCTTGAGATCTGCGCGTTCTTCGCCGCCGAGCCGATTCCGATGTGGCTGGTCTACAGCGAACGCTTCGTGTCGGTGCTGGTGCCGTACGACCCGACGCTGCGCGACCCGGTGCTGATGGGGAGGGCGATCCGGGAGATCGGCCGGTACGCGCTGGCCCGGATCGAGGCCGGGCGGTCCGGCGTACGGGCCGACCAGCGGCGGCGGGCCGGCGACTCCGACGACGCCGGGCAGACGAGCATCCAGTTGCACCCGCTGGTCCAGGCGGTGATCCGGGCCTCGCTGCCGCCCGAGGAGGCCGCCGGCAACCGCGAGCACGTCCACGCGATCCTCGCCGCGGCGAACCGGAAGGACCCGGACCGGCCGGAGAACTGGAGCCTCTACTCGGACCTGTGGCCGCACATCGTCCCGCCGGGCACGATGGGTTCGGAACAGCCCGAGGTGCGCCAACTGCTTCTTGACATGGCCCGTTACCTCTGGAAACGGGTCGACTACACCACCTGCGAGGAACTGGCCACCGCCAGCATCGCGCAGTGGGAGCAGCGGTTCGGCGCGGACGACCCGCAGACGCTGCTGATGCGCTTCCACCTCGCCAACGTGCTGCGGCTGCGGGCACAGTATCCGGCCGCGCACGAGATCGACCAGGACGTGCACCAGCGGCTGCTCCGCACCCTCGGCGGCGACCACCCGTACACGCTGATGGCGGCCGGCAGCCTCGCCGGCGACCTGCGCGCGCTGGGCCGCTTCGTCGAGGCGCGCGACCTCGACGAGCAGACCGAGCCGCTGGCCCGGGACGTCTTCGGCGAGTTCAACCCCCTGGCGCTGAACGCGGCGCACAACCTCGCCGTGTCGCTCCGGCTCGTCGGCGACCTGCGCCGGGCCCTGCAACTCGACGAGGACACCTTCAACCGGCGCCGCGCCGTGCTCGGCGACCGGCACCCCAACACCCTCTACAGTGCCGGCAACTACGGACGCGACCTGCGCGACATCGGCGAGCTGCGCGAGTCGCGCCGGGTGCTGGAGCAGACCGTGGAGGCGCACCGGGAGGTGCTCGGCGAGGAGCACCCGGAGACGCTGCGGGCTATCAAGAACTACGCCGTGACGCTGCGGAAGATCGGGGAGTTCGCGCAGGCGCACGCCCTGAGCAAGGAGACGCTGAACCGCTCGCGGCGGCTCTTCCAGGGCCCGGACCACCCCGACGTCCAGGCATGCGCGATGAACCTCGCCTGCGACGACTCCGCGCTCGGCAACGACGAGGCAGCGCTGCGCCGCGCCCAGCCGGTGTACGAGTGGTACCGGCAGACCATGGGCGAGAACCACCTCTTCACGCTCGCGTACGGGAGCAACGTCGCCATCTTCATGCGCAAGAGCGGGGAGACGGACCGGGCGTACGAGCTGAACAAGGACATGGTGCAGCGGTTCACCGCGGTCGCCGGGGCGGACCACCCGTACACGCTGGCCGCCAGGATCAACCTCGGCAACTGCCTCTACCACCAGGGTGACTACGCGGCGGCCCGCCGCACCGACGAGGAGGACTACGCACGGCTCCAGCAGCTCCTCGGCCCCGACCACCCCGACACGCTGGCGGTCGCCAACAACCTGGCGACCAGTCTCACCGCCGACGGCGACCGGGCCTCGGCACAGGAGCTGCGCCGCTCGGTGCTACCCGTGTTTCGCCGGGTCCTCGGCGACGCCCACCCCAACACGATCGCGCTGGCCGAGGAGAACCGGCTCAACTGCGATCTGGAGCCGCCTCCGACGTAGCACCGACCGGCGTACGGCGTGGCTGGACGAGCGGACCCCAGGTCCGCTCGCCCGCGCCGTCCTCGTCGCAGGTCACCGGCTCCAGCCAACGGGCCAGCCCCAGCGGGTCCGCCTCGCGGCCCCGGCGGCGCAGTTCGGTGTGCACGGCGAGGCAGAGTTCGGGTGACTCGAGCCGCACCGGGTACCCGTCGTCACGCTGACACGCCAGAATCAGGCCGATCCACGCGTCCAGCGGATCCTCGCCCACCGCGATCTGCGCGCGGTACGCGTCCCGGGCCGCCGCCAGATCGCCGCCGACCAGGGCGAGGTCGCCGACGGAGAAGCCCGGGTCCGGCTCCCGGCAGAGTGCGGCGAACCGTGCCGGGTCGGTCAATCCCAGCCGGGTCAGGTCCAGCCGGGCGCTGAAGGTGAGCAGCCGCTCCGCCCGTGCCTCGACGCTCACCTCCACCCAGCGGGCCGGACATGGCTCTCCGGCATCGAAGAGGTCGGCGAGCCGGAGCACGGCAGCCGGATCCGGTCGGCGGTTACGCAGCCGCCAGCCCACCCAGTGGTCGGCAGCGGCGTCCCGGGCCAACTGTTGTGCCAGCGGCGAGGCCGGTTCGCTCCACCACAGCTCCTGCGCCCCACGCATCGCCGCGAGGAAACGCCGTCCGGGCGCGGTGAACCGGTTCGCCCTGACGAGGGTGTCGTGGGTCCGCCAGACCCGGTCGCGCCAGCGGACGAACTCCGCCTCCGCGAGCTGGGCCGGACCGCCGGTGAGGAGGGTGCGCTGGATCCGCCAGAAGTCAGTGACGGCGAGGAACGCGTACACGCCCTGGAGGACCGCACCGAGCGGGCGGGGGTCGTCGCGCCAGGGTGCGTAGTAACGGGGCCGCTCGTCTCGCTGGTACAGCTCGACGACGTCGAGCACGGCGCCGAGCTTCGCGTGTTGGAACTCGTGCACCAGGCCGAGCCCGAGGGCGGTCCCGTCCGCAGGCCGGGTCATCGCCGTGGCGCCGAAGGCGTCCATGCTGGTCACGTTCACCCCGGCGGTGCTGTCCGGCGCGTCGAGCGGCACCACCGTGGTCAGGCCGGCGGCGATGCCTTCGGCGTACCGGCGGTGGTGCCGGGTCAGCATCGACCATGCCGAGCTGAGCGCGCCCTGCCAGTGCCGTACCTCGGCCTCGTCGAGCCGATCGGCCGCGCCGAGTTGGTGGCGGTCCCGGAACGGGTCCAGGTCGTCGAGGAGAAGTGTTATGCCGATGCCCTCGCTCTCGGCCCGCAGCGTCCGCACCGCCAACCAGTTCTCCGTGTCGCGCCCGGGCTCCGCGGGAACGGTCAGCGTACCGACCCGCAGGACGCCGTCGCGGTGGTGGACGACGGCCGGTGCCGACGGGTCGACCAGGGCTATGCCCCGGCCGGGGAGCACCACGGTGCCGTCGCGCGGGGTGAGGATCAGTTCGAAGTCCAGGCCGGCGCGGGTCGCCGCGTCCGCCGCCACGCAGCCGAGATAGTCGAGATCCGCCGGTGCGGCTGCGCCGTCCCCGCCACGGTGCAGCCGCCGGAGCTGTTCGGCCAGCCAGGTGCCCAGGTGCGGGTGGGCGAGGGCGACCGGCCCGAGGTCGGGTCGCCGCCGGGTCGCGGCGACCAGGAGCGCGAAGTGCTCGTGTACGGGGCTCCGCTCCGGCAGGCCGTCCAACAGCAGCCGCAGATGCAGCATCCGCTTGCTCAGCTGGCCGGCGCGCAGCCGGTCGATGAGCGCCGGGTCGCCCAGGCCACGGCCCAGTTGGTCGAGCTCGGCGTCAGCCAGGTGATGCGTGTGCATGGGTACCATCCCTCAGGCCGGTCAGATCACTGCGGAGCCGCGCCACGACGTGGCGAATCAGCCGCTCCAGGTCCGCGCAGTACACCGAGGGGTTGGCGAAGCCGGACGCCGCACGGTAGCGGTGAGGGTAGTAGCCCCCGCCGCACACCTGATGCACGGCACACCGCTGGCAGTCGTCGGCGAGTCCCGCCGCTCCGGCCTGGCGCGCGCGTACCTGCGGATGGTACATCGCGGCGTCGAGGGAATCGGCGAAGACGTTCAGGTCGGTACGGACGGCTCCCGGGTACGTCGACCGCAACGTGTCGACCTGCTCGTAGGCACCGTCCACATTAATCACCACCGTGGCGACGGGACTCAGTCCCAGCGTCTCGGTCCGGCTGGGGACACCGAAAGACAGGCGGATCAGCTCCTCGAAGAGGCGCACCCTGGTTTCCTGGACGGGTGCGCCGTACTGCCGGTCGAAGACCGCGATCAGCCAGTCGCCGTATCGGGTGGCGCCGGGGTGCCAACCGGGGGGCGGACGGTCCCAGTGCGCGTGCGGCAGCAGGAAGTCCACCATCGGCGGGTCGTACTCCAGCAGTGCCTCGTAGGTGTGCACCGGGTCGTTCTCGACCTCCACCACGCAGAGGATGCCGGCGAAGACCTCCGGCCGGGCGCGCAGCATCCGCAGTGCCCGGTCCGCCGCCGGAAAACTGCTGCGCCCGTTGCGGTAGCGCCGGTGCCGGTCGTTCGCGACCCGACCGCCATCCAGGCTCACCCCGACGCGCACTCCGGCGGCCGCGAGCCGATCCAGGTCGGCGCCGGTCAACAGCACGCCGTTGGTTTGCACCGCGACCTCCGCGACGGTCCGCTCCGGCAATGCCGCACGCAGCCGGCCGACACGCTCCGCCAGCAGTGCGGAGCCGGCGAGCATGGGCTCTCCACCGTGGAACACCACTCGTACCCCGGTGAGTCTGTGCGTGCCGGCGTGCTCGGCGATCCGTTCGCAGGCACGGTCGAAAACGGCACCGTCCATGATCGCCGGCGCCCTACGGGCGCTCTGGTCGGCCAGTTCGTACATGTAGCAGTAGTCGCAGGCCAGGTTGCAGCGCGACTGCAACTTGACGACGTATTCGCGGAACGGAACCCCTCGCCCCTCCGCACGGACATCCGGCGGCGTCGATCGGGTCGGCTCCGTCGGCCGGTTTGTGGCAGGTGGTCGAGGAGGCACTGGCGGCATGGCCTACATGGCCGAGTTCCATCCGGCCACCACGTCGTGGGGCTCTTCGATGTCTTCGAGGATCCTCCGTAACGAGCCGACGAAGACGGTCTGCGGCAACTCGTTGAGCTTGGCCAGGCTCACGCCGGTCAGATCGACAAGGTCGAAGTGAGCACTTTCGGCCGAAGGTTCCATGCAACCCACCCTGGGTGATCGATACTGCCCCTAGCATCCGGCAATTCGGCGCATTACGCCGAAGGACACGCCAATCGCAGAGCAAATGTTAGCGGTCTTGACGCCCCGGCGAGGACCGACCCGACGGCCGGCAATCATGCCACCGCGTGCGACCGTCCGCCGGAGGATCGTGTTTGGCTCGTCCGGTGGAGGTTAGTCGCAGGTCCGCCCATCCGAAGGAACGGAGGTTGGCTGATGGATGAACCGGCGACACCCCCGATGCGGACCGGTGACGAGATCATCGCGCGTCAACGGGACATCGCCGCCGTCCAGGGCGAGGCGTACCGGTTGGCGGTCGAGGCGATGGCCGTCGAGAACGGCATCCGGGAGGCCCGTGCCGGCGGCTACCTGATCGGGTTCAGCACCCGGGCCGCCGAGGGCACCTACGCCGCCCGGGACGGCCGGCTCGTCTGGACCGAGCCGCCCCCAGACGCGAACACCCACCTGACGGTCGTGGTCGCCGACGCCGGTGACGGCCGGTTCGTGCCACAACTCGACGTCACCGTCACCGTCCTCTCCGGCGGGGACGGGCTGTTCACCACGAACCTGCCCTTCCTGTGGCACCCGTTCCTGCACCAGTACGGAACCAATGCCCGGGTGCCCGGCGAGGGCCCGTTCGACGTGGCCGTCCGGGTGGGGGTGCCCCGGTTCGTACGCCAGGACCCGCTGGACAGCCGGCACTTCGCCGAGCCCGCAGAGGTTTCCTTCCCGGAGGTCCGGTTCCGGACCGGGACCAGGCTGCGCCGGTAGGCCACCTCACCGACGGCGGCTGCCGTGCCGGCTGGTACCGCCGGTGCCGCCAGACCTGCCAGCGCCGCTGCCGCCGTCGCTGCCGCCGCTGCCGGCGCTGCCGGCGCTGCCAGCGTTGCCGGCGCTGCCAGCGTTGCCGGTGCGGAAGCGGGCGAGCAGCACGCAGAGGTCCTCACCCTGGCCGGCCCCGTCGAGCAGGGTGGTAACCGCCTCCGGCTGGATCCGGGCTCCGGCGTGGACGATCCGGTCCATCAGCGACGACCGGCCCCGCGGCGGCCGGTGCGCGAGTCCATGGGTGTGTAGCAGCAGGCGGTCGCCGGAGCGGACCACCAGCGTCTCCTCCCGGTACGCGGCTGCCGGGTCGGTGCCCAGCGGCGGGTCACAGGTGCCGGCCAGCACGGTGCCGGAGTCCCTTCCGCGGAAATACGCCGGGGCGGCCCGCCCGGCGGCCGCCCAGCGGAGGCGCCGGTCAGCCGGGGTGTACCGGGCGAGCACGACGCCGGCCGTCAGCCCGGGACGGTCGAACCGGAGCAGGGTGTTGGCGGATGCCAGGAGCTCGGCCGGTTCCTGCCGCACCAGCGCGTACGAGCGGAGCGCCTGCCGCACCCGCCCGGCGTCGACCACGGCCGCGGTCTCCTCCCCCGGCACGTGTCCCACCACCAGCAAGACGTCGCCGCCGGGCAGCTCCGTCGCGTCGTACCAGTGGGCGCCGGCACTCCGGCGCGCCGGTGTGCCGGCACCGTCCGCGCTCACGTCCGGGCCGGCCAGCGGCTCCGGTGCCGGCAGCATGGCCGTGACGAGACCCTCCCGGACGGCGGCCGTCCGGCGATGTCCGGCCAAGACCACGTCGCGCTGGCGCAGCCGCGCCCGCAGCAGCCGCTCCTCGGTGACGTCCTGGACCGTGCCGACGAGCATCGCCGCCTCACCCGCGCCGTTCCCTGGCGGCTCCACGCCGACCCGCAGCGACCGGCCGGTGAGCCGTCCGGCCCCACGGAACTCGTGACTGGCCCGCACGTCGCGGTTCCCGGCCGGCGGCTCCGCCAGCAGGCGCCGTGCCGCCGCCCGGTCCGCCGGATGCAGCTGGTCGATGACCGCGTCGAGCGTGCTGAGCCGCCCGTCGTCGACCCCGAGCAGTTCCCGCAGGTACGGCGAGAGGTGCAGTACGCCCCCCGACGGATCCCGGCGGAACGAGCCGACCCCGGAGACCGCCTCGGCCCGCAGCAGCTGCTCGTAGCTGGCCTCCGCCGCCGTGTGCGGATGCCACACCAGCAGCACCTTGTCCGCCACCGCGGCGACCCGGGCACTGAGGCTGTCGCTGGCCCGGCCGCACAGGTCCGCCGTCCGCAGCCGGACCAGGTCCAGGTGGCGCAACGGCGTCCCGGCGAGCACCTCCCGGCAGGCGGTCAGGAGGTCCTGACTGCCCGCGTACGGGAACAGCGAGAGCAGTGTCGCGCCGGCCAGGTCGACCCCGGCCTCCCGGCACAGCGCCTGCGCGTACGTGTTCGCCCGGCGCACCCGGAAGTCGGCGGCGACCGGGGAACCCGTCCGCAGCGGGGTCAGCAGCACCGCCGGGTTGTGCATCGCCTCCAGCGGGATGGGCAGCCACGGCTCGCCGAACTCCACGAGGCTCTCCGGGCCGGCCGCCAGTTCCCGGGCACGCGCGCCGACCGGGCCACCCAACGCGAACAGGTAGCGCTCCGCCCCGGCCTCCATCTCCAACGGGCTGGACCAGCTCAGGCCGACGCTGCCAATCACCTCGTCGCCGTCCGTCAGTGGCAATGCCAGCGCCGCCGACGGCGGGTCGCTGCTGTCGGCCAGCGAAGGGAACTCCTGCTTGACCTCCGCCGGGGTGTTCGCGACGACCGGTGCCCGGCAGCGCACCGCCCGGGTCACCGGAACCTCCATCTGCGGCGGCATGCGTTTCCACTGCGATCGCTGCACCACGGTCAGCCCATGCCCACCCAGCAGGCGCAGTGCGCCGTCCGGCTCCAGCCCGCAGATCAGTACCGCCCGCGGCTGCGGCCAGCCTGGTGTCGCCAGCACCAGCGCCTCGGCGAGTTCGTCGTAGTCCCGCGCCGCCGCCGCCCGCGCCCCGACGATCTGGTGGTGGCTGTGCAACGCCTCCGCCGCCGGGGAACGCGCCTGCGGCGGCACCGGCCGGCGGGGCTGCCGGATCGACAGGTCCTCGGCCACCCTTAACCGCAACTGCTCGGCTGTCG
Organism: Plantactinospora sp. WMMC1484; assembly: GCF_049315195.1. NCBI lineage: Bacteria > Bacillati > Actinomycetota > Actinomycetes > Micromonosporales > Micromonosporaceae > Plantactinospora > Plantactinospora sp. WMMC1484. The sequence goes on from NZ_CP186055.1 coordinate 7,264,211, forward strand.
CCGGCTCGGGTACCGGGGCCGCCGGCTCGGGGGTGGCGGTGCCCACGACGGCGGCGGCCACCCCGCTGACCTTGGTGTTCGTGTTCTGGGACAGCCGTAGCAGGTGGTCGAACGCCTGCTCCGGCGGTACGCCGAGCCGGGCCGCCATGACGCCCTTGGCCTGCTCGATCATCGCGCGGTGCCGCATCGCCTGGCGCAGCCCGGCGACCTCGGCACGGAGTCGTGCCACGGTGGCCTCCAACGACCGCGCCGCACTCTCCCGGTCGGACACGTGTGTCTCCCTCCTTGGGCGCGCCGGAAGGTTGCCCTCCGCTCCCTCCTTCGATCTCTTCGGAACGTTCCCCGGAAGCCTTCTCCTCGGAGAGGTTTCCCCGTCCCGGCCGCGATAACGTGTAGTTGCCGGCACAATCGCATGACGGGCGTGTAACAGGGACTTCTCCGGCAAGCGGGCCGCCCGGCGCCCGACACCGGCTGGCAAGCGCCGCCGCGCGGACGGCCGGCGGTCGGTGCGTACGCGACTGCACGGTTCTATGACAGCTACGTAACAGCGGACGCACTGCGACCCGGCTCGGGCGCCAGATGCGATAGCGTTCGGTGGAGCCGCCCGAGCACGTCGCTCCCCGGAGCGCGACGCTCGGAGCGGTCGACTCGACAGGTGTGCGAGTTCGGCAGCATGCCGTCCGCCGCCTGGCGGCACTCGAGACCAGGGTGCCCCTGCCCACGGCCCTTCCGGCCGGGCGTCACGTCGCCACCGCGCCCCTGCGCGCGCCGAAGACGCCGGCCGCTGCCTGCAGGAGTGCCCCATGACCACCGCTGTCACCCCGCACACGGCCACGACCACCGCCACCCGTCCGACCGCCCCACGACCCGACCGATTCGATGCGACCGAGCGGGCCCGCACCGAGGCGACGATCGATCACCTGCTGCACCGCATGTGCACCGAGCCAGCCGGCACGGTGGCCCGGGCACGCCTGCGCGAGCAGGTGATCACGCTGAGCCTGCCGATCGCGCACCGCCTGGTACGCCGCTACCGCAACCACGGCGAGCCCCTGGAGGACCTGCGCCAGGTGGCGGCCCTCGCGTTGGTCAACGCCGTCGACCGGTACGACCCGGCGGTGGGCGAGCACTTCCTCGGCTTCGCCATCCCCACCATCCTGGGGGAGGTCAAACGGCACTTCCGGGACTGCACCTGGATGGTGCACGTGCCCCGCCGATTCCAGGAGCTACGCCGGCGGATCGCCGCCGCCTCCGACGCGCTGGCACAACGTCTGCACCGCTCGCCCACCCTCGCGGAACTCGCCGACCACCTGGCCGTCGCCGAGGAGGAACTCATCGACGGCCTCTACGCGGCCACCTGCCACGACGCCCTGTCGCTGGACGGGCCCGGCGTACGCACGGAGCTCCTGCTCGACGGGGTCGGCGACGACGACCCGAGCTACCGGCGTGCCGAGGCGCGTCTGGTCGTCCATCCCGCGCTCTGCACCCTGCCCGAACGCGAAAGGACGATCATGTATCTGCGGTTCTTCGAGAACCTGTCGCAGACGCAGATCGCCGCCCGCGTCGGGATGTCGCAGATGCACGTCTCCCGGTTGATCCGCCAGTCCCTGGACCAGCTCCGCGAACACCTGTCCGCCGACCCCGACACCGAACCCGACCCCGACACCGACACCGAGCCCGGGGCCGGCACCAGGCCGGAACCGGCAACGTCATTCGGCGCCAGCTCCGGCACCGCGTGAGCGCCGCCCGGAAAGGGCGACCGGTCGGCCACCGCTTGGAGAGGATGGGGACATGTCCCTGCCGCTGGAGGATTACGCGTTCGTCGGCAACACCCGGACCGGGGCCCTGATCGGCCGCAACGGCAGTGTCGACTGGCTCTGCCTGCCGCGCTTCGATTCGGACGCCTGTTTCGCCGCGCTGCTCGGAGAGCCGGTGCACGGGCGCTGGAGTCTGTCACCCGCCGGCCGGACCGGCACGGCCAGACGCTATCTCGGCCACAGTCTCGTACTGGCCACCGACTTCACCACCGAGAGCGGCGGCGCCGTACGGGTGACCGACTGCATGCCCGTGGAGGGCGCGCACGACAGTCTGATCCGGCGGGTCGAGGGAGTGCGGGGCAGCGTCGAGGTGGACACCGAGATACGGCTGCGCTTCGACTACGGGCTCTCCGAGCCGTGGCTGCGCCGGGACGGCGACCGGGTCATGGCCATCGCCGGCCCGCACACTGTTGCCGTCGACTCGCCCGTGCCGCTCCAGTTCCGGGACGGCACCCTCTCCGGACGCTTTCGGGTGAACGCGGGCGACTCCGTCGACCTGTGTCTGACGTACCTGCGCCAGGGTGAGTCCGCCGGGCAGCTCCCGCCCGCCGCTGCCGCCATCGCGGGTACCCGGGACTGGTGGCAGGGCTGGGCGGACCGGTGCACCGTGGGCGGCCGGTACCGGGATCCGCTGATCCGGTCGCTGCTCACGCTGAAGGCGCTCACCTACGCGCCGACCGGCGGCATCCTCGCCGCACCCACCACCTCGCTGCCCGAGCGACTCGGCGGCGTCCGCAACTGGGACTACCGGTACTGCTGGATCCGCGACGCCACCTTCACCCTGCTCGCCTTCCTCGACGCCGGGTACACCCGGGAGGCGGTGGCGTGGCGGGAGTGGCTGCTCCGCGCGGTCGCGGGGCGCCCTGACCAGATGCAGATCATGTACGGCCTGCACGGTGAGCGGCGACTCACCGAGATGGAGCTGGACTGGCTGCCCGGTTACGCCGGCTCCACACCGGTACGGATCGGCAACGCCGCCGCCGGCCAGTTCCAGCTCGACGTGTACGGGGAACTGATGGACGCCCTGCACCAGGCCCGCTCCAGCGGCATCGAGCCCGATCCGGACGCCTGGCGGGTGCAGCGGGATCTGCTGGACTTCCTGGAGTCGCGCTGGAGCGATCCCGACGAGGGCATCTGGGAAATCCGTGGACCGCGCCGACACTTCACCCACTCGAAGGTGATGGCGTGGGTGGCGGCGGACCGCGCCGTCAAGGACGTGGAACGGTTCGACCTGGACGGGCCGGTGCCGCGATGGCGTCGGTTGCGCGCCGAGATCTTCGACGAGGTCTGCGCCAAGGGGTACGACGCGGGCCGCAACACCTTCACCCGCTCGTACGGCTCGCCGGAGGTCGACGCCGCGCTGCTGCTGATGGCGCCCGTCGGCTTCCTACCGGCCACCGACCCCCGGATCGTCGGCACCGTCGCCGCCATCGAGCGGGACCTGTGCCAGGACGGTTTCGTCCACCGCTACCGGCACGAACGCCGGCCGGGGGCAGGACACGGCCGGGACGCCGAGGCGGACGGCCTTCCGCCCGGCGAGGGCGCGTTCCTGGCCGCCAGCTTCTGGCTCGCCGACAACTACCTGCTGCGCGGCGATCTCGGCCGCGCGCGGGCCACGTTCGAACGCCTGCTGGAGGTCGGCAACGACGTCGGCCTGCTCGCCGAGGAGTACGACGTGGACGCCGCGCGTCTGGTCGGCAACTTCCCGCAGGCCCTGTCGCACCTGCAGTTGGTGAACACCGCGCTCAACCTCACCCAGGCGGCGGGGCCGGCCCGGCACCGCGCCGAAGAGGCGCGTCGCTGAGCCGCGCCCTCGCCCCCGCAGGCACGCCCTCGCCCCCGCAGGCACCGAGCCGCAGCCGCGGCCCCGCAGGCGCCGAGCCGTGGCCCGCACCTCTACTGCTCCGCCATGAGCTGGTCACGGCCCACCCGGAGAAACACCGTCGGGTCGTCGACCTCGGAAATCTGGTCGGCCGCGACGTAGCGGTCCACGCCGTGCACCCCGGTGCCGATCACCCTCAGATAGCCGCCGGCCATCAACCGCTCAGCCTGGCGGTGTTCCAGGTCGGGTGCGTCCCTGCCGAGCACGCCAGCGGCCCAGCCGTCCGCTTCCCGGTCGGGCCGGATGCCGCCTCCCGCCGGCCTGTCGCCGACGGTGACCTGGGTGACGGTGCCCACCATCTCCCCTTCGGCGTCCACGACCCGCATACCGGCGCGGACCTTTCCGATCGGGCGGCCCGGTCCATCGGACAGGTCGGTCATCGACGTCCACCTCCTTCCGCCGGAATCACCCCCGAGTGCCGCCGTGCCGCACCTCTCCGGCCTCCGCCGGACGGCGGGACGGGTGGTACGGGAAGCCGGAGTACAGGTAGCCGGGGGTCCAGAACGGCGGGTAGCCGTAGTAGCCGTAGAGGCTCTCGTAGTACGGCTGCTGGTCGACCAGGTCGGGGTCGTAGCGGGGCGCGCCGGCCACCCGCTGCCGCCCCTGGTCCACCGTCACCTCGTCGTCGGAGACGCCCTTGACCGCCTCCACCGGGATGAACGACGGTGTGGCGCCGAAGCCCAGGATCCCGCCGTGCTCGACGCGGAGGAAGCGGATTCTCCACTCCCCGGCGTCGACCAGTAGCTCCTCGACCGTGCCGAGCTCCTCCCCGTCGGCGTCCCGGACCTTGCGGCCGCGGACATCCTCGGCCGGGTCGGCCAGCACACGGTCCGAGTCCGAGAGCCGGACCAGGGTCGCCCTCTCGTCTGCCATGACCTCTATCTCCTTCGAGTCCTGGGGGCGGATGATCCGGGTCGGGCCAACCCACCCCTGCTCAATCCGGACGGTCGTCGGCGCGGCTACCCGCCCGGTCACAGCCGAAACATGCGCACCGGGTGCCCGCGCGGGGCAGCTCCACGACATCGGCGTCTGCCGATGGTTGGAAACGCTGTCCATGGGGTAGGCGGCGGCCCGCCCAGCGCGACAGAGGGGCCCCGGCGCCGCAGAGGTGTCACCGCTCCACATCCGAGAGGCAATCTTTCAGATCCAAAACGATCTTCCAGATCCGGACAGCGATCCGAACGGTCAGGAGGGACCATGCGATCTTCACGACTGACCGCGATGACGGCGACGGCCATGGCGGCACTGCTGGCGCTCACCGCCTGCGGCGACGACGCGGGAGGCGGCGACGACACGGTCGAGGTCTTCACCTGGTGGGCCGACGGCGGCGAGAAGGCCGGCCTCGACGCGCTCGTCGGCGTCTTCAACGACCAGTGCCCCGCACAGACCTTCGAGAACGGCGCGGTTGCCGGCGGTGCCGGGGCGAACGCCAAGCAGGTGCTCGCCTCACGCCTGCAGACCGGCTCCCCGCCGGACACGTTCCAGGCGCACGCGGGCGCGGAGTTGGTGGACTACATCACGGCCGGCCAGCTCGAGGACCTCAGCGCCGGCTACGACGAATGGGGTCTCCGGGAGGCGTTTCCGGACGGACTCATCGAAAACCTCACCCACGAGGGCAAGATCTATTCGGTGCCGGCGAACATCCACCGGGCCAACGTGGTGTGGACGAACGAGCAGGTACTCGCCGACGCCGGCGTGACCGAGGCCCCGACCACGATGGCCGAGTTCATCGCCGCGCTGGACGCGGTCAGGGCCAACGGCGTCAGCGCCCCGCTGGCGGTCGGGACGGACTGGACCCAGCTGATGCTGCTGGAGACGGTGCTCATCACCGACCTGGGCCCGCAGCAGTTCACCGGCCTCTGGGACGGCGGCACCGACTGGCGCGGCGCCGACGTCACCCGGGCGATCGCGGACTACGACCGGCTGCTCGGCTACGCCAACGCCGACCGGGACGCGCTGGACTGGACCGACGCGGAACGGCTGCTGATGAACGGTCAGGCAGGCTTTCAGCTGATGGGTGACTGGGAGGCCGCCGACCTCGACGCGAAGGGGTTCCGCGACTACGGCTACTTCACGTTCCCCGGCAACGGCGAGACCTTCCAGTGGCTGGCCGACTCGTTCACTCTGCCGCGCGGCGCCCCCAACCCGGAGGGCGCGCGGTGCTGGCTGCGCACTGTCGGCAGCAGCGACGGCCAGCGGGAGTTCAACACCAAGAAGGGCTCCATCCCGGCGCGCACCGACGCCGACCCGGCGAACTACCCGGCGTATCAGCAGACCGCGATGGCCGACTGGGGGACGGCCACGCCGGTGCCGTCCTGTGCGCACGGCTCGGCCTGCTCGCAGGGCATGTTGGAGGCAGCCAACTCCGCCGTGGCGAAGTTCTCCACCGACCGAAACGCGGGCGCGCTCCAGGACGCGCTGGCACAGGCCGCTACCCGGTACGGCGCCGGCTGACCTCGCGGGTGGGGCGGTGTACCGCCCCACCCGCGCACGCCGCCCCACCCTTACACCCCACACCAGGAGTTGCCCGATGCGGAACGTGCGCCAGTGGGGGCCAGGGCTCCTGCTGATATCGCCCTCGCTGATACTGCTGGCGGTCTTCGTCTACGGCCTGATCGGCTGGACGGTCAAGGTCTCCCTCTCGGAACAGCACGACGCGCTCGGTTCGCGCGGCTTCGTCGGATTGGACAACTACGTCTATCTCTTCACCGAGGACATCAACGGCCGGTTCGTTCACTCGCTGCGGAACCTCGCAGTCTTCACCGTGGTGTTCCTGGCCGGCGCCATGCTGCTGGGCCTGCTCTGGGCCTTCCTGCTCGAGCGGGGCGTACGCGGGGAGGGCTTCTTCCGCACCGTGTACCTCTTCCCGATGGCGATCAGCTTCGTCGCGTCCGGAGTGGTGTGGCGGTGGCTGATGAACCCGAGCACCGGCGAGCGGGCCGGCGGGCTGAACCGGCTCTTCCAGGCGATGCACCTGGACGTCCTGCAGAGCGAGTGGTGGACCAACCCGACCTGGGGCATGGCGGCGATGGCGATGCCGGCGATCTGGCAGATAACCGGATACGTGATGGCCCTGTTCCTGGCCGGATTCCGGGGCATACCGCACGAGCTGCGCGAGGCCGCGGCCGTCGACGGCGCCTCCACCTTCCAACTCTACCGACGGGTGATCTTCCCGCAGCTCACCCCGGTCGCGCTCTCGGCACTGATCATCGTCGGCCACATGTCCATGAAGATGTTCGACCTGATCATGAGCGTCTCCGGCGCACAGTGGCTGACCGAGGTGCCCGCCGTCTACGTGTGGCAGGCGCTGCTCACCAGCGACTACGCCAAGGCCGCCGCGATCAGCGTGATCCTGCTGCTCATCGTGGCGGTGGTGGTCGTGCCGTACCTGCGCCACGTCAACCGGGCGGAGAAGCGCTCATGACCGCCACGACGAATCCCGCACCGCCACCCGCCGCGGTCCGCCGTCCACCGGCCCGGAGCGCCCGCACCGGCCGCCGGGCGCCGATGACCGTCGCCGGGCAGCTGGTCAGGTACGCCCTGGTGCTGTTCTTCCTGATGGTCGTCCTGATGCCGGCGTACGTGCTGGTGGTGACGAGCTTCAAGTCGGGTGCCGAGATCGGGGTCTCCGGGCAGTGGAACCTGCCCCGGGAGTGGACCCTGGAATCCTGGGCGAAGGCGTGGGATGCGCTACGCCCCTCGTTCCTGCGCACGATCGCGCTCGCCGCACCGGTGGCCGTCATCTCGTCGCTGCTCGGTGCGGCGAACGGCTTCGTGCTCTCCCGCTGGCGATTTCCCGGCGCGGACGTGGTGTTCACGCTGATCCTGTTCGGCATGTTCATCCCATACCAGGCGGTGATGATCCCGCTGCGGGACATCGTCACCACGATCGGCCTGCCGCCCGGCATCCCGACGCTGGTCTTCGTGCACTGCGTCTACGGCATCCCGATCTGCACGCTGATCTTCCGCAACTACTATGCCACCACCATCCCGGAGGACCTGGTCGAGGCCGGCCGGGTGGACGGTGCCGGCGTGCTGCGGACGTTTTGGTCGGTCATCCTGCCGCTCTCCGCCCCGGGTTTCGTGGTGGCGATCATCTGGCAGTTCACCTCCGCCTGGAACGACTTCCTTTTCGCGATCTTCCTCTCCAACACCCGCAACGGACCGATCACGATCGCCCTGAACGCCTTGGCCGGCGCCCAGTCCCCGGACTACGCGGCCTCGATGGCCGGCGCGTTCATCACCTCTCTGCCCAACCTGGTGATCTACGTACTGCTCGGCCGCTGGTTCATCGGCGGCCTGATGGCCGGCTCCGTCAAGAACTGATCGGCCGCCGGGCGGACCGACCGAGACAGGAGGATGTGGTCCGGGCTCGGCCGAGGCGCGGTCCGGGCTCCGCCGAGGCGCGGTCCGGGCTCGGCCGAGTACGGCACCGAGCCCGGACCGGTCAAGGGCGCCGAACCGGACGTTCCGCCCGGATCAGCGGCCCGCCACGGGGTACCAGCCGCTGGGCTCGGCGGGATCCGCGAACTCCAGACCCTCGGCGATCTTCTTGATCTCGTCTGTCGACAGCGTGCCGGACTGGTCCTGGACCTCCGCGTAGTACCGGCTGTCGATCTTCACGTCGCAGAAGTGCCCCTCCGTGGAGCAGGGTGGCGTCACCGGGTGCGCATATGGTCCCTCGGTCTCCACCGGCGCGACGCTGACACGCAGGTACGGCGTCTCCGGATCGTCGAGGTCGACCCGGGTCGTCAGGGAGCCGAAGTCGGGCGCCTGCCTGGCGTACTGCGCGAGCGCCACCGCGGTGTCGCCCGGCACCAGGCTGCGACCGGCACTGACCAGCTGCCATCCCGCCGGCAGGTAGCTCGCCCGGTAGGGCAGCCGCGCCTGCGTCGGCTGGCCCACGGCGAACCGTTCGGCGAGTTGCTGCTGGATCTGCGCCGGCACACCCCGCTCACCGATGTTGTCCGACTCGATCGTGGCCCAGGCGCCGTCGGCGTACTGCCAGGCAAGCGCCGGCAGCTGCACCGTCTCGGTGCGGAGAGTGCGGCGACCGTCCGCGTCCGTGCCGGCGTCCCCGAACCGCATCTGGACACCCAGGGTGGTCGCGTACCCCTCCCGGCCCTGCACGACGACGCGGCTACCGGAGCTGAACCGCTCGGGCCGGAAGACGCCGGGCCGGTAGACGGTGAGGGTGCCGGCGTGCACGGTGATGGCGGGCCCGTCACCCACGTCCAGGTTCGAACGTTCGATGGCGGTGCTCTGGTAGCCGGACGTGACCTGCATTGAATCCACGACCCGGTAGTCGCCGAGTTCGTACCCGGTGAAGGTGTGGGCAAAGCCGGACGCCGCGGCGTCCGCCCCCTGCTGCCCCGCGACCGGGCCGCCGACGGCCGCGGCATCGCCCGGTCCGCTCCCCTCGGGAAGCAGCGCCGTCGTCGCCAGTACGAGGGCGGCCACGGCCATCGACGCCCCGCCGACCGCGCCGGCACTCCTGCCGAGTCTGCGGCGCCGCACCCGGCGCCGACCGGAGACGACGATGTCGTCGACGGTCATCCGCGCGGGCGGCGAGTCGGACTTGGCAATCTCCAACAGCTGACGCATGTCACTCACGTTGTCTCCTAGATTGTGCTCGGTGTCGGGACGTCCTGGGCGGCGAGCACGGCCCGCAGGGCGGCGAGGCCGCGAGCGGTCTGGCTCTTGACAGTGCCGGGACTGCGGCCCAGCATCTCCGCCGTCTCCTCCACGCTCAGTTCCTCGTAGAAGCGCAGCACCAGCACGGCCCGCTGCCCGCGCGGTACGCTCAGCAACGCGGCCCGCACGCGCAGCTTCTCGTCCACCACCTCTGACTCGTCGACCTGCGCGAGGTCGAGGAGTTCGGGGCTGACCGTCCGCTCCCTGCGCCAGGGGCGCCGCCGCTCGTCCACGACCGCGCGCATCACCATCCGGCACGCGTACGCGTACGGGCGGTCGACGCCGGACCAGCGGACGAACAACTTACTGAGGACCGTGGAGACGGCATCGTCAGCGGTCTGCCAGTCGCCGCAGGTCAGAAAGGCCAAGCCGCGCAGCGCCTCCAGCTTGGCCGCGACGAACTGCCGGAACTCCTCCTCGTCGGGCTGCTTCACCAGTCTTCGCTCCTTCCGTCGGGGGGAAGACGGCAGCTCCGGCGGCCGGGGTTGCACCGGGCACCGGAAAATTTCGCCGCAGCTAGCCACGGGTCGGCGCTAGCCACCGGTCGCAGTCGACCTTCGCGTCCCGGTACGCGGCCAGCCGCGCCAACTGCTCGGTGCGGGGCAGCCGGCCGAGTTCGGCCAGGGCCTGCCCGGCCGGCCCTGCAGCGCCGCCGGCCGGCGCGTGCACCCGGGTGACGCAGACGTGCGGCTCCCCTCGGCACAGACCAGCGCGGCGGGCGGCTAGACGACTCCGATCCACCTGCGGGTTCTCACAGCGGTCGAGACCCGGGTCACATCGCGACACCCCCGCCGCCACCCGGGACGACTCCGGAGTGCCGGCGTCGGGACGTCCATCGGCTGTCGACCGGGCAGCTATGCCCGGTCGGGACGATCGTCCTCGGCTATCCGTGAGGGAGAGAGCGATGAGGACGTACCTGGTAACCGGCGTGGCCGACGGCATCGGGCGGGCGACCGCCGAGCGGCTGGCGAAGGAGGGGCACCGGGTCGTCGGCGCCGACCGCCGGGACGCGGATATCGTCGCCGACCTCGGCACGGCGGCAGGCCGCCGGCACCTGGTGGCGGAGGCCGGACGTGTCCGCGGCGGTATCGACGCCGTCATCGCGGTGGCCGGCACGGCGGAGCCGGACACCTCCCCGGTCTCGGTGAACTACTTCGGCATGCTGGCGACGCTGGCCGGCCTGCGACCGCTGCTCGCCGCCGCGCCGGCGCCCCGGGCGGTCGCGGTCACCTCCATCGCGGCGATCGCCCCGGCCGACGAGGCCCTCGTGTCGGCGTGCCTGGCCGGCGACGAACCCGCCGCGCTCGACCGGGCCCAAACCCTGGTCGACGAGGGGCGGGCCGTCTTCACCGCCGGCTCGCAGGTCTACACCGCCAGCAAGGTGGCGCTGGCCCGCTGGGTACGGCGCACGGCGGCCGGGCCGGAGTGGGCCGGCGCCGGGATCCCGCTCAACGCGGTCGGCCCCGGCGTGGTGCTGACCGCGATGACCCGGGACATCCTCGCCACGCCGTCCGAGCGGGCCATCCTGGAGCAGGTCTCGCCCAGCCCGCTGAACGGTGTCGCCGAGCCGGCCGTCCCCGCCGGACTGCTGGCCTGGCTGGCAAGCCCCGAGAACACCCACGTGACGGGCCAGGTCATCTACTGCGACGGCGGGGCGGACGCGATCCTGCGGGGCGACCAGGTCTGGTGACGCCGCGTCCGGCGGGGTGCCGCCCCGCCGGACGTCCCCGCCGCATGGCGCTCAGCCGGCCTCGCGGACCGTGAGGCCGATGAGCTGGGTGATCAGGCCGTCACGGAGGTCGTCGGTGAAGGTCTCGCCGGGGTGTGCGGCACCCATCTCCCGGATGACCGTGACGACGGTCTCGGTCGGAGTCGCGTACGGCCAGAGCCCGGCCACGACGACGAAGACCGCACCGGCGAACCGGCCGGCGGCAGCCTCGGACAGCTGCGGCAGCTCCGCGCGGACCAGGGTGGCGAGCCGGGCGCTGTTGACCGCGGCACGGCGCTTGAAGTCACGGGCGAAGTCGAGCGAGATGTGTCGCTCCAGCACGCCGGCCATCAGGCTGATCAGTTCGCAGAGCAGCGGTTGCGCGGCGACGGTCTCGGCGACGATCGACGCGACCCGGATCTCCGTGCCGAAGCGGTCGGGCGGCGTCCGGCCCGGCGGTGCCCGATCCGGCGGAGGCGGTTCGCGGAGTCGCTCCTCGACCGTCGCCAGCCAGGCCTGCCAGGCCTCGTCCATGATCTCCAGAAAGATGGCCTCGCGGCTGTCGAAGTAGCGCAGCACGTTCGACCGTGCGAGACCGACCCGGTTGCTGAGTTCGCGCAGGCTGATCTCGGTCACCGGCTGCTCCCGCAGCATCGTCCGGGCGGTCTCCAGGATCACTTTCCGGCGGGCCTCCACCTGCTCGGGGCGGCGTGCGCGCTGGAAGCCGGCGGAGACCTCGACCACCGCCCGACCGTATCAGACCAGCGGTTCCCTACCGGCCCGGTGACGATCCCGCCCGCCTTCCCCAAAATAACAGCCAGCCGGTTCTTTGTTAAGAGACCGGCTGTCCGTTACTGTGGGAGCCGGACCCCGGCCGACTTCGATCACCGACGGAGGAATGTGCAGATGCCGGATCAGGCAACGGACGAGACACCCCGGCGGCCACGCCGCAGGCGCTGGTGGCTCTGGATCTCCGCCGCACTCGTGCTCACCCTCGGCGCCACGGCCGGAGTCGTCGCGACGAACTACGGCAACCAGCCCCTGGGGATCACGGACGTCCAGCGCGCGACGATCAGCGAGGAGGCGGCCGCCTACCTCGAGGACGCGACGACACTGACGATCCCCGACGTCGCCGTTCGCTATGTCGCCACCGAGGAGGTGGTCCGGGAAAGCCAGCAGGATTTCGTCGCCGAGGAGACGGTGGTCGAGGACCGGCTCATCGACCGGTTCGACCTCAGGCTCGACCAGACTGTGCTGGCGGGAGTACCGGTGACGGTGGTGACACCGCCGACCGTCCGGCCGGAGAACGCGAACCGGATCGCGATCAACGTGCACGGCGGCGGTTTCGTACTCGGAACCAGCCGCGACCGGGTCGGGCTGCTGATGGCGCAGGAACTCGGCATGCCGGTCTACTCCGTCGAATACACCCTCGCCCCGCAGGCCCGCTATCCGGTCGCCGTCAACGAGATCCTCGCCGTCTACCGCGCCCTGGTCACCGGCCGCGATCCCGGTCAGGTCGTCGCCTTCGCCAGCTCGGCCGGCGGCAATCTCCTGCTCTCCATGCTCCTGGAGGCGAAGAAGCAGGGCCTACCGATGATCGCCGGAATAGCCCTCTTCACGCCCTGCACCGATCTCACCGGCGTCGGCGACAGCGTGGTCGCCAACAACGGCCGGGACAGCCTGGTGACCAACATCCGCGTCGGCGTTCCGGAGAAGTTCTACGCACCCGGCGAGGACCTGAAGGCGCCCGGGCTATCCCCGGTCTACGCAGAGTACCCCGCCGACTTCCCCGCCACGGTGCTCACCACCGGCACCCGCGACTTCAACCTCAGCGACGCCACCCGGCAGTTCTGGAAGCTCGACGCCGCCGGTGTCGAGTCGCGCCTGCTCGTCGGCGAGGGGATGTGGCACGGATACCACTGGGAACCGGACATGCCCGAGGCGGTGCAGACCCGGGCGGCCGTCGTCGACTTCCTCCTGGCCCAACTCGACCCCGCGTGACAGGCCCCAACGTCGCGGAGCCCGCCGGGCGGGCCCAACGTCACGGAGCCCGCCGGGCGGGACTCGACGCCACGGAGCAGGACTCCACCGCGCCGGACCGGGCGGGCGGTCCGCGCGTCTATCCGGCGTCGACGCGGCGCCGAGCGGCGCCGGCCACGCTGGAGTCCTCCGGGAGAGGAGCAGAGATGTCGACATCCACCGGCAGCCACCGCATCGCCAGCCCGTTCACGGCGACCGTCGAGGGCCAGCGGCACGAGATCTACGCCGAGTACGCCCGGACGGGCAGCGTCCACCGGATCGCCATGCCGACCGGCGTACCGCTGTGGCTGGTCACCGGGCACGAGGAGGCGCGGAGCCTGCTGACCGATCCGCGACTGGTCAAGGGCGGCTGGGAGGCACGGGCCCGGTGGTCACCGCCCGGCAGCCGGCTCCCCCCGGACGTGGCGCGCGGGCTGCACACCCACATGCTGACCGCCGACCCGCCCGACCACGGTCGGCTGCGCAGGCTGGCGACCAAGGCCTTCACCCGACGCCGGATCGACTCGCTGGAGCCCCGGATCCGGACGCTGACCACCGACCTGCTGGGCGCCCTCGACGGCGACGACGAGGCCGACCTGGTGGCCTCGCTCGCGTACCCGCTGCCGATCGCCGTGATCACCGAGCTGGTCGGCATTCCCGAGGAGGGACGGGAGGACTTCCGGGGCTGGGCCGTACCGCTGATGGCGCCCGGGATCGTCTCCCCCGAGGTGGCCGCGGCGGCCGCCACCAAACTGCACGGATACACCCGCGAGTTGATCGCGCGCAAGCGCCGGAGTCCCGAGGACGACCTGCTCAGCGACCTGATCGCGGCACGCGACGGCGGGGACCGGCTCGACGGGGACGAACTCACCTCGATGGTGTACCTGCTGGTGTTCGCCGGGCACGAGACCACCGTCAACCTCATCGCCAACGGCGTCCTCGCGTTGCTGGCCAACCCCGACCAGCTCGCGCTGGTGCGGGCCGAGCCGGACCGGCTCGCCGACGCGATCGAGGAACTGCTCCGCTACGACGGGCCGGTGCAGGGCACCCTGCCGTACCTCACCGTCGAGCCGGTGGAGGTCGGCGGCGTCACCATCCCCGCGGACGAGCTGGTGATGATCTCGGTGCTCGCCGCCAACCGCGACCCGGCCCGCTTCCCCGGCGGGGACCGGCTCGACGTCACCCGCCCGGCCGCCGCCCACCTCGCCTTCGGGCACGGCCTGCACTACTGTCTCGGCGCGCCGCTCGCCCGGCTCCAGGGGCAGATCGCGATCGGGGCACTACTCGACCGCTTCCCGGCGCTCCGGCTCGGCGTCCCCGTCGAAACCCTCACCCGGAGCCCGTCGATGATCGTCAACAGCCTGACCGCACTGCCGGTCCGGCTCCGTTGACCCTCGGTCCGGGACAGCCCGGGCCCCGGCCCACGGCGGGGCCCGCTACTTCCGCACGGCAGGCTGGGCGGCGGCAGCGCTCATCGCGGAGCGCGCCGCCGCCATCCAGTGCGCGGAATCCCAGCCACGCGCGACCTCCACGGCGTGCGTGAACTCGCGCTCCGCCGCGCGGTCGTCGCCGGTCAGCCGATACAGGTCGCCGAGGGCGTGTGCGACCGGCCGCAGCACCACCGAGTTGCTGGCCGCCCCCGCGACCTGGTCACGCAGCGGAAGCAGGCGCCGGATCAGCCCGGGAACGGCATCGTGCTGCCCGAGCAGCACCGCGGTCTCGGCGCGCAGCGTCGCGAGGATTCCGTGGAAGGCGTCGGGGCGCACCTGCACCGCCCGCCGGACCTTCCGGGCCTCGTCGAGGCGGCCCTGCCGGGCCAGGACGATCGTCAGGGCGTCACCGGCGATCGGGCCCACCACGTCGTAGAGCGCCCGCACCAGTGGTTCGAGTTCGGCGTGCCGTCCCTGGCTGAACCGGACGGTGCAGATGGCGAAGGCGTGCAGCCGCCAGCTGTGTAGCGAGCCGTACCGGGACATCCGGTCGCGTACGTCGTCGTAGCGGGCCTCCGCCTCGTCGAACCGCCCCTGCGCGTGGTCCAGCATGGCGAGGGTGGCCCGGTGCACGACCTCCGGCTGCGCCATCCCGTACTGGCGGGCGATCCGCAGCGCGGCCTCGGCGTGTCGGCGTACCCCGGCCGCGTCGCCACGACCGCCGGCGATCATGCCGTCGATGTGCTCGCCGGCCCACCGGTAGGCAGGCATCTCGTGCGCCTGCGCGAGGGTGCGGAGTTCCGCGGTGAGTTTCGCGCGCCGTTCCTGGAACAACTCCCACGGCACGAACTTCGCCGCGACCACCAGTGTCGCGGCGAGCAGCCTGGGATCGCCGACCCGACGCGCGATCGCCAACGCCTCCTCGGCCGCACCGGCGACGCGCGGGTCGTCCTCGCCGTCCAGCTCCGTGGCGAAGACGTTCAGCAGCCGGCAACGCGTCTCCGGATCCAGGTCGTCGCGGTCGAGCAGCCGCTCGAGTACCGCGACCGTGCCGTGGTCGACGGTGCCGTACAACCGGGTCGACCAGGGTGTCGGTTCGGTCCAGGCGGCGAAGGCGGCGGCCACCAGGTCGGCGCGGCCGGCCCGCTCGGCGACGTCGACGGCACGCTGACGGGTGCGGCGGGCCGCCGGCAGTGCGCCCGCCCGGACCTGTGCCCGCAGCAGCCTGCCGAACAGCTCGATCAACCGCTCGTCCCGGTCGTCGGCGGGCAGGGGCACCCGGACGAACGCCTCGATCGCCTGTTCCAGCAGTTCGGCCTCTGCGTCGTGGGCGTACCGCTGCCGGGCCAGATCCGCGGCACGCACGCCGTACTCGACCGCGAGGGACGCCGTGGCGGCGGTCCCGGAGAGCGCGTGGTGGTGTGCCAGGGCCGTCAGGTCGTCGGGGCGGAGCTGCCGGACGGCGTCGGCGACCCGGGTGTGCATCCGGCTCCGGCGCAGCCTGGTCAGGTCGGTGTAGAGGGTGTCCCGGACCAGGGCGTGCGCGAACCGGACCCGGCCCGGCGCCGGTTCGGTGAGCAGCCCGGCGATGAGTCCGGCCTCGAGACCGTCGAGGACGCCGTCCTCGTCCGTCTCCGCCGCCAGCACCAGCACGTCGACGTCCGCCTCCCGGCCGACGACGGCGGCGAGTCGCAGCACCGCGACGGCGGGCCGGGGCAACCGTGCCAGGCGCCGCCGGAGCACGTCGCGTACGCCCTGCGGCACGTCGGAGGTGGCCACCAGGGCCCCCTCGCTGGCCAGCAGGCGGGCGCTCTCCCGGACATAGAACGGGTTGCCGCCGGTGCGCTCGACGAGCCGGGCCACCGTGTCCCGGTCGACCGGCCCGCCGCAGACCGCCGCCACCAGCACCGCCACCTCGGACGGACCGAGACCGGTGAGTTCGAGCCGGTACGGCGTCCGGCGGGCGATCTCGGCGAGCGTCTCGCCGAGGAGGTCGTCGACCTCGGTGGGCCGGTGGGCCGTCATCACCAGCACCGGGACGCCGGGCAGATCCGTCACCGTCTCCAGCAGGGCCAGGGTCTCGCTGTCCGCCCGGTGCAGGTCGTCGAGCACGATCGCGAGCGGATTGGCCATGGCGGCGGTCCGGATCCACGCGCCCGCCGCCTGGTTCAGCAGGAAGCGCCCGATGGAGGCGTCGTCGCCGGCCCGGACCGGCGGGACACCGGTGGCGGCCGGAAGATCGGTGGGCGGCGGCGTTCCGGGCTCGTCCAGCAGGGGGCGCAGCGGTGCGGGCTCGGCCGGCGGCAGCCGCCGGGCGAGCGCCCGCAGCGCCTCCACCCAGGCCCACGCGGGCGGGGCGCCCTCGAACTCCGGGCAGCGGCCGACCAGCACCGTCCAGCCCTCGGCCTCCAGGTCGCGCCGTGCCCGGGCCAGCAGCGCCGACTTGCCGGCCCCGGCCTCGCCGGTGACGAGCACGGTCGCACCGCCGCGCCGGGCCGTGGCGGCGACGTCGGCGAGCGTCCGGAGTTCCCTCTCGCGGCCGACGAAGATCTCGGCCTCGCGGGACGGCGGGTCCGGTTCGCGGCGATCGCGCCCGGCCGGTGGTGCCGCCGGCACGGGCCCCGCGGCGGGGGGCGCCGCCTCGTGCAGCACCTCCATCCGCTGGTTGAGGATCGCCTGTTCCAGCGCCACCAGCGGCGGTCCGGGCACGATGCCCAGTTCGTCGCGGAGGATCCGGCGGTTGCGCCGCAGCGCGGCCAGGGCATCGGCCTGGCGGCCGGATGCCCAGAGCGCGAGCCCGAGCAGCCGCCAGCCCTCCTCACGGAGCGGATGGTCCCGGGTGACGGCGTCGGCCATGGATATCGCGTCGTGCGTCCGGCCCGTACCGAGCGCGGCCCCGATGGTGAGTTCCTGCGCCGCCAGCCGGAGTTCGGTCAGCCGGGCGATCTCGGCGGCGGCCCATGCCTCGTCCGCAACCTCGGCGTAGGCGGCCCCCCGCCACCAGCCCAGCGCCTCGTCGAGGAGCTGCCGGGCCTGTCCGGGCGGGGCCTCCCTGGCCTGCCGCACCGCCCGCTCGAAGCGCCAGGCGTCGACCGCCTCCTCCGGCAGCCGCAAGGCGTATCCCGGCGGGACGGTCACCAGTACGGTGGCCGGGGCCCGTCGCGGGCGGTCCGGCTCGAGCAGCCGGCGGAGGTTCGACACGAACGCCTGCAGCGAGGCGATCGCCCGTGGCGGCGGCTCGCCCCGCCACAGCTGCTCGATGAGCCGGTCGATCGAGACCGCCTCACCCCGGCCGATGACGAGCAGCGCCAGCGCCGCCCGCTGCTTCGGCCCGCCCAGGTCGATCTGTTGGCCGTGCACGTCGGCCTCGATCGGCCCGAGCACCCGCAGCAGCACCATTGGACAAATGCTACGTCCGCAAGTCGCAGCCAAGTTCGGGCCAAGAAGCGCGGCACATCGTGGGCCGGAGCGGATCAGTCGTCCCCGGCGGATCAGTCGTCCCCGCACGAAGGAGTGCAGCGTGGTCTTCCCGAATGTTGCGGGCCGTCCTGACACGGACGGGATGCTGCTGGTTCACCGCATCTTCCGTCGCGAGTCCGGTCTGCTGCCGCGACTGGTCCGGGCCGTACCCGACGGCGATGTCGCCCGGGCGGAGGAGATCGCGAGACACTACCTCTGGTACGCGGAGATCCTGCGTCTGCACCACGACATCGAGGACGAACTGATCTGGCCGCTGCTGCTGGCGCGGCTCGACCTGGAGGCCGAACTCGTCCTCGAGATGGAGGAGCAGCACAGGCGGATCGACGAGACCCTGGTCCGGATCGCGGCGCTGCTGCCGCCGTGGCGGCACACCGCGGCGACGGTCTTCGGCGAACGGCTCGCCGAGGGCCTGGACGAGCACCGCGCGCTGCTGCTGGCGCATCTCGACGGCGAGGAGCACCTCGTGCTCGACCTCATCGCCGACTATCTCACCGTGCCGGAATGGGACGCGGCGGCCGATCGCGCGCGGACCGGGATGGCCCGCCGGAGCGCGACGATCGCGCTCGGCGCGCTGCTCGAGGAGGCGACCGCCGGGCAGCGCCGGTGGCTTTTCGACGAACTGCCGGTAGCGGCCCGGCTGGCGTGGCGGACCGTCGGCCACTGCCGGTATGCCCGGCACGTCAGTCGGCTCCGCGCGCCGCTGGCCGGCTGACCGGCTGACCGGCCGGCTGAGTTCCGGCGCCGTGCGGGGTAGGTGACCCCGGTCGGTTGCGTCGCCGCCGGCCGCGTCTCTGCCCGCCAGTCCCCGGCTATGCCGCGCGGGCCAGGAAGCGTTCGACCTCCTGCAACCTGGCCCGCACCTGCCGACCCAGCGGATGCCCGAGGCGTTCCAGGATCTCCAGCGCCTGCCGCCACACCCCGACCGCCGCCGACGCGTCACCTGCCGCGTGATGGCAGTCGCCCAGGTGGGCGAGCGTCTCCGCCTCGTTGTAACGGTCCCCGCGCCGGCGGAAGATCTCCAGCGCCCGGTGGTAGGCGTCGACGGCCGCCGGCCGGTCTCCCAGGCTCGCGTTGATGAAGCCGAGGCTGTCCCAGGTGCTCGCCTCCCCGTCGGCGTTACCCATCTCCTGGAAGAGCCGCAGGGCCCGCCGGCAGGCCGCCAGCGCCTCGTGGTGGTTCCCCAGCATCGCGTGGCACCAGCCGCAGTCGTTGAGCGCGCTCGCCGTGCCGGCCCGGTCCTCCGATATCCGGTACAGCTCCATCGCCCGTCGGCTCTCCCGGAGCGCCAGCTCGTAGCCGCCCTCTTGCCCGTGCAGGTAGGCGAGGATGCGGTGGGTACGCCCCTGGTTGCGCCGGTCGCCGAGTCCGTCGAAGAGGACCAGCGCCTCCGCCAGGCTCGCCCGGGCCTCTTCCGGCCGATCGAGCCGGGCGTACGCGCTGCCCAGGCTCCGCTGCGCGGCCGCCTGCACATCCAGGTCGCCGAGCCGGCGGCCGGCCCGCAACGCGAGCAGTTGCACGGTGACCTGGTCCCGCCAGTGCCCGTGCCGCTGGAAGATGTCGGAGAGCGTCGCCGCGAGCCGCCAGACCTGGGCGTCGAGCGAGTGCTCGGCCGCGAGCTGGACCGCTGCGACCAGGGCGTGGTGCTCGGCGGCGAGCCAGCCCCGCGCGGAGTCGGCGTCCCGCAGGTGCGCCAGCGCCACCCCGTCCGGCGGCGGTGGAAGGGGGTCCAGCTCCCACTGCGGCCCGAGCAGCCGCACCGCCTGGTGGGCCGTGTGGATGTAGTGGTCGAGCATCCTGCCCAGCCCGGCACACCGTTCACCCTCCGGGTCGTGCCGGTGCCCGATCTCTCCCGCGTACGCGCGCACGAGGTCGTGCAGGAGATAGCGGCCGGCCCCGTGCTCCCGGGTCAGGCTCGCCTGCACGAGTTCCTCCGCCAGGCCGCGTGCCTGCCGCACCGGCACCCCGGCGAGGCTGGCCACCGCCGCCAGGGTGGTGTCGGGCCCCGGATGCAGGGCCAGCAGGCGCAGCGTCCGGGCCGCCGGCGGGCTGAGTCGCTCGTACGACCAGGAGAAGATGCTGCCGAGATCGATGGCGGGATCGATGTCCGCGAACGAGTCAAGGGTGCCGTGGTCGGCGCCGAGCTGGTCGGCGACCGCCGCGACGGACCACTGCGGGTTGAGCACGGTACGCGCGGCGACGATGCTCAGGGCCAGCGGCAGCCGGCCACACCGCCCGACGATGGCGTCGATGTCGTGCCGCGTGGCCGTGCCGGCGCGACGCCCGAGGCGGCCGGTGAGGTATCTCCGGGCGTCGCCGTCGGCCAGCACGTCCAGGGCCACCGGGCGGGCGTGCTCGATGGTGACCAGGCTCGACAACTGATAGCGGCTCGTGACGATCACCAGGCAGCCCGGCGCGCCGGGCAGCAGCGGGCGCACCTGGTCGGCGTCGCGGGCGTTGTCCAGCACGATCAGCAGCCGCCGGCCCGCCAGCAGGCTCCGGTATCTGGCCGCCTGGGCGTCCAGCCCCACCGGAAGCTGCCCGAGGCCGACACCCAGCGCGTCAAAGACCGCCCGGAGCGCTTCCAGCGGCTCCATCGCGGTGCCGGAGGGATGGAAACCGCGCAGGTTCAGATAGATCTGGCCGTCCGGGAAGCGGCGGGCGATCCGGTGGGCCCAGTGGACCGCCAGGGCGGTCTTGCCGGTCCCCGCCATCCCGTGGATCGTGGTGATGATCATCGCCGGCGAGACCCGGCCCTCCGCCGGCAGGAGCGCGTCGAGCTCCGCCAGCTCGGCGCCGCGCCCGGTGAAGTCGGGAAGATCCGCCGGCAGTTGTGCGGGTGTCACCACGGCGGACACCGGCACCGTCCGGGCGAGCGGCTCCTCCTCGGCGAGCGCCCCCTGTTCGGCAGGCGCCCTCTGTTCGGCAGGCGGCCGCGCCGGCGGGGCGGGAACCGCCGGTACGGCGGGCCGCGGCACCGCAGGCCGCGGCACCGCAGGTGCTGGCACCGGATCGGCACGCAGGATCTGCAGGTGCAGGGCCTGCAACTGCGGACCGGGATCCACCCCCAACTCCGCCGCGAGGACGTCCCGGGCCTCCTGATAGACCCCGAGTGCCTCGGCCTGCTGACCCGACCGATAGAGCACCAGCATCAGCAGCCGCCGGAACCGCTCGTCCAACGGGTGCTCGGCGACGAGCGAGGCGAGCTGGTCGGCGGCCGAGACGTACGCACCGAGATCGATCTCGATCGCGAGCAGCGCCTCCAGCGCGGTGAGTCGTAGCCGACCGAGGTTCGAGCGGTTCGCCTCGGTGTGCCGGCCCGGCAGCCCGGCCAGCGGCTGCCCGTTCCAGAGCGCGAGCCCGCGCCGCAACAGGTCCGCCGCTCCCGCGAGGTCCGGGGCCCGGCGTGCCTCCTCCGCCGAGGCCATGAGCCGCCGGAACGTGGCGAGGTCGAGTTCGTCGGGAAGGACGTCGATCGCGTACCCGGCACCGACCGACCTGATCAGGTGCCTTTGCTCGCCACCGGCTGCCAGCGCACGCCGCAGCCGGTATACGTAGGTGCGCACCGTCGCCTCCGCCGAGCGCGGCGCGTCGGCCTCCCACAGGGCGTTGACCAGGTGCTGGATCGGGACCTGAAGACCGGGCTGGAGCAGCAGCACGGCGAGCACCGCCCGCTGCTGAGGCGATCCCAGGTCGACTTCGACCCGGCCTCGTCGCGCGGTGACGGGGCCCAGCAACGTGAACCACAGGCGGTCAGGCACCACGCACCTCCGTGCCCGGCGATACCAACGGGTAGCCAGCGGGGGTGGTACGGCCGGAACGTGTCGATGCCGGCCGGGCGAGGCCCGGGCGGCGCACCAGATCAAGCACGACGATCCTTCCGCACCTTCGTCGACTCCGGTCAACGGCAGCGTCCGGCCGGACGCTTGCGAAGGACTTGTGAGCCGTTTGGAGGGACCTACGAGCCGCACCGCCACGTCGAACGAGGCCGAGCCCGGCACCGGCGCCTGGGCGCTGCTCAACGGGTCGACGTCGGCGTGCACCGGCGAGTGCGCACCGGCAACGGTTGATCAGGAGCGGTGGGCGTCACCGAGAGCGGCGAACCCCGGCGCGGTGGCCTCGACGAGCGCCTCCAGCGCCGCAGGAGGAAGGCCCCGCCACGGCGGCGGCTCCGCCGGACGGACGCCGGCCGCCGCCGTCGACAGCCAGTTTCCCTCCATCGGGTCGGCGCCGACAAACCGGACCAGCTCGTCGAGCGTGGCCGCCGGCTGCCGGAGGACGTCCTCGTAGCGCACGGTGTGAACCCGGCCGGCGGGAAGGTCGCGGAGCACCGCGCAGCCCGGCGCGAGCTGGCTGGACCAGAACGCGCCGAAGAACGCCGGTGGGATGTCGAGCCGCTCGAACACCTCGGCGGAGAAGTTCTCGGGCAGCAGCTCCCGGAACTCCGGGCTCAGCGCCGCAGGCCCGTCCCGGGTGTCCCGCTCGGCCGGATCACCCGGCTCGAAGGGGTTGTAGCCGAGCATCCGGCGCAGCTGCGCCTGCACGTACACCAGCCGGAAGTTGCGCTGCCGGCGCATCGACATCGCCACCGACCGGCCGTCCCGCACGACGTGCACGAACCTCGCGTGCGGGAACGCCTCGGCGAACGTCCGGGCGAACGCGATGGAGCCACCGGAGCGCTCGACCGACACGGCGCGCCCCAGCCTGTGCCGCAGCCACCGGATGAGGCACTGGAAGTGGCCCGGGGTGGTGGCCGGCGGCAGGGTCGCGACGAATTGCCGCACCTCGTCGTAGAGGGCCTCGGGGTCGTCGGAGAGCAGGCAGAGGCTGACCAGGAGGATCGGTGGGACCTCCGCGTCGACGTCGAAGCGCCGGGCGGGCCGGTGCAGATAGCGGAACTCGCTGCCCACGACGCCGTTTCGCAGGGTGCTGCGGAGGAAGGGCTGCGGCTCGCTCAGCAGCGACCAGAAGTAGCCGGCGTCGACCACCCGGCCGGGGAAGAGCCGGGCCAGGTTCTTCGACATGTCGGAGAAGAGGACGAAGAACTCGGAGAGGCTGAGAATCGCCGGATGCCGGCCGAGCAGTTCCGACACCATCGTCGACCCGCAGCGCCCGGTGCCCAGCACGAAGACCGCAGGCTCGCCTCCGGTCACCACCGCGGCCACCGGGCGTACGACAGCGGGTCACGCACGGACATCACCGCACCTCTCGTTCCGGGACGTTCGCGCCTTCAGCCGGCATCCGAGCGGGCCGTCGACACGGCAACTCCAACACTCTCCCGTCGACGACCGACCGACGCCGGATCGACGCCGGTCGGCGGAGTCGCACCGGAAACGGGATTCGTCGAGGCCGCGCCGGTCGCGCCTATCCGGAGGTCAGCTGCTGCGCCAGCCGGTCCAGGCCGGCCCTGATCAGCTGTGCGTACTCGTCGTCGCCGAGCGCGCCGATCCCCGCCTGCGCCCGCCCGAGATGCTCGCGGGCGCGGTCGAGATCGCCGAGCTTGCGGTAGCACTCCGCGAGGTTGAGGTGCAACGACGGATAAAGACCGGCCACCGGCAGCGTCACCCCGGCCTGGGCGACCCGGGCATCGGTCAGCAGGTCGGCCGCCGCCAGCGCCCGCTGGTCCCAGACCACCTCCTGGTGTACGTCGTCCTGCACGTCGGCCATCGCGTGCGCGAGGACGCAGACGTGCAGGGGATCACCCCGCTCCCCGTCGATCTCGTCCCAGATCTCTGCGAACAGGGCGCGGGCGGCCGCACGCTGACCCTGACGATGATGCAACTGCACCCCCTGGTTGATCCGGGCGAGCGTTGCATCGCTGATCATCGGCTGCTCCTGGCAAGTTCATCTCGCGACGATGCCCATGGATCGTACGTCGCCCGCCGTCACGGGGATGCCCCGAGTTCACCGGACGGCAGCGGTCACGCCGGCGGCCCGCCGCGCGAGGTGAGCCCGGTGGCGGTGGCCTGGAGCAGGCGGATGAGCCGCGCCTCGAAGTCGAGGGCGGCGTGTGCCCAGCGGGGTTCCTGGGCGTAGAGCCGGGCGAGGGTCGGGGTGGGGTGGGCGAGCTGCCAGAGGTTGGCGGTCAGGCCCAGCGCCGCCGTGACGAGGTCCTGCACCTGGCCGACGGTCATGGTGCCGGATGCGGTCAGGGTGTCGACGATGGCGTCGTACGCCTCGAACGACCGGGTCTTGTAGCGGCGCGCGCGTTCGATGCCCACCTCGCCCTCCAGGCTCAGCGGCACGTGGGTGAGCAGGTCGCAGAAGAGCGGCAGCGCGGTGAGGGTGCTGCCGACGACGGCAGCGGTCTCGGGCGGCGTGCGGCCCCGGGCGCCGTCGAGCCGGGCGGCGAGGATGTCGCGCCACTCGTGCCAGCCGCGTTCGGCGAGTTCGAGCAGGAGTTCCTCCCTGCTTTCGAAGTAGCGCCGGACGGCGGAGGGGTGCAGCCCGGCCGCCTCGGTGACGGCCGCCAGGGTGACGTGGCGCACGCCGCCGCGCTCCGCGGCCAGGGACTGGGCGGCTTCCAGCAGGTCCTCGGCGCGGCGGGCCTTGGCCTGCGGAGATCGTGCGCGGCGAGCCATCCGACGACTGTAACGCACTTCGCGTGCGTTAATGCGCCCGGACGTGTTACCGTCGCCGTAACGCAAGCCGATTGCGTTGAACCGGCCGGGTCGTCGGACGCAGCGCGTCCCAGCCCGCCGACGAGAGGAGCACCGCCACATGCAAGCCGCCGTCGTCACGCGTTTCGGGGACCCGGAGGTCTTCGAGTTGACCGAGCTGCCGGACCCGGTCCCGGGCCCCGGGCAGGTGGCGATCGACGTCAGCCACGCCGCCGTCGGGTTGATCGACGCCTACGTCCGACAGGGGCTCTACCAGGACCGGCCGGGCCTGCCACAGCCGCCGTACGTGCCCGGCCTGGAGGTGGCCGGCACCATCCGCTCGCTCGGCGCGGGCGTGACCGGCTTCCGGGCCGGGGAGCCGGTGGTGACCCTCTCCGGCACCGGCGCCGAGGGCGGTTACGCCTCGATCGCCGTCGTCGACGCCGCGATGACCGCGAGCCTGGCGGGCACGGGGGTCGATCCGGCGCTCGCGGTGGCTGCCGTGCCCAACGCCGCCACCGCCCACCTGGCACTGACCGAGGTGGCACACCTCGCGCCGGGCGAGCGGGTGTTGGTGCACGGGGCACTGGGCGGGCTGGCCGCCGCGTTTCCCGGAGTCGCCCGTACCCTGGGCGCCGCCGGGGTGGTCGGCACCGTGCGCCGCGCCGCGCTGGCCTGCGCGCGCGCCACCGCCCTGCCCTACGACGAGATCGTCGCCGCCGAGGACCTCATCGAATCCGTCGGCGACCGGCGTTTCGACGTCGTGGTCGACCCGGTCGGCGGCCAACTGCGCACCGACAGCCTCCAGGTGATGGCGCCGATGGGCCGGATGCTGCTGGTCGGCAACGCCAGTGGCGACTGGGAGCACACCGTGCCCAGCAACGCCCTCTGGGGTGGCAACCTCGCCGTGCTCGGCTTCGCCGCCGGCTACTATCTGCCCACCCACCCCGGACGGGCCCGCCCCGCCGCCGAAAGCGCCCTCGGGGCCATCACCCGGGGACTGGTCGACATCCCCACCCGGTCCCTGCCACTCGCCGAGGCCGCCGAGGCACATCGCCTGATCGAGCACGGCGGGGTCGCTGGCCGCATCCTGCTGACGCCCTGACCGTTGCCGGGCCAGCCCGCCGCCGCAGGCTGTCCGGCCGCTACATCAATCGGTTGAGTTCGTCGGGGGCGTCCCTGCCGGACGGCAGGGACGCCGTGCGGACGCAGCAAGCGTGGTGTCGATTGGATGCCTT
The DNA here is from genome assembly GCF_049315195.1 of Plantactinospora sp. WMMC1484. NCBI lineage: Bacteria > Bacillati > Actinomycetota > Actinomycetes > Micromonosporales > Micromonosporaceae > Plantactinospora > Plantactinospora sp. WMMC1484. The sequence continues at coordinate 7,290,072 of NZ_CP186055.1, forward strand.
GACATTGCCGGAATGTTACGTCCAGCATGGTCAACACCCTATTGGTCAATCGATTGACTGGAGTTCGTGTTGAGCCGCCTGCACCCGCCGCCGGCCGTGGTACGGCCGAAGATCACCGCACTGCTCGCCATCCCGCTGCTCCTCGTGTCAACGGCCCAGGCCACGGCCAGCGCCGCCGCGCCGAGCCGGAGTCCCGCCCCCGGCGCTGTCACCCTGCACGCCGACCCCGACGGCAAGGGCCGCGCCTGCAGCCGGCGGCAGCCCTGCGACATGGACGAGGCGCAGCGCCAGGTCCGGCGACTCGCCCCCCGGATGACCGGCGACATCGTCGTCGAACTCGCCGCCGGGACCTACCGGCGCACGTCACCGCTGACCCTCACCGCGGCCGACTCCGGCACCGGCGGGCACACGGTCTTCTGGCAGGCCGCCCCGGGCGCCCGACCGGTGATCAGCGGCGGGCAGCGGATCGCCGGCTGGCGGCGGGCGGAGACGGGTCGCAACCTCTGGGTGGCGCGGGTGCCGGCCTCGCTGCGCACCCGCCAGCTCTACGTCGACGGTCAGCGCGCACCGGTCGCGCAGGGCGTCCCGCCGGTGGCGCTGGCCCGCGCCGAGGGCGGCTTCACGGCTGCGGACGCCAGCTATGCGGGCTGGCGGAACCCGAAAGGCATCGAGTTCGTCTTCACCGGCGGCAACGGCGCATGGACCGAGAGCCGCTGCCGCGTGGAGCGGATCACCGGTACCGGGATCGCCATGCAGCGCCCCTGCTGGGACAACGTCACCAACCGCCCGAAACCGGCGATCCAGGCCCCGTACTACTTCCCCGACATGTCCCCGACCACGGTGCCGGACCGGATCGAGAACGCCTTCGAGCTGCTCCACGAGGGACAGTGGTATCTGGACGAGGCGCGTGACCGGCTCTACTACTGGCCGCCGGCCGGGCGGAACCCCAACCACGCCGCCGTCGAGGCGCCGGTGCTGGAGACGCTCGTCGCCGGGGCGGGCACCCTGGACGCCCCGGTGCACGACATCACGCTGCGCGGACTGCAGTTCTCCTACGCCACCTGGCTCGACCCGAGCGGCCCGGACGGATTCGCGGAGATCCAGGCGAACATCCGGCTGACCGGCGACCAGAGCGAGCGTCCACAGGGGACGTGCGAGCTGACCGACCCGCCCGGCACCTGTCCGTTCGGCGCGAACGCCCAGCAGCCGGCGAACGTGACCTGGCGGGCCGCGCACGACATCCTCATCGAGGACAACCTCTTCACCCACCTCGGCGCCGGCGGGCTGACGCTCGCCCACGGCAGCCAGCGCAACACCGTGCGGGGCAACGAGTTCACCGACATCTCCGGCATCGGCGTCCAGCTCGGCAGCGCCGACGCGCCGAACCCCACCGACCCGCGCGCCATCAACCTGGCGAACCGGATCGAGAACAACTACGTGCACCACACCGGTGCCGAATACGCCGGGGCGAGCGGGATCCTGCTCTTCTTCAGCCGGCAGACCGTGGTGGCGCACAACGAGGTCGCGTACGTGCCGTGGGACGGCATCGACAGCGGGGCGAACGCCGGGCACGTCAACACCGCCGACCACCCGGACGTGACCACCAACGTCAACGCCGACAACCAGATCGTCGGCAACCTGGTCCACGACTATCACGGCGTGCTCTCCGACGGCGGCGCCATCTATCTGGAGGGGCACCAGGGCGCGACGATCCGCAACCCCGACGGGAGCATCGACCGGGAGGCCAGCTTCCGGCACGGCACCATGGTCGCCGGCAACGTCGTCTACAACGACCTGCACAGCGGGCTGACCCTCTACAACGACATCGGCAGCCAGTGGATCACCTGGCGGGACAACGTGCAGTTCGCGACCGGCGCCGGCAACGGCGGATGCGCCCCGGTCGGGCACATCAGGTTCGTGCACAACCACCACTCCGACCCGATCGCCGTGTATCCCTGCGGACCGCCGGCGGTCGACCTGGAGTACGCGGACAACATCGCCATGCCGATGCGTCCCGGCCCGGCGGACCTGCCCGCGCACATCGTGGCCGGCGCCGGCCTGCAGTCGGCCTACCGGCACCTGGCCACCGCCACGGCGCCGGAGGTGTCGACGGTGAACCCCCGCAAGGGCATCGCCGCCGCCCCCACCGAGGTCCTGGTCGTCGGCTCGGGCTTCACTCCGGACACCGCCGTCTCCTGGGACGGCCGGCCCGCCACCCAGGTGCGGGTGCTCTCGCCCAGCTTCGTCCTGGCCACCGCGCCGGCCGGCGCGCCGCTGGCCGAGGTCACCGTGCAGACCCGCAACGGCAGCCACACCGGCCCGTCCGGGCTGCCACTGGCCGAGGTGGTCGCCGACTCGATGGACGACGAGGTCTTCTGGCGGACCAGTTTCGACCCGTACAACATCGTGGACCGGAACCTGAACACGTTCTGGTCCTCGGCCGGCACGGCCATGCCGCACTGGATCGAGATCCGGTTCACCCGTCCCGTCACACTCGGCCGGATCGTCGTGCACGTCCGGCGGCTCGACCAGCTCGCCGTGCGCGACCTGTCGGTGGGCACGGCGGTCGGCGACGGCCCGCTGACCCCGCGCGGCACGGTCACCGGCAACACCGCACCCGACGTCACGATCCCGTTCGGCACTCCGGCCGCCGTCGACCGGATCCGGATCACGGTGGAGAGCGCGACGTACGCGGGCGCGCCGCGCGACAACGCCGACCTGGCCGGGATCTCCTTGTACGACGCCGACGGCCGCCTGCTCGGCAACTGAGGCCGCGACCCACGCGCCGAGGCCCGGAGCCGGTGCCCATCCGGCTCCGGGCCCGCGGACCGGCGAGCCCCACGATCGGGGGAATATTGGGCGGCGCGACGTCCCGGCGGGATGTCCGGGTTCAGATCCGGATCGCCTCTGCCGGCTCCACGGGGACGGGCGGAGCGGGCTCCGGCCGATCGTCGTCGCGGGGCGCGGAGCGGCGGCGCAGCGCCGTGACCGTGTAGAGGGACGCGGCCGCGATCAGCACGCCACCCTGCACGACGTTCTGGTAGTTCGCGCCGATGTTGAGCACGTTGAAGCCGTTGCTCAGGGTGAAGAGGACGAGGGCGCCCACGACCGACTTCGCGACGTATCCGGAGCCGCCGAAGAGCGACGTACCGCCGAGGATCGCCGCGGCGATCACGGTCAGCTCGGCGCCGGTGAGCACGGTCGGGTCGACGGAGTTGAACCTGCCGGCGTAGAGCACGCCCACTCCCCCGGCCACGACTCCGTTGAGGACGAACGCGCCCATCCGGTAGCGGTCGACGTCGATGCCGGAGAGCCGCGCCGCCTCGGCGTTCCCGCCGACCGCGTAGAGGTTGCGGCCGACGACGGTGTAGCGCAGCACGAGACTGGTGAGCACCGCCAGGACGAGCAGGAGCCAGACCGGGGCGGTCTGGGTCAGCAGCCGTGGCGCGGCCGTGGCCAGCGCGAGCACCGCCACACCCGCCAGCCCGAGAGCGAGGTGGGCACCGGGGGCGAACCGGCCCTCGCGGCGCCGCAGTGCGATCGCCACCCCGGCGACGAGCAGGGCGGCGCCGGCCGCGACCGCGACCGGGCGGGGCAGCGTCGCGCGGGCGGTGCCGAAGTCGAGGAATACGGTGTTCGTGGCCGTGATGCTCTGGCCCTCAAGGATCGCCTGCACGATGCCGCGCACCGCCGTGAGGGTGCCGAGCGTGACGATGAACGCGTTGACGCCGACCTTCTGCACCAGCACCCCGTTGAGGGTGCCCACCGCCGCCCCGCTGAGCAGCGCGGCGACCAGCGCGACGAACGCGCCGTGCTCGTCGACCAGCGTGAGGGCGACGGTCCCGGAGAGGGCGGCGGTGGAGGCGACGGAGAGGTCGAAATTGCCGGTGATCAGCACCACGGTCATGAAGACGGCCAGGATGCCGACCAGCGCGGTCTGGTCCAGGACGTTGGCGATGTTGACGCTGCGCAGATAGCTGGGGCGGCCCTGCAGGTCGGAGGCGACGGTGAGCGTCACGACCAGGGCCACGAACGCGTACACGACGCCGGCAGCGCGGGGTGCGAGGAGTTGCCGCCAGCCCGACGCGGTGTTCGGGGTCATCGGTCTGCCTTTCGTTTCAGGACGGGCCGCTGGCCAGGGCGGTCAGCTCGTGCAGGTCGGTGTCGGCGACGGCGCGTTCCGCGGCTATCCGGCCGCGCCGCAGCACCAGGACGCGGTCGCAGGCGCCGAGCAGTTCCTCGAACTCCGAGGCGGCGATCAGCACCGCGTGGCCCCGCCCCGCCAGGCCGCGGACGAGGTGGATGATGTCGGCCTTGGCGCCGACGTCGACGCCGGCGGTGGGCTCGTCGAGCAGGAAGACCCGGGCCGGCCCGTAGAGCCACTTGGCGAAGACGACCTTCTGGGCGTTGCCGCCGGAGAGCTGCGAGACCGCGAGGTCGGTGGAGGCCGCCACGATCCCGAGGTCGGCGACCGCGCGGGCGGCCAGCGCACGTTCGTGGGCGGCCCGGGGCAGCGCGGCGCGCCAGGAATAGCGCGGCAGGTAGGGCAGGGAGACGTTGCGCCAGATCTCCCAGCCGGGCAGCAGGCCCTGCCGGGCGCGGTCGCCGGGGACCAGGGCGACGCCCGCCCGTACGGCGTCGCGCGGGGACGACCGCCGCAGCGGCCGGCCGGCCACCGTCACCGTGCCCCGGGCGGCCGGATCGGCGCCGAAGACGGCCTCCAGCAGTTCGGTGCGGCCGGAGCCGAGCAGCCCGGCGAGCCCGACCACCTCGCCGGGGCGTACCTGGAAGGTGACCGGGCCGAACCGGCCCGGCGAGGCGAGCCGGTCGACCGCGAGCAGCGGCACTCCGGGCACCGGGGCGGGCGGCCGGCGGTCGTCCACCTGGGACTCGACGCGGTGCAGCCGGTCGCCGACGATCGCCGTGACCAGGTCGGCCTTGCCGACGGTGGCGGTCTCGGCGTCGACCACGACCCGGCCGTCCCGCAGCACGGTGAGCCGGTCGGTGAGGTCGATGATCTCGTCGAGGAAGTGCGACACGTAGACGAAGGCGGTGCCCTGGCCCCGCAGCCGCCGGATGGTGCCGAAGAGCACCTCCCGTTCGGCCGGGGAGAGCGCGGCGGTGGGCTCGTCGAGCAGGATGACGGCGGGGTCGCGGGCCAGGGCCTGGAGGAGCGCGACCATCTGCCGGGCCCCGACCGAGAGGTCGGCGACCGGCCGGGACGGCTCGATGTGGTAGCCGAGCCGTTCCATCAGGCGCTCCAGCTCTCGCCGGCGGGCGCCCGCCCGCCAGAGCGGCGCACGCCGCCCGAGGAAGACGTTGTCCAGCACGGTCAGCGGCTCGACCAGCGGGGTGTGCTGGTGCACCGCGGCCATGCCCGCCGCCAGCGCCTGGCCGGGGCTGTCCCAGCGGGCCGGCGCGCCGCGCCATTCGATCTCGCCGGCACTCGCCCGCTCCACCCCGGAGAGGATCCTGATCAGGGTGGACTTGCCGGCGCCGTTGGCGCCGACCAGTCCGTGCACCGACCCCGGGCGCACGCGCAGCGAGACGCCGCGCAGCGCCCGGGTGCCGCCGGGATAGACCTTCTGCACGTCGCGCGTTGCCAGCACCGGGTTCATCGGCCGGCTACCACTCGGGGGTGCACGCGGAGGCGTTCTCCGCGGTGATGCCGGGGGTGTCGTAGAAGGTCGTCTTCGGCGGCCCGGTCAGCTTGCCGGTGAGCACGTCGTGCATCATCTGGACCGCCATGACCCCCTCGGTGTAGGGCTTGTAGCAGACGGTGCCGTAGACGTCGCCGGCCCTGATGGCCTCGATGCCGCCCCTGGAGCCGCCGACTCCGATGATCTTCGCCGAGGAGCCCGCCGCCCTGACCGCCGCCGCGCAGCCGACGGCCATGTCGTCGGAGAGGGCGTAGACCAGTCCCAGGTCCGGGTTGGCCGCCAGCATGTTCTGGCAGGCCGCCTGCCCCTTCTCCTTCGTCCAGTCGCCGGGCTGCGAGGCGACGACGGAGTATCTGCCGGCCCCGGCGCCGGCCAGCTTCTCCTCGAACTGGGTGACCCGGGTGGTGTTCTCGACGAAGCCGGCGGCGCCGAGCACGATGGCGACCTTGCCACCGTCGGGGAGCGCCCTGAGCGCCATGTCACCGGCGATGCCGCCGGCGCCGGCCTCGTTCTCGTCGAGCACGAAGGCCAGCTTCGGGTAGGGGTCCTCGACCTTCCGGTCCGCGCCGGCGTAGCCGTGCACGGTGGCGATCGGGATCTCGGCCGCGGCGGCCCGGTCGACCAGGGCCTGGGCCGGCCCGGGCGAGAGCGGCACCAGCAGGATCGCGTCGACCTGCTGGGCGATCAGGTCCTGCACCTGGCTGGCCTGCCGGGCCTGGTCGCCCTGGGAGTCCAGGTCGACGACCCTGATGCCGCGCTTGGCCGCCTCGTCCTTGACCCCCTGGGCGATGGCCGCCGGGAAGGTCACGGACTCCTGCTGGTTGGCCAGCCCGATGGTGTACGTCGGGCCGCTTCCGGCATCCGAGCCGTTATCCGAATTCGCGTCGCAGGCGGTCGCCAGCGCCAGTGTGCTGACCAACGCCACGCCGCAGCGCATTGCCCTGCTCATCGCGCCTCCATTAGACAACCGATTGACCTGGGAGTCTCGTCCCGGCGTCCCGCCGTGTCAATAGGAGATCAATAAACTGTTTCAGCCAGACAACATGTCCTGGCCAGGAGGGTGCTTGCGGTCCACCCTGCCGGACGACTACCTTTCTGAGCAATCGGTTGACTTGTTGGAGGTTCGCGTTGGATGTCGGGCTGAACGGCCGCCGGGTGCTGGTGACCGGCGCCGCGGGTGGGCTCGGCCGGGCGATCGCCCGGCGGCTGGCTGAGTGCGGCGCGGCGGTCGCGGTCAGCGACCTGGCCGGGGACGCGCTCGCGCCGGTGGCCCGGGAGGTGGCGGCGGCCGGGGCTGCCCCGGTGGCGACCATCCCGGCGGACCTGGGCGACGGCGGCGGCCACGACCTCGCCACCCGGGCGGCGGACCAGCTCGGCGGGCTCGACGGCCTGGTCAACTGCGCCGGGCTGATCCGCACCACCCCGCTGGCGGAAATCTCGCTGGACGAGTGGCAGCGGATCGTCGCGGTCAACCTGACCGGGACCTTTGCGGTCACCCAGGCCGCCGCGGCGCTGATGCGCGACGGCGACGGCGGCGCGATCGTCTCGGTCGCCTCCGTCGCGGCCCGGTCCGGCCGGCCGGACGCCGCGCACTACGCCGCCGCCAAGGCCGGACTCCTCTCCCTGACCAAGTCCGCCGCGCTGGCCTACGCGCCCACGGTCCGGGTCAACGCGGTCTGTCCGGGGGTCTTCCTGACGCCGATGTGGGACGGCATCATGCGCGACCGGGAACAGCGCTTCGGCGGCGGCGCCGGCGAGCGCTGGCTGGCCGAGACCCGTGACCGGGTCCCGCTGGGCCGCACCGGCGAACCGGTCGAGCTGGCCAACGCGGTGCTCTTCCTCCTGGGCGACCTCGCCTCCTACGTGACCGGGCAGGCGCTCAACGTCGACGGCGGACTGGAGATGGACTGATGGCGTTCCGGCTCCTGGAGCGGCTCTACGCCGACCCGCCGATGGTGGACGTCTGGTCCGAGCACGGCACGGTGCGGGCCTGGCTGCGGGTCGAGGCGGCCCTGGCCCAGGCGCAGGCGGACGCGGGCGTGCTGGACCGGGCCGACGCCGACGCGATCGGCGCGGCGTGCCGGCTCGACGCCATCGACCTGGACCGGCTCTGGGCGGGCGCCCGCAACGTCGGCTATCCCATCCTGCCGCTGGTCCGCATGATCGCCGACAAGCTGCCGGCCGGCCCCGACGGTCGGGTGCACTGGGGCGCGACCACCCAGGACATCATGGACACCGCGCTCAGTCTCCAGCTCGGCGCGGCCGGCGACCGCCTCGCCGAGTTGCTCGTCGCCTTCGGCGACGCCCTCGCCCAGCTCACCGAGCGACACGCCGGCACGGTGATGCCGGCCCGCACCCACGCGCAGCAGGCGGTGCCCACCACGTTCGGCGCCAAGACCGCGGTCCTGCTCGGCGAGGTCGCCCGGCACCTGACCGAGATGCGGCGGCTCACCGCCGACGCCCGGGTGGTCTCGCTCTTCGGCGCCGGCGGCACCAACGCCGCCCTCGGCCCCCGCTCAGCCCAGGTACGCCGGGCGCTGGCCGGGCGGCTGGACCTGGCCGACACCGGCGTGCCCTGGCACGTCGCCCGGGACAGGGTGACCCGCTTCGGCCTCGGCTGCGCCACCGTGGCGGCGACCTGCGTGCGCTTCGCCCGCGAGGTCATCGACCTGTCCCGCACCGAGCTGGGCGAGGTGCACGAGCCGGCCGGGCACCACCGGGGCGCCTCCTCGACGATGCCGCAGAAGGCCAACCCGATCTCCTCCGAGGCGGTGATCGGGTTCGGCGTGGCGACCGGCGGCGCCGCCGGCACCCTGCTGCGGGCGATGGAGGCCGGTCACGAGCGCGCCGCCGGGGAGTGGCAGATCGAGTGGATGGCGGTGCCGGTCGCGGCGGAGGGCAGCGCCGCGGCGCTGCGGCTGGCCGGTGAGACCGCCGCCGGGCTGCGGGTCTCGCCCGCGGCGATGCGGCGCAACCTCGCCGCCGACGGCGGCCTGCTGATGGCCGAGGCACTCATGATCCGATCGGCGGAGGTGCTGGGCCGGGAACGGGCGCACGATCTGGCGTACGCCGCCGCCGAGCGGGCCCGCCGCGACGGCACCGACCTGGTCACCGAGTTCGGCGCGGAGTTACCCGCCGGGGTCGCCGCCGCACTCGGGTCGCTGCGGATCGAGCACGCCGACTACGTCGGCGAGGCCGCCCAGATCTGCGCGGCGGCCGTACGCGAATGGCACGAGCACAAGGGAGCGATGGCATGACGGTTGACGACCTGCACGCCATGTGGCGGATCAGGGCGTTCGAGGAGAAGGTCCGGGAGCTACGGGTGGCCGGCGACATCGTCGGTTCGGTGCACCTCTGCATCGGCCAGGAGGCGGGACCGGTCGGCACCGGCCCGGTGCTGGCACCGCAGGACGCGCTCTTCGCCACCTACCGGGGGCACGGCTGGGCGCTGGCCCGGGGCGTGCCGGCGGAGCCGCTCCTGGCCGAGCTGCTCGGCCGGGCCACCGGGATCAACGGCGGGCGCGGCGGCTCGGCGTACTTCACGGCGCCGGAGCACGGCTTCTGGGGCGAGAACTCGATCGTCGGCGCCGGGGCGCCGATCGCGGTCGGCGCCGCGCTGGCCGCCCGCACCGACGACAGCGGGCGGGTCGCGGTCACCGTCTTCGGCGACGGCGCCCTCAACCAGGGCTCCGTGCACGAGGCGCTGAACATGGCCGGGGCGTTCAAGCTGCCGGTCGTCTTCGTCTGCGAGAACAACCGCTACTCCGAGCTGACCCCGATCGCCGACATGGTCGCCGACCCGGAGCTGTGGCGGCGGGCCGCGCCGTACGGGATGCCGGGGCACCGGGTCGACGGCAACGACCCGGCGCAGGTGCGGGCCGCCGCCGCCGAGGCGGTCGACCGGGCCCGTGGCGGCGCCGGCCCGACCCTGCTGGAGCTGATGACCGAACGCCTGGTCGGGCACTACATCGGCGACGCCGAGCAGTACCGGCCGGCCGGCGAGGTGGAGCGGGCGCTCACCCGCGAGCCGATCGCCCGGCTCCGCGCCGCGCTGGCCGCCACGGGCGTCGGTGCCGCCGAGCTGGACGCCGCCGAGAGCCGAGCCCGCGCCGAGATCGACCGGGCCGCCGAGGCGGCGCTCGCCGCGCCGGCCGCCGACCCCACCACCGCACGGGAGCACGTCTATGCCTGACACGCCCAGCACCACACGCCTGACCTACGCCGGTGCGGCCAACGCCGCCCTGCGGCACCTGCTGGCGACCGACCCGCGCGTGCTCGTCTACGGCGAGGACGTGGCACTGCCCGGCGGCGTCTTCGGGGTGACCCGAGGGCTGCGCCGGGCGTACGGCGCCGACCGGGTCTTCGACACCCCGATCAGCGAGGCCGCGATCCTCGGCAGCGCCGTCGGTGCCGCGCTGATGGGGCGCCGCCCCATCGTCGAGATCATGTGGGTGGACTTCACCCTGGTCGCGCTCGACCAGCTCGTCAACCAGGCCGCCAACGCCCGGTACGTCTCCGCCGGCCGCGCGCCGGCACCGATCGTCGTACGCACCCAGCAGGGCAGCGCACCGGGTGCCTGCGCCCAGCACTCGCAGAGCCTGGAGGCGTTCTTCCTGCACACCCCCGGCCTGCGGCTGGTGATGCCGCGCACCGCGCAGGACGCGTACGACGCGCTGCTGTCCGCCGCCGCGCTGGACGACCCGGTGCTGGTGGTGGAGAACCGGACCCTCTACTTCGGCGAGCCCGTCGACGTCACGCCGCACACCGAGCCCCGCCCCGCCGGCTGGCACCACCGCCGCCGCGCCGGCACCGACCTGACCGTGGTCACCTGGGGTGCCGTCACCGGCCAGGTGCTCGCCGCCGCCGAGCGGCTCGCGGCGCACGGCGTCGAGGCCGAGGTGCTGGAGATGGTCTGGCTCAACCCGTTCGACACGGCGGCGGTGCTGGCCAGCGTCGGCCGGACCGGGCGGCTCGCCGTGGTACACGAGGCGAACCAGACCGGCGGGTTCGGCGCCGAGGTGCTGGCCCGGGTCGCCGAGGCGGGCGTACCGCTGGCCGCCCCGCCGGTGCGGGTGGCGGCGCCGGACGTGCGGCTGCCCGCCGCGCCGGGGCTGGCCGAGTCGCTGGTGCCGTCGGTGCGGAGCATCACCGAGCGGCTGCTCTCGGCCGTCCCGGCGGCGGTGTAGCGGTGCTCGCCATCTGGCACGTCGGGCTGCACGTGGCGGAGCTGGACCGGTCGACCGCGTTCTACCGGGACGCGCTCGGGCTGCGCCTGGTGCACACCCAGGAGCAGGGCAACGCGTACACGGCGGCGCTGGTCGGCTTCCCGGGCGCCCGGCTGCGGATCGCGCAGCTCGCCCTCCCCGACCGGCCGGCGTCGAGCCCGAGCAGCCACGACGTCGAACTCGTCGAGTACGTCGTGCCGCGCGGCCTGCCCAGTCCGGCCCGGCGCTGCGATCCCGGCACCGCGCACCTGGCCTTCGCGGTCGCCGACATCGACGCGACATACCAGCGGCTACGGTCCTACGGCGTCCGGTTCGTCTCGGCGCCCAACCGGATCACCGCCGGGGTGAACCTCGGCGGCGCCGCCTGCTATTTCCTCGACCCCGACGACCACACGCTGGAGCTGGTGCAGCCACCACCGGCCCGGAAGGAATGACGAACATGCGAGTCGCCCTGCACAGCTTCCTGCACGACGGCCGGGAGACCGGCTACGAGGAGGCGCACCGCACCGTCCCCGACGACCTGCTCGCCGCGCTGCAACGGGTCGGCATCACCGAGTGGGTCATCTGGCGCAGCGGCCGGCACCTCTTCCACCTGGTCGACTGCGCCGACTTCGCCGCCGCCATGCGCGAGCTGGACGGCGACCCGGTCAACCAGCGCTGGCAGGAGTTCATGGCCGGCTACGTCGAGCGGTTCGCCGAGGACCCCGACGGTGCCGCCGGGCTGGGCCTGCGGCACGTCTGGACGCTCACCGAGCAGGCCGGGACGGAGGGGCCGGCATGACCGTGGTGGACGCGCACCAGCACCTGTGGGACCTGGAGCTGGTCGACTACCCGTGGCTGACCGCCGAGTACGGCCCGATCTTCCGGACCTTCACCGAGGCGGACGCCGAGCCGGTGCTCGCCGCCGCCGGGGTGCGGCACACCGTCCTGGTCCAGTCGATGGACTCGTACGCCGACACCGACCACATGCTCACCGTCGCCGACCGGTGGTCCCGGGTCGCCGCGGTCGTCGGCTGGGTGCCGCTGGACCGTCCCGACGAGGCCGCCGAAGCCCTGGACCGCTACACCGGGGATCCCCGCTTCGTCGGCGTGCGGCACCTCATCCACGAGGAGGCCGACCCGGACTGGCTGCGCCGGCCGGCGGTGCAGGACGGCCTCGCCCTGCTCGCCGAGCGCGGGCTGAGCTTCGACGTGGTCGCCGTGCTTCCCCGACACCTGGAGCACCTGCCCTGGCTGGCCGAGCGGCATCCCACCCTCCGGATGGTGATCGACCATCTGGGCAAGCCGCCGGTCGCCGGGCGGGGCTGGGCGCCCTGGGCCGACCTGCTGCGCGCCGCGGCCGGCAGCCCCACCGTGCACGCCAAGCTCTCCGGGCTGAACACGGCGGCGGAGTGGCAGAGCTGGACCGCCGACGACCTGCGGCCGTACGTCGACCACGCGCTCGCCGTCTTCGGCCCGGACCGGCTGATGTACGGCGGCGACTGGCCGGTCGCGCTGCTCGCCGGCGACTACCCGAAGGTGTGGCGGGAGACCAACCGGCTGCTGGAGCCGCTCGGCGAGGCCGACCGGGCCCGGATCCTCGGCGGCACCGCCGTCGACTTCTACCGCATCCCGGGAGTCTGAAACATGCTGGACGCACTGGCACCGGTCGCCGAGCGCGCCGCCGTCCGGATCCCGGCCGAGCACCGGCGCCCGGTCGCGATCGTCGGCGCCGGCTCGATCGTCGACGTCGCCCACCTGCCCGCGTACGCCCGGCACGGGCTCGCGGTGCGGGGCATCTTCGACGTGGACGCGGCGCGGGCCCGTTCCGTCGCGGGGCGGCACGGCGTGCCGACGGTCTACGCCTCCCTCGACGACCTGCTCGCCGACCCCGAGGTGTCGGTGGTCGACATCGCCGTGGTCCCCTGGGCGCAGCCCGAGACGGTCCGCGCCGGTCTCGCCGCCGGCAAGCACCTGCTCTGCCAGAAGCCGTTCGCCCCGGACGTGGCGACCGGCCGCACGCTCGTCGAGCAGGCCGAGGCCGCCGGGCTGGCGATGGCGGTCAACCAGCAGCTCCGGTTCGACGAGGGGATCGCCGCCGCGCACGCGATGGCCCGGCTGGGCTGGATCGGCGAGGTCACCACGGTCTCCTACACGGTGGACATCCACACCGACTTCTCGGCCTGGGACTGGCTGGTCGCCAGCGACCACCTGGAGATCATGTATCACTCGATCCACTACCTCGACGCCGTGCGGGACCTGCTCGGTGATCCCCGGCTGGTCTTCGGCACCGGCTCGCGCGTGCCCGACCAGGGCACCCGGGGCGAGACCCGCACGATCAACACCCTCGTCTACGACGGCGACGTCCGCGCGGTGCTGCACGTCAACCACAACAACCGCAACGGCGACCCGCGCGCCGAGTTCCGCATCGACGGCACCGCCGGGGCGATCCGGGGCACCCTCGGGCTGCTCTACGACTACCCGCGCGGCCGGCCGGACACCCTGGAGGTGACCAGCCGGGTGCTGCCGACCGACGGCTGGCTGCCGTACCCGGTCACCGGGCGCTGGCTGCCGGACGCCTTCGCCGGCCCGATGGCCGGGCTGCTGGCCGCGATCGCCACCGGGGATCCCGCGCCGACGGCGGCCCGGGACAACCTGGGTACCCTCGCTCTGGTGCACGCCCTCTACCGGTCGATGGACTCCGGCACCGCCCAGGCGCCGGAGCCGGCATGACGCCCCCGGCGGCGGCCCGGCCGCCCCGGCGCAGCACCCTCGCCGACGTGGCCGCGCTCGCCCAGGTGGACCGGTCGGTGGTCTCCCGCCTGATCAACAACGATCCGGCGCTGAGCATCCGGGAGAGCACCCGGAAGCGGGTCCTCGACGCGATCGCGATGCTCGGCTACCGGCCGCACGCCGCCGCCCGCAGCCTGCGTACCGCCCGGACCCGCACACTCGGCCTGCTCATCCCGGACTTCGCCAATCCGGTCTACGCCGAGATCATCAAGGGGGCGGAGCAGGCGGCGGCAGCGGTGGGCTCCGCGCTGGTCACCGGCTCGGCCAGCGCGGGCGGCAACGCGCAGACCTATCTCAGCCTGCTCGGTGACGGCCGGGTCGACGGCCTGCTGCTCGCCACCGGGATCAGCACCGCCGAGGAGGCCGAGCTGGCCCGGCTGCGCCTGCCCTGGCTGCTGCTCAACCGCAGCGGGGAGGGGCACCGGCACGTCACCCTGGACGACGAGCGGGCCGCCGCGATCGCGGTCGAACACCTCGTCGCGCTCGGCCACACCCGAATCGGGCATTTGGCCGGCCCGCGCGGCGCGGACACCGCCCGACGGCGGCGGGCCGGCTACACCCGGGCGGTCCGCCGGGCCGGTCTCGCCGCCGAGAGCGGCCTCGTGGTGGCCGCCGACTACACCGCCGAGGGCGGGGCCACGGCGATGACCCGGCTGCTGCGGCTCCCGCAGCCGCCCACCGCCGTCTTCGTGGCCAACGTGGCCTCCGCGATCGGCGCACTGCACGCGGCGCAGGAGCACCGGGTGCGGGTGCCCGGGGACGTGTCGGTGATCGCCGTGCACGACCTGCCGCTGGCCGCCTATCTGGCGCCGCCGCTGACCACCGTACGCATGCCGCTGGTGCGGCTCGGCGCCCGCGCGGTCGAGCTGCTGCTCGGCAGCGATCCGGACGCCCCGATCACCGAGACGGTCCGGGAGCCGATCGAGCTGGTGCTCCGCGACTCGACCGCCCCCGCCGGCTCCCGCTGACCCCCGCCCGGTCCCTGCCGCTCGTCTACGCGGTGTCGATCCCGCGTCTATCCCCGGCTGCTCGACTTGGCCGGTATGCCCAGCCGATCCGCAAGGAGTCATCGCGTGTCCACGCCCGACCGCCCGTTCACCCAGGAAATGGTGCTCGTCCACCGAGTCTTCCGCAGCCAGTCGATCCTGCTGCCCCAGCTGGTCCGGGCGGTGCCGGCGGGCGACCGTGGTCGCGCCGAGGAGGTCGCCGCGCGCGTGACGGCCTACACCGCCAACCTGCACCACCATCACACCGCCGAGGACGACCTCATCTGGCCCCTCCTGATCGAACGGGCCCGGCTCGGCGCCGACCTGGTGCGGTTGATGACGGAGCAGCACGGGACGATCGACGAGACCTTCGCGCAGATCGAACTCGCCCTGGCCGACTGGAGCCCGTCGGCGGCCTCGGAGGCCCGCGACCGGCTGGCCCTCGCGCTGGAGGCGCACCACCGGGCGCTGGTCGCGCATCTTGACGACGAGGAGGAGCACGTCCTGCCGCTGGTGCGGGAGCACCTCACGGTCGAGGAGTGGGAGGCCGTCGGCGCCCACGCGATGAGCCTGATCCCGCCGGCCCAGCGGCTGCTCGGGCTCTGCGCGGTCCTCGACCACGCGTCGGAGGAGGAGCGCCGCCATTTCCTGGCCAAGCTACCGCTGGCCGCCCGCGTCCTGCTGCGGCTGGTCGGCCGGCGCCGCTACGCCCGCGAGCGGGAGCGGATCCGGAGCCTGCTCACCACGGGATGACGGACCCTCGGCGGCCGTCTTGACGGCTCGTCCGGTCGATTCAGCCGGACTCCGCGTACTCGGTGAGAATTTCGCCGATGACCCGTTCGGCCTCCACCGCCGTGGCATGGGCGGCGTGCGGCGCACCGGCGCGGATGACCAGCGCCTTCCACAGCGCCCAGCCCCGCCCGCGCGCCCAGGTGCCGGGGTCGACGTCGAGCGTCGTCCGGAACGCCTCGCGGCTCGCTCCGGACAGGAACGTCCAGGCGATCGCCACGTCGCAGGCGGGGTCGCCGACACCGCAGGTGCCGAAGTCGATGACGGCAGCCAGCACGCCGTCCCGGACCAGGAGGTTCCCCGGGGCGATGTCGCCGTGGAACCAGACCGGCCCGGATTCCCGGGACGCGCCCAGCGCCGCGTACCAGATCTCCGTGACGGTGTCCCGGGGGATCCGGCCGTCGAGCACCTCCATCGCCCGCCGCGCCTGCGGGGCGTAGACCCGCAACGGCCCGCCTCGGAACCAGTTGTGCAGCCCCGGCTCGGGCCCGCCGGCCGGATCCACCTGCCGCAGCGCGACGAGGAAGGCGGCCAGGTCGACCGCGAACCCGGTCAGGTCCGCGACGGGGTCGATGCCGGCCGGACCGCCGTCGATCCACTCGTACACCGACCAGGGAAAGCGGAACCCCTCGTCGGGCTCGCCCTTCGCCCGCGGCGTGGGGATCCGCAGCGGCACCCGTGGCGCGAGCGCCGGCAGCCATCGGTGC
This sequence comes from Plantactinospora sp. WMMC1484, assembly GCF_049315195.1. Taxonomy (NCBI): domain Bacteria; kingdom Bacillati; phylum Actinomycetota; class Actinomycetes; order Micromonosporales; family Micromonosporaceae; genus Plantactinospora; species Plantactinospora sp. WMMC1484. Next base: position 7,306,211 of record NZ_CP186055.1, read on the forward strand.
TCTTTCTCCACCGCCAGCGCATATTCCGCGGCGGTGGGTAGCCGCACCGACATGCGGTCGCCGAGCCGGAAGGTCTGGTTGTCCCAACCCCTGCCGACCGGCCGCACGGGCAGGCCGGCCCAGTGCGGAAACTGCCTGGCGATCAGACCTCGCACGACACTCTCGTCGACCAGACGTCTATCCGGGACAGGGACGGTGTCTGGGTCGGGGTCGGTGTCGGTGTCGGTGTCGGTGTCGGTGTCGGAGGGCACGCTCCCAGCTCACCAGACGGACGCCTGACGGCAACCGAATTTGCCCCGCGACCTCGGTCGGGCGCGACGGGTTCGGCCGGAGTCGCGGTGCGCGACCCCGGCCGTAACCGCGCTCAGCCCGCCGTACGCGGGACCTCGACCCGGTCGATGTCCGGCGAGTAGACCGGCGTACTGCTGTCGATCTCGATGGTGTTGCGGCCGGCGTTCAGCCGCAGCGGGACGGTGATCGTGGCCGGCACGTCCCAACCGCCGCTGGCCGGGAAGGCGAGCGTGACCGGTCCCTGCCCGTTCGCCGAGACGGTCGCCGAGCGCGGGTCGCCGGTGGTGTACCGGATGTTCACCTGGTAGGTGCCGCTGCGCGGCACCGTGACGTCGTTGACGCGCAGCGCACCGCCGCTGTAGAGGCTGCCGACCTTGCGGCCGCCGGAGCAGGCGGCGCAGTCGACGACGCCGGCCCCGTCGGCGAGGGTGTTCCCGCCGGCCTCCGCCTCGTAGCCGACCAGCTGCGGCGCCGCCCGGCCAGGCGTCACCCGGAACAGCCGGGAGCCGTGCGCCGGCAGCGTCGCGGAGATGCCGTCCCGGTGCGCGCCGAGGTCCCTGCGCTGCCACAGGTCGCGCACCTTCGCGCGGCCGCCGAAGCCGAAGCTGCTCCAGTGCCCGGTCACCGTCGCCGGGAAGCTGCCCAGGTTGAAGAGCGCGACCGTGTACGAGCCGTCCCGGTTGCGCATCCCCCAGACCTGGGCCGGGCCGGTCGGCGTCACCGGGCGGGCCGGGATGCCCTGCTGGTCCACCCCGATGACCTCCCGGTTGGTGAGCAGGCGCAGCCCGTACGCGTCGAGTTTGGTGAGGTCGTCACCGAGGTAGAGCGGCGCCGCGGAGATCGCCCAGAGCGTCAGGTAGCTCTGCCGCTCGTCCTCGGTGAGGCCGTCCATCTCGCCGTTGCCGACGTTGAGGGTGTCCAGGTCGTTCCAGCCGCCCGGACCGGCCCACGGCGTCCAGGCCGGCACGTCGTCCCAGCGGACCTTGACGGAGTTGTCCCAGGTGGTCAGGGTGTCGCAGTAGCACTCGACGTCCGTGTCGATCCGCCAGCCGTTGGAATAGCGCTTCCAGTCGGCGGCATGAGCGCGGTCCAGCGACCACGACAGCTCCAGGTGGATCGGCCGGCCGGTCCGGGCGATCGCGGCGTGCCAGGCGGCGATGTCCGGGACGTTGTCGTAGTTGTCGCCGCTGCGCCACGACCCCGGCCCGACGCCGTCGATCTTCAGGAAGTCGTAGCCCCAGTCGGCCAGCAGTTGCGCCTGCGAGTCGATGTATTTCTGGGCGCACGGCCGGGCAAAGTCGATCTTGTATGAGCTGTCCCAGCCGTTCGTGGTGCGCAGGTCCGGATAGACGATGTCGGCGAGCGTGCAGCCCGGGGCGTTCCAGACCGCCGGAGCGCCGTCGCGGTACGCCTCCTTCGCCAGCCCGACCGCCAGATAGATGCCGGCCTTGAGGCCCTTGCCGTGGATGTAGTCGGCGACGAACTTCATCCCGCGCGGGAACCGGTCGGGTGCGGCGATCTCCCGCCCGTACTCGTCGAAGCCGGGGACCCAGTCGAACCCGCGCGACCAGCCGGCGTCGATGTTGATGTACTCGTAGCCGTACGGCTTGAGCGTGCTGGCCATCGCGTCGACCTGGCGCAGCAGGTTTGCCTCGGTCAGCCAGCTCCCGAGACCGTCCGGGTTCACTCCTGGATAGTTGGTGGCCTGCAGGCTCCAGCTGCTCCACCCCAGGTAGGGGCGGGCGGCGATGCCCTCGGCGGCGGCGGCTGCGCCGGCCCGCTCGGCGGCGGCACGGTCACCGGCCGAGGGGTCGCGGGTGACGACACCGGGCGCGCCGGACCCGGCCGGTGGCGCCGGCTTCGGGCCGGGCGCTACGGCGCCCGCCGCTGGCGACGGCTTCCGGTCGGGCGGCGCGGCCTGCGCCGGGACGGTGCCCGCGCCGAGGGTCAGCGCGAGCGCCGCGACCATCAGCGTTCCGGCGGGTCTTGCCTTTGACTGCATCGTCGAACCTCCTGCGGGGGGTGGTGGGGGTGGCTGAACAGGTTGCTGGGAGTGGCTGCGGAGCCTGTTGGGTGGCGGGAAGATCGCTGGTTGGCGGGAAACGTGGCGGGGCACCGCGGCGTCGCTAGGACGCGACGAGCGCCTGGATGCTGACGGCCGCCGCGCTGCGGGCCCACTCCTCGAAGGGCAGGCGGCGGATGGTGAGCGCACAGTCGGCGGCGGCACCGAACGCCTGGCGCTCGAAGCTCGCCCGGATGGGTGCGTCGAACAGGTCGTAGGCGGCCAGCCCTTCCCCGGAGACGACGATCCGGGCGGGTCCGACGAGGTTCGCCACGGCGGCGATGCCGCAGCCGATCGCGTTGCCGGCGCGGGCGAAGACGGCCCGGACCGGCTCGTGGCCGTCCCGGGCCAGGGCCACCGCGCCGTCGATGGTGAGGTCGGGGCGGCCCGCGCTCTCCCGGGCCTGGCTGACGATCGCGTCGGTGCCGGCGATGGCCTCGACGCAGCCGCGACCGCCGCAGTGGCAGTCCGGGCCGGTGGCGTCGACGGGAATGTGCCCGATCTCGCCGGCGACACCGTGCGAGCCGGAGACCAGGCGGCCGTTGACGACCAGGCCGCAGCCGATGCCGGTGCCGACGGTGACCAGGGCGAACGAGTCGGCGCCCACTCCCTCGCCGAACCAGTGCTCGGCGGCGGTCAGCGCCTTGACGTCGTTCTCCACCGTCACCGCGAGGCCGGTGGCGCCGGCCGCGAGCGTGCCGAGCGGCACGTTGCGCCAGTGCAGGAACGGTGAGTAGCGGACCAGGCCGGTCGTCCGGTCCACGTCGCCGGAGATGGCGAGCCCGAGCCGGCGGGTGCGGGCCCGGTAGCCGCCGGGCGCGTCGAGCAGCCCGTCGACCAGCCGGCCGAGCTCGGTGAGCACGGCGTCGACGCCGGGATCGGGCAGTGGCCGGCGGGCGGTGGCGCGCACCTGGGCGCCGAGATCGCAGACCACGCCGATCAGCTCGTCGGCGGTGATCTTCACTCCGACGAAGAACTCACGCTCGGGGCGGATGGCGAGCGGGCTGGCCGGGCGGCCGGCGCCGGGCGCGCTGCGCTCGGTCGCGGCCATCTCGTGCAGGTAGCCGAGCTCGATCAGCGGCCGGGCCGCCTTGGTGACGGCCGAGGAGGAGAGCCCGAGCCGGCGGGCCAGGGTGACCCGGCTCAGCGGCCCCTCGGTCAGCACCGCCGTGAAGACCGCCGTCGTCGCCGGTGCCGTGGCGAGTGGCGCCGGTCCGTCGTAGTGCCGGCCCGCCGCTGCTACACCGCCGTCGGGAAACATGGCCGAAATCTTCGACCAAATAATTTCCTTCGTCAAGTATTGATTTCGGCGAGCAGGGCTGCCTACATTCGGCCGCACTTCCCGACCCCGCACCCTGAGGACCCGATGGCAACCGTGCAGTTCGACCCCGACCACCGCCTGTGGCTGCTCACCGGCCCCACCACGGCGTACGCCCTCCGGGTCGCCGAGGACGGCGGCCTGCGGCACGTCCACTGGGGAGCGGTGCTCACGCTCGCCCAGGCGGTACGGCTGGCCGAGCAGCCGTCACCGGCGGCGAGCAGCTTCGAGGCGATCGCCGGGGTCGACGAGCTCGCGGTCGAGGGCGGTCCCCGCTTCGGGCCGGCGAGCCTGCTGGTGCGCTTCGCCGACGGCACCCGCGGCGTCGAGTGGCGCTACGACGGCCACGACGCGGACGCCGGGCACCTCCGGGTGCACCTGCGCGACCGGCACTACCCGCTGCACGTCACCATGCACTACCGCCTGCACCCCGACAGCGACGTGCTCGAACGCTGGACGACCGTCGAGAACCGCGACGACCGGCGGCCGGTCACGGTGCTGCGCTGCGACTCCGCCGCCTGGACCGTGCCGCACCGGGGGACATACCGGATGAGCCACCTGGTCGGCGGCTGGAACAGCGAGTTCCAGCTCCGCCGCGACAGCGTGCCGGTGGCCGAGACCGTCCTCACCAGCCGCCGGGGCATGACCAGCCACCACGCCAACCCGTGGCTGGCGGTCGACGACGGCACCGCCGGCGAGGAGCACGGCGAGGTGTGGAGCACCGCCCTGGCCTGGAGCGGCAGCTGGCGGATCACCGTGCACCGCGACCCGGTCGGCCGGACCTCCTGGACCGGCGGCTTCGGCCACGACGGCCTCACCTGGTCGCTGGCGCCCGGCGAGACGCTGGACACCCCGGTCTTCGCCGGCCTGCACAGCACCGGCGGCTTCGGCGCGGCCAGCCGGGCCTGGCACGGGTACGTGCGCCGGCACGTGCTCACCCACCCCGCCGAGACCCGGCCGGTGCTCTACAACTCGTGGGAGGCGACCGGCTTCGACGTCGACGAGGCCGGTCAGCTCGCCCTGGCGGCACGCGCGGCAAGCCTCGGCGTCGAGCTGTTCGTGATGGACGACGGCTGGTTCGGCGCCCGCGCCAGCGACCGGGCCGGCCTCGGCGACTGGACGCCGAACCCGGTCCGCTTCCCGGCCGGGCTGGGGCCGCTGGTCGCGGAGGTACGCCGGCTCGGGATGCGCTTCGGCCTCTGGGTGGAGCCGGAGATGGTCAACCCGGACAGCGACCTCTATCGGGCACACCCGGACTGGGTGCTGCGGATGGCCAACCGGCAGCGCACCGAAATGCGCCACCAGCTCGTGCTCAACCTGGCCCGGCCGGAGGTGGCCGAGTGGACGCACGGCTGGCTCGACGGGCTGGTGCGGGCGCACCAGATCGACTTCCTCAAGTGGGACGCCAACCGCCCCTTCACCGAGGCGGGGTGGCCCGGCCACGACGACCCGGACCGGCTCTGGATCGCGCACACCCGGGCGGTGTACCAGATCATGGACCGGCTCCGGGCCGACCATCCGGGCCTGCGCATCGAAACCTGCTCCGGCGGTGGCGGGCGGGCCGACCTCGGCGTGCTGGCCCGCACCGACCAGGTCTGGACCTCGGACAACACCGACCCGGTCGACCGGCTCGGCATCCAGGCCGGGTTCAGCCAGCTCTTTCCCGCGCAGGTCATGGCGGCCTGGGTCACCGACAGCCCGAACGTGGCCACCGCCCGGCACACCCCGCTGCGCTTCCGCTTCCACGTGGCGATGGCCGGCGCGCTCGGCATCGGCGGCGACCTCACCACCTGGACCGAGGACGAGCTCAAGGAGGCCGCTGAGCTGGTGGCCGCCTACAAGCGGGTCCGCGGGGTCGTCCAGCACGGCACGGCGTACCGGCTGCGCGGTGACGGCGCGCTGACCGCGGTGCAGTACGTCCACGACGGCGAGCACGTGGTGCTCGCCTGGTGCCCCGTCCGCCGGTACGGGCACGAGCCGGCGCCGCTGCGCCTCACCGCGGTGGCGCCGGACGCGGTCTACCGGGACCGGAAGACCGGAACCGCCTATCCGGGCGCGCTCCTGCGGCACTCCGGCCTGCCGCTGGAGCTGCCCCCGGGTGACCACGCCAGCACCCTCGTCCACCTCGAACGCCTGGGCTGACTCCCTGCGCTCCACACCCGACGCTCCACACCCGACGCTCCACACCCGACGCTCCACACACCCCACACACCACTGGAGTTCCCATGGATACGCACGAATTCCGGCCCCGCCGGCGTACCCTGCTCGGACTCGGCGCGGCGGTCGCCGCCGCACCGCTCCTCGCCGCCTGCGGTGGCGGCCAGGCCGGCGGCGGTGCCGGCGGCAGGGCCGCCTCGCTCGGCTCGAACCTCTCCGACGCCGTCCCGAAGAGCGCGATCCAGGCGATGGTCGACGCCTACCAGCAGAAGTCGGGAGCGAGCATCCGGGTCAACGTGATGCCGCGGGCCCAGCTCGTCGACAACGTCAGCACCTACCTGCAGGGCAGCCCCGAGGACGTGATCACCTGGTACGCCGGCTACCGGATGCGGTACTACGCCGCCAAGGGCCTGCTGGCGCCGGTCGACGACGTCTGGGACGAGATCGGTGGCAACTTCTCCGCGGGCATCGCCTCGGCCTCCTCCGGCGAGGACGGCAGGAAATACCTGGTGCCGAACTACAACTACCCGTGGGGCTTCTACTACCGCAGGAGCCTCTGGGCCGACCGCGGCTACGAGATCCCGGCGACCTTCGACGCGCTGCTGGCGCTCTGCGGGCGGATGAAGAAGGACGGCCTGACCCCGATCGCCTTCGCCGACAAGGACGGCTGGCCGGCGATGGGCACCTTCGACTACCTCAACATGCGCACCAACGGCTACCAGTTCCACGTCGACCTCTGCGCACACAAGGAGTCGTGGGACCAGCAGAAGGTCAGGGACGTCTTCGACAACTGGAAGGCGCTGCTGCCGCACCAGGACCCGGCGGCGCTCGGCGCCACCTGGCAGGAGGCCGCCCGGTCGCTGGCCGACAAGCGGTCCGGGATGTATCTGATCGGCTCGTTCATCGGCCAGGAACTCACCGACCCGCAGGTCGTGGCGGATCTCGACTTCTTCCCGTTCCCGGCGGTCGCGGTCGAGGGGACCGACGCGATCGAGGCACCGATCGACGGCTTCGTCCTCTCCAGGCGGGGCGCGGAGAACGCGACGGCCAGGGAGATGCTGGCGTACTTCGGCACCGGCGCGGCCCAGGACGTCTACGCGGCCAAGGACCCGTCGAACCTGCAGACGGCCAGGGACGCGGACACGTCGTCGTTCAGCGCGCTCAACCGCAAGGGTGCCGAGGCGATCGCGAACGCTAAGTACGTGAGCCAGTTCTTCGACCGGGACGCACTGCCGGCGATGGCGAACAACGTGATGATCCCGGCGCTGCAGGGCTTCCTCAAGGACGGCACGGTCGACACCGCCAACCTGGAGGCGCAGGCCAAGACCCTCTACGCGGCCGCCGCGTGAGCTGATGAGCGTGCTGACCGGGACCACCGTCCCACCGGCGACCGCCGCGCCCGGCGACCCGACCGTCCGGAACGGACGGTCCGGCCGGGTGCGGCGGCTCTCCGGAGCGGACCGGCTCGTACTCGGCCTGATGGTGGGCGTACCGACGCTCGTCCAGGCCGTGCTGGTCTGGATCCCCACGCTGCTGTCGATCGGGCTGTCGTTCACCCGGTGGAACGGGTTCGCGCTGGCCGACATCGAGCCGGTCGGCCTGGACAACTACGCCTACGCGGTACGCGACTACCCGCCGTTCTGGCCGGCGATCGCGCACAACGTGCTCTGGCTGGTCTTCCTCGCCGTGCTGGCCACGCCGCTCGGCCTGCTGCTGGCGGTGCTGCTGGACCAGCGGATCCGGGGCAGCCGGCTCTACCAGAGCGTCTTCTTCGCCCCGGTGATGCTCTCGCTGGTGATGGTCGGCATCGTCTGGCAGCTCGTCTACGCCCGCAACGAGGGCCTGCTCAACAACCTGCTCGGCACCGCCGGGACGCCCGGGGCCACCGACTGGTTCGGCGACTCGGACGTCAACCTCTGGGCCGCGCTGGTGGCCACCGCCTGGCGGCACGCCGGCTACGTCATGGTGCTCTACCTGGCCGGGCTGAAGGGCCTGGACCCGAGCCTGCGCGAGGCGGCGGCGATCGACGGCGCCAGCGGCCGGCAGACGTTCTTCCGGGTGGTCTTCCCGGCCATGCGGCCGATCAACATCGTGGTCGTCGTCATCACGGTCATCGAGGCACTGCGGGCCTTCGACATCGTGTACGTGATCAACCGCGGCACGAACGGGCTGGAACTGCTCAGCGTCCTGGTCGTGCAGAACCTCACCGGCGAGGGCCAGGTCATCGGCGTCGGCTCCGCCCTCGCGACGATCCTGCTGGTCGTCTCGCTCGTGCCGATCGTCTACTACCTGGTCCGTGTCTTCCGGAGGGCAGACCGATGACGGCTGTGCCGCAGTCAGCCACCCGCCGGCGGCACCGGCGGCGGCACCACGGCACCCACCTCTTCCTGACCACCATGGCGGTGATGTGGCTGGTGCCGCTGCTCTGGACCCTCTACACGGCGCTGCGGCCGAAGGAGGCGACGGACCGCTACGGCTACTGGAGCCTGCGCGGCCCGCTCAACCTCGACAACTTCGCCGCCGCCTGGGAGCAGAGCGGGATGGCGCGGTATTTCGTCAACTCGGCGATCATCGTCGTCCCGGCCGTGCTGCTCACCCTGGTGCTCGCCTCGATGATGGCGTTCGCGGTGAGCCGCTTCACCTGGAGGTTCAACCTGACCCTGCTGGTCATGTTCACCGCCGGCAACATGCTGCCGCCGCAGGTGCTGGCCGCGCCGCTCTTCGAAATGTTCAAGCGCACGCCGCTGCCGTACTCGATCAGTGCCTCCGGCAGCCTGCTGGAGACCTACTACGCGGTGATCGCGGTCGAGGTCGCGTTCCAGACGGGCTTCTGCACCTTCGTGCTGAGCAACTACATGAAGGCGCTGCCCGGCGAGCTGACCGAGGCGGCGCTGGTCGACGGCGCGGGCGTCTGGCGCCAGTACGCCCGCATCATCCTGCCGCTCTGCCGGCCCGCGCTCGCCGCGGTCGGCACCCTGGAGGTGATCTGGCTCTACAACGACTTCTTCTGGCCGCTGCTCTTCATCCACAACGGCGACCGGCTGCCGGTGACCACGGCGGTCAACAACCTCCAGGGGCAGTTCCTGCAGGACTACAACCTGATCGCGGCCGGCGCCACCCTCACGGTGATCCCGGTGCTGGTCGTCTATCTGCTGCTGCAACGACACTTCGTCGCCGGGCTGACCCTCGGCGCGAGCAAGGGCTGAGACCATGGGCGCAGGGGTGGAGACGGCGGCCGGCGACCTCGTCCTGGCCTGGCCGGAGCCGGCGTCGAGCTGGTTCGAGGCGGCACCGGTCGGCAACGGCCGGCTCGGTGCGATGGTCTTCGGCGGCGTGCACCGGGCCCGGTTCCAGGTCAACGACGCGACGGTCTGGTCCGGTACGCCCGACGGGCCCGCCGCCGGCCTGGCCGACGTCCTCGCCGCAGGTGCCGGTCCCGAGCGGCTGGCCGAGGTGCGCCGGGCCGTGCTCGCCGAGGACTACCGGCGGGCCGAGGCGCTGCTGATGTCGTTCGAGGGCCGCTACAGCCAGGAATACCTGCCCTTCGTCGACCTCTGGATGTCGCTGGCCGCCGGACCCGACGCGGCGTACCTCGGCCGGACACTCAACCTCGACACCGGGGTGGTCGACGAGACGATCGACCTCGGCGGCGGCCGTACGCTGCACCGCCGCACCTGGGCCAGCCGGCCCGCGCAGGCGCTCTGCGTCGCGGTCACCGTGGCGGGCGGGACCGCCGACCTCGCGGTCGAACTCACCTCGCGGCTGCGCGTGGCGGACCGGGCGGTACGGCCGCCCGGGCTCGACCTCGGTCTCCAGGTGCCCGTGGACGGCGCCCCGCTGCACGAGCCGGGCATCGCCGAACCGCTGCGCTACGCCGAGCCGCTCGACGGGCACGCCGGGCCGTCCGAGGGCCGCGCCGGGCCGGGCGGCTACGACCCGTACGCCGCCGCCGCGCTGCGGATCGAGACCGACGGCGTGTGGGAGCACTCCGCCGGCGGCTTGGCGGTCCGGCGGATGACGTACGCCCTGGTGACGCTCGCCAGCTCGACCAGCGCGGGTGACGCCTGGGCACGGCGGCCGGCCCGCAGCCGCGAGCAGCACCGGCACGCCGCGTCCCGGCGCGCCGCGGCCGCCCTCGACACCGGCGCCGAGCACCTGCTGCGTGCCCACGAGGCGGACGTCCGCCGGCTGCTCGGCCCCACCCGGCTGCGGGTCGGTGGCCACCGTGCCGGCACCGTCGACGTACACCGGGACATCCTCGGCGGCACCGACGAGCAGTTGGTCGCCACGGTGATGTTCCAGCTCGGCCGCTATCTGCTCGCCGCCGCCTCCCGCCCGGGCGGCCCGCCCGCAAACCTGCAGGGCATCTGGAACGACGAGCTCCGCCCACCCTGGTCGTCGAATTACACCCTCAACATCAACACCCAGATGAACTACTGGGGCGCGGAAGCCGCCGGCCTGGGCGAGTGCCACGAGCCGCTGCTGGACCTCGTCGAACGGCTCGCCGGGACGGGTGCCGAGGTGTCCCGCCGGCTGTACGGGACCCGGGGCTGGGTGGCGCATCACAACAGCGACATCTGGGGTTGGGCGCTGCCGGTCGGGATGGGTCACGGCAACCCGTCGTGGGCGATCTGGATGATGGGCGGCGTGTGGCTGACCCAGCACGTCTGGGAGCACTTCGCCTTCACCCGGGACACCGGCTTCCTGCGCGAGCGTGGCTGGCCGCTGCTGCGCGGCTGCGCCGAGTTCTGCCTCGACTGGCTGGTCGACACCGGCACCGGCTGGCGGGACACGATCCCGGCCACCTCACCGGAGAACATGTTCCTCTCCACCGAGGGGAACCCGGAGTCGCTGTCGTACTCGACCACGATGGACATCACGCTGATCCGCGAGCTGTTCACCAACTGCCTGGCCGCGGCCGGCGAGCTCGGCCTCGACGGCGACCCGGTCTGTGCGCAGATCCGCGCCGCCCTGCCGTCGCTGCGGGCGCCCGGGCTGACCGCCGACGGCCGGCTACGCGAATGGGTCGAGGACCGGCCGGAGCACGACCCGCTGCACCGGCACATGGCCCAGCTCGTGGGCCTGCATCCCCTGGACCAGATCGACCCGGATCGCACGCCGGACCTCGCGGAGGCGGCGGCCCGGGTGCTGGACCACAAGGGCCCCGGCGCCTTCGGTTGGGCATGGGCGTGGAAGATCGCGTTGCGGGCCCGGCTCGGGCACGCGAGCACCGCCCGGGACCTGCTACGGGAGGCGACCCGGCCGTTCGCCGGCGACCCTGGCCGGCACGGCCCGGTCAACCCGACGGACCCCGCAGACTGGGGCGGCCTGCTGCCCAATCTGCTCTGCACCGGCCCGCCGTTCCAGCTCGACGGCAACTACGGGCTCATGGCAGCGATCCTGGAATTGGTGGTGCAGAGCCACGGCGGGCTCATCCGCCTGCTACCCGCGCTGCCCGCCCAGTGGCCGGAGGGTGCCGCGCAGGGCGTGCGGTGCCGGGGCGGTTGGAGCGTCGACCTCGCCTGGCGCGACGGGCGGCTCAGCTCGGCGACGATCCGCAGCGGCCACCCGGCCGGTCCCCGGACCGCGCGGATCCGGCACGGGCGCACCACGGTGCTGCTGGCGATCGAGGCCGGCGAGGAGGTCCGGCTCGGGCCCGACCTGGCAGAGACCGGGCGGTCCGTCGCCCGTACCGCCGAAACCTAGCCGCCCGTACCACCGAAACCGAGCCGCCCGTACCGCCGAAACCGAGCCGGCCGCCCGCACCGCCGAGATGGGGCGGGCTGCCCGCACCGTTACGCGCACGGGCCGCTCTCCGGACGTGCCTGCCTGATGCTTTCTCCGGCTGAACGGCGGCGGGTGACGCGGGTCACGCCGCCCGCCGCTCAGCGGGGGTCGTAGGTCTGGCAGTCCGCGATGTCCTGCCGGGGACCGACCCGGATCGAGGGCGCCCGGCACTCGAGATCGGCGTTGTGCCGGCAGTCGACCCGCTTGCACGCACCGACCTGGGCGATGACCCGGTCGAGACCGCCCTTGGCGGAGGTGTCGATGAAGGTGGCGCAGTTGGCGGTCTGCTGACCGATGGTGATCGCGAAGGCGTGACAGCCGTCGTGGTTATAGCCACACTCCGTCACCGTGCACTCGTGAACGCGCGGCATCTCCAACATATCCGTCATTGCCAGCTCACCCTTCCATTGTCAATTCAGACAATCGAACTCTCGCAAGTAGACCATACACGCCACCATGCGGCTTGACCATTCGGCAACCCCGGAACCAAATAGTAGGGTAGCCTTTCCTTCTATTAGGTAACCATTACCGCTATGGCAATAGCCGCTGGCCAGAGACAGGATACTGGCTCACCGCCATCGAGTATCCGCTTCCGAGCGAGTTCGAAATCGCCGACCCGTCGGCGCGGACGCCAGAAGGTGACAGAAGGACTGCCTAACCTAATCCCACCGCACCGCCATCCCCGTTTCGAAACGCCCGGCCGGCTGATTCATCCGATCGGGGTGACGCAGGACCACCGGACGGCGCGCGAGGCTGACCGGGTATCCCACGCGAGGCTGACGGATGCCCCGGCCGTGGGCGGACCTCGTCAGGGAGGATTGATGGCGGATCCGACGGCGGACTTCTTCGCCGGTGAGGCGCAGCGCCGCGCACACCTGCTGCCGCAGGGGATCTCCGCAACGGTCCGCCTCGACCTGAGCCACCCCGAGCGCACCGAGCGCACCGAGCGCACCGAGCACTGGTACGTCACGCTACGGGAGGGCGAGGTGGCGGTGTCCAGGGAGGCGGACCGCGATGCCGACTGCATCATATCGACCGAAAAGCCGATCTTTGACCGGCTCGTCCTTGGCGCCAACCCGGTCGCCGCGACGCTCCGCAACGACGTCACCTACCAGGGCTCTCCCGAGGTACTGATCTACTTCGAGCGTCTCCTGCCCGGCCCACCCGACTCGGTCGGGCCGACCCGGGCGACCCGAGCCGGGGACGGAGCCCATGGAAGATGAGCGGATAACGATCCTGGAGGGCCTGACCTTCATCGTCAGCGCCCGGAACGGGGATGTCGACCCGGCTGCCGGCGAACCGGACGGGCTCTACTTCCTGGACACGCGATTCCTGTCCAGATGGGTCGTGACCGTGGACGGCAAACGGCTCACCCCGCTCTCCGTGGACGATCTCCAGTACTTCGAGGCGCGCTTCTTCCTGGTCCCCGGAGAACCGAGGCACTACGTCAGTTCCACGCAGTCGGTGATCCGTCATCGCTCGACCGTGGCCGGGATGGACGAAGAGGTCACGGTTCTCAACCACACCGACCAGCCCGTCGAGGCGACGATCCGGCTCGAGGTCGCCAGTGACTTCCTCGACGTCAACCGGCTCGGCAACCCGCCCGTCCCGCGAGAGGGAGAGTTCCGGCACGCCATCGGCGACCGCCAGCTACAACTGGAATACCTGCGCGGGCGCTTCCGACGCGCCACGATCATCCGGAGCACCACCGAACCGGCCGGGATCGACTCCGACGGCATGACCTTCACCGCCCGGATCGCACCGCACGGCGCCTGGAGCACCCGGCTCCAGGTGACGACCGACATCCGGGCGTCGAGCGGTGCCGAGGTCACCGGTGCCGGTCGATCCCTGCGGGAGATGAAGGAGGGGATGCGGGACGAACTCGACGCCTGGATCGCGGCGGCTCCGCGGCTGGAGACCGGATACGGCCCGCTCGTCACCGCCTACCGGCGCAGCCTGATCGACCTGGCCGCGCTCGCCAACCCGGGCATCACCGGCCAGGGGAAGCTCCCGGCGGCCGGGCTGCCGTACCTCAACATCGCGATCGGCAGGCAGTGCATCTTCACCAGCCTCCAGACGCTGCCGTTCCTGCCCGGCCTGGCCGCCGACACGCTCCGGCTGCTCGCCACCGACCAGGGCGCGAAGCTCGACGACTACCGCGAGGAGGAGCCAGGAAAGATCATCCACCTGCTCCGCTTCAACGAGGGGGCGGCCTTCGAGGAGCGGCCGTACCTCTACTACTACGCCTCGGCCGACTCCACACCACTCTTCGTGGTGCTGCTCGACGAGTACGAGCGGTGGACCGGCGACGTCGAGCTGGTGCGGACGCTGGAGAAGGAGGCGCGCAGAGCGCTCGACTGGATCGACGAGTGGGGTGACCTCGTCGGCGACGGCTACCTCTGGTACCAGCGGCCCCGCTGGCCCGACGAGCCGCCCAACCAGTGCTGGAAGGAGACCGAACCGGCCATCTGCTACGCCGACGGACGGCGGCCCGGCTGGCCACGCGCGACCTGCGAGCTACAGGGTTACGCCTACGACGCCAAGCGGCGCGGCGCGCGGCTGGCCCGGCTGTTCTGGGACGACCCGGCGTACGCCCACCGCCTCGAACAGCAGGCCGCCGACCTGCGGGACCGGTTCAACCGGGACTACTGGCTCGCCGACCACGGCTACTACGCACTGGCCCGGGAGCCCGACGGCACGCCCGTCGACGCGCTGACCTCGAACATCGGGCACCTGCTCTGGAGCGGCATCGTCGACGCCGACCGCGCTCCGGCACTTGTCGAACACCTGCTCGGCCCCCGGCTCTTCTCCGGCTGGGGAGTGCGAACCCTCGCGGCCGGCGAGGCCAACCACAACCCGGTCGGCTACCACATCGGCACGGTCTGGCCGTACGACAACTCCGTCGTCGCCGAGGGTATGCGCCGCTACGGCTTCGCCGCCGAGGCGTCGACCATCGCGAAGTCCATTCTCGACGCCGCCCCCTACTTCCAGGGCCGCCTGCCGGAGGCGTTCACCGGATACCACCGCACCATGACCACGTACCCCGTCCGCTACCCCACCGCCAACAGCCCGCAGGGCTGGTCGGCCGGCGCGGTGCTGTCGCTGCTACGCACCCTCCTCGGCCTGGCGCCGCATCCCGACCATCTGGAGAGCAAGGCCCTGATACCGCCGGAGATCGGCGAGATCACCCTCTTCGACGTCTGCGGACGGTGGGGCAGTGCCGACGTCTTCGGGCGCGCCCGCCAGCAGGAGCCGGCGGGTCGCTGCTCCGCCCGCCGACGTCGTACAGACCCGCGCCTTGACCGTGATGGCTAGCGTGGCCGACAGTCACGGTGCGCGCTGGACGGCTGCCACGACGATGCGCGCCCACAGCACGGCGATGCCGCATTCTGGACAGCGCCGGCAAACGTGCATACTCCGTGGACGGCACCGGCCGGAATAGCGCACGGCGACGTCTCCCGGATCACGACACACGGTTCACTTCGGATCGACTCCTGGGCACCACAGAGAGCATCGCCGGTGAACTGCCTGCGCCCGGAAGTGGCTGACCGGCCCCGAACCCGCCCAGGTACGCCCTGGTGGCGATGGTCACCTCGGGCAGGCCGGGAGTCGCCGACACCGACTGATCTGCCATCCACACCTGCCTTTGCGTATTTTCACGGATGTGTCCCGCCCGGGCCGCTTCCTACGCTGAGCCTTCCTCGACGGCATTTGCCGATCGATCAGGCTGGGGAGGTAGCAGTGGCGACGTTCGGGAAACGGTGGTCACGGAGGCGACCGAGGTGGGCCCTGTCGGTGGTGTCGGTGGCGGCGGTACTCTGCGGCTCGGTCATGGGTGCGCAACCCGTACAGGCCGATCCGGTCGCGCCCAAGGAGCGGAGCAGTCGGATCGCGCCCGCCGGCAAGGCCGATCCGACGAAGCGGCCCGAGGACGTCTTCGATCCGGCGACGAAACCTCCACAGTCGAGGGTCTTGCCCGGCAACGGTACGAAGATCGCCCCGCTAACCTCGGAGCTGAAGCCCACCGCGCCGAAGGCGCTTCCCGGGGCGGGGAAGGCGGGCGGGGTCGGCCTCGCCTTTCCCGGTGGCTCCGGCACCGCCTCCGAGTCGGACGTCAACGACTACACCTGCACACCGAGCATCTACGGCAGCACCTATGTCGGTGAGGACGGTACGATCGGCCCCTACTCCGACACGATTTACACCGCCGACGTGCAGTGCAACTTCTTTCTGGAGTACATGTACGGGATTTCCGCCGCCGTCGACTGGAGCCCGTACTACGAGGGCGAGATCGGCTACGTCGGCACCGAGTTCGCGGTCAGCGGCAGCTACGGAGCCAGCTACGGCGCCTTCGAGGTGCAGGGCGACCTGTACGACGGCGGCCGGCAGGTCGAGGTCATCCTGGAGCTCTATCTGATGGCCTCGGCCCCCTGGGCGGCCTGTAACCCGGTCCCCGGCCTGCGCTACCTGCTCTGCGACGGACTCGGCACCCTCACCCTGCACGTCGTGCTCGGCACCGGGGCGTTCAACACCGGGCTGGCACCACCGGTCATCCGCTTCGTCGCGCTCGGCGACTCGTACTCGTCCGGCAACGGCGCACCCACGAACGTGGACCCGGTCTCCGCTCCGGCTTGCCGGCGCAGCACCGAAACGTACTCCTGGCAGCTCATCGCCGGCCGGCTACCGCTCGGCGACCGGGGCCAGAGCCTGCCCATCGACCGACCGAACCTGAGAGCGTGCAGCGGCGCCCGCCTGGAACACCTGCTCAACCCGCAACCCGAGGCGGGAACGCCGCAGTTGCAGTGGGTGAGTCCCTACCGGACCCGATTGGCCACCATCACCATCGGCGGCAACGACCTCGGCTTCACCGACCGGCTCTCCGGCTGCTTCAGCGGCTACTGTGCCGATGCCCCGCTGCTGACCCCGGCCGACCTGTTCGCGATACAAGCCCGGCTGAACAACGCGTACGCGCTCATCATGGGCAGCATGAGACCTGACGGGCGGTTGATCGTCCTGGGCTATCCGGCCGTCCTGCCGAACCCGGACGACCCGCAGGACTTCCAGCGAGACTCGGGCAACTGCGGCATCGTCAACACCTTCCTCAGCGACGCCGAGCTGAGGAGGGTGTACGAGGCGGCCACCCAGATCAACACCGCCATCGCCACCGCGGTCTTCCTGACCGGCGACTCCCGGGTGCGGTACGTCAACACCCTCGACGCCTTCCGCGGGCATCGGGTCTGCTCACCCGACCACCTGCGGTGGGCGGCCGACATCTCCTTCCCCACGACCTCGGACACGTTCCACCCCAACGGTGCGGGATACGCGGAGATGGCCCGCCAGATCAGGTCGCAGGCCGGCATCGGCTAGTGCGACGTAGCCACAACCGCGGGCGGGCCTCACCGGGCCCGCCCGCAACCGTTTTGCGAGTAAGACGAGGACGCGCGGGCATGGTAGGGATCATCCGGACAGGATCTCCTCCGGCCGCCGGTGCGCGACAGCCGCCTCGTACCCGGTGTCGACGGAGCGCAGCAGCGCATCCAGGTCGCCGTCGTAGTCGGCTGCCGCCATCCGGAGAACCTGTTCCACAAGCGTTCGGCCGCCGACGAGCACCAGCGGGTACTGGTCGTCGATCACCTCGATCTGGGCCTGGCGGGAGAAGGTGCCGGTGGTGACGAAGACGCCGATCCAGCCGCGTCGCAGCCGTGCGACAACCCGGGCAACCTGGTCCGGGCTGATCGAACTGCTGGGTGCCACGCACTTGGCCTGACCGAGAACGACCAGCGGCGTACTGCTGCCCGGGGCGCCCACGTCCAACCGCCCGACGAAGTCCATCCCACCGTCGCCACCGGCCCGGGTCAGCCAGCCATCCCGGTACATCGCACCCGAACCGGCCAGCAGTTGGGCGGCCACCCGGGCGGCCAGCAGTTCGAAGGCGTGTTTCCGGTCGTCGAAGAAGTGATAGAGCCGCCACAACACCCGCATGTCGTCCGGGTTGACCGGCAACTGTTCGCTGGCGGTTCTCACCCGGGACGAGACGACCCGGCGTCGGACCCGCGGGATGGCGGCCCGCCCCTGGTCGACCCAGCGTAGCCAGGAGGCCGGCGCGAACCGGTGGGTCTGTTCGGTGGTGAGCGAGGCGTCCCGCCGGTCGTCGATCCAGCGCAGATCCAGGGTGTCGCCGGCCGGCGCCAGATCCAGCACCGCGAGGTCCAGCACCAGGTTGGGAAAGCTCCGGCCGCCGGAGGGATCGCGCTGGACGATGTGCTCCAACCGTTCGATCACCGCGACACCGCAGAACTCGACGTGTCCCTTCACCACCCGGCGCCCACCGCGCAGCACGGTGGCGGACCGGAACAGCAACAACGGCGGCGCCAACGACCGCTCGTACGCGCTGGTCCCGGCGTGGTGTCGCCACGCCTCCAGCAGCGCCCGGTTGCCCGCCGTCGCACCGGGCAGGCCGGTGGTATCCGGCTTGTGGTCGCCGTAGTAGCGGACGTGCCCGTGGTCCAGGTCGAACTCGTCGTGCCACGGGTTGGTCGCGTGCCCCGCCTTCCAGGGGCTGGACCGGATGGTGATGACGGGCCGGCGCCGCTCGTCCGGCGCCTGGACCATCGCGGCCGGGTTGATCCCGCGCTCCAGCATCAACCTCGGCAGGTCCCGGCCCGGAGCGGCGGTTATGTGGTGGTAGTTCGGGTAGCCGTCGACCTCGACCTCGATGGGGCTGGCTCCCCTGGGGTAGCGGAAGACGTCCAGCATCGGCACCCGGTTGCGGTCCACCGCGTCATCATGCCGGGTCCGGCGGACACCGGGGCAGGCCGACCGAATCGGGGCCGTCCGGTGGCTGTGGGAGGGCGCGTCGGTCGAGCCGTGCAGCCGTGCGTCGCGACCGCGGCGCTTGGATCGTCTCGCCCGCAGGTTCGCTTCCAGCTATTCGTACAGCGTCGCAGCGACCAACATGTCGCCTACCAGCCGCCAGGACGGTTGATCAGGACTTTCCAGACCCTGATTCTCAAGAACGGCCCCGGCCGAAGCCGGCCCCGCGCGCACGCGCTATAGGCCTACGGACCTGCGCGCACGCCCGCCATACCGAGCCGCCCAACTCCGAGAAGGGTGCTGTCGGCGGCGCCATGACAATTCCTTCGAAGCCATCACGATGGGTGGCTTTCGGGATCGAAGCTGCACCACCGAACCGTCTGGTCGCGCACGGCCGAGATGCTCATCGGCATAATTAAATGCCAAACCCGCGCTGACGGCAACCCAGGCAGACGGCATCGACCCCCGACAGCTCTGCGCTACGCGCTGTAACCGCAACCCTGAATGAGCGAGTGAACGCAGAGATCACGCGGGCGGCCAGGGGGCCACACCCGGATCAGAGTACAGACAGAGCAGCGGGCGGTTCGCGCAAACTGCCAGCTCCAAGGATTCTTCAAAGCTCGAACCCATTTCCCAGAACCATCCCATGCCAGCAGCAACCACTCTCCCCCCAGCTTCCAGGAAAACGCTTGAGTAGCTTAGCCATTCACCGATAGGGAAGTACTGTCCACCAAGAACAGTCTCTACCTCCACAGCTAGGGCGCGCTGACCCGATCCGGCCGCGATCGGATCGAAGTTGTAAGGCTCATCATTAGCAAAGTTTGGGCCAACCGCGTTGCGCGGCTCAAGCGAAAGCCCTCCCAGTGCAGACAGGGCAGCTATGGCCAGAGTATGGACCCGGTAGCCCTCTCTCTCCAGAGGTTCTACCCACTGGCCAGCGTCAACGGCGCGGTCTACGCTCCACCCGGAGGCGTCAAGCGCTTTAAGCACGTCCTGACTGAGTGAGTCAAAGCGGATCATAAGTTCACCCGATCCCGAGATCTTCCAGTAGCCGGCTACAACGACCGCAAGGGTACGCCGGTTCGCCATGACCAGTCGTATTTGACGTCGGCATAGAACTGTTTCTCGTCTGCACCGTACGCATGGTTCCACCCCTGATAGCGTCGGGACCTTCCGCTGCCTGGGCTTGGATCAGGCGCGCCAACTTCCTTCAGCACCCGCAGCGAGTCGAGTTTGCTGGTCGGCTCCCGAGTTGGCTCATTTGGTTAGTGCGTGGCGTCCGGCCGGTTCAGGGCGTTGAGGATGGCTTGCTGGTTGGTGGGGATCGCCGGTGGCAGGGTGTGGCTGGTCCCGTTGATCGCGATGGTCGCGGACCGTAGGGGCCGTAGCTGACGGACGACGCTGCGGATGGACAGGCCGGTGCGGCTCTGGACCTCGCGGGAGACCGCGAGTGCGGCGAACACGATGGTCAGGTGCGCCTCGATGGCGTCGTGGCTGCGGTGGAACATGGGCCGGGCTGCCAGGTCGGTCTTGCTCATCCGGAACGACGCTTCGACCTGCCAGAGGTCGTGGTAGGAGCTGATGACTTCGCCGGCGGGCATCACGTTGCCCGCGATGTTGGTG
The DNA here is from genome assembly GCF_049315195.1 of Plantactinospora sp. WMMC1484. NCBI lineage: Bacteria > Bacillati > Actinomycetota > Actinomycetes > Micromonosporales > Micromonosporaceae > Plantactinospora > Plantactinospora sp. WMMC1484. Next base: position 7,326,262 of record NZ_CP186055.1, read on the forward strand.
ACGTAGCCCTTCAGGCCGACCAGGCGGCGGGCGCGTTCCAGCGAAACCTGGTCGAGGGTCTGCGATCCGTTGCTGGTCTTGACGAACCGGGGAGTCCGGGCCGCTTTCTGCCCGTCGACGACGGCGCGGGCCCCCATAGGCAACCCTAAAGAGTTACATCATTGGCTCACCGGTGCGTTTCTGATATTCAGTTCGTGCGAGGTAAAGAAGCGCCTCAGCAGATTGGAGCCGAGGGGCAACAAAGTTACTGAAGCGCGCCGATTCCTCAAGCACCGCCCGTGCTTCCTCCCGCCCAGCGAGCAAGCATGCGCACCGGGCGTAAAGGAAGTGATCGGCAGTTTGCTCCAGAATCAAATCTTCCGCCAATTCGACCTGAACTGACGCCAGAGAATTCAAGTCCAGCGCATCCAGATTCCGATCTAGCTGCTCTTGGAAATCAACCAGGTCCGCCAGGTCCAGCGCGTGCAGTCGCTGCTCAACTCGCCCGACCGCCGCTTCGACGTCCGCCCGACTCGTAACAGGATTCGACTCGATCAGTGACCAGAAGTCAGCAGCCATCATTGACCCCAATCCTCGGCTCCGGGCAGCATCGGTTGGTTACGTCTGTCAAGAATCGCCTTTCCAGGAGAATTAATATCGTTCGACAAAGGCACGCCCTGTTTGCGTAGCTGCTGAATCCGTAGGTGCTCAGCCACGAATACGTCATCTTCGCATCCACACACATGTGTAACCTTGACGTCATCCATGCTCGCCAACCGACCACTACGAAGGTGATCGCCCAGGCGATTCGTCAAGTTAATCGACTTGCCGACATAGGTTTTGCCAGGGTTGTGCATGTCAGGGAACTCGTAGATTCCTTGGTCTTTCCCGCAGTTATGGACGAGGACCGGGGTTTTGCCGGCGAGCACATAGTACGTGTGGGATTTTCAGCCCGTCACGCAGTGTTACTTACGCGTTCATAACGTTTCACCTGGCCTTTCGTGAGTGGTACAGCGGTTGAAAGTCTGGGGTCTGTTTCGGTCATGGTGGTTCCGGTTCCAGGCTGAGTCCGGTCTGGGTGAGGAAGCCGGGGATCAGGTCGGGTCGGTACTGGATGCGTTTGAGTCGGTTGCGGATGATCGCGGCGAGGTGGTCCACGCCGTCGACGGCGAGGTTGCCGAGGCTGGACTTCATCGTTGACCACAGGCCCTCGACGGGGTTGAGGTCGGGTGCGTACGCGGGTAGTTGGACCACGGTCAGCCACCGGTGGCGGGCGGCGATGAGCTGGCGCATCGCGGTGCTGGTGTGGGTGTTGACTCCGTCCCAGATCAGGATGATCGGGGCGTGGAGCCGGTGGTGCGCGGCGGTGATCAGGGTGGCGTAGTCGTCCTCGGACAGGCTGCGGCGCTCGCCGGTACGGTTGCGGTGGACGCGCAGGCGGTAGAAGACGTGGCCGCGCTGGCCGGGTTTGTAGGCGATCAGTCCGGCGATCGAGACCCGGCCTGAGCCCTTGCCCGATACCCGCACGGTGGGTGTGTGGCCCGTGCGGGCCCAGGTTCGGGCCCTGGACGGGCGCAGGGTCTGTCCGGCCTCGTCTTCGAAGACGATCCACGCCCTGGTCGCCGCCGCTAGCCTCGTACCTTGGCCCAGGTCGTGGCCCGCCAGTCGGCGATCGCGTCCTCATCGCGCTGGACGGCTCGGTGTGTGGGTACCTGAGGGGTGTAGCCCATGCGGTGCAGCAGGTAGGACACGCCGCGCAGGGTGTAGGAGACGTGGAACAGTCGGCCGATCAGGGTGGCGACCCGGGCCAGGGTCCAGCGTTGGTCCTCGATCCAGCCGTGTGCGGCCGGGCCGAGGTCCAACTCCGCGCGTAGCCGCAGTAGCTGGTCCGGTGAGAGCCGGGAGACGTTTCCACCCGGGCCGGTCGAGGCCAGGGCGGTCATCCCACCCGCACGCCAGCGGCGTCGCCACTGGTAGATCGACTTCGTCGACACCCGTAGCCGGGCCGCGACCTGCGCCGCCGGCACATCGACGGCGAACATCCGCGCGGCCTGCATCCGTACCTGCTCCCGCTTGGCCCGTCCGGCAGCGGACAGGCCACCACTATCGGCGTACCTCACACCCCAGGTATAGATCGACACCGACCGGTCGTCCATAGTGGTTGATCACAGGCGATCGACCGAGCCAGACCCCAGCCATTCAACCGCTGTAGCAACGCGCTGCATCGAAATCTATCGGTTGTTGACGGCGACGGTGACGGCAACCCGGGGAGACGTCCACGCCTTCGAGGTTCAGGGCATCGATGGGTGCGCCTACCTCGCCGACCAGCACGCCATCACCATCCGCTACCACCATGCCCGCACGGCCGACGACAAAAACGCCGCCCTGCACGAGCTGGATGCCCGGTAACGACAAGCAGGCACCACCCCGCCAAGCGCTCCCGCAACAGCCGGCGACGCAACGCGAAGCAGTAAGCCAGCCGGACCAAGGCCCCCGACCAAGAGCCGACTGGCTCAAAACTGCTCTACAGGTATCAAGTAGGCGGCCCGGCCGAAGCCGGGCCGCGCGCACGCGCTACAGGCCTACGGCCCCGCGCGCACGCCCACCAATATCGAGCCCGCCGTCAGAGGCCAAGACCATGGACGGTCATGGCCGTGACGATCCCTTCACCAACCACCCACGGCGACCGGGTCCGGGGATCGACGCCGCACCGCTACGCGGCACGCCACCGAGCATGCCATGGGCCGCCCACGGACCCGATGCGCAACATCGATAGGCATCGATTAGCTTCCGATACTGGCGGCAACCCTGACGGCAACGCAGGCGCACGGCCACGACCTGTACGGGCAACCGTCACGCTGCGCATTCACCTCAGCCGTCACGGAAGGCGTTCGCGGGGCATCCAACGTTAAACTTCTTGCCGTCTTACGCCCGTATTCGAGAAGCGACTCTGCGGGGGCCATTCGTTCGCGAATGTGCCCCCACTCGTCGGCTATGCGTCAAGGTCCGCTATCCAGGCGCGGAAATCCTCCTCGCCATGGAGATATACCCCTGGCCCCTGCTGGAGATCTGCACCGGCTAACCTGTCCAGTGCGGTCCAAAGAGTTGAATCTGAGGAGTAATCCGCAGATTCATCTTTGATCAGCTCCAGGGCCCAGTCCGCGACTTCCTCTCGCCTACCTGACCCCTGGAGCAGGGCAGCCATCCTGCTTCTGACCTGCTGATGAATGTCCTGCACTGCTACCAACTCCCTGTGTAGTTGCCGCCAGCGTCGAACATGTAGTGAACCTTGTTGCCGCCGGTTGCGCCAACATCAGGGCGAACGATTCTGACGTTCCCGCTATGATCCAAGGTCTCATGCCAGATACGGGTAGCCCCAGTATCAGGATTCCACTCCCGTACGAGGCGACGGCCAACCATCTCTCCAGGCGTCCGCGCCTCGGCTATTTCACCATAGAACCGGACTCGGCCATCGGGTAGCTCACGAACGCCACCCTTTCCATACTTTGCCGCTTGGTCCAGAAACTCCTGCGGATACGCCTTGAAATGCGGAACCTCGCCGCCCCCGCAGTTGTGGACCAATACCGGAGTGGTGCCGGCGAGCACATAGTACGTGTGGATGTCGTCGACGGTGACGTCGTACATCACTCGCTGGCTGGCGTAGGGCCGGACGGCCGAGACCGTCACCGGCATGTTGTCGACGGTCAGCAGCTTCTCACCGACGCGGAGCTGGGACGCGTCGACCCAGGCCGACCGCTGCGCGCTCCAGAAGGGATGATTCGCTGTTGTTTCAACGAGAACCGGCCCCGCCGCCGTCGCCAGGGTGAGGTCGGTCAACGCCAGATCGAGATTTATATGGGTGGCGACGACCTCGCGGACCGTGGTCGCACCGGTATCAGGGGCGGTGGCGAGGACCTTGTCCCCTGGCTTGAGCCTCTCGATCGGCCGGAGGGAACCGTCCGCCAGCAGGACGAGGGTGCCGGGCGCGAAGCTGTGGCATCCCTTGCTAAGGAAACTCTTCGCGCCATCGATCAGGTCACCGAGCAGGCCCTTGACGCGACTGGTGAGGTTGGCGAGCTTTTTCCACTTCCATGGCGCGCCGTATCTGACGGCCAGCTTGCCCAGCGCACCCCCGATGGCGGCGCCCGCGACGTTGGCCGCGGTGGCCAGGCAGCCGCCCATGTCTCCCTTGAGGAAGCAGTCCAGGGCATCGGTGATACCCAGCTCGTCCATCAAGATCTTGGCGAGGGCCTTGGCAGCGTTGAGCATCTTCGCCTTGGCCGCGGCGATTCGGCGCTGCCGCTCCTTCTCCGCCGCCGCCCGCGCGGCCGCCGCCCGCTCCTCCGCCGACGCCCGCGGGTTGTTGTGGACGTTGATCTTCGGCTCGTCCGGGTCGTACGCGCCCGAACAACCACCGCAGCCGTCGTTGTGGCCTTTGACCTTGTGGTAGTTGCCGTACATGTCGACGTAGTCGGCGCCCGGCCCACACACGTCGTCCGAACACGCCTTCAGACCATCAGGATCCGAGTACGAGATCGGATTGTTGTTCGCGTACGCGTACCCGTTCATCTGCTGCGGGTCGTGGACGTCGATGATCGGGTCGACCGAGATGAACCGGCCGGTGACCGTGTCGTACTCGCGCGCGCCGATATTGACCAGGCCCGTCGTGGAATCGATGTTCCCGTTGACGAAGCCCTTTTCCGTCGGCCACTGACCCGGATCCGGCGGGGTGCCGCGGTTCTCGCCGAACGGGGTCATCCGCCGGTGCGTGATGGCGCCGCCCTCGTCGATCGTCGCCTGGCCCGTGCCGTGGTGGTCGTTGGCGACGTACCGGACGCCGTCGACCTTCCGCACCAGCGACGCTCCGCCCGGCAACGAGTAGTAGCGGGTCGCGTCGGTGGACCGGGTCTGGTGGTTCAGCCGGATCTCCATCCCCGGCAGGTAGAGGGTGGTGGCGTTCGGCTCCTTGCGGAGCATCCGCGAGCCGTCCACGTCGTAGAGGAAGCTGGTCTTCTTGCCGGTGGCGTCGGTGACCGACTCCAGGTTGCCCTCGGCGTCCCACACCAGGTCCTGGTCCTCGCCGGTCTTCGTCCGCTTCTTCGTGTTGCCGGCCGCGTCGTACTCGTACGAGTACAGCCGGTCCCCGGACGGCGTCTTCTCCGTCATCTGCCGCAGCGTGTGCGGCTGCGCCTGCCCTGCGGCCGGGTACGTGTAGGAGCGCTCGACGAGAGGGGTGCCGTTGGCCGCGTACTGCGTCTCGGTCCTGCGGTTGCCGGTCAAGTCGAACGTGTAGGCGTGGTGGTAGGGGGCCACCCCACCGACGCCGGTCGCCGACGGACCACCGGCGCACGGGTCCTCCGCGGTGCTCGCCGATGTCCAGGCTCGCTCCATCCGGCGCAGGTAGTCGTACGTGAAGCACTGTGTGTCACGGGTGCCGGACGGGTTGTTGGCGATCCGCAGAATGTTGCCGGACGGGTCGTACGTGTAATGGGCGTCGATGTCGATCACCGACGCGGACTCCCGGTCGAGGCGCTGCTGGGTCAGCCGCTTCGAGCCCTGCTCGTAGCCGTACGTCGACCAGACCTTCTTGCCACCGACCAGCGCCTCGGTCTGGATCACCTCGCCGGTCGACGAGTAGTCGACGTCGGTCAGGTAGGCGGCCTCCCCGGTGGTGGCGGTCAGCCGCTCCAGGTTGTCGTAGGTGTAGGCGATCGCCTCGCTGGGCAGACCACCGGCTTCGGGCATGCTGACCGCGGCGATCGTGCCATCAGAGTTGTACTCCGTGCCGAACAGGTACAACCCGGCGAGTTCGGCACCGGCGTGCTCGGGGACCTGGTAGTAGGTGGCGTGCGGCCGGTAGAACTCGTCGTAGCCCGTCACGTAGGTGGTGTACTCGGCCCCGTCGATCCACCGGCTGGTCGACGAGAGCTGCCCCAGCATCTCCAGGTCGTACGTCCAGCTGCTGAGCAGTTGTCCGGAGGCCACGGTGCCCTGGTAGACGGCAGTTTTGCGGCCGATCTCGTCGTAGGTGGTGCTGATCTTGACGCCGACTCCGTTCACGGTACTGGTGACCCGGTCCAGGTCGTCGTACTCGATGGTGGAGGTGCCGGCGTCCGGGTCGATCGACTTGACCTTGCGGCCGAGCCGGTCGTACTCGTGCCTCCAGACGTTGTTCGCCGGGTCGGTGACGGTGGCCAGTTGCCCCGCCTTGGTGTAGGTGTACGTGGTGGTGTCGGCCGGGCCGGACGGGTCCGCGCCCTTGTACTGGAGCAGCTCGGTGGTCTGGCCCAGCGCGTTCGTGATCGTCGTGGTGGGAGTGCCGCCCTGCGGCGGGTCGACCGAGATCCGGTCGCCGCCGTAGCTGGTGGTGGTGCGCCACTTCTCGTTGCCGGCCACCGAGAAGATCTCGATCTTGGCCCGGTCCGCGCCGTCGTAGACGTAGCTGGTCTGCCCCTCGACCTCGCCCGGGTACGCCGGGTAGATGGTGTCGGTCGGCGCGCCGGCAACGTTGTAGGTGGCAAAAGTCTTATCGATCTTGCCGGTGGCGGTGTAGAAGGTGTCGGCGACCAGGCGGGTGCTGTTCGGCCCCTCGGTCTGCACCTGGCGGGGCCGCAGGAAGCCGTCGTGCAGCTTGTATTCGACGCTGTACGAGCCGTCCGTCTGCCGCCGTTCGGTCTTGATCGCGACCGGCCTGTCCTTCCGGACAAGGTACGAGTACCGGATGCTCGGGTCCATGTCGGTGCCACCGGTGCGGTCCGGCATCCACACCTTGCTCAGCCGGCCCAACGCGTCGTACTCGAGCTTGCTGACCAACTGGTTCGGGTCGGTCTGCCTGACCGGCTGGCCCCAGGCAGGGGCGTACTCGGTGACGGTCACGTGGTCGAGCGGGCTGGTCTGGGTGACCCTGGTGGTCAGCCCGTTCGTCTCGGTGTAGTCGGTCCGGGTGACCCGGCCGAGCGCGTCGGTCGAGGTCTTCGGCCGGCCGTACGAGTCGAACGTGCTCTCGACCGCCCGCACGTACGTCGCGGTGGTGCCGTTGTGGCTCTTCAGCCGCTCGGACCGGGTCGGGTTGCCGGACTTCGACGCGACGCCGAAGGCGTCACCGTCGTAGAACGTGCGGGAGTCGTCGAGCACGTCGGTGGCCCGGTTCGGCGTCGCCGAGCAGCGCACCGACACCGACTCCACCTGGGAGACCAGATGGTGGTAGTGCCGCGTCGGGTTGTCCGCGTAGGTCGTGCGGGTGCACGACTCGTCACCGGTGACGTCGACGTCGCCGTGGTGCTCGGTCCGGGTCATCCGGCCGAACGAGGTCTCGAAGGTGTTGGTGGTCCTCGTCTCCCGCCAGGCGCCGCTGGAGATCTTGACGAAGCTGCGCGACTCGGCGGTGTTGGTGAACCAGGACTTCCGTGAGCCACCGGGGATAGTCTGGGTGGCCGTGTTGTGCCGCCACGGCACCGAGATGCTCTTGCTCATCTCGTTCGGGCCGTCGTAGGTGACACTCTCCAGCTCGTGGCCGGCGAGCTCGTCGTGGTCGACGTGCTCCACACCCGTCGAGTCGTCGATCCGGACATCCCGGGTGCCGCTCCCGGGCTTCTTGTCGCCATGCATGCCGCGCAGGTAGCGGTGCTCGGTCCTGGTGGTCTGCACCTGCCCGTTGCCGGTGGTCACCACGACCCGGCCGTAGCCGCGCCACTCGCTCCAGGTGAGGTCCTTGGCGTCGGAGACGCCGTCCGGCTCGGCATGCCGCCAGGCGGCGCCGTCGAGGTAGTCGTACCTGGTCACCATGTCCGGCGAGCCGCCGGTCCGGTCGGTCTCGATCACCTGCTCGACGACGTACTTGTGGAACCAGTCGGTGATCGGGTCACCGCTGCCCAGCGGGTTCCACTTGACCGGGTAGCAGCGCCTCGTGCTGTTGCCCTCGGTGGGCACGCTCGACGCCGAGCAGTCCGGGTCCATGTAGTTGACGTCGACCTGGGCGCCGGAGTCGGTCCAGACCGTGGCCAGGCGAAACCGGTTCAGCGGCGAGATGTTGTCGGTCGGCGTGTCGATCCGGTTCGCCAGCTGGATGCCGCCGAGCTCGACCGAGGGCATCTCGATCGAACCGCCCACCAGCCCTCGGTGGGTGATCTTGTGCAGCCACAGCGTGCGGGAGGCGTCACCGTTGTCCGTGAGCAGGTGGTCGAGCTTCCACTCGTCCACCGGGGTCCAGCCGGACGCGTTCCGGATCTCGGTCGTGATGCCGGTCAGCCGGGCCCTGGTCCAGAACGTCGGGGTGATCTGGTCGAGCTTGCACCTGGTGTCCCTGTTGCAGTTCCGGTCGAACGGCACGTCCGGCCAGTACGACGCCGTCCCGGTGGTCAGGTCCTGCGGGTCGCAGTCGACGTCGCCGGTCGGCAGGCACCGCTCCCTGGTGTCGAAGCGGACCCGGGCGGGTGCGTGGGTGCTGTAGACGGCGTTGTCCCGCTGGCCGTAGTCGATCCGCTTCAGCCAGCCGCCCCGGACGTAGGGCACCCCGTTGACGTCGGTTTTCTTGCCACGGGCGTAGTAGTTGATCTCCTTGTGGTAGAAGTACGAGGTGACGTTGCCGTAGCGGTCCTTGACGTAGTCGAGACTCCACCGCCACGCCTGGTCGCAGTACGCCGACGTGAAGGTCGCGTTGTAGCACGGCTCCTTGTCGTCGTCGCCGTACACCGGCATCGTCCAGGCGGAGCCGGTCTCCTCCTTGTCGGTGGTCCAGCCCGGCAGGCGGTTACGCCCGAAGTGGTACTCCGAGCCGTCCACGGTGGTCACGACCCAGTACTCACCGTCGTTGTCGCCGTTGACGGCACCGAAGCGCCGCTCGACCTTCGCCCCGTCGTCGGTCGCGAAGCGGAAGCTGTTCTCGCCGGTCTTCACCAGCTCGGTGGACTTGCCGTTGAGCAGGATCGTCGCGTTGTCGAACGCCCAGCACTGGTCGGCGTACTGGTCGTGGCCATCCTCGGAGCAGGGCTTGTAGCGGCGCTCGATGTGGCCCGGCTCGTAGTTGAAACCCTCACCGATCCAGGACCCCTGGTTGTTGGTCGCGGCGGTCCGGCCATCGACCGACTGTGACGAGTAGGCCAGGGTGATGGCCGGCCCGTTGCCGCCCGGCACCGGCGGGGTCCGCAGCGGGTAGCTCCACGAGAATCCGCCGGTCGACGGGGCCACCGACCACTTGGCCGACGGCGCCAGCTTGGTCGCCCCGTAGTCGCCCTGCGAGGACGAGTCGTCGGCGGCCAGCGCCAGCAGGGTGCCGGCCGGCGCGGCGCTCACCTGGGCGGAGAGGGTGCGGTTCGCGGAGTCGTTGACCGTCGGGAGCGGAATGCCACCGCAGACCGACCGGTCGGGCGTGGTCAGCGCACAGTCCGGCAGGGCAACGAGGCGCAGCCGAGCACCATAGTCACCGCCGAAGGCGGCCGCGAAGCTGCCGTACCCGACACCCAGTCGGACCTCGGCGGCGGCCGGCTGCCCGTCGGTCCGGCTGACCCGCACCAGCGGGCCGTCCAGCCGGGCCCGCTCGGAGGCCTTGCGGTCGAGCACCTCCACCCGAACCCTACCCGGCGCCGGACCGCTCGCGCGGCCGTCGCTCGCATCGGCTGGTGCCGCGGCGGAGACCGAGACCGAGAGGCCACCGGCCCTGCCCGCGGCGGCGGGCCCGGCGGGGTCCGCGCCGTGGGCACGGGCACCGGCCGTCGCGACCGTCGCCGAAGGTACGGCCAGCTCGGTGGCGCCGGCGGCCGGCCAGGACACCTTGGCGGGCGTGGTGCTGGCGGCCGCCTCGGCCGGGTTGGCACCGCGCGGGCGCACCCCCAGCGGCGCGCGGTCCGGAAGCAACGTGGTCTTGTCCGTGGCCGTGGGACGGGCACGCTCCGCAGCGGTGGCGGGCATCGCGGCGACCTGGATGAGGCTCGCGCCCATCACACCGGCCATCGCCCAGGCCACCGGTCGAACCACCCGGCGCTGCCAGGCGCCGCGTGCGACCAGGAGTCGGGAGAACATCGACCCTCCTAGGGGGTGACTCACGGGGAAAGGCAATGGGTGTCGGGGACCGCCCAGCGGGCGGTCCCCGACACGGCGATCTCAGAGGTTGGTCTTCTCGGCGATGACGCGGATCTTGTCGATGGTGACCCGGTCGGCGACACCGCCGTAGACCCGGATCTCGTCGAGGTTGCCCGACAGGTACTCGGTGTCGGCGCCGTCGAGCGCGACGCGCCCGAACTGGAGGCTGGTCATCGCGGTCGGGGTGAACGGCTTGCCCAGCGCCGGCAGCTCGGTGGACTTGCCGTTCACCCAGAGGGCCAGCTCACGGGTGTATCCGTTGTAAACCAGCGCCAGGTGGTCACCCACCCCCACCCGGGAGGGGCTCTCGTCGGTGCTGATGCTCGCGAACTCGGCGCCGGTGCGGTCGTCGGTCGTGGCCGCCAGCTCCCATTCGCCGTCGTTGTTGGCCCGGACGACGATCGCCGTGTTGTTCGTCCCCTTGACCGAGAAGGCGGTCATGGGGTGTCCGACCGAGCTGCTGGTGAGCCGGACCCGCGTCGCGATCGTGAAGCTGCCCGTGGGGTCGACCAGCGCGGTGGAGGACTGTGCGTACTGCAACGAGCCCGGGATGCCCATCATCCGCAGGTGTCCGGCACCGACCATCCGACCGATCGGGGTCGGCGTGCGGACCAGGACGCTGTCGTGGCTGAGCAGCAGCGGACTGCCGCCCCCGACCTCTGGGCTCTGCTTGTTGGCCTGGTCGTTGACCTGCCAGTACGCCTTGCGGGACAGCACCTGCTTCTGCAGGCCCGTCGTGTCCTCGGCCACAATCGGCCGATCGAACACGGAGACCTCGGCCATGCCGCCCTTCCAGAAGTCGGAGTACCCGCCGCCCTTGTAGTAGTTGTGGCGGCCGAGCTGCAGGGCACCGCGGGCCCGGGTCAGCGAGCGCCGGTCCTTGACGACCGGCGCACCGGCGCCGACCTGGAGTGAGATCTTCCTGTTGGGGCCGTCGAAGATGGCCGTGACGAAGGTCCACTCCGTCGTGACCGTCCCCGCCGTCACCCTCCACTCACCCAGGTTGATGACATCGTTGGTGGGCATCCGGAAGAACCAGCTGCCCTGGTCGACGCCGAGGCTGAACCCCGGCTCGCCGGTGCCGTCCTGGCTCACCGCCACCTGGCGCCGGGTCACGTCGTCCACCCGGAACCACCCGGTGATGGCGAAGCTCTGCGAGATGTCGGCCAGCACCGACCTGTCGGTGGCCAGGTAGGCGTGGGGCGTGCCGTCGAAGATGGCGGCGCGGTCCCACGGACCGAAGTTGTTGGCGTCGGCGGCGAACGTGACTCCGCTGCCGACCCGCGCGTCGTTCGGTCCGGCCCGGTCGTTCGCCGTTGTCGAACCAGCGACGTCCGACATCGTCCACTGGGACACCGGGGGACGCTTGCCGACCCGGAAGGTACAGGTGACCGGCGCGCTGCTCCCCTTCGCCGCGTCGATCGCCTTGACGAACAGCTGCCGTGGCCCTTCCTTGTCCGGCGTCCAGTTGATCGTCACCGGCCCGCCGTTCGTGGCCGGCCTCACCTTGACCGTCGGGCCGCCGTCGAAGGTGTACTCGTATTCGGTGACGTCGGTGGAGGCCGAGTCGAAGGTGAAGCTGCCCTGCACGCCGATCGAGCCACGCCACTGGTCGTCGTCGAGGCAGTCGGGGGTGGTGTCGGTCGCGTCGAGCGGGAGGTACTCCGGCGAGTCGACGTCGGGCGGGCTCGGGCTGCTCTTGTCGTACCAGAACTGGCACGGATTGCGGGAGCCGTCGGTGCTCCACGGCCCCCAGCTCACCCCGTCGCTGGCCCGGACCTCCCACGAGACGAGAACGTTCTCCGGGATGTTGTCGGCCGCGACGATCTGATAGTTGAAGAGTGAACCACTGGCCTTCAGCCCCGTCACAATGCTGCGGGTCTGCAGGCTGCCGCCGGACGGCGTCCAGGTGATCTTGAATTCGGCCTTGATCTGCTCGGTGACCGAGGACGAGTGGTCCGGGTCGCGCAGGATGGCGTTGAGCCGTGGCAGGACCGGGACGTACGGCGCGGACGATCCGCCGTACACGCAACCGCCGCCGATGGACATGGTCAGGTCGGCCAGGTTTGCGATCAGCGGCGCCCGGTTGTAGCGGACGGAGAGGACGCCGTTGTCACAGAACCGCTTGGTGTGCGTGGAGTCGCTCTCGCTGACCGATCGCAGGCCGAGGGTCACGGTGCTCCACCCCCTGGCGACGGCCTGCTGGACGGCGGTCCTCGCGTTCCATTCGGTGTTCTGGTTCGTCGAGGTGCAGCTCGACTGGGTCCTGGTCGGGGAACTGGTGGCGAGGTGCGTCGCTCCGGACCAGCCGGAGCCGCCGGGCTGGTTGCTCCAGTTGGTGGAGGAGCTGATCCCGGCGGGCATCAGGTAGAGCGCGGCCGCCCGGGCGGTCGAGTTGTAGACGTGCTGCAGGGTCACCCGGAACGTGGCCTCCAGGATCGTCTTGCCCGAGTACGGCGTGGCGAGCCGGTAGAAGAGGCGCTTGACCTTCGAGTTGTTGCAGGAGTTGGGGCAGAGACCGATCCGCTCGTGCCGCTTGCCGTCGAACTTCCAGTACTCCTCGCTGGGATAGCCGCTGTCGACCATCGCCCAGGCGCTGTTGGTACTGCTCTGCCAGACCGGGTCCACGTACACCGGGTAGGTGGTCGCCGGGTTGGCCAGCATCGCGGCGTCCGGGGTCAGACGCAGCGTGCCCGACGCATAGTCGAGAACCACGCGGGCGATCCTGGAGTCCTCGCCGGGTCCCCGGGCGGAGGCGGCGTTCGGGTCCGGATCCGCAGCGCCGGTGGCCCGTCGTGGGGCGCCCGCGTCGCCGCCTTCCCCGCTGCCGCTGTCCCACATCGTCGGGGCGTCGGCCTCCATCACCGGATTACCGGTGGCCGGGTCGAGGGCAACCACGCCGCCTTCCTCGGTCTCCTCGATGTCGAGGCCGACACCGGTCACGCCGAGCCGGAGATCCTGCAGCTCGGGCAGGTTCGCCGCCTCGGGCGTCTTCAGCACCAGTACGTGCGAGAACCCCTCGACGGTCACGTTCGCCACCAGGTCGACGTCCGGCAGGACGTTCGGATAGGTGGCCTGGTCGCCGTCGATGGTGGGGATGGGCAGCGGCCCGTGCGGCCAGGTGAGCGTCATCACCCGGGAGTCCCGCTCGGCGACCATCAGCGGGACGTCGCCGCCGCCCGACAGCCGCATGTTGAGCAGGGCCGCCGCCAGCGTGATGGTGCCGTCGCCCTGGGCGACCAGCGTCGCGTCTGCCGGAACCCAGGTCTCGCCCTGGAGCACCCGGACCGCCTGGTTGTACTCGTTCGCGATCAGCGTGCCGTCCGGCTGGGCGAAGACGTCGCGGTACTCGCCCCGTTCGGAGAGCACCTCGACCGGCCGGCCGAGAGCGGCGGCCGCGAGGATCGCCTCGGCCTCGGTGTCCCGTACCGGATCGGTCTCCTCAGCGGCAGCGACCGGCGCCGGCTCGGGAGCGTCAACATAGGCAGTCCCGGCCAGCAGGCCGGCGAGGCTGAGCGTGAGGCCGAACGTGAAGAGCCGACCTCGTTTTTGCGTACGACGGGTCACCGTCAGGTCCTCCCCCGTTGAACTGTGCGAATCCATGTGCGCCATCAGCTGATCGCCGCCCCGAAAGCGCTGTGTCCGGTGGGGAGACCGCCCTGGCCCGGCTGCCAGGTAACGCTCGGAACCACGTTGCCGGCGACCAGGTCGGACCAGGTGAAGCCGTAGACGGCGTCGGTGCCGTACGGGGTGCCGACGTGGAGACGCTGCGACGTGGCCGCGAGCGAGGTGCCCAGCAGTTCCTGGGCCGCCGCCGACCCCGGCATGCCACCCGACACCCGGTGCAAGGTGATCGGGGTGCCGATCGGGTTGGCCAGGGCCGGGAAGACCCGGATCCGGCCCGAGTCGATGGCGCTGGTGCCGGCGTCCTCCCCGGGAACGCCGATCGCGATGAACATCGTCGAGTTGGTGCCCTCGCTGGCCGGTGCGGTGTTCACCACCGCGACCTTCTCGCCGAGATAGTCACCGTCCTCGGAGGAGTAGGTGATCTCCGGCAGCTCGGTCACGGTGTTTCCCGCCGTCACGTGGAAGCGGTGCACCAGGCCGGCGTCGGGCGCGGGCGTGTTCGTCGCCGCCACCGTGATGTCCTCCCCCGGAACGCCGACAACCACCAACGAGTCCGCCTGTCCGGCCGGGGAGCCGACCGGGCGGTACGGAGCGATCGAGATTGACTTGCCGAAGTTGTCGTCGGCCTCGGACACGTTGGAGATGCCCGCCACGTCCTGGGTCAGCCCGGCAGCCAGGGTGGGCAGACCGTCCGTCAACGTGTGGCTGAAAACGTTGACCGCTCCGGCGAACGCCTCGGCGCCGATGGCCTCGCCCGGCGAGCTGACCGCCCAGTGGTGCGTGGAGGCGGCCACCGCGAAGCCGGTGCGGTCGTCGATTTCCGCCGAGCCGGGGATCCCACCACCGCCCTGGTTGAGCGCGAGATTCAGGTTGCCGCGGAGGTAGTGGACGATCCCGGTGATCGGCCCGGTGGAGAGGCCCTCGCCGGGAACGCCGATGACCAGGTACGGCTCGCCGCTCGCGGTTCGGCTGCCGGCAACCGCATAGCCGAACCAGTCGAAGGCCTCCGCCGTGTCCGGAACGTTGGTGACGTCCTGGTGGTAGGAGATCGGTGGCCGCGCCTGCGCAAGGCCCGCCGGTGAGCCGAAGAGCAGGTAGACGGCACCGGCCTGGGTCTGGCTGTTGACGGTCTGGTTTGGCACGCCGACCGCGAGATCGGTGCAGCCGTCGTTGTTGGCGTCATAGGCGGAGATCGACGTGCCGAAGCGGTCACCCGGCTCCGCTGTCCCGGGTACGTTGGTCACGCCCTCGTGCAGGGTGTGCACGGTCGCGCTGCCGCCGTACGCCACGTTGATCCGGCCCGCGCGGATGGCGCCGCCGACAGTGGCCTCCGGGTCGGCGATCGCGATGTCGGCGACGCCGTCGCCGTTGAAGTCGCTGTCCGTGCCGCCGGTGCAACCGGTGATCGGCGTGACCGTGGTGTGGACCTGCATCTCGCAGAACGACGACCAGACGTCGCTGTTGGCGACGCCGTCCGCTGCCTTCACCCGCCAGCGGTAGATGCCGCCGTCGACGAAGGCGCCTGCCGGGACGGTCGCCGCCGCGGTGGCGCCGGACGCGACACCGCCGAAGCTCGCCGAGCCGATCGGCTTGTCGGCGTCCATCGCCCACCACTCGAAGGTGACAGTCATGGCGGTGCCGTCACCGTCCGAGACCGTGGCCTTGAACTGCGGGGTGAGCGTGTTCACCAGGGGGCGGCCGGAGCCGGCCACACAGCTCGTGGTCGGGACGGTCGAGCGGGCGGTCACCGTGGGCCACGAGTTGTACGTCACCGACGCCTTCGGGTCCTCCGCGGCACTCGCGCCGTCCCGGGACCGGAACTGCTTGAAACCCGAGGTGATCGTCTCGTCCGCCGCGCGGATGCCCATTCCGGCCCGGGTCTTGTTGGCCGTGGCGGCGCGCTGGAAGAAACTCCTGCCGTCGATGGTCGCCCACGCGTCACTGCAGTCGCTGGAGCCGTGCGTGGCGGTCGAGGTGGCTTCCTCGTGATCCCACGTCGGCTGGCTCGTGAACCTCGTCGTGGCGGTTGCCGTGCCCGTCGACCAGATCGTCCACCCGGTGGGGGTGCAGGTGTGTGACCAGAAGTTCCAGAACGAGACCGTCGCAGCGGTGATCTGCTTGCCGGCGAGAACCGTGGTGTCCCAGGTGAGGAACGAGCGGGTGAGGGTCGCCGGGGTGGTCGCCAAGAGCCCGATCTGCAGGTCGGGTTGCGCGCTCTGATCGGTGGTCACGGACTGCCGGACGTACGTGTCGAACGTCGTGGTCAGCGGGTTGACCGTCGGGTCGATAGTGACCGGAAAGACCGTGGCGCTGCTGTGCAGCCAGGTCGGATCCGGGGTCAGGGTGAGCTCGACGCCGCCGACCCGGTCCGCGACCTCGGTGCGGACGGGTTTCTGGCTGGCAGGGCTGCCGGCGAGGTCCCTACGGGCGTCCCACATCAGTGGTGCCGGGATGCGGGCGGTCTGCTCGCCGCTGCGGTCGGCCAGCGTGATGGCGCCGTCGGCGCTCCGCTCGGCGGTCGCCACGCCAGGACCGGAGAAGGGGAACGTGACCTTCTCGACCTGGGCCACGGCGGCGCGATTCTTGACCACCAGGAACTGTTCGAAGCCGAAGCGGGTCGCCTCCACCACGAGGTCGACGCCGGGCCGGGCGTCCACATAGGTGGCACGGTTGGCGTGGAGCATCGGTTTTGGCAGCGCTCCCGACCAGCCCATGGCGACCCGGTCGTCGTCGACGCCCACCGCCGCGAGTTCATGCCCGCCAACGCCCCGGGCGCCGGAGATCCGTAGGTCGTTCGGGTGCGCCACCGGCGCCACCGATCCGTCCGCCTGCGCCGTCAGGTTGAGATCGACGGACACCCAGTCGCCGCCCCGCCGGAACCGCTGCATGCCGGCGGCGATGTCCGCCCGGAACTGACCGTTGGGTAGTGCGTAGACCTCGGTCGTCTCCGAAGTGAGACTCTTGACCTGAACTGGCTTGCCGGTCTCGCGGGCGGTCCGCAACGACACCGCCTCGTCGGCCCGGCTCTGCACGCCACCCGTAACGCCGTCCGGTCCTGCGGCGAGATATCCCGCCGGCTCCCCCGGTACGCCCGACAACGCGACTGCCGTCAGTACGGCAACGCCCGCAGCCAGGCACGAACGGACGGTGGCCGTCACCCGACGTGCCACGAACCCTCCCCCGTGTGATTTCCAGTTGTGAGCAGGACTCTAGGGAGTGCCCGACTGAGAGCACAAGGGCAGTCACAAGCTGTCAGGACGGACTGCGGTGAACCGGACATCTCCCCGAGTCGCCATCACGTGGCGTGGCCTGCGGCTACTGGCCGACACGCCGAGAGGGCCCTACCTGGTACGCGAGATCACCCCCGACCACGACGAGCCGTAGCGCGGGTGGCGCCCGGCCAGCGTGCAGACGCGGCAGCGGGGCTCGCCGGCCGTGGCCGCCGAACCCTGCGCCTGCCGCCCGGAGATCGATGCGAAGTTCTCCGGGGCGATCATCTCCAGCGTGGATCGCTGCCGATCCTCCTCGGCGGCGAGGGCCGCCGCGATCTCCGGGGCGACGGTGGCGAGTTCCTGGTTGACCACATCGGCGTTGACCGGCACGGCCCAACTCGCCTCGATCGGTGCGGTGTGGGTGCTATCTGGCCTCCGTCGATGCCGGGACGGTCACGGCCTGGCCGGTCCGGACCGACTCGTAGTAGGCGTCGATGACCCGCTGCACGTGCAGTGCCGACGCGGCGGTGACCGTCGGCCGCAGTGCGGCCCCGTCGCGCAGCGCGGCGACGAAGTGTGCCGCCTCGTCGTCGTAGCTGGCCCTCGGTGTCACCGCCGAGCGCCAGCCGGTCAGGCCCGGCGGCGCGGCGACGGACTCCCATCCGGTCGGTCCGTCCTTCGCCGTCGTCACCAGTTCGTACCGGTCGGCGTACACGCTGAGCGTGCCGGTCGTGCCGTGGAACGAGTAGCGCAGCGGCGTCGGGCCGACCTGCCCCCACCGGGTGTCGATCGCGGCGAGCGCACCACCCGCGTGCCGCACGATCGCCGCGGTGTTGTCCTCGATCTCCGGTGGCACGTCCGGATCTACCGTGGCAGCGAAGCCGCTGATCCGCTCGACCGGGCCCAGATAGGCGACGAGGGTGGTCAGCAGATAGCCGGCCTGGTCCACGAAGGAGCCGCCGCCACCGCGCGACCGATCGGTGAGCCACGCGGCGAAGTCGTCCGACACCCCCGTCGCCCGGAGCCCGGCGTGACCGGCGAGACCCCGCGCGAACTGCACGGTGCCGAGCAGACCGTCCCGGACGAGCTGCCCGACCTCGTCGACGAGCGGGTCGAAGGCGGTGTGGAAGGCACACATCAACAGCCCGCCCGTACGCCGGACCGCCTCGGCGATGACCGCCGCCTGTTCGCCGGTGGCGGCGAGCGGCTTGTCCTGGTAGACGGCGACACCGCGTTGCAGCGCGGCGACCGCGATGCCGGGCTTGGCGGCATTCTCCGCACAGACCAGGACGGCGTCCAGCCGCTCGGCGGCCAGCATCGCTTCCGGGTCTTCGTACCCGACGACGCCCGGCACCGCCTCTCCGGCACGTTCCCGCAGTGCCGCCGTCTGCTCGGCCACGGCGACGACGTCCACTGCGGGCAGGCTCCGCAGCGAGCTGACCAGCGACCACACGTGGTCACTGGTCAGCCCCGCCACGCCGATCCGGATCGGGCGCGGGTCAGCCATGGATCAGCGCACCGTCCCGCACACCCCGGTCGAACTCGGCCGGCGTGAACGACGTCGTCAGCTCGATCGCCTGACCGGTCGTACTGGCCTCCTCCGCGGCGAGCATGATCTCCAGGGCGTGCCGGGCGACGTCGAGGGTCAGCTCGTTCGGCCGGGTCCCCCGGACCACGTCGACGAGATGCTCGACGATCAGCGCGCGCTTGAGGTTGTTGACGTGCTGCTGCGCGAACTGCAGGTCGCGGATGTCCACATCGAACCATCCCCGGGTGCCGTGCTCGTGGTCCACCCGGTAGAGCTCGAGCTGCTTGCCCTCGGGCTCGTTGAGGTTGCGCCACATGTTGAGCACACCCTCCCGGCCGAAGATCTCCATCCGCGGCGACTTGGCCGACCACACGTTGTAGGTGCCGTCGATGACGCAGAAGGTGGAGTCGCCGAAGTCGAGCAGTACCAGGTTGTTGTCGTTGGCGGTGACCGGAAACGTCAGCCCGCGCACCGGGCCGGACGGTACGGTCCGGGTCGCCTCCGTGATGCCGAAGAAGCCGAAGACCCGCTTCGCCGGCCGGTTCAGGATGCCGAGCACCTCGTGCATGCTGTACACACCGATGTCGAACATGGGGCCGGAGCCCTTCTGGTAGAACCAGCTCGGGTCGCTCGGCCAGGCGCCGGCGGCGGGGCCGGGGCCGGAACTCCGGTGCCGGACGAAGCAGAGCTGGCCGATGGTGTTCGCGGCCAGCAGCCGGCGCGCCTCCCGACGGGTCGGGTAGAGCATGTTCGGCGGTGCGCAGACCACGCTGAGCCCCTTGGCGTTGGCGGCCTCGGCCAGCGCGTCGGCCTCGTCGATGGTGACCGCGACCGGCTTCTCGGTGGTCAGGTGCTTGCCGGCCCGCAGGATCTTCAGCGACGTCTCGCCGTGCACCGGGATCGGGGTGAGGTTGACAACCGCGTCGAAGTCGCCGTAGTCCAGCATGTCGTCCAGGGTGGTGAAGGCCCTGGGGATGCCGAATCTCGCTGCGGCGTCCCTGGCCTTCTCCTCCACCGGGTCGGCGACCGCGGTCACCACCGCCTTGTCCGGGATGTGGTGCAGGTTGGGCAGGACGCCGTTCGGCTGGACCGCGATGTTTCCCGCACCGAGAACCGCAATCTTCATGGGATCCATCTAGTTCGACTTCCTCTCGTCGATGGTGGACAACGGTGCCGGCGGCGCTGCCGGCGCGGACGGGGTACCGAGCTTGGTGTCGTCCTGGTCGTAGACGAACTCGTCGGGGTCGACGCCCCGGGCGACCGCGACCCGCTGGGCGATCTCCTGGAGGCCGTAGCCGACCAGAAGCTGGCCGGCGAACGGGCCGAGCGCCGCGGAGTCGAGCAGCAGCGGTGGCAGCCCCGAGGCCGGGACGTGCACCGTCGTGCGTCCGCCGGAGATCGTCACCGACCAGCGCAGCACCGGTGCGGGCTCGGGTCCGGCGGCGAGCTGGTCGGCGACCCGATCCAGCCGGTCGCCACCGACGAGCACGGTGAGCCCGCCCGGAGCGGACTCCATCGGGCCGTGCAGGTAGCGGCGGGTTTCCAGCGCCCCGGCCCGGATCCGGCCGACCTCGCGGATCATCAGCGCGCCGTACTCGGCGGCCGCCAGCCAGTCCGGGTCGGCCACGACGTCCATCGCGGCCCAGCCGGCGGCATCCGACACCGTGCCGGCGGCATCCGACACCGTGCCGGCGGCATCCGTCACATCCGTCGCCGTGCCGGCGGCGTCCATCACCGTGCCGGCGAGCCGGTCGCCGAACGCGACCGCCGCGGCGGAGAGCGCGGCGACCTCCGCCGCCCAGCCGCGCCCCGGCGCACCGCCCGCGCACCAGTCGGCGAACATGTGGCCGGCCAACAGCAGCGCGGCGAAGCCGACCGTCGAGGCCCGGCTGTCGGCCAACCCGCCGAGGACCACCGCCTCCCCCGTCTCGGCCGCGAGCGGCGAGTCGGCGGCGTTGGTCAACGCCAGTCCCCGACCGGTCGGAAGCGCCTCGACCGTCGCGAGGAGTTCCGTGCTGCGGCCGCTCTGCGAGACCAGCAGCACCGGCCACCCGACCGTGGCAGCGAGCCCCGGCACGTCGCCGGGTGGCAGGCTCACCGCACCGACACCGTTGTGACGCAACCGGTCGGCGACCGCGTCGGCGACGGCCGCGCTCGCGCCGATCCCGGTGCAGATCCAGCCGCTGGCCGCCCGCCACGGCCCGGTGAGCCCGGTGAGCCGCGCCGGCAGGTCGCCGGCGACGCGGCCGAGCGGCGCGAACTGCCGGACCCGCCCGTCAGCGAACCGCATGACCATGCCGTACCCGTGACCGTGCTGGCCGCGTTCGACGGAGCCCGCCGGCCGGCGGGCGCGGAGCGGGACGACCGACGGCCTCCCGGGTCGTGCGCGCGCTCATCCCTTGACCGCCCCGACCGCCGCGCCGGTGGTGAGATAGCGGCGGATGAGCACGAAGAAGACCATCACCGGCAACGCGAAGATCGTGCTCGCGGTCATGATGCCGCCCCAGTCGGTGCCGTTCTGGCTGCTGAACTGCTGCAACGCGCCGGGGAGCGTCTTCATGGACTCCTGCTGCAGGAACGTCATGGCGAGCAGCAGTTCGTTCCACGAGGTGATGAACGCGAAGATGGCGCTCACCGCGACCCCGGGCAGGGCCAGCGGGAAGATGATGTGGACCAGTGCCTGGAACCTGTTGGCGCCGTCCACCAGCGCCGCCTCGTCCAACTCCTTCGGGATGCCGGCGAGGAAGCCCCGGATCAGCCAGACCGACAGCGCGAGTGACAGCGCGGCGTGCGCGATGATCACCCCGGCGTAGGTGTTCAGCAGACCGAGATTCCGGTACGCGGTGAAGAGCGGGATGACCACGACGATCGACGGCAGCATCTGCACCACGAGCAGCGCCACGGCGATCACCGACTTCGCCGGTACCGCGAACCGGGACAGCGCGTAGGCCGCCATCATCCCGAGGATCACCGAGCCGGCCGTGGCGCCGGACGCGATGATCACCGAGTTGAGCAGTTGCTGACCGATCGCCCCCTGCAGCAGGACGGAGTACCGCGACAGCGTCGGGTCCGTCGTCCAGAACTGCGGCGTGACGGTGAAGATCTCCGGCTCGGGTTTGATGGAGGTCAGGAACATCCAGTAGAACGGGAAGATACTGACCAGCCCGATCGCGATCGCCACCAGGCCGAGCAGGAACCGGCCCAGCGCCCGTCCGGCAAGCTGGACGCGCCGGCTCGGATACCTGTCCCGGGCGAAGAGAACGCTCATCCGGCGTCCTCCCGTTGCAACCTGACGTACAGGGCCGTGACGACCGCCAGCACGGCGAAGGTCGCGATCGCCAGCGTCGCCCCCATGCCGCCGTCGAGGAAGGCGAACGCCTCCAGGTAGGTCAGCAGCGACAGGATCTCGGTCGAGTGGTTGGGGCCACCGGGCGGCACCGTCATGACGAAGATGTGGTCGAACGCCTGGAACGCCTGGATGGTGGCGAGCACGAAGAGCACGACGATGACCGGTCGCATCACCGGCAGCTTGATCCGGAGCAGCACCTTGAACGCCGACGCCCCGTCGAGCCGGGCCGCCTCCACGAGGTCGCCGGGGACCGACTTCAGCGCGGCGAGGAGCGCGATGGTCAGAAACGGGATCTTGGCCCAGATGATCGCGACGGAGACCACGATCAGCGCCGACGTCCCGCTGTTGAACCAGCCGTAGCCGTCGAACCTCTCCAGACCGAGCGTGCTGAACAACCAGTTCACCACGCCGTACTGCGAGTCGAAGGCCCACTTCCAGAGGATCGCGGCCGAGACCCTCGGCATGGCCCACGGCAGCACGACGAGGATGGTCAGCAGTTTCATCCCGGGCAGCCCGGAGTTGAGCACCAGCGCGATGAGCAGCGAGGCGACCATCGAGCCGATGACCGTGACCGCGGTCAGGACCACGGTACGGACGAACGCGGCCTGGGTCTGGCCGTCGGTGAACATGTCGACGTAGTTCTGCAGTCCCACCCAGGCACCGGTACGCAGCCCTCTCCCCTCGTGCAGCGACAGCCATACCGTCTGCCCGAAGGGATATCCGATGACCAGCACGATCCCCAGCATCGTGGGGGCCATGAGCAGCCACGGGACGAGTCTGAGCTGCGCCCGGTGCCGGGACGCCACGTCTACGGTCACTTGCTGAACGCCTCGTTGATTTCGGTGTTCAGCTGCTCCATCACACTGTTGACGTCGGAGTTGCCGCCCATCAGGGCCTGCATGGCGTTGACGATCGCGCCGCTGCCCTCGACCTGACCCCAGCGCGGGTCCGCGGGCACGTAGCGGGTGTGCTTTGCCTGGTCACCGAAGGGCTTGAAGAGCGGGTCGGCGAACGAGCCGGACGTCTGCTCCTGCTCGATTCCGGCCAGGGACGCCGGCAGCATGCCGATGCCCTTGGTGTAGCCGATGACGTTGTCCGGCTCGGCCATGTGCCGCACCAGCGCCATCGCGTCGTCGAAGTCCGGGCAGTCCTTGAACACCACCAGGTTGCTGCCGCCGGCGAACGTGTCGTTGTTGCCGCCCGGACCGGTCGGCAGCTCCATGACGCCAACCTTGTCCTTCAGATCCGGGGCCTGGGCGAGCATCGACTTGAGCTGGAAGCTCGCGTAGATGCCCATCGCCACCTTGCCCAGGGCGAACGCCTTGGTGCCGTCGGCGGCGACCCAGTTGGCCGCGTCCGGTGGCGACAGCTTGTCGACGGTCAGCAGCGTGGCGTACCACTCGAACGCCGCCTTGGCCTGCGGCGAGTTCATCGTCGCCCGCCAGGTGTCACCCTCCTTGACCGCGATGTCGCCGCCCCAGTTCCAGACCAGCGGCACGAACTGCCAGATCTCGCCGCCCATGACGCCGAAGCCCGCGATGCCCTCGGCCTTGTTGTCGGCGTCGAGCTTCTTGGCGGCCGCCCTGACGTCCTCCCAGGTCTTCGGCACCTGCAGACCGCTCTTCTCCAGCAGGTCCTTGCGGTAGACGAAGGCGCGGTTGCCGACGTTGTAGGGATAGCCGTAGAGCTTGCCGTCCATGGTGGCGCTGTCCACCATGGATCCGACGTACTGCTGCTTGGCCTCGTCGAGGGCGAGGTCCACCTCGGCCAGCGCACCCATGCCCGCGAACTCGGGCGTCCAGGTGTTGCCGAGCTGCGCCACGCACGGCGGGGCGCCGCCGGCCACCGCGGTCACGTACTGCTGGTGTGTGTCGGCGCCGCCGACAAATCGCAGGTTGATTTTGACACCGTCATGCGACGACTCGAAGTCGGTCATCACCTTCTGAATCACCGGCTGTAGCTCGGTGCCCGGGTCGTTGAACCAGACATCGAGCGTGCTCTCGCCGGACGATCCGGACTGCCCGGAACATCCGACGACCGCACCCATCGCGCCGACCATCGCCGCCGCTATACCCCACTTCCACCTAGCCACGGGATCTCCTCCCTCACGTCACCGTCGAGGTCCTGACTATTGGAGTCGGTGCCAGTACTGCTATCTGCTTGCCTGGCTGCCAGACAAGTTCCCTCATCCTGGCCCTGACGTGGAAGTTCCGCAAGGGGGTCTGCCCAGCAGATCGTCATCGCGGGCACGCCGATCGCATCCTCGGCGCACCGATGCCTCGATCGTTCGTCCCATCGGCCGAGGCGCGCTGACCACCCCGCGTCGGCAGGGCGACGTTCGGGTCACGAGCCGGCGCGCTCCGCGCGCAGTGCCGCGTAGACCGCGTGGCGTGCCGGATCCGGCGTCGCGACAGTCGCCGCGCACACCGGATCGTGCACGACGGCCTCGCCGATCCCGGCGAACCCGAGCCGGGCCAACCCGACAAGTCCCAGATCGGTCTCGGCGGTGATGGTGAGCGGTCGCCCGAGCACGTCGGCCAGCAGCCCGGCGAAGCCGCCTGCGGAGGCACCCCCGCCGCAGAACAGCACCTCGTCCACCGGCCGGGCGGCGAGCACCCGGCCGACCTGGTCGGCAACCCAGACCGCGACACCGTCGACGACCGCACGCGCCAGATCGGCGCGGCCGGTCGCCAGCGACAGCCCGGTCAGGTCGCCCTCGCCGACGACCGCCTCGCGGCCGCCACCGGGTCGCGGCGCGCGGGGCACGAACCGCACGCCGTTGGCGCCGGGCGGCGCCGCCGCGGCGAGCGCGAACAGGCCGTCGACGTCACCGCGCGGGCCGGTGACGTCACCGCGCGGGCTGTGGAACTCACCGTGCGGGCTGTCGAACTCACCGCGCGGGCTGTCGAACTCACCGCGCGGGAACTCGAACTCACCGCGCGGGAACTCGAACTCACCGCGCGGGAAGTCGACGTCACCGCGCGCCGGCCCGAAGAGCCCGGCCGCCCAGTGCAGCACGGCGCCGCTGCCCACGGCGACCGCCAGGCAGCCGACGTCACGCAGCCCGGCCAACGCCGCCGGGTCGGCGAACCCGCCGTACGCCGCCGAGGTGCCGGCATAGAGCACACCGCGCCCGGGGAAGGCCGCCTGGGCGCCCAGGCAGACCGTCAGCCAGTCGCCGCTGCCGGTGACCACGGGCGTACCGGCGCGCAGGCCGGTCTCTGCCGCGGCGTCTACCGTCACCGTGCCGGCCACCGCCTCCGGCGCCAGCAGCGGCACGGGCTCCGCGCCGAGCCGGGCCAGCAGCGCGGCGCCGGCCGGCGTCTGGAGCCCGCTCGCCGGTTCCACCAACCCGGCGCCACCGGCGTCGTACGGGTCGCTGCCGAGCTCTCCGGTGAACCGGTACCGCAGATAGTCCTTGACCGGGATCGCGGCCCGCAGCCTGCCCTCACCGAGGTCGGCCCAGGCGGCGAGCCGGGCCAGCGCGGCCCGGCCGCCCGCCGAACCGGCGTCGAACTCCGCCTCGCGGGCGGCGCCGCGCCGGTCGCCGGGAAGCAGCACGGTCCCGGCACCGCCATCGGCGAACAGCGGTACGAGGGTGTGCATGAAGCTGGTGACGGCGACCACCCGTACTCCGGTCAGCTCCCCCAACCCGCCGACCGCCGCACGGACGCTGCGCCACCACTGTTCGGGTGCGCCGGTCACGCTGCCGTCACGACCGCGCCGGCTCGGCGTCGTGGCGCGGGCGCGGGCCAGCACCCGACCACGACTGTCCACAAGGGCTGCCTTGACCGAACTCGTGCCCTGGTCGACGACGAGTGCCGGCCCGGACCCACTGGTCATGCCCTGCCGCCACCAGGCGTGATCATCACCTTGACCGCCCCGGCGCCGCGATCGGCCAGCGTGCGGAAGCCGTCCGGCAGGCGGGCCAGCGGAAGGCTATGGGTGATCAGCGCCGCCGCGTCGACCGTCCCGGCGGCGAGCAGGTCGCGTGCGCGCCGGAAGTCGGGCACGCCGCCGAGGCAGGCGCCGTAACTGTTCGACCACCGCAGCGTCACCTCGCGCCGGTACGCCAGGTGCGGGTCGAGGCTCGGCGTGCCGGGATGGACGCCGAGCACCACCACCTCGCCGCCGGGCGTGACGAGACCCAGCGACTCGGTCAGCGAATCGCGGCTGCCGGCGGCGTCGAAGACCACCGGAAAGGTCCCGGCGGCCCCATCCCGGGCCCGCCGTCCGGCGGCGGTCGAGGTGTCCCAGACGGTACTGGCGGCACCCGCGCCGAGCGCGACGTCGAGCGTTGCCGCGCGGTGCCCGAGCAGGCTCACCGGATGCCCCGCGGCCCGGGCCACCTGGCCGAGTGTCTGGCCGATCGCCCCGCTGCCGAGCACCGCGACGGGTGCACCCGGCGGGAGCGCCACCAGGTGCAGGGCATGTACGCCGCAGGCGTAGCAGTCCAGCAGCGCCGCCTCGGCCAGCCCGACGTGGTCGGGGAGCGGGTGGAGCTGGCTGGCGGGCGCCACGTCGTACTCGGCGAACCCTCGGCTGTGCACGGGCACGCCGTGCCGCGTCCCCCGCTCGGCGCAGAGATAGCCACGGCCGGCCCGGCACAGCGCGCAGTGCCCGCAGCTGAGCAGGTGGATCGGCTCGACCGCGACCCGGTCGCCGACGGCGAAGCCGGCGACGGCGGCTCCCAGCGCGGCGATCCGCCCGCTCAGTTCGTGCCCGTCGCCGTCCGGGTGCGCCGGGTCGTGCTGCCACGGGCCGAGGCCACGGTAGGCGAGCAGGTCGCTGCCGCAGATGCCGGCCGCGACGACCTCGACCAGTACCTCGTCCGGCTCGACCGCCGGCACCGGCACCCGGGTGATCCGGATGTCGGTGCCGCCGTGGAACACCGCCGCCGCCATGGTCTGCCCGCTCGGATCGAAAGCGGCCTGCCCGGTCGGAACGGCAGCGCCGCCCTGCCCGGTCGGAACGGCAGCGGCCTGCCCGGTAGGGGCGGCGACCGGGTCGGTCACAGCGCCGCGTTGAGCTGCTTGACCGCGGCGTCCACCGAGGCACCGCCGTGCACGATCTCCACCAGCGCGGCGACCATGAGATCGGGCCGCTCGGCCTCGACGATGTTGCGGCCGAAGACGACGCCACGCGCACCGGCCGAGACGGCGTCGTGTGCCAACTGCAACGCGTCGCGCGGAGTGGGCTTGACCGGGCCGCCGAGCGCGAGCAGCGGCGCCGGGCACGTCGCCACCACCTCGGCGAACTCCTCGACCGTGCCGACGAACTGCGCCTTGACGAAGTCGGCCCCGGCCTCGGCCGAGATCCTGGCGCCGTTGGCGACGTTGGTCACGGTGTGCGCCTCGGTGGCCGCGAAGCTGACCGGGATCGGTTCGGCCATCAGCGGCATCCCCCACCGGTCCGCCTCCGCCGCCAGCTCCCGCAGTTCACCCAGCAGGGTCCGTTCCGGGTTGCCCGGGAAGACCTTCAGCTCCAACGCGTCGGCGCCGTACCGCACCGCCTGCTTTACGCCGTAGCCGGCTGACGGGATCTCACTGTCGAGCGCGAGGATCAGGCCACGCCCGCCCAACTCGCCGGCGGTCGCCCGGGCAAAGCCGATCCCGGCGAGGACGGCGTCGATACCCCCGTCGACGATCCGGCGGACCGCCGTCCGGGCGTCACCCAGGCCGGGCTTGACGCCGTACTTGAGACCGGCGTCAAGCGCCGCGACCACGGCTCTACCGTCGGGAGCGAAGACGTGGTGCATCCGGCGCCGCGGCCAGGCCGGCAGGTGCTCGGGGAAGGTGTGCGGACCCGGTAGGGGCCTGGCAGTCAGTGTCATGTGCTGTTCCCTCGATTGCGTGCTGTCCCTCGATTGCGTGCTGTCCCTCGATTGCGTGCTGTCCCTCGATCGGCCGGCCCGGCTCAGCCGGCGACCACGATCGACTTGAGGCCGGTCTGTGCCCGCGTCGTCTCGAACGCCTTCGTGATGTCGGCGAGGTCGAACCGATGGCTGACCAGCGGCGCGGTGTCGACCATGCCGAACCTCAGCAGCCGCAGGGCGGTGCTGAAGTCGTGCGGTGTGAAGTCGTGGCTCCCGTTGATCGAGACCTGGTCGTAGTGCGGGATGTCGGGGTTCACGGCGATGGTCCCCTTGGGATGGGTCCCGGCGAAGAGGTTGACCGTCGCGTTCTTCCCCGCCATAGTCAGCGCCGCCTGGATCACCGACGGGATGCCGACGGTCACGATGACCGCGTCCGGCCCGTACCCCTCGGTGAGTTCGCGGACCTCGGCGGCGCCGCCGTCGTCGTCGCCGGCCACCACGACATCGTGTGCGCCGCAGGTGCGGGCGACGTCGAGCCGGTCGGCCAGCCGGTCGAGCACGATCACCCTGGCCCCCCGACCGGCCGCGACCTGGGTGTGCAGCAGACCGATCGGACCCGCGCCGACGACGAGCACGTCGGCACCGAGCCCGACCGGGATGGTCCGGTGGGCGTTGAGCACGCAGGCGAGCGGCTCGCAGAAGCTCGCCGCCTCGAACGACACCTCGTCCGGCAGCCGGCGAAGCTGCCGTAGCGGCATCGTGGTGAGGTCGGCAAAGCCGGCGATCGGATACGAGACCACGTTCTGGCAGAAGTTGGCCGCGCCGCGCTCGCACTGCCGGCAGACGCCGCACACCCCGCGCCAGTCGACCGCCACCCGGTCGCCGACCCCCCACGGCCCCGCCGCACCGCCCGAGGACTCCGGCGTGCTGCCCGGGAACGCCGGCGAGCCGCCCGGGGAATCCGGCGCGTCGGCGCCGAGGGCGACGATGACGCCGGCGATCTCGTGGCCCGGCGTCCACGGCTCCCTGGTCGCCTTGACCCCGGTGTAACTGCGGATGTCACTCGGGCAGACCCCGGACGCGTGGATCCGCACCAGCGCCTCCCCGGCCTTCGGCCGCGGATCGGGGACCTCCTCGACCCGCAGGTCGCCAACTCCGTACAACCGCGCCGCTCTCACCCCATCGATTCCTTCCCTTGTCCGGCCCTTGTCCGGCCCCACCTGATGTCGGGCCGGGTCACACCCGCGAGATCGTGATCGCCCTACGCGTGTCCAGCCCGACCAGCGCGCGTGCGTTCGCGCCGAGCCCGGCCACGCCGCCGA
Organism: Plantactinospora sp. WMMC1484; assembly: GCF_049315195.1. Taxonomy (NCBI): domain Bacteria; kingdom Bacillati; phylum Actinomycetota; class Actinomycetes; order Micromonosporales; family Micromonosporaceae; genus Plantactinospora; species Plantactinospora sp. WMMC1484. Next base: position 7,355,171 of record NZ_CP186055.1, read on the forward strand.
CCTCCGCGAACCCGTCGAGGCGCCGGAACTCCTCGCGGACCGTCCCGGCGTCGACGAACGGATAGTCGGTGCCGAGCACCAGCCGGTCGGCCGGCGCGATCGTGAGCAGGGAACCGAGCCCCGCCCTGCTGGCCGAGAGCGCCGAGTCGTACCGCAGCCGCGCCATCGTCGCCAGCACGCCGTCGACGCGGGCCAGCTCGGGAAGCGGCTCGGCGATCTCCAACCGGCGCGAGATGTACGGCAGCACGCCGCCGCAGTGCGAGAAGATCCAGGAGATCCGGCGGTACCTGTCGACCGCGCCGGAGAGCATCAGGTTCATCAGCGAGCGGCTGGTGTCGAAGACGTACTCGAGCAACGAGGGCCGCAGGTCGACGGCGCCCTCCGCCCACCACGGCGGCAGCGTCGGGTGGACGTGCACGATCGCGTGCATCGCGTCGAGCTCGGCCAGCAGCGGCTCGAAGCCCGGGTCGCCCAGGTAGCGGCCCGCGTAGTTGGTCAGCAGGCTGACGCCGACGAAGCCGGGGACCTCGGCGAGCCGGCGCAGCTCCGCCACTGCCGCGTCGGCGCAGGGGAGCGGCACGGCGGCGAAGCCGAGAAACCGCCCCCGCGCGCCGGCGACGATCCCGGCCAGCTCGTCGTTGGTCTCCCGCACCAGGGTCGTGGCGAAGTCCTGGTCGCCGAAGTAGTAGCCCGGTGACGCGGTGGAGATGGCCGCCACCGCGATGCCGAGGTCGTCCATGGCCGCCAGCGACCGGGCCCGGTCCCAGTCCGGGAACGGGATCCCGGGCTGGGCCTGTACGCCGATCGCGGTGAGCCGCGCGACGTATCCTGGCGGTATCGCGTGCTGGTGGAGGTCGACCGGCCCCGGCGGGTAACCCGTCACCCGCCGGTCCCCAGCGCCCGCACTTCGCGGATGACCCGCATCTGGTCCTCGGGGCCGCCGCCCTCGTGGCCGTTGAACTCCCACACCGTCATCCGCTTGTCGCCGGGATAGGCGTTGTGGACCGCGAAGACCGTGGAGGGCGGTGCGACGACGTCGCCGAGACCGACGCAGAAGGACGCCGGAGAGCGCCCGCGCCGGGCGAAGTACACCGCGTCGAAGTAGCCCAGCGTGGCGAACGCCCGGTCCGCCCTGGTGCGGTGGATGGCGAGCCAGCGCTTCAGCTCGCCGAGCGGGCCCTGCTCGGTCACCTGGAGCGCCCGGCGGAACGCGGCCAGGAAGGTGACCTGGGGCGCGATCCAGGCCAGGTCGTCGCGGAGGCCGCCGACCACGACCGAGAGCGCTCCGCCCTGGCTGCGCCCGGTGGCCACGATCCGGTCCCGGTCGATCCCCTCGGCGCCCCGGACGACGTCGACGAACCGGTAGGCGTCGACGTAGAGCCGCCGGTAGTAGTACCCCTCCGGGTCGAGGATGCCACGGCTGAGGTGGCCGGGGTTGGCCGGTGGCGTACCGGCCGGGTCCGGGGTGTCCCCGGTGCGCCAGGTGCTGCCCTGGCCCCGGGTGTCCATCACGAAGTGGGCGAAGCCGGCCGAGGCATACGCCAGCGACTCGATCGGCAGCCCGCGCCCGCCGCCGTAGCCGAGGTACTCCACGACCGCCGGCAGCGGCCCGGCGACCCCGGCAGGTCGGATCAGCCACCCCTTCACCCGCGCGCCGCCGTAACCGGAGAACTCGACGTCGAAGACGTCGACGGTGGCGAACTCGTGGTCGACCCTGGTGATCACCGGATCCAGCGGGAACGCCGCCTGCTCCGCCAGGGTACGGCGCCAGAAGTCGTCGAAGTCGGGCGGCTCCGGCTCGTCGTACGTGAAGCCGCGCAGCTCGGCGAGGGGCAGGTCGACGTTCACGAAGATCCCTTCTGGTCGGTGTGGGCACCCGGACGGCGGGACGGCAGGACGGCCGGCAGGGTCAGCCGAATTCGGCGTAGGCGCGGTAGTTGGCCGATCCCGGTCCGGCCGCACGGTTCTTGAGCAGCGCCGGAGCGCGGTAGACCGCCGAGCTGGGCGTGTATTCGGGCAACGGCGGCCGGGTCGTCTCCTCCGCCTCGGCGATGAAGTCGAGCACGCCGGCCAGGAACGCCGGGAGGTCGTTGGGCAGCTGCGCGGTGAGCAGCTTGCCGTCGCGGACCACCGGCTCGTCGAGCCAGGTCGCGCCGGCGTGCCGTACGTCGTCCCGGATGGTCGGCACGGACGTGGCCCGGCGGCCCCGGACGACGTCCGCGGTGGCGAGCAGCCAGCCGGCGTGGCAGATCGCCGCGACCGGCTTCTCCCCGGTCACGCTCGCCCGGACGAAGTCGACAATCGACTTGTTCCGCCGCAGGTACTCCGGCGAGAAGCCGCCGGGCACCACGACGGCGTCGAAGTGGTCCGGCGTGACCTCGCCGATCGCCACCTCCGCGACGGCGGGATAGCCGAGTTTGCTCGCGTACACCTCGCCCCGGGCGGGCCCGACGATCACGACGGTGGCGCCGGCCTCTCTCAGCCGGAGCACCGGATACCAGAGCTCCAGCTCCTGGTACTGGTTCTCGCACAACACGGCCACCCGGGCCTTGGAAACGTCCACGGTTGCTCCGCTCTCTGCTCGATGGCGGCGGCGACTCCAGCGGTCGACCGGCCGCGTTCGGACGTGGCTAGGCGGCCACGGGGTCGGGAACCTCGATCGAGAAGATCCGGCGCGGGTTGTCCACCATGATCTTCTGGAGCTGCTCGTCGGTGACGCCCTTGGACTTCAGCCGCGGGACCCAGCTGGTGAACATGTAGCTCAGGTCGACCTTCTCGTTGAGCAGTTGCGGGTCCTGCTCGGTGACACCCGCCCGGGGGTTCATGAACCACCTGTCGAACGACAGCGTGATCCGGTCGCCGAACCCGGCGTCGAGCAGCTCGACCAGGGCAACGGCCATCGCCTCGTCCAACTCCTCGGCGCTGCTGATCCGCCACGGGATGCCGACGTGGTCGAGCTGCACGTTGGCGCCCATGTCGAGCACCTCGCGCATCGCGCTGAGCTGCGGTGGGACGAACGCGTGGCCGAGGATGACCTTGCCCGGGTCCATCCCCTCCTCCAACAGGATCTCCAGCTGCTCGCGCAGCGGGTTGGTCACGTCGAAGTCCATCGGGTCGATGTGGGTGTTGATCGCACAGCCCACCCGGGTCGCCGCCCTGGCCGCCGCGCGGATCACCCGGTCCTCGACCTCGTGGATGTGGCGACCGTTGGGGCCGAGCGGACTCGGTCGCGGCGAGACGCTCTCCTGCCCGGTGGCAATCTTGATAGCACCGGCCCGGTACGGCGTCTTGTGCCAGGCGAACACCATGCCCTCGGTGAGGTCACTGACGAAGAAGTCGGTGAGCTCCTCGACCGTCTGCCGCCGCCAGTAGTAGGGGATCCCCATCCGCTCCGGGAAGAAGCCGGTGATGGCGACCACGTTCATGCCGGTCTTCACCGCGACGTCGGCCATGAACTTCGGGTACCGGCCGACCTCCGGCGGGGTCATGTCGACGATCGTCCCGTAGCCGTGGTCCTCCTTCCCCCGGCGGACCTGTGCGGAGACGAAGTCGACCGCCGCGTCGTAGTCCAGGGCGGCCCGGGGGTCGAGCTCGGCGCCGGGATAGCCGTAGAGCAGGTGCTCGTGCGACAGCATCAGCCCCGACCGCTCGGCCGGAACGTCACCGAGCACGGTGCGCAACACCTTCATGCCTTCACCTCGCTGGGCATGCCTTCACCTCACTGGGACAGTTCGCGAACAAGGGTGTTCATCAGTTCTGGCAGCGCGTCGGCGGACGCGAACGGCCGTGCGCCCGTGGCAGCCGGCACGCCGACGGCACTGCCGACGGCGTAGACCGGTTTGGCGGCGGCCGAGGCCGCCCGCAGCAACGCCGTCTGCGCGTCGGAGAGTGCCGGTTCCCCGGTCACGGTGCCGGCGACGACGACCGCGTCGAAGAGGCTCGGCTCGTCATGCTGGCCGACCGGGATCAGTGGGTAGCCGAGGTGACTGGTGACCCCGTCGGGTTCGGAGGTCACGACCGTGACGTCGGCCCCCGCCTCACGCGCCCGCAGCACCGGGTACCACAGCTCGAGTTCCTGGTAGCCCTCGGCGGCCAACACGGCGATGGTCCTTCCGGTCAACGACATGCACCACTCCTCAGCGTGTTGGATCAGCGTGTCGGATCAGCGGGTTGGAAGTCCGGCGATCCGGTTGTCCACTTGCCTGACAAGTTATCGACTCGGCCCGCCCGGGCGCAAGGGTCGGCCGGCCGGGACGCAAGGATCGGCCGGCCGGGACGCAAGGATCGGCCGGCCGGGACGCAAGGATCGGCCGGCCGGGACGCAAGGGTCAGCCGGCCACCGGAGGCCCCGGTCACCGTCCAGGGCGACAGAGCCCCACCTCGGCCGGTCACCGTCCGGGGCGACAGCACCGACCTCAGCTCAGTCGTCGTCCAGGGCAGCACAGCCGGCCTCGGCACAGGCCAGGTCCACCGGCGGCGCCGCCCCGCTCACGCCGACCGCACCGATCACCGTGCCGCCGGCACCGCCGGCCTGGATCGGCAGGCCACCGGCGAGCACGAGGATTCGGCCGCCGGCGGCGTTGGCCATCCCCCAGTCCGCCCCACCGGGCGCGGTGGCCTCGGCCCAGCGGTGGCTGGGAGCACCGAACGCCACCGCGGTGTACGCCTTGTCGACGGCGAGCCGGAGCGCGACGGCATTGGCGCCGTCCATCCGGGCGGTCGCGACCGGGTCGCCCGCCGGGTCGGTCACCGCGACCGCCATGGCGAGCCCGCGACCGGTGGCCTCGGCGAGGACGGCCGCGATCACGCGTTGCGCCGCCTCATAGTCGATTGTCATGATTTGTCGAGACATAGGGTTACCTCTCTCTTCCGGCGCGAGCGGAGCCGCACCCTCTGCCGAGCCGCTGCCCCGCATGGCCCGGCTCGCCGACCCGTCGGCACTCAGGAGGCCAGCAGCCCACCGTCCACGACGAAGGACTGCCCGGTGATGTAGCCCGCGTCCCGCGACGCGAGGAACGCCATCAGGCCGGCGACGTCGTCGGGCTGGCCGAGGACGCCGCGCGGGATCCGCGCGACGAGGTCACGCTCGGCCTGCGCGCGATCCCGGCCGACCCGTTTCCAGTACGGGTCGTTGAACGGCGTGTCGATCCATCCCGGGCAGACGCAGTTGACCGAGACGCCGGCGGGAGCCAGCGCCACGGCGAGCGATCGCACCACGGCGACGAGCCCGCCCTTGGAGGCCGCGTAGGCGAACGATCCGCCGCCGCCACGAAATGCCGCGGTGGAACCGGTCAGCACCACCCGCCCCGCACCCGACGCGGCCAGATGCGGCGCTGCTGACTGTGTGATCAGAAAAGGCGCGCGAAGGTTCAACGCCATGGTCCGGTCCCACTCCTCGACGGTGAAATCGGCGAGCTCGCGCTCGACCAGCAGGCCCGCGCAGACCACGACGGCGGTCAGCTCGCCGGTCAGACCGAGGGCGGCGGAGACCGAGGCGGCGGCGCCGTCCGGGTCGGCGAGGTCGCAGTGCGAGACCGCGTAACGGTCCGGTGGCTGGTCGGCCAGCCCTTCCCGTGCGGCGTCGTCGGCGATGTCGCTCACCTGGACGTGCCACCCGGCAGCCAGGAGGCGGCGCGCCACCGCGCGGCCGATCCCGGTTGCTCCACCCGCCACCAGGGCTGTCGGCATACGTCGTCCTTCCGGTATGGGTCAGGGTCATTGGCTGACCGGTTGTCTGGCTGCCAGACATCGTGCTTAGATTGCCCGGGACTCGCAAGGGGGAACCTATCCCAACCTGTCCGGCAGCCTGATGGCCTGGCAGTCTGCAGAGAGGATGTCCGTGAGCCAGTCGCACTCGTTCCCGCACTACCGCGTCGGCGGACCACCACGCGAACGGGGCCGGGCCTACGGAGCCCTTGCGCGGCGCGAGATCGAGAGTTCGATGGTCGGCTACGCCCGGGTCTTCGACCACTACCAGGGCTGGGCCTGGCCGGAGGTCCAACGGCGGGCCCGTGGCTTCCTGCCGGTCATCGCCGACTTCTCCCCCGCGATCGCCGACGAACTCGCCGGAATCGCCGAGGGGGCCAACCTCGACTTCGAGGACGTGGTGGCGCTCAACACGCGCAGCGAGATGATGTTCGGCGACGGCACGTCGATCGCACCGCTGGAATGCACATCCTTCTGCCTCACGCCGGAGGCGACCAGGACGCGCACCCTCATCGCCGGACAGAACTGGGACTGGATCCAGCACGCCCGCCAGACCTCGGTGGTGCTGGAGGTGCACCGAGACGACGGCCCCGACTTCATGACCGTCGTGGAGGCCGGCCTGTTGGCCAAGGTGGGGTTCAACTCCGCGGGCGTCGGACTCTGCACCAACACGCTGATCAGCAGCCACTCCGAGGGCACCGCCGCGGTGCCGTACCACGTACTGCTGCGGTCGGTGCTGGACAGCGACTCCGGCCGCCAGGCGGCCGACCGGATCGTCGACACGGACCGGGCGATCTCCGCCAACTACCTCATCTTCGACCGCGACGGCTTCTGCACGGACATCGAGACGACACCCGTGGCCGGCGGTTTCCAGCGGCTCTCGCCGACCGACGGGGTGCTGACCCACGCCAACCACTTCCTGGCCGACGACCTCACCGAACGCGACGTCTATCTCGCGCGCAAGAAGCACACCGTCGACCGCCTACGCGCGATCGACCAGCACCTGCGCGATCGGCACGATCACACCATCGAGTCACTCAAGGCCACGCTCGCGGACCACACGTTCGAGCCGAACAGCGTATGTCAGCATCTCAACCCGGATGTGCCGGAGCCCGAGCGGACGTGCACCATCGCGGGCATCATAATCGATGTCGAGGACGCCGCTCTGCACGTCGCGCCGGGCAATCCGTGCACGACGTCATGGTTGACGTACCATATCGGAACGTGATCTTACGAGTGCGCTGAGTGGAGCAAATGTTGCTGTCAGACAGTCAGACCGGTACGGTGCTGCCGTGACCATCAGGCCAGTGGAGCAGCGCCGTGCGTCGGAAGTTGTCCGTGCGCAGCTCATCGAGCTGATCGAGTCCGGTCACTACGCGGTCAACGACCGCCTGCCCTCGGAGGCGGAGCTCGCGCAGTCGTTCTCGGTGAGTCGGTCGGTCATCCGGGAGGCGCTGCACAGCCTCAACGCCCTCGGCCTGACCCGCTCACATGCCGGCAAGGGCACCTTCGTCGCCTCCGACCACCTCAGCTCGCGGCTGCTGATGGGGCGATATCTCCCGGCGCAACTGGGCGAGATCCGCCGCGCGCTCGAGGTCCCCTCGGCCCGGTTGGCGGCCGAGCGGCGGACCGCGGCAGACCTGAAGAAGCTGCAGCAGCTCGTGCAACGGTTCGGCGCTACGCCCGAGCCGGGCAAGCGAATCGAGATCGACGCCGACCTGCACATCGGCATCGCGGCCGCGACGGGCAACCCGCTCTTCGAACTGCTCGTCGGCGACCTGCGACAGGTGCTGCAGGACCAGGCCCTGACCCTCACCAAGATCGAGGGACGCGCAGAGCAGGCCGACGTCGAGCACCAACGCATCCTCGACGCGATCGTGGCCGGCGACGGCGCCGCCGCAGCGGCCGCCATGGAGGCCCACCTGGACTCGGTCGCGGCCCTGTCCGAGGAGGGCCAGCCCGTCGTCCCATCCCGCCGCTCCCGCTAGCGACGCCGAGCCCGGCTCACGCTCCGCCCAGGCTCAGAGCGCGTCCGCCAGGCTCAAAGCGCGTCCGCCAGGCTCAGAGCGCGTCCGCCAGGACGAGGGCACCGAGCACCGGCGGGCGGTCGAGCACGCGTACGGTGGTGTCGGGCCGGCTGGCCGCGACGGCGGCGGTGAACAGGTCGCGCAGCCGGGACTGGGCGAGAATGACCGCGCCGGCCACCACCACGTTGTCGGCCGCGACCCCCCGGTCGGCCAGTCTGTCCACCAGACCGGCGAGCTCCGAGGCGGCCTGCGCGACGACCCGCGCGGCAAGCGACGAGCCCTCGTCCGCGGCCCGGAACACCTCTACCGCGTGCCCACCGACCCACCCGGCTGACCGGGCGGTCGAGAGGGCGGCGGCCAACTCCGGCTCGTCGGCCACTCCGAAACTCGCCAGCAGCCGCCGGCCGAGCAGCCCCGGCGCCTCACCCCGGTCGCGGGCACCCAGGATCGCCTGTACGGCCGCGCGGACCAGTCCGGCCGCGCTACCCTCGTCGCCCAGCACCCAGCCCCAACCACCCGCGGTGACGAGTCGACCGGCGGCGTCCCGGGCGACCGCGATGGAACCGGTACCGGCGACGACACCGATGCCGGTGGGCAGCCCGACCGCAGGGGCCAGCAGCTCGGCGTCGTTGACCACCCGCACGGGACCGCGGAAATACTTCCCGAGATCCCGGGCGAACTCCTCGCACTGCGAGGTGCTGTCGCAACCGCGCGCACCGACGGCCAGCGGCCAGCCGTCCGCCTGCTCACCCCGCCAGGAGCGGACCATCTCGTGTAGCGCCGCCGCATCCCGCGGTCGCGATGAGCTGCGCCAGTCGTCGGTCCGGACGATCCGTTCGCGGACCAGATCCGGGCCGGCCCCGACCGCCAGGTGAGTCTTTGTCCCGCCGATGTCGACGCCGAGAGTCTCATGGGCCGCCATGTCCAGCAGCGTAACGGTCGGGAACGGTGCCACCATGCGCCGCTTCGCGCCGCAAAGGCGACAGGACGGGCGGACTTGATATTGACTGATGTAGATGTATTGTGGAAACGCTGCCAGATCGCATCCTCCACCCCGCCTGCTCGAGGAGCTGAAACATGTCGCGACGGCGTTGTCGCCCGGCCACCATGCTGGCCGGGCTGCTCGTTCTGGCCCTGTCCGCGTTCCTGTTGCCACCGGCGTCGGGGGCCGACACCGCCGCGGCCGGCACACCCCGCAACCGCGCGGTGCCACTCGCTGAGCTGACCGTGGTGTCCGAACAGGTGGCTTCCGGCCTGCGTCGTCCGATCGCGCTCACCGGGCTGCCGGACGGCCGGATGTTGATCGCGGAGAAGGACGGCACCGTCCGCGCCTACCACCCCGACACCGGCTTGTCGGCCGAACCGGTGCTCGACCTGACCGCCCGGATCGACACCTCGAACAACGAGCGCGGCCTCCTCGGCATCACCCCTGCGCCGAACTTCGCGTGGACCGGGATCCTCTACGTGGCCTACACGAGCCTACCGGCCGGCGCGCTGACCCTGGCGCGAGTGCCCATCGGCGCCCCTGGTCGGGTGCAGGTGCTGCTCACCCAGGAGCACGCCGAGTACGGCAACCACAACGGCGGACAGGTGGCGTTCGGCCGCGACGGCTACCTCTACTGGTCCCTCGGCGACGGCGGTCACGCGAACGACCCGTTCAAGGCAGGTCAGGACCTTGGCACCCTGCTCGGCAAGATCGTGCGGATCGACGTCAACCGCACCTGCGGGGGGAAGCCCTACTGCGTGCCCTTCGACAACCCGTTCGTCCGCGTCTCGGGCGCGCGGCCGGAGATCTGGCTCTACGGGCTGCGCAACCCCTGGCGGTTCACCGTCGACCCGGTCGACGGCTCACTGTGGATCGGCGACGTCGGCCAGGGCCTGGTCGAGGAGGTCAACCACATCCGCCCGTGGCAGGGCGGGGCGAACCTCGGCTGGTCCTGCCGGGAGGGCACCCCGGTGTTCGACCCGGAGCAGTGCCGGCCGGGCGTGCGGTACACCGACCCGGTCTTCGAGTACGAACATTTCATGACGGAGAGCTGCTCGGTGACCGGCGGTGTGGTGTACCGAGGGTCCGCAACCCCGGAGGCGTGGGGAACCTACGTCGCGAGCGACTACTGCTCGACCCTCGCGTTCGCCGTGCGTCCCAAGCCCACGGGTGGCTACGAGTCCGCCACGATCGGCAACTTCCCCATCCAGCCGACCGCGATCGACGTCGACGTGCACGGCGAACTGTACGTGCTCAGCGACCTCCCCGGATGGCTGAGTCGGGTGCGGTTCGAGCGGGTCCAACCAGCCTCTGCGGGAGCCGCCACCTGACGGGGAAGCCATCGGGGACGGCGAACTCCTACACCCCCATCCAGAACTGCCTTTGCCGTAAGGGCTCGGCGGGCGAGCAGATTACGCCGTAGGCGACTCGGGAACGCGCCAGGTGATCCGGAACCGGTCGGCGTCGGGAGGTCAGCCGTACTGATAGGCAGCATACGCCTCCAGTTCCTCCAGATCGGGATTGCGGTAGCCGTACGGCACACCCCGTTCCGCCCCGACGTAGTCACCCTTCAACGTGTGCAGCAGGAGCCGCAGCGCGTGTTCGCCCCCTGCTCCTCGATGAGCCGCCTCATCGCGTCGACCCATTGGTCCTCGGTTATCGGTGGCTCGTGCCGGGCAGCGAGCGAGGGATGGATCTCGATGGCACCGACAGGATTGATCAATATCCCCATAAGAAGTTCTGGCGTCCACTTGCCGTCCTCACCTCCCAATCCGCCGTTGACGATCTCCTGGAACGACGTCAGCGCGCCGGATTCCCCTTCGCTGATCGCGCGCCACAGCAGCTGGAACCTGGCTGTCTCGGACTTGTCGTCGCGGGGCGGACTACACAGTCCGGCGAGCACCACGACGATGTCGCGCACGGTCTCCCAGCGCGGCGTCCGTGTCCCGTTGACGGCGCTGCGCACTGTCTCGTGACTTGCAGCCGACAAACAGTCGTCTCTGCGACGGATGAGCCGGCTCACCCTCCGGAAGCCCGGTTGGCCCGCCGACCGGCGGAGTTCTTTGGTCACCCGGACGCGACGGCTCGGCGACGCCACGCTGGTTCATGACGCCGAGCGCGCCCAGACGGAGTCTGCCTCCTGGGCGCCGGTACGTGACAACCATGTTGCCCGTCTCATCAGCGTGCGCGAGGCCGCTAAGGCCGTGGCAGGGTTGGCCCGCAGCCGAGATACCGAGGCCTTACGTGTCGCCTGGCTACTCATATCGCTGGGGTCCGCGTAACACCCGGGTCGCCGACGCTCCGGAACCACCAGCTTCCATAGACCGGGAGGATCCGGAATTCAAGGGTGAAGTCTTCCGGCTCGACCTCGCCATCATCGAAGCTCGGGAGGCGGCGGAGCGGCTGGCTTATCACCTTGTCAACGATCAGCTCCCTGAGGAGCCCGAAATGTGCGACGAGTTCAAATGCTCGGAAAGTTGCTCGGGACGCCACGAGACCTCACACGTCGACTGCGGGCCCGACGTCGTCTTCGACGACCTGGATGGGGAGATTTTCGCTCAGAGCGTCGATCTGTATCGGAAACTCAGGACTGAAGCGGGGACATGGCGCGGCTCGTGCCCCGAGGTGATCTCGGTCGTCGACTGGTGTCTCTCCCTTGATCGGTCGATCAGCCGTTATTCGTACAGTCCCGATGTCGTTGATGATGCGTTGAGACCTCGGGGATCGGAGGGCGCGGGCGTCCGTAAGAGCACGGCCCGCGGGCACCACGGCGGCGACGGCTCTAATCCTGGCCTCAGGTTGATCGGGAAGAGTAAGCGGCAAAAGTTATCGACTGTAGGGGGCGGGCCGGCGTGCGGATCATGATCGCGGATGATGACGCGGCCATCCGTGAGTCGCTGGAGCGGGTGCTCCAGGTCGAAGGTTACGACACAAGCAGCGTCGCCAACGGGCTCGCTGTGCTCGACGGGGTCGGTGCGGCCGGCGGTGACGCGCTGGATCTGCTGATCCTCGACGTGATGATGCCCCGCCTCGGCGGGTTGGAGACCTGCCGGCGGTTGCGGGCCGCGGGCCGGGATCTGCCGGTGCTGATGCTGACCGCCCGTGACCAGGTCTCCGACCGGGTCGCGGGGCTGGACGCGGGCGCCGACGACTACCTGCCCAAGCCGTTCGCCACCGAGGAGTTGCTGGCCCGGGTGCGGGCCCTGCTGCGCCGGCGCACGCCGACCGACGGGGAGTCGCAGATCCTGTCGTTCGCCGATGTGCGGGTCGATCCCGACAGGTTCGAGGCGTGGCGGGGCGGGCGGCCGCTGCGCCTGACCCGGACCGAGTTCTCCCTCCTGGAGGTTCTCGTGCGCAACGCGACCCGGGTCTTGACCCGCGACGCGCTGTTCGAGGCGATCTGGGGCTTCGACATGAGCACCACCGCCAACAACCTTCAGGTATATGTGAGCTACCTGCGCCGAAAGATGGAGGCCGAGGGTGAGCCGCGATTGATCTACACGCTGCGCGGCCTGGGATACACGTTGCGGGAGACTCCTCCGTGAGCAGGCACGCCGGCCGGGAACCGCGCCGAGTGACCCGATGGTGGCGCCGGCGATCCCTGCGGACCAGGCTGACGGTGATCGCGGCGATGGCCATCGCGGTCAGCGTGTTCGTGTCCTTCCAGGTGGCCAGCGAGCTACTGGACTTGGAGCTGCAGAACACCGCCGAGAATCAGCTGCGCGCCGACTCCCGCGTCCTGGCGACGGACGCGGAGCGCGTCGGTCTGGCGCAGATCCAGCTACCGCCGTATTCCGGATCCGGTCGGCTGGTGCGGGTCATCCTGCCCGACGGCTCGACCCGTACGCCGGCCGGCCAACCCGCGCTGCCCCCGGTCAGCGAGCGCGCCGGGCGCGTGGCGCAGGGCGGCTTGGCCGACTCGATGGAGTCGAACGACAGCGACGAGGACGGCTACCTCATCTACACGCTGCGGGCGGGCGACGGCGCGGTCCAGGTGGCCCGCGTCGTCGACGACAGCCCGGTCAACCAGTTCGGGTTCGGCATGCTGCTGATCGGGCTGCTCTGCGTGGCCGGCGGCGCCCTTGTCGGGCGGACCGTGGCGCGGGCCGGGCTCGCACCGATCGACCGGCTGACCGCCGCCGCGGAACGTGTCGCACACACCCGGGATCTCGACGCCGACATCCCGGACGAGGGCGGTGGGGAGATCCGGCGGCTGATCCAGTCGATCAACGACATGCTCGCCGCGCTCCGGGACTCCCGGCGGGCCCAGCGGCTGCTCGCCGAGGACGCCGCTCACGAGCTCAAGACGCCGCTCACCAGCCTGCGCCTCAACGTCGAGCTGCTGATCCGGCTCGACCGGCGCGGCACCCTGGACAGCGCACTGCCGGCGGGGAGCCGGACCCGGCTGCTCAACGATCTCGGCGCCCAGGTGGCCGAGTTGAGCACCCTCGCCGCCGAGCTGACCGACCTGGCGCGCGGTGACGTCAGCGACGAGAGCACCGAGCCGCTCGACCTCGCCGACGTGGTGGTGGCCGCCGCGACCCGGGCGCGTTCCCGCGTGCCCGACATCGAGGTCGCGCTCGACGTGACCTCCGTGTGGGTGAGCGGGCGTCCCGCTGCGCTCCAGCGGGCGGTGCTCAACCTCATCGACAACGCGGGCAAGTGGTCCCCCGCCGACCAGCCGGTCCAAGTCCGGCTCCGTGCCGAGGGCGCGTCGGCGGTGCTCGAGGTCGATGACGCCGGTCCGGGCATCGACGCCGCCGACGCACCGCGGGTGTTCGACCGGTTCTACCGTGCCGACAGCGCCCGGGCGTTGCCGGGATCCGGTCTTGGGCTGTCGATCGTGCAGCGGGTCGTTCACGCCCACGGCGGCCGGGCCACGGTCGGCCGCTCCGCACGCGGTGGCGCGCTGCTTCGGGTCGACCTTCCGACCGCGGCCCCGACCGCCCCGATCGCGCGGCGCATCACCGGGGAGGACACCTCGGCGTGCTGACCCGCCCCGGCGGCGCGGCGCTGGCCAAGGGCCCGCCACAGCGGCAACGAGACGAGGACCGCGAACGTGGCCGCCAGAACCGAAGATGTCATCGGCTGGCCGCCGCCGAGCTCCGGGAGATGCTGGCGCAGACCCCCCCAACAGCCCCGGCTTCTCCTTGCCGGTCGTGCTGAACCGCCGGATGGCCGGCCAGAAGATCCGCAGCTGAGTCCGCCCGCACGCAGGCGCACGACTCGGGTACGAACGTTGCCTGCCGTACTCGATGCCGACGACGTCATCCGGCCGCGGTCGCCGCTCGGCGGCGGCGCAACACGTAGCGGACCAGTTCGCCGAGCGCGGTGATGGACAGGGCGAGACCGAGTCCGACCGCCAGGCCCAGCGTCGGGTTGGATTCGAAGGCGGCGCCGCCGAGGTAGCCGATCAGGCCGGAATAGCCGGCCCAGGTGACGGCGGCGATGGCGGTGAACAGGGTGAAGCGGGCAAGCGGGTAGCCGGTGGCACCGCTGGCAGTCACGATCGCGGTGCGGCCACCGGGGACGAACCGGCCCGCGATGATCAGGGCGCCGCCCCGGCGGTGCAGGTGCGGGGCGATCCTGTCGGCGGCGCGGATCAGGCGGCCGCCCGGACGGCCCTCGCGCAACAAGCGCCCGATGAGGTAGCCGATGTGATCACCGACGAAGGCGCCCAGCGCGGCGAACACGATGATCAGCGGAAGCGACGGGATGCCCGACACGGCGAAGACCGCCGCCGCGATGACGACCGACTCCGACGGCAGGAACGGCAGGAACGCGTCGAGGATCGCCAGCGCGAGAATCGCCAGATAGATGACCGGAGAGGTCATCGCGTTCTCGATCATGACCATCAGGTCCATCGGGACCGCTCCTCCCCTTCGAGCACCCAGGCGCAGAGCCCGACTACGACGAGCACGAGCGCCAGCAGAACCCGTTCGACCAGGCCCGCGAACGGGAGGAAGCTTTGGCCGAGCAGCACCGCCGGCCCGTTCACCGCCGCGAACGCGACGCACGCGACGAACGCGGACCACCCGGCCGCGTGCAGCCAGCGGACCCGGGCCGGGTCGGCCCCGCGCCCCGCACGCTTGGCGATGAGAAGGGCGAAGAGCGGTGGCAGCGCCGCCATCAGCGCCGCGCCGAAGCGATGCACCACGGCGGCGACGCCCGGTTCGGTCCCCGGCAGGTTCGTGGGAAACACCACCACTGCGACCAGGGACACGCACCACGTCGACAACAGCACGGTGAGGGGCCAGGCCGGTGACAGCACGCGCCGGGCGCCGGCCAGGAGCCATCCGCCGGCTGCCGCGAGCCCGGACGCCGCCAGGGCCAGCAGGACGGCGCCCGGCACGGTCCGAATCGATTGGCTTACCATCTGGTCCACCGGGTCGACGTCGCCGACCAGCAGCAGGCCCGCCCCGGCCGCCGTGCCCAGGCCCAGGCTCAGCTGGGCGTTGCGATACCAGTGGGAGGTGCCCGACCGGACGATCGTCGTTGTCATGCGGCGACCTCGGCGGGCGCGGGCGCCTCACGGGCCGGACGGATCCGGTAGAGCTGCTCGAACTCGGACACCGTGCGGGTCTGGTCGTGCTGCTCGGCCACGGCACGAGCCCGGTGCCCCAGTTCATCCGCGTGCTTCGGGTCGCAGAGCACGGTGAGCAGTCGCTCGGCGAGCGCGACAACGTCGCCGGGCGGGAACAGGTAGCCGGTCTCCTCGTCCCGTACGAGGTGGGGCAGGGCTGCGGCGTCGGCGCCGATCACGGGCCTTCCGCTGGCCATCGCCTCGAGCGTGACCAGGCTCTGCAGCTCGGCGGTGCCCGCGTTGACGAAGACCGCCGACGCCGCGTATGCGGAGGGAAGGTCCTCGTCGGGGATGAAGCCGGTGAACGTGACATGCTCGGCGACGCCCAGTTCCCCGGCGAGCGACCGCAGCGTCCGGTCCTCGGCCCCGATCCCAACCAGGAGCAACTGGGCGTCGAGGGAGCGCCGCACCAGCGCGAACGCCCGCATCACGACATCGACGTTCTTTTCGGCGTCGAGCCGGCCCACGTACGTGATGGTGGGCTTGTGCGCGAGGCTGTAGGCCCATCGGAACTCGGCTGCGGGCGCCTGCTCGCGGAAGCGGGCGAGGTCGATGCCGCACGAGATGGGCAGCACCGGCCCGGACACACCGGAGACGACGGCGAGCGTGGCGGCGTACGGGGTCGGGGCCGTGACGATGTCTGCCTTGGCGAACACCCGGGCGGCGTCGCGCCATGCCCACTCGTGCGCCCTCGTCCGGCCGGCGTTGCCGATGGGCAGGTAGTGGATCAGGTTCTCGGGCATGAAGTGGTTGGTGGCGACGACGAACAGGCCGCGCTCGTGCGCCGCGTCGACCAGCGCCCGGCACAGCGGGAAGTGGCTCTGCACGTGCACCACGTCGGGCTCGACCTCGTCGAGGATCCGGCGGGCTGCCGCGCGCAGCCCCAGTGGCGGGCAGAACCGGAAGCCTGAGTGGCCCGGCACCGGCAAGGAACGCACGCGGTGCTCGACGACGCCGTCGCTGGAGGTGCCGGGATGGGTGCGGGTGTCCGTCGACGGCGCGACCACGTGCACCTCGTGCCGGGCGGTCAGCGCCACGGCCAGGCGCTGGGCGAAGTAGGACGCCCCGTTGACGTGCGGGGCGTAGGTGTCGGCACCGATGAGGATGCGCATGGGACGACTACCTTTCGTAGGTGGTATCGCTTTTCGTTGGTGGTATCGCTTCATGACGAGGTGGAAGATCGCGACCGGCACGGCGACGGCCGCGGTGAGCAGGAAGATGCCGCCGGGCAGTGCGAGCAGGCCGGACAGCTGGCTGCCGAGCAGAGCGCCGAGACCGATCAGCACCAGGCCGCGTACGGCGGCGGTGGCACCCACCCAGGCGGCGAATCTCCGGTACGGGAGCCCGGCGAGCCCCGCCGACACGAACGCCGGGAGGGCGAAGACGTCGACGAGCTTGGCGGTGATCACCAGTCGAGGCAGCGACATCCCGGCCAGCCGGTCGATCAGCGCCGTCGCCTTGAGCCTGCTCAGCAGGGACGCCACCCAGGGCCGCCGGGCCGACCGGCCGACGAGGTAGAGCAGGCTGTCGCCCACCACCTCGGCCAGCACGACGATCACCCAGATCGGCCAGAACGCCGCAGCGCCGGCGCCGACCAGGGTGCCCGCGGTGATCGTCGCCGCCGGCCCCTCGATGAGCACGAAGGGACCGAGCACCAGGTAGGGGTGCTCGAGCACGGCCTGTGTCAGATCCATGCCGAGAAGCTTCGGCCGAAGGTTCCGCACCGGTCGTCCCTCCGCGGGGCCGACCGATGTAGCTGCGTGGTAGCGGGTCCGATCACCAACCACGGCACCCACCGGCCTGCCAACCGACCGGCCGGCGCTTCCCCGGACGGCGCTGCGTTGACCGCCATCACCAGCCTCCTACGCACGGGTTACATCGCTTATCTGGTGCCGAATTCATAGCGAGCGAATCTGAGACGACCGTTAATACGGGCATCGCGCTCCTACGACGGGCAACTGCCGGGTTTCGGTGCGCTGGCTGGCGGGGCGGTGGTCGGACGCAGGTTCCGAAACCCGCGACGGACCCGGGCGGGTGGGCGTCGCTCGGGTGCCGCCGGCCGCTCATGGCCGACGCAGGTCCGCGACGAGGGGTCGCGCGAGGCGTAGCTGGGTGTAGCCGGTGATGATCAGCCAGGTCCACCGGTGGCGGCTTCGGTGGTGCGGCTTTTCGGCCGGTCCATCCCAGGTCTGTTTGAACAGCCGGAATGCCCTTCCCCTCGTAGCGTGGAGGTCGGAGCTTGAGGTGATCTTGATGGACAGAGGTTCACGGCTGAGGCGAGAAGCCAGTTCGATCCGGCGTTCCGGGCAGGGCGCGGCACGTATCGTGCGGAAGACGGGTAAATCGATCGCTCAGGTCGCCCGCGACCTGGGTGTCGATAGCGGAACCCCAGCAAACTGGGGGCGAAAAGGGACGTCAATTCGCGGTGAGGCCGCTGCCGGGCAGTTGGGCCGAGGACGAGCAGGCGGAGCTGGCCCGGCTACGGCGGGAGAGGCGGAGCTGGCGATGGAGCGTGATGTCCTCGAGCGATCCGTGGTCCTGCGGGTCAGGGAAGCAACGGGCCGGTGAGCGTGGCCCCCTTCATCGCTTCCCAGAGGGCCGAGCATTCCGTGCCGCACGACTCCGCCCGGGCCTGCGCCCGATGGAAGGTATACCAGTCGATGGGCCGCGTCGGTCGTACTTCGACGACGCCGTCGCCGTCGCCGTCGCCGTCGCCGTCGCCGTCGCCGTCGCCGAGGTCAGCTTTTCCACCATCAAGGTCGAGTACGGACGCCGCCGCCACTTCCGCACCGCACCGAAGCACGCCTGAAGATCGCCACCTGGATCACCGACTTCCACAACCGTCCTGAGCGCCGTATTAACGGTCGTCTCAGGTTCGCTCGGTATGAATTTGGCATCAGATAGGCGATGTAACCCGTGCGTAGGAGGCTGGTGATGGCGGTCAACGCAGCGCCGTCCGGGAAAGCGCCGGCCGGTCGGTTGGCCGGCCGGTGGGTGCCGTGGTTGGCGGGCGGCTCGTGGGTGGCGCCGGCAAAGCGGTGAAGCACCACCGGTTTCATGGAGCACCCTGTGAGGTTCGAGAGCTGTTTCAACGGTCCACCGGCGGGCCACTTCACGAAGCGGTTCGGCTGCCCTGAAGCACCTTGTGAAGCAGCCGGTGGTTGCCCGTAGGGCAGCTGCTCGCGGTGAAGGAGCCCGTCCTGGGGCGTGTGGCGGACAGCAGGAGTCAGTCACGGTAGCGCGGGCGTGAACTCACTGTTGGCGCGCCCAACCGGTTTTCGCCCTCCACCGCCGGGCAGCCGGCCGAGGCAGCTTGCCCATGGCCACATCGATGGGCGCTGCGCGCTGAGACTCACCGACCGACTCTCGGTATCGAGGGCGTACCTGGCCGGAAGAAAGCTTCGGGGCAACCCCAGGCCGGCTAGGTGGATCCCGGTCTCCGGTCCTCAGCTAGAGCTACAACTCCAGATCCCTTACGGAACCCTGATCAACCACTCATCGGAGGTCTCGTGTCCTCAGGTCCAGATTCCACGGTCGTCGATCGGCAGTCCGGGAGCGCGCTGTCAGCCACCGCTGATAACGCTGCGGCCATGCTCGTCGGCGCCGTCAAGCGATACGGCTCCGGCCAGTCGGCCGTCGTCGCGCTCGACGACGTCACTATCGCGTTTCCGGCGGGGAAGTTCACGGCGGTGATGGGCCCGTCGGGTTCGGGAAAGTCGACGATGATGCACTGCGCCGCCGGGCTGGACCAGCTGACGTCGGGCCGCGCACTCGTCGGCAACACCGATCTGTCGACCCTCGACGACCGCGAGTTGACCAGGCTGCGCCGAGAACGGATCGGGTTCGTGTTCCAGGCGTTCAATCTCGTGGCGACGCTCACGGCCAAGGACAACATCTGCCTGCCGTTGACGTTGTCGGGGCGCCGGCCGAGTCTCGCAGTGCTCGATCAGGTCGTGTCGCTGCTGCGCCTCGGTGATCGCATGCATCATCGGCCGACTGAGCTCTCGGGTGGCCAGCAACAGCGAGTCGCCGTCGCCCGGGCGCTGGTCGCCCAGCCGCAGGTGGTTTTTGCCGACGAGCCCACCGGCAACCTCGACACCCGCTCCGGACAGGAGATCCTCGGATTCCTGAGATCAGCAGTCGATCTGCATCACCAGTCGATCGTGATGGTCACGCACGATCCCAACGCCGCTGCCTGGGCGGACCACGTCGTGTTCGTCGTCGACGGCCGAGTGCACGACGTGATGGATCACCCATCGGCCGATTCGGTGATCGACTTGATGAAGGGCCTGGAGCGATGAGCCAGATGATGCGGAGTGCGGCTCGAAGCGTGCTCGCGAGTCGAGGTCGGTTCGTGCTAACGGGCACGGCGATCACGCTGTCGGTGGCGTTCCTCGTCGCGACGCTGGTGCTGTCCGACTCGATGCGTGGCCGAGCGGCCGGTGACATCGCCGAAGCGTTGGCCGGGACGGACGCCGTGGTGCAGGGCGTCGTCCTCGGCGAGCCCGGCGGAGGGCCGGGAGATCCGGAAAGGTCGGTTCGGCGATCGCTGGATCCCGACATCACCGAGCGCGTGACTACGGTCGATGGCGTCGACGGGGCCGCCTCCCAATGGGTCGGCTTCGCGAAGCTGGTCGTCGACGGATCGTCGGTCGGAACCGGCACGGCGAGCGACGTCGGTCGCAACTGGGTCGCCGACCCGGCGCTCAATCCGTTCCGGCTCACGAGCGGACGACCACCGATCGAGGTCGGAGAGGTCGTGATCGATCGATCGATCGCCGGTGACGCAGGCTTGGCTCCGGGTGACGTCGTACAGGTCCTGACCACGACGGGGATACACGACGCGACGATCACCGGTGTCGCGACGTTCGCGTCGGCGGACGCGGCACCACTGCAGCGAACGGTGTTGTTGCCCGATGGAGCGGTGTCCGCCTGGCTCGACACTGCGGCGCCGACGGAGGTGCTCGTCAACGTCGCGGAGGGCGCTGACCGCGCCGAGGTACTCGACCGATTGTCGGCGCTGACCGATGCCGAGGTCATCGACGGGCCCGACCACATCCGGACGATGCAGGACGCCGCGACCTCACCCCTGCAGTTCCTGACCGTGTTCCTCCTGGCATTCGCCGTGGTCGCGGTGTTGATCGCTGTGACGATCATCTTCAACACGTTCGCGCTCACCGTCGCCCGCCGCAGGCGGGAGTCGGGGCTGCTGCGTGCGATCGGTGCGGAACGACGTCAACTGCTCGGCGGAGTGGTGATCGAGGCAGCGCTCGTCGGGACGATCGCCACGCTCGCCGGCCTCGTGTCCGGGGTCGCGGGAGTGGGCGCGCTGCGCTGGCTCGTCGGACTCGCCGGGGTCACGTTGCTCACCGGGCCGTCGATCGTGACCACGACCTCGATCGCGGTCGCCGCGACCGTCGGTATCGGCGCAACGATCCTGTCGGCATGGATCCCGGCTCGCCGCGCGGCGGCGACACCGCCCATCGAGGCGCTGCGCGAGAGCGCGGCGGAACCCCGGGTCGTCAGCCCGGCGCGAACTGCGAGCGGGCTCGTGCTCGCCGCGGCGGCGATCGCTGGAGGAGCTGTGGCTGTGGTGCTCTCGAGCGCGACGTGGGTCATGTTCGTCGCCGCCATCGTCCCGGCACTCGTGCTGTGCGGCCCGGCGATTGTGACCGCCGCAGCGCGTGGGAGCGCTCGGGTGGCCCGCCGCGCCGCCGGTGTGTGTGGCTCGATCGCAGCAGGCAATCTGGCTGCGAGCCCCCGTCGATCGGCGTCGACGGCGCTCGCGCTCATGCTCGGCACCGCGATGGTCACAATGTTCGCCATCTTCGCGAGTTCACTGACGAGCGCGGTCGAGACGGACGTTCGTGACGGACTGCAGGCAGACCTGGTGGTCACGTCGGCGACCGCCGACTTCCCGACGATCGACCCCACCCTGGCCGGCCGGATCGCAGCGCTGCCCGACGTCGACGCAGTCGCTGCGCTGTCGATCGCCGAAGGGATCGTGGCAGGGAAAGCCGAGGCGATCGGCGGCATCGACCCGACGGCACTGCCCACCATGTTCGACCTCGACCCGATCGCCGGCGACCTCGCCGACCTGAGCGAGGGGGGCGTGGCCGTGGTCGGCGACGACCCGACACTGCTCGGCGGCACCCTCGCGATCGCGTTCGAACGCTCGACACTCGAGGCGCCGATCGTTGCCGTGGTCGCGAGGAGCACCGGCGGTTTCGAAGCCCCTTTGTACTTCTTCGACCGTGCGACACTCGACGCATCGGTCGGTCGCCTGCTCGACGCTCTGTTGTTCGTCGACCTTGCCGACGGAGTGGTCGCGGACGCCGAGGAAGACGTGAGGGCGCTGGTCCGAGCCACGCCCGGATCATTCTTCGAGACCCGGGCAGAACACGTTGCCAACAGCGGGAGCGAGATCGCCGCGTTCCGGAACTTCATCGACGGGATGCTCCTCCTCGCGAGCTTCATCGCGCTCCTCGGAGTCGCCAACACCACGGCGCTCGCAATCAATGAACGTTCTGGAGAGTTCGGGCTGCTGCGAGCGGTCGGCGCGACTCGCCGAGAGTTGCGTCGAATCGTGCGACTCGAGGTGGCACTCCTGTCGTTCGTGGCAGCATCGATCGGTATCGCCGTCGCAGTCGGCTTCGGCTGGGCGCTGATCGACGTCACCGGTGGCGCGGAGATCCCATCCGTCGTCGTACCGTGGTCTCGCCTCGCAGTGACGCTCGTCGTTGCGGTCGCGGCCGGTGTCGTCGCCGCGGCATGGCCCGCGTTCCGGGTCTCCCGGGTGCCCGTGCTCGAGCTGGCGGGCCGGGACCGCTGAAGCACAGGTCCTGCGCCTGGACCGAGCGGCCACGACCGGCCCGAGTGCAGGGACCTCCCGGCGGAGTACGCGCCCGCCCTGTGGCTGATGAAGCGGCTGGGAACTACGGTCGTGCCCTCGTGGGACGCGCGAGATGAAGTGCTAAACCGGCCGGGTTAGTCTCAGATTGTAGGCGAGGATGACGGCCTGGATCCGGTCCCGTGCGCCAATCTTGGCGAGGACCCGCCCGACGTGGGTCTTCACCGTCGACTCCGACAGCGTGAACCGTTGCGCGATCTCGCCGTTGGTGAGGCCGTGGCCGATGGCGACGAGGACCTCGCGCTCGCGGTCGGTCAGGAAGTCCAGCCGGGGATCCTCCCGCACGGACCCGCAGAGGTCATCGTCGAGCTGGTCGGCGAGCGCGTCGAGCAGCCGCCGCGTCAGCGCCGGCGCGATCACCGAGTCCCCGGCGGCGACGGCCCGGATGCCGGCGAGCAGTTCCTCCGGGCGGATGTCCTTGAGCAGGAAACCGCTCGCCCCGGCCCGCAGTGCGGCGAACGCGTAGCGGTCCGAGTCGAACGTCGTCAGCACCAGGACCCGCGAACGCCCACCGGCAGCGACGATGCGCCGGGTTGCCTCGATCCCGTCGACGCCCGGCATACGGATGTCCATCAGCACCACGTCGGGACGCAGCTCCGTGATCCGACGAACGGCCTCGGCGCCGTTCTCAGCCTCGCCGACGATCTTGGTGTCGGGGGTGTTCTCCAGCAGCATGCGAAAGCCGAAGCGCTGCAGCGGCTGGGCGTCCGCCACGAGTACAGAGATCATGAATGGCTGCCTTTCAGGATCAGTTGATCCGTCGTGCCTCCGGCCGGGGCCGGCACTGACCGTGCCGCCGTGAAGCGCGCGCGTTCGGCCATGCCGACGAGGCCGAGACCCGTATCGCCCGGCGATGCCTACTTCATACCGAGCGATCCTGAGACGACTGTTAAAACGGCGTTCAGGCCGGTTGGTCGAGGGCGCGGCTTCGTCGGCTGGCCGCGGCCGTGCACGCTTAGCCCTCTGCTACCTCGCGCTCGACAAGATCGAAATAAACAGCAAAGAGCCCGGCCGATATCTCGACCGGGGCATGAAATGCCAGCTCGCGGCATCGTCGGGCCCGCCCTCGCCCCGGACAGCCCTCACATCCTCGAACAGCTCGGCGGGAGGCCGCAGTCAGGCGACCCCGAGCCCCGCCACCCCGGCCAGAACCCGGGCCACATGGATCCGGGCAGGATGACGACCAGCACCGCCGTCACCCGGGCCCGTCGAACCTGATCACCTGAGGGCGGCACCAGGGGGTCGGGGAAGAGATTGAAATTACATAGATAAATGTCGAAGCCCTGGCCAGCTTGCTGCTGGTCAGGGCCCTATTTGGTGCGCCGCCAGGGACTCGAACCCCGAACCCGCGGATTAAGAGTCCGCTGCTCTGCCAGTTGAGCTAGCGGCGCTCGCTGACAACGGGAGAAACCCTAACACGCGCCCACGGAAGGGCTCCAACCAGTTCCCCTCCTGGCCACCGTGACCACCACCGAGCGAGGCGATCCGGACAATCTACCCATAAGTTTCGGCATCCGGGGTCAAAACCGTGGCCGCGATAGGGCACGATGTCTCCCGGGATTCGAGTGGACCGAGGTGGGGATGGGCAGGAGCACACGCAACTGGGCGATGATCGTCGCTCTGGCGGTGGCAACGCCGTTCGGGGTAGCGGCCTGTGGCGGCGGGGCGGAGGAGAAACCGCAGTTCGAGGGGGGCAACGGGGCGGCGGCCGACCCGAGCACGACGCCGGCACCGCCGGCCGAGCCGATCGACCTCACGGTCACCCCGTCCGACGGCGCCAAGAAGCAGCCGGTCAGCGTCGAGATCGGTACCCGGATCAAGGGCGGCAGGATCGACGACGTCACCCTGACCCTCGCCGGCGGCGGTGCGGTCAAGGGCGCCATGCGGCCGGACGGTTCCTCCTGGGTGCCGGCGGCGCCGCTGAAGTATGCCAAGACCTACACCGCTCAGGTCACCGCGACCTCTCCGTCCGGGCAGACCGAGACCAGGACGACATCGTTCAGCACCATGGCCAAGCCGAAGTCGGTGATCGGCTCCGGCCTCTACCTCTTCGACGACAAGACCTACGGCGTGGCCATGCCGGTGGTGGTGGAGTTCTCCCCAGGCATCCTCAAGAAGGACCGGGCAAAGGTGCAACAGCGGATGTTCGTCGAGTCTGACCCGCCGCAGCCGGGAGCCTGGCACTGGGTCTCCAACGGCACCCAGGCCTACTACCGCGCCCCGGAGTACTGGCGGCCGGGCACAAAGCTCTCCGTACGGATCGGCCTGGAGGGGATCCCGCTGAGCAACGGCCGGTACGGCAACGTCGACCGCAGTGCGACCGCCAAGATCGGCAGCCGGTTCGAGATGAAGGTCGACAACAAGACCAAGAAGATGACGGTCCTCGAGGACGGCAAGCTGGTCCGGACCATCCCGGTGAGCCTCGGCAAGAAGAGCACCCCCTCCTCCAGCGGCACGATGGTGGTGATGGAGAAGAAGGAGTCCACGGTCTTCGACACCCGCGACGACCCGGACCCGGCGAACCGTTACGTAACCGATATCGACTTTGCCCAGCGCCTGACCTGGGGCGGGGAGTACATCCACGCCGCACCATGGTCGGTGGGCGACCAGGGACGGCGTAATGTTTCGCACGGCTGCGTCAACGTCTCCACCGCGCACGCCCGCTGGCTCTTCGAGAAGACCAAGACCGGTGACCCGGTGACGGTGAGCGGCACCGAGCGCAAGCTGGCCGCCGGCAACGGCTGGACGGCCTGGAACCTGCCCTGGAAGGAGTATGTCAAGGGCAGTGCCCTGCCGGTCCCCGCCGACCTCGGCACATGACGGGACGAACGCACCGGACGGGACGAACGCACCTGACGGGACGAACGCACCGGACGGGACGAACCGGCCTCGGCACCTGACGGGACGGGATCGGGAAGCGCCATCGACATTCGCGGCGCCAACGGACCAACCGCCTCTGCCCGATGGTGTTCTACCGCACGGCGGGAAACGAAAACGTGCTCACCAGCGTCTGTGAAAGAGGATGGCTTCGGGGACGGGTGGGTAGAGCTGTGGGAAAACCAGCACTGTGAGGGGATCATGCAAGCAGGCCGAGATCAGTTGATCCGTCGTACCTCCGGCCGGGGTTTCGCGACGCGGCGCCGACCTGCGCCGCTCCAGATGCTCGCCTCGGTCCTGCTCGCCGCCGCTCTTGCGGTCACCGCGACCGCCTGCACGGGTGACGGCGACAAGGGTGGCGGTCCGTCCTTCCAGGGTGGCAGCGAGGCCGAGGAGAAGCCGAAGGCCTCCGCCGAGATCACCGCGCCGGCTGCGGACGCCAAGGACGTTCCCGCCGCCGCGGAGATCACCTTCAGCAGCAAGGACGCCGTCGAGACCACCGTCGAGCTCAAGAACGCGGCCGGTGAGGCCGTCAAGGGCGCCCTCACTCCGGCCGGGACGTGGCTGCCGGAGAAAGCGCTCGAATACGGTACGACGTACACCGCGACCGTGACCGCGACCGGCGACGACGGCAAGCCGGCGACGGTGACCAACACCTTCACCACCATGGCCGAGCCGAAGAACCAGGTTCGGGTGACGAGCTTCCTCGGTGACGGCCAGACGGTCGGGGTCGGCATGCCGTTGATCGTCAAGTTCGGCCGGGCCATTCCGGAGGACTACCGGGACGACGTGCAGCGCCGGATGACCGTCAAGGCCACCCCGGCCCAGGAGGGGATCTGGCACTGGGTCAGCCCGACCGAGGTGCGCTTCCGCCCGAAGACCTACTGGAAGGCGAACAGCAAGATCTTCTACAAGATCCAGGCCGGCGGGCTGCCGATGGGCGACGGCTGGTACGGCCGGGCCGACCTCACCGTCGACATCAAGACCGGGCCGGCGGTGATCATGACCGTCGACAACAAGACCAAGAAGATGACGGTTACCAAGGACGGCAAGGTCATCAAGACCATCCCGGTGAGCCTGGGCAAGAAGAGCACCCCGTCCTCCAGCGGCACCATGGTGGTCATCGAGAAGCTCAAGGAGACCGTCTTCGACACGCGGGACGATCCGAACCCGGAGAACCGCTACGTCACCGACATCGAGTACGCCCAGCGGCTCACCTGGGGTGGCGAGTTCATCCACGCCGCACCGTGGTCGGTCGCCTCGCAGGGGCGTACGAACGTGTCGCACGGCTGCGTCAACATGTCCACGGCGAACGCGAAATGGCTCTTCGGGCAGACCCGGGTCGGCGACCCGATCGTGGTAAAGGGCACCGAGCGGAAGCTCCAGAACGGCAACGGCTGGACCGACTGGAACATGAGTTGGGACGACTACGTCGACGGCAGCGCGATCCCGGTCGGGGAGACGACGGCAACGCCGAGCACCGAGCCGGCCGTCACCGGCTGACCGGGCACGACGACGGTCTGACCGGCCCGACGACGAGCCCACCAGCGACGATCGAGGCCCCCTCCCAACGGAGGGGGCCTCGATCTGTGCGGACTGCGGACCAGATCCGCCGGCAGGGTGACTGATGGGATTTGAACCCACGACACCCGGGACCACAACCCGGTGCTCTGCCAACTGAGCTACAGCCACCATGTTCAGTTGAAGATATGAGCGTCCGCCATCACCGGGTCGGCAGACCCGGCGGGGCGACGACCAATGATAGCCATATCCCGTCCTGCGCCGTCGACCGGGTTACGCCCCCCGGGCCGGCCGGGCAGAACAGGGCACAGCCGGGCCGGGCAGAACAGGGCACAGCCAAGGTTCAGAGTTCGGCGGCGATCGCCTTGGCGGTGTCGACGTCCGGGCCGGGCAGCGGCACGAAGACCGTCCGCCGGTAGTACTCCAGCTCGCGGATGCTCTCCCGGACGTCGGCCAGGGCCCGGTGGGCCAGCCCTTTCGCGGGCTGCCCGAAGTAGACCCGGGGGTACCAGCGGCGGCAGAGCTCCTTGATCGACGATACGTCGATCATGCGGTAGTGCAGGTGGGTGTCGAGTCGGGGCATGTCCCGGGCCAGGAATCCCCGGTCGGTGGCTATGGAGTTGCCGCAGAGCGGCGCCGTCCGCGGGTCCTTGACGAACGCGGTGACGTAGTCCAGCACCAGGTCCTCCGCCTCGCGCAGGCTCACGACCGACCGGCGTACCTCCTCGGTCAGCCCCGACCGCTCGTGCATCGCCCGGACGATCTCCGGCATCCCGGCCAGCGCCTGCTCGTCGGCGTGGATCACCACGTCCACGCCCTCGCCGAGCACGTTGAGATCACGGTCGGTGACCAGCGCGGCGACCTCGATCAAGGCATCCTTGCCGAGGTCGAGCCCGGTCATCTCACAGTCGACCCAGACGAGAAGATCAGCCACGACGATCAGACTACGCGCAGCCCCGGAACCCGCGCCTCAACGCTGCGGACAGATCGGCCCGCTAGGGTTCTTTCGTGCCAGCCGATCCCCCCGCGCCCCCCGCCAGTAACCAGGACGATCCCGGCGGCCGCACCGCCCGCCAGCTCATCGTCGTGGTGCTGGTCGCCGCGGCGGTGCCGCTGCTCTATCTGGCCGGCACCCCACACCACTTCTACGACCTCAAGATCTATATGAGCGCGATGCGGTGGTGGGCGGAGGGAAACCCGCTCTACGACTACGTGCAGGCCGACCTCCTGCAGGGCGAGCTGTACTTCACCTATCCCCCCTTCACCGCCCTGCTGCTGCGCCCCTTCGCCGCGTTGCACATCAACGTGACGATTTTCCTCTTCACCGCGCTGACCATCCTGGCCCTCCTGGTCACCACCTGGTGGCTCGTCTCGTCGGTCGCCGACCGGCACGGGGTGTCCCGATGGTTCGCGGCCGGACTCGCCGTCCCGCTCGTCTTCGCCGTGGAGAGCACCCGGGAGACCATCGGCTTCGGCCAGATCAACATGCTGCTCGTGGTGCTGGTCCTGGCCGACCTGCTCTTCGCCGTACCTCGGAACTCGCGTTGGGCGGGCGTCGGGATCGGGCTGGCGACGGCGCTCAAGCTCTATCCGGGCATTTTCATCGTCTATCTGCTCGTCACCCGGCGGTGGCGGGCGGCGCTGGTCTCCAGCGTGACCGCCGCCGGTGCGACTCTGCTGGCGGCGGCGATCGCCCCCGGCGACTCCTGGCGGTTCTGGACCCACGAGCTCTGGCTCACCGACCGGGTCGGCCGGCCCGACTACACCGGAAACCAGTCGCTGTTCGGGCTGCTCAACCGCTTCACCACCCCGGAGCGGCCGAACCAGGCACTCTGGCTGGCGCTGGCGGTCGCCGTCGCCGCCTACGGCCTGTGGCGGGCGGCCCGCGCGGCCCGGGCCGGTGACGAGGTCGCCGGTCTCACCCTGACCGGGCTGGTCGCCGTGCTGGTGAGCCCGATCACCTGGACCCACCACGCGTACTGGTTCATCCCCGCCGTGGTGGTGCTGGTCGACGCCGGGCTCCGGTCCCCCGATCCGGTCTCCGGCGCGGCCGGGCGCCGCCGCAGCGTCGCACTGCTCTTCCTGGCCGCCCTGGTCACCGCCGTGATCGTGTACGGAGTGGTCTCCTACTACGACTGGGGACGCGCCTTCGATCGGACGGACACGCCCGGCGAGTTCCTGCTGCGCAACCTCTACGTGCTCGTCGCGCTGCTCCTGCTGGTCGTCCTACCGATTCGACACGCGTCATCGGGCGTGCCTGCGGCCAGCGAGGCCGCAAAACATGAACCAAGCATCCGGCAGTAGCAGAAGTTGCGCCAAATGGACAGATCTATCTACTAGCCCAGCATGCGGCTAATCTAGGGACAACACCTAAAACGTCCCTTCGGTACACCGATCCCCCGGTGAAGGTGGCCCCCCGTGTCGGCAGCGCGGGGGGCCACTTGCCACCCGTCCCCCCTGATGAAGGCTTCGCGGCCGGCCAGAGGGCGTCGGTCCGTGCCGGCAGGGTGCCAAGGCGCACACCGCGAGGCGGCCAGGAGCAGAGGCAGCGAGGCGCTCAGAAGCAGAGGCAGCCGCCAGCGGTCGTCGGGTGTCGTCAGGTCGCCGTACCGGCTCGCCCTCCGGCGATTTGCTCGGCGGCCTCCGGCCACCCTGGTGCCGGCTGGTTCGGCAGGCTCTCCGAGTGCGCCGGCGCGGCCTCCGGCCGCATCGGCGCCGGGTCCGGGTGCACGGCCACCGCATCCGGACACTCCATGGCAGGCACCTCGTACGCGGGCCCGTGCGCCTGCGGGTGGGGCAGGGCGGCGCGGGTCGGAAGTGGGACTGCGGCGCCACGCGGCGCCGATCCGGGGATGGCCGGGCGCAGTGCGATCTGCCGGATCGGCCACCCGCTCTCGGGCTCGGCCGGCGGCGGGGCGGTCGATGCGACGGGCGTCTGGCTGACCGGTGCCGCCGGCTGCGGGATGGGTGAGGACTCCGGCCGCTGCATGGGCGGCGGCGTACTCGTCGAATCGTCGGTCCTGCCGGCTGCCGGGACGGGCGCCGGTCGGGGTGGCCCGGGCATCGGCGGAGCCGGCGCCGGCAACGGTGGCGTCGGTGCGGGTGCCGGCACCGGCGTGGGCGGTGGTTCCGGCGCCGGGGCGGGCGCGGGCGCCGGGGCGGGGGCCCGACCGGCACCATACGGGGCATGATCCGGCGTCGCGGCATGACTCGGCACCGCGCCGGAAGCTGGCGGCGCAGCAAGCCCCGGCGCCGCGCCGGAGACCGGCGGCGCAGCATGACTCGGCGCCGCGCCGGAGACCGGCGACACAGCAAGCCCTGGCGCCGCGCCGGAGATTTGCGGTGGAGCTGGAGCAGCGCCTGGACCTGAGGAGGCAGCGGCCACCGGCGCCGGTCCGGGCGTCGCCGCGTGCCGCGCGGGCGTGGTGGTACCGGTCGACAATCCGTTCGGCGGGTTCAGCGGCGGCCAGATCGGGCGTACCGGCGGCTTGGGGCGGGACGCCGCCCGTCCACCGGCAACCGACGGCGCCAGGACGTCCGCGAGCGTTGCCGGCCGGACCAGCGGCGTCACCCGGAGTACGGCGGGAGATCTCGTAGCCGTGGTCACCTCGTCCCGCTTCCGGACTGCCGCCTCCCGCACGGGCGGGATAGCGATGTCGGGCTGCTCCTGGTCAGTGCCCTCGTGGCCCTGCACGGTGCCGTCCCGGTCCCGCACCGGCCGTCGGGCCGGGTCCGTGGAGTCGCCGATCTCGTCCAGGGCGGCGACGCCGAGCCGGGCCGCGAGCGCCGGCACCTGGCCGGGTTCCACGACGAAGACCACCTCGCGGGGGCGCACCGGCCTGGCCAGCAACACAATGCCGAGCAGCACCAGCAGTCCTCCGGTGGCGAGCAGGGTCCAGACGACCGGATCGAGCCAACCGACGCGAACCTCGGCCCGCAGGTCGGCGGCGACCCCGGCCCTCCCGTCCGGACGCATGACGACCAGGCTGAGCCGGCGCCCTCGCAGGTCGTCGGCGGTCAGGTCCAGCGCACCGACACCGCTGCTGAGCCAGAGATCCTGCTCGCCGGGAAGCCCCGGAAGCCCGATGGGTTCGGGGAGCTCAGGGCGTCCGGGAGCACCGGGGGGTCCGGGGCGCTCCTGGGGGCGTCCGGCGTTCTGCCGCTGCTGCCGCTCGGGTGCCGGCTCGGCGACCTCGGCCGGGCCGACCCGCACCGGCAGGCTGCCCCGGGTCACGCTGACCCGGTCGACCTGGGCATGCGACGTGCCCGCGAGGTAGGCGGCCACCTCGGCGGCGGGCCCGAGCCCGATGAACACCGGCTCCGATCCGGTACGGGCGACGAGCCGCAACCCGCTCCGGGCGGCTGGCAGGAAGGGCGCGTCCCGGCCGAGCAGTGCGGCCAGGTCCGGTACGACGGCGGCGTGTCCATCCGTCGCGATCGGGTCCAGCCGGCCGCCGAAGGCCCCGTCGTCGCCACGCCGCTGCGACACCGTCCACAATGCGGCGCCGGCAAGGAGCACCGGCAGCCCGATCGCGAGCACGAGTATCCCGGCGATCATCCGTACGAAGCGCATACGCGTCTCTTTCTCTCCGGTCGCCTACCCGCCGACGACGATGTCCCCTTACCGGCGGGAGCCGCGGTACCCGCAGACCATACCGAGCTAAATCACATAAACACCGGATTATTGCCCGAAAACGCCGCCGGCCCGTCGGCAGTGGTGCCGACGGGCCGGCGAAGGATCTGCCCGGTGGTGCGGGAACGGCGTCCCGTGCGGTAGTGCAGGGCGACGGAGAGCCGCTGGGGTCAGACGGCCGGCGGAGCGTCCTGCCGGCGGGTACGGGCGAACGCCAGCCCGCCCAGCGCCAGACCGGCGAGACCGGCGACCAGGCCCGCGATCGCCAGGCCCAGCGCAGCGGAGTCCCCCTCGTCCTCGTCGTCGTCCGCGCCGGCGGGCTCCGCGACGACGTCCGGGCCGCTGGTCGCCGGCGCGCCGCCCTCGGACGCCGCCGGCACCAGCGTCAGCACCGGCGCGGGGTCGTTCTCCGGCTCGCTACCGTCGGCGGCCGGGGGCTCGATCCAGCGCGCGACGTTGCCGTCCGAGTAGTGCTGGAGCACCCGGAACACGAGCCGGTCGGTCTCGGGCAGCGGCCCCATCGAGACCGGGAACTCCTGGAACTCCCCCGGCTTGATGCCGGCGTCCGGCGCCGCCGTCCAGGTGATCTTGGAAACCACCTCGCTGACCTGACTGCCGTGTACCTCCACCGGCGGATTCACCGTGCGCTTCTCGACGGTCGCCGTCCAGCCCGGCATCGGCATCGTGGAGACCGAGGCGAGCGGCGCGTCCTCCGGGAACGTCACCTCCAGCTTCACGGTCGACGCGGTGTCGCTCTCGGTCGGCGCCCGGAACGCCACGCGACCGTAACCGCCCTGGGTCGCCTCTCTCGGGTTCACCGTGACGTGTGCGGACGCCGACGAGGCCAG
Organism: Plantactinospora sp. WMMC1484; assembly: GCF_049315195.1. NCBI lineage: Bacteria > Bacillati > Actinomycetota > Actinomycetes > Micromonosporales > Micromonosporaceae > Plantactinospora > Plantactinospora sp. WMMC1484. Next base: position 7,387,261 of record NZ_CP186055.1, read on the forward strand.
CCCGAACACGCCGATCACGGCTGCTCCGAGCGCGAGGGCCGCGATGCGCGTGGCCCGACGGTGACGGATCATGTCGTACCTCTCTAGGTGATGGGCACGGTGCTACTCACCGTGGCCTGGTCGATATCCGATATCCGGACGGTGAAACTGAGCTCCCAGTTGCCCGCCCTCGGCAGGCTGATCTCGCCGATGGCATGGTTGTCGGCGATCGGCAGCAGGGCGATCTCGATGGGCTCTACGCCCTGCTCCGGCAGGGCCGCCGTGGCCCGCCACTGAACCACCGGCAGGGGCTTGTTGTCCGGCGTGTACGCGTAGAGGTGGACCGAGTTGATCCCGGTCTCCGCCGGGTCCACCTCGACCTGCAGCGAGTAGAGCGCACTCGTCAAGGTCGTGGAATAGTAGCCTGCTCCGCCGCCGTCACCGTACTCGCTGGCGGTCCGGGCCGGCGTCGTCTGCACCAGGACGGCGGAGAGCGCCAACACGACGGCGGTGATCGCGAGCTCCACCCAGACCGCCCGACGCAGCCGCCGACCCGAGGTGACCGGTGGGGCGGGGTCGTCGATGAGTACCGCCGTGGCGCTGGCCACGCCGCCGCCGGCCGCCACCACCCTGCCCGGTCCGTGCCGGCCGGCCCCGCCGCCCGGCCCGACCACCTCGTCGGGCCCGTCCGGTTCGGCGGCCGTGCCCGGCCCGTCGCGGTCGTCACCGTAACCGTCACCGTTGCCGTCGTCGCCCGGCCGGTAACCGCCGTCAGCCAGGCCCGGCTCGTCCGGGTCGTGCGGCTCGTCCGGGTCGTGCGGCTCGTCCGGCTCGTACATTAGCTCCGGGCTTTCGGCGAGGAGCCGGCGCCGGACCAACTGCCGGGAGTACGCGGCAACCGCGACCACCGCGGCGAAGAGCACCGCCTTGGCGATGATCAGCCGGCCGTACGTGGTCGACACCAGCGCGTCGAGCGTACTGACCTCGATCAGGGCTTGGACGATCCCGGCCAGCAGCAGCGCGGAGACGGCGACGGTCGCCCAGCGCGACCAGACCGGCAGGATCGCGTCGAGTTCCCGGTCGTTGGCGCGGCGGAGCAGGAACGTACCGAGCATCACCAGCCCGCCGAGCCAGACCGCCATGCCGGCCAGGTGGACGGCGTCGACGACCACCGAGACGGCCGGCACCGGCGAGGCCGCCGGGTGCCCGGCGATCGGCCAGGTCCCCAGGCCGGCCACGCCGAGCACGGTGAGCAGGATGTGATCACCCCGGCCGGCCCGGCCGGTGATCAGCGGGCGAAGCAGGATCGCCGCCGCGGCCAGGATGCCGAGCCGAACCAGATGGGCCGCGCCGAAGGTGCTGCCGAGCACGTCACTCAGCCCGCTGGCGGTGACCGCGAACGGCCCGGCACCGGTGGTGTACGGCACCTGGAGCCAGAGCCCCCCGACCGTGGAGAGCGCGATCAGCCCGATGCCGGTCCAGATCAACCGGCCCGGGCCGCGCCGGTCCAGCCGCCGGGGCCAGAGCAGGCTGAGCACCATCACGGGACCGACCAGCAGCAGCAGGCCGGCGTAGCCGAGGTACTTGAAGACCTCGACCGCCGTACCCACCACCGGGTGCACCTCGTCGGTGCCGGTGTCCGTGGGCGGCGTGGACGGGGCGCCGACCGAATAGGTGTACGCGCCGGCGACGGGATGGTTGTCCGCCGAGATCACCCGGTAGCTGACCAGATAGCTGCCCCGCGCCCCGTCCGGGTCGACGGGGATGGTGATGACCGCGCCGTTGAACGTCGGGTCACCCCGATCCACCCGGGCACCGTCCGGCCCGAGGACCCGGATCTTGCCCGGTACCTCGCGGACGGTCTCGCTGAAGGTGAGCACCACCTCGGCGGGGGTGTTGGGCAGCACCACGTCGGCGGCCGGACTGCTGCTCACCAGCACCGCGTGCGCACTGGCCGGGGCGGCCGGGCCGAGCAGCAGGCCGAGGGCGGCCAGCAGCAGGCCGAGGCTGGCACCGGCCCGGGCCAGCCGTCGGCGATTCGCAGGAATCATGCTCGTAATCGTGGCCGACGACCAGGTGCGTGCGCGACCTCGGGTCACCCCCGCCCCGCCCCGGTCACCCCGACCGCCCACACCACGCCTGGCTCGGCCACCCCACCGCCCCGGGAATCGTCGGCGCGCCGATGGTCGAGACCGCTACCGCCACTACGCACAGACAGATAGTCGGTCCCCGGTCCGGAAAAGTTCCCGGGCCCGCCGGATCGGGACGGATCGCCGGCTCTGTCCACCGGCACCGCCGCCGCTGGGTCCGTGATCCGGGCCCTGCGACGGCATCCCGAGGGATATGCGGGTAATCCCGGCGTGGTGCCGCACTGCCCACGTACCGTGGGTGAACACGATCTCACCGCGGAACGGCGACCCGGATGACCGATGCCACACCGGGGGCGGAACCCTCCCACCGATCAAGACGACTAAATGACTGTGACTGAGCGGAACACAGCGAGCACTCCGGCCCCGGGCGGCAGCCGATGGCTGACTCTCCGCCCATGGCTCGGCACGGCGGCCCGGCTCGGCCTCGCCGCGGTGTGGCTGGTCGCAGGCGGTTCCAAGGTCGGTGACCTCGCCGCCTCCGGCCGGGCGGTCAACGCGTACCAGCTGTTCCCGTACGACCTGGCGGTGGTGATCGGCGCGGCCCTGCCCTTCGTGGAGTTGGCGCTCGGGCTGATCCTGCTGCTCGGCCTCGCCACCCGGCTGGCCGCCGGGATCTCCGCCGCGCTCCTTGTGATCTTCATCGCCGGCATCGTCTCGGCCTGGGCCCGGGGCCTCTCCATCGACTGCGGCTGCTTCGGCAGCGGTGGCGACCTCGCCGCCGGTCAGCAGCCGACGTACGGCACGGAGATCCTGCGCGATCTCGGTTTCCTGGTGCTCGCCGGGTTCCTGCTGCTCTGGCCCCGTACGCCGATCTCGGTGGACGCGGCGCTCGGTCGGGACACCCCGGAGGAGGAGAACGATGACTGACCGGAACCGGAAGGGGCAGCGCCGCCCCGCTCGGGTCGTACGCGAACAGATGGCCCGGGAACGGCGCCGCAAGCGCACGCTCTGGACCTCGGTGGGCGCGGTCATCGTGCTGATCATCGCCGGCCTGATCGGCTGGGGCGTCTCCACCGCCCAGGACGCCGGGGACTTCACCCCGCCGGCCGGGGCCAATCCGGAGGGCACCGGCATCGTGGTCGGCTCCGGCCCGGTCAACATCGACGTGTACGAGGACTTCATCTGCCCGATCTGCCGGGAGTTCGAGCAGCAGGCCGGCGAGACGCTCGACCGGCTCGTCGCCGAGGGAAAGGCCCGGGTCACCTACCACCCGGTAGCGTTCCTCGACCGCTTCTCCAGCACCGAATACTCGACCCGCTCCTCCGCCGCCTCCGGCTGCGCGGCGCAGAGCGGCAAGTTTCGGGAGTACGCCGAGGCGCTCTTCGACCGGCAGCCGCCCGAGGGCGGTCCCGGGCTCAGCGACGAGCAGCTCGTCGAGGTCGCCGGCAGCGTCGGGCTGGGCCGGGACAGTTTCCGCAACTGCGTCGAGGAGAATACCTTCGAGAAGTGGACCGAGCATGTGACCGAGGAGGCGGCCCGGGCGGGGGTCACCGGCACGCCGACCGTGCTGGTCGCCGGCAACCGGGTGGCGGCGAGCCCCGAGGCGATCACGGCGGCGGTGGCAGCGGCCGGCGGATGAGCCGTCCACCCACCGGTGACCGGCGCCGGCCCGGATGGCCGGGCCGTTCCCGCTGGCCGGGCCGGGTCGGGCTGGCCCTGGTGGCTGGGGCGCTCGGGGCGCTCGGGGCGCTATGCACCGCGACGCCGGCCGCCGGGCACGCCGCCGACGCCCCGGACGGCACCAACTACCGCACCGCGATCACCGGCGTCAGCCCCGAGGTTCCCGGGCTGAGCGTACGGGTGGTGGAGGGTGGCGCCCGACTCGAACTCGAGAACCGGTCCGGCCGCACGATCGAGGTGCTCGGCTACGCCGGAGAGCCGTACCTGGAGATCCGCCCCGACGGCGTCTACGAGAACACGGTCTCGCCGGCGACGTACCTGAACCGGACCCTGCCCGGAGACGCCGCCGTGCCTGCCGAGGCCGACCCGGCCCGGCCCCCCTCCTGGCGGCGGGCCGGCACCGAGCCGGTGGTCCGCTGGCACGACCAGCGCACCCGCTGGCTGGAGGAGGCGCCGCCGGCCGGGGTCGCCGCCGACCCCGGCCGGTCGCACCGGGTACGCGACTGGGTCGTGCCGCTGCGCGACGGGCTCCGCCCCATCGAGCTGCGCGGCACGCTGGACTGGCTACCGCCGCCCGACCCGCTGCCCTGGTGGAGTGCCAGCCTGCTCGGTGCGCTCGCGATCGGCGCGCTCGGGTTGCTGCCCCGGGCATCCCGGCCGGGACGGCGGGCCACCGTCGCGCTGGCCGGGCTCGCCGGCATCGGCGGGGCGGCGGCGCTCGGCTTCGCGCTGGCCCGGGGGGCCGACGCCGGGCTCGGCGGGATGCTGCTCGGGTTGGTCACCGGGGAGCTCTGGCCCACCCTGACCGGCCTGGCCTCGCTGGCCGCCGGGGCGTACGCGCTGACCCGTCGACCGGCCGGCGACTTCGCGCTGGCCCTCGCCGGCACCTGTCTGGCGCTCTTCACCGGGGTGACCAACGCCGCGGTCTTCCTCCGTTCGGTGCTACCACTGCCCTGGCCGCCGACGCCGGCCAGGATCCTGGTCGCGGTGGTCATCGCGGTCGGCGGCGGGCTGGCCGCGGCCGGCGCGCTGCGGCTGCGGGCCGCGGGCCGCTCGGCCGGGATAGCCACCGTGGCCGCCGGAGCCGGCCGGTCACCGGCCCGCCGCTGGTCGGTCACCCTGACGACGGAGGAGCAGGCGGCCGGCTCGTCCCTCCGGCGTGCCGACGAACCGGCGTCAGGTGGTTAGCGCGGCCGGTCACGCGAGAAGTGCGTCGAGGATGTGCCGGGCGGTCCCGGCCATCGCCGGCTTGCTGTCGACGTAGTAGGACAGCGCCACGATGGCCTGGCTGAGCGCCCATCCCCGGCGGGGTGGATCAGTGGCCGGTCTGGTCACCCGTTGGCGGCGAGCTGCCGGGCGGCCACCGCCGGGTCGAAGCCGTACGGCAGCTCCAGGCGGTGCCGGGCGAGCAGTTCGGTGTCGGCGAGAATCTCGGCGGTCGCCCCGTCGGCGACGATCCTGCCGGTGTCGAGAATCACCGACCGGTCGCAGAGTTCCAGCGCGTACGGCAGGTCGTGGGTCACCATCAGCAGGGTCACCGGCAGCCGGCGCAGGATGCCGGCCAACTCGCGCCGGGCCGCCGGGTCGAGGTTGGAGGAGGGCTCGTCGAGGACGAGGATCTCCGGACGCATCGCCAGCACGGTCGCCACCGCCACCCGGCGACGCTGGCCGAAGGAGAGGTGCTGGGGTGCCCGGTCCCGGTGCTCGGCCATCCCGACCGCGTCCAGCGCCTCGGTCACCCGCTCGGCCAGTTCGGCGCCGCGCAGGCCCAGGTTGGCCGGGCCGAACGCCACGTCCTCGGCGACGGTGGGCAGGAAGAGCTGGTCGTCCGGATCCTGGAAGACGATGCCGACCCGGCGGCGGATCTCGGCGAGGGTGGCCCGGTCCCGGTCCACCGTCAGCCCGCCGACGGTGACCGTGCCGTCACCGCCGGAGAGGATCCCGTTGAGGTGCAGCACCAGGGTCGTCTTGCCGGCGCCGTTCGGGCCGAGCAGGGCGATCCGCTGGCGGCGCGGCACGGTCAGGTCGACGCCGCGCAGCGCGACCTGCCCGTCCGGGTAACTGAACCGCACGCCGCGTACGTCCAGGGACGGCGGGTCGGCGGCGGACGGGCTCTGCACGTACCCGATCATCCCAGCACGACCGCGGCGGCGGCGATGCCGGTGGCGGCGAGCGGCACGGTCGCCGCCACCAGCCAGTGCCGGGCGGTGGCCGCGCCGGTGCCCAGCCAGACCGCCGGCATCCGGCCCTGGTAGCCCCGGGACACCATTGCCAGGTAGACCCGCTCGCCCCGCTCGAAGGCGCGCAGGAAGAGCGCACCGATGCCGGCGGCGAAGCCGCGCAACTGCCACACGAAACGGGGGTCGTCACCCCGGGAGATCCGCGCCACCCGCATCCGCCGCGCCTCGCCGACCAGGACGTCGAGGTAGCGCAGCATGAAGGCGGCGATCTGGGTGAGGATCTGCGGGCAGTGCAGCCGGTCCAGGCCGAGGATCAGGTCCCGCATCGTGGTGGTGCCGGCGAGCAGGAGCGAGGCGAGCACCCCGAGTGTGCCCTTGGCCAGGATGTTCCAGCCACCGTAGAGACCGTCGACGGAGAGTTCCACCCCCAGCCAGCTCACCCGCTCGCCGGTGCCGACGAAGGGCAGCGCGAAGGCGAACACGACGAACGGCAGCTCGATCAGCGAGCGGCTGGCGAGCCAGCGCAGCCCGATCCGAGCGACCGCCGCCACCAGCAGCACGAGCAGGAGATAGCCGCCGAAGGCCCAGAACGCCTCGCGGGGGGTGGCGACCACGGCGATGGTGAAGACCACCATCGCCGCGATCTTGACCTCGGGCGGCAGCCGGTGCACCGGTGACGTCCGGTCCCGGTAGAGCACGTGGGCGTGACCGGCTCCCATCGGCGAGCCTCGCTACCCGCTCCGGCCGCTGAGGCCGGCACTGTTGTCGATGGCGTCGTCGCCGCCGGTGCTGCTGCCGCCGGTGCTGCTGCCGCCGGTGCTGCTGCCGCCGGTGCTGCTGCCGCCGGTGCTGCTGCCGTCGCTTCCGCCGGCCGTGCCGGCGACCGGGTCGCCGGTCCCGCTCTCCGGCGTGTCGGTCGCGCGACGCCGGGCCAGCCAGAACAGGCCACCGCCGACGGCGAAGGTGACCAGCACACCGAGCACCCCGGCGAGCCCGGTCGACAGGTACGAGTTGTCGATTCCCCTGATCCCGTAGTCGGCGAGCGGCGAGTCGGCCAGTTCGTGGTCCCTGGTTTCCTGCGCCGGGCAGCTGCCGCCGGTGATGTTGTCGTCGGCGTCGAAGGTGCAGCCCTCGCGCAGCGACGAGTCCAGGCCGTCGGGATGGGCCGAGGCGAAGTTGCTGACCACCCCGGCCAGGATCAGCGCGACCAGCAGGCCGCCGAGGATGAAGACCCCGGTGCGCTTCGTCTTCCGGCTCGCTCCGATCGTCATCGGGCACCTCCGGTGAGCGGGAGTTGGCCGGCGGTGGAAAGCGGCCGCAGCGAGCGCAGGGCGTAGATCAGGTCGGGCCGCACCTTCGCCACGGTCATCACGGTGGTCGCGGTGATCAGGCCCTCGCCGATGCCGATCAGCAGGTGGGCTCCGGCCAGCGTTCCGGCCAGCGCGCCGAGGCCGCTGCCGAGGTCGGTGGTGCCGCCCAGCCAGTACTGCAGGACGAAGCCCTGCGAGGCGACCAGGACGCTGAGCACGGAGGCGACGAACGCGGTCGCCGCAAGCCCGCTCGCGGTCCGGGGCAGGATTCGCAGCAGGAGCACGATCAGCAGATACGCGACCGCGACCCCGATCAGCGCCATGTTGGTGATGTTGAGGCCGAGCATCGCCACGCCGCCGTCGCCGAAGATCAGCGACTGCACGATCAGCACCACCGCCACGCAGAGCGCCCCGACCCAGGGCCCGACCAGCATCGCGGCGAGGGCGCCGCCGAGCAGGTGACCGCTGACCGCTCCCGTGAAGATCGGGAAGTTGAGCATCTGCACGGCAAAGATGAAGGCCGCGACCAGTCCGGCCATCGGCGCCAGCCGGTCGTCCAGGTCCTGCCGGCTGCGGAACACGCAGAACGCGAGCGCCACCAGGGCCAACGCCCCGAACGCCGCGGCCACGGGACCGTTGATGATCCCGTTCGAGATGTGCATCGCCAGGTTGTCCACGCCACCTCCCTTGAATGCCGGCGCGGGATCCGCCCCGCCAGCCGGCCCAGCGTAGGAGCCGACTGTGGCTATTGCCAAGATTTTGCAAGAGCTGTACGCCAACCGCAATCTCCGGTCCACCTGGCGATAGGGTCATCGCCATGACCTCGCCAACCCGCCTCGCAGCCGGCGACCCCGCGCCCGACTTCGCGCTGCCCACCGACACCGGCGACACACTCTCGCTCAAGGATCTGCGCGGTCGCAAGGTCGTGCTCTACGCCTACCCCAGGGCGATGACGCCCGGCTGCACCACGCAGGCCTGCGACTTCCGGGACTCGCTCGCCTCGTTGCAGGCGGCCGGCTACGAGGTGGTCGGCATCTCCCCCGACTCCCCCGCCACCCTGGCGAAGTTCCGGGACCGCGACGCCATCACCTTCCCGCTGGTCGCCGACACCGACACGGCGGTACTCACCGCATACGGGGCGTACGGCGAGAAGCGGTCGTACGGGCGGACGATCACCGGGGTGATCCGGTCGACCTTCGTCATCGACGAGGAGGGCCGGATCGAACGGGCGCTCTACAACGTCAAGGCCACCGGGCACGTCGCCAAGCTTCGACGGGACCTCGGCCTGGACTGAACCCGTCGGCGGTCTAGACTTTGCGGCGAGCGGGAGTGGTGTAATGGCAGCCACGCAGGATTTAGGTTCCTGTGCCTTCGGGCGTAGGGGTTCGACTCCCCTCTCCCGCACAGCTCGGCGCGGTCGCCCCAACTCCGGCGCGGTCGGCCCAACTCAGCGCCGTCGGCCCGGCTCTGCGCCGTCGGCCCAACTCTGCGCCGTCGGCCCAACTCAGCGCCGTCGGCCCAACTCAGCGCCGTCGGCCCGGCTCAGCCTCCCGGCCGTGGCCCATAGACGGTGCCAACCGCGCCGCGGTCGACACCGCCGGCACCGCCCTGCCCGCCCCGCCGGGCTGCGCTGGGGCGGGGCGGGCAGGTGCTGTTAGCACCGTCACGCCCGGCGCGCGGGGCGGCGGGAGCACCGGACGCACGCGCGAGGATGGCCGGTGTGGGCATCCGCTTCGAACTCGATCCCCCGCTGACCACCGAGTTGCGTGACGAGATCGTCAACCTCTGGACGGCGGTGACCAACGCCGGAGGCGCGGTCGGGTTCGTCGGCCCGGTCACCGAGGAGGAGGTCCGGCCGCTCGCGCTCGCCGCACTCAGGGACGCGGCGCAGGGACCGGACCGGCTGCTGGTCGGCTATCACGGCGACGAGTTGGTGGCGCTGCTCTTCTTCACCGACAACCGGTTTCATCTCAAGGCACACTGGTGCGCGCTGAAGCGGGTGATGGTGCACCCGGACCGGCAGGGGCACGGCTTCGGCCGGACGCTGCTGCGTCACGCCGAGCAGTTGGCCCGGAAGGCCGGCTGGGAGGCGCTGCACCTGACCGTCCGGGATGGCCGGGGCGTGGAGGAGTTCTACCGCCGGCTCGGCTACCGGGAGGTCGGCCGGCTGCCCGGCGCGCTCCGGGTAGGGCCGGGCGACGACCGCGACGAGATCCAGATGTGGCTGTCGCTTACCTGATCCAGGTGCAGCCGGCCCGGGCGGTACGTCGGGGCGGGCCGGCGCGCGCGGGGATCAGTCGCAGCCGACCGGAACCGAAGCGCCGGCCGCTCCCGCCACCGGCTTTCCGGAGGCGTCCCTCCCGGTCGGCGTACCCGTCCCCGGGGTGTCTGGCGACGGCGTCGCGGATGCGCTCGGGGCGGCGGTGGCACCGGCACTCAGGTTCGGCGGAGCCGACGGGGTCGGCGTGCCGGCACCCGCCGGAGTGGTGTCGTACATCCGTACCGTGCTCCGCTGCACCAGGCGGGGCGTCAGCCGGATCCCGGTGGCGACCGCCTCGTGTCCGTGGACGTCGACGACCCGGATCGAGTACGGCCCCCTGCCGAGTCCGCCGTCGACGACCCAGTAGTTGTCGGACCCGCGCTTCGCCGCCCGCCAGCCCCCACCCGCACTCTTCGCCGCCAGCGACTTCACGGGGTTTCCGTGGTCACCCACCTGCACCGCGAACCAGTACTGCGACACGCCACCCTTGAGCCGGAAGGTGAGCGGGCCGGGCAACGGCGGGTCGACCACCGCCCGGTAGCGCACCGGGACGATCCCCTGCGACAGGTCGGCGATCTTCGCGAACGCCTGCCGGGAAAGGTCGATCTTGCCACCCGTGCAGCCCGCGCAGCGGTCCAGCACCATCACCCGTACGGTGCCCTTCGGGCCGGTCACGTCGAGGAAACTGCCGCAGGCGGCCGAGCCGGCGTACTGGGCGGAACCGAGCGCCACGTAGAGCCGGTTGGCCGGCGGACCGGGCAGCGAACAGTTCCCGCCAGAGTTCCCGCCGTCGTAGTGCGACGCCTTTCCCTTGTAGACGGTCCCGTCGGCCGGTGGCGCGACCAGGTCCACCGGCGGTCCGGCGAGCCCGGCGCAGGCGGCCGAGTCGGAGAACTGCCAGACGAGCACGAGCCCGAGGAGGGCGGCGAGCACCGCCGCGGACCCGCCCGCCAGCCATCGGCCCGCTGGTCGCCGACGCAGGAGCCGGCCGCCGCGCGGTCGCCGGCTCCCGTGGTCGTCGGCCGCCGGGGAAGCCGCCGGAACACTTTCGTCGCTGCTTCCGGGATGGGGTGCCTCGATCACCCGGGGGATGTTGCCCGAGCCGTCGCGCCTTCCGCAAGATCGGCGAACCGCCTCCGACCCGGCACGGCCGGGAAGCACGGCGGGCAGCACGGCCGGGAAGCACGGCCGGGAAGCACGGCGGGCAGCACGGCCGGGCAGGATCAGGACAGCAGTTCCACCGGGTCACCCACGGTCAGCGTGCCGACCGGACCGGACGACCTGAGCGCCGGCACCGGCACCGGCGCCGGCACCGGCACCGGCACCGGCACGAGGTTCTGACCGAAGACGAGTTGCCGGTTGATCCGCCGGTACGCCGCCAGGGTGCGCAGTGGCTCGCGGCCGCGTACCCCGGTCTCCTGGTCCGTCGTGGTGACCAGGCAGCGGCCGCACGGCTTCGCCACCCGGAACGTCACCGGGCCGATCCGGAGCCGGCGGCCGATCCAGTCGTCCTCGGCCCACGGTGCCGCTCCCCCGACCACCACGTTCGGGCGGAACCGGGTCATCGGCAGCGGCGCCTCGATGTTGCCCGACTCGAGCAGCGCGGCATTGAGCGCGTCCAGGGACGCGCGGTTGGTGAGCAGCAGGGGATAGCCGTCGGCGAAGCTCACCCGTTCGGCCGGGTCGGCGAGGTGGGTGTCCGGGATCGGGCGCGCGGTCGGGTCGCCGAGCCAGACCAGCCGGATCTTGCGGTCGAGCAGTCGGGAGAGCCAGTCGTCGGCCGCCGGACCCGCCAGCCGGCCCGGGGCGGGGGGCAGGTTCGACAGCACCCGTACGGCGACCGGGTCGCCGTCGACCGGCTCGGCCACCTCGAGTTCCGGCCGACCGGCGGCGCGCAGCAGCAGCGTGCCCGGGTGGAGTTCCGGCCGGATGGCGACCAGGCCGGTCGCCTGACGCTGGGTGACCCCGGTCCCGTCCTCGTCCACGATCATCCAGCGCCGGTCGCCGGCCAGGCCCCACGGCTCGACCCGGGCCTCGTCGAGGTCGAGCCGGTAACAGCTCTTGACCGGGTACGTGTGGAGCGAGACCAGCCGCATGTCGTTCACGATGCCACAGCGGCCACCGGTCGATCTCCAGCGCTCGCGGCTGACCGTGGTCGGCAAAGCTCCAGCCGGAAGCGCCAACCCGTTCGTGGTGTCCCATTGCCCCCTGAAATGTTTTATGCATACAGTCTTGTTGTGAATGACAGCGCTGTCATCGCGGCACCGTCGACGGACCGCGTGCTCGACCTCTTCCAGGGCATCCGGCTGACGCCGACCCAACGCCGGATCGCGCACAGCCTGGTCCAGCATGCCGCCTCCGCCGCCTATCTCTCCGCGGCCGAGGTCGCCGAACTGGCCAAGGTCAGCCAGCCCTCGGTGACCCGGTTCGCCATGGCACTCGGCTACGACGGCTACCCGGCGCTGCGCCGCCGACTGCGGGAGATCGCCGCCTCCGGCTACGGCCGCCCCGACCTGGCCGCCCCGACCGGCAACGAGATGCAGCGGGCGATCCGCGCCGAGGCCGACAACCTGGACCGGCTCGCCGAGCAACTCGCCGACCGGGACGGGGTGACCGCCGCCGGGACGATGTTGGCCGGCAGTCGGCCGCTGGTCGTCCTCGGACTGCGCGCCGCCGCCCCGCTGGCCGGATACTTCGCGTACTTCGCGGCGAAGGTGCATCCGGACGTGCGGGTCCTCGACTCCGGCGGGACGCTGCTGACCGACCGGCTGGAGCAGGCACGGGCAGCCGGCGCGGGCGCGCTGCTCGGCATCGTGCTGCCCCGCTACCCCCGGGAGTCCCTGGACGCGCTCCGGGACGCCCGGGAGGCGGGGATGTCGGTCGTGGTGATCACCGACTCGGCGGTCAGCCCAGCCGCCGAGTACGCCGACATCGTCCTGCCGGCCGCGGTCGGCGCACAGCTCGTCTTCGACCTGCACGCCGCACCGATGGCCCTGTCGATGGTGCTGCTCCAGGCGATCTGCGACGCCGCGCCCGCCGACGCGCAGCGTCGCCTGGAGGAGTTCGAGCAGTCCGCCGCCCGCCGCCAGTTGTTCGTCGTGTGACCGCCCCGGCGCGAACCGACGTCCAGGACCACAGCACACCGCCGTCGCACCCGATCGGCAGCACAGCACACCGCCGTCGCCCCGTTCCACCGCAGGAGGAGTCACCATGCCCGAGCCGATCCGCGCCGCCCGTGGCAGTACCCGGACCGCCGCCGGGTGGCCCCAGGAGGCGGCGCTGCGGATGCTGATGAACAACCTCGATCCTGAGGTGGCGGAGCGCCCCGACGACCTGGTCGTCTACGGCGGGACCGGGCGGGCGGCCCGGGACTGGCCGTCCTACCACGCGCTGGTCCGGACGCTCCGGACCCTCGCCGACGACGAGACCATGCTGGTGCAGTCGGGCCGTCCGGTCGGCGTGCTGCGGACCCACGAGTGGGCGCCCCGGGTGCTGATCGCCAACTCCAACCTGGTCGGGGACTGGGCCACCTGGCCGGAGTTCCGCCGTCTCGAACAGCTCGGCCTGACCATGTACGGCCAGATGACCGCCGGTTCCTGGATCTACATAGGCACCCAGGGCATCCTCCAGGGCACCTACGAGACCTTCGCCGCCGTCGCCGCCAAGCTCGCCGCCAAGCTCGCCGCCAAGCCCGCCACCAAGCCCGCCGCCGGGCGAACCGCCGCCGACACCGACCGGCAGGACGAGGGTGCCGGCTCAGGCATTCGCACGGGCGACGGCTCGCTCGCCGGCACGCTGACGCTGACCGCCGGCTGCGGCGGCATGGGCGGGGCGCAGCCGCTCGCGGTGACGATGAACGGCGGCGCCTGCCTGATCGTCGACGTCGCCCCGGAGCGGCTGGCCCGCCGGGTGCGTACCCGCTATCTCGACACCGTCGCCGACTCCCTGGACGCCGCCCTCGACCAGGTCCTCGCGGCGAAGCGGGACCGCCGGCCGCTCTCGGTCGGCGTGGTCGGCAACGCCGCCACCGTATTCCCGGAACTGCTCCGCCGCGGTGTCGATATCGACATCGTCACCGACCAGACCAGCGCGCACGACCCGCTCTCGTACGTCCCCGACGGCGTGGAGCTGGCCGACGCCGCCGAGCTGGCCCGGAGCAAGCCGGCCGAGTACACCGAACGGGCCCGGGCCGCGATGGTGAGACACGTCGCCGCGATGGTCGGCTTCCAGGACGGCGGCGCCGAGGTCTTCGACTACGGCAACTCGATCCGGGGCGAGGCACAGCTCGGCGGGTACGAGCGGGCGTTCGCCTTCCCCGGCTTCGTGCCGGCGTACATCCGGCCGCTCTTCAGCCAGGGCAGGGGGCCGTTCCGCTGGGCGGCGCTCAGCGGTGACCCGGCCGACATCGCCGCCACCGACCGGGCCGTCCTCGACCTCTTTCCCGAGAACGAGTCGCTGGCCAGGTGGATCCGGCTGGCCGGCGAACGGGTCGCCTTCCAGGGCCTGCCGGCCCGGATCTGCTGGCTCGGCCACGGCGAGCGCGACCGGGCCGGCCTCCGCTTCAACGACATGGTGGCCAGCGGCGAACTACGCGCCCCGATCGTCATCGGTCGGGACCATCTCGACGCCGGCTCGGTCGCCTCCCCCTACCGGGAGACCGAGGCGATGGCCGACGGCTCCGACGCGATCGCCGACTGGCCACTGCTCAACGCCCTGGTCAACACCGCCAGCGGGGCGTCCTGGGTGAGCATCCACCACGGCGGCGGGGTCGGCATCGGCCGCTCCATCCACGCCGGGCAGGTCAGCGTCGCCGACGGCACCCCGCTGGCCCGCCAGAAACTCGAACGTGTCCTGGCCAACGACCCGGCGACCGGCGTACTCCGGCACGTCGACGCCGGCTACCCGGAGGCCACCGAGACCGCCGCCCGCAACGCCCTCCGCGTTCCGATGGCCGAGGCGTGAGGAGGGGCCCCGTGTTATCGGATTCTGTTGTAGAAGGGCCCCCTCCTTTCACCCGGCTCTGGGCGGAGATCGTGGGGGTGGGGCGGGACGCGGGCAGCGGCGGTTACCTGCGGTACGGCTTCGGCGGGGCGGTACGGGAGTTGGAGCGGTGGTTCCGGGGCGTGGCGACGGCGGACGGGGCGCACACCGTCGAGGCGGACGGCAACGGCAACCTCTTCGCCTGGTACGGGCCGCCGCCGGAGCGGGGCGACGCCGTGCTGCTCGGCAGCCACTTCGACTCGGTGCCGCACGGCGGCGGCTACGACGGCCCGCTCGGCATCGTCAGCGCGCTGCTGGCGGTGCGGATGCTACGCGAGAGCGGCCGGGAGTTCCGCCGGCCGGTCGGGGTGGTGGCGTTCGCCGAGGAGGAGGGTTCGCGGTTCGGCGTACCGTGCCTGGGATCCCGGCTGCTCAGCGGTGCGCTCGACCCGGATCGGGCGGCGGGGCTGGTCGACCGGGACGGCACCACACTGGCCGAGGCGATGGGCCGCCGCCCGGCCGGGGCCCGGCCTGAGCTGCTGAGCCGGATCGGCGTCTTCGTCGAGCTGCACATCGAGCAGGGGCGGGCACTGGTCGACCTGGCCGCGCCGGTCGGCATCGCCAGCGGGATCTGGCCGCACGGCCGCTGGCTGCTGGACTTCGCGGGCGAGGCGAACCACGCCGGCACCACTCGGATGGCCGACCGCCGCGACCCGATGCTGACCTACGCCTTCACGGTGCTGGCCGCGAACAAGGAGGCCCGGCTGCGCGGGGCGCACGCCACGATCGGCCGGGTCGAGGTGGAGCCGAACGCCACGAACGCGATCCCGGCCCGGGTCCGCGGCTGGCTCGACGCCCGGGCCGCCGACGCCGCCACCCTGGAGGCCCTGGTCGAGGCGGTACGCGCCAAGGCCGCCGACCGGGCCGTCCGGGACGGTACGACCCTCGACCTCGTCCGCGAGTCGCTGAGCCCGCCCGTCGAGTTCGACGGCGGACTCGTCACCGCGTTCCGCCGGGTTCTCGCCGACGGGGTGCCGGTGCTGCCGACCGCCGCCGGGCACGACGCCGGGATCCTGGCCGCACACGTGCCGACCGCGATGCTCTTCGTGCGGAACCCGACCGGTGTGTCGCACTCACCCGCCGAGTCGGCGTCGGACGACGACTGCGCCGAGGGTGTACGCCGGTTGGCAGACCTCCTCACCGAACTGGCCGCCGCCGGATGAGCACCCCCGACCCGAGCCGGACCGCCCCCGACCCGAGCACGACCGCCCCCGACGGGAGCACGACCGCCCCCGACGGCCGGAGCACGACCGCCCCCGACGGGAGCACGACCGCCCCCGACGGCCGGAGCACGACCGCTCCCGCCCGGCCCGGCCAGCCGCGGACCTGGTACCACGCCGAGTACGCCTGGCTGCCGGACCGTCCCAAGCCGGACGCCGACGTGCTGATCGAGCTGGCCCGCGGCCGGTTCACCGAGGTCACGCCCGGGGTGGCGGTGCCGCCGCCGGAATCCCGGCGGCTGTCCGGGCTGACCCTGCCGGGGCTGGCCAACGCCCATTCGCATGCCTTCCACCGGGCGCTGCGCGGGCGCAGCCAGGGCGGCCGGGGCGACTTCTGGGACTGGCGTCGGACGATGTACGCCGTCGCCGCCCGACTCGACCCGGAGAGCTATCTCGCACTGGCCCGGGCGACGTACGCCGAGATGGCGCTCGCCGGGATCACCTGTGTCGGCGAGTTCCACTACCTGCACCACGCTCCCGAGGGCGTCCGGTACGCCGACCCGAACGCCATGTCGGCGGCGCTGGTGGAGGCCGCCGCCCAGGCCGGGATCCGGCTGACCCTGCTGGACACCTGCTACCTGACGGCGAGCGTGCACGGCGAGCCGCTGACCGGGCCGCAACTGCGGTTCGGTGACGGTGACGCCGCGCGCTGGGCCGAGCGGGCCGCCTCCTTCGCCCCGGCCGGCCCGCACGCCCGGGTCGGGGCGGCGATCCACTCGGTGCGGGCGGTACCGGCCGACCAACTCGCCGAGGTGGCCGGCTGGGCCGCCGGGCGGGGTGCCCCGCTGCACGTACACCTCTCCGAGCAGCCGGCGGAGAACGAAGCCTGCCTGGCGTACCACGGGACGACCCCGACCGGGCTGCTGGCCGGCGCGGGCGCGCTCGGTCCGGGCACGACGGCGGTACACGCCACCCATCTGACCGACGCCGACCGGGCGGCGCTCGGCGTCAGTGGCACCGGGGTCTGCCTCTGCCCGACCACCGAGCGGGACCTGGCCGACGGGATCGGGCCGGCCCGGGAACTGGCCGACGCCGGCAGTCCGATCAGCCTCGGCAGCGACAGCCACGCCGTGGTCGACCTCTTCGAGGAGACGCGGGCGATGGAGCTGGACGCCCGGCTGTCGACCCTGGCCCGGGGCCACTTCGCCCCGGCGGAGCTGCTGCGCGCCGCGACCGCCACCGGGCACGCGGCGCTGGGCTGGCCGGACGCCGGGCGGCTGGCGCCGGGTGGGCGGGCCGACCTGGTCACGGTTCGGCTGGACAGTGCCCGTACCGCCGGGGTGCCGCCGGCCGGCCTCTTCTTCGCGGCCGGGGCGGCGGACGTCACCGACGTGCTTGTCGACGGCCGGGAGGTGGTCCGGGACGGTCGGCACGGCACGCTCGACGTGCCGGCCGAGCTGACGGCGGCGATCCGGGCGGTGACGGGATGAGGATGGCGGCGATCCGGGCGGTGACGGCGTGAGGATGGCGGCATGAACCTGCTGATCGACAACATCGGCGAGCTGGTGACCAACGTTGCCGGGCTCGGCGAGGGCGGTCCGCTCGGCATCCGCCGCAAGGCAGCGCTGCTGGTCGAGGAGGGCGAGGTTGCCTGGATCGGCCCGGCGCGCTACGCGCCCGCCGCCGACCGGCGGATCGACGCCGGGGGCGCCGCGGTGCTGCCCGGCTTCGTGGACAGCCACTCGCACCTGGTCTTCGCCGGTGACCGGGCGGCCGAGTTCGCCGCCCGGATGGCCGGCGAACCGTACACCGGCGGCGGGATCCGGACCACGGTCGCCGCCACCCGGGCCGCCGGCGACGACCGGCTCCGCGACACCGTCGAGCGGCTGCGCACCGAGGCGCTGCGGCAGGGCAGCACCACGATCGAGATCAAGAGTGGGTACGGGCTCAGCGTCGCCGACGAGGCCCGCGCGCTGCGGATCGCCGCCGAGTTCACCGCCGAGACGACATTCCTCGGCGCCCACGTCGTGCCGCCGGAGTACGCCGACCGCCCCGACGACTACGTGGGACTGGTCTGCGGGCCGATGCTCCGGGCCGCGCTGCCGTACGCGAGGTGGATCGACGTCTTCTGCGAGCGGGGCGCCTTCGACGCCGACCATGCTCGGGCGATCCTCACCGTCGGCCAGGCCGCCGGGCTCGGCGTGCGGGTGCACGCCAACCAGCTCGGCCCGGGGCCGGGGGTGCAGCTCGGGGTGGAACTCGGGGCGGCCAGTGTCGACCACTGCACGCATCTGTCCGATCTGGACGTCGACGCGCTCGCCATGTCGGAGACGGTGGCGACGCTACTGCCCGGGGCGGAGTTCTCCACCCGGTCGACCTATCCGGACGCGCGACGCCTGCTCGACGCCCGGGTGACCGTGGCGCTGGCCACCGACTGCAACCCCGGGTCGTCGTACACCTCGTCGATGCCGTTCTGCGTCGCGCTCGCCGTCCGGGAGATGGGGATGACCCCGGCGGAGGCGGTCTGGGCGGCGACCGCCGGTGGCGCCCGCGCGCTGCGCCGCGACGACGCCGGGGTGCTCCGGCCGGGGGTGCCGGCCGATCTGATCCTCCTCGACGCCCCCTCGTATCTGCACCTGGCCTACCGGCCGGGGGTTCCACTGGTCCGCGAGGTCCTGCACAACGGAGTACCGCAATGTCTACCGTGACCCGTCCCGTCGTCACCGTCACCCCGACCGGGATCTCCCCGGCCGACGTGCTGGCGGTCGCCCGTGGCACCGCCACCGTCGCCCTCGATCCGTCCACCGTGGACACCATGGCGGCCAGCCGGGCGATCGTGGACCGGATCGAGCAGACCGGCCGCCCGGTCTACGGCGTCTCGACCGGCTTCGGCGCGCTGGCCACCACCTTCGTCGCGCCGGAGCGGCGGGCCGAGTTGCAGCACGCGCTGATCCGCTCGCACGCCGCCGGGGTCGGCGCGCCGATGCCCCGCGAGGTGGTCCGGGCGATGATGCTGCTGCGGATCCGCTCGCTGGCGCTGGGCCACTCCGGGGTACGCCCCGAGCTGGTCCGGGCCCTGGTTGACCTGCTCGACGCCGACATCACCCCGTGGGTGCCGGAGCACGGCTCGCTCGGTGCCTCCGGCGACCTCGCCCCGCTGGCGCACTGCGCGCTGGTGCTGCTCGGCGAGGGCTGGGTGGTCGGCCCGGCGGGCGACCGCCAGGAGGCCGGGGCGGCGCTGCGGGCCGCCGGACTGCGCCCGGTCACCCTCGCCGCCAAGGAGGGGCTGGCGCTGGTCAACGGCACCGACGGCATGCTCGGGATGCTGCTGCTGGCGATCGCCGACGCCCGCCACCTCTTCGCGATGGCGGACGTGACGGCGGCGCTGGCGATCGAGGCGATGCTCGGCTCGGAGCGGCCGTTCCTGCCCGAGTTGCACGCGATCCGGCCACATCCGGGGCAGGCGGTCTCGGCGGCCAACATCCACCGGCTGTTGCAGCAGTCGTCCATCATGGACTCTCATCGGGACGACCTGTCACACGCGGTGCAGGACGCGTACTCGATGCGCTGCGCGCCGCAGGTCGCCGGGGCGGCCCGGGACACCCTCGACTTCGTCGAGCAGGTGGCCGCGCGAGAACTCCGCTCGGTGGTGGACAACCCGGTGGTGCTGCCGGACGGCCGGGTCGAGTCGACAGGCAACTTCCACGGCGCGCCGCTCGGCTTCGCCGCCGACTTCCTGGCCATCGCCGCCGCCGAGGTCGGGGCGATCGCCGAGCGCCGGGTGGACCGGCTGCTCGACGTCACCCGCTCCCGGGAGCTGCCGGCGTTCCTCTCCCCCGACGCCGGGGTCAACTCCGGGCTGATGATCGCCCAGTACACCGCCGCCGGCATCGTCGCGGAGAACCGGCGGCTCGCCGCACCCGCCTCGGTCGACTCGCTGCCGACCAGCGGGATGCAGGAGGACCACGTCTCGATGGGCTGGGCGGCCGCCAGGAAGCTGCGTACGGTGCTGGACAACCTGACCAGCCTGCTCGCGGTGGAGCTGCTGGCCGGCGTACGCGGGTTGCAGTTGCGGGCCCCGCTCACCCCCTCCCCCGCCGGGCGGGCGGCGCTGGCCGCGCTGGCGGAGGTGGCCGGCGATCCGGGGCCGGACATCTTCCTCGCCCCGGTGATCGAGGCCGCCCGGGCGGTGGTCGCCGGGCCCGACCTGCGCGACGCGATCGAGGCCGAGATCGGCCCGCTGGGCTAGTCAGGCTTCCGGTCGGCGGAGCGCGGGCAGAGACCGCCCGGAGACCGTGCGGGGGCCCGCTGATCCCGCTCGTCTCACTGATTCGGCTCGCCCGCTACGGGCGGTAACCGCAAATCCCGGAGCGGCGCGCGTCCGGCGTGGTACGACTGCTTCGGCGGCGGCTGGCGGCCGTACGCGCAGGTCAGGCCATTGGTCAGCCGCGTGGTCGGTGGGCGGAAGAGCGGACGGCGGATGACGACGGGCAGGTTCTCGACGCTGATCCGCGATCCCGGACAGCCACAGCGGGCCACCGCCGTGGAGCTCTTCTACGATCTCGTCTTCGTCTTCATCCTGGCCCGGCTGGCCGAGGCGCTGGTCGCCAACCTCCACCCGCTCGGCGCGTACCAGACCCTCCTGCTGTTGCTGGCGATCTGGTGGGTCTGGTCGTACACCAACCTGGCCACCGACACCCTGGACTCGCGGCGGCCAGCGGTCCAGTTGCTGGTCATCGCGATCATGCTCGGCAGCCTGATGATGTCGACGGCCGTGCCGGAGGCGTTCGACGGGCAGGGGGTGCTCTTCGCCGCCTCGTACGTGGGGATACACCTCTTCCGCAGCATCGTGCTCGCGGTGATCCTGCACCGGCACCGGCTGCACAACCGGCCGCTGCGCGGCATCTTCTGGTTCGGCATCTCCGGGGCCATCTGGCTCGCCGGCGCGCTGGTCCCGGGTGTACCACGGACGGTGCTCTGGACGGTGGCCCTGGGCATGGACTATCTGGGGCCGGTGCTGCGCTGGCCGACCCCGAAGCTCGGCCGCTCCCCGGACTGGGAATGGAACACCACCGGCGAGCACCTGGCCGAACGCTACCGCCAGTTCATCATCATCGCCCTCGGCGAGACCGTGGTGATCACCGCCCGGACGATCCGGAGCACCGGGGACGCTCCCCGGGAGCGGATGGCCTTCCTCGTCTCCTTCGGCACCACCGTGCTGCTCTGGTGGATCTACTTCTACCGGACCAGGGAGAAGCTCGGCAGCGCCATCGTCGGCTCCGCCGACCCGGGCCGGGAGACCACCTGGGCCGGCTACGCCCATCTGATCATGGTGGCCGGGGTCGTCCTCACCACGGTCAGCGACGAACTGGTGATCCGCAATCCGCTCGACAACACGCCCTGGGGCTGGGTCCTGGTGATCATCGGTGGTCCCGCGCTCTTCCTGGTGGGCCGCACCCTGTTGGGGCACGAGGTCTTCGTCCGGGTCGCCCGGCCCTGGCTGATCGGGCTCGGAGTGCTGGTCGCGATGTCACCGCTGATGGTCCACCTGCCGCCACTGGCGGTCGCCACCTCCGTCCTGGCGGTGCTGCTCGGCATCGTCGTCGCCGACGCGCTCACCCTCCGGGACCCGCCCGCCCGGCCCGACACCACCACGACCGGCAGGGCCTGACCCGGCAACCACTCCAGCGCGTGCCCGGAGTTCCGGATCCGGTTGCGGCCCAGGCCAGCCGCCGGATATGTTGAACGCGATGTGAGCCGCTGACACCCCTTCCGCGCCCGCGCCCGAGGCACCGCCCGGCGGGCGAAAGGCTCGATTATTTCCGGTGGTGTCAGATGTCCCAGTCAGCTCTGCGCGCGCACGACCTCGTCCGCACCCTCGGTGGCCGCCGCGTGCTCGACGGTGTCTCCCTCACCGCCGCTCCCGGGCAGCGGATCGGGTTGATCGGCGAGAACGGCGCCGGCAAGTCGACCCTGCTGCGGCTGCTCGCCGGGGCGGACGAGCCGGACGGCGGCAGCGTGCTCCGGCCGCCCGACCTCGGCTTCCTGCACCAGGAGATGCCATTCGAACCGGCGTCGACGATCACGGACGTGCTCGACGACGCGCTCCGGGAAGCCCGCGAGGACCTCGCCGAACTCGACCGGCTCAGCCGGGCGCTCGCCGACAACCCGCCGGACGCTGCCGGCCACCCCGACCTGCTCGCCGAGTACGGTGACCGGCTCGACCGCGCCGAGCAGCACGCGGCCTGGGACGCCGACCGGCGTGCCGAGATCGTCCTTGCCGGCCTCGGCCTCGGGGAGCTGGCGCATGACCGCACCCTCGCCTCGCTCTCCGGTGGGCAGCGGGGTCGGCTCGCGCTGGCGGCGCTGCTGGTCCGGCGCCCCGTCGCGTTGCTGCTCGACGAGCCCACCAACCACCTCGACGACGCCGCCGCGACGTTCCTGGAAGAGCAGCTCCGCGACCTGCCCGGGGTCGTCGTGCTGGCCAGCCACGACCGGGCGTTCCTGGACGCGGTCTGCACCGACCTGATCGACCTCGACCCGGCGGTCGACGGCCCGACCCGGTACGGCGGCAACTACACCGCCTACCAGGCGGAGAAGCATGCCGAGCGCGAGCGGTGGCAGCGGCGCTTCGCCGAGGAGCAGGAGGAACTCGCCGAGCTGCGGCACTCGGTCTCGGTGACCGCGCACCAGGTCGCCCCGGGCCGGGCCAAGCGGGACAGCGAGAAGATGGGCTACGGGCACACCGCCGGCCGGGTGCAGCAGCAGATCTCCCGGCGGGTACGCAACACCACCCGCCGCCTCGACGAACTGGAACGCGACCAGGTCCGCAAGCCGCCGGAACCGCTGCGGTTCCGGGCCACCGGACTGGCCAGCAGGTCTCCGGACGGGATCCTGCTGTCGCTGCGGGACGTCCGGGTGCCCGGCCGGCTGCGCCTTGACCGCCTCGACGTGCAGGCCACCGACCGGCTGCTGGTCACCGGGCCGAACGGCGCCGGCAAGTCCACGCTGCTCGCGGTGCTGGCCGGGCGGCTGGCGGCAACCGGCGACGTGCACCGGCGCGGCGGGCTGACGGTCGGGCTGCTGGCCCAGGACACCGTCTTCGACCGTCCGGACCGGACGGTGCGGGACACCTACCAGCAGCTGCTCGGTGCGGTGCGGGCCGAGGCCGTACCGCTGCGCTCCCTCGGCCTGCTCGCCCCGCGCGACCTGGCCCGGCCGGTCGGGGAACTCTCGGTCGGCCAGCGGCGCCGGCTCGCCCTCGCGCTACTCGTCGCCGACCCGCCGGAGCTGCTGCTGCTCGACGAGCCGACCAACCATCTCTCGCCCCGACTCGCCGACGAGTTGGAGGAGGCGATGCGGAGTGGTCCGGGCGCGATCGTGGTGGCCAGCCACGACCGGTGGCTGCGGTCCTGCTGGCCCGGCCGTGAACTCCGGCTCTGACCGCCCCGAGGCATCCTGCTGGATCCCGGCTCGCTGACCACAGGCTCGTAGACCGCTGGATCCCGGCTCTCCGAGCGCGGGCGCGTCGTCAGACCGCCGGCAGGGCCCTGGCCATCACCTTGGCCAGGGCCCGCAGCGCCTTGCCTCGGTGGCTGACCGCGTCCTTCTCCTCCGGCGAGAGTTCGGCGTTGGTCCGGTCCTGGCCGTCACCGACGAAGATCGGGTCGTAGCCGAAGCCGCCCTCGCCCCGCGGCGCCCGCAGCAACCGCCCGGGCTGCCTGCCGTCGACCAGGTGCTCCTTGCCACCCGGTAGCACCAGCGCCGCCGCGCAGACGAAGGCCGCTCCCCGGTGCTCGTCCGGTACGTCCCCGATCTGCGCCAGCACCAGGTCCAGGTTGGCCCGGTCGTCGCCGTGCCGACCGGACCAGCGGGCGCTGAACACCCCCGGCATCCCGTTCAGGGCGTCCACGGCCAGCCCGGAGTCGTCAGCGATCGTCGGCAGGTTGGTCCACTTGACGCCCTCGCGGGCCTTGAGCAGCGCGTTCTCCCCGAAGGTGAGCCCGGTCTCCGGGACCTCCTGGTATTGCGGCACATCCGCCAGCCCGAGCAGCCGGATCCGCCGCGCGCCGAGGGCGTGGTCGAGGATCCGCTGGAGTTCCGCGAGTTTCTTGGCGTTCCGCGTCGCGAGCAGCACCTCGGTCATCCGGCGAGCGCCTTCCGCTGGGCGTCGGTCAGTTCGGCGCAGCCGAGCACCCCGAGGTCGAGCAGTGCGTCGAGCTGCTCCCGGGCGAATACGCCCGCCTCGCCGGTCCCCTGCACCTCGACGAAGTCACCGGTGCCGGTACAGACCACGTTCATGTCCACCTCGGCCGCCACGTCCTCCAGGTAGTTGAGGTCGAGTCGCGGTTCGCCCTCGACGACGCCGACGCTCACCGCCGCGACCGACCGGTGCATCACCTTCGCCGGCTTCCCGGCCAGCGCCTTCCGCTCGGCGAGCCAGCTCACCGCGTCGTGCAGCGCGACGTAGGCCCCGGTGATGGCGGCCGTGCGGGTACCGCCGTCGGCCTGCAACACGTCGCAGTCCAGCACGATGGAGTTCTCGCCGAGCGCCTTCAGGTCGATGCAGGCCCGCAGGCTGCGGCCGATCAGCCGGGAGATCTCGTGGGTACGCCCGCCGATCTTGCCTCGGACGCTCTCCCGGTCGGAGCGGGTGGTGGTGGAGCGGGGCAGCATCGAGTACTCCGCGGTGACCCAGCCGAGGCCGGACCCCTTGCGCCAGCGCGGCACCCCCTCGGTGACGCTCGCGGTGCAGAGCACCCGGGTGTCGCCGAACTCGACGAGCACGGATCCCTCCGGATGGATGCTCCAGCGTCGGGTCAGGTTCACCGGTCGAGGTTGGTCGGGCCGCCGCCCGTCAGGTCGCGCCATCCCCGCAGCCTATGTGCTCGCCGGATCCTCCCGACCGAGGGTGCCCCGACCACCGACCACCGTCACCGATCACCGATCACCGATCACCGACCGGCGGCTCCCATACCCGCAGGACGTTGCTTCCGTCAGGACCGGCGCCGCCGAGCCGAGCGGCAGGTCGCCGGGCTACATGTCGTACCGGGCGCCGGGGCGGACGACCTCCACCGGGCCGGCGAAGGCGGAGAGCGCGGCCTCGTGGGTCACCGCCTCACTGCCCCAGGCGGCGACCAGGTGGGTGAGGAGCAGCCGTCCGACCTCCGCCTTGGTGGCGATCTCGCCCGCCTCGCGCCCGGTCAGGTGCAGATCGGGCGGGTTCTCCACCCCATCGAGGTAACTCGCCTCGCAGAGGAAGAGGTCGGCGCGGTGGGCGAGCCGGAGCAGTGACTCGCAGGGAGCGGTGTCCGAGGAGTAGCAGAGCGAGCGGCCGCCGTGTTCCAGCCGTACCCCGTAGGTCTCCACCGGGTGGTTGACCCGGTCGACGGTCACCGAGAACGGCCCGATCGGAAACGTCCCGGGTTGGAGGCCGTAGAAGGTGTAGACGTCGTCGAGCACCCCCTCGTCCAGGCTGTAGGCGTTGGCAAGCCGGTCCGGGGCGCCGCTCGGGGCGTAGACCGGCAGCGGCGGATAGGGGCCGTCCGGTGCGTAGCGGCGTACCACGATGTATGGGACCGCGTCGAGGATGTGGTCGCCGTGCAGATGGGTCAGGAGGATCGCGTCCACCGCCTTGAGTCCGACGTACCGCTGCAGGGCGGAGAGCGAGCCCGAACCGAAGTCGAGCAGCAACCGGAAGCCGTCGGCTTCGACGAGATAGGCGGAACAGGCCGATTCAGGGCCGGGGAAACTCCCTGCGCAGCCGAGGATGGTCAATCGCATCAGGTCGCCCCGCCATTACTGATGGTCACGGACAGCCCGCCGACCAATGCGGAGGTGATCAATGCCGGTAGGTCTGTCACGGTGCGCAGCCTACGCCGCGACACCTGGGCACAAGAAAGATCTGGGAACAGTTGTCGCCAACGTGACAACCGGTTGGGGAGACCTCGCCCCGGTACAGCCCAGACGCCGTAATCGGCCCCTACCGTTACGTTCCGTCACCTTAGGCGGGCATGTCGGGATACTTTCCGGCCTGCGCCGGCGCCACCCTGGGTCACGGCGATCCGGGCCGGCCGGTCACGCCCAGAGCTGCCCCTCCAGGGCATCCTCGGCGTCGGCCAGGGTGCCGCCGTAGGCGCCGGTCGAGAGGTATTTCCAGCCGCCGTCCGCGACCACGAAGGCGACGTCGGCCCTCCGGCCGGCCTTGACCGCCTCGTGCGCCACGGCGAGCGCGGCGTGCAGGATCGCCCCGGTGGAGAAGCCGGCGAAGATCCCCTCCACCTCGACCAACTGCCGGGTACGCAGCACCGCGTCCCGGGTGCCGACCGAGAACCGCCGGGTCAGCACGCTCGCGTCGTAGAGCTCCGGGACGTAGCCCTCGTCGATGTTGCGCAGCCCGTAGACCAGTTCGCCGTACCGGGGCTCGGCCGCGATGATCTCGATATCGTCGACCTTCTCCCGCAGGTAGCGTCCCGTCCCCATCAGGGTGCCGGTGGTGCCCAGCCCGGCGACGAAGTGCGTGATCGTGGGCAGGTCGTGCAGCAGTTCCGGCCCGGTGGTCTCGTAGTGCGCCTGCGCGTTGCCCGGATTGCCGTACTGGTAGAGCATCACCCAGTCGGGATGCTCGGCGGCGATCTGCTTGGCGGTCGCCACCGCCTGGTTCGAGCCGCCGGCCGCCGGCGAGAAGATGATCTCGGCGCCGTACATCCGGAGCAGTTGCACCCGCTCCGCCGAGACGTTCTCCGGCATCACGCAGACCAGGCGGTAACCCCGGAGCTTGGCGACCATCGCCAGCGAGATCCCGGTGTTGCCGCTTGTCGGTTCGAGGATGGTGTCGCCGGGGCGGAGCCGGCCGGCCCGCTCCGCCTCCCTGATCATGAAAACGGCCGGACGGTCCTTGATGCTGCCGGTCGGGTTCCGGTCCTCCAGCTTCGCCCAGAGCCGCACCGGCGGTGCCCCGGAGGGCACCGTCGGCGACAGGCGGGGCAACCCCACCAGCGGAGTGCCGCCGCACGCGTCGAGCAGGCTCTCGTACCGCGCCATGGCGGCCCCCTCAGCGGGCGGCCGAGGCCGCGCCGGAGCTGTCCACCCCGGCTGCCGCCGCGGCGCTGTGCCCGATGATCGCCGCCGCGGCGGCGAGACCGAACGCGCCGCCGGCCACGGCGGGCAGGATGGTGACGGTGTCCCCGTCCGAGAGCTTCGCGTCGAGCGCGCCCAGGAATCGGACGTCCTCGTCGTTGACGTAGACGTTGACGAAGCGGTGCAGCGCGCCCTGCTCGGTGACCAGCCGGCCCCGCAGGCCGGAGTACTTGCCGTCCAGGTCGGACAGGAGGTCGTTGAGGGTGTCACCGGATCCCTCGACGACCTTGGCGCCGCCGGTGTAGCTGCGCAGGATGGTGGGAATGCGAACCTCGATGGCCATGATGCTGTGCTCCTTGGAAGACGACGGAGTGGGGGACTGACTACGAAACGGCTGCTGAGCTGGGGACGTCAGCGGCCGGAACACTCGTAGTCGACCGTCGCCGGGCTCTGCCCGAACATGTAGGACTGGACGGCGTTCGGGTCCACCGTGGCGTCGACGACCCGGACCGGCTCCTCGGTCACCACTCCATCCACGATCCGGAACGATCGGATCTCTTCCGTCTCCGGATCACGCGTCGAGACCAGCAGGTAGTGCGCGCCGGGCTCTCCCGCGAAGGAGATGTCGGTGCGGGAGGGATAGGCCTCGGTCGCGGTGTGCGAGTGGTAGATCACCACCGGCTCCTCGTCGCGATCGTCCATCTCCCGCCAGATCCGCAACTGCTCCATCGAGTCGAACTCGTAGAACGTCATGGATCGCGCGGCGTTCACCATCGGGATGTGCCGGGTCGGAGTGTCGGCGCCGGCCGGACCGGCGACCACGCCGCACGCCTCGTCGGGATGATCCCGGCGGGCGTGCGCGACGATCGCCTCGACTATCGACCGGTCGATGCTCAGCACAGGCCCCAGCCTACCGCCTGTCCGGCCGGCCGGGTGCGGTCGACCGCCGCCGGCTGGAGTGGTCGACCTCACGTGCCTCGCCCGACTGGCGGCACCGACCCGGGACAGGAAGGGTCCCGTACGCCGACGCGATCGGCGCGATCCGGAAACTGGTCGACGCCGGAAAGGTCCGGATGGCCGGGATCTCCAACGCCACCTGGAGCAGATCCGGCAGGCTCGCCCCGGGTGATCCCGATCCCCGGATCGAGCCGGCCGCCCTGAGATGAAAGGCGGGGGCCCTTCTTATACAAAAGACGATAAGAAGGGCCCCCGCCTTTCATCCCAGGCGCTCAGTCGATCAGGGCGGTTAGCAGCGACTCCTGGAGGTAGCCGAGGTAGGCGTAGATGGAGAGCTGGAAGACCCGGGTCGAGGTCGGGTCGTGCATGACCGCCTCGTCCAACTCGTCACCGAGGTCGGTGTCGCCGGAGATGTCCAGCCGTACGCCCATGGCCAGCCGCGCGTCGTTGAGGGCCCGCAGCCATGCCTCGGCGGCCTCCGCGTCGAGGCGTACCTCACCGCCGCTGGGCGGGGGCAGTGCCGCGAGCACCGCACCCGCCTGGTCGATCTTGCCGGTCTTCAGGTCACCCTCGGTGTACTGCCGGAACTCGGCCGAGTCGCCCGGGCGCTCCGGATAGATGTCCGGAAAGAGCCGCCCGACGACCGGGTCGGAGTGGTCGAAACCGTCGGTGAGCAGGCCGACGACCTCGGAGGCGACCTTGCGGAGCACCCGCACCTCGTCGGCGGCGAAGGTGGCGACGCAGTGCTCGCCCTGCCGGCGG
Source organism: Plantactinospora sp. WMMC1484 (assembly GCF_049315195.1). NCBI lineage: Bacteria > Bacillati > Actinomycetota > Actinomycetes > Micromonosporales > Micromonosporaceae > Plantactinospora > Plantactinospora sp. WMMC1484. The sequence goes on from NZ_CP186055.1 coordinate 7,415,758, forward strand.
AACGTGCTCACGCCCGATCCACCGTCGCCCACAGCCCGTACGCGTGCAGCTGGGACGCGTCGTGCTCCATCCGCTCGCGGGCGCCGCTGGAGACCACCGCCCTGCCCTTGTTGTGCACGTCGAGCATCAGTTTCTCGGCCTTCTCGTGGCTGTAGCCGAAGAGTTTCTGGAACACCCAGGTGACGTACGACATGAGGTTGACCGGATCGTCCCAGACGATCGTCACCCATGCCCGGTCGGCGACCGGCACGTCTTCGGTCTCCGGCGCGTCGACCGGTGCCACCTGTGGAGCCGCCATGCCCCCATCGTGCCACCGACGAAGGAGTTGCGAGGAACCGGAACGCCGCCCGGATGCGAACCAGCGGTGATCAGGCGAGCAGCCGGCCATGCCGGATCGCGTCGGCGAGCACGCCCGTCAGGGAGCAGGCGATCGCCTCGAACCGCCGGGACACCTCGCGGCACAGCTCCACCTCGGTTTCGCGAAGCGCGCGACGCAACCAGGACCGGGCCCGGGTCGGGTCCACCCGGGCCGGGTTCCGCCAGTACTGGTAACAGCCGCCGGACAGGCCCACTCCGAGCGGAGGCAGGATGCTGCCACCGGAACCGCCCGGATAGGCGGCGAGCGCGCCGACCGCGCCGAGCCCGTAGACCGTCTCGACCTCGCCGGTCTCCCGGATCAGCAGCACCCGGTCGAAGTCCCGGGCCCTCCGGTCGTCGGCGAGGCCCCAGCCGACGGCGGCGGCGGCACGCAGCCGTACGCCCTCGTCCGGTGCGCCGCCGAGAACGAGGGCGAGCGACTCGACGAGGATCTTGTCGACCCCGGCGTCGCAGGCGGCGACCACCTCCAGCGAGAGCGCTTCCACCTCCCGGTCCAGCAGCGCCGGCAGGCTCGGCACGCCGGCTCCGCTGACCACCTCGCGCACGCAACGCAGGTGGATGTTGGCCATCTCCAGCGCGACGTCCCGGCGGAGCCGGTGCGCGAGACCCCGGGCGCGCCGGTCCAACCGCTCCGCCCAGTCGGCGGCGTGCGCGGCCGGGGCGACCGGGACCGTGCGGGTGGCGCCGGGCGCGACCGGCGGACTCAGGCTGGCCCGGCGCAACCCCTCCGTGCCGGCCCAGTCCTTCATGGCCTGGCGCAGGTAGGCGGTGTCGGCGGCGGCCGGATCCAGGTCGATCCACCGCACTCCGGCGAGGCCGGGAACTGCGGCGACCAGGGTGGCACGGCGGTCCTCGACCCAGCCGACCGACACCTCACGGTTCTCGCCACAGGCCGGGGCCAGGTCGCCGTAACCCGAAGCGGGATCGCCGCACGCGGGCGGGAGATCGCCGCACACGGACGGGAGATCGCCGCACACGGACGGGAGATCGCCGCACACGGACGGGAGATCGCCGCACGCGGACGGGAGGACGTTCGGCTCCCATCCGGGGCGATCGAGTTCGGCGGGATCGAGTTCGGCGGGACGATTCCCGACCGGCGAGCCGCCGGCGCCCGGGGTGCCGACGAGGAAGATCGCGGCCTCGCCCGCCACCTCGGCCAGCAGGTCCAGGTCGGCGGCGGCCACCGGTTGGTCGTCGGGCAGCACGTAGAGCAGCGCGCCGCCTCGACGCACGGCGTCCCGGACCACCCGCACGCCGGCCATGCCGAGAGTCCCGGTGTCGGGCGCGTCGACCAGGCAGAAGTGGCGCAACAGTGGATGGGGCAGGGTCAGTTCGACCCGTCGTGGCGGGCGGGCGAGGGCGGGGCCGGCACCGACCGGCACCGACCGGAATTCCCGGCCCGACCGAAGGCCGGGAACGTAGGCGGCGCCACCGGCGGTGGGCGCGTAGTCGATCACCAGAAAGCTGCCGTCCGGCACCCGCAGGGACGGCGCCGCGACCCCGAGCAGCCCGGCGAGGACGGCCCGCCGGTCCCGGGCGGAGGGTCCGACCGTGACGACCGCGAGGGGTTCGTCGGGCGCGGACTCGACCAGCGCCGGCTCCTCGCCCGCCCGGCGGCGGAACATCCGGTCGCCGGGCGGCCCTGACGCCCCGACGGCGGGCAGCGAGCGAAACTCCATCGCCGTCTGTACCTCTCGTGTGACCGGAACGCTCCGGACTCCCGTATGACCGCAACGCTCCGGCCGGACCCACTGGGCGACTCGACCGGTACGACTCCACCCGTACGAGTTCGCCGGTACGACTCCGCCGAGGTCCCGCCGGATATGGGAACGCTACGTGTCGATATCCACACGCTACGAGCATCAACGATACTCATGGATGCTCGGCCAGCTACTCAAATTCATTCAGTCACCAGGCGCGCGCGGTCGGCAAACGGTCTATATGCTGCCCCGATGGGGCGGTGGAGCTTCGTTGGCCGAACGGATGAACTCAACCGGTTGCTGAGTGCCGCCACCGGTCCGGGGAGCCGGGGCATCTTCTTCAGTGGCACGGCCGGAGTCGGGAAGAGCCGACTGCTCGGCGAGGCCCTGGCAGAGCTACCCGCGCTCGGCTGCGCCGTCTGGTCCGCCTCCGCCAACATCGCGACCGCCGGCATCCCGTTCGGCGGGCTCGCCCAGGTGCTGCCGGCCGACCAGCCGGTCGGCCTCTCCCCGCCCGGGATCATGCGCTGGGCCGTCGACGCACTGCACCAGCAGGCGGCGGGCCGGCGCATCGTGATCGGCATCGACGACGCCCACCTGCTCGACCCCTCGTCGGCCGCCCTGGTCTACCTGATCGCCCGCTCCGACAACGCCACCGTGCTCGGCACGCTGCGCAGCGGCGAGCCGGTGCCGCTGCCGATCCGCGCGCTGTGGACGGACGACCTGGTCGAGCATGCCGAGCTGGCCCCGCTGACCGTGCGGGACAGCAACGACCTGCTCACCGCCATGCTGGGCGACCCGATCGACGCACCGTCGGCGGAGCGACTGCACCGGCTCTCCGCCGGAAACGCGCTGATGCTCCGGGAGCTGGTCATCGCCGCGCACGCCAGCCAGGAGCTGACCCGGACCTACGGTGTCTGGCGGTGGACCGGGCGCAGTCACCTCTCGCCGACCCTGGACGACCTGATCGACACCCGGATCGGCCAGCTCGACCCGGGCGTACGCGCGGTGGTCGAACTGGTCGCGATGGGCGAGCCGATCGGGCTGACCCTGTTGCACCGGGCGACCGACAGCTCCAGCGTGGAAACTGCCGAGGAGCGCGGCCTGATCCGGGTCGTCACCCATGACCGCCGCTCGGATGTCCGGCTCGGCCACCCGCTCTACGGCGAGGTTGTCCGGCGGCGATGCCCGGTCACCCGCGCCCGCCGGCTCAACGCCCACCTCGCCGACCTGGTCGAGCAGGCCGGCACCCGGCGCCGCGACGACCTGCTCCGGGTCGCCGTGTGGCGGCTCGACTCGGGGACCGCGCAGGATCCGGCCCTGCTGCTCCGCGCCAGCGCGCAGGCGTTCAGCCAGTTCGACGTGCCGCTCGCCGGCCGGCTGGCCCGGGCCGCCCTGCAGACCGGTGGCGGCTACCAGGCCGCCGAGCTGCTGGCCACCCTGCTGATGTTCGGTGACCAGGCCGAGGAGGCGATCCGGGTGCTGGACTCGGTCGCCGACCAGATCACCTCGGACGAGCGGCGCAGCCGGTGGCTCACCGTACGCGGCATGGTGTCGTACTGGGGCCTCAACCGCGAGTCCACGGTGGCCGAGATCGCGGCGGACGCCGAACGGCTGGCCGATCCCGCCGATCGGGCGCGGGTGGTCGCCTTCGAGGCGATCATGCGACTGCACCGGCTGGAGTCTGCCGAGGCGCTGCGGCTGAGCCGCTCGGTGCTGGACCGGCCGGCCGCCACCGTGGCCGCGCGGGGCCTGGCCCGGTGTACGATCGCGCACCTCCAGGCGGCCAGGGGCGAGCTGGCGCTCAGCAGCCGGGCCGTCGAGGGGGTCGCGGCCGAGGCCGCACAGTGGCGCGGCGAGATGCCCTACCTGCAACTCGCCCTCGAACTGGCCCGGGGCACCCGGTTGACGCTCGCCGGTGACCTGGCCGGCATCGACGCCATCGTCGCCGCCGAGTTCGCCGACCTGGCCGACGCGGGCGACTTCCGGCTCGGCTCCGGCTACCTCTCGATCCTGCGTGCCCAGGCGGCCCGGCTGCGCGGCCAGACCGGCGAGGCGCTGCGGACCAGCCTCGGCGCCTGCGCGGTCCTCGCCACCAGCCGGGTCTTCGCCGGTCTGGCGCACGCGGAGCGTGCCCAGGCGGCGGCGATGCGCGGCGACGTCGACTCCGCAGGCGCGGCGATGGCCGAGTCGGACCGTGCGCAGAGCGCCGTGATGGCGGTGCTGTATCCCTGGCTCGAACAGGCCCGGGCCACCGTGCAGGCCGCCACCGGCGACCATGCCACCGCCGTCGCCACCCTCCGCGAACTGGTGAACCGGCTCCAGACGGACGGCTTCGCCGGGCACGAGGTACTGGCCCTGCACGACCTCGTCCGGCTCGGCCGCGCAGACATCGAGGTCGGTGAGCCGACCGTCACCGGCCGGCGGCGTACGGTGGCGCAGCGGCTCACCGAGTTGGGTGAGACCGTGGACGGTCCGCTGTCGGCGCTGATGGCCCGGCACGCCCGTGCCGAGTACGCACACTCCGGCGACCAGCTGCTCGCCGTCGCGGAGAGCTTCGCCGACCTCGACCTCAACGTCTTCGCCGCCGAGGCGACCAGCCGGGCGGTGGTCCGGCTGCGGGCGGCTCGGTCGACCCGGTCGCACGAGGCGAACCTGCGGCTCGCCGCGCTGCTGCGGCGCTGCGACGTGCTGCGTACGCCGGCCCTGTCGGTGCGCCAGCCGGCGCTGACCGAGCGGGAACGCCAGATCGCCAGGCTGGCCGCCCGGGGTCTGGCCAGTCGGAACATCGCGGAGCAGCTCTACATCTCCACCCGGACGGTGGAAAACCACCTCCAGCGGGTCTACAACAAGCTCGGCGTGGCCGGTCGCGGCGAACTCTGGCCCGCGCTCAAGGCGATACCCGAACCGGACGGCGAAGCCGAACGCTGACCGGTGATGGAGGGAACACCGACCGCCGGGGGCGGGCCGGTGCGGAGGTGACGGACGACCCGAGGCGGCGGCGAGGCGGCACGCTTAGGCTGGTCTGGTGCACAGTTCCCGCCCCGCGCTGCTCACCGACCACTACGAGCTGACAATGGTCGGTGCCGCCCTCCGGGACGGTACCGCCGACCGGCACTGCGTCTTCGAGGTCTTCACCCGCCGGTTGCCGACCGGCCGCCGCTACGGCGTGGTCGCCGGCACCGCCCGACTGGTCGAGCTGGTCGCGGACTTCCGCTTCGGCGACGCCGAGGTGACCTTCCTCCGGAACAGCGGGGTGGTCGACGAGCCGACCGCCGAGTGGCTGTCGAATTACCGCTTCCGGGGCGACATCGTCGGCTACCGCGAGGGCGAGCTCTATTTTCCCGGTTCGCCGATCCTGACCGTCTCCGGCACCTTCGCCGAGTGCGTACTGCTGGAGACGCTGACGCTGTCGGTGCTCAACCACGACTCGGCGGTCGCCGCGGCGGCGGCCCGGATGGTGACCGCGGCCCGTGGCCGTACGTTGATCGAGATGGGCTCGCGGCGGGCCAACGAGGAGGCGGCGGTGGCCGCTGCCCGCGCCGCCTACCTGGCCGGCTTCGGCTACACCTCCAACCTGGCCGCCGGGGCGCGCTACGGGATACCGACCGCCGGCACCGCCGCGCACGCCTTCACGCTGCTGCACGACGACGAGTCCGCCGCGTTCCTCTCGCAGGTGGCGGCGCTGGGCAAGAGCACCACCCTGCTGGTCGACACCTACGACATCGCACAGGGCATCCGGAACGCGATCGCCGTCGCCGGGCCCGACCTGCGGGCGGTGCGGATCGATTCCGGCGATCTCTCGGTGCTGGCCCAGCACTCGCGGGAACTCCTCGACTCGCTCGGCGCCACCGACACCAAGATCATCGTTTCGGGTGACCTCGACGAGTACGCCATAGCGGCGCTCGCCGCCGAACCGGTGGACATGTACGGCGCCGGCACCGCCGTGGTGACCGGTTCGGGCGCTCCGACCGCCGGCCTGGTCTACAAGCTGGTCGAGGTGGACGGCCGTGCCGTGGTCAAGCGTTCCGAGCACAAGGCGACGGTGGGCGGGCGCAAGGTGGCCGTCCGGCGGCACAAGCCGAGCGGCACCGCCACCGAGGAGGTCGTGGTCTCGCAGGGCGAGCCGGAGACGCAGCCCGGCGACCGGGAGTTGCAGCGGCGGTACGTCACCGGTGGCGAGCCGGAGACGCTGCCGACGCTGGCCGAGTCGCGGGAGCATCTGCGCCAGTGCCTGATCTCCATTCCCTGGGAGGGCCTCAAGCTCTCCGCCGGAGACCCGACCATCCCGGTCACCGTACGGGGGTGAGCAGCGACCCCGGCTGTCGCATCCTGTACCGGAATGCCCCGCCCCACCGGCCGAGGAGAGGTAGCGAGGAGAGGTAGCGAGGAGAGGTGGCAGAGTGAGCCGAGCACTGATCATCGTCGACGTGCAGAACGACTTCTGCGAGGGCGGTTCCCTCGCCGTGGCCGGCGGCGGCGCGGTGGCGGCCGGGATCACCCGGCTGCTCGCCGTCGAACCCGGCCGGTGGGCGCACGTGGTGGCCACCAAGGACTTCCACATCGATCCCGGGCCGCACTTCGCCGAGCGGCCCGACTACGCCAACTCCTGGCCCCGGCACTGCGTGGCCGGCACCGACGGGGCCGAGTTCCACCCCGATCTCTCCACCGACCGGGTCGAGGCGGTGTTCCGCAAGGGCGAGTGGGCGGCGGCGTACTCCGGATTCGAGGGCAGCACCGGGAGCGCCGAGGGTGCCGAGGGACTGGCGGGCTGGCTCCGCCGGCACGAGGTGGAGAGCGTCGACGTGGTCGGGATCGCGACCGACCACTGCGTACGGGCGACCGCGCTGGACGCCGCCCGGGAGGGCTTCGCCACCACGGTGCTGCTCGACCTTACCGCGGGGGTCGAGGCCGGCACGACCGATGCGGCGCTGGAGATGCTTCGCGGGGCCGGGGTGAGCCTGCGCGGGACGCCCCGGGTCGGCACCGGGTGAGCCGGAAAATCTGACGGGTACGACGCACCCGGCCGGCAGGATGGCCGGGGAGGTGCCACACCCTGATGAAGCTCACGCCCTACCGGGAGGCGCTGGCGCTGCCCGGCGTCCGGTCCCTGATGCTGCTCGCCCTGCTGATCCGGGTGCCGAAGACGATGACGCTGCTGGCGCTCACCCTCTACGTGGTGGCGCAGCTGGGGCATGGTTACGCGGCGGCCGGACTGGCCAGTGCGGCGATGACGGTCGGCTCCGCACTCGGCGCGCCGATCCTGGGCCGGCTGATCGACCGCCGAGGGCTGCGGCCGGCGCTCGTGCTCACCACCCTCGCCGAGGCGGCCTTCTGGTTCGGCGCACCGCTCATGCCGTACCCGGTGCTGCTGGGCGGGGCGTTGCTGGGTGGCCTGCTGACCCTGCCGGTCTACTCCGTGATCCGGCAGTCGATCGCGGCGCTCGTGCCGGAGCAGCAGCGCCGGCCGGCGTACGCGCTCGACTCGATGGGGGTGGAGCTCTCCTTCATGATCGGGCCGGCCGTGGCGGTGCTGCTGGCGACCAGCGTGTCGCCGCAGGCCACCCTGCTCGTCGTGGGCGCCGGCATCACGCTCTCCGGGCTGGCCCTGCTCTGGCTCGACCCGCCGGTGCGGGACCAGCTGGGGACGGCCGCCGCGCCGTCCGGGGCGCCGCCCCGCCGGGAGTGGCTGACTCCCCGGCTGGTCGGGCTACTGGTGATCAGCGCCGCCACCACCCTGGTGCTCGGCGGCACCGACGTGGCCGTCGTGGCGGTGCTCCGCGCCGCCGACCAGGTGCACTGGACCGGCGTGGTGCTGGCGGTCTGGGCCGTCTGTTCCCTGGTCGGTGGCTTCATGTACGGCATGGTGACCCGGCCGGTGCCACCGTTGACGATCGTGCTGCTGCTGGGCGTCTGCACGATCCCGGTCGGGCTCGGCGGTGCGCAGTGGTGGTCGCTCGGGCTCGCCCTCCTACCGGCCGGGCTGCTCTGCGCACCGGCTCTCGCGTCGAGTTCACACGCGGTGAGCCAGCTCGTGCCGTCCGGGGCCAGGGGCGAGGCGATGGGACTACAGAATTCGGCCCTCACCGTCGGGATCGCCCTCGGCGCGCCGCTTGCCGGTGCGGTGATCGACGCGTCCGCGCCCGCCTGGGGGTTCGCCGCCACCGGCCTGGTCGGCGCCCTCCTGGCGCTCGCCGTCCTCCCGGTCGAGCTGCGCCGCCGCCGGGCAGCCGTCGCGGCCGGCTCCGTCCCCGGCCCGGAGCATCCGCTGAGCCCGGCCGGCAAACCCTGATCAGGCAATCACCGGCGCGGACGCGGCAGACGGGCACCGGCCGGCACCCCCCGGCAAACGGTTCCGGCCGGCACCCCGGGACGTCGTCCCGTGGGCACCGGCCGCGCGTGGATCGTTGTCGGCTGCTACCGCTTGTCGATGTTGCTGGCCGTGTCCTCGGTGTAGCTGGCGCCGTGGTCGGACTCGCTGGTGAGCGGCCTGGCGCCACCCTCCGGCGGCCCTGCCAGCGACTGCCCGCCGGCCGCCAGCTCCGGGAACTTGGCGTCGAACGCCGGCCGCTCGGAGCGGATCCGGGGCATCCGGTCGAAGTTGCGCAGCGGCGGCGGCGAGCTGGTCGCCCACTCCAGCGAGTTGCCGTGTCCCCACGGGTCGGCGACCTCGACCACCGGGCCTGCCTTGTACGACTTCCAGACGTTGTAGAGGAACGGCAGGGTCGAGATGCCGGTGATGAAGGAACCGATCGTGGAGATCGTGTTCAGCGTGGTGAAGCCGTCCAACGGCTGGTAGTCGGCGTACCGCCGGGGGAAGCCCTCCGCGCCGAGCCAGTGCTGTACCAGGAACGTGGTGTGGAAGCCGATGAAGGTCAGCCAGAAGTGCACCTTGCCGAGGCGCTCGTCCAGCATCCGGCCGAACATCTTCGGGAACCAGAAGTAGATGCCGGCGTAGACGGCGAAGACGATGGTGCCGAAGAGCACGTAGTGGAAGTGCGCCACCACGAAGTAGGAGTCGGAGACGTGGAAGTCGAGCGGCGGGCTGGCCAGCAGCACGCCGGTGAGGCCGCCGAAGAGGAAGGTGACCAGGAAGCCGATCGACCAGAGCATCGGCGTCTCGAAGCTGAGCTGGCCCCGCCACATCGTGCCGATCCAGTTGAAGAACTTCATGCCGGTCGGGACCGCGATCAGGAAGCTCAGGAACGAGAAGAACGGCAGCAGCACCTGGCCGGTGGCGAACATGTGGTGCGCCCAGACGCTCATCGAGAGCGCCGCGATCGCGATGGTGGCGCCGACCAGACCCTTGTAGCCGAAGATCGGCTTGCGGGAGAAGACCGGAATGACCTCGCTGATGATGCCGAAGAACGGCAGCGCGACGATGTAGACCTCGGGGTGCCCGAAGAACCAGAAGAGGTGCTGCCAGAGCATCGGGCCGCCGGTCTCGGCGGCGAAGACGTGCGCACCGAGGATCCGGTCGGCGGCGAGCGCGAAGAGGGCTGCGGCCAGCAGCGGGAAGACCATGATCACCAGCAGGCTGGTGACCAGGATGTTCCAGGTGAAGATCGGCATCCGGAACATCGTCATGCCGGGCGCCCGGAGCGTCAGGATCGTGGTGATCATGTTGACGCCGCCGAGGATCGTGCCCAGACCGGAGATGGCCAGGCCGACGATCCACATGTTCGCACCGACCCCGGGCGAGTGCTCGACGTTGCTCAGCGGGGTGTACGCGAACCAGCCGAAGTCGGCCGCCCCGCCGGGGGTGAAGAAGCCGCCCACCGCCAGCGTTCCGCCGAAGAGATAGAGCCAGTACGCGAAGCTGTTCAGCCGGGGGAACGACACGTCTGGCGCGCCGATCTGGATCGGCACCACGAAGTTCGCGAAGGCGAAGACGATCGGCGTCGCGAAGAAGAGCAGCATGATCGTGCCGTGCATGGTGAAGAGCTGGTTGTACTGCTCCGCCGAAAGGAACTGGAGCCCCGGCCGGGCCAGCTCGGCACGCATGAGCAGCGCCATCAGGCCACCGATCATGAAGAACGCGAACGCCGTGACCATATACATGATCCCGATCTGCTTCGCGTCCGTCGTACGCAGCAGCCGCGTGAGTGCCGAGCCCTTGACCGGCTGGTGGACCGGCCAGGGCCGGGTCACGATCGGCTTGGGTGCGACGGTGGTCACGAGTGGCCTCCGGTTCTCGTTAGTCCCACTCGGCACGCGCTGTTGATCTGCGAGCCGTACCTCGCAGGCAGAATAGTCCCCGGCGGCGGGGGGTCCGGCGTCGGGTACGCCCGACCCGCCCGCGCCGCCCGGTGCCGCCGGCCGGCACCCCGATTCCAGACCGTTCAGGCCGGGGCGACCAGTAGCCGGTAGTGCTCCTGGAAGATCCGGTTGCCCCGGTCCCGCAACAGCGGGTCGCGCAACGGCGGCGGTACGTCCCGGGTCCGGTCCCGGTCGCGGGTCCGGTCCACCACCCACTTGATTCTGGGGCGGCGCCGGCTCTCGTAGCTCTCCAGCGCCTCGGGCACGGTTGCCGACCGGCTCAGCGCCCGGGCCAGCACGAGAGCGTCCTCCAGGGCCATCGCGGCGCCCTGTGCCAGGGTCGGCCCGGTGGCGTGCGCCGCGTCGCCGACCAGCACCACCCGGCCCCGGGACCAGCAGCCCAACTGCACCTCGTCGGTGCGGGTCACCTGCACCTGGTCCATGGCGTCCAGGATGGCCGGGACCGGGCCGCCGTACCCGCCGAAGCGTTCGCGTACCCGGGCCAGCGGGTCGGCCGGCAGCGCGGTGCCCACCTCGTCGGCGTAGCAGTGCAGCCGCCCCGCCCCCATCGGCACGGCGACGAACGCGGCCCGCTCGCCGAGCAGTCCGGTCCAGTCGGCCAGCAGCGGGCCGCCGGTCACGATGCTGCGGTAGACGACCTGCCCGGCGGGGTGGGCCGGGCCGCCGAGGGCGGCCAGCGCGCGTACCGCCGAGCGCCGGCCGTCGGCACCGACCACCAGGTCGTACTCGGCCTGCCGCCCGTCGGCGAAGGTGACCGTGACGGCGTCCCGGGCGAGGTCCAGGCCGCGTACCTGGGTGTCGTACCGCACCTCGCCGCCGGCACCGCTGAGCAGCACCCGGTGCAGGTCGGAGCGGGGCAACGCCCGGCACTCGCCGACGCCCGCCCAGAGCTTCCCGAGGTCGACCTCGCACAGTTCGTAGCCGCGCGCGTCGGCGAAGCGCTGCCGCCGGATGACCTGGCCGAGCGGTCGCACCGGATCGGCCAACCCGATCTCCCGGAGCGCCCGTTCGGCGTTGCCGGGCAGGTAGATGCCGATGTCGGTGTCGCCGCCCCCGGACGACCGCTCGGTCACCTCCGGCCGGAACCCGGCGAGCCGGAGGGTACGCGCAACCGCCAGGCCGGCGATCCCCGCGCCGACGACGAGAACGCGCAGGTTGGATCCGGCCAACTGACGCCTCCGGAGGGATCGACACGCGTTGAAGGCAAGAGACTACTCCGCGCGATTCCCTCAGCGGAAGATCCGATCGGATGCGCCCCCGTCACGGCCAGGTCACCGGCATCGGCCACAAGATCGACCGAGGTGACCCCGGAGCCGGGCAATCGCGGCCGCCGGAGGATGCCGGGTCGCCGGCCGAGGGATCCGGGCTCGACCGTCGTGCAGGTGGGCGGGGCAGTGCCGTGTCGCCGAACCGCCGGACCGTCACCCGGGCCGGCCGGACCGTCACCCGGGCCGGACCGACTGCCGCCGGGCGGCCCGACGACTCAGCGCTGGACCCGGGCGCCGGCCCCCCGGACGAGGGCCTCGACCTCCTTCAGGCTCGCCATCGAGGTGTCCCCCGGGGTGGTCATGGCGAGCGCGCCGTGCGCCGCGCCATACTCCACGGCGGTGGCCAGGTCGCCGCCGGCGAGCAGCTGGTAGATCAGCCCGGAGGCGAAGCTGTCGCCACCGCCGACCCGGTCGAGGATCTCCAGCCCTGGGCGGTGCGTCGCCTGGACGAAGCCGCTCCCGGCGGACCAGGCGATCGCTCCCCAGTCGTTGACTGTGGCACTGCGTACGGTACGCAGCGTGGTCGCCACCACCCGGAAGTTGTCGTACTCCTTGGTGACCGCCTCGATCATCCGCTGGAAGTTCGCCACCTCCAGCTCGGCGAGGGAGTCGTCGGTGTCGGGCACCTCGAAGCCGAGCGAGGCGGTGAAGTCCTCCTCGTTGCCGATCATGACGTCCACGTACCGGGCCAGCCGCCGGTTGACCTCCTGCGCCCGGGCCTGGCCGCCGACCGCCTTCCAGAGGCTGGGCCGGTAGTTGAGGTCGTACGAGATCACCGTGCCGTGCCGGCGGGCGGCGGTCATCGCCGCCTCGATGGTCTCCGGGGTCACCTCCGACAGGGCGGCGTAGATGCCCCCGGTGTGCAGCCACCGCACGCCCAGCGTGCCGAAGAGGTGCTCCCAGTCGACGTCCTCCGGCCGCAGTTGACTGGCGGCGGTGTGCCCGCGGTCGGAGGTGCCGACGGCGCCGCGTACGCCGAAACCCCGCTCGGTGAAGTTGAGCCCGTTGCGGACGGTCCGGCCGATCCCGTCGTACGGCAGCCACCTGACGAAGGTGGTGTCCACGCCGCCGGTGAGGATCAGATCCTCCAGCAGCCGCCCGACCTCGTTGTCGGCGAACGCGCTGACCAGCGCGGTACGCAGCCCGAAGCACCGGCGCAGCCCGCGTGCGACGTTGTATTCGCCGCCACCCTCCCAGGCCCGGAAGTTCCGTGCCGTGCGGACCCGGCCCTCGCCCGGGTCGAGCCGGAGCATCACCTCGCCGAGCGAGACGAGGTCGAAGCGGCAGTCGTCGGCGGGGCGGAGCGTCAACATGGGGCGGACCTTTCAGACGACGGCGACGGGACGGGGACGGGGACGGGGACGCGGTGCGAGGGCTCAGCCGGCGGTGCGGCTGGCCGCGACGGCGGCGGCGGTCAGCCGGGTCACCTCGTCCCATCGGCCGGCGGCGAGCAGGGCGGGGGCGACCATCCAGGTGCCGCCGACCGCGAGCACGGCAGGCAGCGCCAGGTAGTCGCCGAGGTTGCCGGTGTTGACCCCGCCGGTCGGGATGAACCGGACCGACCGGAACGGTGCGGCCAGCGCCTTGACCATGCCCGCCCCGCCGAGCTGCTCGGCGGGGAAGAACTTGACCGTGTCGAGCCCGGCGTCCAGCGCCATCTGGATCTCGGTGGCCGTGGCGGCGCCGGGAAAGACCGGCAGCCCACGCTCCTGGCAGTGCCGGACCACGGCCGGCGAGAAGCCGGGGCTGACCACGAACCGGGCGCCGGCGTCGGCGGCCTGGTCGACCTGGGCCGGTGTCAGCACCGTCCCGGCGCCGACCAGCAGGTCAGGCCGCTGTGCCATCGCCCGGATGGCGTCGGCGGCGGCCGCCGTCCGGAAGGTCACCTCGATGGCCCGCAGACCGCCCTCGGTGAGCGCGGCGGCCAGCGCCGGCGCCGAGGCCGCATCCTCGAGAACCACGACCGGCAGGATCCGGGTCGCGGCAATCGTCTCCGTCACGCCACCGATTTGTTCATCATCTTGAACACTGGTCACATAGCTGACCCTACTGCTCTTCCCGAAGCTGTCAAGGCGGCTAGAGTGGCCGCCATGACGACGGGCACGACCGGGGCCGCGGTCGAGGCGTTTCAGCCGGTGAAGTCCGCCGGCCGTACCCTCGACGTGCTGGAGGCGCTGGCCGACTCGCCGCGGCGCCGCTCCCTGGTCGAGCTGGCCCGCGCGCTCGGCATCCCGAAGAGCAGCCTGCACGGCCTGCTGCGCACGCTGATCCAGCGCGGCTGGGTGGAGACCGACGCCACGGGCACCCGATTCGGGCTGGGCGTCCGGGCGCTCCAGGTGGGTGCCGCATACCTGGAGGCGGACGACGCCACCGGCCTGCTCGCCGCGGTCCTCGACGACCTGGCCGGCCAGTTCGGCGAGACGGTGCACCTGGGTCGGCTGGACGGCCCGCACGTGGTCTACCTGGCCAAACGCGAGTCGGTGCACCGGCTGCGGCTGTACAGCGCCATCGGCCGCCAACTGCCGGCACACGCGACCGCACTCGGCAAGGCACTGCTGGCGCAGCGCACGGACGAGGCGGTCGACCGGCTGCTGAGCTGGCCGCTGCCGGCGCTCACCCGCAACACGATCACCGACCCGGAACTGTTGCACCAGGAGCTGGCCACGGTGCGCGACCGGGGCTACGCGGTGGACCGCGAGGAGAACACCGACGGCATCGTCTGCTTCGCGATGGCGGTGCCGCTGCTATCCCCGCCGGTGGACGCGATCAGCCTCTCCGTACCGGCCACCCGGCTCGACACGGACAGCGAGCAGCGGATCGTCGCGGCGCTGCACGGCGCGGTCCGCCAGGTCCGGGCCGCCCGCACCCTGCTCGCCGGCGCCTGACGGGCTCGCGCCGGCCGGTCGCGGTGACCGCCGATCCGGGCCCATTTTTCCGGTACGCCGTTCAGCCCACCCGCCCAACCGCCATAACCCGCCCGATCGGCACGAAGGGACCGACCGGCCACCGTCGGAGTTGCGTTCCGTTTTCAAGCATGTAAATGTGTCTCTAGCTGCCATGGGAGCGCTCCCCTGGCATCACCCGCCGCACGCCCGACATCTCGCGGCACCCGCACCACTCCACGGACACCCACCACGCCCAAGGAGCATCATGAGACGTCCCGTCCCCGTCTTCGCGGCCCTCGCCGGTCTGCTCGTCACCGGCACGATCGCCGTACTCACCTCCGCCGGCCCCGCTCAGGCCGACGTCCAGATCTGCGACCAGTACGGCTCCACCACCATCCAGGGCCGGTACGTGGTGCAGAACAACCGCTGGGGCACCACCGCCCAGCAGTGCATCAACGTCACCGACACCGGCTTCTCCATCACCCGACAGGACGGCCAGGGCAGCACCAGCGGCGCCCCGGTGTCGTACCCCTCGGTCTTCCTCGGCTGCCACTACACCAACTGCTCGCCCGGCACCAACCTGCCGATGCAGGTGAGCCAGATCAGCAGCGCGAACAGCAGCATCAACTACACCTACGTCAGTGGCGCCACCTACAACGCCTCCTACGACATCTGGCTCGACCCCACGCCCAAGCGGGACGGCGTCAACCAGATGGAGATCATGATCTGGTTCAACCGACAGGGCTCGATCCAGCCGATCGGCTCCTCGGTCGGCACCGCCACCGTCGCCGGCCGCACCTGGGACGTGTGGCGCGGCAACAACGGCGGCAACAATGTCGTCTCCTACCTCGCGCCGTCGCCGATCACCAGCTGGAGCTTCAGCGTGCTGGACTTCATCAACGACGTGCGCAACCGCGGTGCGATCACGAACTCGTGGTACCTGACCAGCATCCAGGCCGGCTTCGAACCGTGGATCGGCGGCACCGGTCTCGCCGTGAACTCCTTCTCCGCCTCGGTCAACGGCGGCGGCAACCCGCCGCCCACCAACCCGCCCACGGGCCAGCCGACCAACCCGCCGACCAACCCGCCGGGCGGCAGCTCCTGCCGGGTCGCCTACACGGCGAACTCCTGGAACAACGGCTTCACCGCTTCGGTCACCATCAGCAACACCGGCTCCAGCGCCATCAACGGCTGGACGCTCACCTACAACCTGCCCTCCGGGCAGCAGGTCACCAACAGCTGGAACGCGACCGTCTCGCAGAGCGGCTCCGCGGTGACCGCCCGCAACATCAGTTGGAACGGCACCATCGCGCCCGGTGGCACGGCCTCCTTCGGCTACCAGGGCACGTTCAGCGGCACGTACGCGTCGCCGACCTCGTTCAGCCTGAACGGCGCGGCCTGCAGCCGGGCCTGACCCCGAGCTGACGATCAGGGGCTCCGGCCCGACGGTTCACGGGCTCCTGCCACCGCGCCGGTGGCAGGAGCCCGGTCAGCGATTGGCGAGGCCGGGGCCCAGGCTGAGGCGTTGGCCGGGAAGGTGCCGGTCGAGGGTCCGGGGATCGGCGAAGACCACCCGGCTCAGGTCGTGCCCGCCGGGGTCGCCGGCGAGTACCCCGGGCACCGCCGACAGCACCGCCGACCCGGCCGGCGGCACCGTGGGCAGGGCGCCCGGCAGCCCGGGTGGCAGCACCGGAGCCAGGGCCCGGAACGCACCCCTGACCCGGTCCGCCCGGTAGTCGGCAGGATCGTCCGTCGCCCGCAGCAGCAGACCACCGTGCGTCAACGGGCGCACCTCGGCGAACGCGCCGGACACCCGGAGCCGGTCCGCTCCGCCCAGCCCGGCGGCGAGTTCCCGGGGGCAGACCGTCACCCACTCGTAGCCGCGCAGGTAACCACGGCTCTGCGCGGCGGACTCCTCCGCCGAGCGGCCCAGCGCCGCGTCCAGCATCGTCGCCGGAGCGACCAGGCCGGCGTTCACCACGATCTCGCCGTACGCCGGATCAGCGGCGTCGCCGACCAACCGGGCCAGTTCCACCAGTGCCGGCAACACCAGGGGCAGTCCTCCGGACCGCCCCTCGAAACCGATCGAGATCTGTAGCCGGACGTGCCGCCGCCCGGCGAACCGGTCGAGGAAGACGTCCATCTCCGAGGCGATCGCACCCGGCGCGGCATCGAACCACCGGGCCGAGAGCTGGGCACAGTCGGCGGTGAGTCCGTCCACCCACCGCCCTGGCCGGCGACGCCGGCCCCGTCCGGTGGCGTCCTGCTCGAACGCGGTCAGCGAGGTCGCCGGCGCGGCGGCGCCGGCCGGATGCACGAACGGCAGCAGCAGCCGGCACGTCTCGTCGTACCACCAGCGGGCCAGGCCGGCGAGCCAGGCCGGATCCTCGGCCCGGTCGAGGTAGAGCAGCCAGGTGACGAAATCCGGCTCCGGTCCGCCGTCGGCCGGTCCAGTCTCTCCCGGCCCGGGCTGGCCGAAGCCTCCGCCGAACAACTGGTCGTACACCCCGCACCTCCTCTCGCGCCGCCCGGGTCCCCGACGACCCGCGGTCCGGCGGGCGCGGCACGCGCGGGCCGGACGCGCGGGCGACGCCCGGCGGCGGTTGCCGGCCAGGGTAACCGTCGGCGACCGGACGACCCGAAGCGGCGTACCGGGGAGCGGGTGCCGGCCGACCCGGCCTTTCCCGGTACGCGTCGGTTCACCGGTCCATCCAGATACGCGTCGGGTTCACCGGCCCATCGCGTCGAGTTGGCGCAGCTCGCCCTCGCTCAGCGAGAAACCGAACACATCGAAGTTCTCCCTGATCCGCGACGGGGTCCCCGACTTCGGGATCACCACCACCCCGTGCTCGATGTGCCAGCGCAGCACCACCTGACCCGTACTCACCCCGTGGTCCCGGGCGATCTCCACCAGCACGGGATCGTGCAGGTCGGTCGTCTTCAACGGGCTGTACCCCTCCAACACCACGCCCCGCTCCCGGTGCTCGTCGAGCCGGCGCGAGTCGTAGAGCGCCGGACCCCAGCGGATCTGGTTCACCGCCGGCGCCTCCTCGGTCGCCTCGACGAGCATGTCGAGCTGGCCGGTGTCGTAGTTGCTCACCCCGACCGCCCGGGCCAACCCCTCGTCCCGGACGGCGAGCAGCTCCCGCCAGCTCGCGATGCTGGCCCGGTCCCGCCCGGGTGGCCAGTGGATCAGCCAGAGGTCGACGTAGTCGGTACCGAGCGCCGCCAGGCTGGCGGCGATGGTCTCCCGCTCCCGACCGGCCCGCTCCGGCGGCAGCTTCGTGGTGACGAAGACGTCCTGCCGGGAAAGCCCGCTGTCCCGGATGGCCCGGCCCACCTCGTCCTCGTTGCCGTACATGGTGGCGGTGTCGAGATGCCGGTAGCCGACGTCGAGCGCCTCCCGGACGGCCTCGTACGCGCGCCGGCCGGTGAGTTGCCAGGTGCCGAAGCCGAGCATCGGCATCCGGACCTCGCTGGGCAGCTGGACGGTGGGCTGGTCGATGGCAGACGTCATGTGGCCTCTCCTACCCGGGCACGGCGGCACCATGCCTCACATGATCCGGCATCCGGGCAGCTGTGGCATCCACACAATCGTGGCATCCGGCATCCGGCATCCGGCATCCGGCATCCCGCGTCCGGCATCCGGCGTCCGAAGCCGCGAGCCGGCACCCGGCGGTGGAAGGGCGGAGAATGGCGGTATGTCGGACCGGCTGGACGAATACCGGCGCAGGCGCGACCCGGCGCGTACCCCCGAGCCGGTGCCGCAGCCGGCGGTCCGGAAGCCGGCGGCGACACCGGCCGACGGGCAGCCCGGGGGCCGGTTCGTGATCCAGCAGCACCACGCGCGCGCCCTGCACTGGGACCTGCGACTGGAGCGGGACGGCGCCCTCGCCTCCTGGGCGGTGCCGCGCGGGCTGCCCCGCGAGCCGGGACGCAGCCACCTGGCCGTACACACCGAGGACCATCCGCTCGAATACCTCGATTTCTCCGGCGAGATCCCGGCCGGCGAGTACGGCGGCGGCCGGATGACGCTCTTCGACCGCGGCGACTACACCTGCGAGAAGTGGCGCGACGACGAGGTGCTGGTGCAGTTGCGCGGCGGGCGGGTCTCCGGGCGCTACGTGCTGTTCCGGACGACCCGGGCCGGCGGGTCGGGCAGGGGTGGCGACCGGCGGGGCGGCGGGGGCACCGAGCGGGACTGGATGGTCCGCCGGCTGGATCCGGCCCCGCCGGGCTGGCAGTCGATGCCGGAGCGGATCCGCCCGATGCTGGCGACGGCGGCGGCGACGCTTCCGCCCGACGACGCCGCGTGGGGCTACGAGATGCGCTGGGACGGCCTGCGGGCGATCGGGTACGTCTCCGGTGGCCGGCTGCGGCTGCGCTCCGGCACCGACGACGATCTCCTGCCGGCGTACCCGCAGCTGCGCGAACTGGCCGAGGTGCTGGCCCCGATCGAGGCGGTGCTCGACGGCGAGCTGGTCACCTTCGACCGGGCTGGGCGGGTCCGCCCGGCGGCAGCGTCCGGACCGGGCGGAGCGGGTCCGGTGCGGGACGGCAGCCAGTACCTGATCTTCGACCTGCTGTGGCTGGAGGGGACGAGCAGCCTGGAGCTGCCGTACGCGCAGCGCCGCGAACTGCTCGACGGCCTGGCCCTGTCCGGGCCGCACTGGCAGACGCCACCGTACTTTCCCGGCGGTGGCCGGTACGCGCTCGAGGCCAGCCGCGAGCAGGGCCTGACCGGGGTGGTGGCGAAGCGGCTGGACGCCGGCTACCGCCCGGGTCGGCGCAGCCGCCACTGGCTCGCCGTCGAACCGGGGCCGGCGGCAGGCCCGAAAGAGTGATCCGGACGGCCGGCGGTTACCGTGCGCGTCGGTGACACGGCCGGGGATCATCAGAAGGACCGAATGGGAGGCCGCCCGGTGTACCTGACGCACCTGCACTGTCCGCGTTGCGACAGCACCTACGACGCGGACCGCCCGCAGAACCTCTGCTCGTGCGGCTCGCCCCTGCTGGCCCGCTACGACCTGACGGCGGTACGCGGCGCGGTGGGCCCGGCCGCGCTGGCGAGACGTCCGGCCGATCTCTGGCGCTATCGGGAACTGCTGCCAATCGCCGAGGACCGGCACGTCACCACGTTCGGCGAGGGGTGGAGCCCGATGCTGCCGGCGGCGCGGTACGGCGAATCGATCGGCGTACCCGGGCTGCTTGTCAAGGACGAGGGGTTGATGCCGACCGGTTCGTTCAAGGCCCGGGGCGCGGCGGTGGGCGTCTCCCGCGCTCGGGAGTTGGGCATCCGGCACGTGGCCATGCCGACCAACGGAAACGCGGGTGCCGCCTGGGCCAGCTACGCGACCCGGGCCGGGCTGCGGGCGACCATCGCGATGCCACTCGGTGCGCCCACCATCACCCGGCGGGAGTGCCTGGCCGCCGGCGCGGAACTGCACCTGATCGACGGGTTGATCAGCGACGCCGGCCGGTACGCCGGCAAGCTGATCGCCGCCTCGGCCGGCTCGCCGGAGGAGGGCGGGATCTTCGACGTCGGCACCCTCCGGGAGCCCTACCGGCTGGAGGGGAAGAAAACCATGGGGTACGAGATCGTCGAGCAGCTCGGCTGGCAGGTGCCCGACGTGATCGTCTATCCGACCGGCGGTGGGGTGGGGCTGATTGGCATCCACAAGGCCCTGCACGAGCTGCGGGAACTCGGCTGGATCGGCGAGGCCCTCCCCCGGCTCGTCGCCGTACAGTCGACCGGCTGCGCGCCGATCGTGCGCGCCTTCGGGGCCGGGGCACGCCGCGCCGAGCCGTGGGCCGACGCCTGGACCGTCGCCTTCGGCATCAACGTGCCCGCGCCGCTCGGCGACGAACTGATCCTGGACGCGCTCCGGGACACCGCCGGCACGGCGATCGCCGTCGACGACGAGGCGATCCTCGCCGACCTGCACGACTTCGGCGCGCAGGAGGGTCTGCTGCTCTGCCCGGAGGGGGCCGCCTGCCTCACCGCCGTGCGGCAGCTGCGGGCCGGCGGCTGGCTCCGCTCCGACGAGCGGGTGGTGGTGCTCAACACCGGCGCCGGGTTGAAATACCCGGAAACCGTCGACGTGGACAGCCTGCCGGTCGCCGGATGAACGGCCGCAGGCAGTTCGCGGGGCGGACCGGGCAGTTCGCGGGGCGGGCCGAAAGTTGACAACGACGGTGCGCCGACGGTAGGCGTTGACTGGTTATGTCTCACGCCGCGAAGCACGTCCGGGCGACCGGATCGACGGAATCCCCCGACCTACCACGCCAGCTCGGCGACGCCGACGCGCAGACGTGGCGCGGTGCCGCCGCGATCCTGGACGCCAACTGGACCGGGACCCACACGGTGCCCTCGCGCACCCTCTATCCGCACCAGTGGAGCTGGGACGCGGGCTTCATCGGCGTCGGGCTGGCGCACGTCGCGCCGGAGCGGGCCTGGCAGGACCTGCGCAGCCTCTTCGAGGCGCAGTGGCCGGACGGGCGGGTCCCGCACATCGTCTTCGACCCCGGGGTCACCGAACGCGACTACTTCCCGGGCCCGTCCTTCTGGACCGGCGGCACCCCGTACGCCACGGATCCGGCGGCGCAGGACGGCAACGGTGCCGGTCCGCGCCGCGCGGTCCGGGCGCCGGGTGGCGGGGCCGGGTGGCCGGGCAACGAGGCCGGGTCGGGCAGGCCGAGCAGCGGAATCGTCCAGCCACCCGTGCACGCGGTCGGTGCCTGGGAGGTCTACCGGCGTGCGCCGGGCGATGCGGCCGCCGAGGAGCTGGGCTGGCTCTATCCGCGCCTCGTCGCCCAGCAGGAATACCTGACCACCTGCCGGGACGTGGGTGGGGCCGGGCTCGCCGCCATCGTGCACCCGTGGGAGTCCGGGCTCGACAACAGCCCGGCCTGGGACGAGGCGCTCGCCGCCGTACCGCTGGCGGTCGAGGTGCTGCACCGGTACACCCGGCGGGACATCCAGGTGGTCTCCTCGGACCACCGCCCGACCGACGACGACTATGCCCGTTACCTGAGCATCGCGCTGTCGTACCGGGACGGGGGTTACCGGGACGCGGAACTCGGGGCGCGGCATCCGTTCCTGGTCGAGTGCCCCGGCTTCAACGCGCTGCGCGGCCTGGCCGAGGTGACGCTGGCCCGGATCGCCGAGGTCGTCGGCGCCGACCCGGCGCCGCACCGGGCGCGGGCGCGCGACATCACCCGGCAGCTCGCGGAACGGCTCTTCGATCCGGCCACCGGCATGTTCCACGCCCTGGACGTCCGCACCGGGCGGCGCAGCGCCGCCCGGTGCGTCAACGGTCTGCTGCCGCTGGTCCTGCCCGAGCTACCGGTGGCGCAGGTGGCCGGCCTGGTCGCCGCGATCGGGTCGGCCCGGTTCGGGATCGACGCCGGCATGCCGGTGCCGAGCTACGACCGGTCGGCGGCCGACTTCGACCCGTTGCGGTACTGGCGCGGCCCGGTCTGGTTCAACATCAACTGGTTGCTCCGCCTCGGGCTGCGGACGCACGGCCGGGAGCAGCTGGCCGAGACGCTCCGCTCGGCCCTGCTGCACCTGGTCCGGCACTCCGGGTATTACGAGTACTTCCATCCCGGCACCGGCGCCGGGATCGGCTCCCCTGCGTTCAGTTGGACCGCCGCGCTCACCCTGGACCTTCTCGCCGATCAACCGCGATAGCGCGGTCAGCCGGTCGGCGGCTCGTCCTTGCCGGCCTCCTCCATCGCATCGGCCTCCTCCTTGGTGTGGTGCACCGCGTGGTCCGCGTGCTCCGGAGGGCCGTAGATGGTGTAGAGCACCAGCGGGTTGGGGCCGGTGTTGACGAAGTTGTGCTTCCGCCCGGCCGGCACGACAACCAGGTCGCCCTGGGCCACCTTGCGAGTCTGCCCACTGACCCGGGCCTCGCCGGTGCCGCTGACGAACGTGAGGATCTGGTCGATGTCCTCGTGAACCTCTTCGCCGATCTCGCCGCCCGGCGGGATCGTCATGATGACCAACTGGGTGTGCTTGCCGGTCCACAACACCCGGCGGAAGTCCGGGCTCTCCTGTGCGACGGTGGCGATCGTGAAGTGCTCCATGGCCGAATTCTTACCCCGAATCCGGGGCGATGATTCCCGGTTGGCTGTGACCTGAGTGACCGCTGGGCCGGTCGGGATGCGGCGGGGCGCCTTTACCAGGGTCGGACGTCGCACCGGGTTTGCTTTCGGGGGCGGTGGGAAACCCCACAACTAGCCGGAACGGCCACGACGGTCAACCGGCCGAGCCAGGTCCCCGCTGGCGTACCGCCGTTGGGCTGCGCGGACGGGAGACGGCCAGAGCGCGGCGACGCCACTTTCACCGGCGGCGCCGCGCGCTCTTGTCGAACGCCACCTTCTTGTCGAACGCCATCTCCTTGTCGAACGCTGCCATCTCCTTGTCGAACGCTGCCTTCTTGTCAATGCCTGTACTCCCGCCGGGATGGACGGTCCCCGCGGCGCCGGGCCGCGCCGCGGGGACCGGGGCCAGGCGGTGCCGCCTGGCCCTCCGAGGCCCGGCCGGTGGCGCGCCGGCCGGGCGTCGGGTGAGTACGACTCAGGACGAGACGTGCAGGTGGAACGAGCGGTCGGCGGGCACGCCGGAACTGTTCCAGGTCTGCACGAAGACCCCGGCCGGGTTGCCGGCCCGGCCGACGACGGCGATCTCGCCGGGTGGTGACCCGCCGACGCTGCCGGTCAGGCCGAGGGTGGCGATGAAGGCCGACCGGGCCACGGGCTGGATGAAGACCACCTGGTACTGGCCGGTGGTGATGCGGGATGACGAGACCACCCCGAAGCCCCGGGCGAGCGTTCCGTTCGCGTTCACCACCGCGAAGTGGCCCTGGGCGGTGGCCGGCAGTCCGGCGGCGGTGGCGGGCACGGCCGCGACGTCCACCCCGTCCGCCTCGATACCCTCGGCGGGCAGTTCGTTGATGGCGGCGGGTGGCTGTTCGTCGACCGCCACCTGTGGGGCCTCGCTCTTCTCGGACATGGTGGTGCTCCTTGCTGCTCGGGCCGGTTGTCGGCCCGTGGACGAGGGATCGCGGGGCGTTGCCACAGCGAGCGGTGGCGAGCCCCGGGGCGGTACCTACCCGGAGCCGACATTACTCTCCGTCAACGTTTGACCACACTTAGTACGCCTGTCCGATCGAGGACACCAACTCTGGACAGCGCGACGCAAGCTGCCCGCCCTCCCGCACCCCACCACCTCGCCCTGGCCCTGCCGGTCCTGCCGGCCGTGCCCGCGCAGACCGACCCGCTGATCCCGCTTCCACCGCCCGGCCGGCCGCTGGCCACCGGCATCACCCCGACCAGCGCCACCCTGACCTGGACGCACCCGGACGGCCCGGTCTTCCGCTACTCGATGCTGCGGCTGGTCGACGGCGAGGGGCAGGGCTTCTCCTCGATGCCGTTCGACACCGTCACCTTCACCGCGCTCACGCCGGGCACCGAACACACCGTCGCGGTACGCGCGGCCGCGTTGGTCGGCTCGGGCTACCCGATGAGCCCACTGTCGGAGCCGCTCACCTTCAGCACTCCGCGATCGAGCCAGCACCCACCGGTTGACGCCGCACCGTCGCCCCCGGCACCGGATGCACGATCGTGCAGTGATCCGGCCCGCTCGCCGCTCCGGCCTGCTCGCCGCTCCGGCCCGCTCGCCGCTCCGGCGGGCCGCGAGGCAGCATGGACGGGTGGACAATCGGAACGCCGACGCGTACGCCCCGCTGGCGCACCTCCTGACCGGCGGCGAGGTTGTGGTGCTCAGCGGCGCCGGCATCTCCACCGATTCGGGCATTCCCGACTACCGGGGACCGAGTGGGGCGCTGCGCCGGCACACCCCCATGACGTACCAGACGTTCGTCGGCGATCCGCGGGCCCGGCGCCGGTACTGGGCGCGCAGCCACCTCGGCTGGCGCACCATTGTCCGGGCCACGCCGAACGCCGGGCACCGGGCCCTCGCCGAACTCGACCGGCGCGGCCTGCTCGCCGGGATCCTCACCCAGAACGTCGACGGACTGCACCAGGCGGGCGGCGCCGGCTCCGTGATCGAGCTGCACGGCAGCCTGGCCCGGGTGATCTGCCTCGGCTGCGGTGACACCACCGACCGGGAGGCGCTGGACCGCCGGCTGCGGGCCGCCAATCCCCGGTTCGCCGCCCGCTCCGACACCGTCAACCCGGACGGCGACGTCGAACTGCCGGACGCGATGGTTGACGACTTCCGGACCGTGGACTGCCAGGCGTGTCGCGGCGGCATACTCAAGCCGGACGTCGTCTTCTTCGGCGAGTCCGTGCCGGCAGACCGGGTCCGAGCCTGCTTCGATCTGGTCGAGCGGGCGCGCCTACTGTTGGTGCTCGGCTCCTCCCTGACCGTGATGTCCGGCCGCCGGTTCGTGATCCGGGCGGCCCGGCTCGGCATCCCCGTGGTGATCGTCAACCAGGGTCCGACCAGGGGCGACGACTACGCGGAACTCACCGTCGACGCCCCGCTCGGCCTGGTCCTGCCGGAACTGGTCCGGCTCACCGACCCGACCCGGTCCGCCACCGCGGGAGATGGCCCGACCGGCGGCCGGTGGCACCGGCTGGTGCCGGCCCGTTCCCTGCCCGACCGGTCGCGGGCAGGAAACGGGTCGGCGGAGGTCCGACCGCGCGGCTAGACCGGAGCGGCTAGACCGGAGCGGCTAGACCGGAGCGGCTAGACCGGAGCGGCTAGACCGGAGCGGCTAGACCGGAGCGGCTAGACCGGAGCGGCTAGACCGGAGCGGCTAGACCGGGCGGCGCGCGCCACCGCCACCCCGAGCAGCACCGCGCCGAACACGCCGACCGGGCCGAGCCGGTCACCGAGCAGCAGCGCGGCGAGTACCGCACCGACCAACGGCTCCAGCAGCGCCAGCAGCGCCGCGGTGCCGGGCCGGACGGTACGCAGCCCTCGGAAGTAGAGCAGGTACGCCAGTGCGGTCGGCCCGGTCCCGAGCGCGACCAGCAGGGCGAGGGCGGCCGGAGCCGGATCGAAGCCGAGTCCGCCCGTGCCGGCGGCCACCGGCACCAGCAACAGCCCGCCGAGGGTGAAGGCGTACCCGACGCCGGCGAGGTCGTCCACTCCGGACACGGGCCTGGCGCCGAGCAGGGTGATCGCGGCGAACCCGGCTGCGGAGACGAGCGCGAGCAGCGTACTGGAGAACACCGCGAGCGGCCCGAAGCCGCCGGCCGGCAGCCCGACCAGCGCGGCCAGTCCGCCGACCGCCAGCGCACAGGTCGCGGCCGTCGAGCGGTCCGGTCGGCGTCGGCCGGTGACCGCCTCCACGGCGAGGACGAGCATCGGTGCGGCGCCGATGGTGACGAGCGTGGCGAGGCTGACCGAGGTCAGCGACACCGCGCAGAAATAGCAGGTTTGGTAGACGGCGGCCAGTACGGCGTACCAGGCGATCCGGGACCAGGCCGCCCGACCACGCGGCGGCCGGCGGCCGGTGACGACGAGGAGGCACACGATCAGAGCCCCGCCGACGGCGAGCCGGTAGCCGGCCACCGCGATGGGGGAGAGTCCGGTGTCCTGCCGGAGCAGGGTGCCGGTCAGTCCGCCCGTGCCCCACAACGTGCCAGAGATGACCAGAAACCAGAGGCCGGCACCGGAGCGGCGGCGCGCGGCGGCCAGCGGTGCGGTGGAGGTGTGCATGAGGGTTCGCGCTCCTGCGACGAGAGGGGGAATCGGTCGCGGAAGCGGGGCGAGCCCGGGATCACCCAGTAGGGAACGGCGCGTCGGCCGGATCGACACGACACGCCGGGGTTGTCGCCCCGCTCAGGAGCGCGGGGGCGGGGTGATCGGAAAGCAGCGATGCACGGCTGGACTGTACCGGACCGGAAGCGGGCCGCCCCCGGGCATTCCCATCCGGTGGGCGGCCCGGTGCCGGGCGTGCCTGCGGGTGTGGGTCAGACGGCGGCCGTCGGGCCCTGTTCCGCGAAGCCGAACTGCACCGCGCCCTGCGCGTCGACCGCGGCGTCCAGCGCCTTGTCGTCGAGGATCTGCGCGGCCTGCGGGTCGAGGAAGACCCGCGCCCCGTCGCTGTCCACCACCTGGTCGCCCTGGGCCGGACTGGTGGCCAGGGAGAGGTTGAGCGACCCGGCGTTGAGGTCGCTGGCGATGCGCAGGCCGGCTCCGTCCGGCACCTCCTGCTGCGCGGTCAGGTCCCGGATCACGAGTACGGCGTTCTCGGTCATGGTGAGCATGGAGACTCCTCGTGGATTTTTCGTGTGCGGCCCGTGCGCCCATCCGGCGGGCGTACACCGGGCACCCGAGTCAGGCCAACTGGGGCCTTCGGACATCACGGCGGCCATCGGTCATGTAGCCAGCCCACTCGTCTGGTCCACGTGTGGGCGGACCGGGCTGACGCCTGGGTACGGCCGGTATCCGCCGCACCCCGCGGTCGTCGACCTGGCGCGACGGGCCGTACTTGCCCTACGTTGCCGCTTCCACCCTCATTCGTCAAATCCGGTGAGCCGCCCGGCGGGGCGTGCTATGCGGCACCCTCGGCGCCCGAGGTGTTAGGAAGGGCCCCCGCTACAACAGAAAACGATAAGCGGGGGCCCTTCCTTGCAAGATCGCGTACGGCGGCGCGGGCGGCCCGGTTGGCGCCGATCGTGCTGGCCGACGGCCCGTAACCGATCAGGTGGATCCGCTCGTCGGCGACGACCCGGGTGCCGTCCATCAGGATGCCGCCGCCGGGGGCGCGCAGTTTCAGCGGGGCGAGGTGGCCGAGCACGGCCCGGAAACCGGTACACCAGAGGATGACGTCGGCGGCGAAGCTGCCGCCGTCGGGCCAGACGACCCCGTCGGGAGTGATCCGGTCGAACATCGGCAGCCGGCGCAGCAGGCCCTCGGCCCGCATCCGGCGCAGCTGCGGTGTCCACATCAGACCGGTGGCGGCGACGACGCTGGTCGGCGGCAGGCCGGCCCGGACCCGGGCGTCGACCCGGGCCACCGCGGCCCGGCCCCACTCCGGGGTGTACGCGCCGTCGGCGATCTCCGGTGCGCGCCGGGTCACCCACCGGGTCTCGGCGGCCACCGCGGCGACCTCGTCCAGCAACTGGAGCGCGGAGGTGCCGCCGCCGACCACCACCACCCGGCGCCCCGCGAACTCCGCCGGGCCCCGGTAGTCGGCGGTGTGCAGTTGCCGGCCGGCGAACGCCTCCTGCCCGGGGTAGTAGGGCCAGAACGGCTGCCGCCAGGTGCCGGTCGCGTTGACAAGTGCCCGGGTATGCCACCGCCCGGCGTCGGTGACCACCGCGAGCCGGCCGTCGGGCAGGTCGTGTACCGAGGTCACGTTGACCGGACGGTGCACCGGGAGGGCGAACTCCCGCTCGTACGCGGCGAAGTAGTCGGAGACCACCTCGGCGGCGGGCCGGTCGGGGTCGATCTCGCCGAGCGGCCGGCCGGGCAGGTCGTGCACGCCGTGCACGGCGGACATCCGCAGCGTCGGCCAGCGGTCCCGCCACGCACCGCCCGGCCCGGTGCCGCCGTCGAGCAACACATAGCCGGTCTCCGGGGCGAATTCGGCCCGGCGGAGGAAGTAGCCGGCGGAGAGTCCCGCCTGACCGGCGCCGATCACCACCACGTCGACGTCCGGAGCGTTCACCTCCGGGTCAACTCCGGGCGGTGCCGGATCCCTTCCGGAATCGGAGGTTCCGTCGGTCACACCGGGATGGCATCATCCAGCCATGCGGATATGTAGATTTTCGTCGCGATCGGTCGCCCGTTCGGCACTCGTCTTCATGCTCGCCGCCGGCACGCTCGGCGTACCGGCGGTGGGTGGTGGCGGTCCGGCCGGCGCCGCCGAGCCCGATCCGACGATGAACGACGCGGTCTTCAACCGGCCGACCGGGTCGGCCACGCAGCAGAACGCGATCTTCATCCAACTCGCCCGGATCATCGACCGGGTGCCGGCCGGCGGCGAGATCCAGATGTCCTGGTTCGGGTTCGGCGTCACCGACGTCACCGACTCGGCCAGTACGCCGGATCTGCCCGGACGCCTGCTGAACGCGCATCAGCGGGGGGTACGCGTCAAAATCATCCTCGACCACGAGCAGGTCAGCCAGCGGCCGTACCAGCGGCTGTCGCCGGTGCTCGGCAACGACGACAGCGCCTCGTCCTACATCGTGCACTGCTCCGACCAGTTCCCCGGCGCCGACCGGGGCTGCATCGGCACCCGGCGGATCGACTACACCGACTCCTCGGTGACGGCGTACAACCACAACAAGTTCCTGACCGCCTCCAGCATCGTGCTGAACAACGGCTCGACCGTCTCCAACGTGGTCTTCCAGGGCTCGGCGAACCTGGGCTGGTGGGACGCGAACGAGGCGTACAACAACGGATTGACCTTCAGCGACGCCACGACGTACCAGGCGTACCGGAGCTACTTCGCGGACCTGCGGTCCTACCGGCACACCTCGGGCGGGAACAACAACTACTACCGGAGCACCCCGACCGGCTCCACCTACCGGGCCTACTTCTTTCCCCGGCGGGAGCGCTCCGGCCAGCCGGTCGGCGACCCGGCCACCGACACCATCGTCAGCGTCCTCGACACCGTGCGCTCCTGCTCCTACGACGACAACGGCACCCGGCGGCAGACCGACGTACGGGTCAACATGTTTTCGTTCAACCGGCCCGAGGTGGCCAGGCGGCTCACCGCGCTGCGCAACGCCGGCTGCTGGGTCGACGTCGTCTACAGCGAGGCCAACAGCGGCGTGCTGAACGCGCTGGGCAGCAACGTCCAGCTCACCAGGTGCAACTACAACGTCGGGCCGGGCCGGGACATCCGCACGCACAACAAGTACATGCTGATCGACGGCGCGTACGACGACGACATCGTGCCCCGCGTCTTCACCGGCAGCCACAACTACAACGTCTCGGCGCTACGCCAGGCCGACGAGGCGATGCTTCGGGTCATGGGCCGGGGCATCCACGACGACTACCTGAGCGATTTTTGGCACGTCCGGGACACCTGCCGGGCCAATGGTGGCGCGATCCGCTGAGCGAGCCGCCGGAGACGCATGGCCGCCCCGGCGTGCGGGTCGCCCGGCGTGCGGGTCGGTCGTAACGGGCCGGACGGCCCCGCGCGCCGTACCCTGAGGAGATCACCCACGAGGAGGTCGGCGATGAACCTGCCGCAGGGCGTCCAGGTCACCGGGACGCGGAGCGACCGCTACGAGGAGATACTCACGCCCGGGGCGCTCGACTTCCTGGCCCGGCTGCACCGGTCGTTCGACGACCGCCGCCGGGACCTGCTGGCCCGACGCGCCGACCGGGCGGCGGCGCTGGCCGCGGATGGCACCCTCGACTTCCTCCCCGAGACCGCCGGGATCCGTTCCGGCGACTGGCGGGTCGCCGAACCGGCACCCGGGCTGGTCGACCGGCGGGTCGAGATCACCGGTCCGACCGACGCCAAGATGACCATCAACGCGCTCAACTCCGGCGCCAAGGTCTGGCTCGCCGACTTCGAGGACGCCAACACCCCGCTCTGGCAGAACGTCGTCGAGGGGCAGCTCAACCTTCGGGACGCGATCGCCGGCAAGCTGGAGCTGCGGACGCCGGAGGGGAAGCACTACCGGCTGCGCGACGGCGACCTGGCGACCATCGTGGTCCGGCCGCGCGGCTGGCATCTGCCGGAGAAGCACATCCTGGTCGACGGGGAGCGCATCGCCGGTGCCCTGGTCGACTTCGGCCTCTACTTCTTCCACTGCGCGCGGCCGCAGCTCGACGCCGGCTCCGGGCCCTACTTCTATCTGCCGAAGCTGGAGAGTCACCTGGAGGCGCGGCTCTGGAACGACGTCTTCGGCGCCGCGCAGGAGTGGCTGGGCATCCCGCGCGGCACCATCCGGGCCACCGTGCTGATCGAGACCATCCCGGCCGCGTTCGAGATGGACGAGATCCTCTACGAGTTGCGCGAGCACTCCGCCGGGCTGAACGCGGGCCGCTGGGACTACATGTTCAGCGTGATCAAGAAGTTCCGTACCCGGGGCAGCGAGTTCCTGCTGCCGGACCGCAACGCGGTGACGATGACCGCACCGTTCCTGCGGGCATACACCGAACTGCTGGTGCGGACCTGTCACCGGCGCGGCGCGCACGCGATCGGCGGTATGGCGGCGTTCATCCCCAGCCGGCGCGACCCGCAGGTCAACGAGACGGCGCTGGCGAAGGTCCGGGACGACAAGACCCGGGAGGCGAACGACGGCTTCGACGGCTCCTGGGTGGCCCACCCCGACCTGGTGCCGGTCTGCCGGGAGGTCTTCGACGGTGTCCTCGGCGACCGACCGCACCAGCTCGACCGGACCCGCGACGAGGTACGGGTGACCGCCGCCGACCTGCTCGACGTGGCCGCCACCCCCGGCGCGCCGACCGAGGCGGGGCTGCGCAACGACGTCAGCGTCGGGATCCAGTACCTGGCGAGCTGGCTGGCCGGCTCGGGCGCGGTCGCCATCTTCAACCTGATGGAGGACGCCGCCACCGCCGAGATCTCCCGGTCGCAGGTCTGGCAGTGGCTGCACAACGAGGTGACGCTCGACACCGGTGCCCGGGTGACCCGGGAGCTCGTCGAGCGGATCGCCGACGAGGAGGTCGGCAGGCTCGGCGACGACCCCGGCCGGTACGCCGAGGCCCGCGCCCTGTTCATGGAGGTCGCGGTCGCCGACGACTTCGTCGACTTCCTCACCCTGCCCGCCTACGAACGGATGCCCTGAGCACTGCCCGCTGCCCTGAGCACCGCCCCGCTGCCCTGAACACCGCCCCGCCCCAGGATCGACCGCACCAGGCGGAACCGGAGGTCGGCAATGGCCACAGCGACGATCGAGAGACTGGCCGGAGTGCTGCGCGGTGCGCTCGACGCCGAGCAGGTCATCGACGACCGGGCCCGGCTACGGACCTACGAGTGCGACGGCCTGGCGCGGTACCGGGTGGTGCCGGCGCTGGTGGTGCTGCCGCACACCGCGCAGGAGTGCGCCCTGGTGGTCCGGGCCTGCGCGGCCGCGCGCGTGCCCTTCGTGGCCCGGGGTTCCGGCACCGGGCTCTCCGGCGGCGCCCTGCCGCACGCCGACGGGGTGCTGATCGTCACCTCCCGGCTCCGCGCGATCCGGGAGATCGCTCCGGCCGACGAGCGGGCCGTGGTCGAGCCCGGCGTGATCAACCTGGCGGTCACCCGGGCCGCCGCCCCACACGGCTACCACTACGCGCCCGACCCGTCCAGCCAGCAGATCTGCTCCATCGGCGGGAACGTGGCGGAGAACTCCGGCGGCGCGCACTGCCTCAAGTACGGCTTCACCACCAACCACGTGCTCGGGCTGGAGGTGGTCACCCCGGACGGCGCGCTGGTCCGGCTCGGCGGTCCGGCGCCGGACACCCCCGGCTACGACCTGGTCGGCGCGTTCGTCGGCTCGGAGGGGACGCTCGGAATCGCCACGGAGGTCACCGTGCGGCTGGTCCGGTCGCCGGAGTCGGTGCGTACGCTGCTCGCCGCCTTTCCCGGCACGGACGCTGCCGGGGCGGCGACCTCGGCGATCATCGCGGCCGGGGTGGTGCCGGCGGCGGTGGAGATGATGGACGCGCTCGCCATCGAGGCGGCCGAGGCGGCGGTGCACTGCGACTATCCGGCCGGCGCGGGCGCGGTGCTGATCGTCGAGCTGGACGGCCCCGGCGTCGAGGTCGAGGCGCAGTTCGCCGAGGTGGAACGGCTCTGCCGGGACAATGCCGCGTTCGAGATCCGGCTCGCCGCCGACGACGCCGAGCGGGCGCTCTTCTGGAAGGGCAGGAAGTCTGCCTTCGCGGCGGTCGGCCGGATCAGCCCGGACTACATCGTGCAGGACGGTGTGATCCCGCGGACGGCGCTGCCGGAGGTGCTGCGCCGGATCGGTGAGCTCGCGGCCGAGCGGGGCATCCGGGTGGCGAACGTCTTTCACGCCGGGGACGGCAACCTGCACCCGCTGGTCCTCTTCGACGACGCCGTCGAGGGGGAGGCGGAGCGGGCCGAGGAACTCTCCGGCGCCATCCTCGACCTCTGCGTCGCGTACGGCGGGTCGATCACCGGGGAGCACGGTGTCGGGATGGACAAGGCGAAGTACCTGCCCCGGATGTACACCGACGACGACCTGGAGACCATGCAGCTGCTGCGCTGCGCCTTCGACCCCCGCTCGCTGGCCAACCCCGGCAAGATCTTCCCCACCCCCCGGCTCTGCGGCGAGGTGCCCGGCCGGCGCCGGGGGGCGCATCCGCTACAGGAGGCCGGCCTCGCGGAGGTGTTCTGAGCCATGCCGCAGCTCGACGACACGACCACCGCACAGCTCGACGCGCTGCGGACCGCGATCGCGGAAGCCTCCGGCACCACCGACTCCGAACCGGTGGACGCAGCCGGGCCGGTGGGGGCAGCCGAGCCGGTCCGGCTAGCCGAGCCGGTGGGGGCAGCCGAGCCGGTGGGAGCAGCCGAGCCGGTCCGCCTGGCCGAACCGGTGGACGCAGTCGAACCGGTGCGCCTGGCCGAACCGGTGGACGCAGTCGAACCGGTGCGCCTGGCCGAACCGGTGGACGCAGTCGAACCGGTGCGCCTGGCCGGGCCGGCGGACGTGGTCGGTGGCGTACCGGCCCGGTTCGTCGCCGCGCCCGCCTCGACCGGGCAGGCGGCGGCACTGCTCCGGGCCGCCGCCGAGCTCGGGCTCAGCGTGGTCTTCCAGGGCGGCGGCAGCAGATCGGACTGGGGCAACCCGCCACGCACCCTCGACATGATCGTGCAGACCCGACGGCTGGCGGGCGTGGTCGAGCATGCCGCCGGCGACCTCATCGTGGTGGTCCGGGCCGGTACCCCGCTCGCCGAACTCCAACGGACGCTCGCCCCCGCCGGCCAGCAGCTCGGGCTGGACGACCCGCTCGGCGGGACCGTCGGAGGCGCCGTCGCGGTGAACGGGAGCGGGCCGCGCCGGATGCTCTACGGCACGGCTCGGGACCTGCTGATCGGGGTCACCATGGTCCGCGCCGACGGGGTGGTGGCGCACGCCGGGGGCAAGGTGGTGAAGAACGTTGCCGGATACGACCTCGGCAAGCTGGTGACCGGCGCGTACGGCACCCTCGGCCTGGTCACCGAGTGCGTCTTCCGGCTGCACCCCGTGCCGGCCGCCCGGGCGTACGTCCGGTGCCACACGGCGGGCGCCGGGACAGACGGGGTCGGCCGGCAGGTCGCCGCAGTCCTCGGGGCGCAACTGGTGCCGGCCGCGCTGGAGGTCGACGCGCCGCCCGGCGGCGGTCACGAGACCGTGCTGCTGCTCGAGGGCACCCCCGGCGGGGTCACCGGCCGGGCCGCGGCCGCCGCCCGGCTGCTCGGTGCCGGCGCGGTGTGGACCGACGAGGCGCCGCCGTGGTGGGGGCGGTATCCGTGGCGGCCCGGCGACACCGGGCTCAAGCTGACCGGGGTGCTCTCCGGCGTTCCGGATCTGCTGGCCGCCGCCCGGGCGGCGGCCGACCGGCACGGGCTGCCGATCGGGGTACGCGGCTCGGCCGGCACCGGGGTCCTCTACGCCGGCCTGTCGGCGGCGGCCCATCCGGACCGGGTGGCCCGGATCGTCGAGGAGCTGCGCGGTGCGGCCGCCGAGGCCGGCGGGCACGCCGTGGTGCTGACCGCGCCCGAGCCGGTGCGGGACCGGGTCGACCTGTGGGGCCCGGTGGACGGGCTGGAGCTGATGCGCCGGATCAAGGCGCAGTTCGATCCCGACGCGCGGTTGGCGCCCGGACGCTTCGTGGGAGGAATCTGATGCCATCGCCAGAGTTACCGAAGCCGGGCGGCATGCGACCGGCCAGGGCACCCCGGGACGTGCTCGGGCTGCTCGGCCCGGCACCCGACGACTCGACCGTCGGCGGCCGCGCACCCGGCCACCCGACCGTCGGCGGCCCGGCACCCGGCCACCCGACCGTCGGCGGCCCGGCACCCGACGATCCCGTAGCCGGACCGGCGTTCGACGGTCACCGGCCGCCGCCGGCCGAATTGGTCGCCGATTGCGTCCACTGCGGATTCTGCCTGCCGACCTCCCGACGTACGTGTTGTGGGGCGAGGAGATGGACTCGCCCCGGGGACGGATCCACCTGATCCGGCAGGGGTTGGAGGGCGAACCGCTGACCAAGGAGATGGTCGGGCACTTCGACGCCTGCCTCGGCTGCATGGCATGTGTCACCGCCTGCCCGTCCGGGGTGCGCTACGACACCCTGATCGAGCGCACCCGGCAGCAGGTGGAGCGCCGGCACCGCCGGTCGGCCCGGGAGCGGGCGCTACGAGCGGCGGTCTTCGCGTTCTTCCCGTACCCGGGGCGGCTGCGGCTGCTGCGTGGGCCGCTGCGCGCATACCAGGCGAGCGGTTTGCGCGCACTGGTCGCCCGGACCGGCCTCCTCCCCCGGCTGGCGCCGACGCTGGGCACCCTGGAGGCACTGGCCCCCCGGCTGACCCGGGCACCGAAGCCGCCGGACCGGGTGCCCGCGTACGGGCGGCGCCGGGCGGTGGTCGGGATGCTCACCGGCTGCGTGCAGAGCGCCTTCTTTCCCGGGGTGAACGCAGCGACCGCCCGGGTGCTGGCTGCCGAGGGCTGCGAGGTGGTGCTGAACCCGGCCCGGCAGGGCTGCTGTGGTGCGCTGAGTCTGCACAACGGGCGCGAGAAGGAGGCGCGCCGGTTCGCCCGCGACCTGGTCGACGCCTTCGCCGGCACCGGCATCGACTACTTCGTGGTCAACGCCGCCGGCTGCGGCTCCTCCCTCAAGGAATACGGCGAACTGCTCGCCGACGACCCGGCGTACGCGCAGCGGGCCGCCGACTTCGCCGCCCGGGTACGCGACCTCTCCGAAATTCTGGTCGAACTCGGTCCTGTCGCCCGACGGCATCCGTTGCCGGTCAGCGTCGCCTATCACGACGCCTGCCACCTCGGGCACGCCCAGGGTGTCCGCGACCAGCCCCGGGAACTGCTGCGCGCCATTCCCGAGCTGGAGCTGCGGGAGATCGCCGACCCGGAGCTCTGCTGCGGCTCGGCCGGGATATGGAACATCCTGAATCCGGAGCCGGCGGCCCGGCTCGGCGAGCGAAAGGCCCGGGATGTGCTGGCCACCGGGGCGGAGCTGCTGGTCACCGCCAACCCCGGCTGCCTGATGCAGATCACCGCCGCTCTGCCTCGATCCGGCGCGGGTCGGATCGGCCTGGCGCACACCGCTTCGGTGCTGGACGCCTCCATCCGCCGGCTGCCGGTGCAGCGACTGCTCCCGTGACTGAGCGGAGCCCGGCACCTGACCGAGCGCTGCTCAGCCCTGGTAGAGGCGGCGGGCGTAGTCGGCACCGTAGTAGCGCTCCAACTCCTCCAGCGTCTCCTCGGTCTGCTGGACCCGCTTCACGATCTGCGGCTGTGGCGGCAGCACCTCCGGATCCCAGGTCTCCGGGCGCCACAGGGAGGAGCGCATGAACGCCTTGGCGCAGTGGAAGAAGATCTGCTCGATCTCGACGACCAGGGCCAGGGCCGGACGGTGCCCCTTGACCACCATCTGGTCGAAGAAGGGCGCCTCGCGCACCAGCCGGGCCCGACCGTTGATCCGCAGAGTCTCGCCCCGGCCCGGTATGAGGTAGATCAGTCCGACGTGCGGGTTCGCCAGGATGTTGCGGAAACCGTCCGCCCGCCGGTTACCCGGCCGTTCCGGCAGGGCGATGGTGGTGTCGTCGAGGACCAGCGTGAAACCG
Source organism: Plantactinospora sp. WMMC1484 (assembly GCF_049315195.1). Classification (NCBI taxonomy): domain Bacteria; kingdom Bacillati; phylum Actinomycetota; class Actinomycetes; order Micromonosporales; family Micromonosporaceae; genus Plantactinospora; species Plantactinospora sp. WMMC1484. The sequence goes on from NZ_CP186055.1 coordinate 7,452,030, forward strand.
GGCGGGTCTCCCTTGGGCGAGACGTCACAGTTGCCCGCCGCGTCGGCCGTGGCCACCAGGCAGAACGGCGAGGCCGCCAGCCACTCGCGGTCGATCTCGTGCAGCCGTACCCGTTCCTTGGTCACCGCCCTCGGGATCGGCTCGCCGAGCAACTCGCGCAGCTCCGCCTCGGACCCGATCTCGACAAGTTCTCCCCGCATCGGCATGCGACCCAGTGTAGGGAGTCCGGCCGCGACACCGGCCGGAGGCGGACACGTCCGGCCGTGTGGCGCTGCACCCGATCGAGGTGACGGCGGGCCGTGTCGTCGCCCCGATCGGGTGCGTTGACCAGGGCAAAGCACGCCGACGTGCCAGGCTCCGAACCCGTTCCGGGTGTCCCCGCCAGCGCCGTGGCCAAGCCGCGGGCGGGACCACCATCTGCCGCGGACCCCAGAGCGACCAGAGGGGTACGCCATGCCGCTGCAGCGCCACGACACGTCCCCGGTGCCGCGCCCCTCCGGGCTCGTCCCACCGGCCGCCGACCTGACCGGAGTCACCGAGCTCCGGCTGCACGGGGTGGGTGGCACGACTCCGGAGGACCTGCTCGGCGACGCGGCCCCGCAGCACGTCTCCGGTGACCGGATCGCCGGCTTCTACCGGACCGCCGACCTGCCGGACCGGCACGTCGAGGCGTACTCGTGGGGCGGGCTGACCTCGCGCAGCGGCGCCCGGGTGCTCTGGCTGCTGCTCTTCCCGTTCGCACTGGCGAACGTGGCCGGCTGGATGTGCAGCCCGCGTACCCACCAACGGCCGGTGTTGTTCCGGCTACACCGGGCGGCGGTCCGCTGGGCGGCCCTCGGGCTCACCCTCAACCTCCTGCTCATCGTGGCGATGACCGGGATGGAGCTGCTCGGCTACCAGTGCGGCGGGCAGTCCGGCTGTGCCGACGACGCCTGGCCGGTGCGCCTCCTGCACCACCCGCTGCTCGCCGACCATCCGGCCCGGCGGATCCTCGCCGGCGCGCTGCTGCCGCTCGCCATGGTCGTCCTGCTGGCGGTCCTGGCGCTGCGCACCATCGCCCGCTACGAGTCGACCAGCCCTCAGGCCCCGCCGGCCGCGAACGGGCCTCGCGGATCGGCCGGGGAGCGGGCTACCCCGGACCTGACCGAGCCGGCAGGCCTGGCCCAGGCAGCAACCCTCGCGGAGGCAGCAGACCTGACCGAGCCGGCCGACCTCCCGAAGGCGGCGGGCCGCGGCGGGTCGGATCGGGGACGGGCGGCGCGATGCGGCATCGGCCTTGCCGACCCGGGATTCTGGGACGGCCGGCGCAGCGCTCTCGAACAGGGTTACCTGCACATCGCCGCCGGGCTCGCCTTCGTCGCGATCGTCCTCGGGCACACCGTACGCGAATCGGCACGTACCGCCGATGCCCCGGTGTACGCCCCGGCCCTGGCCCAGGTCGCGCTGGCCCTTGCCGTACTGGTGCTGCTCGGTGCCGCGGTCGTCGTCGCCGCCGAACGCTGCCCGGTCGCCGTGCCGGCCGTACTGCTCGGTGCGGCGGTCGCGGCAGTCTGCTGTGCCGGCTGGTTCGCGGCCGGGCAACCGGCGTACCGGCAGGCGTTCGGCTATCTGCCGGGGATGCGGGAGGTGGCGGGGCTGGCCCTCGGCGGGGTTTCCGGCACGCTGCTGCTGGTGCTCGCGGCGGTGGTGCCGGGCGGCTGGCGCCGGGGCACGTTCGTGGTCTTCGGTCCGTTCGTGGCGCTCACCCTGAGCGTCTTCGCGCTCAACGTCGTGCTGGTCAGCATGATGACCCGGATCGCCGGCATCACGGCCGAGGTGTCGAACCGCGTGCACCTGCCGGCCGGGCCGACCGACCGGGCCGAGATCTACCTCTATCCCGTCGTCGGGCGGCTGGTGCCCTATCTGACCCTGGTGCCGCTGGGCCTGATCCTGGTCTTCGCGGGCTACGAACTGGTCTGCTACTGGCGGGCCGGAGCGGGCCGGGCGCAGCGGGAGCGGATCCGGGCCTGGTACCGGGAGCACTCGCCGCGGCCGGAGACCGAGCCGGGCTGGCAGCGCAGCACCGTGGCGGCGGAAGCCCGTGGTGGGCGGGGGTTCCTCCGGCTCTGGCGGAACATGCTCGGCCGGGGCTGGGAGGCCCGGATCGCCCGCGCGCGGCGCTTCGCCCGGATGCCCCGCGATGTCGACAAGCTGCTCACCGCCATCGCCGTGCTCTGCGCCATCCTGCTGGTGGTGCTCCAGGTCCGGTACTGGGCCTTCGGCATTCTCCCCTGGGGAACACAGTGGACGATCACCGTCGGTAGCTATCTGGCGGCCACCATCCCAGCCATGATCATCCTGGTACTCCGCAGGGGCTGGCGAAACCTGCACAGCCGGCGCCGGATCGGCGTGCTCTGGGACGTACTCACCTTCTGGCCGCGCGCCTACCATCCGCTGGCCCCGCCGTCGTACGCCGAGCGGGCCGTCCCCGAGTTGCAGCAGCGGCTCTGCCGAATCCGCGACAGCGGCGGGCGAGTGGTGCTGGCCGCACACAGTCAGGGCACGGTGCTCGCCGCCGCCGCGTTGCTACAACGGGAGAACCGGCCGAACGGCGATATGGTCGCCCTGGTCACCTTCGGCTCACCGCTGTCCACACTGTACGGCTGGGCCTTTCCCGCGTACTTCGGGGAGCGGGCGCTCGGCCGGCTCACCCCGACCGGCGGCGCCCCTGGAGTGGCGCTGCACGCCTGGCGGAACTTCTACTACCGGACGGACTACATCGGCGGCCGGGTCTTCCCGGCCGGGCGGGAGCCGGCCGAGATCGATGTGGAGTTGCCGGATCCGGTCAGCAACTGGCACATCCACGGCCAGCCAGCGCCGGTGGCGGCCCGGCATTCCGGTTACTGGGTCGACCCCGCCGTCTGGCGGACCGTGGACGACCTCGCCGAGGCGATCGCCGCCGCCCGCCGGCTTCCCCGGCAGAGCCAGGCGGCGACGCTGCACGAGGAGGCATAACTAACGGCGCCCCACGAGGAGGCATTCGTGACGGCGCCGCACCAGGAGGCATAGGTGACGGCGCCGCACCAGGAGGCATAGGTGACGGCGCCGCACCAGGAGGCATAGGTGACGGCGCCGCACCAGGAGGCATGGGTGACGGCGCTGGCGGCCACCGGTGACGGCGGCCCCGGGCCAGCAATCAGGGGGCGATGCGGAGCCGCCGGATCGCCGCGTCCTCGTACTCCTCGAACCGGAAGCGGAGGCCGGCAAAAGGACTGCCCGGGAAGTCCCCGGTGATGGTGGCGGTCACCACCGTGCCGGCCGGGGTCTCCTCGACATTGGTGATCTCGTAGCTGACCAGCGGCACCTCTCCCCGCCAGCGCCGGATCTCGGCGATGCCGCGATACACCCGTCCCTCGTCCTCCACCACGGCGTCGTCCGCGAACAACCCGAAGTACGCCTCGGCGTCCGGCTGGGAGGCGTACTCGAAGTATCGGCGGATGATCTCGGGAGTCGAACTGGTACTGGTCATGATCGGCCTCCTCGGGTTACTTTCGAACTAGAAGCGAGTGACTTCGACCTTAGCATCGACTAGGGGGCGGCTCGACGGAAGGAGACGCGGTGGCTGGCAAGATCAGACTTGAGGACCGGGAGTGCCCGCTCTCCTCGGCACTCGGGCATGTCGGCGAGTGGTGGACCCTGCTGATCCTGCACGACGCTTTCGACGGTTACACCCGGTTTGACCAGTTCCAAGCGAACCTGAACATCTCGTCCAGCATCCTGACCAGCCGCCTGAAGAGGCTGACCGAGAACGGCCTGCTCGAACGCCGCCGCTACCAGACCCGCCCGGACCGCTACGAGTACCTCCTCACCGACCTCGGCCGCAGCCTCCGCCCGGTCGTCGTCACGCTCGCCGCATGGGGCAACGCCCGGCTCCGGCCCGAGGAGCGCAGCATGATCCTGGTGGACCGGGCCACCGGCGCCGAGGCCGACCCGGTGGTGGTGGACCGGCTCACCGGCCGCCGCCTCGACGGCGACGACTTCGTCTTCACCGCCGGGCCCGCCGCAGGCCCCACCATGCGCTCCCGCTACGCCAGCCCACCCGGCTAGCCTCCCAGATGAGTTAGGAAGGGGCCCTTCTACAACAGAAAGCGATATGCGGGGGCCCTTCCTTGCACCTCGGGCTGGGGAATCCGGCATTTTGGTCCGGTGGCGATATTACGCTCCGTAATCTGGAATTGCGGCGGGAGCGAGCCGATCCAGCGGATCCAGCGGTGGCCGAGATGCCTCATCGAGCACGAAGAACGTCGCACGGTATCCAACGGTCCGCGCAGTGGGAGCAACCAACTCCCCGGCGGATCGGCAGGGAGTCCCGGGCCGCACCCGCCGCACTGCCGGTGCCCCGGCCCGGACGGGCACTCGCCGCGCAGATCGTCGCCACCCTGGGCCTCCTCGCCGCGCTGGTCTGGGTCGGCCGGACGCACCTGCGGGCCGGCCGCCCCGACACCTGGCTGCTCAGCCCGCTGGACGGACTCGCCGTCCTGCTCGGCGGCGACGGGGCGCACCCGACCCGGCAGCGCCTCGGACTGGTGGCACTGGCCCTGATCTGTTTCGCCGCCTGGCGGCACCGGCGCCGGGTCCGGCTCGCCTACCGTCCCGGCCCCGTCGACGTGCAGGAGTTCACCGACGCCACCCCGGACCGCAGCGGCCCGGTCGACGATCTCCGGAGCCAGTTCTGCCAGCGACTCTCCGAGACGCACATCTATCCCCCGTACGCCGGACCGGCCGACCCGCCACCGGAGACCTTCCTCGACGTCGCCGGCGGGGTGGACCCGCGCAGCGGCAACCCGCTGGTCGTACTGCTGCAGATGCTTCCCCGGCTCTGGCCGAGGATCGGCTACCGGGTGACCGGCGTGCTCCAGGTCCGGGCCCAGGAACCCTGCTACGGCGTCTCCGCCACCGTCACCTCCTTTCTCGGCGGCGGCCGGAGTGCGATGACCACCCAGTGGGGCAGCACCTGGGAGGAGGCGACCCGGCGGACCGCGTACTGGGTGCTGGCGACGATCCTGCCGGTCACCCGGCTGGGCCGGGCCGCGCCGTGGCGGAACTGGTGCGGCCGGGAACTGCCGGCGGCGCTCTTCGCCGCCTACAACAAGGGCAAGGAGTTGCAGGACCGGCGGCAGTTCGACGAGGCGTTGCGCTACTACGCCGAGGCACTCAGGCTCGACCCGTTCAACGCGGACCTTCGGGTGATGGTGGCGAGCGTGCAGGAGGAGATGGGGCTCTTCCTCGACGCGCTCGACACCTACCAGTCGGCGCTGGTCCTGCGCGAGCAGGGCGGCTGGTACGACGACCACGTCTGGACCACCCGCACCGACCGGCTCCGCAGCCCGCGCCGGCACCTGCTCGGTACGCTCCGCCACCTGCGCCGCCGGCCCGACTCGATCCGGCTGCGCTATCAGTACGCCTGCACCCTCGCCTACACGGAGCGCACCGTGCACCAGTGGTTCAAGTCCGACGGTGTCGGCGACCGGGAGAAGGTACGCCGGCAGATGCGGCAACGCCTGGAGAAGGCCTTCGTCGACCGGTACTGGCCGGTGGTGGTGACCTTTGCCGACGCTCCCGACGAGCAGTCCGCCAGGGAGTGGCTGCGCCGGGTGCTGCGGGAGTTTCCGGAGGCGACCCAGGTGGTGTTCCAGATCGCGGCGGCGCAGGAGTTGTATCGGCTGCGCGAGGACAGCGTGCTCGCCTGGTTCGTCCGGACCACCCGGTCCGAGGTGACCCGATCGGCGCTGCTGCTGCTCCGGGACGTCTGGGCGCCGTTGCGGCTGGCGAGGGCGTGGCACGACTGGGCCGCCGCCGGCTGGCAACCCCTGCACCGCGCCGGGCGATTCCCGCCGGTCGGGCCGTTCGACGACGGCGGCTGCCTGGCCGGCTGGTGGCGACGCGGTCCGCGTAGCCGGGCCGGGCCGCTGAGCCGGGAGTGGCCGTGCGGCGGCGTACTGCTCGACCGGGCGATCCGGCGGGCCCAGCGCCGCCGCTGGCCCGCACCGCCGCCCGGCTCCTTCGAGTTCTACAACGCCGCCTGCACCTACGGCTTCGCGCTCAAGGGATACTTCCCGGAGCCGGAGCGGCCGGCGCCGGCACACCTCTCGGCGGCCGGCCGGGCACTGTGGCGGGGGCGGCGGCTGATCGCCGACGCGCTGCCGCTGGCCGCCCATCCGCCCCGCTGGTACCGCTGGCCGAGCACGGCACCGCCCATGCCCGACGGCGACGGCCACTCGGGGGCGGACCATCCCGTGGAGGCCAGCCCGCATCCGCTGCCGCCGCCGGTGGCACCGCTGGTGGCGAAGGCCGTGGAGCAGCTCCGGGCCGCGCTGGCCTGCACCGAGAGCGGGGTCGCCGCCGACCGGTTGCGGCGGTGGATCCTGAGCAGCGAGCCCGACCTGGCCCCGCTGCGCCGGTTGCAGGACTTCGGGTACTTCGAGGAGGAGGTGTATCCGAGTCTCAGGGTGGTGCTCCCCCGCCCGGACAAGGTGATCAACTCCCGGATGTCGGCGTACGCCAAGGAACTGATCTGCCAGGGCGCCGTCCTGCTCGAACAGACCTGGCACGACCGGGCCCTGCCGCCGCAGACCGCCGACCCGCACCAACTCATCCGCTGGCTCGACCTGGACGCCGAGACCTGGGACGTCCTCGGCCGGATCGCCCTCGACCACGCCCGCTACTGGCGCGACCGGGCCGAGTTCATCCGGTTGCTGCGTGCGGCGGTCGACCCGGTCCGGATCGCCGAGGCCCGGTTCCCGCCGTCGATCCCGCGCTACGACGACCTCTGCCTGGCCGGCTCGGAACGGCTGGTCGGGGACGGCAGCCGGGCCGAGGAGAACATCGAACGGCTGGCCCGGCACAACATCGCGCTGGTCGACCGCCGACTCAACGCCATCCACCAGACCCTCGCGGAGCACGCCGGAGACGGCAGCCTGCGCGCCCGGCGGCGGCTGGCCGGGATGGAGCTGCGGGGCGAGCCGCTGCGCGGCGACGAGACGCAGGACATCTGCACCCGGCGGGCCGGGCGGTGGCACCAGGTTGCCGAACGGATGCGTGAGAGCGGCCCGGTCGTGGACACCAGCGGGCTGGACGCGCTGCGTCTGCGCGAGCGCTGACCGCCGGAGCCGCCGAGCACCGGGCGCGGGCGGCAGGCGGCGGAGCGGCAGGCGACGCAGCGGCAGGGGGCGGAGCGGCTGGCGACGCAGCGGCAGGCGACGCAGCGGCAGGCGACGCAGCGGCAGGCGACGGGCGCAGGGGGCGGGCGCAGGGGGCGGGCGCAGGGGGCGGGCGCAGGGGGCGGGCGCAGGGGGCGGGCGCAGGGGGCGGGCGCAGGGGGCGGGCGCAGGGGGCGGGCGCAGGGGGCGGGCGCAGGGGGCGGGCGCAGGGGGCGGGCGCAGGGGGCGGGCGCAGGGGGCGGGCGCAGGGGGCGGGCGCAGGGGGCGGGGCGGCGGGGAATCCGACGGCCCGGCTCCGCCTCAGAGCAGCTCGGCGTCGTGCACGAGCAGGGCCACCTGGACCCGGTTGTTCGACCCCAGCTTCGTCAGCAGCCGGGAGACGTACGCCTTCACGGTGGCCACGCTCATGAAGAGCGCGGCGGAGATCTCGGCGTTGGACCAGCCCCGGCCGATGGCGACCGCGACCTTCCGCTCCCGGTCGCTGAGCCCGCCGAGCAGGCGTACCGCGTGCTCCCGCCGGAGGTCGGCGTCCCGCCGGGCCGACGTACCCGCGCCGGTCACCTGCGCGATCAGCTTGCGGGTGACCGTCGGGGAGAGCGTCGCCTCACCGGCCGCGACCCGGCCGACCGCCGCGACGATCTCGGCCGGCGGGGTGTCCTTGAGCAGGAAGCCGCTCGCCCCGGCCCGCAGTGCGCGGAGCACGTACTCGTCGACGTCGAAGGTGGTCAGCACCAGCACCTCGGGCGGGTGCGGCAGCCGGCGCAGCGCCTCGGTGGCGGCCAGCCCGTCCATCCGGGGCATCCGGATGTCCATCAGCACGACGTCGGGACGGTGCGCGGCGACCGCCGGCAGCACCTCGGTGCCGTCCGCCACCTCGCCCACCACCCGCAGCTCAGGCACCCCGCCGAGGATCATCGACAGTCCGGCCCGGACCAGCGCGTCATCGTCGACGATCAGCACCCGTACCGGCTCGGTGCCGGCGGCCGGGCCGTTCACACCGCCGGCCACGGGAGCCAGGCCGCGAGCCGGAAGTCTCCCGATTCGGTACGCCCGTGCTCCAGCCACCCGCCGAGCAGGGCGGTCCGCTCGGTGAGCCCGACCAGCCCGGTACCGGTGCCCGGGATGCCGGGACCGGGCGGCTGGCCGACCGGCCACCGGTTGCGCACCTCGAGGGTGAGTCCGAGACCGGGCCGCCCCCGGGCGGTCACCGTGACGACGGTCCCCGGGGCGTGCTTGCGGGCGTTTGTCAGTCCCTCCTGCACGATCCGGTACGCACCCCGCCCCACTCCGGCCGGCGCGGTGCCCGTACCCGTCAACTCGGTCCGCAGGTCGACCCGCATGCCCGCCTCCCGCGACTCGGCCACCAGCGCGGGCAGGTCGTCCAGGGTCGGCTGCGGCCGCTCGGGTGCCCTCGGCGGCGGCACCGGCGCGGCCGACACGGCGACCGAGACGGCGACCGGCCCGCCGAGTGACACGACGACAGGCCCGCCGACCGACACGGCGACCGGCCCGGCGGCCCGCTCGGTCGACGGAACCGGCACCGGCGGGTACGGCGGATCCGGCGGGTAGGCCCGGTCACCCGAACCCCAGCCGGCGGAGATCGATGCCGCCTCCGCCGGCTGCTCCGGCCCCGCCCCGGTCTGCCGCCCCGCCCCGGTATCCGGCGTCGTCCCGGTCTCGGGTGGCGTCCCGGTCTCGGGTCGTGTCCCCGGCTCGGGCGGGTCCTCGCGGAGCACGCCGATCACCTCGCGCAGGTCCTGCAGCGCCTGGTGGGCGCTGGTCCGGATCACGCCGGCCGCCCGGGCGATCTCCTCCGGCGGCGCGTCGGGCCGGAACTCCAACGCCCCGGCGTGCAGGCTGAGCAGGGAGATCCGGTGCGCCAGTACGTCGTGCATCTCGCCGGCGATCCGGGTCCGCTCCAGCTGCCGGGCCGCCTCGACCCGCAGCCGCTGCTCGGCCTCGGCCCGGTACGCCCGGTCCCGCCAGGAGAGCACGAGCTGCCGCCGGGCCCGGATGAACATCCCCCAGGCGAGCACGGCGGCGGTCAGGACCAGGCTGAGGACCATCCCGACCCACGGCCCGCCGTCCGGCTCCGGATTCCGGTACTCGTAGAGCACCGCGACCCCGAGATGCGCCGCGACCAGTGGACCGGCGACCGACAGCGGGCGGTGCACCACCAGGGTCAGCAGGATGATCAGCGTGGCGATCCCGGACGGGGTGGAGAAGAGCGCCACCGGCAACGCCGCGACGGCCAGCGCCACGGGCCAGCGGCGGCGTACCCAGAGCCCGAGACAGAGCGCGGTGGTGACCACCGCGTCGATGGCGACCGCCAGCTCCGAGTCGGCCCGGTCCGCCACCAGCGTCGGCTGCGGACGCAGCACGTCCCAGAAGGCGACGAGGGCATAGCCGAAGGCGATCAGGAAACAGAGCGTGTCGACGATCCAGTCCCGGGTCGACCGGCGGGGGCGGCGGCGGTCGGCGGCCGGATCGGCGGTCAGGGTGGCCGGCAGCAGCCAGGGATGCTCAGGCCGCGCCAGCACACCGGTCATCGGTCAACTGTACGAGGAGGCGACCGGACCGGATACCAACCAAAGTCGACACCGGAGACTGGCCGATGGTCGGTGGATATGGTCCGCGGGCCGCAGCGCCGGACCGACCGGCCCGGGCAGGCTCGAACGCATGATCAGCGTCGAACACCTGACGAAACGGTACGGACGGCACACCGTGGTCGACGACCTGTCCTTCCACTGCGAACCGGGCACCGTGACCGGGTTCCTCGGCCCCAACGGGGCCGGCAAGTCCACCACGATGCGGATGATCTGCGGCCTCACCCGGCCGACGAGCGGTGGTGCCAGGGTCGAGGGCGTCGACTACCGGCGACTGCCGAATCCGGGCCGGCGGGTCGGGCTGCTGCTCGACGCCGGTGCCCAGCATCCCGGGCGGACCGAACGGGAGACGTTGCGCGTCTCGGCCGACACGATGGGGGTGCCCCGGCGGCGGGTCGACGAGTGCCTCGACCAGGTCGGGCTGAACGCGGTCGCGGCCCGACGGCGGGTCCGGGCGTACTCGTTGGGCATGCGCCAGCGGCTCGGCCTGGCGCAGGCGCTGCTCGGCGACCCCCGCGTGCTCATCCTGGACGAGCCGGCGAACGGCCTCGACCCGGAGGGCATCTACTGGATGCGCGGCCTGCTGCGCGACTTCGCCGACCGGGGCGGCACCGTGCTGCTCTCCTCGCACCTGCTCCGCGAGGTCGAGGCGGCGGCCGACCGGCTGGTGGTGATCGGCGCCGGCCGGGTGGTCGCGCAGGGCAGCAGGGAGGAACTGCTGGCCGGCACGGGCGCGCTGGTCCGGGCGCGCGACCCGGAGGCGCTGCGGGCGGCGCTGGGCCGGGCCGGGCTGCCGGTGCGGGCCAGCACCGACGGCGGGCTGCTGGTGGGTGCCGAGCCCGGCGCCGTCGGGCAGGCCGCCGCCGACGACGGCGTGGCGCTGCTGGAGTTGCGGCCGGCGGAGAGCGCCGGACTGGAACAGATCTTCCTGACCCTGACCGCTGGCGACTCCGTCCGGGAGGCCGTGAAATGACCGCCGACACCACCCCGAACTCCGGTGCCGCGCCGTACGACGCCGCCGGCACCTCCGCCCCGGCGGACGACCGCGTCGACGACCGTCCGACGCTGCTCCGGCTGACCCTGGTCGAGCTGCGTAAGCTCACCGACACCCGGGCCGGCTACTGGCTGCTGATCACGATCGGCATGGTGGCGGCGGCGATCGTCGCCGTGATTCTGATCTTCGCGCCCGACGGCGACCAGCAGTTCGGCAATCTCTTCGCGCTCGCCCAGTTTCCGGTCGGGATCCTGCTGCCGATCCTCGGCATCCTGCTGGTGACAAGCGAGTTCTCCCAGCGCACCGCCCTGGCCACCTTCGCCCTCGTCCCGCAGCGGCACCGGGTGGTGGTCGCCAAGCTCGGCGCCGGAATGGTTGCGGCGCTGCTCTCGGTACTCGCCAGCGCGGCGACGGCGGCGCTCGGCACCGTGATCGCCGGGCTCACCGGCGAGGGTGGGAGCTGGGCCACCGGCCCACTGGCCTTCGTCGGCGCGGCGGCCTTCCAGATGGTCAACGCGGCCCTGGGTATCGCGTTCGGTCTGCTGTTCCAGAGCACTCCGCTGGCGATCGTGCTCTCCCTGGTGCTGCCGATCGCCTGGTCCGCCCTTGGCGGCATGATCGAGCAACTGCACCGCGCCGCCGAGTGGCTGGACACCGGGATCACCACCGCCGCCCTGGTCGAGCCGCCGAACGCCGGTGAGCTCGGCGCTGGCGAGTGGGCGCGGCTCGGCGTCTCGGTCGCGGTCTGGGTGTTGGCACCGCTGGTCGGCGGCCTGGTCCGCACACTCCGCCGCGAGGTGTCCTGAGGCGCCCGCCGGGACAACCCCGAGGCCGGACGGACAGACGCCTTCGTGCCAGCCGGCACGGGGGCGTTGCCGCGCTTTCCGAAGCCGCAGTAGGGTTCCGCAAATGAGCCTCCAGCGCAGCGTCGACCCTGATCAGGTCGGCTTCGACCCGGTGCGGCTGGCTCGCGTCGACACCCACTTCGCCCGGTACGTCGACGCGGGTCTGCTGGCCGGTTGGCAGATCGTGGTGACCCGGCGCGGCGAGATCGCGCACGCCTCGACGTACGGGATGCGGGATCGGGAGGCCGGCCTGCCGGTCGAGTCCGACACCCTCTGGCGGATCTACTCGATGACCAAACCGGTCACCTCGGTCGCCGCGATGATGCTCTGGGAAGAGGGGCGGCTCCAGCTCACCGACGAGATCAGCCGCTGGCTCCCGGAGTTCGCCGACGTCCGGGTCTACGACCGGGGGTCGGCGGCGAAGCCGTACACGGTGCCGGCGGTCGAGCCGATCAGGGTCTGGCACCTGCTCACCCACACCGCCGGGCTGACCTACGGCTTCCTGCAGACCTCAGTGGTCGACGGGCTCTACCGGGCGGCGGGGTTCGAGCTCTATCCGCCACCGCACTTCGACCTCGCCACCGCCAGCGCCGGGCTGGCCAGGCTGCCACTGCTCTTCCAGCCCGGCACGGCCTGGGGCTACTCTGTCGCCACCGACGTGCTCGGCCGACTGATCGAGGTGGTCTCCGGCCAGTCGCTGGACGACTTCTTCGCCGAGCGCATCTTCGGCCCGCTCGGCATGACCGACACCGTGTGGTGGGCGGAGGGCGCCGACGCCGATCGGCTCGCCGCCTGCTACGCGCCGGATCCGGCGACCGGCCGGGCCCTCCGGTACGACGAGATCGGCTCGTTCGCCCTGAAGGAGCCGGCTCTGCTCTCCGGGGGCGGTGGCCTGCTCTCCACCGCGGCCGACTACCACCGGTTCACCCAGTTCCTGCTCCGCGGCGGCGAGCTGGACGGGGCACGGCTGCTCGGTCCGCGTACGGTCCGGTTCATGACCCGTAACCACCTGCCGGAGGGTCAGGACCTGGGGAAGCTCTCGACCGGCGGATTTGCCGAGACGACGCTCGACGGGATCGGCTTCGGGCTCGGGTTCGCGGTGGTGCAGGATCCGGTGCCGAGCCGGACGCCGAGCAACCCGGGCGAGTTCTACTGGGGCGGCGTCGCGAGCACTGCCTTCTGGGTCGACCCGGTCGACGAGGTCACCGCGCTGCTCTTCGCCCAGCTCGTTCCGTCCAGCACCCATCCGCTCCGCCCGGAGCTGCGCCAACTCGTCTACGCCTCGCTGGTCGACTGAGCCGCCGGTCGATTGAGCGCCGGTCGCCGTGCCGCTGGTCGACTGAGCGCCGGTCGACTGAGCGCCGGTCGCCGTGCCGCTGGTCGACTGAGCGCTGGTCGACTGAGCGCCGGTCGACTGAGCGCCGGTCGACTGAGCGCCGGTCGCCGTGCCGCCGGGTGGGGATCCGCCGCACCGGTGGGCTGGCGTGTCGGAGGTAGCGTGGGTGATCGCATCCGGGGGAGGTTCGCCATGGTGATGAGGGCCAAGCGGGTGAGCCTGCTGGACATCGGGCTCGACTCGTCGTTCGACGCGGCGATGACGTTCGTGCAGTCCACGTTGCAGAACATCAACGCCGAGCACCAGCAGCCGATCGTCGACATCGACTTCGTCCGGTCCCGCGACCCGGACACCGTGCTGACCGCGTTCACCGCCTCCTGCGACGTCCTGCACGTGATGGCGCACGGCGACCACAGCAGCACACCCACCTTCGCCAGCAGCGACGGCCGGACCAAGATCTCGCTGGAGGCGCTGGGCGAGGAGGCGGCAGCCCGGGGCCGGGGGATCTCGGCGCACGCGATCCTCGCCGACGGCTGCCGGACCGGCACCGGCGCCTGGCAGAAGGCGGTGCGGGACTGTCTCCAGGACGAGGTCACCTACATCGGCACCTCGGCACAGATCGGCTGGCACGAGAGCGGGGTCTTCTGCTCCGCCTTCTACGGCGCGCTGTTCCGCAACCGTGGCCGGGGCATGACTCCCGCGGAGCAGGCGCAGGACGCCGCCGAGCGGGCGATCGAGGCGTACACGCTGCTGACCGACCGGAACTGCCCGTTCCGGGTGTTGACGCTGAGCCCGAGCCGTTGGGCCCGGATGGCGCTGGCCTGAGTTGCGGGGTCGGCGACCCAGGTCAGGCCGCCGAGCGGGGTTTCGTCGTCCGGGAGAACCGGGTCGTGGTGCCGGCGCGGCGCGGGGTGGGCGGCCGGGTGGCGGTCGGCGGGGCGATCGCCTCCTGCCAGTGGTCCAGCATCGGTACGAGATCCCAACCGACCTGGCGCCGTCGGGATGCGGCGGCGACGCAGCGGGCCCGCCAGCTCCACCCGTTGAGCGGTACGGTCGCCCCGGTCAGCTCCGCGCGCAGGTCGAGCAGGACGTCGACGGAGTGCCGGAACGTCGTGCCGCCCCGCTCGGCGTCGGGCCGGTTCACCAGCCAGCTCAGGTTCCGTCCCGCGCAGGTGGCGCAGTCGCAGCGCCACAGGCCGATGTCGGGATGCCGGCTCATGGTGGCCTCGATCTCCGCCATCGAGGCGTACGACAGGCACTGCCGGACCAGCACCGACGAGCGGGAGACCACGGCGGAGGGCCGGAATCCGGCGGGCCGACGCGGGCCGAGGCGGCGCAGCGTCGGCTCGGTGCCGATCGCCACGGCGGTCGCGCCGGAGCAGAGCGCACCGAGCGCCGGCAGATCGGCGCGGAGCACCAGTACCGGCACGCCGCAGCCGAGGAGTTCGAGCAGGCCGGGCACGATGTCGTCCGGGCTGAACGGGTTCGCCGGCTCCTCGGCGACGACGGCGACGGGCACGCCGACCGCCGACACGTACCGGACGAGGATCTGCCGGGCTATCCGGTCGGCCAGCCAGGAGGGATGCATCGGCAGGAGTGCGATGGCGTCACCGAGCCGGGCGGCCCGTTCGAGGATCCCGGCCAGGCCGGCGGTGTCGCTGCGGGCCAGATAACCGGAGTCGGTCAGCACCGGCAGCCCGAGGTCCCGCTGGCAGTCGATCCACCGCTGGTCGAAGGGGGCCGCCGCGGGCAGCCGGCAGTCGCCGGCGTACCGGGCCGCGTCGAGCAGCACCGGACGCCGGTAGTGGTCCACCTCCAGCAGGTGCCGGGCCCGCCCCAGGCAGCCGCGCAGGTTGCCGCGGTCGACGGTGACGACCAGGCCGGCACCGGCCCGACCGGCCGCCGCAGCCGCCTGGGTAACCTGATTGGTCCGGCAGTGCAGCAGCAGGCTGCGGTCGAGATCCCCGATCCGCCGCCCGTTCCCGCCCGATTGCCCGCCAAGGTCCTGCGCCACGAACCTCACCCCGCTGATCGTCATCAAGACATTGATCACCATGAGTGTTTAAATAGTAACTCGGCGCAACCAAAGTGGGTATCGGATCGCGACTCTTTGGCAGATCGCGGAAAGTGCCTTGGGTGCCGGAACCGCTTCCGGTAACGGCACCACAAGTCCGACCAGATCTCACGCCGTCGGAACGGGCGCACAACTGCGCGCCGACGGGTCGCTCAGACCCTCGGCTCGGCACTGCTTCGTGAATTCTCGAAACGGCGCCGCGAGACAGCTCCGCGCGACCGGCCGGACGGCGGTCGACTCAGAGCACCATCTCGCGCCAGCCCGAGCGCCCACCGAGCCAGGCGTCCGCGAGAATGCGCGCGGAGGCCTCACCGGGACACTGCTGCACCTTCGAGCGCCCTTGGGCGCCCCCGACCTGGGCCTCGACTTCCCATCGCTGCCCATCCGTACGAATGTAGACGTCGCGCCGTGAGCGCGGACCCCGATCGCCGTTCCACCAGTGCCGCTCAACTCTCACCCGGTCACCGTATAGCACGCACGGACCCGCTGGATATCCTCAATGCCCAAACCTTGACCTCTCGGTGACCCTACGGGCCCGCCAGGCGTTCACGCTGCTGCCGGCGCTCCTTCAGGGCGCGGATCAGCCGGATGGCAGTGGCCGATCGTGGCATTCCGCCGAGGAGGTTGGCTCGGGAAGTTGGCACCGGGGCGGGCTGGGCCGACCGTCAGCTACGGGGGAAGGTAACGGCCGGACTGCGGACACCCGCCCCGGGGCCTCTGCGGGGTCGACCGTCGGCGCACCGCGACGCCGGCCGGCCCCGCCGGTCCACCGCCACGCCCGGCGGGGGGCGGCCCACCGGGCGTCGGGTCGCGCGGCGGACCGACCGGCGAAGCATGTCGCACGTCCGAGCCGCACCGTCGGACAATCCGTCCGGCAATCTCGGAATCCGGCGCGGGTCCGGCACGGGTCTGGCACGGGTCCGGCACGGGTCCGGCACGGGTCCGGCGCGGGTCCGGCGCGGAATCCGCCGTGCGGAGCCCGGAGTCCGGATCGGGCCGGTGCGGGCGCCGGCCGGTCAGTCCTCGGCTCTCCGGAGGATCTCGGTACGCCCAGCCGGGGCAGGCCAGACCTGTAGCAGATAGTCCTCCACCCGGTCGCTCCCTTTCCGGCCCGCCGGAAGCTGCCGTCCCCGCGCGTGCACCCGGATCCGGTAACTGCCAGGCCCCCGGAAGCTGATCCGGGGAAAGTCGGTGCCGCCTCCCCGGGCCGACCTGACGTGCGACTGGCCGACGAGGGTCCGGTAGGAGACCTCGACCGCGTCGTCCCAGCCCGCGGTCTCGACCGTCGGCCGTTCGGCGTGCAGCTCCACCGTGAGATTGACCCAGCCGCCGCCGCAGCCGGTGCGGACCAGCACCGCCCCGTCGGTCGCCCCCACGAGGCCGTTGTCGTCCCGGGCGTTCGCCTGCCAGTGCCAGCATGCCGGCGGGTCGGGGTCGGTGAGGGCGAAGAAGAACCTGGCCACGCGTACCACGCCGGCGCAGACCCACATCGCGTCGGTCACCCGGTACTCGAGCAGCGCCCCCGCTCCGAGCGGTATCAACGTCGCTCAACCGTTCCACGTCCGGCGATGATGGACAGCACCGCGCTTCTCCCCGCAGTCAGCGCATCAGGCAGTTGTATTCGTAAATGTCCCTACCTTGCACTCTGACACAGCACCCCGGTGCCGTCCACTGGCGTCCCAGCAATGACCTGGGAAGCGCACGTGCATTTGTGGTTTGCAGACGCCACGTGCAGTCACACTCAGTTTCGGTCACTGTGCGCAGTGGTGTGATGCGTAGAACGACCGGCCATGGGCCGCAACATCGGTCGTATCGCCCTGTTCCATCGCGGACGGGTCAACAGTAAGTTAGCTGCACAGACAAATACCTGTCTCGCGAGATGCAACTTGCACCCCGGCATGCGACCCTCTTTCCCGCAGGAGCACTCGCGCGTCAGACCGGCCGCAGCCCTGACACGCCGTCCGCCATGACGGCACTACGGGCAGTGACGTTCACACCCAGAATGGAGGCGCTGTCAGTGGCGAACCACCACCTGATCCGGTCGCTCAGTTCCCGCGCGGGCGAGAATCCGTTCCGTCGCGCTGCTCCGGCCTGCCCCCACGTCGACCTCGCATCCGTCGTGCGCCACGCACAAGAGATCGAGGACCGGTGCTGACCGTGACCCAGTTCCAGAGGGCCGACGGGGAGCTGTCCGACACCCCGCTGCCCCGCCGCCATCCGGGCGCCCGCCTCGACAGCGGTGGCGAGGAAATCCTGCCGGAGGGGGCGCTCGACCGATCCGGCCCCGCCGCGGCCGGCCAGCCGGACCGCGTCGGCGCCGGACAGTCGGCCCTGCACGCCGAGCTGGGTGCGCTCCGGGACCGGGTGCCGGGCGTACGGGGTGCCGTGCTGGCGAGGATCGACGGGAAACTGCTGGGGCACGATCTCACCACCGGCCCCGAGCCGTTGGATCTCGCCGCGCTCGCGGCCACCACCTTCGGGCTCGGCCGGCAGTGCGGGATGACCCTCCAGCAGGGTCCGTTGCGCGAACTGACGGTACACAGCCACCAGGGCTACTTCACGGTGTACGGGGTGAGCGACGACATCCTGCTCGCCGTGCTCGGCGACGACAGGTTGAATGTGTCGTGGCTGCACCTGGAGGCGGCACCGGTAGCCGAGAGGCTCGCTGACCTGCTGCACGTCGGCGGCACCACGTAGCAGCATGGGCTGGGGCCGGCGTCGGGGCTTCCCGGCGCCGGCTACCCGCCAGCCCGCCAACCAGCAACCGATCAGGCGACCCGCCCGTCGACCAACCGGTCGACCAACCCGTCGACCAACCGGTCGATCAACCGATCATCAGATAGCGGGTCACCACACCGGTCGCGGCGGTGACCGCCTGGCGCAGCGTCGCGGCGGCATCGACGATTCCGGCGTCCAGCGCGACGACATACTCGCCGGCGACCACGTCGAAGGTGATTCCCGGGCCACGGCGGCGCAGGTCGGCCGGCCCGTCCACCGGGTTCCGTCCGGCGTTGCGCAGCAACTCCTCGTAGGGGGCGGCCAACGCGTCGACCACCACCGCATAGCCGAGCGCCTCGTCACCGCCCCCGGAGAGCCGGCCACCGATCCGGCCGGCCACGGTGAGCAGCGCCGCGCCACCCCCGGGAACGAGCCCCCACTCGACCGTCGCCTTCGCGTTGCGTACCGCGTCGTCGATCTGCCGCTTGCGCTTCTTCAACTGTCCCTCGGTCGACTCGCCGACCCTGATCACCGCGACGCCGCCGCCCAGCCGGGCCAACCGCTCCCGCAGCAGCTCCCGGCCGTGCTCTCCTCCCCCGGGCCGGTCCAGCTCGGCCCGCAGCCCCTGCACCCGGCGCCGGGCAAGCTCCGGATCGCCCGCCCCGTCCACCACGGTGGTGTCCCGGCGCGTGGTGATCACCTTGCGGGCGCCGCCCAGTACCCGGGCCGTGGCCGCGGCGAGCCCACCCTCGGCCTCGCCGACCACCTGCGCGCCGGTCAGCAGCGCCAGGTCGGCCATGACCGTGCACCGCTCCTCGTCCGCCCAGGGCAGCCGTACGGCGACGGAGTCGAGGGTGTGCCGCATCTTGCCGACGATCAGCGCGGTGAGGGCGGCGTCCCGGACGTCCCGGGCGAAGACCGCGAGCGGCCGACCCGACCTGCCGACCTCGTCCAGCAGCGGCTGCAACTCCGGTACGGCGGAGAGCCGCTGGTCCACGATGAGGATCGACGGGCCGTCCAGCACCGCCTCGGCCCCCTCCGAGTCGGTCACGAAGTACGGCGAGACGTGCCCGGCCGGGACCCGGGTGCCCCGGGTGAGCTCGAGTTCGAGACCGAAGAGGTTGCTCTCCTCGACGATCACCACACCGTCCTTGCCGACCCGCTCCATCGCGGTGGCCAGCAGGTCGCCGATCACCTCGTCGCCAGAGGCGATCGTGGCGACCATTCTGAGCTGTTCCTTCGTCTCGACCGGCACCGCCAGGTCGGCGAGCTCGGCGAGGACCGCCAGGGCGGCCGCCTCGATCCCCCGGCACAGCGCCACCGGATTCGCGCCGGCCCGCAGCGCCGCCGTGGCGCCGTCCATCATGGCCTGGGCCAGCACCACGGTGGTGGTCGCGCCGTCGCCGACCCGGTGCCGTACCCCCTCCACCAGCTCCCGGACATAACTGGTGCCGATCGCGTCCCGGGTGTCGTGCGCCGTGAAGAGCCGCACCACGCCGGCGGCGTCCGACAGCTCGTGGTACGCCCCGGAGGCATCCTCCACCAGCACCCGCCGGCCGAGCGGACCGAAGGTGCGCCGCACCAGGTCGGCGCCGGCCCGGAAGCCACGGGCGACGACCGCCTGGTGCCGGTTGTGGTTGGTGGGCCGGGGAGCCGCCTCCCCCGCCGCCTTGGCCACCGCCCCCCGGACCGCTTCGCGGCTACGCGGCAGGTGGGGCGCCGCCGGCACGGCCGCCAGGTAGATGTGCGGCTCGGCGTTGTACGCGCTCCACTTCGGCTTCTGGTCCGGCCGGCGCCGGACCACCCCGTCGTGGACGTACCGGAACAGCTCGTCGACCCCGATCCGCCCGTCGCCGTCCAGGTCGGCACCGCCGGTCGCCAGCCCCTCCAGCAGGACGTCGGTGAAGATCGAGCCGCGCGGTGCGGACTCGACCAGGCCGTCGGACTCGAAGGCGTACTCGTAGCTGTCGCAGGCGCTGATCACCACGTACCCGCGGCCGACCTGGCCGTCCAGCGCACCCTGCGGCGTGCCCTTGAAGCCCTCGGCGAACGCACCGGCGAAGCAGCAGTCCAGGACCAGGACCTTCGCGGCGGCCCGGCACGCCTCCAGTTGCTCGTTGACGAAGGAGCGCGAGATCGCGGTGCTGGCCGGCCTGGTCCGGTCGGTGTTGGCGGCCGCGAAATACAACCTGTGGAACGGGTCGACGATGCCGTGACAGGAGAAGTAGAGCAGCACCAGGTCGTCGTTGACCCGGTCGGTGAGCAGGTCCTCGATCTCCCGGCGTACCTCGTGGTCGGCCGGGTCCTGCAGGGTACGGACGGTGAAGTTCCCCACCGACGGGTCCTCCAGCACCGCCGCCAGGCGCTCGACGTCCTGCTCGGGGGCCCGAAGCTGGTCCAGCGACGGGTCGTCGTACTCGCCGACTGCGACGAGCAGTGCGTAGCGGCCGGTCGGCGGGCTAGTCGGCACCGGACCCCGCGCCGCTCTGTGTCGGTGGTACGCCGAGCCACTCGACCACCATCTGCTCGGTCTCCTCGCTGGGCGCGCTGATCGTCAGGCTGCGCCGGCCGTCCCGCAGGACGATCCGCCGGGCGGCACCCCGCTCGACGAAGGCGACCGCGACCTGGGCGAGCGCGGCGACGGTGGTGGCCGAGAAGAGACCGGTCACGACGAGTTCGGCCATGGTCCCGGCGCCGCCGCCCTTGCGACCGAGCAGGCCGGGCGGGATGTTCCCGGCCGGGCCGGAGGCATCGGACCCGGCGGGATCCGGCGTGCCGGACCCGGCGGGATCCGGCGCGCCGGACCGGCTCGGGCCGGGCAGGCCGGGGCCGGCCGGCCTCAGCAGACCTCCGTCGTCGATCAGCAGACCTCCGTCGTCGAACGGAGCCGGCGAGTCGTCGGCACCCGGCCGGGCGACGTGCAGGATCGTCCGGGTGTGCAGCTCCCGGGCCAGTGCGGAGGCCGATTCGGCGTCGCCGCGTTCGCTGCCGGGTACCGGCCCGGAGACCACCAGGGTTAGCGCACCACCATTCATAGAGTAATGGTGTCGTAACAATAAGTAGTTACCTGTCGGGTTGCCGACAATACCCCGTCAACCTGCCGACAACCGGCTGCTGCTGGGGAGCACCGATCACCGATCTCGGCGTGCCGCCCACCGCCGCACCTCCCGGGCACCTCCGGTGTAAGGAAGGGCCCCCGCATATCGTTTTCTGTTGTAGCGGGGGCCCTTCCTTACACCTCAGGCGCAGGTGTTGCCGTTGAGGGTGAAGGCGGTCGGTGCCGGGTTGGCGCCGGTGTTCGAGGCGAGGAAGCCGAACTGGACCGTGCCGCCGGGCGGGATGTCGGCGTTCCAGTTGGCGTTCCGGGCGGTGACGACCGCACCCTGCTGGCTGCCGGTGGCGTTCCAGAAGGTGTTCGCGCGCTGGGCGCCCGGGAAGGTCCAGCCGACCGTCCAGCCACCGACCGGCTGGACGCCGATGTTGGTGACGGTGACCGTGGCGTTGAAGCCGGTCCCCCACTGCTGGTCGACCCGGTAGCTGATCCGGCAGGTGGCCGGCGGGGTAGCGGTGCTGCCGAACTCGATCCGGTGCAGCTGGCCCGGCAGGTCGTTCACCAGGTACAGCTCGCCGTCGGCGTCCTGGCCGAGGCTGGTCGGTTGGATGGTCAGCTCGGTCAGCGCCCGCGTCTGGTACGCCCCGCCGGGGCTGGCCGGCGGCCGGACGACGAACGCCGTGCCGGAGCAGTAGTCGGTGGCCAGGTAGGTACCGGTGGCGATGTCGGCGTACTCCTCGCCCCGGTAGACGTACCCGCCGATCACGGCGCAGCCGTCGGTGGAGGTGCGGTACGAGTAGACCGGCTCGACGTACGCGGCGCCGGCCTGGCAGCGGTCGGGGTTGAAGACCTGCGGCCCCTCCCGGCAGGACCAGCCGAGGTTGGCGCCGGCCTGCTCCGCCCCGAGGTGGTCGATCTCCTCGAAGGTGCCCTGGCCGACGTCGGCGATCCAGAGCGAGCCGTCCCCGCCGAGGTCGTGCGAGAACTTCCACGGGTTGCGCAGCCCGTACGCCCAGATCTCCGGCCGGGCGTCCGCGGTGCCGACGAACGGGTTGTCCGCCGGTACGCAGTACGGCCGCCCGTCGCAGGACCGGCTCACGTCGAGCCGGAGGATCTTGCCGAGCAGGGTGTTCAGGTTCTGCCCGGAGTTGAGGATGTCGTCGGAGCCGCCGCCGTCACCGATGCTCCAGTAGAGATAGCCGTCCGGGCCGAACGCCACGTGCCCGCCGTTGTGGTTGGAGTACTCGGCGTGCGGCTGGGTCAGCACGACCTGCTCCCCGCCGGGCGGGATCGGGGACTGGCCGGCCGTCGCCAGGGTGAACCGGGAGAGCGTGACGGTCCCCTCCGGCAGGGCGGTGTAGGTGACGTAGAGGGTGCGGGTCTGGGCGAAGTCCGCCGTGGTGACCAGGCCGAGCAGGCCGCGCTCGTTGCCGGAGGTGTCGACCCGGTCCCGGATGTCGAGCAGCGGCTCGGTCGCCAGACCGGTCTCCGGGTGGTAGACCCGGATGGTCCCCTGCTTCTCGGCGATCAGCAGCCGGCCGCTGCCGTCGTCGGGGGCGGTGATGGCGGTCGGGCGCTGCAGGCCGAAGGCGACCTGGGTGGTGCTGACGGTGAGCTGGTCCAGTGGCGGCACCGCCGCCACGGCGACACTGTCGGGTGCGGGCGCCGTGCCGGCCGCCTGCGTCGTGCCGGACGCGACCAGCGGAGCCAGTACGGCGGCCGTGCCGGCCAGGCAGAGCCGCCCCAAGGATTGACGTCGCAGCATATTCACTCCCATCGGTTAACAGGACGGTAATGCTGCCGACTATCCCTAGATCGACGTGTCTCGGAGTATGGGAACGCTCCCAGCCGTGGCTACCGGAGATCGGAACGCATGGCGCGCACCCCGTTCGAGGTGCGCGGGCAGGTGGATGCGGCGGTGGATGTCGAGCATCCGTCCCCAAGGGAGCGACTCCCCCACGTACAGCTCGAAGCCCTCCCGCAGGTGCGAGTCGACCGGTGTCTCCGCCTCTGTCCCCGGCCTGTCGACCAGGCCGCAGAGCCGCTCGCTGGTGTCCCGCAGCCGGTCGGCCAGCTCGGCCAGGCCGCCGTCGCGCGGCAGCATCGCCGCCACCAGCGGCCGCAGCATCGCCGCCACCAGCGGCCGCAGCATCGCCGCCACCAGCGGCCGCAGCATCGCCGCCACCAGCTGCCGCAGCATCGCCGCCACGGCGAGCAGGTCCGCGTACGCCCGGCGCAACTCGGCCGTCTCCATTGCCCGGGTCCAGGGTGGGTTCTGGAGGCGTGCCCGGTCCTCGTCTCCGATCGTCGTGCCGGTCCGGGCCGGGTCAGCGACCGCGTCGGCCGCGCCGGGTCCGCAGGTAGTCGGAGACGACGTACTCGCCGAGGTCGTCCAGGTCGGGCGTGAAGACCCGACCGCCGCTGCGCCGGGCCACCGCGTCGACGAACCGGCGCAGCCCGGGGTCCTCGCCGAGCATGAAGAGGTTCATCGTCGCGCCGTACCGGGTCAGCTTGTCCACCTCGGCGACCGTCGCCTGGATCGTCTCCGGCAGCGGCGGCCAGTTGAAGACCCCGCCGCCGTACTCCGGATCGAGGTGCGCGGTCGGCTCGCCGTCGGTCACCACCAGCACCACCGGCTCGGAGCCGGGATGCCGGCGCAGGTGCCGGCCGGCCAGCATCAGCGCGTGTTGCAGGTTGGTGCCCTGCACCATGTCCGGCTCCACCCCGGCCAGCTCCTGCTGGGTCAGCGGCATCGCCTCCCGGCCGAAGCCGACGATCTGGAGCGCGTCCTGCGGAAACCGCGTGGCGACCAGGTGCGACAGGGCCAGCGCGGTCTGCTTCATCGGCCCCCAGCGCCCCTCGGAGATCATCGAGAAGGAGAGGTCGACGCAGAGCGCCACCGCCGCCGAGGCACGCCGCTCGGTCTCCACCACCTCGAAGTCGTCGACCGCCAGCGCCACCGGCACCCCGGCACCGCCGCGCCGGACCGCCCGGGCCACCGTGCGCACCACGTCGAGCGGCTGCTCGTCCCCGTACGCCCAGGGGCGGGAGGCGCCGGTGACCTCACCGGCGGCGCCGGCCGAGCGGAGGTCGTGCTGCCCCTGCCGGCCGGTGGAGAGTTCGGCGAAGATCCGGCGCAGGGCCGTGCCACCGAGCCGGCGCAGCGCCTTCGGGCTCAGGGTCAGCCCGTCGGCGCCCCGGGTCACCCAGCCCTGCCGGCGCAGCTCCCGCTCCAGCTCCCGCAGCCGGCGTACGTCGTCGGCGGCGTCCCGGCCCAGGTTCCGCTGCACCGAGTCGACGTCGATGTCGTCCAGGGTGGCCCCCGGATGCTCCTGGCCGAGCTGGTCGAGCAGGTCGTCCAGGTCGGCGATCTCGCCGAGCGCCCCGGCCGCCTCGCCGTAGCCGAGCGGCTGGTCGCCCCGGACCCGCTCCCGGCGGTCCCAGGCCAGGTCGGGGCGGAGCGAGCGCAGGTTGGCGTCGAGCGCCGAGAGCTGCCCGGCCAGCTCGGGGCCGAGCGAGGACTCCATCAGCCGGGAGAGCTCCTCCCGCTGGGCCGGTGAGAGCGAGCGCATCAGCCGCTCCCCGGCGGCGGCCCGGCGGGCCAGCACGTCGACCAGCTCCTCCACCGTCTCCGGATTCTCCGGAAAGAACTGGCCGTGCCGCCGCATGAACTCGGCGAACGCGTCGGTGGTCTCCTCGCCCCGGTCGTGCCGGGCCAGCAGGTCGTTCAGGTCGTGCAGCATCTCGGCGAGCTGCCGCTGCGCGCCCGGGTCGGCGGCGCCGCGCATCGCGTCGCGCAGCCCGGTGAACCGCTGTTCCAGCACGTCCCGGCGCAGGCCGTCGAGGATCTGCTGGTAGGCGGCGCGGGCCTCGTCGCTGGTCCACTGGTAACCGGAGAGCTCCTCGACCGCACGGGCGGTCGAGGAGGGAAGGTTGTCCAGGACCGCCTCGGCGAACCGGGCATCGTCGTCGTCCCTGCCGCGCAGCTCGTCCCGCTCGGCGGCGAGTGCCTGGTCGAGCAGGGCCTGCGCCCGGGTCACCGCGCCGTCCAGGTCACCCCGGCGCAGCGCCTCCCGGCGCATCCGCCGGGCCCGCGCGACCAGGTCGTTCAGGCCACCCCGGCCCTGCGGCCCGCGCCGCAGCAGGTTGCGCAGCGCCTCGCGCAGGCTGCCGCCGCCCAGCACCTCCGCGCCGACCGAGTCGACGGCGGCCCGGACGTCGTACGGCGGGGCGAGCGGGTCAGGGCCGCCGCGCCAGGAGCCGTACCGGAAGCGGTTTCCGCCGGCCACGCTCAGGCCCAGTCGTCGTCGCGGTCCGAGCGGCCACCGAGATCGCGTCCCCCGGCCTGCCGCCCACCACCGCCGGACGGCCGGCCACCGCCGGGCTGCCCGCCGCCGTCCGGGCTGCGGCCGCCGTAGCGGGTACGGCCCTCGTCGGTCACGTCCTTGGCCAGCCGGCGCGTCAGGTGCAGTCCTTCGAGGACGAACTCGATGCCGGCCGCCGCCTCGGCCGGGGTGGGTGCGTCGCCGAGCCCGAGCCGGTCCAGCGCCTTGGCCAGTCCCGGCACCGTGCCGACCTGCCGGAGCAGCTCGGTCGGGCCGACCAGCTCCCCGGTCTCGACGATTGCGCCGTCGGCGACCAGCGCGGTGAAGCCGGAGACGTCCAGCCCGGCCAGCCGGGCCCGGAAGGTCTCGGCGGTGGCGGTCCGGAGCAGGTGACCGAGGATCTCGATCTCCCGGCCCTCCTCGCCGCTCTCGAACTCGACCTTGCCGCGCAGGGTGCTGGTCACCGAGACCGCGTCGCCGACCCGGGCCACCGGCTCGGTGTCGGCGGGGGCGGCCGGCTGCCCGTCCGGGCCGGCCGCGCCGAGCAGCCCGGCCCGGCGCAGCGCGGCGGCCGAGACGGTCTCGGCGGCGGCGATGGCGAACCGGGCCGAGACCCCGGAGCGGGGGTCGACGGCCGGGGACTCCCGCACCGACCGGGCGAACCGGGCCAGCACCTCCAGTACGTGGTCCGGGACGGCCGCGACCAGCGCCGCCTCCTGCCGGATCAGGTCCAGCTCCAGTTCCAGGTCGAGCGGGTAGTGGGTACGGATCTCGGCGCCGAACCGGTCCTTGAGCGGCGTGATGATCCGTCCCCGGTTGGTGTAGTCCTCGGGGTTGGCGCTCGCCACCAACAGCAGGTCCAGCGGGAGCCGGAGCTGGTAGCCGCGTACCTGGATGTCCCGTTCCTCCAGCACGTTGAGCAGCGCCACCTGGATCCGCTCGGCCAGGTCGGGCAACTCGTTGACCGCGAAGATGCCCCGGTTGGTCCGGGGTACCAGCCCGAAGTGGATCGTCTCCGGGTCGCCGAGCGTCCGCCCCTGGGCCACCCGGATCGGGTCCACGTCACCGATCAGGTCGCCGACGCTGGTGTCCGGGGTGGCGAGCTTCTCGCCGTACCGCATCGACCGGTGCAGCCAGCCGATCGGCAGCTCGTCGCCGGCGTCGGCGACCGCCCGGCGGGACGCCGGGGTGAGCGGGTGCATCGGGTGCTCGTTCAGCTCGGAGCCCCGGATCACCGGGGTCCACTCGTCGAGGAGCTGGCCGAGGGCGCGGATGAGCCGGGTCTTGCCCTGGCCGCGCTCGCCGAGCAGCACCATGTCGTGCCCGGCCAGCAGCGCCCGCTCCACCTCCGGCAGCACGGTCTCGTCGTAGCCGACGATGCCGGGGAAACGCGGCTGCCCGGACCGGAACCGGTCGAGCAGGTTGTCCCGGAGTTCCTGCTTGACCGTCCGGTAGCGGTGCCCTGCGGCACGCAGCTCGCCGAGGGTGCCGGGCAGCTCTGCCGGCGGGGTCGGTGGGACCTGGGAAAGTTCCGTCACGCACCTAAGCTAGCTCCCGATCGTGTCGAACGCGGATCACCGGCGGCCGACCAAGATCGAATTTTGCCGCCGGGCCCGGTGGCGCACCCGGGAGGCCCTGCGGTGTGATGCACGGCACGCCACGCCGCAGCGACCGGCCGGTCGTGCCGGAAGCGGCCTGCACGCCGCCCCGGAGCGACGGGTCCGCCGTGTCCCCCGGGAGCGACGGGTCCGCCGTGTCCCCCGGGAGCGACGGGTCCGCCGTGTCCCCCGGGAGCGGGCGAGCCCGTCGCGCCGGAGCGGCCGGCCCCGTCAGGCGGCCGGCGGCGCGGTGCTCTCCCGGACCACCAGCTCGGCGGGAAGGACGATGTGGTCCAACGGTGGCGCCTCGTCGACCCGCGCTGCGGCGATCGCGGCGGTGAGGGCCGCGGCGGCGGCCCGCCCCTTCGCCTTGATGTCCTGGTGCACGGTCGTCAGGGCCGGGCGGAGCTGGGTGGCCAGCGGGTTGTCGTCGAAGCCCACGATCGACAACTCCCGCGGCACGTCGATGCCCAACTCCTCGGCCACCTGGAGGGCGCCGTGCGCGATGGCGTCGGAGTAGCAGAGGAGGGCGGTCGGGCGGTCGGCACGGTCGAGCAGCAGGCGGGCGCCGATCCTGGGCTGTTCGAGGTCGGTGGTGGGTTGCCGGGCGACCAGCGGCGTGATCCCGGCGGCGCCGAGCACGTCGAGCCAGCCGAGCAGGCGCTGCCTGGCCGCGTAGCCGTCGATCGTCACGTCCTTCGGGTCGATCAGCCCGTGCGGGCCGTGCAGCCCGGACATGAGCAGCCCGATCCGGCGGTGCCCCAGGTCGACGAGGTGCCGGGCCGCGGCCCGCGCACCGGCGCGGTCCGCGACGTTGATGGTGGAGACCGTGTCGAGTGGCTCCTGGTCGACGTAGACCAGCGGGAGCCGGCGGCGGGAGAGGTAGTCGACCGCGGTCGAGGTGGGGTCGCAGGAGTAGATCAGGGCGCCGTCGATGGCGACGTCCCGGGCGGGGATGATCGCACCGCTCTCCGTCGACGAGAGCAGGGTCAGCGCCAGTCCGGTCGGTCCGAGCTGCTCCGCGATCGCGCCCAGGAAGCTGGTGGCGACCAGGTCGGTGAAGGCGAACCGCAGTGACGACGTGAGCACGATGCCGACAGCGCCGGTGGTCCCCCGGGCGAGGGCGCGGGCCGCCGGGTCCGGCCCGACGTAACCCAGGTCTTTGGCGGCGGTGAGGATCCGGCGTCGCAGTCCGGCCGAGAGCTGGTCCGGCTTGGAGAACGCGTTGGAGACGGTCATCCGGCTCACGCCCATGTGGTCGGCGATCGTCTGGAGTGTCACCCGCCGCGCCACGTCAACCCTTCCCGCTCTCGTCGTCGGTGCGGGACCGGCACCGCCATCGGGCCACCCCGCGACCATCCGGGCACGGGGCACGGGGCCCGCGACCCGCCGTCGCCCCGGCGGCGCGTCCGCCACCGCCGATTGCTTCCAGGCTATCAGCGTGGCCATCAGGGAAGCTCGATCGGGCGGTATCGATCAGGCGGGCTCGATCAGGCGGGCGGCGCGGATGAGGCCGTGGGCGAGCGCGACGCGCACCGCCCGGGTGCGTCCGGGACGCTCGGCGTGCGGCACCGGTGGCGCGACCGGGCCGGCGCTGTGCAGTTCGGCGTTGACCCTGCCGAGGGCCACGACGAACGCTGTCGGCGGTTCCATGGCAACCTCCTCGCATACGTTCCTCCGGCAGTCTATACCGGTACAGGGAACCTGTGCTATACCGGTACAGTGATGATCCGGACTGTACCGGTACAGGCATCCGGGCAACGCACCGGTCAAGCCAACCGCCGAAGGGGGCCCGGCAGACCAGCTCTTTTTCCATTCCCTTTCTGCTTTGTTAAGCAGTTATTTCCACGAGGGGAAGCGATGATCAGATGCAGGCAGGCACTCCCACCAGCCACTTCTTGGCAACCGAGCCGGATTTCATATGACGAACATCGTCACTCCCCTCAACGATACGCGCCACTCGACCAGCAGTTTTCTTGGCACGTAGATCAGCTACGTGCCCAATGCGCAGTGATCCGCACGCGCACAGGTCGTCTGTCTTGTGCGGTCCAATGTCCTCTGTGCTTTACTGACTCCGGCACCGGCCGAATAGCCGGTAACCACTCCCACAGACGTTCCATCCGTACCCAGAGACAGGTGCAGAAATGACGTCCATCTATCTTGACTCCGCCAATCCAGAGGACGTTCGCGCGGCCACCGAGACCGGCCTGATCCATGGCGTCACCACCAATCCGACGCTGATGCGCCGGTGCGCCGAGGACCCGCTGCGCCACTGTTCCGACCTGCTCGCCAAGAGCGTCGAACTCGAGTTCTTCTACCAGCCCTGCGGGGCGTACGGCGAGATCGAGACCGAGGCGTGGGCGGCGTGGCGGCTCGACCCCGAACGGGTCACCCTGAAGCTCATGTTCACGCCTGCCGGCATCGCGCTCGCCCGCCGGCTCTGCGACGCCGGCGTCCGGGTGGCGCTGACCGCCGCGCAGAGCCCTCACGCGATGGTGGTCGCGGAGTCGATCGGGTGCGCGGCGGTCATTCCCTACCTGGACCGGGCCTGGCGGGACCCGCGCACCGAGACCCATCTCGTGCGCTCCCTGAGCGCCCTGCGGCGCGGCGACACGCAGATCGTCGCCGCGTCGGTGAAGAACGTCGGTCAGTTCACCCAGGCCTACCTGGACGGGGCCGACGCGGTCAGCGCACCGCTGGAGGTGCTGCACGGAGTGCTCCGTGATCCCGCCGCGGACGAGGCGGAGCAGGTCTTCACCGCCGAGTACGCCGGCACCGCCCTGCGGTTGCCGTAACCGATCCCGAACGGGGGTAACCGGAATGCCCGCGAACCAATTCCAGGCGGTGCTCTTCGACATGGACGGCGTCGTGGTGGACACAGAAAAGACCGTCACCGCCTTCTGGCAGGCACTGGCCGCCGAATTCGGCTTCGTCATCAGCGACGACGACCTGGACGACCACGTCTTCGGCCGCCACGCCGAGCACACGCTGCGGGTGCTGTTCCCCGCGATCTCCACCGCCCAGCAGCCGCCGATCTACGACCGGTTGCGGGTCAACGACCAGACCCTGCGCTACGCCGAAATCCCCGGCGCGATACGCCTCATCGACGACCTGCGCGCCGCCGGGGTGCCCACCGCACTGGTCACCGGGGCACAGGACTGGAAAGCGGTCGCGGTGCTCGACCAGCTCGGCCTCGCGGACCACTTCGACGTGCAGGTCCGGGCCGACGACATCCCGGTGGGCAAGCCGGACCCGGCCTGTTACCGCCTTGCCGCGCAGCGCCTCGGCGTCGACATCCGGCGCTGCCTCGTCTTCGAGGACGCGTTCAGCGGTGTTACCGCCGCGGTGGCGGCCGGCGCGACCTGCGTGGCCCTGGGGCCGCAGCGGCGCGCGGACCGTCTCCGCACGACCGGCGCCCACACCGTGGTGACCGACTTCCGTGACATGCGGTTCGATGCCGTCGGACGCCGACTGGCGGTGGACGGGCAGACCGTCCTGCCCTTCACCCCCGCCGGTTCGCCCTTCACTCCGGCCGGTGTCCCGACCGGCTAGGCCGCACACCCACATCCAGCACCAGCAGCACACATCCCACACCAGAACACCCCGGTCGGCAGCGCCCTGCCGCGCCGTCGAGCCCTGCCCTGGAGAGGGTGCCATGTTGGATCTCCTCAGACCCCCGCTACCGCGCGACGGCGTACGGTTCGACGCCGGCACGCCCCGCGACCAGGTGCTGCTCCGGTCCCACCTGATCGGCACCGATGTCGCACTGACCCGGGCCGGCGGCGGCAACTTCTCCGCCAAGGGCACCCTCGACGGCGAGCCGACGCTCTGGATGAGCTCCTGGGGCTGCGACGGCGCCAGCACCACCGAGGAGGACTTCCCGGCGCTGCGCCTGGCCACCCTGCGGGAGCTGCGGCACGTGCCGCCGCTGGAGAGCCGCACGATGCTCGACCGGGTCGCCGCTGCGGCGATGCGCCCGCAGCAGAAGCCTCCGGGCATCGAGACGCTGACACACGCGTTCATCCCCGCTACCCACGTCGACCACTGCCATCCCGACGCGGTCATCGCGCTGACCTGCATCCCGGACGGCCGGAAGCGGGCCGCGGCGCACTTCGGCGAGGAGGCGATCTGGTTCGACTACCGGCAGTTCGACATGGGCGTCGCGCAGGAACTCGCCGACCGCATCGAGGCACAACCGGGCTGCCGCTTCGTCCTTCTCGCCAACCACGGGATCTTCACCTGGGCCGAGACCAGCGAGCGGTGCTACCGGAACTCGCTGGAGGCCGTGCGGCGCGCCACGCACGCGCTGCACGCCGCCCGCACGCCCCGTACCCGGACTCTCGGCGGTCCGGCCGTGACCGCGATGGCGCCGGAGCGGGCGGCCGACCTGCTGACCGAGCTGTTGCCGGTGATCCGTGGCGCACTGCGCGACGGCGACAACCCGATCGTCGTACGGGCGGAGACCGGCCCTGGCGCGCTCCGGTTCGCCTCCTCCCGGCGCGGACCACGACTGAGCCAGTACGGTCCCGGCTGCCCCGACTCCCTGGTAACGGTCGGCTACCGGCCTCTCGCGCTGACCCCGCAGGAGCTGACCCCGACGGGGGTACGCGCGGCGGTCGACCGTTACCGGGCCCGCTACGCCGACCTGTTCGACCGCCACGCGGACCCGCAGGCCCGCCGGCAGGGCCCCCGCCGCGACCTGCCCCGGGTCCTGCTGCTGCCCGGCATCGGCGAGGTGGTCAGCGGTGCCGACGCCACCCAGGCACGGATCTGCGCGGAGCACTTCGCGCAGACCAGATCGGTGATCGAGGCGGCCGACGCGGCCGGCGGATACTCGTCGCTGCACGAGGCGCAGGGCATCGCCGACGAGTACTGGCCGCTGATGCGCGCGAAACCACTGCTGCACGCCACGACCGGCCCGCTGGGCGACGCGGTGGTCCTGGTCGCCGCCACCGGCGACGGCACCGTCACCGCGCACGTCGCCGAGGACCTGACTGCCGCCGGCGCGCACGTGATGGTGCCCGGTACGGCTCCCGAGCGGCTGCCCGGCACGGCCCGCACCGATCGCCTGGCGGTATTGACCACTCCGGCCACCCGTCCGGCGCACCTGGTGGCCGAGGCGGTGCACACCTTCGGCGGCTTCGACGTCGTGGTGGACATGACCGACGACGACCGGCTGATCCGCGCCGCCGCACCGGTCTTCGCCCGGCAGCGCGGCCGTGGCGTGGTCTGTCTGGCTGGGCGTGGCACCGCCGGTCCTCCGGCGGCCCGCCCTTCGGAAGTCGGTCCTTCGGACGGCGGCGGTCACATCGAGGTGATCGCCGAGCACGACCCCACCCTGATCGCCGAGCGGATCGTCGCGACTCGGCGTCACGAGGTCCCGCTGACCGCGGGAAGTAAGGAGGCAGCGTCGTGACCGGACGCTCGTACGACACATGGTCGGGAACCCGTGACCTGCTACCGCCGGGACGTGTCCTGCTGGCCTCGTGCTTCGACGCACACCACACCATCGGCGGTGGCCTGTTCGCCCTCGGGGAGACGGTCGAGGCCGTCGACCGGGTGTCGAGCACCGGCATGTGCACGGACGGCACCCTGCTGTACCGCTGCCTGTGGAGCGCCGAGGGGAGCCCGGCCGAACTGGTCTCCTACGACTCCTCGGGAGTACGCCGATACCAGCGGCTCGACGACGTCTCCACGCCACACGACATCCTCTGCGTCAACGGGCAGATCCTGGTCGTCGCCACCACGCAGAACGAGGTGCAGTCGATCGGCCGGGACGGCGAGATCCTCTGGCGCTGGCGGGCTCCCGGTGAGCCGGACAGCTGGCACCTCAACAGCCTGGCGCTCTACCGCGACCGGATCGTCGTCTCCGGGTTCGGGCCGTTCCTGCGCCGTCGGGGCTGGGACGAGAACGGCAAGCCGTCCACCGGCCGGGTGGTCGCCCTCGACACCGGTGAACCGCTGCTCACCGGCCTGCGGGCGCCACACCACCCGCACTACGAGAACGGCGTGTGGCTGGTCTGCGACTCCGCCGCCGGGGAGCTCATCGAGATCCCGGACGCGACCCGAAGACCATCCCGCCGCCTTCCGCTGCCCGGCTGGCCGCGCGGTTTCGCCGCCACCGACGACCACCTTTTCGTCGGCATCAGCCCGCACCGCTACGTGGACTCCTCGGTGAAGACCGCGGCGGTGGCCGTGGTGGACCGCGCCGAGTGGAAGATCCTGGGGGTGGTGGACCTGCCGGGGCGGGAGGTCTACTCCCTGGCCGTGGTGCCGGCCGCGCTGGCCGAGGGGGCGCGGCACGGCTTCCAGGCCAACCACACCCGCACCCACGAGCAGGGCCAGCGCCAGCTCTTCGAGCAGCTCGGCAAGCAGCCCCGGCAACTGTGGGCGGTCGGGGACCGGCTCGCTGCGGAGGAGTGCCGGATCGTCGTCACGCCGGAGGAGCCGATCTACGACGACGTCGAGGCCAACAGTCTGCTCACCCTCACCTGCCGGGTGGAGAACGTCGGCACCGCGCTGCTCACGCCGGCGCCGCCGCAGCCGGTGCGGGTCACCTACCGCTGGTACGACGCGGACGGCCGGCACGTACCGACCCAGGACATCCGGGCGGCCCTGCCGCGGTCGCTGCCGCCGAACGCCGCCGCCCGGGTCCTGGTGCGGGCGCGGGTGCCCGAGCAGCCCGGCCACTACCGGCTGCGGATCACGCTGGCCCAGGACGACGGCCTGATCTTCGACGAGCTGAGCGCCGACAACGCCACCGAGATCGACTTCGACGTGGTGCCGGAGGGCATCCGCGACGAGGCGCTGCTCGCCTTCGGCCTCTATCCCTCCGAGGTACGCGCCGCGCGCGGGACGGCGACCGTGGAGGACTTCCTGCGCCACCTGCTGCACCACTCCTCCGGCACGCCACGCGGCCTGACCATGGGGCTGATCGCCGACCGGGGCGTCGCAGCCTTCGGTGACGCGGTCGCCACCGTCCTGGCCTGCTCCCCCGACTCGATCCGGTACGCCGTCGAGCAGGTGATCCGGGAGCTGCACGACGTGCTGCTCAGCGGTGCCGAGGCCGTCGCGTTGGCGATGCACCGGCTCGGCGTCACCGTGGCGTTCACCTACGCCGGCACCTCGGAGCTCGCGCTCTGCGACGCCACCGCCCGGCTCGGCATGCTGCGCAACGGGCGGGGCGACCGGGAGAGCGTCTTCCAGGCCGCGGGCGCGAGCATGCTGCGCCCGGGGCGCGGTGCCGCGATCGTGCACGCGGCGCGCGGGCTGACCAACGCGCTCGGCGCGGTCGGCGCGGCCCGGCGCAACGAGGTCGGCACGCTGGTCGTGGTCGGCATGCCGTCGACCGGATCCGCCCCGTTCCTGCCGCCGCACGGTGAGCCCGGGCTCATCCCCGCCTCCGGGGAGTTCGCCAAGGCGTGGTACGAGCTGGGGGCGGTGCCGCCGGCAGACGCGCCGGAGGAGCGGGCCGCCGCGGTCGGCGTACTCGTGCGGTCGCTGCGCGAGGCGGACCTGGCGGTGCGCCGGGCCCCGTTCGGGCCGGTGCTCTTCGGGGTGCCGCAGGACGTCGCCGAGAGCTACTGGGTGCCGCTCGACGCACTGCGCGAGCTGCCGGCCGGGCCCTACCACACCCCGGTCGACCGGGACGCGCTGCACGAGGCGGCGACCCGCCTCTCCGCCTCGGCCCGTCCGGTGGTGCTGCTCGACGACTACGCGCTCAGACACCCGGGCATCCGGCGGGCCCTGGCCGCCTTCGGCGGAGCGACCGGCAGCGCGGTGCTCCAGGTGAAATACCGGCGGGGTCCGATGATGTTCGAGCGGATCAGCGCCGCCGAGGTGCCCGGCTTCGTCGGCTGGTACGACCCGAACTCCCCGGTGCACCGCCGGATCATGGAGTCGACGGACCTGATCGTCACGGTCGAGGACCGCAACATGTATCCGCGGGTGATCGGTGAACTTCCGGCGGGGCCGAAGGTCGCGATCACCTCCAAACCCGATGCGGTGCGCAAGAACGGCTACCTCGGCGACGACGGCACCCTCGTCGACGGCGACGTGGTCGGCGCGCTGCACGCCCTCGCCACCGCGCTCGGTGACCGCAATGGCGCACCCCGGTGGTACGCCGACCTGGTCCGCGAGCCCTCCCCGCCGCGCTGGGAGGTGCCGGACGCCGCGCTGCGGGTGCGGGAGGGGCTCGCCCGGGCCGTCGACGAGGTGGCGGCCGGGCAGCAGAAGCCGGTCACCCTGGTCGACGACAGCCAGATGTTCGGCGGGCTGCTCGCGGAGGTCTACGACCTGCTCCCCGCCGGCCTGCGGGTCTTCGGCGACCACGGCGGATTCGTCGGCGGCGGGACCGCCACGGCGACCGGCCTGGCCGTGGCCGAGCAGGACGTCCAGGTGATCTGCACCGTGGGCGACCAGGGCCTCACCAACGGGTTGCAGGGCCTGGTGGCGGCGATGCAGACCAACGCCCGGCTGACGTTCGTGGTCTGCAACAACGGCGGCAGTGTCTCGCTGCGCAAGCAGTCGCGGGGGCAGACACTGCTGGACGCCGGTTTCCACCACTACCTGGACAACGCTCCCGGGATGCGCTATGCGGACGCCGCCGCCGTCCTGGGGCTGCACGCCCGCCGGGTCGACCTGACGAACTGGCTCGACCGGGACCACGCGGCGGCCCGGCTCGCCGACTTCCGGCACGCCCTCGCCGCCGCGGTCGGCCACGACGGGCCCTCCCTCATCGAGTTGGTCCTCCCCTCCGACCCGGAGTTCTGGACCGGTGTCTGGATCACCGAGGGCTTCGAGCCGCTGGCCAAGCCGGTGGCGGCGTTGGGAGAACCGGTGGCGGCGTTGGGAGAACCGGTGGCGGCGTTGGGAGAGCCGGCGGATGCGTGAGGTGGCTGTCGGGTCCGCCGACCTTGCGGCGTACCGGCAGGTTCTCGGCCCCGAGCGCAGCGTCGCGCTGCGCTCGGGCGCCGAGCGCCTCCGGGCCGCCCTGGCCGGACGGACCATATGGAACGTCAACTCGACCGCCGCCGGGGGCGGCGTGGCGGAGCTGCTGCACTCGCTGATCCCGCTCGCCCGCGCGCTCGGGCTGCCGGTGCGCTGGCTGGTGATCGACGGGGACGCCGAGTTCTTCGCCATCACCAAGCGGCTCTGCACCCTGGTCTACGGCTCGCCCGGCGACGGCGGACCGACCGGCGGGGCCGAGCAGGAGCACTACCGCAAGGTGTTGCGGGCCAACGCCGACGAGATGGCCGGCTACGTGCGCCCCGGCGACGTGGTGGTCGTGCACGAGGCGCAGCCGGCCGGGCTCGTCGGCCACGCCAGGGAACTCGGCGCCCGGGTGGTGTACCGGGCGCACACCGGTTGCGACGGGCCGAACGCGCACACCGCGCGGGGCTGGGCCTTCATCCGGCCGTACGTCGAGCAGGCCGATGCCACGACGTTCCTGATCCCGCGGCACGTCCAGCCGTGGGCGCCGGATCCGCACGTCATCGCCCCCTCGATCGACCCGTGCCTGCCGAAGAACGTCGGGCTCAGCGCTGCCAAGGCGGTCGAGGTGTTGCGCACCGTGGGCATCCTGGCCGGCGGCGCAGGGCGGCCGGCCACCGTCTCGCCCGGCGCGGGACCGCCTGTCGAACTCCGGCATCCGGCCGTCGCCGTCCGCGACGGCGGCCCGCCGGACGCCCGGACCCCGATGGTGGTCCAGGTCTCCCGCTGGGACCGGCTCAAGGACATGACCGGGGTGCTCCGGGCGTACGCCGCCGCGGACGTGCCGCGGAGCTGCCTCACCCTCGCCGGGCCCGACGTCAGCGGGGTCTCCGACGATCCCGAGGCGGCCGAGATGTTCACCGAGTGCCGCCGCGAGTGGGAGCGGCTGCCGGCGGCGGTCCGGTCCCGGGTCCAGTTGCTCTGCCTGCCCATGGCCGACCAGCGGGAGAACGCCCTGGTCGTGAACGCCCTGCAACAGCACGCCTCGGTGGTGGTGCAGAAGAGCCTCGCCGAGGGGTTCGGCCTCACCGCCACCGAGGCGATGTGGAAGTCCCGTCCGCTGCTCGCCAACGCGGTCGGCGGGTTGCGGGTGCAGGTGGTGCCGGAGGAGTCGGGTCTGCTGCTCGACCCGGCGGACACCGCCGGGGCGGCCGAGGCGATCCGGCGGGTGCTGGGCGACCCGCGCCTCGCCGCCCGGCTCGGTGCGGCGGCCCGGCGCCGCGTGCACGACGAGTACCTGCCCGACCGGCACCTGCTGCGCTGGGAGCCGCTGATCACCGCGCTGCTGACCAGGGGGGACCGCTGATGCGACAGCTCGGCAAGGAGGGCCCGACCACCGGCGACCTCGGACTCGGCTGCATGGGGATGTCGCAGTTCTACGGCCCGGGGGACGACGCGGAGTCGATCCGCACGATCCACCGTGCCCTGGACCTCGGCGTCACCCTGCTGGACACCGCCGACATGTACGGGCCGTACACCAACGAGCAACTGATCGGCCGGGCGCTGCGGTCGCGCCGTGACGAGGCGCTGATCGCCACGAAGTTCGGCAACGTCAAGGACGACACCGGCCGGGTGGTGCGGGTCGACGGCAGTCCCGACTACCTGCGCCGGGCCTGCGAGGGTTCGTTGCGCCGGCTCGGCGTCGAGACCATCGACATCTACTGCCAGCACCGGGTGGACCGCAGCGTGCCGATCGAGGAGACCTGGGGCGCGCTGGCCGAGCTGGTCGCGCAGGGCAAGGTGCGGTATCTGGCGATCTCGGAGGCGTCGGCGGAGACGGTTCGCCGGGCACACGCCGTGCACCCGGTGACCGCCGTGCAGACCGAGTTCTCCCTGGTGAGCCGGGACCCGCAGCGTGGACTGCTGCGGAGCCTGCACGAGTGGGGGATCGGTTTCGTCGCGTACGCACCGCTGGGTCGGGGCCTGCTGTCGGGGGCGATCGACGCGCGGACCCGCTTCGCCGAGGACGACTTCCGCAGCACGCTGCCCCGGTTCGGCGGCGAGAACCTGCGCCGCAACGCGGCACTTGTCGACGGGGTGCGGCAGCTCGCCGGCCGGCACGGCGTCACGGTGCCGCAGCTCGCCCTCGCCTGGGTGCTGGCGCAGGGCCCCGACATCGTGCCGATTCCCGGCACCAAGAGCGTACGCCGGCTCGAAGAGAACATGGCCGCCGTCGACCTGCGGCTCGGCGACGACGACCTGGCGCTGCTCGACGGCATCGCGCCGGTGGGGGCGGCGGCGGGCGACCGTTACCCGGACATGTCCGGCGTCGACATATAGCCACACGACACCCGCACCGGCCGGCGGCGAAGAGGGCCGGTGGCGGAGAAGGAGGGTCCGGCATGACAACCGAGCACTGGTGGCGCAGCGCCGTCATCTACCAGATCTACCCACGCAGCTTCGCCGACTCCAACGGCGACGGCATCGGTGACCTGCGCGGCATCGTGGAGCACCTCGACTATCTGAACGACGGGACGTCGCGCTCCCTCGGCGTCGACGCCCTCTGGCTCTCCCCCTTCTATCCGTCGCCCCAGGCCGATTTCGGCTACGACATCAGCGACTACCAGGCGGTGGATCCGGCGTACGGCACCCTGGCCGACTTCGAGAAGCTCGTCGAGGGGGCACACCAGCGCGGCATGCGGGTCATCGTGGACCTGGTCATGAACCACACCTCGGACCGGCACCCGTGGTTTCTGGAGTCCCGCTCCAGCCGGTCGAACCCGAAACGCGACTGGTACGTCTGGGCCGACGGGCGCGACGGCGGGCCGCCGAACAACTGGCTCAGCTCGTTCGAGCGGTGCGGTCCGGCCTGGACCCGGGACGAGACCACCGGCCAGTTCTACCTGCACAGCTTCACCCCGCAGCAACCGGACCTCAACCTCCGCAACCCGCAGGTGCGGGCGGCGATCCGCGAGGTGTGGGGGTTCTGGCTGAAGCAGGGCGTGGACGGGTTCCGCATCGATGTCGCGCACCGGCTCTTCAAGGACGGCCAGCTCCGGGACAACCCGGAGCCGCTGGCCGCGTACCGGCGGTATCACCGCCATCCGGAGCTGCGGCAGTACAACCTGGACCAGCCGGAGAGCCACGAGCTCCTCCGGGAGCTGCGCTGTTTCCTCGACGGCCACGGGCCGGGCCTGCTGCTCGGCGAGGTGCCGATCAGCGACGACAGCCGCCTGGTGGAGTACTTCGGCGCGGACGGGATGCACACCGCCTTCCACATCGCGTTCTGGGAGCAGCCGTGGGACGCGGCGGCGTTCCGGGGCACCGTCGACCGGCTCTCCGGGCTGGCCCGGCCGGACGCGCTGCCCACCTACGCGCTCGCCACCCACGACATCCCCCGGACGGTGAGCCGGTACGGCCTCCGTCAGGCCCGGGTGGCGGCGATGATGATGTTCACGCTCCGCGGCCTGCCCTGCGTCTACTACGGCGAGGAGCTGGGCATGGCGGACTCCCCGCCGGAGCGGGCGCTCGACGTCGACGACCGGGACGGCCAGCGGGTGCCGATGCAGTGGGAGCCCACCGGCGCCGGCTTCACCACCGGCACCCCGTGGCTGCCGTTCGGCCACGACATCGGCACCGCGAACGTCCTGGTGCAGGACGCGGCGCCAGGCTCCTCGCTGAACCTCTACCGCCGGCTGATCCGATACCGGCGCGCCTCCACCGCGCTGCGCTTCGGCGACTACGAGTCGCTGGACTCGCCCGCACAGACCTTCGTCTACCGGCGGCGCAGCCCGGAGGAGGAGCTGCTGGTCGCCCTCAACTTCGCCGACCGGCCGATCGTGCTGGCGATCGGCGAGGGACCGGCCCGGCTGGAGCTCTCCACCGATGCCGCCCGGTCCGCCGGGACGGTGTCGCTGCGGTCGGTGCCGCTCGGCGCGCTGGAGGGTGTGCTGCTCCGTGTCGGCTGAGCTGCGCAACTGGGCGGGAAACCTGGCGTACGGCGCCCGCCGGGTCCACCGGCCGACGACCCTCGACGAGCTCCGGGCCGTGGTCGCCGGGAGCGACCGGATCCGCGCGCTCGGCACCCGGCACTCGTTCAGCGCGGTCGCCGACACCGTCGACGACCTGGTGTCGCTGGAGGCGATGCCGTCGGTCGTCGAGATCGACGCCGCGGGCGGGGCGGTGACGGTGGGCGCGGGCGTCCGCTATGCCGAGCTGGCCCGGGAGCTGCACGCCGCCGGTCTCGCGCTGGCCAACCTGGCCTCGCTGCCGCACATCTCGGTGGCCGGGGCGTGCGCGACCGGCACCCACGGCTCGGGCGTACGCAACACGGTGCTGGCCGGCTCGGTGCGCGGCTTCGAGCTGATGACGGCCGGCGGTGAGCTGCGGACCGTGCGGCGGGGCGATCCCGACTTTCCCGGCCTGGTGGTGAACCTCGGCGCGGTCGGCGTCGTCACCGCCCTGACGCTGGACGTCGAACCCACCTACCAGGTACGGCAGACCGTCTATCTCGATCTTCCGTTGGGGCCGGCGCTCGACCACTTCGAGGAACTCGTCTCCTGCGCCTACAGCGTCTGCCTCTTCACCGACTGGGCCTCGCCGCACTTCACCCAGGTCTGGGTGATCGCCCGCACCGACGAGCCGGAGCCGAAGGCCCCCGGCGAGCCGTGGTTCACCGCCACGCCCGCCGGCCGTGACGTCCACCCGGTGATCACCAATTCGGCCGCCGCCTGCACCGCCCAGCAGGGCGTACCCGGCCCCTGGCACACCCGGATGGCCCACTTCCGTCCCGAGTTCACGCCCAGCTCCGGCGCGGAACTGCAGTCCGAGTACGCCGTGCCGATCCGGTACGCGACCGCCGCGATCGAGGCGCTGGACCGGGTGCGGGGCGACATCCATCCGGTGTTGCAGATCTGCGAGGTGCGTACGGTCGCGGCCGACGACTTCTGGCTGAGCCCGGCCTACGGCACCGACGTGATCACCATCCACTTCACCTGGATCCCCGACGAGTCCCCGGTGCGCGACGTCATCCGGCTGGTCGAGGAGCGGCTCGCTCCCTTCGACGCGCGTCCGCACTGGGCGAAGCTCTTCGAGGTCACGCCCGAGCAGGTGCGACGGTGCTACCCCCGCGTACCGGACTTCGCGTCACTCGCGCGCAGGTACGACCCCGACGGCACCTTCGGCAACGCCTTCACCCGGCTGTACCTGGAAGGAACCATTGCATGACCGGAACACCGTCCCTGCCCGACGGGCAGGTCACCACCACCGAATCGAGAGACGCCCAACTCGTCCGGCTCAGGACGGCCACGACGCTCTTCTTCGGCATCGGCGGGTTTCTCTTCGCCGGCTGGTCGGTACGCATCCCGGCAATAAAGGAGCAGGTGCAGGCCACCCCCGGCTCCCTGGGGCTGGCGCTGCTCGGCATCTCCGGTGCGGCGGTGCTGACGATGCTGCTGACCGGAGGGCTCTGCCGCCGCTGGGGCAGTCGGCAGGTGACGATCGCCTCCGCCGTGCTGCTGTCGCTGGCGGTGGTACCGCCGACGCTGACCCGTTCGCCGCTGACCCTCGGCCTGACGCTGCTGGTCTTCGGGGTCGGCTACGGTGCGATCGACGTCGCGGTGAACAGTGTCGCGGTCGACCTCATCGCCGCCGTCCGGCGACCGATCATGTCCGGGCTGCACGCGGCCAACAGCGTCGGCAGCCTGGTCGGCGCCGGTCTCGGTGCGGTGCTGGCACTCCGGCTCTCCCCGCTGACCCACATGCTGGTCGCGATGCCCCTGGCGCTGCTCGCCACGGGCTGGGCGGGCCGGATGCTGATGTCGGCGCCGCTGTCCCGGGCGGGTCGGCCGGAGCCGCCGGCCGTGCCGTCCGGGCACCGCACCCGGCACGCCGGGTTGACGGTGGTGATCGCCTCGGTCGCGGCCCTCTGCGCCGCCTACAGCCAGGGTGCGATGGACAACTGGGTCCCGCTGCACATCCAGATCGACCTCGACGGAAACTCTGCTGTCGCCGCCGCCGGATATGCCACGGTCGCCGGGACCCTGACCATCGGCCGGATCGTCGGCGTACGCCTCCTGGAGCGTTTCGGCCATCCGATGGTGGTGGTCGGCGGCGGGATCGTCGCGGCCGTGGGAGCGCTGGTGATGGCGCTGTCACCGGTGCTCTGGCTCGTCTTCGCCGGCCTGGTCGTGACCGGCCTCGGGCTGGCGAACATCTTTCCCTCCGCGCTGGCGCTCGCCGGGGCGAAGGGCGGGCCGAACGGCATCGCCCTGGCCTCCACCCTGGGCTACGGCGGCATCCTGCTCGCCCCGCCGTCGATCGGGTTCCTGGCCGACGGCTACGGCCTGTCCCGGGCCCTGACCATCATCGCGGCGATGCTGGCCATCGCCGCCGCACTGAGTTTCCTGGTCCGGCACGAGGTCCAGGACGGCCGGGCCGAGCGGAGGACGCGCACCACCGCCGCCGCCCCGGATCCGGCGGTGAGCGGTTGACCGGCGGCGACTACCGGTTCTCGTCCTCGGCCGGCGTCGGCCTGGTGGCCTCGAACAGGGCGACACAGCCGCGTACGGTGAGTTGGATGTCGGTGAACCGCTGGTCGAGTTGCCAGCGGAGCCCGGCCAGGTCGTCGTCGGCGTTGTGGAAGATTCCCCTGGCGTTGTAGACCTTCATCAGCCGGCGGGCCGCCGCGCTCACCCGCACCCCGGACGACAGGATCGTGCTGCCGAAGAACCGGCCGCCGGGGCGGAGCGCCGCGGCCGCGTTGTCGAATACCGCGCTCTTCTCCGCCCAGGTGCCGGGGAGGCAGTGCAGCAGGAAGTTCGCCCCGACCGAGTCGTGCTGACCGGCCCGGAACGTGCCGTCGCCGAAGGGCAGCGGCTGGAGCACATCGGCCCGCACCACCGTGGGCTGATGGCGGGCGACCCGCGCCGCACTGACCCGCAGCACGGTCGGGTTGAGGTCGACCAGGGTCAGTTCCGGACGGTCGACCGGGAAGCGGCACCGGTCCAGGAAGTACGCCGTGCCGGCACCCAGCTCGACATGACGGGCCCCGATGTTGCGCTGGTAGTTGTCCAGCATGTGCCGCTTGCCGCAGCGCCACACCAGCCGGCAGGAGAAGGCGAGCACGAACGCGTCGTAGCCGGCCAGCACCAGCCGGTTGTAGACCGCCTGGCCGGCGATGACCTCCTCGGCCGGTGGCGCAGTGCCGGCCGGTGGTTCAGCGTCGGCCGGTGGTACGGGATCAGCCTGTGACATGGCGTCGATCCTGCCGCATCCTCCCAGCTAACCGACTCGGGCATGGTCTGACCAGCCCTCGGGGAGGGTTGTTCACCCAGCGTTAGACACCGTGTCCGCGGGAGCCGCCGTTGCGCCTGCGAACGATGTCGAGGCGCGGGGTCAGCCAGCCCAGGAAGCGGGCGTACATCCGGGCCGGATCCGGTCCGGGGTCGGGATTGAGCAGGTAGAGGTCGCGCATGGCAGCCGCGAACGCCTCGGCCAGGTCCGCCGCCAGTCCGGCCGGATTCCGAAGATGGTCGAGCGGCAGCAGCGAGCGCGCGGCCAGGCACGGCCAGTCGGTGCCGCAGACCCGGCAGAGCCAGATCGGTCGTTGCGGCAGGTGCGCCCGGCCCGGTCGTTCCGCCCCACCCTCTTCCCGAGGGGTACGCCGGCCTGCCGCCACTGTCCTGCCGGCGAAACTGTCGAGCTGCCCCGCCTGTGCACCCAGCTGTACAGGGGCCTCAGCG
Organism: Plantactinospora sp. WMMC1484; assembly: GCF_049315195.1. Taxonomy (NCBI): domain Bacteria; kingdom Bacillati; phylum Actinomycetota; class Actinomycetes; order Micromonosporales; family Micromonosporaceae; genus Plantactinospora; species Plantactinospora sp. WMMC1484. The sequence continues at coordinate 7,495,450 of NZ_CP186055.1, forward strand.
GAGACTGTCCCGGCGCGCCGACAGCCACCGTCAGGCTCAGGGCCAGGGTCGTTCGGCGGCGACTCGTCGGGCGCCGAACCCACGGCGGCCCCGGTCATCGCCGGAACCCGCCCAGCCGACCCCGCTCCGTCGATCGCACCCGCTCCGTCGATCCGCTCCGGTTCGTCGATCGGCCCCGGTTCGTCGGTCGGCCCCGGTTCGTCGGTCGGTCCAGAGGTGGCATCGTCGGCGCGGGGTGTGGTGAGGTCGTTGGCGTCACCGGCAACGGCGAGAACGCCATCGGCACGGATGGCGGGAGGGTGCCGAGGCATCCCCAGCGCTCTCCGCACCGGCAGTACCGCCAGAGCCGTCGCCAGTCGCGGCGGTGGATTTTCGGTGTACGTCGACTCCAGTTCACGCTGACACCTCCTCGGGTTGGAAGCGGGGGCCGCCTCGGGCGGGGGAAGGAATCCCGACGGCCCCCGCGCGGTCCCGCCCGTCCTTTCCAAGGCCATGGCTCCGAGCGGTTCCGCTGATGACACTCTGCTATGGATGGCACTACGCTGAGGAGCTTCGCGACCGGTACGACCTTCGCGTATCCGGGTTTATCCCGTCCGGTGTTGCCCTTCGTCATCGAGGAGTCATGGTGGAACGGTCACCGATGCTCGAACATTTCGCCGAGGAGCTGCGTCTCGCCCGCGCCGCCGCCGGCATGTCGCAGGCCGCCCTCGCCGAGGCGATCAACTACTCCCAGCCGATGGTGGCCAAGGTGGAGAGCTGCGAGCGCCGCCCGAGCCTGGACTTCGCCCGCCGCTGCGATGCCGTCTTCACCACCGACGGCCGTTTCGTCCGCATTCAGAAGCGGATCAGCCGCGAGATCGTCGTCCAGTACTTCCGGGAGTGGGCCGGCGTCGAGCAGGAGGCGAAAGCGCTGCGGTCGTTCGAGCCGGTGTACGTGCCGGGGCTGTTGCAGACCGAGGCGTACGCCCGAGCGGTCTTCGCGGGGCCGGGGCTGCTCTCCGCCGAGGAGATCGAGGAGCAGGTGGCCGCCCGACTGGACCGGCAGGAGATCCTGGCCCGGGCGAAGCCGCCGCTGCTCACCTTTGTCATCGACGAACACGTGCTCCGGCGCCCGATCGGCAACCGCGCGGTGATGCGGGAGCAACTGCTGCACCTGGTCAAGGTCGCCACCAGCGTGCCGCAGGTGCGGATCCACGTCGTGCCGGCCTCGGCCGGGGCCTACGCCGGGTTGGACGGCCCCTTCGTGCTCGCGACGCCGCAGGCGGGCGAGCCGGCCGTCTACTTCGAGGGGCACTGGCACGGCCAGGTGGACGACCGCCCGGACTTCGTGCGCCATATGATCGACATTTGGGAGACCATCCGCAGCGTGGCACTCCCTGACCAGCAGTCGATCGACCTGATCGCGGAGGTGGCCGAGACGTGGAGCTGACCGACGCCCGATGGCGGAAGAGCAGCCGGAGCAACAGCAGCGGCGGAAACTGCGTCGAGGTCGCCGGTAACCTGCCGGGGGTCGTCGCGGTGCGGGACAGCAAGGACCCGGACGGGCCGGCGCTGGGCTTCGGTGCCGCAGCCTGGCGAAACTTCCTCACCCTGCTGTCCCGGCGGTAGCACCGCCCGGCGCGTCAGGGCCGCAGGCGGTGCCGGACCCAGACGTTGGGTTTCCGGCGACGGGATTCGCCGGCCGAGGGGTCCGGGCCGGACGGCTCCCGCCCACGGTCCGGGTGTGCATCGATCGATCCCGTTAGGCTGGCCCGGTGAGTCAGCCGCCTGCCGAACCGCCAGCCTCCGAGCCACCCCGACCCGGCCCCGAACCCTCCGGACCCGAGCCCACCGGACCGGCGCCTGGCGGGCCACCGCCTGCCGGACCACCGCCTGCCGGACCGGCGCCTGGCGGGCCACCGCCTGCCGGACCGGCGCCTGGCGGGCCACCACCTGCCGGGCCACCGCCTGCCGGGCCACTACCTGGCGGCACTCCGCCCTTCCCGCCGCCGCCTGCCGGTGGCGGCCAGCCGGCTCCGCCGTACCAGCAGGGGTCGCCACCGACGCGGAGCCGGCGGCCGCTGGTGATCGGCCTGATCGCGGCGGGTGTGGCGGTCGTGCTCTGCCTCGGCCTCGGCTGTGCCGGCCTGGTGGTCTACTACCTCCGGTCCGACAGCGACAGCAGCGCGGACGCGGGCGGCGAGAGTGCTGTGCCGGCGACGCCGGGCTCGTCCGCGCGCACCTCGTCGGCGGAATGTTCGGGCACCGTCAGGCCGACGCACGCCGACACCAGGCCGGTCGGGCTGCCCGACTTCGACGCCGCGGCGACGACGGGCACCGCCACGATGCGGATGACCACCAACCTCGGCGAGATCGCCATCTCGATGGACCGGGCCCGCACCCCGTGCACCGTCGCGAGCTTCCAGCACCTCACCGGGCGGAGGTTCTTCGACGGCAGCACCTGCCACCGCCTCGTCACCGAGGGGATCCACGTGCTCCAGTGTGGCGACCCGAGCGGCACCGGGCGAGGTGGACCGGACTACACGTTCGCCGACGAGAACCTCACCGGCGCGCGGTACGACCGGGGCGTGGTGGCGATGGCCAACACCGGCCAGCCGGCCACCAACGGCAGCCAGTTCTTCATCATCTTCCGGGACAGCTCGACGGCGCTCCAGCCGCTCTACACCCCGTTCGGCACCGTCACCACCGGTCTCGACATCGTCGACCGGGTGGCGGCCGGCGGCCACGACAACTCCAACCCGGCCGGCGGCGGCACACCAACTCTCCCCCTGACCCTCCAGACGGTGACCGTGGACTGACCCGCCCGCCGTCCTGGGAAACGGTCGGGTGGATCTTGACGGCTTCTTGCGCCTTGAACGACAACAAGTCATCACGATCCGGTCCTGGGGTGACACGCAATTTCCAATTTCGCAAGCTACTGGCGAAGTATCGGGATAAAGGTCAGAATTCCCCGCATGGCTGTTGGTGAGTTCCAGACCCAGGTCGTCCGGCGTGCCCGGGGGATCAGCGCCGCCCTCAGCACGCCGCCGTACGTGAAACCCGGACACTTCTACTCCCCCGCCACCTCCCCGGCGGACCGGAGCAGGGCGGTCGGATGGCGCGACCTGACACCGGTCGGTGTGGACCTGCGGGAGGGCGAACAGCTCCGGCTCGCCGCCGCACTCGGCCCGTTGATGCGCGAGTTGCCCGCCGACCGCTGGCACGACCGCAACGGGTTGTACGGCCGCGCCGACGCCGCCGTGCTGCACGCGATGCTCCGGCATCACCGGCCGGCCCGGTTGGTGGAGGTCGGTTCCGGCTACTCCACGGCGGTCGTCCTCGACGCCGCCGACCGGTTCCTGCCTGAACTGCGGATCACCTGCGTCGAGCCGCACCCGGAGCGGCTGCGGGCCCGGCTGCGCCCCGGCGACCAGGTCGAGCTGGTGCAGCGCCGGGTCCAGGACGTCGACCGGTCCATGTTCGGCCGGCTCGGTTCCGGCGACATCCTGCTGATCGACTCGACGCACGTGGCCAAGGCCGGCTCGGATGTCGTCTGGCTGCTGCTGCACGTGCTACCCACGCTGAATCCCGGCGTGATCGTGCACATCCACGACATCCACTGGCCGTTCGAGTATCCGGAGCGGTGGCTCCGGGAGGGCCGGGACTGGACCGAGGTCTACCTGCTGCGGGCCTTCCTCACCGACAACGCGGCGTGGCAGGTGCTCTTCTTCACCTCGTGGCTGTGGTCGCAGCACCCGGAGGTGCTACCCGCCGAGCTCCGCGAACTGCCCACCGGCGCCTTCTGGATGCGCCGCGTGGACGAGCCGGACGGCACCGCCCGCTGACGGACCAGGCGGCACCGCCCGCTGACGGACCGGACGGCACCGCCCGCTGACGGACCGGACCGGACGGCACCGCCCGCTGACGGACCGGACGGCACGGTCGAGTCGGGCGGTAGCCGTCCCAGTCTCACCAGACCAGGTCGGCGTCCTGCTCGGGCGCGCCGACCGGCAGGATCCGCACCGGGCCACGCGGCGGGTTCCGCCGGGCCTGCCACTCCCGCGGATAGCCGAGCGACACCTCCTGGAAGCGAACCCCGTCGAACCAGTTGATCCTCGGGATGTGCAGGTGCCCGTAGACGACGGCGGCCGCGTTGTAGCGCCGGTGCCAGTCCGCGGTGTGCACCGTGCCGCACCACTGGGCGAAGACCGGATAGCGGAGGATCCGGGTGACCTCCCGCACCAGCGGAAAGTGGTTCACCAGCACCGTACGGGTGCCGGGCGCCAGCTCCGCCAGCCGGCGTTCGGTGAGCGCCAGCCGCGCCGCGCACCAGTCCTCCCGACTCGGGTACGGATCGGGGTAGAGGACGTGTTCGTCGGTGCAGACCACGCCCGCCTCGTGCGCCATGGCGAGCCCGGCCTCCTTGCTCTGCGCGCCCTCCGGCCGGAACGTGTAGTCGTAGAGCAGGAAGAGCGGCACCACCGTGACCGGACCGCCCTCCCCGGTCCAGACCGGGTACGGATCCTCCGGGGTGACGACGCCGAGCCGGCGACACACCTCGACCAGCATGTCGTAGCGGGCGACTCCGCGAAGCCGGACCTTGTCCTGCGGGACCGTCCACAGCTCGTGGTTGCCGGGCACCCACACCACCGTGCGGAAGCGCTCGGTCAGCAGCCGCAGGGCCCAGTAGACGTCCTCGACCCGTTCACCGATGTCACCGGCGACCAGCAGCCAGTCCTCGTCAGAACCCGGCACGAAGCCCTCGACGAGCTTGCGGTTCTCCGCATATCCGACGTGCAGGTCGCTGACGGCGAGCAGGTCGCCGCCGGAACGCGAGCCGCCGGAACGCGAGGGGGTCACCGAGCGATCCTACCGGGCCGGAACGGCCACGCCGGGCGGGTGGCTCAGGACTCGACCCAACCGTGCTGCCGGGCCAGCGCCACCACCTGCTGGCGGATGACGCCGATCTGGGCTGCGGTCAGCGACGGCACCTTGTCGATCAGCAACTCGGTGATCTCACTGCGGAACTCGGCACCGGAGAGGACGTCGCAGAGCCCGTCATCCTCCCCCGCCGTGCGCACCGGGCGTGGCTTGGCGGCGGCGACCGGGCGGTCGACAATCCGCACCACCGAAGCCTTGAGCCCGCGCTCGCCCTGCTCGACCTCGTAGTCCAGCCGGATCCCCGGCTGGATCAGGTGCTTGTCCTCACCGAAGTCGTTGGCGTGCACGAAGACGTCCTCACCACCGTTGTCAGGGGCGATGAACCCGTATCCACGTACCTCGTCGAACCTCAACAGCTTCCCAGACGCCACAACCACCACCGCCACCTGTCACCTGTCACCTTTGCAGAATCACCAACACGCAGGAAACAGCGTAGCCATCGGATCGCGGGCCGGCGGCCCCGGACCACTCCGGGTGGTCACCCAACGGCTACGACGAGATCTCCCGTGCCCAGGGCGCGACGAGCCGCTCGATCGTCACCATCAGGTAGAACAGCGCGGCTCCCATCAGCGCCAGCAGGGTCAGCGCGGCGAACGCCAACGGCGTGTCGGCGGAAGCCCCGGAGTTGACGATTACCGCGCCGAGCCCTTTGTCGGGGTTGACCACCTCGCCGATGATCGCGCCGATGATCGCCAGCGAGATCGCCACCTTCAACCCGACGAAGATCTGCGGTAGCGCCCAGGAGAGCCGTACCTTGACGAAGGTCTGCCACCACGACGCCGAGAGCGAGTGCACCAGTTCGCGCAGGTCGCTCGGGGTCGAGGTCAGCCCGGCCATCGCGGAGACGACGATCGGGAAGAAGCAGACCAGGATCACCATGACGATCTTCGGCCCCGGACCGAACCCCATCCAGACCAGCAGCAGCGGTGCGAGCGCCACCTTCGGGATGGCGTTGATCGCCGCCATCAGCGGCATGGTCATCCGCTCGACCGTCCGGAAGGCGGCCAGCAGCAGGGCGACCAGCAGCCCGCCACCTGCCGCGATGCCGAAGCCGATGACGGTCTCCAGCAGAGTCACCCAGGTCTCCGCGAGCAGATAGCCGGGAAGGCGCACGAACGCGTCGACCACGTCCGGCGGTGCGGGCAGGAAGAACGGGTTGATGTCGAACATCTCGGCAATCAGCCACCAGGCACCGATCGCCAGCAGCGCACCGAGTACGGGCAGCCCGACGTTCGACCAGAGCCGGGCCGCTGTGGGGGTGGACGGATCACCGGTCATGACGACCTCCGGACGACGCGACGGGCGGTGTGCAGTGGCGGGCGGTGTCGTGGACGGCGCACGGCCGGGACGGTGGTCGGTCCGACCTGCCGTCCCGGCCACGGTCGCCGAGCCCGCCGGTGGCGGGCGCGACGCTCGGGCTATCCGGCCTTCGGTACGAAGCCGAAGTCGACCACCTTCTCCGGGGTCAGCCCGGCGGGGATCAGACCGGCGCCCTGCATGACGGCGATGGTCCGCATGACCCGTTGCTCGTCCATGTATCCGATCGGGGCACCGCCGGCCGGTGACACGTACGGCGTCATCGCCTTGATCTCACCGACCCCGGACGGCACCGCGTAGCTCGGCTCCGCCTTGTTGAGGATCTGCGCCGCCTCCTCGGGGTGCTCGACCGAGTACTGCAATCCCTTCAACAGCGCGGTGGTGAAGCGGCGTACCAGGTCGGGGTTCTTCTCGATCAGGCCCGGAGTGGTGATCACCGCGTTGCCGAAGAGGTCCCGGAGGTAGTCGCTGTACGGCAGCACGACGACCTCCTTCTTGGAGATGTTCGCCAGTGCGGTGCGGCTGAGCAGGAAGGTGCCGAGGGCGTCCACCTTGTTCGCGGCCATCAGGCCGTTCAGCGCGGTGGCCTGCGCGCCCTGGATCTTCACCTTTGCCGCGTCGATCCCGGCCAGCCGTGCGTACGCCGGGAAGAGCAGTTCCGTGACCGACCCGGCGCCGGTCGCGATCGTCCGGCCCTCCAGGTCCTTCGGGGTGTTGATGTTGGTGTCCTTGGTGGTCATCACCGCGACCAGCGTCTGCTGGTGCACGGCGGCGACGGCCCGCCAGTCGGTGAACTCGCCCTTGCCGGCCTGGATCACCGCGCCGGTGAAGTCGAGCGCGGCGAACTGCACCTTGTTGGACTTCAACGCCGTCAGGTTGGGGACGTTGCCCGCGCCCTTCTGGATGTCGACCTCGATGCCGGCCTCGGCGAAGAAGCCCTTCTCCTTCGCCACCCAGACGAAGGCGTCCCGGCCGACCGCCCCGAAGGCTGTGATGTAGCCGACCTTGTCCGGATCTTTCTTCGCCGCCTCCGCGTCCGCCCCCGAGTCGCCGCCGCAGCCGCTCGTGACCGCCAGCGCCACCGCCAGTGACGCCGCGGCCAGCAGGCGAGAACGTCTGATCATGTGTGTGCCTCCCGCTCGTGGATTCGGTACCGAGGGCGGGTATCGACGCCTCCCGTACGAACCGCACGCCGCGACCCCTCGGCGTGCGGCCGGTCACCGGCCCTCGTTCGGTCGAGAATCGTAAATGAGCTGTGTCCGAAATGTCATCGACGGAATCCGGTCAAGATTATGGCAAGCTGAGGCTCAATCGCTTTCCGGGCAACCTGTCTCAGCAGGTCGAAGCGTTTGACATCTGATGTTCACAGCACTCAGTCTGTCTGCAACATTGTTGATGATCCTGGAGACAGAGTTGCGGTCAGCTGCGCTGGGCTGGAAGGTGGCGGGCTCCCCGCGCCCCGCCGACCCGACCGACCCGGGCCGCGGCAACCGGGCGTACTGCCCGGCGGGTGGGCACACTGCGGCTAAGGTCCGACGCGTGCATATCCCCGTCGACACGGTGGACCCCGCGGACCCGACGCTCCAGTGTCACCGGCCGGATCGAATCCGTCGCGGCCCCCGCCCAGATCGCCCAGATGTTGACCGATGCCGGACGCCGGACAGATTTTCGCCCGCAAAGCACGGGCCGGTCCGTTTGGCCGGCTCTGGTCGCACGGCCGGGCGCGGATGCCGGCGGTGACCAGATCATGACCGAATCGGCGCAACCGCAACCAACGCCGTCACCATCGCAGCCGTCACCACCGCAGCCGTCACCACCGCAGCCGTCACCACCGCAGCCGTCACCACCGCAGCCGTCACCACCGCAGCCGTCACCACCGCAGCCGTCACCGGCCGGCGGACGGCGGCGGGCTCCGGCTCGATCCGCCGACGAGGCGTACGACCAGCTCCGTCAGGAGATCTACCGGGGCGAACTGATGCCGAACGAGCGACTCATCGAGGTGGAGCTGGCCGCCCGGCTACAGGTCAGCCGGGCGGTCGTCCGCACGGTGCTGGTCCGGCTCGGCCAGGACGGTCTGGTCGTGCTCACCCCGAACCGGGGCGCGCACGTGCGGCTGGTCACCGAGGCGGAGGCCGTCGAGATCCTCCAGGTGCGGGCCGTCCTGGAGGCGCTCACCGCCCGGCAGGCGGCGCTGAACGCCACCGCCCGGGAGATCGCCGCGATCCGCCGGCTGCTCGCCCGGATGGAACGCAAACTGGCCGCCGACGACCTGCTCGGCTACTCCGAGGGGAACGCCAAGCTGCACGCCGCGATCATCGAGGCGTCCCGGCACCAGACCGCGTCCCGGCTCATAACCGACCTGCGGGCCCAGCTCGTTCGCTTCCAGTACCGCACCATCCTGGTGCCGGGCCGGCCGGCCCAGTCCCTCGCGGAACACACCGCGATCGTCGAGGCGATCGCCGCCCGGGATCCGGAGACCGCCGAGGCGACGATGCGACGCCACCTGGGACACGTCGAGTCCACCCTGGCCAGGACCGCGACGGCGATCCGTCGCCGGGGCGGCGGCCGGGCCGATCCCACCAGTCCGGGCTGAGCGGTCGCCCGCCCACCGGGCCGGTCACCCCGCCATCCCGCCACCCTCGAAGGAGTTTCGATGTCCGAGCACCCCGTCCCCTCCGCCCGCGCCCGTGCCCTGGTCGCCGGGGCGTACGACACGCACGTGCACGTCGCACCCGACGTGATGGAGCGGCGGATCGACGACCTCGACCTGGCCGGGCGCTTCGCCGAGGTCGGGCTCGCCGGCTTCGTACTCAAGTCGCACTACGTGGCGACCGCCGAGCGGGCGGCCGTGGTCCGCAAGGCACGCCCCGGGGTGGACGTGCTCGGCGCGGTGACCCTGAACGGCTCGATGGGCGGGATGAACCCCGTCGCGGTCGAGATCGCCGGCCGGCAGGGTGCCCGGGTGGTCTGGATGCCGACGGTCGACGCCGGCAACCAGCGTCGCAGCCACGCCGCCGACCTGCCGGGAGCGAAGCCGGCGATGTGGGGCGCGCTCCAGGCCGACCTGCACGCCCAGGGCATCGTGCCGGCGGCCGTCGAGGTGGTCGACCCCGACGGTCGGGTGCTGGAGCCGGTGCGCCAGGTGCTCCGGGTGATCGCCCGGCACGACCTGGTGCTCGCCACCGGGCACCTGTCCGGTCCGGAGATCGTCGCCGTGGTGCACGCCGCCCGCGCGGTGGGGGTACGCCGGATCGTCGTCACCCACCCCGAGTTCACCTCGCAGCGGCTGCCCGTGGCGCAGCAGCGGGAACTCGCCGAGGCAGGTGCCCTGCTCGAGCGCTGCTTCACCACGCCGTACACCGGAAAGGTCTCCTGGCCGGATCTGTTCGGCAACATCCGGGCGGTGGGCGTGGCGCACTCGGTGCTCTCCAGCGACCTGGGCCAGCCGTTCAACCCGCCGGTCGAGGACGGTCTCGCGCTCTTCGCCGACAAGCTGCTGGAGGCCGGCTTCGCCGAACCGGACATCGAGACGATGGCGGTGCGAAACTCCCGGCGGCTCGCGGCGCCCGCCGGCGACCGCGTCCCGGCCTGACCGCCGTCCCGGGCTGACCGCCGTCCCGGGCTGACCGCCGTCCCGGGCTGACCGCCGTCCCGGCCTGACCGCCGTCCCGGGCTGGCGAGGCCCCCGGCGACGGTACTCAGGCGGCGGTACTCAGGCGGCGGTACTCAGGCGGCGGCGCCGACGACGGTGACGGGTTCGTGGCGTACCGGGAAGGTGACCGAGCTGGCGATGAAGCAGAGCTGGTGGGCCCGGTCGTGCAGCTCGGCGGCCCGCTCCGCCATCTCCGGCGCCGCCACGGTGACCCGGGGCCGGAGCACCACCTCGGTGAACGCGCCCCCGCCGTCGCCGCTCTCCACCATCGTGCCGACCGCCTCGTCGACGTAGCCGGTCACCACCACCCGCCCCCGGGCGCAGAGGCTTAGGTACGACAGCATGTGGCACTGGGCGAGCGACGCCAGCAGCAGCTGCTCCGGGTTCCAGCGGGCCGGATCGCCCCGAAACGTCGGGTCGGCGGAGCCGGGCAGCAGCGGCGGCCCGTCGGCGGTGACCTGGTGGTCCCGCCCGTAGTCCCGGTAGTTGACAGTGCCCGCCGCACCCGCCCCGGTCCAGGTGACGGTCAACGCATAGTCGTGGATCCTCGGCACCGCACTCTCCCTCTCAGCTCGCTGCTCGCTGCTCGCTGCTCGCAGTATGCACCGCTTGAGGTGCAAGGAAGGGCCCCCGCTTATCGCTTTCTGTTGTAGCGGGGGCCCTTCCTAACGCCTGTGGCGGTTCCGGCGGGGCGAAGGTCCCGTCGACGGGCTTCCTCTGGCCCTGTGGCCCGAGGTCGGCGCCCTGTTACCACCGGTATGACGACCCACGTCGACCCGACGAGAGGCGGCCGGTGATGCCCAGGTACGTGTTCGACTTCAGCGAGGGTGGCAAGGACCTCAAGGATCTGCTGGGTGGCAAGGGCGCGAACCTCGCCGAGATGACCCGGCTCGGCCTGCCCGTGCCGCCCGGATTCACGATCAGCACCGAGGCGTGCCGGGCGTACCTGAGCACCGGTGAGGTGCCGGCGGGACTCGTCGACCAGGTCGACGCCGAGCTGCGGAAGGTGGAACGGCGGGCGGGCCGGACGCTCGGCGACCCCCGCAACCCGCTGCTGCTCTCGGTGCGCTCGGGCGCGAAGTTCTCCATGCCGGGGATGATGGAGACGGTCCTGGACATCGGCCTGACCGACGTGACCGTGCGCGGGCTGGCCGGGCAGACCGGGGACCCGCGCGCGGCCTGGGACTCGTACCGGCGGCTGATCGGGATGTTCGGCCGGACGGTGTGCGGGGTGCCGGCCGACGCCTTCGAGCGGGAACTCGCCGCGCACCGGTCGCACGCCGGGGTCGCCACCGACGCCGAGCTTGGCGAGCCGGACCTGCGACACCTGGTCGAGGTCTACCGGAAGGTCTTCGTCGACCACACCGGCCGGGAGTTCCCGCAGTCGGCACGCGAGCAGCTCCACCTGGCGATCGAGGCGGTCTTCGCCTCCTGGAACACCGGGCGGGCGGTGTTGTACCGGCGGCAGGAGCGGATCCCGCAGGACCTCGGAACCGCCGTGAACGTGATGGCGATGGTCTTCGGCAATCTCGGCTCCGACTCCGGCACCGGGGTGGCCTTCACCCGCGACCCCGCCACCGGGCGGCGCGGCGTCTACGGCGACTACCTGGCCGACGCCCAAGGCGAGGACGTCGTCGCCGGGATCCGGAACACCGTGCCGTTGCAGGAGCTGGAACGAATCGACCCGAGCAGCTTCGACCAACTCAATTCCATTATGGACAAACTGGAGCACCACTACCGCGATCTCTGCGACATCGAGTTCACCATCGAGCGCGGCAGGCTCTGGATGCTGCAGACCCGGGTCGGCAAGCGCACCCCGGCGGCGGCGTTCATCATCGCGGCGCAACTCGTCGACGAGGGCGTCATCGACCTGGACGAGGCACTGCGCCGGGTCAGCGGCACCCAACTGGCCCAGCTCATGTTCCCGCGCTTCGACCGTACGGCCGCGCCCGCGCCGCTCGCGGTCGGCGTACCGGCCTCGCCCGGCGCGGCGAGCGGGCGGGTGGTCTTCGACGCGGCCCGCGCCGCGCGCCGCGCGGCCGACGGCGAGCCGGTCATCCTGGTCCGGCGCGAGACGAGCCCGGACGACCTGCCCGGCATGATCGCCGCACAGGGCATCCTCACCTCGCGGGGCGGCAAGACCAGTCATGCCGCCGTGGTGGCCCGTGGGATGGGCAGGACCTGCGTCTGCGGCGCCGACGCGCTGGACGTCGACACCGAGGCCGGGCGGTTCACCGTCGGCGGCACGGTGCTACGCGAGGGCGACGTCGTCTCGATCGACGGCGCGACCGGGGAGGTCTTCCCCGGGGAGGTGCCGGTACACGCCTCGCCCGTGCTGCGCCACCTCCAGGGCGAGACGGCGGCCGGCGAGGACGCGCTGCTCGACGCCGTAGGACGGCTGATGGCGCACGCCGACCGGCTGCGGCGGCTGGAAGTGCACGCGAACGCCGACACCGGCGCGGACGCTGTCCGGGCGCGGCGGTTCGGCGCCCAGGGCATCGGGCTCTGCCGCACCGAGCACATGTTCCTCGGCAAGCGCCGGGCGCTGGTCGAGGCGCTCGTCCTCGCCGACGGCGAGCAGGAGCGGGAGGCGGCGCTGGCCGCACTGCTGCCGTTGCAGCGCGCCGACTTCGTGGAGATCTTCGAGCAGATGGACGGGCTGCCGGTGACGATCCGGCTGCTGGACCCGCCGCTGCACGAGTTCCTGCCGCCGCTGCCCGAACTGACCGCCCGGGTGGCTCGCGCCGAGGCGCTCGGGCACGATCCGGGACGGGACGGCGCCCTGCTCGCCGCCGTGCGCCGGATGCACGAGGAGAACCCGATGCTCGGGCTGCGCGGGGTCCGGCTCGGCCTGGTGGTACCGGGGCTCTTCGCCATGCAGGTCCGGGCGATCGCACAGGCCGCCACCGAGTGCGCCGGCCGGGGGCTGTCGCCCCGGCCCGAGATCATGGTGCCGCTGGTCGCCACCGTCCAGGAGCTTGAGGCGGTACGCGTCGAGGCGCGGCGGATCCTCGACGGGACCGATCTGCCCCGGATCCCGATCGGCACGATGATCGAGGTACCCCGGGCGGCGCTGACCGCCGGCGAGATCGCCGGGGCGGCCGACTTCTTCTCGTTCGGCACCAACGACCTGACCCAACTCGGCTGGGGCTTCTCCCGGGACGACGCGGAGGGGGCGTTCTTCCCCCGCTACCTGGAGTTGGGCATCTTCGGTGTCTCGCCGTTCGAGTCCATCGACCCGAGCGGGGTGGGGCGGCTGGTCCGGATCGCCGTCGACGAGGGCCGGGCGGTCCGACCCGACCTGACAATCGGGGTCTGCGGCGAACACGGCGGCGACCCGGACTCGATCCGGTTCTTCCACGGCGCCGGCCTGGACTACGTCTCCTGCTCGCCGTTCCGGATCCCGATCGCCCGGCTGGAGGCCGGCCGCGCCGCGCTCGCCTCACCGGCGGAGCCGACCGTCGACAGCCGCTGACGGGACCGACCGGCGCCAACGCCACAGGTGTTAGGAAGGGCCCCCGCTACAACAGAAAACGATAAGCGGGGGCCCTTCCTTTCAGGACTTCCGGCCCTGCCAGGGTCGGCGTCGGCGGCCGAGGCTGGAACTGCCGGAAACGAGAGTCTGGAGCCGCCCGGTCGGAGGAGACCATGACGATGTTCGACGCCATGACCATGCTCGACGCCATGACGATGCTCGACGCCTGGCGCGGATTTGTCGGCGACGACTGGCGGTACCGGATCGACGTGGAAGCGTTCATCCGGCAGAACTACACCCCGTACGAGGGGGACGCCACCTTCCTGACCGGCCCGACGGCACGGACCACCGAGCTGTGGGACGGACTCGGGCCGCGCTTCGCCGAGGAACGCCGTCGCGGCGTCTACGACGTCGACCCGCGCACCCCGTCGACGATCACCTCGCACGCCCCCGGCTATCTCGACCGCGACCGGGAGCTGGTCGTCGGGTTGCAGACCGATGCGCCGCTGCGCCGGGCGATCATGCCGGCTGGCGGGATCCGCATGGTGGCCAGCGCCCTCGCCGCCTACGGCTACACCCTGGACCCGCAGGTCGAGGAGACGTTCACCAGGCACCGCAAGACGCACAACGACGGGGTCTTCGACGCCTACCCGGACGCGGTCCGCCGGGCCCGCCGCTCGCACGTCATCACCGGGCTGCCCGACTCCTACGGCCGGGGGCGGATCATCGGCGACTACCGCCGGGTGCCGCTCTACGGTGTCGACCAGCTCATCGCCAGCCGGCTCGCCGACCGGGCCCGACTGGACGGATTCCCCTCGTCCCCGACGATCATCCGGGACCGGGAGGAGCTGGCCGAGCAGGTCCGGGCGCTGGAGGAGCTGAAGCAGATGGCGGCCGGCTACGGGTACGACATCGCCGGCCCGGCGACCACCGGCCGGGAGGCCGTCCAGTGGCTCTACTTCGCCTACCTGGCGGCGACCAAGGAGCAGAACGGCGCGGCGATGTCGCTCGGCCGGACCGCCACCTTCCTCGACGTCTACCTCCAGCGGGACATCGCCGAGGAGCGGCTGACCGAGCAGACGGCGCAGGAACTCGTCGACGACCTGGTCATCAAGCTGCGAATCATCCGATTCCTGCGTACGCCCGAGTACGACCAGCTCTTCTCCGGCGATCCGACCTGGATCACCGAGGCGCTCGGCGGGATGGGAAAGGACGGCCGGACCCTGGTCACCCGCACCACGTTCCGGTTCCTGCAGACCCTCTACAACCTCGGCCCGGCACCGGAACCGAACCTGACCGTGCTCTGGTCACCGGCCCTGCCCGAGGGGTTCAAGCGGTTCTGCGCCCAGGTGTCCCTGGACACCAGCGCGGTGCAGTACGAGAACGACGAGCTGCTGCGCCCGGCGTACGGCACCGACACCGCGATCGCCTGCTGCGTCTCGGCGATGCGGGTGGGCAAGGACATGCAGTACTTCGGTGCCCGCGCCAATCTGGCCAAGGCGCTGCTCTACGCCATCAACGGCGGGCGGGACGAGCTGACCGGGGCGCAGGTGGCTCCGCCGACGACGCCGGTCGGCGGGGAGGTCCTCGACTACGACGAGGTCGTGGCGGCGTACGAGAAGACCCTGGACTGGCTCGTCGCCACCTACGTCGACGCGCTCAACGTCATCCACTACATGCACGACAGGTACGCCTACGAGCGGCTGGAGATGGCGCTGCACGACTATCCGGTGCACCGCTTCCTCGCCACCGGCATCGCCGGGCTCTCCGTCGCCGTCGACAGCCTCTCCGCCATCAAGCACGCCAGGGTGAAGGTACTGCGCGACGAATCCGGTCTGGCGGTCGACTACGCCGTCGAGGGCGACTTCCCGTGCTACGGCAACCACGACGACCGCGCCGACAGCATCGCCGTCTGGCTCGTCGAGGCGTTCATGGCGAGGCTGCGCCGGCAGCCGACGTACCGCAGCGCCGAGCCGACACTGTCGGTGCTGACGATCACGTCCAATGTGGTCTATGGCAGGCACACCGGCAACACGCCCGACGGGCGGCGCGCGGGCGAGCCGTTCGCGCCCGGTGCGAACCCCGGCAACGGCCGCGACCGGCACGGGCTGGTCGCCGCCGCCCTCTCGGTGGCGAAGCTGCCGTACGCGAGCGCCCGGGACGGGATCTCGCTGACCAGCACCGTCACCCCGGACGGCCTCGGCCGCAGCCGGCAGGAGCAGGTCGGCAACCTGGTCGGTGTGCTGGACGGCTACACCGACGCGGGCGGCTACCACATGAACGTCAACGTGCTCGACCGGGCCACCCTGGAGGACGCGATGGCCCACCCCGAACGCTACCCGCAGCTCACGATCCGGGTCTCCGGCTACGCGGTCAACTTCGTCCGGCTCACGCCCGAGCAGCAGCGCGACGTGATCTCCCGTACCTTTCACGGATCGCTGTGAGCACCACCATCACCGGGACCACCGTCCCCCGAACGGCCACCGGGGCCGTGCACTCCTGGGACATCTCGACCGGAGTGGACGGTCCCGGCACCCGGCTGGTGGTCTTCCTGGCCGGCTGCCCCCTACGCTGCCGCTACTGCCAGAACCCGGACACCTGGCGGATGCGGCCGGCACAACGCACCGACGTCGATTCACTGTGGACGGTGGTTTCGGGGTTCACCCGCTTCATCCGGGTCGCCGGTGGGGGCCTCACCGTCAGCGGCGGTGAGCCGCTGCTCCAGCCCGCCTTCACCGGGGCGCTGCTGCGCCGCGCCCGGCAGACCGGCCTGCACACCGCGCTCGACACCTCCGGCGCCCTCGGCGACCGCGCCGACGACGCGCTGCTCGACGCCACCGACCTCGTCCTGCTCGACATCAAGTCCGGCGATCCGCAGACCTACCAGCGGGTGACCGGCGGCGAGGTGGCCCCGACCCTGCGGTTCGCCCGGCGGCTCGCCGAGCGCGGCAACCGGATGTGGATCCGTTTCGTCCTCGTGCCCGGCCTGACCGACGCGCCGGCCAACGTGGCGGCCGTGGCCCGGCACGCCGCCGCGCTCGCCACCGTCGAGCGGGTCGAGGTGCTGCCGTTCCACCGGCTCGGCGCGGCCAAGTACGCCGCCCTCGGACTGCGGTTCCCGCTCGCCGACACCCCGCCGCCCTCCCCCGAGCTGCTGGACCGGGTACGCGACCAGTTCCGCGCCCACGGCCTGGTCACCTTCTGAAGGCACCCCGCCGTCTGATCAAAGGTCCAAGGTCCCGGATCGCCCAGCAGGCCGGCCCTGCCGCGGAAGGGGACTCGGCCGCAGGCTGGAGGCATGGCCCCCACCATCGCACCCGTGACTCCCCGAGGGCTCACGGCGCAGGACGCAGCGGCCCGGCTCCGCACCGACGGGCCGAACACGGTGACGGCGCCGGTCCGCCGGCATCTGGCCCGCCGGATCGCGCACCAGCTCAGCGATCCGCTGGTCGCCCTGCTGGTCGCCGCCGCCGTGGTGACCACGGCGCTCGGCGACCACTCGAACACCGCCGTGATCGCGCTGGTCGTCATCGTCAACTCCACCATCGGGGTGGTGCAGGAGATGCGGGCAGACCGGGCAATCGCCGCGCTGGACCGGATGGCCGCACCGACCGCCCGGGTCGAGCGGGACGGCCGGCATCTGGTCGTACCCGCCGACGAGCTGGTCCGGGACGACCTGGTGCACCTCGAACCGGGCGATGTCGTGCCGGCCGACCTGCTGCTGGCGGAGGCGCACCGGCTCCAGCTCGACGAGGCGGCGCTCAGCGGCGAGTCGGTCCCGGTCGCCCGCTCGGCCGGCGCGGAGGCGTACGCCGGCACGGTCGTGGTCACCGGGCGCGCCACCGGCACCGTCGTCCGCACCGGTCCGGCCAGCGCCCTCGGGCGGATCGCCACCCTCGTGGCGACGACCCGGCCCGCACCCACTCCGCTGCAACGCCGGCTCGCCGGGCTCGGCCGCGCCCTGGGACTGGCGGCGGTGGTGCTGTCGACCGCCGTCTTCGTCATCGGGGTGGTCGGTGGGCAGGCGGTCGTGGAGATGGCCGTGACCGCGGTCAGCCTGGTCGTCGCGGCGGTGCCGGAGTCGCTGCCCGCCGTGGTCACCCTCGCCCTGGCGCTCGGCGCCCGCCGGATGGCCGCCACCCGGGCGATCCCCCGGCGGCTGCACGCGGTGGAGACGCTCGGCTCGGTCACCGTCGTCGCCTCGGACAAGACCGGCACGGTCACCGAGGGGCGGATGGCCGCGCAGCAGGTACTCAGCTCCGACGGGACCGCCTACCGGATACGCGGCAACGGATACGACCCGCACGGCGAACTCTACGACGACGCGGAGGCGGTGGTGGTGCGCCCGGACTCTGCCGTGCGGGACCTGGCCAGGGCCGTGCTGCTCTGCAACGACGCCGTACTGGCGGCACCGACCGCCGACCGCCCGCGCTGGACGTCGGTTGGTGACCCGCTGGAGGCCGCGCTGGTCGCGTTCGCCGGCCGGGCCGGCCTGGACCGGGATGCCGAGCGTGCCGCGTGGCCCCGCGTCGCCGAGCTGCCGTTCGAGCAGGAGACCCGCCGGATGGTGACGGTGCACCGCCGCCCGGACACCGGATATCTCGTGGTGTGCAAGGGTGCGCCGGAGTCGGTGCTGGCCGCACCGCTGGCACCCGAGAGTTCGCCCGAGGTGCTGGAGCACGCCGCCCGGCTCGCCGCCGACGGACTTCGCGTCCTCGCGGTCGCCACCGCGACGTTCGACACGCCCCCGGATCCGCGGACGGTCAGCGGGCTGCGGCCGGCCGGGCTGGTGGGGATCGGTGATCCGGTCCGGTCGGCGGCGCCGGAGACCGCGGCCGCCTTCGCCGAGGCGGGCATCCGGCTGGTGCTGATCACCGGCGATCACCCGGCCACGGCCGCCGCAATCGGCGGCCAGCTCGGGATCTGGCGGCACGGCGACGGGATCGTCCTCGGCGACGGGATCGTCCTCGGCGACGACGGGACGGTCCCCCGGGACGGCGGCGGCGCGGTCGGGGACGCCCGGGTCTTCGCCCGCATCCAGCCCGAACAGAAACTGGACATCATCGCGGCCCTGCAGTCCCGGGGCCACGTGGTGGCGATGACCGGTGACGGGGTCAACGACGCCCCGGCGCTGCGCCGGGCCGACATCGGGGTCGCGATGGGCGGCGGCACCGCGGTCGCCCGGCAGGCCGCCGACCTGGTACTCGTCGACGACAACCTCGGCACCGTCGGCGCCGCGATCGCCGAGGGGCGCCGCATCTACGACAACATCCGCCGGTTCCTCCGGTACGCGCTCGCGGGCGGCGTCGCGGAGATCCTGGTGATGCTGACCGGCCCGTTCCTCGGGCTGGCCGTGCCGCTGCTGCCGGCCCAGATCCTCTGGATCAACCTGCTCACCCACGGCGTACCCGGGGTGGCGCTCGGCGCGGAGCCCGCCGAACCGGGCATCATGCGCCGGCCACCCCGCCCGCCGCAGGAGTCGGTGCTCGGTGCCGGGCTGCTGCGCGGGGTGCTGTTGACCGGTGCGCTGCTCGCCGCCGTCGTCCTGGCGGTCGGTCTCGGGGCCCACGCGCTGGACCGGCCGTGGCAGTCGGTCGTCTTCGTGGTGCTGGGCCTGGGGCAACTCGGCATCGCCCTCGCAGTCCGGGCGCCCCGCCGGCCCGGCGGTCCGCGCAACCACGCCCTCGCCCCGGCGGTACTGGTCTCGGCGTTGCTGCAACTGGCCGGGATACTGCTGCCGCCGCTGCGCGACCTGCTCGGCACCGCGGCGCTCTCCGCCGCCGAGCTGGCGGCCTGCGTCGCGGTCGCGACGGTTCCCGGCCTCGTGGTCCTCGCCACCCGCCGGAGGGTCCGTCAGCCGGCGGGCTCCGCCGTCGAGTAGCCGTAGAGGTCGAGCAGGCGCGTGCGGGTGGCCTGGAGCCGGTCGAGCATCACGGCGGTGAACCGTCGGGTGAGTTCGTAGCCGAACCCGCTGTCGTCGTTCATCAGGGACCGGACACCGGGAGCGTCGAACTCGATCGCCCGGATAGGCTCGACCACGATCGCGCCGAACTGCCACCGCTGCGGCGGAAAGAGCCAGGACCAGCCGAGTACGTCACCGCCCCGCAGGTTCTCGATGACCACGTCGCCACGGCCGGGAGTGTGCAGGTCCAGCGCCACCTCCCCGGTGCGCAGCAACCAGAACCGCGTCGCCGGTCGTCCGCTCGCGAAGAGCCGGTAGCCACGGTTGCGGTACACCGGATGGCCGTAGAGGGCGAGCCGGTCCACCCGGTCCGGGGCCAGCCCGGCGACGAACGGGTGCTCGGCTAGCAGGTCGCGGGTGCGGTTCATGGGTCTCCCCTTTCGCCGTGACGACGCCGTCGGGCTCGGTGGGACGACCGAGCCCGACTTCCGTAGCGCGCAGGATGCGCGCACCAACACTCACATCGTGGTGCTCGTTCCGACCGCAGTCTCCTCAATCGCACCTCGGTGCGCCACGACCGCCCAGGGACCAATGGCCCGACCGCCTGCCGTCAGTCCTTACCGGCGATCAGGGAGGTGAGGTCGACGAGACGGTTGACGTAGCCCCACTCGTTGTCGTACCAGCCGAAGACCTTCACCAGCGCCCCCGCCGACTGGGTGAGCGCGGCGTCGAAGACGCAGGAGGCCGGGTCGCCGACGACGTCCCGGGAGACCATCGGCCGGTCCGTGTAGCGGAGCACGCCGCGCAGCGGGCCGTCCGCGGCCGTGGCGAACGCGTCGTTGAGTTCCGCCACCGTGGCGGGTACGTCGAGTTCACAGGTCAGGTCGGTCACCGAGCCGTCCTCCACCGGCACCCTCAGCGCGACACCGTCCAGCCGCCCGGCGACGGCGGGCAGCACCAGACCGATGGCCTTGGCCGCACCGGTGCTGGTCGGGATGATGTTGACGGCCGCCGACCGGGCCCGGCGCAGATCCTTGTGCGGGCTGTCCAGCACCGCCTGGTCGTTCGTGTACGCGTGCACCGTCGTCAGGTAGCCCCGGGCCACGCCGAAGGCGTCGTGCAGGACCTTGACCATCGGCGCCGCGCAGTTGGTGGTGCACGAGGCGGCGGAGATCACCTGCTGTCGCGGGTGGTAGGTCGACTCGTTGACACCGAGCACGATCGTCGCGTCGACGTCCTTGGCCGGCGCGGAGATCAGCACCCGCCGGGCGCCGGCCTTGAGGTGGCCGGCCGCCGCGTCCCGGGTACGCAGCTTCCCGGTCCCCTCGATCACGAGGTCGACACCGAACTGCGCCCAGGGCAGCCGCTCCGGCTCCCGTTCCCGGGAGGTCTCGATCCGGCGCCCGTCGACGAGGATCGCCGAACCGTCGACGCTGACCTCGGCGTCGAGCGGGCCGAACGTGGAGTCGTAGGCCAGGAGGTGGGCCAGGGCGGCCGGCTCCCACAGGTCGTTCACGGCGACCACCTCGAAGCCGTCGTCGAAGAGACGCCGGTCCAGTAGTGCCCGCAGGTAGTTGCGGCCGATCCGGCCGAACCCGTTGACCGCGATCCGGTAGGTCATCTCGTTCCTCCACTGTGTCGGCAGAGCGGGCCTCCGCAACTCCAGCGTTGCCGGCTCCGCCCGACGGCCCAAGGGGCGAAGGTCCCGCCTGCAGGGCGGACAGGAACACAACCACGTCCGGCCGGCAGGCGGGGCCGCGGCACGTCAGGCGCTATGCGGGACGAGACGGGACGGCCCGGTTCCGCCGGGAGCCGGGCGGTTCGACGTCGTCCAGGCCGTAGGCCAGGTGGTCCTCGACACCGACCACGCCGGGCACGGCGGCGACCAGCTTGACGGTCAGCTCGGCCAGGCTGCGCCGGTCGAGACGACCGCGAAGCGTCACGAGGCCGCCGTCGACCGCGACCTCGACCGCGAGCGGCTCCAGCCACAGGGTCCGCAGCAGCAGCCCGTCCGCGATGTCGTGCCGCAGTTCCTCGTCGGGGCGAAGGTGCACCTTCAGCAGGTCGGCACGGGAGACGATCCCGATCAGGGTGCCGTCCTCCGCCACCACCGGCAGCCGCTTCACGCCCTTCTCGGTCATCAGCCGGGCGGCGGCGTGCAGCGAGGTCTGCGGACCGGTGGTCACCACCGGCGAGCTCATCAGCTCGCCCGCCACCCGGGCTCCACCCTTCTCCCGCGGCGACCGGCGCCGGGTGGGGTACTTCCGCCGCCGGGCCACGGCGCCGGCGAACTCGACCTTGTAGACCAGGTCGGCCTCGGAGACCACCCCCACGACCCTGCCCGCCACGTCGACGACGGGCACCGCGCTGATCCCGCGCGCGGCGAGAAGATCCACCACGGCCCGGTAGGTGGCGTCCTCGGGCACGGCGGCGACCTCGGTGGTCATGACGTCCCGTACCGTCCAGTTCCGCATTGCCTCTCTCCTCACGGCGAACTCGCCCCACCGCAACGGCAGGTCTCCCCCTCCATGGCACGCCTTCCGGCCCTGGGTCGGGCAGGGCCGGGTGGCCCGGACGTCCGGGGCCATCGGCCGTTGCCGCCGACCGCTGCCGGCCCGACGCGTTCGGCCGGGGCCGCCCGCCGACCCCGACGCGTTCGGCCGGGGCCGCCTGCCGACCCCGATGCGTTCGGCCGGGGTCGCCTCCTGCTCGGCTCGACTAGCCGCCGTCCGACGCGAGCCGCGGGCCCCCGCCCCGATGAGCGTCGGGGCCCGCCGCTTGCCCGTCACCGGTCGCCCGACGCTCAGCCGGCGGAGAGCACGACCTTGAGCGCACCGGTCTCGGCCGGCCTGGCGAAGACGTCGTACGCCGCCATGATGTCCCCGAGCGGGAAGCGGTGCGTGATGATCTGGCCGACGTCGAGCTGCCCGGCGGCCAGCATGGTGAGCAGATCCGGCGTCGAGTACGTGTCGACCAGTCCCGTCGTGATCGTGACGTTCTTGATCCAGAGGTCTTCGAGGTGCAGCGTCGCCGGCTTTCCGTGCACGCCGATGTTGGCCACCCGGCCGCCGGGACGGACGAGCGTCGTACATGTCTCGAACGACTGCGGCGTGCCGACGGCCTCCAGCACCACGTCCGCGCCGAGGCCACCGGTGACGGCCTGGACGACCTCCAGCGGATCCTCGTCGGCGCTGACCGCGATGTCCGCCCCGAACTGCTTGGCCGCCTGCAACCGGCTCGCCGCCCGGTCGACCGCGACGATGTGCGCCGGGGAGTAGAGCCGGGCGGTCAGCACGGCGGCGAGCCCGATCGGCCCGACCCCGACCACCACCACGGTGTCGCCGGGCCGGACCCGGCCGTTGAGCACACCCACCTCGTAGGAGGTGGGCAGGATGTCGGCGAGCATCACGGCGGCCTCGTCGGTGACGTTCGCCGGCAGCTTGTACGTCGACAGGTCGGCGAAGGGCAGTCGAACGTACTCCGCCTGCACCCCGTCGACCCGGTGGCCGAGGATCCAGCCGCCGCCACCGAGACACTGCCCGTAGCTGCCGCTGCGGCAGTAGCGGCACACGCCACACGCCGAGATGCAGGATGCCAGGACGCGGTCGCCCTCGCGCAGGCCGCTGACCCCGGAACCGACGTCGACGACGGTGCCGACGGCCTCGTGCCCGAGCACCCGGCCGGGCTCGACCGCCGGGACGTCGCCGGCCAGAATGTGCAGGTCGGTGCCGCAGATCGTCGCGGTCTCCACCTTGATGATCGCGTCGCCGGGGTCGGTGATCGTGGGCTCGGGAACGTCCTTCCAGGATTTCTGCCCCGGGCCGCCGTACACAAGCGCTTTCATGGCGCCTCCTATCCTCCTGCCCCCAACCTGCTCCGGGGGCGGGAGGCGAGGCAGGGCCGGTCCGCACTCCCGGCCGGGTCGAAGGTCCCGGCCGGGGGTGAGGTGTGGGAGGCGTCTGGCCTGTGGCGACCGGCGTCAGAAGTCGTCGGGGGTGCGGATCCGGTCCCGGATCCAGCGCCCGGCCTCCTTCAGCCGGGCGGTGTCGCCGAACGCGCCGGCCGCGCAGGTGCCGGTGGTGAAGACCGCACCGGAGCGGAAGTCGTCGGAGAAGTTCCAGTTCACCCAACTGATCTTCCGGCTGGCGAAGAGGTCCAGGTAGCGCTGGGCCATCACGAAGTCGTTCGGCCCGTCGCCGGAGTAGTCCTGGGTGCCGAACTCGGTGACGAAGAGCGGCAGCCGGTCGGCCGCGCTGCGAACCGTGTCGAGGTAGTAGTCGTCGTGCGAGGCGGCGTAGAAGTGGAAGACGTACATGATGTTGCCGGCGTCGACCGGGTTGGCGGCGATGACGTCGGCGCCGCCGCCGCTGCCGGAGGCGCCGAGCGAGGACCAGTCGGGGGTGCCGACCAGCACCACCGCGTCGGAGTCGCGACTGCGGATCACCGGGATGATCTGGTCGGCGTAGCTCTTGACGGCGCTCCAGGCCACCCCGTTCGGCTCGTTGGCGATCTCGTAGATCACGTTGTTCTTGGCCCGGTGCCGGTCTGCGATCTCGGCGAAGAAGGTGCGCGCCCGCTCCAGGTTGTGGTTCGGGTCGCCGGGGGTCAGCATGTGCCAGTCCACGATCGCGTACATGCCCCGGGTGGTCGCCATCTCGATGTAGTTGTGCACCAGGTCGGTGTAGTGGCGCGGGTCGGTCTCGTAGCCGCCCTCCTGGATGTACATCGAGATCCGCAGCACGTCCGCCTGCCACTGTCGGGCGAGCACGTCCAGCGAGGCGGCGGTGGCGCAGTCGGCGTACCACTGGAGACCGTGCGTGCTCATCCCGCGCAACTGGATCGCCTTGCCGGCGGCGTTGCAGAGCTGCCGGCCACAGACCCGGAGCTGGCCGTTTGCCGCGACCGGGGTGACGCCGCCCGGCGGGACCGTCGGCGGTACGCCGGTCGGCGTCGCCGTCGGGGTCGGGGTGGGCCCGGTGCCGCCGCCGCACGGTTGGCCGTTGAGCTGGCAGCCGGTCGGCGCGCCGGAGCCGTTACCGATGAAGCCGAAGGTCACGGTGCCGCCCGGGGCGATCCGGCCGTTCCAGGAGACGTTGCCGAAGGTGTGCCGCTGGCCGCTGCTGGTCAGCGTCGCGTTCCAGTGGGAGCCGACGGTGGTCCCGGCCGGCAGGTCGAACCGCACCTGCCAGGAGGTGATGGTGGTGCTGCCGCCATTGGTGATGGTGTAGCGGCCCTCCCACCCCGAGCCCCACTCGGAGACCTTCGCGAACGATGCGGTCGGGGTCGCGGCCGCCCGCGCGGCGACGTCCGTCACCGGCAGCGTGGCGACCGCCGTGACCGCCGCAGCCGCCGCGACGAGTCCGGACAGCAGGAGCTTTCTGTGGGTACGCCTCACGATTCCTCCGACGCTCGACGGTGCCAGCTCGGCCAGCACATGGCAAGCCATCAATTGTCGTCGAACTATAAAGAAGACTAAATATATTCGCAACAGCACCTTCACCGGGGCTCGACGCTGCAACACCCGCTCGGGTCGAGTGGCCGGGGCGGTCCGGTGCGGTCGTCCCGGCCGGCAGAACCGCTCCCCGAGTCCGGTCGCGATCGCCGGAACCAGCAGGGTACGCACGGGCAGCGTGCCGAGCAGCACGCCCACCCCGACGACGATGCCGATCTCGGTCAGGGTGACCAGCGGCAACACGCCGAGCACGCGGAGACGGCGGCGAGCAGGGTACCGGCGCTGGTGATGACCCCGCCGGTGGCGGCGAGGGCGGTCAACATGCCGCGCCGGGTGCCCTGCCCGACCGCCTCCTTCCGGGCCCGGGTGGAGAGGAGAATGTTGTAGTCGACGCCGAGGGCGACCAAGAAGAGGAAGGACAGCAGCCGTGCACCGGTTTCTCGGCGGGATGGTGGAGACCACCCGGGAGCATCGGGACGAGTTGCGCAGTGGCCGGCCGGCAGCGCGGCGGACGCGCTCGAGGCGACAGCGAGACACCTCGGCAGGCTCGTAGCAAACGGCGGGCGTGCACGACGATCTCTTCCGCCTCCCAGCCACATAGGTCGCATAGCAAAGGAACTCTGTTGAGTCTCAGCGAGGTAGGCGACGAGCTGCGAGGGATGGTGGAGCGGCTCGCCGATAGCCGCATGCGGGCAATTGGGGCTGCTGACCAACTCGCCAAGCTGCTTGCGTTGCTCACGGCCGTCACACGCGGAAGCCAACACCCGCTGCTCGAACAGACCAGGGCACACCTCCAGGCTGCGGTCCAACGCCTGCGCGAGGCCGCTGCGGCCAACGGTGAGGCAACGGCAGCGATCAGGGCCTACATGTCCGCGATCGGCTTGACCACCGAACTCGCCCAGACACCCGGACTCGCTGAACAGCCCAACCGCGCGACAGCCGGCCCCGGAAAGCACGACGAGTTGGTGAAGCGGGCACGCGAGTCGCTGTCGCCGGGCGTGCCGGGTGCCCGCACCCAGGGCAAGTGGGTGCGCTCGGACGGAAAGGTTGAGGAGCTGAACAGTGGCAAGCACGACGAGTGGTATCAAAAGGCCAAGGCGTTCGCCGCCACCTTGCCCGCACATCTAAGGGCGGCGTCTCGGCTGGCGGTGCACCTTGAAGTCAAGTTCGCGGTTCGAATGCGCGAGGAAGGGCGTACACGAGAGACGGTCGTCATCGACCGTCCCATTTGCGGCCAGAGCGACCGGGATCGGACCCTGCCCTTCACCTGTGATAAGCAGTTGCACCACTTCTTGCCACCCGGGGCCGAGCTGACAGTGGTGGAGCATGACGGCACCCGCCGTACGTATCGAGGAGAGTCGACTCAATGAGCTTCGTCGCCACCTGGACCATCCTGAACGCCGACGGCACGAACAGCGGCGACGAGATGGTCATCCGATCGGCGACGGACGTCGCCGACCTGATTTCGGCACTCGGCCAACCGGGCGCCACTGCGGCGCTGGTACGTCACGAGCAGCGACCGACGGTGCAGGATGATGAGGGTCGAACGGTGCCAGATCACGACATGAGCGTCGGAGTCTGGCAGGGGTTTGGCTACCTTACGTACGCCGACCCCGACCACGACTACGAAACCCTCGCTGGCGTCCCGGAGTCACCCGAGTTCGCCGCGCACTACGTCGAGTACGACACGGGAACCGGCGTCCCCCTGGACCGGCTGCAGGCAGCTCTGGTGGAGTTCCTCGAATCCGCGCGACGTCCCAGCACCGTCGACTGGCAGGAACCCCTGTAGCACCTCGCCGGGCGACTTCGCAAACGAGTCACATCTTTGACAATCGCAGTGGCTGGTCGGAGGAGCACAATCCCACGCCGGGCAGCGGTACGTTGCCGCAGTGACTCGACCCTTTGACCTATGGGGCCAGCGCGGCTGGTGTGGACAGGAAGTGGTTGGCGAGTCCAACTACACAAAGCAGATCCGTGCGATATTCGGCCGGAGTTTCGACCCGAACGGCAGCGAGATCGTCGCGCTGGCACATCTGATCCCAGAGCCGACCAACCGATTCGACCCAAATGCCGTCAAGGTGCTCTGCTCCGGTTACCACGTCGGTTACCTACCCCGCGAGCGGGCCGCCCAGTACGCACCAGTCCTGACCGCACTTATCGACCAGGGCTGGACGCCCCAGGTCCGGGCGCGCGTTTGGGGACAGGATCGCGAGGACCGGGAAACCGGACGGGTCGCCTTCGTAGGTTCGGTCACGCTCGATCTCGCAGAGCCACACATGATCGTGCCGACGAACATGCCACCTTCGGAGCTGCACACCGTGCTCCCGGCCGGACGCGCCGTCCAGGTATCCGGCGAGGAGAAGCACATGGCCCACCTCTCGGGGCTGGTCGCCCCGCCCGGCGGGTCCTGGGTGTACGTCACGCTGCACGAAGTCGAGGTCCAGCGGGCTCGGTCCAGCCGCACCCTCGTCGAGGTCCGGATCAACGGCGTAGCCGCCGGCACCTTGAGCCCGGCCACCTCGACCGAGACGTTGCCGGTCATCACCCATCTCCAAGGCATGGGGCTGACGATCGCCGCCCGAGCCGTCCTGAAGGGAAATCGCGTCAAGGCGGATCTGGTCGTGCATATGTCGAAGGCAAGCGAGCTGTCGGACGGCTGGCTCGATGCGCCTCCGACCGCCAGGGGCGTCAACCCGGCGCAACGCGCCGAAGCTTCGCCAGTACAAACGATGGCCACAACTCCGCGCTGGCGTTTCGTCGTGCCACCGAGTTGGCCGCCACCGCCGGCCGGCTGGGTGCCCCCGCAGGGCTGGCGACCGGACCCGTCGTGGCCACCAGCGCCCACGGGCTGGCAGTTCTGGATTCAGGAGTAGCTCGCCGCGTCACTCCGCCTGCGGGTCTGAGTCCTTGACGAAGACACCCCTGCCTGGCGCCCCGACCACCACGCCACGATCCCGCAGCAGGGCAACCGCTCGGGCCGCCGTCGAGAACGACACCGAGTACAGGTCGGCAAGCTGCGTATAAGACGGCAGCTTGGCACCCGGCTCGTACTCGCCGGCCCTGATCCGAGCGGTGATATCTGCGGCTATGTCGGCGTAGCTGAGCGGGATCGTGGGCATTGCAGGTCCTCCCGGGTTGGCACCCTCATCTGATCATGCTCGTGGCAACCTCCTCAAGCACCTGGTTGACCTATGTCACTAAGTGGAATAGCATCTCCATGAGTCGCCCGGGTTGGCACCAGGGAAGGCTCTCCCTCCGGGTGTACGCCCGGAAACCGTGCCGAGGTGGCCGCAGGCTATCTGGCAGTGGTCCGAACCTCCCCCAGTGGTCCGGGCCGCCTCGGCACGCCAACAGCAAGCACCCGCACACCCACCGGAAGGAGATTGGCGTGACGGTGCCGGAGGCGGCTACAACGGAGGACACGGACGACGAGACACCGGCGGAGACACCGGAGACGGCGAGCGTGGCGTACGCGGCAAAGGAGGTCGCGGACGACCTGCGCAAGGTCTACCTGGCGGTCGTCGCGGCATCCGCGCTGCTGGTGCTGACCAGCCAGGGTTCGGCACATCCGGCGCTACGCCGGGCCCGCCGCTGCGGCAAGGACGCGATCGAGCTGGCCGTGCACGCCGAGGAGCTGATCGGCGAGGGCGTCGCCGAACTGCGTACCCAGCTCGGCGACCCCAACGTGACAAGCATCGGCCGGGTGGCCGGCGCGCTGGACCTGTCGCGTACACAGTTCGCCGAGGCGGCCGAGCGGGTCGCCGGGTTCCCCGACCGTCTGCGCGCCGCCGGCCAGCGGCTCCGCGACGCCGACGACCCCGAACTCGACCCCGACACCGTGATCGGTCACTGGTCGCACGCGTCCGATCAGCTCGTCCTGCTGACGGAGAGCCTGACCGGTGCGGTTTCGGCGCTGAGCTCGTACACCGATCGGCTGACCGGCGCGACCAGCTAGAGCCCCTTCCGGCCGCCTGCCTCCCGGGCGGCCGGAAGCGGAAAAGGGCCCGGGGCGGGTGCCGGGCTCCGGCCGGCGACCATCCGGATGGCCGACGGCCGCCCCCGCCCGCCTCGGCGCCGCCGCCCACCCCCTCGAAGGACCGCCATGAAACCCCTCCCCCACCCCGGCCCCGCCCGACGACGCGCGGCAAGCCGCCACCGGGATCTCGACCCGGGCCAGGCCCGCACCAAGACTTTCGGCACCCGCTGGCGCGGCCTCGACCCTATTCAGGTGTACGCCTACCTGCGCCGACTCGCCGCCGAGATTGCCCGGCTCCGCCGGGCCGAGTCCGCCGCCCGGTCCGAGGCGGACCGCCTCCGCACCGAACTGCACCGATGGCAGACCCACCACGCCCGCTGCTGGTTCGTCGCCCCACACCGACACACCCTCCCCGGAACGCCCAACCGGGGCCACTGGTAGCTCACCCCACGCCTGACGCCACGACGTCAGGTTTCGGCGATGGGCGGGAAACTGCGACGCCTACCTGCCGTCGATGGCGTCGAAGAGGCGTCGGCGCATCATCTCGAACTCCCCGGACATGTCCTGGGCCGTTCGATCGAGTTCGTCAGCAGCGCGGGCGGCATCGGCCGCAGCGGATGGAGTGCCGGCAGGGTCACCGACATCGGCGGCCCTGGCAAGTTCCTCTCCCACCTGAACGCCCAGATCCTCGTGCGCAAGGCGCAGCGCCTCCAGGATCGACGCGCTCAGCGCCACAGGTGCCTGCCGCATCGCCTCGGCGTCGATGGTGAGTTCGCGGGGGATGCCGCCACCGTCGATGGCGACCCGCACCAGCCCGTCCTCCGACCGCCCACGGCCGCTGACCCGGTCCAGAGCAGCCAGCACCGGATCGGCGACGGGGTCCCGCTCGGGCCCCCCGCTCATTACCATGGGTCCACCTCTCGACCACCCAGCGATGCCTCACCATACCGTCGATGCCGGTTCGATCGGAGGCCGCGAATGGATGTATCACCCGAAGCGCGATCGACGATCCGAACCCGTCCTGCCGGTAGCGCATCCCGCTCGGCGCTCGGCCGAGGTATGGAATTCGCGGGCGCCGCGCTGCTGGCCGCCTCGACCGTCGTGGCGATCGTCGCCGTCGTGCTGCTCGGCATCCGGTGGGTGTCCGGGGACGATCCACGATTCGCCACCAGCCTGTTCCTCTGGGCCGGCCGGGGGATCTGCGTCGCCGCGCCGCTGTTGTTCGTCGGCAGGTACGTCCGTCGCCAGGCAGCGCTGCTCAGGGACTTCACGCTGGTGCTCGACGACGCCGGGGCGCACTGGTCCGGCGCCGTCGCCGGATCTGTCGCCTGGACGGAGCTGGACCACGTCGTCGTCACGGCCCGACCGCGCCGGTCGCGCCGGCTGATCTTCGCGAGGCGGGTATCCGGAAAGGCCGGCCCGACTGACGCGACCGTCCGGGCCTCCCCCATGACACATCTCGTGCAACGCCTGGTCAACCCGTCCCGCTGGATCCTCGACGTACCCCTCGACCGCTTCGAGCAGCCACCGGAGGCGCTCGTGCGGGTCATACGTTCGGCAACCGGCGGCCGATTCCCCGACCTCTACCCGACCGAGCAGTTTCCCCGAATCGAGGAGACATCATGAGCGACATATCGGCCGACCCGGATCACCTGCGCAGCGTCGCAGCCGGGCTGGCAGAGCTGGCGGGCCGGGTTGACGTCCTGTCCCGCGGTCTCAGCGACGGCGGCGCGGCGCCGGACCGGAGCCAGTTCCCGGAACTCCCGGTCGGACAGCGGGCCGCCACGGTCTGGAGCGACGGGAACTCGGCGTTCGTCGACGGTCTCTCGCTGGTCGGGCAAAGCCTCTCCCGGTTCACTGACAGCATCCTGGCGGCAGCCGCCGCATACGAGCAGGCCGATCTCCGCGGTGCTGACCGGATGCCACGCAACCTGCCGGGAGAGACGCATGGCTAGCGTGGCCGAGAAGTACGGCATCGACATGTCGGACGTCCGGCGGGTAGAAGGCTTGTACGGCCGAAGGCTGCCGGACATCCTCGAACCGCTGCGTCAGGCCGACGCCGATTTCGAGGCGCTGCGATCCGCCGCCGAGCAGCATCGCTCGGTTGCCGAGGAGGCCCTCCGGGTACACGGCGACCTGACGCAGTTCCGCAGCGACATGGCATGGGGCGGGCAGGCCGGCAGCGCCGCCGCGAACGCCCTCGACGTGGTACTGACGGTGCTCAAGTGGATTGCCGCGATCATCCTCTTCGTGGTCGGGGCGCTGCTCGCGCTCATCGCGATGCTCCTCTACGCGATCGCCGCGATCCTCCGCTGGATCGGAAAGGCCCTCGCGACCTGCGCCGCCGTCGTCGCGGTCGTCGTGACGATCGTGGTGATCATCCGATCAGGCGGACGGGGACAGTCGGGGCGACTCAACATGATCTGGGCGGCGCTTCGAGCCGTCTTCGACACGACGTACCTCGCCACGCTGGGCATCACCGGCGCGCTCGGCGACGGGTTCGGCTGGGTGTTCGAGCAGGCAGCCAAGGGCGTCATGTGGTTGGCGCTCTACCTGATCGAGGTCGGCGGGGACCTGACGGGTACCCCGGACGAGGAGATGGGACCGCTGCGCGACGAGCGCAACAAGCTCTTCGACTGACCCCACGTCGCACCCCGCCCGACGCGAAGCTCGCTGGCTTGACCCACCCCCGTCATCCGCCGATACGTCGAAGTCCAGCGCGGCTATCCATGCAGCACCTACAGCGCCCGCGCCCCCGCGAAACGCCCGGGGCGGTGCGACCGGCCCACCCCCGCCGATGCGATGATGGCTCGATGCCCGGCCGGACCGAATCCTCCGCGCAGCCCTTCGCCCACCTGCAGGCCCAGAACGCCCCGCTCTACCGTGCGATCCTGTCGACATTCGTCCGGGCGAAGCAACGCTTCACCGTGCACCTGCGCCCCGAGGACGTCCTCGCCGACCTCGGCCCCGGTACGCCGACCGAGGCGGTCACCGCCGCGCTGACCCAGCTCGCCGAGTGGGGCAACCTGCGGGCCGATCCCGACACCGGCCGGGTCACCACAGTCGAGGACTTCCACCGGGCCCGCTACCTCTACCAGCTCAGCCCGGAGGGGCACGCCGCCGAGCAGGCGATAGCGGTCTACGAGGAAACCGTGGCGCGGCGCGGGGCACTCCAGTCGGTGGCGCTGTCGGACATCGCCGCCCAGCTCCGCGCGCTGCTGGTCATCGCGACCGAGGCGAACCCGACCGAGGCGGGACCGGGGGAACCCCCGGACCCGGCCAAGACGCACCTGCTGCTGATGAGCCTGGTCGACCGCTTCACCGGGCTGGCCGACAACGCGCAGGCGTTCATGGCCTCGCTGCGTCGTACCGTCGACTTCGCCGACGCGGAGGTGGACGTCTTCCTGGCGTACAAGGAGCAGTTGATCTCGTACATCGAGCGGTTCATCGCCGATCTTGCCAACCGGGGTGCCGAGATCGCCGCGCTCGCCGGCCAGATCGAGGCGGCGGGCGTGCTGCCGCTGCTGGAGGTGGCGGCGCGGCGTGAGGCGGCCGACGCCGCCCCGGGCGACGAGGCCGACGAGCACGCCCGGCAGGCCGCGACCGGGGCGGCGCTGGCCGCCTGGCAACAGCGCTGGCAGGGGCTGCGCGACTGGTTCGTCAGCGCCGACGGCGGCGGGCGGCAGTCGCAGGCCCGGCTGCTGCGGGCGGCGGCGATCGGCGCGATCCGCCAGCTGCTCGGCACGGTGACGGCGATCAACGAGCGCCGGGCCGGCCGCTCCGACCGCTCGGCCGACTTCCGGACCCTGGCGCTCTGGTTCGCCCAGGCTCCGGACGACGAGTCCGCGCACCGGCTCTGGCACACCGCCTTCGGCCTCTCCCCCGCCCGCCACCTCACCACCACCGCCGAGAGCCTGGCCCGCACCGAGGAACGGCCGGTCGCCAGTGCCACACCGTGGGCGGAGGCACCGCCGTTGGAGATCAGCCCTCGGCTGCGGCGCACCGGCTCGTACGAGCGGCGCGGCTCGCCCAACCGGGTCGTCGACCGCTCCGAGCAGCGCCGACTCCTCGCGGAGCGGATGGAACGCCAGGCTGCGGAGGTGGCTCGGGCCCGCGCCGCGCTCGCCACGCCCGGCCCGATCACGCTCTCCCGGCTCGGCGAGCTGGACAGCGCCGAGTTCCGGCTCTTCCTGCACCTGCTCGGTGACGCGCTCGCGGCGCGCCAGCCGGACGCCGACGAGGTGGTGACCACCACCTCCGACGGCACGCTGCTGGTCCGGCTCGCCCGGCTGGCGGACGCGCCGCGGGTGCGCATCGTCACCGAGGACGGCGTGCTCACCGGCCCCGACCACCTGATCGAGATCACCGATCTCCTTCCGACCCGCACCCTGGCCGCCGTATGAGAAGGAACCGGATCCCGGCCGCCGACGAGCCGGCGGCCCGGCTGCGGCAGGCGGCACGGATCCTGCTCGCCCGCCCGCTGCTGGTCGCCGGCCTCACCGCCGACGAGGAGTTCCGGCTGGTCCGGGCGTGCGCGCCGGAGCTGCGGGAGTGGTTCGAGCGCGAGACCGGCTGGCGGCTCGTCGCCGACGCGCAGACGATCCGGCTGATGAAGCTGACCGCCGATCCGTACGACGGGACCCATCCGGCCCGCGACCCCCGCGCGAAGACACCGTTCTCCCGGCAGCGGTACGTGCTGACCTGCCTGGCCCTGGCCGCGCTGGAACGCACCGACGGTCAGGTGACGCTGGGTCGGCTGGCCGAGGAGATCGTGCTGGCCGCCGCCGAGCCGGCCCTCGCCGACACCGGTTTCACCTTCACCCTCGACCGGCGGGAGCGCCGGGCCGACATGGTGGCGGTGGTCCGGCTGCTGCTGCACTGGGGTGCGCTGCGCCGGGTGGCCGGCGACGAGGAGGCGTACCTCGGCGCGGGCGGGGACGTCCTCTACGACGTGGACCGGCGGGTGATCTCCGGGCTGCTCGCCGCCGCCCGTGGCCCATCGATGATCTCCGAGTCGGCGCCGGAGGAACGGCTGGACGCGCTGACCACCGAGGCGGTACTCGATCTCGACGACGCCCGGAACCGGGCGCTGCGGCATCGGCTCACCCGGCTGCTGCTGGAACAGCCGGTGGTCTACCACGACGACCTCTCCGAGGCCGAACGCTCCTACCTGACCAGCCAGCGGTTCGCGCTGCTCAACCGGATCACCCAGCTCACCGGCCTGGTCGCCGAGGTCCGGTCCGAAGGGATCGCCATGGTGGACCCGGCCGACGAGCTGACCGACGTACGGATGCCGGCCGAGGGGATGCAGAGCCACCTGACCCTACTGCTCGCCGAGCGGATCGCCAGCGCCGGCCGGGGCGTGAACGTCAGCGAGCTGCACCGGCACACCCGGGCGCTGGCCCGGGAACACAGGTCGTACTGGCGCAAGCACGCTACCGACCCCGGTGCCGAGGTCGACCTGGTGACGACCGCGCTGGAGGCGCTGCGCGCGCTCAAGCTGGTCACCGTCGAGCCCGGCGCCGACCCGCTCGTGCACGCC
Source organism: Plantactinospora sp. WMMC1484 (assembly GCF_049315195.1). NCBI lineage: Bacteria > Bacillati > Actinomycetota > Actinomycetes > Micromonosporales > Micromonosporaceae > Plantactinospora > Plantactinospora sp. WMMC1484. Next base: position 7,529,686 of record NZ_CP186055.1, read on the forward strand.
CGACCGGCGATCGCCCGCTACGCCCTGGCCGAACCGACCATCCGCGAACGTGCCCAACCGACCATCCGCGAACGGAAGGAACCCGTACGGTGACGGTGTCTCCGCCCCCGGCACTGCCGACCCGGACACTGCCACTGCCACTGCCACTGCCACAGCAGGAACGATGGCAGCCGCTCCGTGCCGGCCTGGTCGACATCTTCTACTACGACCAGGAGGAGTTCCACTTCCACGGCGGCAGCCTGCTGCTGCGCGGCAACAACGGCACCGGCAAGTCGAAGGTGCTGGCGCTGACCCTGCCGTTCCTGCTCGACGGCGAACTCGCGCCGTACCGGGTGGAGCCGGACGGCGACCCGAACAAGCGGATGGAGTGGAACCTGCTGCTCGGCGGCCGGCATCCGCACCCGGAGCGGCTCGGCTACACCTGGCTGGAGTTCGGCCGCCGTGACCCCGACGGCCGCCACCACTACCTCACCCTCGGCGCCGGGCTCAAGGCGGTCGCCGGACGCGGCATCGCCCGGCACTGGTTCTTCGTCACCAGCCAGCGCGTCGGCGGGGACCTGCACCTCGTCACCCCGACCGGCACGGCCCTGGCCCGGGAACGGCTCCGGGACGCGCTCGGCGGCGCCGGCATGGTCTACGACCGGGCCGGCGACTACCGGCGCGCGGTCGACGAGGCGCTCTTCGGGCTCGGCAACCGCTACGAGGCGCTGATCTCGCTGCTCATCAAGCTGCGCCAGCCGCAACTGTCGAAACGGCCCGACGAGAAGAGTCTCTCCCGGGCGCTCGGCGACGCTCTGCCGCCGCTGGACGAGAACCTGATCGCCCAGGTGGCGGAGGCGTTCCGCAGCCTCGACGACGAGCGGGAGACGCTGCGGGAACTCGCCGAGACCAAACGCGCCGCCGACGACTTCCTCGCCCGTTACCGCCGCTACGCGCAGGTGGCGACGAAGCGCAAGGCGGGCGTGCTGCGCCAGCGGCACAGCCGCTACGAACACCTCGGCCGCGACCTCGTCGAGGCGCAGCGGGCGTACGCGGAGGAGGACGAGCGGGTCCGGCAGGCACAGTCCCGGCTCGGTGAACTGGAGCACGAGAGCCGGGAACTGGCCGCGCGCCGGCAGGCCCTCGCGGAGAGCCCGGAGGCCCGGACGGCGGAGCACCTGCACCGGCTGCGGGAGATCGCCGAGGAGCGGGCCCGGCTCGCCGAACGCCAGCGGCAGCACCTGCGCGACGTCGAGTCGGACGTCGCCCGGCACCGCCGCGCCCTCGACGAGGCGACGGGAGAGCTGCGGCACGCCGAGGAGGTCGAGGCGGCCGTCCGGCGGGAGGTGACGGAGAGCGCGGAGCGGGCGAGGATCGCCGACCGGCACCGGGACCAGGTGGTGGCGGCACTACCCGGCGGCCCGACCGCCGAAGTGACCCGCCCGACCGTTGATGTGACCCGCCCGACCGCCGAAGTGACCCGCCCGACCGCCGAAGTGACCGGCCCGACCGTTGAGGTGACCGGGGCGAGCCGGGCCGCGGCCGAGCTGATCGAGGCGTGGACCGGTGCGCTGCGTACCCTCGACCGGCTGCGTGCGGCGGCCGACGCCGCCAGGGGTCGTGCGGAGCGCGCCCGCGGCGAACTCGACCGGCTCGACGGCGAGACGGCCACCGCCGACCTCCGGATCACCGAGGCGGAGGCGGCGGCGACCGGAGCGGGCGAGCTGCTGGTCCGGCAGGTCCGGGAACATCTCGCCGACCTGGTCGAGCTTCCGGTCACCGACCCCGACGCCCTGCTCGCCCGGCTGGAGCAGTGGGTCCCGGCCCTGGCCGGCGACAACCCGGCGAGCCGGGAGGTGGCCCGCGCCGCCACCTCGGCCACCGAGGCGATCGCCCGGCAGGATGCCGCGCTGGAGGCCGAGCAGCGCCGCGCCCGGGACCGGCTGGACGAGATCGACGCGGAGCTGCGCCGGCTCGCCGACGGCGTGCACCAGCCACCGCCGACCCCGCACACCCGGGACCCGCGGGTACGGGTGGACCGGGCCGGTGCGCCGCTGTGGCGGGTGGTGGACTTCGCGGAGGACGTGCCGGAGGCGGACCGGGCCGGCATCGAGGCGGCGCTGGAGGCTGCCGGCGTACTCGATGCCTGGCTCGACCCGGACGGCACGCTGCGCGACCCGGTTTCCGGCGACACGGTGCTGCGGCCGGCCGGCCCGCGCCCCGGCGGCGGGCCACCCCCCGGAGCTACGCCGGCCGGTTCCGCGACCCTCGACGGCCTGCTCCGGCCGGCGATCGACGCCGCCGATCCCGCCGCCGCCGCGCTTACCGACCGGCTCGTCGCCGACGTCCTCGCCGCGATCGGGTACGGCGCCGGCTCGGCCGCGGTGACCTGGGTCGACGCCGACGGCCGGTACGCCACCGGCGTCCTCGCCGGACGCTGGACGAAACCGGCGGCGGAGCACATCGGCGACGGCGCCCGAGCGGCGAGCCGGCGTGCCCGGATCGCCCGGCTGCGCCAGGAGGCCGCCGAACTGTCGGCGCTGGCCGACGACCTCGCCGAGCAGCGCGGCACCCTCGACGCACGGCGGCGACGGGTCACCGAGGAAGCCGAATCGCTCCCCTCCGACCAGCCGCTCCGCGAGGCACACACGCTCGTCCGGACCGCCTACGACCACCGCCGGGAGACGCTCGCCCGCCGGGACGAGGCGCGGGCGGAGCTGGAGACCGCCGCCCGGGTGGCCGCCGACGCGCTCACCGAGGCCACCGACTTCGCCGGTGACGTCGGGCTGCCGTACTCCGCCGAGGAACTCGCCGGGGTACGCGAAGGGCTGCAGAGCTACCGGGTGGCGCTCGCCGCCTGGTGGCCGGCGGTGACCGGCGGGTGGGCGGCGGCCCGGCGGCACGGTGCGGCGCGACGGGCGTACGAGGAGCGGCTGACCCGGCTCGAACCGGCGGCCGAGGAGGCGGCCTCGGCCGGGCAGCAGGCGACGGCGGCCCGGATCGAGTTCGACACCCTCGACGCGACGGCGGGCGCCTCCGTCGCCGAACTGCGCCGGCAGCTCGCCGAGGTGGCCGGGGCGCTGACCCGGTGCGAGGAGGCGCAGCGACACACCCGGGAGCAGGAGGGCGTTGCCCGCGACGCACGCGGTGCCGCCAGCGGCCGCCGGGACGGCCTGGAACGGGAGCTCGCCGAGGTCAGCCGCGACCGGGACGAGGCGGTGGCGGCGCTGCGCGCCTTCGCCGGCACCGGGCTGATCGACCTGGTCTGCCCCGGGCTGGAGCTGCCCGATCCCGGGCAGCCCTGGGCGGCCACCCCGGCGGTGGCGCTCGCCCGGGGCATCGACCGGACGCTCGCCGACGTCGACACCGAGCACGCCCGCTGGGAGCGCCTCCAGCAGCAGGTGAGCGTCGACATCAAGCTCCTCGCCGACAACCTCTCCCGGCACGGTCACCAGGTGCTCCCCGCCGTACGGGAAGAGACGATGGTCGTGGAGGTGGTGTTCCAGGGGCACGGCCGCAGCGTCGCCGACCTCGCCACCGCGCTCGTCGGCGAGGTCGAGGAGCGGCAGCGGGTGCTCTCGGCACACGAGCGGGAGGTGCTGGAGACCCACCTCGTGAACGAGGTCGCGGGCGCGCTCCAGGAACTCATCTCCGGCGCCGAGCGGCAGGTGGAGAGCATGAACGCCGAACTGGAGGCCCGCCCGACCTCGACCGGGATGCGGTTGCGGCTGCTGTGGCGGCCGACCAGGGACGCCCCGGACGGTCTCGCCGAGCTGCGTGCCCGGCAGCTGCGGCAGAGCACCGACGTCTGGAACGACGAGGACCGGCGCACGGTCGGCGCCTTCCTGCAACAGCAGATCGACCGGGAACGTCTGCGCGACGAGGGAGCCACCTGGACCGAGCAGCTCACCCGGGCCCTGGACTACCGTGCCTGGCACGAGTTCGCGGTGCAGCGCCGCCAGGACGGGCAGTGGCGACCGGCGACCGGTCCCGCCTCCGGTGGTGAACGGGTGCTCGCCGCCAGCATTCCGCTCTTCGCGGCGGCCTCCTCCTACTACGGCTCGGCCGGCAACCCGTACGCGCCGAGGTTGATCGCCCTCGACGAGGCGTTCGCCGGGGTGGACGACGACTCCCGGGCCAAGTGTCTCGGCCTGCTCGCCACCTTCGACCTGGACGTGGTGATGACGAGCGAGCGCGAGTGGGGCTGCTACCCGCAGGTGCCGGGTCTCGGCATCGCCCAACTGGCCCGGCACGAGGGGATCGACGCCGTCCTGGTCACGCCGTGGCGCTGGGACGGGCGCGAGCGGCACCGGCTGCTGCGGCCCGCACCGCAGCAGCCGCCCCGGCAGCGCGACCCGGACGACAGGGCACCCGCCGTGCCGTCGGCCGGCGAGAACGCCGCCGCACCCTCGGCGACCGACAGACCCGCCGCCGCACCCTCGACCGGCGGGGAGATCGACGGACCGCCACCCGGGCTCTGGAACCTCGAGTGACGGACCCCGAGCGGCTGCGCCGCCAGCTCGGTGGAGCGGAGACCGCCCGGCTCGTCCAGCGGTTGCGCCACCGGCTGGCGCACGGCCGGGCGCTGACCGGCAGCCTCTCGCTCGGCGAGCCCACCGATGAGGAACGGCGGGCGGTCGAACGGCTGCTGGGACGGCGCCCCGGCCGGGGCAGCTCGCTCACCGTCAACCTCGACGACCTCGACCGGGTCGTCCGGCGCAGCGGAATGCACCACGACGGGTTGGCCGCCGCCGTCGAACTGCTCGGTGGCGAGGTTCCGGTACTCGCCGACGTCCGGGCCGCCGAGGCCGCCGCGTGGCGCGGTGCGCTCGCCCCGCTGTCGACGCTGGGCGGCCGCCGCGCGGAACTCTCCGACTGGTGCGCGGATCCCGGCACCGGCGCACTGGTCCGCCGACTCGGCCGGACACCGGAAGCGGCGGCCCGGCTCACCGCCGACCTGGTCTCCGTGCTCGGGGAGCTGCCCGCCGCGGGCGTACCGCTGGCCCGGCTCGCGGTCCGGACGGTCGGTGACGCGCACGCACTCGACGCCGACAGTCCGATCGCGACACTGGTGCTCTCCGCCGTGCGGGCCACCTGGTGGCGTGCCGGGCCGCTGCCCGCCTCCGCCGCCGAGCAGCGACGCGCGCTCTGGGATGTCGCCGGGGTACTCGTCGACGAGCTCTCCTCGACCGTCCTCGTCCTCAACCTGCCCGCCGCCGCCGGCAGCCGGCTGCACGACCTCACCGCGACCGCCGCCGACCTCGGCGAGCCGGTGGTACTCACGCTGCGGCAGATCGGCCGGGACCGGCTCCGCTTCCGCACCACCCCGGTGCACGTCTGCGAGAACCCGACAGTGCTCGCCACGGCAGCGGACCGGCTCGGCCGGGCCTGCGCACCGCTGGTCTGCATCGGCGGCCAACCGTCCACCGCCGCACTGCGGCTGCTCCGCGCACTCGCGGAGCAGGGCTGCGAGCTGCACTACCACGGCGACTTCGACTGGGGTGGGGTGCGGATCGCCAACCTGCTCCGGTCCCGCGTGCCCTGGCGGCCGTGGCGGTACGACACCGCCGGATATCTGGACGCCGCACCGGCCGCCGCACCGGGGTCGCTGCCCGGCATCCCGGTCGAGGCGAGCTGGGATCCCGAGTTGACGGCGGCGATGCGGCAACGCGGCGCACGGGTCGAAGAGGAACTCGTCCTCGACGACCTCCTGCTCGACCTGACGGGCGGCCAGGGCTGACGCGGCGCCCGCGCTCAGCGCTGGATGGACTTGGTCTCCAGGAACTCCTCCAGGCCGGCGCGGCCGAACTCGCGGCCGTTGCCCGACTGCTTGTAGCCGCCGAAGGGTGCCAACGGGTTCCAGTGGCCGCCGTTGACGTCGACCTGACCGGCGCGCAGCCGCCTCGCCACCCCGAGCGCGTGCTCGGGCTCGCCGAAGACCCCACCGGTCAGCCCGTACGCCGTGCCGTTGGCGATCTCCACGGCCTCGTCCTCGTCCGCGTACGGGATGATCGTCAGCACCGGGCCGAAGATCTCCTCCTGGGCGATGACCGAGTACGGGTCGACGTCGGCGAAGATCGTCGGCCGGACGTAGGCACCCTGCTCCCGCCCGTCCGGTCGGCCGGGGCCGCCGAAGACCAGCGTCGCGCCGTCGGCGATGCCGCGCCGGATGTAGCCGTCGACCCGCTCCCGGTGCGCCTCGGAGGCCATCGGACCGATCCGGGTCGCCTCGTCGGTGGGCTCCCCGACGGTGTACTCCCGGGCGGCGGCGACCGCCAGCGCCACGATCTCGTCGTGCCGCGACGCCGGTACGAGCATCCGGGGCCAGGCGCCGCACACCTGGCCGCCGTTGGTGAACGCCATCGCCACCCCGGCACCGACCGCCGTGGCCAGGTCGGCGTCGTCGAGGATCACGTTGGCGCCCTTGCCGCCGAGTTCGAGGGCGACCCGTTTGACGGTCTCGGCGGCGACGGCACCGATCCGCCGGCCCGCCCGGGTGGAGCCGGTGAACGAGATCATGTCGACCTCCGGGTGGGCGGAGATCGCCTCGCCGACGACCGGGCCCGTGCCGTGCACGACGTTGAAGACCCCCGCCGGTAGACCCGCCTCGGCGGTGACCTCGGCGAGGATCCGCGCGGTCAGCGGCGCGACCTCGGAGGGCTTGAAGACCATGGTGTCGCCGGCGATCAGTGCCGGTGCCAGCTTCGACACGATCTGTTGGAGCGGGAAGTTCCACGGGGTGATCGCGCCGACCACGCCGATCGGCTCGCGTACGACGAGCGAGTTCCCGATCTCCCGGGTCCAGTCGACCTCCGCCGCGAGGGTGACGAAGGACTCGGCCACCGCCACCGGGAAGCCGACCTGGGCGGTCCGGGAGAGCGTCAGCGGCGACCCCATCTCGGCGGTGATCGTCACGGCGATCTCCTCGCTCCGGGCCCGCAGGCCCTCGGCGATCCGCGCCACGACGGCGGCGCGCTCGGCGGGCGGGGTGGCGGCCCAGCCCGGGAAGGCGGCCCGGGCGGCGGCGACCGCACGGTCCACGTCCCCGGCGGTGCCGGCGGGTACCTCGGCGACGATCTCGCCGTTCGCCGGGTTGATCACGGGAATGGTCTCCGGCGATCCGGCCGGGGCCGGCTTCCCGTCGATCCAGTGGCTCGGCACGGAATGGGTTGATCCAGTCATGGATCCGAGTCTTGGCCGAGCGGTCGGGGGCAACCAGGGACAGTCGATCCCTGGACGACTGCCGCCTGGCTTCCGCCCCCGCCGGGGTGCGACGGTCGACACCCCCGGAATCGCGGCCGGCCCGGAGCGTGTTGTGGAGATCGCGACTACGGCACGGCGGGCGGTGCCCGTGAACCGGACGGCATCAGTCCGGGAGACCTGGATCGGGAGGAAGCGTCATGGACCGGGCTCGGCTCGCCGAGTTCCTGCGCAGCCGGCGTACGGCTATGCAACCGGAGGAGGTCGGGCTGCCCCGGGGGCAGCGACGCCGTACCGGCGGGCTGCGCCGCGAGGAGGTCGCCGCGCTGAGCGACATGTCGACCGACTACTACAGCCGGATCGAGCAGCAGCGCGGCCCCCGCCCCTCCGAGCAGATGCTCGCCGCGATCGCCCGCGGCCTGCGGCTCTCCCTGGAGGAACGGGACCATCTGTTCCAGCTCGGCGGCTATCCGGTCCCGCGGCGGGTCCGCCGCGCCGAGCACGTCAACCCGGGCATGATGCGCATCTTCGACGGGCTCGGCGACTCCGCCGCCCAGGTGGTGAGCGACCTCGGCGAGACGCTGCGGCAGACCCGGCTCGCCAGCGCCCTGCTCGGCGACGAGACCGGCCACACCGGCCTGGCCCGCAGCCTGCACTATCGCTGGTTCACCAATCCGGCCAGCCGGCACATCCACCCCGAGGAGGACCATCCCGGGCACAGCCGGCTGCTCGCCTCGGACCTGCACCGGGCGTACACCCGGGCCGGTCGGGACTCCCGGGCCGGGGAGATCGTGGCCGCCCTCCTCGCCCGCAGCACCGAGTTCGCCGGCCTCTGGCGCGACCATCCGGTGACCGGCCCGTACTGCGCGCCGAAGCGGATCCGGCATCCCCGGCTCGGCCTCCTCGAACTGCACTGCCAGGTCCTGCTCGACCCCGACCAGTCGCAGTCGCTGCTGGTCTTCACCGCCACGCCGGGCAGCGAGAGCGCGGAGAAGCTGCGACTCCTCTCGGTCGTCGCGGGCCAGGGATTCTGACCCACCCACCCACACACCCACCCGCGCGACGGGCCGGCGACGGACCAGCTCTTTCGCCGGTGGGCAGACCGGCGGAGCCGGCACTCAGGCGGCGAACTGCCGGAGCTTGTCCGGGTTGACCACGATCAACAGACGGTCGACACCTCGCCGGGTGGTTTCCAGGGCGAGCAGTGCCTGCGGGGTTCCGTCGGCCGCCGCCACCAGCACACTCTCCGAACCGTTCGCCTGGACGAGCCGGAACACCGCACTGGCCCAGTACTTCCGCAGCACATTGTCGAGGAAGGTGGTCACCCGGGTCACGCCGGACAGTTCCTTCCGGGATGCGTGCACCCGCCCGCCGCCGTCGGGGCGGGCCACCACGTCGTCCGCGAGGAGTCGCTCGAAGGCGGTCAGGTCCCCGTCCCGGGCCGCCACCAGGAACGCCTCGACCAGGCGCCGGTGCTCGGCCCGGCCGACCGGGGTCGACCGGGCCGACGCCAGGTGCCGGCGGGCCCGGCTGGCGAGTTGCCGGGCGTTCGCCTCGGAGGTCTCCAGGACCTCCGCGACCTGTCGGTGGCTGTAACCGAACGCCTCCCGCAGCACGTAGGCCGCCCGCTCCGCCGGGGCGAGCTTCTCCAACAGCAGTAGGACCGCCAGGTCCAGCGCCTCCGCCCGCTCCGCCCCGAGCGCCGGGTCGGTGGCGGTGTCCACCGGCTCCGGCAGCCACGGGCCCACGTACGTCTCGCGGCGCGCCCGCGCCGTCGTCACCGCGTTGATGGCCAACCGGGTCGTCGTGGTGGTGAGGAACGCCGCCGGGTTGTCGACCTTCCGGCGGTCCGTCCCCTGCCAGCGGAGCCAGGCATCCTGGACGACATCCTCGGCGTCACCGACGCTGCCGAGCATCCGGTAGGCGATCCCGAAGAGCCGTCCCCGGACCGCCTGGAATTCGGCCACGTCGTCGGCCGGGACGGCCTTCCCATCGGCTGCGGGCTGCACGATGCCATAGTCCACGAATCCGCCGGCGGGCGGCAAAGTTCGGCGCCGAAGCCGCCCGGCAGGCCGGGGCGGTTACGCCACGCCCGCTCCCCCGCGCCGCTCCGCCAGCCGGATCCGGCCGGTCCGGGCCTCGCCGAGCGGCACCAACGCGTCCTCCGCCACCACGGTCCCGAAGTAGCCGGCGGCGGGGTCCGCCACCACCTTCCGGGGGTCCTGGTCGGCCTCCAGGACCGACCGGATCACGTCGTCGAGACGGGACCGCTCCGGGCCGGCCACCTCGACGATCCCGCCGATCGGCGCCCCGGCCGCGACCTCCGCCACCGCGTCGGCCACGTCGTCTGCGGCGATCGGCTGGAAGAGGACCGGCGCCAGGCGTACGGTGTCGCCGTCCGTGCCGAGGCCGGCGATGGCGTCGAGGAACTCGAAGAACTGCGTGGCGCGCACCACCGAGTACGGGATCGGTGAGGCCGCGATCAGTTTCTCCTGGGCGACCTTCGCCCGCATGTACCCCATCTCCGGCATCCGGTCCGCCCCGACGACCGACAGGGCCACGTGGTGGCCCACTTCGGCGGCGGTCTCGGCGGCGAGGAGGTTACGGGTGGAGGTCTCGAAGAACTCCAGCGCGGCGGCCGGCTCGAAGGAGGGCGAGTTCGACACGTCGACGACGACCTCGGCGCCGTCGAGCGCCTCGGCAAGCCCTTCGCCGGTGACCGCGTTCACCCCGGTTCTCGGCGAGGCCGCCACCACCTGGTGGCCCCGCGCGCCGAGCAGGTCCACCACCCTGCTGCCGATCAGTCCGCTGCCGCCGATGACGACGATCTTCATCTGGATCTCCTGGGTCACTGTTCGGCGCCTGCGGGCGCCCTGTCGACCACTTCGACCGGACGGGACGGCGTTTCGTGACACCCACCGGACGTGGCGGTCGCCACCCACGGTGGCCGGGCGCGGCAGTCGGTGCAGGCGTTTGCCGACGCGCTCACCCGGCCGGGTCGGCCGCACGGGCCGCTCCGGGGATCACACCGCCACCCGCTTCCCGTCGCGCCGTCCCGGGTCGGCGGGCGGCGCGGACCGCCGACGCGCGTCGACGACCACCGCGGTGGCCGCCGCGAGGGTGAGCACCACCACGACCGCGAAGGCGAGCAGTGTCTGCCGATCGGGGTCGGTCACCGGCATGCCACGCCTCGCCTGCCAGGTGAGCACCGTGAACAGACCGGTGTAGCCGAGGGCGGCGACGCCGACCAGCCGGGCCCGGACCTGTTCGTCGCGGAGCCAGCCACGGGTGGTCGCGAGGACACCGAGGATCGCGGTGACGAGCAGCAGCACCTGGATGGCGTGCATGCCGACGAAATGCGGTACGCGAAGGTCGCCACCGGTCGTGCTCCAGTGGGTGAGAAACATCCCGTTGCCGTCGGGGTCGCCGATGCCGTGACCGCCGCTCATGGTCACCGGGTTCCCGTTGGCGTCGGTCACCGTACGGGTCGCGGCGCTTGAGGAGTCGCTCAGCCAGAGGGCCACGACCATGCTGGCAACGGCAAGTCCCAGTCCGGCGCGCAGCGCGCGGTCCACGGCGCGGTCGCCGGTTCGTTGGATCAGGACCAGGACCGCGATGATCAGAGTGATCAGCAGGAGCGGCATGACGCCGAAGGAGAAGACCGTCCGCACGGTTCGGGCGACGGGCTCGGCGTTCTCGTTGAAGTGGCTGAAGGTGCCGTGCGCGGCAGCATAGAAGACGGCACCGACGTCCAGCAGGCCGGCGACCGCGAAGACGGTGCCGAGCCACCACCCGACACGTCTGCCCCTGCTCAGCCTGCTGAGCAGCCACGCCAGCGTCAGGCCGTACACCCCCATGGCGAACCCGAACTTCATCGGCTTCACCCAGACCGATTCGCCCATGAGCAGGCGGTCGTCGACGACGAGACCGGCGGTGGCGACCACCGTCAGGGTGAACATGAGCGTCGCGCTCGCCAGCAGCGGACGGTGCCAGCCCCGTATCGCCCCGAGACATGCGGAAAGAATGGTCAACCCAGGCTCCCTACGACGGTCGACGGGTCGTAGCTGCTCCGGCCCGCCGTGGACGACGCTGATCTGTCCACCAGCCTGGGCGAAGGCGCGCCGGGTAACCATCCGGTACGCCCCCGGACGTGATGGCGGGCAAACCCCCGGTCGGGTCCGGGGGTTCACCCGTCGACGCGCAGGCGGGAAGTGCCGACCGACCGGTGGCGGGTGTCAGGCCGGCGGGTTCTCCGGGCGGGGACCGAGCAGCCGGAGTTGCAGCATCGCCGCGAAGCGCTCGTCGGGGTCACGCAGGTTGATGCCGCCGACCTCGGCGAGCCGGCGGAGCCGGTAACGGAAGGTGTTCGGGTGCACGTACGACGACTGGGCCGCGGCCGCGACGTCGCCGTAGTGGTCGAGCCAGGTGGCCAGGGTACCGACCAGGTGGCTGCCGTGCCGGCGGTCGTACTCGATGAGCTTGCGGATGCCGCCGGTCGGGCCGTCTCCGCGGGTCGCCGCCAGGTCGCGGAGTTCCAGCAGCAGGGACTCGACGTGGACGTCGTCGATGCGGGCGGTCCGCCGGTCGCCACGGACCTGGGCCAGCACCCGCACGGTGCGGTCGACGCAGGCGCGGGCGTGCACCAGCTCGCTGATGTCGCGCGCCACCGGGCCGATGCCGACCACCGGGCGGTACCGGTCACCGACCCGGTCCAGGAAGTCGGCCGCGAGGCGCTGGCCCCGAGCCTCGGCGTCGTCGAGCGCGGTCGGAAGCAGGCCGTACGCGGTGCCGCCCACCAGCGCCGTGGTGCTGCGCGGCTGGACCGCGTGCAGGTAGACCGCGAACGCGTCGCCGAGCCGCTGGCGCTCCTGGATGACGGCGGGATCGTCGGCGCGCGACTCGCCGCCCTGCGACAGCGCGGCGCCGAGCAGCAGCAGCGACTGGCCGGCCAGGCCGAGCCGTTCCAGGGCCGAACGGGCGCCCGCACCACCCTCCAGCGCCGAGCTCAGCAGGTCGACCCGGAGCCTGCGCTGGACGTCGGTACCGGCCCGCAACCGCATGAGATGCAGGGCCACGAGCTTGGCGGCGTCCCGCAGTGCCTCGGCCCGCTCGTCGGTGAGATCCTGGTGCGTCGCCGCCCAGATGGAGCCGAGCACCTCGTCACCGGCCCGGACCGAGATCGCCCAGCGCGGCATCGAGTACCCGTGCCGGCCGTCCCCGATCGGGTCGATCCGCACCGGCTGGTCGGTGCGGAGCAGATCGCGGAAGACACCACGCTCGGTGAGCACCTGCGTGTAGCGCTCGGGGACCTGGCGGCCGAGGATGACCTCCACCCGTGGCGCGTCCGCCTCCTCCTGTCGGCCGGAGAAGGCGAGGACCCGCGAGCTGCGGTCCTCGATGGTGATCGGAGCGTCGATGAGCGCCGCGATCGCGTTGGCCACCGCGAACAGGTCGCCGGAGGGGAGCCCCAGCAGCGACTCGGACTCGGCCACCCCGACCTCGTCCTCGGCGAGCAGCGAGCGCAGCATCGCCGCGAGGTGCGCCCACGGTGCGCCGCGGCGCAGGCCGAGCAGGACCACCCCGGCCTCGTCGGCCGCCGCCCGCACCGATGGAAGCGCCGGGACCGACGAGCGCAGGATGAGCGCGACGGCCTGCTGCGCACCGATCTGGTCGATCAGGTCGACGATGGCCGCCGGATCGCTGACGCCGACGCCCAGCACGAGCGCACGCGGGGGCAGGACCGGGTTGTCGTCCGGGTCGTGGATCACCACGGCACCGACCGGCTCGGCCCTGTCGGGGTCGCCGTGCACCAGCTCCAGCAGCATGGAGCCGAGGTCGTCCAGCACGCGACCGAGGCTGGCTCGTGGTCGCGTCGACGGGGCGGGGTTCGCGGTGATGGAGCACTCCCTGAGCCTGGACGTCGCTACGACGATAAGGGCCCGGGGTTGCCGGCGACAAACGAACTTCCTGCGAGGTCAGGCCGTGATCCACTCCGTCCGCGTGCTGCACTCGGCCAGGCGGTCCGGATCCGGTGCCACGCCCAGCCCGGGGCCGGTGGGCACGGGCAGGTGCCCGTCGGCCAGGACGAACGGCTCGGTGATGTCCGCTGCGTAGTAGCGGCCGGAGGCGGAGGTGTCCCCCGGCAGCGTGAAGCCCGGCAGCGCGGCCAGGGCCACGTTGGCGGCCCGGCCCAGCCCGGTCTCGAGCATGCCACCGCACCAGACCGGTACGCCGTGCGCGGCACAGACGTCGTGGATGCGTCTCGCCTCCAGATATCCGCCGACCCGGCCCGGCTTGACGTTGACGATCCGGCAGGCGCCGAGCCGGATCGCGGCGGAGGCGGAGGCGGCCGAGGTGATCGACTCGTCGAGGCAGACCGGGGTGCGGATCAGGCGGGCCAGGTCGGCGTGGCCGAGCACGTCCTCCTCGGCCAGCGGCTGCTCGATGAGGAGCAGGTCGAACGGGTCGAGCGCGGCGAGGTGCCGGGCGTCGGAGAGCGCGTACGCGGCGTTCGCGTCGGCCTGCAGGAGCAGCCGGTCGCCGAACCGCTCGCGTACGGCGCGCACGGGCTCGACGTCCCAGCCGGGTTCGATCTTCAGCTTGATCCGGACGTACCCCTCGGCCAGGTAGCCGTCGACCGCGTCGAGCAGGGCGGGAATGCTATCCATGATCCCGACGGAGACGCCGCAGGGCACCCGGTCACGCACGGCGCCGAGTTCCCGGGCGAAGGAGCGACCCTCGGCGCGCAGTTCCGCGTCGAGGATGGCGGTCTCCAGCGCCGCCTTGGCCATCCGGTGGCCCCTGATCGGAGCGAGGGCGCCGGCCACGGCGGGCGTGTTCGCGGGCGCCGCCGCGAACAGCGCCGGGATGAGGTGGTCGCGCAGCACGGCCCCGGCGGCACCGACGTACTCGGAGGAGTAGAACGGGTCGGACATCGCGACACACTCGCCCCATCCTTCGGCGTCCTCGGTGACGGCGCGCACGAGCAGCACCTCGCGGCTGGTCGTCGTGCCGAACGAGGTGCGGAAGGGTGCCACCAGGGGCATGGTGATCCAGCGCAGCTCGCAGCCGGTGAGTTTCATCGATCCCTCCGCAGCACGTATCCTCCGGTCCGGTCGAAACCGACGACCGTGGCGCCCTGCGCCATGAGGGCCGTCATCGCCTCGCGTACGGCGCCGCGCCACCGCCCGGCCAGGACCGGATCCGAGACGCGCAGGCTGGTGATGTCCGGCGGGACGGCCACCAGGCTCGTCGTGCCGTCGAGGCGGCCCGGCTCGGGTGACCCGTCCGCCGCCGCGCCCAGGGCCACGATCGCACCGGCGGCCGGGGCGGGAGCCCGCCGGCGCCCGGCCGGCGCCGCACTGCCGCTCGGCCGAACGCATGCCTCGACCACCGCAGGGTCGCGCAGCGGCCAGTGCACGAGCAGCCGGTCGGTGTCGCTGTCCCGGTTGACCTTGTCCACCATCAGGCCGTAGAAGTTCGGCAGGTACTCGACAGGCCGGGCGGCCAGCTTGACGATGTTGAAGTAGGCGTTGCGGGACACCAGCGGGTCGAAGGTCCAGGCGATGTGGTCGACGCCCCGGCACATCGCCCACGCCCGCTGGTGCAGCTTGAGGGCGAAGCCGACCCGACGCCCGACCATCTCGGCGGAGACGCCGGCGATGTGGCTGTGCAGCGCGTCCTCCGACGGGGCGTGGAAGAAGCCGACGCACGCCCCGACCAGCTCGTCGTCCACGAAGGCGCCGCCGACGTAGTTGCCCGCCTTGCCGAAGGCCCGCAGCAGTTCGAGGCTCACCGGCGGATTGGCGTCACGTCCCCAGATCCGGGCGAGGAGCCGGACGACCCGCTCGAGGTCGCGCAGGTCGGTCACCTCGCGCACGCTGACCCCGGCCGCCGTGGCGGCGGCACGGGCACCGGCGATGGCCTCGTCGGCGGCACGGGCACCGGCGACGGCCTCGTCGGCGGCACGGGGACCGGCGATAGCCTCCTCGGGTGCGGTGCGTGGAGCGACGGCCGGTGGGGCCACGTCGGGCACGGCGCCGATGCTGTCGAGGTTCTCGGGGCTCGTCATGGTCACCGGGCACCCGACGTCCCGGGTCGGGCCGGTGCTGCGGAGAGCAACTCGGCCATCAGCGAGGTCAGCAGCGCCGTCCGGCCGGGGAGGAACTCCAGCAGGACATGCTCGTCGTCGGCGTGCGCACCACCGCCGACGGCACCCAGACCGTCGAGGGTGGGCGTGCCGACGCCGGCGGTGAGGTTGCCGTCGGAGGCACCGCCGACGGCGGTGGCGACCAACGGCGGCAGGCCGAGCGCGTGGGCCAGTTCCTGTGCCCGGGCGAAGAGGGCGGCGGAGGCGGCGGCCTCCATCGGCACGCGGTTCGGTCCGCCGACGACCTCGATGACGGCGCCGGGCAGCACGGCCGTGAGGCGCCGTATCGCGCCGTCCACCCGGTCCTGCTCGGCCACCGACCGGACCCGGACGTCCACCGCGACGCTGCCGCCGGCCGGCACGGTGTTGGTCGTGGTGCCCGCGCGGGACAGCGTCGGGGTCACGGTCGTGCCCGCCCCGGCGTCGGTCAGCGCGGCGATGCGCAGCACCTGGTGTGCCAGCTCGACGGTGGCGTTGACCCCGCGCTCGGGGGCGAGTCCGGCGTGCGCGGCCCGGCCGGTGACGACCAGCTCGTAGCGGGACACGCCCTTGCGCTCGGTCTTCAACCCTCCCCCGTCGGCGGCCGCCTCCAGCACCAGCGCCGCGCCGGCCGCGCGCGCCTCGGACTCGACGAGCTCCCGGGACGACGGCGACCCCAGTTCCTCGTCGCCGGTCACCAACAGCGTGATCCCGTCCCGGTCGGGCAGCGCGGAGATCGTCTGGAAGGCCATTGCGACGCCCGCCTTCATGTCCAGGCAACCGGGGCCGCGCAGCACGTCGCCCACGACGCCGTACGGGATGCGGGCGAGCGTCCCGAGCGGCCAGACGGTGTCGTGGTGGCCCAGCACCAGCACCCGGGACGGGCCGGAGCCGAACCGCCAGCGCAGGTGCGTACGGCCGTCGAGGACGATCCGCTCCGGCTGCCTGCCCAGCCGCGCGGCGCCGACCCGGGCCACCACCTCGGCGCTGCGCGCGACGGCCGCGAGGTCGGTGGAGGGCGACTCGCACTCCACCAGCGCCCGGGTGTCGGCCAGCAGTGCGTCCAGCATCTCAGTCCACCCTCGGGGTGGCCCGGGCGCCGAAGTGCACGTACCGTTCCCCGGTCGCCAGCTCGTAGAAGGTGACCGGATACCAGGTGGTCCGGTGCGCGGGTGTGGTGAGGAACAGGCCGGGGCCGACCGGGACCAGCGGCTGCACCTCGACCGGATCCGGGACGAGCGCGGCCAGCGGTCCGGTGAGCGTGGTCCGCATCCGGGGGCCGGAACCGCCGGCACCGGCACCGCCACCGGTCTCGTCGGCGTCGCCGGCCAGCACCTCGATCCGCACCGACGCGCGCTCGTACGTGCCGACGTACGGGGTGATGTCGACCGGCACCGGTTCGGCCGGCGGAGTGACCGGTGCCGGCATCCGCACCCCCGCGAGTTCGGCGAAGAGCTCGGCGAAGAGGTCCTGGTGCAGGTCCCGGGCGCTCTCCCTGTTGGTCAGCAGCGTGATCGCCAGGCCCTGCTCGGGCAGCAGCCGCAGGAACGCGGCCTGCCCGATGGTGTTGCCGTCGTGCCCGACCAGCCGGTGTCCGTCCCAGCCGAAGCGGATCCAGCCGAGGCCCCACGAGTCGCCGAGGGACAGCTTGTCTGGCAGCTCGGCGTGGTGCGCGGCCATCGCCGCCGCCGACTCGGTGCCGAGCACCCGGGCGCCGTCGGGCCCGAGGCCGCCGGTCAGGTGCATCCGGGCGAAGGCCAGCACGTCGGCCGCGTTCGCGCTGATCACGCCGGCCGGGCCGAGCGAGCGGGGCAGGTGCCACACCGGCGCCGCGACGAGGTCACCCTCGTGCTCGACGTGGCCGGACGCCGCCGGGTGCAGCAGCACCTCCTCCGGCAGGGTTGCCGTGGCGGTCAGGCCGAGCGGGGTGCACAACCGCTCCCGGACGGCCTCGTCCCAGCTCTGCCCGGTGATCTCCTCGATCATCCGGCCGAGCACCGTGTAGCCGGCGTTGCAGTAGGACCAGGTCGCGCCGAGCGGGTGGTTCTGGGTCTGCTCGGCGAGCAGCTCCACGTAGCGGCGCAGGCAGTCGTCGCCGCGCCCGGTGTCGGTGAAGACGTCGCCGTCGATGCCGCTGGTGTGCGTGAGCAGATGCCGGGTGGTGACCCGGGCCGCCACGTCCGGGTCGGCGAGCCGCAGCTCGGGCAGCACGTCGAGGACCGGGGCGTCGAGCTTCAACCGTCCCTCGTCGGCGAGCTGCATGATCACGGTCGCGGTCCAGACCTTGGTGATCGAGCCGATCTGGAACAGCGCGCGGGGCGTCACCGGTCGGCCCGAGGCGGTGTCCAGCACACCGGTGCAGACCTCGACCAGTTCGTCCTCGTCGCCCGGCTCGGTGGCCAGCCGCAGGATGCCGAGCTGGGCGCCGGGCACGCCGTGCCGCTCGGCCAACTGCGCGAGGCGCCGCTGCCAGTACGCCGCGTCGACCGGCGGGCGGCCCCCGCGCCGGGTGTGCTGCTCGACCCAGTCCACGACGCGCCGGTTGTAGTCGATCCGCTGCGACGGCGGCCCGGTCAGGACGAAGACGTGCGAGGCGTGCGGATAGAGCACCAGCCGGGTCGGCACGCCGCGCTGCCGCAGCGCCGTGTGCCACTGCTGTGCCTGGCCGACCGGGCAGGTGAGGTCGTCGGCGCCGTGCAGCAGCAGCGTGGGGGTGTGCACGTCGGCGACCCGGGTGAGCGGCGACATCCCGGCGTAGCGCTCCGGGTCCTGCCAGGGCGGGCCGCCCAGCTCGTACGCGCTGAGGAACTGGCCGTCGTCGCAGGTGCCGGCCATGCTGACCAGGTCGGCCACGGTGCCGCCCGCGACGGCCGCCGCGAACCGGTCGTCGTGCCCGGTCAGCCAGCAGGTCAGGTAGCCGCCGTAGCTGTACCCGGTGACGGCGAGCCGGTTCGGGTCGGCGATTCCCTCGGCGACCAGGGCGTCGATCGGTTCGAGCAGGTCGGGGGCGTCGGCGACTCCCCAGGCCCCGTTGACGGCGTCGTACGTGGCCTCGCCGTACCCGTCGCTGCCGCGCGGGTTGACGATCAGCACGACCCAGCCACGCCTGGCGAGTTCCTGGTGGTACAGGTGGACCTCGTCGGCGGCGCCGTTCCACGCGTTGTGCGGCCCGCCGTGGATGTCCAGCAGCAGCGGTCGGGGTCCTGCGGCCTCGCCGTCGCGGATCAGCCAGCCCTGCACGCTGTGGCCGTCGGAGATCGGGAAGCTGCGCTCCTGCCGGGCGAAGAGTTCGACATCGGCGAGCGTGCGACCGTGCCCGGTCAGCACCCGCTCGGTGCCGGTGGCCAACTCCACGACGGCGACCTCGCCGAACGAGTCCGGGGTACCGAGCACCACCACCGCCCGGCCCGACCCGACCGAGAGGCCGTCGACGACCCGGCCCGCGCCGGCCAGGACCGGGCGCGGGTCGGTGCCGTCGGCCGCCACCGACCACAGGTGCGAGCAGCCCTGGTCGCGGAGGCAGAAGAGCACCCGCCCGTCGTGCTCCTGGGGCGGCCCGCCCGGATACGCCACGGCCCCCGGCATGACGTTGCGGTCCAGCGTGCCGGTGAGGTCCGCCGGCTCGCCGCCGTCGAGCGGCACCCGCAGCAGCCGGGCGTGCCCCACGGGGTCTCCCGTCCAGCCCACCACGAGCAGGGCGGAGCCGTCGGCGGTGAAGCCCACGGTGCGGGCGACGCCGCCGGCCGGCCCGACCCTCCGCGCCATGCCAGCACCGGACGCACCGCCACCGTCCCGGGCACCGGACGCACCGCCACCGTCCCGGGCACCGGACGCACCGCCGCCGTCCCGGGCACCGGACGCACCGCCACCGTCCCGGGCACCGGGCACGCCTCCGGCACCGTCGCGGTCGTCGACGGCCAGCAGGTGCACCTCCGCGCGGAGACTCAGGTCGCTGTCGTCGCCCACGGCACGCACGAAGGCCAGCTCCGTGCCGTCCGGCGACCAGACCGGTGCGCCGGCGTCGTGCGGTCCGTCGGTGAGCACCCGGCACCGCCGGGTGCCGACGTCGAGCATGTGCAGTTGCCGCCGTACCGCGCCGACCAGGCCGGCGCCGTCAGCCTGGTAGTCCAGCCCGTTGCTGACCAGCGGCGCCGCCGCGCCCCGCGCACCGCCGTCCGGATCGACGGGAGCGGCGAACGCGAGCCTGCTGCCGTCCGGGCTCCACGCCGGCGTGCCGGCCGGCAGCGGCAGGTCGGTGAGCACCTGCGGTTCGCCGCCGTCCATCGGGGCCACCGCGACCTGGCCACCGCGCAGGAACGCCAGCCGACTGCCGTCCGGGCTCCACACCGGCGACGTGTCGTCCGGGCCGGCGGTCAGCCGGCGGGCGCTGCCGCCACCGGTGGGCACCACCCACAGCTCGCGGACGGTACGGTCCGCCGCCCCGTTCTGCGTGCGCAGCACGTACGCGACGTGTGAGCCGTCCGGCGCGAGGGCCGGTTCGGCGGGCACGGCCAGGACGAGGAGGTCGTCGATGCGCAGCCGTCGGGTCACGCGTTGCTCCGTCACGTGTTGCTCCAGGTGGTGAGGCGGTGACCGGGGACCGCGTCGAGCAGTGCCCGGGTGTACTCGTGGGAGGGCGCGGTCAGCACCCGCTCGGCGGGACCCTGCTCCACGACGCGGCCGCGCAGCATGATCGCCACGCTGTCGGCGACGTACCGGACCACGGCCAGGTTGTGCGAGATGAACAGGATGGAGAGCCCGAGTTCGCGCTGCAGTTCCCGGACCAGGTTGAGGATGGCGCCCTGGATCGACACGTCCAGCGCGGAGGTGATCTCGTCGGCGATCACCACCCGGGGCCGGCCGGCGATGGCCCGGGCGAGCGCGACGCGCTGCCGCTGCCCGCCGGAGAGCTGCCCGGGATACGCGACCGCTCGGGCCGGATCGAGGTGTACGAGTTCCAGCAGCCGGGCCACCTCGGCGCGGCGTTGCGCACGCGACGATCCCGGTGGCATCGCCTCGGCGACGGTCTCGCCGATCGTCATGCGTGGGTCGAGCGAGGAGTAGGGGTCCTGGAAGACCATCTGCACCGGCCGGCACCTGCCGCGCGCCGGAACCGGCCGGCCGTCGAGCAGGATCCGGCCACCGGCCACCGGCACCAGGCCGACGGCGGCGCGGGCCAGTGTGGACTTGCCCGAGCCGGACTCGCCCACCAGCCCCAGCACGCGACCGGCGGGCACCCGCAGGCTGACACCGTCCACCGCCGTCATTCGTCCATAGCGGACGGTCACCTCCTCGAAGGTCAGGTCGCTCATGATGTCTCCACCGCAGAGGCCGACGGCGCCTGCACCGTCGAATTCCGTGACGCCTGCGCCGCCGAGGGCGGTGACGCCTCCCCCGCCGAGGGCGCCTCCCGGGTCTTCCGCTCGTCGTCGGGCGCCGCCGGACGGGCGTGCCAGCACGCCACCCGGTGTCCGGACGGATGCCGTCGCAGGGGCGGGTCCTCGTCCCGGCAGCGCTGCGTGGCCAGCGGGCACCGGGCCGCGTACGCACACCCCTCGGGCAGCTCTGCCGGGTCCACGGGACGCCCGGGGATCACCGGCAGCGGCCGGTCCAGCGGGGAGTCCATCCGGGGTACGGCGCCGGTCAGCGCCCGGGTGTACGGGTGCAGCGCCTCACCGGTCAGCCGCTCGGTGGGCAGGTCCTCGACGATGCGCCCGGCGTACATCACCAGTACCCGGTCGCAGACCTCGCTGACCACCGCGACATCGTGGCTGATCAGCAGCAGTGCGACGTCGTCGGCGGCCCGGATCGCGGTCAGCAGGTCCAACACCTGCCGCTGGACGGTGACGTCCAGGGCGGTGGTCGGCTCGTCGGCGACGATGAGCGCCGGGGTGCCCATCAGCCCCATGCCGATCATCGCGCGTTGCCGCATGCCGCCGGAGAACTCGTGCGGGTACTGCCGGGCCCGGCGCTCGGGGTCGGTGATGCGCACGGCGCGCAGCCGGTCGACCGCCCGGGCGAACGCCTCGCGGCGGTTGCGCCCGTGGTGGTGCCGCGAGACCTCGGCGAGCTGGCGGCCGATCCGCTGGGTCGGGTTGAACGAGCTGGCCGGGTCCTGGAACACCATCGCGAGCGAGCTGCCGAGCCGGCGGCGTTGCCCGGCGGAGTCGGGTGCCCGCAGGTCGGCGCCGAGCAGGTGCAGGCGCTCCGCGTCGACCCGACCCGCCGCGTCGGTCAGCCGGGAGACGGCGAGGGCGGTGAGCGACTTGCCGGAGCCGGACTCGCCGACCACGCCGACCGCCTCGCCGCGGTGGATCGTGAGCGTCACCCCTCGTACCGGCCGCACCGGTCGGTCGGCGCCGGGGAAACTGACGGTGAGGTCGCGGACGTCGAGCACCACATCGTCGGCGGGCTCACCGGCGGACCCGCCGGCCGGCTCCTCGGCCTCGGAACGGGCGTTGCCGGCCGCCGCCCGTTTCGAGGCCGGGTCGGTGGGCGAACCGGCCGGGACGGGGAGGCCGACCAGGGCGTCCATCCCGAAGCCCTTGGCCACCGCCTCGCCGAGCAGGTTGAGCGCCAGGCCGGCGACCAGCACGGCCAACGCCGGAGCGATCGCGGCGGCCGGGTTGATGTAGAGCACGCCGATGCCGTCGTAGAGCAGCCGACCCCAGTCGTACTCGGGGGACTGCACGCCGAGACCGAGGAAGGAGAGGCCGGCGAAGGCGAGCAGCGCGCCGCCGGCACCGATTGTCGCGTTGACCACGAGCGGCTCGGCGATGTTCGGCAACAGGTGGCGCAGCAGGATGCGGAAGCGACCGACACCGGCGACCCGGGCGGCGGCGACGAAGTCGCGGGCCGCGACACCGGCGACCAGGGTCTGCACCAGCCGGGCGAACATCGGCGCCCCGGCCAGCCCGATGGCGAACGCCGCCCCGGTCGCGCCGACCCCGAAGATCACCGCGAAGAAGAGCGCGAGCAGCAGGCCGGGAAAGGCGATCGCGATCTGCACGGCACCCGACACGAGCCGACCGGCACGCCGGCCGAGCAGCCACGGCGCGGTCCCGAGCAGGAGCCCCGCCAGCACGGTGATGGCGGTGGCAGCGAGCGCGAGACCGACCGAGAGCCGGGTCGCCTCGAGCACCCGGAACGCGATGTCCCGGCCCAGGTTGTCGGTGCCGGCCCAGTGCTCGGCGGACGGTCCGGCGAGGATGTTGGTGGTGTCGACGGCGTTCGCCCGCCCGCTCCACGGCGCCGGACCGACCACGGCGATCACCAGGACCACCAGGACCAGCCCGGCCGCGGTGCGACCCGTCGGGGTACGCAGCACGCGGAGCCAGCGGTGTCCGGCGTGGAGGTTCACCTCAGCCCTCCCGGATCATGGACCGGGGGTCGAGCAGCGCGAGGGCGACGTCGACGGCGGTGTTGATCAGCAGCACGCCCAGGCCGTAGATGAGCACGATGGCCTGCACCAGCGGGTAGTCCTTGCTGAGGATCGACCGCACGATCGTGGTGCCGAGGCCGGGCCAGGCGAAGACGTTCTCGACCAGAACGGTGCCCGCGACCATAGAGCCGAGGATGAGGCCCGAGAGCGTCAGCGCGGCCGTGGCGGCGTTGGGCAGGGCGTGGCCGAGGTAGAGGGAGCGGACCGGCAGGCGCTTGGCGCGCGCCGTGCGCAGGTAGTCGGCGTCCAGCACGCTCACCATCTCCACCCGCAGGATGCGGGCGAGGATCGCGGCCGGCCCCACGGCGAGGGAGAGCACAGGCAGCACGTAGCCGGCTGCGGTGGCGTTGCCGGCCACCGGCAACCACTGCAGCGTGACACCGAGCAGGTACACCAGGCCGACGCCGAGGAGGAAGTCCGGAATCGCGCCGAGCACGACGCTGCCGGTGGTGAAGGCCACCTCGGTGCGCCGGCCGCGACCCCGCCGGGTGAGCACGCCCATCAGCACCCCGACCGGTAGGGCGAGCGCGGCCGCGGCGAGGAAGGCGAGCGTGGCCAGCGTCAGCGTGGCCGGCAGGCGCTGACCGACGACCTCGGTCACCGGCAGCCGGGTCAGGATCGACGTCCCGAGGTCCCCGGCGAAGAGGCCCTTCAGGTACGCGGCGTACTGGGTGAGCAGCGGGTCGTCCAGGCCCAACGCCGCACGGCGCTCCGCCACCAGCGCCGCCGGAGCGGTGGGGCCGAGCGCGGAGCGGACCGGGTCCCCGGGGACCAGATGGATCATCAGGAACGCGGCGGTGACCAGCACCCAGAGCGAGACCAGGAGCCGGGCGGCCCGGCGCAGCGCGAACCGGAACCATGCGCTGCCGACGAGCCGGAGGACCGGCGGCGGTACGGCCGCCGGTCCCTCCCCCTCCCCCTGCACCGCCGGCCGCGGCCGGACGGATGCGGCGACCCTGCCGATCCGCCGCGTGCCGAGCCGGTCGGTGGTCATCGGTCGAGCATCCGGATGCTCGTCGGAATGAGCTGGCCGGGTGTCTCGAACCGGGCCTTGACGCCGAACGTCGGCACCTGCTGGTTCGCGAACGGCACCACGTCGGCGGCCTTCACCAGCGCGGTCTCGGCCGCAAGCCAACTGGCGCAGCCGGCGACGCCGTCCACCGCGCTGGCCTGCTTCACGGCCGCGTCGTACTCGCTGTTGCCGATCCCGGCGAAGTTGGTGCCGTCGGGCACGGTCGGCCCGGAGAGGAACGGCACGAGCTGGTCCGGGCTGTTGACGTTTATCGGCGCCCAGGCGATGTCCCAGTCACCGGTGCCGAAGAGGGTCTGGTTCATCACGTCCGCGCTCTGCGGCTTGGCCGTGACCTCGATCCCGGCGGCCTTCCACTGCTGTATCGCGAGTTCGGCGGCGGCCGTGCCGGCGCTCCCCACGTTTGTCGGGTACGCGAAGACCAGCGGCCTGCCGGCGATCTTCTTGAGCGCCTCGGTGGCCGCGGCCGCGTCGTGGGCCGGCAGCGCGTCGCCGAGTTGCCCGCCGGGACAGGCGACCGGCTCGATCGCGGCGAGCGTCGTCGGCGGCGTGCCCTTGCCGGCCGAGAGCACGGTCCGCAGCTCCGCGAGGTCGAGCGCCTGGGTGAGGGCCATCCGGACGGCCGGGTCGGCGGTGGCGTGCCCCTCGGCCTGGTTGTACCACTGCTCGCCGAGCACCGCCGTGGTGCGCGCCGCGAAGAGGCCGGCCTTCTCCAGCCGTTCGGCGTCGGGCCCGGTGACCTGCGCGGCGTTCAGTTCGCCGGAGAGCAGCAGGTTCGCCGCGGTGGCGGGGTTTTCCACGATCCTGATCACGACGGTGTCGGGCATGCCGGGGGTCGCGGTCGTCGCGCCGTCCGGTCCCCAGTCGTAACCCTCGCGGATCGCGTACGTGTAGTGGTCTCCGGGCACGGCTTCGGTCAGGGTGTACGGCCCGGTGCCCGAGGTGCCCCTCGCCAGGGTCGTGCGGTCGGCCATTCCGCCGGGGCAGACCATCGGCAGGCTCGCCAGCCCGTTCAGCACGAACGGCGCCGGGGCGGCCAGCTTCAGGGTCACGGTGCCGGCGGCATCGTCGCCGGTGGCGGTGGCTCCGGCCGGCAGGAAGGTGCCGAGGAACGGGCTCTTGTTCTCCGGGTCACCGACGTAGCCGAGGTTGTCGCTGACCACCCTCGCCGTCATGGGGGTGCCGTCGGCGCAGGTGATGCCCTTGCGCAGGGTGAGTGTCACGTCGGTGCCCTGCGCGCTCCATTTCTCCGCGAGCTGCGGCCTGATGTCGCCGCTCTTCGAGTCGACGCTGACCAGCGTGTCGTACCCGAGCTGGGTGACGGTGAACAGTGCCGTGGCGGCCGAGGACTGCGGGTCGAGGTTCCCCGGGTCGGCGGTGAGCGCCATCGTGAAGGTGCCGCCGTCCACCACCTGCCCCTGCGACTGCTGACCCGTGCCGCCGCCTCCGTCGCCGCAGCCGGCCAGCGCCAGCGACGCGCAGATCCCTGCGGTACCGACGATTCTCGTACCAGTTATGAGTTTCATTGACGAAACCTCTTCCAGCCTGCCGGCTCGACGGGGATGAGCGTGGTGGGCCCGGCTCAGGCGGGCGGGGCCGTGGCGTCCGCCCGGCGGACGGCCCGGCCGACGTGCAGGAACCGGGCGCGGCCCGCGCCGTCGTCGCCGACGAACGCGTGCGGTGCGTGGATGCCGTGCTCCGGCTCCAGCGGAATGAGGCTGTCGCCGCGGTACTGCACGAGCTCCCGGCGGGACGCCTGCCCCACGAGCTCGGCGATGTCGCCCTTGGGCGTCTGCTCGATCCAGATCCGGCCGTCCTCGTCCTGGCTGACCGTCAGGTCGGCCACCTGCGACGTGTACGTCCCGACGAACCGCCGCGCGTCCACCGGCTGCGGGTTGTCGGGCGGCCGCGGCAGGTCGGGCAGCGCGACCCTGCCGAGCTCGTTCAGCACGAGGTGGAAGACGTCGCGGTAGAGCGACATCGCATCGCCGCCGTTGGTCATCAGCGTCACGGCGAGCCCGTCCTCGACGGCCAGGCGCAGGAAGGCGGCCTGCCCGATGGTGTTGCCGTCGTGCCCGACCAGCGTGCCGGCCGGGGTGTCGAAGCGTTCGAAGCCCAGCCCCCAGGAGGTGCCCATCAGCCCCAGATCGGGCAGGCTCACCTCGCGCTGCCGCATCCGGGCCGGGGTGCCCGGCGCCAGCACAGGCGTGCCGTCGACGGACCGACCGTCCTCGAGGTGCATCCGGGCGAAGCCGAGCAGGTCGCGGGGGCGCATCGCCAGCATGGCACCGGCCGGCGCGTTGGACCGGGCGAGCGCCCAGACCGGCGCCGGGCGCGGGCCGGCGCCGGGCTCCGTCTCCAGGTGGCCGACCGCGACCCGGTGCAGGATCGCCTCGTACGGCCCGGTCGCCGCGTGGGTCAGGCCGAGCGGCTCGATCAGGTGGCGACGCAGGCAGTCGTCGTACGGGATTCCGCGCAGCACCTCGACGAGCCGGCCGAGCACGCAGTATCCGGCGTTGTTGTAGGAGAACTGCTCGCCGGGCGTGAAGAGCTGCGGCACGTCGTGCAGGGTGGCGACGTATTTGGCCAGGCAGTCGTCGCCGACACCGGTGTCGGTGAAGATGTCGCCCTCGAAGCCCGCCGTGTGGTTCAGCAGCTGGCGGGTCGTGATGTCCTCGCCGGCCGCCTCGTCGCCGATCCGGAACTCCGGCAGGTACGTCCGGACCGGCGCGTCGAGGTCGACCTTGCCCTCGTCGGCCAGTTGCAGCACGAGGGTGCTCGTCCAGAGCTTGGTGATGGAGCCGATCTGGAATAGCGAGTCTGGCGTCGCCTCGACCCCGGTGGCGGTGCTCAGCAGACCTGTGGCACCGTCGACGATCTGACCGTCGTGCAGGATCCCCCAGGCCGCGCCCGCTATCCGGTATTGGCGGAGCAGTTCCGGAACACGAGCCTCCAGGATGCCCTGGACCTCTGTGATCGTCGTCATATCGCGATCGTAGAAGCGGAGGCCAGCTCAGGTGTTTGTCGGTCCTGACGAAAAATTCATGGAGCGTTGGTCGGAGCGAACAACCAGGGCAACCGGATCGCCGCTCGGCGCCCTGCGTCGCGCGACCGTCAGTTCTTCTTCGCCGTCCGGCCGAGTCGCAGGGCCGAGATGAGGAAGAAGATGGCGCCGGGGATGGCGTAACCGATCGCGTTGGTCAGCGCCGGGTTGTCCGCGGAGGCAGTTGCGATGAACGACCCGCCGGCGAGCACGGAGATGCCACCGCTGATGATCATGGGCCACTGGCCACCCATCCTGCGTCGGGTGACGCCGACGATCAGCTGGATCAGCCCGGCCACGACCGCCCAGGCACCCCAGACGCGCAGGACCGCCGGGATGCCGGACGCGGCGGCGACGGCCACGCCGACGGCGGCGAGCAGGCTTACCGCGACGTTGGCGTACAGCAGGGTAGGCGACCCGGTGGTGCGCGACGCGCGGGCGTCGACGATGGCGGCGGCCACGTCGAAGAGCGGATAGATCACGAGCAGCGTGACGGCGAGCGGGCCGAGGTGCGTCGCGGTGGTGAACGCGAGGAGGGCCCAGGCGATGGCAAAACCGAAGCGGACGAAGTACAGCCGCCGCAGGGTGGCCGCCGTCGTCGAGACACCGGGGGTGGCAGTGGTGGTCATCGCGATCCTTTCGATGGTTACCGGAGCGCGATCCAGCGCCACGGCAAACAGTAGAACGAACGTTCTGTCTCTATGATGCCGACTCCACCTCGACCCGTCAAGACCGAACGTTCTGTCGCTAGCATGGGTTCATGGCCCCGAGCGACATTGAGACCCGGCCGTCCGAGAGCCGACCCTCCGAGGCACGACGACGGCTGCTCACCACCGCGACCGGGATCTTCTATGCGGAGGGGATCCACTCGGTCGGCGTCGACCGCATCATCGCCGAGGCCAAGGTGACCCGGGCCACGTTCTACCGCCACTTCCCCGGCAAGGAAGATCTCGTCCTCGCCTATCTACAGGCGGCCGACCAGGCCATCCGCGACCAGGTGGACGGGGCCATCGCCGCCGGCCTACCGGCGACGGACACCGTCCGGGCCGTCGCGGCGGGGATCGCCCGGAGCATCCGGTCCCCCGGCTTCCGCGGATGCGCCTTCCTGAACGCCGTGGCCGAGTATCCCGATTCCGACCACCCCGTACACGGAGCCGTCCTCGCCCATCGACAGTGGTTCCTCGACACGATCAGCGCCTTGATGGCGCGCATCGAGAAGACCGGGGCCGAGGCCGCCGCGCAACACTTCGTCATGCTTCGCGACGGCGCCATGGCGGCCGGTTGCCTCTTCGACCCCGTACTGATCTGCGAGACCTTCCTGCGCGGCGTCGACGGGCTCGTCGAGACTCACGCCGCACGGCAGCCATCCTGACCAGCCTGCTCCAGGGCTCGGCCGACGCCGTAGCAGCCGTCATCCGGCTGGTTGCCCATCTCCCGGTCGACAGGCGATCAGCCGAGGTCGACGCCGGGATAGAGCGGGAACGGCGCCAACAGCTCCGTGGCCTGCTTGCTCACCCGGTCCGCCAGGGCCGGGTCGAGCCGGTACTTCGCCTTGGAACCCTCCGCCGGGCCGGTGTTGCCCAGCACGGTGTGGATCAGGTCGGCGATCTGGTCCATCTCGACGACGCCGAGGCCGCGACTGGTCAGGGCCGGAGTACCGACCCGGATGCCGGAGGTGTACCAGGCGCCGTTCGGGTCCTGCGGGATGGCGTTGCGGTTGGTGACCACGCCGCTGTCCAGCAGTGCCTGCTCGGCCTGTCGGCCGGTGAGTCCGAACGGGTGCACGTCGATCAGCACCAGGTGGTTGTCGGTGCCGCCGCTGACCAGCCGGACGCCGCGCCGCAGCAGCCCGTCGGCGAGGGCCTGGCTGTTGGCGACGATCTGCTGGGCGTACGTGGCGAACTCCGGCCGGCGGGCCTCGGCAAAGGCGATCGCCTTGGCCGCCATGACGTGGCTGAGCGGGCCGCCGAGCACCATCGGGCAGCCGCGGTCGACCTGGTCGGCCAGCTCCGGCTGGGCCAGGACCGCGCCGCCGCGCGGGCCGCGCAGGCTCTTGTGCGTGGTGGTGGTGACGATGTGGGCGTGTGCGACCGGGTCGAAGTCACCGGTGAAGACCCTGCCGGCGACCAGGCCGGCGAAGTGGGCCATGTCAACCATGAAGGTCGCGCCGACCTCGTCGGCGATCTCCCGCATCGCCGCGAAGTTCACCTTCCGGGGGTACGCCGAGTAGCCGCCCACGATCACCAGCGGCCTGAACTCGCGGGCGGCCTCCCGCAGCGCCGTGTAGTCGATCTGGCCGGTGGTTGGGTCGACGCCGTAGCTGCGCTGGTCGAACATCTTGCCGGAGATGTTGGGCCGGAACCCGTGGGTGAGGTGCCCGCCGGCGTCGAGCGACATGCCGAGCATCCGCTGGTTGCCGAACGCCGCCCGCAGCTCGGCCCACTCGGCCTCGGAGAGGTCGTTGACCTGCCGCTTGTCGAACTTCCTCAGGTGCGGCACCTCGACCCGGTCGGCGAGGACCGCCCAGTAGGCGACCAGGTTGGCGTCGATGCCGGAGTGTGGCTGGACGTAGGCGTACGGTGCACCGAAGAGCGCCCTGGCGTGCTCGACGGCGACCGCCTCGACGGTGTCGACGTTCTGGCAGCCGGCGTAGAAGCGCCGGCCGACGGTGCCCTCGGCGTACTTGTCGGAGAGCCAGTTGCCCATCGCCAGCAGCACGGCCGGCGAGGCGTAGTTCTCGCTGGCGATCAGTTTCAGCGACTCGCGCTGGTCGGCCAGCTCCTTGACGATCGCGTCGGCGATGCGCGGCTCGACGGCGCGGACCGCCTCGATCGCGGAACGGAAGGCGGTCGATTCGACGTTCAATGTCACTCCCGGATCGGGCCGGGCGGGCGCTGCGGGAAGCCCGCCCGGCATGGGTTCGTCAGTTTGCGCGGATCTCGGCGGCGGCGGCGACCAGGTGCCGCAGCGACGCCTCGACCTCACGGTAGCCGCGGGTCTTCAGGCCGCAGTCGGGGTTGACCCAGAGCCGCTGGGCCGGGACGGCGGCGACCGCCCGCCGCAGCGCCTCGACCACCTCGTCGTGCGACGGTACCCGCGGCGAGTGGATGTCCCACACCCCGGGGCCGACGCCCCGGCGGTAGCCGATCGCGGCGAGGTCGTCGAGAACCTCCATCTTCGACCGGGACGCCTCGATGCTGGTCACGTCGGCGTCGAGGGCGTCGATCGCGGTGATCACCTCGCCGAACTCGCTGTAGCAGAGGTGGGTGTGGATCTGGGTGTCGTCGGCGACGCCGCCGGTGGCCAGCCGGAACGCGCCGACCGCCCAGTCCAGGTACGCCTGCTGGTCGGCCCGGCGCAGCGGCAGGGTCTCGCGCAGGGCCGGCTCGTCGACCTGGATGACCCGGATCCCGGCGGCCTCGAGGTCGCGGCACTCGTCGCGCAGCGCGAGCGCGACCTGGTCGGCGGTGTCCGCCAGCGGCTGGTCGGTGCGGACGAACGACCAGGCCAGGATGGTGACCGGACCGGTGAGCATCCCCTTGACCGGCTTGCTGGTCAGCGACTGCGCATAGCTGGACCAGTCGACCGTCATCGGCGCCCTGCGGGCCACGTCGCCGTAGATGATCGGCGGACGGACGCAGCGGGAGCCGTAGGACTGCACCCAACCGTGCCCGGTGGCGGCGAACCCGTCGAGCTGTTCGCCGAAGTACTGCACCATGTCGTTGCGTTCCGGTTCGCCGTGCACGAGCACGTCCAGGCCAAGCCGTTCCTGGAGCCGGATGACGTGTTCGACCTCGGTGCGCATCCGCTGGACGTAGCCGGCGTCGTCGAGCCGGCCGGCCCGGTGCTCGGCGCGGGCCCTGCGCAGCTCGGTGGTCTGCGGAAACGACCCGATCGTGGTGGTCGGCAGTTCCGGCAGCCCCAGCCGCCGCTGCTGGGCGGCGGCCCGGTCCGGGTAGTCGCCGCGCTGCCGGTCCGCCGGGTCGAGCGCGCCGAGCCGGGTCCGGACGTCGTCGTGCCGCCAGGCCGCCGGGACGGGCGGCAGCGGCTCGGGCAGGTGGGCGGTCCCGTCGCGCAGCGCCCGCCCGAGCAGGACGACCTCGTCCACCTTCTGCCGGGCGAACGCGAGCCGGGCGTACAGGTCCGGGTCGAGCCGGGTCTCGACGGAGAGGTCGACCGGGACGTGCAGCAGCGAGCAGGAGGTGGCGACCGCGACGTGGTCGGCGAGCGCGCTGACCGTCGCCCCGGTCGCGACGGCGGCACGCAGGTCGGTACGCCAGATGTTGTGGCCGTCGACCAGGCCGGCGACGATGGTCCTGCCGCGTAGCGGGCCGGCGGCGGCGAGCCGTTCGAGGTTGCCCGGCCCGGCGACCAGGTCCAGGCCGACCGCCTCGACCGGGGTGTCCAGCAGAGCCGGCAGGGCGTCGCCGAGCTCCCCGAAATAGGTGGCCACGAAGATCCGCGGCCGCCGTTCGAGCGCGCCGAGCCGGGTGTAGGCGCCGCGCAGCGCGTCGATCTCGGCCGGGCTGCGGTCGGCGACGTAGCCGGGCTCGTCGAGCTGCACCCACGCCACGCCCGCCTCGGCCAGCGCGGTGAGGATCCCGGCGTACGCCTCGACCAGGTCGTCGAGCCGGGCGAACGGGTCGGCGCCCTTGGCCAGCAGCAGGAACGTCGCCGGCCCGACCAGCACCGGCCGGGTGGTGACCCCCAGGTCACGGGCCTCGGCGAACTCGCGCAGCGCCTTCGCCGGGTTGGCGGTGAAGACGGTGTCCGGACCGATCTCCGGCACCAGGTAGTGGTAGTTGGTGGCGAACCACTTGGTCAGCTCCAGCGCCGGCTCGGCGTCGACGCCGCGCGCCATCGCGAAGTAGGTGTCCAGCTCGGAGAGGCCGAGCCGGGCGAACCGGGCGGGGATCGCGCCGACCGCGACGGCGGTGTCGAGCACGTGGTCGTAGTAGGAGAAGGTGTTCGACGGGATGGCGTCGAGACGGGCGTTGGCCAGGGTCCGCCAGACCTCGGCCCGTAGCCCGGCGGCGGTCCTCTCCAGCGCCTCCGCGTCGAGGCTGCCGGCCCAGTACGCCTCGACGGCCTTCTTCAGCTCGCGGTTGGCGCCGATGCGCGGGTAGCCGAGCACGGTGCTCTGGCCGAATGCGGTACTCATCACACAGGGTCCTTCCCTCGGGTCCGGCGGTCGGATCGGCACCAGGCCGCCCGGCGTACGAATCAGAAATCGTCGTCGAAGCTGACCGAGCCGGTCACCCCGACCTGATAGGCCGACACCCGCCGCTCGAAGAAGTTCGACAGTTCCTGCACGTCCTGTAGCTCCATGAACGCGAACGGGTTACGGCTGCCGTACACCGGCTCGATGCCGAGCATGGCCAGCCGCCGGTCGGCGACGTACTGGAGGTATTCGCGCATGTCGGCCAGCGACATGCCGGAGACCCCCTGTTCGAGCAGGTCGGCGGCGAACTGGACCTCGCATTCCACCGCCTCGGCCAGCATGTCCCTGACCTGCTGCTCCATCTCGGCGTCGAAGAGGTCCGGCTCTTCGGCGCGTACGGCGTCGACCACGTCGAAGGCGAACGCCATGTGCATGGACTCGTCCCGGAACACCCAGTTGGTGCCCGAGGCGAGGCCGTGCAGCACCCCCCGGGAGCGCAGGAAGTACACGTACGCGAAGGCGCCGTAGAAGAAGAGTCCCTCGATGCAGGCGGCGAAGCAGATCAGGTTGAGCAGGAACGCCCGCCGGTCGTCGCGGGTCTTCAGCTCCCGCAGTTCGAAGACCGAGTCGATCCACCTGAAGCAGAACTCTGCCTTCCGGGCGATCGACGGGATGTTCTCCACCGCCGCGAACGCCTCGAACCGTTCCTTCTCGTCCGGAACGTAGGTGTCCAGCAGGTTCAGGTAGAACTGGACGTGCACCGCCTCCTCGAAGAGCTGCCGGGAGAGATAGAGGCGGCCCTCCGGGGAGTTGACGTGCTGATAGAGGTTGAGCACCAGGTTGTTGGCGACGATCGTGTCGCCGGTGGCGAAGAACGCCACCAGCCGGGACACCAGGTGCTGCTCCGCCGGGGAGAGCCGGGCCAGGTCGGCGAGGTCGGAGTGCAGGTCGACCTCCTCGACGGTCCAGGTGTTCTTGATCGCGTCCTTGAACCGGTCGAAGAACTGCGGATAGCGCATCGGCCGCAGGGTCAGGTCCATGCCCGGGTCGAGCAGCAGGTGCCGCCCACCGATGCCGGTGACGGTGCCGCTGCTGGGGCTGGTGCTGGTTTCGGAAGTGGTGGTCACTGGCAGGCCTCGCAGCTTTCGGGGTTTTCCAGGGAGCAGGCCAGCGCCTCGTCGTCGCTCACCGCGACGATCGGCTGCGTCACGGGGGCGACCGCGACGGTGGCCTGCTGGATCCGGGTCGCGGGACGCGACCGCAGGTAGTAGGTGGTCTTCAGCCCGGACTTCCAGGCGTACAGGTACATCGAGGAGAGCTTGCCGAGGGTCGGCGCGCTCATGAACAGGTTCAGCGACTGCGACTGGTCGATGTACGGGGCACGGGCGGCGGCCAGGTCGACCAGGGCCCGCTGCGGCAGCTCCCACGCGGTGCGGAACAGCTCCCGTACGTCGGCGGGGAGGTCGGCGATGCCCTGTACGGAGCCCTCGGCCCGCTTGATCTGCTCGCGGATCGCGGCGGTCCACAGCCCTCGTGACTTCAGCTCCCGCACCAGGTAGGTGTTGATCTGGAGGAACTCGCCGGACATGGTCTCGCGCTTGAAGAGGTTGGAGACCTGCGGCTCGATGCACTCGTAGCAGCCGGCGATCGAGGCGATCGTCGCGGTCGGCGCGATCGCCACGAGCAACGAGTTGCGCAGGCCGTGCGCGGCGATCGTCGACCGCAGCGCCGCCCACCGCTGCACCTGGGCGGGTTCGGCGCCCCAGAGGTCCGGGTGCAGTTCGCCACGGGCGGCGCGGGTCTCGGGGTACGCCGGATGCGGGCCGAACCGCTCGGCCAGCCCGGCCGAGGTCTCCAGCGCGGTCAGGAAGATCTCCTCCTGCACCCGGGTCGACAGCTCCCGGGCCGGTGCGGAGTCGAAGGGCAGGCGAAGCGTGAAGAACGCGTCCTGCAACCCCATCAACCCGAGCCCGACCGGCCGCCACCGGGGGTTCGACGCCGCCGCCTGCTCCGCCGGGTAGTAGTTGATGTCGATCACCCGGTCGAGGAACACCACCGCGGTGCGAACCGTGGCCCGCAGCCGCTCCCAGTCCACGCCGTCGGCGGTGACGTGCGCGCCCAGGTTGATCGACCCCAGGTTGCAGACGGCGGTCTCGGCGTCGCTGTTCACCTCCAGGATCTCGGTGCAGAGGTTGGAGAGATGGATCGTGTTGCCCGGGGAGCCGGTCTGGTTGGAGAGCCGGTTCGACGCGTCCTTGAACGTCATCCATCCGTTGCCGGTCTGCGCCAGCGTGCGCATCATCCGCCCGTACAGGTCCCGGGCCTTCACCGTCCGGACGGCCTTCTTCTCCGCCGCCCGGTACGCCTCGTCGAACGCCTCGCCGAAGAGGTCGGGCAGCTCCGGCGCGTCGGACGGGTCGATCAGCGACCAGTCGCCGTCCGCCTCGACCCGGCGCATGAACTCGTCCGGGATCCAGTTCGCCAGGTTGAGATTGTGGGTGCGCCGGGCGTCCTCGCCGGTGTTGTCCCGCAGCTCCAGAAACTCCTCGACGTCCGGGTGCCACGGCTCCAGATAGACGCAGGCCGCTCCCTTGCGCCGGCCGCCCTGGTTCACCGCCGCCACCCCGGCGTCGAGGGTCTTCAGGAACGGCACGATCCCGTTCGACCGCCCGTTGGTGCCCCGGATCAACGCGCCGCGACCACGGACCCGGGACCAGGAGATGCCGATCCCGCCGGAGAACTTCGACAGCTTCGCGACCTGGTGGTAGCGCTCGTAGATCGAGTCGAGCTCGTCCCGGGGCGAGTCGACCAGGAAACACGACGACATCTGGGTGTGCCGGGTGCCCGAGTTGAACAGCGTCGGCGAACTCGGCAGGTACGCCAGGCTGGACATGAGACGGTAGAGGTCGATCGCCTCGCCGGGCGTCTGCGACAGCCCGCAGGCGACCCGCAGCAGCCAGTACTGCGGCGTCTCCACCACCAGCCGCGACTCCGGATGCCGCAACAGATACCTGTCCGCGACCGTACGCAGGCCGAAGTACTCGAACCGACGATCACCGTCCAGGTCGACGGCGTCGTCGAGCTTGCGGGCGTTGCGGGCCACGAACGCGGCCGTCCCGTCCCCGATCAGCCCCAGCCCGTGGGCGTACCGGATGGACTGGCTGAAGCTCGCCACCCCCTGCCCGCGCACCTCCTTGTCCACGTACGCGGCCAGCAGCCGGGCGGCGAGCTTCGAGTACTGCGGCTCCTCGCCGATCAGCTCGGCCGCCGTCTGGATCGACAACTTGTCCAGCTCTGCCGTGGTCGCCCCGTCGTAGAGACCGCTGATCGTCTTTGTCGCCACCCGGAGCGGATCCACCTCGCCCAGGTCGGCGACCCACCGCTCCACCGCCCTGACGATCTTGTTGACGTCCACCGGCTCGGTGTCGCCGTTGCGCTTGCGGACCTGCATCACCTGCCGGCGCTGCTCCGGCACCGCCCGGTCCGGCACAACCTCTTCGCGCGTCGCGGTCATGTCCCCCTCCTCACGCCTGTCCAAGAGGTCGTCGGCGCGCGGGAGGACGCCACCGGGCACCTTCGGCACAGCTGCCGACGGTCCGGCTGATGGCGTCGGCCGTCCCGCGCGGCCTTCGACCGCCGCACACGTCGCGTGCGGCGCGCTGGCAGGTCTTCGGACTCGCGGGCGTCGTACTCGTGCCTACTGGCCGTCGCTTCCCGGACCCGAGGGTCCAGTGCTTCGTTGACGGCGGTCGTTCCCACTCACCGCTGCGGGGCAGTCCCGGATTCGCACCGGGTTCCCTCTTGCCTCGGCTACCGAGCATCGGTAGTCGAACCAGCTGCGAGCAGCACCATATATGGGCGCGACCGAACGAGGAAACACCAGATGCTGTGTCGGGCGTGTCGCGGTGGAAGATCACATCGGCCAGGTGGGCCGAGGTCACGGTGGAGCGGGTGCCGGGGGCGCCCCTCGACACCGGCGGATCGTCACCAAGAGTTCATCGGCTGGATATGGTCACGGGTCCGCCCTCTGGGCGCGCAGCCTGAACTGCGGATCTGACGCTCCCGGTTGGATCTCGGCCACCAGGACGGCCGTCCACCCACAGTTAACATCAGGACACGACCGTGCCGCCCCTGGCGCGCTACGGGTGAGGGAGGAGCACGGTTGAACGCGCCGTCCTTCAGCGGCCTCGGCCGCTTCCTGGACACCAACCGGCAGACGCTGCTGGCCGTACTCACGGTCCTGGAAGTGCTGATCCTGCTGGTGGTCCTGCTGCGGTGGTTCGACCGCCGATACGGCCTGCGGGGCACCGGACGGCGCATCCGGCGCGGCGTCGTCGGCGCGGCGCGGGACCTGGTGGCGCCGATCGTCGGCTTCGTCCGCCTCCGGCGCGGCATGCGGGTGGTCAACGACTGCTTCGCCGGCTCGGGGCCGGTGCCGGCGGCCCGAGCCGGGATCGTGTCGGCGCGATCGGCACTGGCCGACCGGGACGACTTCTGGCCGTACCTGGTGCTGTTGGGCCCGGGAGAACTCGGCGTGCGGCTCGCCGGTGCGGGGCCGGACGTGCCGCTACCGGCGGCGGAATCCTCGTGGCAGGTCACCACGGCGCGCAGCTGGCGGGCCCGCGCGCCGCTGCCACCGGTCCACGGGCCCGCGACCGGCGACCCGCTGCCGATCGCCGTGGGCGTCCGGGCCAACACGCTGGTCCTGCTGGATCTCGCCCGCTGCCCCGGCATCGTGTCGGTGCACGGTGCCCCGACACCGGCGGAGCGACTGGTGTCCGCGCTGGTCGTCCAGCTGTCGGCCCTGACCGACGGGCACGGCGTGCAGCGCCTGGTCATCGCGGCGGAACCCGGCGACGGTCTGGCGGCGGCCGGCACCGACCGGATGCCGATCGCCGAGGCCCTGACGACTCTCGCGCGGCCGCCTCTCGCCCGGCGCTCGGCGGAGCCGGCCGGACGTACCGTCCTGGTCTGCCGGCGGCCCGATCCGCCGGCGGCAGCGCAGCTCGCCACCCTGGTCGCCGACGATCCTGGGCTGCTGGTCCTGGTCGCCGGTTACCTGCCCGGATCACGCTGGCGGCTGCGGGTCGACCTGGCCGGGCGGGTGATCGCACCGGAACTGCGCATCGACGCGGACTCCGCGCCGCTGGCCCGGTGCCTGCGGCCCGCCCGGCGGTCCGCGCGCACGACCGCACCGGCACCGGCCTGGGCCGAGGAGAACTCTCCGGGATCCGTAGCCCCCGGCGCGGCCTCCTCCTTCCCGGCGGAACCAGCGGGACCGGCAGGACCGGCAGGACCGGCAGGACCGGCGAT
This sequence comes from Plantactinospora sp. WMMC1484, assembly GCF_049315195.1. Lineage (NCBI taxonomy): Bacteria > Bacillati > Actinomycetota > Actinomycetes > Micromonosporales > Micromonosporaceae > Plantactinospora > Plantactinospora sp. WMMC1484. Next base: position 7,566,981 of record NZ_CP186055.1, read on the forward strand.
CCCGCCCGACGCCCGTCCGGTCGTCGCGGCGTCGCCCGCCGTGCCGGCCGCGCCACCACCGCCCGGCACACCGGCTCCGCCCGGCACCAACGACGACCTGATCGAGCAGACGCACGAGCAGCGACGGCCGATGGTCCACTCCGGCGTCGAGCCCGCCGGACGTGGCGGAGACCGCTGATGCGCCTGTTGTTGACCGTCGTCTCCGCCGACGCCGACCGGGACGTCGCGCTGGACCTCGGGGTGCGGACGCCGGTCGGTGCGGTCACCGAGCAGGACGGCGCAGCCGGCGAGTGGTATCTGGACGGGGCCCGGCTGGATCCGACCTGGACGGTGAGCCGGGCCGGGCTGGTCGCCGGGGTCCGGCTCGGTGACGGCGGGCCGGCGCCGGCCGGTGGGGTACGTGACCTGCCGGGCGACCTCCGGACCCACTGGCTGGAGGTGCACGGCGTCGGCGGCCCCGGCGCCGGACGGATCTGGCCGGTCGGCCTGGGCTGTCACGACATCGGCTCGGCGCCGGGCTCCGCGATCGACCCGGGCGGCAGCGGGGTGCCCGCGCACGCCGCGCGGCTCAGCGTCGACGACCAGGGTCGCGCCTGGCTGGCCACCGCTGGTCCGGAGGTACGCCTGGCGGCGCCGCAACCCCCGGCCCAGACCGAGCAGGAGGGTCCGCCCGGACACCCGGACCACTCGGAGCGGTCGCGGCCGGCGGGGCCCGCGGCCGGGCAGGGACGGGACGGGACGGAGGACGAGGCGGAGGACGGGACCGACACCTGGGCGCCACGGCACGACGGTGCCCGCCGTTGGCCGCCCGGGGTGGACCTGGCGGTGGGTGAGAGCCTGCTGCGGCTGGTGCCGCGCCCGGCGCCGGACGCCGCGGTGACACCGGCCGTGGACGTACCGGTGCTGGACTTCAACCGGCCGCCCCGGATCGTGCCACCGCTGCTCTTCGCCCGGCGCCGGCTGCCCACCCCGCCGGTCAAACCGACCCGCCGACCGATCCCGCTGCTGATGATCCTCGCCCCGATGGTGCTGGGCCTGGCCTTCGTCTTCCTCTTCCGCTCGTACTTCTTCCTGCTGATCATGGTGCTCAGCCCGGTGCTGGCACTGTCGAACTGGTACACCGACCGGCGCAGCGGCCGCAAGCGGTACCGGAAGGATCTCGCCGAGTACCTCCGTAAACGGGCCCGGATGCTCCGGGAGCTGACGGCGGCGGTCGCCGAGGAACGGCTGGCCCGGTGCGAGGCGTCCCCCGACCCGGCCACCGTCCTGCACACCGCCGTCGGTCCCGGGCGGCGGCTGTGGGAGCGGCGCCGCCGCGACCCCGACCACCTGGTGCTGCGGGTCGGCACGATGGACCAGCCGTCGCTCATCGACGTGGAGGACCCGGCCCGCAGCGACCCGGACCGGCACCTGCGCTGGACCGTGCCGGACGCGCCGGTCACCGTGGACCTGGTCGACCGCCAGGTGGTCGGCCTGGCCGGCGAGGCGGAGACCACGTACGCGACGGCACGCTGGCTCGTCCTCCAGGCCGCCGCCCTGCACAGCCCGCGCGACCTGCAGATCCGCGTGCTGACGGAGCCGAGCGGGGAGGAGCGGTGGAGCTGGGTGCGGTGGCTGCCGCACGCCCGGCCGCCCGAGGACGGTGTCCCGGCCGGGCGGCCCTACACGCTTGTCGGCAACGACCCGGAGACGGTGGCGAACCGGATCGGTGAACTGGTCTCGTTGGTCACCGCCCGGACCAGGGCCCGGGGGTCGCAGCTCGGCCAGGTCATGTTCAGCGAACCCGACGTGCTGCTCGTCGTCGACGGGGCACGCCGGCTGCGCGACGTCTCCGGCATGGTGCAGGTGCTCACCGAAGGGCCGGCGGTGCGGGTCTTCGCGATCTGTATCGACGCCGAGGAGCGGCTGCTGCCGGAGGAGTGCACCGCGGTGCTGCGGGCCGACGCGGACGGGCTGACCGTACGGCAGACCGGCGTGCCCGAGGCCACCGGAGTACGACCGGACCTCGTCACCCCGCGGTGGTGTGACCGGGTGGCCCGGGCCATGGCCCCACTGCGGGACGTCACCCCGGACGAGACCGCCGGACTGCCCGATCGCAGCCGGCTGCTGGACCTGTTGGCGGCCGACCCGCCGGACGGTGCCGAACTGGCCGAGCGCTGGTCCCGGCAACCCGCGTCCACCAGCTTCGTGATCGGCAGCGGCTTCGACGGAACGGTCACCCTCGACCTGGTCCGGGACGGGCCGCACGCGTTGATCGCCGGCACCACCGGCGCCGGCAAGTCCGAGCTGCTGCAGACGATGGTGGTCTCGCTGGCCACGGTGAACCGCCCGGACGAGTTGACCTTCGTGCTCGTCGACTACAAGGGCGGCAGCGCGTTCCACAGTTGCGTACGCCTGCCGCACACCCTCGGCATGGTCACCGACCTGGACAGTGCGCTCGTGGTCCGGGCGCTGGAGTCGCTCGGCGCGGAGCTGCGCCGCCGTGAGGAGATCCTGGCCGAGGTCGCCGCCAAGGACCTCGTCCAGTACCGGGTGATGCGTGGCCGCGACCCCTCGCTGCCGGCGGTGCCCCGGCTGGTGCTGGTCATCGACGAGTTCGCCACCCTCGCCCGGGAGGTGCCGGACTTCATCCCCGGCCTGGTCAGCATCGCCCAGCGGGGTCGGTCGCTCGGCATCCACCTGATCCTGGCCACCCAGCGTCCCGGCGGCGTGGTGACCACCGACATCCGGGCCAACACCAACCTGCGGATCGCGTTGCGGGTCACCGACCCGATGGAAAGCTCCGACGTGATCGACGTACCGGATGCCGCGATGATCCCGGTGGCCACCCCCGGCCGGGCGCTCGCCCGGCTCGCCCACCGCTCCACCGTGCCCTTCCAGACCGGGTACGTCGGCGCGGTGTACCAGGGTGCCGACTCCGAGCCGCCCGAGTCGCGGCCGACCGCCCCGGTGAACGCCACGGAACTGCCCTGGTCCCGGCTGGGCCGGGCGTTGCCGCCGCCTGTGGAGCCGACACACGCCGGCACCGCACCGGACGAGTTGGCCGCCACCGACCTGGACGTGCTGGTGGACGCGATCGACGCCGCCGCCCGCGAAACCGGCTGTGAGCGGCAGCGGAGCCCCTGGCTGCCACCGCTGCCGCCGGTGGTGCTGCTGGACGACCTCACCCCGCCGGAGTCCCGGGCCGGTCCCGGTCTGCCGCCGGTGCCGTACGCGCTCGCCGACCTGCCCGAGCAGCAGAGCCAGCCGGTGTTGACCTGTGACCTCGGCACGCTCGGACATCTCTACGTGCTGGGCGCCTCCCGGACCGGCCGGTCACAGCTGCTGCGTACGCTGGCCGCGTCACTCGCCCGGTCGCTCTCCTGCGCCGACGTGCACCTGTACGCCGTCGACGCGGCCGGCGGGTCGATGGTGGTGCTGTCGGAGCTTCCGCACTGCGGCGCGGTCGTCCCCCGGGCCGACCTGGAACGCCTGGAACGCCTGGTCGGCCGGCTCCAGGGCGAGCTGGCCCGCCGACACGACCTGCTGGCCCGGCACTCCTGCGCCGGCCTCGACGAGCTGCGGGCGGCGCTGCCGCCGGCGGAGCGTCCGGCGCATCTGATGCTGCTGGTGGACGGCTGGGATTCGCTGGCCGCCGTCCTGGGCGACCACGACGGCGGCCGGCTGCTGGACCAGTTCCTCGGCCTGCTGCGGGAGGGGCCGGCCGCCGGGCTGCACCTGGTGATGTCCTCCGAGCGGTCGCTGTTGACCGGGCGGGTGGCCAACCTGAACGATCACCGAATCATGCTGCGGATGACCGACCGGACCGACTACTCGGCGATCGGCGTCAACCACCGTCGGGTGCCGGAGGTGGTGCCGCCCGGACGCGGCTGGCGCTCGGCGGACCAGGCGGAGATCCAGGTCGCCCTCCTCGCCCCGGATCCGTCCGGCCCGGCGCAGGTCGAGGCGATCCGTCGGATCGCGGCCCGGGCCACCGCCCGGGACAGCGGCGTGCCGGCGCAACGCCGGCCGTTCCCGGTGGCCGGGCTACCCACGGCGGTCACCTTCGCCGAGGCGTTCGCCCAGGTCCCGGAGGAGCACCGGCGTCCACTGCGCGCGCTGCTCGGGATCGGCGGTGACGCCGCGGGACCGGTCTACGTGGACTTCACCGGTAAGCAGGCGACCTTCCTGGTCGCCGGGCCGCCGGGCTCGGGGCGGAGCAACACCCTGGCCACGCTGGCGGTCTCGCTGCTGGCCGGCGGCACCGCACTGGTGATCCTGACGCCCCGGGAATCGGTGTTGCGCCGGTTGACGGTGCACGCCCGGGTGCGGGCGGTCGAGGGGGCGACCCCGGATCCGGCGCGGGTGACCGCCGCCATGGAGGAGCTGGGCGGTCCGTTGGTGGTGCTGGTCGACGACGTCGACCTGCTCGGCTTCGCCAACCCACTGGAGGCGGTCCTGCGCCAGGTGGTGGCCACCGGCCGGGACCGCGCCCTCGGCCTGGCGTACGCGGGAACGGCCGAGACCCTCACCCAGTCGTTGGGCGGCTGGATCGCCGAGGCCCGACGCTCCCGGCAGGGCGTGCTGCTTGCACCGCAGTCGGCTATCGAGGGTGACCTGGTGGGTGCCCGGGTGCCGCCGGGGCTGTTGCGCTCCGGCAGCCGGCCGGGGCGTGGCTATACGCCGGACCCGACCGGTGCGCTGAGCACGGTCACGATCCCGCACACCGTGTTGCGCTGACGGCCGCGCTGACCAGGGCCGCCGCGCTGACGCGGACCGGATGGCCGGCACCCGGTCCGCCGGAGGCGCGGCCCGGGTGCCGGTGGGGCGACAGCCGGGCCGCGCGGTTCACGCCGCAGGCGGCGGCTGGGAGAGCGTCTGGTCCATCTCGGTCAGGTTCTTCACGATCGCCGCGAAGCTCTGGGCGAAGGTCTCCAGGTTGCTGACCGCCTTGGTCAGCGAGGCGGTGAACTCCGTGTACTGCGTGCTCATCACCGGGCTGGCCTGCTGCATCCAGAGGCCGCCCTGGCTGGTCAGCAGCTCGGTGACGCTGGTCTGCAGACCTTTCAGCACATCGGCGATCTCCGCGCCCTCGGTGGTCAGCCGCCCGGAGACGGTGTGGATCCTGTCGTAATCGACGTTGACTTCAGCCATCGGATGCCTCCGGTTCGGCGGATCAGGCGGCGCTGCTGGACGCGGTGATCTGCTCGTCCATGGTGCGCAGTTGGACGGTGATGTTGTGGAACTGCTGGGCGAAGGAGCGGATGCTCTCGATCGCCGCGGTCAACTCGGTGTTGAAGGTCTGGTACTGCCCGCTCAGGGTGGGGCTGGACTTCTGCAACCACAGGCCACCGTCGCTGGTGAGCAACTGGGACACCGCGGCGAGCAGATCCTCCAGCCGTGGCACGGTCTGCGTGACGGCCAGGTTGAGCTGGTCGTTGACCGTCTGTACCCGGCCGAAGTCGACGGTGATGTTGGGCATGGCGCTGCTCCAAAGGGTTGGGTCAGATGGTGACGGTGGTGAAGGGGACGTAATCGTCCTCGGACGACTCCTCGGTGACGAGGGTCCACTCCCCGGTCGTCGGGTTGCCGTGGTAGACCTTCGTGCCGTCCGGGCCGACCACCGTCTTGGTGCCGGTGTCCGGCCCGGTCACCACGATGTCGGTCGTGGTGGTCTCACCCTCGTGGTCGACGGTGACCTGATGCGAACCGCCGTCGGCCTTCGGGGTGACGGTGCTGGTGGTGGTCCCCTCGTCGGTGGTCGAGGTCACCACGAACGAGCCGTCGTCGTTCGTCGTCTTCTCGATCTTCTCCTCGGTGCCGTCCGCGTGCGTGATGGTGGAGGTGTAGTCGACGACGTCGATCTTCCCGTCGCCGTCGGTGTCGCGGTAGGTGAACTCGGTCGTCTCGGTGTAGGTCAGCCCGTCACCGGAGGTGACCGTGGTGGTCTCGGAGACGACGTTGCCCTCGTCGTCCAGGACGGCGGTGGTGTTGTTGCCGCCCACCGGTGAGGTGCCGTCGATGGAGGTGGGCGGGTCCCCCGGCTCCGGCACCGGATCCCCGCTCCACACCGGCACCGAGCCGCTGACCAGGTTGCCGTTCTCGTCGTAGTACTGGAAGGTGATCTCCCGGTCCTTGAGGTCGAGGTAGCGCTCGTACGCGGCGGTGTCGGCCTGCCAGCCGCTGATGTTCGCCCGCAGCCGGTCCAGGTTGACCTTGCCGGCGATATCCGCGTCCAGGTCGAAGTAGGCCTTGGCGATGCCGTCGAAGGTGTTCGCCAGCTCGTCGAGCAGCTCCATCGAGTCCTTGAACGGGGTGTGGCAGGCGGAGAAGAAGGCGCTCAGCGTCGCGTACAGCGTCGAGTTGCCGACCTGGCCGGAGTCGACGACGGTGCCGTCGGAAGTGACGACCGACCGGCGCGACCCGGTGTCCACATCGAACTGGATCTTGCCTTTCAGCTCGCGCAGGCTGCCCGCCAGGCTGTGCAGCAGCGCGTAGTCGAGCACCAGGTCGGCCACTGTGCACCCCTACTCCCGCTCGTCGACGAGTGCCCTCCGTAGGGTTCGACGCGCCCGGGGCGGCCAGCGGTTCACCGTGAACCTCCGCGCGGGTGCGTCGCGTCGAACAGGACGAGGGTGTCCGGGGCGGCGGGAGGGGTGCGGTGGCGGTACGGCCCGGTGACTGGTCGGCGCTCACACTGTCCGGTGATCCCACCCCCGGCGATCCCGACGTGCTGCTGCGGGTCGCCAGCTACATGGACGTGATGGCCGGCCATGCCCAGACCGCCGACGACGGTCTCGCCACCGTGTTGCGGCAGAGCGGCGAGGGGGCGTTCGTCGGCAAGACCGCGGACTGGCTGCGCGAGCAGATCAGCAAGGAGATGAGCGGCTTCATCGCCGGGGTCCGGACGGCCTTCTCCGCCGCCGGGCCGGCCATCCGCACGTACGCCGAGGCGTTGCGGGAGGCACAGGCAAAGGCCGACCAGGCGCTGCGCAGCGCGGCCGGGGCCGGCGACGACGAGGACCGGATCAACGCGCTCAAGGCGGACGCGCAGAACGCCGCGGCGGACGTGACAGCCGCGGCGGGAACGGCCCGGCAGGCCATCCTCGACGCCACCGGGCACATCAGGTCCCCGGTGACGCCCAAGTCGGCCTGTGAGGTCTTCTGGGAGATCTTCACCTGGCTGACCCTCGTCATCACCGTGGTCGCCATCTTCGTCGGCGGGCCGCTCGGCCTGCTCGCCTTCGCGATGAACGCCGCCCTGGCGGTGAAGGCGACGCTCGACTTCGCGATGGGCAAGACGAACGCTCTGGGTCTGGCGCTCGGCCTGCTCGGCCTGCTCGGCCCCAGCACCCGGCCGCTGATCGCCCTCGGCGACCTGACCAAACTGGCCAGCAGCGCATGGCGGAACATCACCCAGCTCAGCCGGAACAGCTTCAACCTGGCCCGGACCGGCATCAACGACTTCTGGCAAGCGGTGTCGGCGCTGAGCATCGGCGGGATCATGCGCGGCATCGGTGACCTCGGCGTCACCGTGGCCAACTCGGTGAAGGTCGGCGCGCTGATGATCCCGCGGATAGTCGGCCCGCTCGACGGCCTGGCCGTGCGGGGATTCGTGGCCCTGGAGAAGTTCACCCTGGTCACCACTCCGGCCGCGATCACCCGGCTCGGTGTCGTCGGCTATCAGGGGCTGGGCAGGCTCGCCGGCCTGACCGCCGACGCCGGCCGGTTCGTCGCCGCCAACGCCGTCAGGTTCGGCAACCTGATGGCGCGGGAGTTCGGCGGCTGGAAGTGGTTGCGGATCTTCCTACCGCTGGCCGGTCACGAGATCGGCGCGGTCGGGGTCTCCGGGGCCTTCAAGCTCGGCGTGTTGGGTCGCGGGCTCGGCATGACCCGGTTCGACGCCCTGGCCTCGCTCGGCGGCGGCGTACGGCTCGCCAACGGCATCACCACGGTGCACGTCGTCACGCCCGGCGGCGCACCGCACACCGGTGGGATCAACGTCAGCCAGAACGGGCTGTACCTTCCCGACCTGGTCGAGAAACCGCTGATCGGCGGTGCGTCGATGCCGGAGCTCAGCTTCTCGGCCCGCGGTGTCGACCTCTCCGCGACCCGTGGCGCGCTCGGCGCGAACGACCTGGCCGGCCTGCGCGGCGCGCAGAACCTGGACGTGCCGGTGTTGCGGACGGCCGATACGGTCACCCCGGTCGCCGCGCCCGGTCTGCCCGGTGCCGCGCACGCGGTCGATCTCGGCGCGATCGCCCGGCCCGACGTACCGACGGTCAATCCGGCGGTGACGACATCACAGGTCACCGTGCCCACGGTGGGCACGCCGGGCTCGGTGACCCTGCCGAACATGCAGATCGGCAACCTCAGTACGACGCTGAACCGGGTCGTGGGCGGTGTGGAGGGGATGGAGGCGTTCGGGCGTACGGAGCTGCGCCACCTGCACATGGGCGAGGTCAGCGCGGTCCGGGTGTCGGAGACCGGGGTCGCGTTCAACCTCGGCGCTCCGGAGAAGGCGTTCGGCGAGACCAGCACCGCCACACCCACACCCGCCCCCACGGGTGTGACCTCCCAGGCGGCGCCGACGAACCTCGTCCGGGCCGAGGTCGTCGCGCCACCGCCGACACACCTCGGCAGGGCCGCCGATGCCAGCACCGTCCACCAGGCGCTGAACCTGCTCGACGGGCCCGGCCCCGGTGCGCTCACCGCCCCGCCCCGGGTGGATCCGTCGGCGGTCACCACACCCACCGCACCGGTCCGGGACATCTCGACGCCCGTACCGCCCCGTGCGGAGCAGACCGGCGGCCCGTCGCCGCAGCAGCTCAGCCACCTGCATGCGCTCGATCAGCTGCAGCGGGCACAGCACGCGCTGGCCAACGCCTCCGGGGACGCGCTCACCGTCGCCCGCGCCGAGAAGGACGTCCGGGTCGCCGAGGCGCTGGTCCGCCGGACCGCCGACGGCCTCAGGATCGAAGCCAGGGAGGTCTCCCTCGCGGTCGATCCCCCGCCCGCCCACCCGAACGGTACGGTCGCACCGGACCTGGCGGCGGCCAGGGAGGCCACCTCGCCCGACCTCGCGGCTGCCAGACCCGCTGCGGCGGTGGACGAAGCGGTACAGCAGTTGCAGACCCGGCTGGACGACCTGCGCGGAGCCGACGCCCCCCGCACCGACCTGGCCGCGCTGGAACTGGAGCACCGGTTCGCGCAACTGCGCCCGACCGCCCCGGCCGACATCGCCGACCTGCCGTCGGTGCCCACCGAGCAGCCCGGCACCAGCTTGGCCGAGCTGGAGAGCCGGCTGGCGGCCCTGCGCGGCACCGACCCGCCCTCCCCGGCGGCCCGTCAGCTGGAGCTTGAGCACCGCTTCCATCAGCTCCGCCCCGGTGCCCCACCCCCGGCCCGCCCGGTCGAGCCGGCGATCTTCCCGGACGTGCCGACCATCTCTCCGGCGGAGGCAACCGCCCGCGCCACCGCCGTCGAGCGCCTCACCGACCTGGAAACCCAGCTCGCCGCCGCCCGCGCCGAGGAGGTCCCCGTCGAGTTCGAGACGGGACGGCTCGGTGACGCCGGGTCGCGGGGCGACACCCCGGGCCGACCGGAAACCCCCGACCAGGCGGGTACGCCGGCCGGAGCGGAGCGGGCGAGCGGCGCGGGCGCCGGCGACCGCCTGCCGGACCTGCCGAGCGTGCCTCGGGCCGACCCGGCCGCCGCACCCGGCCCCGAGGCGCTGCACCAGCGGCTGACCGAACTCGTCTCCGACGCCCGGGGGGTCGAGCTGCCCGAGCGGGAGCTGGGCGTGCTCAGCGGCGAGGTCCGCACCGCGATCGAGCAGGGCCGGCACGGTGACGCCGCCCGAGGGCTGAACGCGCTGCACGACCGGATCGACCGGCACGCCCTGTTCCCGCGGCTCGACTCGTTCCGGGCACACGTCGACGCCGGTCACCACCGTGCCGCCCAGCTCGGCATGGAGAAGTCGACCTGGCTGCAACACGCCATCGACATCGAACGCGCGGTCGCCGCCGGCGAGACCGACGAGCTGCACCGGCTGCTGCACGCCTACGAGAACAGCCTCGCCGGCAAGCTGGCCGAGCAGAAGCTGCACGACCGCGTCGTACCCGATGCCACGCCCGACCGTGCTCCCGACGGCGCCGGATCCGCGGGCGACCTGGCCGAGCTGCAGGCCCGGCTCGACGCGCTGCGCGGCGACCACGCCCCCGACCCGCGCCTCGCCGGCCTGGAGCTGGAGCAACGCTTCGCCGCCCTGCGCGGCACCGACGGCCCCGACGTCCCGCTCGCCGAACTCCCCGACGCACCGACGCTGCCGCCCGGCGGCCTCGACGACCTGGCGCAGCGGTTGCACGCGCTGCGGGGGGAGAGCACGCCGGAACCGGACCTCCTCGGCATGGAGCTGCGCCACCGGCTGGACGCGCTACGCGGCTCCGACAACGGTGCGCCACGCGGCTCTGACGACCCGGAGGTCCCACCGACCGGTCCGGCCGAGCTGCCCGACGTACCGACACTGCCGCCCGGCAGCGCTGACGAGCTGACCGAACGGCTCGGCGCCCTGCGGACGTACCGGGACGAGGCGATCGGCATGCCGCCGGCCGAGCGTGCCGAGTGGGACGCCGAGTTCGGCCGCGCCGGCACCGAGGCGGCCGAGGCGGACGTGCTGGCCCGCTACGAACTACGCGTCGCCGCCCTGGAGCGGGAGGCCCGGCTCGCGGAGCTTCGCGGCGGCAGCGGTCCGCTTCCCGCCGACGAGTACCGGGCCTGGCAGGACGCGCTCGCCCGAGCCGGCGACAACCGGGCCGGCATCGACCACGTGCTGTCCCGGTACGCCGCCCGGCTGGACCAGCACCGGCTGGACACCGCCGCCCAGATCAACGCCGCGCTCACCTCCCCCGATCACCTCCGCCCGCTCGACTCCCGGCTCGACGAGGCGCTCGGCGGTCTCTCGCAGAGCCTGCGGGACTCGACCGCTGCCCGCTACACCACCCTCGGCGACCGGTTGGCCGAGCTGCGTGGCGCGGACGGTCCGCCGGTGCCCGGCCGGGCCGCGGACGACCCGCCGACGCTCACCACACCCGTGGAGAGCCCGGCGACGCCGAAGCCGACGGAGAGCCCGGCGACGCCGAAGCCGACGGAGAGCCCGGCGACGCCGAAGCCGACGGAGAGCCCGGCGACGCCGAAGCCGACGGAGGGACCGGCACGGCCGACATCGACAGCGGGTGACGACGTTCTCGAGCTGCCGGCACCGCCCCGCGCTGCCGACGACGCGTCCACCGCACCCGCAGAGAAGGTGGCGATGCCACCGCGCGACCTGCTCGGCGACGGCCGGCCCGGCGGCCAGGCCCGGGTGATCGAGGTGGACGCCGAGCGGTGGCGACCGTTGAAGGACGCGTTCCGTTTCGAGCCACCCACCGCCACCGGCCAGCCGCCGAAGGTCACCCGTCCGCCGGCCAGCGGCGAGCGGGTCGGCGTCGGATACCGGCTGACCGTCACCGAGCAGGAGATGCACTTCGCGCTCAAGCTGCGCCTCGACGCCGCGCCCGGCGTCACGGCGCAGGAGATCGCCACGGTGAAGGCGCGCGTCGTCGAGGGACTGCAGCGGTACGTCAACGCACCCGAGCACCGCCTGCCCGGGTGGGACGTGCCGATGCGGGTGACCGTGGACTTCGACGACCCGGCCAACGCGCGCGGCTCGGTCACGGTCGCCCCCGCCGGCACGCAGACGTCCCAGCGGGTGTGGGCGGCCAACGCCTCGCCGGCCGCGTACGCCCACGAGATCGTGCACCAGCTCGGTGCGACGGACACCACCGCACCGCCGAACGCGTTGCTGCGCGGCACCCACCAGCCCGAGCACGGCGACCTGATGGGCAGCCACACCGACGGGGTCGACGAGTTGGTGTTGACCCCGGCGGCGCTCGGACAGATCGCCGACGTGCTGGCGCCGTACTTCTCCGGCTCCGCCGCGCCACGTCCGGTGCCGGATGCCGTGGCCGGCAACGTCGCCGAGGAGTTCTGGGCCTCCGGCGTGGACGTCGCTCCCCGGGTCACCACCGCCGAAGCCACCCCGCCCGCCGAAGCCACGGCGCCCGCCCCGGCCGGTACGGTCGCCACCTCGTCCGGCACCGCCCCGGCGCCGCTGGCGCCCGTTGTCGCGAGCAGCACGATACCCACGATCACCGTGACGCCGCCGGGCGAAGAGATCGCCATGACGGTCCTCAAGCCCGCCGAGCCGGCCGACAACCCCCTGCCCGGCCTCTACCGGACCCGGCCCGACCTGCTGCACGTCCTCGACTCCATCAACGACCTCGACGGCCTGATCCGTGACCTTGATCAGAGCGTCACCGACGCGGTACGTGCCCGGGTGGCCGAGAAGCTGCCGCTGGTGCCGGGATCGTCCAAGCTCTCGGTGCAGACCGGCGCCATCGGGCAGGCGCTGCGCGACGACGCCCAGTCGTTCTTCACCACCGGTGGCCGCAGTTTCGACGTCCGCGACGGCCTCTTCGGTTGGCACCGGGTCACCGTCACTCCGATCTGGTCGCCGGCCGGTGCCCAGGTCATCGACCAGTCCGCGGACCGGGCGAAGTTCGACACCCGCAGCGACCAGTCCGCCGGGATCAAGTACGCCTCCACCACCGGCGGCTCCGGCTCGCTCGGCGTCGGCACCATGTTTCCGCAGCGGGTCGGCTACGGGGCCGGCGGCGCCGTCGACGTCGCCCTCTCCCGACCGCTGGAGTCCTTCCAGGACGGCGCGAAACTGATCGACTCGCACAACGTACGCAGCGGGTCAGGCTCACACCTGGTCACCGCACCGGTCGGTTTCCAGGTCACCGTGACGGACCCGGACTCGCCGCTCACCGGTCCGCAGGCGACCGAGCGGCGCGTCGGCGAGCCGGTCGGGGCCGACGTGACGTTCCGGACCGTCGACGACATCGCCAACGCCACACCCCGGGAACCCGACTGGCTCACCGTCGACCCGAGCAGGCACACGTCGATGCTTGTGGAGAACCTCACGCCGGTACGCATCCTGCGGGCGGGGATCGGTCTGGACGACGGTGCCGACCCGACGGGCACCTGGAACGACGTCGTCGAGGACGCTCTCGTCATGTTCCGGCCCACCAAGACCGTCGGGCCGGGCACCCTGGGGGCAGGGCAGGCCCGTGGCCTGTTCGAGGAGTCCTCCATGATCGGCAACCTGCTGCCGGCCCTGGACACGGCCGTCCATCCACCGACGATCACCAGCACGCACGGCGCGCACGCGCTCTCGCTGGAAATCACCGCGACCATGCCGAAGCTCTCCGTCCTGGCCGACGTCGCCAAGACCTCGTTCCGCTGGCAGCCGGGGCAGAGCGAGGCGACGCAGTTGTCCCACTCGAGCCGGGTCGGCACGGGCCTGTCCCTGGTCCCCGCCCGCTGGGCGTTCGGCCCAGGATACGTACAGGCCCGGCTCTTCTGGGGCTTCCTGCGCTCGATGACCGCCTCCGCCACCCACGGCGGCACGTCCAGGACCGGCACCGAGTTCAAGGACATCGCCAATGTCCTGGTCGAGGCGCACTTCCGGGTCACGGTGCACGCCGGGCTGCGCGAGGTGCCGGGCAGCCGCTTGTCCGGGCAGGGCACGATCGCACCGATCACCGTCGACCTGGTGGTGCTCGGCCACCTGCCCGCGGTCCGGGTGGCCCAACTGCTCAACGACAGCAGCGTCCTCATCCCCGCACCGAAGCAGTGGTACGTGCCGCCGTACGCCCTCGGTGGTGGCCGCTCGGTCACCTACGGGCTGAGCGGGTTCCAACAGCTCTACCTGGACGTGAGCGGGCTGATCCGACGCATCGAGGGCGGCTTTCTGCCCGAGTACGGCAGGTCCGGCAGGGTGAAACGGATGCGCACCAGCCGCGCCGCGGTTGAACGGCAGGCCAACCAGGATGCGCTGGACCGGGTGCTCTCGGTGTCCGGGTTGCGTCAGGGCCGGGGCACTCTGCTCAAGACCGGCCTGGTCGCCGAGTTGACCCGGACCAAGAAGATCGGCACCCGGCACGTCATCGTGCACGTGACGGCCAGCTACACCAGGGCCTTCCAGCACCTCGGCACCAGCTCGGGCGACGCGGTGCGGACCAGCCACGCCGACACCTTCCAGGAGAAGATCAACGCTGGTCTCCAGTGGCGAGGCGCCGTGGCGTTCGAGGGCGGTGGCGTGTTCCGGCTGGTCGGGACGGCGGCCAGCGCGTTGGTACCCGCGGGTGCGGTCGAACTCCGTGGCCGGTTCAACCGGCAGAGCGACGCGCGGCTAGCCGGTCAGGAGATCCGACTCAACGGCGGGACCCCGAACTCGCAGGCCTTCGGCAACGACCTGCAGATCACGGTGCAGGTGTACGCGTACACGAAGCGCCTCGGTCCGGATCCGAAGTCCCGGTCCATGTTCGGGCGGGTGATGCACCAGCGGTTGCCCCGGCCGGTCACCGACCCGGCCGGCACGGCCCGGGTGGTGAACCCGACCCACGAGCCGGCGGCGCTGGTCGGCGGGAAGCAGTTCACCCGCTTCCGGCTGGTCCAGACGCGTCCGGTCACCGTGCAGTTCGACAACGCCTCGGTGCTGGCCCGGCCGATCAGCCTGCCGACCACGATGACACCGCGCCCCGATCCGCTGGCCGTCGACCGCCGGACCCAGCTCGAGCTGACCCGACTGCGCGAATGGGTCGACGAGGGGCCGAAGTCGACAGTCAACCACTGGCTGTCGGTGGAGGACTTTCCGGGTAGCACCTTCATCACCCGGCTGGCCAGGGACACGCTCCGGGCCGCCCAGGAATACACCGACGCCGTTTCCCGGACCAAGCTGGGCGGCCTGCGCGGCACCGACGGGTTGGCCGAGGGGATGCCGGTCTGGGCCGGCACGATCGACCGGCTGGGCGAGTCGCGCCAGATCCACGGTCTCGCCGCGATGCTCGACGGTGTGTGGCACGTGGACCGGCTCACCACCGCCGAGGACGGCGCCGCGACCGATCTGGCCGTCGCGGTCGCGTTGACCAATCCGACGGTGTTGCCGGCGTTCGCCACCATCACCAACGAGTCCGCCTCGGTCGGTTCGGTCGAGGTCGGCGCGGCCAAGACCGTCGAGCGACAACTCGCGCTGCGGGCCAACTTCTCGGCGAACGTCCGCCGCTCCGGCACCAGCACGGAGACCACCTCGGGCGGTGGTGTGCTGTTCCCGTTCGGCTACGAAAAGCTGCTCTACGCCGGATCCACCCGGCACACCGAGAGCGTCAGTGGCGCGATCGAGCGCAACGCCAACAACCGCAAGGGCAGTCAGCGCTCCTTCCTGGTCGTCTTCGACATGCGGGTGTCGGTGGCCGCGGAGATCACCACCGAGCCGGACCGGTACGCCGCCATTCCGCAGTCGCTGCGGACCGGCGAGTGGCTGCACCACCACAAGTCGGTCGCCCGGCACGGCACCATCAGCAACGCGATATTCCTGCGGCTCTCCGCCGCCACCATGGTCAAGCTCGGTCTGCTGCCGAAGCTGGCCGGAGACCCCGGCACGATGGGAGCGCCGTGGCTGCCGACGCTGCCTCCGGCCCTGGGCCTGCCGCCCGGCCGCAGCCCCGGTCTGGGCCTCTACACCTTCGACGAGACACCGACCCTGACCGAGTCGATGACCAGCGTGCTGCGGGCCGAGGCGGCCAATCTCGGCCCGGACCGAGGAATGGTCAAGGGCCTCCTCGACATGGTGCAGGGCCGGATCACGAACCGCTCGATCGGCAAGATCTCCGACTCGCTCTCCGGACCCGGGCTCGACGACCCGATGCTGAACCGCCGCCGGCTGCTCCACCTCTTCACTCCGGCGGGACAGGCGCAGCACTGGTCGGCGATGGTCGACGGCGGGGTCTCGGTGCTGCACATGAAGCCCGGCCGGATGACGCAACACTCCCGGGACGTACGTCTGCTGGCCGAGCCGATCGGCGAACCGAAGGTCCTCGGTTTCGTCGCCGACCACGACGACCTGGACATCAAGACCACGCACACCAGTGAGCAGGGCGTCACCAGGCAGCGGACGCACGGCGACACCGCGACGGTCGGGGTGGCCGGCACCGGCGTCTCCAACCACCACGGCGAGAACCTCGCGGTCGGCATGGGAGACACCGTCGGGCGGGTGTCGCAGGTGCTGAACGCGCAGAACGACGACTCCACCACGACCGACACGAACCTCAGCTCCGGCCGTGGTGTCAAGGCCAGACTGGAGACACGCGTCAAGTACACCCTGGCCATCTTCGACAAGGGCGAGCGCGTCGACGGCGACCTGCTGGTGGTGTACGACAAGGTGATCCAGGATCGGTGGGCCGACGACCTCCGGCCGCCACGGTCTGCGCCGGCGGACCGGCCCACGCCCTACCAGATCGTTCCGCCGGCAGAGCTGGCACCCGGCTGGCGGACGGTCAACGGGATGCCGCTGCCGCCGCGCTTCAGCGCGGAGGACGTCAACCAGGTCGCCCAGGTACAACGCGTCGTCACGAACCTGCTGGCCGCCGCCGCGAAGCGGTTGAGGACCACGGGGTACGCGGGAGCACACCAGATCCACCAGAGCCTCACCCCGGAGATCCTGCTTCCCGCCATGTCGAAGCTGATCAGCGCCGAGGGTTTCACGCTGCCGCCGGCGGTCAGCGCGCAGATCTTCGGACAGAAGGCGGCGATCACGATCAGGCTGCTGCCCGAGGGCGCGTCGCTCGGCGGCGTCAGCTCCGGCGTCTTCCGCGAACACGCACGCCAGCAGAGCGGTGGTTACAGCACCGGCACCAGCATCGTGACCCAACATCTGCGGATTCCCCGCATCCCGCTGATCGGGCGGGGCTTCGCCGACGACCCGTACCAGGCCCTGGAAACCGGTGGGCCCGGTGTCGCCGCCGGGGACACCCAGGCCGCCGCCGAGAGCGGCAGCAACTCCACCAGCGACCTGGGCAACGTCAAGCCGGAGAGCCGCTCGGCCGCCGTCGACTACCTGAGCCGGGTCGAGGTCACCGTCTCGCTGTCGTACTCGACGTGGCCCACCAGGACGGTCACCAGCGCCAGCCAGCCGACCGAGTTGGTGAACGTCTCGTTGCGGATGGGCCTGCACGACGCGCGGACGGCGCTGCACATCCCGACGGAGGCCGCCGGTATCGCCACGGACTCTCCGGACCGGGTCGCCGCCTTCGGCGAAATCGTCGATCACGAAGCGAAGCTGGCCAGGGCGGCGGAGAACTTCGTCTCCTCCGCCGACAAGCTCGACCAGGCCCGCTACGACGCGTACGCGGCCCCGGAAGGCAGCGCCGCCCGCGCGGAGGTCGAGGCCAAGCTGCCCGGGTTGCACCAGGAATGGGACCGGGCCGGGCAGACCTGGTGGGATCTGCTGCAACGGCACCACGGGCTGCTCGACGACTTCCGGCACCGGTACCTCGGGGTGGCCGAGGGTGCGAAGGACGCCGACGCGGCGGCTCTCGCCAAGCACATCCAGGACGAGAGCGTCCGCCTGCCCACGCCGCCGCAACCCACCACGACACCGCCCGCGCAGCAGCCGGCCACCACAGCACCGGTCCAGCAGTCCAGCACACAGAAGCCGGCCACCGCACCGCCGGTGCAGCCGTCCACAACCGCAGCGCCGAAGCTGTCGACGGAGGCGTCGCGGGTGCTGCCGACGCCGGGCGGTGGGCTCTGTCAGCTCTACGCCGCCGTCGGCAGCGCCCCCGAGCTGGTGAGCACAAGGTTGGCCGCCGCCGGGCTCGGCTCGCCGGCCCTGCACTCGTGGCTCGCCGACCCCGAGGCAGTCCGCGCGCAGATCACCGGCCGGGCCGCCCAGACACCTGGCCTGATGCCGCCGAACATCCAGATCGGTACGGCGGCGGAGCTGCTGCGCCGCCTGGTCGAGCAGCACCTCCGGGCGGTGGGCCCGGAGGGCGTACCGGCACAGGCCATCGAGGCATACCGGAACAACCGGGTACTGCAACTCCGCGCCGAGGTGGACGCGATGGACCGCGACACCCTGTTGGGCCGGTTGCGGGACGCGGGCATCACGAGGCTGCATGACCCGGCCCTGCTGCCGGCCGTGCAGCTGCGCGATCTCTACATAGCGCAGCGGACCGCCGACCTGGTTGCCGCGGGCTGGGACGCTGCGGCGGCCCGCGCCCACGCCGAGGGTCAGGTGCCACTCAGACCCACGACGGACGGCTCACCGCCCCGCGACCTGGCCGACGAGTCACTGTCGATGCGGGCCATGTTCGACTACCTCACCGCCAGCGGCAATCCGGTCGGGCTGCAGGCACTTCCCGACGGTACGCTGCGCGACCAGCTCATGACACACCTGCTGGATCCGCTCCGGCCGGTCGACGCCGACGAGTTCGCCGCCCTCGTCCAGGCCGTGCGAAACTGGGCCGACCACTGGCACGACGCCGTCGGCGAGGCCTACCCGGGCCTGCTGGCCGCCGCGTTGGATGCCCAGATACGCATCCACGCGCCCGAGCACAGCCAGACGATCGGTCGCGAGGGTGCGCCGCTGTTCGACGTGTACCGGCACAGCGACCACTACCAGGCGATGGTCGAGGGACAACCGGCACCGCCGGAGCCCTTGCCCCCCAGCCCGCCGAAAGCGGCCGAGCCGAAAGCGGCCGAGCCGAAAGCGGCCGAACTGGACGAGACGAGGGGACCGGCTGTCGATCCCAAGGGCGTGAAGCCGTTCGAGATCGACCCGCCCGTAACGGCCGGCGGAAAGACTGTCAGCGGGGACGCCCTACGCACCCAGCAGGTGCGCGTCAACCCGGCCTGGATGCCCCTCTCCGACTTCACCCCCGAGATCCACGCCGGCCGGCCCGACGCCCGCTGGCACTACGTGGTCACCGAGGGCGGCGACATCATGATCGGCAGCGAGGAGATCCTCACCGTCGTCTCCGCCAAACAGCTCGACGACCTGCACGCGGCGATGCGGACCAAGAATCCCGACCTCACCCTCGACCAACTCAGGGAAAGCATCAACCAACAGGGCCACCCCACCATCGGCGTACGCTTCGACGCCGAAGGCCACGCCTACGTCGGCAAGGGACGAATCAGCGGCGAACTGCACCGCGACCCGGAAACCGGCCGATGGGTCGTCGACGACAAGTCCGGCCGCTACATGAGCGAAAAGATCCGCCCTCAGCTCGACCCGGCCGATGTCAAACGCTGGCTCGACAACGTCGCCGTCGTATTGAGCAAACAGCTGGGCGAACCCGTCGAAGCCCGCCCATACAAACACACCACCGCCCCACCACCCACCAAAACCGCACCCACCCAGACCGCACCCACCCAGACCGCACCCACCCAGACCGCACCCACCCAGACCGCGAAAGCGGCCGAGCCGAAAGCGGCCGAGCCGAAAGCGGCCGAACTGGACGAGACGAGGGGACCGGCTGTCGATCCCAAGGGCGTGAAGCCGTTCGAGATCGACCCGCCCGTAACGGCCGGCGGAAAGACTGTCAGCGGGGACGCCCTACGCACCCAGCAGGTGCGCGTCAACCCGGCCTGGATGCCCCTCTCCGACTTCACCCCCGAGATCCACGCCGGCCGGCCCGACGCCCGCTGGCACTACGTGGTCACCGAGGGCGGCGACATCATGATCGGCAGCGAGGAGATCCTCACCGTCGTCTCCGCCAAACAGCTCGACGACCTGCACGCGGCGATGCGGACCAAGAATCCCGACCTCACCCTCGACCAACTCAGGGAAAGCATCAACCAACAGGGCCACCCCACCATCGGCGTACGCTTCGACGCCGAAGGCCACGCCTACGTCGGCAAGGGACGAATCAGCGGCGAACTGCACCGCGACCCGGAAACCGGCCGATGGGTCGTCGACGACAAGTCCGGCCGCTACATGAGCGAAAAGATCCGCCCTCAGCTCGACCCGGCCGATGTCAAACGCTGGCTCGACAACGTCGCCGTCGTATTGAGCAAACAGCTGGGCGAACCCGTCGAAGCCCGCCCATACAAACACACCACCGCCCCACCACCCACCAAAACCGCACCCACCCAGACCGCCACCATCAAACCAGCCGAGGGCACCGAGACCGCCCCGCCAGCGGTCGACCTGCGTGCGCGGTGGGTGGAATTTCAGGCACAGCGCCTGCGGGCCGAAGGGACCGACCCGGTGGCAGCCGGGATCCTCGCCAGTGGCCTGACTGCCGACCGCGACACGATGCTCGCCGACCTGGCGACCCAGCACGCCACACAGCAGGCGGCGCAGCAGGCGACATCCGCCGGTCCGACCACGACCGACACCGCTGACCTGGCCGCCACATCCGCGCCCGACACCAGGACGGCGACCACGGCGACAGCGACCACGGCGACAGCGACCACGGCGACGGCGACCACGGCGACGGCGACCACGGCGACGGCGACCACGGCGACGGCGACCGCGACGACCACCGCCCAGACGACGCCGCCGGGGCACGTTGCACCGCCCGGCCCGGACTACCGGATACTCCGCTCCGCCGACGCGGCGCACCTGAGAAAGCTGCATGACGAGGTGAGCCAACTGGTCGCCACAAAGGCTGACGACCGGGGAAAGCTTTCCGTCGAGGTCTGGCGGGAGGTCGCCGGACTCATCACCAGTGCCCTTGGAGCGCCGCCGATACGAGCGATCACTGGCGCCCGCCCGGGCCTGGAGGGCGCCTTCAGCATGAAGCACTGGATCATGGAGCTCGCCACCGACGGTCCGGTGGACGAGGTCATGCAGTGCCTGGTGCACGAGCTGGCGCATCTCGAGCAGTTCTCGGTAGCCGCCCAAATGCTTGCCACCCGGTTCGGCGATCCGGCGGCGCCCGGTGCGGTCACCGCCCACCCGGACGTCCAGCGGGAGCTCTGGGAGGGACGGGTGACCGACGACCCCAGATATCCGGCGATACAGCAGATCTGGGACAGCCACACGGATCCCGCCACCCGGCACTTCAACGAAACCTTCCTCCAGACCAAGCTGCTGGCCCGCGACGCACGCCAGCGGCTCTCGGTGGCGGAGCGACTCTTCGAATTTGCGCCCCGGGCTCTCGACCGGCTGCGCCGCGGCCTCAACCTGCTGGACGCGCTCAGCCGGGTCGCGCCGCTGCGCTACAACACCCAGCCGACAGAGATGCAGGCGTTCCTGACCCAGTTGCGATACACGTCCCTCGGCTCGGTACGGGACTGGAGTGGTACGCCCGTCGCCCAGCTCGCGCCGCCGGAGGGCTACGAGTTGGTCGGCCTGGGTCGCGCGGGTGGTTTCCTCCGCCCGACGGGGTCGGCGACCGAACCACCCCAGCGGCTGGCGCATCCGGACCGGCCGCTGCTCGTGATCTCGCTTGCCGACTCGGCTCGGGCGGATGAGCTGCTCACCGAGCTACGCACCCGACTACCCGATCGGGTGCTGGTGGAGCTGGTCATCCCCACCCCGGTCAGCGCGGCGAGGGCGATGGAGCTGGCCCGGCTACTCGGTCCGGAGCAGCGGCTCGCGTTCGCCCCGCACCTGATCGAGCCGCCCGGAGCGGGGCTCTCCGACCACTTCGTGTCGTACAGCCGGCTGCACACCGCGACGCTGCCGGCGTTCGCCCGGTACGTCACCGTGCACCACACGCCGCGCTTCCCCCAGCTCGCCACGCCCACGACCGACCTGGGCAACCTCGGCGGTGGCCGGTGGGGGGTCTTCGGCGACGACTGGCAGGCGACGTCGGTGGGCGACCGGGTCTGGGTGGGGCCGAAGGACGCGACACCGGTGATCGAGGAGGGCGACCCGCGGGTGGTCATCGGCACACCAGGCCAGGACACCCCCTGGCCGGTCTGGCAGCACGGCATGTGGCTGGCCCGGATGCTGGCCGGTCAGGAGGGCGACCCGGACGCCCCGATCGCCCGGGTGCACCGACCCGAGACGCAGCCGCCGCCGGTGCGGCTCGACGGCGATCTGGTGCATGCCGTCACCGACCAGGACGCCGAACTGGCCCGGCTGGTCACCGGCGAGCAGAATCCCCTCGCCGCCTACGAGTACTCCTTCCCGACCCCGTATCCGCCGCTGGAGGTCGTGCCGGGCCAGGACCTCTCGTTCACCGTGTACGACCTGATCGACGCGCTGCTGGACGTGACCGACGTGCCGCCGGCCGAGCGGGACGTCACGGTGCTCCTGGACGCGCTGACCGCGCTGGCCGGCAAACTCGGCCTCACCGGCCCGGACGCGCTGCGGAACCTGCTCGCCGCCGGTTACCTGGCCGCGCGGGCGTACGGCATCGGCGGGTTCGGCCTCCACCGGCTCACCGCGGCGTACCGGGCGCTGCGGCTGCTGGAGCCCACCGCTCCGCTGGCCTCGGGGCCGTCCGCAGCGGCCGACCTGATCGCCTGGGTCGACGGGGCCAATGTGGACACCTGGGCCCCCGACCTCCCGGTACGGCTCATGCAGGTGCTGGAGCGGACGCGGGAGCAGAACGTCGGGTTGGCACAACTGACCGCCGCCAACCAGGCGGACGCGGAGCGGATCCGTCTCGCCCTCGACGGGCTCGTGCGGCTCGACACCGATGTCTGGGCCACCGCCGGCGTCGGCCCGCAGGTCGGGAGCCTCCCGGCCGAGGGCGATCTGGTGCTGGCGTACCCGGCCGGTCCTCGGCTACAGCCGGTGCCGCCGAGTAGCGCTCCGGCCGGCCCCGACGACCCGCTTCCCGCCGCGCTGCTGGCGTTCCTCGGGGACCAGGCCCGCACCCGGGTCAACCCGGACGGTGGGCGGGAGATGCGGGTCCGGCTGGTGCCGGTGACCGACACGCCGGTCACCCGGGACGACTTCCACTACCTCCGGGACGACCTCGCGGACCTGAACGACCGGCTGGGCTGGCGGGTCGTGCTGGGAGATCCGGTACGTAGCGACGGCAGTCCGGTCCAGTTCATCGACCCGGCCCCGGAGCCGCCGGCCGCCTGAACCGGTTCCCCTCGCCCCGGGCCACACCGGGGCGGACCCGCCCCGGGCCACTACCGGGCGGGGTCAGTTCGGGGCGGGGTCAGTTCGGGGCGGGGTCAGTTCGGGGCGGGGTCAGTTCGGGGCGGGGTCAGTTCGGGGCGGGGTCAGTTCGGGGCGCTGCCGGTCACGCCGCGCCGGTGCAACGCCCGTTGCAGCTCGCGGGCGGCATTGTGGGTGCGCGACTTCATCGTGCCCGGGGGCACGCCGAGCACACCGGCCACCTCGCGGTGCGTACGGTCCTGGTAGTAGACGAGGAGCAGGGCCTCGCGGTGCACCGCCGAGAGGCTACGCAGCGCCGGCTCCAGCTCGGCCCGGTCCAGGGCGGCCTCGTAGAGGCTCTCCGCCGGCTCCCAGACCCTGGCGGTGAGGTCCTCGGCGACCTCGGCGGGGCGGGCCGCCACCCGCCGGGCCTGGTCGATGCAGAGGTTGTGCGCGACCCGGGAGAGCCAGGCCTGCGGCGACCGGGCACTGGCCACCGAGTCCAGGTTCCGCCAGGCCCGCAGGAGCGTCTCCTGGACCAGATCCTCGGCACGGTGCGGGTCGCCGGGGACCAGACGCAGGGCGTAGCGGTGCAGCGCGGGGCGACTCTGCGGCACCAGCACCCGCTCGTACCAGGTGGTCAGGTCGGTCTGGATCGGTTGAGGAGCGCACTCGACGGTCGTCATCGGATACCTCATCTCTGGCCGTACGGACCGGCTCAGGCAACCGAACCGGCGGCGGGCACGTCGGAGGCGGTCAGCCGCAGCAGGTCGTCCGTTGACGGGTCGGCGAGGTCGGCCACCCGCTGCGCCTGGTGTTCGGTCATCCGCTGGAAGACCTGCCGTGCGGCCCGCCCGTTGCCGAAGCCGTGGCCGTGGGCCATCCCGGCGAAGAGGGCGTGTACGGCGCTGCGCGCATCGTCGCCGAGCTGGTACTCGTGCCGCCGGCACTGGGCCTCGACGATGTCGGTCAACTCGGCGGGTCCGTAGTCCTCGAAGGTCAACGTCCGGGAGAACCGCGAGGCGAGGCCGGGGTTCGATGCGACGAAGCGGCTCATCTCCAGCGGGTACCCGGCCACGATCACCACCACGTCGTCGCGGTGGTCCTCCATCAACTTGACCAGGGTGGCGATGGCCTCCTGCCCGAAGTCGTTGCTGTGACCGGGCGGGACCAACGAATACGCCTCGTCGATGAAGAGCACCCCGCCGAGCGCCCGGCGGAAGACGGCCTGGGTACGGGGTCCGGTGTGCCCGACGTACTCGCCGACCATGCTGGTCCGGTCGGCCTCGACGAGGTGGCCGCGTTCCAGCATGCCCAGCGCGGCGAGCAGCCGGCCGTAGAGGCGGGCGACGGTGGTCTTTCCGGTGCCCGGGTTGCCGGCGAAGACCAGGTGCCGGCTCAGCGGCGGCGACGCCAGCCCGGCCTCCTGCCGACGGCGTACCGTCTGCATGAGTTTGATCTGAGCCTGCACGTCCTGCTTGACCCGGTCCAGGCCGACCAGCGAGTCCAGTTCGGCCAGCAGCTCCGGCAGGTCGGCCTCGGTCGGCACGGCCACCTCGGCGCCCGCGGCGGCCTCGGTCGCCGGGGCGGCGGGCGTCGCGGGTGCGCCGGTCGCCGCCAGGTTACCGGGCTGACCGCCGGCGGCGAGCGCGGCCGGCGGCAACAGCGACCTGGTCACCTCGGTCAGCCGGATCTCCTCGAAGACCGGCTTGGCCTGCGGGTCCACGTCGACGTCGAGTTCGGTGTCCCGGATCCGGGCGCGGACGACGGCCGGCGTCGCGCCGGCGCCGACGTGGATCGCCGGGTACGTGCTGGCCGTGAAGACGCAGTCGACGAACCGGCCGCCGCCGCCCTCGGCCACGAAGAGCGCGTTCTTCGCCCCGGTCGTGCACGAGGTGGCCGTCACCTGCGGTTTCGCTCCGGTCCACACCACGATGCCGGAGCCCTCGGCGTCGTGCACCGCACACCGGTCGACGGTGCCCCCGCTCTCCTGCTCGAAGACGATCCCGGCGGTGCCGGCGCGGTCGATCCGGCAGTCGGTCAGCTCCACGGTGGCACCGACGCCGACCTGCACCCCGGCCCGGCCGCTGGCGTCGACCACGCACCCGGTCAACCGCACCGGCCGGTCCGCGCCCACGACCACCCCGTTGCGGTTCGCCGCCAGCACGGTGCCGGTGGCCGTCACCTCGGCACTGTCGGCGGTGCTCACCCCGGCCAGTCCGCAGCCGTGCACCCGGCCCCCGGTCAGCTCGGCCCGGCCCGCCCCGATGGCGTGCAGCCCGTGCTCCGCCGAGGGACCCACCCAGACGCCGGTGGCGGTCAACCGGCCGGTGCCGCCGACGTGCAGCACGCTGTATGTCGAGTCGCCGAGCACGGTGTCGGTGAGCGTCACGACGCCCTGGTCGGTGACGATGAGCCCGTTTCCGGCGCAGCCGCGCACCGCCCCGGCGACGACGCCGACCTCGGCCTCGTCCCGGCACACCACACCGGTCGCGCCCGCCCGGTCCACGTCGCAGCGGCTCAGCGCCAGTTGCGACCGGTCGGCGGCGACGACGCCCGCGCCGGCCGGGTCGGTCAGCCGGCACCCGGTCAGCTCGACCCTCGTGGTGCCGGAGGCGAAGACCGAGTCGCCGCCGCTGCGGGACACCGCGACGTCCCGCCCGGTGACCGAGGCCGCCTCCTCGGCGAGGATGCCGTTGCGGCCGGCCGCGACGACCGTGCCACCGGCGAGGTCGAGTCGGGCGGTGCCGCGCGCCCGCACGCCGGAGCCGGTGACCGGGCCGATCCAGGTGTCGCGGAGCGTGGCCTGCGCCGACTCGCCGGCCACCACCCCGATGCCGTCGACGTCGGTGACGACGCAGCGCTCGAGCAGCACGACGGTGCCGCCGGTGGCGTACAGGCCGGCCAGCCGGGCGCCGGTCAGCCGGCAGTCGCGCAGCACCGGGCGGGACTCCCCGGTGGTCTCGATCCGGCCGCCCTGCAGGACGCAGCGGACGAGTTCCGCGCTACCGTCCTCGATCCGCAGCAGCGGCTCGGCGGGGTCGGTGCCGGCCAGCGTCAGGTCGGTCAGGGTCGCCCCGGCGGTGATCCGCAGCGAGGTGCGCGGCACCAGCGACACGCTGCCCGGACCCCGCTCGGCCCGTAGCCGTACCGGGCTGTCGACGAGCAGTTGCTCGTGGTAGAGACCGGGTGCGACAAGCACGGTCTGCCCCTCCGAGGCCGCACGCAGGCCGGCCGCGATGCTCTGCGCGGCGCCCCGTTCGCCGGGTGCCACCCGGACGACGTCCGAGCCGGTGCCGACCCGTCGGCCCCGAAGTACGCCCCGTACCATCACTCACCCCCGCCGGACCCGTTGGTTCCGGTGCTCACGGCTTCCCGCTGCGCACCAGGTGCTCCGCGCCTCCGGCGCGGCTGCCGAACGGGTCGTCGGCCTGTTCCACGGCCAGCCGACGCCGGGTGCGGGCCGCCCGGTGGCGACGCCAGAGCCGCCCGGCCACGAGCACTGCCCCGATCGCGGCGAGCACCGCCAGCACCACCGGCCAGGAGACCGGCCGGCTCCGCTCGCTCCGCTCGGCGAGCGTGGCGGGCCGGCCGCCGTCGACCAGCGGGCCGGTGACCGCGGCGTACGGGTCGAGCCGCCCGACGCCCTCCGCGCCGATCGCGGGTCCCCGGTCGGCGGTGCTGACGAGTTGTCGGCCGACCTGTCCCGCGGAGAGCCCGGGGTGGGCGGAGCGCACCAGGGCCGCCGCGCCCGCGACGAAGGCTGCGGCGTACTGCGTACCGGTGCCGACGTAGGACCCGGTGCCGGCCGCGCCGATGCTGCGGATCCGGGTCGCCGGTGCGAGCAGGTCCACCGAGCCGGCCGGATAGTCGCTGGACGGCCGCTGGTCGGGACGGAGACCGCCGACGCGGAGCAGGCCCTCCGCCGGGGCCACCGTGGAGTCGCCGGCGGGGGCCGGCGCCACCACGAGCACGTTCCGCCCGATCGCCTCGTCGACCGCCGACCGTACCGTGCGGTCGGTGACGTCGACGGCGGCGCCGAGCAGGATCACCTTCGCTCCGGTGGCGACCGCGACCTGGATCGCGGTCACGGTCGCCGGTGGGCTCGCCGCGACGCCCCGGTCCACGAGTCGCACCGGAATGATCACGGCCCCCGGCGCCATCCCGACCCGTTCGCCGTCGGCACCGTCGTCGGCGGCGACGATGCCCGCCAGTGCGGTACCCGAGCCGACGCAGTCGGTGTCGCCCAGACCGTTGCCGGAGACGATGTCGGCGCCCCGACCGAGCCGGTCGCCGAGTCCGGGCCGACCCGCCGCCACACCCGAGTCGATGACCGCCACCCGGACGCCGGCGCCGGTGGTGCTCCGCCACACCCGCTCCGGAGCCATCAGGCGCTGCCCCCAGGTCGAGTTGGCCGGCGGGGCGGCGACAACTGTCGGCCGGCAGCCGGAGCGGCCAGAGGCCGGGGAGCCGGAACCCGCCGACCGGCCGGCACCGGAGAGCGGATTCGCGAGGGTGCCGGGTGCCGCACCCCGCCCTGGTGCGCTGCCGGGACCGGAGGTCGGGTCGGCCGAGCTGGCCGGGTCGGGCGCGGCAGCCGTCGTGCTGGGCAGCACGCCGTGCCGCAGGCCGGTGCCGATCGCGTCCCACGGCAGCACGAGGTGCCAGCCCTTGTTCAACCGCCCGGGATCGGTCAGCCGGCCGCCGTCCGGCTGCCGCCGCCCCGTGTTGAGCTCCAGGATCTCGCCGGCCCGCTCGGCATCGCCGAGGAACCGGTCGGCGATCGACCAGAGGGTCTCCGGCCTGCCCTGGTACGACGCCAGCACGGTGTAGTAGAGGACATACGGCTCGACCTCCGGACCGGCCGGCGCGGCCCGGGCGGCGCGGGGTTCGGTCACGGCCTCCGTGGTGGTGACCGTGGTGGCCGCCGTCAGCGCCGTGAGCATCGCCAGCCCGGTCAGGGCCACCCGGGCCAACGGGGTCACCAGTTGGCCCTTCGGATCAGTGCCCAGTCGTGGTCGTCGCCGGAGCGGCAGCCGAACACCGCGAGACGGGCATCCAGTCCGCCGTCCGCGTTGCCGGGAACGTCCAGGCAGAGGTTCGAGGCGGTGTTGACGATCCGGTAGTACTGGACCTTGCCGGACTTCACGGTGGGCTGCAGCCGCCAGTACTGGTTCTCGTCGTCGAAGCAGCCGGT
Organism: Plantactinospora sp. WMMC1484; assembly: GCF_049315195.1. Lineage (NCBI taxonomy): Bacteria > Bacillati > Actinomycetota > Actinomycetes > Micromonosporales > Micromonosporaceae > Plantactinospora > Plantactinospora sp. WMMC1484. The sequence goes on from NZ_CP186055.1 coordinate 7,595,108, forward strand.
CTCGTTCAGCGGCGTCGCCGGGGCTACCGAGCCCAGGCCCGGCAGATCCAGGCAGTACTGGGAGGTGACGCTGCGGATCCAGTACAGCTGGTTGCCGGAGCCGTCGACCCTGCGCGGGACGAAGGCGTACTCCTGGTTGTCGGGGGTGTGCGGGTAGCAGAGGTTCTGGTTGACGGGCCCGTCGCGCGGCCCGGGCCCGGTGCCCGGGATGTCGAGGCACATCTTGGTGCCGAGGTTGTGGATGAAGTACGGCCCGTACGAACGGTTGTCCGCGGCGGCGTCCTTCGCCTTGACCGGTGGCTGGTCGGAGCTGACCGCCTTCGTCGGGGTGCCCGGTTTCGTCGCCTTCGCCGCAGGTGGCCTGGCCGGTGCGGTCGTCGCGCCGGGTGTCCGTCCGGGCGCGGCGGTCGGGCTCTTCGACGGGGCAGCGGTGGGCGGGGTCAGCCGGGTGTCCCTGGCGTACTCGGTCTCGAAGCGGCCCATCTGTTCCGTCAGGGCGATGATCCGTTCACCGCCCGGCACGTCGGCCAGCGAGCGGACCGCCGGATCGCCGCGAAGGAACGCCGCCAGTGCGAGCGGGTAGTCGTCGGCGCCGGTGCCGGGTACGGCCTCCAGCAGTGCGCACATGGTCTCGCCGAGCGCCGGTATCGCCGAGCTGGGCGTCCACGGCGAGGCCGTCGCCGACGGCCGTACGTAGGCGACCCAGACCTGGGGCAGGAACTGCGCGATGCCCTGCTCGCCGGTCGGGCCGAGCCGCTGGGGGTCGAACGCGGAGGTGGCCATGAGCTGCGCGGCGACCCGGGCCGGCGGCAGCTGTTGCGGGCAGACGGCCCCGGCGGCCAGGATCGGTTCGAGGTACTCGTCCGGCACCGGCAACGGCGCCGCCTCGGTCACCCGCTCCGCAACCATCGCCTGCGTGGTTTCGGGTGCGGGTTCACCGCTGCCACCGAAGGCCGGCTGCATCGCGTACCAGATGGCGTACCGCTGCACGGTGTCGACGTACTCGACCGCGCCGGCCGGCACGTCGCCGGTCTCGACGACCGGCCCGACGCCGACCCGATGGGCCGCCAGCGCCAGTTGCCACCGGTCGCCGTCGAGCCTGAGCACCCGGATCTGGCCGACCAGTTGGCACATGTGGTGGGCGAGTGCGGTGACGCTTGCCTCCCGGTCACCCGGTCGCGCCCCGTCCCACGGCGCCCACTTCTGCCAGACGGTCGGCACCAGCCCGGCGGTGCCCTGAGCGCCGACGGCCTGCACCGCCTCGACCGGGGTCGCGGAGAACCGGGATGCGGCCATCACCTGGCCGGCCAGCCGCGACGGGGTCAGGGTGGGGCACGCCTCGGCGGCCTCGGTCAGCAGCCGGACATCCGCGTCGGAGACCTCTGTGCCGGCCAGTGGCTGCACGGCATCGGCCGGGCGAGGAGCCATGGACGCGGTCAGGGTGAACGTCGCGGCCAACCCCAGGGCCAACCCCACGGACAGCCGATGAACGGTCCTTCTTGACATGCTCGTCCGGGTCGTCCTGCTCGGCACCGGCCCCCACACCTTCCCCAGAATTGTCCGCAATGGACGCACTGCAAGGTAGATGTCGGCAGTGTGGAGCACAGGCACCTAAAGGGACGCCACCGTGAACATTGGATGAACCGATCCGGTCCGCGGTCGCATCCTGACGGATCTCGTGGACGCCGGGCGATCCCGTCGGCCCGTGTCCAGGGTCGCCCTCCGAGGTCACGAGCTGTGGCCGTCCGCGTGTGACCGCGTCGCGGGCAGCCAGACCCGCATGCTGGACGGGCCGCGACGGGCCCAGGAGTGGTACGGCCGCAACGGCACCTCGAACCAGCCGGCGGCGGCCGGAGCGATGTCGACAGCGGCCGGAGCGATGTCGACAGCGGCGGGGTACGGCCAGTCCTGTTCCGGCACGGCGGGCGCGGCGAGCCGGCCGCGTACCCGGACCACACCGTCGACGTCGCGCGGTGGCACGAACGGATCGATCTCCAGGCTGTCGATCGCGTCGCCGGCCGGTAGGTCGTGGGACTCGACGCAGAGCACCTCCGGGCCGCGCTCCACGGCGACGCAGCCGCGGACCGCGTCGATGCGCCGGTCGGGCCGGCTGAGACGGGGCCGGACCGGCAGCTCCAGCGTGATCACGTCGCCGATCTGGAAGGCGCGGTGGAGCGTGGCCATGCCCGGGGTCACCGGGGTGCTCCGGCCGTCGTGGACGAGTCGGGCGCCGGCGGCCCACGCCGGTACCCGCAGGGACAGCGTCCAGGGCTGCCCCGAACCCTCGGTGACGTGCACGTGGATCCCGCCGCTCGCCGGGTAGTCGGTCTCCACCCTGACCGCCAGCCGTTGGCCGTCGGGAAGCCGGGTCCGGATGGTGGCGGGCGCGTACTGATGGATCTGCAGGCCGCCGTCGTCGGTGGTGGCGACGTAGCCGGCCAGGCTGGCAAGGGTGCGGGCGACGTTGGTCGGGCAGCAGGAGACCTCGAACCAGGCGGACCGGGTCCCGGTCTCGGCCCGCGGGCTGACCCCGGCACCGGCGGTGGACGCCGCCGGGGTTCGCTGGTGCAGGGGGTTGGCGTAGAAGAACGCGCGGCCGTCGCTGCTCGGGGAGGTCGCGACGACGTTGTAGAGGGTGCGTTCGACGAGGTCGGTGTAGCGGGGGTCGCCGGTGGCGAGGAAGAGCCGCCACGACACCATGATCGAGGCGACGCCGGCGCAGGTTTCGCAGTAGGCCCGGTCCGGCGGCAGTTCCCAGTCCTCGCCGAAGCCCTCGTCCTGGTGCCGCGAGCCCATGCCGCCGGTGAGATAGGTACGTCGGGCGACGGCGTGCCGCCACTGGCGCTGGACGGCGTCGAGGAGGTCACGGTCGTCGCGGTCGGTGGCGACGTCGACCGCGGCGGCGCTGAGGTAGAGGGCGCGCACCGCGTGGCCACGCCAGGTGTCGGCCTGCCGGATCGGCACGTCGTCCTGGAAGTAGGCCCGGCCCAGCGGCATCTCCCGCAGCGTCCCGTGGCCGCGGCGCTCCAGGAACAGTGCGGCCTGCTCCACGTACCGGTCGACGCCGAGGGCACGGCCGAGCTCGACCAGACCGACCTCGATCTCCGGATGTCCGCAGATTCCGTTGCGGCCGTCGGCGCCGAATGTCCCGCACACGTGGTCGGCGGCCCGGCGGGCAACCTCGACCAGACCGTCCGCACCGGTGGTGCGCAGCCGGGCCACGGCGGCCTGCAGGAGGTGACCGGTGTTGTAGAGCTCGTGCCCGTGCTCCAGGTCGCTGTACCGGGCCGGCTGCGAGCTGTGACCAAAGCAGGTGTTGAGGTATCCGTCGGGGTCCTGGGCCCGGGCGATCCGTGCGGTGAGCCGCCTGATCGCGGTCTCGGCCGTCGGCGCGCCGCTGCGCCCGACCTCCCAGCAGAGCGCCTCGACGAGCTTGTAGACCTCCGAGTCGGAGAACGGCCAACCGGGCCGGTCGGGGCCGGTGCTGCCCTCCGCGACGCGGTCGAAGTTGGCCAGCCAGCCGACCCGCTCCATCCACTCCTCGCAGTGCGCCAGGGTCGCCGTGGCGTTCACCTCCTGGCGGCCGCCCCAGAACCCGCCGTCGAGGGAGACGTCCGCCAGCCCGAGCGGGCGGAACACGCCGCGCGCGGGCAGCACCGGGCAGCCGTGCCGCGGCCCGCCGCCGGTGGCCTGCAGGGGGTCGGTGACGGTGCAGCCGTCGGTCATGCTGTCGCCTCGTTTCGGGGATCGGAACACCGGGGTCAGTCCTTGACGGCGCCGGCGGTGACACCGGCCGCGACGTAGCGCTGCGCGAGGACGAGCAGGAACGCGGCGGGCACGGACGCGATCACCGCGGTGGCCATGATGGAGTTCCACTGGGTGGTGTTGTTGCCGATGTAGCGGAAGATTCCGAGCGTGATGGGGATGGTGTCGCTGCTGCGGCTGAGCGTGGACGCGAAGACGAAGTCGGACCAGGCCCACAGGAACGCGAAGAGCGACACCGTGATGATGGAGTTGCGGCTCAGCGGCAGGATGACCGACCGGAAGGTGCGCCAGGTGCCCGCGCCGTCGATGGCGGCCGCGGCGGACAGCTCGGCGGGGATGCCGGCCATGAAGGCGCGGACGAGCAGCACCGCGAACGGGACGGCGACGGTGGAGTCGGCGATGATCAGCCCCCAGACCGTGTTGAGGATGCCCAGCCGGATGTAGATGGCGTAGAAGCCCATGGCCATCACGACGGCCGGGATCATCTGTGCGACCAGGAGCAGGAAGCTCAGCGTGCCGGCGCCGCGCGGACGCAGGCGGGCCAGCGAGTACCCGGCCGGCACCCCGATCAGCAGGGTCAGCACAACGGTCCCGAGCCCGATGAAGAGGCTTGTCGCCAGCGCGGGCAACTGCTGACCGAGGGCTGCGGTGTAGCCCTCGATCGTGGGATCCCACGGAAACCAGTGCGGTGGATCGGCCCGCATGTCGCCCGTCTTCGTGAGCGAGACGTTGAACATCCAGTAGACGGGGAAGAGCATCAGGGTGGTGAAGAACACCCCGAGTGCGGTTCTCCAGGTCCTACGGCTCCTGGTCATGCCCGCTCCTCCTGACGCAGCAGGCGGACATAGGCGAGCCCGGCGACGAGCGCGATGAGGATCAGCAGGTTGCCGACCGCCGCGGCCGGGGAGAAGTCCGGCTGTCCGGTGCCGAACGCTTCCCGGTACGACCAGATGGCGAGCGTGGTGGACGCGTCTGCCGGCCCCCCGGTCGTCATGATCCAGATGATGTCGACGACCTTGAGCGTGTAGATGAGGCCGAGCAGCAGGGTGATCACGGAGACCGGGCGCAGCAGCGGGAACGTGACGCGGCGGAACCGCTGCCACGCGGTGGCGCCGTCCAGCGCGGCCGCCTCGTGCAGTTCGTGCGGGATGTTCTGCAGGCCGGCATGGAGGATCACCAGGTTGAACGGGATGCCGAGCCAGATGTTCGCGATGGTGACCGCCAGCAGCGAGGTGTCCGGGGAGGTGAGCCAGTTGATCTGGCCGATCCCGAACGCCTGCAGGGCCGCGTTGACGATGCCGTTCTCGCTGTTGAGCATCCAGGACCAGGTGGAGGCGGAGACGATCAACGGCAACAGCCACGGTACGAGGAACAGTGCGCGCAGCACCGCGGCGAGCCGGAAGTGGCGGTGGAAGAACACCGCCAGGGCGAGGCCGAGCACGTACTGTACGGCGATCGAGCCCAGCGTGAAGATGGCCGTGTTGCGCAGGGCGTGCAGGAACCTGTCGTCGCGGAGCACGTCGACGTAGTTGTCCAGCCCGACGAAGTCGGGGTTGCCCTGCACGAACGCCCGCGGCGTGTAGTCGTGGACGCTGAGTTCGACGTTGCGGTACAGCGGGTACGCGTAGAACAGCAGTAGATAGACGATCAGCGGCGCGAGGAAGGCGAATGCCGCCCACTGCCGGGAGTGCCCCGCGCGCGGCCGGTCGCCGGGCCGGTGGGCGGCGGGGGCGGACGGCGTGTCCACCCCCGCCGGCCCGACGCGGTCCGGGAGCCCGACGGCATCGGTCTGGGTACGAGCCATGTGGTCCTCGTCCTCCTGACTCAGCCGCGCGTTGCCGCCCTGGCCTGGGCCTGTGCCGCGGCCAGCGCCTCGGCCGGAGACGCCGAACCGCTGAGCGCCTTCTGCACCGCGGTCCAGAGGGCCTCGGAGATCTTCGGGTATCTGGTGCCGAGGTTGTCGCTGGTACGGCCCTTGGCGGTCCGGACGGCGTCGACCCACGGCTGGAGAGCGGGCTCCCTGGCGAGAATCGCCTCCTGGCCCTCGGCGGTGGACGGGATGTAGTAGGCGAACGTCGTACCGGTCTCGACCAGGCCCTCGGGTGTGGTCATGCATTCGAGGATCTTCTTGGTCACCTCGTACCGGCCGGCGTCCTTCTGCACCGGCACGGTGATGAACTCACCGCCGGTGGGGGTGGGGGCGATACCGCCGTCCCTGGCCGGGATCTGGACGATTCCCGTGGGGAAGCCGGCCTGCTCCGCGCTGTTGATCTGCCAGGTGCCGTTCTCGGCGAAGCCGAACTCCCCGGTCAGGAACTCCTCCCAGGTGGTGTTCTGCGAATTGTTGATCACCGAGTTCGGGGCGGTGCCGTCCTTGACCCAGGTGGTCCAGAGCTGCAGCGCGTCGACCGCCTGCGGCGAGTCGAGATCGGTGAGCTGCGCCCCCGCGCCCCAGAACCAGGGCAGGAACTGGAACGAGCCCTCTTCGGTGCCGATCGCGGAGAAGGTGATCGCCTTCTTGCCCGAGTCCTTCACCTTCCGCAGCGCGGTGTTCAACGATGCCCAGTCCTTGATGGTGGCCGGATCCACACCCGCGGCGTCCAGGACGGTCCTGTTGTAGTAGAGGGCGAGTGTGTTCGCGCCGATCGGGATGCCGTACGTCTGCCCGTCCAGCTCACCGGCGGCGATCAGGTTCTTGTCGAACCGCGCCGTGTCCAGGCCGAACTCGCTCATCGTGCTGAGCATCCCGGCCTCGGCGAGGGTGGAGACCGCCGGGTTGTCCAGCAGGATGACGTCGGGGGCATTGCCTTCCTGGCCGGCCAGCAGCGCCTGGTTGGTCAGCGCCGTGGTGTCGTACGGGGTGCGGTTGATCGTGACACCCGCCTCGTCGCCGCAGGCGCTGACCCGCTTGGCCCACGCCGAGCCCGGGTCGTGCTGCGGATAGGGGTCCCACCAGGTGTACGCGCCGCCGGACCCACCGGAGTCGCCGGACTGGGACGAGCAGCCGGTCAGGAGGGTGGTGCCGAGCGCGGTGGCGGCAAGGACCGCCGTGGCCCTTCTGGAGAATTTCACGATCTGCCTCCTCGGAGGTGTGAGCGCTAACAAGAAAATGCCGGGAGAGTTCGGCCGCGGTACGCGCGGCGGCTAGCGTGGAGCGGAGGTGCTGCCCCGGGAGACGAGTTCCGGAGAGATGAAGCGCACGACGTACGGCTCGTCCCGCGCCTTCGGCGATTCGATGCGCCGGACGAGTTGCCGGACGGCCATGCCGCCGAGCCGGTCCGGCGCACTCTCGATGAACGAGTACGGCAGGGAGAAGGTGGCCGCGAACTCGTCGGAGTAACGGCCGATGACCGACAGGTCCTCGGGCACCCGCAGGCCGCGGGCATATGCGACCGAGGGAAGCGCCGCCGCGGCCGCCTCGTTGTTGAGCAGCAGCCCGGTTGCCGAGGGATAGGTGTCCAGCAGCGCGTGGAGCAGGCGACCCACGGCGGGCTGCCGGGACTCGCCGTAGAAGGCGTGCAGCGTGACATCCCGCTCGCGGGCCCGTTCCAGTGCCGCGTCACGCAGGCGCCACACGTACGCGCCGCCACGCTGCACGACGTGCTCCGGCTGGGAGACCAGGATCAGCTCGCGGTGCCCGAGCCGGTGCAGGTGGTCCACCATGACCCGGCCGGCCTCTTCGAAGTCGAGGTCGAACACGTCGAGTCCGGTGCAGTCGGCGGGCAGGCCGACCGACGCGCCGGGCTGGGTGGCCGTGCGCAGGATGGGCAGTCGCTCGTCGTCCTCGGCGATGTTGAGCAGCACCACGCCGTCGACCATCCGGGAATTGGTGATGCGGCCGAGCGCGCGCGGCCCGTCCGCCTCGGTCACCAGCAGTGTGTCGTAGCCCAGGACCCGGGCGGTGTCGGCGACGCCCATGATGTACTGCAGCATCGCCGGCGCGAACTCGTCGGAGTGGAACTGGGCGAGCACCCCGATGACCATCGTCTGCGCGGTGGCCAGCGCGCGTGCACCCGCGTTCGGTGTGTAGCCGAGGGCCTGCGCCGCCTCGACCACCCGCTGCCGCACGCCGACCGAGATCGCCCGCTTGCCGGAGAGCGCGTACGAAGCGGTGCTGCGACTGACGCCGGCCGCACGCGCCACGTCGCCTATCGTTGCCATCCCGCCTCCATCGTCGAACCGGTTCGCCACCGGGCCGCGAACCGGGTCCGCTTTTCGGGTCCGAAGTTGACTTGAATGCAGGTACGCGGCAGGTAAGACAACCCGCCACCAGATCGCGTCGCGCCGTCCGGTCCGCGAGGTCAGGCGAACCGGTTCAACGAATGTTGCGTGACTATGACGCCGGACAGCCGGCTGTGTCAAGACCTACACACACGCGAAGCAGGGTCAACCACTGACCGGTGCGGACGATGCGCGTACCACCAGCCGGCACGGCACGACGTGCGGACCGGGCTCCGATTCGCCGCGTTGGATCGCCTCCAGCAGCAGGGTGCCGGCAGTCCGGCCGACCTGTTGCAGGTTGAGGTCGACACTGGTCAGCGGTGGCTGGCAGCCTTCGGCGGTGGGTTGCCAGTTGTCGACGCCGACCAGTGCGACATCGTCGGGCACGCGTCGGCCGCTTGCGCGTAGGCCGTCGGCTACGCCGCGTCCGATCGCGTCGCTGCCGCAGAAGACGGCGTCGACCTCGGGGTGTGTCCGGATGAGTGCGGCGGCGGCGAAGCGACCCCAGACCTCGCTCCAGCCGCCGTACCACGGGTCGCCGAGCAGGTCCAGCCCGGCGGCACGCAGGGCACTCAGGGTGCCGTCGACCCTGGCCTGCACGGAGGCGTGTCCGTGCGGGCCGGTGACGTGTGCGATGGCTCGGCGGCCGGTGCGCACCAGATGCTCCACGGCCAGAACGGCGCCGGCCGCCTCGTCGACCACCACGCTGCAGTCGGCCGGATCCGCCGAGCGGGCGAAGGCGTAGACGACCGGCACCGGCAGCACACCGGCCAGCGGCGGCCGGGGCTCCGTGCGGCGACCGGCCACGATGATGCCGTCGACCCGGCGCCGCACCAGGCTACGCACGTAGTGCTGCTCACGGATCGGGTCGTCCCGGGTGTCACAGACGAAGGCAAGCGTTTCGTCCCAGCCCAGGGCGTCCTCGGCACCGTGCAGGATCGGCAGGCTGAACCGCCCGTGATGGTCCGTCATGATCAGACCCACGGTGTACGTCCGGCCGGTCAACAGACTCGCCGCGACCGCGCTGGGGATGAAACCGAGCTCGTATGCCGCGGCCCGCACCCGGGCCCGGGTTTCGTCCCGGAGCTGTCCCCGGCCATTGAGCGCCTTCGACACCGTGCCGACCGACACCCCGGCCCGCCGCGCCACGTCGACGATGCCCACCCGCGCCCGCCTGTCTGCCACAGGAGGACCATAGCGACGGAAAACCTTTGCCTCAACCTGCCGCACAACTGACCGTTGACGGACCGTCCCGTCAATACGTAGCCTACGCAAAACGACCCGTTACAAGGGCGTGGCGGTGGATACCGGGCACCGAAAACATTTTCCGCATCTGCCCGGGCCATCACCTGCGATTCCGCGTTAGCGCTCACATGGGCGCGGAAAACCGTGGAGATCGCCGAGACGGTCGTTTCCGGTATCCGCCTGCGTCGCCGCTACGCCCGTTCGACAGCTCAAGATCGGCTCCTGCTCGGCGTGCGAACCCCGACCGCGCCGAGCCCGTCCCAGGGAGGCAACCCTCGTGCGAGCATCCACCCGCGTGTCCGCCGCGACACTGGCCTCGGCCATCACGGTCGCGGCCGGCGTCATTCTTACCGGCGGTACGGCCAGCGCCGCCAACTCCACTCTCACCGTGAATGTGGCCAGTCCGTTCCGCCCGGTCAGCCATGTCGCAGCCGGTGGCCTCTACGCCCTGGCCGAAAACAACCGCCCCGCCGACAACATGCTGCTGCCGCTCAAGCTCAACACCCTCACCCAGCCCGCGCCCCGGGTCGGCCAGCGCCCCAACGGCCAGCCACCCGGCGGGGACGCCCTGCTCGTCGCGCCCCAGGCCACCCGCGTCGGCGCCGCCGAATACATCCGCATGCCCGACATCTACCCCAACTTCCCGTACCGCTGGGTGAGCTGGAACGACTGGCTGGCCAAGGTGGACACCCAGGTCAACGACCGACTCGCCGCCACCGGTACCAGCAACATCACCGGTTGGGAGCTGTGGAACGAGCCCGACTACACCTGGGACACCGCCGCCGCCGGTGACTTCAACGCGGCATGGGTCCGCACCTACCAGCGGGTCCGGGCGCGCGACACGCTCACCCCGATCGTCGGGCCGAGCACGGCCACGTACAACGAGTCATGGATGCGCTCGTTCCTCACGCACGCCCGCAACACCGACACGCTGCCGGACATCATCTGCTGGCACGAGCTGCAGACCTCCGCCAACGTCGCCGCGCACATCGCCAACTACCGGGCGCTGGAGCGGTCGCTGGGCATCAGCGCCCGGCGGATCTCCATCAACGAGTACGCCACCCCGACGGAGATCGACCAACCCGGTCCGGTGGCCAGCTACATCGCCAAGTTCGAGCGCGGCGGCGTCGACAACGCCGAGCGCGCCTTCTGGTACGAGTACGGCACCGTCAACGGGCTGACCACCAACAACCAGCCGACCGGAAGCTGGTGGCTCTACAAGTGGTACGGCGACATGGCCGGCAACATGGTCACCACCACGCCCCGGGCCCAGACCGGCCTGGACGGCTTCGCCGCACACGACCCCACCCGCCGCATCGTGCACGCCGTCTTCGGCGGCGAGTCCGGCACCAACCACGTCCGTTTCACCGGACTGTCCTCTCTCGGCGGCCAGGTGCGGGTGACGGTCGAGTCGACGCCGGCGTCCGGACGGCACACCCAGGTCTCCGCACCCACCACGATCAGCAACACCACCGTGAACGTGACCAACGGCGAGCTGACCGTGACCGTGCCCAACATGAGCGCGACCAGCGGCTACCACATCGTGGTCCAGCCGACCAGCGGCGTACCCGGCTACCAGCAGCGGTACGAAGCCGAGAACGCCTCCATCTTCCGCGCCAACCGGTTCGGCAGCTCCAGCGCCTCCGCCGGCGCGTACGTCGGCCAGATCGACAACACCGGCGACCCCCGCACGGCCAGCTACGTCGACTTCATCGTCAATGTGCCCACCGCCCGTGCGTACACCATGCAGATCGGCTACGCCAACGCCACCGGCGCTACGGCGACCCACGGTCTCGCCTACAACGGCGGATCCTGGTCAACGGTGAGCTACCCACCCACCAGCGCGTGGGGCCAGTTCGGCGCAACCGTCAGCACCACGGTGAACCTGCGCGCCGGTTACAACGTCATCCGGCTCGCCAAGGGCGCACCATACTTCGGTGGCGGCACCGGCTACGCCGAACTCGACTACATTGAGCTGACCTGACAGTACGAACTGTCGCCAGGGCCGCCGCGATCCGCGGCGGCCCTGGCTCGTGGGGCGGGTGGCCCACGTCCCGGTTGCGGAACGGTGTCAGCGCTCCTCGCGGAAGTCGACGTGCCGGCGGACGATCGGATCGTACTTGCGCAGGACCAGCCGGTCAGGGTCGTTGCGGCGGTTCTTGCGGGTGACGTACGTGTAGCCGGTGCCGGCGGTGCTGCGCAGCTTGACCACCGGCCGGATGTCGGTCTGCCGGGCCATCAGACCTTCACCCCCCGGGCGCGCAGCTCGGCCACGACCTTCTCGATGCCCTTGCGGTCGACGGTGCGCAGCGCCTTCGCGGTGAGCCTGAGGGTGATCCAGCGCTTCTCCGAGGGCAGCCAGTAGCGGTGCCGCTGGACGTTCGGGATCCACCGGCGACGGGTGCGCCGATGGGAGTGGGACACGGCGTTGCCGAAGCTCGGCTCGGCGCCGGTGACCTCACATCGTCGGGACACGGCATCTCCTCTTCTGTGTGGTTGACGGTGGCGGCGGAAGACCCCCTGGCCTCGCGCCGCCAGCCACCATACTATAATGGAAATCGTTTCCATTAGTTCGTGAGGACCGGAATGCCGACGTCACCACTCGCACCCACCGACACCACCACCCCGGCAGCCGACAGCCGCCCGGCCCTGACCGTGCTCAGCGGCTTCTGGCCCTCCGCGACGTACGCGGTCGCCCGGACACTGCTCGCCGCGGAGCCGTCGCTGCTGCTGGTCCGACACGACCTGACGGCCGTACGCGACGGCCTGGTACGCCGGACCGTCCGCGACGGCGCGGGCGGGTTGGAGGACGAGCGGATCACGCTGGCGCACGGCTGCGTCTCCTGCACCCTCCGCGAGGACGTGCTGCCCACCCTTGCCCGCCTGGTCCACACCCATCCCGGCCGGGACCTGGTGCTGATGCTGCCCGAGGTGGTCGAACCGGAGGCGGTCGCCGCCGCCTGCGCCCACTGCCTCGTCGACGGCGCATCCATCACCGACCTGCTCCGCGTCGACTCGTACGTCACCGTGGCCGACGCCGAGCACCTGCTCGACGGGCTGGCCAGCACCGACGACCTCAAGACCCTCGACATCCACGCCGCGGAGAACGACGACCGAGGGCTCGCCGACGTGATCGTCCGCCAACTCGAGTACGCCGACACCGTCGTCCTCTGGGGCCGCTCCCGGGAGGGGGCGTACGACACCGACCGTCTCTCGGTACTGCTGGCCCGGATGGTGCCGTGGGCGACGCAGGTACGCGTCGACGGCGACCTCGTCGATGCGCACACCCTTGACCAGCAACTGCGCCGGACCGGCCGGCATCGCCCGGAAACCCCGGGCGTGCTGACCCGCGGCCTGCAGGGTCATCTTCTCGGCGTACACGAGCCGCACCCCGACTGCGGCGTGGTCTCGGTGGTCTACCGGGCCCGCCGCCCGTTGCACCCGGAGCGGCTGCACGACGCGCTCGAAGACCTCGGGGCCGAGGCGATCCGCTCCCGTGGCCACCTCTGGCTGGCCAGCCAGCCCGAGACCGTCGTCGCCTGGGACTTCGCGGGTGGCGGCCTCGGCCTCGGCAGCCTCGGCCGCTGGCTGACCGCCCTGCCCGACGACCACTGGAACCACCAGCCGGTCCACCGGCAGCTCGCCGCCACCCTCGACTGGGACCCCTACTACGGCGACCGCCACCAGCATCTGGTCTTCATCGGCCTGGACCTCGATCCGGCCGACCTGCACCGCACCCTCGACCGCTGCCTGCTCACCGACGCCGAACTCGCCGACGGTGAGGAAGCCTGGCGCGGCTACCCCGACCCGTTCGCCGACTGCTTTCCCCTGCCCGACCTGTTTCCCCTGCCCGACCTGGACACAGCCGGCCAGAGCCGAACCGACGCCGAAGGAGATCCCGTATGAAGCCTGGAATCCACCCCGGATACCGCCCCGTGGTCTACCGCGACCGCGCCGCCGACTTCGCCTTCCTCACCCGCTCCACCGCCACCAGCGACCAGACGGTCGAGTGGACCGACGGCAACACCTACCCCGTCATCGACGTGCAGATCTCCTCCGCCAGCCACCCCTTCTGGACCGGACGGCAACGCCTGGTCGACACCGAGGGTCGGGTGGAGAAGTTCCGCGCCAAGTACGCCCGGCACGGCGGCGCGCCGCCGCAGCAGTGACGCCATCGAGGCGACCCCCGCGAGCCGGTCGATGTCGAGCACGGCCACCCGGGGCCTGCGGCCGGGCTGGTAGTGGCCCATCATGGCTTCCCAGTCCCGCCGCCAGCGGGCGAGGTCGGCCGGGGCGAGGCCGACGGGCCTGGTCAGCGAGGGCCGGCGGCGCCGACCGGCTCCGGGTGCTCGTGATGGTCGAGGTCGGCAGGGTCCCAGGCCGGGAAGGGGTCGGGCAGCGCCCGCCAGGTCGCTTCGTCCGCCGCGGCCTCAGCGTCGGTGAGCAGGCAATTGTCCAGCGCCGTACGCAGCCCGTCGGCGTCCAACCCGACGCCGATCAGGACGAGTTCCTGTTGCCGGTCGCCGAAGACCCGATGCCAGCGGGCCGCCAGGTCTGCCCGTTCCTCCGGGTCGTCCGGCCATTCGCCGGAGACCACCACCGGCACGCCGGCCGGGTCGCAGCGCCCGGACGGGCCGGCCTGGGACCAGAGCGCCTGCACGTCCGGACGGCTGGCCAGCCACAGGAAGCCCTTGGACCGCAGCACGCCGAAGCGGTCGAGCCCTTCGCCGAGCAGGTCCCAGAGCCGCTGCGGGTGAAACGGCCGGTGGTCCCGGAAGACGATGCTGGAGATGCCGTACTCCTCGGTCTCCGGGACGTGCTCTCCGTTGAGCTCGGCGACCCAGCCGGGTGCGGTCTCCGCCCGCTCGAGGTCGAAGCGGCCGGTGTGCAGGATCTCCGCCGGAGGCACCCGTCCATGCACGGCACGGACCTGTCGGGCCGTCGGGTTGAGCCGGGTCAGCAGCGCCTCGACCGTGGCCAGGTCCTCTCCCTCGACCAGGTCGGTCTTGTTCACCACCAGGACGTCGGCGAACTCGATCTGGTCGACCAGCAGGTCGGAGACGCTGCGGTCGTCGCCGTCGTACGCGGCCAGCCCGCGCTGCTCCAGCGTCTCCCCCGCCTCGATGCGGTCGAGTAGGCCGGCGGCGTCGACGACGGTGACCGTGGTGTCCAGCCGGGCGAGGTCGTCGAGCACCTGCCCGTCCTCGACGCCGAAGGCGAAGGTGGCCGCGACCGGCATCGGCTCGGAGATCCCGCTGGACTCGATGAGCAGGTAGTCGAAGCGACCGTGCCGGGCCAGCCGGGCCACCTCGTCGAGCAGGTCGTCCCGCAGCGTGCAGCAGATGCAGCCGTTGGTGAGTTCGACGAGCCGCTCCTCGGTCCGCGACAGCGCACCGCCGTCGCGGACCAGCGCGGCGTCGATGTTGACCTCGCTCATGTCGTTGACGATGACGGCGACCCGCAGGCCGTCGCGGTTGGCCAGGACGTGGTTGAGCAGACTGGTCTTGCCGGCACCGAGGAAACCGGAGAGCACGGTCACCGGCAGCCGAGCGGTCACGACTGCTCCACCATCTGGCGGCCCCGGTAGAGCCCGCAGTGCACGCAGGCGTGGTGCGGCAGCACCATCTCCCTGCGCGGGCAGGGGCACGGGGTCAGCGGCGGCAGGCTCGCCTTCCACTGCGCGCGTCGGTGCCGGGTGTTCGACCGGGACATCTTCCGCTTTGGTACGGCCACCAGGGATCCTCTCTGCTCGGCGAAACACCAGGCTATCCGATCTGGTTTTCGTTGTCATTAAGTCCACTCGGCCGCGCACCCACCCGCCGCCGACCCACGCCCCGTCTTGCGGTCGATCGGCGACTCGTGTCCGGCATCGCTCGGGCGAGAAGCCTGAGCGGCACCGGTTGGTCGGTGTTAGCGTTGCGCTGCTGCGACAGGGCCGAGGACGAAGTCCGGGTCGACCTGTGCCGCGAGGTCCTCGCCGGTGCGGTCGTTGGCCCAGGCACTGGCGTTGCGCAGGTGGAAGTGCACCGCCTGCCGGGTGTACCTGGCCCAGTCCTGCGCCGCCGCGTCCACGGCACCGCGCATCGTCTCCAGCGCCGCCCGGTTCGCCGGTTCGAGCGTGTCGATCGGGCGCGGCGTGCCCCGCTCGGCCTCCTTGACGTAGCCGGAGCGGCCGAGCCAGGTGAGCAGGTCGTCGCCGACGTGCTCCCGCAGGAACTCGACGTCGGAGGCGTCCTCGACCTTGTTGCCGACCACGTGCACCCGGACACCGTAGTCGGCGGCGTAGCCGACGTACTGCCGGTAGACGCCGACGCTGCGCTGGGTCGGCTCACAGACCAGGAAGGTCGCATCGAAGCGGGTGAAGAGGCCGGAGGCGAACGAGTCGGCACCGGCGGTCATGTCCACCACCGCGTACTCGCCGGCCCCGTCGACCAGGTGGTTGAGGATCAGTTCCACCGCACCGACCTTGGAGTGGTAGCAGGCCACCCCGAGATCCTCGGTCGTGAACGGGCCGGTCACCGCGAGCCGGACGCCGCCGACCTCGCGTACCAGGGCGTCGTAGACCGGGTTGGTCTCGGCGACCCGCAGCAGCCGGGAGCCGCGTCCGGGCGGGGTGGTCTTGACCATCGCCGCGGCCGAGGAGATCCGGGGGTTCGTGCCGCGCAGGTATTCCTTGATCTCGGTGAGGTGGTCGCCGAGCGCGGGGATCTGGATCGCCTCCTCCTCCCGGGCACCGAGCGCCACGGCCAGGTGCTGGTTGATGTCCGCGTCGACGGCGAGCAGCGGGGTACCGGCCGGCGCCTGCGCCGCGAGGTGGCGGGCGAACAGGGCGGCGAGCGTCGTCTTTCCGCTGCCACCTTTACCGACAAAAGCGATCTTCACGGCCGGTCCTCCGGGAATGGATATGTTTCCTACGGTTCCGGCCACACCTTAGCTGAGTTGGTAGTCGTTTCCATAAAGACACCACGACCTGGGACGAATGTCCTCCGGGGTGGTACCCCGGGTCGTCCGGGCAGCCACGGGGCGGGGCTCAGACCGGCCCGGATCCTCGGCCGGGCACGGCGAGGTGCGGCAGGACCTCCGCGCCGAGTCGCCGGATGATCTCCAGCGTCCGGTCGGGATGCCCGGCGGCCTCGACGACGAGCATCAGCCGCCGGGCGCCGGTGGCGGCGAGGGTGCCGGTCAGCCGCGACACGCAGTGGTCGGGCGGTCCGACCGGATGGATCGCGAGCAGATGATCGAGGTAGGCGTCCAGGTCGCGGTGCGCGGGTGGACTGCCGTCGATGCGGACGTACTCGCGGGTGCGGGCGAGCCAGCCGGGCAGTGTGTCGCGCACCTCCTTCTCGGCCTCGGCGACGGTGTCGGCGACGTACGCCAGGTGCGCGCTGACGTGCTCCGCCGCCGTCGCGTCCCGCCCGGCGCCGCGCACCTCGCGCCGCGCACCGGTCACCACGGCGGTCCGTGCGTATCGGTCGAGGGTGGCGGCCTTGGCGGCGTCGTCCACGTGCATGCCGAGCAGCAGCGGAAGCCCTCGGCGTGCGGCGAGATCCACGGTCGGCGCCGAGGTGGCGGCCACCCACACCGGCAGCGGCCGGCTCGGCCGGGGCACCATGGCAACCTGCCGGAACCGGTGCACCGGGCCGCTTCCGGCGACGGTCGGCCGCCCGGAGAGCGCGTCGAGGAGCAGGTCCAGCGACTCCGGGAAGCCGGTGGTGTGGCGGTCCAGCCCGGTGCCGAAGACCTCCAGGTCGACCCAGGGGCCGCCCCGGGCCACGCCGAGGTCGAACCGGCCGCCGGAGACGGCATCGAGCAGCGCCGCCTCCTCGGCGAGCGCGACCGGATGCCGGTTGGGCAGGATCGCCGCCGCCGTACCGACCCGGATCCGGGTGGTCCGGCCGAGCAGGAAACCGGCGAGCGTCGTCGCTGACGGGCAGACGCCGTACGAGATGAAGTGGTGCTCAGCCAGCCAGACGCCGTCGAACCCGGCCGTCTCGGCGGCGACGGCGTAGTCCACGGCGTGCCCGAGGGTGGCGGCGTGATCGGCGCCGGGAAACGTCCCCGCAAGCAGAAACAGGTCGACGCGCGGCCGTTCCGGCCGCGCGTCGACGGGCGGATCAGCAGTCACGCAGCTCGGGTGACTGGTTGAGCAGTTGTCCCCGGGGCGAGATGAAGGCGCGGTAGCGGTCGCTGTCCACCGCGGACGGCGTGAACGCCGCGACCCGGTGGCAGTTCTGGAAGGCCAGCTTCACCCCGAAGTGGCGTTCCAGCGCTCCCCGGATCGCGTCGCTGGCCAGCGCTCGCAGCAGCTGGCCCCGCTCGGCCTCGGTCGGCGGGGGCACCGCGTGGTCGGCGAATTCCCCGCCGTCGCGGCCGAGATCGCCGGCGACCTCGCTGACGACCGCCCAGGCGTAGGGCAGCGAGTCGCGCACGCAGGCGACGAACTCGGCGTCGTCGACCGGTCCAGCCTCGGCCCGTTCCAGCAGGGCGGTGGGTACGTCGAGGGA
Source organism: Plantactinospora sp. WMMC1484 (assembly GCF_049315195.1). Taxonomy (NCBI): domain Bacteria; kingdom Bacillati; phylum Actinomycetota; class Actinomycetes; order Micromonosporales; family Micromonosporaceae; genus Plantactinospora; species Plantactinospora sp. WMMC1484. The sequence goes on from NZ_CP186055.1 coordinate 7,612,843, forward strand.
CATGCAGACTCCTCAATGCTCGGAAGCATCACCGTCGGTGTCGGCGAATGCACTAACCGCGATTTCTACCTTGCCTGATGGCCATCCGCCCGTCCAGCCCTCGCTCTCCGTCCCATCGGCCGTCCGGTTGGGTCCTCCGGACGCATGGGGAGCGCTGGGCCCGCGCCCCCGACCATCGCAGCGAGCGGTCGGGGGCGCGGTGACCGGGACGACGCTGTCGTCAGCCGACCTGGAATGTGTAGTTGACGGTCGGACTGGCGACTCCGGTGCCGCCCTTGGCGGTGGCCCGGAACGAGAGGGTGTAGGTGCCCAGCGCCGAGAACGCCCAGTTGCCGTGCGCATGGATGCCGGCGCCGATGTTGCCGGGCCAGACGGAGATCGGGCAGCCGGCGGCACTGTTGGAGTTGAGCCGGAAGGTCGGCGTGCCGAAGGAGTTGGTGGTGTAGATGGCGAACCGCCCGCCTGCCGGCACGGACGACACACCGACCAGTTCCATCCGCACCGGCCCCTGGGCCGCCGGCACGTCCTCGGTGTTCCAACCGGGCCAGATCAGGTTGGGGTTCTCGGCCTGCGGGGCGACGTAGGCGGTCGACCCGGCGGCGCCGAGGCAGTTCCAGGCGGATCCGCTCGGCACCGTGATGGCCGAGGTCGGCTTCAGCCGCAGCGTCGTACCCACCGGCGACAGGTCGTCGTTGGCAGGGCTGTGTGACCTGATGTCGAGGGTGAGGGCTCCGGCGGCGTAGTCGACATCGAGGACGTCGAGGTGACCGGTCTCGATGGTGGCCGCCGCCGCCGGGGTGGCGGTCAGGCCGAGGACGGCGGCGGTCGTGGCCGCCACGAGGACCAAGGTCCGGTGGACGAGTCTCATCACTGCTCCAATTGCGGGGACGGGGGTCAGGACGGGCTCAGCTCTTGACCTTGAAGGTGAGCCACACCGGGTCGGAGGTGACGCGCTCCCCGGTCGCGGCCAGCCTGCCGGTCACGTCGACCTTGATCCGGTAGGTGCCGGCCCGCTCGAACGCCCAGTTGAGGTGCATGTGGTCGCCGACCGGCCGGGTGATCACGTCGGGCAGGCCGTCCTCGCTGTCGACCAGCACGTTGGGTGCGCCGACGGGGTCGCTGACGAAGATGCTGAACCCGTCCGGGCCGTTCACCCGGGTGAACCGGATCCGGACGCTGTCGCCGACGAAGACGCCGGACTCCAGCTCCTCGGTGGCCAGGCCGGCCCAGAGCAGGTTCTCGTCCTGCACCTCGGGAAGAATGTGGACGGTCGCGCCCGGTGCGCCGAGGAACGCGTACGCCGGGTCGTCCGGCACGGTCACCGCCGCCTCCGGCTTGGCGACGAAGATCACGTCGGCCGGGTCGCGCTCCACGTCGGGGTCCACGGTCTCGTCGTGGACGGAGATCTCGAACTCACCGTCCTCGAAGGCCACGTCCACCGCGTCGACGTGCCCCTGGGACAGCTTCACGACGGCCGCCTGGGCGGGCACGGCCCCGACCAGCAGGCCGGCCGTGATCGCCGCAGTAATGCCGGTCAATGCGGTCATCCTGGTTCGCATGCGAATCCTCCTCACGCCGCGGCACCGCACCACGGCAAAGCAAACGGTAACCATTTTCAGTAAGGTGTCAAGTCTCTGGCGCGGCCGGCACCACGGACCCCTCCGGGATGGCCGGCCACTCGCTCGACACGCCTCCGGGGGCGTGCTAACTTCCCCGCGAACCTGACATCCGTTTTCAACAAGAAGTGGGGGGAGGGATGACGACGAGAAATCCCAAGCGCCTTGCCGCTGCCGCCGGAGCCGCCGTCGTGTGCCTCGGTGGCCTGCTGTTGCCCGGTGCCACGCCGGCACTCGCGCAGGAGAAGGTCGTGCTGTCCACCGGCCACACCGACGCGGTCGACGTGCACTACGAGGACGGCGATCTCGTCCTCAAGGTGCACGACGACACCGTCTCGCCGTCGGTCACCCGGGATCCGGAGGACGTGATCTTCCAGGCCCTGCCGGAGGCCGCGGTGCAGGTGCCGGACCTGCCGGAGTACGCGTTCCTCGGCCCGGCGGGCTCGACGGTGTGGCTGCTACCGATGACGCAGGACCCGAACCTGCTCTGGCCGGGCTGGAACACCACGACGCTGCGATCCGGCGTGTTCCAGGGCAACAAGGTGCGGCTGAGTCTGGTCGAGGTGGCCGGTCCGGGCCGGGTGTCCGTCTTCATGACCGATCCGGTCGGTCAACCGCTGATCAAGTTCCGCAGCGACGACGGACTGCCGGACACGCTCGACGTGCCGATCAGCACCCACGCACACGCCAACTGGGTCTTCAGCGCCCTGGGCAGCTACACGCTGACCTTCCAGGCCGACGCCACGCTGGCCGACGGCACGCCGATCTCCACCGGCCCGGTGCCGTACCACTTCGTGGTCGGTGACCTGCCGGATCCGGACCCGGAGGTCGAACTCTCCGTGCAGGGCCTGCGGTCCGGCTACGTCCCGGGCGCTGCGGTGAACCTGACCGCCGTGCAGAATCCGGTCACCGAGCTGGACCAGTACCGCTGGTTCAGCAGGTGCCCGGGGGCGGCGGAATTCGCCGAGATCCCGAGCGAGGTGTCCGCGGCGTACTCGTTCACCGCCACCGCGCAGCTCGACGACTGCCAGTACCTGGCCCGGCTCTACCGGGACGGTGACGTGCTGGTGGCCGAGAGCGCTCCGGTGACCCTGAACGTCGAGGACGCCGGCACACCGGCGGCGTCGCAGACGATCAAGGTGACCGTCGGGGCGCAGGGCTCGCTGGTGGTCAGCGTCGACCCCGACGACCGCACGGTGAACCTGCCGGCGGCCGTCCTGTCCCCGGGCGGTGACCGGTGGCAGAGCAACGGCGACCTACGCCCGGTCACGGTCACCGACACCCGGCCGGGTTCACCCGGCTGGAACGTCGCCGGACAGCTCGGTGACTTCACCGCCGGGCAGAACCGGGTCGGCGGAAAGTACCTCGGCTGGACGCCGACCGTGCTGGCCCAGGCCCAGGGTCAGGGAGTCGTCGCGGGCCCGACCGTCGCCCCCGGCTTCACCGTCGGAAACGGCCTGGCCGCGAGCAGTGTGCTCGGCACCGCACCGGCCGGCGACGGCCGGGGCACCGCCCAACTCGGCGCCGGGCTGAACCTGGAACTGCCGACCGACACCGCTGCGGGCGAATACGTCGCGACGCTGACCCTGACCGCCATCTGAGGAACCTGACAACCATCCGGAAGAAACCCGTCTCGGCAGCCGTGGGTGCACAAACCCACGGCTGCCGAGACGATTTTCCCGGCGCCGTCCCAGGCAGCCAGCGCAGGAGAAGCTGGACGTCGTCGTGCTGGCGCCCCGACGATGGTCGAGCTCCGCCACTGCCCCGGCCAGCTCCGACGCGGTACTCGCTGGACTCGTGGTCTTTCATGCTCCCCGCCACGCGCGACGCGCTACGCGCCAATCGGCGGCTGCCCGGTTCACCTTCGGCGTAGCCGCCGGGTCCTGACCGCCACGGTCTGGTGCGGAGGGTCGGCGCGGTCGTCCGACCCCGGAGTGTCGGAGTCCTCGACCGCCGCAGGGCGGCGCCAGCGCCGGGTGAGCAGGCCGTGTCTCGGGGCGAAGAGCCAGGCGGCGAGGAAGACGGCGGTGGCGACCAGCACGATCGTGCCGCCGACCGGAGTGTCGTAGCTCCACGAGAGATAGAGCCCGACGAGCGCGGAGGTGCCGCCGATCACGGGGGCGAGCAGCATCATCACGCCGAGCCGGTCGGTGAGCAGCCGGGCCGCCGCCGCAGGGGTGATCAGCAGGGCCAGGACGAGGATGTTGCCGATGGTCTGCAACGAGATCACCACGGCGAGGGTGACGAGGACGTAGAGGACGATGTCGAGCCAGAAGACCGACATGCCCATGGATCGGGCCATCTCCCGGTCCAGGCAGACCGCGACGAACTCCTTGTGCAGCGCGAAGACCAGCCCCAGGATGACCAGGCCGGTGCCGCCGACCAGGTAGAGGTCCCGGTCCGGGATGCCGGTGATCGAGCCGAAGAGGAACTGCTGCAGCGAGCCGGCGTACCCGGGCGCCTGCGAGATGATCACGATGCCGAGGGCGAAGGCGGCGACCAGGAAGACGCCGATCAGGGAGTCCTCCTTGAGCCGCCGGTTCTGCGCGAAGATCGCGATCAGCAGGGCGGTCGCTATCCCGGCGACGGCGCCGCCGAGGACCAGGCTGCCCTGCAGGACGAAGGCGACCGCGAGGCCGGGGAAGACCGCGTGCGCGACGGCGTCGCCGATGAAGGCCATCCCCCGGAGTACGACGTAGCAGCCGACGACGCCGCAGACGACGCTGGACATGACCGCGATGGCCAGCGCCTTCGGCAGGAAGGCGAGGTCGGGGTTGAGCAGGTCGGTGAGGAAGTCGGTGATGGACACTAGGTCGCCCTCACGAGTTTCAGCAGCGGGGAGGTCTCGCTGACCCCGAAGGTGCGCATCCACACCTCGACGTCCTGGAGTTCGTCGGGTCGGCCATCGGCGATGACCGTGCGGTTGAGCAGGACCAGCCGGGTGCAGGACTCCATGGCGGCGACCAGGTCGTGGGTGGTCATCAGCACCGCCCGGCCCTCGACGGCGAGGCTGGCGAAGAGGTCACCGAGGAGTTCCTGGGTGGGCATGTCGAGTCCGGTGAACGGCTCGTCGAGCAGCAGGATGCGCGGGGCCAGCGCGAGGGCGCGGGCGACCAGGACGCGCTGCCGCTGCCCGCCGGAGAGTTCGCCGACCGGGCGTCGACGCAGACCGGCGAGTTGCACCCGGTCGAGCGCGTCGCCGACGGCCCGCCAGTCGGCGACACCGGGGCGGCGGAGCAGGCCGATCCGGCCGATCCGGCCGGTCAGCACCGCCTGCTCGACGGAGATCGGGAAGTCCCAGGTGAACTCGTGGCGCTGCGGGACGTACCCGATCGCCGCACGTCCGGGGCGGGACGGCTTTCCTTCCACCAGCACCTGGCCGTCCCTGGCGCGGACCAGCGCCAGGACGGTGCGGAGCAGGGTGGTCTTGCCGGCCCCGTTGGGGCCGAGCAGTCCCACCAACTCCCCCGGCTCGAGGTGCAGCCGCACGTCACGCAGCACCGGCCGGCCGCCGAGGTCCACGTCCAACTCGTCGACCTCCAGCGCTCTCACGGCCGACCGTCCGGCGACGCCGCGCTGCGTTCGCGTTCGGCCCGGCGCCGTGCCCCGGCGCTCCGGACCAGCACCACCACGAGGGCCACCGCGAGCAGGACCGCGACTCCGACCAGCGCGGCGAGCAGTGTCGTACCCGGGCCGTCGGACGAGTCGCCGGCCTCGGTCGGCCCGTCGTCGGGTGCGCCCTGCCCGGCGGCTCCGGGGACCTCCGCCGTAGCGGCGAACGCTTCTTCCGCGCTGGCGGCGTCGCCGACCGCGAAGCGCAGCGTCCGGGTCGAGGAGACCTGCTCGCCACTGATCAGATCGGCGGAGACCTGGACCGCGACCAGGTAGACGCCGGGTGCGCTGAAGACCCAGTTGGCGTGGGTGTGGGTGTTGACCTCCACCCAGATCGGCTGGGCCGCCGGCTCCGCCGAGCGCCAGAGCACCTGCGGCGCGGCGAAGTTGCCCGACTGGAGGAACGTGGTGAGGGTGCCCGGCCCGTGCACGCCGAGCAGGCTCAGCGTGACCCCCCGGTCGATGGTCTGCAGCACCCGGGGATCCTGGCTGTTCCAGCCGAGCCAGATCACTCCCTGGTCCTGGACCTGCGGCACCACGTGCACCCGCCTGCCGGCCTCGATGTCGAGGAAGGCGTATGCCGGATCGTCCGGCACGGACTGCAACGCCGCGTCGGAGACCCGGAACACCGTCTCGTCGGGGTCGCGCCACACCGGCCGGGCCTGCGTGCCGTCGTGCACCAGAAGGGTCCACTCGTCGTCGACGTAGCGGGGGCCGATGTCCACGTGCCCGGTCGCCAGGGTCGCCCGGCCGGTGGCCAGCGGCTGGTCCGCCGCGATCGACTGCTGAAGGTCCGGACTCGGTTGCGCGGCGAGCGCCGGGGTGGTCGTCGCCGCCAGCGCCACAATCGTTCCCGCCACGCATCGCAACATCGCCGTCGCCGCGCGGGCGCTCCGCCCGTGCGGCGGCCTCCGCGCCGCGTCCCGGCGCCGCTGACCGGCCCAGCGCGGCGATCGCGCTCGTCCTGCCGTCACTGCTTCCTCCCTCATCGTGCCGTGCCCAGGCAGCCGTACAGCGATTCGGCGTTGAACCGCATCATCCGCAGGTAGTCGGTGACCTCGTCGTCGAAGGTGTCGCCGTAGATCCGGCAGATCCGCAGCCCCTCCTCCCGGGCCACCTCGGTCAGGGTGGCGGAGCGGGCCGCCAGGTTCGGTTCCAGGAACACGGCCGGGATGTCGAGGTTGCGGATCGTCTCGGTGAGCCGGCGCCGGTCGGCCAGGCTCGGCTCGGTCGCCGGGCTCGGTGTGACGAAGCCCGAGATCTCGACGCCGTACGCCTGGCCGAGATAGCCGAACGCGTCATGCGTGGTGACCAGATGACGCCGCGAGGGCGGGATCCGGGCGATGGTGTCCCGGACGAAGGCGTCGAGTCGTTCGAGTTCGTCGACGTAGCTGGCGGCGTTGGCGCGATACTGCGCCGCACCCTGCGGGTCCACCCCGATCAGGGTGTCCCGGATCAGCTCCACGTAGGAGATGGCGTTGCGGACGTTCTGCCACAGGTGCGGGTCGATCTCGCCGTGCACGTGCTTGCCCAGCACCGCCTGCGGAAGCTGGTAGACCTGGGTGCCGGGCCGGCCGAGGAACCGGTACCTACGGTCGCCGGGCACCTCCCGCAGCGCCTTGTTCGGCACCTCGATCACCGTGCCGGCCGGGTCGTACACCCGCTGGTTGACCGTGCCGCCGCCCTCGGGGTCGGCCAGCAGGTCGAGCCGACCCTGGTCGAGGTCGACGCTGAGGTCCGCGTGCCCGGAGTTCAGCACCGCCGCACCCGCCATTCCCGGCACCGAGTGCGGGTCCACCCCGACGGCGAAGGTGAAGACCTGCTCCCCCATCGGCACGGGGGCAGTGTCCGGGGTGACCGCGAGCTCTGCCCGCATTACCAGCCGGTAGACGCCCGGCTCGGTGAAGGCCCAGCTCATATGGGTGTGCGCGTCCGGTGGCAGGGTCGCGGTGTCGTCCCGGTAACCGTTGGCCGGGTCGAAGCCGTCGGTGGAGTCGACGTAGAACGACGGGTCGCCGAACGACTCGGTCAGGTAGGCGACGAGCTTTCCGGGGCCCTGCACGGCGGTGGCGTGCAGCAGCACGTCGGAGGAACGGTTGGCGCCGTGCGCCACGCCCGTGCCGAGAACCCGCATGCCGAGCCAGACGGTGTCCAGCGACACGTCCTCGACCAGCGGGATGATCTCCGCCGCGTACTTCACCGCGCCCTCGGCCAGCGAGACGTTCGGTACGCCGTCGCGCAGGTTCGCGTCCAGCGCCTTGATGATGGCTTGTTCCTCCAGCAGCAGGTAGTTGCTGAACGCGACGTCGGCGTAGACCACGTTGCGGATGCTTCGCAGTGTCGGCTCGTAGCTGTGCGGGTCGGCACCGTCCGGCACCATCGCGCTGACGCGTACCCGGTCACCACCGACCTGGCTGGCCAGATCACGCAGGATGCCGGTGGTGGTGACAACCTGGATCCGTTCGTCGTGTGCGCTCAGCGTCACCTCCGACCGGCAGCCGGCGGCGAGCACCGCGAACAGCAGCGGCACCACCGCCGGCAGCAGCCGGGCGCGCAGGGCGACGCGGCGAGCGGACGGGCGGGCCCGGGTGGCGACGGCGACAGGCATCCGCGCGCCTTCTAGCTCGGCGCGACGGCGCCGGGCGGTCCGCGCCACCGTTCCGCGCGTCGCGCCGAACAGTAACCCTGATATGGAAATGGTTATCATCTTTGTGAATGCCGGTCGTTATGGCGTTGTCGCCCCGGCGCCGGTCCTGCCGCGGCGTCGTGCGGCGAAGCTGAGCAGCGCACCGGCCAGCACGAGGAGCAGCCCACCGCCCACCGCCGGAAGGATCCAGGACTCACCGGTACGCGGCAGCCTGCCGTTCCCCGACCCGTCACCGGAGCCGTCGCCCGAACCGTCACCGGAGCCGCCACCGAAGCCCGCGCCCGGATCGGTCTCGTCGCCCACCGCGATCGCCAGGGTCCTGGTGTCGGTGACCGCCCTGCCGTCCGTGGTGGTGCCGCTCATCTGCACGCTCAGCCGGTAGAGGCCCGGCTCGCTGAACGCCCAACTACCGTGCGCATGCGTGTTCGGCGGGATCGCCAGCCGCTGCGGCAGCGCCTTGCCGGTGTCGAACAGGACCTTCGCGCCGCCGAACGAGTCCGTCGTGAAGAGCGTGAACCGCCCCGGACCGTCGACCCCGGCAAGGGTCCACGTCACATTGCCCCGGGTACCCGAGACCACCGACTCGTGCTGGGTGTTCCAACCCGGCCAGACAATCCCGGATTGCTGCACCTGCGGTAGCACCCAGACCTCGTCGCCCTCCTCGCCGAGGAAGTCCGCACCGGCCGGCACCGTCGTCCTCGCGTTGTCCTTGGCTTGGAGGACCACGTCGGCCAACTCCCGCCACACCGCCGGGGTAACGCTGTCGTCCTTGAGCCGGATCGTCCAGTCACCGCCCACCAACTGTGGTCCCATGTCGACGTGCCCCTCGGAGATCACCTTGCGTTCGCCGGCGGCCGGGGCGACGTTCACGACCACCGGCTGCGACATCGACGGCGTCGGCACCGGCGCGGCCCGCGGCGGCGCAGGTGCCTTGGCCCTGGTCTGCGGCAACTGCCGGGCCGGCTCGACCGGCGTCGCCGCGGCGGGCGGCGGCGGCGCCGCTCCCGGCCGCAGGGTCGGGACGCTCACCTGGTACGTCGCCTCGGCCGTCACCGTCGCGCCGGTCGTCAGCGTCGCCGACGAGGCGAGCGTCAGCCGGTAGTCCCCAGCGGTGTCGAAGGCCCACACGACCGGAGTCCGGGTGGCGGTCGGCAGCGACACGTCCCGGGCATCCGCGCCGAGCAGTTGCCGGGCCGTACCGAGACCGGTGACCGTGTACGCGGTGAACCGGCCGGGTCCCGCCACTGCCGCCAGCGACACGGTCACCGCGTCGCCCCGCACGGCACCCCGGCCCACCCTCGTGGTGTCGAACGCGGGCAGCCCGGCATTCCCCGAGGTGAGCGACCAGACCGGCTGACCGGGTGCACCGAGGAACGAGAACTGCGGGTTGTCCGGCACCCGGACCGTCACGCCGCCCTCCGGGCTCAGCAGCACGTCGGCCGGGTCGTGCCCGGCCGCATCCCGGGCGGCCTGGCCGGCGTCGCGGACGCGCATCGAGAGGTCACCGTCGACGACGGAGAGGGACACCAGGTCCGCCCCCGCCGGGTCGACCGGCGTCGGCGCGGCACCCACCGGTGCGGCAGTGCCGGCCAGCGACAGTACGGCCAGGGCGAGCCCGGCCGCGCCGACCCGTACCACTGCTCTTCTTCTCATCTCCCTGCCTCGCTCCACTCGGGGTTGTCGATATCGGGTCCGGTTCGCCGGCACGGTTCGTCCGGGGTCACGGGTGGGCGCCCGGGGCTGGCGTCGACGGCTCCGATGTGGCCTTCGGCGTGCTCCTGTCGGGCTGCGCTGGCGGGCCCGTGCCGTCCGGCCGTCCCGACGGCGCGCCGACGGCCGTCGCGGCAGCTTCGGCGCGGCCCTGGTCGCGAGCCTCGGCAACGGCCTGTGCCAGGTCTCGGGCCGCACGGCGGCGCCTGCGGCGGCGGACCATCAGGAGAGCAGCCACCACCCCGACAAGGAGGGCGACGAGCAGCAGTTGGCGCCACGGTACGGCCCACACGGAGACCGCCTCCGACACCTCGGCCGGGGGTGGATCGAGCACCTGACCCTCGACGGCCGACGGGACGACGGTGGTGGTGACCGTGAGCCGGAACAGCGGTGCCACCCCCGGGAGCCGGACGGTGGCCGCAATCGCGTCGCCCGGCAGGATCTCCGGCAACGCCGCACCGGACGCGCTGCGGCGCCCCAGGCCGAGGAGCCCGGCCGACTCGACCGCCGGCTGGGCGGCGAGCCGCACGTTCCCGGTGTTCCGGATCGTGGCCCTGGCGACGACCTCGCCTCCGGCGAACGGGTTGCCGGAAGCACGATGGTCCACCCGAAGGTCCTCCAGGGCCAGCGCCGGCCGCAGTGCGCCGGTGACACGCAGGTAGATCCGCGCGCCGACCCGGTGGTCGACCGCGACCTGGTTGCCCTGGCCGTCCGCGCTGGTGGCGGCGAGCGAGGCCACGATGCCGCCGACGTGGTCGCCCGGGGTGGCGTTCTCGGGCACGGTCAGGGTGAAGGGCACGTCCATCCGGGACGTCGACGGGATCGTCAGCGTCGGGGCGGTGAGCCGCACCCAGGAACCCACGTCGACCGGCCGCTGCCCGCCGGGCAGTAGGTCGAATCCGCCCTGCGGGGTGGTGACGGCGTCGCTGGCGTAGAGGCTGAGGGTCAGCGGCCGGGTGGAGTGGTTGGTCACCGCGACGTAGTCCGTCACCGTGGCACCGGGATCGAGCTTGTAGCCGAAGCTCGCCCGCCCGTTGGGCCCGGTTCGACTCGACGGGGTCACCCCCCAGGTCACCGGCGCTGGCCGGACGGACACGCTGCCGCTCGGTGCCGGGGTGGGCGTCGGCGTCGGTCCGGGCGCAGCGGCCGCCGGGACCGCGCCGAGTGCAGCGCCGGCAACGGCGGTGGTGATGGCGATGGACAGACGCATGGTGGGTGGCGGATCCGTTCGGGTAGGGGCGTGGCCGGCGCCTGGGTCGCCCGGCGCGCGAGAACTGACGAACTCCGGTCGGGCTCCCGGCGCAGTCCGGAGAGGGACGCGGGACCATGACGCACAGGCTATACAGTAATGAAAACCAGAATCAACTAGTCCAGGAATGATTCTTGCCGGAGACCGCCATCGCGCTGGTGAGCAGGGTCAGCATCACGGCGTTGGCGATGTCCGGACGCAGGCCGAGGGGCCGGACCTTGCGAGAGTCGAAGGTGAGCGTCAGGAACGGCCGGTAACAGACGGCGGTGGCGGGCGTTCAGGTGGGTGGCGTCGGCAGGGCTTGCCGGACTGCCTGCCGGGCCAGGGTCCGACGTGCACCGCTGTCGCACAGCGCGGCGAGGGCTGTCGCGACGCGATCGAGTGCGTTTTCCGTCACGCCGGTCAAGCCGCCTGCCGATCGCCACTATTGCCATAATGTGGCAGGAGCAAATTTCTGGCGAGACTTGGAAGGACCCACGGATGGCCGTCTACACACTCCCCGACATGCCCTACGACTACGGCGCACTCGAACCCGCCATGTCCGGCGAGATCCTGGAACTGCACCACAGCAAGCACCACGCCGCCTACGTCAAGGGCAGCAACGACGCCCTCGACCGCCTCGCCGAGGCCCGTGACAAGGGCGACTACGAGACCCTCGTCGGTCTGGAGAAGACCTTCGCGTTCAACCTCTCCGGGCACGTACTCCACTCCATCTTCTGGAACAACCTCTCCCCCGACGGCGGCGACCGCCCCGACGGCGACCTCGCCGCCACCATCGACGAACACTTTGGATCCTTCGACGCCTTCGGCAAGCAACTCTCCGCCGCCACCAAGAGCGTCCAGGGCTCCGGCTGGGGCGTCCTGGCCTGGGAACCACTCGGCCGCCGCCTCATCGTCGAGCAGGTCTACGACCACCACGGCAACGTCGGCCACGGCTCCACCCCGATCCTCGTCTTCGACGCCTGGGAACACGCCTACTACCTGCAGTACCGCAACGTCCGCCCCGACTACGTCGACCGGCTCTGGGACCTGGTCAACTGGAGCGACGTCACCGCCCGGTTCGACGCCGCCCGAGCCAGCCGACCCACGATCTGAGCAGCGGTGGGCCACCCCGACCCGGTCCACGCCGCCGAGACGGCGCAACGCGCCGCCGGAGTCATCGCCGCACGCCGACGCGGCGACCTCGACGGCGCCGAAGCCCTGCTCGCCGCCTTCCCCACCGAAACGGCGAAAACCCTCGGCTTCTATCTCCTCGCCGACCTCGCCCTCGGGCTACTCCAGGCGCAGTCGGGGCAGTCGATGGACGATCTTGTCCGGGAAGTGTCCCTGCACCTGGCCCGGGCCGTGGCCCAGCCACCGTCGCCGCCACCACCAGCTCCCGGCCGACCCACTGGCTCTCCTCCTGGGGGCCGGTAGCCGGCCGGGTGCGCGCCCACCGTCGCGCGGGCCGGGACGGGGTTCCTCTTCCGGCCCGCCATCCCGGCCAGCCACCGGTCTCGACCCGGCGGCCGGGCACGTCTACCGCCGGCCGGTGACGAGGAACTGCGTCTGGTGCTCGTGGTCCGGGGCCACCCCGAAGCGTCGGTCCAGTTCGTAGATCGACGTCAGTGGCGTGACGGTGACGTCCCGCAGACCCGCCTTCTCCAGCACCGCGACGGTCTGGTCGATGGAGGTGGCGGTGACCAACGGCAGCACCGCCTGGACCTGGGTGTCGTAGTGGCGTGCTCGCGAGCCCGCGCCAGCATCCCGTCGGCGAGGTCGATTCCGGTGACGCGGTGACCGAGGCCGGCCAGGACGATGGCGGCCTGCCCGGTGCCGGTGCCGACGTCGAGTACGTCGAGCGGGCCGGCCGGCACGGCCCGTTCCCAGATCGCCGACCATGCCTGCTGGTCGGCGGCGAACCGGTCGGGGCGCTGCTGGTAGGCGTCGTAGCTCGGGGCACGGCCGGTCCAGTAGGCGTTGAGCCGCTCCTGCGCGCTCACGCGGCGCTCCTCTCGTCGACGGTCCGGGCGGCGGGCTGGAACAGCAGGTGGATGGCGCCGGCGAGGTCCAGGCGCCGGATGCCGATGCCGTAGACGGTCTCCAGGACCACCGGGTCGAGGACCTCGTCGGTGGTGCCGGCGGCGACGATCCCGCCGTTGCCGAGCAGTACCAGGTCGTCGCAGTACCGGGCGGCGAGGTTGAGGTCGTGCAGGACGACGATGGAGCAGGTGTCCAGGGTGCGGATCAGGTGCAGGATCTCGTGCTGGTAGCGGATGTCGAGGTGGTTGGTCGGCTCGTCGAGGAGCAGGTGGCTGGCCTGCTGGGCCAGGGCGCGGGCGATCAGCACCCGCTGACGCTCTCCGCCGGAGAGGTGGCCGAACGCCCGTGGCCCGAGGTGGGCGGCGCCGACCCGGCTCAGGCAGCGGGCCGCGATGTCGTGGTCGGCCACGCCCATGCGCTGAAACGTCGACAGGTGCGGGCCCCGGCCCAGCAGCACCAGCTCCGCCACGGTCAGCGCCGTCTCGCCGCCGGTCTCCTGGACGACGACGGCCAGCCGGCGGGCGGCCTCCCGCGACGGCAGGGCGGTCAGCTCGTCGCCATCGACGACGACCTGTCCGGTGCGGCTGCGCAGGGCGCCGTAGAGCAGCCGCAGCAGGGTCGTCTTGCCGCTGCCGTTCGGGCCGATCAGTCCGAGGACGCGGCCGGGACTCGCGGTCACGCTGACCCCGTCGATGACGGGGTTGGCGCCGTAGTGCCAGGTGACCCCGGTCGCCCGGATCACGGATTCGCCTTGAAACGCCGCACGATCCGCTCCAGACCGTCGATCGACAGCGGGGTCGGCGGCTCGGTGAAGTTGAACAGCTGGGTCATCACGTTGCCGGTGCGGACGGCGTTGAGGTTCTGCGCGCCGGGCAGGCCGGTCAGCCCCTGCTCGACGGCCGTGGGGTCGCCGTCGCTGTAGAGCAGGATCAGCACGTCGGGGTTGCGGCCGAGCAACTCCTCGATGGTGACCTCGAAGACCCGTTCCTTGACGTCACCGAAGACGTTACGCAGCCCCGCCGCCTCCAACTGGGGGTGGGCCATGCTCGCCGTGCCGTAGGCGTACGTGACGCCGCCGCCGACCGTCGGGTACAAAACCGCCGCAGACCGTCCGGACGACGTACCCGCCTCGGCCCGTACCTTGGCCATCCGCTCCTTCAGGGCGGTCACCGCGGCGGTCGCCTCGGCTTCGCGATCGAACACCTTGCCGTATGTCTGCATCTGGGCGTAGATGTCGTCGAACGTCGGCACGGCGGTGCTGTCGGGGCACATCGCGGGATCCTCCAACAGGGGGATGTCCACCGCGGAGAGGGTGTCGCGGGACAGGTTGTCGACCTCGCCGAGCACCAGGTCCGGTTGCTGGCTGATCACCACCTCCTTGGAGATCTGCAGGTGGCCGCTGGTGTCGGTCTTGTCGGTCAGCAGCGGGATCCGGTCCAGCTCGGCGATGGTCGCCGGGTCGTAGTACTCCTCCGGGTACTGCCCGGCCCGCGCGGTGACCCGGTCCATGACCCCGAGCGAGTGCAGATACGGCACGGCCGCGCTCTTGAGCAGCACCACCCGCTGCGGCGCGGCGTCGAAGGTGACCTGCGCCCCGCAGTTGGTGACGGTGAGCGGGTAACCCTCGCCCGCCGCCGTCGAACCCTCACCACCACCGCACGCGGCGACGAGCAGCAGGGTCGTGGACGTGGCGGCGGAGACCGCCAGACGGATCGCCTTCATCGTTCTCCTCGACGTGACAGGGCGCTCAGGCGCCGGCGGCGTGCAGACGACGGATCAGGATCACCAGAAACGGCGCACCGAGCAGGGAGGTGATGATCCCGATCGGAATCTCCTGCGGAGCCAGCAGAATCCGGGCGAGCACATCGGCCCAGACCAGCAGGATGGCGCCGAGCAGCGCGGCCACCGGCACCACCCGCACGTGCGGGGCCCCGACGATGCGCCGGGCCAGGTGCGGGACGACGAGTCCGACGAACCCGATGCTGCCGGCGGCGGAGACCAGCACGCCGACGCTGAGCGAGACCACCACGAGCATCCGCATCCGGAACCGGTCCGGCGACACACCCAGGGTCTGCGCGGTCTCGTCACCGATGGCCAGCACGTCGAGCCGCCGCCCGACGACGGTCAGGTAGAGGATCGTGCCACCCAACACGAGGGCGGCCACCACCAGCAGGGCGTCCCACCGGGCCAACCCGAGCGAGCCGAGAAGCCAGAACATCACCGACCGGGCGCCCTCGGCCGACCCGGACGCGAAGATCAGAAAGCTGGTGGTCGCGTACAGGGCGTAGCCGACCGCGACCCCGGACAGCAGCAGCCGGATCGAGGTGACCCGACCGCCGCTGCGGGCGATCAGGAAGACCAGCAACGACGCCGCCAGTGCGCCGAGGAAGGCACTCGCCGGCAGGGCGTACTCCCCGAAGCCGGCACCGGCCCCGAACAGGATCGCGGCGGCGGCGCCGCTGGACGCCCCGGAGTTGATGCCCAACAGGTACGGGTCGGCCAGCACGTTGCGCACCATGGCCTGCAACGCCACCCCGCACACCGCCAGCCCGGCGCCGACGAGCATGCCGAGCAGCACCCGGGGCAACCGCACCTGCCAGACGATCGCCTCCTGCGGCAGGGTCCAGGTCACCTCGCCGGGCACGCCCACGAGCTGATGGCCGATGATCCGGGCCACGGTCACCGGGGCGATCCCGATCGCACCAGACCCCACCGCCACCACGCCGGTCAGGAGCAGCCCGACCGCCAGCGCAACCAGCCACAGCCCGGTCCGGCGTCGCTGAGCCACGACGCCGAGCAGGTCCTGCTGGCCCTTCACCAGGGCGGTGGCCATCACGTCTCCCAGATGCACTCGCATGGTTCTTGCCACAATATTGCAGAAACTAGCACCAAGATCAGAGGCGGTGGAAGACGACCGAGCCGGTGTTCACTCCCGCCACGTCCGGACGACGCCTGTCAGAAGGACGAGCTACACACTCCCCGCGCTGACGACAGACCGGGTACGCGTGGCGGTTGAGCCGTCGCCAGATCCAACACCCTGATCCCGTCTGGACGCCAACCGGCGAGGTAACTACCGTTGTGCGACATGGATCCTTACGTAGTCGCCGCACCGTCGGCATGGCAGGAGAGCTGGGACCGGCAACAGGAGGCATACCTGCCGGACCGGGAACAGCGCATCGCCGCGATGCTCGATGCCGTGGCCGCCGTCACCGGTCGACGCCCGCCACGGCTACTCGACCTCGCCGGCGGCACCGGCACCATCACCCTGCGCGCCCTGGCCCGGTTCCCCGACGCCGAGGTCACCCTCGTCGACCAGGACCCCGTCCTGCTCGCCCTCGCCGGTGCGTCGCTGGTCGACCGCGCGAGCATCGTCACGGCCGATCTCCACGAGCCGGACTGGGGCGCCGCACTGCCGCGCGACCACTTCGACGCCGTACTCACCGCCACCGCCCTGCACTGGCTACCTCCGGATCGGCTCACCGTCCTGTACGGCGAGGTCCGCGAGTTGTTGCGTCCCGGCGGGGTGTTCGTCAACGCCGACCACATGCCGGACGACGGGCTGCCAATGCTGACGAAACAGCTGTCCGCCGACGCCGAGGGCCGACGCCAGGCCCGCTACACCGCCGGTGCGGTGCTGTCCTGGCGGGCCTGGTGGGACCACGTCGCCGCCGATCCCACCCTGGCGCCGCTGGTCGAACGCCGCGAGCGGATCTACCCCGACGGGCACGCGGCCGAGTGGACCCCTCCGGTCTCCTGGCATCTGCGTGCCCTCCGTGACGCCGGTTACACGGAAGCGGGACTGATCTGGCGCGGCGGCGCGGACGCCGCCGCGGCCGGCGTCCGCTGACGTTGGCGACCGTGCTGGCCGCACCTCGCAGCTAGCGAGCGGTCGCGGCGGTTCATCCGGCGGAGCCGGAGGCCGCCTGTGGCTGTTGCGCAGCCGATCCGGTGCGGTGCGCGTCACCCTGTGCCGTTCGGTGACCATCGACGGCACGCCGATCCCGGTCGGCCCTGAGCCCATCCGGCACGTCTCGCGGCTGACACACCGTCGGCCGGAGGCTGCCGGTGGCCGCGATCTCGGCGAAGGCGTGCGCGCTGGGCTTGGGAATCCGGGCGAAGTCGTGGTCGACGGCGATGAGACCGAACTTCGGCCGGAACCCTTCGCTCCACTCGAAGTTGTCAAAGGCAGACCAGTGCAGGTAGCCGCGAACGTCGACGCCCTCGGCGCGGGCCTCGGCGAGCGCGGCGAGGTGGGCGTACAGGTACTCGACCCGCTCGGCGTCGTCCTCGGTGGCGATGCCGTTCTCGGTGACGTACAGGGGCAGGTCGGTTCGGGCGGCGCGGTGCAGCATCTGCCGCAGCCCATCCGGGTAGCTGGCCCAGCCCATCTGGGTACGGGTGAAACCGTCGGGTGGGTCGGCGAAGAAGGTGGGTGCGGCGGGGTCGACCCATTGCTTGCGGTAGTACTGCACGCCGAGCCAGTCACCCCGGTCGGGGCCGGTGAGGCCGTCCAGGTACAGGTCGACGATCTCGTGCTGCATCAGGCGGCAGAAGGCGCGGCAGGTGTCGTCGTCCCGAACCGGCGCCAGCAGTGGAATGTTCACGGCGAGGCCGACCCGGGAGCGTGGTGACCCGTCGCGGACCGCGGGTACGGCGGCGTGGTGCGCGGCCAGCAGGGTACGGCCGGCCCGTTTCCAGAGGGTGGGGTTTGTGATCCCGGGCGGGTGGTAGCCCTCCAGGTAGCCGTGCAGGGCCACCATCTGCGGCTCGTTGATGGTGCAGACGTACGGCATCAGGTCGCCGAGTTCGGTGGCAACGTGCCGGCAGTAGCGGGTGAAGCGTTCGACGGCGTCGGGAGCGAGCCAGCCGCCGGCTGCGGCGAACCAGCGCGGCAGCGTGAAATGGTGCAGGGTCACGAACGCGGCCATGCCGGTGTCGGCGAGCGCGGTCAGCACTCGCCGGTAATGGCCGACGGCTGCGCGGCTGAACTCGCCGGGGGCCGGTTCGACGCGGGCCCACTCGACGGAGAGGCGGTGCGTGTTGTGGCCGAGGGCTGCCAGCAGGGCAAAGTCTTCGGCGTACCGGTGGTAGTGGTCGATGGCGTCGCCGGAGGACTCCCGGGCGGCGGTGCGCGGGTCGTGTTCGAAGTCCCACCAGTCGCTGTTGACGTTGCCGCCCTCGACCTGGTGGGCGGAGGTGGCGGTACCCCACAGGAAATCGGCGGGAAAGTCGACGCCCACAATGCTCCGATCCGGAAGGTGGCGTGGTCTGGCCCGCCGTGCGGCGGGCCAGACCACGCGTCGCTATGCGTTGACGGTGGCGAAGGTGTAGGTGCCCGAGGCGACCCGGTAGACGGCATGACCGTCGTCGACGCGGACGAAGACGGCCCGGTCCGGCGTCCCGACGACCCGGCCGCCCTGGATCGGTACCCAGACCTCGGCGCTGGTGTTGGTGGGAACGGTGACCGTGAGCCGCAAAGAGTGCGCGGCCTTGCGCCACTCGGCGCGGGCCTCACCGGCCGGGGTGTGGTAGCTGCCCTTGGCGTAGGTCAGGTCACCGACAATCTTCGGCTGGAAGACCAGCTTCTGGTACGCGGTCGAGCCGGCGGCCTCGCGGATGCCGGCGATCCCGCTGTGGAACCACTCCTCGATCTGGGCGAGGATCATGTGGTTCTTCGAGTCGCCGCGGTTCCACCGTTCCCCCATCGTCGTCATACCGCCCGGGTTGGCGGCGGTGGACTCCATGAAGTAGCCGTAGCTGGGCTGCTCGTCCTCCTGGAGCAGGTCCCACAGCACGTCGTCGCGACCCGCCGCGGCCAGCGCCCGTACGGTGGGCGCCATGCCGATGGTGCCACCGCTGAAGTGCGGCCCGTCCCCGCTGGGGTGGAAGGCGTGGACCAGTTCGACCAGGGCGTCCAGGACAGCACCGCGCTCGCCCTCGGGTACCAGTCCGGCGTCGAGGGCGAGGGCCTGCGCGGCCTGGGTGGCGCCAGCGGTTCCGGCGTTGCCGGCCGTGGTGTAGCGGCGCAGCGTGCTGTTGTAGAAGTGGGCGTTGAACGCCGCCCTGATATCCCCGGCCAACGCCGTGTACCGCTCGGCGTCGGCGGTGTGCCCGGTCAGCCGCGCCATCATGGCGATCTTGCTGATCATCACGTAGTAGCCCCAGGTGCCGGTGATCCGGCCGGAGGTCTGGTCGGCCGAGACCCAGTCGGCGAGGGCGGCGTCGACGATGTGCGCGTCGGCGCCCGTGCCGACCTTCTGCCGCTGGACATAGTCGGCAAAGGTGACCATCTGGTCGTAATAGCGGGCCATGGTCTGGGTGTCACCGTAGAGTTCGTACAGCATCGCCGGCACCAGGATGATCGCGTTGCCCCAGTTGATCTCGTCGCCGAACCGCCCGCTGTAGCCCCAGTCGTAGACCGGGGTCTTCAGGGCCACGTTGCCGAACATCGGGGTGTCCGCCCGGGACTGCCCCTCGACCAGATGGTGCATCGTCGTCCGCAGGTACGCCGCGAGCTGGTGGTTACGGTGGATCGCGCCCATCGGCATCGTGTAGTCCGCCGGGTAGGAGAGCTTCTCCCGGCCGGGACAGTCGGTGAATACCGACATCACGTTGCCGGCGAACGAGTAGCGGGCCATCTTGTTGGTCCGGTTGATCCGGGCGTTCGAGGTGACCACCTCGCCGGCGACCGGGGTGGCCGCCTGCAGCCGCAGTCCCCTGATCGTGTCCTTCGTCGGTACGTAGCCGTCGGGCAGGCCGGTGACCTGGACCCACTGCATGCCGAAGTAGTTGAAGTCCGGGTGCCAACGCTCCCCGCCGGGCAGCCCTACCGTGGTGTATGTGTTGAACAGGTCGACGCCCCGGCTCCCGCCGCCGCCGCGCAGTGACGCCTGGTCGACCGTGCCGTCCGGGGCGAGTGACTCCGCCGGTGACATCCGCACGGTGGTGCCGGCCGGTACGCCCCGCAGGCGCAGCTCGGGCCAGCCGACGATGTTCTGCCCGAAGTCGAAGACCCAGGTACCGGGGGCGGGATTGGTTATCGTGACCGGGGTGAACGTCTCGACGACCTTGAGCGGTTCGGCGGCGCGGGCGACGAGCCTGGTAGCCAGGTTCGGCGGTGGGGCGATACCCGCGTCGACCCAGCCGGTGGCGGTGCCGTCGCGCCGGTTCGCGGTCGCCGACAGGTCGGAGCCGGGCTGGTCCCAGCCGGGCTGCTCTCGACGGGCGTCGTAGTCTGCGCCGGAGTACCAGGCGTCGGTGACCAGCGGTCCAAGGGCGGCGCGCCAGCGACGATCGGAGACGATGACGTCGCTGCTGCCGTTGGTGTAGGAGACCTCCAGCCGGGCGATCAGGCGTGGGGTGACGGCCGCGCCCGCGCTCGCGTCGTTTGCCGCGATGTTGTTGCCCGACCCGGTCACCAGCACACCGGCGAGGTGTGGTTTGGTCAGCGGCGGAGTGAGGGTGATGCCGGTGCCGTCCGGGCCGGCGGTGCCGATCGCGGTGATGACCCGGGATTCGAGGCGGTCGCCGCCCTCGCCGGTGTCGACGTTGATCGTGCCGCCCACGTGGTAGTTGGCGACATTGTCAAGCTTCACGGTGGTGGCGCCGGCCTCGGCGTCGGCGATCAGGGTACTGCTGCCCTTGAGCTGGCTCTGCCACCACGAGTACGGCGCAGTGCGGCCGACCGCCGGGTTGGTGACACTGCGGCGCACGTACGCGGGTCCGTTGCCGAGCTGTACGCCGAGGGTGTTGGCGCCCCTGCGCAGCTGCTCCGTGACGTCGTACGCGCGGTACTCGCTGGAAAGCTGGTAGTTGGAGTTGCCGGGGGCGAGAACCTCGTCGGTGAGGGTGCGGCCGTTGAGGGTGGGCTTGTGCAGGCCGACGCCGGAGAGGTAGAGCCGGGCGGCGGTGACCCTGCGGCCGTGGTCGACGGTGAACTGGCGGGCGAGGATCGGCATCGGCTGGGTTTCGGTGCGGCCGGGGTACTCGATCCAGCGCGCCGAGCCCCAGTCCGCCGGCGTGAGCAGTCCCATCTCCCAGCCGGAGGTTCTGCTCCAGTCGGAGGGCCGACGGTCGGCGTCCCAGACGCGTACCTGCCACACCACCTGCTGCCGAGAGGCGAGCGGCCGGCCAGCGTAGGCGATGCTTGTCTGCCGGTCGGAGCTCACCTTGCCGGAGTCCCAGAGCAGTCGGCCGCGCCGTAGGTCACGCTCGCTGCCGGCGGCCCGGATCTGGTAGGCGGTCTGCCGGTCGCCGGGGCACGCCGCCCGGGAGTGCCGTCGGTGACACGGGTGGCTCGCGGCGCTTCGGGTTTCGACGATCTGCCAGCCGAGAGTCGGCGCGCTGTTGTCGATGCCCAGCGGTTCGTCGTGGCGGCCGTCGACCTGTAGGTTGACGGCCTGGACCCGGGGTTGGTCGCTGCCGTGCCCGGCGGCCGGAGCGGAGTTGAGCGCCTGCGACGCGAGCAGGGCCACGCAGACCCCTACTCCCGCCAGCACGCGCCGACGATTCCTGGCTGTTGACACTGGTGCCCTCCCTTGTCGCCGGGCCGCTCAGGCGCCGGCGATCGCCGTCGTACGTCTGATCGGTCGTGCTGGTGGTGCCGTGCGGCAGGTCGCGTCACACCGGTGCGGGCGCGGTGCGGGGTGCCCGGTCGGTGCCGTGGAGGTGACCCCGCCGGCAGTGGCGCCGCCGACGTTGCCGGTGCCCTCGGCAGAGGTCGGGGTTAGCTGCCGGACCTGTAGTCGGCGTCCATCGCCGCGAGGACCTTCTCGGGCGTCGACTGGTCGCTGAAGATCTCCTGCAGGCCGGAGAGCATGGTCTGCTGCACCTTGGCGTTGGGCCAAAGCTGGTCCATGAACGGCACCGTCCGGTTGCCCTGGATGAAGGTGTTCAGTTCTGCGATGCCCGGATCGACAGCGGAGCCGCTGTCGGGCAGGGACGGCAGGCTGCCCTGCTTGCCGTTGAACACCTTCATGCCCTCGGGCGACATGACGAAGTTGACGAACTTCAGCGCGAGATCCTTGTTCTTCGCCTTGGCGTTCACCCCGTAGCCGGCGCCGGCCGCGGCGGGCATGAAGAACGACGCGGGGTCGTCGGTGGCGGGCAGCGGCTCGAGGGTGTAGGTGCTAGCCGGGTTCTTGCCCTTGAGCAGGGCGACGACCCAGTTGCCCTGGATGATGCCGAGGGTCTTGCCGGTGGCGGCGAGTTCCTGACTGGCCTCGTAGCTGGTGCCGAGGGGGTTGCGCTGGAAGCAGCCGCTGGCGTTCATCTCCTGGTATTTCGCCATCGCCGTCTTCCAGGGCGAGTTGGCGAAGGTGGCCTGGCCGGCCTGCATCTTGGTGTCGAAGTCCGGGTCGGCGGAGTAGACGGTGGTGGCCACCAGCGCGTACAGGACCAGCTGGGTGACCCAGTTGTCCTGGATGCCGAGGGCGAACGCGGGAGTGCCCTTGGCGGTGGCGGCCCTGCAGAACGCCAGCAGGTCTGTCCAGGTGCCCGGCGGCTGTAGGCCGGCCTTCTGCATGGCCTGTTCGTTGTAGAGGGCGCCGATGCCGTTGAGGCCGAATAGCGCGTTGTAGATCTTGCCCTCGTACTGCGCGACGCTGCGTACCGCGTCCGGCAGCTTGGCCGCCCACGGCTGGTCGGAGAGGTCCAGCAGGTAGCCGGGTTTGGCCAGCACGTGCGTGGCGCCGGGGTTGCCGTTGCCCGGCCAGACCGTCATCACGTCCGGGGCTGTGCCGGAGGCGAGTTGGGTGCGGATCTGCTGCTGGTACTGGTCGGCGCCGCTGGTGGTGAAGTTGACCTTCACGCCGGGATTGGCGGCCTCGAACGCCTTGACGACATCCTCGATCGAGCCCTGGTCGACCGAGGCGAGCGTCAGGATCTTGCCGTCGCCGCCGGAGCCGGCGTTGGTGCCGCTGCTGCACGCGGCGAGCAGGGTCGCCGCAGCGACGGCCGCCGCCACGGCCGGAAGGGTGCGTGTCTTCATGGTGACTCCCATGGGGGAAGGAGCGGTTAGGTGGTCGCGCCGGGTGCTGCGGCGCTGACGGTGTAGCGGCCGGACGCCAGCCGCAGGGTGACCCCAACGGCTGCCGGCTCGACCCCGAGTACTCCCGGCCGGCTGGCCACGGGTGCGTCGGCTTCACGGACGCTGTCCGGGTCGGCGGTCGGGATCTCCAGCAGTGCGGTGCTGCCGGGCGGCACCGTAGCGGTCACGGTGATCCGGCCGTTCTCGATCGACCAGCCGCAGGCGACACGTCCGCGTACCGTCTCCTGCTCGGCGCGGGCCCAGGTCAGCCGGCCGCCGGGCAGTGGCCGGAGCAGCAGTTCGCGGTACGCCACCGACGATGCGGTCTGGTCGATGCCGGCGACCCGGCCGAAGAGCCAGTCGCCGACGCTGCCGAGGCTGTAGTGGTTGAACGAGTTCATCGCCGGTGACTGGAAACCGGCGTGGTCGGTCCAGCCGTCCCAGCGCTCCCAGATCGTGGTCGCGCCGTGCCGGATCGAGTACCCCCAGGACGGGTACTCGTCCTGGTGCAGCAGGGCGTAGGCGAGGTCGGCCCGGCCGTGCTCGGCGAGTACCGGGCAGAGCAGCGCCACGCCGACGAATCCGGTGCTGAGCCGGTAGTCCCGCTTCTCGATGTCGGCGGCCAGGTGCTCGACCGCCGCCGGCACCAGCCGTTGCGGCAGTAGCCCGAACGCGAGCGCGAGCAGGTACCCGGTCTGGGTGCCGCCCTCGACGCTGCCGTCGTCGCGGACGTACGTGTCGATGAACGCGGCCCGGATGCCGCTGTGCAGGGCCCGCAGCTCGGTCGCCTCGGCGTGCCGGCCGAGCACCTGCGCCGCCTCGGCGACGAGCTGCGCGCTGTGTGCGAAGTAGGCGGTCGCCAGCAGGTCCCGGGGGGTGGTCGCGTCGACCTGGAGCCAGTCGCCGTAGGAGTTGCCGGTGCGGTGCCGCCACCGCAGGTCCGGGTTGTGCCGATGCACATAGCGGACCCAGCGCAGCATGGCGTCGAAGCCGGATTCGAGGGTGCGGCGGTCGCCATAGGTGCGCCACAGGTGCCAGGGGATGATCACGCCCGCGTCGCCCCAGGCTGGTGCGGCCTCGCGGGTGATGGAGACGACCGGGGCGACGTCGCGGAAGGCGCCGTCGGCGTCCTGCCCGTCGACCACGTCGCGCAGCCAGCGGGCGAAGAACGCGGAGACGTCGGCGTTCCGGCTTGCGGTGGGGGCGAAGATCTGCGCGTCGGCGAGCCAGCCGAGCCGCTCGTCCCGCTGCGGGCAGTCGGTCGGCACCGCGAGGAAGTTGCCCCGCTGGCCCCAGGTGATGTTCGACTGCAACTGGTTGACCATCGGGTCGGAGCACTCGAACCGGCCGGTGAACGGGGTGTCGTTGTGCAGTACCCGCGCGGTCACGTCCGCTGGCAGGAGTTCGCCCGGATGGTTGTCGACCTCCAGGTAGCGGAAGCCGTGGAAGGTGAACTGCGGCTCGAACACCTCCACCGGATCGCCGGCGGTGACGTAGACGTCGGTGGCCCGGGCCCGGCGCAGGTTGTCCAGGTACAGCTCGCCGCCGTCGAGTACCTCGGCGTGCCGCAGCACGACCCGCCGCCCCGGGCCGGCATCGCGCA
This sequence comes from Plantactinospora sp. WMMC1484, assembly GCF_049315195.1. NCBI lineage: Bacteria > Bacillati > Actinomycetota > Actinomycetes > Micromonosporales > Micromonosporaceae > Plantactinospora > Plantactinospora sp. WMMC1484. The sequence continues at coordinate 7,637,329 of NZ_CP186055.1, forward strand.
GGGTGAGACGGACCCGGCCGACCAGATTCTGACCGAAGTCGACGACGAACCGATCCGGTCCGGCCTGCCGCACGTCGACGGCGGCCAGCTCCCGGGTGACCCGGATCGGCTCATCCGGCTCGGCGACCAGCGGACCGGGCACGGTGTCCAGCACCCCGGCCGGCACGAATTCCTCGGGTCGGCCGGCGGTGTCCCAGCCGGGCACGTGCCGGCGGGCGTCGACCTGCTCGCCCATCAGCAAGTCGGAGACGCGGATGGCACCCGGGCGCTCAGTCCAGCCCGGACCGGTGGCGATCACCTGGCGGGAGCCGTCGGCGAAGTCGACGACCAGTTGGGCCAGAAAGGCCGGTTGGTCGCCGTAGTGCCGAGCCGGACGTCGGGCGTCGAAACCAACGAACCCGCACCACCAGCCGTCGGCGACGATCGCGGCGAGCACGTTGGCGCCCTCGGTCAGCTGACCGGTGACGTCGTAGGTCTGGTACTGCTGCCGGTGCTGGTACTCCGTCCAGCCGGGCGCAACTTCGAGGTCACCGACGCGTTCGCCGTTGAGCCGTGGCTGGTAGACGCCGCGGGCGGTCGCGTAGAGCCGGGCGCGCACCGGCGGCCGAGCCAGGTGGAACTCGTGGCGTAGGTACAGCGGGGGCGATACCAGGGACGACTCGACCTGCACGTCGTCGCCGGGCGGGTCGGCCGGCGGCAGGGTGAGCGGGTCCCGACCCACCCACACCGCGGTCCAGTCGTCGAGATGCAGCAGACCGGTCTCGAACCAGGTCTGGGCCGCCCCGGCCGACGCGCCGGTCTCGTCCCAGACCTCGACCCGCCAGTGGTAGCGGGTCGCCGACCGCAGCACCGGACCGTCCCACGGCACGCCGACGCTGTCCAGGCAGTCGCGACGCCCGCTGTCCCAGATCAGCCGGTCGGGGTCCTCCAGGTCCGCCGCCCGTTCGGCGGCGGTGATCCGGTACGCGGTCTGCGCCGCGCCCCGCCGGGTCGACTCCAGCTTCCAGGACAGTCGTGGGCGTGGCTCGCCCAGGCCGAGCGGTACGCGCCGCTGCTCGGTCGTCAGGTCGTACGGCGTCATCCCTTCAGCCCTCCGGCGAAGCCGTTGATAATGCTGCGTTGCAACGCGAAGTAGACGGCCAGGATCGGCACGATGCTGATCACGAGTGCGGCGAAGATCAGATTCCAGTCCGAGACGAACTGGCCGACGAAACCGGCCAATGCCACGGGCATGGTCTGCTGGTCGCTGCCGGACAGGTACAGCAGTGGGGTGAAGAAGTCGTTCCACACCGCGATCGCGTTGAGCACCAGGGCGGTCACGGTGATCGGCTTGAGCATCGGGAAGACGACATATCGGAAGACCTCCAGCGGCCGGCAGCCGTCGATCATCGCGGCGTCCTCGAAGTCGCGCGGTAGCGCCCGCATGAAGCCGACGTAGAGGAAGGTGGTGAAGGGCACCTGGAGCCCGGCGTAGAACAGGATCAGCGCCCAGACGCTGCCGAGCAGGCCGAGGTCCCGCATCGTCTGGTAGAGCGGCAGCGAGGCAAGCTGGAACGGCAGGATCAGCCCCAGCATGATCAGCAGGAACATCCCGCGCGACCACCTGGCGGTCGCCCGCGCCAGCGGATACGCCGCCAGCGAGGAGGCCGCGAGGACGATCAGCACGCTGGCGGTGGTCACCAGCACGCTGTTGGCCAACGCGCCGCCGAGCCCGCCCTCCCGCCACGCCTGGGTCAGGTTGGTAAGCGTCGGGCTGCTGGTCGGCCGGATCGGCGAACCAGGGTCGGAGGCGGGCCGGATCGCCAGGTTGACCAGCACGTAGAGCGGGAAGGCGACAACCAGCGCGACGGCGATCATCACCATCTCCAGCACGAACGTGCGCGTGCGGTAGCGGTTCACGACGCCGCCCTCTCGTTGCGGGACAGCACGAAGTACTGGCTGGTCGAGGCGACCGCGACGATGACCGTCAGCACGACCGCGAGAGCGATGCTGTAGCCGAACTCCCCGAGGGTGAACGCCTCCTTGTAGATCAGGGTGGAGATGGTGTCGGTGGCGTGCCCGGGGCCGCCTCCGGTCAGCGCGTACACCTGGTCGAACAGCTTGATCCCGCCGATGATGGAGAGCATCAGGTTGATCGTGAACGCCGGCGCGAGCAGTGGGCGGACCACCCACCAGAACCGGCGTACCGGTCCGGTGCCGTCGATCGCGGCGGCCTCGTAGATCTCCTTCGGCACCGACTGCAGCCCGGCCAGGAAAATCACCATCGAGTAGCCGGCGAACTGCCACACGATCACACCGACGATCGCCCACAGCGCCAACTGCGGGTCACCCAGCCAGTCCTGCCGCCACGCCCCCAGCCCGACCGCGTCGAGCAGGCTGTTCACCGCACCATCCGGCCCCAGCAGGTTGCGCCACAGGTACGCGGTCACGATCGGGGTGATCACCGCAGGTGCGAACAGGAACACCCGCAACACGTTCCGCGACTTGATCATCGTGTTGACGCCGAGCGCGAGCAGCAGCCCGAACCCGTTCTGGATGACCGTGATGGCCACCGCGACGACCAGGGTGTGCCAGATCGCCTGCCGGGCGTTCGGGTCGGCGGCCATGTCGGTGAAGTTGCCGAACCAGACCCAGGAGAAGTCCGGGCTCAGGCCGTCCCAGTCGGTGAAGGCGTAGTACACGCCGCGTCCGCTCGGGATCAGCACCACGAAGGCGAACAGCAGCATCGCCGGCGCCGCGAACCACCACGGGGGTGCGCTGCCCAAGCTCGGGCGGCGTACCCGGCCATGCCTGTCGGGAAGAGTCGTCATGTATCGGATCCACTTCCTTGGAACGTTTCATCCGAATCGGCCCGTCGAGGGCTTCGACAGCAAGACAACCCGGAGGGTGAGTGGGCAACGTTTTCCAAGATGTTGCGCCTGACCCTAGGAGTTCATCTGGGGGGCGTCAAGAGACCAGCCTGTTGGTCGTGAGGTGAACCGATTAAACTTCGGGGCAACGTTCCCCACCCCTGCCCGCCGAAGGAACTCGCATGGACACCCCCGTGGCGCCGTCCCGGCGGATCACCATCGTCGACGTCGCCCAACACGCACAGGTCTCCACGACCGCGGTCTCCAAGGTGCTACGCAACGCGTACGGCGTGAGCCCGAAGATGCGCGACCGGGTCCGGCAGGCGATCGCCGAACTCGGCTACCGACCCAATGCCGGCGCGCGGGGCATGCGCGGCCAGACCTACACCATCGGCGTGATGCTGCCCAACATCCGCAACCCGTTCTTCGCCGAAATCCTCGACGGCCTCACCGACCACCTCGCCGACACCGACTACCAGGTCCTGCTCGGCCCCGGCTGCAACGGCCGGGACGCCGAGGCCAGGGTCACCCACGCCATGATCGACCGCAGCATGGACGGCCTGATCCTCATCGCGCCCATCTCGACCCGCGCCCACCTCGACCACGTCGCCGCCACCGTGCCCACCGTCGTCGTCGGACGGCACGGCCGGTCCCGGGCCTACGACAGCGTCGCCGACGACGACTTCGCCGGCGCCGCGCTGGTCGTGGACCACCTCGTCGACCTAGGCCACACCCGGATCGCGCACATCGAGCACCACGAGACCGACCGGGACTGCCTCGCCGAAATGCCCAACGCCATCCGCGCCGCCGGATACCAGCAGGCGATGCGCGCACGGGGTCTCGCCGACGAGATCGACATCGCCTCCACCAGCTACAGCCAGGAAGGCGGCTACCTCGGCGCCCAACAACTGCTGGCCCGGCCGGTCAGGCCGACCGCCATCTTCGCCGGCGCCGACATCGTCGCCATGGGCGCTCTCGACGCCATCGCCGAGGCCGGTCTACGCGTTCCCCAGGACATCTCCGTCGCCGGCTACGACAACACCACCTTCGCCGCCTTCCGCCCCATCTCCCTGACCAGCGTCGACCAGGCCGGTCACCAGATCGGCGCCAATGCCGCCCGACTGCTGCTTGACCGCATCGCCGATCGGCAACGGCCTGCTGCGCAGGTCAGGCTCTCCCCCACCCTCGTCGCCCGCCACACCACCGCCCCGCCACCCACGTCGTAACGGCGGCACCTGAACCCAGCGGCCGGGGCGCAACAGGTTGACGTACGGTCGGCAGTCACCGGTGCTGCCACAAGCGCCCCGTCGACCGGTTGTCGCCGCAACCACTGTGCTGGGACTTGCCGCTCCGACGACATGACAACGGAGGGAGCTCAATCCCCGGCGCGATGGACAACAGGTAACGTTGTCCAGTCGTGGGTGCCCGGTGCCCGATCATCGCAGTGGCCCCTACCTGCGGCGGCGCCTTCTCCCAGAGCACCGATGAGCAGCCGAGACCACACCACGGTGTGCCGTGCCACCCGGTCAGTGATGCTCCCCGGATTCGGTGGAGTCGGCGCTCCACGCTTCGGTATGCGGGTGGCTCGGCCCGGAGCCGATGGCCTCCTGCCGGATCACGGCCGCGATCCTGTGGAGGTCTGCGGCCGACAGCCGTACCGTCGCCGCCGCCCGCCAGTCCGCGATCTGCTCGGGTCGACGCGCTCCGACGATGGCGCCGGTCACGCCACGACACTCCAACACCCACGCGATGGCCACGGCGCTGGTGCTGACGCCGTGCGCGGTGGCGACATCCGCCAGGGTGCGGGTCAACCGCATCGTCTTCTCCAGTCCACGCCCGCGGAATCCGGGGTCGCGAGAACGCCAGTCGCTGGGCGGCAGGGCAGCGACTCGCTCAGGTGTGAACGCCCCGGTCAACAGCCCGCTACCCAGCGCACCGTAGGTGATGACCCCCACGCTGTGCGACGCGCACCAACCGATCTCCTCCGCAGCGCCTCGGGCAAGAGCGGAGAACTGCGGCTGGAACGAATCCACCGGCGCGACGTGGTGCGCCCGCTGGAGTTCGTCGAGGCGGTGGTTCGACAACCCCGCCGCCCGTATCTTGCCCTTCTGACGCAGGTCGGCGAGGGTCTGCCAGTACTCCTCCAGCGGAGTCCCGTCTGTGGCGGGCCAGTGCATCTGGTACAGGTCGATGCAGTCGACCTGGAGCCGACGGAGCGACTCGTCCAACTCACGCTCGATGCTCTGCCGCCGGCCGGCGACGGTGCCCGGCTCGGCGTCTACGCCCCACACCACACCGCACTTCGTGAAGACGTACGGGCGGACATCCTCCGGGAGAGCGGCGAGCGCCGTACCCACCAACTCCTCCGCCCGCCCATGGCCGTAGATCGGCGCTGTGTCGAGCCAGTTGAGGCCCCCGTGTTCCGTCGCGTACCGGATGGCGGCGATCGCCTCCGAGGCGTCCTGCGGCCCCCAGCCGAAGGCCCAGCCGTCACCGCCGAGCGCCCAGGTGCCGAGACCGAGCCGGGTGATCGTAAGCGGGGATGAACCGAGTCGTACCGATGGCAGCGTCGTCATGGTGCGTCCTCCGGGGGCAGTTGGAACGACAGGTGGGTGGAAGGTGCGAAATGGGACCGCTCCGGCGGTGCGCTGGAGAAATTCCGGGCCGGATCGTGGCTGCCGCGAGCAAACCAGGCGACTTGCGACGCTTCACGGGGCGCCCGGACCACTACGGCGCATTGTTGTGCATCGGTACCGAGAACGCAATTCCTGTCGTCGCCGTCATTCGGGAGGCATATCCGAAAATTGTCACCGGCCACAGAGTGCCGGCGCCGTGAAGCCGTCGCGACAGACAACCTTGACAGGCTGGAACCGTTCAGCGGGTTTCGCACTGAAGTAGGGAACGAAAGCGGCATCGACCATCCGAGCTGAGGAGTGAGGGCGTGGAGTTCATCGCCGAGCCAGACCGACAGAGCATCGTGATCAGACGCGTCTTCGACGCCCCCCGCCACCTGGTGTTCAAGGCGTGCACAGACCCGGACCTGCTCGTCCGCTGGTGGGGGTCGAGCGATTTCGAGAACAGCGTGGACAAAATGGATGTCAGGCCGGGCGGCACCTATCGGTACGTCAGCCGCGACGGTCGCGGAACTGAGTTCGCGATTGGCGGGGTGTACCACGACGTCGTCGCGCCCGAGCGGATAGTGCAGACATTTCAGTTCGAAGGCATGCCTGGCCAGGTGCAGCTCGAGACGATCACCTTCGAGGCGGTCGGAAGCGGCACCCGGTACGAGGCTGTGTGCATCTTCCAGTCGGTCCGACAACGAGATGACGCGGTGCTGTTCGGAATGGAGTCGGAGACGCACAGCAGCATGGACCGGTTGGCCCGGGTGGTGGCGAGTCTCCGTTGAGGGCCCGCCGTCCGGTGCTCGACCGCCGAGACGGCCCGCCGAGACGGCGCCGGTGTCCCGCCGGCGGGACAGGGGGGCTACAGCCGCAGCAGGGGCGAGCCTGCGACCTGCCCCGGCGGCGCGGCCCCGTCCCCGGTGGTGCCCGCACCAAGTGCCCGCTCGGCAGCCTCGTCGAGCGCCGTCACGATCCACGAGGTCAGATCGATGCTGGCGCGCTCAGCGGCGAGCCGCCAGCATTCGAGGCGGGCTTTCTCCACCTGCACCCGCGGCAGGGCCGACGACGTGGGCTGGCTGGACGTCCCCCGCCCCCGCGCCTCCTGGACGTGCCGGCGCAGCTGATTCCGGGACCATCCGCCGCCCTCGGCACGGTCCAACCAGGCGTCCTGTTCGGCCGGTGGCAGCGAGGCCACTTCGGCGTGGTGCTGAAAGCTCAGGTTCTCTCGCCGTCTGGAGGACTCGAACTTGCGTGCAACCCAGGCGTAGTTGCGCAACGTCTGGTAGTCGAGGCCGATCCTCTCGACCGTCTTGGCGTACCTGCCCTCGTATCTGTCCTGCCCGTAGACCAGCCAGTCGCCGAGGCACCAGGCGAACGAGTCGACCAGACTGGAGAGCTTCGGTCCGGCCTCCGCCCACTGCTCGAACGTGATCCCCGACGGGAACCGCAGACCCACCCGGGTCGTGAGGATCTGGCCGTGGCCGTGCGCCGGTGCCTCCTGCTGCTCGTGCTCGCCCAGAAGAGGGCTCGTGGACTGCCTGGCGAAGTGCCGCGAACTGAGTGCCGTCTGCCTGGGTACACGCTTCACCCTGTTCCCCTTCGCGGGAGTGCTGACCTCGGATTCGTGACCTGCCGCCGTCGCGCCAACCGCTCACCAGTTCGGCACATGACCACCCCACTCGATATCGGCTCCGATTCCACGGAATCAACTTCACTCACGCGCGTCATTCGGTCAGGCAGATGGAGCGCCGAAGCCACCGAGGTCCCTCTACTGGAATTGATCTGCCGGCTCGGCAGTCAGCCCAGACCGGACGGAGATCACGCCAAGCGGCGCCAGGAAAGGCCGTCACGACACCATGACCGAGCAAACGCAGATGCCATATCGCGCGGCAATTCGTGCCCTATGCCAATTCTTGCGAGATTCATGCATTTCCCCCGTGACTCAAGCTCTTCGAGCCAGGCACCTAACCGGTGCCGCAACATCAACCGTAACGCCTGAGGGTCGGGATTTCAAGATCGACAGATCGTAATGCGTGGAACTTGCGCTGCCGAACGCTATGGCCAACCATCAGTCCGGGGGCAGGTTCCACGACTGCCCGACCCTCCGCTCCCGCGCACGCACCAGCAGGACACGGGCCACCTCTTGGCCGGGCCCACGTCAGTGGACGTCGGTCGCGCGAACCGCAGCCGAGAGGCAGCCGCAGACCGCAATCACAACCGCCAGACATCGGAGGAATACCGGAACCACTCCCGTTTCTAAAGCACCCGATCCGACCCGCTGGAACGCTTGGAAATTTCTCCTGCCGAGGGAGACCGTTCGGCGTTGGCGGATCATTCCACCCGCATCGCGGCGTACCTCATTCAAGGCCCCGCTCGCGGTCGCGCGACAACGACATGCCGCAATATACGGAGCGTTCACCGCGGCCGACCCGGGGCCTAATAGCTTGATGAACGAAGCCGCCACCGACGAAGCCGCCGCCCAGACATGACAGGAATGACATGTACGTACCAGGACAATACCAGGCGGAAGATCCGTCCTGGGCGTGGGAGCTGATCGATTCTCATCCCCTGGCCACGCTGATAACCGCGACCAATGGTGTTCCGCTGGCCAGCCATGTGCCGACCATCAGGCCTGCCCCAGAACCGCGCGACGGCACCGACCCGGCGGACTCGCAATCGATTCTGGTAGGGCACATGAACCGCGCGAACCCACAGTGGCCGGAGATCGGGCCCGGATGTCCGGCGTTGCTGGTCTACACCGGGCCCGGCCGCTACGTCTCCCCCACCGTGTACGGCATCACCCCGGCGGCTCCGACGTGGAACTTCACAGCCGTTCACGTCAACGGTTGGCTTTCGCCGCTACCGCCTGGTGAGCCTACGCTGGCGGTGATCCGGTCCACCGTGGAGGCTTTCGAGCAGCGGCACGGCACCGGCTGGGACATGACAGCGTCGTTGGGCTACTTCGATCGCCTGCTTCCCGGTGTCGGCGCGTTCGAACTGCGAGTGGACCGGGTCGATGCAATGTTCAAGCTGAGCCAGGAACAGGCTCCGGACGTCCGCAACCGGGTCGCGGCCGACATCGCATCCACCGAATGCGGCCACCACCGGGAACTCGCCCGCCTGATGGCACGGGCGGCCCGGCCGCGACAGGCCTGACCGGGCCGATCCCGCCGGTGACGCGCCCGAGGTGAGCACTCGGCGTGCGGGCAGCGGCGGGATGGCGGCCGGCTGACCCGGCGCACGGGCCGGTGGGGCGCCAACCCGCCGGCCCGCCGCCGTCGACCACGTCCTGGGCGGACGGCCGGCGACCCGCCCCGCGGGGAGACCGGCGCGGGCACGCGGCTCAGGAGACCGCAACGGCGGTGTTCGGCGCCGGGTGCGGGTCCTGGACCGCACCCGCGAGCACCTTGTCGATCTCGTGCGCCAGTTCCGCGACGGTCACCGCCTCGAACATCGACCGCAACGGCAGATCAACCCCGAGTATCTCCCGCAGCCGGTACACCACGCGGGTCACCAGCAGCGAGTGGCCCCCGAGACCGAAGAAGTTGTCCCTCCGGCCGATCCTCGCGATGTCGAGAATCTCGCCCCAGATGGCGGCGACGGCCTTCTCGGTATCGGTTGCCGGCGCGACATATCCGTCGACCGGTACCGGGTCGGGCAGTGGGAGCCGCCTGCGGTCGATCTTGCCTGAGGCGGTGCGGGGGAACGTGTCCAGCACGAGGAGTAGTCCCGGCAGCATGTAGTCGGGCAGGTCGACGCGGAGCGCGCCGCGCACCTCCTCAGGGGTCAGCTCGTGCCCAGCGCGGGGCGTGACGTATCCGATCAGTCGAGGCGCCTCGGGCACCGACGTGTCACAGACCACGGCGGCCTCCTCGACCGTCGGCAGAGCCGCCAGGCACGACTCGATCTCGCCGGGTTCGATGCGGTATCCGTGGATCTTGACCTGGAAGTCGATCCGGCCGGCGAACTCCAGGGTCCCGTCCGACCGCCACCGCGCCCGGTCACCGGTGCGGTAAAGCCGTTCGCCCCTGCCGTTGCCGGACGGATCGGGGACGAACGCCGCGGCCGTCAGGTCGGGTCGGCCCAGATATCCCCGGGCGAGGCCGGCACCGCCGACATAAACCTCGCCATAGGCTCCGACCGGCACCGGTCGCATCGTGGTGTCCAGCACGTACACGCGGAGGTTGTCGATGGGGCGTCCCATCGGGGCCTGGTCCGGCCAGTCGTCAGTGGGATGGGTGAGGCGGTTGACCGTGACGACATTGGCCTCCGTCTGTCCGTAGTGGTTGTCGAGAAACGCCTCGGGAAGGGCGGCAAACATCCGTCGCACCGACGGGCCGATCCGCTGCCGGTCACCGGTGGTGGCCACGTCCCGCAGCGAGGCGAACTGCTCGGGATGCTGTTCGGCGTGCCGGGCGAGATGTTCGGCGACGACGGTCGGAAGCACCGTGGTGGTGATCCGGTGTGCCTCGATGAGACGGCCCAGCGCCGGGATGTCGCGGCGGACCTCCTCCGGCACGACGACCAGTGTGCCGCCGGTCCACCAGGCCAGCATGACCTCCAACAGGTAGGTGTCCGGACTCATCGAGTAGAACTGGAGCACCTGCGGTCGTTCCCGATAGTGCCGAACGAACCAGTTCATCATGTTCAGCTTCGAGCGGTGGGTCATCATGATGCCTTTGGGACGTCCCGTGGAGCCGGAGGTGTAGACCACATACAACAGGTTGTCCACGCCGGCACGTCGTGGCAGGTTGTCCGCCGTCCGTTGGGCGATCCGCTGCCAGAGCTCCTCGTCGAGGCACAGCACCGGTGTCTCCACGCCGTTGACCGGCTCCGCCGCCGGGCTGACGCCAGCGCCGACGATCTCTGCCGTCCCACCCGTCACCAGGCCCGCCGTCTGGGGATCGACAAGCACCAGCGTGGCACGCGAGTCGTGGACCAGAAACCTCAGTCGCGACGACGGTTCCGACGGGTCCAGTGGAACGTAGGCGCCGCCGGCCTTGATGACGGCCAGGACGGTGATCAGCGCACGGGTGCCACGCGGCAGACAGACGCCCACCACTGTCTCCGGCCCCACCCCGAACTCGCACAGGTACGAGGCCAGCCTGTTCGCCTCGGCATTGAGCTGCCGGTAGGTGAGCCGCTCACTGCCGGACACGACCGCCACCCGGTCCGGATGCGCCTCGACCTGGTACTCCACGTGCTCGGCGACGGTACGGACGGCGAGGGCGGGAGCCGTTTTCCCGGCGCTCCAGCCGTCCAGCAGCGCCCGCTCCGCATCGGTGACTCGCACCAGTTCGGAGATCCGCGTGCCCGGCTCCGCCACGGCGGAGGCGACCAGCGCCGTGTACTGATGCGCGAAGTGCTCCATGGTCGCCTGTTCGAAGAGGTCCCGGGCGAAGATGACCCGCCCGAGCATTCCGCCGTCCGGCGTCTCGAAGACGTGTAGCTCGACATCGAAGCGCGTCGTCACCGTCCCGCTGCGGAACTCCTCTACCGCCAGGTGCGGCAGGTCCAGCTCACCGCGCTCGACACCGGTGCCCGTGCTCAACAGACCGAACAGAATCTGGACCACCGGGTTGCGACTCAGGTCGCGGGGTGGCGCCAGATCCTCGACGATGCGGTCGAACGGAACGGCCTGGCGCGCGTACGCCTCGAGTGCGGTGTCCCGGACCCGCCCGACAAGCTCGGTGAACGTCGGGTCGCCGGTGAGGTCGATGCGGAACGGCAGGGTGTTGGCGAAGAAGCCCACGGCGCCGCGCAGCTCCGGGTCGAGCCGGCCGTACACCGGTGACCCGACCAGCAGGTCAGACACGCCCGCCAGCCTCGACAGCAGGAGTCCGTAGGCCGCCAGGGTGACCATGAACGGGGTCGCACCGATCTCGGCGCACAGGGCTCGGACTCCGCCTGCGACCTCGTCGGCGACGGGGAACGTGAACTCTCCCGCCGCGGCCGACGGCACGGCGGGCCGGCGGCGGTCGGACGGCAGTTCCAGGGTGATCGGCGCGTCCGCCAGGTGGCGTTGCCAGTACTCGAGTTGTTCCGCCGTCTCACGCTCACCGATCTGCGCGTGCTGGCGCAGCGCGAAGTCGGCGTACTGGACCGGCGGCTTCGCCGGTGGGGGCGTGGACCCACGCGAGTACGCCCGGTACGCCGCGGTCAGATCCTCGGTGAGCACCACCAGGGACCAGCCGTCGAACACGGCGTGGTGGGCGGTGCACAGCAGGACGTGGTCCTCGTCGGCGAGGCGGAGCAGCGCAACCCGGAACAGTGGCCCGGCGCTCAGGCTGAAGGGCGTGTCCACCTCGGCGGCCGCCAACCACCGCGCCGACGACTCCGGGTCGTCCGCGTCGCGGAGGTCGATGAGCCGCAGTTCGCCGCCGTCCGCGTCGATCACCTGGTACGGCTCACCGTCTACCGTCTCGATGCGGGTACGTAGCACCTCGTGCCGGTCGACGACGTGGTGCACGGCCCGCTGTAGGGCATCGCGGTCGAGCCGACCCCGGATCCGGTACCCGAACGGAATGTTGTACGCCGCGCGTCCGGGAAGTAGGCGGTCGATGAACCAGAGTCGACGCTGAGCGTAGGAGAGCGGCGCGCGACGGTGTTCGTTACGAGTGGGATCGGTCATGACCCTCCGATCGAAGTTCCTGCGGACGTTCCAGGCGGGTATGCCGGGCAGCGCGGCCCTTGACCCGCAGCCACCCGCCCGTCGCTGGCACGTTTCCGGCGGGCGCCGACGCCTCACCGCGGTGTCCCGGCGGTCAGCGACTGTCGCGATTCTCGCGATCCGGAGTGTCACAGGGCTTTCAATCCGCCGTCGGCGTCCCGCCTCGCTCCGCCGAGGCCCGTTGGCGGGGCCTGGGCATGGCCCGGACCGCGTCGCTCAGCCGGACAGCGCGCGGACAGCGCCCCAACAGGGCCCGCTGCCAGGATGCGAACGAAGCGCTCACTCGTCCGTATGAAAGGCGGCCAGCATGGTGCATGTGGAGTTGCCGGAGTTCGTCAGACGCGACGGCCGGGGCGACCCGGACGTGTACCGCCACTTCGACTGGATGCGGTCCACCATGCCGGTGGGTTCGGTGGTCGGGCCGGACGGTGAGGGCACCGCCTGGCTCGTGACCTCGTACGAGCACGCTCGAGCCTGTCTGGCCGATCCACGGCTGAGCAACGAACGACGCCACTCGGCGACCGCCACCGAGGGTGAGGACGAGGACGAGGGCGATCTGCTCGGTAAGGACCCGCCGCAGCACACCCGGCTCCGCAAGCTGGTGAGCCCCATCCTGAGCCGCGGTGCCGTCGCGCGGCTACGCCCCCGCATCACGGAGGTGTGCTCCTCGCTCATCGACGCGTTCGCCGCCCGCGGCACCGCCGACCTCGTCGCCGAGTACGCGTGGCCGATCCCGTGGGCGGTGGTGCACGACCTTCTCGGCATCCCGGAATCGGAACGGATGTCCGCCAGCCGGTGCATCGACCGCTTCCTCGTCGCCGGTTACCACGAACAACAGCGCCAGGGACGCCCGACACCAGCGACAGACGAATTGATGGGGTACATCCGGGAACTCATCGCCTACAAGCGCCGGCATCGCGGCGACGATCTCACCACGGTCATGATCGACGGCTTCGACCGCAACGACATTCAGAGCGAGGCCGAACTCGAAGGCATGCTCTACGTGATACTCGGCGCCGGGCAGGTGAGTACCGGTCCGATGATCGCCGCTGCGACGCTGCGGCTCCTCGAAGATCCCGCACAGCTGACGAGGCTCCACGCCGGGGAGACGGACTGGCGGCTCGTCATCGAAGAGGCACTGCGCTACGACGCACCGGTGCAGACCTCCGTCAGCCGCTACGCGCTGACCGACCTGGAGCTCGGGGGCGTACGCATCGCCAAGGGTGACAGAGTGATCGTCTCGCTCGCCGCCGCCAACCGGGACCCGGCGCGTTTCCCCGACGCCGCGCGGTTCCAGCCCGATGCCGAGCGTCCCTCGCACCTGGCCTTCGGGCACGGCATCCACCTTTGTGTGGGCGCGCCTCTGGCCAGGTTGGAGGGCGAGATCTGCCTGCGGGTGCTCTTCGACCGGCTGCCCTCGCTACGGCTCGCCGTACCGGCCGGTGACACGGCGTGGGCGCTGGGGCCCGAGCTACGCAGCCCCCGCGAGATCCCGGTGCGCTTCGACCCGGAGCTGGTCACGCCGTCGCGCCCGCAGCCGCCCGCGTCGCACTCGCCCGAGGCGGGCTAGAGTCCCACCAGCCTGCACACGGACGCCTCGGCCGGTCCGCGAGGCGCCACCGTCACCGCTGCCCGAGCACCGCGTCCGCGATCTGGTCCAGCGGCAGCGACCTGCCCGCGCCCGCGAACGACAGGGCGAGTGCTCCGGCCCCCTGCAGCGACGCCTCGGGGGGCTCGGACCGCGGTTCGACGGGGGCGGCGGCCCAGGGCGTGGGTTCGGAGCGTGGGCCGCCGGCATGCCGCTGGCCGACGACGAGCCCCCGCACCCGAGGGCCGGCCCGACCACCCGCCGCACCCGTGGCCGGCGCGACCGTAGGAGTCTGCGGATCGAGCAGCGTCAGGTGCGCCTCGCGCAGCACGTCGGACGGGTCCACGCCCAGTTCGTCGGCGAGTCGGCGGCGCATCCGCCCGTAGGCCCGCAGTGCCTCGGCCCGCCGCCCGACGGCCGCCATCAGCATCAACAACCTGGCGTGTAGCGGCTCGTCGAACGGCAGGTGGGCGGCGAGCCGTTCCACCAGCGGCAGCGCCAGGGCGGCCCGGTCCAGCCTCAGCGCCACGTCGCCCAGCTCGTAGGTGCGCTCCAGGCGGTCGCGCTCCAGGGCGAGCACAGTGGGGTCCATCCGCAACCATTCCGAGGACTCCGCGAGGACCGGGCCTCGCCAGACCCGCAGCGCGCGCAGCAATGCCTCGAACCGGGCGTCCGGCGTGTCGGCCTCGTCCGCCCGGCGGGCCAACGTCGAGAAGCGTGCCGCGTCGAGCTGGTCCGGTCCGACGATGATGCGGTACCCGGCCCCGGAGTGCTCGATGCCGACGTTCCGGTCGCCGGCGTCGCCGATCATCCGGCGCAGCCGCGCCACGGCGCAGTGCAGGGCGTTACGGCTCACGTCGGCCTCGGCCCAGGTCAACGATGCCAGCCGGCGGTGGCTCACCCAGGCGTTCGCGTGGATCAGGAGGGCGCCGAGCAGATGGTTGACGACGGTGCCCCGCACATCGAGCGGTAGCCCGCTGGCCCGCACCTGCAGGGCGCCCAGAAGACCGAAGGTGACGTCGTTCCTCGGCATGAACCGGTCCTCCCGGTACAGGTCACGGCATCAGGGCCCGCACGCCGGGGGTCCTGTCCCCGATCCGGCTGCGATCGACCTGGTGATCTCACCAGCCCGGATCGCGCTGTTGGACAGCAACGAGGCGGATATCCCGTGTGTCTCCTCGGTGCCGCCCTGCAGGTAAACCGCGCAGTCGACGCCGCCGGTCGTGACCACACGATAGTCGCGCTCGAAGCACAGGGCACCCTTGTCGTCCAATTTGCAGTACTGCACGAAGTCGCCGAGCATCGGGATCGGGTCGGCCGGCCGGTATCCGGTGGCGTAGACGACCACGTCCGAGGCGAACCGCCGTACCTGCCCGGTCGGCAGGTGCTCGACGGTGACCCGCATCCCCGCCGGTTCGGGCTCCAGGCTCTGGACCCGGGAGGAGTTGAGCATGTGCAGGCGCCGCGGTCCGTGCACGCTCTCGTCGTACACGCGCCGGTACAACTCGGCGATGAGGTCGGCGTCGACAGCGGAGTAGTTGGTGTTCGCGTGGTAGCCCAGCAGCATCCTCTTGACCGACGGTGGCGAGTGGAAGAACAGGTCCACCGCCGCCGGGTCGAAGATGCCGTTGACGAACGGACTGTCGTCGGCAGGGCTGTATCCGAAGCGGGCAAACACCGAGTACACCGTCGCCGCCCGGAACCGTCGGTGCAGGTACTCCGTCACCTCTGCGGCGCTCTGGCCGGCACCGACCACGGTCATGGTCAGCGGCGCGGCGTCGTCGAGTTGGTTGGCGCGATCCAGCAACTCGCAGCTGTGCCAGACGCGCTCCGACAGGGTGACACCAGGCGGCGTCGTGGGCACCAGGCCGCAGGCGAGGACCAGGTTGCGGGTGCGGGACACCGTGGTCCTGCCACCTGACCGGGCCACCACGTCCAGCTGGGCGACGCGCCCGTCAACCACCACCGGACGAACCTCGACGACCTCGCTGCCGTACTGGACGACGTGGTCGAACGCCGTTGCCGCCCAGGTGAGGTAGTCGTTGAACTCGACACGTGAGGGGAACAGCGCCTTTTGGTTGATGAAGCTCGCCAGCCGCCCCTTCTCGTGCAGGTACTTGAGGAAGGTGAACGGACTGGCCGGGTCCCGCAGCGTCGCGAGGTCCTTGAGGAACGACACCTGCAGCGTGGCTCCCTCGATCAGCATGCCGCGGTGCCACCCGAATCGTTGCTGCTTCTCGACGAAGGCGAAGGTCAGTCGGCCGTCCCGAGGCGCAGTCCCGGCCTCGCTCCGCCTGGCCACGGCGTCGTTGTGGCTTCGCAGGGCGACGGCGAGCGCCAGGTTCGACGGCCCAAAGCCCACCCCTAGGACGTCGAGGATGGCCGCCGCTGCGGTGTCCGCAGCTGTGTTCATGGCTTCTCCGTTCGGTGAAGTTCGATCAGGGTGGCCATCGCCGCCACCGTGCGGTGGTCGAAGATCGCCCGCAGGGGCAGATCCAGTCCGAACGTGCGGCGCAGTTCGGCGACGACCTGGGTGGAGAGCAAGGAGTGACCGCCCAGCCCGAAGAAGTCGTCTGTCACACCGACCTGGTCCAGGTGCAGGATGCGTGCCCACACCTCGGCGATCGCCGCTTCGAGCTCGTTGCGGGGAGCCACGAAGCCGTCACCGTCGGGTGTCGCCACCGGAAGCCGATCAAGATCGATCTTTCCCGACGGCAGACGCGGCAGTTCCGGCAGCACCACGAAGACCGAGGGAACCATGTACTCGGGGACCCGCTCGGCGAGATCGGCGCGCATCTCCGCCGCGGAGGGTGCCAGCATGCCCCTGGCCACCACGTAGGCCGCAAGGACCGGGTCACCGGCCGGGCCGTCGACGGCGCGCACGGCGGCCTCGCGCAGGCGGTTGTTGGCCAGCAGGGCGGCTTCGATCTCGCCGGGTTCGACGCGGTATCCACGGATTTTGACTTGGCGGTCGGCGCGTCCCAGGAACTCCAGGTTGCCGTCGTGGCGCCAGCGGGCGAGGTCCCCGGTGCGGTAGAGCCGTTGCCCGGCGACCGTGGCGAACGGGTCGGGCACGAACCGTTCGGCGGTCAGGTCCGCACGGCCCACGTACCCCCGGGCCACCGCGGTGCCGCCGATGTACAACTCACCGGCCATACCCACGCCGACCGGTGCGCCCTGTTCATCGAGCAGGTACACGGTCACGTTCGGCAGCGGGCGACCGATCGGTGGCCGTGCCTGCCCCGGCTCCACGGTGCAGGCGGTGGCGACCACCGTGTTCTCGGTGGGGCCGTAGTGGTTGCAGACCGTGAGCCTCGCGCCGGGGTCCGGCTGGGCCGGGGGCGGCAGGGTCAGCGTGTCGCCACCGGTGAGCAGGTACCGCAGCCCGGTCGTCGGAAGCCCTCTGCGCAGCAACAGTTGCGCCATCGGGGTGGGAACGAACGCCACAGTCGTCTGCGCGAGCTGGAAATGCTCGGCCAACAGATCGACGGAGGCCTCCACGCCGGGATCCGGGACCACCATCCGGGCGCCGGAGAGCAACGCGCTCCATATCTCCCAGCCCGCGGCGTCAAACGACGGATTGGCAACCTGACTGACCACGTCGCGGCCGTCGAGCCGGTACCGCTCGACATGCCAGTCGACGAGATTCAGCAACGAGCCGACGGTGACCGCCACGCCCTTGGGTTGTCCCGTGGAGCCGGAGGTGTAGATGACGTAGGCCAGGTTGTCGAGTGAGGCCGGCGACACCGGCACCGCCCGGGCATCGGCCTCGGACTCCGGCTCCGGTAGCGCGCCGACGTCGACCGCCTCCACACCGGCGGACAACCCCGCGACACCCGCCGCATCGGTGAGCACCAACCGGGCCCCGGCATTGTCGAGCATGTAGGCACTCCGCTCGACCGGCTGCTGCGGGTCCAACGGCAGATAGGCCGCACCCGCCTTGAGCACCCCCAGCACCGCCACCACCAGGTCCACCCCACGCGGCAGACACACCCCCACCACCTGCTCGACGCCCACCCCACGACCCGCCAACAACCCCGCCACCCGGTCAGCCCGCGCATCCAACTCCGCGTAGCTCAACCGCTGCCCACCACCAACCACCGCCGGCGCCTGCGCAGACCTCGCCACCTGCTGCGCGAAACGCTGCACCAACGTCCGCCCACCGACCCGGTCCACACCGGTGTCGTTCCACCGCACCAACACCTGCGCCAACTCGTCACCAGGCACCACCGCAAGCCGCGAACACCGCTGACCCGCATCAGCGGCCACCGACTCCAACAACCGCCGATAATGCCCCGCGAACCGACGCATACTCGCCTCGTCGAACAAATCCCGCGCAAAGATCAACTGACAATCCCACCCGTCCGCCCCACCCACACAATGCAACTCCACATCAAACCGAGTCGTCACCGACTCCTCGGGGGCGGCGGTGACTCGCGTGCCGTCGAGCTCCAGACGCACCATTCGGTCCGCCGTCTGGAACAGTTGGAAAAAGACCTGCACGAGTGGGTTGCGGCTGAGGTCACGCGTGGGCGCCAACTCCTCCACCAGCCGGTCGAACGGCACGTCCTGATTCGCAAAAGCGTCCAGAACCGTCTCCCGCACCCGACCCAACAACTCCACAAAACTCGGATCGTCCGACACATCCGACCGCATCACCAACGAATTGACAAAAAACCCGACCAACGACTCCAACCGCGCCGACACCCGCCCCGCCGCCGGCACACCAACCACCACATCCGACACACCGCTGTAACGCGCCAACAACACCTGAAACGCCGCCAACCCCACCATGAACAACGTCGCCCCAGAACCCGAAGCCAACTCCCGCAACCGCGCCACCACCGACGCATCCACCCGGAAATCAACCAACCCACCCCGATACGACGGCACCGCCGGACGCGGCCGATCCACCGGCAACTGCACCGCCTCCGGCACACCCGCCAACCGCTCCCGCCAATACGCCAACTGCTCCCGCACCACCGGCTGCGTCATCCGCTCCCGCTGCCACACCGCATAATCGCCATACTGCACCACCAACTCCGGCAACTCCGGCCGCCCACCAACCAACAACGCCGAATACGCCGCCGACAACTCCCGCTGAAAAACCCCAATCGACCACCCATCAAAAACACTGTGATGAAAAGTCGCCAACAACACCTGATCCTCATCATCCAACCGCACCAACATCACCCGGTACAGCGGACCACCACCCAGATCAAAAACACCCTCCGCCTGCTCCCGCGCCAACACCCCCAACCGCTCGAACCGATCCACCGCCCCCCGCAGATCCACCACCCGCAACCCCGCCACCGCACCCAACCGCACAAACGGCTCCCCACCCACCACCTCGAAACAACACCGCAACACCTCATGCCGCTGCACCACCACATCCAACGCCCGCGCCAACACCCCCACCGCCAACCGACCACGAATCCGGTAGGCCAGCGGGAGGTTGTAGGCGATCAAGCCCGGCTGCAACTGGTCCAAGAACCACAACCGGCGCTGCCCGAACGACGGTACCCACCGCTCCCCCCGCGCCACCGGCTCCAGCCGCACCTCGTCTGGGCCGGTCGACCGGCCGGCAACGGCGACGGCCAGCGTGGCCACGGTCCGGTTCTCGAAGATCGCCCGCAACGGCAGCTCGATCCGCAGCGCGCTCCGGACCCGTGCCACGACCTGAGTCGCCAACAGCGAGTGACCACCGAGTTCGAAGAAGTCGTCGTCGACGCCGACGGCCGGTACGCCGAGGGTCTCCGCCCAGATGGCCGCGATCGTCGCCTCTTCGGCCGTGCGGGGCGCTACCCGGTCCCCGGACTCCTCCACCGGCGCCTCGGCCGGACTCGGCAAGCTCGAGTGGTCCACCTTGCCGGTCGCCGTGAGCGGCAGGGTCGACAGCGCGACGACCTGCGCCGGCACCATGTACTCCGGCAGCGAGGCACGCAGGATGGCGCGGAGTGCCGAGCCGGGTGGCAGGGCCTGGCCCGCGGGGACGGCGTACGCGACCAATCGAGTGTCACCGGTGCGGCCCCGGTCGGCGACGACGAGGGCTTCGGCGACATCCGGATGCCGGAGCAGGGCGGCTTCGATCTCGCCGGGTTCGATCCGGTATCCACGGATTTTGATCTGGCGGTCGGCGCGTCCCAGGAACTCCAGGTTGCCGTCGTGGCGCCAGCGGGCGAGGTCCCCGGTGCGGTAGAGCCGTTGCCCGGCGACCGTGGCGAACGGGTCGGGCACGAACCGTTCGGCGGTCAGGTCCGCACGGCCCACGTACCCCCGGGCCAGACAGTCTCCGGCCACGTAGATCTCGCCCACGGCACCGGGCGGAACCGGCAGGAAGTGCTGATCGAGCAGGTAGATCCGGGTGTTGGCGATCGGCTTGCCGATGCCCGGAAACTCCGGCCAGTCGGCCGGGTCACCGGTCAGACGGCCGGCGGTGATCACATGTGCCTCGGTGGGACCGTACTGGTTGTCGATCACGACCCCGTCCCCGGCGGTCGCCAGCTCGCGGATCTCCGCAGTGATCTGGAGTTGTTCGCCTGCGGGTACGACCTCCCCGAGTGACAGCCGACGGCCGATGCGCCGCGCCGCGAGCGCGATCTGTGCCAGCACCGCAGGCGGGCAGTGCAGCCGTCGCACCTGTTCGGCGGCGAGCACGTCGAGCAGGTGTTCCGGGTCGCGCCGCTGCTCGTCGGTCACGAGCACCACGTAGCTGCCCCCCAGCCAGGCAGTGAACATCTCCTGGAACGAGATGTCGAAGAAGATCGACGAGAATTGGAGCACCGGCCCGACGACCTGGCTGCGCCGCAACTGCCAGTCGATGAGGTTCGCCAACGGCCCGTGCGACATCGCCACGCCCTTGGGTTGTCCCGTGGAGCCGGAGGTGTAGATGACGTAGGCCAGGTTGTCGAGTGAGGCCGGCGACACCGGCACCGCCCGGGCATCGGCCTCGGACTCCGGCTCCGGTAGCGCGCCGACGTCGACCGTCTGCACACCGGCGGACAACCCCGCGACACCCGCCGCATCGGTGAGCACCAACCGGGCCCCGGCATTGTCGAGCATGTAGGCACTCCGCTCGACCGGCTGCTGCGGGTCCAACGGCAGATAGGCCGCACCCGCCTTGAGCACCCCCAGCACCGCCACCACCAGGTCCACCCCACGCGGCAGACACACCCCCACCACCTGCTCGACGCCCACCCCACGACCCGCCAACAACCCCGCCACCCGGTCAGCCCGCGCATCCAACTCCGCGTAGCTCAACCGCTGCCCACCACCAACCACCGCCGGCGCCTGCGCAGACCTCGCCACCTGCTGCGCGAAACGCTGCACCAACGTCCGCCCACCGACCCGGTCCACACCGGTGTCGTTCCACCGCACCAACACCTGCGCCAACTCGTCACCAGGCACCACCGCAAGCCGCGAACACCGCTGACCCGCATCAGCGGCCACCGACTCCAACAACCGCCGATAATGCCCCGCGAACCGACGCATACTCGCCTCGTCGAACAAATCCCGCGCAAAGATCAACTGACAATCCCACCCGTCCGCCCCACCCACACAATGCAACTCCACATCAAACCGAGTCGTCACCGAGTCGACCGGGAAGGGTTCGACCTGCAGGCCCTCCAGGGGCAGGGTGTCACCCGGCGAGAAGAGGTCGAACCAGGTCTGCACGAGTGGGTTGCGGCTGAGGTCACGCGTGGGCGCCAACTCCTCCACCAGCCGGTCGAACGGCACGTCCTGATTAGCAAAAGCGTCCAGAACCGTCTCCCGCACCCGACCCAACAACTCCACAAAACTCGGATCGTCCGACACATCCGACCGCATCACCAACGAATTGACAAAAAACCCGACCAACGACTCCAACCGCGCCGACACCCGCCCCGCCGCCGGCACACCAACCACCACATCCGACACACCGCTGTAACGCGCCAACAACACCTGAAACGCCGCCAACCCCACCATGAACAACGTCGCCCCAGAACCCGAAGCCAACTCCCGCAACCGCGCCACCACCGACGCATCCACCCGGAAATCAACCAACCCACCCCGATACGACGGCACCGCCGGACGCGGCCGATCCACCGGCAACTGCACCGCCTCCGGCACACCCGCCAACCGCTCCCGCCAATACGCCAACTGCTCCCGCACCACCGGCTGCGTCATCCGCTCCCGCTGCCACACCGCATAATCGCCATACTGCACCACCAACTCCGGCAACTCCGGCCGCCCACCAACCAACAACGCCGAATACGCCGCCGACAACTCCCGCTGAAAAACCCCAATCGACCACCCATCAAAAACACTGTGATGAAAAGTCGCCAACAACACCTGATCCTCATCATCCAACCGCACCAACATCACCCGGTACAGCGGACCACCACCCAGATCAAAAACACCCTCCGCCTGCTCCCGCGCCAACACCCCCAACCGCTCGAACCGATCCACCGCCCCCCGCAGATCCACCACCCGCAACCCCGCCACCGCACCCAACCGCACAAACGGCTCCCCACCCACCACCTCGAAACAACACCGCAACACCTCATGCCGCTGCACCACCACATCCAACGCCCGCGCCAACACCCCCACCGCCAACCGACCACGAATCCGGTAGGCGACGTCCGCCATGTTGTAGGCGAGGATTCCGGGCTGCAACTGGTCCATGAACCACAACCGGCGCTGCCCGAACGACGGTACCCACCGCTCCCCCCGCGCCACCGGCTCCAGCCGGATGCCCTGTTCGTCGGCGACCGCCGAGCCCGTCATACCGTTGAGTCGACGTCGCAGCAGTTCGGCGCGGTCGGTGGACAGGTCTCCTGCACTACGGATCATGGATTCTCCCGAGGTCTCCACCGTCACTGGACGGCCCACACCGGATGGTTTCGGCGGTACGCCTGCAGTTCCGGCCCATCCGGGCGGGCGGCGAAGATGATCGACATTCGCTTCTGATGGCGGCGACGCATCCAACCCGCCACGCGCCCGGGGAGCACGCCCCTGTTGAGTTGGCGGACCAGGGTCTCGATCGAGTTGAGATCGCTGTAACGCACGACGAACTCCTCGCTGCGCAACAGATCTTCGGCGGACGTCTCGCACAGCAGGCGCGCGCCCACCCCTCGCGTCAGGTAGTTCATCCCGAGACCGACGTGTCGCGACTCGTCCCGGCGTACGAGTCGGTAGACGTCCGCAAGGCCGGTCGAGCGCAGACCGCGGACGAACCACAGGAACTCGTCGGCTGCGAACCCCTCGAGGAGCATGTGCGCCAGCGCCCGGTCGGCAGGATGCGCCATGGCCATCAGGCCGCGCGAAAGCGCGTCGATGGGCTCGGGTGGAGGTGCCACCGCTCCACCGATCGTCTCGGCGTAGTAGGCGAAGACGGCGCTGTGTCGTCCCTCGTCGCCGACGGCGGTGGCGCCGATGAGCTTGGCGGTGGCGTCTGGGCTCTCCGTCACGATGACGCTTGCCGCCTCCAGGCCCAGTTGTTCGGCGTAGACGCTCCCACTGGCCAGGTTCCAGGTCAGCTCCAGCATCGGGTCGGTGGGGCGGATCTTCTCCAGTGCAGCCCGCGCGGTGACCTTGGGGTCCCACGTCGAACGCCGGGCGTCCGCCAGGAACCTCTCGGTCACCTCGTCGATCTGCCGGTCGTACCTGACCAGTGCCATGTCCGTCCTCAGGTCGTCTCGTGGCTGCCAAGCGCGGTGCGTACACTCAGCGGCGTGATGTCGGTCCAGACCTCACGGACATGGGCCAGACAGTCGTCCTTCGTGCCGACGAATCCCGCGTCCTCCCAGCCAAGCGGGTTCTCCCGCTCCTCCGGCCAGATGGAGTACTGCTCCTCGTGGTTGACCACGACCCGGTACCGGGTCGTCAACGCCTGGTCGGTCTGGCTCACTGGGTCCCTCCCAAGATCGCCCCATCGGGGGTGGACAGGTGGCGTAGCAGGCGCCGGGTGAGATCGACGGCGACCGCCTCAGGATGCTGCTGGAAGTAGAAGTGGTCCCCGGGGAACATCCGTGACTCGAACGTTCCTTCGGTGATGTCAGCCCAGCCCGCGATCGCGGGAGCGGACGCGTCCGGGTCGTCGACCGAGCCGTACGCGACAAGGGGGCACCGGACGACCGCCCCCGGCGTGAAGCGATGGTTCTCGACCATGCGAAGGTCCGCGCGCAGGATCGGCAGCATCAGCTCCAGCAGTTCGGCAGAGTCGAACACCTCGGGCGGCGTACCGCCCATCGCCTTCATCGCCACGGTCAGTTGCGCGTCGTCGAGCAGATGCAGGCGATTCTCGCGCGGCCACCCGGGGGCGGGCTGACCCGAGACGACCAGGCACGCCAGCGGGGCCCTGCGGGCCTGCAGGCGGAGGGCCAGTTCCAGCGCGAGGATCGCGCCCATGCTGTGTCCGAACAGCACGACCCGGTCGGCCAGCATGGGCTCGATCTCGTCGGCGAGCTGACCGGAAAGTTCACCGACGTCCCTGGCCGCGGACAGGTGGAACCGGGTGCCCCGGCCGGGAAGCTCGGCAGCCCAGATGTCCAGCGCGCGGGAGAGCAACGGCAGCCAACTGTCGTAGCCGTTCGCCGACCCGCCGGCGTACGGGAGGCAGAACAACTGCGGGCGCCCGCCCGTGACCCGGCCGATCGGGCGGAACGCCCGTTCTTCCCACCGGTCCCGCTCACCGGGCTGGTCGTTCGACGGCGGGTCGGGTCGCGTCGCGGCGGTCAACTCGCACCCACCACGACACCGGCGCCGCGTTCGACCGCCCGCTCGTACACGACGCGGGCGGCGACGAGGTCCTCGACGGCCAGACCGAGCGACTTGAACAGGGTCGTGGCGCGGGGATCGGTACGTCCCGGGTGCCGCCCCGCGATCACCTCGCCGAGCTCCGCCCTGATGTGGCTGGCATCGATAACCCCCTCGGAGATCGGCACGAGCACGTCACCGGCTTCACGCAGGGCGGCCTCGCGGCTGTCCACGTAGACCTCGGCGCGGCGTACCAGGGCGGTCGGCAGTTCTCGGCAGGTCGCCCCGAACGCCCCCACGCCGTTGATGTGCACGCCCTCGGGAGCGATGCTGCTGTCCGCGACGACCGGGCTGGCCGAGGAGGTCGTCGTACAGATCACATCGGCGTCCTTCAGGGCCGCGTCGGGATCGTCGCTCAGCTCCGCCGGCAGATCCCGTTGCCGCGCCCACCCGACGAGTTGCTCGGCGCGTTCGGCGGTCCGGCTGAACACGGAGATCCGCGACCAGTCACGCAGGTCGGCGAGGGCGGCTAGGTGCGCCCGTCCCTGCACGCCGGCGCCGATGACGGCCAGGCGCGACGCCTCGGGCCGAGCCAGCAGCGCCGTGGCCCGGGCGGTCACCGCGGCCGTCCGGATCTCGGTCAGCGCGACTCCGTCGATGACGGCGAGCGGCTCCCCGTACGTGGGGTCGAGGAGGATCAGCACGCCCTGCACGTGCGGGAGACCGCGTTCGGCGCTGCGGTCGAACATGGACAGCACTTTCAGGCCCATCCCCGCGTCGGCGCTGGCCGACGGCATGATGAGTACCCGTCCCGGGCTGGTCGTCGACTCCACGGTCACCCGTGGGTGTTGCGCGACGCGACCGGTGCTGAAGTCGGCGAGCGCCTCGCCCATCGCTTGCACCAGCTCTCGAGGCGACAGTATGGATCGCACCGTCGCACCGTCAATTACCCGCATCTCTTAGCTCCTTTCGTGTCCCGCCGGCCCGTTCCCCGCAGCGTGGGGCGTGGTGTCGTGAACGGCGGCGGCGACATCGTCGTCTGTCATGGCCTCGATCTGTGCCACCACGGCCGCCGCCACCGTCGCGGCCAACTCCCGGACGGTCCGGTTCTCGAAGATCGCCCGTAGCGGTAGTGCGATGTCGAAAGCAGTCCGGATCTCGTGGACGACGCTGGTGGCCATCAACGAGTGGCCGCCCAGACCGAAGAAGTCGTCATCGATGCCGACCTGTCCGGACAGGTGTCCCGCCCAGATGTCCGCGATGATCCGTTCGTGTGGCTGCAGGATCGCCGAATCCCGCTCGGCGTCACCCCGTTGGTCGTCGAGCGCGGCCAGTCCGGCGCGGTCGAGCTTGCCGGCGGCGGTGAGCGGCAGCGCCGGCACGGTGACGAACGCCGAGGGGATCATGTAGCTCGGCAGCCGGGCGAGCAGGAACCCACGCAGGGTCTTCGGGTCGGGCGCGCCGTCTCGACGGGGAACCACATAGGCCACCAGGCTCCGATTCGCCCCGTGACCCACGGCCAGCACCGCGGCCTCCGCGACATCCGGATGGCCGGTGAGGCTCACCTCGATCTCGCCCAGCTCGACACGGTGTCCGCGTATCTTGACCTGGTGGTCGGTCCGGCCGAGGAACTCGAGGCGGCCATCGAGGGTCCAGCGGGCGAGATCGCCGGTGCGGTAGAGGCGCGTTCCTGGTTCGACACCGAACGGATCCGGCACGAAGCGGTCCGCGGTGAGGTCCGGACGACCGATGTAGCCACGGGCGAGGCAGGTGCCGCCGACGTACACCTCACCCGCGGCCCGTGGCGGCACCGGCCGCATCCGCTCGTCGAGCAGGTAGATGCGGGTGTTCGCGATCGCGCTACCGACCAGGGGAAACACCGGCCAGTCCTGCGGGTCGCCCGAGAGCATCTCGGCGGTGACGACGTGCGCTTCCGTCGGTCCGTACTGGTTGTCGAGGACGACGCCGGGGAGCCGGCGCAGTAGGTCACGCACCTCGGCGGTCAGGTGCAGTTGTTCACCGGCGGTGGCGATCTGTGCGAGCGGCGGCAGTTCGGTACCGCCCGCAGCCGCCTGCGCGATCTGTTCCAGCACCAGCGGGGTGCAGAACAGCCGCCGCACGCCGTTGGCCGTCATCACCGCGAGGAGTTGCTCCGGATCGCGCCGCTGGTCCCGGTCGAGCAGGACGACCGGGCGGCCGCAGAGCCAGCTCGAAAACATCTCCTGGAACGAGATGTCGAAGTGCAGGGCGGAGAACTGCAGCGTGGGTCCGGCCGGCTCGGCCCGACGAAGCTGCCAGTCGAGTAGGTTGAGCAGCGGCCGGTGGGTCATCACCACCCCCTTGGGGCGCCCGGTGGAGCCGGAGGTGTAGATGACGTACAACAGGTCGTCCGGCGCCGCGGTCCGGGTCGGGTCGGTGGCGACACAGCTGGCGATGACGGCCGAGTCGGCGTCCACGCACACCACGGACAGCGGCAGGTCGGGCGCCAGAGCGGTGAGGGTGAGCACGACTTCCGCGCCGGCGTCGGCGAGCATGAAGGCGACCCGCTCGCCCGGGCTGTCGACGTCGACGGGCAGGTACCCGGCGCCCGTCTTGACGACCGCCAGCAGGCCGACGACGGCGTCCAGCCCCGGCGGCAGGAACAACGCGACGACCTGGCCGCGCCGGACGCCGCACCCGCGCAGGTGGTGGGCCAGGCGGTTCGCGCGACGGTTCAACTCGGCGAACGACATCCGGACGCCGTCGAAGACCAACGCCACCTCGTCCGGCGTACGGGCGACCTGCTCCTCGAAAAGCGTCGGGACCGTACGGTCGGCGCGATACGGTGCGGCTGTGTCGGTCCAGCCGTGCAGGATCCGGTCGCGCTCCTCGTCGAGCAGCATGTCGACCTCGGACAGCGGTATGTCCGGCCGCGCCGCAGCCAGCCGGGCGAGGTTTTCGAAGTGTCGCGCGTACTGTTCGACGGTTTCGCGCTCGTACAGGTCGGTGGCGTAGACCAGTTCTCCGTCCAGCGCCCCCGACGGGCTGTCAGACAGGTGCAGCTCCAGGTCGAACCTGGTCGCGACGGTGGCCGGCGGATGCCAGCGACTCGTCGCGCCGGGCAGGTCCAACGAGTCCGGCGCGGAGAACAGGTCGAACCAAATCTGCACCACCGGGTTGCGATTCAGGTCGCGGGCCGGCGCAAGATGCTCGGCCAGGCGCTCGAAGGGCAGGTCCTGGTGGGCATAGGCACTCGTCGCGGTGTCCCGCACCCGCTCCACGAGACCGGCGAACGAAGGGTCGCCTGACAGGTCGGCCCGCATCGGCAGCGTGTTCACGAAGAAGCCGACCATGTCCTCGAAGTCCGACCCGGGCCGGCCGACCGACGGGCAGCCGACGACGAACGCGTCGCGCCCGGTGTAGCGCCCGATGAGCAACTGGTAGACGGCGAAGGTCACCATGAACAGCGTCGCCCGCCGTTGGTCCGCCAGCCGCCGCAGTTCCACCACGACGGGTGCCGGAAGGCGTACCGGGACGGCGGCTGCCCGGTACGAGGGCACCGCCGGGTGGGGCCGGTCCCCCGGCATCTCCAGGACGAGGTCGAGCCCCGACAGTCTGCGGGACCAGTAGCCGACGACGTCGCTGATGCGCTCCTCCGACAGGTGCCGCCGCTGCCACGCCACGAAGTGCCGGTACTGCCGGCTCGACGCGGGCGTGCGAGGCCGCCCGACCAGGGCGTCACGGTAGGCGTCGGACAGGTGCCGCTCGAACGGTCCCAGCGACCAGCCGTCGAAGACCAGGTGGTGCACGACCACCAGCAGCAGGTGTTCGGTCGGGCCGATCCGCAGCACAGTGGCCCGCATCAGCGGTCCGACCGCGAGGTCGAACGGTTTTGCCGCCTCGACGCGGGCGGCCTTCTCAGCCTCCGCCGGCGAGACGACGGCCCGGACCGTGAGCTGGCCGATCACCTGTTCCGGCGGCAGCAACCGGACCCGTGGACGGCCGTCCGCTGCGACAATCGTGCCACGCAGGCACTCGTGCCGGACGGCGACCGCGCGCAGCGCCTCGGTGAGGGCGGTGACATCCAGTCTTCCGCTGACCTGGTAGCCCACGCAGACGTTGTAGGCGATGTTGCCGGTGTTCAGCTGGTCGAGAAACCACAGCCGCCGCTGGGCCAGGGAAAGCTCGTACGGCGCCACATCCGCCTCGTCGGCGGGCACGTCCCGGGTCGGTGGCGCGTCCGCTGCGGCCCTTGCCAGGGCAGCCACGCTGCGGTGGGTGAACACGTCGTGCACTTCCAGGTGTACGCCGAGCACGGCGCCGGCCTGCATGGCTATCCGGGTGGCGCCCAGCGAGTCGGCCCCGAGGGCGAACACGTCGTCGTCGGCGCCGACGACGCCCAGGCCCAGGACAGCCCGGACCACCTCGGCGATCGCCCGCTCGGTATCGGTGCCGGGCGGTCGCGCGCCCTGCGCCCGGGTCAGGGCGGGCAGTCGACCACGGTCGATCTTGCCGGTATCGGTGACAGGCAACCGATCCACCACGGACACATGGCGGGGCATCATGAACGACGGCAACCGCTGGGCCAGGAGATCGCGCAAGGCGCTCTCGTCGACCCCGTCGCCGGCAGGCACCACGTAGGCGGCCAGGCACGGTGCGCCGGGCCCGTCGTGGACGGGTACCACGGCGACGTCGGTGACCGCCGCGAAACGGCGCAGCGTCGCGGCCACCTCGCCTGGCTCGATCCGGTGGCCGCCCACCGACACCTGGTCGTCGAGCCGGCCCAGGAAGACCAGGTTGCCGTCGTCCTGGACCCTGACCAGGTCACCGGTGCGGTACATCCGCATCCCGGGCTCTCCGTGGAAGGGATCCGGCAGGAAGAGCTCCGCGGTCAGGTCGGCGACACCGGGGTAGCCGCGTGCCACGCCCCGACCGCCGAGGAACAGTTCGCCTGGCAAGCCCTGGGCGACAGGTCGTAGGTCCTGGCCCAGCACGTACGCGCGCGCCCCGACGATCGGAGTGCCGATCGGTGACCTCTCGTCGTCCTCCTGGTCGGTGCACGACCAGGAGGTGGCAGCCACGGTGGCTTCGCTGGGACCGTACTGGTTGTACAGCCGGATCCACGGCGCCACGGAGCGCAGGCGCCGTGCCGTGGACGGCGGCAGTTCCTCACCGCCGCAGGTCAGCAGGCGTACCGGGGCCAGCCGAATGCCCGCCTGCGGCTCGTCCAGCAGATGGCGCAACAGGGTCGGCACGACGTCGAGCAGGGTGACGCCCTCGGCCGAGACGACGTCCAGCAGCCTCGCCGGCTCGAATCGCTCGTCGCCGTCGCCCAGCACGAGGCTCGCTCCGGTCAACAGCGGTAGCAGCAGTTCCCGTACGGACGCGTCAAATCCAGGCGCGTGAGTGGGTAACAGCCGGTCGTCCGGGCGTATCCGGTACTCCCCTGCCGTCCACCGGATGAGGTTCAGCAGGGCGCCTTGTCCCACCCCGACAGGTTTCGGCGCTCCCGTCGATCCGGAGGTGAAGACGACGTACCCGAGGTTGTCCGGCCCGACCCGCTGCGGCGACCGTGCCGGCGGGTCAGGTGCCAGCGACTTGTGAGCGGCGACGATCGGCACCGCGCCGCCGATGGACGCGTCGGACAGCCCTCGGGGTACGAGCACGCAGCGCGCGCCGGCCGCGCGCACCAGGTGGGCCAGGCGTTCCCGGGGGTGGGCCGAATCCATCAACAGGAAGGCGGCGCCACGCCTGGCCACGGCCAGGACGGCCGCGACCAGGTCCACCCCGGGACGTAGGCACACACCCACCACCGATTCCACCCCGACGTGATCGGGCAGCGCATCGGCCAGCGCGTCGGCCCGGTGGTCCAGCTCGCGGTAGGAGAACCTGCGGCCGGCACTGACCACCGCCGTCGCGTCCGGAGCGGATGCGACCACCCGGGCGAACGCCTCGGCGATGCCGTCGACGCCGAGGCCCGTCGTGGTCGTGGACGGGGCAGGGCCGGCCAGCGGCGGTACGGGCTCCGGCTCGCGGTCTCGCGTGGAGAGCGTCATGAGCCCGGCAGGAGGTCGGCTACGTCACGGGCCACCGCGCCCCGCAGCGCCAGGTCGACACAGACCTGGCCCAGCATCGGGATGAACTTGAAGATCCAGCCCGAGGTGCAGTAGACGACTCGTTCGGCACCCGGGACCCGGCCCACACGGAACGCCTGATGATGCTCGTCGGGCAGCGTGACCAGACATGTCGACGCCTGCAGGGGCGTCGGGTCGAGGTTCGGCAGGTGCCGGGCGACCCACGCGGAGAGCCTGGCCATGTCGTCGTCCCGGGCCACGCCGGTGGCCTGCGTGGCGTCGGAAAGCGGGTGTGCCTCCGAGTCGGGCGCGACCCGGACCAGGTCGCGGCGACCCCACGGGCTGCGGCCGAACCCGTAGTAGAGGGCCTCGTCGGCCTCGGTGGGCGGTTCGAAGGCGAACCACGTCGGATAGTCGAGCGACGGGTCCCGCAACCGGAAGTAGGCCGACGGCATCTCGAAGGTCCGCATCCCGAGCCGGAGCCCCAGCGCTTCCAGCAGCGGTGAAGTGCCCGCACCGGCGGCGACGACTACGGTACGGGCACGGACGCTGCCGTCACCGGTGATCACCTCCACGTGGTCGCCGGTAGGTTCCAGACCCAGGACGGACACCTGGGGCCGAATGTCGGCCCCGCCGGCCACCGCCAGCGTGTACAGCGCCCAAAGTGTCCCCCGCACATCGATCACGCCGCCGTCAGGCTGGTAGAAACCCTGGTAGTGCTCCGGCAGGTTGGCGAACCCGTACCGCTTCTCGATGTCCCGGGCCCCGACCCACTCGTAACCGAGGGACAGTCGCTCCAGCACGGCCGCCGCCGCCCGGATCTGCCCCTCGTTGCTGTCCTGGTCGATGTCGCCGAACCACAGGCTGCCGGTGCGATGGACCAGCGGACGGTCGATGGCCTGCTCCAGTCGATCCCACACGGGGACGGACGCGAGCACCAGGCGGGCCAGCTGTTCCTCGCTGTACTGCACACGCCACTGCCGCTCGGCGCCGCCGGAGCTTCCGTTGTCGTGGAAGAGCGGTCCCCGCTCGAAGAGCGCAACGGACAGCCCCGCGGCACTCGCCTGCCACGCCGCTGCCAGACCGACAGCACCACCGCCGATCACGGCGACGTCGAACGTCCTGTCCGCGCTCGTCATCAGATGCTCCCCTCAGCCGTCACTAGGAACGGGTCCCGTAGTCCAGCGCGTCGCCGAGCGCGGCGACCATCGTCTTCACGTCGACATCGCCGAAGCCCGGGTGGCACGGCAGGTTGATCTGTTCCTCGAACCAGCACCGCTCGGCGACCGGGCAGTCGCCGAGCCCATTGCCTCGGTTGCGCCACTCGGGTAGCAGATGCACCGGGAAGTACCGCAGCCACACGTCCACCCCGAGTTGCACCAGGCGCTCGACGACCCGGTCCCGCACGATCCCCTGTTCCGGCCGGACGAACATCGTGTACAGGTGGT
Source organism: Plantactinospora sp. WMMC1484 (assembly GCF_049315195.1). NCBI lineage: Bacteria > Bacillati > Actinomycetota > Actinomycetes > Micromonosporales > Micromonosporaceae > Plantactinospora > Plantactinospora sp. WMMC1484. The sequence goes on from NZ_CP186055.1 coordinate 7,669,295, forward strand.
ACGAGTGGCGAACGCCGTCGTGCGCCACCTGGAGTCGCACACCCGGATGAGCCGCAAGGGCCTCGTCGAGCTGAGCCGCGACGCGTCGCCGCGCCTCGGTGAGCGCCGCCAGCTTTCCGAGTTGCACCAGGCCTACGGCAGCGGCCGGCTCACTCAGCGTGGCGTTGGTCCCAGCGGCGCGTACTCCGACGCACTCGCTGCTGTGGGCCAGCCCGTCGAACATGGCGCGCGGTACCTTCGGCAGGTCCGGTGCGGCCGGCCGGTACACCGCGTCGCATTCGTTGTTGCGCAGCCGAATGATGCGCTCGGCCCAGTCGTCACGGTTCAGCGTCAGCATGCCGCCCTCGCCGAGGGTGGTGATGTTCTTCGTCGAGTGGAAGCTGAAGCAACCGATGTCGCCGAGTGCTCCCGGCCGATCGCCGAGGTACTCGGCGCCGAGTGCGTGAGCGCAGTCCTCAATGATGACGAAATCGTGACGCTGCGCCAGTTCCCGAATAGTGGTCATGTCGGCCGGCAGGCCACCGTAGTGGACGATGATCACCGCCTTCGTGCGGTGGTTCACCAGTTCCGCGAGCCTCCGCACGTCCACGTTCAGCGAGTTCGGATCGACGTCACAGAAGCGCACCGTCGCCTGGTAGTCGAGCAGCGGCTGCGCCGTCGCCTGATAGGTCTGCGGCGTCACCACGACCTCGTCGCCCGGCTGCAGGTCCAGGAGTTGGATCGCCAGCCGGAGAGCGACGGTTCCGCTGGTCACCGTGAGGGCGTGCCTAGCACCCGTGTGGGTCTTGAACGCTTCCTCGAACTTTTGCCTCCAGGAGCCCTGCGACAACCGCTCGCGCGACAGCAGCAGATCGGCGACGGCCCTTATCTCCTCGTCACCGAGAATGCTGCCCAGTGTGGGATACAAAACTCCGGGCCGTGTCGGACTTGTCAAGATCAGGCCCTCTCGAATCGGGCCGTACGCGAGACCCTGCGACCAGTTCCGCCATGGTCTCGACATCGGCTGCCATACGGCGTCCCGATGAATTCTGTTCGGCCTGCCTGTCAGCTCACTTTCGTCGGCCCGTTGCCGAATCGGCCAGTCCGTCACACGCCGGAGTCCACGTCGCCCGTGCCGTTCCGGCACGTCGGGAACCCCCGCCCTGTCCCGCCGGCGGGACACGACCCGAGCCCCCGAGGGGCCGGCCGAGTCGGGTCTTCTGCGCGGATGCCGCCGACGCGTCGGCGACGAGCCGACCGTCCATGGTGGAGCGAAGTTCGAGACGGACGAGCGCGGGCTGCCTCGCCGCCGGCGCCGAGGACAGCCGGCCACCAGGCAACGCGTCGGGCCCGGCACGCATCGGCCGGCGCGCGGTCATCGGTCGGCTGTCGCCGCTCACGGCACGCATGGGCGGCCGCGCGGACGCTCAGCAGCGCCGGGGCAGGATCACCACGAGAAGGGCTGGCGACCAGCGGATGAGCGGCAAGGAACCCGGTGTCCGGGCGGGACCGGGGACGGTGACGCAGCTGCCCCGAGCGATCACTCGACCTCCTGGGCCCAGCCCGGGGGCTCTGTGCGTCGCCGTCCGACGCGCGAACCCCCCCGGCGCCGTCCTACCGCGCGGCGGATCCGGTCTCGGCCGCCGCCCCGCTGTCCGCTGTGCCTGCCCTGTCCGGCGTCGCGCCTCCGCCTGTCACCGCGCCTTCACCGTCGGACCTCTTGAGAGACGCACGGCCCGTCAACAGCAGGCCGCCAATCATGGTCAGGATCGCCACCCCGACGAGGGTCAGGCGGTAGTCCGCGACGGCCACGAGCCATGCACCCAACGGAATGCCTATTGCCATCGGGCCGAACACGAGGGTGCTGGCGGTACCGGCGACCCGCCCGAGCAGGTCGTGTGGCGTCTGTCGTTGCACCGCAGTCATCGCCGCGACCACCGTCCAGGGCAGGCCCACACCGACGACGACACTGCTGGCCACGACGCCGGGCGTCCAGGGCAGCAGGCGCGCCGCGGTGCCGACAGCGAACAGGACCGCGCCCAACGTGCCGACCAGTGCCTCCCCCCGCCTGGACATCAGTCGTCCGGTGAGGAGTCCTCCGGCCAGAGCACCGGCACCCTGCGCGGAGGACAGCACGCCCATGAACGCCACCGACAGTCCCAGACCCTCGTCGACCACGGCGAACGTGGCGGCCGTCGTGAGGCCGGACATCGTCACGACGAGTGCGCCGACGAGCACGATTGCCCGCAGGCGGGCGTCCCGCAGCAGGAACCGGATGCCCTCCCGGGTCTCGTCCACGATTCGCCGTCGCTGCCTCGGTGGCAGCGACTCCGCTGCCCGAATGAGCCGGTAGAGTACGGCGGCGATGACCAGCATGGCGGCCGCAAGAGCCGCGACCCCCGCTCCGCCCAGCAACGTGAAGAGACCCGCGCCGAGCAACGGCGCCAAGAGCTTGGCCCCCTCCTGCGCGCTCATCCGGAGGCCGTTCACCCGTCCCAGTGCCTCACCGGGCAGCGCAGCCGGCAGCAATGCGGCCTCACCGGCGTCGAGCAACACGTAGCTGATCCCATACCCGAGCATCACGACGTACAACAGCCAGACCTGATCCGCGGATCGCACGGCCAGCAGCAGCAGGAGCAGGGCGGCTACCACCAGATTCGTCCAGAACAGCAGCGGCCGGCGGGGCAACCGGTCGACGAGTGCGCCCAGCAGCGGCCCGAAAAGGGTCGGGAAGAAGACGCAGAAGCCCGCCATAGCGGCCAGGCTGGCGGAATTGGTCAGGGCCATGACCCAGATGCCGGCGACCAGGGACATTGCCGTGCCGCCGAATCCGGAAACCAGGGAGACCACGACAAACAAAACGATGTTGCGTCTCTGCCCGACGGCCAACGGCGTCATTCTCCGCACTCCCCGATGGTCGAGTCAAACCGGCTCAACATTAGCGGCGTGAGGACGGCAGTCAACCTGTCGCCAGGCAACCTTCCTCTCCCCTGCGCTACTGATCGGCTAGAACCCCCGACGACACCTGGTTTCGGCGTCGGGCGTGGCGTCAGGGCCGGGACGCCCCACATACCACTCGTGACCTGGCCGAGGCCGCCGCCGAGCAACTCGGCCTGGACTCCGCTGACGTCGCGCGTGGTGTGTTCGAAGCATGGAGTGCCCGCACCGACACCTCCGGCGGAGCCGCGACCCTCCTCCGGATACGGCCGCCCCGCCCTCCACCGCTGGCCGCAGACCCGAGCCACCGGAGAATCGGGAGTGGGCCCCCTGGCCAAATTCGGCCGAGCCGTCACTGGTTTCCTTGGACGTCTTCAACCCGTTGCCCCAGGCACGGGGGCAGGCCACGGGGCGTGGCGGCCGCCACCTGGGTGGTTCGCGGGTGGCTGCGCTGTGACGGCGCGACCCTGCCGGCGCAGTGATCGATGGCGATGATGGTGTGCTGTACTGCCAGGCATGAGGCAGCGCGCATGTTGGTCATCGGTGTGGTGGTGCTGCTCATCGGGGGTAGGCGGTCTGGCCGGCCGGCGGTGGTGTCGTAGCCTGCCGCCGTACGGGCCGGAGGTGCTGGCGGCGACCCTGTGAAAGCTAGTCGACCAGGCCACCGCGGACGCCGCGTTCAGCCCTGCTAGGCGGTAACGAGACCTCTGACGGAAACGGGTCTCAAACGCGCATCGGCTGGCCCGTGCTGTGGATCAGGGCTGGGACGCCATGGTGAGCTTTGCAATGTCTGGGGCATAGACGGTCATCCAGTGCGGATGCAGCCGGTAGTAGACCACGTCGTTGTCCCAGTCGAAGAGGTCGTCGCCGTAGAAGTCCTTCAAGTACGCGAGCACGTCCGGCCAGTCCCTGGCCTGGTCGCCGTCCTGGGGGTTGAGGATCTCCACCTTGCCGTGCGTGAAGACGCCGAGGTCCTCACCGCGCATGTGTGCGGCGCTGACGGCGGGCCGCGCCGCGAGGTGGCGCGCCTTGGCCGCGTCGCGCGCGGTGCCGAAGTACCACTTGCCTCGCAGGAAGTGCCCGTCGACACCGCTGATCCGCGGCTCACCCTTTGCCGTCACGCTGGACAGAGCGAGGGTGCACATGCCGGTGAGGACCTGGGTGAGCTGCTCCGCGTTCAGTGTGCGCGCGGTGTTGATGATCGAGCGGAGGTGGGAGGTGGAGCGGGCGAGGGAGGCGTCAAGGAGGGCCTGGAGCTCTTCGAGATCCTCTGGGGTTTCGCGCATGAAGGTCCTTGTCTTTCCGTATATCTATCTGTTCTGTGGTCGGCGCCTATCACCGGCGCCGACCGATGAACCTATGCTCCACCCAAAACCTGACACCTTGCGTCATATTTCTTGAACTGGCTTGCGGACGCCAGCGGGCCGCGCGGCAGCCGGCGTGAGTGGCCGGCGGCGCGACGTGACGGCTCCCGGCTGGCGACGCGCGAGCTCTGCGGCATGAGAGCACGTCTGATCTTGGCGTTGGTAGCCCTCCGGCGGTGGCTAGCATGTGCCGGTCACGGGGCGGCCGGACATGCCAGCGGACCGATATGCTTCTCAACCCGATGGGCATGGGTACGGGGTCCGCCCACGGACTCGGTGGGAGGACTCAGATGTACGCAGGCGCGGGTGGGCTTACCCGTGGCGTCTGGTGCGCACGTTCAGGACGTTCGGTGTTGTCCGGCATTCTGGCCATCGGCGCGGTGCTGCTCGCCCCGTCGCCGCCGAGCTGGGCTCACGTGGCTCGCGTGGAAGATTCCACCCATCTGTCGGTGTCCACCACGAACGCGAAGGGACGGGTGGGCGACACGGTCAGCATCCGCGTGACGGTGAAGAACCACGGACCCACGATCGAGCCGGAGTGGGCACTGACCGGCGTGGAGACCCAGCCGGGCACCAGATTCGTCAGCGGTGGTGGGTGCCGTCCGGACCCCAACGGCGGGCAGTACTGTCCCAGTCCGGGGCCGTTGGCCGTCGGCGCATCCCAGACGGTTGTGCTGCGATACAAGATCATCCATGCGGTGCAGCATCCCGAGCGGCAGTCCGCCGGATTCGGTTTCTACGAGGCGCTGGTCCGCAAGGGCGGCACTGATGACGTGGACCTGAGCTTCCAGATCTACATCGCGGGTGCGGCCACGAAGACCCCCCGCACTCCGGCACGCTCCAGTGCGACTCCGGCGCGCTCGAGCAAGGCGTCGGCGCGCTCCCGCCAGGAGGCGTCGACTGTGCCACCATCGCCCCCGTCCGCGGTGAGCGCGAGTGCGCCGACGGTGATCGCGGCTGCCACCACCGGACCCGCAACGCACGTCACCGCCCCCGCGTTGGACAAGGCTCAGCACAGCGGCGTTACCACCGGCTGGGCCGTAGGTACTTCCGGCGTCATCGTCATAGTCATCGGCGTCGGCACGCTGGTCACCATGACGCTGCGCCGTCGCAGACGCGCCGAACCAGGCCAGCCAAGCACGACAGGCGAGGATTGACCCCGTCGCGCTCGCGGACCGGGCAGCTTCTACCCGACCGGCCATTGACCGCCGACACGCCCCACGACCGCCAAGGCCGCGCGGCGTGTGTACTCGCCGCACGCCGCACGCCGCGCGACACGAGAGCGAAGCTGATCTTGGCTGGATTGATGTCGACCGGAGGTGTCGTATTCGGGCGGGGCTGTTCGTAGCCAGGGTGAGAGGCAGCCGGTGAGGACGCTGTCGCGATCACAGGAGATGATGACCGATGCCGCACGCGCATGCCAAGGTCCGCCGCATGGTCGAACTCGTCGAGCCAATCGCCACTGTCACCTTCTCCGAGGTGCCGAACGAGGCGTTCCTGGCCCTGGGCATGCGCGACTACTGGGACGGCTACTTCGCAGGCCGGGCCGCGCCGCTGGGGATGGCGCCGGCTGAGGTGGTGCACGCGGTCTTCTACAACTTCGCTGACGGCGAGGTGGCCCGCCACATCCCGTGGGTATGGGGGAAGACCACCCCGCAGGAGGTGATCGCCGTGCGCGAGCAGAGCAGCGCCGCCGCGCTGCGGCAGATGACCGGGGAGCTCGCCGACTCGCCCGGTCTGGTGCGGGTCGCCGACCTCGCTGCCCGGGCCTCGGTCAGCGCGCCGACCGAGGGCCGGGCGCTGTACGCCGGGCTCCGGGCGCTCGACATGCCGGAGGAACCGGTTGCCCGGCTGTGGCACGCGGCGACGCTGCTGCGGGAGCACCGCGGCGACGGCCACAACGCCGCCCTGCTCGCCCACGGCATCGGCGGCACCGAAGCCCACGTCCTGCTCGCTCTCTCCCTCGGCATGAGGGCTGAGCAGTTCGGCCGGACCCACCACCTGCCCAGGGCACGGTTGGCCGCCGTCGTCGACGGGCTGCGCGGCCGCGGCCTCGTGGACGCCGCCGGCGGCTTCACCGACGCCGGCCGGGAGACCCGGGAGCGGATCGAGGCCCTCACCGACGAGCTGGCGGCGCCGGCGTACGACGTGCTCACCGGAGACGAACTCGACGAGCTGGTCGCAGGGCTCGAGCCGATCGCCACCGCGTTACAGGCCATCGACTAGTGAGCGGGCATCAGGCTATGGCCACGACCCCCAGCGCGGCCACCGCGATCAGCCGGTTGTTCGCGCGGTCACTCCGGTGTGTCGTCCGGTAGCGAGCGCACTGTGGCAAATCCGGGCGCCACGACCGTTCTCGGCAGGAGGGTGTGTCGGGTAGGGAGGCGACGAGGAGGCTCTGGACGGCTGTCACCAGAGGTGGTGCTTGAGTCAGTCAGCGTGGCGTCGGGTTGTCGCGCCATCCCGGCTCCTCCGACTGATGTAGCCGCCGAGCAGCGGAGCAGCCGATCAGCGGAGCAGCCGATCAGGCGGCGTTGTTCTCCGTCGCCCAGGCACAGATGGCGGCGAGTGGTTCCTGCAGCGTCTTGCCGAGGGCGGTCAGCCCGTACTCGACGTGCTGCGGCGGTGTCTCCTTGAGCACACGCCGCTGCACCAACCCGTCGCGCTCCATGTCGCGCAGCGTCTCGGTCAGGACCTTCTGCGTGATCCCCGCGACGCGGCGACGTAACTCGGCGTGCCGTTGGGGACCGGCGAGCAGCGCGTAGATGAGCAGGACCCGCCATTTCGAGGCGAGTCGCTCGATCGCCTGCCGCGTCGTGCAGCCCTCTTCGAGCACATCCGGAACGACCAGCGACATGAGCACTCCCGAGGCTCGGACAGCGCCGCCCGAGCTCGTCGAAGGGCACCGCGAAGTGCCTTCTGTCCGACGCGCGCCGTGCGACCTAGCGTCGAGCCAACAGTAGACGCCGAAGGGAACACCGCCGACATGTCCGACCGCACGTCCGAGTACCGCATCCACACGTACACCGCCGCCGAAACGGGTCTGTTCGTCAACAGCTACCTGGTCGAGACGACCGAGGGTGTCGTGCTTGTCGACGCTAACCTGCTGCTGTCCGACGTCCGCGCGCTTGCCGCCCGTATCGCGGCGTTGCACAAGCCGCTGCTGGGCGTGTTCGTGACGCACGCGCACCCGGACCACTCCAACGGCCTGTGCCTGCGTTTCGCATCGCATGTCGTCGGCGCAGCGGAGAGCCATGCCGACTCCTACCTCACACTCGACGACCGGGCGTTCATCGGCGACCTGGCCTTCCACGGCACCCACCCGTACACCGCGGAGCTGGCCAGCGAGGCGACCGGCAGCGTCGGCACGGCGTCGGCCGCCGAGGCGGTGGCGGTGTGAGCACCGAGCGCGTCACGTTCAACGCCGATGGCATCACGCTGGTCGGAAACCTCGCGCTGGCCGCCGATGGTGCGCCCGCCGTGGTGCTGACCGGGCCGTTCACCAGCGTCAAAGAACAGGTCGTCGGCACCTACGCCGCCCGGCTCCACGAGCGCGGCTTGACCACCCTTGCGTTCGACCACCGCGGCTTCGGCGAGAGCGACGGACGCCGCACACACGAGGACAGCCAGGGCAAGCTGGCCGATCTGCGCGCGGCGGTAGGCCTGCTCACCGCCCACCCGGCTGTGGACCCCGCCCGCGTGGCTGCGGTCGGGATCTGTCTCGGCGGCGGCTACGCGGTTCGCGCGGCTGCCGCCGATCCGAGGATCCGCGCGGTCGTGGGCATCGCGGGTGCCTACAACAGCCCGGTCCGCTTCCGCGCGAGCGACGCCGATGGCTACCGCCGAGCGCTCACCTCCTTCATCGAGCGCTACGACGACGAACTGCCGGCGGTCGCCCCCGACGGCGGTACGGCAGCGATGAGCGGCGACGAGCCGTTCGACTACTACGGCACCCGACGATCCACGGCCGCGAACTGGGAGAACCGGGTCACCTACGGCTCTCTACACGCGCTCATGACCTTCGACGCCCTGAGCGCAGCGCCGCTACTCGCCGCCACCCCGCTGCTGGTCGTACACAGCCGGAACGACGCCTACTGCGCACCGGAACTCGCCGAGGCGCTCTACACCGACGCGACAGGACCGAAGGAGATTCGCTGGCTCGACGCCAAGCAGCACATCGACCTCTACGACGGAGAGCCGTACGTCAGTCAGGCCGCCGACGCGACCGCGACCTTCCTGAACCGTCACCTCGGCGGCGCTACCACAGTGCCCACCGCACCCGCGTCGACCGCGAACCCATGACCGCGACACCAGAGCGGACGCTGTCACGAGGGGCAGGCCAGCGCCTGGGCGGCGGCCTGCCCCGTCGTCGTGCGCGGTCGGAGTGCGGTCAGGGTTGGCGCAGTGGTGCGAGCGCGCCGGCCCAGGCGGTTACCTCGGTGAAGAGCTGGCGGAGCATGGTGTTGTGGCGGTCGCCGGGGGTGAACGCGGTGAACGCTGCGAAGTCGGTGGCGAGTGACGGGCTCACCTGGGTGCGTACGCCGGCTAACTGGAGACCTGCGGTGATGAGGCGCAGGTGTTCCACCGCGCGGGCGCCGCCGACGTTGCTGCCGTAGGAGACGAAGTCTGCCGCCTTGTTGATCCATTCGCCATAGAGATATTCGATGGCGTTCTTCAACGCTGAGGGAATCGACCGATTGTACTCCCGGGTGACAAAGACGTATCCGTCGAACTCGGCGATCTTTTTGCTCCATTGCCGTGTACGGGGCGTGGGCGTAGGAGTCGAGTAGCGGCGACTGCGGCTCGTCGAAGACCGGCAGATCGTAGTCCTTGATGTCCACCACCTCGACGTCGATGCCGTGGTGCTGGCTGCCCTGCTTGGCGACCCATTCGGCCACCTGGTGGCCAACCCGGCCGGGGCGGGGCCGCCGAGATGATTCCGATGTTCGTCATGTGTGGTCCGTTCTTGCCGATCAGATGGTACTGATGGTTGGAAATGCTGTGCTACGGGGATTAATCCGGAATCCAATACGAACTTCACCGCCGTTGCTGACGCGGACGTCCGGATTGCAGGGCCGCGTCGAGGCCGTTCAGCCGCAGCAGGCTTCCGCCGCGCAGGTGCGCCAGGTCCGCACTGCCGTCCCCCGTGTATCTGACAAAGGTCACCTGCTCGGTCCAGTCCAGCCGGGTTCCGTCCGTCTCGGCGTCGAGCCGGACGGTGACCAGCGAGGTCCATCGCAGTACGCCGTCGACGACGGCCTCGTAGCCGTAGACGACCCGGTGGGCGTTCGCGATGTCGATGTACCGCGACCGGTACTCCAGCCGCTCGGGCGCGGTGTCCAGCCCGGTGAAGGTGCTGCTTGCCGTCTCGCCACCGCCCACCCGGAAGTCGTGCTCGTAGGAGGCTCCGCTGCCGGGAAGCCGGAACCACCGCCGCCTTACCGCGGTGTCGGCGAACGCCGTGAAGACCTCGCCCGGCGGCGCGTCGAGGTGCCGCGAGATCGTGAACGTGTCGTGCCGGACCATGCCGTTCCTTCCGCTGTCACGGCCACAGAGGGGTGGCCGCACGCCAGTTACGATCAGTAAGAAACGTGTGTCCACCGGATTTAGTCCGGCTTTCCAATACGCACTTTGAAGTCAGCTACTGACGGATGAGGAACAAAGAGCCATGGCAAGCTTCCTTGGTGCCGAACTCGCAGAGCGCGGGGTCGCACCGGACTGCGTACAGACGATCGAGCTCGTCCGTGACGTACTGGCGCGGGTCAGCGACAAGTGGACCCTGCTGACCATCACGGCCCTGGCGCCCGGCCCGCTGCGCTTCACCGCGCTACACGAACAGGTCGCCGGCATCTCCCAGCGGATGCTCAGCCAGACGCTGCGCGCCCTCACCCGCGACGGGGTGGTGACCAGGACCGCATACCCGGAAGTACCACCGAGGGTTGAATATGCTCTGACGCCGCTCGGCCGATCACTCAGCGACGCCGTTGACGGACTCGTGCACTGGGTTCGCGACCACCAGAGCGACATCGCCCGAAACCGCGACGAGTTCGACCAGGCCTCCACCGCGAACACAGCTACAGCGGTTGAAAGTCTGGGGTCTGTTTCGGTCGTGGCGGTTCCGGTTCGAGGTTGAGTCCGGTCTGGGTGAGGAAGCCGGGGATCAGGTCGGGGCGGTACTGCACGCGCTTGAGCCGGTTGCGGATGATCGCGACGAGGTGGTCCACGCCGTCGACGGCGAGTTGCCCAGGCTGGACTTTACGACGTCGCCGGCAACGTCACCAGGGTCGTCACCGCCACCGGCGCCACCACCCAGTTCGGGTACGACACACCGCTGGCCGGCTCGCGACGCTCACCAACCCGCGCGGCAAGTCCTACCGTTACGGCTACGACGACGCCGGGCGGATCGTCTCGTCGACCACCCCGACCGGCCGGATCGTCCGGTACGCCTACACGCCAAACGGAAAGCCGTCCACGATCACCCTGCCCAGCGGCAGCGTCAGCTACGCCTACGATGCCGTCGACCGGATCACCAAAATCGACTACAGCGACACCACGCCGGACCTCAGCTACACCTACGACGTCCTGGGCCGGACCGCCACGGCCGGGAACGGCACCACCGTCGCCGACTACGACTACGACGATCTGGGGCGGACAACCCGGATCGCCCGGGGCGCCCAGGTGTCCGACTACCAGTGGGACCCGGCCGGCCGGCCGACCAAGACGACTATGCCGGGCAACCGCAGTCAGTCGTACACCTGGAACAGCGACTCCAGGCTGACCGGCACGACGTTGACCACCGCCGCGGGAAGCCGGACCGTCGACTACGGCTACGACCCGGCTGGCAACCTGACCTCGGTCACCCGCGCGGGTGGCCCGACCACTTCCTACGGCTACGACCGGGCAGGTGCGGTCACCCGGGTTGCCCACCGGGCCGGCGCGACCACGCTGGCCGAACAAAACGTCGTTTGGGGTCCGCAGGGCAACCCGGCCACGGTCACCACGACGCGGGGCACCAGTACCGCCAACCAGCTCTACTCCTACGACGCCGCCGGCCAGGTCACCGGGGTGTGCCTGGCAGGCACCGGCACCACCTGCCCGGCAACCGCCGCCCGGAGCAATTTCGAGTACGACCTCAACGGCAACCGCAGCAAGACGGTCGACGCAGGAACCACCACCACATACAGCTACGACGATGACGACCGGCCGACCGGCGAGACCGTCAACGGCACCACCAGGGCACTTGGTTACGACGCCAACGGCCTGCTGGCCAGCCGGGCCACTGCGGCCGGCACCGTCACCTACAGCCACGGACTGGACGCCAACCTGCGCAGCGTCCGGCTCGCGGACGGTCGTACCGTCGGCTACGGCTACGACGAGGCCGGCAACCGCACCACACGTACGATCAACGGCGCCGCCGACGCCACCTGGACCTGGGACACCCTCGGACTGCCGACTCGGATCGAGGAGCGGAACGGCAGCGGCACAGCCACCCACCAGTGGTGGGCCGACCCGCAGACCGACCTCGGCACCGCTCTGGCCGACACCGTTGCCGCCACCCCGAGCTGGCTGCTCGGCGACTTTCAGGGCTCTATCACCGACACCGCCGGCCCGACGGCCCTGACCGGCAGCGCCACCCTCGGCCCGTACGGGGAGCCGGTCACCGCCAACGGGACGTACCCGGCCAACCCGCTGCGGTTCCACGGCCAGTACCTTGACCAGCTCACCGGCCTCTACGACATGCGAGCCCGCGACTACGAGCCGACCAGTGGCCGGTTCACCAGCCCAGACCCGCTGCCGGCCGCGATGAGCACTCCGTTCACCCAGACCTACCACTACGGCTACAACCGGCCGACCGTTCTCACCGACCCCACGGGGCTGTGCCCGATCGTCTGCACCGCCATCATCGGCGGCGTCGCTGGTGGAGTCGTCGGCGGCATCGACTGCTGGCTCAGCGGCGACGACCGCAACACCTGCATCAAAAAGGTGGCCGTCGGAGCGGCGGCGGGCGCGCTCACCGGCGCCACCATGGGCGCGGCGGGCAGCGTCGGTGCGGGAGCCTACGCCGGCATCACCGGAGCCGGGGCCGGAGCCACCCAGCTCGCCGGTACGGTCATCGTCGGCGGCGCCGGCAGCGCTCTCTACGGATCCGGGGTCGCCGCCGCCACCGGCCAGGACTACACGCTCCGGCAGGCCGGAGGAGGCTACGACTACGGTCGGGGAGTCTCACCGGCCTGGGTCGAGTACGTGATCCGCAATGTTCGCGGCGTTCGCCAGGACAACGGGAACTACTCACATATGCTGGGAACGCTTCAGGTAATCGTGAGCCGGGAGGGCCGGGTCGTGACGGTGATAACCCATTGAGCGGCGAGCAGGCGCAGCACGGCTGACGGAGCTGCGCGAGGCGCTCAGGCGGGGTGACATCGACCTCGACGAGTTCAGCATCTCCTTCGAGAGCACGCTGTACGAGGTCTTGCCGTACGAGGACAGGGAGCCGCCGCGGCGGTTCACCGACCTGGTCAACCGGCTGGAACTCATCCGCTTCACCAAGCGACCGGAGAACCAGCGCGGAGATGCCGCGCGGCTGGTGGACGAGGCGATCCGCCTGCTCGAAACGTGAGTGCGGGATCGCTTCGGGATGGATCGTGACGGGTGCCGTCGACAGCTTCGAGGTGAGCGCACCTGTTCCTGTTGCGGCGGCGGCCTGAGACATCGGTAGAGATGATCACCGGCATGACGTGACCGGGGCGCGCTCGTCGTGTTTGCGTCCCCGCACGGTTTGGGGACCGCTGAGGATCAGGCCACTGATCGTCGCGCTACTGCTCACCGCAGCCGGAGGTCTGGTCGGTACGCCGACCGCGACCGCGGCGCCACCGGCCGTCCCGCAGCCGTCCGCCGTGCTGCGGGCACGCTCGACCTGGTTGCCGGACAGTTCAACATGGCCGTCGATCATCCGCAGCACGGCGTCAAGGGCGAATCTACAACGAGGGCGTCCTGCCCGACCCGCAGCTGCGGCGCATGACCTACACGCGCAGGAGGGCGCTGAGAAGCGCGAGATGCTGTGTCTGTGATCCGTCGCCGGGATGTTGGTGGTCTGCACCGCGCACCTCGTCTCGGGTGAGGGCAGCAAGCACGCGCCCGGGACTACACCACCGAGGACATATCGGTCCTCCTAATCTAAAGACGCGGTCTCATTTGGGGTTGTGTGAGGTCAGCAGGTTGAGTCGGACGAGTCTGGGTAGCAGATGACCGCGCAGGCCAACTGGGCGAATCCACGAAATGTGCGGCTGTGCGTTCGTAGCGCCGTTGCAGGCGACGAAACCTGCTGACCCACTCCAGAGCGCATTCGATGACGTAGCGGTAGTGACCCAACCGCTGCGACGACTCGACGCCCTTCCGGGCGATCCGCGCGATGATCCCGCGGGTGCGCAAAGCCGTGCGGCACACGGCGTAGTCGTAGCCCTTGTCCGCGTGCAGCTTGTACGGACGCCGGCGGGGCCGCCCCACCGGCTTGGCGGACCAGCACGACCGCATCGACGACCTGTTCAAGGGCTTTCATATCGTGGGTGTTACCGGCAGAGATCTCCACCGCCAGAGGCAGCCCGCCACGCTCGCTGATCGCATGGATCTTCGAGCCGGGCTTGCCGCGGTCGACCGGTGAAGGGCCGGTCAGATCGTCGAGGCTCGGTCCAGCCTGCTGGACGCCTACGTCACCCCGACGGCGACCCGGCTGCACGGATTCGGCACCGCCGCCCAGGCGGTGACGTACAGCCCGGACAAGCGGCTGATCGCCGCCAGAAGCGCCGACCACACGGTACGGCTGTGGCGCGCGGACGACCCGGACCAACCACCGGTTCCGTTCAGCGGCTCACTGGCCGGATCCACCGATGCAGTGTACTCGGTGGCGTTCAGCCCGAACGGACGGATCCTCGCCGCCGGCAGCGCCGATCGCAGCGTCTGGCTGTGGGACGTCGGCGATCCGGAGAGGCCCGGGCCGCGTGGCCTGCCGCTGCTCGGCGCAGCATCGACGATCTACTCGGTGGCGTTCAGCCCGGATGGACGCGTGCTGGCGGCAGGCGGCGCGGACCGGACCGGACCGGACCGTCCGACGGTGGGCAATCGACGACCAACTGAACACCCGAGCCCTGCCCGACGCAGTCGGTCACACCGACTCGGTGCAGTCGGTGGCCTTCAGCCCTGACGGAAGGCTCCTGGCCTCCGGCAGCGCAGACACCACGGTACGGCTGCCGAGCATGCGTGGATCCGGTCGCGCGGAACCCGTCGGCGCACCGCTGTCGGACAACACCGGCAAGGTCCGGACGGTGGCGTTCAGCCCGGACGGGGGCACGCTGGCGAGCGGTAGCGAGGATCGGAGCGTACGACTGTGGAACGTCACCGATCCGAGCGTGACCAGCCCGGAAGCGGAACCCCTGACCGGTCTCACGAGTTGGGTGAACTCGATCGCCTTCAGCCCGAACGGCCGGACCATCGCCGGCGGCACGTCGGACCGGACGGTGACGATCTGGGCCCGCGATACAGGCCGAGTTCTCACCCTGCTGCCGCACCCGCACAACGTGACCGGCGTCGCTTTCGGGTCCGACGAGCACACCATCGCCAGCAGCGGCATCGACGCCGTGATCCGGCTGTTCAACATCGCGTTCGGCGGTGACGGGAAGATCCTCGCGGCAGCCAGCCGCGACCGGACGGTACGGCTCTGGAACGTCACCGATCCGCGCCGACCGGTCCAGTTGGGGCGGCCGATCGTCAGCCCACCAGGTATGGCCGCCTTCGCCGGGACGATGGCGCTGAGCCCGGACGGCAACATCCTGGCCGTCGGCACCCGGACCGGCACGGTCCAACTCTGGGAGGTCACCAACCCGAGCACCCCCGTCCGGCTCGGTCCGCCGCTCACCGGCCCCACCGCCCTGCTTCAGACGGTCGCATTCAGCCCCGACGGACGTACGCTGGCCGGTGCCGGCGACGATGGCGGGATTCACCTGTGGGACGTCACCGACCCCCGCCGGCCCGGTCGGCTGTCCACCCCCGGCACCGACGCGATCATCTTCTCGCTGGCCTTCAGCCCGGACGGGCGGACACTGGCCGTCGCCAGCACGGACACGAGCGCCCGGCTGATCGACGTGTCCGGCCAGCCCCGCTCGACGTGACACTCGGGTTCACCAACTACCTCTACAGCGTCGCGTTCAACCCGGACGGACGGATCCTCGCGGTCGGCTCGCCCACCTCGCCGCGGGCCGGGCTCCGGTGTCGCAGTTGCGATCCTCGACCGGCGCGAGCACCGGGCGCAGCATCCCTCCAGGCCCGCAAGAACCACCCAGAAGCCACGCAGTTGCGATCCGCGCACGGCGGGCGCCGAGCGCAGCAGACACGGAATCCGCGTCGATCAAAGACCTAGATTTTCAACAACCTCCGACTGTTCTGGATTGAGACGGCGCTGTCGGCGGCCATTGGGGCCCCGGCTATCACCCGCCCGGGATGTCCCTCTCGGGGACAGGCGTCGAGCGGGTAATACAGCGACCGATCCGTACGTAGCGACACGGGCCGGCACCGCCGTACTACACGGTTCTGCGCCCCACATTCCGGCCCAGTCCTCGGACAACCCGAGGAACAGAAACAACCCCTGGTCAGAGGCGACTTCTTCGGGCGTTTCAACATTGTTCGCCGAGGGCGTGGTGTGGGGCGCCGTGTGACCACGAGATCACTAACAATCGGCACCAGTCGATGACTGGCGCCAATTGACCGGCACAAACACAAGGTGGAGCCGAGGGGACTCGAACCCCTGACCCCCACACTGCCAGTCTGGTAACGATTCTGTCACGCCGTACCGCCGGATGCCGACAGGTGCTTTGAGCAGGGAAAATTCTCTACGTCAAATCACACCCCCTGTCGCCACATGTCGCGCAATGATGGCTATTTGATCTTGGGCTGTGACCACCAATGTGACCACGCTCAGTGTGGGAGGGTTCGTGCCACCCCGTCCGCCCGCCACTGCCCGCACCAGATTGACCAACCCAGGTTTCGTTTACAGTCCACCGGCGCCCGTAGCCTCGGCTGGTAGCCGAGGCCACGGACGGTGACCAGGTGGAGTGGGCCGAGACATGCCTCTCTTGAAATGAGGCGAGTGATTTGGTCACCCGGTGGTGCAGGATCTGATCTGCGGTCGGGCGCCGAAGTTGCCGTTCGTCATGGTGGTGAAGCCGAAGGAGTTGCCGCTGCCGTTGGAGCGCATTGTCAGCACGGTGTTGTTACTGCTGAGGGTGGCGCTGCCACTCCAGGTCGTGGTGATGCACTGTGGGGCGGTGACGGCCACCGTCACGGTCCAGCGGGTGGCGCCGCTGACCGTGACCGAGGTGTTGTAGCGGTCGCCCCAGACCGCGCCGGAGGTCATCGTCGCGGTGCAGCCACCACTGTTGAATGACGGGTCTGTTCTGGCCTCCCCTGTTTGAGATCGTCGCCAGGGCGAGCAGGTACGGAACGCCGACCGCGAACTCAATCACTTCCAAGCTGCGGGTACGACGAGTAGCCATCAGGACCTATCCCACATCGTGGGAGACTGGGTGCGGCCGGGAACTAAACGCCGGGCAGTGACGGACTACTGGATCGCGGTGTGCTGCGGCGTCGGCCGTGGCACTGTCTCCGGAAGGGTTGTTCAGCTATGGGTGTCACAGGTCGCCAGGTCGTGAGGATCGGCGCGCTCGGGCTCTTCGTCGTTGCCGCGGTGGCGCTCACCGGGTCACCGGCTGCCGCGCATGTCACGGTGACCCCGTCGGTCACCATCGCCGACTCGTACACCGTGCTGACGTTCGGCGTGCCACACGGCTGCGACGGCTCCGCCACGACGAAGGTCTCCATCAAGATTCCCGAGAAGATCGTCTCGGTCACCCCGACGGTGAACCCGAACTGGGCAGTGCAGAAGGTCATGGCGGACCTGAATCCGCCGGTGAAGGACAGCCACGGCAACGAGCTCACCCAGCGGGTCGCCGAGGTCGTCTACACCGCGAAGACGCCGCTGCCGGACGACCTGCGGGACACGTTCGAGCTGTCGCTGAAGCTGCCGAACGCCCCCGGCGAGACGCTGGCGTTCCCGGCCGTGCAGAGCTGCCAGCAGGGTGAGACGCCGTGGGTGGAGATGCCCGCCGCCGGTCAGGACGCCGACGAGTTGGAGCACCCGGCGCCGAGTTTCGTGCTGACCGCTAAGGCCGACACCGATGACGCTGACGCCGCCGTGCAGCCGGTGGCCCGGTCCAGCGACGAGTCCGGCGGCGGTGGCAATGGTGTGGTCGGCTGGATCGGCCTGGTGCTCGGCGCGCTGGGTCTGGTGGCCGGCGGGGTGGCGCTGCTGCGCACCCGCAAGTCCGCCTGACGGGCCTGCGGTGCAGGTGGGGTTGCCCAGCACGGTGGCGGCGCGACGGTCGAAGCGGAGTCGGTGGGCGCGGTGGACGGTGTCCACCGCGCTCGCCAGCCTGCTCGGTCTGCTGGCAGCTGCCGTACCCGCGGCGCCGGCAGCCGCCCACGCGGTCCTGCTCGGCACCGACCCGGCGGACGGGTCCGTGCTGGCGAGCGCCCCGGCCGAGGTCACGCTGACCTTCAACGAGCCGGTGACGGTACGCCCGGGCGGAGTCCGGCTGCTCGACGCGGCCGGTGACGAGATCTCCAGCGACAGCCGGTCAGTGGACACGAAAGTGCTCCTGGCCGTGCCGCCGGACCTTCCCGGCGGCACCTACATCGTGGCGTTCCGGGTGGTTTCGGCCGACAGTCACCCCATCTCCGGCGGGTTCACCTTCGCCGTCGGCGCGCCGAGCGCCTCGACCGTGCAGTTGCCGGAAGGCCGTCCGGGTCCCGCGCTGAACGTGCTGCGTCAGGCGGCCGAGGGTGCCGCCTACCTCGGCCTGCTGGTCAGCGCGGGGCTGCTGGTCTTCCTGCTCGTCCTGCTGCGCGCCGACGCACCGGTCCTGCGGCGCCGGCTGCTGCGGTTCGCCGCCTGGTCGGCGGCCGTGACCGCGCTGGCGCGGCTGGTTCTGGTGCCGACCGTCCCGGCCTGGCAGGACGGCCGGAACCTGACCGGCCTGGCCGACACCTCCCTGTGGGCGGCCGGCCTCACCTCGACGGAGGGACTGAGCTCCCTGCTGGTCGTCCTCGGCCTGAGCGCCGGACTGTGGGCAACCTCGGCCGCCGCCGGGCCCCCGGCATCCGGCGATGCCGCCGAGGCTGTCCGCACCAGCCGACGCGCGGCGCTGACCGCCACGGCGTTCGCCGGCGTCGCCCTCGCCTGGGGAGCGATCGCCCTGGTCGGGCACACCCGCACCTACGGCCCGGCCTGGCTGGTCGTCCCGGCCGACATCCTGCACGTGGCCACCGCCGGCGTATGGCTGGGCGGGCTGGCCGCGCTGCCCTGGACACTCACCCGATCGGCCGACCTGCCCGCCGACGCGGCGGCGCGGACAGTTTCGGCATTCTCCCGCTCCGCCGCCGTCCTCGTCGGCCTGCTCGGCGTCGCCGGCCTGCTGACCGGCTGGCGGATCCTGCGGTCATGGGAAGCACTGTGGAGCACCCCGTACGGCCTGGCCCTACTCACCAAGGTCGGACTGACCGCGGTGGTCCTCGCCATCGCCGCACACAACCGGTTCCGTCTGGTCCCCCGCGTCACGGCCGCCGACCACGACGACGGCCCCCCGGCCGCGTGGCGGCTGCTGCGCCGCGCCGTCCGGCTCGAGGCGTCACTGCTCATCGTCGTCGTCGCCGCGACCGGATTCCTGGTCACGCAGAGCCCCACCCCCGACACCGCCCCCCGGCCCGCAGCAGCGGACGCCGGGGACAGCCCACCCGTGCTGGAGGCGCCGCTGGGGCCCGGGCGGGCAGTCGCCCGGCTCACCCCGGGCACGGTAGGAGTGAACTCGATGGAACTCGATCTCTTCGACGCCGCCGGTCAGCCCGTCGTCCCGGTCGCCGACCCGAAGCTGACGGTGCTGCTGCCCGCGATGAACCTCGGCCCGCTGGAACGGAAGCTGGCGCGCACCGGCCCCGGCCGGTACCAGGCGGTCGTCGACCTGCCCCTGGCCGGCTCCTGGGTGATGCAGGTCAGCGTACGCACCTCCAAGTACGACAATCCGGTCGCCCGGTTCACCGTGGACGTCGGATGAACGCGCGGCGGTGGACCCGGACGGTCGGCGCGGCGGCGGTAGCCACGGTCGCATACCTGGCACTGGGTGCCGCGCCCGCCGCCGCCCACGTCGAAATCGCCGAGGCGCAGCCGAACGGCGACGGCACCACCACCCTCACCTTCAGCTTCGACCACAGCTGCGACAACTCCCCCACCACCGAACTGGTCGTCGCCCTGCCGGACGGAGTCACCGCGACCACCACCGCCACGCCGAACCGCTGGTCTGCCGCAGTCGCCGACGACCGCGTCACGTTCACCGGCCCCGGCCTGAAAACCGCCCAGGTTGGCCTGACCACCCGGATCATCGCCCGAGCGGGCGACACCCTGCACTTCCCCGTCCTACAGCGGTGCGCCGACGGCGGCTCGTACGACTGGATCGACATCACCGCCGACAGCGAACACCCCGCCCCACGGCTGATCGCCACCAACGCCGTCCTGGCGAACCCACCCGACACGACCACTGCCCCCGCACCGGCCGCCGCTGGCGGCGCGGCGCAGGAACAGGGCGGCGGCGCCACCCTGGTGCAGGCGCTGGCCGTACTCGCGGCCTTTGTCCTCGCCGCTGCGGCGGCCGGGTTCGCGCTCGCCCGGCGGGTGTAGCAGGCCGTCATCCGCTCCGGGCCGTGGGCCAGCGGCGCCGTCGGCCGAATTCGGCAACAGCCCACCCTGCTGCCGCCAGACTCGCTGCCCATCGCCGAGGATCAGCTTCGTCGGCGTTCACGTCCGGTAACGGCACTTCACTCCGCTATGCCGGGTCTGGCCCCGTCCCCAGATGCGGCGGACCGTCGAGTTTCTCAACGACGCATAATGGATGCGCCCGCCATTCGGCGTCATCGACGGGGTGCCAGGCGGCCAGGGTTGGCGGCACGGCCAGTGGAGACATTCGCGGAGACGGCGGTACAGTGAACCAGACGATGCCAAATGTGACCCGGAACACTCGGCAGCGGGTCGAGGTGCTGGCCCTGCTGCGTGAGGTCGAGGGCTTCCACACCGCGCAGCAGTTGCACCAGATGCTGATCGCCCGTGAGGCGCGGGTCGGGCTCACCACCGTCTACCGGACGCTCCAGCTGCTGGTCGACGCCGGGGAGATCGACTCCACCCGGCTACCAGGTGGCGAGCAGCTGTTCCGTCGATGCAGCCAGGGCAGGCACCACCACCACCTCGTCTGCCGCAACTGCGGACGCACGGTGGAGGTGGCCGGCCCGGCGGTCGAGCGTTGGGCCGACCAGGTGGCCAGCCAGCACGGCTTCACCGACGTCGGTCACACCCTCGAGATCTTCGGCACCTGCGCCACCTGCGCGCGCTGATCCCACCGCCTGCCCGGACCCAGCCGGCCACTGGCACGGACGACACAGCATCGCAGGACGCAGATACGGGATCTGACAGTCTCCCGACCTCCGGACGGCGTCACTCCGCAGCCGCGGTCAGACGGTGCGCAGGTCCAGGCTGTGCCGTAGGAACAGCTCCTGGTTACCGGTCGACCACCACAGCACCCCGCCGCGATAGACGACGTCGGTGGCGGCCGGACTGACCTCGACCGGTCTCCGGCGGGCGATGTCGTAGACCAGAAGCGGCACACTGCCGGTCAGGTCCGCAGTGCCGCCGAGTTCCGCGTACACGTCGAAGCGGTCGAGCGCGCCGACGTCGGTGACGGCGGTCTCCACCGAGCCCTCGGCGACTCTACGGCGGTCCGTGCCGTCAGGGTTCATCAGATCGATGCGGTAGCCGTCTCCGGTCAACGAGACGACTCGACACCAGCGTGGACTGCAATTCGTTACCGCCCTGCGGCTCGGCGACACCGCGACGTCGCGGCGGGTGACGATGTTTCTCAGTGTGGTCGAGCCGGCAACGGAGGTGGCGCCGTCGACCAGCCACGGCCACGCCGACAGTTGCCACGTACCCGTCTCAACCGTGATCTGCATCTGGCCGCCGGTCAGCGCCACCGACCGCACCTCGGTCACGTCGTTGTCGGCGGTGGCTACCCAGCGCACCCGGCCGTCCGCGATCACCAGGTCGTACTCCGACCGGTAGAAGCGGGCCTCGCCGGTGTCGACGGTCACCAGCCACGGCGGTCGTCCGTCGCGGAAGTTGTCCGCCCACAGTTGCGGATCGCGATTCCCGTGGCCTTCGGCCCAGACCACCACCTCACCGCTGACCGTGACCGCCGCGATCGACGGGGCGTCGCCGGTCGGCAGACGTCGCAGCTGCCGCAGCGACCCGTCAGCCTGGTGAACCACCAGCCGCAGGAAGGCGCCGTCACGACTCCGCGCGGTGCCGATCGACGTTCGGGCGTCGAGAAACCAGGCTGGGGTGTAGGCGGTGCCGTCGGGCAGGTCGGCGGGAACGCTTCCGCGCTGCACGCCCGGCCAGGCGAGCACCGCCGACACCGGCGCTAAGGCGGATTGTCGGTCACTGGGCGGAACCAGCAGCAGCACACAGATCGCCGCCACGGCGACGGTCAGGCTCAGCAGCGTTCTCGCCCGTCGGGGCGCGCCGATGACCGGCCTGCTCGACAAGCCCACCTCCCGGCGACGGGCACGGGGCCGCACCGGACATCCGGTACGGGTGACCGACACTGTAATCGGCCCCGCGGATGCCGCATTCCGGTGGTCCGTCGTCCCAGACCCACCTGGTCCCGGCCCGGCCACCAGCGCGCTCGTGCTGCGCCCGCTCTCGGCCGCCATCGTGCCCGATCGGAGAATTCGATCGCGATACTGTACGGGTGGACGGCCAGATGGGATGTTCGAGATGAGCCGTGTCGCTGCCCGGCCCAGCACGCTCGCCGGACGGCGGGTGGGCAGCCGGCGGCGGGTCAGCGGGTCGGCCGCCCTGGTCGTCGCGGTCGCGGCTGCCGGCGTGCTGCTCTGGCGGCCGCCACCGCCCGAGGCCGGGCCCGCCGCCTCGCTGCCGCCCCACGCGGCGGAGGTCTGGCCGAACGCCCAGCGCGCGAGCATCAACGCCAGTTTGCCTGATGGCACGGTGTACCATCCGACGCTTTTTCTCGACGCAACGGCCTCGATCGGCATGGCGCCCGAGCCGGGCGGCGCCCACCTGCGGCTGCTCTACCGCGCCCCGGGTGGGCAACTGCGCGAACTGCGCCGCCTCCCGAACGTGGACGAGCCGGAGTTCGCCGCCGTCGCCGTCGAGAAGGGCACGGTTGTCTGGGCCGAGTCGACCATCGACGCCAGCGGCCGCGCACACACCGAGCTGTGGAGCGCCGACCTCGCCGGAGATCGGCCGGTCCGGCGGTTGACCGCTGACACCGGCCAGTTCCTGTACCTCGGATCCGAGTACGACCTCGCCATCGCCGACGGGTGGCTGCACTGGGCTGCCGCCTCACCTGACCAGGGCACCGACACGGAACTACGTGCGGTGTCCCTCGACGGTGGCCCGGTAACCGTCAAGGCGCAGCCCGGCGACTGGGAACTCTCCCGCTGGCCCTACCTGATCAGCATCGGCAGCGGTGGACCGATCCGGTTGCACAACGTGGTCGAGCGGCAGACGACGCAGGTCGCCGCCAACCCGGACGAGGTGGTCACCTGTAGCCCGAGCTGGTGCCGGTTGCTCGTCGTGCCTCTGCAAGGACAGCCGCAGAGTCTCCTGATACGGCCGGACGGCGGCGACCGTCAGGTCGTTCCACCGGACACCGCGCTGCCGTCCGTCGTCGACGTGGCCGCACTCGATCGCTTCGAGGTGCTGACCGAGGGCAACGCCGACAACCCCGAGCAGAGCAGTCGCGTCCTCTACCTCTATGACATCACCCAGCGGCGCACTGTCGAGATCGCGCGCGGCGTCGGCACGGTACAGTCCCGCGGCGGCTATCTCTGGTGGTCGACGGGCGTCGGCAAGGAGACCGTCTGGCACACCCTCGACATGAGGTCGATTTAGGTTCGGCCCCGGTCCAACTCGACGGGGACCATCCGCGAGAGTGCACGAACGTCACTGCTCGTACGGTTGCTTCGGCGGGTCGATCCGCTGCCACGACTCGACCTGGACGTAGGGAATCTCCACCTCGTTCACCGGATCCTTGCCGACCTGCGTGGTGTAGCGTCCGATCACCTCGACCCAACTGTCCGGCGGTAACCCGGCGGGCACGTCCCCGGACATGCCGAGCTTGATCGGCCGGCCGTCGGCAGCGCAGCAGGACAGCATCATCCGAGCCAGGATCGGTTCGCCGTTCGCTCCGGGGGCGATGAAGCCGGTGAGCTGCACCCGCCGGTCGCGGAGCGTGTCGCCCTCGTCGAAGATGGCCCGTCCGGCGTAGTCGAGCAGTCCGATCTGGACCGGGTCACCCGCCGGCAACGGTGGATAGATCTCGACTTCCTGATTGGCCAGCACCGTCCCGGACTGCCCGGCCGCATACGATCCGAGTGCCGGTGGCGACAGCAGCAGCAGCCCGAGTGCGGGCAGGATCAGCAGCCAGCCCACCCGGGGTTCGTGGTGCCCGTGCCCGTCGTCGGCCGGTCCGTCCCCATCTCCGTCTCCACCGCCAACCTGTCCATCGTCGTGGCCGCCCGCCCCGCCTGCCACGCCAGGACGCCGTAGCAGATCGTGCAGCAGCGTCATCACCGCGGCGACCACCAGTACCGCACCGGCGGCGATCAGGAACGGCCGCAGCCCCTCCTTGACGTACCGCAGGTAGACGTCGGTGAGGCTGGCCTTGAGCACCGACCCGCCGAGCAGCAACAGGACGACCGCCTGCGCCTGCCGGTTCACCGGGAACCTCCGGACCGACCACTGCTCCGCACGCGAATTCCGGTCACAGCAGCACCGCCCCCACTCCCACCGCGACCAGCACGGCGACCACGAACGTCGTCGGCGCGAACCGGGCGGCGAACCGGCGGCCGAAGACGCCGGTCTGCATCGAGATCAACTTCAGGTCGACCATCGGACCGACCACCAGGAAGGCCAGCCGGGCCGTGAGCGAGAACTGCGACAGCGAGGCGGCCACGAAGGCGTCGGCCTCGGAGCAGATCGAGAGCAGCACCGCCAGTATCGCGAGCGCGAGCACCGACAGCACCGGATTGTCGGCCAGGGTTTGCAGCCAACGTTCGGGCACCAGCACGTTGATGCAGGCCGCGGCCATCGCGCCGAGAACCAGGAAGCCGCCGGCGTGGACGATGTCGTGCCGTACCGCCGCCCAGAACGCCCTGGCCTTCGACAGGTCGTCCAGTTCGGGCCGGTGCGGCAGCCGGATCCAGTCGGTCCGGCCCAGCCGCAGCCAGAGCCACCCCATGATCATCGCGACGGCCAGGCTGGCCACCGCCCGGCCGACCACCATCTCCGGATTGTTCGGAAAGGCGACCGCGGTGGCGGCCAGCACGATCGGGTTGATCGCCGGAGCGGCGAGCAGGAACGCCAGTGCGGCGGCCGGAGTCACGCCCCGCCGGATCAGTGAACCGGCGATCGGCACCGCACCACACTCGCAACCGGGCAGCACCACCCCGGCCGCGCTCGCCACCGGTACGGCCAGCGCGGGATGTCGGGGCAGCGCTCGCGCCCAGAACGACCGGGGCACGAAGACGGCGATCACCGCGGAGAGCGCCACCCCGAAGACCAGGAACGGCACCGCCTGCACCATCACCGAGACGAAGACCGTGGTCCAGGTCTGCATCCGGGGGGAGGAGATCAGCGATGCCACCGGTCCCCGGAACACGATCAGCAGGATCAGCAACAGCGCGAGTACCTCGACCGAGCCGACCCGATCGCCGAACGGACGCCGCCAGGAGCGGGCCGGCTGGCCGGACTCAGCCGGCTGGTCATCATGGTCGGCGTCGACACGCTGGTCGCGCTCGCCCACCGGGGCCCCGCCCGGATCCGGTTCGCTCACGGGCACGACCGGGTCGGCGTCGTCCCCCGACCCGGCACGCCGAGCGTCTACTCGGTCCGGTACGACCACGGTGCCGACCTGCCTCTCACCGGAGAAACTGGGCCAGTCACTCTAACCCGAGGCACAGCACCCCTCACCACACCTGGCAGCCGCAGTTTCCAGGCGGCATCCGACGCCGTAGCCCGATCAGCGCGGCGGCGTTCTACTTGCCTTCCGGCGCGCCGTCGGACGTCAACGCGCCCTGCCCCGGCACTGCGGGCAGGAAGACGTGGGCGTGTCCGTTCCCGGCATCGATGTTGAGTACATCGAGCTGGGTGGCCGCCGTCGACCAGGTGGCGACCGCCACGTCCCGTTGACGCCCGGCCAACTCCAACAGCGGCGGTCGTCCGGCGTCCGGCGCGGCCAGCGCGGCCGCGTACGTGTCGACGGCAAGGTCGAGTGCCCGCACGGCCGCCGCCAGGCCGGAACGAGCAATGTTGACACCGGTGCCGGCAGACGGCGGATCGGCGAAACCCTCGACGGCCGCCCCGGTCACCGTCTGCCAGTCGGTCACGACGGTCCGGGCCGTGACCGGACCGGGCGCCGCGCCCGCCACCGGCACCGCCACGGCGAAACCGTCGAGAACAGGTACCAGGCGTTGCTGCACCTGCCTGGCCTGGGCAGTGAGGTCGACGATCTGCGCGGCGTCTCGCCGTGCCTCTTCCGCGCGTAGCCGCGCCACCTCGTCGGCCATCGGCGCCTCGTCGCCGCCCGCCGTCACGGCACCGATCGGGCCGGCGAGCAGCGCCCCGAGCGCGAAAGCCAAGGCGAGCATGGCCAGCCGGCGACCGGCGGATGTCGGAACGGCCGGCGTGGACCCGCGCGGCCCGGAGCGCAGCTTGGTGCGGTTGCTCATCCCTCTCCTTCGAGTCTGGCGGGGCGGCCACCGCCGCTGGCCGGCCCCGCAGATGGGGTAGAGCATGTCACCCCCGGATACGCCGCCGATACGGCTGGATCCCCGGCGCCGTCGCGACCGGGTCAGCGCTCCTCACGGAAGTCGACGTGCCGGCGGACGATCGGGTCGTACTTGCGCAGGACCAGCCGGTCAGGGTCGTTGCGGCGGTTCTTGCGGGTGACGTACGTGTAGCCGGTGCCGGCGGTGCTGCGCAGCTTGACCACCGGTCGGATGTCGGTCTGCCGGGCCATCAGACCTGCACTCCCCGGGCGCGCAGCTCGGCCACGATCTTCTCGATTTGAAAGACGAGCGGATCACACTGGCGCACGGCTGCGTCTCCTGCACCCTCCGCGAGGACGTGCTGCCCACCCTGGCCCGCCTGGTCCACACCCACCCCGGCCGGGACCTGGTGCTGATGCTGCCCGAGGTGGTCGAACCGGAGGCGGTCGCCGCCGCCTGCGCGCACTGCCTGGTCGACGGCGCCCCGATCACCAACCTGCTCCGCATCGACTCCTACGTCACCGTGACCGACGCCGAACACCTACTCGACGGACTCGCCAGCACCGACGACCTCAAGACCCTCGACATCCACGCCGCCGACAACGACGACCGAGGACTCGCCGACGTCATCGTCCGCCAACTCGAATACGCCGACACCGTCGTCCTGTGGGGCCGCTCCGAGGAGGGCGCGTACGACACCGACCGCCTCGCCATCCTGCTGGCCCGGATGGTGCCGTGGGCGACACAGGTACGCGTCGACGGAATCGTCAGCGTCGGCGCGGTGAGTCGGACCCAGGAGCCCACGTCGACCGGCCGTTGCCCGCCGGGCAGCAGGTCGAACCCACCCTGCGGTGTAGTGACGGCGTCGCTGGCGTAGAGGCGCAGGGTGAGCGGCCGGGCGGAGTGGTTGGTCACCGCGACGTAGTCCGTCACCGTGGCGCCGGGGTCGAGTTTGTAGCCGAAGCTCGCCCGCCCGTTGGGTCCGGTCGGACTCGACGGGGTCACCCCCCAGGTCACCGGCTCCGGCTGGGCGGGCGCGCTGCCGCTCGGTG
Organism: Plantactinospora sp. WMMC1484; assembly: GCF_049315195.1. Lineage (NCBI taxonomy): Bacteria > Bacillati > Actinomycetota > Actinomycetes > Micromonosporales > Micromonosporaceae > Plantactinospora > Plantactinospora sp. WMMC1484. The sequence goes on from NZ_CP186055.1 coordinate 7,696,566, forward strand.
CCGGCGTCTGCGTCGGCGACGGCGCCGGTCCGGGCGTGGCGGCCACCGGGGCCGCGCCGAGCACGGCTGCGCCGACGGCGCTGGCGATGGCGATGGCGCTGGACAGACGCATGGTGGGTGACGGATCCGTTCGGATTGGGACGTGGCCGGCGCCGGGGTCGCCCGCCGTTGGGGCGCCTGTGGTCGCCGGTCGGGCTCGCGGCAGAGGTATGACTATAAGCACAACCGTCTTCGTTTCATCTGAATATCCGCCGCGTCCACGCAGGTCACCGGGGCGCCACATGACTTCGTACCTGCCGCCGTGCCTGCGCGCCGATCACCGCCCGCCGCCCGGTGCGCGGCGATCGGCGCGCAGGCACGTCCCACAAACCCCGTACAGGTCGCTGTGCTGCGGGTTGGGCACGAAGTCCTCGTCCGCGCGTACCTGCTGGAGCCAGCTGGTCACCGTGTCGCCGGACCGCTCCACGACCAACCCGCACACCTCGCACACCAGGTGGTGGTGCGGCCCGTCCCGGCAGTGCCGATAGGTCAGCTCCCCGTCGCGGTGGAAGACGTGCACCCGACCCGCGTCCGCCAGGGCGTGCAGGGTGCGGTACACCGTCGTCAACCGACGGTCCGACCGTCCGCGCGCAGCCGCTGGTAGATCGCGATCGCGCTCGCCGGGTGGTCATGACCATGCAGCGCGTCGAGCACCAGCCGGCGCTGGGCCGTCGGCGCCAGGCCGGCCGCCCGCAGCTCACCGATCAGCTCACGCTGCTGGTCCGGCCCGCGCCACCGGTGCACGCCCATCATGGCGCCACAGGGTGAGCCGATCGGGGCGCGCGGCCCTCGCGCGCGACCGGCGCGGCCACTCGGCCGTACCGGTCGGTCGACGACTCAGGGGCACCGCCTACGCGCCAGCACGCCAGGCAGGTCAGGGACCATGGCGCACAGGCCATACGGTAACGAAAACCAGGACCAACTGGTTCGCGATGGATTCTTGCCGGAGACCGGTGGGGCGCCGGCGACCCCGACTCCGGGGTGCCGGCGACCCCGACTCCGGGGTGCCGGCGTCACCGTCACCAGTTCGAGCGCACCCACCGCGTCGAGCCCGGTGGCGCCGCGACCGCTGCCGAGCGGCGCGGAGTGTCGCGCCGTCGCCGAGGCCGATGCCCGAGGTGCGGCCGGAGGGGCCACCGGACCGGCCGGACAATCTCCACCACCGGAAATCGGGACGTCAGTGTGCCGACAGCGTTCCGCTGATCTCGTTCGGAATCGCGTCGAGCGTCACCGATCGGACAACCTTGCCGGTGGCGAGGTCGAGCCGGTGCAACGTCCTGGTGGCCGGTTCGGTGATGTACGCGTCGTTCCCCCGGGCGAAGAGAGCCGGGCGTGGCTCCTGCCAGTTCATCGGCTCCTTCCACGCGGCGACCACCGGCCACGAGTTGGTCAGCTTCCCGGAGCTGGGATCGACCACGTGCAGCTTGCCGTCGGTCCCGAGGATCAGCCCCTCGCCCTGTGGACCACGGGCCAGCGAACGGAAGCTGTAGCTGGCGCCCGCCGGCATCGGCACGACCTGGATCTTCTGGGCGGCGGTGTCGACGAGCGCGAACTGCTCGGGGAACTCCCGTTCCGCGTCGGGGTCGATCTTGTAGTCACCGAGCAGGACCGGCGACTTCTCCGTGCCGACCTGGGTGGCGATGGCACCGTACGCCCGATCGCTCTTGACCTTGACGAAGGCGCCGTTCTTGAACAGCAGCACGCCGTCCTGGCAGCCGAGGGCCACGACCTCACCCTGCGCGACCGCCTCGCCGTGCACGCCGGGGCATTCCTCGCTGCGGGCGATCTCCTTACCGTCCTTGTCCACCGCGATCGCACCCGGGCGTGACTCCTCGGTGCCGAGGGTCACCACGAGGGTGCCGTCGGCGAGTTCGATGGCCACGCCGTGGTGTGGTTGGGCGGTCTTGTACTGCCGTCCCTGGGGCTTGCCGTCCGCGAGCGCCTTCGGGTCGAAGCTGTGCACCTCGCCACTGCCGTCGGTGAACAGGATGGTGCGGTCGCCGTGCAGCACCACGTGACCGGGTTTGGCGCCCGGGTAGGTGACGTCGGTCATCCTGCCGGCGACCGCGTCGAGCATCTGGAACCCGGAGTCGGTGGATACGACGACGTTGGTGTCGTTGCCGGCCGGGTTCACCCGGTTGAAGCCGGGCAGCGCCACGTTGTGCACCACCTCCAGCGCCTCGCCGTCGAGCAGGTAGATGCCGCCCTCGTAGGTGATCGCCACCGGCTCCTTCAGCGCGGCCGCGACGGACGGCCCGGCCGGCGATCCGTTCTCACCGTCCGTGCCGGAAGCGCACGCGGTGAGCGCCAGCGAGGCAGCCACCAGGGCGACCAGGCCACGCGATCTGCGATGAGTCACTACATCCTCCCAATATGAAACTGACAACGATTTTCATTAAAGCGTACCGGAGGGTTCCCGGACTCGACTCAGGGGGTCAGCCGGAGAGGCCGCCGATGATCGCCTCGGTGTTGAAGCGCATCATCTCCAGGTAACTCGGGGCGTCGCCGTCGGCCTTGCTGAGCGACTCGGAGTACAGGGCGATCACCCTCACCTTGATGCCGGCCTCCGAGACGAGCACCTCGGCCAGCCGCGCCGGCTGCGACGTGTCGACGAAGATCGCTGGTACCCGGTGTGCCCTGATGGCGGTGACCAGCGAGGCGAGGTCGGAGGCGCTCGGCGACGCGAGCGTGGTGCCGCTCGGGATGATCGCGCCGATGACCCTGAGTTCGAAGCGTTCGGCCAGATAGCCGAAGACGTGGTGGTTGGTGACCAGGACTCGGCGTTCCACCGGGATGTCGGCGAAGCGCCGCGCCAGGCTCGCGTCGAGCTCGCCGACCCTGCTCGCGTACGCGTGCGCACGCTCCCGCACCGCGCCGGTGTCCACCCCGTCGACGTGCCGCACGATCTCGTCGGTGAGTAGCCGCACCGCCGTGACCACCCGCGCCGGATCGGTCCAGAAGTGCGGGTCCGGTGCTCCGGCGGCGTCGCCGTCCCGGTACTCCATCGGTTCGATCCCCGCCCCCACCTCGACGGTCTCGACGCCCTGGCCCTTCGCCGCCTCGACGTGCCGCAGGACGCCCTCTTCGAGCCCCAGACCGTTGTAGACGACCAGATCGGCCGTCTGGATGGCGTGCGCCTCGCGGGCCGAGATGGCGAACGAGTGCGGGTCGGCGTTCGGCTTCATCAGCACCCGCACCTCGGCCTGGTCGCCGACGATCTCGGTGACGACGTCGCCGAGGATGTTCGTGGTCACGACGATGTGCGCGCGATCGGGCGAGGTGCAGGCGACGCCGCCGACCAGCAGGCCGGCGGTGACGGCGAGCGCCGTCACCAGTTTCCGTGTTCTCATCGGCCGACCTCCAGGGCAAGATCCGGTCGTTCGGCGACCGGTAGCGTACGGGCGGTGCGCAGCCTGTCGCGATAGTCGATCTCGTGGATGACCCGGGCCTCCGGATCGGCCAGGTAGGCGCGATCGACGTCCAGCGTCAGGCTGACGGCGCGCAGCGGCTTCTCGGCGAGGACTCTGCCGGTCTCGAGGTCGTAGCTGATCAGCACGTCGGACGCGTCGAGCGCGAGCACCGTACTGCCGTCCGCGGGCGACGCGACGGCCACCAGTTCGCGACCGGTGGCCGGCACGTACCGCAGGCTGGCCTTGGCCGCGTTCACCGACCAGATGCCGGTGCGGTCCGCCAGCGCGGCCTCGTTACTGCGCGGGCGGTACCCGAACCCGTTCGGCGACACCGGGGTACGCGGGGAGGCCAGCACCTTGGCGGTGAGCTTGTCGTCTTCCCGCTTGACGCGTACGAGACTGTCCGCACAGGCGAGGACGGCGCCGCCGCGCAGGGCCGCCCAGCCGCGCGGTGCCGCGCAGGGCGTCTGGAGGGCGCCGGTCGGCCGGCCCTGCGTGTCCATGGCGACGATCCGGTCGGCCGGCTGTCGCGGGTCGTCACCGACGGCGACGAGGAGCTGGCCCGCGTACGGTACGGCCAGCGCGGTGGAACTTGTGGAGTCGATCGTGGCCAGCCTGACCAGCTTGCCGGCTTCGAGTTGCCGGCGGTCGAGGATCGTCACCTGCCCGTCGGCGGTGCCGATCGTGGTGTGGGCCGCGAAGCCGGCGATCGTCCGGATCGGGGCGTCCAGGGACAGCGTGCCGACGGACCGGGCGGCCGCCCGGTAGTAGTGGACGTGGTCGGTGTGGTCGACCGTCCACACTCCGGAGTCGAGGACCTCCAGCGTGCGGTCGCCGTCGTCGACGTAGACGAAGCGGCCGTCCTCGGTGAGCCGTTCGGCGCCGACCGACAGCCCGATCTCCTTCTCCGTCCCGGTGCCCAGGTCGAACAGGCGCAGCCGCTGGGCACCGCGGGGGGCGTACGCGATGGCCGACTGCGCCTCGGACAACTCCTCGGCGCCCTCGACGTAGCCGTGCGGCGTCTCCTCGACCAACTCTGGATGGCCGGTCGAGCCGCACGCGGCCAGCGTGAGCGTGAGGCCCAGGCTGACCGCGCCGAGAAGGCGCCCGGCCCTGCTGATGATCACTGACTTCCTTCCGGTGTGGGATTGGCGGTGGGTGCCGGCGACCGATGACGCTGTACCGCTGCCGTGATCCGGCGGGTGCCGAGAATCGCGAAGAACATCAGTACGGCGACGGCGGCGATGGTGGCCCCGGCGGCGGTCGCCGCGTACCAGGAGATCCAGAGGCCGATCACGGTCGCGGCCGAGCCGATACCGAAGCTGGTGAGCATCACCGCCGGGAGACGACGCGCGACGAGCATCGCCGCCGCCGAGGGCGCGATCAGCATCCCGAAGGCGAGCAGTGTGCCGACGACGCTGAAGGCGACCGCCATCGTGATGGTGAGCAGGGCCAGCATCACGGCGTTGGCGATGTCCGGGCGCAGGCCGAGGGTCCGCGCCTTGCGAGGATCGAAGGTGAGCGCCAGGAACGGCCGGTAACAGACGGCGGAGGCGACCGCGACCACTGTCAGCGCGGCGGCGAGCAGCAGCAGGTCGGGCCACCGGATCGCCAGTACGTCGCCGAACAGGAACGCGGTCAGATCGGTCGCGAACGACCGCGAGTGCGAGACGACGATCACCCCGACCGAGAGCATCCCCACGAAGAGCAGCCCGATGCTGGTGTCGCGCCCGAACTCGCGGCTGTGCCGCAGCGCGTTGACGCCGACCGCCATGGCGAACGCGCTCGCTGCGGCACCGACGACGAGGCTGCCACCGAGAATCGACGCGATGGCGACCCCGGGCAGCATGCCGTGGCTCATCGCCTCGCCGAGGAAGGTCATCCCGCGGGCGATCACCCACACCCCGACCAGCGCGCAGACGGCGGCCAGCAGCACCCCGCCGACCAGTGCGCGGACGACGAAGGACACGGTGAACGGTTCGAGCAGCGACGCCATCACCTGCCCTACTATAATGCAACTGAAAATCGATGTCCTTAAGGGATGACGTTGAGCATCGAAGTCCTGACCGCCGAGCACGTGGCCTTCGGGTACGCCGGCACCCCGGTTCTGCACGACGTGAGCCTGCGCGTGCAAGCCGCGTCCATGGTTGCCGTGACCGGCGCGAACGGCTCTGGCAAGAGCACCCTGCTGCACCTGCTGGCCGGGGTCGAGACACCGACGTCCGGCAGCATCCGGCGCCGATCCGGCTGCCGACTGGCCCTGCTCCCGCAACGCACCGGCGACATCGACGCGCTTCCGATAACCGTGGCCGAATGCGTACAGATCGGACGCTTCACTCCATGGCGACGCCTCAACCGTAGTGACCGCGCCGCAGTCGCCACGATCATGGAGCGGCTGGACCTCGGTCCCCTCGCCCGCAGACGGCTCCGCGAACTCTCCGGCGGGCAGCGCCAACGCACCCTTCTCGCGCAGACGCTCGTCCAGGTCGCCGACATCTACGTCCTGGACGAACCCACCGTCGCCCTCGACGAGGCAAGCCGGCTACACGTCCACGACCTGCTCGCCGAACGGGTCCGCGCCGGCGCGGCGGTGATCTTCGCCAGTCACGACGCCACCGAGGCCACCCTCGCCGACCGCACCGTCCGACTCGCGGGCGTCACCGGCGGCACCCTACTCACCACCTGAAACCTCCGGCACCTGGACGGAACCTCTTTGCCCGGACCGCTCGGGGACCTGGACGGGAGCTTCCTGCCCGGAGAGCTTCGGGACCGGAACGGAAGCTTCCTGCCCGGACCGCCTGCCTCGGCGGTGCGCCGGTTCCGGTAGCCGCAGGCGCAGCCGACCGTTGTCGTCGACGCCGACCTCGGCCGCGACACCGTAGACGTCGTGCAGTAGCCGGTCGGTGAGGATGTCCTCCGGCGGGCCGGCGGCGGCGACCGTGCCCTCGTGCAGCACGACGAGCCGATCGCAGTACGCGGCGGCGAGTTCGATGTCGTGCAGAGCGGCGACGACGGTGACACCGAGGCCACAGACCAGGTCCAGGACCGCCAGTTGATGGGCGAGATCCAGATGGTTGGTCGGTTCGTCGAGCAGCAGCAGCCGTGGTTGCTGGGTCAGCGCCCGGGCGAGTTGGACCCGCTGGCGCTCCCCACCGGAAAGCGTGGCCACCGACCGGTCGGCGAGGTCGTCCAGGCTGCACCGCCGCAGCGCCTCCGCGACGATCCGCTGGTCGTCGGCGCCGACGCCGCCGAGCGCGGACTGGTGCGGCACCCGGCCCAGCGCGACCAGGCCGGTGACGGTGTGTTCGAGGTCGGTCGGGATGTCCTGGGTGAGTACGGCCACCTGGCGGGCGACCTGCCGGGCGGGCTGCCGCCACACGTCGACCCCGTCGACCAGAACCGTGCCGCCGGTGGGGCGGTTCCGCCGGTAGACGCAGCGCAGCAGGCTGGACTTGCCGCTGCCGTTGGGCCCGAGCAGCCCGACGATCTCGCCGGGCTCGACGGCGAGGTGCACGTCGCGGACGATCGTCCGGCCACGGGGTCCCCAGCAGACGCCGTCCAGTTCGAGCCGGGCCGGCGTGCGGTGGTCCGGCACGAGATGGTCCGGCGTGAGGTCGGTCGCTGTCACGAGCGTGCCCCGGTCACGAGCCTGCCCGGTCACGAGCGTGTCCCGGTCACGAGCGCGCCCTCCGGAGCAGGTAGAGGAAGAAGGGGGCGCCCAGGAGCGCGGTGATCACACTGATCGGCACCTCGTCGGGGTCGTTGACGACGCGGGCGGCCAGGTCGACCCAGACCAGGAAGACCGCCCCGGCGAGGGCTGCCACCGGCAGCAGGCGCCGGTGGTCAGGGCCGACGAGCAGCCGCATGGTGTGCGGGACGATGAGGGCGACGAAGCCGATGCCGCCGGTGACCGAGACCAGGCTGGCGGTGACCAGGGCGCAGCCGACGACGAGCTGACGGCGTACCCGGTCTCCGTCCACGCCCAGGCTGGCGGCGGTGTCGTCGCCGAGAGTCAGCGCGTTGAGCCGGGTGATGTTGGTGACGAACCAGATGCCCGCCGCCCCGGTCACGGCGGCGGCGACCGGCAGGTGACCCCACTCGGTGCCGGCCAGCCCGCCGAGCGTCCAGTGCAGCGCCGAGCGGACGTCCCGGTCCGGTGTGGTGAGCACGACGTACTGGGTGACGGCCTCGCAGAGCGCGGCGACGGCGACCCCGGCCAGGATCAGCCGTACCGTGCTGGTGCGGCCGAGGGCGAGGACGGCGGCGAAGGCGGCGATCGCCCCGACGAACGCCCCGGCCGGCACCGAGACGAGGCCGAGTGGGGCCAGACCGATCAGCATCACGCTGACGGCGCCGAGCGACGCACCGGAGGTGACCCCGATGATGTACGGGTCGGCCAGCGGGTTGCGCAGCACGGCCTGGAGTACGGCGCCGACCAGCGCCAGCCCCGCGCCGGTGATGGCACCCAGCAGTACGCGCGGCAGCCGGATCCCCCAGACGATCGCCCGGTCCGGGCCGAAGATCCCGGTACCGTCGGCGACGCCGAGTTCGTGTCCGACGACGCGCCACACCACGTCGAGCGGAATGGCGACCGGGCCGAGGCTGACGGCCGCGGCGACCGAGGCGACCAGCCCGGCGGCCAGTACGGTGAGCCAGCCGGCGAGCGGAAGACGACGCGCCCCGGCCCTGGTCGCGGCGACCAGGGCGGGGGCGGCGGTGCGGGCGGTCACTCAGCCGAGTCCGGCGACGATGGTCCGCAGGGCCCGGCCAGAACGCAGGCCCGGCTGGTTGTCGTTGACCGGAACGACGATGAACCTCTTCTCCTTGACCGCGGTGACGCCCTGGATCGGCGGGTAGCCGCTCAGGAAGGTGATCGCCGCGTCGGCCGGTTCGAAGGCCTGGTCCTCGATGAGGATCGCGTCCGGATCGCGCTTGACCAGCTCCTCCCAGTTGACCTGGCCGAATCCGGTGGTCTCGGGAAAGGCGTTGCTGGCGCCGGCCCGGCGCAGCAGGTCGTCGACCAGCGCCTGGGCTCCGGGGGTGGTCGGCTTCTCCTTGCCGCCGGAATAGACGAACACCGTCGGGTTACCGGCGACCGGCTTGACGGCGTCGATCTCGCCGCGCAGCTTCGTGACCAGCTCCTCGGCCTTCTCCGGAGCGCCGAGCAGGTCGCCGAGGTTCTTCAGGTCCGTGTAGGTGTCGTCGACGCTGGCCTTGTGGCCTGCGCAGGCACCGGAGAGCAGGTACGAGTTGACCCCCTCCTCGGCGAGTTTCGCCCGGTCACCGAGCGCCTTGGGTCCGTAGTCGTCGGAATAGGCGCTGACGACGAGTTCGGGGCGGGCGGCGAGCACGGTCTCCTTCGACGGCGGCGGGAACGCCTTCTCGGCGATGATCTGCACACCCTGCATCTCGCCGGCGTACTCCGGCAGCAGCTCGCCCGGAGCGACCGTGCCGACCAGCCGGTCACGCTGCCCCAGCGCCAAAATCATTTCTGTCGCCGGGGTGCTGGATGTGACGATGCGCTGCGGCGCCTGCCGGTAGGTGTACTGCTGGCCGCAGTTGGTGAGCGTCTGCGGCGCGGCGGCGTCGCCGGTCGCGGCGGTGGTCGGCCCGGCCGGGTCGCCGCAGGCGCTCAGGGTCGCGGCCAGGGAGAGGGAGAGAACCCCCGCGACGATCGTATGTCTTCTCATTGTCGTCCTTCTTTCTCGTACAGCAGGTGACGCAGGGCGGCCCGGCGGAGCCGGTCCGGGTCGGGTACGCCGAGGGCGTCGGCGACGACGTCCGCGGGACTGTCCGGGGGTAGCCCCGCCCGCCCGGCGCACCACGACCAGACGTCGGCGTCGGTCAGCCCGAGGGCGGCCGGTTCCGGGGTACCGCCGAGGCGTTCGCAGCAGGCGGCGACGTCGCGGGCCCGGGCCAGGCGTCCCGGTAGCTGTCCCCACAGCCGCAGCGTGTCGATGATCGCCGCGGGCAGGCGGTCCTCCACGGCGGCGCAGGTGTGCACCAGTGCGGCCTGGTCGGCCGCCAGTTCGCCGAGGGCGTCGGCGTCGAGGTCGGCGAGCGCGTCGGCCGGCACGTGTTCGCGTAGCCGGTCCACCCATTCCGCGCGTGCCCCACCCGTCGGGCGTGGCCCGGTGCCGACGGCGACGAGGCGCAGCGTCGCGGCCTGGGCCAGGTCGGGATAGTCGCCGTCCAGGTGGACGCCGTCGAGCAGGTCCGCCTCCACCGCCGGATCCAGGGCGGACGCGGGGCGGGCGAGCTGGAGGTGTTCGGTCCGCTCGACGCGGGGCGGTACGGCGGGTGGGTGCACGCCGCCGCCGGCGATCAGGTCGAGCAGGGCGCGGGCGTCCGCCGCCTTCACGTCGCGCCGGCCGGTCTTGAGCCAGGTGGCGAACCCGGGCGGGGCGAGCGGGAGCAGCGCCGGCCAGCGCCGGTGCGGGTAGTGCAGCCGCTTGGCGGCGGTGAGTATCCGGTCGCCGGCCTGCGGCCCGAGTACGCCGTCGGCGACCGCCGCCGCGACGGTGGCGCGGATGTTGACCATCGCTTCGCTGACCGGTCGGTGGCCGTCGTCCGGGCCGAGGTGCGCGACCGCGACCTCGTCGTCGTCGGTCAACTGCCCGTCGCGCACACTCCGGTAGATTTCGCCGACGCCGACCATCCCGAACGGTGCGAGTTCGGCGGCGCGCAGCGCACCCATGCTGGCCGCGCCGGCCACCGCTACGCCGCGTTCAAGGGCGTACAGGATCTCCTTGTGCCAGACAGCGGGGACGCGCTCGTAGACGCCGTCGATGATGGCGAGAAGCCGGGGTCGGGCGGCGAGGGCGCGCAGCACGTCCCCCTGGGCGACCGGTGGTAGGACCTCCGCGTCGAGCCGCCGGCCGACCTCGTCGGCGGGCAGGGTCGGGCCGACGAAGACGACGATCTCAGCCACGCCCCGTCACCGCCCTGGCGCGCTCGCCGGGCAGGGTGCCGCCGCCGGTCAGCGCGGTGATCCCTTCGAGCCCCGGCACCACCACCTTGAACACCGGTATCCCGGTGTCCGGGCGGGTGAGGTCGACGGCGACCGGCTCGGCGATCCCGGCCGCGGCCAACCGCTCCAGCAGCCAGTCCAGGTCGGCGCGGAGAGTGTCGTTCGTGACCCCCCAGCCGGTCGGCCAGGCCCGAACGTCGCGGGCGGCGTCGCGGAGCTGGTCGCGTACCCGGGTGGCGGTCTCCACGTCGACGGCGGCGGAGTAGTCGTCCCGACGGACGTCGTCGCGGGCGCCGGATATCGTGATCAGCCGGCTCTGCGCCGCCTCGGTGACCGCCCGGGAGAGCGCCACCTCGGCACAGGGGTGGCAGCCGAGGCCGGCGGCGGGCGGCAGTGGTCGGAACGGGTCCGGCTCGGCCTCGACCAGGTAACACAGCACGGCCGGTACACCGATGTCGGAGCTGATGTCGTACAACGCGATCTCCGTTCCTGCCGCGACGCAGCGGTCGAGCAGTTCCCGGGACTCGGCCCCGGTGACGCTGGCCGGATCGATCCGGGTGCCGGTCTGGTCCGTCAGCTCCCACAGCGCGGCGGCGTCCCGCTCGATCACCTCGCACAGCGCGTGCACGATCGCCTCGATGGCGGTGTTGCCGCTGGCCAGTCCGTTGGAGTCGCGGGACAGGCCGGCCGGGGTGAGCCCGGCGGGCAGGGTCAGGTCCAGTCCCACGACGTCGTACGGCACCCCCACGGGGGCGCCGTCGCGCACCCGGTGCCCGGCCGCCCAGAGCAGCGCCGTGTATTCGTCCACGGCGGACGTCGTGGTGCGGGGCAGCGTCCACGGTGCGACGGCGCGGGGCAGCTCGGCGTGCCGGGCCAGCCGCAGCGGCAGGTCGACGCGTTCGGCGTGGTCGTGTTCGAGTGCCTCCATCACGGCCGAGACCCGGCTGGCCAGCGGGGTGGCGCCCTTGCCCTGGCTGACGGCGAGGCTGCGCGAGTTGGGTCGGTAGGCGGTGGCGACGGGTATGCCGATGATGTCCAGGCCGGTGATGTCGGCGACCCGGGTGACGCCGACGTCCGGCAGCAGCGGTGTGACCCGTCGCCAGGTCTCCTCCAGGGTCGCGGCGCGGTGCGTGCCGTGCCGCTGCGCCTTGGCGGTGACGGGTTCGGTGAGCCAGGGGGTGGTTTTCGGTTCAGACATGGGGCACCGGAAGGAGGCAGGGGCGGTCGGGAAGGGGATCGGCGCCCGCGCCGAGGAACGGGAAGGCCGCCGGTGCCGTCGAGCGCAGGCCGGGCACGACGACCCGGACGACCGCGTAGCCGGCGGTGGCCACGTCCGGGGTGGTGAGGTCCACGGTGAGCGCGGCGAGGCCACGGGCGGCGAGGACGGTGTCCAGGTCGGGGCAGGTGGACGCCCAGCCGTGGCGTTCCGGGACGGGAGCACCACCGGCGAGCCGGTGGGTGACGGCCTCGGCGATCCGGGGATCGGCGAGCAACTGCGCGTGGCAGACGATGTCGGTGGCGTCGGAGAGGTCGGGGGCGTACGCGTCGCCGTACCGGCGGTCCGGCCGGTACGGCTGCAGCGGCTGCCAGTCCAGGGCGCCGTCCGCGACCAGCCGTACGGTGCACAGGCTCTGGCACGCCTCGGCGGCGGCCTTGGCGGCGGCGGAGTCGGCGTCGTCGGCCAGCGCGCAGCCGACCCCGAGCAGCCCGTCCCCGTCCTGCACGACGGCCAGGACCACGGGTGCGGAGAGCAGGTTCGGCACGGCCCGTAGCTGTCCGGGGAAGCCCGGAACGCTGGGCCGCAGGAGCGGGAACCGGGTGCCGGCGTGCCAGCAGGTGGCCAGGGCATGCCGTTCGACGACCTCGGCCAGCGCGGCGGCCCGAGCCCGTTCCGGCGTCGGCCCGGCCGCCACGCCGGCCGCCACGGGCAGGTGCGGCGCCACTCCAGACAGATGCGCAGCCGCGTCGGTGGGCGATGCGGCGAGCATGCAGAGCGACGCCGGCACCCAGGCCCGCTCCTGGTGCGGGTCGGTGCCGGCGAGCCAGCCGATCGGATCGGTCCGGGCGATCCCGGTGAACGGGACGGTCTGGTCGGGGCGGTACAGGGCGAGCAGGTCCGGATCGACCGCCCGGCGGCCGCGTTCCGTCATGCCGTGCCAGGTGTCCAGCCTGGGCGGCTGCGGGGTGCGGTGCCCGCAGTAACGCTCTGCCGCCTCGCCGAGGGCGGCGGCGGTGGCGGCGTCCGGGGAGGTCCACGACGCTCCGGAGACGGTGGGACGCCCGCCAGCTGGGCCGAGCCAGGCGAGGTCGGCGTGCGTGACGTGTAGGCCGGCCGGCAGGCGTTCGTGGTACAGCGCGGTGACGAGGCCGGTCCGCCGATCGGTGATCATGTGTGCGGTAGCGGGACGCGGTTGACGTCCGCCTCGGCCAGCGGCGCCGTGCGCAGGCCGAGCCGGACCGGGTCGGTGTAGAGCCGGCTGCCGCCGAGGAACGGGAAGGCCGCCGGCGGGTTGCCGTAGGTGCCGGGGGCCACCACCCGGACGACGGCCACCCCGGCGGCCTCGGCGTCCGGGGTGGTCACGTCCACGGCGACCGCCTCGATGTCCTGGCCGGCCAGCCGGCGCAGGTAGCCGGCCCGGATGTCGCCGGCGAGGTGCGGCAGGTCGTCGAGGCGGACCACCTCCTCACCGCCGGTGATCGGGTCCAGGTGTGCACGCATGGCCGGGTCGAGCCAGAGCTGGCCATGGCAGCCGAGGTCCAGCACGTCGGACCAGTCCGGGCGGTAGGAGCGGGTGTAGCTTCGGTCGGCCCGCCAGGGGTGGAAGATCGTCCCGTCGATGAGTCCGGCGCCGGCCGCTTGCCATATCTCGCCGTCCGGGTCGAGCAGGCCGAGGGCGTACCGGCGCAGCGTCACCGCCTCGGCGAGGGCCTTGGCCACCGCGGCGGCGGGTTCGGGTCGGGCGGCGACCCCGAGGGCGGTGATCTGCAGTTCGGGGTCGTCGATCAGTACGCCGAGGACGGAGACGTCGAACACGGTCGGGATGGCGACCACCCGGTAGCGAATGTCGGCGGAGGTGCCGGCGGCGCGGGCCCAGCCGGAACCCCGTTCCGGGTCCGGGACCAGCAGGCGGGCCAGTGCCGGGTGGGCCACGTCGACCGGGCGGGCGGGGATCCTGTTGGCCCACCAGACGACGGTGGCGTCCCGTTCGATCACCTCCTCCAGGGCGGCGGTCTCGGCGGCGGCGCGGGTCGGCCCGGCCGCCAGCCCGGAGAGCATCGAGAAGTTGGTACGAGGTTCGTCCGCACGCGGCGGCAATAGCCAGTTGACGTAGACAAGCGACGCCGGCACCGCCGTCGGGATGCCGTCGGACAGCCGGTAGCCGGTCGTCCACAGCACCTCGAGGTCGCCGGTGAAGGGCTGGAACGGGAAGTCGGGCTGCGCGTACTGGGCCGGCGAGTGCAGTGCCAGTGTCGTCGGGTCGACGGCGTGCTCTCCGGCGGCGAGTAGTTGCCGATGGCTGGCCCGGCGCAGCCCGGCGGGGACGAAGTTGCCGCAGTAGCGTTCGACCGCCTCCCCCACGGCGGCCCGGTGCGCGTGTTCCGGGTCGGCGAACGCGGTGCCAGTGGCGACCCGGTCCGCCGGCCACGGCAGGTGGCGCATCATGTCGGCGACGTCCGCGACGACGATGTCGAGGCCGGACGGCCACCACTGTTCGGCCGGCAGCCGGACGGTGCCCCGTACCACGCCGGTCCGGGTGTCGATCAGCGCCTCCACGGCTACCGCTCCTCGGGTAGGGGCGCGCGCAGGACGATCCCGTCGACGGTGAGCGTCGCCGGCGCGGGCGGGCGGGGATGTCTCGGATAGCGGCTGGTGGTCAGTTCCAGCCGCAGCCGGTGTCCTGCGGGAAGGTCGACGGCGACCGGACGGCAGTCGATCTCGACCGCCCACGGGCCGCTGGGAACCGCGGTGACGCCGTCAGTCAGCACCGTCCGGATCCCGGCCGGGGTCTCGTGCACCAGGGTGGCGACGAGCTGCGACGGGGCGTCCGAGCGCCCGGAGATCAGGCAGACGGCGTCACCGTGGTAGCTCAGCGGCCCCGGCACGTTGGACACGAGGGCGCCGGGGAGGTCCGTGAGCCGGCCGAGATCCGCCGAGTGCGGCAGCGACGGGTACGGCCGTGCCGGGTCGGCGGTCAGCACGCCCGGTTTCCCGGTGAGCAGGGTCCGGACGGGTGCCGCCGTCGTCACCGGGGAGCCGTCGCGCCAGACGCCGCTGCCGAGCCAGAGCGTCCGGCAGCGGTGCAGCGCCCCGGTGAGCCACCGCAGGGTGAGGGTCGACGGGTCCGGCTCGACCGGTACGTCGATCGCGCACTCCTCGGCGAGCTCATGGGTCAGCGGGGAGACCCAGCCGCCGACGTGGCAGGTGGGCTCGGTGGCGAGGACGGCATGCCGCAGGGTCGCCGTCACCGATCGGCAGTACCAGCTGCCGAGGTGCAGCGACGGCGCCCGGCATGCCGCCACCGCCTGCTCGACGCGCCCCGCCGGGGCCGCGGCGGCGGTGGCGTGCGGCGGCCACGGCCGGATGTCGACCGGCCACCGGCCGGGCAGCTCCGCGTCGTCCAGCGGCAGTTCGGTGACGGCCGTCGCCAGCGGGGTCAGGCCGGGATGGCCTATCCGGCCGCTGCCGTGCTCGGTGCGCCACCACAGTTCACTGTCGACCGGTGGGGACGCGTCGCCGGGTGGCCACGGCTGCCGGCTGACCACTCCCGCCACCGCCGGATGACCGCTGGCGCACCACGCCGCGTACGCCTCGTATCCGGTGCCGCAGAGCACCACCCGCCCGTTCGACCAGGGCGCTCCGGTGACCCAGTCGACGGTGGCGTGCCCGTCGGCGGTCTCGTCGGCTCCGGCGACGAACTCGCCGTCGGAACGGAACCGTCCACGGACGTCCTGCAGCGCCACGGCGAAGCCGGCCGACGCGTACGCCGACGCTTCCGGCCACAGCCCCGGCGTGCCGTACGGGGTCCGCACCAGCACCGTGGTCGCCGACTCCTCGGGCAGCCACACGTCGGTGGCCAGCCCACGGACGTCGACCCCGAGTCTGATGTTCACGGCGCCTGCACCATCAGGTCGGGCGGCACCGGCAGCACCGGGTGCCGGCGCAGCACTCCGCTGGCGGGGTCCAGCCCGTACTGGGTCCGCTCCCCGGGCACGGGGCGGCCGGCCAGATAGGCGCGGACATCCGCGGCGATGAGGCCGGCGACCACGGCCGCACCGGCCGGGTCGGGCGGCCCGGCCGGGCGCCCGCCGGAGTCGAGCCACGCCCAGTAGGCCAACAGCTCGTCCGGGAACGGGCTGGCGGCCAGCCGTCGCAACCGCAGGTCGGCGTAGCTCGGTCCGGCACCCGGTACGGAGAGCGGCCCGGCGTACCAGCGTCCACCCTCGGCGTAGCCACGGTGCCAGGCGATCCCGGCCGCCGCGCACTCGGCGTCCAGCCGGCACCAGCGGCCGTCGGGCAGCCAGTCGGCGCACGCCACGACCAGCGCCGCGCCGCCGATGCCGTCGGTCCGCTTCGCGTCCAGCAGCTGGCCGAGCTGGTCGACCAGCACACCGTCACCCAGCAGGGCCACCGGCCCGGCAGGGGCCTCCGGTTCCTCGGCGAGCAGCGCCTCGTCGGCCAGCACGTCGAGCAGTCCGGCGGCATCGGGATCCCGCGCGACCGCCGCGTCCGGGGAAAGGTCGCCGGAGAGCAGCGACGCGACCAGGTCCCGGCGGTCCGGCTCGACGTCGATGGTGATGAAGTCCTCGCCCGGCGTGACGAGCAGGAAACCGTCGGCTGTGGGAACGACACCGGCGCCCCGCGAAAGACGCAGCGGGCGGTCGGCCAGGGACCAGTCCATAGCTCCTCGTCAGGGATCTAGGCTTGCGGGAGGGGTGCGTGGGCGTCACATCCGCCCACGCACCCCCGGTTCACCGGCTCAGCGGAGCCGGCTCGGCGTCACCGCTTGCGCCAGGCGACGCTGGCGTTGCGCAGCGTGGCGTGGTTCGACGTGTGCACCGAGGCACGGACCGTCTGCACCTTCAGCTTCTCGACCTTCACGTGGGTCACCTCCCTTCCGGACTCGTGGACGGTTGTTCCGACGGGACCGCCGCCAGTAGTGCGTCGGCGTCCCGTTGGCTCGCGATGAGCGCGGCATAGCTGGGGCAGCGCTCCAGCAGCACCTCGTGCGGTGCCACGTCGACGATCTGTCCGTGCTCGAGGAGCGCGACCAGGTCGGCGGTGCGGATGGTGGCCAGGCGGTGGGCGATGACCAGGGTCGTGCGGCCGGCCCGCAGCCGGTCCAGCGCCGCGCCGATCTCGCGTTCGCTGAGTACGTCGAGCTGGCTGGACGATTCGTCGAGGACCAGGATCGGGGCGTCGCGCAGCAGGGCACGGGCCAGCGCGACCCGTTGCCGCTCGCCGCCGGAGAGCCGAGCGCCGCGCTCGCCGACGACCGTGTCGAGCCCGTCGGGCAGCCGGTGCAGCACCGGTCGCAGTTGCGCGGCGGCGCAGACCTCGTCCAGGGCGGCGCCGCTCGCCTCCGGTGCGGCCAGCACCAGGTTCTCCCGGAGGGTGTCGTGCAGCAGGAAGACGTCCTGCGGCACGTACGCGACCAGCCGCAGCAGGGCCTGCAGGCGGTACTCCCGGATGTCGACTCCGTCGACCCGCAGCACACCGCGCTGCGGGTCGAACGCGCGCAGCAGCAGGTTCGCCATGGTGGACTTGCCGGCACCGGTCGCACCGACCAGTGCCACCGTGCTTCCGGCCGGGATGGTCAGGTCGGCGCCGCGCAGCACCCAGGACTCGTGCTCGCCGTAGCGGAACCACACCCCGTCGAAGGTGACGGTGCCGGCGGTGGCCGGGGCGTCGCGCGTTCCGGTGTCGGCGACCACCGCCGGCTCTTCCAGCAGGTCGAAGACCCGGTCCGCCGAGGACGAGGTCAGCCCCCAGATCCGGGTGACCTTCAGCAGGGTCAGCAGTGGCGTGAACGACTGGGTGGCGAACACGGTGGCGGCCACCAGCGTCGGCACCTCGACGCCCCGCCACACGGCGGCGGCCAGCACCGACACCGTGCCCGCGCCGGTCAGGGCCGCGCACACCGCCTGCTCCAGCCCGCCGCGTACGGTCTGCCGCCGCTGCGCCTCCGCCAACTCGGCGCTGGCCTCGGCGATTCCGACCCGGGCGTCCTCGCCGCGGCCGAAGGTGAGCACCTCGCGGATGCCCTGCACCAGATCCACCGTCCGGGTGCCGACCAGCGCGTGCAGGTCCCGTACCCGCCGGCCGTGTGCGGCGTTGCGGCGGCGCAGCGCGAACGGCACGGTGGCGACCAGCAGTAGCCACGGCGTCAGCGCCAGCGCCAGCGGCCAGGCGACGACGGCCAGCCCGGCCAGCGCGACCGGTGGCAGGATCAGGGCGACCGCGATGTAGATCGAGGTGTGTGCGTAGAAGATCTCCAGGCTCTCCGCGTCACGCAGGGCGACCGCGGCGAGATCGCCCGTGCGACGCTTGACCAGTCCGCCGGGCGCGATCCGCTCGAAGGCGCGGTAGAGCCAGTACCGGACCTCCGCCAGCAGCCGGAACGACAGCTCGTGGGAGATCCACGCCTCCAGCCAGTTGGCCAGCGCCTGCATCACCATCAGGGCCAGGGTCAGCAGCGCCAGCGGCCAGAGCCGGGAGGTGGCCGCCCCGGTCAGCGCCAACCCCACCAGGTAGCCGCCCAGGGTCAGCGCGGCGATCCCGGCGCCCTGGTTGAGCACTCCGAACAGAACGGAGAGCGCGTAGGGGGATCGGTACGCGGCCAACACCCGCAGCAGTCCGGCCGTGCCGCGCCGGCCCGGCCCGGTGTCGCCGAGCAGCCCCGGTTGCCAGCTCACCGTGCCGCCCCCGCGTGCACGGCGACCAGTCGCGACCATGCCCCGCCGGTCGCGAGCAGGTCGTCCGGGGCGCCGTGCTCGACGACCCGGCCGCCGTCGAGCACCGCCACCTGGTCGGCGCCGGCCACCGTGGAGAGCCGGTGCGCGATGACCAGCGTGGTACGCCCCGCCGTCGCCTCGGCCAGCGCCGTCCGCAGCCGCTCCTCGGTCGCGCCGTCCACACTGGAGGTCGCCTCGTCCAGGACGAGGACCGGGGCGTCGGCCAGCAGGGCGCGGGCGATGGCCAGCCGTTGCCGCTGCCCGCCGGAGAGCCGTGTGCCGCGCTCGCCGACGACCGTGGCGTAGCCCTGCGGCAGGGCCGCGATCTCGTCGTGGATCCGCGCTCTGCGGCAGGCCGCCGTCAGGTCGGCGTCGCTCGCCTCGGGGCGGGCCATCCGCAGGTTGTCGGCCACACTGCCGTGGAACAGGTACGCCTCCTGGCTCACCACCGCGGTCAGCGCCCGCGCCTGTCGCAGCGGGAGGTGCCGCAGGTCGACGCCGTCGACCTCGATGGCACCGCTGCCCGGGTCGTGGAAGCGTTGCAGCAGGGCGGCCAGGGTCGACTTCCCGGCACCGGAACGCCCGACCAGCGCGGTGGTGCGGCCGGCCGGCAGGGTCAGGTCGACCTCCACCAGCGCCGGCTGGGCGGAGCCGGGATACGTGAAGCTGACCTGTCGGAACCGCACCTGCACCGGTCCGCCGTCGCCGCGCACCGCCCGCGCCTCGGCCGGTTCGCCGACCGGCACGGGCGCGTCGAGCAGGGCGAAGATGCCGTCTGCGGCAGCCATCCCGGAGAACCCCTCGTGCCAGTAGTTCTGCAACTCCAGTTGCGGCCGGAACGCCTCGGCGGCCAGCAGCAACACCAGCAGTACGGCCGCGGCGTCCACCGCCCCGTCGGCGTGCCGCAGCCCGGCTACGGCGACCGCCAGCGCCGTTCCGGCTGTGGTGATCAGGGCGGTGGCGACGTACACCGTCGCCGAGGCGGCCAGGTCCCGCATCGTCGCCCGGTACACCCGGGCCGCCTCCGCCCGCAACCGCTCGCCGTACCGGGCACTGGCGCCCAGCGTCTTGAGCGTGGTCATCCCGTAGAGGGCGTCGAGCATCTTGGCGGCGAACGCCTCGTACGCCGCCCAGTGCGCCTTGCCACGCCGGCCGAGCAGGCGCCGGAACACCGGCCGCGCCAGCGGCAGCAGCGCGACCGCGACGCCGACGATCACCGCACTGACCGGGTCGACGACGGCCAGGACCGTCACGACCAGCGCCGGCCCCACGACGCTCACCACCGCCTGCGGCAGATAGAAGCCGACGTACGCGTCGAGCGCCTCCACACCGTCGGCGACGGCGGTGTGGATGGTGCCGACCGGGCGGGCCGACGTCCCACCGGGACCGAGTGCCAGCAGCCGGCGCGTCAGCCTGTCGCGCAGCCGCAGTTTCACCAGCGCGGCGGTCCTGGTCGCGGCGAGGTCGCGTACCCAGAGCAGCGTGCCGCGGGCGGCGACCGCGAGCACCGCGACCGCCAACGGTGCGGTGAGGTGCCCGACGGCCTCGCCGTCCACCGCCCGGCGCAGCGCCTCGGCCAGAGCGACGGCCATCACGACGGCCGCACCGGTGGCGCTCAGCGCACAGGCGACGGTGACGGCGACCGGTCCGGGCGCCTCGGCCACCAGGCCGAGCAACCGCCGCCGCACCAGCACAGCAACTCCTCCCGTCGGTGATCCCCCGATCACCGATCGTGGGCCCGCTCCACCATGCCAGCACCTGAAAATGGTTGTCAACACCTTGGTTATGGACTTCAATTTCACTAGGCTCGGCGCGTGACCGCCGTCGCCGCTCCCGGCATGCTCCGCGTCCTCTCCGCCCGCACCGAGTTCCGCTGGCTGTGGCTGGGAAACCTGATCAGCGTGTGCGGAGGCTGGTTCAGCGCCGTCGCGGTGTTCGCGATGGTCTACCAGCACACCGGCGCCGGCCTGGCCGCCGGCGCCACCCTCGCCCTGCGGTACCTGCCCGGCGTCCTGATCGGAGGCTTCGCCGGCGTCCTCGCCGACCGGATGGACCGGCGCACCCTCATGGTCGTCACCGACCTCGCCCTCGCCGGCTTCGCCGCCGCCTTCCTGCTCGCCGACAGTCCCCGGTGGATCTGGCTGGTCTATCCGCTGACACTCGTCTCGGCCGCGACGAGCTTCACCTTCCAGGCCGCCCGCAACGCCTGGATGCCGAGCCTCGTCGAGCCCGACGAGTACGTACTGTTCGGCGCCCTGGTCCAGGTCAACGGCCTACTGCTCCAGGCGCTGGGCGGCCTGGCCGGCGCAGCGGCGGTGACCCTGTTCGGCTGGCGGTGGGCCTTCGTCATCAACGCCGCGTCGTTCGTCGTCTCCACCCTGTGCACCCTGCGCGCCCGAGGCGGCCAGCGTCACGGCGACACCGGGAGCGCCCGGAAGGACGGCATCCTGACCGCCCTCGCCGCCGGCATCCGACACGGCCTGCGGCACCGGCAGATCCGCGCCCTGCTGGCCGTCGAGGCCATGTTCTGTCTCGGCCTCGGCGCGACGATCGTCACCATGACCTTCCTCGCCACCCGCACCTACCAGCTCGGCGCCGGCGGCGTCGGCTGGTTCTACGCCGTCCAGGGGATCACCGGAGCGGCCGTCCTGCTGTCGGCCGCTGCCCGCATCCAACGGCTGCCCGCCCGGGGACAACTGACCGTACTCGGCCTCTCCTGCCTGGGCGAGGGCCTGGCCACCATCGCGTTCGGGTTGGCACCCGCGGTCGGCTTCGCCCTCGCCTGCTGGGCGGTCGCCGCCGCCGCCGACGTCCTGTACGGTCCGGTGGCCATCGCCGTCCTGCTGCGCCACGCCGACAACGCGATGCGCGGCCGGCTCATGTCCCTGTGGACCGCCACCGCCACCGCAGCCCTGGCCCTGTCGTCCCTGGTCGGCGGCATCCTGGTGGACCGGCTTCCGCCCGGACTCGTCGCCGTCGGAGCCGGCCTGCTGATGGCGGTCGCCGGCGGAACATGGTTGGTGCTGCTCGGCCGAGGCCAGCTCGACACGTCCGTTCAGCCGTGAACGGCGGCGGCGCGGCCACCCTCCGCTTCCGCCGACCGCGCCGCCCGCGCCAAGCCGCCCTTCGCCTCTGCGTGGGGCCCTCCGCCTCTGTCTGGGGCGAAGACATCCCGGGGCTGCGCGCCGCGCTGTCCCGCGTCGGCCGGCCCGCACGCCACGGTGATTCCCGACGTGACCCGCGCCTCGCCGGATGCCGCCCGGACGGGACTCCCCACCGGGGCGATTAGCATGGGCCCCGCCGTGGTGTTCGGGAAGCCGGTGTGAAACCGGCGCGGCCCTCGCCACTGTGAACGGGACAGCCGTCGGCCCTCGTCGGGCAACGAGGTCACTGGGCGCGATTCGCCTGGGAAGGCCGGCCGGCGGCGCACCGCCCGTCAGCCAGGAAACCGGCCACGGCACCGACGACCCGTCCACGAGGTGCTGGAAGGCGGTCTGCGATGCGCGTGCGCGCTGTGCGGTCCCTCATGTCCTGGCGCGTTGCCGCGCCACTGTCCGTCATGCTCGTCGCCCTGTCCGGCTGTGCCGGCGGCGACGCCGAACCCGAGGCGGGCTCCGGCAGCGGCGCGGCCACCGTCACCAACTGCGGTGTCGGGGTACCGACCGGTACCCCGCACCGTTAACGTCTACACCGCCGAGCAGGCTGCGGTCTGGCTCTCCGGCAGCCTTGCCGGCCGGTCCTGGGGGCACGTACTGCCGGTGGTGCTCGCGGTGGCGGTGCTGCTGCCGGTGGCGTTACGGCTGGCCGCGTCGCTGCGCGCCCTCGAACTCGGCGACGACCTGGCCCTCGCCCTGGGTACCCGAGCCGAACCGGCCCGGGTCGGGCTGCTCGCCACGGCGGTCGTCCTAGCGGCCGTGGCGACGGCGGCAGCCGGCCCGATCGCGTTCGTCGCCCTGGCCGCGCCGCAACTGGCCCGCCGCCTCGTCCGCGAGCGCGGGCTCGCCCTGGTCACCTCGGCCGCGGTCGGTGCCGCGCTGCTGGGCTGCGCGGACCTGGCCGCCCGCCGGGCCCTCGCTCCGACCGAACTGCCCGTCGGGGTGCTCACCACGGTCCTCGGCGCCCCGCTGCTCGTCTGGCTGCTGTCCAGAGCCAACCGCGTCGGGAGGACAGGATGACCGAACTATGCGCCGCCCGGCTCGGCCTCGGCTACCACGGCCGCACCGTGGTCACCGGTCTCGACCTGCGGATCGCGCCCGGCCGGATCACCGCCGTCGTCGGGCCCAACGCCTGCGGCAAGTCGACGCTGCTGCGCGGCCTGGCCCGGCTGCTCCGCCCGGACACCGGCACGGTGCTGCTCGACGGCCGCGACATCCACCGGCTGCCGACCCGCGAGGTCGCCGCCCGCGTCGGCGTACTGCCGCAGCAGCCCGTCGCCCCGGACGGCATCACCGCCGGTGACCTGGTCGCCCGGGGACGACATCCGCACCAGACGTGGCTGCGGCAGTGGTCGGTCGCCGACGAACAGGCGGTCAGCACCGCCCTGGCCGCCACCGGCGTCACCGACTTGGCCGACCGACCCGTCGACGAACTCTCCGGCGGCCAGCGACAACGCGTCTGGATCGCCCTGGCCCTCGCCCAGGACACCGACCTGCTGCTGCTCGACGAACCGACCACCTTCCTCGACCTCGCCCACCAACTCGAGGTCCTCGACCTGCTCACCGACCTCAACACCGCCGGCCGCACGGTCGTCGCCGTGCTGCACGACCTCAACATGGCCTGCCGTTACGCCCACGAGATCGTCGCGATGCGCGACGGCGCCGTACTCGCCCAGGGTCCGCCCGCCGAGGTCGTCGACGCGCGACTGGTCGAGACGGTGTTCGGCGTACGGGCCCGCGTCATCACCGATCCGACGACCGGAACACCACTCGTGCTGCCAGAGCCGCGAACCACCCGGAGCACCCCGTGACGGCTTCCGGCGGTGCGGCCTGACAACCCGGCGGACGGGTGACTACTTCCGCTCAGACGGATCCACCGGTCACCGCCGGCAGATGTGCGAACCCGTCCCGACCGTACGCCCGACTCCTGGCTCGACCGCGCGGTGACTTCGCCGGCCGGCGCCAGAACAGGCAGGGTATCCATTGATTACCGTCGATATTTTCTAGCGTCAATCATCACTTCCCCCCTTCCCCGACCAGATGAATCCACCACCGTCGATCCTGACACCGCCGCAGATGTCGCTGCCGTGCCGGATCGTGCGGACGGCCTTTGCGAAGGACCCTCGGCAAGGGCGCACGAGACGGCGCCGCGCTGCCGTCGGTGGGATGCGCTCCACTGGACGCGTCATCCTCCCCTTGTGACGGCGTCGCAGAGTGCTGAACCCGCCAGGCGCCGTCAGCAGATGCCGCGCGTCGACGACACCTCGCCGCACAGCCGCAGCAGCCGGAATCCGGGCGTTGCCGCGACGGCGTCGGCCGGGCTCCGATCGGTCACCGCGCCCCCGCCGTGGTCCCCGACAGCTCGGCGGCGTACTCGACGAGCCGGGCGTCGAAGTCGGCCAACCACTGCCCGTCGACGAACGCCTTGATGATCCGCCGCACCTCGTAGCTCGCTTCCCCGTCGTTCAGCCGACGGAGGAACCCCAGCTCGACGACCTTGTTGAGATGGGTGTCGATCTGGTCGATCAGCCGGCCGCACGGCCGCGTCAGCGGCGACTGGGCTAGCTCACATGATGGCGTTATTGATCACGATAACCGGTTGCACTTACAGTATGGGCCGCCCCTGCCGGTATCCGGCGCCGAAGGACGGGCAGGCGGCCGATACCCACCTCGCCTAGCTGCGGAAGTGAACGCATGACCAGATTGATGCAACCACCCGACCGACAACGCCCGAGCACCTCGGCAGGTCTCCGGTGGCGCCGCCCGTCTCGCCGACACGCGAGGATCGGCGCGGGTGTGACCGCTGTGCTGGCAGTGCTCGCCTCGACGGGCCTGCTCGGACCTGTCAACGTCGCGTCGGCCACGGCGGGGCCGGCACCGGCGAGCGGCACCCGCACGGTCCTGTCCGACACCCACGTGGATGTCGTCGCGGTCGGCGCCAGCGCGGGTCAGCTCACGTTCAACACGAAGGCCGATCTCGAACGCACCGGCACCCGCCTCTACCCGGAGGACGTGATCGTCAACGTCGAGGACGCCGCCCGAACCACCGTGCCCGGCGACCCGGTCTACTCCTTCCTGGGCGAACCGGGCGACGCCGTCTGGATCGCGCCCGAGGCGCGCCGGGACGGTGTCGTGTGGCTGGGCTTCGACACCGCCGACGTCCCGGCCGGAGCCGTCGAAAGGGACAGCGTCGAGATCGCCTTGACCGGCGTCGACGGACCGGGACAGGTCGAGGTCTGGACCGCGTCCGGGTTGGGCCTCAACCGAATCTTCTCCAGCCAGGCAACAGGCGCGGCCAACAGTCTGACCATGCAGGCCGCTGGGCATCAACACGCGAACTGGGGCTTCACCGAACCCGGCCGATACCAGCTGACTTTCGCCGTCAAAGCCGTGATCGGCGGAACCACCCAGACGAAGGCGGCCACGATCCGATTCCACGTCGGCCCGATGCCACCGGCGACGCAGACCACCACCACGCTGACCGTCACACCGGCCCAGGCCACCGTCGGCCAGCCGGTTGTCCTCTCGGCGGCCGTCAGCCCCGCCACGGCGAGCGGAGCGGTCGAGTTCGTGGCCGGCAGCACGGTGCTGGGACACACGCAGCTCACCGGCGGCGCCGCCGTCCTGGAGACCACGCAGATCCCACTGGGCCGCCAGACGATCACAGCGCGGTATGTGCCGACCTGGACCGATGAGTTCGGCCCGTCATCGTCGGACGCCGTCGAGGTCAACGTCCGGCAACCAGGCTCGGGGGCGGACTTCGAGATCACCGGTCTGCGGGAGTCCTACCAAGCCGGCGACACCATGCGCCTCTCCGTCTCCGGCTACCCCCTCGGCGACAACCAGAACATCCGGTGGACCGCCACCTCCCCCGACCCGGAACAGGGAACTCTCACTCTCACTAGTGTCAGCAAACCTGATCCGCTGAGCATGGAACGGGTGGTCACCACCGCCTACGACGGCTGGGAGATCCAAGCCCAGGTCCGCACCGGCAGCGCGGTGGTCGCCACGACGGCTCCAGTCCGGCTCCACGTCGGCGGCACGGACGCCGGCAGCGGTGTCGAGATCATCATTGAGCCGATCCAATCGAACTACTACTGGGGCGTCGCGGTTCCGCTCGTCGCCACCCATCGGCCGCTGGCCGAGGGAGAGCGCCTGCAATGGGTCCAGCGCCCCGCAGTCGGTGGCCTCACCTGGCAGGACACCAACCCGACGTACGGTCCCGTCGGAGACGGGCCGTGGAGCGTGGTGTCGAACTTCATGCAGTACCAGGAGTTCGCCCTGCAGTTGCGCGCCGCCGACGGCACGGTTCTCGGGGAGTCCGCGCCACAGCATTACAGCCTGACCATCCGATCGGTCGAGCTCCAGGGGCTGCGCTCGATCTACCGCGTCGGCGAACGGGCGGAACTCAGCGCGTCGGTGTCACCAGACCTCGGCGACGGCCTCTACTACCTCTGGGAACTGTGGGGAGAAGGTAACGACCGGATGACGGTGGACGGTGGCGCGCGACTGTCGAGCGCGGCGTTCGACGTCACCGAGGCGATGATGAACCGGACGCTCTACCTGCGGGTCCACTCGCGTACCACCGACCAACTCGTCGGGTACGTGCGGGTGCCGTTCAACGTGACCAACGTCGCCGAAGGCGACCAGGTACTCGCCATGGCACCCCTCGGCGGCCACTACCACCAGGGCACACCGATCAACCTCGACCTCACCGCCGAACCCGCGCTCGCCTCCTCCGACGTCACACGATACTGGTGGAAACGAAGCGACTGGGACGACTTCCGGCAGATCCCCGGTGCCACCGGCCTGAGCCACGTCATCACCGCCGAGCAAGCCCTCAGCGGCACCCAGATCAAGGCCGACGCGGTCAACTCGTCCGGGGAGGTACTGGCCACGACCGACACCCAGACGATCACGGTCGACGATCACGGCGCCGGTCCGGTCCAGGGAGTGATCATCGAAGGCCTCGCGCCGTCCTATACCGCGGGGGACGACGCCGTGCTTACCGCACGGGTGTCACCGTCATCCGTCCTCGACCGGTTCACTTGGCTGGTCAAGAAGGCAGGCGAGACCGAACCCATCGCGGTGGCCGGAGCCAACGGTTCACGGCTGGAACTGCCGTTGACCACCGACCTCGACGGCGCCCAGGTGACGGCCCAGCTCACCTTCGATGACGGCCGGGTCTACGTCACCTCCACCCCGGTCACACTCAACGTCACCGGGTCGGAGCCCCCGCAGGCGGCGACGCAACAAATCGTCGCCACTCTTCGGGAGAGTGACGGCTCGCTGGTGGTCAGCGTAGATGCGGACGACAACGTGGTCCAGATGAGTGACTTCGAGCTGGGGACCGCAGGTGATCTGTGGGCCTCCTCGGGCGCACTGCGTCCGGTGACCGTCACCGACACCAGGTCGGGCGCCCCCGGATGGACCGTGTCCGGCCAGGTGTCCGACTTCACCGCGAACGCCGAGGTACTCAAGGGAAGGTACCTCGGCTGGACTCCGCTCGTCGCCGAACAACCCGACGGCGGGGGCGTCACCCCCGGAGGCCAGGTCGCACCCGGTCTGCACGGCGGTAACGGTCTGAGCGTCGGCAGTCCGTTGGCCATCGCTCCTCCCGGAGCGGGTTTCGGCACCAGCAAGCTCGGGGCCGGCCTGGTCATCGAGACGCCTACGACTTTGGCCCCCGGAACCTATGCGGGAACGATCACGTTCACCGTGATCTGATTCTGGGCCCGCACACATTAGGGGCGGGTGAACATGACCTGGTCACCCGCCCTCACCGTCTCATCGTGCGTCGCGCCCGGCGTCGCTCCATGCCGCCACGGCCCGCTTGACAGGGTCGGCGAGGAGGAGCTCCCCCGGGGGGCGCCAGCTCCCAGCCCGACGCAGCCGGATGCCGTTCGGAATCGCCGGCCATCGCTGGAGGTCAGCATCGTCGGCGTCCATGTCCGGTAACGGCAACGGACTCTGCTATGTCAAGTCTGGCCCGTTTCGGCTGTCGCGAGCCGCCGACTCTCCGGGCGACGCATAATGGATGCGCCAGCCATCCGGCGTCGTCGACGTGGCGCCAAGCGGCCAAGGTTGGCGGTGCGGCCAGTGGAGACATTCGCGGAGACGGCGGTATGGCGAACCAGACGATGCCAAACGTGACCCGGAACACCCGGCAGCGGGCCGAGGTGCTGGCCCTGCTGCGCGAGGTCGAGGACTTCCACACCGCGCAGCAGTTGCACCAGATGTTGATCACCCGGGAGGCGCGGGTCGGGCTCACCACCGTCTACCGGACACTTCAACTGCTGGTCGACGCCGGGGAGATCGACTCCACCCGACTCCCAGGTGGCGAGCAGTTGTTCCGTCGATGCAGCCAGAGCAGGCACCACCACCACCTCGTCTGCCGCAACTGCGGACGAACGGTGGAGGTGGCCGGCCCGGCCGTCGAGCGTTGGGCCGACCAGGTGGCCGCCCAGCACGGCTTCACCGACGTCGGCCATACCCTCGAAATCTTCGGCACCTGCGCCGCCTGCGCGCGCTGACCACACCGCCCTACTCGCAAGGCGATTTTCACGGGTCGGTGCGGTGTGGCATGGCCGGACCCATCACGAAGTCGAAGACGATCTGTACGCCGAGGTCCATCCCGATGCGGTCGTTGGCCCACATGCTGGCGCTGCGGCAGCGAAATCGTCGGCGTGCCGGGTGAGCGCGCCCAGTCCCGGACGTTCGCACCGACCGTCTCGGCGAACCGCTCCAGGACCGCGTGGTTTCCGCGCCGCCGCTTGCGTCGAATCTCGGCGGCACGCGTTGCGGGATAGCTGGCCTCCCGCAGCTCGCCGAGGTCCACCAATGATCGGTCCGCCACGGGGTTTCACCACCATTCAGGTCCGGGCTTCCGACGGCATGGATGGCAATGGCCCCGGGTGACCGTCGAAGCGTTCTGCGGGTCGCGCCCCAGGGCGGAGACTATCGAGAATGGTGTTCATTTCAGTGTAAGCTACGGACCTGGCTGACCGGACACCACCGGCTGCCGACCACGAGGAGCCGGTTCATGTCACTCACCGCCGTCGAGCATCCAGGCGATCCCGCGCCGTTGCTGGCCGAAATCTGGTCGGAGCTTCTCGGCCTCGACCGGAACACCATCGAACCCGATGTCTCCTTCCTGCGTTACGGCGGAGACTCCGTGCTCGCGGTGCGGATGGCCGCCCTGATCCGCAAGCGTCTCGGCGTCGTACTCGCCCTGGCCGACGTGGGTGCCGAATCGACGGTGGCGGAGCTGGCCGCTCTCGTGCGCCAAAGGTCGGCGGCCGGATCCGCGATTCGTGCGCTTCCGGTGGAGCTGCAGCGGCGCGCGGACCAGAGCAAGCCGTTCCCGCTGCTGCCGTTGCAGCAGGGCTACTTCGTCGGCCAGCAGGGCGGCTGGGAGCTGTCCTACGAGTCCGCGCACTTCTACAGCGACGTCGCGCTGCGCGACATCGACAGCGACGAGGCCGCCGAGGCGCTGACCGACGCGCTACGGCGACTGGCCGAGCACCAGCCGATGCTGCGGGCCCGGGTCACCTCGGACGGCATGCAGTACATCCTCCCGCCCGACGCACCGGGCGCTGTTCCCGCCCCGCGGGTGTACGACCTGCGGGACGCCTCCCCGGATTCCGCGTCCGCGAGCCTGATCGAGTTGCGCGCGGAGATGATTGCCGCCGGCCCCGACCCGACGCAGGGCCCGGGACTGGACATCCGACTGACGCTGCTGCCCGGCGGCGAGGGGCGGCTGCACACCAACATGAGCCTGCTTCTCTTCGACGGCTGGTCGGCCACGCTGCTCAACCGGGAGCTGCTGGAGCTGAGCGCCGACTGGAACGCGCTGCTCGCCCCGCTGGAGATGGGCTTCGACGACTACGTGGCCTCCGTGGAGGCGCTGCCGCAGAGCGCGGCCTGGGCTACCGACCGGGACTGGTGGTGGTCCCGGCTGGACGAGATGCCGCAACCGCCCGCGCTGCCGCTGGTCGTCGACCCGCGTGAGGTCCGGGCCACCACGATGGCCAATCGCGAGGAATATCTCTCCCCGGGCCGTTGGGCGGCGTTGCGGGACCGGTGCGCCGCACATGACGTGACGCCGTCGACGGCGATGTTCACCGCGTTCGCTATCGTCATCGCCCGGTGGTCCGGCCAGCGGCGGATGCTGCTGAACTCGCTGCAACTCAACCGGCTGCCGCTGCACCCGGACGTGCACCGGGTCTTCGGCGCCTTCGCGTCGACCATGCTGCTGCCGACCGACCTGGCCGCCGGGGCGTCGTTCGCGGCACTGGCCGGCGAGGCACAGCGACGGTTCACCGAGTACGCCGGACACGCCCTGGTCACCGGCGTAGAAGTGTCCCGCGAGCTAGGACGTCGTCGGGGCACCCACCGGCCGGTCGCGCCTGTCGTGTTCCAGAGCACGCTCGGCATGGACACCGCGATGGGCGCCCAGCAGCCGGATTCCGCCGGGCCGCTCGGACAGGTCGCGATGGACGACTTCTTCCACCAGCTCCGTACCCCTCAGGTGGCGCTCGAGGCGCGCTTCTACGAGCTGCGCGGATCGCTGGCCATCGTCTTCTCGCTCGTGGAGGAGCTGTTCGACCGGGATCAGGTCGACGCGGCGTACGCCGACCTGGTGGCGCTGGTCGGCAGCCTCGCCGACGGCGACGGCTGGGACCAGATCGTCGAGCTGCCGGACGAACCGGAAGGCAGCCCGACCGAACTGCGCCTGGGACGGTACGCCGACAACCGGGCCACGGCTGGCGACGGCCCACCCGCTTCGGAGCTGGAGCAGACAATCGCCGCCCTCTGGGAGGACCTGCTGGGGGTGCCGGTGCTGGATCGCGGCACGAACTTCTTCGAACTCGGCGGCGACTCCCTGCTGGCGGTGCGGGCGCTGGCCCAGCTCGCCAAGCGGATCGGCACCACCGTGCCGGTACGGGACTTCCTCGCCGATCCCACCGTGGCCGGAGTGGCGGTGGCCGCGTCGACGGCGGTCGCGTCGCGATGACCGGCCTGATCGGTGTACTTGGCGGTGCCGGTGCGGTAGGTCGGACCGCCGTGGAACGGCTCGCGAGCTTCGGGCTGCCGCTGCGGATCGGCGGGCGGAGTCTCGTCCGCGCCGACGAGGTCGCCCGCGCCGTCGGAGCGGACGCGACTGCGGTGGACCTGTTCGACGACGACTCGCTGACCAGGTTCTGCTCCGGTTGTGCCGTCGTCGTCAACTGCGCGGGCCCGTCGTACCAGGTGCTCGACCGCGTGGCCCGGGCCGCGCTCGCCGCGGACGCCGGCTACGTCGACGCGGCCGGCGACCTGGTGGCGGTCGAGGCGCTCGGCCACGCGCCCCCGTCCAGCCTGGCCAGGCGGGCTGCCGTCTTCTCCGCCGGGCTCATGCCGGGCCTGTCAGGTCTGCTGCCCCGGCTGCTGTTGGACGGTACGCCGGTCGGGCGCCTGGACGTGTACGTCGGCGGATCGGTCGAGATCAGCGAGGCGTCGGCGGTGGACGCGCTGCTGACGCGTGGGCCGAAGTTCGGACACGCGCTGGCGATGTGGCAGGCCGGCCGGGTGGTGGAGCACTCGCTGGCCCCCTTGCGTTCGGTCTCGCTGCCCGGCTTCCGGGGACGGGTGCACGCCGTACCGTTCCTCTCCACCGAGATGAGGATGCTGGCGGCCGGCGGGGGGATCGGCGAGTTGCGCAACTACACCGTGTACGCGACGGAGAACCTGCCCGCGGCCTTCGCGACGGCGTGGGCCGACGACGAGCAGCCGCCAGAGGCGCACGCCGGGGCGATCGTGGCGGCGGCCGCGCGTGATGTCGAGGAGCATGGCCGTCACTACACGGTTCTTGCCTACGCCCGTCCTCCGGCCGGGTCGGGCCTGCCCGCTCGCCGGGTGCTGCTGCGTACTCCGGACTCCTATCCGCTCAGCGGCCTGGTCGCCGCCATCACGGCGCGCGAGTTGGCGGCCGGCGCCGTGCCGCCGGGGGTCCACTACGCGTCCGAGGCGCTGGACCCCCGCCGGGTCACTGCGGAGCTGGCCGGCGATCCCCTGGTCAGCGAGCTGGCGCTGCCGGAGGACGCCGCCGCGACCCGGTGATCACGTACTCGCCACGAAGAGGTGCACGCCGACCGCGTGCAGCGGATGGTCCGGGTCGGGCAGGCACAGCAGGGGTCGGAATCCGGCGTCGCTCAGCTCGTCCCGCCACTGTGTCTCGTCGAGGAAGATCTGGTCGGTGCCCGCGCGACGGTCGCGGGCACCGGGCCGGTCGCCGCCCGGGCGGGGCGACATCAGGAACTGCATCGATGTCAGGATCTGGTGGATCTCGCGGGTGGTCTCCACGAAGACGAGCAGCCCGCCGGGGCGCAACAGGCGGTGGAAGCTCATCAGGGTGGTGCCGATGTCGACGGCGTTGTGCAGCACGTTCGCGCCCACGATCAGATCGAGCGCGCCGGCCTCGACGCCCTGCGCGCTGACGTCGGCGTTGATGTCGAACCGGCCGTACCGCAGGCCGGCGCGGCCCGCGAACCGGCGCCGCGCGTCGTCGAGAAAGAACGTCGACACGTCGGTGAACAGGTAGTCGACCGGTAAGGTGGCGAGCGCGTCCAGCACGTCGACGGTGGTGCCGCCGACACCGGCGCCGACCTCGAGGACGCGGTAGGGTTCGTCCGTCGAGTGCCATCGAGATGCCCAACGCACCGTCTCGGCCGCCGCCGCGTTGACGTACCGGTTGACGGCGTTGTCCCGGTAGGCTCCCTCCGCGGTATCAGTCTCCCCATCCGCGAAGAGCAGGGCCTGGAGCGCGATCTCGTCACGCAGCAGCGCGCGAAGGTACTGCACGGCGCTCTGGAAGAAGCGGGTGAGTTCCGGCGGGTAGCCGAGACCACGACGTGCCCGGTCGATGTCGTCGGCGGCCGCGACCAGCGCCGCCCGGCCCGGTGCCCGCAAATCGTAGTAGCCGTGGCCGTCGGTGGCGAGCATCCGCGCGTCGACGAGGGTGCCGAGCCAACGGCGCAGAATCCAACGGTGCCGTGGCGCGACGCCGAGTGCGGCCGCGATCGCCTCCTCGTCGGCTCCGGGCGGCGCGGCGTCCAGTCCAGCCGCCGCGATCGTGTCCGCCATGGCGAGGCGGGCAACGTGGTCGAGGTCGCTCAGGAAGGCCGGCAGCCGCCGCGCGTCCGTGACGTCGACGACCCGGTTCGCCGCATCCGCGATCCGCTGTACCGGAATACCCCGCTCGGCGCTCACGACCAGCCCCCGGTGGTCGATCCCGGCCCGGCGACAGGCTTTCCGGACGACCTCGCCGACACGTCGGTCGACGAAGGCGGTGAAGGGCTCGTGTGCATGGCCGGGGCGCGCGCTCACCGGTACGAACGCCGCGTCCGCCGGTGCCACGAGCGCGAGCCGGGTGGGGTCCGCGTCGTCCAGCACCACCGCGGCGTCCGCCGTGCCGAGTGTCGCTCGCAGGTGGTGGGCCGTGACCGCGTTCGGTCCGGCGTCCAGCAGCCGGTTGGGGATGTTCTCGATGCGGATCGGCTCCCCTGTGGCGATGGCCGCGTGTGCGTCGTCGATCCCCGCCCACGTCCGCGTGCCGGTGCGGACGGGCGGGGCTTCCGGGTCGACACGAAGGACGGCGTCGAAGCGGTAGCGGGTCAGTTCGGTGTCGGCGATCATCGTCTTCGGGTAGACCGCGATGCGGACATCACGGCCGCTGCCGGTGGCCGCGGTCGCCAACACTGCGGGATCGAAGTTCAGCTCGTCGTCGCGTCGCGCGCGGGCACGGGCCCGCGCGGCGATCGAGTCGTCGTCGGCCTGCGGATCTGCGGCGCGTTCCAGCCAGCGGCAGTAGGCGTCCAGCAGGCCCGCGTGCCGGTTGTCGCCGACGACCACGGTGCCGCCGGGCGCGACAAGCCGGATCGCGTCCCGCACCACCCGCGTCAGGTAGGCGACGTCGGGAAAGCACTGCGTCACAGAATTGATCAGCACGCAGTCGGGTCCGGCGGCAGGAAATCCGGCCCGGGTCAGCGCTTGCCGGACGTCGTCGGTGTCCGCGTCGTGGGCGGCGGCACGCACGAAGGCTCGTCCTGGCCGGGCTTTCGCCCGGTGCCGTGCGATGACCTCCTCGGCGACGTCGGTGCCGACGTAGCCCTCGACGTGTGGATCCAGTCGGTCGGCGAGCAGCCCGGTACCGCAGCCGAGTTCGAGCACGTGCCGGGGCCGGGCCGCGAGCACCAGTTCCACGGTGCGCTCGATCCAGTCGGTCATGTGCGCCACGGGCAGCGCGTCGCCGGTGTCCGAGGCACGCCAGCCGGCCAGATCGGACGGGCCACCGGCGCGGTCGCCGGCCGTGGCGTAGGTGAAGTCGTAGACCTCCGTCCAATGATCCAGGTATTCGCGGACCAGCGGCCCCAGGTCAGCCTGGACGGCGGTGGCGCCGGGCCGCAGCAGCACCCGTATCTCGTCGCCGTCGTGAACGGCGGCATCGATCCACGGGTGGGCGCGCAGCGGATCCAGGACGGACGGTGTGATTTCCGGGGGCACGGTGCGGCTCCGATCGAGGCTCAGGGAAGGTGCCGGACGAGCGCGGCGTTGATCAGCTTGGCGACCGTCGCAATCGCGGGCTCGCGCATCAGCGAGTAGTGGTCGGCGTCGACACCGGCGATCTCCGGTGCGGTGGCCAGGCGCGCGGACCAGCCGAGGTCACGCAGCCCTGGTGGTGTGTCGTCGACACCCATTCCGATGCCCGAGTTGCGGGTCGCTCTCCGCTCGGCCCGGATCAGCAGCGTGTGGGTACGTCCGTCGAGGTGCGCACCCGGCTCGTGCAGGGCCAGGCCGCGCAGGTGCCGGTCGAAGACCGCGAGCCGGGTGCGCAGATCCTCCCGGGCGCCGAGCAGCCGTCGGCCACGCAACCGTTCGGTGGCCCGGGCCCACCGGTGTACGGGCGGCTCGGCGAGGAACGTGGCCAGTGTGGCGGGCGTGCTGACGCCGAGGTCGATGTCGAGGTACGCCTCCAGCGCCCCCAGGTGTCGGGCGAGCACCTGCGCCTCGACCGCGTCCGGATCACCGGGTATCGCGGTGATGTAGACGGGGTCGTTGGAGTCGAGCATCAGCAGCAACGCGACGTGCTCGCCCCGCTGGTGCAGCACCCGGGCCATCTCCTGCCCCAGGCTGCCCCCCATCGACCAGCCGCCGAGCAGGTACGGGCCGTGCGGGCGGATCGACCGCAGCACGTCCACGTAGAGCCCGGCGAGCCGGGACAGCTCGGTCGGGGCCTCGACGCCGGCGAGACCCGGATCGGTGAGCCCTACCACCGTGACCCGCTCGTCGAGCCGTAGCGCGAGATCCGTGTAGCAGGTCACGTCGCCGCCGGACGGATGGACCAGGAACAGCGTCTGCCCGGAGTCGGTCCCGGTGCGCAGCGTGACGGCCACCTCGTCCACCGGCGGGTCCCCGGCCGGTTCGTCCCGCCAGGCGGCGGGATCGGTCAGGGCGCGTAGCCGGCTCAGGTAGTGGTCGAACATCCGGTCCACGTCCGGCGGCGCGAGCACCGGCTCCAGCGCGTCCCACTGCACCAGCAGCTCGCCGTCGCGCTCGATGACCTGGTGGTCCAGCACGGTCTGCGGTGTCTGGCTCAGCGCGGCGACCTGCCGGCCCGCCCACTCCAGGTCGTGGTCTCCGCCGATCACGTCGTCGAGGCCGAGTGCGCTGGTGAACACGACCGGGACGGAGGCGACCCTGCCGGTGCCGGCCGACTTCTCGGCGAGGACGTCGAGCGCGGAGAAGAGGCGGTGGTCCAGGTCGGTGAAGAGCGTACGGTGCGCTCGCTGCGCCTGGGCGGCGAACGATGCGGGGGTACGCCGGTCCACCTCGTGCAACACCAGCGAGGTGAAGTCGCCGACCACGTCCTCGACGGCCGGATGGATGGCGGGGCGGTCGAAGAGCGTCAACGTCACGGCGAAGTGCTGGTCGCCGCTCCACCGGGCGAGCAGTTCGCCGTACGCGGCCAGCAACGCCGCCGTCGGGGTGACGCCGTTGTCGGCCGCGTTGCGTTTGAACGCGGCCCATTCCACGGCGTCGAGCCGACCGGCGTGCCGGACGAATCGGCCGTCCGTATGGCCAGTGGAGGTGGGCAGGGCGGGCGCGTCTGGCAGCGAGGGCAGCCGTTTCCGCCAGTAGTCGGCGGCCCGCGCCCAGTCGGGGGTGTCGCGCTGCGCGACGATGGCGTCGACGCAGCCGGCGAAGGTGATCGGCACCTCCGGCAGCTCCTCGTCCGGGTGCTCGTAGTAGTGGCGCAGGTCCCGGTTGATGATCCAGTAGCTGCCGGCGTCGCAGACGAGCACGTCGATGCCGAGGAAGACGCGGACCCGGCCGCCGGGCAGCCGGGCGGCGCGCACCTGCACCAGCGGCCAGCGGTCCGACGGGCCGGGCCGGCGGAACACCTGTTCCCGTAGCGTGCCGAGCCGGCCCTCGCGCTTGTCCTCGGTGGCCTCGGTCAGATCCACCGCCCGGATCCGGTAGTGGGGAACCTGGTCGAGCTGCCTCATCCGGCCCTGCCCGGTCGTGATGGCGCGTAGCATCGGGTGCCGGGCGATCACCCGGTTCCAGGCCCGTTCGTAGCGGTCGAGGTCGAGGTCCGGGCAGTCGTACTCCAGGGCGAAGTGGCAGGCCGTGTCGCCGAACCGGTACCCGCCGGAGCGGCCCATCCAGTAGGCGTGCTGCACCCGCGTCATGGCGAACGTGCCGTCCGGCGCCAGTCCATCGGTGATCCGCGCGATCGGGGACGGCTCAGCCTCGGCCGCCGTACCGGCGGCGATCGTCTCGGCTCCGGTGGCGGTGGCGATCGTCTCGGCCAGGCCCGCCACCGTGGGACGGGCGAGCAGGTCGCGCAGGCTCAGCCGGACGTGGTACCGCGCCCCCAGGTTGGTCAGCATGCGGGTGGCGACCAGCGAGTGGCCGCCGAGCGCGAAGAAGTCCTCGTCGCGGTCGGTGATCGGGGTGCCGAACAGCTCCGACCAGACCTCGGCCACCACCGCCTCGACGCCGCTCAGTTCGCCGGTCACGGCGTCGCTTCGGCGGGCCGCCGGCCGGTCAGCGGCGGCCATTCGCGTCCGCAGGTCGGTGGTGGACACGGCCACGACCGACGGGACGGCTCCGGCGTCGCATGCGCTCAGGATCGCGTCCAGGGCGCGCATGCCGGTGGCGGCGTCGAGCGCGTACTCGATGTTGACCTCGCGTTCGGTGCCGAGCGGGCCGACCTTCCAGGCGTCCCAGACGACGCTGACCCACCGCGTGCCGTCGGTGGCCATGCGCTCGGCGAGACCGTTGAGGAAGCCGTTGCTCGCGGAGTAGGGGCCGGTGCCGATGCCGCCGACGAGCGTGCCGGCGGACGACATCAGGACTACCCGGGACGGCCGATCAGCCGGGGCGAGCGCCTCGATCGCCGCGCGCAGCGCCAGCGCGCCCCGCACCTTGGCGTGGACGTGTCCGTCCACGTGCGTCGCGTCGGTCCGGCGCATCGGTTGGAGGTCTCCGCTGGCCACCACGCCTGCGGCGTGCACCACCAGGTCCAGCACCGACCCGCTGCCCAGCTCCGCGAGCAGCGCCCGGGTGGCGTCCTCGTCGCCGGCGTCGAGCACCCGGACGGACACGTCGTACCCGCGCGCGATGAGCTGGTCCACCCCGGCCGTCCGGGTGCCGGAACGGGAGGTGATCACGACGCGCGTGCCCCGCGCGGCGAGGTGGGCGGCGATGGTCATACCGACGTCGCCGAGGCCACCGATGATCAAAGCGGTGGTGCCGGGCCGCGCCGCCGGCTCGGCGGACGGGACCGGCCAGGGCGTCATCGCACTCGACCAGCGGAGCCCGCCTCGGACGGCGACATCGGTAGCGGATCGCCGGGTGCGCAGGTCGGCGAGTTCCGCGACGACAGCGGGGCCGGCCGTGCGCGGGTCGGCCACGTCCAGCGTGCGCCAGGACAGGCCGGGCGTCTCCTGGGCGATCACCCGGGGCAGCGCGCGGGCGGCTGTGGTGGCCGGTGCGGGACGGTCGCCGCTCTCCACCCGGCACCCGTGCACCGTCACCTGGAGCAGCAGCACGGGCGGCGGGTCGAGCGCGGCGATCGTGGCGGCCACGGCGCCATGCTTGAGGATCAGCCGGCCGGTCTCGTCGGGAGTGTCGGCCGCGCCGACTACCACCACGACTCCCTCGGCCGGGCCCGTCACGTCGGCCGGGCCCGTCACCTCGGCCACCTCGGCGCCCGCGGAGCGCAGGGCGGCGCCGATCGCGTCGGCATCGGCGCCGTCGCCGAGCACCAGCCAGCGGCCGCCGAGCGCGGTGACGGCGGGCAGCGGCGGTTCCTGCTGCCAGCGCGGCACCTGGAGCAGTTCGGCCGCGTCCGCGTCCGGGCGGATCGCCTCCTCGCTCGGCTCGATCCACAGTCTCCGACGCTGGAAGGCGTACCCGGGGGCGACGACCCTGCGGCGGCCCGGCCAGTGCATGGCGGGGAAGTCGACAGGTACGCCGTGTGTCCACAGCTCGCCGGCGGCCAGGCGGGTCGCGGCCAGGTCGGAGAGGTCGTCGTCCCGGGTGAACGTGGTGACCGTGGCGGTCAGGTGCGCGAGCCCGTGGTTGCGGGCGGCCGCGACCAGTGCGGCTCCCGGCCCGGCCTGCACGACGACCGTCGGCACCGGCTCGGCAAGGGCCACGGTCAGCGCCGCCGAGAATCGGACCGGCTCACGCAGTTGGCGTACCCAGTGCTCGGGATCGCCGAACTCGTCGCCGACGAGCGCGCCGGTCAGCGAGCTGACCGTGGCGATCGCCGGCCGGCCGGGACGCACGGACCGGGCGGCGGCGCGCATCTGCGGCAGTGCCGGGTCGATCAGGCGGGAGTGGGCGGCCGAATTCAGCGGCAGTCGAGCCGGTTGCACTCCCCGGCCGGCAAGGGCGACCGCGATCCGGTCCACAACCTCAGCCGGGCCGGAGACCACGCAGGAGTCCGGCGCGTTCACGGCGGCGAGGTCGGCGCCGGGATGGTCGCGCAGCAACGCGACGACGTCGGCCTCCGGCAGGGGCACCGACAGCATCGCACCGCCGCCCGCCGCGCCGGCCAGCGCCCGCGAACGCACCGCCACGAGCGTCGCCGCGTCCGGCAGCGTCAGCGCGCCCGAGAGCACCCCTGCGGCGTACTCGCCGAGGCTGTGGCCGAGGAGCACATCCGGCCGGATTCCCCAGGCACCGAGCAGCCGGGCGGTGGCCACGGAGACGGCGAACAGCGCGGGCAGTCCGGTAGCGGCGGAGTCGGCCGTGGCGTCGTCGCCTCCGGTGACGAGCGTGCGCACGTCCGTGCCGAGCAGCTCGCGGAACAGCTCGGCGGACTCGTCGATGCTCGCGGCGAACACCGGTTCGGCCGCGTAGAGCCGCGCGGCCATGCCCGCGTACTGGCTGCCGCCGCCGGGGAAGAGGAAGGCCACCCGGGGCGAGCTGCCGGGCAGGGTCGGGGCGGTGCGCCGGGGCGTGATGCCCTGGCCGGCGACGACGGCCTGACGCAGCGGGAGATGGGCGCGGCCGCTCTGCAGCGTGTACGCGACGTCCGGCAGGTCGGTAGCCGGCAGGTCGCGTGCGGTGACGTCGAGGGCGGCGCGGTCCCGGGCGGAGTAGACGAGGATCTGGGGGCGGTCGTCGTCCGGTGACGCCGGACGGTCAGGTGCCGGGCCGAGCAGCACGTGGGCGTTGGTGCCGCCGATGCCGAACGAGCTGACCCCCGCGTACGGCGCGGTGTCCCAGGGGCGGGTACGGGTGACAACCGCGAACGGCGAGCCGTCGAGCCCGAGCTGTTCGTTGATCGGCTCCGCGTGCAGTGAGGCGGGCAGCGTGCGGTGGTGGATCGCGAGCACCGTCTTGATGAAGGAGGCGATCCCGGCGGCCGAGTTGGCGTGCCCGATGTTGCTCTTCACCGAGCCGAGTCCGCACCACGCGCCGGTGCTGGTGTCGGCGTGGCCGAAGGCCGTGCGCAGCGCCGCGACCTCGATCGGGTCGCCGAGCCTGGTCCCGGTGCCGTGTGCCTCCAGATAGCCGACGTCCGGTGGTGTGAGTCCTGCCACGGCGAGTGCCTCCGCGATCACCCGGGCCTGCCCGCGCAGGGACGGTGCGGTGAACCCGACCTTGTCGGCGCCGTCGTTGTTGACCGCGCTGCCGCGTAGGACGGCGAGGACCGGGTCTCCGTCGGCCAGTGCCTCGTCGAGGCGGCGCAGCACGACCGCGCCGACGCCCTGGGAGTAGACGACGCCGGTGCCCTCCGCCGAGAAGGGGCGTACCCGGCCGTCCACGGCGAAGATGCCGTCGGGGACGTACCGGTAGCCGTGTCCCTGCGGGACGATCAGCGACACGCCGCCCGCGATGGCCATGTCGCACTCGCCGGCGAGCAGCGACTGCGCGGCGGCGTGCACGGCGACCAGCGAGGTCGAACAGGTCGTGGTGATGTTCATCGCCGGCCCGGTCAGTCCGAGTCGGTAGGCAAGCTGTAGCGGCAGGTAGTCGGCCTGGGTGGCTATCGCGGTCTCCAGGCTGCCGATCGGGTCCCGCCCGCCGCCGGTCGGATCCCACCGTCCGGCCAGGTTACTGGCGAGATAGGCGCTCTGGGCGGCGCCCGCGAAGACCCCGACCGCCTCGATGCCGACACCACCGCCGTGACCCGAACGTTCCAGCGCCTGCCAGGCGGTCTCCAGGAAGAGCCGGTGTTGCGGATCCATCAGCGCGGCCTCGGCGTCGGTGAGACCGAACGGTGCGGGGTCGAAGAGGTCCTGCCCGTCGATCAGGCCGCCGACCGGCACGTAGTCCGTGCGGCGGCGCAGGGCGGCCGGCACGCCGCGGGCGACCAACTCGTCATCGGAGAACCTGGTGAGTCCCTCCCTGCCGTCGCGCAACAGGGCCCAGAACTGGTCGACGTCGGACGCACCGGGGAAACGGCCGGCGACGGCGGTGACCGCCAGCGGCGGTGAGGCTTCGTCTGCCGGAGCCGCGTCGGCTCGGACGGACATCGACTGGGTTGTCATCGCACTCCTGAGCGCTCCAGTGGGGACAGACCCCATGGTTATACTCGATAATGACAATCATTCCCACAGTGTCGCGGTTGTGAATAATACTACTGGCAATCATTGTCATTTTCATGTTCTAATACCGGCGCCGAGGCCACTCTGGGAGGGAGACGCATGACTGCGTCGCAGACACCGCCGATCGACCACCAAGCCGAGGTGACCACCTGTCTGGCCGAGATCCTCGACCTGGACCCGGACACCGTCGATACCGATCGGAAGCTCACCGAGCTGGGTCTCGACTCGTTCGCCGCGGTGCGGCTGCGGCGCCGGCTACGCGAGGAGTTCGGAGCCGACCTGCCGTTGACGGCCTTCCTGGACGGAGCGACACCTGCCACCGTGACTGCCGCCATAGCGGGTGAACCGTCGGTGATCGAGCAGCCCACAGAGGGCGAGGACTTTCCGCTCACCGCGATCCAGACCGCGTACCTGGTCGGTCGCGACCCGTCCTTCCCGCTCGGCGGGGTGGCCACCTACTTCTACTTCGAGTACGACCGCCGGCCCGACGGCGACCCGCACGAGGACGTGCGGCGGCTGGCAGAGGCCTGGAACCGCGTCGTGGCCCGCCACCCGATGCTCCGGGTGACCATCGACGACGAGGCGTGGCAGCGGGTCCTCACCGACGTACCCGAATACGAAATCCAGGTCACCGACCTGCGCGCGGCCGGGGAACTCGCGGCGGACCGGCACCTCGCCGACATGCGGCAGCAACTGTCGCACCGCACGCATCCCACGGACCGGTGGCCGCTCTTCGACATCCAGGCCGCGCTGCTGGGCGATGGGCGTACCCGGCTCTTCGTCGGCATGGACATCATCGCGCTGGACATGGCCGGCTGGATGCAGGTGATGCGCGAATGGGGCCAGTGCACCGCCGACCCCGGGCTGCTACCGCCGCCGCCCGCCACCACCTTCGCGGGCCTGCTGGCGCGGCGGGAACGGGATCCGGCCGAGGCGGCCCGCCGCAACCGCGACCGCGAATACTGGGACGCCCGGGCGGCGACGCTGCCGGCAGGTCCAGCGCTGCCGTGGACGCCGGACGCCGCCACCCGAGGCGTCCCGCGCTTCACCCGGCACGCGGCCGAGCTGACCGCCGCCGAATGGGCCGGTCTACGTGGGCAGGCCGCGGCGCGCGGGTTGTCACCGACGGCGGTGCTGCTCGCCGGGCTGGCCGCGGTGCTGAGCCGGTGGGGAGCCACCGCGCCGTTCTGCCTCAACACGACCCTGTTCGACCGGCCGCAGGACGATCCAGACATCCGATCGGTGGTCGGGGACTTCACCACCACCGTGCTCATCGAGGCGACCCCACCGGACCTCACCGGGCGGGAGGGCTTCGACCGGTACGCCGCAGGGCTCAACCGTCGCTTCTGGACGGACCTGGAGCACCGGTCGGTCTCGGCCGTGGAGATACTGCGCGGGCACCGCACCGGCGCCCTCGCCCCTGCCTACCCGGTGGTGTTCACCAGCGGCGTCGGCCTGGCCGCCCACGCGGAGCCGCCGGCCGCCTGGCTCGGCACCGAGGTGTTCGGCGTCTCGCAGACCCCGCAGATCCTCATCGACCACATCGTGTGGGAGGACGGCGACCGGCTGCGTATCGCCTGGGATGTCGTCGACGGCGCCCTGCCCGACGGCTTCGCCCCCGGCATCCGCGACGCCCACCTGCGACTGCTGCGCCGGCTCGCTGCCGACGAGCACACCTGGACCGAGCCGGCGTTCGGCTGGGATCCGTCGTTCCTTGCGGACGAGCCACTCGACGTGGCCCCCTTCGGCGACTGCGGCCCGCTGATCGACGATCCGCTGCGCGCGACCGCCGTACGCGCGCCGCAGAACGTCGCGCTGCTGCACCGCGACGAGATCGTCAGCCACGGCGACCTGCACGCCCGCGCCCGGACCACCGCGGCGGCCATCGCCGAACTGG
Organism: Plantactinospora sp. WMMC1484; assembly: GCF_049315195.1. Lineage (NCBI taxonomy): Bacteria > Bacillati > Actinomycetota > Actinomycetes > Micromonosporales > Micromonosporaceae > Plantactinospora > Plantactinospora sp. WMMC1484. The sequence goes on from NZ_CP186055.1 coordinate 7,739,099, forward strand.
GACTCGGACCGGGAGACATGGTCGCGGTCGCCGCGCCGAAGGGCACCGCACAGATCGCCGCCACCCTCGGCGTGACCGAATCCGGCGCGGGATATGTGCCGGTCGAGCCGTCCTGGCCCGCGGCGCGGATCGCCTCCGTCTGCGCACAGGCCGGCATCCGGCACGCCCTGGCCACCGACATGCCGTCCGCCTCCTGGCCCGATGACGTCCAGGTGCACGCCCTCGACGACGACGGCGTGCTGCGTCCCGCCGACACCGGCCAACAGGCACCCGTGCCGCCACGCCCGGACGAACTGGCGTATGCCATCTTCACCTCCGGCTCCACCGGCCGGCCGAAGGGTGTCGCCGTCGAGCACCGCCAGGCCCGCACCACGCTGGACGACGTCGCGGCCCGCTGGCCGCTCACAGCCGGCGACCGGGTGCTCGCGCTCTCGGCGATGTCGTTCGACCTTTCGGTGTACGACGTGTTCGGCGTACTCGGCGCGGGCGCGGCGATGGTCCTGCCGGACGCCGACCGCCAGCGCGACCCGGGGCACTGGCTCGAACTCATGAGCCGCCACCGTGTCACGGTGTGGAACACCGCACCCGCACTGCTGGAAATGCTCGTCGAGTACGCCGAGATCGACCCGGACGGCGCCGCGGCCGCGCTCGCCGGGCTGCGGCTGGTGCTGCTCTCCGGCGACTGGATCCCGGTGACCCTGCCGGACCGGATCCGCGCACTCGCCCCGAAGGCGCAGGTCATCAGCCTCGGCGGCGCCACCGAGGCGTCCATCTGGTCGATCTGCCAACCGATCGACGCCGTCGACCCGCAGTGGCCGAGCATCCCCTACGGACGGGCGCTGCGCGGGCAGTCGTTCCACATCCTCGACGCCGACGGGCGTCCCTGCCCGGTCGGCGAGGCCGGCGAACTCTACATCGGCGGCGACGGCGTGGCCCGCGGCTACCTCGGCGACCCGGAACAGACCGCACAGCGGTTCGGCACCCACCCGGTGCTGCGACGCCGGACCTACCGCACCGGCGACCTGGGCCGGTGGCGGCACGACGGGACCATCGAGTTCCTCGGCCGGGTCGACCGGCAGGTGAAGATCCGCGGGCACCGCATCGAGCTCGGCGAGATCGAGTCGGTCCTCGGACGTGCGCCCGGTGTGCGGCAATGCGTAGCCCGCGCGGTGCCAGGGCCCGACGGTGGCTCACGGCTGGTCGCCTACGTCGCCACCGGGGACGCGCAGCCGACGGTGACCGACGACGAGCTGATCGACCGGCTGCGGACGCACCTGCCCGACTACATGATCCCGAGTCGATTCGTGCGGCTCGCCGGACTGCCGGTCACCCCGAACGGCAAGATCGACTACGGTCGGCTCAGCAACCCGTTCCGCGACGGTGCGCAGGCCGCCACGGCGCCGGTAGAGCCCGCGGAAACACCGGACGCCCCGGCCGGCCGATCCTCGGCCGCCCCGCCGGCCGAGGAGGACTCCGACCTCACCGGGTTGCTCGTGGACGCGGCACGGTCAGGACTCGACATCCGGATCTCCGTCGGCAGCGGCAGGCTGGACGCCGTCTCCGCGCTACGGGCCGCCACCGAACTCGCCGTCGCGGCCCGCAGGTCGACAACCTCGTACGAGGTGATCCCCGACCTCGACGGCGAGGCGGTGCTCGGGCTCCGGATCACCGCCAAGCAACCGCCCGAGGTGGACCCGCCACCGACGCCCACGACGCCGGGCGAGCACGCGCCCGATCAGGCGACCGAACGCGGCGTGCGGGAGGTCTTCGGTGAGCTGCTGACCACACCGATCGACGTCACCACCCCGTTCTTCGATCTCGGCGCCACCTCGCTGACGCTCATCCGCGCCCACCGCCGGCTCACCGCACGCCTCGACGTGTCCCTGGCCATGGTGGACCTCTTCGCCCATCCGACCGTCCGCGACCTCGCCCGGCTCATCGACGGCCGCCGCCGGTCGAACGGCACCACCTCCGCACCTGGGGCACCACCACCCTCGACACCACTTCCCGCGCCACAGCCCGTGGCGGCGGCGGGCCGGGCTGCCGGACGCCGCTCGGCACGGGCCGCGGCCGCCCGCGCCACCCGATGACCACGCAATCCCTCGACGCAGAAGGCCAATATGAGAAGACGCACCATCCTGACCGCGCTCACGCTGCTCGGCGGCGTATCGCTTGCCGGCTGTGGCGATACCGAGCCGGCCGCCCCGACCAGCACCGACACGCTGCGGTACGTGTCGATCGGCTCCCCCGCCACCGCGAGCAACGATCCGCACGGCGGGCTCGGCAACGAGTCCGACGCCGTACGCTTCGCACTCCTCTACGACGTGCTTACCGGGCAGGGCCCCGACGGGCGCACCCAGCCCCGGCTCGCCGAGTCGTGGCAGCCGGACGCGACGCTGACCAAATGGCGCTTCACGGTCCGGCGGAACGCGACCTTCAGCGACGGACGCCCGGTGCGCGCCGCGGACGTGCTCTACTCCCTGCGCCGCATCGAACGCAAGGCGGCGGAGAACTACGGCCGGCTGGCCGGATTCGACATGAACGCCTCCCGCGCACTGGACGAGCACACGGTGGAGATCGTCAGCCGCCAGCCGTTCGCCGAGGTGCCCCGGGCGCTGGAGTCGATGACGTTCATCGTCCCCGAGGGCAGTGACGACTTCAGCAGTCCCGTCCCGGGGTCGGGACCGTTCACCCTGGCCAGCAACGACGCCCAGACCGCAGTGCTGGAGCGGCGGGACGGCTGGTGGGGCGCCGCGCCGTCGTTGCGCCGCATCGAGGTCCGTGCCGTGGCCGATCCGCAGGCCCGCGCCCAGGCCGTGCTCTCCGGGCAGGCCGACGTCGCCGCCAGCGTCGCACCGGCCACTGCCAAGCAGGCCGAGGGCCGCGACGACGTGAGCCTGACCCGGCGCCCGGCCGTCACGATGTACCCGTTCGTCATGCGCACCGATCGCAAGCCCTTCGACGACCCTCGGGTACGCGAGGCGATCAAGCTCGCGGCCGACCGGCCGGCCCTGGTCCAGTCCGTCTTCCTCGGCTACGGCCAGCCGGCCGACGACGTGCTGGCCCCGGCGGACCCGTCGGCACCGACGGGACTGACCCCGCGTGTCCGCGACGTGGCGCGGGCGAAGCAACTGCTCGCCGAGGCCGGGCACCCGGACGGGCTGAAGCTGACGCTGCACACCACCACCTCGTACCCGGGGATGGACACCGCAGCGACGCTCTTCGCCGGGCAACTCGCCGAGGCCGGCATCACCGCCGAGGTGAAGCTGGAGCCGCCGGACACCTACTTCACCACGATCTGGGCGCAGAAGGACTTCTACACCGGATACTTCGGCGGCATCCCGTTCTTCGACGTGGCCCGGGTGGCGCTGCTCTCCGGCTCGCCGACGAACGAGACGGCGTGGAAGCGTCCCGCGTTCGACGCGGCGCTGAACGCCGCGCTCGCGCAACCGGACGAGGCCGCGCGCAACGCCGCGCTCGGCCGGCTCCAGCAGGAGGTCCGTGACGAGGGCGGGTACGTGGTCTGGGGCACCGGCGACGGCCTCGACCTGACCCGCAAGGGAGTGGAGGGACTGCCCACCGGTCCGGGATTCAGCCGACTCTTCATCGATCAGGTCCGGATCGCCGGATGATCGTCCGGGCGCTGGTCCGCGCCCCGCTGCTGCTGGTCGGCGTCTCGGTACTGGTGTTCACCACCGCCGAGGCGCTGCCCGGCGACGCCGCGCAGGCCCGCGCGGCGGGACGCGCGACCGCCGAACAGCTCGCCGGCCTCCGCACGGAGACCGGCCTGGATGAGGCGGCCTGGCAGCGGTACCTGGGCTGGGCCTGGGGATTGCTGCGCGGCGACGCCGGCGTTTCGCTGCTGTCCGGCCGGCCGGTGGCGGAGCTGATCGGGCAACGGCTGCCCGCTACCGCCGTGCTCGCCGCGGCCGCGCTGGCGGTGACCGTACCGGTGATGCTGCTGCTGGCCTGGTCGGCTGGCACGGGCTCGGCGTTCGGCCGGTGCGTCGCCGCCGTGGTGACCGCGACCGCCGCCGTGCCGCAGGTGGTGGTCGCGGCCGCGCTCACGGCGCTGCTGTCCGGGGTGCTGGGGTGGCTGCCGCCGGTGTCGCTGCTGCCGGCCGGTGGCGCCCTTCCCGCACCGGAGGTGCTGGCCCTTCCGACCGCAAGCCTGGCGCTACCGGCCGCCGCATACGGCGCCATGCTGTTGCGCGGCGTCGTCGCGGACGCGCTCACCCGGCCGCACGTCCGCGACGCCTGGCTACGCGGACTGTCCCGGCGGCGGATCGCCGTGCGGTACGTCGGCCCGTTGCTTCTCGCACCGGCGGTCCGGATCCTGTCGGTGGTCGCCGGTGGCCTGGTCGCCGCCACGGCCGTGGTGGAGACGATGTTCGGCTACGCCGGCCTGGGCGAACTACTCGTCGGCGCGGTCGCCAACCGGGACACCCCGGTGGTGCAGGCGACAGCGATGCTGGCTGCGGCGGTCGCGTTGGGCGGCCTGCTCGTCGCGGACCTGCTCGCCGCGCTCACCGACCCCCGCCGGGCCCCGTCATGAACACCCGGCACGCGGTCCCGGCGACGGTCGCCTGCGCCGTGCTCGGTGTCGCGCTGTTCGGCGGCAACCTGGCACCGCACGACCCGATCACGCCGTTGGGCGCCCCCTGGAACCCGCCGGACAGCCGGGCCCTACTGGGTACCGACGCGCTCGGCCGGGACGTGCTGTCCCGCATCCTCGCGGGCGGCCGGCACCTGACCGTCACCGCCGGTCTGGCGGCGCTGGTGGCCAGCGTCGCCGGGGTCACCGGTGGGCTGCTGGCCGGCTGGCGGGACGGTCCGGTGGCGCGGCTGCTCTCCGCGACCGCTGACCTGTTGCTGGCGATGCCGTTGCTGCTGATCGCCATGCTGATCGCCGTCGCGCTGCCCGGCACCGCCGCGGTGGTCGCCGCCACGGTCTGCGGTGGCACCCCGCTGACGCTGCGGATCGTCGCCGACGCGGTTCGGCACATCCGTTCGGCCGGCTACGTCGAGGCCGCGCTCGGCCGAGGCGAGTCCGGTCCGGCGATCCTGCGGCACGAGGTGCTGCCCGCCCTGGCCGGCCTGGTCGGCGAGGACCTCGGGGCCAGGTTCGTCGTGGCGCTGCAGCTCGCGGCCGCGCTGAGCCTGCTGGGTTTCGGCCTGGCTCCCCCGGCTCCCGACTGGGCCGCGATGATCCGCGAGAACCTGGCCGGTGCCGGACTCAACCCCGCCGCGCTCGTCGCTCCGGCCGTCGCGCTGGCGCTGCTGTGCCTGGCCGTGGCGACGGCTGGCCACGCCGCCGTGGGCCACTCCCGGCGGCCGCGATGAGCACCGCTGGCCACGGCCTGGAAATCAGCGGCCTGCGGGTGGTCGACGCTGGTGGCCGTACCCTGGGCAGCGCTCTTGATCTTATGGTTGTACCGGGCGAGGTCGTGGCGCTGACCGGTGCCTCCGGAGCCGGAAAGACGGTCCTGCTGAGCGGTCTGCTCGACGCGCTGCACCCGCCGTTGCGCCGTGCCTCGGGCACGGTCCGGTGGCGAAACCGGATCATCCCGCCGGGCCGGGAGGCGCGCCGGTGGCGCCGGTCGGAGGTGGGCATCGTCGGCCAGGACCCGCAGCAGACGCTGCACCCGCTGTTGAGCGCCGTCAGCGCCGTGACGGAGGCGGGAGTGCGCGATGCGGAGGCCGCTGCGGCGCTGACGCGCACGGGCCTGCAACCCGCGCTGCATTGCCGCCGTGTTCATCAGTTGTCCGGCGGCCAAGCGCAGCGTGTCGCGATCGCTCGCGCGATCGCCGCCGAGCCGCCCCTGCTGATCCTCGACGAGCCCACCAGCGCGCTGGACGCGACGGCGCTCGGCCTGGTGGCGGAGGTCGTCCGCGCCCGCCGCGGTGATCCGCGCCGGATGACGCTCGTGGTATCGCACGACGCGGACTTCGTTGCCGCCGTCGCCGACCGCACCGTGCGGATCGGCGCGGCGGCGCCACCGACAACGGCGGTCCGGCCGGTCCGGCTTGCGCCGACCGGTCCGGCGGTGTTGAGCGTGGACGGGCTGTCGGTGGCGCAGCCACCCGGCGGCCCCGTGCTGCTCCGCGAGGTCGGCCTGCGAATGGACGCCGGTGAGTTCGTCGCCGTGCTCGGCCCTTCCGGATCCGGCAAGAGCACCCTGTTACGCGCCCTGGCCGGTCTCCATCCGGTCGCGGCCGGAGACGCGTGGGTATCCGGGACGGCGCTGCCGTGGCCGGTCCGGGACCGCCCCAGCGAATTGCTGCGGGCCGTGCAGTTCGTCGGTCAGCATCCCGCGGACGCGCTGAACCCGGCGCACACGGTGGGTACCGCAGTGGCCCGGCCGCTACGGACCCTGGGAAACGGACGACAGGCGGAGCGCGCGGCCGCGGCCCGGGGGCTGCTCACCCGGGTCGGCCTGGATCCGGCGCTGGCCGCCCGCCGGCCCACCGGCCTGTCGGGCGGGCAGCGCCAGCGTGTCGCGCTCGCCCGAGCCCTGGCACCCAACCCTCGACTACTGCTCGCCGACGAGATCACCGCCGCTCTCGACCCGGCCTCGGCCACCGGCGTGCTGGAACTGCTGGACGACCTGCGCCGCGACGGCCTCGCCGTACTCGCCGCCACCCACGACCGCACAGTCGCCGACCGGGCCAACCGGATCCTGTCGATCCACGACCACCGCCTCGTGCCACGCACCGCACTGACAACCGATCATCACTCGCGATGGGAACACTGACCGTGTACGACGTCATCATCATCGGCGGCGGAGCCGCCGGGCTCAGCGCCGCGCAGGTCCTCGGCCGCCAGCAGCGCCGCACACTACTCGTCGACGGCGGCCCGCCCCGCAACAACCGAGCCGACGGCATCCACATGTACCTCAGCCGGGACGGATTCCCGCCGCTGGAGCTACTGAGCACCGGCCACGGCGAGCTGAACGCCTACCCGGCCGTCGACACCGTGCACGCCCGGGCGACAGCCGCCACCGGCAAGATCGACGACTTCACCGTCAGCCTGGACGACGGAACGGAGCGCCGGGCCCGCCGTCTGCTGCTGGCCACCGGACAGGTCGACCGACCGTGGACCCTGCCAGGGCTGGCGGAACGCTTCGGCCACAGCGTCATGCACTGCCCGTTCTGCCACGGCTGGGAGGCACGCGGCAAGAGCATCGTGGTCTTCGGCCGCGAACCGGCCGAGGTCATGCTCGCGGCCTACCTCGCCGACCGGTACAGCGACGACGTCGTCGTGGCGACGAACGGACCGCACACCCTACCCGAGCCGATCCTGGCCAACCTGCGCGCGCTGAACATCCGCGTGGTCGAGGAAACGGTCACCGAACTCGACGGCGAACTCGACGACCTGACCGTTCACTTCGCCGACGGCGAACGCCTGGCGCGTCAGGTCGCCTTCCACCGCGCACCGGTCGAGCTACAGACCGCACTGGCCACACAGCTCGGCGTGGAGCTGCTGCCGGACGGCTACGTACGCGTCAACGAGTTCGCCCAGACCACCGTGCCCGGAGTCGCCGCCGCAGGTGACGTAGCTCGGCTTGCCGCGCTGCCGGACGGCCTCACCCTGGTGAGCCAAGCCGCGGCCGACGGCGTACGCGCGGCCGTCTGGCTGGAGCAAGGGATGTTCCGGGCGGATCTACCGGTAACCATGGGCTGACTCCCTAAACAGTGAAGCCGAGGAGCAGCGGCGTTCGCTGTTCACACAGCGCCGCGAGCAGAAGACGGAACAGCGCTCCTGCGGCGACCGAACCCAAGGACGGAGGGAACAGCGAAGCACGCAATGAACAGGTTCGAGAAGCCGTTCGCCGGCTACAGCTAGGTCTGGCCCGTTTCGCGGCTGGCGGGCCGCCGACTCTCCGGACGACGCATAATGGATGCGCCAGCCATCCGGCGTCGTCGACGTGGCGCCAAGCGGCCAAGGTTGGCGGTGCGGCCAGTGGAGACATTCGCGGAGACGGCGGTATGGCGAACCAGACGATGCCAAACGTGACCCGGAACACCCGGCAGCGGGCCGAGGTGCTGGCCCTGCTGCGCGAGGTCGAGGACTTCCACACCGCGCAGCAGTTGCACCAGATGTTGATCACCCGGGAGGCGCGGGTCGGGCTCACCACCGTCTACCGGACACTTCAACTGCTGGTCGACGCCGGGGAGATCGACTCCACCCGACTCCCAGGTGGCGAGCAGTTGTTCCGTCGATGCAGCCAGAGCAGGCACCACCACCACCTCGTCTGCCGCAACTGCGGACGAACGGTGGAGGTGGCCGGCCCGGCGGTCGAGCGTTGGGCCGACCAGGTGGCCAGCCAGCACGGCTTCACCGACGTCGGTCACACCCTCGAAATCTTCGGCACCTGCACCACCTGCGCCCGCTGATCCCACCGCCCCTCCCAGGCTCAGCCGGTGATCGGCACGCAACGACGCTGCATGGCCGGACCCCATCACGAAGTCCGGGTCGATCTGTGCGCCGGGATCCATCCCCATGCGGCCGTTGGCCCGAACGCCGGCGTTGCGGCGGTTGAACTCGTGAACGCGCCCGTACTGGGCGGTCGCACCGACCATGTCGGTCAGCCGAACGGCAGGATCATAACCGGCAGCATGAGTCCATCCGTCAATCCCCGGCGAAGTTCCACCTCAACGCCGGCGGCCAAGCGACCGAACGGTGCGGTGGCCCGGCCGTTGCCGGCCGGGCCACCGCCGGTTGGATCTAGCGGCGCGTCACCTGGATCGGTGTGCTGACGACGGTGGTGCCGGAGACCGTGCTGGCGTCCATCTCCGTGGTGACCGCGCCGGCCCCCCGGTTGACGCCCCGCACCCGAACCTCGTAGGTCACGGTGTCACCGGGCGCCGGGTCGGTGCTGGTGACCCGCAGGTCCTCGGTCGGGAAGGCCCCGTCCGGGAGCTGATCGCCGCCGGTGCCGTTCACGTTCTCGGCGCCGATGACGGTCGGAAACCCGGAGTCGGCCGGCAACGCGGCCGGGTCGTAGGCGTACGAGATGTCCTCGACGCCGTTGATACCGATCCAGGTTTGGAAATGCCGGTTCGACGTGGTGCCGTACACATTGACCTGCCATTCGACGACGATCCAGTCGTTGACACCGTCGGTGAGCGAGGTCACGCGGATACCCTCGGCACCCGCACCGTTCAGGTCGGTCCAGAACGGCGCCAGCACGTTGTTCGGCCGGGCCGGGTTCGGGATGCCCGGTGGCTCGAACTCCACGTCCTCGGCGATGCCGCCCCCGACGACCAGGTATCCGTTGGACGTGACGCCGACCGCGGCGAACGTCTGTCCGGCGTACACGAACGGCGGGGTGTCGAAGTTGACGATCGTCTCGTCACCGACTCCGACGGGTGCCACACCGAAGCCGGCCAGCGGCAGGTAACCGGCCGGGCTGGCGCCGGGTGCGATGGACGGCACGCCCGGCTGGGCGCCCGCGAGGGTCACGTTGTTCTTCTCGACCGTACGCGGACCGGTCATCGTCGCACCGGTGGCCCCGGCGACGCGCAGCTCGTTGCTGACGGTCGTGGTCAGGTCGACCTGGGCGGCGCTGAAATCGTGGTTGGTCGCCGTCACGGTGCACGTGCTGATCCCGCCGATCGGCACCCCGGTCGGGTCACAGACGCTGGCCAGTGACACACCACCCTGCTGCGGCACGAAGGCGACCGGCAGGTGCAGCGTGGGCATCCCGGCCCGCCGCGGGACAAGCTGGATCGACCCGAACCGCTGGGTGGCCGACCCGGTCGCGGTGATGACGATCGACAGCTCGACCGTCGCGCCCGGCGCCACGGTGAACCGCTTCGGGAAGACCTCGATCGTGCTCTCGGCCGGCGACTTCGCGCTGACGTCATAGGTCTGTACACGCCCGCTGACATTCTTCGCCGTCCGGACCGTCGTCACCCGACCCGGCATCACCGGTGCGTTGACCGACGGCAGATTCAGGTGGACGGCGTTGACCGGGTCGTTGCCCAGCGCCAGCATGTTGGCCGGGGTCTCGTCGAAGGTCAGGCCCGGGTCGTCGGCGACGCGCAGGTTGACCCGCCCGCTGCCGTAGTCGAACGGGTCCGCCTTCGTGGTCAGGTCCTCCTTGACGACGTCGGTCTTCGCCGTCGTCATCATCGCGGACTTGATCTGGCCCGGTGTCCAGGTCGGGTGCAGCGCCTTGAGCAGCGCCGCGGAGCCGGCGATGTGCGGGGAGGACATGGACGTGCCGGCGATCGCCTGGAAGTACTCGCCAGGCGGGCCGCCGCCGTCGGCCGGGGACCCGGGGGTGGGCGAGGCACCCGCGAGGATCTGCACGCCCGGCGCGGTGATGTCGGGCTTGATGCCGAAGCCGCCCGGCCCGCGGGACGAGAACGCTGCCATCACGTCGCTCTGGCCGTCCTCCGGCTGACCGGCGGTGAACGTGCCCGTGACACCGGTGTGGCCGGTCATGAAGGCGACGAAGTCGGTGCCGTCGGCCAGGTGCACCGTGGGCACCCAGTGGTTGTCGGTCTCGATGTCGGCCAGCGTCGGGTTGTAGAGCACCATCCCCTCACCGCCACCCTGGCTGACGAAGTAACTCTTCTCGACGCGGGCGTTTCCGCCGCGCTGGCACGCGACGATGAGCCCGTCGAAGGTGTCGCTCGCCGGCGGCGGCGCCGCGCAGAGTGCACCGCCCGAATAACCGGGCACGTTCTGGGCGAGGACGACGGGCAGCGGCGTGGTGACACCGCGGGTGATGGACGCGCCCTCCGCGCTGAATGTGCCGCCGTCACCGGCGGTCAGTGTCAGTGTCGAGGCGAACTCGCGGGTCTGGGTGGACGCGGCCACTGTGGTGACCCAGGGCGAGACGTGGTTGGTGGTCGCCGCGCCCGGCCCGTCGTTGCCGGCCGACGCGGACACGAACACCCCGGCCGCGTACGCGTCGAGGAACGCCAGCTCGACCGGGTCGGTGAACGGGTTGTTCCCGCCCGAAATGGAGAAGTTGATGACGTTGACGCCGTCCAGGATGGCCTGGCCGACCGCTGCGGCGGAGTCGGCGTCCTGGCAGCCCTGCGGCCCGCACACCCGGTACATCGAAACCCAGGCGCCGGGCGCGATGCCGTTGACCGGGCCACGGTCCACACCGAACACCTCGGCGTGGGCCAGCACGTTGCCACCGGACGTGGACATCGTGTGGGTGCCGTGTCCGTCGTCGTCCCGGGCCGTGCCCGGGTAGCGCTCGTCGCCGAAGTTCGCGTGGTAGCTGTCGAGGAAGGCCGCGCCGCCGACGAGCTTGTTGTTGCAGACGAACGGGTCGTTCGCTGGGGTCAGCGGGTTGTCGCCGTAGCTGCACCCCCGGGCCGGTCCGGGCGGCGGTTTCAGGTTGCCCTGGTCGGCGAAGGACGGGTGTTCGGGCCACGCGCCGGTGTCCAGGACACCGATCAGGACGCCGCTGCCGGCGTCCTTCTTCCCGCCCAGCATCGGGTACAGCGACGTCGCGCCGATGAAGGCCGGGCTCGAGTCGGTCAGCGGTTGCCGCGTCTGGTCACGTTGCACGGCCACCACGCCGTCAATCTTCAGCAGGTCCGCCACCTTGTTCGCCGGCAGCCGGACCGACACACCGCCGTAGACGGTGCGGAGCCGGGTTCCGGTCTTCGCGGCCGGAACCCGACTATGCAGGGCGTCGACGAAGGCGTTCTCCTTTTCGGCCAGGTACGACTCGTACGACCGCTCGGCCGCCGATCGGGAGAGCTTGCGCCCGGTGGTGGCCGGGCTCGTCGCGGGAAGGCCGCTGATGTTGCCGGCGTACGTGGCCACGGGGTCGTAGTCGAGCTTGACCAGCACCGGCACGGTGGCGGCGTCCGTGCGGCCGAGCAGCGTCCGGTCGGTCTGGGCCAGCCGGCTCGTCGGCGCCTTGGCAACGTCGAAACGGGTGGTCTGGGTTAACGGCTCCGCGATGAACGACGGCGCGGCGCCCGCACTGGATGCGGTCACCACGAGCGTCGATGACACGAGGACAGCCGCCACTCCGGCGCGCTGCCACGCTGTGGATTTCATGCGATTCCTTCTCCTTGGGGGTTCGACCGCTCCGTAGCGTCGCGGGCCCCGTGGACCCGCAGGGTGCGTACGGCGGTACGTGGAGTTCTCGCATCGTGGCATGTCGATCACTTGAACACCAGCACATGGATGGCTCGACCTGACCGGCCGTCCGGCGCTCCCTGGGCTGGCGAGCAACGGGCGGGCGCACGGGTGACCGAGGTCCATCCGGGAGATGCGAGACGGCAGCCGTGATGATTATAGTGAAAACCGTTTTCTATTAAGCGCCGACCGCGGCCTGCCCGCCATATCGATCGAAGGACCTCCAGTGCCCCCTCATCCCGGTGCCCCGGCACCACTCCGACGTCTCGTCCTCTTCCTCGTCGCGGTCCTACTTGGCACGTTTGCCCTGTTCACGGTCGCCCCAACGGGTTCGGCCGCCGCCGCCGACGGTCCCGCGCCGAGCCCGCAGTCGCTGACCGTGATCGCCGACGTGCACACCGACGCCGTTGCCACGTTCTGGGACGACGGTCAGTTGTCGCTGGCGTCCAAGGCGGACGTCCCGGAGCTGCACACCCGTTACGAGGCTGACGACGTGTGGTTCCACGTCGATGACGACTCCAGGATCGAGAGCCTTCCGGCCGGGTACGACTTCGTGGCACCCGCCGGCTCGACGGTCTGGCTGGCGCCCGAGACCCAGCAGACCAGCCAGCTCTGGCCCGGTTTTTCCACCGAATCCGTCCCGGCCGGCACGCTGGACAACGACGACACCACGCTGACCCTGGTCGATGTCGACGGGCCCGGCGAGGTCGAGGTATGGCAGACCGGCACCTTCGGCGCGGCCCAACGACTCTGGTCCAGCGACGAGACCGGACACAAGAGCTTCACCCGCAAGCGGGTCCACATGCACGCCAACTGGGCCTTCACCGCCGCGGGCAGCTACCGGCTCACCGTCCGGGCCGACGCCGCCGTCGGTGGCACCCCGGTCAGCGACACCGCCGTCTACACGTTCGTCGTCGGTGGCCTGCCCGCGGACGTCGACACCACGGCCAGCCTGGAGGCGTCCGACACCAGCCTCACGGCCGGAGACCCGGTCGCCCTGACCGCAGCCGTGTCACCGGCCGGGGTCGCCGGTTTCGTCGAGTTCCACGACGGCAGCAACGTCCTCGGTCACACCGCGGTCGAGGACGGCCGCGCTGAGATGGAGGTGCCGGACCTCGCCGTCGGCAGTCACGACATCACGGCGGTCTTCGTGCCGGCCGTCGAGAACCTCGCCAACACCTCGACGTCGGCTCCGGTGACGATAACCGTCACCGACGAATCCGGCGTGCCGTTCGGCATCGCCGGAGTGGCAGAATCCTACGAGGTAGGCGACGTGTTGCGGGCCCGGGTTGCCGGCCACACCCTGACCGAGGGCGAGAGCTACCGGTGGTTGATCCGGCCGGTGGAAAAAACCTCCTCGTACGTCTTCAGCGGCACCGGCTCCGAGGCAGCCCAGGGGCGGCTCGAGCAACTGCTCGACGCCCGCCACGACGGTTACGAGATCCAGGCGCAGTTGCGGCAGGGAAGCACGCCGCTCTCCGAGACACCGTGGGTGCCGCTGGCGGTCGCCGACGCGGTCACACCCGTCACCACCACGTTCCCGGCCGGACCCCGCTACCTCGGTGACGACGTCGTCTTTCCGCTCCAGGGCCGCACCCTGGCCGAGGGCGAGACGGCGCGGCTCGTCTACCGCTTCAGCAGCCCCTGGTACGACGTGCCGAACAGCTCGCGGGTCGGCGACACCATCGTGGCGAGGCCACCGTACGCGACGGGGGAGGCCGAGTTCTCCGTCCAGGTCGTCCGCGACGGCGTGGTGCTGGCACAGTCGGATCCGGTGCTGGGAAGCATCTCCGAGCGTGAGGTTCTGGTCCAGGGTGTCCAGGGCGTCTATCGGGTGGGGCAGACGCTGGGCGCGACCGCGACGGTGCACCCGCCGAGCACGGAACTCACCTACCGCTGGAGCGTCCAGAACGCGGACTACTCGCTCTCCACCCTGAAGGAGGGCACGACGGAGGACGCCCTGCGCCTCGAGCTGCCGATGACGATGGACCTGCACGACCGGCGGCTGTACTTCCACGCGGTGGCCTTCCACGCCGCCGACGGTGCGACTCCCACGGAGATCTGGGCCGGCACGTGGAGCACCACGCTCAAAGTCTCCGACTCCGACCCGTCGGAGCAACTGCTCTTCTTCGAGAACCTCGGTGACCACTACCACCAGGGCAACCAGATCAACCTCAACCTGGTGGCCGACCCGCCGCTGGCCGACAACGACACGATCACCTGGGAGTGGCAGTGGCCCGGGACCGGCTGGGTTTCCCTGCCGGGCGCCAGCGGCCTGTCCCACACCCTCACCGCCGAGCAGGCCCTGGACGGGGTCGCGGTCCGCGGCACGCTGCACTTCGCCGACTCCGACGAGACCCTGGTCGCCGAGCCGGTGACCATCCACGTCGACGACCACGGCGCCGCCGCCCGGCAGCAGCCGACGGTCGGCGGAACCACCTCCTACACCGAGGGCGACACCGTCACCCTCACCCGCCTGCTGCCCGAGAACGGCCCCACCGTCCTGACCGATCACCGGTGGGAGAAGCAGGCCGCCGGCACCGAGGACTGGTCGGTCGTCGAGGGTGCGACCGGCGCGGAACTGACCTTCCCGGCGACGCTCGCCGACGACGGCGCGCAGTACCGCGTCTCGATCCTCAAGCCCGGCGGCGAGGCGGCCTACGGCCCCTCCCCGGCGGTCGAACTCCAGGTCGAACAGGGATCGACCGAACCGGCGGACGGGCTGCGCATCGACGGCCTCGCCCACCACTACCACTCGGGCAACACCATCACGCTCACCGCGGTGCCGGCGGACGACGCACCGGCGACCTACCGCTGGGCGACGAGGCGGACGGACCAGTCCAGCTTCCACGCCGTCGACGGCGAGTCCGGTCCCTCCTTCACCGCGACGGCGGAGCAGGCTCTGCACGGCACCCAGGTGAAGGTCGAGCGCATCCTGGATGGTGAGGTCGCGGCAGCCTCGGAACCGGTCACCGTGGTCGTCGACGACCACGGTGCGCCCGCGCCTCAGGTGGTGTCCATCTCCGGGCCGACGGCCTACCACGAGGGTGCCCCGGTCAGCCTGACGGCGAGTGTCGCTCCGGGGACCGTGCTGGACCACTACCAGTGGTACCTCACCCCGGCCGGCTCGGACGTACCGCAGCCGGTGGCGGGAGCGACGTCGGCGGCGTACTCCTTCACCGCGACGCCTGAGCACGACGGGGCGGCGCTCACCGTCGCGGTGACCGGTGACAACGGTCTGGCGGTGTACGGGCCGTCCCGGCCGCACGTGCTCAGCGTGGCCGCGCCCGATCCGGAACCGGCCGCCACGACGGTGACCGCCGCCGATGTCCGGCAGATCTACGGCAGGAAGGCGGAACTGACGGTGGCGGTGACGCCGAACGCCACGGGCACGGTCGAGGTGACGCTGCCGGGCACGAGCCGGAAACTGACCGGAACGCTGGCGAACGGGCAGACGAGGATCACGCTGCCCGCCAGGCTCCTGAATCCCGGCAAGCGCACCCTGACGATCAGCTACGCGGGCGTCACCGGCACGTTCCAGCCGTCCACCGGCACGGCCACGGTGACCGTGGTCAAGGCCACCCCGAAGGTGAAGGTCGAGCCCGGCACCCCCAGGGTCGAGCCCGGCGGGACGGCGACGTTCACGGTGACCGTGACCGCCGCCGGTGTGCCGCCGACCGGCGTGGTCACCGTCGCGGTGGCGGGCAAGACCAAGGCGACCGTGCTGAACAAGCAGGGGCAGGCCACGGTGAAGATCTCGCTGCCGCCGCGCACACCGGCCGGCACGAAGGCGGTTACGGTCTCCTACCTGGGCGACACGTACGTCGCCAAGGGCGAAACCGCCACCACCATCAGGGTCCTCAGTTGATCCATTCCGCGACCAGGCGGACTCGGCGGGACGCGTGCTCGCGCCCGGGGTCTGCTATCGAGGCGGAGCACACCGACTGTCGCGGGCCGATAGCCCGGCCTGGTCACCGCATCGGTCCCTCCTGGCGGCGCCGTAATTCGCCATCGCAGCAGTGCGCATCACAGCAGTGCATGCATCGCGATATCAGAATCTATCTATCGTAATGACAATCACTTGCAAAAGCCTTGTGGTGCCGGCCGGGCCCCACTACCGTCCCAGCGGTAATGAACTCCGTTGTCAACTAATCAGGTTTGGAAGGTGGCGATTCCGGTGCACCGCAAACGCATAGGTCTACTGGGTGCCGCACTGTTGTCGGTGGCGATGTTCGGCGCGGGGTGCGGGTCCTCGTCCGGTGATGACAGCGCGGCGACACCGTCCGCAGGCGCCTCCGCCTCCGACGGCGTCACGGTGGTCGCGTCCACCAACGTCTACGGCGACGTCGTGCGGCAGATCGCCGGCGACAAGGTGACGATCACCTCGATCATCAACGACCCGTCGGCCGACCCGCACTCGTACGAGGCGAACACCCGCACCCAGCTTGAGCTGTCGAAGGCGGACGTGGTCATCGAGAACGGCGGCGGATACGACGACTTCGTCGACACGATGCTCAAGTCGGCCAACGGTGACGCCAAGGTACTCAACGCCGTGGAGATCTCCGGCAAGGCGGCGGCCGGCGGGGAGGAACTCAACGAGCACGTCTGGTACGACCTGCCGTCGATGGGCAAGCTCGCCGATCAGATCGCCAGCGCGCTGTCCACGGCGGCTCCCGGCGACGCCGCGACGTTCACCGCCAACGCGGCGAACTTCAAGCAGAAGCTCCAGGAACTGGGGGCGACGGCGGCGCAGATCAAGTCGACGCACAACGGAGCCGCCGTAGCGATCACCGAGCCCGTCCCGGGCTACCTGCTGGAGGCGTGCGGTCTGGTCAACAAGACGCCGGAGGAGTTCAGCGAGGCGATCGAAGAGGGCACGGACGTCTCGGCCGGCGTGCTGAAGGAAACCCTCGACCTGTTCACCGGCAAGCAGGTCAAGCTGCTGGCCTACAACGAGCAGACGACCGGGCCGGAGACCGAGAAGGTGCTCCAGGCCGCCAAGGACAACCAGATCGGCGTGGTCCCGGTGACCGAGACCCTGCCGGCGGGCAAGGACTACCTGGCATGGATGAGCGGGAACCTCGCCGCGATCAAGACCGCGCTGGGCTGATGCCGGACGGCCACCAGGAGGTGGTGCCGGCGCTGGAGTTCGAGGACGCCGGGCTGAGCTTCGGCCCGCGGAACCTCTGGTCGGGGCTTTCGCTGCGGGTCGAGCCCGGCGAGTTCGTCGCCGTGCTCGGCGCCAACGGGTCGGGCAAGACCAGCCTGGTCCGCACGGTCCTCGGGCTCCAGCGCCTCAGCTCGGGCCGGTTGCGGGTCTCCGGCCGGCCCGCTCGGCGGGGAGCGGCCGACATCGGCTACGTACCGCAGCAGCGGCGTATCGATCCCCTGACGCCGATGCGCGCCCGCGACGTGGTCGGCCAGGGTCTCGACGGACACCGTTGGGGCCTGGGCCGGCCTGCGGGGCGCGCCGCACGGATCGCCGCAGCACTGGAGGCAGTCGACGCGTCCGCGTACGCGCAGATGCCGGTCGGCCTGCTCTCCGGCGGCGAGCAGCAGCGGGTACGCGTGGCGCAGGCACTGGTCGCCGATCCACGACTGCTGCTCTGCGACGAGCCGCTGCTCTCGCTCGACCTGCGTAGCCAGCGCACCATCACCGCGCTGGTCGACCGGCGGCGCCGGCAAGAGGGCACCGCCGTGGTGTTCGTGACCCACGAGATCAATCCGGTACTGCCCTACGTGGACCGCGTCCTCTATCTCGCCGACGGCAGGTTCCGGGTCGGCCCGGTCGAGGAGGTCTTCACCTCGGCGACGCTCTCCGGCCTCTACGGGGTGCCGGTCGAGGTCGTCCGGACCAACGGGCGGATCCTGGTGGCCGGCATCCCGCAGGCCGACGAGTCGCAGCACCACGACAGCGCTGCCACGGCGGGAGTTCCGCATGTCTGACCCGGGAATCTGGGGCCGGATCTTCAACTTCGACGACTACGGCCAACTGCTCGGCCTGGTACAAAACTCGATCATCGCCGGTGCGGTACTGGGTCTGGTGGGCGGGTTGATCGGCACGTTCGTGATGATGCGCGATCTGCCGTTCGCCGTACACGGGATCAGCGAGCTGTCGTTCGCCGGCGCGTCCGGCGCACTGCTGATCGGCACCAACGTCGTGCTGGGCTCCCTGACCGGCTCCATCCTGGCCGCGCTGGTCATCGGCCTGCTGGGCAGCCGTGCCCGGGACCGCAACTCCATCATCGGCGTCCTCATGCCGTTCGGACTGGGCCTCGGTGTGCTGTTCCTGGCCCTCTACAAAGGACGCTCAGCGAACAAGTTCGGTTTGCTGACCGGCCAGATCGTCGCCGTCGACACGCCACAGCTGTCCTGGCTGCTGATCACCTCGGCGGTGGTGCTGGCCGGGCTCGTGGTGATCTGGCGACCGCTCGCCTTCGCCAGCACCGATCCCGAGCTGGCCGCCGGGCGCGGCGTGCCGGTGGCGGCGCTGTCGTCGGTGTTCATGGTGCTGCTCGGCCTCACCGTCGCGATGTCGGTGCAGATCGTCGGCGCGCTGCTGGTGCTCAGTGTCGTCTGCACCCCCGCGGCCGCCGCGATGCGGATCACCGCGTCCCCGCCGCTGGTCGCCCTGCTGAGCGTCGTGTTCGCGGTCGGCTCCGTCGTCGGTGGCATCCTGCTCGCCCTCGGCAGTGCGATCCCGATCAGCCCGTACGTCACCACCATTTCCTTCCTCATCTACATCTGTTGCCGGATCGTCGGGGCGCGCCGCCAGCGCAAGGGCTGGGCTTCCGTGCGGGGCACCCGCACCACTCCGCTGCCCGCGACCGCGCACTGAGCACACCGGAGGACGGGCGGCATGGCAGAGCGGAACGCCACCTCGACGGACGACCCGATCGAGACCATCGCCGCTGTCCTCCAGGCGCTCGCCTCACCACTTCGGCTACGGATCGTCCTGGACATCCTGGACCGGCCGGCCAGCGCCGCCGAGCTCGCCGACCGGCTGGACGTCACCTATCCGACGCTGGCACAGCACCTGCGCCATCTTCGGATAGCCGGCCTGGTGCATCGACACAGGGCCAGAAACAACGTCCGGTACACGGCGTCGCCGTCGGCAGCCGCGCTGGTCCGCGCCATCCTCGCCGAGGTCCCGAAAGCCGTGCCCGCTGCGGCACCGGTCACCCGCGCTCGACCACGCCACTGATGGCGTCGCCCGGTGCCCGGTCCACCGCCGAATCGCGGCGGCGGCTGTCGGCATCGGCCAGGGTACGTCGGAAGGTGATGTTGGTTTCTCCGGAGCAGCAGGAGCAGCCCGGTTCGCATCCGCATTCGTCGTCCGTGCCGTCCCGGGTGGTGGCGGCCGTGGGAACGGGCACCGCACAGCAGGCGTCCCCGCGCCAGGCTTCGCGGCCCTCCTTGACCGCGACACCGGCGATGAACAGCGCGGCGATCGGGTCTGCCCAGGACCAGCCGAACAGGCTGTTGAGGGCCAGGCCGACCAGCAGCACGGCGGACAGGTAGGTGCAGAGCAGGGTTTGCTTGGAATCGGCCACTGCGGAGCGGGAGCCGAGTTCGCGGCCGGCGCGGCGCTGTGCGGTGGAGAGCACGGGCATGATGGCCACGGAGAGTCCGGCCAGCACGAGGCCGACGGTGGAGTGTTCGGCTTCGGCGCCACCGAACAGCGACCGCACCGCCTCGACGCTCACATAGGCGGCGAGGGCGAAGAAGGAGACCGCGATGACCCGCAGCGCGACCTTCTCCCGGGCCTCCGGGTCGCGGCCGGCGAACTGCCAGGCCACCGCAGCGGCGCTGGCCACCTCGATGAAGGAGTCGAGGCCGAACCCGATCAGCGCGGTCGACGAGGCGACGGTGCCGGCGGTGATCGCCACGATTCCTTCGATGACGTTGTAGGTGATGGTCGCGGCGACCAGCAGCCGCACCCGGCGGGCGAGCAGTGCGCGCCGGGCCGCGCTCGGCCCGGCCGGCTGGAGCTGGATCGATGGCAGGCTCATCAGCAGCAGCCCTCTTCCGCCGCAGCGGCACAGGCCACGGGGTCCACCGCGAGGACCAGGCCGAGCAGGTCGCCGAGGGCGTGTGCGAGGCGCGCGTCGGCCAGCTCGTAGCGGGTACGCCGGCCTTCCGGCACCGCCACCACCAGCCCGCAGCCGCGCAGGCAGGACAGGTGGTTGGACAGGTTCTGTCGGCTGGTGCCGACCAGGTCGGCCAGCTCCGCCGGGTAACCCGGACCGTCACGCAGTGCGAGCAGGAGCCGGGCACGCAGCGGGTCGGACAGGGCATGGCCGAATCGCGCGAGGACCTGCCCGTGGGTCAACGTCTCCATGGTCCGGACAGTACACGAGCTGATGTATTCAGCGGAAGGTGTACCCCCGGAAGGTGAGCGCTGGCGCACGTGGCGCAAGAGCGAGAGTCCGCCTGCGCCGCACGCCGGAGGCGAGCGCGAGCCGGTTCGGGGCGTGGATGACCGGGCCCGCCGCGTTGCGCCGACAGTCCGCCCCGGACCGGCACCACGCGGTCGAGTCGATCAGTGAGATCCGCTCGGCTTCCGGACCGGGACCAGGGTGAGCTGCCGATCGGCCGCCAGCGCGACCAGGTCGTCGTCATGACTGATCAGGAGCACGACGGCGCCATCCGTGGCGAGCTGCCTGATCTGGGCGCGGATCGACCCGAGGTGGCGGCGATCGACGCCCGAACTCGGCTCGTCGAAGACCACGACGCGCCGGTTCGCCACCCGGACGGCCGCGACGACCAGGCGCTGCTGCTGACCGCCGGACAACGACAGCGGGTGCCGCTCGGCGAGGTGGGCGAGGTCGAGCGCGGCGAGTACGGCGGCGGTGTCGGGCGCGGCCGGCGCGTTGGTACCGGCGAGCCGGATCTCCGCCTCGACACTGTCGGTGAAGAGTTGCCGTTGCACGTCCTGCATGACGATTGCGCTCGCGCGCTGTCGGGCCCGGCGGCTCAGGACACGGCCGTCGAGGCGTACGACGCCGCGGGATCGGAGCAGCCCGGTGACGATCCGGGCCAGAGTGCTCTTGCCGGCTCCGTTGATGCCACGGATCGCGGTCACCTCGCCGGCCCGGAAGGCGACCCGTTCGAGGTCGAGGATCGTACGTCCGCCGAGCCGGCACCGGACGCCGTCGAGTTCCAGCACTCCCGGGCGTACCTGCGCGGGCGGGACCGGCCGGGCCGCGCTGGCGCCCGAGGCCGCGAGTTCGGGCAGCTCGGCGCGGAGCACCTCACCCCGAAGCCCTTCGCGGGCGAGGTCTTCGTCGGGCACGGCCCGGAACTGTGCCGCCGTCCACTCGGCGTGGATCCTCCCCGCACGCATCACGACGACCCGGTCGGCGAGGTCTCGCAGGTAGTGCAGGCGGTGCTCCGCGACGACGATGGTGACGCCGTCGCGCTTGAGCTGCGCGAGCGTGCCGGCCAGCCGCTCGACCGCGCCGGTCGAGAGGTTCGAGCTGGGCTCGTCGAGCAGGAGGACGGCGGGGCCGTGTGCGGCGGAGGCGGCGATCGCGACCTGTTGCTGCTGGCCGCCGGAGAGGTGCTGGAGCCGTTGCTCGACGGGCACGCCCGTGGCGAGGTCGTCGAGGGTCCGGCCGACCCGCGTGTGGATGTCGGCGGGAGCGTACCCGAAGTTCTCCATCGCGAAGGCCACCTCGTCGCGGGCGGTGTCGGTGAAGAACTGCCGGCGCGGGTGTTGGCGCACGGTGCCGGTACGCAGGCCGATCTCGTCGATCTTCGCGGTGGCGGTGGCCAGACCGTCGACGTGCACCGTTCCGGTCAGCGTGCCGTTCTCGTGGAAGTGCGGGATGAGCCCGTTCATGAGGCGCAGCGCGGTGGATTTGCCCGAGCCGCTCGCCCCGCACAGGACGAGAAGTTCTCCGGCGGTGACGTGCAGATCCAGGCCCCGAAGGCTCGGGCCCTCGGCGTGCGGATAGGTCCAGGCGACCTGGTTAAGCCGGATCATGTCAACACGGTGGGCAGCACAGGAGGGCTGCGGCGGCGAGTAGGCCGACGACGCCGAGCAGCACCGCGTCGGCCCGGCCGAAGCGGGGTGGGTGCAGCGCGGTCGGGGTCCGGTGGGAGCCGAGTCCGCGCAGGATCGCGGAGGCGGCGAGGTCGTCACCGGCGCGCAGACTCGAGGCGATCATCGGTACGGCGAAGCGCTCCGTGCTGAGGATGGGATGCCGCAGGAGCCCGCCGGCTCCGGCGAGACCGCGCAGCCGCATGGCGTCGCGGACGGCGGTGGCCTCACCCGCGACGACCGGGAAGAACCGCAGCATCACCGCCAGGGTCACGGCGATCGGTCGCGGCACCCGCCAGGCGCGGAGGGCCGCGCCGAGGTCCGTCGGCGAGGTGGTGGCGACCACGTGCATCCCCACGCCGATAGCCACCACGAACCGGAGAAGATACGTGCAGGCCAGCGACAGGATCGCGGTGAACCGGTTGGCCCAGAACAGCGGCAGCAACCAGCCGAGCAGCCACATCGACGCGGCCACGACGGGGAGGGTGATCACTCGCCGCCAGGCGCCCTCGCACACCGCGAGCCCCAGGGCGAGGAGCAGGGCCGGCGGCACGAAGCGCAGCCCGCCGGGGCTCGTCACGGCCGTGCTGACCAGCACGACCAGCAGGATCTTGCTGCGCGGGTCGAGCCCACGCGGCCGGATCGGCGTCACCGGCACCCGCTGTGCACGGTCGGGTGCCGTCCGGGTGAGCATTGGGGCCGAGTCGGTCCGCGGCGGATCAGGCCAGGCCGGCACGGGTGAAGTGCTTCTTGAGCAGGTAGACGCCGAGGAGTCCACCGAGCAGTCCGCAGACGAGCGTCGAGACGTTGTAGGCCCAGAGCACGGTGGTCGAGACGGTCCGGTCGAACGAGGCGACGTACTCCGGACCCATCGCCCGCATGCCGGGCGAGTCCAGGTATTCGGCGCGGTTGGTCAGCAGCGGCAGCATCGGCCCGATGTACCAGAGGGAGAACACCGCGTAGGCGACGATCGCGGCCGCGCGGGAGCGGTATCGGCCGGCCCAGAGAACGACCTCGGCGAGCAGCGCCACGGCGATGGTGACGAGCGTACTGATCCAGGGGTGGCCGCCGAGGAGATAAAGGACGCCGATCGCGGCGCCGAACAGGGTGACCATTCCGGCGTGCCGCACCCGGGTGAGGAAGAGCATGTAGGGGATGCCGGCGACGACGATGCTCAGCGGCAAGGTGAGCAGCATGACGAGCGGATTGATGATGCCGAGCAGTGCGATGGCATAGACCGTCACGAAGTAGATAACCGCGAAGATCGCGACGTTGAGCAGGTCGCGGGCGGTCAACGCCAGCGAGAACCGTGGGCGCTCGCTGGACGCCCCGGTGGCTCCGCCCGGCGCCGGGACCGGGGCCGGAACGGTCTCGTCAGTTGTACTCATCGTGGTGCTCCTGGTGTCGTGCTGGTGGGTCAGTGTCGGGTGAGTTGCCAACCGGTGGCGTCGACGCGCTCCCGCCAGTAGCGGGCGTACGGCCCTGCGGCGGCGAGGAGTTCGGTGTGGGTACCGGCCTCCTCGATGCCGCCGTGCTCGTCGAGCATGATGATCTGGTCGGCAGTCATGATCGTCTGGAGTCGGTGCGCGACGACGATGACGGTACGGTCGGCGCGGACGGCGTCGAGGGCGTCGCTGATGGCGATCTCGTTGCCGATGTCCAGTGCGGCGGTCGCCTCGTCGAGCAGGATGATCGGCGCGTCCTTGAGCAGCGCCCGCGCGATGGAGACCCGCTGCCGTTCGCCGCCGGAGAGGTTGGAGCCGCCTTCGCCGACGCGGGCGTCCCAGCCGCCCGGCAGTCGTGCGGCGATCTCGTCGACCCGGGCTCGGGTGGCCGCGGCGATGACGTCCTCCCGGCCGAGGTCGGGGTTGCCGATCCAGACGTTGTTCAGGATGGTGTCGTCGAAGAGGTACACGTCCTGGAAGACCGGGGCGACCGCGGCCTCGACGACGGCCGTGCCGAGTTCGGGCAGGGGAGCCCCGCCGATGGAGATGGTCCCGGCTTCCGGGTCGTAGAACCGGGCGATGAGCCGGACGATGGTCGTCTTGCCCGATCCGGACGGCCCGACGATCGCCGTCATCCGGCCCGGTGGTGCCGTGAACGACAGGTGCCGCAGGACGGGAGCGCCGCCGTAGCCGAACGTGACGTCGTCGAAGGCGATGCTCCAGTCCCGCGGGGTCGCCGGCTCGTCCGGTTCCGGCAGGGGGCTGAGCGCGTAGAGGTCGTCGAGGTGGTTGAGCGTGGTCTTGGCGACGGCGACGCCGCCGCCGAGCGCTCCGGAGTTGGCGATCGGTTCGGTGAACCGCACGCCGAGCACCAGCAGCGCGATGAGCGTCGCCGGCTCGAGCGAACCGCCGACCGCGAGGTAGGCGCCGAGCACGATGACGACGGTCAGGGCGAGTTGCACGACGGCGGCGAAGGCGGCGATGCCGGCCCCGCCGGTGATGAGCAGACCCCGGTACGCGCGGTGCTGCTGTTGCAACGCGTCCGCCACCAGGCGGTCGGCGATGGAGTTGTCACCGGCGGTCCGCAGCGCGGGCTGGACCCGGGCGAACTCGATCACCCGGTTGGACGCCTCGGCGACCGCCGCCGAGTGCGTGGCATCGTCACGCTCCATCCCGGTACGCAGCCACCGGAACGCGAACCAGAGCACGGGGACCGTCGCGGTCATCGCCAGCGCGAGGCGCCAGTCGAGGAAGAACATGCCGATCAGCACCGTGGCCGGCGTGACGAACCCGGTGATGATGAGCCGCACGATCGAGTACGGGGTCGTGGCGACGAACATCGCGCCGTGCGTGGCGATGCCGGCCATCAGGCCGGAGCGGTCGACGCCGAACCACGCGATCGGCAGCTCCACGAGCCGGTCGCCGAGCCGCCGCAGCAGCGAGTCGAGCACGGCCGTGCTCGCCTTCATGCCGATCTGGCTGGCGAACCAGAACGCCACCGCGTATGCGGCGCCGACCGTGGCGAGGGCGATCAGCCAGGAGCGGACCGTCGCCATGTCGTCCAGGAACAGTGCCCGCAGCAGCGGCACGAGCATCAGGAACGCGACACCCTGGAGCACCGCGGTCGCCACGATGCAGGCCAGTTCGACGACGAGCAGGCGCCGGGCCCGTGCGGAGGAGTAGTGCAGCAGGCGGCGAATCATCCGGGCACCCCTTCTGGCCGGGAACGCGCATGGTTGGCCTGGTAGTCGGCCCAGATCCGGGCGAAACGTCCGCCGGCCGCGACGAGTTCGGCGTGGCTGCCGCGCTCGACGACGCGTCCGCCGTCGAGGACGAGGATCTGGTCGACGCCAACGATCGTGTGCAGCCGGTGGGCGATCACCAGCACGGTGCGGTCCGTGGCGAGGGCGCTGAGCGCGGCCTGGATCGCGGCCTCGGAGTCCGGGTCGGCGAAGGCGGTCGCCTCGTCGAGTACCAGGATCGGCGGGTCGGCCAGCAGGGCGCGGGCGATCGTCACCCGCTGCGCCTCGCCGCCGGAGAGGTTCGCGTCCACGCCGACGACGGCGTCGTAGCCGTGCCGGAAGCGCAGGATCCGGTCGTGGATCTGTGCCGCCCGCGCCGCCCGCTCGACCTCTTCGTCGGAGGCGTCCGGCCGGGTCAGGCGGATGTTGTCGCGCAGGCTCGCGCGCAGCAGTTGTACGTCCTGGAAGACGAACCCGACCGTCCGGTACAGCTCGGTGGCGGAGACCTCACGCACGTCCGCGTCGCCGATCGACACCCGCCCCTGCGACACGTCGTAGAAGCGGGGCACGAGCTTGGCCAGGGTCGACTTGCCCGAGCCGGACGCGCCCACCAGCGCGGTGACGGTGCCGGGCCGGCACGCTGCGGCGATGTCGTGCAGGACGCGGTGCGTCCCGTCGTAGCTGAACGAGACGTCCTCGACCCCGACGTGGCGACCGGAGGGGGTGCGCGGTGGGTCGGCCCAGGGCGTCGGCGCAAGGGCGAAGAAATCGGCCAGGGACTGCCGTGCCTTCGTCGCGTTGCGGAGAAACTGTCCCGAGGAGCCGAGCTTCAGGATGGGGCCGGTCAGGCCCAGCCCGAGCAGCAGGCCCGGCAGGACGTCGATCGGCTCCGCGGCACCGGCGGTGACGAGCCACGCGCCGACCGCGACGAGGTAGCCGAGCACGACCACGGGCGAGGTGACGATCTCGATGACGCTGAACCAGACGGCGCTGTCCCGGGTCCACCGCCCGATGAAGTGGACGTAGTCCCTGGTCTCGTCACGATACCGGCGGTGGCTGCGGCCGAGCTGCCCGAACCGCTTGACCACGGCGATGCCGTGCACGAACTCCACCGTCGCCCCGGACAGCCGCTCCACCGCCGACTCGTACTGCCGGTACTTCTCGACACCGCCGCGCATCATCAGGACGTACAGCACCACGGCGACTACGAGTGGCAGCAGCGCGGCGAGCGCCAGCTGCCACTGCACGGTGAACAGGTAGCCGATGCCGATCACCGGTACGGCGATCGCCGTGACGACGTCCTGGATCGCGTGGGCGACGAGCTGGTGCAACGCGGTCACGTCGTTCTCGACCAGCTTCCGCACCGTGCCCGACGTGCGGGCACCGAACCATCCCAGCGGCAGGCGCTGGAGATGACGGACGATCCGCTGCCGCAGACTGAGCTGCAACTCCGCGTCGGCCAGGTGGCCGACCATGCCCGAGGCGAACGCGGCGCCGGAGCCCACGAAGAGCGCGACCACCGCGACGATCACGATCGTCCAGATCCGGCGCTGGTCCACGGCACCACCGTCGAGTGCGGGTAGCAGTGTCCGGGCGAGTTCGACGACCGCGATGAACGGCACGACGCCGGCGACCGCGCCGAGCAGACCCAGGCCGACGATTCCGGCCAGGCTGCCCCGCACCGCTGCGAAGAAGTCCTCGCCGGATGCGGTCGCATCTGTGGTCGTGGGGGCGACCTGGCTCATGGCATCCCGTTCCTCTTCCGCCTGCCGGCGAATGCGGCATTGGTTATCACGGTCAGAACAGTGTTCTAATCAGGTAAGGGGCACCTTACCCAGATCGCCCGGTGGTCCGTCAACCACACTTACGGCCTGATTCGCAGGGAGAGGAGAAGACCATCATGTCCGACGCGCCAAGCGCGCCGTTTCACGTAGGTCTGACCCGGAAGCGCATCGTCGACGTCGCGCTCGAACTCACCCACGGGTCCCACCTGGCCGGCTGGTCGATCCGGGACCTCGCCCGCCGGCTCGACGTCGCCCCCTCCGTCATCTACCACCACGTCGGCGGCAAGGACCTCATCGCCCGGCACGTCGCGGAACGCGTACTCGACGGTCTCGCCGCACCGCCGGCCGACCTCGACTGGCAGGACTGGTTCCGCGCCCTGCTCGACGACTGCTACCAACCCGTCTCCGCCCACCCCGGGGTGGCGAAGTGGGTACTCATGCACGGTCCGACGTTCCCGTCGGTGCTGCCCATCGTCGACACCGGGGTCCAGGTGCTGCTCCGGGCCGGGTTCGGTGACCAGGCCGGCTTCGCCTACGCCGCACTGCTGAACAACGCCATGCTCACCATCTCGATCGGAGACGATCGCCTCCTGCACGAGGACGACGGCCCCCGGGACCACGCGACCATGATGGACGACTTCCGCCGCGCCACCGACGGAAGTCCCGGGGTCAGCGCACTCGCCGAAGCGTTCATCACTCCGTTCGCGCAGGGTGGCCAGACCGCCGCCCGCCAGCGCAGGACCTACTACACCTTCGTCGTCCAGACCACGATCGCGGGCCTGGCCACCCTGCTGGGCGAGCCCTGAGCCGGCGTCAGCGCTCCTCGCGGAAGTCGACGTGCCGGCGGACGATCGGGTCGTACTTGCGCAGCACCAGCCGGTCGGGATCGTTGCGGCGGTTCTTGCGGGTCACGTACGTGTAGCCGGTGCCGGCGGTGCTGCGCAGCTTGACCACCGGTCGGATGTCGGTCTGCCGGGCCATCAGACCTTCACCCCCCGGGCGCGCAGCTCGGCCACGACCTTCTCGATGCCCTTGCGGTCGACGGTGCGCAGCGCCTTGGCGGTGAGGGTGAGGGTGATCCAGCGCTTCTCCGAGGGCAGCCAGTAGCGGTGCCGCTGCAGGTTCGGGTTCCACCGGCGGCGGGTGCGCCGGTGGGAGTGGGACACGGCGTTGCCGAAGCTGGGCTCGGCGCCGGTGATCTCACATCGTCGGGACATGGCATCTCCTCTGCGACAACACGACTTCGCCGCGACTGCACGACTTCGCCGCGACCTGACGGCATTACCGGGACCTCACGGCTCCGCCGCGACGTGACGGCGGCGACCCTGGCCCCGGATCGCCGCCAGCCACCATACTATAATGGCAATCGTTTTCGTTTACCCGTGAGGATCGTGATGTCGACGTCACCACTCGCACCACCCGGCACCAGCACCCCGACAGCCGGCAGCCGCCCGTCCCTGACCGTGCTCAGCGGCTTCTGGCCGTCCGCGACGTACGCGGTCGCCCGGACACTGCTCACTGCGGACCCGTCACTGCTGCTGGTCCGGCACGACCTGACGGCCGTACGCGACGGCGTGGTACGCCGGACGGTCCGCGACGGCACCGGCGTGACAGAGGACGAGCGGATCACACTGGCGCACGGCTGCGTCTCCTGCACCCTCCGCGAGGACGTGCTGCCCACCCTGGCCCGCCTGGTCCACACCCACCCCGGCCGGGACCTGGTGCTGATGCTGCCCGAGGTGGTCGAACCGGAGGCGGTCGCCGCCGCCTGCGCGCACTGCCTGGTCGACGGCGCCCCGATCACCAACCTGCTCCGCATCGACTCCTACGTCACCGTGACCGACGCCGAACACCTACTCGACGGACTCGCCAGCACCGACGACCTCAAGACCCTCGACATCCACGCCGCCGACAACGACGACCGAGGACTCGCCGACGTCATCGTCCGCCAACTCGAATACGCCGACACCGTCGTCCTGTGGGGCCGCTCCGAGGAGGGCGCGTACGACACCGACCGCCTCGCCATCCTGCTGGCCCGGATGGTGCCGTGGGCGACACAGGTACGCGTCGACGGCGACCTCGTCGACGCGTACACCCTGGACCGGCAACTGCGCCGGACCGGCCGGCACCACCCGGAAACCCCGGGCGTGCTGACCCGCGGCCTGCAGGGTCATCTTCTCGGCGTGCACGAGCCGCACCCGGACTGCGGCGTGGTGTCGGTGGTCTACCGGGCCCGCCGCCCGTTGCACCCGGAGCGGCTGCACGACGCGCTCGAGGACCTCGGGGCCGAGGCGATCCGCTCCCGTGGCCACCTCTGGCTGGCCAGCCAGCCCGACACCGCCGTCGCCTGGGACTTCGCGGGCGGCGGGCTCGGCCTCGGCAGCCTCGGGCACTGGCTGACCGCCCTGCCCGAGGAGCACTGGGAGCACCAGCCGGTCCACCGGCAGCTCGCCGCCGCCCTCGACTGGGACCCCTACTACGGCGACCGCCACCAGCACCTGGTCTTCATCGGCCTGGACCTCGACCCGGCCGACCTGCACCGCACCCTCAACCGCTGCCTGCTCACCGACGCCGAACTCGCCGACGGTGAGGAAACCTGGCGCGGCTACCCCGACCCGTTCGCCGGCTGTTTCCCCCTGCCCGACCTGGACCCGGCCAGTCAGAACCCGACCGACACCGAAGGAGACCCTGCATGAAACCCGGCATCCACCCCGAGTACCGGCCCGTCGTCTACCGCGACCGCGCCGCCGACTTCGCCTTCCTCACCCGCTCCACCGCCACCAGCAACCAGACGGTCGAGTGGACCGACGGCAACACCTACCCCGTCATCGACGTGCAGATCTCCTCCGCCAGCCACCCGTTCTGGACCGGACGGCAGCGTCTCGTCGACACCGAGGGCCGGGTGGAGAAGTTCCGCGCCAAGTACGCCCGGCACGGCGGCGGCAAGAAGTCAGGATGACGAGTCCGGTACGCATCGACTGGGCCGGACGTACGCCGCACCTCGTCGTCGCGGCCGAAGACGATCGCGCGTGGTACCAGAGTGTCGCCCGCGAGTTGGTCGCCCCCGGCGACCGGCTCGCGGTCGACGTCGGTTGCGGCGGCGCCGGCATGGCGCTCGCCGTGGCCCGACAGATGACCTGTGGCCGGGTCCTCGCCGTCGATGCCGAGACCACGGTGGTCGAGGCGGCGCGGGAGCGGGTCGAGGCCGAGTGGAGCGATCCACGGATCCGCATCGAGGTCCTGCCCGCCGACCTCTCGCACGGCGCCGAAGCCCTGCGGGGGGCCGTGGGCGGGCAGGCCGATCTCGTCTGGGCCTCGGCGGTCGTGCACCATCTCGGCGACCAGCAACGCGCCGTCGACACCCTCGCCGCGCTCCTCGCGCCCGGCGGCCGGCTCGCCCTCGCCGAGGGCGGGCTGGCCGCCCGCCACCTACCCTGGGACGTCGGCGTGGGCGAGCCCGGCCTGGAGTCGCGGTTGCAGTTGGCGCAGGAGCGGTGGTTCGCCCGGATGCGCGCCGCGCTGCCCGGCAGCCGACCGATGCCCTACGGCTGGGGTGAGGCACTACGCCGCGCCGGTCTGGACCCGGTGCGGACCGCCACCGCCCTCGTCGAGGCTCCCCCGCCCCTGCCGCCGGACCGGCTGCGCGCCGTCGTGGCGGGCCTCGCCGACCGGGTCGACCGGCTACGGGATGCGAATCTGCTCACCGCCGACGACCTGCTCAGCTGGGATCGGCTCCTCGATCCCAGCGACAACGCCTGGCTGGGCCGTCGGACCGACCTGGGATCACTCGAGGCGCGGAGCGTGCACGTCGGCCGTCGCCGCTGACCGCTGATCGCCGCAGCCTGCGTTCCGTCCCACGACCGTAGGCCGCGCGGTCAGTCCGGCCGCCCGTCAGCCTGCCGGACCAGGTCGACGACCTCGGCCACCTGCTCCGGCCGCTCGACCGGACCGACGAGCAGCCCACGCCTGTCCCCGCCGTTCGGGCCCGCGTTGCGCAGCAGGAGGACCAGCGGCGCGCGGTGACAGGCGCCCAGGCACTGCCCGCGGACGAGGACGGCACCTCTGCTGCCCCGGACCACCTCGCGGAGCACGTCGAACAGGTCGCCGCCGACACCGAGCGGCCCCACCTCCGTGCGAGCGCGCAACGCCCGGCACCGGTGCCCGTCGCAGAGCACCACCATCACGTCCACGGAGCCCGACGCAGGGTTTGTCATAGCGTCTCCCCGGTGGCCCGAAAAGCCACCAGCGCCTGGTCGCCGTTCCGCCAGAGCGTTCCGGCGTGCTCGAAACCCGCCTGCGACGCGGTCTCCCGGTGCCAACGGCCCGGCGCCACGAACTCCGCGTCGGGAAGCCCGGCCAGTACGGCAGCGCGGCGCCGGAGCAGCGGCGCCATCGAGGCGACCCCGGCGAGCCGGTCCCACCAGTCCCGCCACGGCTCCTCCGCACCGCCATGCCCAATTTGCCCGGTCCCACCCCGGCCGTCGGAAGTCGTGGGTACCGGCGGGCCGTCCGGGATGGTGTCCGCCACCAGGAGTAGTCCGTGCGGGCGCAACACACGGCGCGTCTCGACGTACCAGCGCCGCAGCCGCTGCTCCGGCAGGTAGTGCGTGGTCATGATGGCCCAGATCAGGTCGTACGGCCCGCTGACCCGTGCGACCCAGGCCGGTGAGCTGAGGTCGGCCTGGACGCTATCCGTCCGCTCCGGCAGCGCGGTCTCGGCCAGGGCCAGCAGTACCGGGTCGATGTCGAGCACGGTCACCCGGGCCTGCGGCCAGCGTCCGGAGAACAGTTCGGCGATGGTGCCGGGGCCGCCGCCGAGGTCGAGTATCCGCTCCGGCTGCCGGCCGAGCATCGTCGTCACGGCGTGCAGCCCGGCCGCGACGAGGCTCGCGCGGCCGGGCTGGTAATGGCCCATCATGGCTTCCCAGTCCCGCCGCCAGCGGGCGACGTCGGCCGGGGCGAGGTCGACGGGCATGGTCAGCGGGGGCCGGTTACGCCGACCGGCTCCGGGTGCCCGTGATGGTCGAGGTCGGTCAGGTCCCAGGCCGGGAAGGGGTCGGGCAGCGCCCGCCAGGCATCCTCGCCCGCCGCGACCTCCGCCTCGGTGAGCAGGCAGCCGTCCAACGCCGTACGCAGCCCGTCGGCGTCCAGCCCGACGCCGATCAGGACGAGTTCCTGTTGCCGGTCGCCGAAGACCGGATGCCAGCGGGCCTCCAGGTCGGCCCGTTCCGCAGGGTCGTCCGGCCATTCGCCGGAGACCACCACCGGCACGCCGGCCGGGTCGAAGCGCCCGGACGGGCCGGCCTGGGACCAGAGTGCCTGCACGTCCGGGCGGCTGGCCAGCCACAGGAAGCCCTTGGAGCGCAGCACACCGAAGCGGTCGAGCCCGTCGCCGAGCAGGTCCCACAGCCGCTGCGGGTGCAACGGACGGTGGTCCCGGAAGACGATGCTGGAGATGCCGTACTCCTCGGTCTCCGGGACGTGCCCGCCGTTGAGTTCGGCCACCCAGCCGGGTGCGGTCTCCGCCAGCTCCAGGTCGAAGCGGTTGGTGTGCAGGATCTCCGCCGGGGGCACCTGTCCGTGCACGGCGCGGACCTGCCGGGCCGCCGGGTTGAGCCGGGTCAACAACGCCTCCACCACCGCGAGGTCGTCCGCCGTGACCAGGTCGGTCTTGTTCACCACCAGGACGTCGGCGAACTCGATCTGGTCGACCAGCAGGTCGGAGACGCTGCGGTCGTCGCCCTCGTAGGCGGCCAGCCCGCGCTGCTCGAGGGTCTCCCCCGCCTCGATCCGGTCGAGCAGGCCGGCGGCGTCGACGACGGTGACGGTGGTGTCCAGCCGGGCGATGTCGTCGAGCACCTGCCCGTCCTCGACCCCGAAGGCGAAGGTCGCCGCGACCGGCATCGGCTCGGAGATCCCGCTGGACTCGATGAGCAGATAGTCGAAGCGCCCCTGCCGGGCCAGCCGGGCCACCTCGTCGAGCAGGTCGTCGCGGAGGGTGCAGCAGATGCACCCGTTGGTCAGTTCGACGAGCCGCTCCTCGGTCCGCGACAGCGCACCGCCGTCGCGGACCAGCGCGGCGTCGATGTTGACCTCGCTCATGTCGTTGACGATGACGGCGACCCGCAGTCCCTCCCGGTTGGCCAGCACATGGTTGAGCAGGCTGGTCTTGCCGGCACCGAGGAAACCGGAGAGCACGGTCACCGGCAGCCGGGCGGTCACGGCTGCTCCACCACCTGACGTCCCCGGTACAGCCCGCAGTGCACGCAGGCGTGGTGCGGCAGCACCATCTCCTTGCGCGGGCAGGGGCACGGGGTCAACGGCGGCAGGCTCGCCTTCCACCGCGCCCGTCGGTGCCGGGTGTTCGACCGGGACATCTTCCGCTTTGGTACGGCCACCAGCGATCCTCTCTTCTCACGAGAGGCCCAGGCTATCCGATCTGGTTTTCGTTGTCATTACGGGTCGGCTGGCGATCGGGTTGAGAGTTGGCGAAACGCCGGGCGCTGGGGAGGGTCGCGGCGAGTGCGGGGGCGAGGAAGCAGACGAGAGCGGTGGTGCCGAGTACGGCGGTCGCGCCGAAGGTGTCGATCGCGGGGGCGATGAGGGCGAGCCCGAGCGGGGCGAGTCCGTAGGAGGTGAGGAAGTCCAGCGAGGAGACCCGGGCTAGTTTGCGGGGTTCCACTTCGCGTTGGGTGGCGGTGAACCACGGCACGTTGAACAGTTCGATCCCGATGCCGGCGAGCACGTACGCGGCGATCACGAGGAGGGGGTGCACGGGCAGCATGAGGCTGAGTGGGGCGAAGCCGTAGCAGGCCAGGCCGGCGAGCGCGGCCCAGCCCTGATTCTGCGGTCGCCACCGCGCGATCAGCAACGCACCTGCGAGCGCGCCGACGGTGTACGCGGTGGCCGCCCCGGCCAGAACGGCCTCGGTGCCGTACCGGTCCCGGCTGATCAACGGTAGGGCTACGCCGGTGGCGGAGTAGCCGGTGGCGATGACGGCGGTCAGCGCGCCCAGGCCGGCGAGAAACCAGGGGTGTCGGCGGGCTTCGCGCACTCCGTCGGCGAACTCGGCGAGGAAGGTGCCGTGGCTCTGTCCGGTGGCTGGTGCCGGTGCCCCCGCTGGCGGTAGCAGGGCGGTGGCCAGCCAGAGGAGGGCGATCCCGAGTAGCAGGGTGTTGGTGTCGAGGACGGTGGCCAGCAGCGCGGTAAGTGCGGGTGCGACAAGTGTGGTGACCCGGACGGAGAGGGTCATGGCGGCGTTGGCCTGCTGGCGCTGTTCTTCGTCGACGACTTCGGCGGTCAGTGCCTGGAACGCCGGCCGGCATGCGCCCTGTCCGGCTCCGGCGACCGCCGCCGCGACGGCTGTCAACGGCATCGACCAGCCCGTTCCTGCCGCGATCACCGGCGTCGCGGCAGCGGCGGCCAGTCCGGAGAACAGCACCACCCTGCGGCGGGAGTAGCGGTCGGCGATCACCCCGCCGACGGCGACCGCGGCGAGAAATCCGACTGTGCGGGCGGCCAGCAGCAGCCCGAGCCCGGCCGGGGAGAGTTCACGGTCGAGTACCGCGAGGCCGAGCACGAACGGCAGGGCCCAGGTCGCCAACCCGGAGGCGGTGGTGCCCGACCACAGCCGGAGAAACGCCGGATCCCGCAGGATGGACGGCTGACTGACGGCGTTCTGGGGAAGGCGGGGCGCTGCGGCCACGGGCGGCTCCTCCTGCGGTACCGGCTGTCGGCAGTCAGCGCTGGAGGTTTCGGAGGTATCCAGCGAACTTCTCCAGACCGTCGACGTTGCGGGGTCCGCTGATTCCCTCGTTGTAGTCGAGGACGAAGAACCGGTTGTCGAGCACGGCGGGCAGGTTCCTGGTGGTGGGGGAGGTCTTCAGGAAGTCGATCTTTTCCTGGGCTGGCTTGTCGCCGTAGTCGAGGATGACGATGATCTCCGGTTGGCCCTGGACGACGGCTTCCCAGCTCACCTGGGTCCAGCGTGCGTCGAGCTGCTCGAAGATGTTCCGGGCGCCGGCGAACGAGATGATGTCGGTCGGCGGTACCTGACGGCCGGCGGTGAAGGGCTGGTCGGTGCCCGAGTCGTACAGGAACACCGGCATCCGGTCCGTACCGGCCGCCTGCGCCCGCACCGCCTCGACGCGCTGCCGCAGTCCTTGGACGACCTCGGTTGCCCGTGCCTCGACCCCGAAGATCCGGCCGAGGCGTTC
This sequence comes from Plantactinospora sp. WMMC1484, assembly GCF_049315195.1. NCBI lineage: Bacteria > Bacillati > Actinomycetota > Actinomycetes > Micromonosporales > Micromonosporaceae > Plantactinospora > Plantactinospora sp. WMMC1484. Next base: position 7,774,452 of record NZ_CP186055.1, read on the forward strand.
GAGGTCGGTGTAGAGGCCGTCGAACGGGGTCGTCCGCTGCGGGAAGCCCGGATAGTTGAAGCACGACTCGGTGTGCATGAAGCTCTGAATGCCGAGGCCGTCGAGGATCTCCGGGGTGATCCCCCGCTTGTCGCTGAATCCGGAATTCCAGCCCGCGACGACGAAGTCTGCCTTGGCGTCCACGACCAGCTCCCGGTTGAGCAGGTCGTCGCTGAGGAATTCCACCTGCGCGTACTCCTGTGCCCACGGCGACTCGGTGACCGGCGGATTGGCCGGCGGCATCACGTACCCGTGCACATGGTCGGTGAGGCCGAGCGCGAACATCTTGTCGGCACTGCCGCCCTCGTAGACGACGGCCCGCCGAGGGGTGGTGTATTGGACCTCCTCGCCGCAGCGCTGCACGACCACCTTCTCTTCGGGAGCGGCGGACTCGTCGACGGTGGCTCCGCAGCCGGACAGGAGCGCGACGACGACAAGGCTGGCTGCGGTGCCGCGGATGGTCGCGGTGCGGCGGTGAGGGATGGACATCAATACGCTCACTTTTCGATCGAATTTGGCTACGTGGTGTGGGGTGGAGCGAGGGAGTACAGCAGTTGCGGGTCGCCGGTCAGGGGATGGGTGACGACGGTGGCGGCCACTCCGAAGACGTCCCGCACGAGGTCGGCGGTGACGACCTCCGCGGGTGTGCCGGCGGCGACGAGCCGCCCGCCGGAGAGCACGCCGATCCGGTCACATGTCGCGGCGGCGAGGTTCAGGTCGTGCAGAACCACCAGGACGGTCAGCGAGGTGCCCTTGAGCAGGGAGAGCAGCTCGATCTGGTGTCGGATGTCCAGATGGTTGGTCGGTTCGTCGAGGACCAGGATCTCGGGTTCCTGCACCAGCGCCCGGGCGACGAGCACCCGTTGACGCTCGCCTCCGGAGAGGCTGAGGACGCCCCGGTCGGCGAGATGGGCGACATCGAGCCGCTCCATGGCGTGGTCGCACAGCTCCCGTTCCCGGCCGCTGAGCGGCCGGTTGCCGCGCAGGTGCGGTGCGCGGCCCAGTGCGACGACCTCCGCGACGGTGAAGTCGAGTTCACTACCACCGTCCTGGGTCAGCGCGGCGATCGATCGGGCGCTCCTCCGCCGCGGCACGGTGGCGAGGTCGTCGCCACCGACGCACACCACGCCCCGGCTCGGCCGTAACGCCCGGTAGACACAGCGCAGCGCGGTGGACTTGCCGGACCCGTTCGGTCCGACCAACCCCACCGTCTGCCCCCGGTCGACGGTCAAGGACAGGTCGCGGACGAGCAGATGACCGTCGACCGCGACCGTGACGGCGTCCAGTCGCAGATCCATCGTCACCGGCCGCCGAACAGGTAACCCCGCCGGCGCATCAGCGCGATGAACGCCGGAACCCCGACCAGTGCCGTGATCACGCCCAGCGGAAGCTCCCGGGGAGCGACGACGGTTCGCGCGAGCAGATCGACCCAGATCATGAACAGCGCCCCGGCCAGCGGCGTCACGACCAGGACCCGGGCATGCGGTGCGCCCACCAGGATGCGGACCAGGTGCGGCAGCACCAGACCCACGAAGGCGATCGCCCCGCTGACCGCGACCATCGCGCCGGTGACCAGCGAGGTGACGACGAACAGGCCGGTACGGGCCCGGGTGCTGTCGACGCCGAGACTGGCGGCCGTCTCGTCCCCGAAGGTCATCACGTCGAGCATTCGGCTCCGGTGGTGCAGCAGGAGTGTTCCGGCGAGCACCGCGACGGCGACCGGCGGCAGTACGCCCCAGCTCGCCGCACCGAAGCCGCCCATCGACCAGAACAACAACGTGCTCGTCGCCTCGCTGTCCGGCGAGAAGTAGACGATCATCGCCATGACCGACTGAAAGCCGAACGACATCACCACACCGGTCAACACCAGCCGCAGCGGCGTGAGCCCGGCACGGCTGTAGGAGGCGAGGAACACCAGCGCGGTGGCGACGAGCGCACCGACGAAGGCACCCGCGGAGACCGCGTACACACCGGCGAACGCGAGCCCGCCGGAAACGGTGACACCGACCGCCCCGACCGACGCGCCCGAGGAGACACCGAGCACGAACGGATCGGCGAGCGCGTTGCGCACCAACGACTGCACCGCGACTCCGACCACGCCCAGGCCCGCACCGACCAGCGCCGCGAGTAGCACCCGAGGCGTACGGATCTGCCAGACGATCTGGTAGCGGGTCACGTCGTCGCCGCTGATGGTGCCAGCGGTCAGGCCCGCCCAGAGATACCGGATCGTGTCCGCGGGCGGCACGACCGCCGCGCCGATACCGATCACCACCGGCACGGAAACGAGCAGCGCGCTCAGCAGCAGACTGACGAGCAGTACCAGACTCCGCTTCGCCGGCCCGGACGTACGTCGCATCCCACGGTGTGGCGCGGCGCGGGCATCCACCGGGTCAGGGCTGTCCACCCTGTCCCGAAGTGGCTGCGTCGACACAACGAAGTCCTCCAGTTACATGAAAGTGATTCTCGCTTTCGTTCGGAGGCTAGCACGACCGATCCGACCGCCAGCGGGCGCCCGACCAGCTCGATCGCACCGTCGAGCCGGCCGGCTCCGCCGTAACCTAGGCGGCGTGCGAATCGATCGACCAGTGCGACCGCCTCGCCAGACACCTCGTGATGGTCGGCGGCGCCACCGGTGAGAATCCACGACACCATCGGGCATCCGGTGGGCGTCAGTGGACGCCGCACCAGACACCCAGATGTTTCACGACGGTCAGCGAGCGCGCCGTGCCGGTTGGACGTCGCAGTTAATCCCGTACCGGTGGTCGGGATGACGTACGGGTTGGACCCCTGGACGTTGGTGGCCGCCTGCCACCTGTTCTGTCCCAACGGAGCAGCCGGCGATCGGTACATTCAGCGGGTGGTCTCGCCAGCGGCCAGGGCGCGGTGGTCTCGGCCGTGTCGCCGAAATAGTACTGGTCGTTCAGGCCGCTCAGCGAGATCTGTTCACCGGTCGACGACCCGATACCCTCCACATCGAGGATGATCTCGTCCTTCATGATCGCGCCCAGCGGGGCCACGCTTCCCGCCGGAAGCAGCGCCACCTGGATCCGCGCGCCGTTGAGTCCCTGGCTCGCCCCGAGCGTGACCGAGCTGGGCGACTGCCCGAGAGCGTGCAGCAGGTTGTGGCTGTCCGGTCGGTTCGCCGTCCAGATCCGCCACATGAACGTCTGTCCGGGCTCGGGAGTGACACCGACGACTCGCAGCTCGATCCGGTCGCCCGGCTGGTACGTCTCCTGGTTCGCCCGGATACCGAAGACGTAGCCGCCTTCTTCTTCAGGGACACGCAGGGCGAGGGGCGGTGACTCGGAAGCTCGGTGGTGGTTCACGACCGCAGGCACGTAGCGGGCGACGATCTGGCGCTCTCCCAACGCGAGATCCGACACTTCGAGCGACGCGGTTCCGTTAGCCACCGGCGTGTGCCCAAGGCTTTTCACCCCGTCACCCGAGACGTCGGAGAACTCCACCCAGCCGGGCGCCGTCTTCGGCGTCACCGAGGTGTCGAGGACGACCGGGTTGCCGACGACGATGGCGGACGCACTGGACCGCAGGGATACCGATGTCGCCTCGGCGGTGGGAAGGGTGTCGCTCACGTCGAACGTGTAGGTGGCCTGGTCGGTGTGGCGGACCCCGTTGATCGATACCGACGCCTTCACGGCCAGCCGGTACCTGCCGGGGGCGGTGAACGCCCAGTTGGCGTGGGTGTGGATACGTCCGAGCGTGAACGACGTGAAGTCCTCGTCCCGGGATGACCACATGCGGATCATCGGCACCCCGAATTGTCGACCGATTCGGCAGCGGCGCAGCCGAGGGGCGACTCTGCCGCGGACCGGGAGCGGCGCTCCGAGCGCCACTTCCTCCGCGAGCGTGCGTCTGCGTCGGGTGGCAGAGGCATCAGGGGGCATGGGTGAGCCTTCCACTTCACGAAGCGACGGCTCTGGGCCGTCGTGATGCCGAGATGCGCCGCTCGACATGTTTATTGGAAAGGACAACCGATATCAAATAGTCGAGCGCCCCGTTGTCCAGCCGAGATTGCCAAGATTTGTGCGGGTGCGTGCCAGCCTCATTTCACAACGGCCCACGACGACCTCTACCAAAAGCCCGAAAGACACCGCTTAGTCGGTGTTAGCGTGATGCCACTGCAACCGCTCGATGGCAGAACGCCCCAGAGCGAGACACCGGCGGGAGGCGCAACGAGCGACGGCCGACAAGACGGGGGGTAAGCCATGACGGCGTCCACCAGGCACGCGACGCACAGCCCGCATCCGCACATCCACGGGCCGGACTGCGGGCACACCGCGACCGAACATGCCGGCCACGTCGACTTCCTGCACGACGGACACCGGCACCACGCCCACGACGGGCACTACGACGAGTGCGACCAGGCCGACCACGCCCGGTCGGAACGGCACGACCACGAACACGGCGAGCACTGCGGCCACGTCGGGGTGCCACACGACGGGCACGTGGACTATCTGCACGACGGGCACGTGCACCGCCGCCACGACGACCACTACGACGAGTGCGTCTCCGGTACGCACGTCATGGCGGAAGAGCACGACCACGTGCACGGCGGCGGCTGTGGCCACTCGCCGGTGCTGCACGGCGACCATCTCGACTACGTGCACGACGGGCACCGGCACGCCGCCCACGAGGGCCACTACGACGAGCACTGACGGCCGCACAGGCCCGCGGTCACCGCCCCGCCCGGGCGAGCCGGCAGCCTCTCGGTCCCGGCCGGACGGCGGGTCGTCCGATCGGGCGGCCGGCGCTCGTTGCCGCCCGCCGCCCGATCGTCGCCGAAGCTCAGGCCTGTTGGAGCAGCGGAGGACGGAGTGCCTCGGGTCCGAGGACGAAGTCCGGATCGACCTGTGCTGCAAGGTCCTCGCCGGTGCGGTCGTTGGCCCAGGCGGTGGCGTTGCGGAGGTGGAAGTGCACCGCCTGCCGGGTGTACGTGGCCCAGTCCTGCTCCGCCGCGTCCACGGCGCCGCGCATCGTCTCCAGCGCCGCCTGGTTCGCCGGTTCGAGCGTGTCGATCGGGCGCGGCGTGCCCCGCTCGGCCTCCTTGACGTAGCCGGAGCGGCCGAGCCAGGTGAGCAGGTCGTCGCCGACGTGCTCCCGCAGGAACTCGACGTCGGAGGCGTCCTCGACCTTGTTGCCGACCACGTGCACCCGGACACCGTAGTCGGCGGCGTAGCCGACGTACTGCCGGTAGACGCCGACGCTGCGCTGGGTCGGCTCACAGACCAGGAAGGTGGCGTCGAACCGGGTGAACAGGCCGGAGGCGAACGAGTCGGCACCGGCGGTCATGTCCACCACCGCGTACTCGCCGGGGCCGTCGACCAGGTGGTTGAGGATCAGTTCCACCGCACCGACCTTGGAGTGGTAGCAGGCCACCCCGAGATCCTCGGTCGTGAACGGGCCGGTCACCGCGAGCCGGACGCCGCCGACCTCGCGTACCAGGGTGTCGTAGAGCGGGTTGGTCTCGGCGACGCGCAGCAACCGGGAGCCGCGACCGGGCGGGGTGGTCTTGACCATCGCCGCGGCCGAGGAGATCCGCGGGTTCGTGCCGCGCAGGTACTCCTTGATCTCGGTCAGGTGGTCACCCAGCGCGGGCAGCGTGATCGCCTCGTCCTCGCCGGCACCGAGCGCCACCGCCAGGTGCTGGTTGATGTCCGCGTCGATCGCCAGCAGCGGGGTACCGGCCGGCGCGTGCGCCGCGAGGTGGCGGGCGAACAGGGCGGCGAGCGTCGTCTTTCCGCTACCACCCTTACCGACAAAAGCGATCTTCACGGCCGATCCTCCGAGAATGGGTACGTTTACTGCGGTTCCGGCCACACCTTAGCGGACTTGGTAGTCGTTTCCACAAAGCCGCCACGACGTGGGACGAATACCCTCCGAAAGTGGTACTCCCTCGGACCGCCCGGAACAGCCACGGCGGGGCTCCGACCGGACCGGATCCTCAGCCGGGCACGGTCAGGTGCGGCAGGACCTCGGTGCCGAGTCGCCGGATGGTCTCCAGCGTCCGGTCGGGGTGCCCGGCGGCCTCGACGGCGAGCATCAGCCGCCGGGCGCCGGTGACCGCGAGGGTGCCGGTCAGCCGCGACACACAGCGGTCGGGCGGACCGACCGGATGGATCGCGAGCAGGTGCTCGAGGTAGGCGTCCAGGTCGCGGTGCGCGGGTGGACTGCCGTCGATGCGGACGTACTCGCGGGTGCGGGCGAGCCAGCCGGGCAGCGTGTCGCGCACCTCCTTCTCGGCCTCGGCGACGGTGTCGGCGACGTACGCCAGGTGCGCGCTGACGTGCTCGGCCGCCGTTGTGTCCGGGCCGGCGCCGGGCGCCTCGCGCCGCGTGCCGGCGGCCGTGGCGGTCCGCGCGTAACGGTCGAGGGTGGCGGCCTTGGCGTCGTCGTCGACGTGCATGCCGAGCAGCAGCGGAAGCCCTCGGCTGGCGGCGAGTTCCACGGTCGGTGCCGAGGTGGCGGCCAACCACACCGGCAGCGGCCGGGCCGGCCGGGGCACCACGGCGACCGGCCGGAACCGGTGCACCGGACCGTTCCCGGCGACGGTCGGCCGTCCGGAGAGTGCGTCGAGGAGCAGGTCCAGCGACTCCGGGAAGCCGGTGGTGTGGCGGTCCAGGCCGGTGCCGAAGACCTCCAGGTCGACCCAGGGTCCGCCGCGCGCCACGCCGAGGTCGAACCGGCCGCCGGAGACGGCGTCGAGCAGCGCCGCCTCCTCGGCGAGCGCGACCGGATGGCGGTTGGGCAGGATCGCCGCCGCGGTGCCGACCCGGAGCCGGCTGGTGCGGCCGAGCAGGAAGCCGGCGAGCGTCGTGGCCGAGGGGCAGACGCCGTACGAGATGAAGTGGTGCTCGGCGAGCCAGACGCCGTCGAACCCGGCGGTCTCGGCGGCGACGGCGTAGTCCACGGCGTGCCCGAGGGTGGCGGTGTGGTCGGCGCCGGGAAACGTCCCGGCGAGCAGGAACAGGTCGACGCGCGGCCGGGCCGGCCGCGCGTCGACCGGCGAGTCAGCAGTCACGCAGCTCGGGTGACTGGTTGAGCAGTTGTCCCCGCGTCGAGATGAAGGCACGGTAGCGGTCACCGTCCACGGCGGACGGTGTGAACGCGGCGACCCGGTGGCAGTTCTGGAAGGCCAGCTTCACCCCGAAGTGGCGCTCCAGCGCCGCACGGATCGCGTCGCTGGCCAGTGCCCGCAGCAGTTGGCCCCGTTCGGCCTCGCTCGGCGGGGGCACCGCGTGGTCGGCGAATTCCCCGCCGTCGCGGTCGAGGTCGCCGGCGACCTCGCTGACGACTGCCCAGGCGTAGGGCAGCGAGTCGCGTACGCAGGCGACGAACTCGGCGTCGTCGACCGGGCCGGCCTCGGCCCGCTCCAGCAGTGCGGTGGGTACGTCGAGGGACATGCGGACTCCTCAATGGTCGGAAGCATCACCGTCGGTGTCGGTGAATGTACTAACCGCGATTCCTACCTTGCCTGATCACCATCCGCCCGTCCAGCCCCCACATCCCGTCCCGATGGCCGCGCGGGTATGCCTTTCGCGCGGATGGAGAGCGCGTTGGGCCGCACCCCCGACCGCCCGGAACGGGCTTGTCGGGGGCGCGGTCGCAGGACGACGCTGTCCTTAGCCGACCCGGAACGTGTAGCTGACGGTCGGACTGGCAACTCCGGTGCCGCCCTGCGCGGTGGCCCGGAACGAGAGGGTGTAGGTGCCCAGCGCCGAGAACGCCCAGTTGCCGTGGGCATGCACGCCGGCGCTGATGTTGCCGGGCCAGACGGAGATCGGGCAGCCGGCGGCGCTGTTGGAGTTGAGCCGGAAGGTCGGCGTACCGAAGGAGTTGGTGGTGTAGAGGGCGAACCGCCCGCCGGCCGGCACCGAGGACACGCCGACCAGTTCCATCCGTACCGGCCCCTGGGCCGCCGGCACGTCCTCGGTGTTCCAACCGGGCCAGATCAGGTTGGGGTTCTCGGCCTGCGGGGCGACGTAGGCGGTCGACCCGGCGGCGCCGAGGCAGTTCCAGGCGGATCCGCTCGGCACCGCGATGGCCGAGCTCGACTTCAGTCGCAGCGTCGTACCCACCGGCGACAGGTCGTCGTTGGCGGGGCTGAACGCCCTGATGTCGAGGGTGAGGGCTCCGGCGGCGTAGTCGACATCGAGGACGTCGAGGTGACCGGTCTCGATGGTGGCCGCCGCCGCCGGGGTGGCGGTCAGGCCGAGGACGGCGGCGGTCGTGGCCGCCACCAGGGCCAGCGTCCGATGGACGAGTCTCATCGTTTCTCCAGTTGCGGGACGCAGGGACGGAACGGGGCTCAGCTCTTGACCTTGAAGGTGAGCCACACCGGGTCGGAGGTCACGCGCTCCCCCGTCCCGGCCAGCTTGCCGGTGACGTCGACCTTGATCCGGTAGGTGCCGGCCCGCTCGAACGCCCAGTTGAGGTGCATGTGGTCGCCGACCGGCCGGGTGATCACGTCGGGCAGGCCGTCCTCGCTGTCGACCAGCACGTCGGGCGCGCCGACCGGGTCGTTGACGAAGATGCTGAACCCGTCGGGACCGTTCACCCGGGTGAACCGGATCCGGACGCTGTCGCCGACGAAGACGCCGGACTCCAGCTCCTCGGTGGCCAGGCCGGCCCAGAGCAGGTTCTCGTCCTGGACCTCGGGCAGGATGTGGACGGTCGCGCCCGGTGCGCCGAGGAACGCGTACGCCGGGTCGTCCGGCACGGTCACCGCCGCCTCCGGCTTGGCGACGAAGATCACGTCGGCCGGGTCGCGCTCCACGTCGGGGTCCACGGTCTCGTCGTGGACGGAGATCTCGAACTCACCGTCCTCGAAGGCCACGTCCACCGCGTCGACGTGCCCCTGGGACAGCTTCACGACGGCCGCCTGGGCGGGCACGGCCCCGACCAGCAGGCCGGCCGTGATCGCCGCAGTAATGCCGGTCAATGCGGTCATCCTGGTTCGCATGCGAATCCTCCTCACGCCGCGGCACCGCACCACGGCAAAGCAAACGGTAACCATTTTCAGTATGCTGTCAAGGGTCGGGCACGGTCGGCCGCCCGGACCCTCCGGGGTGGCCGGTCGCCCGCTCGACATGCTTCCGGGGGCGTGCTAACTTCCCCGCGAACCTGACATCCGTTTTCATTTGATAGAAGTGGGGGGAGGAATGACGACGAGAAATTCCAGACGCCTTGCCACAGCCGCCGGTGCCGCCGTCGCTTGCCTCGGCGCGCTGCTCCTGCCCGGTGCCACCCCGGCACTGGCGCAGGACAAGGTCGTGCTGTCGACCGGCCACACCGACGCGGTCGACGTGCACTACGAGGACGGAGAACTCGTACTCAAGGTGCACGACGACACTGTCTCGCCATCAGTGACCCGGGATCCGGCCGACGTGATCTTCCAGGTCCTGCCGGAGGCGGCGGTGCAGGTGCCGGCTGCACCGGCGTACGCCTTCCTCGGGCCGGCGGGCTCGACGATCTGGATGCTGCCGATGACGCAGGATCCGAATCTCCTGTGGCCGGGCTGGAACACCACCACGTTGCGATCCGGTGTGTTCCAGGGCAACAAGGTGCGGTTGAGTCTGGTCGAGGTGGCCGGTCCGGGCCGGGTGTCCGTCTTCATGACCGATCCGGTCGGTCAGCCGCTGATCAAGTTCCGCAGCGACGACGGACTGCCGGACGCGATCGACGTGCCGATCAGCACCCACGCCCACGCCAACTGGGTCTTCAGTGCCCTGGGCAGCTACACGTTGACCTTCCAGGCCGACGCCACGCTGGCCGACGGAACGCCGATCTCCACCGGCCCGGTGCCGTACCACTTCGTGGTCGGTGACCTGCCGGAGCCGGACCCGGAGGTCGAGCTTTCCGTGCAGGGCCTGCAGTCCGGTTACGCCCCGGGTGCGACGGTCAACCTGACCGCCGTGCAGAATCCGGTCACCGAACTGGACCACTACCACTGGTTCAGCAGGTGCCCCGGGGCGGCGGAGTTCACCGAGATCCCGAGCGAGGTGTCCGCGGCGTACTCGTTCACCGCTACGGCGCAGTTGGACAACTGCCAGTACCTGGCCCGCCTCTACGGGGACGACCACGTACTGGCGGCCGAGAGCGCCCCGGTGACCCTGAACGTCGAGGACGCCGGCACTCCGGCGGCGTCGCAGACGATCAAGGTGACCGTCGGGGCGCAGGGCTCGCTGGTGGTCAGCGTCGACCCCGACGACCGTACGGTGAACCTGCCGGCGGCGGCACTCTCCCCGGGCGGTGACCGGTGGCAGAGCAACGGTGAACTGCGCCCGGTCACGGTGACCGACACCCGGCCGGGCTCGCCCGGCTGGAACGTCGCCGGACAGCTCGGTGACTTCACCGCCGAGCAGTCCCGGGTCGGTGGCAAGTACCTCGGCTGGACGCCGAGCGTGCTGGCCCAGGCCCAGGGGCAGGGCGTCGTCGCCGGCCCGACCGTCGCGCCCGGCTTCACCGCCGGGAACGGCCTGGCCGCGAGCAGTGTGCTCGGCAGCGCACCGGCCGGTGACGGCCGGGGCACCGCCCAGCTCGGTGCCGGGCTGAACCTGGAACTGCCGACCGACACCGCTGCCGGTCAGTACGTCGCGACGCTGACCCTGACCGCCATCTGAGGAACCTGACAACCATCCGGAAGAGACCCATCTCGGCAGCCGTGGGTGCACAGACCACGGCTGCCGAGACGCTTCCGGTGTCGTCCCGGCACTGTCGACAGGAAGGCGGACACCCAATGACGGTCGACCTCTACGCGGAATCCGGTGAGTTCATCGACGTGTTCAGTCGGGATGCCTGGCGCGCGTTCCGGCCGCCGGTCGTCGCGGCACTGCGCCGGGCCGTTCCCGCCCAGGGACCGATCCTCGACATCGGCGCCGGGTCCGGGCTGGGCACCCTGCTCGTGGCGGAGACGCTGCCGACCGCCGAGATCGTCGCGGTGGAGCCGTCCCCGATCCTCCGCGCGGTGCTGCTGTCCCGGCTGGCCGACAGCGAGACGCTGCGCCCGAACGTGACGGTGGTCGCCGCCGGTATCCAGGACTGGTCACCCCCGGCCCGGCTGGGCGGGGTACTCGCGATGAACATGCTCGGCCACCTCGACCCGGCGCAACGCCGGACCCTCTGGGCCGACCTGCGCGAGCGGCTGGCGCCCGCCGCGCCGCTGATCGTGAACCTGCAACCGCCGGCCGAGGTGACCACCATCCCGCCGACACCCTTCGCGAGCATCACCATCGGCGGCCGTACCTACCAGGGCGGCGGCGAAGCCCGGCCGGACGGGGCCGACACCGTCACGTGGACAATGAGTTACCGCACCCTCGGCCAGGACGGCAACGTCGAACGCGAGGTCGTCGTGGCGTATCCGTGGCACGTGATATCCGCGACGGAGCTGCTCGACGAGCTGGCCGAGGCCAGCTTCACCGCAAGCGTCGGTGAGCTGGACGTCGTGCTGGCCACCCCGCACGGCTGACCCGGACACCGCCCGCCCGGCGAGCACTTCCCTGCTGGCGACAACCCCTGTGAGGAGACCCGACGTGGACGATGGCACCGACGAGGACCGGGCGGCCCGGACGAAACAGGAGCTGGCCGGGGTGTTCGACCGTGGCGCGCCGGCCTACGACCGAGTCGGGGTGGACTTCTTCGGCCCGATGGCACGGGAGCTGGTGCGCCGGGCCCACCTCCGCCCGGGTGAGCGGGTGCTCGACGTGGGCTGCGGACGGGGTGCCGTCCTGCTGCCGGCCGCCCACGCCGTCGGACCGACCGGCGGCGTCGTCGGCATCGACCTGGCCCCGACGATGGTCGAGCTGGCCCGGGCCGACGTGGCCGCCGCCGGGCTGACCCAGGTACGGGTCGAGGTCGCCGACGCCGAGGCCCCGCCACTGCCTGCGGCCGACTTCGACGCGGTACTCGCCGGACTGGTGGTCTTCATGCTCCCCGCACCCCTCGACGCGCTGCACGCCTACCGGCGCCTGCTCCGCCCCGGCGGGCGGCTCGGCTTCACCACCTTCGCCGCCCACGATCCCCGCTTCAACGAGGCGCTGCGCGCGTTGGCGCAGCACCTGCCCGAGGAGCACCGTCGGCCACCGACGGCCGACCAGGAGCGGTTGTTCGGCTCGGCCGAGTCGGTCGCCGCACTACTCGATGCCGCCGGCTTCGAACAGGTCACGGTCGACGAGGTGCCGTTCGAGAGCCGGTTCCGCGACGTCGACCACTGGACGGCGTGGGCCTGGTCGCACGGCGCCCGCGCACTGCTGGAACGCGTCCCGGCCGACCGGCTGCCCGCCGCGCTCGCCGACGCGTCCCGGGTGCTGGCCCCGACCGGCGGCGACCTGGTCCTGACCACCACCGTCCGGTTCACCTTCGGCGTACCTGCGGGGTCCTGACCACCACGGTCCCGGCTCGCCCTTTGGTGCGACGGTCTCGGGGGAACCGGATGCGGATCGGCCTAGCTCGTGGCCGCCACGGTCCGGTTCGCCCCGGTGCGCCGGCTAGCTCGTGGCCGCCACGCTCTGGTTCGGAAGGTCGGCGTGGTCGTCCGGTCCCGTGGTGTCGGAGTCCTCGGCCGCTGCGGGCCGGCGCCAGCGCCGGGTGAGCAGGCCGTGCCTCGGGGCGAAGAGCCAGGCGGCGAGGAAGACGGCGGTGGCGACCAGCACGATCGTGCCGCCGACCGGGGTGTCGTAGCTCCAGGACAGGTAGAGCCCGACCAGTGCGGACGTGCCGCCGATCACGGGGGCGAGCAGCATCATCACGCCGAGCCGGTCGGTGAGCAGCCGGGCCGCCGCCGCAGGGGTGATCAGCAGGGCCAGCACGAGAATGTTGCCGATGGTCTGCAACGAGATCACCACGGCCAGGGTCACCAGCACGTAGAGGACGATGTCGAGCCAGAAGACCGACATGCCCATGGACCGGGCCATCTCCCGGTCCAGGCAGACCGCGACGAACTCCTTGTGCAGCGCGAACACCAGCCCCAGGATGACCAGGCCGGTGCCGCCGACCAGGTAGAGGTCCCGGTCCGGGATGCCGGTGATCGAGCCGAAGAGGAACTGTTGCAGCGAGCCGGCGTACCCGGGTGCCTGCGAGATGATCACGATGCCGAGGGCGAAGGCGGCGACCAGGAAGACGCCGATCAGGGAGTCCTCCTTGAGCCGCCGGTTCTGCGCGAAGATCGCGATCAACAGGGCGGTCGCTATCCCGGCGACGGCGCCGCCGAGGACCAGGCTGCCCTGCAGGACGAAGGCGACCGCGAGGCCGGGGAAGACCGCGTGCGCGACGGCGTCGCCGATGAAGGCCATCCCCCGGAGTACGACATAGCAGCCGACGACGCCGCAGACGACGCTGGACATCACCGCGATGGCCAGCGCCTTCGGCAGGAAGGCGAGGTCAGGATTGAGCAGGTCGGTGATGAAGTCGGTGATGGACACTAGGCCGCCCTAACGAGTTTCAACAGCGGAGAGGTCTCGCTGACCCCGAAGGTACGCATCCACACCTCGACGTCCTGGAGTTCGTCGGGTCGCCCGTCGGCGATGACCGTGCGGTTGAGCAGGACCAGCCGGGTGCAGGACTCCATCGCCGCGACCAGGTCGTGGGTGGTCATCAGCACCGCCCGGCCCTCGGCGGCGAGGCTGGCGAAGAGGTCGCCGAGCAGTTCCTGGGTCGGCATGTCCAGCCCGGTGAACGGCTCGTCGAGCAGCAGGATGCGCGGCGCCAGCGCCAGTGCCCTGGCCACCAGGACACGTTGCCGCTGCCCACCGGAAAGCTCGCCGACCGGGCGCCGACGCAGACCGGCGAGTTGCACCCGGTCGAGCGCCTCGCCGACGGCCCGCCAGTCGGCGAGGCCGGGGCGGCGGAGCAGGCCGATCCGGCCCGTCCGGCCGGTCAGCACCGCCTGCTCGACGGAGATCGGGAAGTCCCAGGTGAACTCGTGGCGCTGCGGCACGTACCCGATCCCCGCGCGTCCGGGCCGGGACCGCTTCCCCTCCACCAGCACCTGGCCGCCCCTGGCGCGGACCAACGCCAGGACGGTACGGAGCAGGGTGGTCTTGCCGGCTCCGTTGGGGCCGAGCAGTCCGACCAGCTCCCCCGGTTCGAGGTGCAGGCGTACGTCGCGCAGCACCGGCCGGCCGCCGAGGTCCACGTCCAGGTTTTCGATTTCCAGTGCTCTCACGGCCGACCGTCCGTCGGCGGCGTGCTGCGCTCGAATTCGGCCCGGCGCCGCGCCCCGGCGCCGCGGACCAGCACCACCACGAGGGCCACCGCGAGCAGGACCGCGATGCCGACCAGCGCGGCGAGCAGCGGCGTACCCGGGCCGCCGGACGAGTCGCCGGCCTCGGCCGGCCCGTCGTCCGGTGCGCCCTGGCCGCCGGGTCCGGGGACGTCCGCCGCGGCGGCGAACGCCTCGTCAACGCTGGCCGCGTCGCCGACCGCGAAGCGCAGCGTCCGGGTGGCGGAGACCTTCTCACCACTGATCAGGTCGGCGGAGACCTGCACCGAGACCAGGTAGACCCCGGGCGTGCTGAAGACCCAGTTGGCGTGGGTGTGGGTGTTGACCTCGACCCACATCGGCTGGGCTGCCGGCTCCGCCGAGCGCCACAGCACCTGCGGCGCGGCGAAGTTGCCGGACTGGAGGAACGTGGTGAGGGTGCCCGGCCCGCGCACGCCGAGCAGGCTCAGCGTGACGCCCCGGTCGATGGTCTGCATCACCCGGGGATCCTGGCTGTTCCAGCCGAGCCAGACCACGCCCTGATCCTGCACCTGTGGCACCACGTGCACCCGCTTCCCGGCGTCGATGCCGAGAAAGGCGTACGCCGGATCGTCCGGCACGGCCTGCAACGCCGCGTCGGAGACCCGGAACACCGTCTCGTCGGGATCGCGCCACACCGGCCGGGCCTGCGTGCCGTCGTGCACCAGGAGCGTCCACTTGTCGTCGACGTAGCGGGGGCCGATGTCCACGTGCCCGGTCGCCAGGGTCACCCGGCCGGTGGCCAGCGGCTGGTCCGCCGCGATCGACTGTTGTAGTCCCGGGCTCGGCTGCTGTAGTCCCGGGCTCGGCTGCGCGACGGGCACGGAACCAGATCGCTCGGCAGGCACGGAAGCAAGGCGCTCGGCAGGCATGGAAACCGGCCGCGCGCCGAGCGCGGGAGTGGCCGTCGCCGCCAACACGACCACCGTTCCCGCCACGCATCGCCACAGGGTCGTCGCCGCGCGGGCGCTCCGCTCACGCGTCGGCCGCCGCGCCGCGTCCAGGCGCCGCTCACCGAGCCAACGGCGCGACCGCGCTCGTCCTGCCGTCACTGCTTCCTCCCTCATCGTGCCGTGCCCAGGCAGTCGTACAGCGATTCGGCGTTGAACCGCATCATTTGCAGGTAGTCGGTGACCTCGTCGTCGAAGGTGTCGCCGTAGATCCGGCAGATCCGCAGCCCCTCCTCCCGGGCCACCTCGGTCAGCGTGGCGGAGCGGGCCGCCAGGTTCGGCTCCAGGAACACGGCCGGGATGTCGAGGTTGCGGATCGTCTCGGTGAGCCGGCGCCGGTCGGCCAGGCTCGGCTCGGTCGCCGGGTTCGGAGTGACGAAACCCGAGATCTCGATCCCGTACGCCTGGCCGAGATAGCCGAACGCGTCATGCGTGGTGACCAGATGGCGTCGCGAGGGCGGGATCTGGGCGATGGTGTCCCGGACGAAGGCGTCGAGTCGTTCGAGTTCGCCGACGTAGGCCGCCGCGTTGGCGCGGTACTCCGCCGCGCCCTGCGGATCCACCCCGATCAGGGTGTCCCGGATCAGCTCCACGTAGGCGATGACGTTGCGGACGTTCTGCCACAGGTGCGGGTCGATCTCGCCGTGCACGTGCTTGCCGAGCACCGCCTGGGGTAGCTGGTGGACCTGGGTGCCCGGCCGGCCGAGGAACCGGTACCTGCGGTCGCCCGGCACCTCCCGCAGTGCCTTGTTCGGCACCTCGATCACCGTGCCGGCCGGGTCGTACACCCGCTGGTTGACCGTGCCGCCACCCTCCGGGTCCGCCAGCAGGTCGAGCCGGCCCCGGTCGAGGTCGACGCTGAGGTCCGCGTGCCCGGAGTTCAGCACCGCCGCATCCGCCATCCCTGGCACCGAGTGCGGATCCACCCCGACGGCGAAGGTGAAGACCTGCTCCCCCATCGGCACGGGCGCGGTGTCCGGGGTGACCGCGAGCTCTGCCCGCATGGTGAGCCGGTAGACGCCCGGCTTGGTGAACGCCCAGCTCATGTGCGTGTGCGCGTCTGGTGGCAGGGTCGCAGTGTCGTCCCGGTAGCCGTTGCCCGGGTCGAATCCGTCCGTGGAGTCGACGTAGAACGACGGGTCACCGAACGACTCGGTCAGGTAGGCGACGAGGCCGCCCGGCCCCTCGACGGCGGTGGCGTGCAGCAGCACGTCGGAGGAGCGGTTGGCGCCGTGCGCCGCGCCGGTGCCCCGGACCCGCATACCGAGCCAGATGGTGTCCAACGAGACGTCCTCGACCAGCGGAATGATCTCCGCCGCGTACTTCACCGCCCCCTCGGCCAGCGAGACGTTCGGTACGCCGTCGCGCAGGTTCGCGTCCAGCGCCTTGATGATCGCCTGCTCCTCCAGCAGCAGGTAGTTGCTGAACGCGACGTCGGCGTAGACCACGTTGCGGATGCTCCGCAGGGTCGGCTCGTAGCTGTGCGGGTCGGCACCGTCCGGCACCAGCGCGCTGACCCGTACCCGGTCACCACCGACCTGGCCGACCAGGTCGCGCAGGATGCCGGTGGTGGTGACGACCTGGAGCCGCTCGTCGTGGGCGCTCAGCGTCACCTCCGACCGGCAGCCGGTGGCGAGCACCGCGAAGAGCAGTGGCAGCAGCACCGGCAACAGCCGGACCCTCGGGATGGTGCGGTACGCCTGCGGGCGGACCCGGGTGACGGCGGCAGCGGGCATCCGCGTACCTCCTCGCTCGGCGCGACGGCGCCGGTCGGTCCCCACCACCGTGCCGCGCGAACGATAGCACGGAGATGGCAACGGTTATCAGCTCTGTTAGGGCGGTGACTACGGTGCGGTGGTCGCCCCGGTGCCGGTCCCGCCGCGGCGGCGCCGTGCGACGAAGAGCAGCAGCGCACCGGCCAACACGAGCAGCAGTCCGCCGCCCACCGCCGGAAGGAGCCAGGACTCACCGGTACGCGGCAGCCTGCCGTTCCCGGAACCGTTCCCGGAGCCGTCGCCCGAACCGGCACCGAAGCCCGCGCCCGGATCGGTCCCGTCGCCGACCGCGATCGCCAGGGTCTTGGTGTCGGTGACCGCCCTGCCGTCCGTGGTGCTGCCGCTCATCTGCACGCTCAGTTTGTAGAGGCCGGCCTCGCTGAACGCCCAGCTGCCGTGCGCGTGCGTGTTCGGCGGGATCACCAGCCGCTGCGGCAGCGCCTTGCCGGTGTCGAACAGCACCTTCGCGCCGCCGAACGAGTCCGTCGTGAAGAGCGTGAACCGGCCCGGACCGTCGACCCCGGCAAGAGTCCACGTCACATTGCCCCGGATACCCGAGATCACCGACTCGTGCTGGGTGTTCCAACCCGGCCAGACGATCCCGGACTCCTGCACCTGCGGCAGCACCCAGACCTCGTCACCCTCCTCGCCGAGGAAGTCCTTTCCGGCCGGCACCGTCGTCTTCGCGTTGTCCTTGACCTGGAGGACCACGTCGGCCAGCTCCCGCCACACCGCCGGGGTGACGCTGTCGTCCTTGAGCCGGATCGTAAGGTTCCCGCCCACCAAATTCGGTCCCATGTCGACGTGCCCGTCCGAGATCACCTTGCGTTCGGCGGCGGCCGCGGCGGCGTTCACGCCTGCCGGCTGCGACGCCGACGGTGTCGTCGGCACCGGCGCGGCCTGCGGCGGCGCGGGGGCCTTGGCTCTGGTCTGTGGCAACTGCCGGGCCGGCTCGACCGGAGCCGCCGGCACCGGCGGCGGCAGCGTCGGGCCCGGCCGCAGCGGCGGGACACTGACCTGGTACGTCGCCTCGGCCGTCACCGTCGCCCCGGTCGTCAGCGTCGCCGACGACGCGAGCGTCAGCCGGTAGTCCCCGGCCGCGTCGAAGGCCCACACGACCGGAGTCCGGGCGGCGGTCGGCAGCGACACGTCCCGGGCGTCCGGGCCGAGCAGTTGCCGGGCCACGCCGAGACCGGAGACGGTGTACGCGGTGAATCGGCCGGGTCCCGCCACCGCCGTCAGCGACAGCTTCACCGTGTCACCCCGGACGGCGCCCCGGCCCACCCTCGTGGTGTCGAACCCGGGCAGACCCGCGTTCCCCGAGGTGAGCGACCAGACCGCCGCACCGGGCGTACCGAGGAACGAGAACTGTGGACTGTCCGGCAGCCGTACCGTCACGCCACCCTCCGGGTCCAGCAGCACGTCGGCCGGAGCGTGCCCGGCCTCGTCCCGGGCGACCTGGCCGGCGTCGCGGACCCGCATCGAGAGGTCGCCGTCGACGAGGGAGAGGGATACCAGATCCGCCCCCGCCGGGTCGACCGGCGCCGGCGCGGCGCCCACCGGTGCGGCAGTGCCGGCCAGCGACAGTACGGCCAGGGCGAGCCCGGCCGCGCCCACCCGTACCACTGCTCTTCTTCTCATCTCCCTGCCTCGCTCCACTCGGGGGTTGTCGATGTCACGGCCGGTACGCCGGCACTGTTCGTCTCGATCACGGTTCGTCTCGATCACTGTTCGTCTCGATCACGGTTGGGCGCCCGGGGTTGACGTCGGCGGCCCGGCCGCGGCCTTCGGCGTACTCCTGTCGGGCTGTGTGGGTGGGCCCGTGCCGGCCGGCGGTCCGGACGGCGTGCCGGCGGCCGTCGCGGTGGCTTCGGCACGGCCCTGCTCGCGAGCTGCGGCAACGGCCTGCGCCAGGTTCCGGGCCGCCCGGCGGCGCCTGCGGCGGCGAAGCATCAGCAGGGCACCCACCGCCCCGAGGACGAGGAGGACCAGCAGGAGTTGGCGCCACGGTACGGCCCACACGGTGACCTCCTCCGACGCCTCGGCCGGGTGCGGGTCGAGCGCCTGCCCCTCGACGGCCGCCGGGACGACGGTGGTGGTGACGGTGAGCCGGAACAACGGCGCCACCCCGCGGAGCCGGACGGTGGTCCGGACGGCCCCGCCCGGCAGGATCTCCGGCAACGCCGTGCCGGACGCGCTGCGACGTCCCAGGCCGAAGAGTCCGGCCGACTCGGTCATCGGCTGGCCGGCGAGCCGCACGTTTCCGGTGTTCCGGATCGTTGCCGTGGCGACGATCTCGCCCCCGGCGAACGGGTTGCCGGACGCCCGGTGGTCTACCCGAAGGCCCTCCAGGGCCAGCGCAGGCCGCAGTTCGCCGGTGACGCGCAGGTAGATCCGTGCGCCGACCCGGTGGTCGACCGCGACCTGGTTGCCCTGCCCGTCGGTGGTGGTGGCGGCGAGCGAGGCCACGATGCCGCCGACGTGGTCGCCCGGGGTGGCGTTCTCGGGCACGGTCAGGGTGAACGGCACGTCCATCCGGGACGTCGACGGGATCGTCAGCGTCGGGGCGGTGAGCCGCACCCAGGAACCCACGTCGACCGGCCGCTGCCCCCCGGGCAGTAGGTCGAATCCGCCCTGCGGGGTGGTGACGGCGTCGCTGGCGTAGAGGCTGAGGGTCAGCGGCCGGGCCGAGTGGTTGGTCACCGCGACGTAGTCCGTCACCCTGGCACCGGGATCGAGCTTGTAGCCGAAGCTCGCCCGCCCGTTTGGCCCGGTCGGGCTCGACGGGGTCACGCCCCAGGTCACCGGCGCCGGACGGGCGGGCACGCTGCCGCTCGGCGTCGGCGTCGGCGTCGGCGTCGGCGCGGCGGCCGCCGGGACCGCGCCGAGCACGAGCGCACTGACGGCGCCGGCAACGACGGCGGCGATGGAGGTGGGCAGACGCATAATGGGTGGCGCATCCGTTCGGGTAGGGGCATGGCCGGCGCTCGGGCCGCCCGGCGTTCGGGGAGCGGTGGTCACCGCTCGGCTCCTGGCACAGAGCAAGACACTATAAGGGTAACCGTTTTC
Source organism: Plantactinospora sp. WMMC1484 (assembly GCF_049315195.1). Classification (NCBI taxonomy): domain Bacteria; kingdom Bacillati; phylum Actinomycetota; class Actinomycetes; order Micromonosporales; family Micromonosporaceae; genus Plantactinospora; species Plantactinospora sp. WMMC1484. Next base: position 7,794,536 of record NZ_CP186055.1, read on the forward strand.
GTTTTCGCCAGGGTGGCCCCGGCGGGTCGACCGAGGAGACCGAAGGTGCCACTTGACTTCCGCCGCGACGCCACGTCGACATGTCGGTCACTGATCGCCATCCGGTGGGCGGCGATCGGCGCGCAGGCACGTTCCACACACTCCGTACAGGTCGCTGTGCTGTGGGTTGGGCACGAAATCCTCGTCCGCACGTACCTGTTGGAGCCAGCGGGTCACCGCGTCGGCGGACCGCTCCACGACCAGCCCGCACACCTCGCACACCAGGTGGTGGTGCGGCCCCTCCCGGCAGTGCCGATAGGTCAGCTCACCGTCGCGATGGAAGACGTGCACCCGTCCTGTGTCCGCCAACGCGTGCAGGGTGCGGTAGACCGTGGTCAACCCCACCGCCCGTCCGTCCGCGCGCAGCCGCTGGTGGATTGCGATCGCACTGGCCGGATGCTCCTGCCCGTGCAGCGCGTCGAGCACCAGCCGGCGCTGGGCGGTCGGCGCCAGGCCGGCCGCCCGCAGCTCGCCGATCAGCTCGTGCTGCTGGTCCGGCCCGCCCCGCTGGTGGATGGCCATCATGGCGTCGCGGGGCGGGCCGGTCGGAGTGCCCGACACTCTCCGATGACCAGCACGCTCGGTCGGCCGTACCGGCCAATCGGTGGCAGCACGGCGCCATCCGCGCACCGGCACGCCGGGAAGGAACGCAGGACCATGGTGACCACGCTATACGGTAATGAAAACCAATATCAAGTCAAATCGAACCAGATCTTGCCGGAGACCGCCGGCGCCGACTGATCGCCAGCCACCCCGGTCGGCTCGGTCCGGACGCCGCCCCGGCCGGGCCAAGGGTCGGGGCGGCGACTGCGGCGGTGGATTAGATGGCGGTCAGCGTCAAGGTGGCTGCGTATTCGCCCGCCGCCGTGTCGGTCGGCAGCTCGAGCGAGACGACGGCGCCGAGTCGAGCGGTGCCGCGCCCGCTGCCGGATGGCGCGGAGCCGAGTAACGCGCCGCTGGCGAGGCCGTTACCCGAGGTGAAGCCGGAGGCGGCCACCGGGCCGGCGACCACGTCCTGGCCGGCTGCCTGTGCGATGACCTCCGGCGCCCATCCGAGGTACCGGCCCCCGAAGTTGCCGGCGGTGCCGACGAAGTCTGAGACCTGGCCCGACGCGTTCCAGCCGGGCTTTCCGACCCGGGTGTCGGTGACGGTCACCGGACGCAGCGCACCGGAGGACGCCAACCGGTCACCGTTCGCCCCGAGGGTCGCCGCAGGCAGCGTGACGACGCGGTCGTCGGGGTCGACGCTGACCACCAGCGCGCCGTCGGAATCGCGGATCGTCGCGACGATCGCCTGGCTGGCACCGGGTTCGCCGGGGTCGTGGCCGGGCTCGACCACGAGGGTCACGGGATCTGCCTCGGCCACCGCGTTGTGGTCGTCGTCGTAGAGGATCGCCTTGTACTGGCAGCCGTTCAACGCCTCGGTGGCGGTGAACTGGTACGAGAAAGAGCCCTCCCCCGCGATGACGGTGAACTCGGCAGCGCCCGGGCACCGGCTGAACCAGTGGAAGTGGTCGAGTTCGGTCTCGATGTCGGTCGCGGCGACGAGGTTGACCTGCCGGCCGGGCGAGTAGCTGTCTTCCAGGCCGTAGATGTCGAGGTTGATCTCGGTAGGTGGCGGGGATCCCGTCAGGTCGCCCACCACGAATGTGTAGTCGACCGGGCCGGTCGACACCGGGGTGCCGTCGGCGAGTGTGGCGTCGGCCTGGAACTTCAGGGTGTAGGTGCCGGTGGCACCGAACGCCCAGTTGGCATGGGCGTGGGTGTGTACCGGCACCTGGAGCGCGTCGGGCAACCCGTCGTCGCTCCGGAACTGGTGAAGCGGCAGTCCGATGGCGTCTTCCATGTACACCCAGACGTTACCGGGGCCATCGACGTCGACCAGGGAGATGGTGACCTCGTCGCCCCTGAAGACTCCGTTTTCGAGCGTGGTGGTGTTCCAGCCCGGCCAGAGCAGATCCGGGTTCTGGATCTGGGGTAGCAGCCAGATGGTGCTCCCGGCCGGGCCGAGAAACGCGTAGTCCGGGTGGTCCGGCACCGCCGCGGCCGACGCCGGCAGCGCGTGGAATATCACGTCCGCCGGGTCGCGGGAGACCGCCGGCTCCACGGTGTCGTCGTGCACCTGCAGCGACAGCACACCGTCCTCGAGGTGGACGTCGACCGCGTCCGTGTGCCCCTTCGACAGCACGACCCGTTCTGCCGCTGCGGCAGGCTGCGCACCAACCGAAAGACCCGCCAGGCCCGTCAGCAGTGCGACTGCCACCACCAGAGGCCGGCCGCGCGCGCGTAGTCTCATTCTGCTCCTTGTTTCGACGACAGCCTCTTAATGAGAACGACAATCAATGTCAAGGCCGTGGCCGGGAAAGTACCACGGGTCGCGGCAATCTGTCGAGTTGTGCACCGAGTCCAGTCGGCCGCGCTGAAGCCGCCGAGGAGGTGCGTCGCGCGACCGTGCCAGCCAGAGGCGCGACGACAGTACGAACGCCACCTGTCCAACCACCTGGCCTGCCTGCGGGGCTGCGGCCTCGTCGTCGGGATTCCCGAGGGGCGGCACACCCGTCACGAGCTGGCCGACGGTCGCCTCGCACACGCCCTCGGCGACCTGCTCGGCCTGATCCTCGCCGTGGACCCGGCCTGCACCGCCCCGGCGGGAACGGATCACTGACACGTCGGGGGTCGACCGGCCCCGGCCGCTCGCGCCGACATCGGCGGGCGCGTTCAGGGTCATCTCAAACCAGGTCCCGCCGCCCGCTCAAGTCTGGCCGGATCAGGGCGCCGCGAAGCAGGCTGTATTGAAAACGGTTTTCTATTAGACTGACGGCGGCCCGACCGGACCACGTAGCGAGAGGAACCACCCGTGCCCGACCAGGAGCAGCTCACCCGATTCGAGACCGGACGCGGGTTCATCGCCGCGCTGGATCAGAGCGGCGGCAGCACGCCGAAGGCGCTGCGGCTGTACGGAATCGAGGAGTCTCGATACTCATCCGAGGCGAAGATGTTCGACCTGATTCATGCCGCACGGGTCCGTGTCGTCGGCAGCCGCGCCTTCACCTCCGAACGAATCCTGGGCGCGATCCTGTTCGAAGGCACCCTCGATCGCCAGCTCGACGGGCGCGGATTCGTCGACTACCTCTGGAAGGACAAGGGCATCGTGCCCTTTCTGAAGATCGACAAGGGCATGCGGGACGAACAGGACGGCGTCCAGTTGATGCGGGACATCCCGGCCCTCGACGAACTGCTCGACCGTGCGCGAGCGGCGGGCGTGTTCGGCACGAAGGAGCGCTCGGTCATCCACTCGGCGAACGCTGCCGGGATCGACCGCATCGTTGCCCAGCAGTTCGAGATCGCGGAGCGTGTCCTCGCAGCGGACCTTGTGCCGATCCTGGAGCCCGAGGTCGACATCAAGGCTCCGGACAAGTCCGAGGCCGAGGCGTTGTTGAAGGCGGCGATCCTGGAGCGGCTCGATGCGCTGGGTGGCCGGAAGGTCGCCATCAAGATCACCATCCCCTCCGTCGACGGGTTCTACGCCGACCTGATCGCCCACCCGACGATTGCCCGCGTCGTCGCTCTTTCCGGCGGCTACAGCCGGGACGAAGCCAACGAGCGCTTGTCCCGTAACCCGGGGCTCATCGCCAGCTTCAGCCGCGCCCTGCTGGACGGGTTGACGGCGCAGCAGAGCGACGAGGAGTTCGATCGCACCCTCGACGCGTCGATCGAGTCCATTCACCGGGCCTCGGTCGCCTGACCCCGGCGAGCTGATGATCATGAGCGGCGAGGCGGACTCCTGGCTCTCCCCGACACAGTTCCGCTGCCTGCGATCCGGTCTACGCGTGGTCACCACCTGGGCGGCCGAGGACCTCGAACCCGAGGCCGCGCTTACGCAGGCACTGCACGACGAGCCGGCCCTCGTCGAGGTCGTCGTCGGGCTGGCCACGGTCTCCCGCCTCCTGGCCATCGAGCTCGCCACGGCCACCGGAGCGACCGAGGCAGAGGTACTTGCTCGGCTGGATGCCACCGTCCACCGACTACAAGGCACCGCACACAAACCAGGTTGAGAGCCTGTTGCCCTGGCGGGCGGCCGGTCCCCCGTCGTACGTGCCGGCACGCCCGCCGGGCGCCTCAGTGTCCCGTGCCCGGCCCCTGCTGATAGGGGCCGGGCCGGACGAGGTTGGTCCGTGGGCCGGCCACCCCGTACTCCGATAACCCCGTCGGTACCCGACGATGCGGGAGACCGGACTCCGGCAGAGCCGCCCGATGGTCGGGCGTCAGTCGCAGCACGTGCCGCAGTCGCCGCTCTCCTTGCGCTTCTGGGCGGCGGCGACCGTCGCAGCCTGCACAGCGTGGGCCCGAGCCCGGGCTGCGGCGTCGACCTCCGCCTGCCGTGCGGGATTGCCGAACCGTCGCTGTTTCCTGCTCGCCATGACCGCAGCCTTGCCACCTGTCCCTGGCTGCCGTAACGCCAGGGCGACCAGGGCCGCAGCGCCCACCTCTCCGGCGCCTCTCAGTCCCACCGGAACCCGACATCGTGCGTGGCGGGCGTCACCCTCCTGCCTCGCGAATTTGATATGCGCTTCTGCGCATGCGACTATGTGTTCCGGATGAGGTGGAACCGTACGAGGCTGTCGGCCAGCTGTCCCGGGCACTGGCCGCACCGCTTCGGGGAGCAGCCGTCGACCTGCTCGCCTACCGGAAGCTCCTGGTGCAGCGGTTGGCGGAGGCGACCGGACCGGCGCAGCCGTTGGTGTCGCAACGCCCGCGCGTACTGCGCGAGGTCCGGCTGGTCCGGCGCGGACACGACGCGGTGTACGCATCCACGACCGCTCACCCGGCACCCATCGTGGGCGACGCCGTCGCCCACGCGACCGAACACGGCAGCGAGGAAGGACCGTCATGACGACCGCTACCGAACACCGTCCGCACAGCGGACACGAGCACGCGCACGCCGATGGCTGCGGGCACGTTCCCGTCCAGCACGCTGGCCACATCGACTACCTGCACGATGGACACGCCCACCACAGCCACGGCGACCACTACGACGAGTGTGACGTCCAGGGCCAGCACGTCGCGGCCGAACGGCACGAGCACACCCACGCTGACGGCTGCGGCCACGAGGCCGTGGCCCACGGCAACCACGTGGACTACGTGCACGACGGCCACCGCCACGCCGCCCACGAGGGCCACTACGACGAACACTGAAAGTGCCGGGCCGGCGCCGTGGAAACTGCCGGGACCTCCGGGCGATGCCCCGTCCGGCCGTCCGGGCACCCGATCGGCCCACGGTGATGTCGTCCGGCGCCACCGGCCGGCGGGCGGCGCCCGGTCGGTGGCGCCGGACATCACGTCGAACCACGGCGTGGGACCTGTGTCGATCTCCTTCCCCGGCCGGGCGGTTCACCCGCGTCGACGACAGGATCAGGCGCCGCGAACGAGGCTTCGCGGGCCCCGGCACCCGCGTCCGCCGAGCACCGGGACCGCGTCGGCGCTGCGGGCGCTCGTTGGTGCGGGGCTGCGGCTCCCCCGAAGAGGCACCCCCCTTCCGGACCGATGGGCCGTTATCAGTATTGAGAATCGTTATCAATTGTGGTGGGCTGTCGGTGCGCTCGCCACGAAGGCCAGCCGGGCCCGGGCGGGGATGGGGGTCGGACACAATGCATCCCACGCTGGAGACACTGACCCAGCTCTCTGAGCGTGATGACCCACGTTTCGTGCGCGGGCTCCGCTGCGGTGTGCCCGTACCGCCCCGCGAGTACCGGTACGCGACGGCATCGACGGTCCGGCTCTGGTGCGTCGTGGCACAGGTGCTCGCGGTCATCTGCGGGTTCGACATCGGCGTCGTCGTGGCGAGCGTCCTCCTCGCGGCGGCCGTGACAGCACCCCACATGACCAGCGCGTTCCTGAAACACTGAGGCGGCCGGCGCGACTGCCCGGATCCGACGCGTCGCCCGACGGAACCGGCTCGACGGCCCCCACCCGGCGGCGGCTGGGACCCCCGCCCGACTCGGTGGAGCACCTCCCGGAACACCTACGCGCGCGGCCCGGTCCCGATCCGTTCCCGAATCCACGGCACTGCTGAAAACGATGTTCGTTGTACGATCTGCTCGGCCGTACCCACCCGCACGTAAAATCTGCCCCACCCACGACTCGGAGTCCGAGGAGCTCGCATGGTCACGATCGTGGACGACGGGACAACCGCTCCGTCGGCGCAGGACCACAACCCGACGAAGCCCGCAGACGCCGAGACGGAGGCGCGGGCGTCGTCGCGGGCACTGTCCGACCTCCTGGCCCCGGCGCGGGCTTCGCTGGCCATCGGAGTGGCGCTCCAGGCATTGGGCGCGATCGCCACAATCGCGCCGTACGTGGCCATCGCCGAACTTGGAAAGAGCTTCCTCGGCACCGGTGAGGTGGACCGGGCCCGAGTGTGGTGGATCGCGATCGCGGTGGTTATCGCGTTGTTCGCCCGCACGGTGCTCGGCGGCGCGGCCCTGTCGGTGACGCATTTCGCCGACGCCCGGTTGCAGGGGATCATCCGTACCCGCATCGTGGAGCGACTGGGCCGGGTACCGCTGGGATGGTTCACCCAGAACTCGTCCGGCCTGGTCCGCAAGGCCACCCAGAACGACATCAACGACATCCACTACCTCGTGGCCCACGGCGCCGTGGAGACCACCGCGGCGGTCACCGTGCCGCTGGTCGGCCTGGCCTACCTGTTCACGCTGGACTGGCGGCTCGCGCTGGTGGGAATCGCGACGCTCCCCATCTACCTGGTCGCCTACGCGGTCATGGCGAGAGGCATGGCCGCGAAGATGGTCGAGATGAACGCCGGGATCGCACGGATCAGCGCGACCATCGTCGAGTTCGTCTCCGGCATCTCGGTGGTCAAGACCTTCGGGCAGGCCGGGCGCGCGCACGCCGCCTACCGGAAGGCGGCCATGCGGTTCGCCGAGGCGTACGCGGCATGGGTGCGGCCGATGCTGCGTACCGACGCCCTGGCGACTATCCCGATCTCCGCCCCGTTCGTGCTGCTGGTCAACCTCGTGGTCGGGGCCTGGTTCGTCGCCCGGGGCCGGGTCACCGTGGTCGACCTGGTGACGGCGGCCCTGGTGGCGATGACGCTGCCGGCGGCGATCATGACGGTGAGCTTCAGCATGCAGGCCCGCCGCGAGGCTGCGGCCGCCGCGAAGCGCATCACCGACCTCCTGGCCACGCCGGTGCTGCCCGAGCCGGCGCAGCCACGGTCGCCGGAGTCGGCGGAGGTGCGGATCGAAGACGTCGGGTTCAGCTACGACGGTCGGCACCGGGTGCTGCACGACATCGACCTGACGCTCCCGGTCGGTACGGTCACCGCGCTCGTCGGGCCCTCCGGCTCCGGTAAGTCGACGTTGGCGACACTGGTGGCGCGGTTCCATGACGTGGCGGACGGCCGCATCTCGATCGGCGGGGTGGACCTGCGGGACATCGCCACGGAAGAGCTGTACCGGTGGGTGGGGTTCGTGCTGCAGGACGTCCAACTGCTGCGGGCGACCGTGGCTGACAACATCCGGCTGGCTCGGCCCGACGCGACCCTGGAGCAGGTACGGCGAGCCGCACGGCTGGCGCAGATCGACGACCGGCTCCTCGCCCTGCCGCGCGGGTACGACTCGGTGGTCGGCGTGGACGCGCAGCTCTCCGGCGGCGAGGCGCAGCGGGTGTCGATCGCCCGGGCCGTCTTGGCCGACCCGCCGATCCTGATTCTCGACGAGGCGACCGCGTTCGCCGACCCGGAGTCGGAGGCGCGCATCCAGACCGCGCTCGCGCACCTGGTCGGCGGGCGCACGCTGCTCGTGATCGCCCACCGGCTCGCCTCGATCACGTCGGCCGACCAGATCGTGGTGCTGGATCGCGGCCGCGTCGCCGAGGTCGGAACCCACACCGAACTGCTGGGTGCCGGCGGGGTGTACGCACGCATGTGGCGGGCCCACCAGGGTGACTCCGCAACGGCCGTCTCCGCCGAGGGGGAATCGCGATGATCCGGCAACTGAGGGCGGTGCTCGGCCCCGAGCATCAGGGTGACTACACGCGGTTCCTCGTCTGGGCGAGCATCTACGGCGTGCTCCAGGGCTTCGCCGTCAGCCTGCTCGTCCCCATCGCCCGGGCGCTGGCCGTCGGCGACTGGTCGGGTGTCCGGACGTGGGTCGGCGTCCTGGCCGTGGCGGTCACGGGCTGTGCCGTCGCGCACTACGTGCAGGCGATGCGCGGATTCGGCGTGGCGCTGACCGTGCTGCGCACCATGCACCTGAACATCGGCGACCACCTCGTCCGATTGCCGATCGGCTGGTTCGCCGGCAAGACCGGCAGTGTCGCCCAGATCGCCGCCAAGGGCACCCTGGCCGCCGGTGGCGCCGCGGCCCACCTGATGACCCCGCTCGTCGTCGGTATCGCCGCACCGGCCGCGGTCACCGCGTCCATGCTCGTCTTCGACTGGCGACTCGGCCTCGCCCTGCTCGTGACGGCACCCGTCCTCGCCCTCGCCGCCCGGGCGGCCGCGCGACTGATCGCTCGCAGCGAGCACGCCGCACACGAGGCCGCGGTCGAGTCCAGCGACCGAGTCATCGAGTTCGCCCGCTGCCAGCCCGTGCTCCGCGCCTTCGGCCGCACCACCGGAGCCGGCTACCCGCCACTGAGCGCGGCGATCGCCCGGCAGCAGAGGGTCGCCCGGCGCACCATGGTCGAGGCGGTTCTGGGTCTGTCTCTCAACGGGGTGACCATCCAACTCGTCTTCACCGGCGTGGTGGTCCTCGCCGCCGCTCTCGCGCTCGGCGGCAGCCTGTCCGGTGTCGACCTGCTCGCGCTGCTCGGGGTGGCCTCCCGGTTCGTGCAGCCGCTGTCGGAGATCGGTGAGTTCGGTGGCTCGCTGCGCCAGATCCGTGGCGAACTGAGCCGCATCCAGGGCATCATGGACGCCCGGCCACTGCCCGAACCGCACCGGTCCGCCGCCGTCGACGCGCCCGGCCTGGTCGAGTTCGCACACGTCCACTTCGGCTACGAACCCGGTACGCCGGTGCTCGACGACGTGACCTTCACCGTTCCGCCGAACAGCATGACCGCGCTCGTCGGGCCGTCCGGTGCCGGCAAGACCACGGTCACCCGGCTCATCGCCCGCTTCTACGAGGTGGACGCCGGCACGGTCCGCGTCGGTGGCGCCGACGTTCGGGACCAGACCACCGAGGACCTCATGGCGCAGCTCGCCCTGGTGTTCCAGGACGTCTACCTCTTCGACGACACGCTGCGGGAGAACATCCGCTTCGGCCGCCCCGACGCCAGCGAGGACGAGATAGCCGAGGCGGCGCTGCTGGCCGGGGTGACCGAGATCGCCGATCGACTCCCCGACGGCTGGGACACCCGGGTGGGCGAGGCCGGATCCGCGCTCTCCGGCGGCGAGCGCCAGCGCGTCTCCGTCGCCCGAGCGATCGTCAAGCGCGCCCCCGTCGTGCTGCTCGACGAGGCCACGGCCGCGCTCGACCCCGAGAACGAACGCTACGTCCAACGTTCCCTGGAAGCCCTGCGGGAACACTGCACCCTCGTGGTCATCGCCCACCGGCTCTCCACCGTGATGGACGCCGACCAGATCATCGTCCTCGACGAGCGGGGACGCGTCGCCGAGGTCGGTACCCACGACCGCCTGCTGGCCGCCGGCGGCCGGTACGCCGCCTTCTGGCTCGAACGGTCCAGCGCCGTCGGATGGCGCCTGGAGGCCGCCCGCTCGTGAGCCATCAGGGCGAGACGATCGGCCGGTTCATCGGCAACGGTTGCCACCGTAGAGTCGGCCGACATGACGGAACGTGCACCCATCTCGCTCGGCGACGTCGAAGAGACGATGCTGATTCCGCTCTACGCGCGGGCCGTGGAGACCCGGCGCGAGCGAGGCATCGTCAACGATCCACTGTCGGCGCGGATGGTCGACGCCATCGACTACGACTTCAGCCGCTTCGACCAGCCACCGACCCTGTACGGCTGCGTGCTGCGTGCGTCGGTCTTCGACCGCTGGGTGCGCGAGTTCCTCGCCGACCACCCCACGGGCACGGTCATCGAGGTGGGTGCCGGCCTGAACACCCGTTTCGAACGGGTCGACAACGGCAGCGTGCACTGGGTGGACCTCGATCTGCCGGATGTGATCGCCCTGCGCCGACGATTCTTCGACGAGTCCGACCGGCGTCGCATCGGTGCCGCGTCGGTGCTCGACCCGGCGTGGGTGTCTACGGTCCGGCAGTGGCCTCCGCCGTACTTCTTCGCCGTCGAGGCGGTCCTCATGTACCTGGTCGAGGCGGACGTCCGCCGCGCACTCGGCCTCATCGCCGACAACTTTCCGGGCGCCCGGGTCGCGCTGGACACCGGCGGCCACCTCATGGTCGACCGGCAGGACCGGCACCCCACGATGAAGTTCATGGCGGCGAAGATGCGGTGGGCCTGCGACGACCCCAGGGAGATCGAAGGCTGGGGGCTCGGCCTGCGGTTGCTCGCCTCCTCCACCTCTACCGAGGTCCCCCGGGACCAGTTCCGACGGCTTCCGCTGGTCTACCGCGCCGCGTTGCGGGCCATGCGCGCATTCCCCCCGACGGCCCGCATGTACCGACTCAACATCTTCGAGGTCGCGCCCCCCGCCGGATGACGGCCCCGACCGCCGGGAGAGGCGTGTTCCCGGCGGTCGGGCCCACTGCGGTGAGACCATGGACAGCGCGTCGGTTCACTGCCTCCTCAACGGTTCTGCAACCGTTTTCATGAGAAATACCTGAGCAGTCCCGTTCGGCGTCCCGGCCCGACTCAGCGGCCGTTGCCGGTGAGGCCACCGATGATGGCTTCGGCGTTGAACCGCATCATGTCCAGGTAGGTCCCGGCGTCACCGTCGGCCTCGCTCAGCGACTCGGAATAGAGCGGGACCACGCTTACCCGGATCCCTGCCTCGGCGGCAAGGACCTCGGCCAGCTTGGCCGGCTGCGAGGTGTCGGCAAAGATCGCCGGCACCTGATGCGTCCTGATCGCGGTGACCAGCGAGGCCAGATCGGACGAACTCGGCGACGCGAGCGTCGTGCCGCCCGGGATGATCGCGCCGATCACCGTGAAGTCGTAGCGATCGGCGAAGTAACCGAACACGTGGTGGTTGGTGACCAGCACCCGCCGTTGCGCCGGCAGGCCGGCGAACCGCTCGGCCAACTGGGCGTCCAGCTCACTCACCTGTTTCGCGTACGCGTCCGCGCGTTCCCGCACGACCGCGGCGTCCACCCCGTCGACCTGGCCGACGATCTCGTCGGTGAGCAACCGCACCGCGCCGACCACCCGGGCCGGGTCGGTCCAGAAGTGCGGATCGGACGTCCCCGCCGCATCGCCGTCCCGGTATTCCATCGGGTCGACCTGCTTGCCCACCTCGACGGTGCGGGCGCCTTCGGCCCGGGCCGCCTCGACGTGCTGCAGCACGCCCTCCTCGAGGCCGAGACCGTTGTAGACGACCAGGTCCGCCGATTGCATGGCATGCGCCTCGCGAGCCGAGATGCCGAACGAGTGCGGGTCCGCGTTCGGCTTCATCAGCACGCTCACCTCGGCCTCGTCACCGACGATCTGGCTGACCACGTCGCCGAGGATGTTCGTGGTCACCACGATGCTCGGCCGGTCCGGCGAGCCGCAGGCGGCCCCGGCCACCAGCATCGACGTCGAGACGGCGAGCATGGACAGCAGTTTGCGGAGTCTCATCGGCCGACCTCCACCATCAGATCCGGGCGTTCGGCGACCGGCAGGGTGCGGGCCGTGCGTAGCCCGTCGCCGTAGTCGATCTCGTGGATCACCTGGCCCTGCGGGTCGGGCAGGTAGGCGCGGTTCATGTCGATGGTGAGGCTGGTGGCCGGCACGGGCTTCTGCGCGAGCACCTTCCCGGTCTCGAGGTCCAGGCTGAGCAGCGTGCCGGCGGAGGAGAGGGCGAGCACCGTGTCGCCGTCGGCCGGAGACGCCGCCGCCACCAGGTTGTGCCCGGCGGCCGGCAGATGCCGCAGGGTGTCCTTGGCCGCGTTCACCGACCAGATGCCGCCGGCACCGGCCAGCGCGGCCTCGTTGCTGCGCGGCCGGTATCCCAGTCCGCCCGTCGGGACCGGCCGGTGCGGGGAGGTCAGGGCTTTCGCGCCGAGCCCGCCGGATTCGCGCTGGACCCGTACCAGACGGTCCTCGCAGGCGATGACCGCGCCGCCGCGCAGCACCGCCCATCCGCGCGGCGCCCGGCAGGGCGTCTCCGCACCGGTCCGGCGGCCGTCCGCGGCCATCGTGACAATCCGGTCCGCCGGCTGGCCGCTGTCGCCGCCGCCGATGGCGACGATCAGTTCATCGCCATACGGCACCGCCAGCGGCGTGGAGCTGCCCGAGTCGATCCGGCCCAGCTCGGCGACCTGCCCCGCCTCGAGTTGACGTCGGTCGAGGACCCGGATCTGCCCATCGGCGGTACCGATCGCGGTGTGGCCACGGAAACCGGTGATCGTGCGGATCTCGGCGTCGAAGGTCAGCGTGCCCAGCGATCGGGCCGGCTTGCGGTAGTAGTGGACGTGATCGGTGTGGTCGACCGTCCACACCCCGGCGTCGACGATTTCGAGTTGCCGTCCGCCGTCGTCGGCGTAGACGAAGCGGCCGTCCTCGACCAGCCGTTGGACCGCGATCGACAGTGTGACGTCCTTCTCGGTGGCGGAGGCGAGATCGAGCAGACCGAGGCGGGACGAGCCGCGCGCCGCATAAGCGACGGTCGCCTGCATCTCGTCCATCTCCTCGGCGCCGGCGACGTAGCCGTGCGGCGTCGCCTCGGCGTCCTGCGGTTGTTCCGGTGAGCCGCAAGCGGCCAGCGCGAACGCGACGCTCAACGCTGCCGCGCCGAGAAACCTATTGATGAACACGAGCATCCCTTCCGGTACGGGGCTTGTGCCCTGACGGCGACGGCTGACCGGCGCCCGAGGCGCTGACGAGGCCCGTCCGGCCAGCAGGAGAAGGAACGACAGAAGGGTGACCGCAGTAATCGTCACGAGCAGCGACATCACCCAATCGAATATGGGCGTAGGCGCCATGTGCGTTCCGAGGTCGCACACGCGCAGGTTCTGCCGCTCGTTCGCGCCGCCCGCGAATGCCTCGTGGCAAACTTCCACGGCCACGCCGTGGTAGGGGCGACCGGCCGACTCCAGCAGCGCGAGACCGACTGCCGGCCTGGGCCTCGGCGGTACCTCCCGTGCGGTGGGCGGCGAGCGCGCTCAGATGCTGCGTCCCGTGGCGGCCGGGCCCGCTGTCGGCGCTCACGCGACCGGTGTGCGCCCGGTCCACAGCAGGGTGGGTTGGACGACGTAGGTGTGCGGGTCGTCACCGACCCAGGCGGGCCCCTCCGGATCGAGCAGTTCTCCGGCGCGGACGATGTCGGTCTCGCTCATGCCGGCGGCGCGCCCGTGTGAGGCCACGGCATGGCGCATCTCCGGCCACACGATCTGCTCCAGGAACGCCCGTGCCGCCGGCTCCGAGGCCATGCCGGCAAGCGGGAACGCCCGGACGGCGACGTCGGCCAGACCGGCCGCACGCAGCCACGCACCCAACCGTTCGTAGTGGGTCGGCCCGTCACCGGGCAGTCCCCAGGTGAGCTCCGACGCCGTCCGGATGAGTCGCTCCAGCCGCGAGTGCCCCGGAAGAAGCATCGACTGGTAGTAGTTCGTCGTGAACAACGCCAACGTCCCGCCCGGAACGAGCGCGCCGGCCAGGGTCTGCACCACCTCGGCCGGATTGTCGAACGTGGTTGGCCAGACCACGTCGGACGACCAGATCAGGTCGAAGCGTTCACCCGATGTCACGGCCCCGGCCGCCACGTCACGCAGGTCGGCAACCCGCAGGTCGACCGGTGCCGCACCCAGGTTCAGGTCGCCGAGTTGGCGCCCGGCCACCTCGACCGCCCGCTCGTCGACGTCGACCGCCACCACGGTGCCCCCGGGCCCGCCCGCCGCCCGCACCAGCGCGATCAGCTCGGGAAGCGCGCCGCCGGCCCCCGTACCGGCATCCAGCACCCGGAGCGGGCGACCCGAGATCTCCGGCGTGATCGACGCGACCGCGGCTGCCACCGCGGGTGCGGTGAAGTTCCGGTTCGTGAGCAGATAGTCCAGGTAGCCCCGGGTGTCCGGGCCCGCGCCCGTGTCAGCCACCGGCAACTGCTGCTTCTCGGCCACGTGTACCCCCACTTCCTCAATGAGAACGATTGTCATTCTAACCAAGCGTTGTCGCCGCAGGCCCGCAGGTGCGGCGCCGGCACGACCTCTTGCCCTGGCAGATCCGCCAAGGCAGGTCAGATGGCGGTGAGGGTGAGGGTGGCGGCATAGGTTCCGGGGGCGGTGTCGGTGGGCAGTTCCAGGTACAGGCCGGCGACCAGGCGGGCGGTGCCACGGCCGGCACCGGCCGGCGCCGAGCCGAGGATGCCGCCGGCCGCCAGACCGCCGCCACCGGAGAAGCCGGCCGGTACCGCAGGGCCGGGCGTAACTTCCTGGGCCGGGGCCTGCGCCAACACGCCCGGCGTCCATCCGAGGAAGGCGCCGCTGACCCGGCCGGCGGCCGAGGTGAAGTCGTTGACCTGGCCGGACACGTTCCAACCGGGTGCCGCCGGGCGGGTGTCCGTGACGGTGACCGGCCGCAGCTGTCCGGCGGTCTGCCACCGGTCGCCCGAAGCCGCCAGTGCGGTCTCCGGCAACACCACCAGACGGTCGGTGGAGTCGACGGCGACCACCAGCCCGCCGTGCGCCGGATCCACGGCGACGACGATCTGCTGGCTGGCACCGGGCTCGACAACGACAGACTGCGAGGGTGGGGAGGGAGCCGAGGCGCCGATGGCGTTCACCGCGAGAACAGAGGCGGTGTAGGTGCCCGGGGCGACGCCCGTGAACGTCGCCGTGGTCGTACCGGTGACCTGCTGGACCAACGGAGTGGGGCCACCGTCCAGTCGGACGGTGTAGCCGGTGATCGGCGACCCGCCGTCCGCCGGCGCGGTCCAGTTGACGGTGACGGCATCACCGCTTCCCTCGGCGGTCGGCGCGGCCGGCGGGTGCGGCACGGTCCGGCCCGGTCCGGCGGCCGTGCAGTCGGATGGGTCGATCCGACGCGGGTCTGTCTCGCCGACGGCGACCGCGAGGGTGAACGCGTGCGCCTGCGGCGCCTCCGCGCCCGCGACGGAGCGCTCGAAGTCGAGGCAGTAGACGCCCTCGGCGGTGAACGCCCAGCTACCGTGGGCGTGCGTGGCCGGCGGGATCGTGTAGTGGTCGGGCAATCCGTCCGCGGCGTTGAAGACCTGCCTGATCGGGCTCACCCCGCCGCCGTAGTAGAGGAAGAATTGTCCCGGGCCGCGCGCCCCGGTCAGGGTCCACCGAACCCCCTCGGGATAGACGCCCGGCCCGATGTGTTCGGTCGACCAGCCCGGCCACAGCAACCCGGGCTGTTGGGTCTGCGAGACCTGCCAGACGTGGCTGCCGGCAGCGCCGAGGAAGGCGTACTGCGGGTCGTTCGGAACCGTCGTCCTCGACTCCGGCAGCAGTTGCAGCACGACGTCGTCGCTGTCATGCCAGTACGCGGTTTCGCCGTCGGGCTTGTTGGCCAGGCCCTCGGTGGTGGTGTCCTTGACCACCGTGGTGAGTACGCCGTCGCGGCGGATCGAGGCGATGTCGATGTGCCCGTCGTTGAGAATCACCGCGTCGGTGGTCGTCCTGGACCAGTTCGGCACGTTCCAGGGAGCGTCGGATGGTGGGCCGCCGGGAACGGGTACCTCCTCAGGTGTGGTCGCGGCTCCGCCCCGGGTACAGGTGACGGTGAGGGTGTGCTCGTTGTGTCGGAATGCCGGACCGGGATAGTTCCCCGAGCCGTCCGGACGAGTCGTGGGGTCCAACGGGCCGTCGACGACGAAGGTCAGGGTTCTGGTGTCGGAGACGACACCGCCGCCGTCGGGCAGGTCGGCCTGCCAGTTCAGGGTGACGCAGTACTTGCCGGGGCGGGAGAACGACCAGGTCATCGCACTGTTGGTGGTGCCGCCGGCGGAACCCGCCCAGAGGGCGTACGGGTCGCGGTCTCCGGTGGCGGTGTTGAAGACGTACGGTCCACGCTGGGTTTCGCCGCCGGACAGCGCGACGTCACCGGGTCCGGCGAGGCCGGCGAGGGACCAGCGGATGTCACCGTCGAGCTGCTGCGGAAGCAATCCGGTCAGGTCCCATCGGGTGGCCGGCAGCGACCATCCGTACACCGGTGACGTAAAACCGGAGACGTTGTGTGCGGCGCCGGAGAGCGCCGCCGGGCGGTGGAAGATCACCTCGTCGATGTTCCGGGGGTCGCCCCAGCCGGCGGTCGGCGCATCGTAGATCAGGAGTTGGGTACGGAGGCCGGCCGGGTCGAGGGTGCTCACCATCGAGCTGGTCCCGCCGTCGACCACGACCGTGTCGTGGCTGGGCACCGGGGTCGGGCTGTCGGGTACGGGCTGTGGGTACGGCTGGGTCCGCCCGCAGGGGGTGACGGCGTCGGCGTCGGTCGTGTCGCCGACGGCGATGGTGAGCTGCTCGGAGTCGGTCAGGCGCCGGCCGTCCGTGGTCTCGGCCCGGAGGCTCATCGCCACGCAGTACACGCCCGGTGCGCTGAAGGACCAGTTGTAGTGCGCGTGCCGATGTTGCGGGACCCACTGCGCGGCGGGCAGGCCGAGCCGGGTACCGACCTCGGGAAGGTCCTGCCGGTCGGCGGCCTGTTGCCCGCGCTGCGGCGAGCCCTGCCAGAGCGCGAACTCGCCGGGTGCGGCGGCGCCGCCCGGGCCGGAGACCGCGTCGACCCGCCACAGCAGACTGTTGTGCCCGAGCGCGGAGAGAGTGTTCGACTCGGTGCTGAGGCCCGCCCAGGGCATGCCCGACTCCTGGTCGAGCGGCAGGTTCCAGTAACCGGTGCCGGGAGGCGCGATGAAACTCCAGTCGTTGCCGGAGGTGTAGGCCGCCGGGGTCGTCTCTCTCGCCGCGTCCGGTGTGACGATCACCAGGTCGTCGTACTCGATCCACGCCTGCCGGTGCTCGCGGGGGACGTCGTACTTCGCCCGCAGGGACAGCCCGTCGCCGTCGACCTGGGCGGCGATCGCGTCGATGTGCCCCTCGCGGACCACCCACTCGGCGATGCCGGGCTCGGCGGGCTGACTGGGGCCGGGAGAGCCGGTCGGGCCGGGAGAGCCGGTCGGGCTGCCCGGGTCGGTGGGTGCGGCCGTACCGCACTCGGCTTCGGCCGGCGTCGTGTCGCCGACGACGAACCGGATCGGCAGCGAGCGCTCCGCCGTGCCGCCGTCGAGCAGCGGGACCCGCGCGGTGAGCGTGAAGCAGTACATCCCGGCGGCGCCGAACCGGAACCGGGTCGGGCTGGAATCCCATGCGGTCAGCTCCGCCGGAACCGTCGCCTGCGGCGTCCCGTCCCGCTGGGTTCCCGTGCCGAAGCGGTACCCGATCGGGACGTTCGTGTCCGGCTCGAACGGGAGCCTGGAGGTCGCGTAGTAGGCGAGGTCTCCCGGGCCGACGACTTCAGTCGCCGTGAAGGAGAATTGGCTGCCCTCCGAGATGAGGTGGTCGTAGTAGTAGCCGTCCGGGGCGTTCGTGCTCAGCGACAGCACGAGTCCGTCGGAGATGTCCTCGAAGGGCCCTCGGGTGGTGAAGCCGGTCGCACCCGCCGGACCCAGCCAGGCGTACGAGTCCGCGTCCGGCACGTCGGTGACCGAGTCCGACGGCACCCGGAACGCCAGGCCGTCCGGGTTCACCGAAACGAACTCGTAGGCACGCTCGTCCAACAGCCCGATGGCCATCGCACCGGTCTCGTCGGGATACGCCGCGATCTGGTAGATGCCCGCCGGCGTCTCGGCCGGGATCGGGTCGGTGGCGGCGGCAAGGATCGGTACCGCGACGAGCCCGGCCAGCCCGACCGCCACCACGACTGACAGCGTGGTGGCGTCGGCCGGACGCCGGAACGGTCCGAAACGAACGCTGGAGAACATGGGATCCTCTGGGCTCTCGCGGAACTGCCGAAAGGGGGCGGTGCCCGGAAACGTGGTGGTTCCGGGCACCGCTGGTAGCTACCGAGGTCAGGGAACGATGACGAACTCGGCCTCGAGATAGTTCTGCGTGCTCATCGGGGTCCCGTTGTCGGGGCCGAACCCGAAGTACAGCCGGTACGTCGCGGCGATCGTCGGCTTCGCCGAGGCGTAGAACCGCCATGCGAAGTGCGTGTGCTGACCGGAACTCAGGGCGTACTCCGCCGAGGAGTTCGTGCTCAGCACCACGGAGCCGCCGGAGTTGCGCAGTTCCACCCGGCCGGGGTTGGCGCCGTTCACCGGGGAGAGCCACACGTCGCCGCTGCCCGCGCAGCTACCGTTGAAGTTGAAGCCGACCCAGGGCGCCGTCCCCATGGTCGAGGAGGAGATGTCGACCAGCCAGTATCCGGCCGTGCCCGTGGTCGGAACCCAGGAGACGTACGGGCTGGACGCGTCTTGGTACACGAAGGCGTAGTTGTGCAGGTCGGTCGGGTTGATCGGCGTGCCCGAGTCGAGCTTCGTCGTCAGGGCAAGGGCGGGGCTCGACGGGCATTCGATGTTGACGATGTCGATGTGGCCGGAGGTAATGTCGTTCGTGGCGTAGACGCCGGCGAAGGCCGGCGCGGAGGGTGCGACCAGCGCCAGCACGAGGCCGGCGAAGCCGGCGAGCATCGAGCGCCTCGTGCGTCGAGTCTTCAACATGCGTACCCCTACTCCTCGTGGGTTGACGGTCCCTGCGTGGCCGCGTGGGTCACGGCCTGCCCACGCCGCCTGGCGGCGAGGCGTGTCTTGGTGGATCGCGGCTGGCGTGCGGCGGTGACCGGACTATCCGACCTGGAACGTGTAGGTGACGTTGCCGGAGGTGACGCCCGCCCCGCCCTGGGCGGTCGCGCGGAAGGTCAGGGTGTAGGTGCCGAGGGTGTTGAAGGCCCAGTTGCCGTGGCCGTGGACCCCACGGGCGATGTTGCCCGGCCACGTCGTGATGGTGCAGCCTGCGGCGCCGTTGGTGTTGAGGCGGTAGGTGGGCCCGCCGAGACTGACGGTGTAGAGGGCGAACCTGCCGCCAGGGGGCGTGGTCCAGCTGACCAGTTGCATCCTGATCGGGCCCTGGGCCACAGGAACGTCGTAGGTGTCCCAGCCCGGCCAGAGCAGGTTGGGATTCTGGCTCTGCGGCAGGACATAGGTGGTAGAGCCGGCGGCGCCGAGGCAGGCCCAGGTGGACCCTGAGGGGATGGTCCCGGCAGAGGCGGGCAGTACGCGTAGGACGGTGCCCGTCGGCGAGAGGTCGTCGTTGGCGGGGTTCTGGGTCCTGATGTTCAGGGTGAGCGCGCCGCCGGAGTAGTCGACGTCGAGGGCGTCGATGTGGCCGGTCTGGATGGTGGCGGCTGAGGCCGGTGTGGCCGACAGGGTCAGGGCTGCGGCTGTCGCGACCGCGGTAAGCGACAGGAGGCGGCGCGTGAATGGCATCCTCGGCTCCTTTGCTGCTCGTCGTTGCATGCCTTCGAACGCGATGTCGATGGTGTCCACGTGCTCTACGACGCACCACCCATGGCAACGCAGACACCGGCACCGTCCAGACCGGCACGGTGACCGTCACCGACACCACAGGAGGTAACCCGTCGTGTTCCGTGCGGCGTTCGCCACAACACGGCGATGGTAGTCATTTTCAATAGCAGAAGTCAATCACTGCCGATCCCCCTGCGGCCGAGCGGCCGTAGCCCGGCAGTGGTGGCGCACCCCGGCGGCGGAGAAGGTGAGGTCTTCCCCGGCGGAAACCGGGACGTCAGTGTGCCGACAGCGTTCCGCTGATCTCGTTCGGAATCGCGTCGAGCGTCACCGATCGGACAACCTTGCCGGTGGCGAGGTCGAGCCGGTGCACCGTCCTGGTGGCCGGTTCGGTGATGTACGCGTCGTTCCCCCGGGCGAAGAGAGCCGGGCGTGGCTCCTGCCAGTCCATCGGCTCCTTCCACGCGGCGACCACCGGCCACGAGTTGGTCAACTTCCCGGAGCTGGGATCGACCACGTGCAGCTTGCCGTCGGTCCCGAGGATCAGCCCCTCGCCCTGCGGACCACGGGCCAGCGAGCGGAAGCTGTAGCTGGCGCCCGCCGGCATCGGCACGACCCGGATATTCTGGTCGCCGGGACCGCCTCGATCCTGGGTCCACAACAGCGACTGCGAAGAGATCATCTGTAAGAACGCCTACGACGCTCGATTCCCGCTACGCGTTCCGGATACCTACGAGCAGGATGAGCTGCCTGATCCTTCGATCGTCCGGCGGAGCAAATAAGGGCGGGGACCAATCGCCAACGGCTGCCACCACTTCGTGATCATGCCGAATGACGAGGTCAGGACAGTGGCCGACACCGGGCGCGGTGGGTCACGTACGCCGGCATCGGTTCTCGAAGACCTGTGAGAATAGAAGATCTTCGCTGGGCACACGAGCATCGTGGGATTTGCGAGACCGAAGGTCCCCAACGGGGTGCTTATGGCAGGGGTTCTCAAGGTCAAAGACGGACAGGTCGTGGAGTTCAATCGGTTTTCCGGCCACTATGAGCCGCAGGACTACGGAGACGACGGCGAGATGCTCGAAGAGATCTCCAAGCGTGCGTTCGCAGCGGCCGGTTACGGCGGGTCCGCGACGTACACGGGCATGACGTGGTGCGAGGACGAGGACGAGGAGGACTAGGGTAATGGCGACCCGATGGCGGACGGTTTGGGCGACCGGCGGAAGCGACAACTTGATCGCCTGTCTCGGCATGACGAGTCCCGCCGTGGTGGTCTCGGCCCACCACGGCGGTACCCTCGATGCACGGCGAGCCGATGACGTTTCCCTGCTGGCAGCGATTCAGGTCGCCCGTTCCGGCCACCGAGATGACGGAGGTGAGTGTGGAACGTCCGAGTGCCGCCGTAATCAAGGCGCTGACCGATCCGGCGCACGATGCTGCTCCCGACCAGCTGGCTGCCGAACGGTCGGTCCTGGCGACGTTCCTTGACACGCTGCTGGGCGAGCTGCCGTGGTGGAATCGCGCCTGGCGGGTCGCCGAGGTGGGAGAAGTGTGTAAGAGTTCTTCTGCCCGGGCCATGCGGCCGGGGAGGGTGCAGGTTGTCGAGGTGACCGTGCCGGGTTCCCTCGGCGGCGACGCCCGCGAAATTCAGACGTTCTCCGCGCGGGTGAGGCTGCTGGAAGACCGGCTCCTCCGTTGGCAGATGAAGGTCGGGGACACGGTCATCGGACCGGCGGTCGCGCCGGCGGGGGAACTGGAGCCGCACCCGTTCGGCGCCGTGTTCCAGATGCTGGTGGAGATGCGCGGCCTGTCGCGGGGCGAGGTGGCCTTGCGGACCGGGCGAGCCCAGGCGACGATCATGAAGCTCCGTCACGGAGCCCTGGTTCCCGAACGGGCGCTGATCGAGGAGCTGGCGCGGGCGTTGAACGTGCCGGCAGCGAATCTCGCCCTCATCGCCGGAGTGGACTCGGCCGACCCGGGCCGGGCATAGGCGTTTGAGGCCTCGATCAGCGCTCAGCGAGCAGCGAAATGCGGCCGTTCCAGGATGTCATCTATGTGGTGTGGGGCATCGCGGACGTCTCGGCTTAAGGCGAAGTTTACGAGTACGGTGTAGGGCGTTTCGTGCCCCAGCCCGGGATGTTGACCTCGCCTGAGCTGCGGTTCGACGCGGTACGAGAACGAGGACAGCGACCGTCGATGATGGACGGTTGCGTGGCCTGACCATGACGCAGCGGTGGCTGCCGGATAGAGGGCAGACGCCCCCAGCGATGGCGGGTGCTGTTCGACGACCTGATGTTGACGGTTGGGCAGCGTTTCCGCAGGCCCGAGCCGCGTCGCCGGGCGCGTGACTTCGTCGGGCCTGTTGGCACCGCCGCTGCGGAAGAACCGCTGGATTATCGCCGAGCACGCCGGGGATGCGGGCCTGGACGGGATGCAGGGACTGCTGCCCCGGGTGACGTGGGACGACGCCGAGGTTCGTGCCGATGTCCGCGAGTTCGTCGGTGACCAGCTCGGTGATGTCGATGCCGTGCTGATCATCGACGAGATGGGTGATGTGAAGAAGCGCCGGCACACCGTGAGTGTGCAGCGGCAGCACTCGGAAAGGGCCGGGGAAGATCGAGAACTGCCAGGTCGCCGTGCGCCTAGTCTATGCTGCCGAGGGTGCTCACGCGATGCTCAACCCGGCCCTCTACCTGCCGAAATCCTGGCGTGAAGATCCGCAGCTACCACATACCGGCCGACCAGATCGAACGCTTGCTCGACAGGGAATTCAATGGTCGGGTGGCAGGGAGGCGCCTCACCTGCCGGCTCCCTCAGATTCGGGCGTGACAGTCTCCCGTCACCCGGCTCTTGTCACCCCTGGTCCCCAGAAGCCGCGGGTCCAACGCCAGTGGGCGCGCGCTCGTCGCACCACAGGCGTCGGCGCACCCAAACAGCAGCTCAGGCGGAGCCGACAAGCGAGCATGCCAGCACACATTCGATGTGGTGCGGTGCCTCGCCGACGGTTCCGAGGCCGGCGAACTTCGACGAGCCGGACGGGCCAACGGGCTGACGCAGCCACTACGACCAGGGAAATCGCTCCGAATAGAAGCAAGGCTCGCGGCTGCCTGGTCATGCTCCGACCACTGAAGCAGGCCGCTTGAAGACGCCAACAGCCTTCACGTAGTGAGACGATGTGAGACGCGAGGCCAGCGGCATTCACAAGCATCGCTTGAAAATGCCGCTGACCTGCGATTTCGGGTGGAGCCGAGGGGACTCGAACCCCTGACCCCCACACTGCCAGTGAACCGGCCAGCCTGCCGGGGTCTGTCAGACGATGCCGGTTCGTGCCGAACATGCAGGTCACTGGCCCAGTCGGAGTCCGGACCGTACCGTCCTTCGCCGGGGCTTGTCAGACCGTCCGTGAGACGGTTGTGAGATATCACGGCCATCCGGCCCTGGAGGGGCGCTGGAGATCAACAACCAGCGCACCTCCCTCTTTTGTGGTCCGACTCACAGAACTAACAGACGACTGGTTCCGGCGAAGCGCTCGCGGAGAAGCTCGGCGGTGGCGTGGTGTACCTCAAGGCGGAGCCCTTCGAGCCGAAGCACGATGACGCAACCGAGAACCCGCCGGAGCATCTGCTTAGCCTCGCAGCAAGGTCGGTCGTGTCTCTGTCGCGTTCGCGGTGAACGGCCTTGTTCACTTCTGGGAACAGGAGGCGCTCGCGACGGACGAGCGGCAAACAGTGTGAACAGGGTGCGCTCGCGGTTCCCCGCCCCACACAGCAACCTCGACGACGGCCCGGACCGGCTCAGCGACCAGGAACGGGCACGCCTCCCCGACGAACTGGCGAACAAGCTGCTGGCCATACGCCGGAATTCCTAGCTACCAAGACCAGCTCACCGGCCGCACGCAAGCAGGTAGCCGAGCAGTTCCTCATCCCGCAGGGCGGCGGGTGCAGCCTGCCAGCACAATCTCCGAGACGAGCTGTACGCGTCTCATCGGCGCCTTGCCACGACAGTCAAACAACCCTCCGCCCAGCTGTAGCGACCGGTCGTGTCGCTCCAGAGCGATGCTGCGGGTGAGGCGTCACCAGGCGTTACCAGGCGTTACCAGGCGTTACCGCGACCGGCGTTGTCATGTCGGAAGCCTGGAACCGCGACTCTTCGCCGGCACCACTTCTTTCGATGAACATCGATACGGGTGGGCCGAGCGCAGAGACTTCAAGGTCGTCAAACCGTAGAGGCCAGGAGCAACGTCCGTTCACTTGCTCACGTAGTGCTGTGCCGCAGAACACGGAACAACGCTCCTGCGGAAGCCGAACCCAAGAGCGCGGAGGGAACAGCGGAGCGCGCAGCGAACAGGTGCTGCGGGGTCTCACCCGGTCGAACAGCGACGGCCCAAGGTAAAGAGCCGTCGGGATGCCCGCCGGCGGTGTGTCCGCGACCGTCGAGGACGAGCCGCGCGCCCTCGGCCAGACCGCAGGCGATGTGAATGGTGGCCCGGCGGCAGGCCGCATTGATGACCAGGGAGCCCGAAGGCGGCGTCCGGGTCGTGCCCGGCCCCGACTTGCAGGGCACGGACCCGGTCGGCGGGGCGCCCGACCAGCGCGTCGGCGTGGCCTCCCGATCGACACCGCCATCGAGACCGCCATGCAGCGTTGCCCGGCAGGCCGCACCGCGGCGCCGACCAGGGGCGTCGAGAACCTAGTCGAGGTCGGCATCGGGCATCACCACAGCATGGTTCTTCGCACCGCCGAGGCACTGCGCCCGTTTGCCGTGAGCCGTGGCGGTGGCTCACACGTCGTGCGCGGCGGTCGTGAAGCCGACGAAACCCACCGCCAGCACCCGGGGGTCGGTCAGCAGTGGCGCGTCGGTATCGCCGTCTCCGTTGACCACGTTGCAGAACCCGGGCCGACGCCCGACGGTGCCATCGGCGTACTTGTCGGACAGCCAGTTACCCACCTCCAGCAGCACGGCCGGCGAGGCGTAGTCCTTCTTGGCGATTAGTTTCAGTAACTCGCGCTGATCGTCAAGTTCCTAGATGATCGCGTCGGCGATGCGCGGTTCGACGGCGCGGACCGCCTCGATCGCAAAGCGAGAAGCGCCTGATTCGACGTTCAATGTCACTCCCGAATCAGGCCGGGCGGGCTCTCCGGAAAGCCCGCCCGGCGCGGCGATGTCAGTTTCCGCGGACCTCGGCGGCAGCGGCGACCAGGTGTCGCAGCGACGCCTCGACTTCGGGGTAGCCGCGGGTCTTCAGTCCGCAGTCGGGGTTGACCCAGAGCCGCTGGGCCGGGACGGCGGCGACCGCCCGGCGCAGCGCCTCGACCACCTCGTCGTGGGACGGGACCCGGGGCGAGTGGATGTCCCACACCCCGGGGCCGACGCCCCGGCGGTAGCCGATCGCGGCGAGGTCGTCGAGGACCTCCATCTTCGACCGGGACGCCTCGATGCTTGTCACGTCGGCGTCGAGGGCGTCGATCGCGGTGATGACCTCGCCGAACTCGGAGTAACACAGGTGGGTGTGGATCTGGGTGTCGTCGGCGACGCCGCTGGTCGCCAGCCGGAAGGCGCCGACCGCCCAGTCGAGGTACGCCTTCTGGTCGGCCTTGCGCAGGGGCAGGGTTTCGCGCAGGGCCGGCTCGTCGACCTGGATGACCCGGATGCCGGCGGTCTCCAGGTCGTGGCACTCGTCGCGCAGGGCGAGCGCGACCTGGTCAGCGGTGTCGGCCAGGGGCTGGTCGGTGCGGACGAACGACCAGGCCAGGATGGTGACCGGACCGGTGAGCATCCCCTTGACCGGCTTGCTCGTGAGCGACTGGGCGTAGGTGGACCACTCGACGGTCATCGGCGCCTTGCGGGCGACGTCGCCGTAGATGATCGGCGGGCGTACGCAGCGGGAGCCGTACGACTGCACCCAGCCGTGTTTGGGTGCGGCGAACCCGTTCAGTTGTTCGCCGAAGTACTGGACCATGTCGTTGCGTTCCGGTTCGCCGTGCACGAGCACGTTTAGGCCAAGCCGCTCCTGGAGCCGGATGACGTGCTCGACCTCGGCGCGCATCCGCTGGACGTAGCCGGCGTCGTCGAGCCGGCCGGCCCGGTGCTCGGCGCGAGCCTTGCGCAGCTCGTCGGTTTGCGGGAACGACCCGATCGTGGTGGTCGGAAGCTGCGGCAGTCCCAGCCGCTGCTGCTGGACGGCGGCCCGGTCGGCGTAGTCACCGCGCTGCCGGTCCGCCGGGGTGAGCGCGACCAGCCGGGCCCGGACGTCGTCGTGCCGCCAGGCCGCCGGGGTGGGCGGCTGGGGCTCGGGCAGGTGGGTGGTGCCGTCGCGCAGCGCGCGGCCGAGCAGGACGACCTCGTCGACCTTCTGCCGGGCGAACGCGAGCCGGGCGTACAGATCCGGGTCGAGACGGGTCTCGACGGACAGGTCGACCGGCACGTGCAGCAAAGAGCAGGAGGTGGAGACGGCGACGTGGTCGGCGAGCGCGGTGACGGTCGCTCCGGTGGCGATGGCCGCGCGCAGGTCGGTACGCCAGACGTTGTGGCCGTCGACCAGGCCTGCCACGATCGTCTTGCCGCGTAGCGGGCCGGCCGCGGCGAGCCGTCCCAGGTTGCCCGGTCCGGCGACCAGGTCAAGGCCGACCGCCTCGACCGGGGTGTCCAGCAGGGCCGGCAGGGCGTCGCCGAGCTCGCCGAAGTAGGTGGCCACGAAGATCCGTGGCCGGTGTCCGAGTTCGCCGAGCCGGCTGTAGGCGCGGCGCAGAGCCTCGATCTCCTCGGGGCTGCGGTCGGCGACGTAGCCGGGTTCGTCGAGCTGCACCCACGCCACGCCGGCCTCGGCGAGTGCGGAGAGGATCTCGGCGTACGTCTCGACCAGGTCATCGATTCGGGCGAACGGATCGGCGCCCTTGGCCAGCAGCAGGAACGTGGCCGGGCCGACCAGCACCGGTCGGGTGGTGATGTTCAGCGCGCGGGCCTCGGCGTACTCGCCCAGCGCCTTGGCCGGGTTCGCGGTGAACTCGGTGTCCGGGTCGATCTCCGGCACCAGGTAGTGGTAGTTGGTGTCGAACCACTTCGTCAGCTCGAGCGCCGGCTCGGCGTCCACGCCGCGGGCCATCGCGAAGTAGGTGTCCAGCGCGGGAAGGCCGAGCCGGGCGAACCGGGCCGGGATCGCGCCGACGGCGACGGCGGTGTCGAGCATCTGGTCGTAGTAGGAGAAGGTGTTCGACGGGATCGCGTCGAGGCGGGCGTTGGCCAGGGTCCGCCAGACCTCGGCCCGCAGCCCGGCGGCGGTCTTCTCCAAGGCTTCGGCATCAATGCCGCCGGCCCAGTATGCCTCGACGGCTTTCTTCAACTCGCGGTTGGCGCCGATGCGCGGGTAGCCGAGCACGGTGCTCTGGCCGAATGCGGTGCTCATGACAGGGGGTCCTTCCCTCGAAGTGCCCGGCGGACACGGGAGGGGGAAGGCAGGGTACGCGTGAGGTACCGGCTTCCGCCCTGGCCCTCCCGAGAGGCCGCCGGCGGCGCACACCGGGCGGTGTGCGCAGCGCTGGCAGGTCTTCGGACTCGTGGGCATGACACAAGGTCGCCTACTGGCCGTCGCTTCCCAGACCTTCCGGTCCAGTGCTTCGTTGACGGCGGTCGTTCCCACTCACCGCTGCGGGGCAGTCCCGGTCTTCCACCGGGTTCCCTCTTGCGACGTCCCATCCTGGCGGGGTGGGACGAACCAGCACCGCCCGCCATCGTACGGGCCTGATGGTCGTATCCGCGCCAGGCTGTCCGACGTACGGGACCGGTGTCTGGGCGTTGCGTGGTTGACTTGTCGTCCGATATTCGTCCGCACGGGAAGGTGCCGCATGGGCCGAAAGATCGACAAGCGCGCCGTGGTTGTCGATGGCCGGGAAATGATCGCAGTCTCGCCCGCGGATTTCGAACGCCTCGACGCGTCCCGCCGGCAGGTGGGTGCCCGGGCCGCCCGGGCCATGCGGCTGCACCAGCAGTTGCGGGACGCCGAGGACCGTCTCGCGCATATCCGCGCCATCGTCACCGCAAACCGGCCCGCGGACTGTGTCTGTGACCGGGTCGCCGCTGTCCTGGGCGGCGGCGACAGCACCGCCCAGGACAGCGACCCGGCTCAGCCGGCCGAAAATCGTCGCCGGATCAGAAATCGTCGTCGAAGCTGACCGAACCGGTCACCCCGACCTGATAGGCCGACACCCGCCGCTCGAAGAAGTTCGACAGCTCCTGCACGTCCTGTAGCTCCATGAACGCGAACGGGTTACGGCTGCCGTACACCGGCTCGATGCCGAGCATGGCCAGCCGCCGGTCGGCGACGTACTGGAGGTATTCCCGCATCTCGGCCAGGGACATCCCGGAGACGCCCTGTTCGAGCAGGTCGGCGGCGAACTGCACCTCACACTCCACCGCCTCGGCCAGCATCTCCCTGACCTGCTGTTCCAACTCGGCGTCGAAGAGGTCCGGCTCCTCGGCGCGTACGGCGTCGACCACGTCGAAGGCGAACGCCATGTGCATGGACTCGTCCCGGAACACCCAGTTGGTGCCCGAGGCGAGGCCGTGCAGCACCCCCCGGGAGCGCAGGAAGTACACGTACGCGAAGGCGCCGTAGAAGAAGAGTCCCTCGATGCAGGCGGCGAAGCAGATCAGGTTGAGCAGGAACGCCCGCCGGTCCTCGCGGGTCTTCAGCTCCCGCAGTTCGAAGACCGAGTCGATCCACCTGAAGCAGAACTCTGCCTTCCGGGCGATCGACGGGATGTTCTCCACCGCCGCGAACGCCTCGAACCGTTCCTTCTCGTCCGGAACGTAGGTGTCCAGCAGGTTCAGGTAGAACTGGACGTGCACCGCCTCCTCGAACAGCTGCCGGGATAGATAGAGGCGGCCCTCCGGGGAGTTGACGTGCTGATAGAGGTTGAGCACCAGGTTGTTGGCGACGATCGTGTCGCCGGTGGCGAAGAACGCGACCAACCGGGACACCAGGTGCTGCTCGGCGGATGAGAGCTTGGCCAGGTCGGCGAGGTCGGAGTGCAGGTCGACCTCCTCGACGGTCCAGGTGTTCTTGATCGCGTCCTTGAACCGGTCGAAGAACTGCGGATAGCGCATCGGCCGCAGCGTCAGATCCATGCCCGGGTCGAGCAGCAGGTGCCGCCCACCGACGCCGGTGCCGGGCCGGGTTTCGGAGGTGGTGGTCACTGGCAGGCCTCACAGCTTTCGGGGTTTTCCAGGGAACAGGCCAACGCCTCGTCGTCGCTGACCGCGACGATCGGCTTGACGACCGGGGTGACGGCGACGGTGGCCTGCTGGATCCGGGTCGCGGGACGCGACCGCAGGTAGTAGGTGGTCTTCAGCCCGGACTTCCAGGCGTACAGGTACATCGAGGAGAGCTTGCCGATCGTCGGCGCGCTCATGAACAGGTTCAGCGACTGCGACTGGTCGATGTACGGGGCACGGGCGGCGGCCAGATCGACAAGCGCCCGCTGCGGCAGCTCCCACGCCGTGCGGAACAGCTCCCGTACGTCGCCGGGAAGGTCGGCGATGCCCTGTACGGAGCCCTCCGCGCGCTTGATCTGCTCGCGGATCGCGGCGGTCCACAGCCCTCGTGACTTCAGCTCCCGCACCAGGTAGGTGTTGATCTGGAGGAATTCCCCGGACATCGTCTCGCGCTTGAACAGGTTGGAGACCTGCGGCTCGATGCACTCGTAGCAGCCGGCGATCGACGCGATCGTCGCCGTCGGCGCGATCGCCACCAACAGCGAGTTGCGCAGGCCGTGCGCGGCGATCGTCGACCGCAGCGCGGCCCACCGCTCCACCTGGGCGAGTTCGGCACCCCACAGGTCCGGGTGCAACTCGCCCCGCGCCGCGCGGGTCTCGGCGTACGCCGGATGCGGGCCGAACCGCTCGGCCAGCCCGGCCGAGGTCTCCAGCGCGGTCAGGAAGATCTCTTCCTGTACCCGGGTCGACAGCTCTCGCGCCTGCGGTGAGTCGAACGGCAGACGCAGCGTGAAGAACGCGTCCTGCAACCCCATCAGCCCGAGCCCGACCGGCCGCCAGCGGGGGTTCGACGCCGCCGCCTGCTCCGCCGGGTAGTAGTTGATGTCGATCACCCGGTCGAGGAACACCACCGCCGTGCGGACCGTCGCCCGCAGCCGCTCCCAGTCCACGCCGTCCGCGGTGACGTGCGCGCCCAGGTTGACCGACCCCAGGTTGCACACCGCCGTCTCACCGTCGCTGTTCACCTCCAGGATCTCCGTGCACAGGTTGGACAGGTGGATCGTGTTGCCCGGGGAGCCGGTCTGGTTGGACAGCCGGTTCGACGCGTCCTTGAACGTCATCCACCCGTTGCCGGTCTGGGCCAGCGTGCGCATCATCCGCCCGTACAGGTCCCGGGCCTTCACCGTCCGCACGGCCTTCTTCTCCGCCGCCCGGTACGCCTCGTCGAACGCCTCGCCGAAGAGGTCGGGCAGCTCCGGCGCGTCGGACGGGTCGATCAGCGACCAGTCGCCGTCCGCCTCGACCCGGCGCATGAACTCGTCCGGGATCCAGTTCGCCAGGTTAAGGTTGTGGGTGCGCCGGGCGTCCTCGCCGGTGTTGTCCCGCAGCTCCAGAAACTCCTCGACGTCCGGGTGCCACGGCTCCAGATAGACGCAGGCCGCTCCCTTGCGCCGGCCACCCTGGTTCACCGCCGCCACCCCGGCGTCGAGCGTCTTGAGGAACGGCACGATCCCGTTCGACCGCCCGTTGGTGCCCCGGATCAACGCGCCGCGACCACGGACCCGGGACCAGGAGATGCCGATCCCGCCGGAGAACTTCGACAGCTTCGCGACCTGGTGGTAGCGCTCGTAGATCGAGTCGAGCTCGTCGCGCGGCGAGTCGACCAGGAAACACGACGACATCTGGGTGTGCCGGGTGCCCGAGTTGAACAGCGTCGGCGAACTCGGCAGGTACGCCAGGCTGGACATGAGACGGTAGAGGTCGATCGCCTCACCGGGCGTCTGCGACAGTCCACAGGCGACCCGCAGCAGCCAGTACTGCGGCGTCTCCACCACCAGCCGCGACTCCGGATGCCGCAACAGATACCTGTCCGCGACCGTACGCAGCCCGAAGTACTCGAACCGACGATCACCGTCCAGGTCGACAGCGTCGTCGAGCTTGCGGGCGTTGCGGGCCACGAACGCGGCCGTCCCGTCCCCGATCAACCCCAGACCGTGGGCGTACCGGATGGACTGGCTGAAGCTCGCCACCCCTGCCCGCGCACCTCCTTGTCCACGTACGCCGCCAGCAGCCGGGCGGCGAGCTTCGAGTACTGCGGCTCCTCGCCGATCAGCTCCGCCGCCGTCTGGATCGACAACTTGTCCAACTCGGCCGTGGTCGCCCCGTCGTACAACCCGCTGATCGTCTTCGTCGCCACCCGCAGCGGATCCACCTCGCCCAGGTCGGCGACCCACCGCTCCACCGCCCTGACGATCTTGTTGACGTCCACCGGCTCGGTGTCGCCGTTACGCTTACGGACCCGCATCACCTGCCGGCGCTGCTCCGGCGCCGCCTGGTCCGGCGCGACCCGCTCTCGCGTCGCGGTCATGTCCCCCTCCTCACACGCCTGTCCACAAGGTCGACGGGCGCACGGGAGGACGCCGCCGGGCACCCTCGGCGTACCTGCCGACGGGTCCGGCTGATGGCGTCGGCCGTCCCGCGCGGCCTTCGACCGCCGCACGCGACGCGTGCGGCGCGCTGGCAGGTCTTCGGACTCGCGGGCGTCGTACTCGTCCCTACTGGCCGTCGCTTCCCAGACCCGAGGGTCCAGTGCTTCGTTGACGGCGGTCGTTCCCACTCACCGCTGCGGGGCAGTCCCGGATTCCCACCGGGTTCCCTCTTGCCTCGACCACCATGGATTGACGGTCGAACCAGCTACGGACAACACCATATATGGGCACGACGAAAGGAGAAAACACCAGATGCTGTGTCGGGCGTGTCACGGTGCAGGATTTGCGCCTGACTTCCCCAGCGTGCTGGGAGTCGGGTGCCCGCCAACGGCGACGCGGGCGGGTCGGCGGCAGGCCGGTAACCGATCAGAAGCGGAACCCGACGTCACCCCCGGTCATCCCCTGGTCCTTGACCCGCCGTAGCGGCAGGAACCCGTCTACGATGACCGTCCGCCGACCGAGCGTCGTGCCGGGTCCCCACCCCGTCTCGGTCCGGGGCATCGCATGGTGGTGACATGCCTGGCCGGCCACCGGCACGGCGGTCGGCCAGGCGGGCCGAGGTCACGGTGGGGAAATCGAGGGTGCCTGGCCGGATCCGAATCGCCAGCCTTCGACGGTGCCCTGGGCGGGGTTGTAGCTGGTGGCGCCGAGGGTGCTGTAGGACCAGCTGCCGCCGGGTGGGGCGTGCCAGTAGGACCAGTAGGCGGTGGCCGGCGGTGTGTTGACGCACGGTTCGGCGGCCGGTAGCGGTCGTCCGTTGATGCGGCAGATGAACGCGAGACCCCAGCGTTGGGTGCCGGTGACGGTGTAGCCGGCGCCTTGCAGGGCGGCCAGGCCGGTCGGTGGGTCGCCGAGGTAGCAGGCGGTCTGCACGCCAAGACCGAACGCGGTGAAGTCGACGACGACGGTGACCCCGGTGCCGGGGCTGCACGCGGCGGCGTGCGCCGGGCGGGGCGTCGGGTCGGCGGCGACCAGCCCGGCCGCGACGACGATGATGGCGATCAGTGCGGCGATGTGGCGGCGGATCGGGATAGGCACTGGTGGACCTCCCATGGTGGTCATCGGTGCGGACACGCCAGGGTCGGGGCGACCGGGTGGGAGCCGGCGGCGGACAGGGTGGCGAAGCCGCTGCCTGCCAGTCCGGGGACGGCTTGGGCGGTGGCGCGGGTCGCGGTGGCGGGGTCGTACCCGCCGTCTGTGTAGGCGATCGCGCCCCGGTTCGCCGTAGGGGCGGTGCAGCCCTGCTGGAGGCTGGTCAGGTACTGGCGAGCCTCCAACCACGGCACTGCCCGGCCGGCGGCAGCGAGCGCCTGGGCGGCCAGTCCGGTGCTGTTGGCGTTGGCCACCCCGTTCGCGGTGAACGACCCGTCGTCGGCCTGCACGGAGACCAGCCATCGAGCCGCCGCCTGAGCGACGAGGGGACGGTCGGCGGCGAGGAGTGCCTGGATCGCCAGTGCGGTGGCGTCCACGTCGCTGACGCAGGTGGCCTGGGCGAATAGCAGGGGAAAGCCGCCGTCGGGGCAGCGGGCGCCGGCCAGGAAGGCCACCGCCGCCGGGGGTGCTCCGCCCGCCCGGTCGAGTGCCAGCACCGCGAATGACTGGCTGAACATATTGCTGAAGTCGCCGAAGGCGGACCGGTCGGTGAACCTACCGGTTGGTGCCATCAGGGTGTGCAGGCGGGCGATCAGGTCGACACCGCCGAACGCTGCCGGATTCAGGCCGCGGACCTGTGCACCGAGGGCGAGTTTGGCGGTCGCTCCGGCGTACGCCTCGGTGCCGTCGCCGATGTAGCCGGTGGTGACCGCCGGTTGCGCCAACCAGGCGGTGGCGCTGGCGGCGTTCGTGTCGGCGACCTTCGCGGCGGCGAAGGCGAAGATCGCGTCGAGGGTGAGTCCCTGGTCGGGGTAGGCGACGCCGTCGAAGACGACCTCGAACCGTTCGCCGTCGACCATCTGGCGCGCGAGCCATCCTGCGGCGGCGTCGACACGGTTGAGGGTGGATTGCGCGGCGGCCGGTGGGGCGACAGCTATGCACAGGGTGAGAGTGGCGAGTA
Organism: Plantactinospora sp. WMMC1484; assembly: GCF_049315195.1. Taxonomy (NCBI): domain Bacteria; kingdom Bacillati; phylum Actinomycetota; class Actinomycetes; order Micromonosporales; family Micromonosporaceae; genus Plantactinospora; species Plantactinospora sp. WMMC1484. The sequence goes on from NZ_CP186055.1 coordinate 7,827,888, forward strand.
CGCCGGTGACGAGGGTGCGGCTGCGGTGTCGGAGGAGGGCGGCCATCAATCGGTGCCTTTCCGGCCCGACGGTCGACGCGACCCGGGACCGCTCCCGGGCGGCTCCGACCCGTGGGCCACGACGGGTGGGGGAACCTTGCGGTACATCGATGGGTACTCGGGCTCGCGGCGTGTGTTCGCCGCCTACCGTTGCGGGCCAGCGCCGGCTTGTACCGGACTTCCCCCATCGACGCACAGGTATCATGATGTTGCAGTCAGTGTGGCCATCCGGGCTCGTGTCGTCAACGGCCGTCCTGCTGAGACTCTCCGGGCATGCGACCCTCCGGGCAGCCGAAGTCACGGATCTGCCTGTGCGGGCACGCTCTTCGGCTGGCCGCTCATACTGGCGCCCTGTCGGCGGTTGTCGGGGCGCCGGCGTGGGTCGTCGGGCGGGTTATCCGATGGCAAGGTGTACACCGATGCCGAAGAAGGCCACGGCGCTGATTCGATGCAACAGGCGGGCGGGCCGGCCGGTGGTCAGCCTGCCGGCAAGTCGGCCGGTGACCAGCCCGAGTGCGATGTCGAGGGCGAGTTGTACGGCGACGAAGACGGCGCCCAGGACCAGGAGTTGGGCGGTGACGTGGCCTCGGTTCAGGTCGACGAACTGGGGCAGGAACGCGATCGTGAAGAGGATCATCTTCGGGTTGAGCAGGTTGGTCAGCAGGCCACGACCGGCCGCCTTGACCAGACCGATCGTTGCCGGTGCCGCGTCCTGCCGGGCGGTCCGGGGATTCGCCGGTCGGCGCAGGGCCAGCAGTCCGAGGGTGATCAGGTAGGCGGCTCCGGCGTACCGGATCGTCGCGTACAGGGTCGGTGAGTTGGCGATCACGACGGAGAGCCCGGCGATCGCGACGGCCACGTGGATGATCTCGCCGACGGCGACGCCGGCCGCGGCGGCGACGCTGGCCCGGGTGCCGTAGCGGACGGCGTTGGCCAGCACGTACAGCATGTCCGGGCCAGGGGTGAGCATGAACAGGGTGATCACGGCGAGGTAGCCAACGAGGGTTCCGGCCGGCACGTACCCGAACTCGCTCACGCCAGGCCGGCCTGGCTGGCGAGGGCGCGGCGGAGCGTCAGGCGGTGCTCGCGGCGGATCTGCGCCTCCTGGTAGCGGCGGCGATCGTCGTCGGTCTCCGGCGACAGTGCAGGTACCGGTCGGGGTTGGCCGTTGTCGTCGATGGCGACCATCACCAGGTGGGCCGTGGCGACCAGGGTGGGTGGGACGGCGCGGTCCCACCGGTCGGCGGTGACGGTGACGGCGATCTCCATCGAGGACCGGCCGGCCCAGGTGATCCGGGCGTCCACGTGCACGACGTCGCCGACGCGTACCGCCTGGAGGAAGGCGGTTTCGTCGATGGCGGCGGTGACGGCCGGGCCTTCGGAGTGGCGGGCGGCGACCACGCCGGCGACGGCGTCGATCAGGTTCAGGATCCGGCCGCCGTGCACGGTGCCCATCAGGTTGGTGTGGTGCTGGTCCATGATCTGCGACAGGGTCAGCTGCGATGCGGACGGTGGGCGGCTGGGCAGAATCGTGTCGCGCACGGGTTGTCCCCCGAAGGTGGTCGTGACCTGCGGCAGGAAGGACAGACCACACCGACCGTCGGGCGCCGTGGTAGGCGGTACCGGACGGGTACGCGGTCCGCCCGGCCCACCCGCGAGGCCGGCGGCAGCACACACCCGGTCGGTGTGTGCGGCGCGGGCAGGTCTTCGGACTCGCGGGCACGTCCGGACTGGGGTCCGGTCTCCTACTGGCCGTCGCTTCCCAGGCGCGGGTGCGCCCAGTGCCGTTGACGGCGGTCGTTCCTGCTCACCGCTGCGGGGCAGTCCCGGATTCTCACCGGGTTCCCTCTTACGACGCCCCGCCTGCACGGACGGGGCGAACCAGCGCTGACGCCGATGATAGCCGCCGCCGTCCCACTGTGTGGAAGGCAGAAGCGTCCTGCAACGCGGAAGTGTGCGGATCGTCTCACCAGCGCGGCGCAGGCCGGGTCGGCTCACAGCGCGGCGCAGGCCGGGCACGGGTACACCGCTGTCGCCGCGTCGGGACGGCCGGATTGCGTGACCCGCGGCTCGCGGGCGTCGTTTGGTGCTCGGGCGGAGGCGTCGTCATGCTCCACGGTCGGCGCCCCGCCTGGCGGGCTCGAAGCTGGGTGTGGTGTGGAAGTTCGCTCGGCGGGCGGCGCGGCGGAAGGCACCGAGGACCGCCGGGCCGGTGAGGGTGACGAGGATCGCGGTGGTGACGGCGCGGCCGGTGTCCCAGCCGAGCGAGGTGACGGTGAAGAAGGCGAAGTATCGCTGGAACTGTTCGAGCAGGGGCAGGCCGGGTTGGTAGGCGATGGAGCTGGCGGGGTCGAGGGAGAACGGCCAGAAGGACAGGTTGAGCATGAACCCGAACAGGTAGCCGCTGACCGCCGAATAGCAGGCCAGCAGCGCGATCTCCGCCTTGCCGCTTGCTTTGGGTAGTAGGCCGGCGAGCATGCCGACCCAGGCGCAGCCGAACATCTGGTACGGCATCCACGGTCCGACGCCGCCGGTGAGGAGGGCGGAGGCGAACAGAGAGGTGCAGCCGAGCGCGAACCCGAAGCCGGGGCCGAAGACCCGTCCGGCGAGGACGAGGACGAAGAAGACGGTTTCGATGCCGGCGGTGCCGGCGCCGAGGGGGCGTAGTGCGGCGTTGATCGCGGAGAGGACGCCGAGCATGGCGAGGGCTTTGGCGTCGATGCGCCGGTCGGCGATCTCGGCGAAGACGACGGCGAGGACGAGGACGAGCAGGGCGCCGAACATCAGCGGTGGGGTCTCGGCGGCGCCGAACGTGCCGGGGGCGACGACGAACGGCCACAGGAAGGCGACGAGGCCCACGAACGACGCCATCACGATCGTCGCGGTCGCCCGGGCCGGAACCTGTACGGCGGTCACGGCTGCGCCTGGGGTGTGTCGAGGGCGGCGGCGACCTGGCCGACGGTGAGGTACGGCAGCGGGGCGAGGATCTTCGTGATCTGTGGGGCGAAGGTCGGTGAGGCGGTCAGGACCGTCGGTGCGGGGCCGTCGGTGACGATGTCGCCGTCGGCCATGACGACGACCCGGTCGGCGGCGGCGGTGGCGAACTCGACGTCGTGGGTGGCCACGACGACCGCGTGCCCCTGGATGGCGAGTTGGTTCAGGGTGCGGACCAGGGCGGCTTTGGCCGTGTAGTCGAGTCCTCGGGTCGGTTCGTCGAGCAGTACCACCCGGGGTGTGACGGCGAGTTGGATGGCCAGGACCAGCGCCAGCTGCTGTCCGGCGGACAGGTCGCGGGGATGTGCGGCGTCGGCGATGCCGGGCGTGAGGTCGTCGAGGAGCCGTCGGGCGGTTCCCGGGGTGGCGCCGTCGCGGTCGGCCTGGTCGAGTTCGGCGCCGACGCTGTCGAGGTAGAGCAGGTCGGTGGCGGTCTGCGGCACCAGCCCGACCAGCCGACGGGCCTCGACCGGGGTGACCTTGGCCGGGTCGGAACCACCCGTGCGGATCGTGCCGCCGGCGCGGCGGCCGGCGCCCTGCAACGCCCACAGCAGGGACGACTTGCCCGATCCGTTGCGGCCCATCAACGCCACCACCTCACCGGCCCGCAGGTCGAGGGTGGCGCCGCGAACGGCGACGACCGGGCCGTGCCGGACCACCACTCCCCTGGCGGTCAGCGTCACCTCGCCGTCGGCGCATGCGGGACGGTGTGGGACCGGTGGTGTGGCGGGTAGCCGCTGCCGCAGGGTGGGAGTGTGTCGGCGGGCGTCGCGGACGGACAGCGGTGGCGGTGCCCACCCGGCGAGGCGGCCGAGGTGCACGATCGGTGGGGCGACGGTGCTGTCGGCCAGCAGGGTGGCCGGATCGCCGTGCCGGGCGGTGCCGTCACCGCCCAGCAGGACGAGGCGGTCGGCGTACGGGATGACGCGTTCGAGGCGGTGTTCGGCGAGGACGACGGTGATCCCGAGGTCGTGCACGAGGCGGGTGATCGTGGCAAGGACGTCCTCGGCGCTGGTCGGGTCGAGCGCCGAGGTGGGTTCGTCGAGGACGAGTACCCGGGGGTGGGCGGTGAGGGCGGCGCCGATCGCGACCCGCTGCTGCTGGCCGCCGGAGAGTTCGTGCAGGCCCCGGTGGCGCAGGTCGGCGAGGCCGAGCAGGTCGAGCGTCTCCTCGACCCGGGTCCGCATCACCGTCGGGGTGAGGGCGAGTTGTTCCATTCCGTAGGCGAGTTCCTCCTCGACGGTGTCGGTGACGAACCCGGCGACCGGGTCCTGTCCGACGACGCCGACGAGTTCGGCGAACTCGCGCGGTGGGTGCTCGGCGGTGGACCGGTCGGCGACGGTGACCCGGCCGGTGAGGGTGCCGCCGGTGAAGTGCGGGACGAGGCCGTTGATCGCGCCGAGGAGGGTGGACTTGCCGGATCCGGTGTGCCCGACGACCAGGCACAGTTCACCCTCGTCGATCGTGAGGGTGACGTCGCGCAGCGCCGGTCGAGGGCTGTCGGCGTAGGTGATGCTGACGTGGTCGAAGCGAATCACGGGTGGGCTCCGGCGGCGGGAACGGCGATCGGTCTGGGCCGTGGTGGTGGGGGTGCGGCGAACGCGGCGAGCGCCGCGAGGAGGATCGCGGCGGTGGGTAGCAGCGGCAGGGTCGGCCACGCCAGCGGGTACAGGCCGGGGTTCAGCTCGGCGGGGTCGTAGCCGGTCCCGGCGGTGAGGACGACGGCGGCGGCGATGCCGCAGCCGGCGACGACCCATTCCGGCCACTGCCAGGGGTCAGGGCGGTAGCGGCTGCGGGAGACCCGCCGCCCGCCGACGGCCAGGCCGGTGACGCTGAGGACGATGCCGGTGGCCAGGGCGCCGAGGCTGACGGGGCGGGGCACGCTCGGGTCGAGCAGGCCGTAGACGCCGATGCACAGGCCGGCCATGCCGGTGAGCATCAGGGCGCCGGTGAGGCGCCGGGAGGTGCGGGTGGCGGTGCCGGTCCGGCCGTAGCCACGGGAGTCCATCGCGGCAGCCAGCCGTAGCGACCGGTCCAAGGCGTCGTGCAGCACCGGCAACGCGATCGCGCGTACCGCCCGCAGACCACGGGAGCGGCCGGCACGAAGTCGGCGGGCCCGGGCGACCCGCTGCACGCTCTCCACCAGCTGCGGTGCGACGCTGAGCGCGACGGTGACGGCCACGCCGAGTTCGTAGAGCGCGCCGGGCAGCACCTTCAGGGCACGTTTCGGGTTGGCGAGGCTGTTCGCGGCGCCGATGCAGCAGAGCAGGCAGGCGAGCCGGAGCCCGTCCAGCGCGGCCGAGAGGGTCGCCTCCAGCGACACCGGGCCACCGATCTGGATCCCGGCATACCAGTCGGGGGTCGGCACATGCGGCAGCCGGAACAGGATGTGGTCCTCGGGGGTGACGCCGGTGGCGAAGACGATCCGGAACACGACCCGGATGACGATGACCGACAGCGCGAGGATCAGGTAGTAGTGGAACGCCCTGGCCCAGGGCGCGTCGGTGCGCCGGGCGGTGACCACGAAGCCGAGTACGGCGAAGATGAGGGCCAGCAGCAGCGGGTTGCTGGTGCGGCTGGCCGCGGTGGCCAGGGCGAGTGCCCACAGCCACCAGGCGACCGGATGCAGCCCTCGGGGCAGCCGCGCGGCGCGAAGACTCGCCGTGTTCACGCCGGGCCGGGCGCCACGCGCGGCCGCGTGCTGAACCGAGCGCGGGTCACGGTGCCGGTTCCACCGGTGGCGCGGCGTCCGGGCCGGTACGGCGGCGACGCCAGCCGAGTACCGCGCCGCCGCTCCCGAGCAGCGCGAGTACGCCGAGGGTGATCAGCAGCGGGCCGGCCGAGCCACGGTCGGCGGGTGCGGCCCGGGTGGGGACGGCGTCGACCACCGTCGGGCCGCCGCTGCCCCCGGTGTCGGTCGGCCCGGCGCCGCCGTTCGAGGCCGTCGGGCTCGGTGCGCCGGACGGCCACACCGTGGCGGGCGGGGTCGCGCCGAGGGTGCTGGTCGGACCGGTCGGCACCGGCACCGTGGTGGCGTCGTCGGCTGTCGCGGGTGGTGCGGGCGCCTGCGCCGGAGGTGGGTTGCCGCCGGGGGCGGGCCGGTTGGTGGTCGGGGCCGGGGCCGGTGGTGGATTCGGGACCGGGGCGGTGTTGTGGGCCCGGACGCTGTCCGGGCTGAACGTCGGCCGGCCCTTGGTGCCGCCGATGTCGGTCCCGCCGAAGATCCACAGGTCGACGCTGCCCGGCTTCGGTTTGTAGCTCATCGCCCCGAGCTGGCTGTACTCCCAGCTGTTGGCGCCGGGATCGGCGTGCCAGTACGACCAGTACGCCGACGCCGGCGGGGTCAGCACACAGCGTTCCTCGGTCGGCGGCGGGTACTGGGTGCCGTTGCGGAAGCCGGAGTAGCCGATCCGGCAGATGAACGCCGGTCCGTCGTGTCCGGTGCCAGCGGTCTTCCAACCGCCCTGGTTCAGCAGTTGGTAGCCGGTGGTCGGGGTGGTGCCGCAGGAGCGCAGCAGTGGGCCGCCCCACCGGCTGAAGTCCACGGCGAGTATCACCCCGGAGCGGGTGGTGCACTGGCCCAACGGCAGCGGCGCCGCGTACGCGGCTGCCGGGGCGACGACGGCCGCCGCCTGCGCCACGGCCAGCGCGGCGACGGCGGCGCCGATACGGCGGATCATGACCGGCCTGCCGTGTCGATGGTGGTCCGGCGGCGGCGGGCGAGTACGAGCAGGACCACACCGGCGATGATCAGGACGAGCGCGCCGAGGGTCAGCGAGACGATCGAAGCGCCGGTCACCGGCATCGCGTCCGGTGGCGGCGTCGCGCTCGGTTCGCTGGATACCGACGGTGACGGGGTTGGTGAGGTCGACGGGGACGGGGTTTGCGACGGGGACGGCGTCGGGGAAGGGTCGAGGTCGTGCACGTCGCGTAGCAGGGTGCCGAACGAGATCCCGGTCGCGCCGCCGACGACCTGGGTCGAGGCGCGGACGTCAGAGCCTGCCTGCCCGTCGGCCGCGACGTTGAATCCGCCGTCGGGATTCTGCTGCCCGGCCAGAAACGCCAGTGCCTTACCGATCTGGCTGCTGTAGGTCCCGCGCCGCAGCGTCATCCCCTGGATCGCCAACGCGGTGGAGTTGGTGGAGATGCCGGCCGCGCCCGGGAACCCGCCGTCGGCCTGCTGCTGGCCGGCGATCCAGCCGAGGGCCCTGTCGACGGCGGTGACGGCATCCGGGTCGTCGGGAAGCATCGCCAGGGCCATCGCGGCCATCGCCGTACTGTCGACCTCGTCACCGCTGCCCTCGGCCGGAATCAGGCTCGGGAACGCGCCGTTGGCCCGCTGGAGACTCTTGAGGAACTCGATCGGGGCGGCGGCGTCCTGCGTCCGCCCGGCCCGCAGTTGCGCGATGACGCCCAGGACCTGCGCGAACACCGACGGCGCGTTGCGGTAGTTCCCGGCGGCGGCGCAGCCGGTCGCCGGATCGGCCGTGGTGCAGGTGATGTCGTGCAGGGCGGTGATCAGGTCGTGGCCGCCGAAGGTGCCCGGGTCGTAGCCGGTGACCTGGGCGAGGAGCGCGACCTTGCCGATCGCGCCGCCGGACGGAAACTCGGTGCCGATCCCCAGCCAACTGTCGACGGTGAACTCACTCTCGCCGACCTTGCCGCCGCTGCGGATGAAATCGGTGATCGCCCGCAGCTTGGCGTCGTCGAGACCGGCGGCGGCCAGCGCGAACGCGCCGTCGATCGTCAGCCCGAACTCCGGAAAGCCGGGAAACGATTCGTAGTAGCGGCCGTCGACGAGCTGCGCCGGTGCGACGAGCCATGCCACACCCCTGGCGAGATCCGGCGTCGGGCCCTGCGGCGGCTCCCCACCGAGCGGATGTGTCAGCGTGGCGAGATTCCGCCCGGCCAGGGTCGGCAGCGCGCCCGAGGTCGCGACCAGGTCCGACTCGGTCACCGTCGCATCCGGGCTCAGGCCGCCGTCGGCGGCCGTCCGGGCGGCGAGGAAACCGCGCGCCGCCGCGACCGGCTCCGCCGCCCCGACCGCGAGCAGCCCCTGCGCCGCCATCGCGGTGGTGTAGCTGTCCGACGCCCCGGCACCGACATAGGGCAGGTAGCCGCCGTCGGCCCGCTGCGCCCCCGTCAGGTACGCCTTCGCGGCCGTGACCTCACTATCGTGCCCGCCGAGTACGGACAGGGCGAGCAGTGCCGCACCGGTGTTCGCCGGATCCGGTGTGCACGGGTCACCGGGCGCGATCAGCGAGTCGGCGAACCCACCCCCGGCGCACTGCCACTGCAACAGCCGCTCGACCGTGGCCGCCGGTGGAGTCACCCCGGCGCGGCGCAGGGCGAGCAGCGCGAACGCGTGCGTCACCGGGGCATACGAGCCGGCGAAGTCCCCGGCCGCAGTGCAGCCCGCGCCGGCGTCGGCCGCCGTGCACACCCGATCGGTGAGCACCGCCAACAGGTCTCGACCGCCGACGTCACGCGGGTCGCCGCCGGTGATGGTGACCAGGAGCGCGAGGTTGGCCGCGTTGAACTGGTTGGGCAGCCCGTCGGCACCGTCGGGGAGGACCGCCGCCTCCACATGCGCGGCAAGGTAGTCGCGCATCTTCGTCAGGGTCGGGTCCTGCCCGCCCGAGGCGGCGAGCGCCGTCGCGACCACGATGCTGCGGGTGTGGTCGACGAACTGCCCATCCGGGTTGTAGACATGGTCACCGTCGGTCAGCTTCCCGACCAGGTAGGAAGAGGCGGCGGCGATCTGCGCTTCGGTCGGCGGGGCGCCCGGCCCGCCGGGACCGGCAGTCGGGGAGACGGTGGGAGACGGCGTGGGGCCGGCGGCTCGGACCTCGTCCGGGGTGAACGTCGGCCGGCCCGTCGTACCGCCGATGTCGGTGCCGCCGAAGACCCACGCCTGCACCTCCCCCGGCCCCGGCACCATCTCCATCGCCCCGAGCGGGCTGTACGTCCACCCTTCCTGCCCCGGCGAGGCGTACCAGTACGACCAGTACGCGGTCGCGGGCGGGGTGAGTTGGCACGCCTCCCGCTCCGGCGTCGGATACTGGGTACCGCCGTCGAAAGCCGCGTTGCCGATCCGGCAGATGAAACCCGACCCGTCGTGCGCCGTGCCGGCCGTGGTGAACCCGGCCTCGTGCAACAGCTCGAAGCCGGTCGTCGGGGTCGCGTCGCAGCCCCGCAGCACCTGACCGTTCCACGGACGGAAGTCGACGGCGACTATCGCGCCGCTGGTCGGCGTGCACGCCTCGATCGGATCGGCGGCGGCGGCCGTCGACACCGCCACCGCGGTGACGCCGAGGGTGAGCAGTGCGACGGCGGCGGCCCCGAGACGGGACCATCGGCGGGTGAGGGACGGCATGGGCGGCTCTTCCAGGGGTGTGAGCGGCGTAGACACGGCCGCCGCCCCGGTGCCTTTCCCGGCGCGGTACCCGCATCGTGACCTCGACGACGCTGACGCATCTCCAGCCAGGTAATCCGACTCGTCCCGACGCTGCGGAACCTACGGCTGCGGGCCAGTGCCGGGATTTGACCGGCTTCCCCTGGGTGCTGGAGCACTTCATCGCAACACAGTGGTCTTGCCAGCGTCAATCGCCGACCGATGTCGGCTGGGTAACAGCGCGACGTTGATCGTTGTCGTAGCGTCACCGCCGTCGACGTGTGGGGGAACCCGGTCACAAGTCCGGGGCTGACGCGCAACGGTAGGGGTGCGACTTCGCGCCCGAGCCCGAACACCCGCGCGGCGACGCGCCACCTGCGGTATCCGTCCCACGCGCCCATGGGTCCGGCCCGCCCCACCGTCCCGCCGGTCGCCGTCCGGTCCGGGTTCCGGGGCCGAGTCGAGCCCCGAACCGGAGGAACCCGATGCGCCGTAAACCCCTCACCCTCACCCTGGCCACACTGGCTACCGCCGCCCTGACGGTGGTGGTGGCCGTACCGGCCGCCGCGACATCCACCCAGGCCCAGATCACCACCGCCCGTAACAACGGCGTCGCGTACCTGAAGACCCTGCAAGCCCCGGACGGCAGTTACGCCGGCGCCGGCCTGTCCCTGGAGTGGGCGTTCAGCGCCTTCGCCGCCGCCGGCACCCACCCGGTCGACGTCTACCCCGGCGGCGACACCACCAAGAACGCCCGCGCCGCGTACCAGACCCACCTGGGCGCCGCCTCCTGGCCCGGCGGCTCACCCGTCGTCACCGACTACGAACGCGGCATCCTCAACGCCTACGCCGCCGGCATCGACCCCGCCCGCGTCGCCGCCTCCCGCAACCTCATCGCCGACGTGGTCGGCTACTGGCAGACCGGCACCGCCGGCTACTACGGCCCACCGGCGAACTTCAACGGCACCGTCTTCGCCGTCCTCGCCCTCGCCGGCGCCAAAACCCAGACCGGCAACGCCCGGATCCCGCAACGGCTGCTCGACCTGTCCGTCACCAGGATCCGCAACAACCAGCACAACGACGGAGGCTGGAACTTCAACCAGGCCGAAGGCAACCCGTCCCAACTCGCCGCGCCCAGCGACATCGATATGACCGGCGCCGCCATGGCCGCCCTCTGCGTCGCCGGGGTACCGAACACCGACACCGACGTGGTCCAGGCAAAGACGTTCCTCAAGAGCAAGCTGATCAACACGACCGGCGCGTTCAACTCCATGTTCGGCGCGAACACCGACTCCAACGGCTGGGCCGTCTCCGGCCTCAACGCCTGCGGCATTCCCCACCAAGGCGTCGACTTCACCACCGCAGCCGGCCGCACCCCGATCGACTTCCTCCGCGCCCAGCAACTGTCCAGCGGCGGCTTCAAATATCTGCCCTCGGACACCAGCCCCTCCGGCTACGCCTCCATCGACGCCGTCCGCGCCCTCGGCGGCAGCGGGTTCACTGCCGCACCGCCCACGCCGGTCACGGCCGGCGCTCCGAGATGGGTCGCGGCGAGCGGATTCACCGCCGGCACCCCGGCGAAGATCACCCTCGTCGTCGACAACGGCACCACCGTCCTGCCCTGCGCGGTCACCCTCACCCCGACCGCCGCCACCACGACGCTCGGCACCGTCCTGACCGCCGCCGCGACCAGCGCCGCGCCAGCCGGCTGCGTCACCGCCGTCACCCCCAGCTCAGGCACCGGCACGATCACCGCGATCAACGGACTCGCCAACACCGGCACCACCACCTGGAAGATGTCCCGCGACGGCGGCAGCCCGACCACCGCCACCCGCGGCGGAACCATCACCGTCGGCGACGTCGTCCACCTGCGTTACGGTTCGTGACCTGACCCCTCACCGCCGCCCGCTCCTGCGGTAGCTCTTTGAACGCCCGCTACCGCTGGTGCCGCGAGCCCCGCTCCGGGCGTGGGCTCGCGGCACCGGCCAGAATAGGCCTGCTCCAGCGCGGACAGGAGGAACAGCGATGCGAGTGGTGTCCCTGGTCCCGTCGCTGACCGAAGCCGTCGCGGCCACCCTGCCCGGGCTCCTCGTCGGCGCCACCGACTACTGCACCCACCCCGCCGGACTGGACGTGCCCCGCGTCGGCGGCAGCAAGTACCCGGATCTCGACCGCATCTTCGCCCTGCACCCCGACGTCGTACTCATGAACGTCGAGGAGAACCAGCGCTCCGACGCCGAAGCGATCGAGGCGGCCGGGGTACGGGTTCGGCTCACCTATCCCCGCACCGTCGACCAGGCGCTCGACGAACTCGCCGACCTGCTGCGGGACCTCGGCACCAGCCAGGAGCCCGAGTGGCTGGCACAGGCCCGCGCCGCCTGGGCCGCCGTCACCCCGGCCATCCCGCCACGTACCGTCATCGTTCCGGTCTGGCGGCGCCCCTGGATCGTTGCCGGGGGCGACACCTTCACCTCCGACGTGCTACTCCGGCTCGGCCTACGCAACCTCTACGCCGACACCTCCGACCGGTACCCTCGGCCGACGCTCGACGACCTGCGCGCCGCAGCGCCCGACCTGGTCGTACTGCCCGACGAGCCCTACCCGTTCTCCCCCGCCGACGGCCCCGAGGCGTTCCCCGACGCCCCCTGCGCCCTGGTCTCCGGACGACACCTGACCTGGTACGGCCCCTCACTCGCCGAAGCACCCCGACTGCTGACCGCCCAGCTCACCCGGCCGGCCCGCAAAGCCCCGCACTGACAGCTTCGCGGCGGTCCGGTCACGGCTCGCCATTCGTCACGGTCCAGCCACCCGCGTGACCGACCCTGGTGCTGGCCGACCGGCTCGCGTGCACGGCCCCGGCCGTGACCAGGGCGTTCAGGGTGCGGTGCACCGTGGACAGGTCGACACAGACGCCGACGTGGCGATCCGGTCGCGTACCTGCGCGGCGCTGAGGTGGGTGGCGTTCGCGAGCGCTTGCAGGACCGCCTGCCGCCCCGCGGTCCGACGCCCACCGCTGTCTCGCAACGCGGCAAGGGCTGTTGCCACGCGTTCGTGTGCGTCTTCCGTCACGCCGGCCAAGTCGCCCTCCGATCGCCATTCTTGCCATAGTGTGGCAGAAGCAATTTGTTGGCAGGACTGGGAAGGAATTCGCGGATGGCCGTCTACACGCTCCCCGACATGCCCTAGGACTACGGCGCACTCGAACCCGCCATGTCCGGCGAGATCCTGGAGCTGCACCACAGCAAGCACCACGCCGCCTACGTCAAGGGCAGCAACGACGCCCTCGACCGACTCGCCGAGGCCCGCGACAAGGGCGACTACGAAACCCTGGTCGGACTGGAGAAGACCTTCGCGTTCAACCTCTCCGGCCACGTACTCCACTCGATCTTCTGGAACAACCTCTCCCCCGACGGCGGCGACCGCCCCGACGGCGACCTCGCCGCCACCATCGACGAACACTTCGGCTCCTTCGACGCCTTCAGCAAGCAGCTCTCCGCCGCCACCAAGAGCGTCCAGGGCTCCGGCTGGGGAGTCCTCGCGTGGGAACCGCTCAGCCGCCGGCTGATCGTCGAGCAGGTCTACGACCACCACGGCAACGTCGGGCAGGGCTCCACCCCGATCCTCGTCTTCGACGCCTGGGAACACGCCTACTACCTGCAATACCGCAACGTCCGCCCCGACTACGTCGACCGACTCTGGAATCTGGTCAACTGGACCGACGTCACCGCCCGGTTCGACGCGGCCCGGGCCAGCCAGCCGAAGATCTGACCACCGGTGGGCCACCCCGATCCGGTCCACGTCGCCGAGACGGTGCAACGCGCCGCCGGAGTCATCGCCGCACGCCGACGCGGCGACCTCGACGGCGCCGAAGCCCTCCTCGCCACCTTCCCCACCGAACAGGCGAAAACCCTGGGTTTCTTCCTCCTCGCCGACCTCGCTCTCGGCCTGCTACAGGCGCAGTCGGGGCAGTCGATGGACGACCTTGTCCGGGAACTGTCCCTGCACCTCGCCACCGCCGCGGACCAGCCACCGTCGGGGGGCCGGTAGCGGCGGTCGAGCGCGGCCCACCGTCGCACGGGCCGGAAGGGGGTTCCCTTCCGGCCCATCGGCCAGGATCCGGATGCCCGGCGGTAACGGCTAGGAGCGCCGCCGGCCGTGACGTGGCCGGGTACGGCGGGCTACGGTTGCAGCGCGTCGAGGCGTCGTTCGGGCCCCAGCCGGGAGGTGGCCTATGCGGTCCGGGGCATCTGGTGTCGTCGCGATCATGGGATCCGGTGAGACCAGCCCGACGATGGTGAGCGTCCACCGTCGACTCGTCGACCTGATCGGCCGGCCTGATCCCCGGGCCGTGCTGGTGGACACGCCGTACGGTTTCCAGCAGAACGCGGCCGAGATATCCGCCAAGGCCCGGTCGTACTTCCTCACCAGTGTCGGCCTGCGGGTCACCGTGCCCGCCGGCCTGCACGGTGGCGGTGACGACGACACCGACCGGGCGCTGGCGGCGTTGACCGCCGCCGACTGGATTTTCTCCGGTCCAGGCAGCCCGACCTACGCACTGGCGTGTTGGCGGGCCAACCGGGCGGCACACGTCCTGCGCGACCGGTTCACCCGGCCACACGGTGTGGTCGTGTTCGCCTCCGCCGCCGCGGCCACGATGGGCCGGTTCACGGTGCCGGTCTACGAGATCTACAAGGTCGGCGCAGCGCCGCACTGGCTCGACGGGCTCGACCTGTTCGGCCACCTCGACCTGCCGGTGGCGGTCATCCCGCACTACGACAACACCGAGGGCGGCACCCACGACACCCGGTACGCCTACCTCGGAGAACCGCGCCTGCGCGTCCTCGAACAGCAGCTACCCGCCGACGCCGCCGTCCTCGGTGTCGACGAGCACACCGCCGTGCTGCTCGACCTCGGCGCCGCCGAGGTGGAGGTGGTCGGCCGCGGCGGAATGACCGTGCGCCGCGACGGGCGCAGCCAGGTCTTCCCGGCCGGCGCGACCTTGACCCTGACCGACCTGCGCGACCTGGTCCACGGCCGGTCCCGGATTCCCCGGCCCCGGACAACGGGCCAGACGCCGCGAGCACCGGCCCAGCCGGCGCCGGCCACGCTGACCGAGACGGCCGCACGTTGCACGGCGAGGTTCGACGACGGCCTGCGGCGCGGCGACGCCGAGGCGATGGTCAGCGCCGTCCTCGACCTGGAGACGGCGGTACACACCTGGGCGGCCGACACCGAGGAGGACGACGGCACCACGCAGGCCCGCACCGTGCTGCGTACCCTCGTCGTCCGGCTCGGCCAGGCAGCCACGACCGGACTACAGAATCCCGACGAGCGGCTCCGCCCGCTGGTGGAGCCACTCGTCGCGCTACGCGAGCGGTTACGGCAGCGCAACGACTACGGCGCCGCCGACGGCATCCGGGAATCCCTCGCCGTCGGAGGCGTCCAGCTCGACGACACGCCCGACGGTCCACGCTGGGCCCTGCGGGCCGTACCGATCGAATGACCGACACCGGACACCCGCGAACGTTACTGCCAACTTTTCGCAGTTGCATATGCTGCGCATCGTGGCATACGGAACGACGGCACGTCCCGACCTGACCGACCCGCCGGCCGCACCGGCGGTGCCGGTCGAGGTCGAGACCATCCTGCTCAGCGCCGTCCGGGACGGACTGCGGTTCCGGGTACGCGCCGGAGCGCTGACCGAGGGCGAACACCCGGACGCCGTGGCCCGGAACCTCGCCGGCCTGTCCCACCGAGACCCGCACGCCCTGCTCCACTCGACATCGTGGCGCTCCCAGGACACCGGAATCGTCCTCACCTACGCAGCGCTGCCCGACCCGGACCCGGAGACCGGGCGGTCGACCCCCGTCCACTCCGAGGCGATCGCCGGCCAGGACGACCCGCTCGCGCCGGCGTCGGTCACGGTCCGGCCGGTCGATGTCGCGGTGCACGCCTGCCGGCACCTGTCCTTCCTGCGCCACACCGACCCGCTGGTGGCCGGCCTGGCAGCCGACCTGCCGGACCTGTGGCGGCACATCGACCGGTTCAGCCCCGCCGTCGCCGGACTGCTGACCCCGCCGACGTCACGACAACATCCATCAGCCACCCGCTGACCCCAGGCCCGAATACGACCACCACCGGCAAGCGGCAGAGGGCTGGTATCGCGGCCTTACCGCTGGCCGGTGATGAGGAACTGCATCTGAAGGTCGTGGTTCGGGGCCACCCCGAAGCGCCGGTCGAGTTCGTAGATCGACGTCAGGGGCGTGACGGTGACCTCCCGCAGACCCGCTTTCTCCAGGACCGCGACGGTCTGGTCGATGGACGTGGCGGTGGCCAGGGGCAGCACGGCTTGGACCTGGGTGTCGTAGTGGGCGCTCATGTTCTCCGGGGCGTTGTCGAGGCCGTGGGGGAACCAGGTGCTGTCGACCACCGCGACCGTGCCGCCCCGGCGCAGCAGGCGGACCCAGTTCGCCACGGCGACCTCCGGTTCCCGGAGGGTCCACATCAGGTACCGGCTGGTCACCGCGTCGAAGCTGGCAGCCGGGAAGTCCGGGTGGACGGCGTCGCCGTGCCGGATGACCGGCCCGTTCGCGATGGCGGCGGCGTGCTCGCGGGCGCGCTCCAGCATCCCGTCCGCGAGGTCGATTCCGGTGACCCGGTGACCGAGGCCGGCCAGGACGGTGGCGGCCTGACCGGTGCCGGTGCCGACGTCGAGCACGTCGAGCGGGGCCGGCGGCAGGGCCTGCTCCCAGATCGCCGACCAGGCCTGCTGGTCGGCGGCGAAACGGTCGGGGCGCTGCTGGTACTCGTCGTAGCTCGGCGCACGGCCGGCCCAGTAGGCGTTGATGCGGTCCTGCGCACTCATGCAGCAGCGCTCCTTTCCTCGGCGGCCCGCTCGACGGGCTGGAACAGCAGGTGGATGGCGCCCTCCAGGTCCAGGCGCCGGATCCCGATGCCGTAGACGGGTTCGAGGAGCGCAGGGTCCAGCACCTCGTCGGTGGTGCCGGCGGCGACGACCCCACCGTTGCCGAGCAGCACCAGGTCGTCGCAGTACCGGGCGGCGAGGTTGAGGTCGTGCAGCACGACGACGCAGCAGGTGTCCAGGGTGCGAATCAGGTGAAGGATCTCGTGCTGGTAACGGATGTCGAGGTGGTTGGTCGGCTCGTCGAGCAGCAGGTGGGTGGCCTGCTGGGCAAGGGCGCGGGCGATCAGCACCCGCTGACGCTCGCCGCCGGAAAGTTGGACGAACGCCCGCGGCCCGAGGTGGGCGGCACCGACCCGGCTCAGGCAGCGGGCCGCGATCTCGCGGTCGGCCGTACCCGTGCGCTGGAACGTCGACAGGTGCGGGCCCCGGCCCAGCAGCACCAGCTCCGCCACGGTCAGCGCTGTTTCGCCACCGCTTTCCTGGACGACGACGGCCAGCCGGCGTGCGGCTTCCCGCGACGGCAGAGCGGTCAAATCGTCACCGTCGACCACGACCTGTCCGGTACTGCTGAGCAGGGCGCCGTAGAGCAGCCGCAGCAGGGTCGTCTTGCCGCTGCCGTTCGGGCCGATCAGCCCGAGGACACGGCCCGGGTTCGCGGTCACGCTGACCCCGTCGATGACCGGGTTGGCGCCGTAGTGCCAGGTGACCCCGGTCGCCCGGATCACGGATTCGCCTTGAAACGCCGCACGATCCGCTCCAGACCGTCGATCGACAGCGGGGTCGGCGGCTCGGTGAAGTTGAACAGCTGGGTCATCACGTTGCCGGTGCGGACGGCGTTGAGGTTCTGCGCGCCGGGCAGGCCGGTCAGCCCCTGCTCGACGGCCGTGGGGTCGCCGTCGCCGTACAGCAGGATCAGCACGTCGGGGTTGCGGCCGAGCAACTCCTCGACGGTGACCTCGAAGACCCGTTCCTTGACGTCACCGAAGACGTTACGCAGGCCCGCCGCCTCCAACTGGGGATGGGCCATGCTGGCCGTGCCATAGGCGTACGTAACCCCGCCACCGACCGTCGGATACAGCACCGCCGCGGTCCGCCCGGACGACGTACCCACCTCTGCCTGGACTTTGGCCATCCGCTCCTGCAGAGCGGTCACCGCGGCGGTGGCTTCCGCGTCGCGGCCGAACACCTTGCCGTAGCTCCGCATCTGGGCATAGATGTCGTCGAAGGTCGGCACCGCCTTACTGTCAGGACACATCGCGGGCTCCTCCAACAGGGGGATGTTCACCGCGGAGAGGGTGTCGCGGGACAGGTTGTCGACCTCACCGAGCACCAGGTCCGGCTGTTGGCTGATCACCACCTCCTTGGAGATTTGCAGGTGGCCGCTGGTGTCGGTCTTGTCGGTCAGCAGTGGGATCCGGTCCAGCTCGGCGATGGTCGCGGCGTCGTAGTACTCCTTCGGGTACTGACCGGCCCGCGCGGTGACCCGGTCCATGACGCCGAGCGAGTGCAGGTACGGCACGGCCGCGCTCTTGAGCAGGACCACCCGCTGCGGCGCGGCGTCGAAGGTGACCTGCGCACCGCAGTTGGTGACGGTGAGCGGGTACCCGCCGCCCGCCGCCGTCGGTTCGTCACCACCACCGCACCCGGCGACGAGCATCAGGGTGGCGGACGCGGCGACGGCGACAGCCAGACGGATCGTCTTCATCATTCTCCTCGACGGATCGGGGGCTCAGGCGCCGGTGGCGTGCAGACGACGAATCAGGATGACCAGGAACGGCGCACCGAGCAGGGAGGTGATGATCCCGATCGGGATCTCCTGCGGGGCCAGTAGGACCCGGGCAAGCACATCGGCCCAGACCAGCAGGATGGCGCCGAGCAGCGCGGCGACAGGTACCACCCGCACGTGCGGGGCGCCGACGAGGCGTCGGGCCAGGTGCGGGACGACGAGCCCGATGAATCCGATACTGCCGGCGGCGGAGACCAGCACGCCGACGCTGAGCGAGACCGCCACGAGCAACCGCATCCGGAACCTGTCCGGCGAGACACCCAGAGTCTGCGCGGTCTCGTCACCGATGGCCAGTACGTCGAGCCGCCGTCCGGCGACGGTCAGGTAGAGGATCGTGCCACCCAGCACGACCGCGGCCACCAGAAGCAGGGCGTCCCACCGCGCCAGCCCGAGCGACCCGAGAAGCCAGAACATCACCGACCGGGCGCCCTCGGCCGACCCGGACGCGAAGATCAGGAAGCTGGTGGTGGCGTACAGGGCGTAGCCGACCGCGACCCCGGAGAGCAGCAGCCGAATCGAGGTAATCCGACCACCGCTGCGAGCGATCAGGAAGACCAGCAACGACGCCGCCAGCGCGCCGACGAAGGCGCTCGATGGCAACGCGTACTCCCCGAAGCCGGCACCGGCCCCGAACAGGATCGCCGCGGCGGCACCGCTGGAGGCCCCGGAGTTGATACCCAACAGGTACGGGTCGGCCAGCACGTTGCGCACCATGGCCTGCAACGCCACTCCGCACACCGCCAGCCCGGCGCCCACGAGCATGCCGAGCAGCACCCGGGGCAGCCGTACCTGCCAGACGATCGCCTCCTGCGGCAGGGTCCAGGACACCTCGCCGGGCACGCCCACGAGCTGATGGCCGATGATCCGGGCCACGGTCACCCGGGCGATCCCGATCGCGCCGGACCCGACCGCGACCACCCCGGTCAGGACCAGCCCGACCACCAGCGCAATCAGCCAGAGCCCGGTCCGGCGTCGCTGAGCCACGACCCCGAGCAGGTCCTGCTCACCCTTCAACAGGGCGGTGGCCATCGCCGCACCCCCAGATGCCTTCATATGGTTCTTGCCACAATATTGCAGAAGCTAACATCAAGATCAGAGGCGGTGGAAGACGACCGAGTCGGTGTTCACTCCCACCACGCCGGGACGACGCCCGTCAGAAGGAAGAGCTACACACTCCCCGCGCTGACGACGGACCGGGGTGCGCGTGGCGGTTGAGGCGCTCGTACTACGCACGGCGCGAGTTGACCCCGAGAAATATCGGCCTTCGATGCGACGGCGCGTCCGCCGACGGCGGACGCGCCGTCGCCAGCCTCAACACGTTGATGCCGTCTAGACGGCCGCCAGCGACGTAACTACCGTCTGCGGCATGGATCCTTACGTAGTCGCCGCACCCTCGGCCTGGCAGGAGAGCTGGGACCGGCAACAGGAGGCGTACCTGCCGGACCGGGAACAGCGCATCGCCGCGATGCTCGATGCCGTGGCCGCCGTCACCGGTCGACGCCCGCCACGGCTACTCGACCTCGCTGGCGGCACCGGCACCATCACCCTGCGCGCCCTGGCCCGGTTCCCCGATGCCGAGGTCACCCTCATCGACCAAGACCCCGTCCTGCTCGCCATCGCGGGTCCGTCGCTGGATGGCCGCGCGGCCATCGTCACGTCTGATCTCAACAAGCCGGACTGGGCGGCCGCGATGCCACGCGACCACTTCGACGCGGTACTCACCGCCACCGCCCTGCACTGGCTGAGCCCGAACCGGCTGACCGTCCTGTACGGCGAAATCCGCGAGCTGCTGCGCCCGGGAGGAATGTTCGTCAACGCCGACCACATGCCCGACGACGGGCTGCCAACGCTGACGAAACAGTTGTCCGCCGACGCCGAGGCCCGTCGCCAGGCCCGCTACACCGCCGGCGCGGTGCTGTCCTGGCGAGCCTGGTGGAACCACGTCGCCGCCGATCCCACCCTGGCGCCGCTGGTCGAACGCCGCGAGCGGATCTACCCCGACGGGCACGCCGCCGAGTGGACCCCTCCGGCTTCCTGGCATCTGCGTGCCCTCCGTGACGCCGGGTACACCGAAGCCGGACTCATCTGGCGCGGCGGCGCGGACGCCGCCGTCGCCGGCATCCGCTGACTTCGGCGATCGTCCTGGCCGCACCTCGCGGCTGGCGGCCGGTCGCGGGGATGCATGCAGCGGTGCCGCAGGCTGCCCGTGCGTCAGCACCTTGCGCCAGAGCCTCGTCACCCGCAGCCGCCGAGTTCCCGGCGATCGCCGGGAAGCTCGCCCACGTCGTGGCCCTCAATGCAGACCAAGTGGTCGACGTCACCGAGGATGGGATCCTCGGCGGCTGAATCCGTCTGGTGCTGCGTGTAGTGTCCCGGTCGAGTCGACCGCATCCTTCAGGGATGCCAGGGAACTCCGGTGAGATTCCGGGACTGGCGCGCAGCGGTGAGGGCGACGGCGGCACGATCTCGCCACTGGGGAGCGCTTCTCTGGGAAGGCTGTGCCGCCGGTTGACCCCGAGTCCGAAGACCTGTCGGCTCACATGCTCGTCGGTGGACTCTCGCGATCGGGGTCTCCAGACCCGAGAGGCCTCATCATGTCCCGGCGCCGGCTGCCGTTCTGGCCGCTGCTTTTCGTGCTGGCCGTCGTGTCGGTGCTCAGCGTGATCGCCTCGCTGGCCTTCGGTTCCGAGCGCGTCCCGCTCGCCGAGGTCGTCGCGGCGGTCACGGATCGTTTCGCTGGCGAGCCGGCCGGCCGCTGGGACGTCATCATCTGGGAACTGCGCCTGCCCCGCGCGCTGCTGGCGCTGGTCGTGGGCGCGGGCCTGGCGATCGCCGGTGCCGGCATGCAGACCCTGGTACGTAACTCACTGGCCGACCCCTACCTGCTGGGCATCAGCTCGGGCGCGTCGGTGGGCGCCACCGCGGCCCTCACCACCGGCGCGCTCGCGGGGCTCGGTCTCTACGCAGTCTCGATCGGAGCACTGCTGGGCGCGATGGGATCCGCGCTGCTGATCTGGCTGATCGCCACCGCGCAGGGCGGCCTGACCCCGATCCGGCTCGTGCTCTCCGGCGTCGTCCTGTCCTCCGGGTTGTCGGCGATCGCCTCGCTGCTGGTCTTTCTCAGCGACGACGAGCGCGCGGCCAACTCGGTGATGTTCTGGATGCTGGGTAGCGTCGGCGGCGCCACCTGGGAGAAGCTCTGGATACCCGCCGCGTCCGTCGTCGTCCTCGCGGCCGGCTTGCTGGCCGTGCATCGCTGGCTGGACGCGCTGGCAGCCGGGCCGGAGACGGCCGCGGCTCTCGGGATCAACGTGACCGCGCTGCGTACGGCGCTGTTCGTGACCCTGTCCGTGGTCGTCGGTGTGCTGGTGGCGGTCAGCGGAGGAGTGGGATTCGTCGGGCTCCTCGTTCCGCACGCGGCCCGGCTGGTCGTGGGCGCCCGGCACCGGGTCGTCCTGCCGGTCGCGGCGGTGGCGGGTGCGGTGTTCCTCGTCTGGGTCGACGTGCTGGCCCGGGTGGCGGTGCGTCCGCAGGAGATACCCCTGGGCGTGGTGACCGGCGTGCTCGGGGCGCCCCTGTTCCTGCTGCTCATGGGCCGAGGCGCGTACCGGTTCGGTGGTGACCGATGACCCCCGCCCTGCGCCTGCACGACGTCTCCGCCCGGCTGGGCGGCCGCACCGTGCTGCGTGGCGTCGACCTCGACGTCGCCGACGGCACACGGCTCGGCATCGTCGGGGTGAACGGCGCCGGGAAGACGACGCTGCTGCGGGTGCTGGCCGGAGTGCTGCACCCCAGCTCCGGAACCGCGCTGATCGCCGACGGCGCGGGCGGGCTGGTCGATCTGCGGCGGCTCCCGAACCGGGAGCGCGCCCGGCGGCTTGCCTATGTGCCCCAGGAAGACGTGACGACCTCCGAGCTACGGGTCGGTGAGATGGTCGCCCTCGGCCGCGTGCCGCAGACCCGTCCCTGGGCCCGCGGTGGCCGGGCCGAACACGACCTCGTGCGCGGCGCCCTCGACGCCGTCGGACTGGCCGACCGGATCGACACCGTCGCCGACCAGCTGTCCGGCGGCGAGCGGCGCCGGGCCACCCTGGCCCGCGGCCTGGCCCAGCAGTGCCCGGTGATGCTGCTCGACGAGCCGACCAACCACCTCGACGTCGCCTGGCAGCTCGACCTCCTGGAGGTCTTCGCCACACGCGCCCGGACCCTGGTGGCCACCGTGCACGACCTCGATCTCGCCCTGCGCTTCTTCGACCGACTCGCCCTTGTCGGCTGGCGCGAGGGCGCCGACCGGACGTCGGAGCCGGCGGGCATCGTCGCCGTCGGCCCGCCCGCCGAGGTGCTCGGCGCCCACCACGTCGAGACGCACTTCGGCGTCGGCTCCGTTCAGGTGCCCCATCCCAACCGCCCGCAGCACCACCTGCTCATCCACCCCCGAGAGGACCCCGCACCGGCATGACCGTCTTTCCGCCCGGCCGTACCCGTCTCACCGCTCTTGTGCTCGGCCTGTCCACCCTCACCGCGTGCGCCTCCGGCGATGCCGGATCGAGCGCGACCCCCGGCGCCATCACCGTCCAGAACTGTGGGCAGGACGTGAGTGTCGACAGGCCCGTCACCCGGCTGTACGCGTACGACGGCGGCATCATCTCGATCGTGCTGTCCGTCGGCGCACGCGACCAACTGATCGCCGTCACCGGCATGGACCAGGACCGGGACGTACTAGAGCTCGCCTATCCCGAGGCCCGGATCGATCAGCTGAAACAGGTCGGGGACGAGTACCCCACCTTGGAGAACGTCCTGGCGGTCAAGCCGGAGATGATGTTCGCCGGCTACGGGTACGGGTTCAGCGAGTCCCGCAACCTGATGCCCGAAGACCTGACGACCCACGGCATCAAGACCTACCTGCTCAGCGAGACATGCAAGCAGGACAACGGCGCTCGCGGCACGATGGACGCGTGGACGGCGCTCACCACCGACCTGCGCAACGTCGGTACGCTGACCAACCACCGCGAGACCGCGGACGCCGTCGTCGCCGACATCGAAAAGCGGCGGGCAACACTGGCGGCGGCCCCCACGAGTGGCGAGAAGCCGACGGCGTTCCTCTTCGACTCCGGGACCGACGCCGTCTTCACCTCCGGATCGTACGGCGGCCCGCAGGCCATCTTCGACGCCGCGGGGGTCACCAACGCCACCGCCGATGTGAAGGACACCTGGACCGAGGTGGGCTGGGAACGGCTCGCCGCATCGAACCCGGACGTCATCTTCTTCGTCGACTACCCGGGACAGTCTTACCAGCAGAAGATCGACACCCTGAAGGCCAACCCGGCATCCCGCAACCTCAAGGCGGTCAAGGATGGACGGTTCGTCAACCTGCCGTACGCCATGTGGGTCTCCGGCCCTCTCAACATCGACGCGGCCGAGTGGGTACGCGAAGCGGTGGAGCATTTTGGCGTGGCCCCGAAGTCATCGGTCTCGCCGACGCTCGACATCCGGCAGCTCAGCAAGCTGCCCGGCAACGACTGGCTCAAGTGACCGCCCGCAGCTTGATCGCGGCGCGGAGAATGCGCGAATCCGCACCGGCTACCGTGGTGGTCCGTCTTGAGCGGTGACGTGGGCTGCACCGTGACCGTGTGCCGGGACTGCTGCTGCGGCAGCCGGGCCAAGCATCCGCAGGTCGACCATGATGCCCAGCTCGACCGGGTCCGAGCGGCCCTGGGCCGGGACCATCAGATACGCACCAGCGACTGCCTGGACGTCTGCGCCCAGTCCAACGTCTTCGTGGTCAACCCGGCGCCGGCCGCCCGGCGGGCCGGCGCCCGCCCGGTGTGGTTCGGCCTGGTCCTCGACGACGCGGTGCTCACCGACCTGATCGAGTGGATCCGGGCAGGTGGGCCCGGAAAGGCCGACCTGCCGGCTGTCCTCGAGTTGTCGGTCATCGCCGCTCCGCGTGCGTCGGCTCCCTGAGCTGGACCGGCGTGATCGGCGGCGACGCCGCCGACCCCTGCCGGACTTTCGCTGGCGCCGCCGCTGCGGTCACCCGGTACAGCGGCCGTCGGTGCCGACGGTCACGGCCGAGGTGGAGCGCCGCCGGCTGGCCGATCATGACCGGATGTTCGCCTCGACGTCGAGGCGGTTGCGTGATGGCTACCAAGACGAGCCGCAACGTCTCCTCCGAGATCGCGTTCCTCACCCGGGGCGAGAGCACCGGGCGCAGGAGATCAAACGCAGACGGCGCTGTCGGCGGCTGCTGGGCCCGATCATCCGCCGGAGGACTTCCCTCGCGCCGACAGGTCGAACAGGTGAACCGGCGACCGATCCGTACGTAGCGACACGGGCCGGCACCGCCGTACTACACGGTTCTGCGCCCCACATTCCCGCCCAGACATCCCGGACATCCCGAGGAGCAGCAATAGTCCCTGGTCAGAGGCAACTTTTTCGGACGTTTCAACACCGGTCGCCGCAGCGTAGTGTGGGGCGCTGTGTGACCACGGACGTGACCACAAGATCACAAAAAATCGGCACCAGTCGATGACTGATGCCGATTGACCTGCACAAACACAAGGTGGAGCCGAGGGGACTCGAACCCCTGACCCCCACACTGCCAGTGTGGTGCGCTACCAGCTGCGCCACGGCCCCTTGCTCTACCGCCTGCCCGGTCTCCCGGGCACCCGCGCAATAGTACACACCCTCTCGACCCCGGTCATCCGAGGGGCCGCCCGTGCCGCGCAGGGTCAGTTGAGCAGTACGTCCGGCGGGAAGTGCGCGACCGCCGCCATGATCCCGCCCTGCCGGCGCAGCACCATCGGCCAGAGGTCGTCCGGGCGCTCCATGAACGCGTCGCCGGGGAGCGCGTCCAGGACGAACCAGGACCCCCGGGCGACCTCCTCCTCGACCTGGCCGGGGGACCAGCCCGAGTAGCCGGCGAAGACCCGGATCCCGGTGACGGCGTCGCGGAGCCGGTCCGGGTCGACCGAGAGATCGACTGTGCCGACCGCGCCGGTGACCTGGTGGATGCCCTTCACCCGCTGGGTCGGGGTACGCATCCGGGCGAGGCAGATCGCCGACTCGGGCTGCACCGGGCCGCCCTCGAAGAGTACGGCCGGGTCCCTGGCCAGGCCGCCCCAGGCGCCGAGCACCTCGGAGACCGGCACCTCGGTGGCCCGGTTGAGCACCACTCCGAGCGCACCGCCCGCCTCATGGGCCACGAGCAGCACCACGGTCCGGTCGAAGTTCGGGTCCTTGAGCGCAGGGGTCGCGACCAGCAACTGCCCGGTCATCGACTCCATCGATCGTCCCCCGATCGCCTGCCCTTCGCCGAACACGCCAGCACCCACTACTCGGCCGGCCCGAGGACCAGAGACCGCTCCCCGGGGCGCTGCCGTGTCTCGTCGTCGGTCGTCACGGCCCGGCACGTCATCGGCCTGACCGGATCGACAGGATCGATGGTGATCCTGCGCGTAGTAAACGCCATGCCACGCACCATAGCTTGCGGCACTGGCGCTGGTTAAGGTCTGTAGGGCTAGTCCACAGAGCGCTTTGCCGACAAACCGGCAAGCCGGCCGACGTTTCGGCGACCCGGCGAAGCTCTGGCGAGACGGCCGGGACAGAAACTGGAGAGGCAGGGGCATGGCAGTGCAGGCGGAACTCGCGGTCATCGGTGGATCCGGGCTCTACGCACTGCTGGAAGATGCCTCCGAGCATCGGATCGACACCCCGTACGGACCACCGTCCGACCCGGTGACGATCGCGCAGGTGGCCGGGCGTGCGGTCGCCTTCCTGCCCCGACACGGTCGGGACCACCGGTTTCCGCCGCACCTGATCCCGTACCGGGCGAATCTGTGGGCGTTGCGGTCGCTCGGCGTACGCCAGATCCTCGCCCCCTGTGCGGTCGGCGGGCTGCGCCCGGAACTCGGACCCGGGACGTTCGTGGTTCCGGACCAGCTCATCGACCGGACCAGTGGTCGGGCGCAGACCTACTACGACAGGGGCGCGGTGCACGTCTCCTTCGCCGACCCGTACTGTCCGCGTGGCCGGGGCGCGGTGCTCTCCTCCACTGCCGCGCACGGGATCGAGGCACACGACGGGGGCACGATGGTCGTCGTGGAGGGGCCGAGGTTCTCCACCCGGGCCGAGTCGCGGTGGTTCTCCGCGATCGGCGGCTCGATCATCAACATGACCGGCCATCCGGAGGCGGTGCTCGCCCGCGAGCTGGCGCTCTGCTACACCGCGGTCGCGCTCGTCACCGACCTCGACGCCGGTGTGGAGGGTGGGCACGCGGTGACCCAGGAGGAGGTCTTCCGGGTCTTCGGCGAGAACACCGCGCGACTGCGCGAGGTGCTGCTCGACGCGGTCGGCCGGCTCTCCGCCGACCGGGACTGCCCGTGCCCGCACAGCCTCGACGGCATCAAGCTGCCGATCGACCTGCCCTGAACGCGCGGCGGTCGGCCGGGGGCCGCGCGGTCAGGTCTCGCCGCCGATGTCCGGTTGGTACGCCTCGTAGACCAGATCCGCGCCGCGCTGCCGGTGCCGGAACAGTTCCCTGAGCAGGTCGGTGGCCGAGATCGTCTCTTCCAGGACACGGATCACGTGCGCCAGGACGGCCGCTGACAGCCGGCGGTCGACAACCCGGCGACCCCGGCAGGCTCGCCCGCGACGTGCGGCACGCCAGCTTCCCGCTGCCGCGGGGCGGGTCGACGGCAGGCCGGAAAGCGGCTGCGCCCCGGTCCGAGTGGACCGGGGCGCAGCCGTCGGTGTCGTGGAGGTGCCGGGAATCGAACCCGGGTCCTTCGCCGCCTTGCCAGGGCTTCTCCGAGCGCAGCTCGCTGTGCCTCTACTCGGCCCCTCCGATCACGCGAGCGAGTCGGTGTGACGGGCCCAGTCGCTGATTAATCTCGCCGCACGGACCCCGCGACCGGGTCCGGTTGGCCAGCCTCCTAGCTGATGCCGGCTAGCTGGGTCGAAGGCACTCCCAGGCCGACAGACTTGCTACCCGCCTCAGGCGGCGAGAGCGAAGTCAGCGCGATTCTGCTTGGCGCTTATTGGTTTCCGACGAACGATTCTCGAGACGACGTCGGCTTCCTCGGCTCGCTTCCCCTGCCGCAACGTACGAAGTCGAAACCAGTCACCCCCTGGGATGCTCCCTGGCCCGGAGCCCGGACCGTGGAAGTCTTCGGCCACCGCCTCTCGGTGGCCACCCCAAGCCTAACGCCTCAGCCCGCCGAGTTCATTCCGGATACCTCCCGCCACACCGGCTGTGGACGACGACTCTGCCGGCACCGCGCTGACCGGGTGGTAGCCCGGATCCGCTCGTCACCGCCGCAACTCTCGTCACACCGGTCACGACATCCCCTTGCCGCGCCGGCCGGCGACCCGGGCGATCTCCCGGTCCGCGTCCCGCTTGGCCAGGTCCTGCCGTTTGTCGTACGACTTCTTGCCCTTGGCCAGGCCGATCTCGACCTTGGCCCAGCCGTCCGAGAAGTAGACCGAGAGCGGCACCAGGGTCAGCCCGCTCTCCTTCAGCTTGCCGATCAGCCGGCTGATCTCCTGGCGGTTCAGCAGCAGCTTGCGGGTGCGCCGGGGCTCGTGGTTGGTCCAGGTCCCCTGGGCGTACTCGGGGATGTGCATGCCGTGCAGGTAGATCTCGCCGTCCCGCTCCTGGGCGAAGGCATCGACCAGGGAGGCCCGGCCGGCGCGCAGGGACTTGACCTCGGTGCCGGTCAGCGCCATGCCGGCCTCGTAGGTGTCGAGGATGGCGTAGTCGTGCCGCGCCTTGCGGTTGGAGGCGACGACCTTCCGCCCCTTCTCCCGTGGCATCGACGCCACACCCCTTTCCTCGTACTGCCACACGTGCCGTGGACAACCGCGCAATGCTACCTCGCGGCACAGGGCCCCCGGCTCGCGCTTTCGCGCCTGCCAGGGGCCCTGCGGTGGATCGGGGAGACGGGGAGGGGAGAGCTAGACCCTCAGGTAGAACCGGAGCGTCACCCAGGCGGTGATCGCACTGACCAGACCGCCGACCCCGGCCATGAACGGGAACATCAGCAGTACCGTGCTCCACTCGATCGGGGTGAGCAGGTCGGTGAGGTCCCGCAGCGACCCGTCGAGCAGGAAGATCTTGCCGAGGATCAGCGCACCGAACCCGATGATCGCGCCGAGCAGCCCGGCCACCACCGCCTCCAGCACGAACGGCGCCTGGATGAACCAGTTTGAGGCGCCGACCAGCTTCATCACCGCAACCTCGCGGCGCTTGCTGTAGGCGGCGACCTGAATCGTGTTCGCGACCAGCAGCAGCGCGGCGATCGCCATCACCGAGGCCGACACCAGTGCCATGTTCTGGATGGCGCCGAGGATGTTGAAGATCTGCTCCAGCAGGCGGCGCTGGTCGATGATGTCGTCGATCCCCTCGCGATCCTTGTAGGTGTCGAGGATCTGCTGGTACTGCTCCGGGTTGACGAGGTTGATCCGGAACGACTCGGGGAGCTTGTCCGCCTGAACCGCGTTGACGAGGTCTGGCGAGTCGGCGAAGAGCTTCTTGAACCGCTCGTACGCCTCCTGCTTGGACTCGTACTTGACCTCCCGGACGAGTGGGTCGCCCTCCAGCTCGGTCTGCAACTGGGTGCGCTGCTCCTCGGTCACGCCCGCGACGAGGAAGATCGACACCTCGATGTCCTTGTAGTACGCGTCTTTCATGGCGTCGACCTGGAGATACATCAGGCCGCTCGCGCCGAGCATGGTCAGTGAGACCGCCATCGTGATGATCATCGCGATGGTCATGGTCACGTTGCGCCACAGCCCGACCAACACCTCGGACAGGACGTATTTCAAGCGCATCGGGGGGTTCCTTCCGGATCTCCGCAGGGGTCGTTCGTGTTCGTCGGTTCAGGGCCGGGGCCGGTCGGACCGGGGGCTGTCCGCCTCGGCCGGCGGGACGGGTCAGCCGTAGACGCCCCGGGCCTGGTCACGCACGATGCGACCACTTTCGATCTCGATGACGCGACGGCGCATCTGGTTGACGATGTTGGAGTCGTGGGTGACCATCACGACCGTGGTGCCGGTGCGGTTGATCCGGTCCAGCAGGCGCATGATCTCGATCGACGTGTCCGGGTCGAGGTTTCCGGTGGGCTCGTCGGCCAGCAGGATCAACGGCCGGTTGACGAAGGCCCGGGCGACCGCGACGCGCTGCTGCTCACCGCCGGAGAGCTCGTGCGGGTAGCGGTGCTCCTTGCCGCCGAGCCCGACCAGCTCCAGCACCTCGGGCACGACCCGGCGGGCGACCGCCTTGGTCTTGCCGATCACCTCGAGGGCGAACGCCACGTTCTCGTACGCGGTGCGGTTGGGCAGCAGCCGGAAGTCCTGGAAGACGCAGCCGATCGACCGCCGGAAGTGCGGGATCTTCCAGGAGCGCATCGAGGTCACGTCCTTGTTGTTGACCATGACGCGGCCCTTGTTGGGCGTCACCTCGTGCAGCAGCAGCTTGATGATCGTCGACTTGCCGGAACCGGAGGGACCGATGAAGAAGACGAACTCACCCTTCTCGATCCCGACCGAGACGCTGTCGAGCGATGGCCGGGACGCCTTCGGGTACGTCTTCGTCACTTGCTCAAGCTGAATCACGGGTGGTGAGTCTACGCGTCGTAACGGAAACGCCAAGTCCGGTGCCCGGCCTGTCCGCCCGGCTTTTCCCTCGACGCTGCGTTGCGTCCCGCATCCCTCACGCCCCGCACATGAAAACGATCATCGCCGTCGACGCACCGCAGCGCCGTGGACGCGAGCCGTGTTCACGCCGCCTCGCCGGCAAGCTGCCGTTGCTTGCGCCAGCGGATGCCGGCCTCGATAAATCCGTCCAAATCACCGTCGAACACCGAGGAAGGGTTGCCGGTCTCCTGCTCGGTACGCAGATCCTTCACCATCTGATACGGGTGCAGGACGTACGAGCGCATCTGGTCGCCCCACGAGCCGGCGGCGTCGGCCTTCAGCCCCTCCAGTTTGGCCTGCTCCTCCTGCCGCTTGCGCTCCAGCAGCCGGGCCTGGAGCACCCGCAGCGCGGAGGCCTTGTTCTGGAGTTGGGACTTCTCGTTCTGGCAGGTGACCACGATCCCGGTCGGGACGTGCGTGATCCGCACCGCCGAGTCGGTGGTGTTCACGCTCTGTCCACCCGGCCCCGACGATCGGTAGACGTCGACCCGGAGCTCGTTCTCCGGGATGTCGATGTGGTCGGTCTGCTCGGTCACCGGCAGCACCTCGACCCCGGCGAAGCTGGTCTGCCGGCGCCCCTGGTTGTCGAAGGGGCTGATCCGGACCAACCGGTGCGTACCGGCCTCGACACTGAGCGTGCCGTAGGCGTACGGGACCTTGACGGCGAAGGTGGCCGACTTCAGGCCCGCCTCCTCGGCGTACGACGTCTCGTAGACCTCGGTCGGGTAGCCGTGCCGCTCGGCCCAGCGCAGGTACATCCGGAGCAGCATCTCCGCGAAGTCGGCCGCGTCCACCCCGCCGGCACCGGCCCGGATCGCCACCAGCGCCTCCCGGGAGTCGTACTCCCCGGAGAGCAGGGTGCGCACCTCCATCTCCTGGATGGCCTTGCCGAGCCCGCCGATCTCCGCCTCGACCTCGCCGAGCACGCCCGCGTCGCTCTCCGCCTCGGCGAGTTCCAGCAGCACCCGGGCGTCGTCGAGCCGACCGCGCAGGCTCTCCAGCTTGGCGATCTCTCCGTTGACGTAGGAGAGCTTGGAGGTCACCTCCTGCGCGCGGGCCTGGTCGTCCCACAGGTCTGGCGCGGAGGCCGCCTCCTCCAGCTCAGCCTTGGTCTGACGCAGTCGATCAACATCGAGGACGGCCTCGATGTTGCGGAGCGTAGCGTCAAGATCCTTGAGTTGGTCGGCGTATTCGGCAGCGGTCACGACAGTCAAGAGTACTGGTCGTCCGCGGCACCGGGTCGGCGCCGGGGACGGTGCGTCCCGGCGCGTCTGTCGGGCGTGACCCGCGCCGGGTCAGCGCGTCCGCCGGGCGTCGCTCGGACCGGGTCAGCCGCGCCCGGCCAGCCGCGCGGCACCGGATCGGGCCGGGCCAATCGGGTCGATCGGGTCGGGTGGGTCGGGTCCGCTGTCCCGCCGGGTCAGACGGGCGCGCTCTTCAGCCAGGAGAGAGCCGCCCTGTGGTACGCGACCGCGAACTCCAGGGCGGCGGCACCGTACGAGTCGCCGGCCTTCTTGGCATCCCGGGCCTGCTCCCGGGCTGCCGCCAGCGCCTCGGCGTGGTACTCGTTGGCACTGCTCACGAGGTTGCGCAACTGGTTGGCCGAGTGCTGCGGCCCGAAGGCCACCCGGAGGGCCGTCGGGTTACGCACCGTGTCCCGCCCCGGGGTCTCGGTGAGCCAGCGGGAGAAGGTGCGCTTCCCGGCCGCCGTGATCGCGTAAGGCTGGCTGGACCGGGGGCCGGGCTTGCCAAGCCGGACCAGTCCCTGCTCGGCCAGGGCCGGCAACTCCCGGTAGACCTGGCTGCGGGTCATTGACCAGTACGGCGCCAGGCGGCGCTCGGCGGCAGCCATCAACTGGCCGCCTGTCATGGGTCCTTCATGGAGCAGCCCGAGCAGGGCTGCGGCAGTGGGATTGATAGCAACATCCGCCATAGCCTCCACGCTGCCACTTTGCCGGCGCCGCGTCCAGGATTTGGCACTATCCGCTGGTGAGCGTCTCCATTGTGCACTGTTTTACCGCGACAGTCGGATGAGGACGATCGATGGATTGGGCACGACGGAGGCACGCGCAGGCACGGCGGAGCCGACCGCCCCGGGCGGGACACCTCGCTCCGCCGAGCGGCATTGCCAATTGCGGAGGTTAGTCGACTTTCAGCAGTTATGTGGCTTTTTGCCGTAGCTGCCCGATGGTCGGCCCGGACCCGCTCCCGGGATGGCGGCGGACGGGCGCCGGCCCGGCGGCCAGGGGCTGGCCCGCGACGGCGCCGGTCGGCGCAGGGCCTGCGCGTGGTGGAGTTGCTGGTACGACGGCGGTGGCGGTCGCACGGCTATCCACCGGTACGGCGGCGGCGACGTCGCCCTCGGGGCGGTTCGCGGCGGCCCGGCGGGCGGCTCCGTCGCCGCATGATCCACCGGGGCCGTCCCGGTCACCGCAGCGGCCGCCCGCGGCCACCAGGTGATCTGGTCCGCGCCGGGCCGAGGGAGGGCGGTCAGTCCGTCCAGGGCCGGTTCCATGCCACGCAGCCGGGCGGCGGCCACCTCCGCACCGGGCCGGCCCGCCGGATCCGCCGCCAGGCAGTCCTCGAGGAACTTCCAGACCACCGGCGGCATCCCGGGCGGCGGCACCGGCCGGCAGCTGCGGTGCCGGTCGAGCACCTCGGCCGGCGATCCACCCCGGTACGGGCTGCGCCCACAGACCAGTTCGAACAGTACGATGCCGAGCGCGTACACGTCGCTGGCCGGGCCGGGCGATGCGCCGGCGACCACCTCCGGCGCGACATACTCCGGAGTCGCCTGGGTGTCCGGCCAGGCGGGTCCGGTACCCACCCGTCGGGCAGCACCGAAGTCGACCAGCCGGACCGGCCCGCCGTCCGCCGGCACGATCAGGTTGCCCGGCTTCACGTCGCCGTGCACGATCTCCCGCCGGTGCAGATAGGCCAGCCCGGCGGCGAGTTGGGACGCCACCTCGGCCGCGATCCCCGGCGGCACCGGGCCGGTCCGGTGCAGCCGACGGCGGAGATCCTCCCCCTCGACCAGTTCCATCACCAGCGCCCGCTCCCGCCCGTGCCCGAGCACGTCGCGGGGGCGCACCAGGCAGGGGTGGTCGAGACGGGCGACGATCTCCGTTTCGACGGCGAACGCGGCCACCAGGTCCGACCGGGCGGCGGCCTGTGGACGCAGCATCTTGACCGCCACCGACCCACCGCCACGCAGGTCGAGCGCCCGCCAGACCGTCCCGGTCGCGCCGTACGCGATTTCCCGCAGCAGGCGGTAGCGGCCGCCCAGCACACAGTTGATCATGCCGTCCCTCCCCTGGCCCGGTCGCCGCCCGCCCCACCGTCAGCGACTGACGGACGGTCACCTTGCGCTGTCTGCAGGTGACGCTAGGGTCGTCGGACTGGACGGTGAGCCGGCCGAGGCCGGGCTGGCACGAACCGGGGACGCCGGGCGGAACCGGCTGGCACGAACCCGGGACCCGCGGCGCCGTGCCCCGGCCACCGGGCGGAGGCGCCGGACGAGCACATCCGGGCGCGGCTAACGGACGGTCAGATGTGGGTGGGCGCCGGGAAGTGGACGGTCAGTCCATGTGCGGGTAACGGTGGTCGGTGGGCGGGACGAAGGTCTCCTTGATGGTGCGCGGCGACATCCAGCGCGCCAGGTTGTGCCAGGAGCCGGCCTTGTCGTTGGTGCCGCTGGCCCGGGCACCGCCGAACGGCTGCTGCCCGACCACCGCACCGGTCGGCTTGTCGTTGACGTAGAAGTTGCCGGCCGCGTACCGCAGGGTCTCGGTCGTCCAATCGATCACGCGGCGGTCGGTGGCGAAGATCGAGCCGGTCAGGGCGTACGGCGCGACCGACTCGGCCTGCCGCACGGTCTCCTCGAACCGCGCGTCCTCGTAGACGTGCACGCCGAGGATCGGCCCGAAGTACTCGGTGGTGAAGGACTTGTGCCCCGGGTCGTCGCACTCGAAGAGGGTCGGCCGGACGAACCAGCCGACCGAGTCGTCCGCGGTGCCGCCCGCCACGATCCGGCACGCCGGGTCGCCGGAGATCATGTCGAGCGCGGCGGTGTGCCGGGCGAACGCCCTGGCGTCGATGACCGCGCCGCCGAAGTTGCCGAAGTCGGTGACGTCGCCGTACGCCAGCCCGTCGGCGGTGCCGGCCAGCCGGTCCCGCAGGCCGCCCTCCCAGAGCGACCGGGGCACGTACGCCCGGGACGCGGCCGAACACTTCTGTCCCTGGTACTCGTACGCTCCCCGGATCAGCGCGGTGTGCAGCGCGTCGGCGTCGGCGCTCGGATGCGCGACCACGAAGTCCTTGCCGCCGGTCTCGCCGACCAGCCGGGGATAGCCGCGATAGTTCGCGATGTTCTCGCCGACGCCCTGCCAGAGCTTCTGGAAGACCTTGGTCGAGCCGGTGAAGTGGATGCCGGCCAGCTCGGGGTCGGCAAGGGTGACCTCGGAGACCGCGATGCCGTCCCCGGTGACCATGTTGATGACACCCGGTGGCAGCCCGGCCGCCTCGAAGAGGCGCATGGTGAAGTGCGCCGCGAGCTGCTGGGTCGGCGCCGGCTTCCAGACCACGGTGTTGCCGACGAGCGCCGGCGCGGCGGGTAGGTTCGCGGCGATCGCCGTGAAGTTGAACGGGGTGACGGCGTAGACGAAGCCCTCCAGCGGCCGGTGGTCGAACCGGTTCCAGACGCCGCTCGACGACAGCGGCTGCTCGGCGAGCAGCTTGCGCGCGAAGGCGACGTTGAACCGCAGGAAGTCGATCAACTCACAGGCGGAGTCGATCTCGGCCTGGATCGCCGTCTTGGACTGGCCGAGCATCGTCGCCGCGTTCAGCGTGTCCCGCCAGGGGCCGGCGAGCAGGTCGGCGGCACGGAGAAAAACGGCAGCCCGCTCCGCAAAGGACAAATCCCGCCACATCGGGGCAGCCTGCTTCGCGGCCGTCACCGCCGCCTGCGCATCCGCGTTGGTTGCGTTGTGGGTGACCCCCAGCACATGCTGGTGCCGGTGCGGCTGTACGACGTCGATCGCGGCACCCGCGGCCATCCGTTGCGTACCGCCGATGGTCATCGGCAGTTCGCGCCGTTCGGCGGCGAGTTCGCCGAGCCGGCGCTGCAGGCTGGCCCGCTCGGCGCTGCCGGGAGCGTAGGTGCGGACCGACTCGTTGCGCGGCTCCGGAACGGAGAGAACGGCGTCCATGGGATTCTCCTGGGCGATCTCGACAACGACGGCGGAACCGGCCCCGCCGGCCCCGACCGGTCGGCCGGGCACCTCGGCCCCGTGCTCTCGGAAGATGCCGGGAGCACCGGGGGCGGGACCTGCGCCAATCCTTACATGGTCGCCCCCACCGCCCCGCTCGGCGGGGCAACGGCGGCGAGCCGTCGCCCCGACCGGTCCGCGTACGCTGAGGGACCGGCGGCCGGATCGCACCGCGCCAGCCCCCGTCGCCGTTACGCCACCGCGACCGGCCACCCGCTGAAGGGGAGATGATGACAGAAGAGTCCGGGACGACCGCGACCTCGGCTCCCGACCAACCGGTCGAGCCCGCGACGCCGGTAGCGGCCACACCGTCCCCGGTGCCCGCACCCGGCGCGCTCGTCCTCGCCGTGCTCGCCCTCGGCTGGCTCTCCGCGATGCTCTGGTCGGCCAAGGCCGAGATCGCCTCCTCCGGCATCGTCTCGATGGCCATCACCTCGGCCGCGTACGCCCTGCCGGGGGTGATCTCGGCGAGCCTCGTCAGCGGTGCGGCCGTCAGCCTCGTGCTGGGTAACCTGATGACCCGGCTCGGGATCCGGCGCAGCACACCCCGGTTCCTGGTCTCCCTCGTCGCCGGCCTCGCCACCGGGTTCCTCGCCGCACTGGTGGTGACGCTCAACTACGGCGAGGGCTCGGCGATCATGGTGCTCGCCGGCACCACCGCAGCGGCGGCCACGGTCGGTGGCATCGCCGGTGGGCTCCGCAACACCCTGGTGGTGGCTGCGGTGGTCGCCGCCGGACTGGCCGTCTTCGCGGTCGGCTTCGCGCTGAGCTACTTCCAGGACCCGGTGCTCGACCTCTACGGCTCCGGCGACACCCAGGCGTCGCAGCTCACCGGGTTCCGCTGGTTCTCCCGGACCGCCTCGGTGGCCAGCGGGCTCGCCGCCGGGCTGGTGGCCTTCGGCTACCTGCGGATCGCCGGGCGCCGGGCCGCCGGGCGGGCCGCCGGCACGGTGCCGCTGCCGCGCTGGCCGGCGTACCTGATCGCGGGCGCGGGGCCGGGCCTCCTGCTGCTCGCCGCCGAGGTGCTCACCCGGACGGCCGGGGCGGAGGTGCTCCGGCTGGCGGGAGCGTTGAGCGAGGCGGACCGGGCCGCGCAGAGCCTGCTCGGCGGCTCCCGGATCAACCACGCACTGCTGGTGCTCTTCCTCGGCTCGCTCACCGCGATCATCGCCTTCGGCCGCACGCTCCGGCCGGCCGAGGAGTCGACCGGGACCCCGCCCGGACTCCGGCGCCCCGACCGGGACGGCGCCGAGGGCGACGAGCCGGCGGTCGGGGCCGAGTACGACGGTCAGGACGACGCGCCGGACACGGCCCGGAACGGCGATCCGAGGGCGGAGGCCGGCGGCACGACCGGCACCGACCCGGAGAGCGGCACCGACCCGGAGAGCGGCACCGACCCGGAGAGCGGCACCGGAAACGACCGCGGGCCGGCGGACCGCCCCGAGCCGGTCGGCAACGCCGGCCGCTGAGCACCCCGGTCCGGCAACGCCGGCCGGTGCGGGACGTGGCCGCAGGCCGCCAGCCGCTCCGCCTCCGGAGGACCCGACCGGCGCCGAAGCATCGGAGCGGAACGGGCACACATAGACTGGCGTCATGCTCAGACTTTGCAGGAGGGGCGCCGCCGGTCTCGCCGTGCTGGGACTCGCGCTCGCCTTGACCGCGTGTTCCGACGGCGGCACCCAGCGGGACGACGTGGTGGAGAAGATCCGCTCCGACCCGCGAATGGCAGGTACCTCCGACCGGGCGGTCGACTGCCTGGCCGACTGGTACATGGAGTACGCGACGGCCGAGCAGCGCGAGGTGTTCCTGAGGGGCGCGCCGGGTGCGGCGGGTGCGGCCGGCTCCGATCCGGACAGCCAGGCAGCGGTCGACGCCGCCGTGCTCAACTGCCTCAGGAGGGCCGACGACACGCCCTGACGCCACCCCGTCCCGACACCGCCCGCCGTGCCGCCGTCCCGACACCGCCCGCCGTGCCGCCGTCCCGACACCGCCCGCCGTGCCGCCGGCCCGGTACGCCGGTCGGGCGGGGTCAACCGGTGACGCCGGAGAGCGTGTCCAGCTCCGAGGGGTCGTACCACTCCAACTCGTGGTCCTCGGCACCATCCACGGTGAACTGCGCGTCCGGGTCGCCGGCCAACGCCTCGTCGACCACCTCGACCGCGGCCGCCACGTCCTCCGTCGCGCCGGCGCCGTCCACGTGGATGGCGGCGACGGCGCCGACCCCGATCCGCCCGTGCAGCCGTACGGTGCTCGAACCGAGTTCGTGGTCGCCACGGTGGACCACCCCGGACGGCACGTCCACGGCGACCACGACCCGGCGCCGGGGAGCCCCGGAATCGGCCCGGAGCAGCCGCAGCGCCTCCTGCGCCGCCCGGGTGAAGGCGACGTACTCCAGCTCCTCCTCGTCGCCCTCGGCGTACCACTCGCGCAGTTCGGGTGTGACCGCGTGCCCCTGGGCCGCCATGATCCAGCCCTCCTGGCGCAACTCGGCGAGCATCGGCAGGGTTGCCGGGACGTACACCCGGACGAGCTGCTCTGTCACGGTAGGTCTCTCCCGCTCGACGCCGGCCCGCGCCGGCGCCCGCTCCGGGCCACGGCGTCGCTGTACTCACCCGCGACGGTAGTACATCGGCGGCGTTCCGGCCGGTAGCGGATCCGGATCCCAGGCCGACAGCGGATCCGGATCCGGACCGGGCGTCACGGGTCAGGACGGGCTCGGGGCGGTCACCACCAGCATGGTCTACTCCAGCCCGCTCCCCGGTCGCGACCTGACGGCGGAGGCGACCGGGCCGCAGTCGATGGCAAACTGAAGCGGCCACCGACAACCGGGAGACTTTCCGTGGAACCAAGGTTCCTGCTGCTGTCCGACGTCGCCGCCGAGCTGAACGTCTCGGACTCGCAGGTCTACCACATGGTCCGCAGTGGCGAGCTTCCGGCGATAAAGATCGGTGGCCGGGGGCAGTGGCGGGTCGAGCGCAGCCGCCTGGAGGAGTACATCCAGCGCAAGTACGCCGAGACCGCCGAGTGGGTGGCCGGCAACCCGCTGGTGGATCGCCTACCCGAATAGTCGCGGGGTCGCGCCCGGCGCGGACACCTGCCCCCGTCGGCTGTCCGACCTGCCGCACCGGCCCGCCGCATCAGCCCTGTCACCCCGTGTGGCACACCTTCGGTGCCTCGTCCGGTCGGATCGACGTCATTGACGGTGGCCGTTGAGTCCGCTAGAAATTAGCCCGTCGGAGGCAAACGAAAGCAAACGCAAGATCAAGAAAGGGAACGAGGATGCCCCTCGCCCGCACCCGGCCGCCGGTCCGGCCCACCGTGCGACTGCGCCCCGCACCGCCCCTTGATCCGCCCTTCGACGACGAGCACGCCGCGGCCGCGTGGTTCGACCTGGCGCCCCGCTCCGGCGCCGCCCCACCCGCTCCCGAGCGGTTTCGATCGTCCGGCGCGGCCGAAGGTCCGGCCCTCTCTCCGGCCGTCCGCGTCTCCCCTGCCGGCACCGCACCGTCCTCCCCCGCCGCGCGAAGAGGCGGCCGCGGCACCGCGCGAAGAGGCGGTCCCGCCACCGCCCCGACCGGTGCCCCCGCCGGTACGCGCGCAGGCGCTCCCACCACAACACCGCCAAGCGCTCCCGGCCAAGCCCCGGCAGGCGCCCTCGCCGGCGCGACCCCCGAGGCGAGGCAGGCGGCGAAGCGGTTCCTCGACACCTGCCTGGAGATCGTCAACGGCTACCGGCCGGCCGGGCACGTCCGGGCGCTGGCCAGTCCGGCCGATGCCGCCGGCATGGTCGCGCAGCTCTCCTCCGCAGCCAGCCGCGTCTCCGGGCGCCGCCGGCCGGGTCAGCCCGTCCGCACGCTGCGGCTGCGCCGGCTCCGCGTCTGCGAACCCCGGCCCGGTGTCGTCGAGGCGGCCGCAGCGGTCGGCACCCCCGGACGCACCTGGGCACTGGCGTTCCGCATCGAACGGCGCCGGGGAAGCTGGGTCGGAGTCTCGGTGGCGTTGCTCTGACGCGGGCCATCGCAGACGGCCTGGAAAGCAGCGCTGCCCCCGGTCGCCGAAGTGGGCGACCGGGGGCGGCGGCGTTCGGACAGCGACGCGCGTTCGGCGGCGACGCTCGGAGCGGGACGTGCGTCGCGGGTTCAGCCCGGCGGAACCGGAACGTCAGGCAGCTCCGGGCGCCCCGTGACAGCGCTTGTACTTCCGGCCCGAGCCGCAGGGGCACGGGGCGTTCCGGGACGGGGCGTTGCTTCCGGCCGCCTGGCCCGTGGCGGGCCGCCGCGAGGCCGAAGGCGGCGGCGGGCCGCCGACCCCGAGGGCCGGGGCCTGGGCCTGCGGCTGCTCCAGGGCCACGCCACCGGTCGCCGGCGCGCCGCCGTCGATGGTGGGCGCCGAGTAGTGCAGGCCCTGGGTCCGGGGCGCCCGGCCCAGTCCCTTGGCGCGGATCTCGACCGGCGGCTCCGTCGGCACCGGCATCGGCGCCGGGCCGGACTCGACCGGCGCGGGCTTCGCCTCCTCGACCTGGACCTCCAGGTTGTAGAGGAAGCCGACCGTCTCCTCCTTGATCCCGTCCATCATGGTGGCGAACATGTCGAAGCCCTCGCGCTGGTATTCGACCACCGGGTCACGCTGGGCGTACGCGCGCAGGCTGATGCCCTCCTGCAGGTAGTCCATCTCGTAGAGGTGCTCGCGCCACTTGCGGTCGATGACCTGGAGCAGCACCATCCGTTCCAGCTGGCGCATCGCCTCGCTGCCGAGCTCCTCCTCACGCCGCTGGTACGCGGCGAAGGCGTCCTGCTTGAGCTGCTCCAGCAGGAAGTCGGGGTCGAGGGTGTTCCGTTCGCCGCCGGACTCCTCCACGATGTCGTCGACGGTGACGCCGATCGGGTAGAGCTGCTTGAGGCTGGACCAGAGCTGGTCGAGATCCCAGTCCTCGGCGTAGCCGTCGGCGGTCGCCCCGGTGACGTACGCCGTGACCACGTCGTCGATCATGTGCTTGACCTGGTCGTTCAGGTCCTCGCCGTCGAGCACCCGCTTGCGCTCGGCGTAGACCACCTGGCGCTGCTTGTTCATCACCTCGTCGTACTTGAGGACGTTCTTGCGGATCTCGGCGTTCTGGCCCTCGATCTGGGCCTGGGCGCTCTTGATCTGCCGGGTCACCATCTTGGATTCGATGGGGACGTCCTCGGGGATGTTGAAGCGCTCCATCACGGCCTCGACGGCCCCGGCCCGGAACCGCTTCATCAGCTCGTCCTGGAGGGAGAGGTAGAAGCGCGACTCGCCGGGGTCGCCCTGCCGGCCGGACCGGCCGCGCAGCTGGTTGTCGATCCGCCGGGACTCGTGCCGCTCGGTGCCCAGCACGTAGAGGCCACCGACCGAGGAGACCTCCTCCGCCTCGGCGTCACAGGCATCCTTCCAGCGCGGGAGAATCTCCTCGAGCGCCTTGGCGTAGTCGTCGGCGTGCTCCACCGGATCCAACCCGCGCTGTCGCAGCTCGGTGTTGGCCAGGTATTCCGGGTTGCCGCCGAGCAGGATGTCGGTGCCTCGACCCGCCATGTTGGTCGCCACCGTCACCCCGCCCTTACGCCCCGCCTGGGCGATGATCTCCGCTTCCTTGGCGTGGAACTTGGCGTTGAGGACGGCGTGCGGGATGCCCCGGCGACGCAGGAGCTGGGAGAGGACCTCCGAGTTCTCCACCGACACCGTACCGACCAGCACCGGCTGGCCGAGCGCGTGCCGCTCGGCGATGTCCTCGATGACCGCGTTGAACTTGGCCCGCTCGGTCTTGTAGATCACGTCGGGCCGGTCGACCCGAACCATCGGGCGGTGCGTCGGAATCGTCACGACGCCGACCTTGTAGACCTTGTTGAACTCGCCGGCCTCGGTCTGGGCGGTACCGGTCATACCGGAGAGCTTGTTGTAGAGCCGAAAGTAGTTCTGCAGGGTGATCGTGGCGAGGGTCTGGTTCTCCTGCTTGAT
This sequence comes from Plantactinospora sp. WMMC1484, assembly GCF_049315195.1. NCBI lineage: Bacteria > Bacillati > Actinomycetota > Actinomycetes > Micromonosporales > Micromonosporaceae > Plantactinospora > Plantactinospora sp. WMMC1484. The sequence continues at coordinate 7,868,963 of NZ_CP186055.1, forward strand.
CTCCACGCCTTCCTTGGCCTCGATCGCCTGGTGCATGCCCTCGTTGTATCGGCGACCGTGCAGGATCCGGCCGGTGAACTCGTCGACGATCAGGACCTCGCCCTCGCTGACGATGTAGTCCTTGTCGCGCTTGTAGAGCTCCTTCGCCTTGATCGCGTTGTTCAGGTAACCGACAAGCGGGGTATTCACCGACTCGTAGAGGTTGTCGATGCCGAGCCGGTCCTCGACCTTGGCGACACCGCGCTCGGTAACCGCGATGGTCCGCTTGGCGTAGTCGACCTCGTAGTCGCCCTCGCCGTCCTTGCCGGACTGGAGCCGGGCCACCACCCCGGCGAACTCGCTGTACCAGCGCGCCGAGTGCTCGGCCGGACCGGAGATGATCAGCGGGGTCCGGGCCTCGTCGATCAGGATCGAGTCGACCTCGTCGACAATCGCGAAGTTGTGGCCCCGCTGGACCAGGTCGTCCTTGCTCCAGGACATGTTGTCCCGCAGGTAGTCGAAGCCGAACTCGTTGTTGGTGCCGTACGTGATGTCCGCCTGGTAGGCGGCCCGGTGCTCGGCGGCCGGCCGGTTGGGCAGGATGACCCCGACGGTGAGGCCGAGGAACTCGTGCACCCGCCCCATCCATGCGGCGTCCCGCTCGGCGAGGTAGTCGTTCACCGTGACGATGTGCACACCCTCGCCCGAGAGTGCGTTGAGGTAGGCCGGCAGCACCGAGGTGAGGGTCTTGCCCTCACCGGTCTTCATCTCGGCGATGTTGCCGAAGTGCAGCGCCGCGCCGCCCATGATCTGCACGTCGTAGTGGCGCTGGCCGAGCACCCGCGACGCCGCCTCACGTACCGTGGCGAATGCCTCGGGAAGCAGGTCGTCGAGGCTCTCGCCCTCGGCCAGCCGCTCCCGGTACTGCTCGGTGAGCGCCCGGAGCTCGGCGTCGGTGAGGTTGATGTAGTCGTCCTCGATCGAGTTGACGGCGTTGGCGATCACCTTGAGCCGGCGCACCATGCGCCCCTCGCCCGCGCGGAGGACCTTTTCCAGAATCGACACGGATCAACGCTCCCCTAGACAGTCTGCCGAACCATCGTAGGCGCATCATCGGCCCTACCGTCAGTCGCGGCGCCCGTCCCATTCGCCAAACCGGACTTTCCGGCTGATACCAGGCTTGTGGACCGGTAAATCCGGTTACGCCCAGCGCGAACCGTCCGGGACGATGGCCCGATGAACCGGAACAGCCGCCCCGGCCTCGCCGGACCGCTCGGTCGAGCCGCAGCCGGGTCGTCGTCACCGGCGGCGACCGAGATCGTCGAGGCGGGGCTGCTGCTGCGGCAGTGGCGGGCCGAGGACGCCCAGGACGTACACCGGGCATGCCAGGATCCGGAGATCCAGCGCTGGACCAGGGTGCCCAGCCCCTACCGGCGGGAGGACGCGGTCGACTTCGTGACCAGGCTGGCACCTCAGGCCTGGTCGGCCGGCTCCGGGGCGCCGTTCGCGGTCTGCGACGCGGCCACCGGCGACCTGCTCGGCTCCTGCGGGCTGGTCACCATAGATCCGGTGCTCCGGTCGGCGGAGATCGGCTACTGGACCGCGCCGTGGGCCCGGGGGCGCGGGGTGGCGGTCCGGGCCGGCCGGGCGCTCTGCCGCTGGGGGTTCGACGAGCTGGGGCTGTACCGGATCGTCTGGCAGGCCGAGATCGGCAACCACCTGTCCCGGCTGGTCGCGCTGCGGGCGGGTTTCCAGGTCGCCGGAGAGCTGCGGCTCGCCGATCCGCGTGCCGGTGGCGCCCGGGACGGCTGGGTGGGCTCGCTGCTCGCGGCCGACCTGAGTGCCGAGCGGGATCGGTCCGGCGGTGGGCGTCCGGAGGGCGGTCCCGCCGGCAGCGGCTCGCTCCAGGCCCGCCGCGCCACCCTCTTCGCCGCGCCGCAGCCCGTGCTGTTCGCCCGGGCCCCCGACGGTACGGAGCTCCGACTCCGGCAGCTGCACGAGCCGGACCTGGACCCGATCGTGCAGGCGTGCCGTGACCCGGAGAGCGTCCGCTGGACCACGGTGCCGGACCCGTACCAGCGGTCGGACGCAGAGTTCTTCGGGCACGAGTACGCCCCGGCGGTCTGGCGCCGGGGCACCGGCGCGGTGTTCGTGATCGCCGACGGATCCGACCGGTACGCCGGGATCATGGAACTCCGCATCTCGGCGGCAGATCCCCTCGTCGGCGACCTCGGCTTCATGGTCGCTCCGCAGGCGCGCGGCCGCGGATACTGCCCGGCGGCGGTCGTCGCCGTCTCCGCCTGGGGCTTCACCGCGCTGAACCTGGTCAGGATCGAGTGGCGGGCCAACGTGGGCAACACCGCCTCACGCCGGGCCGTCGAGAAGGCGGGCTTCACCTTCGAGGGGACCGCCCGGCACGCCCTCAACCACCGGGGAGCCCGGGTGGATGCCTGGATCGGCGCCCTGCTTCCCGGCGATCTCGGACTCGCCGCGGACAGCGGTCCCGGACCCGCCGCCGACGACGACCCCGGACCCGCCACGGGGCCGGACCGGCGCGCCGACATCGGCTGAGCGGCAGGACGCCGACATCGGCTGACCGGCAGGACGCCGACGCCGGCTGACCGGCAGGACGCCGACGCCGGCTGAGCGGCAGCATGACGGCGCCGGCTGACCGGCGGGCGGCCTGTGCGCCCGGACCGTTCCCGGTAGGAATTCGGGGGACGGCTCCCGCCGGCCCGGGGCAGACCGGGCCGGCGGGGCAGCGCAGCGGTCAGGCGGCCAGGGCGATGATGCCGTAGTCGTAGCCCTTGCGCCGGTAGACGACGCTGGGGCGGCCGGACTCCTTGTCCAGGAAGAGATAGAAGTCGTGGCCGACGAGTTCCATCTGGAACAGTGCGTCGTCGACCGTCATCGGCGCGGCAGGATGCAGCTTCTCTCGGGCGATGTGCCAGGGCTGCGCGTCGTCGTACTCGTCGAACTCGGGCTCCGGGGCCGACGGCTCGTGGCCGTTCGACCGGCCGCGACCGTTCGACTGCGCCGGGGCGGGGGCGGTGAGGGTGGCCAGCGCCGGACCGGCGGCGTCCACCACCGGCAGCCCGGCCGTGGCGGCGGCGACGGAGAGCGGAGCGTGCCGGCCGCGGTGCACCCGGCGCCGGTCGGCGGCCCTGCGCAGTCTGGTGTCGAGCTTCGAGATCGCGGCGTCGAGGGCGCTGTAGAAGTCCTTCGCGCACGCCTCCGCGCGGACCACGGGTCCTCGGGAGATGCAGGTAATCTCTATTCGCTGGCAGTGATCGGACTGTCGCGGATTGCGTTCGTGAAAGAGTTCCACGTCGATCCGAATAAGCTTGTGGTCGTAGCGCTCGATCTTGGCGAGCTTCTCGGCTACGTGCACCCGGTAATGATCCGGCACCTCGACGTTTCGGCCTTTGACCACGAGATCCATGCGTGACCTCCCTGCGCCATCGGAGAGTCTGCGGAAACGAAAATCCCCGGTCAGCCCGCCCCTGAGAATCGGCTGGACCGGATCCGGAACAACGGCGTTGCCTCCCTCCAGGTGTCGCTCGCGGGGCTTGGAACACCCGTCATACCCCCGGTGAATAAGACGCTAACCCCAATCGACTCGCGCGTCACCCCGATCATCAAGACCAATTCGAGAAGGTTTGCAGGAAGTGCACGATGGGGTGTATGCCACGACACAGAGAGTGAATACTTTTCCACCTACGGTCCGCCCCGGCCGAAGCCGGGAGCCGAACCCGGGGCATGCCTCCGGCCCCGGAAGGCCGGGTCAGGCACGAGATCGGCGTACGGTGGCGGCGAGCACCGCCGCCGCGTACACCGGGATGCCGGCGGTCTCCAGTCGCCGGGCCACGGCGGCCAGGGTGACCCCGGTGGTGACGATGTCGTCCAACAGCACCACCGCCCGACCGGCCGCACCGCGCCGGACCCTGCCCGACCGCCCGGTCCGAAGCCGGAACGCGTCCCTCGCCGCCGCCGCCCGGCCGGTGCTGTCCAGCGTCGCGGAGTCAGGCCGGGGCAGCGCCCGCAGCGGATGCGCCACCGCGACCGGCCAGCCGGCGGCCCGCAGCCGGGCGGCGGCGTGCCGGGTCAACCGGCGCAGATGGTCCCCGTGCCGGGCCCGTGCCGCCCGGGCGGTCGCCGGCACGGGCACCAACAGCACCGGCCGGCGCTCTCCGGCGGCCTCCGCCACCACCTCGGCGAGCAGCCTGCCCAGCGGGCGGGCGAGGCCGTGCCGCCCCCGCTCCTTGTAGGCCAGGATCGACTCCCGCAGCGCGCCCTGATAGCTGCCGAGCGCCACGCAGCGCGGCAGGCCCGGCGGTGCCGGGGAGGGGCGTACCGGGGTCGGGCGCAGTGCCCGGAGCGCGGCGGCACAGCCGGGGCAGGCGCCCTGGCGCAGCGGCAGCCGCTCGCCGCGACAACCCGCGCACTCGGCCGGCAACACCAGGTCGGTCAGTTCGGCCCAGACCCCCGCCAGCACCGCCACTCCTCCCGAGCCGAACAGTCGAGACACCGTCGTGGATTCAGTAGAGGTAGAAGGCCGCGGTCGCCGGGTTGGGGCTGGACGGCTGGGTGCCGCCGCCGGGCGCGACCTGGTTCCGGTTGATCGCCGTCTCGCCCATGAAGGCCACCTGGTTCGCCCCGTACATCAGGGGAAAGGGCTGGGCGTCCTCGGGATAGGCTGCCAGCGCCTCGACCGGGGCGCCGACGTTGGTCACCTGCCGCAACTCCAGCGCGCCGTCGACGTTGAGCCGGTGGATCGCCGAGCCGCCGGCGTCGTCCAGGCCGGCCAGTACGAGCATGTTCTCGCCGCTCCAGTCGACCGCGCTCAACTGGTGCAACGAGGTGGGCAACTGGCGGGCCGGCTCGACCTTGAGCCCACCGTCCTCGACCCGCACACCGGCGACGTAGAGCCGCCCGTCGGCGACGAAGGCGATCCGGTTACCGTCCACCGAGGCCCCGACCGCGGTCACCGACCCGGAGAGGCCGGAGAAGGAGACCGGGGTGAGGTCGGGATTGCCGGCGGTGAAGGTCATGAGCCTGCCGTCGGCGACCACCAGACCCGCCGGCCGGCGCTCTCCCGGCCCCTTCAACCACACCGGCCGCCCCATGCTCCGGTAGCGGTCTTCGCTGGTCAGAAGCGCGCTAACCACTCGTGGACCGGATCCGGTGCGCAGCCGGAAGTACTCCCCCTGCCGGCTGACCAGCGCCACCGAGACGATGTCGCCGTCCCGGGTCGCCCCCGCGGTGACGACGTCGTGGTTCTCCTCCGCCGGGATCGGCAGCGGCGCCGGATCACCGGGGTTGGCCAACTGGTAGACGCGGCCCTCGAAGACGCCGTATCCGGCCGGGGCGCCGGTGAGCTGGTAGAGCGGATGCCGCTGCCGGTATTCCTCGGCGACCTCGATCATCCTGGACTGATTCTGGATTTTCAGTTCGAGCTCGTTGTCGAGCAGCTGGTTGCTCTTCAGCGACCAGACGATCTGGGTGAAGAGCTTCTGGAGTTCGATGTCGGTCTCCAGGGCACCGGCCTTGACCGAGAGGTTCACCTCCAGCCGGCCGCCGTCCTTCGGCGCCGGCACGTTCCCCACCGGGCTGGTGCCCTCAGGCAACCGGACGGCGACCGGGCTGAGCCAGTCGGACGGCCCGCCGATCAGCCAGTCGAGGACTGCGGTCGCGTGCCGCTGCACCGGCACCGAACGCGGCAGGTAGCGTAGGTCCGGCACGAGCGCGGTCCGGTCGGAGTTCCAGAAGTAGACGGTCTTCTCCTGGTAGTAGGTGCTCAGGGCGCGGTCGGTCATCAACAGCACCGACGGCGGATCGAGCACCCAGAGCCCGCTACCCATCCCGGGATCGGTCGGCGCCCCGCCGATCGTGAACGTGTATTCGCGCTCCGTCTCGACCGGCTCGCCGATGGATCCGTTGCCCCGGAGCACTCCGACCTGCTGGACCTCGACCTTCACCAGGCTGGTGCCGTCGTTACGCTGAGTGATGACGATCCCACCCCCGTCGGCATCGACCCGTACGAGGTTGACGTCGCCCTCGTCGTCAGGCTTCGGGACGAACCGCTCGGTCGAGACGATGTACTCGTTGACCCGCTTGTACGCCTCGGCCGCCTCACCCGCGGCGGCGGTCAGGAAGTTCAGTGCGAACATCCGCTGGTCGCTGCCGCTGTCGGTACGGCCCGGCGGCTGACCACCGGTCGGGTCCCCGGGAGCGGTGTCGCCGACCGGTCCCCTACCGTCGATGCGCACGGCGGTCTCGTCGGGGATGCCGCACCCGGCCAGCACCGCCAGGAGCAGCGCGACCGACCCGAACGCCGTCCACCGCCGCCGCATGCCGCCATCTCGCTCCGGCCGGCCGGACCACCGGCGTAGCCCACCGCCTCCTCGCCCCGCCCGGCCGGACCACCCGCTCATCCCGCCACCTCGCTCCGCTCGACATCGGCCGGGGTGCGGGGACCGGCCACCCCACCGGGTGCCGGACCGGTGGTCTCCTCCGGGACGGTCGCGTCGACGGCCGGGCCGGTCGCGCGGCCGGTCGGCACTTCGGTGTCGCCGGCCCGGCCGTGGTCCGCACCGCCGGGCCGGGCCGGGCCGCCGCCGTGACCCGGCCGGTGGAGCGGACCGCCGACGATCGCGGTCGCGGCCGGCCAGCCGAGCCCGTCCACGGCCGCCGTGCTGGCGTCGGCCGGCACCAGCCGCAACGGCGACGACGTCAACCGGTCACCGGCCCGGGCCGGCAGAGTCAGCCGGAACTGGGCGCCCTCGCCTGGCGCACCCCACGCCTCCAGCCAGCCGCCGTGCAGCCGGGCATCCTCCAGGCTGATCGAGAGGCCGAGCCCGGTGCCGCCGGTCTGCCTCGCCCGGGACGGGTCGGCCCGCCAGAACCGGTTGAAGACCAACTTCTCCTCACCCGGCTTGAGCCCGACGCCATGGTCACGGACCGTGATCGCCACTGCGGTCTCGTCCGCGGCCAGCACGACGACCACCGGCTTGCCGGCGCCGTGCTCCACGGCGTTGCCGATCAGGTTGCGCAGCACCCGCTCCACCCGGCGCGGGTCGACCTCGGCGATGACCGGGCTGTCCGGCACGGTCACCCGCAGCGGCACGTCGCAGCGGCTGGCCAGCGACTCCAGCCGGTCGACCACCCGATGCACCACCGGCACCAGGTCGGTGGGCTCGGCGTCCAGCATCGCGAACCCGGCGTCGAACCGGCTGATCTCCAGCAGGTCGGTGAGCAGATCCTCGAAGCGGTCGAGCTCGGCGTGCAACAGCTCGGCAGTACGCCGGACCGCCGGATCGAACTCGTCGCGCTCCGCGTAGATCAGGTCGGCCGCCATCCGTACGGTGGTGAGCGGGGTACGCAGCTCGTGCGAGACGTCCGAGGTGAACCGGCGTTGCAGCCGGGACATCTCCTCCAGCCGGACGATCTGGCGCTGCAGGTTCGTCGCCATCTGGTTGAACGACGCGGCGAGCATCGCCAGGTCGTCCTCGCCGTTGACCACCATCCGCTGGTCGAGCAGTCCGGCCGAGAGCCGCTGGGCGGTCCGGGCGGCGGCGCGTACCGGGTTGACCACCAGCCGGGTGACCAGCCCGGAGAGGAGCCCGAGCAGCACGACCAGGGCGAACCCGGTGGCCAGCACGGTGGAACGGGAGGCGTCGGCGATCTGGTCCCAGCGGGTCAGCGGGACGAGATAGTAGAGCTCGACCTGACCGAACTGGGTCGGCACCGGTGAGCCGTAGACGAGATACTTCGTCTGGCCCTTGTCGAACAGGTCGCCGGTGCGGAACTGGTGCGCGATGTCGCCGCCCTCGACCGCGTCCTGCAACCCGGCGGTCAGGATCCCGCCGACGTCGACCTGGGGGGAGGTCGCCGGGGGCACGCCGGGGAAGTTGCCGGCCCGCAGCGCCACCACCACGCCGCCGAGCTGGGCCGGATCCCCACCGGCCAGATAGTTGACCGTGTTCTCCAGGGTCGCCCGCAGTCCCTGGTCGGAGACGGTCAGGTGGTTACTGAGCTGCTCGGCGGCGTACTGCTGACCGTCGTCGAGCCGGCTCTTGACGTCGCTGGTGGCGTTGTCCAGCACGATGTCGGTGATGTTGTCGGCGACCAGATAGGCGAAACCACCCACCAGCAGGCTGGACGCCACCAGGGTGATGGTGACGACGCGCACCTGGAGCGACCGCCGCCAGGTGCGGTGCAGGGCGTTGGCCGCGGTCGCCGCCCGCACCGAGCCGGCACGCCGCAGCCGCCGCCCGGTCGCGGCGACGCGGGCGAGGAGGTCGGCGGAGGAGGTCAGGGTGCGGGCCACAGTGCGACCCAGGCTATCCGGTGCCCGCCTTGTAACCGACTCCCCGCACCGTGAGGATGACCTCGGGTCGCTCCGGGTCCGGCTCGATCTTGGCGCGGAGCCGCTGGACGTGCACGTTGACCAGCCGGGTGTCGGCGGCGTGCCGATAGCCCCAGACCTGCTCCAGCAGGACCTCGCGGGTGAAGACCTGGCGCGGCTTGCGGGCCAGTGCCACCAGCAGGTCGAACTCCAGCGGAGTCAACTTGACCTCTTCGCCGTCCCGGCTGACGGTGTGCGCCGGCACGTCGATGTTGATCTGGTTGCCCGGCGGGCCGATGGTCAGCAGCTCCGGCGCGGCGTCCTCGCCGCGGCGCAGCCGGGCCCGCATCCGGGCGACCAGCTCCTTGGGCTTGAACGGCTTGACCACGTAGTCGTCCGCGCCCGACTCGAGCCCGAGCACGACGTCGACGGTGTCGCTCTTGGCGGTCAGCATCACGATCGGGATGCCCGACTCGGAGCGGATGGCCCGGGCGACATCGATGCCGCTCATCCCCGGCAGCATGAGATCGAGCAGGACGATATCGGGCCGGTTCTCCCGGAACGCGGCCAATGCCCGTTCTCCGTCGGCGACGAACGAGGGCAGGAACCCCTCGCTGCGCAGCACGATGCCGAGCATCTCGGCCAGCGCGGGATCGTCGTCGACGACCAGTACCCGGGCTCTCATGACACTAATATTCCACCCTCTGTGCGACGTCGCCGTCCCGCGCCTCCCGGCGCGGCGCACCGCGACCCTCCGTGGCCACGAAGCGCAGAAGCTTACCCCGGCCGACCGGTCCGCACCAGCGATGGACCACCGCTGGTCAGCGCCGGCCGATGCGGCGGGCCGATGCGGCGGGCCGAGCCGGGCGGCCGGCGGACCGGATCGACGGCGGACCGGATCGACGGCGGACCGGATCGACGGCGGAGCGGATCGACGGCGGAGCGGACCCGACCGTGACGTGGGAACCGGCCGCGCGGTTCCGTCAGGGACGAGAAGGCGTGTCACCATGACTGCTGCGGCGCGTTCCCCCGCCACCCCCGAGGTCCCAGGAGTAGGTTTGCCCGACGCCGGCCCGACCGCCGTACTGCCGCTGCGGCCGCTCACCGTCGGTGAGCTGGTCGACTCGGCGGTGCTGCTGCTCCGCGACCACGCCCGGACGCTGGTGCCGGTCGCCGTGGTCCTGGCGGGGCTGGAACAACTCCTGCTGTACCCGCTGCGCCTGGTCGCCGAGGTCATGCCGCCCGCCTATCTCCCGCGCCTGGACGAGCTGCCCGCGTACTGGTTCCTGCTGGCCGTCGGCGCCGCCTGTGAAGGGGTGGTCATCGCGCTGCTCGGCAACCTGACCGCGCGGGCGGCCGGTACGGTCCTGGTCGACCCGGCGCCCCGGGGCCACCGGCTGCTCCACCCGGGCGGTGCGCGGTTTCCGGCAACGTTCCTCGCCGCCGGGCTGGCCGGCGCCGTCATGTTCGTGTCGGCCCTGGTCATGCCGCTCTGGGTGGTCGGGTTCGCGCTGCTCGGCTCGGTGGCGCCGGCGATCGTACTGGACCGGGTCGGACCGATCCGCGCACTGTGGCGCTCCGCCACGCTCGCCCTGCGCAACAGCGGCCGGGCGGCGGCGGTACGGCTACTCAACTACCTCGTCTGGTGGCTGCTGCGGATCGGGCTGGCGATCGGCGCCGTGACCGGCCTGGAGTCGGCCGGGCTGTTGGCGCCGGAGTGGAAGCTGCCAGTCGCCCTGGCCGTCTGGACGCTGGTGAACGGCGTCGCCTATCCCGCACTCGCCTGCCTCGACGCGGTGACCTGTCTGGAGACCCGGATCCGCACCGAGGGGCTGGACATCGCCGTCGGTCGTGCCCGGCAGACCGGCCGCCCGGCGCTGACCCCGACGGCGGATCGACGGTGAGCCTCAGCCGCTGGTGGACCGAGACGGCGGCGGCCCTCGGCGACCGCCTTCCCCTCCCCCTCGCCGCGCTGCTTCTGCTGCTCGGCGCCGGGCTGGCCGCACTCGCCTGGTTCCACTACCCGGCCTGGGTGCCCCGCCGGCCGCCCCGCTGGCGGCTGTCCCGCTGGCGACACGAGCGGCGGCAGGCCCGGCCGGCCCCGCCCGCCGAGCCGGAACCGGTCGATGCGGTGGACGATCCCGAGCTGCCGGAGGTGCCGCCCGCGACGCTGGCCGCCCTCGCCGACCGGCTCGCCGCCGAGGGCCGGTACGCCGAGGCGGCCCGCGAGCGGTTCCGGGGCATGGTCCGGGAACTCGTCGACACCGGGGTGCTGGAGCACCGCCCCGGGATGACCGTCACCGAACTCGCGGCGGCGGCACCGGACCGGCCGGAGGTGCAGGCGCCGTTCACCGAGGCCGGCCGGCTCTTCTCCGACCTCTGGTACGCCGAGCGGCCCGCCCGGCGCGAGCACGACGACCGGATGCGCGTGCTCGCCACCGAGCTGGGCCGGGGTCTCGGCGCGGAGCCCCCCGCCGCCACCGGCACCCACACCACCGACGACACCCACACCACCGACGACACCCACACCACCGACGACACCGGCACCACCGACGACATGCATACCGCCGACGGCAGAGGCACCACCGACGACATGCATACCGCCGACGGCAGACGCACCGGTGACGAGGGGATGGTGCGGCGATGAGGCCCGCGCCGGAGGCCGCCGCCCGCACCGGCGAGGGGCGGTCCGACACCGTCTCCACCCGGCCGCCGGCCGCCCCGGCAGGGGTACGCCGGCAACGCCGCTGGCACCGGATCGCTATCCCGCTCGGTGCCGCCGCCCTGCTGCTCGCCGGCACCGTGATCAGCCATGCGGTTGACCAGCCCGACCCGACCGACTCCGGCTTCCTCTCCCCGGTCAATTCCGACGACGACGGGGGTAGCCAGCTCGCCGACCGGCTGCGCGCGGCAGGCATCACCGTCGAGCGGACGACCAGCACCCGCGAGGCACTGCCCCGCGCGTACGCCGAGGGCTCCACCCTCTTCGTCCCGGCACCGGGGCTGGTGCATCCGCTGTACCTGCCGTACCTCACCGAGCCCGCCGGGCACGCCGACGGCACCCGGGTGGTGCTGGTCGACCCGCCACAGCGCGTGCTGGACGCCACCGATCTACCGCTGGCCGCCACCGGCCGGCGCTGGGCCGCCCGGGCGGTCGGGGCCGACGCGGACGGCGAGCCCTGCCCGTTGCGAGAGGCGGTGACGGCCGGCCGGGCCGCAGCACTGCTGCAGCGCTACCGCGATCTGTCCCAGGTGGACGACCGCACCGACTACTGCTATTCGGGCGGGCTGGCCAGGACGGCACAGCGGGACGGCGACATCGTCGTGATCGGCGCCAGCGACCCGTTCCGGAACGACCGCCTGGCCGAGTGGGGGAACGCCGCACTCGCCACGGGACTGCTCGGCGGCCACGAGCGGGTCGTCTGGCTCGACCTGGCCGGGCCGGAGCCGCCTCCGCCGCATTACCGGGGTGGTGGCCTGGACCCGTGGACGTCGGGCCCGGACGGGTCCGAGACATATCAGGGCGAGGAGCCCGAGGAGGGTGACGGCGACCCCGAGTACGAGGAGCAGGCGGAGCCGCCGCCGCGAAAGCCCGACCCGCAGGGCGCCCCGCCGAAGCCGCGCAACCCGCTCTGGGACGCCCTGCCGCAGTGGTTCTGGGCCGTGCTGGTCCAACTCGCCCTGGCGCTGCTGGTTGCCGTGCTCTGGCGGGCCCGCCGGCTCGGGCCACCGGTCGCCGAGCCGTTGCCGGTGTCGGTGCCGGCCGCCGAGACCGTATACGGCCGGGCCCGGCTCTACCAGCGTGCCCGGGCGTACGGGCCGGCGGCGCGGACCCTCCGGGCGGCGGCCCTGCACCGGCTTGCCCAGGCCGGCAACCTGCCCGCCGACGCCCGGCCGGACGAGCTGGCCGCCGCCGTCGCGGCGCGTACCGGACGGGATGCCGCCGAGGTGCACGACCTGCTCTACGGGCCGGCGCCGGAGACCAACCGCGAACTGCTCGACCTGGCCCGGGCCCTCGACGTGCTGGCCGGCCGGGCCGGCGACACCCGCGACGACCGGCCCGCGTCCCACGCGGGCCAGCCCACGTCCCGCACCGACCGGCCCGCGTTCCCTTCCGGCCAACCCACGTCACTCCTTGACCAGTCCCGACACGACCGCCACAGCGAAGGAGAAGCCCGGTGAGCACATCCGCCGGAACCACCGACCCGCGCTACGCCGCCGCACCGTACCCGGTTCCGGCGCAGGCCGGGCCGGGCGGCGCCGACGAGGCCCGGGCCGCCCTGCACCGGCTGCGCGCCGAGGTCGCCAGGGCGGTCGTCGGGCAGGACGCCGTCGTCACCGGGATGGTGATCGCGCTGCTCTGCCGGGGGCACGTGCTGCTCGAAGGCGTACCGGGGGTGGCCAAGACCCTGCTGGTGCGGACCGTCGCGGCCGCACTCGACCTGGACTCCAAGCGGCTCCAGTTCACCCCCGACCTGATGCCCGGCGACGTCACCGGCTCACTCATCTTCGACCCGCGCACCGCCGCCTTCACCTTCCGGGAGGGTCCGGTCTTCACCAACCTGCTGCTCGCCGACGAGATCAACCGGACGCCGCCGAAGACCCAGGCCGCGCTGCTGGAGGTGATGGAGGAGCGACAGGTCTCGGTCGAGGGGAGCCGCCGGCCGCTGCCGGACCCGTTCATCGTGGCCGCGACGCAGAACCCGGTGGAGTACGAGGGCACCTACGCGCTGCCCGAGGCCCAGCTCGACCGCTTCCTGCTGCACCTGACCATGCCGCTGCCGAGCCGGGACGAGGAGCTGGGCGTGCTCCGGGCGCACCATGCCGGCTTCGACCCGCGCGAGCTGGCCGCCGCCGGGGTACGCCCGGTGGCCAGCCCCGCCGATCTGGCGCTGGCCCGGGCGGCGGTGAGCCGGACCGCCGTCGCCGAGAGCGTCCTCGGCTATGTCGTGGACCTCTGCCGGGCCACCCGGGCGGCGCCCGCGCTGGAGCTGGGCGCCTCTCCCCGGGGCGCGATCGCGCTGCTGGTCACCTCGAAGGCGTGGGCCTGGCTGGCCGGCCGCGACCACGTCACGCCGGACGACGTCAAGGCGGTCGCCCGGCCGACGCTGCGGCACCGGCTCCGGCTCCGGCCCGAGGCCGAGCTCGAGGGCGTCACCACCCGGTCGGTGCTGGACGCGGTGCTCGGCACCGTGCCGACACCCCGATGACGGGACGGGCGGCGGTCCTGCTCGGCGCGGGCGCACTGACCCTGCCGCTCTGGCCGGCGCCCTGGCTCGGCGTGGCGGTAACGTCCGGGCTGGTGCTGGCGCTGACCGTACTCGACTGGCGGCTGGCCGCCCCGCCCGGCGCGGTCGAGGCGAGCCGGGACGGCGACCGGGCGGTACGGCTCGGCGACACCGCCACGGTCTCGGTACGGCTGCACAACACCTCACACCGGCCACTGCGCGCGATGGTCCGGGACGCCTGGGTGCCGTCCGCCGGGGCCCGGCCAGACCTCCCCGGTGCCCCGATCCTGCGGGTCGACCCGGGCGCCCGGGTCGAGCTGCCCAGCCGGCTGACCCCGACCCGCCGTGGTGACCGGCCGGCGCTGCGGCTGACCCTGCGCTCGTACGGGCCGCTGGGGCTGGCGTTCCGGCAACGGGCCGGGCAGCCGCCGACGCCGCCGTGGACACTGCGGGTGCTGCCCCGGTTCGACTCCCGCCGACACCTGCCGGAGAAGCTGGCCCGGCTCCGGATCATCGACGGCACCGAGGTGACGCGCGGCCGTGGCCACGGCACAGAGTTCGACACCCTGCGGGAGTACGTCGTCGGCGACGACGTGCGCTCGGTCGACTGGCGGGCCAGTGCCCGGCGGGCCGACGTACTGGTCCGGACCTGGCGGCCGGAACGGGACCGGCGGGTGGTATGTGTGCTCGACACCGGACGCACCTCGGCGGTACGGGTCGGCGACGAGCCCCGGCTGGACTCCGCCATCGACGCCGCCCTGCTGCTGGCGGCGCTGGCCGCCCGGGCCGGTGACCGGGTCGATCTGCTGGCCGTGGACAGTGCCGTGCGGGTGGCGCTGACCGGGGGCGCCCAGCCGACGCTGCTGGCCCGGATGGTCGACGCGCTCGCGCCGCTCCAGTCGGCCCTGGTCGAGACCGACTTCGAACTGGTCGCCGGAGAGGTCCTCCGGCGGGAGCGCCGGCGCTCCCTGGTGGTGCTCTTCACCGGCCTCGAACCGGGCGCCCTCGGCGAGGGGCTGCTGCCGGTGCTGCCCCGGTTGGCGACCCGGCACCGGGTGATCGTGGCGTCCGTGCACGATCCGGTGCTGACCGACCTCACCACCCGGTCGCCGCTGGAAGTCCAGGACGCCTATGCGGCGGCAGCGGCCTGGCGGGCACTGGGCGACCGGGAGCGGGTCCGGTCGGCGCTGGCCCGGCACGGGGTGACCGTGGTCGACGCCCCGGCGGGTCGGCTGGCCCCGATGGTCACCGACACCTACCTGCGACTCAAGTCCCTCGGCCAGCTCTGACCCGCCCGTCGTCTCTGCACCGTCGCGCGGCGCGCAGGCTCGCCCGGCGGCCGAAGTGGAGCACGTAACCGAGGAAGCCGAGCCAGGCCAGCACGCCGATGCCGACACGTACCCCGGTGGGGGCCGACGCCGGGGTGACGAAGGCCTCGATGAGGCCGGCGACCGCGAAGAGTCCCACCAGGCCGACGGCGACCATGATGCCGGAGCGGCCGGCCCGGGCCACCGCCTGGCCCCGGGTCAGGTCGCGCGGCGGGGCGATCCAGGCCCAGCCGATCCGCAGGCCGACGCCGGCCGCCAGGAAGATCCCGGTCAGCTCCAGCAGGCCGTGCGGGGTGATCATGGCGAAGAAGACGTCGGTGCGATCGTAGGCGGCGAGCACCCCGCCGGTCACGCCGATGTTGACGGCGTTCTGCCAGAGCAGGTAGAAGACCGGCACGACCAGGATGCCGGCGGCCAGGCAGCGGGCGGCGATCCAGGCGTTGTGGGTCCACAGCTGGAAGGCGAAGCTGGGCGCGGAGTATTCGCTGTAGTAGCCGACGAAACGGGCCTCGAGCGCCTCCGCCGCGGCCTCGTCGCCGATCAGCGCGGCAGCGGCCTCCGGATGCTCGGCGGTCCAGACCATCAGGAAGCCCGCGACCAGCACGAAGCAGACGCCGACCGCGCTCCACCACGGCCAGCTCCGGTAGACGGCCAGCGGAAAACCGCTGGTGAAGAACTGGCCGACGGCCGCCCAGGAGAAACCGGAACGCCCGGCCAGCCTGCCCCGGGCGGCCAGCACCAGCTGGGAGAGGCGGGCGACCAGCACCGGATCGGGCGAGCGGCTGCGCACCACCGACAGGTGGGTGGCGACCCGCTGGTAGAGCGCGATCAGCTCGTCGACCCCGTCGGCGTCGAGGCGGTGCCGCCGGGTCAACTCGGCCAGCCGCCGCCACTCCCGCTCGTGCTCGGCCGTGTACGCGTCGAGATCCAACTCAGCTCCCCAGGTTTCGCGCTCATAGTGTTCACTGTCCGTGTGACAGCGCAACCACCGAGGTCGGCGCCGGCCCCCTACCGCGCCGGCTACGGTGCGGATGCCGGGCTGGTCAGCGGCGAGGCGGTCGAGTTGGACATCCGGGCCGCCCGGCTCGGCTCCCGGGCGCTGGCGCTGCTGGTCGACATCCTGGTGCAGCTCACCCTCGCGGTGATCCTGGTGAGCGGCGCGAGCATCCTGCTGACCTCGACCGTCGGCCCGGGCAGCCTGGACAGGGCGTTACTGACCGGGTTGCAGACCGTCGGCGTGGTGCTGGTGCTGGTCGGCTATCCGGTGCTCTGCGAGACGTTCAACTCCGGGCGTACGGTCGGCAAGCTCGCCGTCGGGCTGCGGGTGATCCGGGCCGACGGCGGCCGGGTGGGTTTCCGGCAGGCGCTGACCCGAAGCCTGGTCGGCGTCGCGGTGGAGTGGCCCGGTCTGGTGCTGCCCCTGCTCACCTGGGCGGCGGGGGTGACGGTGATGCTCAGCGATCCCCGGGGTCGCCGCCTCGGTGACCTGGCCGCCGGCACGCTGGTCATCCACGAGCGGAGCCCGGCCGGCACGGGCTACGTCCCGATGATGGTTCCGCCGCTCGCGGGCTGGGCTGCCTCCCTGGACCTGACCCGGTTGGACGACGGCCTGGCGCTGGCCGTACGCCAGCTGCTGAGCCGGACCTCGACGCTGACCCGGGACGCCCGGCACCGGCTCACCCGGTCACTCTGGGCGGAGGTCGCGGCGGTGGTCGCCCCACCACCACCCCCGGGCCTGCCGGAGTGGGCCTACCTGGCCGCCGTACTGGCCGAGCGGCACGCGCGGGCGCGGCGGCGGCTGGCCCGGAACCGGTCGGTGACCTCGGCGCTCTGGCCGGAGCTCGGCACGCGGGGTGCGGAGGCTCCGGCGGTGGCGCCGGTGCGGCCGGCGGCACCGGTGCCGACGACGCCACAGCCCGTGGTGGCGGTGCCCGCGGCGCGGAGCGGATCGACCGGTTAGGCGGACATGGCGGCACCGGTGTGCGGTCGCTGGAGCGCGGCGAGCCCCGGGCCGGATGGCACCGGCCCGGGGCTGCTCGTCAGGCCGCGGTCCGGGGATCAGTAGCGGTAGTGCTCCGACTTGTACGGCCCCTCGACCGGCACGCCGAGGTACGCGGCCTGCTCCTTGGTCAGCTCGGTCAGCCTGGCGCCCAGGGCGTCCAGGTGCAGCCGGGCCACCTTCTCGTCCAGGTGCTTCGGCAGCGTGTAGACGCCGACCGGGTACTGGTCGGTCTTGGTGAAGAGCTCGATCTGCGCAATCGTCTGGTTGGCGAACGAGTTCGACATCACGAAGCTCGGGTGCCCGGTGGCGTTGCCGAGGTTCAGCAGACGGCCCTCGGAGAGCACGATGATCGAGTGGCCGTCGTCGAACTGCCAGACGTCGACCTGCGGCTTGATGTTGATCCGCTGCACGTCGGAGCGCTTGGCGAGGCCGGCCATGTCGATCTCGTTGTCGAAGTGGCCGATGTTGCCGACGATCGCCTGGTGCTTCATCCGCGCCATGTGGTCGTTGCGGATCACGTCGAAGCAGCCGGTGGCGGTGATGAAGATGTCGGCGGTCTCGACCACGTCCTCCAGGGTGGCGACCTGGTAGCCGTCCATCGCGGCCTGCAGCGCGCAGATCGGGTCCACCTCGGTCACGATCACCCGGGCGCCCTGGCCGCGCAGCGACTCCGCGCAGCCCTTGCCGACGTCGCCGTAGCCGAGCACGACGGCGGTCTTGCCACCGATCAGCACGTCGGTGGCCCGGTTGATGCCGTCGATCAGCGAGTGGCGGCAGCCGTACTTGTTGTCGAACTTGCTCTTGGTCACCGAGTCGTTGACGTTGATGGCCGGGAAGAGCAGCGTGCCGTTCTGCTGCATCTCGTAGAGCCGGTGCACGCCGGTGGTGGTCTCCTCGGTCACACCCTTGATGGCGGCGGCGACCCGGGTCCAGCGCCGGTCGTCCTCCGCGAGCGAGCGGTGCAGCAGGTTGAGGACGACCGCGTACTCCTCGGAGTCGGCGCTCTCCACCGGGGGCACCGCACCGGCGCCCTCGAACTGGGCGCCCCGGTGCACCAGCAGGGTGGCGTCACCGCCGTCGTCGAGGATCATGTTCGGCCCCTGGCCGTCCGGCCAGAGCAGCACCTGCTCGGTGCACCACCAGTACTCCTCGAGCGTCTCGCCCTTCCAGGCGTAGACGGGTACGCCCGACGGGGCGTCGACGGTGCCGTCCGGGCCGACCACGATGGCGGCGGCGGCGTGGTCCTGGGTGGAGAAGATGTTGCAGGAGGCCCAGCGGACCTGCGCGCCGAGCGCCACCAGCGTCTCGATGAGCACCGCGGTCTGGATCGTCATGTGCAGCGAGCCGGTGATCCGGGCGCCGCGGAGCGGCTGCTCCGCCGCGTACTCCCGGCGGATCGACATCAGGCCGGGCATCTCGTGTTCGGCGAGTCGGATCTCCTTGCGCCCGAACTCGGCAAGGGAGAGGTCCGCCACCTTGTAGTCGCCCTCGGCGACGGTGCCGGGGCGGGGCGCGGCGGCCGGCCCACCTGCCGGTGCCGGGAGAGTGCTGGTCATGAACGCTCCTGTCGTATGGTCTGCGACGCGACCCTCCACGTTACGCCGTGGGTGTCACCCGAGGGACCGGGGATGGGTCGCAATCCGGACAGTACGGACCTCCGGCCGGGCCGCCCGCACCGGGTCGCCGGTCGTACGGAGAGGTCACGGGGCCCTGCGGCGGCGGGGCGGGAACAACTCGTCGACATCCCGGACAGCGCGCGGGGCGGCCGGTCCCGAGCGTTTCCGCCCAGCCTCCGGCCGCCCCGCGCATCCCCCCGGTTTGGTTCCCCCGCGCGTGTCTTCGGACCTGCTTTCTCTTCCGCGATAACACGGCGTGCTCATAGCGTCACACTGAGCAAGATAACTGTCAAGCTGATCCGCAAATTTCCCTTTTGGGAGCACTCATCTCCCGGGCGGAAAGAGCGGGGCCTGGATGGAGGCTGCAGCAGGGCTCAGGCCGGGCCGACCGAGGCGACGTAGAGCTCGCCGTCGCCGCTGACCGTGAGCTGCCCGCCGTCCGCCCGGCCGATCGCCGCCTCGCCGGGCCCGAGCAGCGTCGATCCGGCGCCGTCCGCCACGCTGACCTCACCGGCCAGGCAGAGCGCGATCCGGGGACCGCGCGGCGCGAGCCGGGCCGACCCCACCCGGCGGTCCAGGCGTACGCCGTGCAGCGCGAAGTCGTCCACCGGCACCGGCCAGGTGACCACCCCGGGGGCCACCGGCACCGGGCTGACCACCGGGTCGGCGAGCACCTCGAAGCGGAGCACCCGGAGCAGTTCCCGGACGTCCACGTGTTTCGGGGTCAGCCCGCCGCGCAGCACGTTGTCGCTGGCCGCCAGGATCTCCACCCCGGCGCCGTGGAGGTAGGCGTGCAGGTTGCCGGCCGGCATCCAGATCGCCTCCCCCGGCGCCAGGCTGACGTGGTTGAGCAGCAGCGCGACCAGCACACCCGGATCCCCCGGGTAGCGCCGGGCCAGGTCGCGGGCGAGCTCGGCGGCGGGGGCGAACCGCTCGCCGACCTGCGCCGCCGCCACCGCCGCGACCAGTCCGGCGCGCTCCGGCTCCGGCCAGCTGAGCAGCGTACGCACCGCCTCCGGCAGCCCGCCGGAGGCGGCCCGCAGCGCACCGACCACCGGAGCCAGCGCCGGTACGCCGAACGCCTCCAGCAGCTCCGCCGACTCCACCGGATCACGGAACCCGCAGAGCGCCCGGAACGGCGAGACCGCGACCAGCATCTCCGGCTTGTGATAGGGATCGACGTAGTTGCGGTGCGTCAACTCCGGGTCGGTCGTCTCGGCCGCGTACCCGGCGCGGGCCTGCTCGGCGTCCGGGTGCGCCTGTAACGACAGCGGCGCCTCCGGGGCCAGCACCTTGAGCAGGAAGGGGAGCCGCTGCCCGAACCGGTCGACAACGTCCGCCCCGAGCCAGCGCCCCGGATCCTCGGCCAGCGCGTCGAGCAGGCTCAGCGGCGCCCCGCCCCGGTGCAGCGTGCTCGGGTCGCCGGGGTGGGCGCCGAGCCACAGCTCCGCCTCCGGGCCCTCACTCGGCACCGGGCGCCCCTGCAGCTGGGCGAGAACAGTCCGCGACCCCCACGCGTAGTCCCGGATCCGGCCGTACAGCGGCTCCACCCGTCAGGCCTCCTTGAGCTCCGGTACGCCGTCCGCGGGCTGCTCGGCGTTCCGGTAGATGTCCGGCTCCAGATAGATCACCCGGGCGATCGGCACGGAGTTGCGGATCCGCGCCTCGACCGTGTTGATCCCCTCGGCCAACTCGGCCGCGGAGGCGTACGGCCGCACCGCGACCTTCGCCGCCACCAGCAGCTCCTCCGGCCCGAGGTGCAGGGTCTTCATGTGGATGATCCGCTCGACCTCGGCGCCGCCGGTGATCGCCTGCTCGATCCGGCGGACGTCCTCGGCGGAGGCTCCCTCGCCGACCAGCAGGCTCTTGGTCTCGAACGCCAGCACGACCGCGATCGCGACCAGCAGGATGCCGATCGCCGCGGTGCCGGCGGCGTCCCAGTAGCCGTTGTCGGTCGCCAGGGTCATGGAGACGCCGACCAGGGCGAAGACCAGACCGAGCAGCGCACCGAGGTCCTCCAGCAGCACCACCGGCAGCTCCGGCGCCTTCGCCCGGCGGATGAACTCCCACCAGCTCGCCTTGCCGCGTACCGCGTTGGACTCGACGATCGCGGTCCGGAACGAGAAGGACTCCAGGATGATCGCGACCACCAGCACGACCACCGGCAGCCACTGCCAGGACTCGATGCCGCCCGGATGCTCCATCTGCTCGTGCCACTTGTGGTAGGCCTCGTACAGCGCGAAGAGGCCACCGAGGCTGAAGAGCACGATGGAGACGATGAAGGCGTAGATGTAGCGCTCCCGGCCGTACCCGAAGGGGTGTTCCGGGGTGGCCTTGCGCTTCGCCCGGCGCCCGCCGAGCAGCAGCAGCGCCTGGTTGCCGGAGTCGGCCACCGAGTGGATCGACTCGGCGAGCATCGACGACGAGCCGCTCAGCCCGAACGCGACGAACTTGGTGACCGCGATCCCCAGGTTGGCCAGCAGGGCCGCGACGATCGCCCTGGTGCCGCCGCCCGCGCTCACGAGCGGGCCCCGGCCGGCTCGGCGCGGGCGTGAGCCACGGCGATGCCGGGCCCGGTGGTCTGCTCGTTCACGGGTTGGACAGCTCCTTCATCTCGGTGATCGCCGGTACGGCCATCGGGTCGAGGCCGTGCGCCAGAGCCAGGTAGATGGAGGCGAAGTCCGGGACGGCGGTCAGCGAGGCGAGCCGCTCGAGCGCCGAGCCGCCCTCGGCGGTCACCACGTCGCAGCGCACCCCGCGCCGCTCGGCGAGGGTCTGCACCGCGTCGGCCCGGCGCTCCTCCACCACCAGCGGCTCGTCGGTGTCGTCGTCGGCGTTCAGGCCACCGTCGCGGAGCAGCACCAGCCGCAGTCGGGTGCCGGGCATCTCGTCGTCCGGGTCGGCGAAGATGTCCCGGCTGGACTCGACGAGTCCGCCGAAGACGCCGTCGAGCAGCCCGACCCGGCCCCGGCCCGCCTCGCCGAGGGCGCCGGCCACCACCGGGTACCGGGCGTTCGCCGAGAGGGTGTCGCCGAAGCGCCGGGCCGCGGCGGTCGCCAACGGCGACGACCCCCAGACGATCGGCACCGAGCCGGCCAGGCCGAGCGCCAGCGACTTGGCCGGGTTGACGAAGGACTCGGCGGACGGGCGGCACCGGTCGGCGTCGGTGTCCAGCCGGGCCGCCGTCTCGGCCAGATCGGCCTCGTTCACCTTGACCAGGCCGAGCGCGCGGCCGGCGAGCAGCACCGGCACGGTGAGCGCCCAGAGGCTGGCCCTGGCCGGTGCCCGGCGCGGGACCGGCACGAACGGTGCCCGTACGCCCTCGGCCACCGACTGGAGCTGCGAGTCCGGTGCGCCGACCGCGACCAGCCGGGCGCCGCGGCGGGCGGCGGCCTCGGCCGCGCCGAGCGCCTCCGGGCCGCGCCCGGACGCGCTGACCGCGATGACCACGTCCGCCGCGCCGACCCAGCCGGGCACCCCGGCGCTGCGATGCTGGATCACGGGTACGGGGCAGCGCGGGCCGGCCACGGTGGTCAGCACCTCACCGGTCCGGGCGGCGGTGCCGATGCCGGCGATGACGACCGCCCGGGGCCGACCCTCGTCGGCCAGCATCCCGAGATTGGCCTCGGCGGCCAGCGCGGCGGACTCCCGCACCTGCGCGCCGGCTGCGGCGGTGTGCCGGAGCATGCCGCCGGGATCGTTCTCCGACATCGCCGCCACGTCGTCGAGCAGCGCCTCGTCGGCGACCGGGCGACCGCGCAGACCGGCCGTGCCGTCCATCATCGCGGGTCCGTGCTCTCGCCGGAGACGTCTCCCCCGCCGGAGGTGGCACCGTCCCCGGAGGGGGCGCCATCGCCGGAGATCGCGCCAGCACCGGTCGCCGGGCCGCCGCGCGCCTCGTCCAGCAGCAACACCGGCACGTCGTCGCGTACGTCGAAGATCCGCGCGCACTCGGTGCAGGTCAGGGTCTGCGCCGCCGGATCGTAGTCCAGCGGTGCGTGGTGGGTGTCCGGACAGGCCAGGATCTCCAGCAACTGCGGGTCGAGGGCCACGGTGCGGCTCCTTCCACTCCTCGTGCGGTAGGTCGGCTGACGGCGGGTCGCCGACCGGCGCGATGGATCTTAACGGCGAACGACTCCGAGCACCTCGTCGCGGAGTGCCACCATCCGGTCCGGGGTGGGGGCCTCGACGTTGAGCCGGAGCAGCGGCTCGGTGTTGGAGGGACGCAGGTTGAGCCAGGCGCCGTCGGCGAACCGCAGGGTCAGCCCGTCCATCTCGTCGGCCTCCGCCTCCGGGTACGCCGCCCTGACCTCCGCCACCTTCGCCCGCTGGTCCGGCACCGTCGAGTTGATCTCACCGGAGGCGGTGTACCGCTCGTAGGCCCGGGCCAGCTCGGAGAGGGGTGCGGACTGCTCGCCGAGCGCCGCCAGCAGGTGCATCGCGGCGAGCATGCCGGTGTCGGCGAACCAGAACTCCCGGAAGTAGTAGTGCGCCGAGTGCTCACCGCCGAAGACCGCGTTGGTCCGGGCCATGTCGGCCTTGATGAACGAGTGCCCGACCCGGCTGCAGACCGGCACGCCGCCGTGCTCCCGGACGATCTCCGGCACCGCGCTCGACGTGATCAGGTTGTGGATGATCGTGGCACCCGGGTGCTTGGCCAGCTCGCGGACGGCGACCAGGGCGGTGATCGCCGACGGCGAGACGGGCTCGCCCCGCTCGTCGACCACGAAGCACCGGTCGGCGTCGCCGTCGAACGCGAGCCCGACATCGGCGCCGTGCCGGCGTACCGCCGCCTGGAGGTCGACCAGGTTCGCCGGGTCGAGGGGGTTGGCCTCGTGGTTCGGGAACGAGCCGTCGAGGTCGAAGTAGAGCGGCACGATCTCCAGCGGCAGGGCCGGCAGGACGGTATCGCCGAGCACCGCCGGCACGGTGTGCCCGCCCATGCCGTTGCCCGCGTCGATCACCACCTTGAGCGGACGGATCCCGGAGAGGTCGACAAGGGTGCGCAGGTGGGCGGCGTACCCGGAAAGCATGTCCCGGTGCTCCAGCGGCGGCAGCGGGCCCTCCACCAGGCGCGCCTCACCCTTGTCCAGCAGTGCCTGGGCGCGGTCCCGCAGCTCGGCGAGCCCGGTGTCCTGGCCGAGCGGCCGCGCGCCGGCCCGGCACATCTTGATGCCGTTGTAGGCCGCCGGGTTGTGGCTGGCGGTGAACATCGCGCCGGGTAACCCGAGGCTGCCGGAGGCGTAGTAGAGCAGGTCCGTGCTGCCCAGGCCGAGGTGGAGCACGGCGAGGCCCTCGGAGCGGACGCCGTCGGTGAACGCGGCGGCGAGCCCGGGCGACGACTCCCGCATGTCGTGCGCGACGGTGACGGTCTCCACGGACTCCCCGGAGGTACGGAGAAGCTGCGCGAAGGCTGCACCCAACGCCTCGGCGACCCGCTCGTCCCACTGTTCGGGAACGGTGCCCCGGACGTCGTACGCCTTGACGATAGCGGACAAATCAGACAAGATCTCGCCCCTCAGCCGGACACTCGGTCAACGGCCTGAGCGTATCGGAGCCGAACGGCGCACCCCGCCCCAAGGCGAGCCACCGGCGGCGAAGAGCACCGATCGCAGCCTGCTCCCACCGGCCCGCTACCGCGGAGGGCGGCGACGGGCGGGCGGCAGGATCAACGTGGCGTCCGGTCCGCCGGCAGACGGCTGTTCCGGCGGCACCGGCCCGTCCTCGCCCGGCGGCCGACCGTCGAGCCGCGCCGGCCCGTTCGACGGGCGGGACGCCGCGCCGTCGGCACGGGCAGGCACCTCGCCGGGCGCTCCGCCACCGGCCCCTACCGGCGGACCGGGGTGGGGTGGCACCGGCCCCGCCTGGCGCGGCGGTGTCGCGCCGGCCGGACGCGGCGGGATGCCTCCGGCGGTGGGCAGGATCAGCGTCTGTTCCCCGAAGCCCGGCACGGCGGCGCCTGCCGGTGGTCGAACGCCACCTGCCGACCCCGGCCCTCCGCCCGCCGCCGGCCCGGCGGCACCGACCGGCGGAATCCGGGTCGTCGGAGACGCACCGACCGGCGGAATCCGGGTCGTCGGGGAGGCGTCGGCCGGCGGAACGCGGGGCGCCGGCTCCGCGCCGAGCACGACGATCCGGGCGGTCCGGTCGGCATCCGCCGACGCCTGGGCCGCCGCCCGACGAGCCCGGTCCGCCCGGCCACGCCGGATCAGGAGCACCAGCAGGGCGACACCGATTCCGACCATCACCAGACCGACAAGCATCACCAGCCCACCGAGCCCGAGCGACCCGCCGGACTCGACGCCGGCCGGCGTACTCCCCGGCAGCGCGGCCGCGGCGGCCACCTCCTGGGTGGGCTCCGCCACCGCCTCCTCGGTCTGCTCCACGGTCGGGGACGGCGTCAGCGCCTCCGCCGTACTCGGCGTCGGTGCCGGGGTGACGCCGGTCCGGCCGCTCACCCGGGCCGTGTCGGTGCCCCGACCGAGCAGCCGACCGTTTGCCGTGTGCGCCTCGGCCAGCAGGCCCACCCGGCCAGCCGGCGCACCGGCCAGCAGGGTCACCCGGTAACGGCTGGAGACGTTCTTCCGGGCGCAGAGCTCGGGCCGGTTCGGCGCGGTGCGCTCCGTGACGACCAACCCGCCGGCCGCCGAGACCGGCACGCGACGCCAGCCACCGTCGGCCGCGACCCGCACCTCGACCCGATCGGCGGTCAGCCCGGGCAGGTGTATGCCGAGCGAGGTCCGGACGCTGACACAGTCACCGCTGCGCATCGAGACGTTCACCGTCACCGAGCCCGGCGAACCGCCCGCGCTTATCGAGTTGGGCGCCCGGACCCGGACGGCCTCACCCGCGGCTCCGACCGGGACGGCGGTCAGGAACACCGTCGTTGCGACCAGCAGGCAGACAGCTCCGAGCCGGCTCGCGGCATGCCGTACCGACATGATCACCTCGCTTGTCGCAGTGCGGATCCGGGCACAGGCTACCGGTGGGCCGAAGCCCGCACCCTCTCGTGCCCGCCCAGCCTCTCTCATGCCCGCCCGGCGCTACGCCGAATCCTGCCCCGAGGGGTTAGGCGGGGGCCCTTCTTCTACAGAAAGCGATAAGAAGGGGCCCTTCCTTACAGTTCGGCGCGGCAGAGGCGGTCGGCCTGGCGGGTCGTCTCCGGCAGGCGGTAGCGCGGAGCCAGCCGGAGCACCTGGGCGCAGGCGTTCTCCAGGTCCATCCGGTGCCCCACGGAGACGAAGACCGGCTTGACGCCGTCCTGGGTACGCAGCACCCGGCCGACCTGTTCCGTGCCGTCGAGCAGCGGTGTCCAGGAGCCGCGCCGATGCTCCGGCTCGGTCCACCGGCCCACCAGCGGGGTCTTGCCGACGCCGATCGCCGGGCGGCCGGTGAGCACCCCGAGGTGGCAGGCGAGTCCGAACCGGCGCGGGTGGGCGAGGCCGTGCCCGTCGCAGACCAGCAGCTCCGGTTCGACGGTCAGCCGGGCGAGCGCGGCCAGCAGGGCGGGCAGCTCGCGGAAGGCGAAGAGTCCCGGTACGTAGTCGAAGGCGGCCCTGCCGGTGGCGACCGCCGTGTCCAGCACAGTCAGGGTGCCGGGGTCCAGCACGGTGACGGCGGCGGCGAGCCGGTCGCCGTCCTCGGCGTACGCCACGTCGAGGCCGGCCACGGTGCGGGGCTCGGCTGGCCCCGGCCCGACCAGGTCGACGAGCGGGCGGAGTTCGTCCTGCACCGCCTCGGCCTCGGCGATCGTGGCCGGGATCGGCACGGTCGCCGCGACTGTGGAGAGTTCCGGCGGGCGGCCTACCACTCGATGCCGCTCAGCACCATGACCCGGGGTTCGGTGTAGTCCTCCATCGCGCTGCGCACCCCCTCCCGGCCGACGCCGCTGCCCTTCACCCCGCCGTACGGCATCTGGTCGGCCCGGTACGACGGCACGTCCCCGACGATCACCCCGCCCACCCGGAGCGTCCGGTACGCGGCGAAGGCGGTCTGCACACTGTGCGTGAAGACCCCGGCCTGCAACCCGTACGCCGAGTCGTTGACGGCGGCGAACGCGGCCGCGTCGTCCGGCACCGGCGCCACCACCAGGACGGGTCCGAAGACCTCCTCGGTGTCGACCCGGCAGCCCGGCGGCACCCCGGTCAGCACCGTCGGGGCGTAGCAGGCGCCCTCGCGGCGACCGCCCAGCTCGACGGTTGCCCCGGCCGCCACCGCCTCGTCGACCCAGCTCTCGACGCGCCGGGCGGCGGCCCCGTCGATCAGCGGCCCGACGTCCGTGGCCTCCTCGGCCGGATTCCCGGTACGCAGCGCCGCGACCGCCGCCACCAGCCGGGGCAGGAATCCGTCGAGCAGCCACTCGTGCACGAAGACCCGCTGCACCGCGATGCAGCTCTGCCCGGCCTGGTAGTTGCCGAAGGTGGCTATCCGCTGCGCCGCGTACCCGAAGTCGTCGGTGCTGGCCCAGTCCGCGCAGATCACGGCGGCAGCGTTGCCGCCGAGTTCCAGCGTGACGTGCTTCTCCGGCACCGACCGCCGGATCGCCGCGCCGACCGGCCCGGAGCCGGTGAAGGAGACCACCGGCAGCCGGGGGTCGCGGACCAGGTCACCGGCCCGCTCGTTCGGCAGCGGCAGCACCGAGACCATCCCGGCCGGCAGGCCGCTGCCCGGCCCGTCCGGGCCGTCCGGCTCGGTCACCTCGGCCAGCAGCTCGCCGAGGAGCAGCGCGGTCAGCGGGGTCGCCGGGGCCGGCTTGACCACGATCGGCGCCCCGACCGCGAGCGCGGGGGCGACCTTGTGCGCCACCAGGTTCAGCGGGAAATTGAAGGGGGTGATGCCGAGCACCGGGCCCCGGGGCACCCGGCGGACCAGGGCGATCCGTCCCTCACCGGCCGGGTCGGTGTCGAGCCGCTGCAGCTCGCCGGACCAGCGCCGGGCCTCCTCGGCCGCCCACCGGAAGGTCGAGACCGCGCGGGCCACCTCGACCCGGGCCCACTTCACCGGCTTGCCGCTCTCGGCGGTGATGCCCTGGGCGACCTCCTCGGCCCGTTCGGCGAGCCGGCGCGACACGTGCTCCAGGGCACCGGCCCGGACGTGCGCCGGCAGTGCGGCGGCCCGCTCCGCTACCGACTCGGCGGCGGCGACCGCCGCCTCGACCTGCTCCCTATCGGCGTGGCTGGTGCGGCCGACGTCGCGCCCGTCGTAGGGACGCCGGACCACGAGGGCCTCGGCGCCCTGGGCCGGCCGGCCGGCGAGGAGGAACGGCACGGACTCCACGTCGGCAGCCTAACGCTCCGCCCCGGTCCCGCGCCCCGGTCCCGCGCCCCGGTCAGGCATCCCGGTCAGGCATCCCGGTCCCGCGCCGCCGCGTATCCGGCGCCGCCACTGATCAGCCGGCGGCCTGGAAGGCCCGACCGACCGCCGTCGGCTGGTTGCCCGTACGGAAGAGTCCGGTGCGGTCGCGGTCGGTGGCGGGCAGGCCGAACCAGGCGTACCGGTGCAGGTAGGGGAGGCCGGCCAGCATCTTCGTGGAGGCGGTGACGAAGGCGGCCTGCTGCTGCTCGCTGGGGAACCGGGTACCGCCGTTCGAAAAGTCGATCAGCGCGTACTCGGTGAGCCAGATCGGCATCCGGTAACGCTGGTGAACCGCCTGGAGATACTGCCGGAGCTGGTTGACGGCGTTGGCGGTCACGAAGTCCCCGCCGTACCAGTGCAGGGCGATGAAGTCGACCCGGTAACCGCGCGACCTGGCGCCGGAGATGAACCGGTCGAGCCAACCGCCGGGGTCGGCCCCGCCAAAGGCGACCGCGGGGCTACCCAGCGTGGCACCGGTCTCCTGCACCTTCGGCCAGAGCCGCAGCGCCTCCTCCACGCTCATGTTCGCCTGGCCGGCCATGTCCGGCTCGTTGAAGCCCAGCAGGTACGGCCCGGCCGCCTTCGCCTGGGACAGGCTGCCGGGGTCCACATTGTCCCGACCCCAGATCATCGGCACGAAGTCGACGCCCCGGGGCGTGGTGATCCCCTGGTGGTGGGTGGCCCAGGTGTAGTACCAGCTCGCCTTCGAGTTCGCCAGCGCCTGGCCGACGCCGGGAAACGTCCAGACCGCCACCCCCTTTTTGTCGGAGGTGCGGGCCAATCCCGCCGCTGCGGCCGGCCGCGAAGACGTCCGGGCCCGCGGCGTCGGCGTGGCCGGGTGCGGGCTCGGCGAGATGCCGGTGAGCGTCGGCGTCGGTGCGGCAGGCGCGCCGCCAGGCACGGTGGCGGTGGCGGTGGCGCTCGGCGCACCGCCGGCATCGGCCGCCGTGGCGTCCGGAGCGGGCGGCTGGGTCACCTGCACGGCCACCAGGACCGCTGCCACGAGCCCGGCGACCGCCGCACCGATCGAGACCGGCCCGACCAGCCGGCGTACCCCGCCCGGCGCTGACCGCCGCACCTCCGCCGCCGCCTCCCCGACCGGTAGGGAACCTTCCCCCGGCCTCCCCTCGTCGGGGTCCCTCCTACCCGCTCGCATCATGCTCGCCTTCCTCCCCACCGCTCAACCTCCCACGCCGCACCTACAACCCCCACCCCGCACTACGGATCTCCCCCACCCCCGGATCACCGCACCAACCTCCAAAGTCGAAAGAGATCGCAGATCTTGGAATCGCAGGGTCGCTATGGCGACCATCGGGTTCCAAGATCCGAGATCTTGCAGTTTGCGAAGCAGGCGAGCGGGGGCGGGGGGAGGGAGGGCGGGGGCGGGAGGGCAGAGGGCGGGGAGGGCGGGGAGGGAGGGCAGAGGGCGGGGAGGGCGGGGAGGGCGGGGAGGGCGGGAGGGGGTTGTTGTGTGGGCGTAGAGGGCTATCGGGTTTCGGCTCAGGAGAGTGTCAGGAGAGTTCGGCGAGCATTCCCTCGCAGCTGCGTACCACGACCCGGGCCGCCCGGCGCTGGTCGATGCCGCGCAGCGGGTCCTCGGCCAGGTCCTGCCAACGGCGTACCGCCGTCGAGCCACGCGCCCACAGCTCGTCCCCGGTGGCGTCGTGCTCGACGCCGAGCCGGGCCGCCAGGCTGGCACCGTCACCGCCGACCAGCCGGTTGGCCTCGGCCGCCAGCTCCGCGTCGAAGCGGAGTTCGCCGCCGAGCAGCGCCGCCGAGAGCCGCAGCTCGCGAAACTCGTGCGCCCCGGCGAGCACCTGCTCGAGCCGGGCGAGCAGCTCGGTCGCTCCCGGGCGGAGCTCGGCGCGGATCAGGGACTCCAGGGCCATCAGCACCGCCCGCGCCTTCAGCACCGGGGCACGGTCCACGAAGTAGCGGTTCATCGACTCGCGCAGCTCGGTCAGGCCGCTGCGCCGGACCAGCTCGGCGGCGAGCTTGGCGCGGCTGTCGCAGCCCGTCCGGACCAGCGTCGTCGCCAGGCGTACCCCGAAGATGCCGAGCCGGTCGAGCAGCCGCTGCCGGGTTTCGACGTCGACCGCGACCGGGAAGTCGACCGCGGTGAACCGGTCGGTGGAGAGGAGCAGCCGGTCGGTGTCGGGTCGGGGCAGCCGGCCCAGCGCGGCCAGCCCGGCGAAGTCGGGCTCGCTCAGCATCCGGCCGGCGAGCGCGACGAGCCCACCGAGCGCGACCACGCTGAGGCAGCGGGTGTTGATCCGGGGATCGCGACGGTGCCGGCGGGCGAGCTGCCTGGCGGTGAGCAGGGCGTCGACCCGGCCGCCGGCGAGTTCGTCCACCCGGGAGAGCACCAGGAGTACGTTGACCGGCGCGGCTCGGGCCACCATCCCCGACTGCGCCGCGTGCAGCGGCCCAAGCTCGTCACTGCTGCCGTCCCGGCTCAGCCAGAGCACCGCGTCCGTCTCGCGGACGATACGCTCCATCGTGGACGCGCCGCCCGGTCCGGCGACAAGTTCGGCGTCTCCCCCGGCGGCCGGCCCGGCACCGAGCGCCCGCCGCCCTGACGGAGTGTCCTCGCCCGCCGGCCGGGCGCCGGTGACCCCGGTGCTGACCGCCGGGGTGTCGATAAGCACGGCGTGCCGCAGTGCCCGGGTCGGCCACTGCACCACGATGTCGTCGACCTGGTCCCACCGCCCGCCCCCGAGGTCGACCCGCATCCCGCTGGCGGTACGGGTCACCGCGAGGTCCCGGGGCGCACCGCCGGCCGGGTACGCGGTCACCCTCGGCTCGGGCCCGTCCTCGTACCAGGTGAAGACCTGGCGGCCGTCGGCCACCTCGACCGGCGCGACCGCCTCGCCCATAACGGCGTTCACCAGGGTCGACTTGCCGGACCGCCACGGCCCGGCGACCGCGATCCGCAGCGGCTCCTCGAAGCGGGCGAACTGGCGGTGCAACTGCTCCACCGCCCGGGGATCGTTGCCGTAGACCTCCAGCGCCTCGTGCACCAGCCCCCAGGCCGCCTCGTCCAACCGGCCCACCCGATTCACCCGAGACCACCCCGGCCGGACTCCAGGCCGGTGGGTCCGGCACCGAGGGACTCCGTGCCGGTGGGTCCGGCACCGAGGGACTCCGTGCCGACCAGCGCCTGGGCCCGCTCGTAGATGTCCGCCAGCCGCTTCATCTCCAGCGCGATCCGGCGCTGACGCTGGTCGCGTTCTGCCGCCTCCGTCTCGGCCGCCTGCTTGGCGGTCCGGAACGACCGCACGATCCCCTCCTGCAACTCCTCGCTCAGCGCGGTGAAGTGGTCCCGGAGCATCCGCTGCACCTGCCGGGCGGTGTCCTTGCAGTCCTTGCTGAGCCGGAGGAAGAAGTCGTCGACGTGCCGCTGGGTGGCCGTCTTGACCGCCGCCTGCCGCCGTTTGAGCAGCGACTTCCCCTCGTCGCGCACGCTCTTGCCGCCGAAGAGCGCGCCGGCGCCGAGCGAGATCGGGTTGATCAGCGGCATGCCGGCCAGCGTGGTGGCCAGGCCGAACATCAGCACGCCACCGTACGAGCCGCGCAGGCCGGTGACCAGCTTCTGGGTGGGGGTGAACCGTTCCACAGTGGGCTGTTCCATGATCTGGATCCGGTCGCCGAGGTTCTCCGGCACCCGCACCGACCAGCTCGGCAGCGCGTCGAAGCCGTACCGGTCGAACTGGCTGGCGACCCGGTTGGCGATCCAGCCGCAGCGCTCGGCCAGCCAGGCGTAGTTGGCCTCGGCCGCGTCGGTGAGGTTCTCGGTCAGCCACTCCTGGAAGGTGTCCCAGCCGGTCAGCGGATCGGCCTTGTCGAACGCCTCGTCGACCTTGCGCAGGATCTGCCGGGTACGGTCCCGCAGGTCGTACTCGACGTCGGAGATCAGGTCCGCCATCTCGTCGTTGAGGGTGTTCTGCCAGCGCTGTGAGCACCGGCGCAGCTCGTCCACCTCGCGCTGCGCCGCGTGCAGCTTCGCGATCGGGCCGGACTGCTCCGGTGTGACGGCCTTCGAGACGGCGAGTTCGGCACGGAGCGGCGCCGCGAGCTGTTCGAGTGCGGTGCGGGCGCTGTGTGCCACCGCCGCCCGGGCCAGCGCGTCGGTCTTGCCTGCCTGGTCGCGCCTGAGCCGGTTGATCAGCTCCGGGAAGTGCGACTCGGCGTTGAGCTGCTTGTCGTTGCTCCGGGCCGCCTGCAACCGCAGCGTCGCCGAGACCGGGATGAGCGCCGCCGGGACGCCCGCGTCGGCGAGGTGCTGGCGGTTGCGCTCGACCACCGTACGCCAGTGCGGCACCAGATCGATCTTGCTCTGCACCACGGCCAGGTTGGCGTGCGACCGCGCGATGTGCAGCAGGAGGTTCATCTCGGCGACCGAGAGTTCCCGGGTCACGTCGGAGACCAGCAGCACCAGGTCGGCCTGGCTCGGGGTGGCGGCCGGACTGATCGCCCGGCCCGGGTCGGTGCCGCCCGTGCCGGGCGTGTCGACCAGAACCAGCCCCGAGGCGAGCAGCGCCCGGGGAATGCCGATCTCGGCATGCTCCAGGCCACCGGTCGGCCGCCGCCCGCCAGACCCGACCGTACGCCCGGCGCCGGCCGGCCCGCCGGTCGCCGTGGCGGGAACGTCCCCGATCCCGCCGCTGCGGCCGCTGATCCGGGCGGTGATCTGTTCGATCGGGACGGCGATCCGGCGCGCCGGCCCGGACACCGCCGTGCCGGGCCGCGCCCCGACCGGGGACGGGAGATCCTCCGGTGACCCGGACCGCTCCGCAGGTGCCTGCGGGACGGGGCGCCGGCCACCACCCGGTCGTTCCGGACCCCGACCATCCGACGGGCCGCGACCGTCTGCCGGTCGTGGCTGCGCCGGCCGGTCGAGCGGCTGCGGCGGGCTCCAGACGAGGGCGGCGGTCGGCGCCTCGGCGTGCCCGACCACGGTCGGAATGGTGGTGCTGATCCCGTCACCGACCGGACAGACCGAGGCGTTGAGCAGTGCGTTGACGAGCTGGCTCTTGCCCTGTTTGGGCTCGCCGACCACCAGCACCCGCAGTCTCGGATCCAGCAACTGGGTCCGCCGCTGCCGGAGCCAGGCGATCAGGTCACTTCGACCATGCGTACCGGAGACCCGAACGACCTCGTCGAGCACGGCAAGCCAGCTGGGCGGCATCACGCACCAAGTGTGCCGGTTGCGCCGGAATTATCAAGAGGAGCCAAGAGAAGAGGACCGAAGGCCGGACCGTGGGACCACGGTCCGGCCTTCGGCGGGCCTCACGGACTTCCCGCGCTCAGAGGAGGTCGTCCGCGATCCCCAGAAGGCCGCCGGAGGTGGAGGCGTCTACTTCTCCGGCATGGCCGTTGTCACCGAGGACACCCGAGGTGGTGTCCCTGAGAGTGCTGCCGACGGTGTCCGTCAGGCCGGTCACCGTCGACCCGGCATCGAGGCCGTCGAGGACCGGTGCTCCGGTGGAGCTGAGGGGTGCGATGTCCAGGCCCTCGCCGACTCCGGTCACCGCGTTCGTCACACCGCCGACGGTGTCGGTCACGCCACCCACGGTGTCGGTCACCCCGCCGACGGTGCCGCCCACGCCCAGCGAGTCGACCAGGCCGGTGACACCGTCCAGGGTGCCCCGCACGGTGTCACCGGCGAAGTCGACCAGGCCGAGTTGACCGCCACCCACCGGGTCGCCGACCGCGCCGTCGGCGGTGCCCACCACGCCGCCGGGGTTGCTCAGCGCCGGGTCCACCACCTCGGAGTCGAGGCTGTCGGCGACATCCACACCGGTCGGCACCAGCGGGTCGACCAGACCCAGCGGATCGGCGAGCTGGTCGCCACCGAGCCCGGGCACGGCGGCGCCGACGCCGCCGAGGACCTCCGGCGCGACGCTTATCGCACCCAGCGTCGCCGCGTTGATGTCCGGGCCCGTGGAGTGCGTGGCGGCACCGAACTGCGCCACGTCCTGCAGCTGACCGATCACGCCGGTCGGGTCGAGCTGGAACTGACCGAGCCCGCCGTCGTCGCCGACCGGCGCCAGCGAGGTGAGCCCCTGGACCGGCGCGTAGTCCACCACCAGCGGCACCACGTCCTGGACGTCCGCGACGCTGAGGTCGGCCAGCCCGGCCTCACGCAGCGCGCCCTCGGGGTCGATCTCGAAGGCCGACCGGGCGTCCGGGTTGGTCAGCAGGTTGAGCACGAAGTCGTGCAGTGTCTGGGGCGAGCCCATGTGCCGGTCTCCTCGGTGCGGTTCTCGTCAGCCCATCTTGTGCTGCGAGTCTGGAGCCTGTGCTGCGCGGTGGAGCGATCCGGCGGCGGCGCGCTGCGTAGCGCCGCCGCCGGACGTCGTAGCGACGGTAGCCGGAATCGCGCGCGTCCGACATCGGGGAGGACTCCGGGGTCTGGCGGCCCGCGCGCTAGGGCGACGCCTTAGATCTGCGTTAGGGGCATAGGGGATGTGCCGTCCCAGAGTTAGGGTCCCGATGGCGGATAGATCTCTGGTACGAAAAGATGACTCCCCTAACGGCCCGCCGGGCGAGCCCAACCACCCCGGGGCGCCCCCCGGTGAAGCCGCGATCCGCTTCGCGCCGTCCCGGGTCCATGACTCGCGGTGAAGGAATGGTCGGATGTCCTACGTCCTCGGAATCGACATCGGCAGCACCGCCACGGCTGCCGCTGTCGCCCGGCTCCGGGGCAACAGCTGGGATCCACCCGAACCCGTCAGGCTCGGGCCGGACGGCGCGTCGGTGCCGTCGGTCCTGCTGATGGCGACGAACCGGTCCATAACAGTCGCCGATCCCGACGATTACGACGGGCCGGTCGACAGCGGCTGGGTCGCCCGGGGGTTCGGCAACCGGGTCGGCGACGACGTACCGCTGCTGGTCGGCGGCGAGGCGTGCTCGGCACAGGCCCTGACCGCCATGCTCGCGATGTGGGTCGTCGAGCGGGTGATCGACCAGGAGCGCGAACGTCCCGAGTGGATCGTGCTCAGCCACCCGGCGGGTTGGGGCGGCTACCGCCGGCACCTGCTCGGCGAGGCGCTCTGGGACGTTGGCCTGGCCGACGTGACCCTGCTGCCGGCGCCGGTCCTCGCCGCCGCCGGGCACGTCGTGCAGGGCTTCTCCGGCCGTACCCTCGCCGTCCACACCCTCGGCGGGCATACCTTCACCGGCGCGGTCGTCGACCGGGGGCAGCCGCCGCTCGGCTTCGACCTGCGCGGGGAGCCGGCCCACGCCGAGCCGCTCGGCGGGGCCGACTTCGACGAGGCGCTGGTCGAGCACGTCCGCGCCGGCCTGGCCAAGGAGCTGGCAAGGGAACTCGCCGAC
Organism: Plantactinospora sp. WMMC1484; assembly: GCF_049315195.1. Taxonomy (NCBI): domain Bacteria; kingdom Bacillati; phylum Actinomycetota; class Actinomycetes; order Micromonosporales; family Micromonosporaceae; genus Plantactinospora; species Plantactinospora sp. WMMC1484. Next base: position 7,904,155 of record NZ_CP186055.1, read on the forward strand.
CCGTCCGACCCGCGGGTCGGACAGGCCCTGCGCGGACTCCGCCGGGAGTGCCGGCGCGCCAAGGCGGAACTGGCCGTCGCCGACCGCACCGACGTGCTGGTCCGGCTTCCCGGCGGGCAGACCCGGGTGCCGGTGACCCGCTCGCAGTTCGAGGACCTGATCCGGCCCGCCGTCACGCTGACCGTGGACGAGCTGACCCGCTCCGTCCGCTCCTGCGGACTGGCGCCGCACCAGCTCGACGGCGTCCTGCTGGCCGGCGGATCGGCGCGGATCCCGCTGGTCCGCGACCTGCTCGCGGCCCGGTTCCCGGTGCCGGTCGAGGTGGGGGCCGACCCGCAGCTCGCGGTCGCGGCCGGTGCCGCGGTGGTCGGCGGCCACCTGCTCGACCGACAGCGGGGCAACCGGCCACCACCGCGCCCGCCGGTGATGCGTCCGCCCCGGCCGGGAGCGCGACGCGGCGAGCCGCCGCGCCGGCAGCGACACCGGCCCGGTGACGGCCCGGGTGCGGAACCCGGCCGGTACGACGACGACCGCTCCCAACTGCCGCCCCGGCCACCGGTCCGGATCACCCCCCTGGAGCTGCCGATGCGTGCGCTGTCCCGGTTCGGGTCCGGGCACAACAACACGGTGATCGGCCTGGCGGTGCTGCTGGCCGCGCTCGGCGTGCTGCTCACCGCCGTCGCCGGGACGGAACCGCTGGCCGTGGCGACCGTCGGGTGGGGTCGGTGAGTACCACCTTGACGCTGCGCACCGACGCCGAGCCCTGGCTCGTGCTGGACGAGCAGACCACGGCCTTCCTGACCCGGGTGGAATCCGACCCGCAGGCGCCGCTCTGCGCCGCCGTGCAGGCGCCGGGCGGGCACGGCAAGACGGCGCTGCTGTCCCGGCTGCGCCGCACCTACCAGCAGGCCGGCGTGCCGGTCCTGGACTCCTGGCGGGACCTTGCCGAGCCGGGTTCACCCGACGGCGTGCTGCCGGGTTCACCCGACGGCGTGCTGTTGGTGGACGACGCGCACCTGCTCGACGCCGGCAGCCTCCTCGCGTTGCGGCGGCTGGCCGAGACCGGCCGTGCCCGGCTCGCCGCCGCGTTCCGGCCCTGGCCCCGCCCGGCCGGGCTGGTCGAGCTGGCCGAGGTGCTGCACCGGGGCGGGCCGCCGGTGCTGCCCGGCCCCTTCACCGAGCAGCGCACCGCCGCCTATCTCGGCACGGCGTACGGGTCGACACCGCCACCGGGAGTCGCGCGGCTGGTGCAGGAGCAGACTGCCGGCGTACCCCGGTTCGTCGAGTGGCTGGCGCGGACGCTGCGCCCGGCCGACCGCCGGGCCGTCCGCGCGGAGCGACCGCCGACCGACCGCCCGGCGCCGGCCGGACCGACCCTGGAGATTCCCCGGTCGGTGCTGCTCCAGTTCGCCCCGGAGCTGGAGAGCCTGGAGATCGAGGTACGCCGGCTGCTGCTGGCGATGGCGGCCGGCCCGACCCTCCCCACCGACCTGCTCGGCGCGCTGCTCTCCCGGCACCCGGAGGAGCTCGACGAGTTGCTCGCCGCCGCCCGCGCCGCCGGCCTGCTCGGGCCGGACGACCGGCTTCCGCCGATCGTCCGGCGGGCCATCGGCGCGCTCAGCCCGGCGAACCAGCGCGCGGCGGTCTGGCAGCGCCTGGCGGAGCTGCAACTCCAGCGCGGTGGCCGGGTACTCCCCCTGGTCCGGTCGATGCTCGACGCCGGTTTCGGCGGCAGTTGCCCGGCCGGGGTCGCGGAGGCCGCCGGTGACGAGGCGCTCGGCGACGACCCGGCGCTCGCGGCCCGGCTTTTCGCGGTCGCCGGGGCGGCCGGTCGGCCGGTGGCGGCCCGCCGGGCGATGGCGGCGGCGCTCTCCGCCGACCTCGACTCCGCGCTGCGCCTCGCCGACCGGCTGATCGCCACCGCCGACTCACCCGACCGGGCCGACGGGGCGGCGGTGGCCGCGACCGCGCTGGTGCACCGGGGCCACCCGGACCGCGCGGTCGAGCTCTACCGCTGGTCCGGCACGCCCGCCTCGCTGGCATTCGCGGCGATCGGCGCGGCCGGCGCCGGCCGGGTCGACCAGCTCGACCGGATCCTCGCCGACCCGCCGGCCGACGGCCCGCCGACGTTGCTCGCCAGTGCCGCGCTGCTGATGGCCCGGGGCCTGCGGGAAACCCTCTCCGGCCCGCCCACCGCCGCGCTCTCCACCCTGGTGCAGGCGTCGGCGCTGCTCGAACCGGCCGGGCGGTCGGTGCTGCTGCCGGAGACACCGGCGGCGCTGGCAGCGCTGGTGGCGCTGCACTCCGGTGAGCTGGACATCGGCGAGCGCGCCCTGGACCGGGCCGCACAGGCCGGGCTCGGTGCGGCCCTGACCAGCCGCCGGCACCGGCTGCTCCAGGCCTGGCTCCTGATGGTCCGGGGGCGGGCCGCCGAGGCCGGTGCGCAGGTGGCCGCCGTCACCGCCGGCCCGGCCCCGCTGGAGTCCCGCGACCTGGTCTTCGCCGCCGCGCTGGAACTGGGCGTCGCCCGCCGCAACAGCGACCTGCCGGCCCTGCAACGCGGCTGGGAACGGGCCCGGGAGGCCGTCGTACGCCATCCGGTGGACCTGTTCACCCTGTTGCCGCTCGGCGAGTTCGCCATCGCCGCCGCCCGGCTTGGCGAGTTGGACCGGCTCGCGCCCTATCTCGGCGAGGCGCGCAGCCTGCTGGCCAGCCTGGGTAATCCAGCACTGTGGACCGTTCCGCTGCACTGGAGCTGCCTGCACGCCGCGATCCTGGCCGACCGGCCGGCGGTGGCGGACGAACACGTCGCCGCGCTGGCCGCCGCCACCGGACATACCCGCTACGCCTCCGTCGTGGCCACCGCCGGGCAGAGCTGGGTCGAGGTGCTGCGCGGCACGGTAGACCCGGTGCGGGTGGAGGCCGCGGCCCGCGGGCTGCACGGCATCGGGCTCTGCTGGGACGCCGCCCGGCTCGCCGGTCAGGCCGCGATCCGCACCTCCGACCGAAAGGCGATGACCGCCCTGCTGGACTGCGCCCGGATGCTCCAGGGCCGGCCGGCCGGAGGCAAGGGGGGCAGTCGGCCGGCAGGGCCGGGCGCGACCCAGGTGGCGGACGCGATCGCCGTACCGGCGGAGGAGCGGCTCAGCGAACGGGAGCGGGAGGTCGCCGAGCTGGTGCTCAGCGGCCTGACCTACAAGCAGATCGGTGACCGGCTCTTCATCTCGGCCAAGACGGTCGAGCACCACGTGGCCCGGATGCGCCAGCGGCTCAACTGCGCCAACCGCAGCGAGTTGCTGGCCCGGCTGCGGAGCATCGTCGAGGAGCGCTCCGGCGGCCGGCCGGGGGCCGCGCCCTGGCCAGAGCGGACGGCCCGATGAGGGCGGTGGCACGCCGGCTGGCGACGCTGGGTTCCGGGCTCCGGCGGCCGGCGCCCCGCAGCTCCGGGGCTGCCGGACCGGCCGAGGGCCGCACCCCGAAGGACCCCGGACCGACCGAGGCCCACACCCCGAAGGGCCCCGGACCGACCGAGGCCCACACCCCGAAGGATGGCGGGCCGGCAGGGGGCAGGGTGCCGGCAGCATCGGAGCCGGCGGCCGGGCCGGTGCCGACCCGGATCGTGGCCACGGGCGCGGCCCTGCTGGTCGTACTCGCCCTGCTCTGGGGCTATGCCACGTTCCTGACCGCCCGGGACGCGATGGACCTGCTCGCCGTCCGTACCCTCGGCACCGAACTCGGCCAGCCGACCGACGCGCTGATCCTCGACCTGCAGGCGGAACGCCGGCTCAGCATGGTCGAACTGGCCGCGCCGGGCCGGCACCGCGCCGCCCTGCGTGACCAACGCACCCGGACCGACGACGCGACCGTTGCGCTGCGGCGGTTCACCGATCAGAGCGATCTCCGGTTGGCCACCGCCGGGGCGGTCCGGGAACGGGCGGCGGAACTGGTCCGTCGGCTGGACGACCTCCGGTCGCTCCGCGACGATGTCGACGCCGGTCGGATCAACCGGGCCACCACCGCCGCGGCGTACGCGAAGATCATCGACGCCGGCTTCGCCGTCTACGGCTCCCAGTGGACCAGCCGCCGCAGCGACCTGCTGGAGGAGACCCGGGCCCTGCTCGCCCTCTCCCGCGCCGCCGAACTGCTCGCCCGGGAGGACGCCCTGGTGGCCGGGGCGCTCGCCTCGAGCCGGCTGACCGAGGCCGAGCACACCCGGCTCGCCGACCTCGTCGCGGTGGCCCGATTCGCCCGGACCGAGGCGGCGGCGGGGCTGCCCGACGCGGAGCGGGCCGGCTACGACCGCCTGGTCTCCGGCCCGCTCTTCGGGGCCCTGAACGCCGTCGAGACAGAGCTCCTGGCCGCCGACTGGGCGGGCGCGAGCCCGCCGGTCCAGCCCGCCCGCTGGCAGGCGGTGACCGAACCGGCCCTGGCCGAGCTGCGCACCCTGGTCACCACCGGCGTCCGGGACAGCGTCGGCCGGGCGACCCGGGGCGCGGCCGGGGTGGCCGCCCGGGCCGGCCTGGTCGGCGGGCTCGGTCTGGTGCTGCTGGTCGCCGCCGCCGTGCTGACCCTGCGCGGCACCCGCCGGATCGTCGCCCGGCTCGACGAGTTGGGCAGCGGGCAGGCCGCCCTGAGCACCGACCGCGACAAGCTGGTCGCCGAACGGAACAGGCTGGCGGCGCAGTTGGCCGCCCAGCGGGACCGGACCGCCACGCTGACCGACCGGACGGCCGAACTATCCGCCCAGCGCAAACGGCTCGCCACCCAACGCGAGCAGTTGGTGGCGCAGACCGGACGGCGGCAGGCCGAGACCGAACGGGTGACCGAACGCGCCGCGCAGATCGCCGCCCGGCTCGCCGCGCACCAGCGGGCCCGCGAGGTCACCGTATGGCTGACCCGGGGGAACCAAAACCTCCTGCACCGGCAGATCGGACTCCTCGACGCCCTGGAACGCCGGGAGACGGACACCGAGGATCTGGCCGAACTCTTCCGGCTCGACCACCTGGCGACCCGGATCCGACGCAACGTCGAGCAGCTGATCAGCCTCTCCGGCGGCACCCCCGGCCGGCGCTGGCGGCGACCGGTGCCACTCGTCGACATCGTCCGGGGCGCGGTGGCCGAGGTGTCGGACTATCCGCGGGTACTGGTGGCTCCGAACTGGCCCGGTTCGGTCGCCGGACGGGCCCTGCCCGACCTGATCCACCTGCTCGCCGAGCTCATCGAGGCCGCACTGGGCGGATCGGCGCCGACCACCACGGTCCGGGTCGCCGGTGGTGAGGCCCGCAGCGGCGGCCGCGCGATCATCGTCAGCGACGACGGCGCAGGCCGGAGCCCGGCGGAACTGGACGCCGTCAACGCACTGATCCGGGACACTCCGCACGCCGGGCCCCTCAACGGTGCGCTCGGCATGTACGTGGTCGGCCGGCTGGCCCGCCGGCACGGCATCACCGTCGAACTGACGGCCGGCCCCCGGGGCGGGACGACCGCGACCGTGCTTGTGCCGGCTACGCTGCTGGTCGAGGAATCCACGCCCGAACCCACGCCCGCTCCGGGCACCACCACCGCACCGGGGCGGCCGGCCGACAGCACCGTCGGGCAGCGACGCGGCGCACCCCGACCGGGTCCCGCTCCGGACGCCCTGCCCGTACGGGTCCGTCGCCCGGATCACGACACCCCGGTCGGCACCCAGGGCCGGGCTGCCGGCTCCGCTCAGAACGGCGCGCCTGCCCGGCGCACCGAAACCGACTGGTCGGCGACGTTGGAGCTGCCGGTAGCGCTGCCGGCGCCCAGCGACGACCGACCGGGAAGCAGCGAGAGGACGACAGGTGACTCACGCAGTGGTCACGACGGATAACCTGGTCCGGATACTCGACGAGTTCGTGGACCGGGTCTCGGCGGCCGAACACGCCGTCGCGCTCTCCCCCGACGGGCTGCTGCTCGGGGTCTCCCGAGGGGTCGGCGGCGAACTCGCCGACCAGCTCTCCAGCGTGGTCGCCGGGCTACAGGCGCTGGCCCATGCCGCCGCGCGTTACGCCGGTCCCGGCGGGGTAAGACAGATCATCGTGCAGATGCACCGGGCGTTCCTCTTCGTGGCCGCGACCCGGGGCGGCGCGATCCTGGCCGTCCGGTTCAGCGGCGATGCCGACGTCGACGAGATGGCCTACGAGGTGGCGCTCGCCGCGGGTCGGGCGGACTCGCACCTGCCCACCTTTCCGGTGCCGGCCGATGGCCTGACCGGGGGGTGACGCGCGGTGGGCACCGGTTCAGGGGGTCGGCACGACGACGCCTGGTACGACCAGGACGCTGGGCCGGTGGTCCGCCCGTACGCGATGACGCGGGGCAGGACGCAGCCGATCCGGGGGCAGTTCGACCTGATCTCGCTGGTGGTCTCCCGCTGGCCGGTGCCGCAGCGCGCGGAGCTGACGCCCGAGCAGTCCAAGATCCTCGAAAGTTGCCGCCGACCGCTCTCGGTGGCGGAGGTCGCCGCCGCGCTGGACCTGCCGGTGGGCACCGTTCGGGTGCTGCTCGGCGACCTGCTGGACGCGGGACTGATCCACACCCACGAGCCACCGGTGCTCGACGCACCCTCGGAGGATCTGCTGGAGGCGGTGCTCGCCGGGCTGAGGGCGCTCTGATCCGCCGGGCCCGGCTTCCGTCCTGGTCGGGGCCTGACGGGCGGGGTGGCGCGGCGTCGCCACCGTGCAGCGGAAGGGAAGTTCACGTGCAGAAGATCCGACAGCGTCCGGCGCGTACCCTGCCGGTCGCCATCCTCGACGTGCTGCTCGCCGGGGTGGCCCGGGTACGCGCCCTGCTCCGCCGGCTGGCCCGGCTGCTGCCGGTGCCCCGGGGCGACCGGGCGGTGGCGGCGGGAATCGTTGCGGCGGCGCTCGCCGTCGTCGTCGGCACCGGCGTCTTCGTCGTCGCGGTGCTGCGCAGCCCGGACCGGCTCGCCCCGCTGGGGGTGGCACCGCCGCCGAGTGGCGGGGTCGACGTGGAGACCGGCGACGGGGTCGACGGCCCCACCGGCAGCGCGACGCCGCCCGCCTCCTCCCCACTGCCCACGTCAGCACCCCCGCCCCGCGCCGAGCCCCGCAACCGGCCGCAGCGTCCCGCGCCCCCGCCACCGGCTCCGCCACCGGCCCTGGCCGCCCGGTACGCGACCGAGGACGTCACGCTGCTGCACTACACCGCCTCGGTGACGATCAGCAATCCCGGCCCGGGTACCGCCACGGGCTGGCGGCTGACCATCACCCTGCCCCGGACGACCCAGTCCGTCGCCGCGGTCGACGGCGCCACGGCTAGCCGGAAGGGCACCACCTGGACGTTCGTGCCCGACCAGCGGACCGGCCGGGTCCCGGCGCGCGGGTCGGTGCAGGTGCGCTTCCGGGTCGACGGGGCGCTGATCGACTCGCAGCCGACCGCCTGCACCATCGACACCCGCCCCTGCCAGGTGTAGCCGGCGACCGGCGCGGAGTCGCCGGACGGTACGCGACCCGCCTTCGTCCGGATGCGACAGGCCGGCGGGATGGCCACAATCCGCATCATGGATCAGACCTCGATCGACCTCGGGCCGACCTTCTTCGCCGTCCTCGCGGTGCTGGCGCTGCTCGGCGCCGGGGTCGTCGGCTGGGCCCGACTCGGCCCGGGCCGGGCGGTGCTGACCGCCTCCGGTCGGGCCGCGGTCCAGCTCGGGGCGGTCTCCGCGATCATCGTCCTGGTCCTGCACGCCTGGTGGTCGACGATGCTCTTCGTCGTCGTCATGTACGTGGTCGCGGCCGGCACCTCCGCCCGGCGGGTCACCGGTGGACGCGCCGGCTGGGCCACCCTGCTCCCCATCGGACTCGGCGTTGCCCCGGCGCTGACCCTGCTCGTCGGCACCGGCGCCGTGCCGCCGACCCCGCTGGCCGTGCTGCCGACGGCCGGCATCCTGATCGGTGGCGCGATGACCGCGACCAGCCTGTCCGGCCGGCGTGCTCTGGACGAACTCCGGACCCGGCACGGCGAGTACGAGGCCGGGCTCGCCCTCGGCCTGCCGGACCGGGACGCCGCCCTGGAGATCTGCCGGCCCTCGGCCGGGCAGGCGCTCGTGCCGGCGCTCGACCAGACCCGAACGGTCGGGCTCGTCACCCTGCCCGGCGCGTTCGTCGGGGTGCTGCTCGGCGGGGCGGGCCCGGTACAGGCCGGCGCCACCCAATTGCTCATCCTCGTCTCGCTGCTCGCCGTGGAGGCCGTCGCCATTGCCGGGACTGTCGAGCTGGTCGCCCGGCAATGGCTGACCGCTGCCGCCGACCCGGCCGACTCGGCCGGCTGACCGCTGCCGGCCCGGCCAACTCCGCCGGCTGACCGCTGCCGGCCCGGTCGACTCCGTGCCACCTCGGGTGACGGCCGCAGCCGGACGGTGGCCGTTTCGGTGGTCGTGGTCCGGGGCACTAGAGAGGTAGCGGGGTGTGCACAGCACTTCGGCTAGGACTGGAGGACACGATGGGCATAGGAGACAAGATCCGTCACAAGGTCGAGGAGGTCACCGGAGCCGCCAAGGAGAAGGTGGGCGAGGCGACCGACAACGAGCGGCTTCGTGCCGAGGGTGCCACCGAGCAGACCGAGGCGAACGTCAAGCAGGCCGGCGACCACGTGGGTGACGCCGCCCGCGACACCCGGGACGCGTTCCGGCCCTGATTCCCAGCTCCACGGCGGGCGGTGGGTGCGTCGACCCTGCGCACCCACCGCCCGCCGCGTGCGCTGTGCTGTGCTGTGCTGTGCTGTGCTGTGCTGTGCTGTGCCGCGACAGACTCCGGCCGGCCTGCGCGGTGACAGGTTCGACACGCCGGCTCGGATCGGCCGGAAGTTTCCCTTACGCAACAAGCAAGGCTAACCTAACCGAGACGTAGGAGAGCCTTACCTATCTTGTTGTTCGGGAGACGAATACGCCTGTGCGGCTCTACCTGACCGCGCTCAATCCCACCGACTCGGTGCTCGACGGCTTCCTGCCGGCGGCGGCCCGGCTCGGGCTGCCGGTGACGGTGTTGACCGATCAGCCCGCTGCCTGGCCGGCGGACCCGGCCGAACGGTCCGGGGCCGAGGTGTCCGGAGCGGACGTCCGCGACGTACGCGGGGTGCTCGACGCGGTCCACCGGGGCGAACCAGCTGTCGCGCTGCTTTCCAACAGCGACCATCTTCAGGCGCCCACCGCGCTGGCTGCCGAATATCTCGGGCTGCCCGGCAAGGACTGGCGGGCGGCGTTGCGTGCCAAGGACAAGCGGCTGACCCGGCGTACCGTCGCCGAAGCCGGACTGGACCGGGTGGCGGTGGTGGCCCTCGGCCCGGACGACGACGCCGACCGTGCCGGCGGCGTGCCGTTTCCGGCTGTGGTCAAGCCCCGCGAGGGTGTGGCCAGCGAGGACGTCTACCTGGTCGGCGGGCCGGCGGAGTTGCGCCGCCGGATCGCCGAGATCCGGGCCCGGCGCCCCGGCCAGGCGCTGCTGATCGAGGAATATCTGGATGGCGAGTTGCACACCCTGGAGACCCTCGGCGACGGCGGCGGCACCGGCGTGCTCGGCACCTGGCGCACCAGCCTCGGCCCGCCGCCGACCTTCACCGAGGAGGCCCTCGACTGGGCGCCGGAGCTGCCGCGGGCGGTGGTGGCGCAGGTGCTCGCCCAGCTCGACGCGCTCGGTGTCGGCTTCGGCGCCTGCCACACCGAGTTCGTCGTCGCCGACGGTCGGGCCCGGCTCGTCGAGGTCAACTATCGCCTGATCGGCGACCGGGTGGACCTGGTGCTGGCCGACCTGCTCGACGTGCCGCTCTTCGAGCACGTCATCCGGCTCCACGCCGGCGACCCGCTGCCACCCCTGCCCGACCCGGTACGTCTGCCCCGGCACGCCCGGGTGGAGTACGTCTGTGCCGACCGCTCCGGCACCCTGGTGGCCGCGCCCGGCCGGATGGATGCGACCGGGCCGGACGGGATCCGGCTCGGCTGCCGTCCCCTGCGGGCGGTCGGGGTGACCGCCGCGTTGACCGGCACCAACCGCGACTATCTCGCCGCACTGCACGCGATCGGCCCCGGGCCGGCCCCGGTACGCGCCGCGCTCCGGGACTTCCGTGCGGCGCACCGGTGGACCATCGAGGCACCAGCCGGAGGCGGCGCGGAGATGCCGGGCGGAGGTAGGGAGGACGACGTCGTGACCGTCGAGGAGATCTCGTGACCGTCGAGGAGATCTCGTGAGCGCTCCGGCCGGCGCCGACGGCGCCGAGCGACAGCTCTGGCAACGGGTGCTCGACGCGCTGCTCCGGGAGGACCATCTCGGTCTGGTCCGCAACGGTCGGCGCGACGGCCCCGAGTGGTGGCTGACCCGGGTCCCCGGTGCCCGGCTGCGGTTGCCGGTCCGGCCGGACGGCTTCCAGCACGACCTGCGCACCGCCCGACCGGAGCTGCTGGTGCTGCCCGACGAGGCGCCGACGACACCGTCCGGCCAGGCGTGGCGGGCGGTGCAGAGCCTCGACGAACTGCTCGACGTACTTGCCCCGGCCGGAGATCCGGAGGCCGAGGCGGGGTGGGTGGCGTTCCGTGCCGAGTGCCGGGACGATCTCGCCGCCCGCCGACTCGCCGACCGGACCCGTTCCCGGGTCCACGCCGGCGTGCTCGCCGCCCGCGCCGAGTCGTCGACCGGGATGGCGGGTGCGCTGCTCGACGAGATACTGGCCGCCCGGACCGACCACCCCGTCTATCCGACGAGCCGGGCCAGGATCGGACTGGACCCCGCCGCACTGCTCCGGTACGCGCCGGAGCACGCCCCCACCTTCGCGTTGTGCTGGCTGCCGGTCCCCCGCACCGAGCTGACCCTCGCCGGCACGCTGCCGGACTGGTGGCCGCCCTCCGGCGATCCGGGGACCGTGCTGCTGCCGGTGCACCCGGTCACCGCCGACCGGCTCGGGCTGCCCATCCGGGCCGACGTGCCCGAAACCCTGGTCCGGCCGACCCTGTCGACCAGGACGGTGGTGCTGGTCGACGACCCCTGCACCCAGGTGAAACTACCGCTGACCACCGCGACCCTCGGCGCGCGGAACGTCCGTACCATCGCGCCCGGCACCCTGGTCGACGGGGACGAGCTGCACCGGCTGCTGGCCGGGATCGCCGCCGCCGAGCCGGCGTTCGCGGGCCGGATCCTGCACGCCGACGAGAGCTGCTACGGGCACGCCGGTGACGACGTCCGGTCGTTCCTGGTGCGTCGCTTTCCGACCGAGCTGGCCCGGCAGACCGTGGTGCCGGTCGCCGCGCTGGCGGCGGAGGACCCGGCCGGCGGGACGGTCGCCCAGCGGGTCGGCGGGGCGGACCCGACCGCCCTGCTGGAGTCCTATCTGGACCTGCTGCTCGACTGGCACGGCTATCTCTGGCTGTGGCACGGCATCGCGCTGGAGGCGCACCAGCAGAACATCTACCTGATCCTCGACCCGCCGGACGACGGCACCGCGCCCCGTGCCGGCGCAACCGCCGAAGCCCGTGCCGGCGCAACCGCCGAAGCCCGTGCCGGCGCAACCGCCGAAGCCCGTGCCGGCGGCGGTGCCGGAGCACGGCGGGAAGACGGGGGTAGACTCCGGCTGCTCTACAAGGACAACGATGGTGCCCGACTGGTCCGCCGGCCCGGGCCGGCCCTGCGGGACGCCCGAATGTGGATCACGGATCCCGGCGAGTTGGCCGACGTGTTCACCACGATCACCCTGCACCTCGCCGCGACCGCGCCGCTGCGCGCCCTCGCCGAGCGGGGCGTACCGGTACCGGCACCCGGCACCGCGCTCCGTTCCCGCCTGCTCGCCGTCCGGGACCGCTGGGCCACCCGGCCGGGCGGCTCCGGAACGGACGGCTCCGGCACCGGCGGCTCCGGAACGGCGGCCACCGGGCCGGGCGGCTCCGGAACGGCGGGCTGGGATGTGGCCGCCGCCGGCCGGCTCTTCACCGAGCGCCTCCTGACCGCCGACCGTCTGCCGGTCAAGGGGATGCTCACCGCCGGCACGCTGCTGCCGAAGCAGCGCACCGGCTGTACCGACATCAACAAGTACTACCTGCGTACCGGCCCCAACTATCTGCGGTCCGCCCGGTGACCGCGGTCCGGCCCGGCCGCGTCGTGGCAAGGAGCAGTAGATGACCGCCGCTGTGTCCCGGTCCACCGCCGACATCGCCAGCACGCACACCCTGCTCGGCTGCGTCGCCCGCGAGGTCGCCGGCCCGGAACGGCAGACCACCCTGACCGACGGGCATGCCGTGGTACGCCTACCCCGCAGCGCCGTCCTGCTGCGCTGTGCGGTGGGCCGGGTCTCGGAGGTGGGCGCGCACCGCTACGAGGGGCCGGTGCAGCGCTTCTCGGCCGGCGAGTGGTCCCCGGTCGACGCAGCAGGGCTGGCGGAGCTGGTCGCCGACGAGCTGACCCTGCGCACCGGCGTCCGCAACGACGAGTTCGCCCGGCAGGTGGTGGCGAGCCGGGACGCACTGGACCGGGTGCTGCGGCTGCGTCCGCCGGCCGACCCCGACCCGACCGGCGACCCCGTCGTCGACTCCTACGTGGACTCCGAACAGTCGCTGGTGCACGGCCATCCCCGGCACCCGACCCCGAAGTGGCGCAGCGGTGACGTCGAGTCGTGGAACGCGTACGCGCCCGAGCTGCGTACCAGTCTGCGGCTGCGCTGGATCGGCGTACCGGAGGCGCTGCTCGGCTCGGCCGGACCGTTCGACGAGCTGATCGGGGCGCTCGACCCACCGCCGGCGCCGGCCGGGCACGCCGTGCTGCCGGTGCACCCCTGGCAGTTCGCGCTCTCCCGGCCACTCGACCGCCGGCTGCGCGACCTCGGCACCGGCGGGGCGGCGCTGCGCCCCACAGCCAGCGTCCGCACCCTCTACGCACCCCGCGCCGACCTCTTCGTCAAGGCGAGCCTGCACGTCCGGATCACCAACTGCGTGCGCAAGAACGCCCGCTACGAGCTCACCGGTGCGGTGGAGTTGACCCGGCTCCTCGCCGGGCTGGAGCTGCCGCCCGGGGTGGCGCTGCTGCCCGAGCCGGCGTACCGGACGGTGGAGCTGCCGGGGCTGGACGAGACGTACGGGGTGATCCTCCGGGGCGGGCTGCGCCCGCACCTGGCCGACGGCGAGGCTCCGGTCCTCGCCGCCGCCCTGGCCACCGCGCCGCTGGCGGTGGCGGATCCGGTCGGCTGGTGGGAGGCGTACGTCCGGCTGCTGGTCCCGGCCGTGCTCGAACTCTGGTGGCGGCACGGGGTCGTGCACGAGGCCCACCTGCAGAACGTGGTGGTGGTGCTGGCCGGCGCCGACCGGTGGCCGGTCCGGATGCTCCTGCGCGACCTGGAGGGCGTGAAGCTCGACACCGAGCGCCGGGCCGACTGGCTCGCCCACCTCCCGGCCCCGATCGGGTACGACCCCGCGCAGGCGTTCAACCGGGTCAGCTACTGCCTCTTCGTCAACCACCTGGTCGAGCTGGCCGGGGCGCTGGCCGACGCGCACCCGGGGGTGGAGACGCACCTCTGGGCGGCGCTGCGCGAGGTGGTGCGGGAGACCTCGGCCCGGCTCGGCGACCCGCCCCCGCTGCGCGCCCTGCTGGCCGGCGTACCGCTGCCGGTCAAGGCGAACCTGCTGGTGCGCTGGGAGCGGGCCGCCGACCGGCACGCCGGCTACCTGCCCTTTCCCAACCCGCTGGGCGGGCACTGGTGACGCCCCGGCCGAGCTACTGGTACGACCTGGCCGGGCTCGCCACCTCGGCGGCGGCGGTCCGGGCCGCGCTGCCGCCCGGGGTGGAGCTGCTCTACGCGATGAAGGCGAACCCCGACCCCGGGATTCTGCGCACCCTCGCCCCGCACGTCGACGGCTTCGAGGCGGCCAGCGGCGGCGAGCTGCGGCACCTCGCCGAGGTCTTTCCGGGCGGCGCCGCGGCGGCCTTCGGCGGGCCGGGCAAGACCGATGCCGAGCTCGCCGCCGGGCTGACCGCCGGGGTGCGCCGGTTCCACGTCGAGTCCCCGACCGAGCTGCGCCGGCTCGCGCTGCTCGCCGCCGGCTCGGGCGTGGTGGCCGACGTGCTACTGCGGGTCAACCTGCCGGTGCCGGTCGGCGAGGCCGTGCTGGTGATGGGCGGCCGGCCGAGCCCGTTCGGGATGTCCCCGGACGACGCCCGGGCCTGCGCCCGACTCGGCCTGCCCGGGATTCGGATCCGGGGCGTGCACGCCCACCTGGGCAGCGGGCTCGCCGCACCGGGCGCGGCGGCGGTGGCCCGGACGGTCGTGGAGTGGGCGGTGGCCGAGCTGGACGCCCGGGAGGTGAACGTCGGCGGCGGGATGGCGGTCGACTACGCCGACCCGGCGGCCCGTTTCGACTGGTCGGCGTATGGTGCCGCGCTGGCCGGCCTGCTCGCCGAGCATCCGGGCCGGACGCTGCGGATCGAGCCGGGCCGCGCACTGACCGTCTACTGTGGGCACTATCGGACCGGGGTGCTGGACGTGAAGCGCTCCGGTGGCGAGTGGTTCGTGGTGGTGACCGGCGGCACCCACCAGCTCCGCACCCCGGCCGCCAAGGGGCACTCCCAGCCCTTCACCGTGCTCCCCCGCCCGGAGTGGGAATATCCGTTCCCCCGGCCGGTCACCGACGCCGGTCCGGTGACGATCGTCGGGCAGCTCTGCACCCCGAAGGACGTGCTGGCCCGGGTGCCGGACGCGGCCGGGCTGCCACCGCCCGGCCGGATCGCGGCCGGCGACACGATCGTCTTCGGCATGGCCGGCGCGTACGCCTGGAACATCAGTCACCGCGACTTCCTGATGCACGACCCGCCCGCGTTCCGGACCGGCCTCCCCGAGAACCGACTCGAACATCGGCAATTCGCTGACTAAAGTCAGAGGAATGACGGCTCTCCGCGAACAGGCCCAGTTGGTCCGCGACTTCAACCGCTACTACTCGCAGCGGATCGGCCTGCTCACCGACCACTACCTCGGCCGGGCCCGCCCGCTGAGCGAGTCCCGGCTGCTCTACGAGATCGGCACCGGCGGCGCCACCGTCCGCGAGCTGCGCGCCCGGCTCGGCTGGGACTCCGGCTACCTGAGTCGGTCACTGCGCTCGCTGGAGACCCAGGGCCTGGTCCGGCTCCGCCAGCACGAGACCGACGGCCGGATCCGGGTGGCCGAGCCGACCGAGGCCGGCGGCGCCGAACTCGCCGAACTCGACCGGCTCTCCGACGCCGCCGCCACCGGGCTGCTGGAACCGCTCACCGCCGCCCAGCGGGCCGACCTGATCGCGGCACAGCAGCGCACCCGCCGCCTGCTCCGGCTCGCCGCCGTCACGGTCGAGACCGTGGCCGCCGGCACGGCCGACGCCCGGGCGTGCCTGAGCGCGTACGCCGCCGAGCTGTCGACGAGGTTCCCCGAGGGCTACGACCGCCGGGCGCTGGTGGACCCGGCCGAGGTCGGCGGCGACGGTGGCACGTTCTGCGTCGCGTACGAGCAGGACCGGCCGATCGGTTGCGGCGGCATCCGCACCCTGGCACCCGGCGTCGCGGAACTCTGCCACCTCTGGGTGCACGCCGACGCCCGGGGGTTGGGGCTCGGCCGCCGGCTCCTCGGCGAGTTGGAACGGCAGGCGGCCGGCCGTGGCCTGCACACCGTGCGGCTCGGCACGCACCGTTCGCTGCCCGAGGCGGCGGCGCTCTACCGCTCGGCCGGTTACCGGGAGATCCCGGTCTACGGCGACAGCCCGTACAACCAGCTCTGCTTCGAGCGGATGCTCGGCGTACCCGAAGAGCGGTCCGGCGTACCCGAAGACCGGCTGCCGTCGCTGCACGGGCGGCGCTTCCGGGCGGTCGGCTCGGTCGACGGCGGCGAGGTCGACGCCGCCACCGTCTTCGACTACCGGGAGCGCGACGGAGAGATCTCCGCGTCGTACGCCGGGGGCGCGATCCGCACCGGCCACCTGCTCGGCACCCGCGACGGCGACGCCCTCGACTTCCGCTACGTGCAGCTCAACAGCGTGGGCGAGACCTCCAGCGGGCACTGCGTCAGCCGGCTCTCCCGGCTGTCGGACGGCCGGCTGCGGCTCGACGAGACCTGGCGGTGGGAGTCCCGCGACGGCTCCGGCACCAGCGCCGTCGAGGAGATCGGACCCGTCGACGAGAGCAGCCGCTAAACCCCCGACGGGTACGTCTCCAGCTCGCCGGGGGCGGGCACCGCGGGCAGCGGGTGCAGGGCCGCCGTGTGGTCGCACCAGACGAAGGCGTCGTACCGGTCGCCGAGCCGGGTCGGCACGTAGTTGCCCCACGCCTCGAAGGACGGGTCGTAGACCACCCCGATCGCCCGGTGGTCGGCCTCCTCGACCAGCCACTCCGGCCGGTCGCCCCCGGAGTCGAAGACCAGCAGGGCCTGCTCGGGGAGCAGCTGGTGCAGCCGCTCCTCCAGCGACCCGGCCCGGGCCGGCGGAACGGTCATCACCTCGGCCGGCGCGCCCCACCGGTTGGCGGCGACCACGCTGCCCTGGTAGCTGCCGAAGCCGACCAGCAGCACGTCGTCGACGCCGTACCGCTCCCGGGCGAGCTGGCCGATGTTGACCATCCCGCCGCCGGCCATGTCGGTGGCCCGGGCGTCGCCGACGTGCGTGTTGTGCGCCCAGACCACCGCCCGGGCGTCCGGGCCGTACCGGTCCAGCAGCCGGTCCAGGGTCTCGGCCATGTGGGTGTCCCGGACGTTCCAGGACTGCGGCCCGCCGCCCACCATCGCCCGGTAGTAGCGCTCCGCGCCGGCCACCACCGCCGCGTTCTGCCAGGCCGAGAAGGCGCCGGTGCCGTCGGCGGCGGCCCGTTCCCGGGTACGCGCCAAGAGCCGCACCACCTCCGCCTCGCAGCGGGCCGAGACGAACCGGCTCGCCACCCCGTACTCCTCGATCCGGCTGCCGTACGGCTCGAAGCACCGGTACGCCTCCTGGGCGACCTCCAGCGACGCCGGATCCTCCTCGCCCAGGTAGTCGAGGATCGCCTGCATCGACTCCCACAGGCTGTAGACGTCGAGCCCGTGGAAGCCGGCCCGCCCCGTCTCCGGCCGGTCCGCGTTCCAGGCCCGCAGCCACCGGCAGAAGCGCGCCACCTCGGCGTTGGCCCACATCCAGGTCGGCCAGCGCGCGAACCGCTCCAGCGCGCGCTGCGGGTCGTCGTCGGCGCCCGGGGCCGCGACCACCGAGCGGTGCACCAGGTCGCAGTCCGGCCAGTCGCCCTCCACGGCCACGAAGGAGAAGCCGGCCTCGGTGATCAACCGGCGGGTCAGCTGCTCCCGAAGCCGGTAGTAGTCGTACGTTCCGTGGCTCGCCTCGCCGAGCATCACCACCCGGGCCGAGCCGACGCGCTCCAGCAACGGGTCGAAGTCGGCCGGAGCCCCGAGCCGGTGAACCTGCATGGCCGGCGCCTACCCGGGCACCGCCGGGGTAAACCGTGGTGTGGGTGGGGCGGGGGTGGGTAACCGACCAGGTATGACAGTGAACGCGGGCCAGCTGCAGGAGTCGCTCGCCGGACTGGACTACCCGGTGTCAAAGGAGGATCTGGTGCGCTGGGCCCAGGAGACCGGCGTGGACACCCAGACCCTCCGGCTGCTCCAGTCGCTGCCGGTCGAGCAGTTCCAGACCCCGGCCGAGGTCGGCGACGCCATCATCGAACTCTCCTGAGCGGACAGGATCGAACTCTACCGAGCCGGCAGGGCCGGACGGTGCTGCCCACCGGTAGCGCCGGGGCCGGGCTATCCGCCGGCAGTGCCGGGGCCGGGCTATCCGCCGGCAGTGCCGGGGCCGGGCTATCCGCCGGCAGCGCCGTTCAGGTAGGCCAGGACGGCCAGCACCCGGCGGTTGTCGTCGTCCGACGGCGCCAGGCCGAGCTTGCCGAAGATGCTGGCGGTGTGCTTGCCGACCGCGCTCTCGCTGAGGAAGAGCCGCTGCCCGATGGCGCTGTTGGAGCGCCCCTCGGCCATCAGCTCCAGCACCTCCCGCTCCCGGGGCGTCAGCCGGGCCATCGGGGTGTCCCGGCTGCTCCGTGCGACCAGCTTGGCGATCACGTCCGGGTCCATCGCCATCCCGCCGCCGGCGACCCGGCGCACCGCGTCGACGAACTGCTCCGCGTTGAAGACCCGGTCCTTGAGCAGGTAGCCGACCCCGCCGGTGCCGTCGGCGAGCAGTTCCCGCGCGTAGAGCTGCTCGACGTGCTGGGAGAGGACCAGCACCGGCAACCCGGGCACCTGCCGGCGGGCCGCCAGCGCCGCCTGGAGCCCCTCGTCGGTCTGGGTCGGCGGCAGCCGTACGTCCACCACGGCCACGTCGGGGCGGCGCTCCAGCAGGGCCGCCAGCAGCTCCGGGCCGGTCTCCACCGCCGCCACCACGTCGAAGCCGTGCGCGGTGAGCATCCGGGACAGCCCGTCCCTCAGCAGATAAAGGTCCTCGGCGAGGACGACACGCACCTGTCCAACCTCCGGTCAGCCGGTGACGCCGGTGCCGGCGGGCAGGCCGACCGTACGCCCCTGTTCCCGGGCGGTCTGTGCGGCGGCGAGCACGGCCACCACGTCGCGGCCGAAGCGCACGTCGCACTGCTGGTCGCGGGTGCCGGTGTCGACCTCGGTGCAGAGCTGCCCGACGGCGAGCCGGAGTGCGTCGACCGGCGTCCCCTCGCGCCGGGGCAGCACGTCGATGCCCTCCTCGCCGTGGAAGAGCAACTCGACGGTGGTCGAGGCCGGCGGGGCGTCCAGGGCCAGCGACAGGGTGCTGGTCGCGGCGTCGCCGTGCGCCAGCGTCAGGTGCACGCTCCCCCTGGGCCCGGCCATCGCGGCGACCCGGGTCACCGGGCCGAGCACCGGCAGGACCAGCGAGAGCGCGTGCGGGCCGACGTCCCAGAGCGCGCCGTGCTCGCGCCGCCAGGCCGAGCCGCCGTACGGGTTGCCGGGCTGGAAGATCGACGCGTAGGTCACGCCCCGGGCCCCGTGCCAGCCACCGGTGGCCGCCGCGCTGGCCAGAAAGCTGGCGATGGCCGGCCGGAAGCGGTTGGTGAAGAAGACCACCGAGGCGACCCCGGACTGCCCAGCCGCCTGCACCACCCGGTCGGCGTCCGGAAGGCTGAGCGCCAGCGGCTTGTCCAGCAGCAGGTGCCGGCCAGCGGTGGCGGCGCGTACCGCCAGATCGGCCTGCACGTCGGGCGGCAGCGCCACCGCCACCGCCTCCACGGCCCCGATCAGCGCGTCCGCGTCGGAGAAGGCCGGTACGCCGTACCGCTCGGCCAGTGCCGCCGCCTTGGCCGGGTCCCGCCCCCAGACCCCGCCGAGGCGGGCACCGGGATGCCCGGCGAGCGCGGCGGCGTGCACCTCCGCCGCCCAGTGACCGGTGCCGAACAGTCCGAACGTGAGCACGGAAGACCTTCCCACGAGCCGCCAATCTGGTCCTTCCTAGCACACCTGGCCCGGCCGCTCCGGCCTACCGGCAGGGCTCAACCGGCCTGTCGGGCGCGGCGGCGGGACCGGGGGGATGACCTGCGGCGCTGCTGGGCGAACCGCTGCACCGTGTGGTACGCCTCCCGCGCGTCGGCCACCGACCGGTGTGCCTCGGCCATCAGCTCCCAGGCGGCCTCCTCGGCGGCCCGGGTCTCCTGCTCGGCCCTACGGGCCAGGACAGCCGCCCGGTCGTACGCCCGGCGGGCCTCGCCCAGCAGCATCCGCTGGCGTTCGAGCAGCCGCTCCCGCTCCTCCTGCGCCGGATCCCAGTGCCCGGAGCGGCGGAACACCTCCCGCAGTTGCGGCAGCGAGAGGTCCCCGCGCTTGTACGCCGCCAGCGCCGCCCGGGCGACCGTGCGCTCCCGCTCCGGATCGGGGCGGGTGCTGGCCGCCGGTGCCCGGTCCGCCTCCTCCCGGCCGGCGAGCACCGCCTGCCAGGCCCGGTCGTACTCCCGCTCGGCCGCCTCCTGAGCCTGCCACGCCGCGTGCCGCTCCCGCTCCGCCGTCGCGAGCGCCACCCGGGCCGCGTCGGCGATCGCGGCGGCCCGACCGGCGTCGGTCTGGGTCGCCACCGCGTACGCCTCGAGTTCCTCGGCGGCGGCGCGCAGCCGCTCCGGATCGGGTCGGGGTCTGGCCGGCCGGTCCATCAGCACGGCGAGGGCGAGCAGCGCGAAGAGCACCACACCACCGGCGATCAGCAGCGCGGAGAGCGCGTCGATGCCGGACAGATCCACGCCCTTGGCTCCCGGTGCGGTGGGGGTGCGGGTGCTGTCCAATCATAGAAGATACTGATAATCCGGCCATGATCGCCTGGTCGGCTCGGCGCGTCCGGCCGACGGCCGATCCGGCTGCCGCACCGCACCGGGAGGCAGCCGCACCGCACCGGGAT
Organism: Plantactinospora sp. WMMC1484; assembly: GCF_049315195.1. Lineage (NCBI taxonomy): Bacteria > Bacillati > Actinomycetota > Actinomycetes > Micromonosporales > Micromonosporaceae > Plantactinospora > Plantactinospora sp. WMMC1484. The sequence continues at coordinate 7,924,529 of NZ_CP186055.1, forward strand.
CAGTCGTGCAGGGCCTCGGGCAGCGGCTTGCGGTGCAGCACGACCAGACCCGCGACGGCCCGAGTCAGCACCACGTAGAGCCGGCCCAGCCCGCGGGGCTCGGCGGCCACGATGTCGGCCGGCTCGACCACGATCACGTGGTCGTACTCCAGTCCCTTGACCAGGCTGGCCGGCATCACGGCGACGCCGGGCACGTCGACGACCCCGGCGAGTCCGCCGGCCGCCTCGTCGGTGGCGACGACGGCGACGGTGGCGTCGCGCGGAGCCTGCCGGGCCGCCTCCCGGACGGCGGCGTACAGGTCGTCGACCTGCCGCACCGACAGCCTCCCGCCCGGCCGGTACGAGCGGGTCGGCGCGACGCCGGGGGCGAGGACCCGCGCCCCGTACTCCGCGACGGCCTGCGGCACCCGGTATCCGGTACGCAGTTCCAGCGTCCGGACCTCGCGCTTGCCGAGCCGGGCGAGGAGTCCGGGCCAGGAGTCGGCGGCCAGCGGATGGGTCGCCTGCCCCAGGTCGCCGACGACCGTCATCGAGGCGTATTCGGCACGACGGGCGATCATCCGGCACTCCATCGGCGAGAGGTCCTGCGCCTCGTCGAGGATCACGTGCAGATAGGGCTCCATAGTGGACCTGTCGTCGTCCTCCGGCTCCGGCTCCGGCAGCGGCTCGGCGAGCAGCGGCACGTAGCCCTCCTCGCCGTGCGGGTCGAGCCCGTCGGTCCAGCCGACCACGTGGTGCCCCTCCCGGAGGATGACGGCCTCGGCCCAGCGCTGGGCGGCGCCGGTCGCGTCGTTGTCGATCCCCGGCCCGGCCAGGGCGATCGGCGTGGGATGACCGGGGGCGTAGAGCTCCCAACCCTCGCGCAGCCCGCAGCTCAGCACGAAGGACTGCACGGTACGGGTGCCGCCGCCCAGCTCGCGCAGCCGCCACTCGGGCTCCGGCGCCCTCGGCGCGGCCGGCGGCTCGCCGAGCAGCCCGGTCAGCTCGTCCAGCAGCGGTACGTCGTCCACGGACCAGTCGGCCCCGCCCCGGTACGAGGCGGCCAGCGGCTCGGCGTCGCGGCCGTCCAGCCCGACCACCCGGGCCGGGTCGGCGAGCCAGCGGAGTACGGCCGCCGGGGTCAGCACCGGCCACCACGCCCCGAGGAAGCGGCGGAACTCGCTCCGGTCTCCGACCTCCTCGACGAAGAGCTCCCGGTCGAGGTGCCCGCCCTCCGCCCTGCCCCAGAGGGCGTCCAGCAGGATCGCGGCGGCGTCCGGACGGGCGGCGTTCGGCGGCGTGCCGGCCGCCTCGCAGCGGGCGCGTACCGCACGGCGGGCCGCCGCCAGGTCGGCGCCGCCGAGGGTGAGCACCTGCCCCGCGTAGACGAGTCGCAGCCGGTCCGGCGCCGCCGGCGGGGTCTGCCAGATCAGCTCGGCCAACACCTCCCGGATGCGCTCGTCGCCCTTGGTCCGGGCGATCTCCGCCCGGTCCCGGCGGGTGGCGGTCACCCCGTCCACGAGTTCGCCGAGGGCGCGCAGGTGCACGCTCTCCTCGCCGAGGGAGGGCAGCACCCGGCCGATGTAGCTGGTGAAGATCGTCGACGGGCCGACCACCAGGATCCGGCCGTCGGTGAACCGGCCCCGGTCGGTGTAGAGCAGGTACGCCGCCCGGTGCAACGCCACCTGGGTCTTACCGGTCCCCGGACCGCCGGTGATCAGGGTGACGCCTCGGGCGGGTGCCCGGATGGCCTCGTCCTGCTCGCGTTGGATGGTGGTGACGATGTCGCGCATGTGCGCACCGCGGGAGCGTCGCAGCGCGGCCAACAGCGCACCCTCGCCGAGTACCCGCAGGTCGCCCGCATTCTCCGGGGTGAGGACGTCGTCGTCGAGGTCGACGACCCGCGGCCCCCGGCAGATGATGACCCGGCGGCGCACCACGCCGAGCGGCTCGCCCGGGGTGGCCCGGTAGAACGGCGCGGCGGCCGGCGCCCGCCAGTCGACAAGCAGCGGCTCCAGACCGTCGCGGACGCCCAGCCTCCCGATGTGATAGGTCTCGCCGTCGTCGAAGTCGAGCCGGCCGAACACGAGCCCCTCCGCCTCGGCGTCGAGCGTCCGCAGTTGGATGGCGGCCCGGTGAGCCATCGCGTCGCGCTCCACCAACCCGGCGACCGGACCGGCCGCCGCCCGCCGGTTTCCCTCGCCGGCGAGCACGTTCGCCTGCTGCCGCATCACGTCGAGCCGTGCGTAGACCCGGTCGACGAGCCGCTGTTCGGCAGCGATCTCCTGACTTCTGGCGTCGGACACAGTGCTTCCCCCCGGTGCGTGCAGCGCGACTCGGGCGAGCATATGTACGGTTCAGCGCTGAGAAATCATCATTCGTGCCGACGCGACCGGGTTGCCTCGCCGATATCATGAAAGTGGCCGGTGGGGATGGAGGGCTCCGAGGCAGTGCCCGACCGCCGCCCGTTCCCCACCCCCTAACTAACTCCCCACGCCCCCTAACTCCCCGCCTCCCTCACTCCCCGCCCCTCGATCGACCTCCGTCCACGTCCAGATCTTGACGACTTTTCGTCGTTCCAGGTGCAACAAGTCGTCAAGATCTGCAGCGCACCGGGCCGCGGGGCGGCCGACTGCGCTACTACGGGGATTAGTAGACTGCGCGGGTGAGTCGATACCGGTCCCGTGCCGCCGTGCTGCCGTCTCGCACCGGCATCCGCACCCGGGCCGGCCGATGAACGACGTTCTCGTCGCGGCGTCGATCGTGCTGTCGCTCGTACTCGCGGGCTGGGGCCTGGTGGCGACGCTGCGCAACCGGCCGCCGGACGTCTCCCACCTCGCCGGCCTGGCCGTGCTGGAGTTGGTCCTGCTCGCGCTCGCCGCCACCGCCGTGGTCGCCTGGACCGGCGGCGAGCAGCCCGCCGAGGCCGGCACCTTCGCCGGTTACCTGGTCACGCTGGTCTTTCTGCCGCCACTGGCCGGGGTGCTGGCCCGGATGGAGCCGACCCGCTGGGGTTCGGTGATCGTCACCGTCGTCTGCCTGGTCATCCCCGTCGTCGTGCTGCGCCTGCAACAGACCTGGCAGCTCCCCGGTGCCTGACCCGACGACGCCGACCCCCGGCACGCCCACAACGCCCGGCACGCCGACCCCCGGCACGCCCACAACGCCCGGCACGCCCACGACGGGGACGCCCGGCACGCCCACGACGCCCACGTCCCGGGCGCCCGGGACGCCCACGATGCCCGGGGCGGAGGCGGACGCCGGCACCGGGACCCGCCGGATCAACAGCGGCCCCGGCCGGGCGCTGATCGCGGTCTACATCCTCTTCGCGATCGCGGCCACCTCCCGGGCCGGTTACCAGATCGCCACCAGGTTCGACGAGGCGCCGGTGGCGTACCTGCTCTCCGCGCTCGCCGCCGTGATCTACATCGTCGCCACGGTCGGGCTGGCCCGCGGCGACCGGCTCGGCCGGCGCACCGCCCTGGTCTGCTGCACCGTCGAACTCGCCGGGGTGCTGAGCGTCGGTGCACTGAGCCTGCTGGACCCGGCGCTCTTCCCCGACGACACCGTCTGGTCGGACTTCGGCGGCGGCTACGGCTACGTCCCGCTGGTGCTGCCGGTGCTCGGCCTGCTCTGGCTCCGCCGCACCCGCCGCCCGGCGGCGGCGCGGTCTCAGCCGAACGCCTCGTCCCGGCAGAGCCGGATCCAGCGGTAGCCGTAGCCGGCCAGCTCCAGCGCGTCGAGTCTGCCGACGGGGGCGTACTCCTGGTCGCTCAGGACGTCGTCCGGCATGTCCGCCTCGGCGTAGAGGGACCCGAGGTCGACGGTGGCCGGCTCGGTGCCGAGGTTGTGCAGGAAGAGCATCGTGCCGCTGGCCCCGTCCGCCCGGTGCGCCAGCACGCCCGGCGGCAGCTTCTGGTCGATGTGCGTACAGGAACCGGAGCCGATCTCCGGCGCCTCGCGCAGCGTACGGACCATCCGCTCGAACCAGGCCAGCAGCGACGTGCGATCGTGGCGCTGCGCGCTGACGTTGACCCGGCGGTAGTCGTACTCGCCGCCGTCGATGACGGGCAGCACCAGCTTCTCGCTCTCCGCCGTGGAGAAGCCGGCGTTCCGCTTCGGCGACCACTGCATCGGGGTACGGATCGCCGTCCGGCCGGGCAGGGACAGGTCCTCGCCCATCCCGATCTCCTCGCCGTAGCGCAGCACCGGCGTGCCGCGCAGGGCGAACTGGAGCGAGTACGCCAGCTCGATCCGGCGCCGGTCGTTGCCGAGCATCGGCGCCAGCCGTCGCCGGATGCCCCGGTCGTAGATCCGCATGTGCTCCTCGGGACCGAACTGCCGGTACACGTCGGCCCGCTGGTCGGCGGTGAGCCGGGAGAGGTCGATCTCGTCGTGGTTGCGCAGGAAGGTGGCCCACTGCCCGCCGGGCGGCAGCGCCGGGGTGTCCCGCAGCGCCTCGATGATCGGCTCCGGGTCCTGCCTGGCGAGCGCGAGCATCAGCCGGCCGTTGAGCATGAAGTCGAAGAGCATGTGCAGCCGGTTCGCGGAGCCGCCCGAGTCGCCGAAGAACTGCGGGAGCTGTTCCGGAGGCACGTTCGCCTCGGCGAGCAGCAGCGCATCCGACCGGCGCCACTGGGCGTGCTGGCGCAGCTCGGTCAGGAACTCGAAGTCCTTGGGCGAGTTGGGGTTCCCCGGCTCGGTCATCTCGATGATGAACGGCGCCGCGTCGATCCGGAACCCGGCGACGCCGAGCCGGAGCCAGAACGACATGATCTTCTTGATCTCGGCCCGGACCTCCGGGTTGGCGTAGTTCAGGTCCGGCTGGAACCGGTAGAACCGGTGGTAGTACCAGGCCTTCGCCGTCCGGTCGTAGCTCCAGGTCTCCTTCTGCTCGCCCGGGAAGACCATCCCCTGGCGCCGGTCCGGCGGCTCCTGCTCCGACCAGACGTACCAGTTCCGGTACGGCGAGTCCGGCGACGAACGCGCGGAGACGAACCACGGGTGCTCGTCGGAGGTGTGGTTGACGACCAGGTCGATGATGACCCGAATCCCCCGGTCCGCGGCCTGGTGCAGCAGCTCGGCGAAGTCGCCGAGGGTGCCGAGCCGTGGGTCGACGCCGTAGAAGTCGGTCGCGTCGTATCCGTCGTCCCGGTGCGGTGACGGATGGATCGGGTGTAGCCACAGGCAGGTCACCCCGAGCCGGGCCAGATAGTCGAGCCGCCCGATCAGGCCGCTGATGTCGCCGACCCCGTCACCGTCCGAGTCGGCGTACGTGTCGATGTCGAGGCAGTAGACGACCGCCTCCGCGTACCACCGGTCTGTCATACCGGAAACTCTTTTCCGTCCGGCTCCCCCGGCAAACCGGTCGATGTCCCGGATCCTCCGACCGGCGGGTGTAACGGGATCGCCTCGCGGGTACGAAGATCGCTTCCCCCGACAGCCGATGAACGAGCCGACGAAGGGGTGGTTGCGCCGTGGCGCTCGCCGAGGACGTGGACCCGACGCAACTCGGTGGGCTGACCGGCTGGATAGCCGGCGTGATCGACGCGATGGGTGTGCCCGGGGTCGGGCTGCTGGTCCTGCTGGAGAACATCGTGCCGCCGATGCCGAGCGAGCTGGTGCTGGCGATGGCCGGCTACCTCTCCGGCGAGGGACGGATGAACGTCGTCATGGTGGTGCTCTCCGCCACCGCCGGCTCGGTCTTCGGCGCACTGCTGCTCTACTGGCTCGGCGCGACGCTCGGCGAGGACCGGTTGAAACGCTGGCTGGACCGGGTCCCCCTGCTGGACCTCGACGACCTGGAGCGGGCCGACCGCTGGTTCGAGCGGTACGGCTCCTGGGCGGTGCTCTTCGGCCGGATGATCCCGGTGGTCCGCAGCCTCGTCTCGATCCCGGCCGGCGCCGACCACATGCCGGTGGCTCGGTTCGTGGCACTGACCACGCTGGGCAGCGGCGTCTGGAACGCGATCTTCGTCGGCCTCGGCTACGGCGTCGGCTCCTCCTGGCAGGAGGTCGACCGGTACGCCTCCTACTTCGACTATGCCCTGCTCGTCATATTCGTGGCGATGGCCGTCCTCTGGGTGGTGAAGAAGCTGCGCCGCCGCGCGGCACGGCGCCGGCCGGTCAGCACCCGCTGACCGGCCGGCGAAGGTCCCGCCCTCAGGGCAGCGTGTTCAGGTGTGGCCGGACGGTGCGGGCGAAATTGTTGCCGTTGCTGACGTCCCAGTTGATCGACCAGGTCATCGCGCCCCGGATGCCCGGGTAGGTGCGCGGCGGGCGGAAGCTGCCGCAGTTGGCCCCCCTGGCCAGGCAGTCCAGCGCCTGGTTGACCAGGCTCGGCGCGACGACGCCCCCACCGGCCGCACCGGGCCCGGCGGGCAGCCCGAGCGCCACCTGGTCGGGCCGGAGCCCGGCCTCCAGTTGCAGGCAGGCCAGCGCCGTCATGAAGTTGACGCTCCCCTGCGAGTACGCGAAGGACTGGTCGCAGCCGAGCATCGAGCCGGAGTTGTAGAACTGGGTGTGCACGACGGTGAGGATGTCCCGGATGTCGAGCGCCAGCTTGAAGTAGGAGACCGACGGCGACTGCATGTCGATGGTCTGCGGCGCCATCGTGATGATCAGCCCTGAGCCGACCCGGCTTCGCAGCGACCGCAGCGCCTGGGCCATGTAGGTCGGGTTGAGCCCGTTCTCCAGGTCGATGTCGACGCCGTCGAAGCCGTACTGCTGGATCAGGTTGTAGACGCTGTTGCTGAAGTTGGTCGCGGAGGCGGCGTCGTTGACGGCGACCCGGCCGGTCTCGCCGCCGACCGAGATGATGACCTTCTTGCCCCGGGAGTGCAGCGTGCGGACGTCGGCGGCGAAGTCGGCGTTGGTGTAGCCGCCGACCGAGGCCGAGAGCCCGGGGTCGATGCCGAAGGTGACCGCGCCGGGCGTGCTGGTGGCCTCGGCGAAGGCGACCGCGATCACGTCGTAATCGGCGGGCACGTCCCGCAGCCGCAGCTCGACGGCGGCATTGTCGAAGTTGTGCCAGTAGCCGGTGAGGAAGTGCTTCGGCAGCCCGGAGGTGGGCGGGGTGGTCGGCGGCGGGGTCGTGGGGGGCGGGGTGGTCGGCGGGCGGGTGGTCGGCGGGGTCGTCGGGGTGCTGCCGCCGCCGCAGGCCGCGCCGTTCAGGGTGCAGTTGGTGGGGCTGCCGGAGCCGACGCCGATGAAGCCGAACGACACCGAGGCGCCCGGCGCGACAGTGCCGTTCCAGGAGCGGTTCGTGAAGGTGTGCCGCTGGCCCGAGGAGGTCAGCAGGGCGTCCCAGTAGCTACCGAGCGTGGTGCCGGCGGGCAGGTCGAAGGCGACCGACCAGCCGTTGATCGTGCTGGTTCCACCGTTGGTGATGGTGTACTTCCCCTCCCAGCCCGAGCCCCAGTCGGAGGTCTTCACGAAGGTGGCGGTCGGCCCGGCGGCGTACGCGGGCAGCGCTCCCCAGGCAACGCCGACGGCCGCCACCAGGCCGGCTACCACGGACAGGACAAGGCTTCTGCGACGTCTCATGTGGTCCTCCCGCCGCAATTATTAACAAGCTTAACTGTTTCCGCAAGGGATGTAAGGAAGGGCCCCCGCTTATCGTTTTCTGTTGTAGCGGGGGCCCTTCCTAACACGTCAGCGGCGGAACGTGAACCAGTTGAGGTTGACGAAGTCCGCCGGCTGGCCACTGCTGAAGGTGAGGTAGACGGTGCGGACGCCGGTCACCGACGACACGTTGCCGGGGATCGACTGCCAGCTCTGCCAGCCGCCCGTGTTGCCGACCGCGAAGCTGCCCAGCACCGGGCCGGTGGGACTGTCCACCCGGACCTGCACCAGACCGCTCACCCCGCCGCCGGCACCGGAGGCGACCCGGGCGACGAAGTCCCGGGGTGGCGTCGACCCGAAGTCCACCCGGTCGTAGCGCGCCCAGTCACCGTTGGCGAGCCAGGCGATGTTCTGGCCGCCCTCGCTGCACGTCTCGACCCCGACACCCTGCTGCGCGTTGAACGCCTCGCCCTGGATCGTCGAGTACGCGCTGACCGTGCCGCCCGGCGGCGGGGTGGTCGGCGGCGGGGTCGTCGGGGGGTTGGTCGGGTTGCCGCCGCCACCCCGGCTCCACACCGCCACGTAGTCGACCACCATCGGCCGGCCGGAGACGGTCGCGGAGGTCGGGGTGGTGCTGCCGGCCACGCCGTTCGGGAACGAGCCGCCCATCGCCACGTTCAGCAGCAGGAAGTAGCCGGCGTGGCTGGTCATCTGCGACCAGTACGAGCCGACCTGGGTCTGGCTGACGGTGTGGTACTGCTGGCCGTCGACGTACCAGCGCAGTTGCTGCGGGCTGACCGAGGCGTCCCACTCGAACCGGTAGGTGTGGAACGCCGACTGGCAGGTCGAGCCGGGACAGGCGCGTTGTGCACCGATGCCGTTGAACTCGTCGCACGGGCCGCCGGGCGCGACGCCGCAGTGCAGTACGCCCCAGACCGAGTTGATCCCGTTGACGTTCTCCATCACGTCGAACTCGCCGATCCCCGGCCAGTTCTGGTAGTTCCCGCGGTACGGCGCGCCGAGCGCCCAGAACGCCGGCCAGTAGCCGGCCGCCGCCGCGCCGGTCACGTTCGGCATCTGGATCCGGCCCTCGATCGCCAGTACGCCACCGGCCGGCGGCTTGAAGTTGGTGCGTACGGTCTCGATCCGGGCCGACGTCCAGCCGCCGGAGGAGGTGCGCAGCGGGGTGATCCGCAGGTTGCCGTTTCCGTCGTGGCTGACGTTGGCGGTGCTGTTGGTGTAGGTCTGGATCTCCCCGGTGCCCCAGTTCGGCGGGCCGCCGGGATAGCTGGTGCCGGTGTCGATGATCCAGTTCGCCGACGAGGGCAGGGTGTTGGCCGCGCCGGTGAAGTCGTCGCCCCAGACCAGGCTCCAGCCGCTCGCGGGCGGCGGGATGGCGGCGCGGGCGGTCACGGTCACGGTGGCGAAGACCGTGGCGAAGGCGGTGAAGGCGGCCACCAGCAGCGCGAGCCGCCGCCTGGTGACCCGGCCGGCGACGGCCGACCGGTCGATCCCGATGGTGATCATGTTGGGCCTCTCTACAGGGGACGGGGAGCCGAGAGAGCGCTCTCAGACGAGTTCTACGTGCCGGACCTCCCCGTGTCAACATCTGTCGATGCCCGACCCCGCCGCAGCACCACCTGCTCCAGCCCCGTCCAGGCCGTCGTGGTGACCAGGTAGAGCACCGCGGCCAGCGGCACGAAGAGCGCCACCAGCACGGTCCCGTACGGCAGCAGCGGCAGCACCCTGGCCACCACCGCCGCGCCGGGCAGCTCGGTGCCACCCGCCGCCGTCCCGCCGGCCGCCGCCCCGCCCGACGTAGCCCCGCCGCCCGACGCAGCCGCGCCGCCCGACGCAGCCGCGCCCGCCGCCGCTCGACGCATCCGCCGGGAGGACCACCAAGCCAGGAGTACCAGCAGGCCGAACAGGACGCCGAAGACCAACCCGGCCGACCCGGCCAGTCCGTCGCCGAGATGGTGACCGAGCGTCACCCCGAACAGCCGCTCGGCGAGCAGCCCGCCGGCATCGGCCGCCGCACCCGCATCCACCTCCCCACCCGCGCCCGCGCTCGCGCCCGCGCCCCCGCCCGCGTCCCCGCCCGCGTCCCCGCCCGTGTCCCCGCCCACGTTCGCGGACACGGGCACGGTGAAGAGCCGGTACATCAGGAGGAAGAAGGGCGCCTGGGCGAGCCCCGGCAGGAGGCTGGCCCACGGCGAGACCCCGGCCTCCCGGTGCGCCGCGACCAGTTCGGTCCGGAGCCGGACCGGCTGGTCCCGGTAGCGCCGCTGTAGCTCCCGGATCCGGGGCGCCAGCGCGGCCCTGCGCCGCTCCCCCCGGATCTGGAGCCAGCTCAGCGGCGAGATCGACAGTCGTACGACGACGGTGAAGAGCACGATCGCGGCGGCGGTGGCACCGGCGCCGGCCACCGGTTGCAACGCGCCGGCAAGCAGCGCGACGACGTGTGCGGCGGCACCGACGGCGCCGTCGAGTGGTGCGAAGGCAAGCATGGAAAACCTCTCGGCTCGATTCCGGAACGCCGGGACAGGAATCGGCTCCCGTCCGGGCGGAGGGCCCGACGCCACAACCCGCCGCTCTGCGCGCGGGGCGGGTGTACGGGCGTGGTGGTGCGAGCGGAATCGGCCGCGGGAGCGGCGGAGGGTGGAGGGTGGAGGGTGGAGCCGCCGCTAACCGGCCGAGGGGTGCGCCGAGGGTGCGCGCGGACGGGGCCGGCCGGCGGCGTCCGGATCGAGCTGGCGGGGCGTGCGGAGCCGGCGGGACCGCTGCCGGAACGTCGCGCTCTGGCGTGTCCGGTCGACGGTCGCGTCCGGGCCGGCCGGCAACCGGCCGGCGAGGGCGATCGCGACCAGGGACGCGGCGGCGAGCACCGCGGCGCCGGCCAGCGACTCGACGAGCGGGCCGGTCGGTGTGCCGAGCTGGATCAGCGCGTACGCCAGCCAGCCCAGCAGCACCGCCGCCAGCCAGCCCAGCGGCGCCGCCAGCCAGCCCGGCGCGTCCGCCCGGCCGAGCGGACGCGCCCGGCCGGGGGTGGCCCCGCGCAGTCTCCCCGACACGGGCACAGGCTAGCCAACGCGGGCAAGGACGCGCCTCCCACCGGCCGGGTCGGGTCGTTCCCGGACGCCGGCACCCGCTCCCGGACGCCGGCACCCGCTCCCGGACGCCGGCACCCGCTCCCGGACGCCGGCACCCGTTCCCGGGCAGCGGGCACCGGCCCGGGGTCCGAGCTTCACCTGCACGGAGCGTGCGTACCCGAACGGGTAACAGCCCGACCGAAATCTGCACCGCTGGCACGATTGGGGGGCAGGCGTTTCCGGCCATCCGAACAGTGGGTAATCAGCCCGGCATGGCGCCGAGCGTGGCGTGGATTCGAGAAGAACAGGCGGTGAGGGTGATGGTCAGCGGACTGGCCGCGCCGACGAGACCGGTTGTCCCGGATGCCGGGCTGGATCAGCTCACGGTCGGTGTGGAAGAGGAGTTCCTGCTCGTCGACCCGGTGACCGGTGCGGCGACCCCTGCCGTGGAGGCGGTGTTCGCCGAGGTGGCGGACGAGCTGCGCGGGCAGGTGCAGCACGAGTTCCAGACGAGCCAGATCGAGATCGGCACCCCGCCCGGCCTGGAACTGAGCGCGCTCCGGCACTCGCTCGGGCTGCTGCGGACCGGACTGGCCGACGCGGCCGAGGCGGCCGGCGTACGGCTGGTGGCGGCCGGCACCGGCCCGGTCGACGGCCCGGTGCCGCCGGTGGTGGACAATCCCCGGTTCCACCGCATGATCGAGCGGTTCGGGCTGCTGGTGCCGTCGCCGGGCGTCAACGGCATGCACGTACACGTCGGGGTGCCGGACCCGGAGATCGCGGTGCAGGTGCTCAACCACCTCCGCCCGACGCTGCCGATTCTGCACGCCGCCACCGCGAACTCGCCGTTCTACGCCGGCCGGGACACCGGGTACGCGAGCTGGCGCTCCGTGCTCTGGGAGCGCTGGCCCTCGGTGGCCCCGACCCCCTGGCTGGAGTCGCACGCACACTACGAGGGGCTGGTCGACGAGCTGGTCGGCACCGGCATGATGCTCGACGAGGGCATGCTCTACTGGTACGCCCGGCTCTCCTCGAAGTATCCGACGGTCGAGATCCGGATCGGCGACGTCTGCCCCGGCCTGGACGACACGATCCTGATCGCGGCACTGGTCCGGGCCCTGGTCGACACCGCACTTGCCGACATCGCGGCCGGGCGGCCGGCGCCCCGGGTGCCGCACCACATGCTGGTGGCGGCGCACTGGCGGGCCGCGCACGACGGCCTGGAGGGCATGGCCGTGGACCTGGCCGGTGGCGGGCTCCGGCCCGCCTGGCACCTGATGCGCCGGCTCTTCACCCGGCTCCGCCCCTCCCTCGAACGCCACGGCGACCTGCCACTGGTCACCGCGATGCTGAGCCGGTTGCAGGCGCACGGCACCGGCGCCGCCCGGCAACGGGCCGCGTACGCCAAACGGCACGAGATCTCCGACGTGCTCGACGACCTGGTTCGGCGTACCCGGGGCACCGCCGGCCATGGCTGACAAGCTGGTGGTGATCGGCGGCGACGCGGCCGGGATGTCCGCCGCGTCGCAGGCCCGGCAGCGCCGGGACGCCGCCGACCTGGAGATCGTGGCGTTCGAGCGGGGAAACTTCACGTCGTACTCGGCGTGCGGCATCCCGTACTGGGTCGGTGGGCTCGTCGACGACGTCGACCAACTGGTCATCCGGGATCCGGCCACGTTCCGGGAGAAGTTCTCCATCGACGTCCGGCTCCGGCACGAGGTGGTCGGGGTCGACCTGAAGCGGCGGGAGGTGCTGGCCCGGGACCATGCGCACGGCGGGCGGGAGGTGCGGGAGGGCTTCGACCAGCTCGTCTACGCGGCCGGGGCGGTGCCGATCACCCCGGCCTGGGCCCGCACGGACGCCGCCGGCATCTTCGGCGTGCAGACCCTCGACGACGGCGCCGCCCTGCTCGACTGGCTGGAGCGCGAGCCGGCGCCGCGCCGGGCGGTGGTCATCGGCGGCGGCTACATCGGCGTCGAGATGGCCGAGGCGCTGATCCAACGCGGGCTCTCGGTGACCCTGGTGGAACGGAGCCAGGAGCCGATGTCCACCGTGGACCCGGACATGGGCGCGCTGGTCCGGCAGGCGCTCTGCGGTCTCGGCCTGGACGTGCGCAGCGGGATCACCGTCACCGGGCTGGAGACCCGGGACGGCCGGGTCACCGCCGTGGTCACCGAGAAGGGGACCCTCCCGGCCGACGTGGTGGTGCTGGGTCTCGGGGTACGCCCCAACACCGCGCTCGCCGCCGAGGCGGGACTGCCGCTCGGCCCCACCGGCGCGATCCGGGTGGACCTGCGGATGCGGGTGGTGGACGTGCCGGGGGTCTGGGCGGCGGGCGACTGCGTCGAGTCGGTACACCGGATCTCCGGGCAGCCGGTCTTCGTGCCGCTCGGCACCCACGCCAACAAGCAGGGCCGGGTCGCCGGGATCAACATCGGCGGCGGGTACGCCACCTTCGCCGGGGTGGTCGGCACCGCCGTGACCCGGGTCTGCGACCTGGAGGTGGGCCGGACCGGCCTGCGCGAGGTCGAGGCGACGGCCGCCGGTTTCGAGTTCGTCAGCGTACGGGTGGAGTCGACGAACCGGGCCGGCTACTTCCCCGGCGCCAAGCCGATGACGGTGAAGCTGATCGCCGAGCGGCGCAGCGGGCGGCTGCTCGGCGCCCAGATCGTCGGCCGGTCGGAGGCGGCGAAGCGGATCGACGTGCTGGCAGTGGCGCTGTGGAACAAGATGACCGTGGACGAGATGGCCGGCCTCGACCTCGGCTACGCCCCACCGTACGCCCCGGTCTGGGACCCGGTGCTGGTCGCGGCCCGCAAGGCGGTCGACGCGATCCGCTGAGTCGGTGGCCGTGGCGGCGCCGGGCCCGAACATGCGTCAGGTCGCGACCCCTTCGAGACCGTCGCTTCGCAGGCCCACGCAGTCCAGGGCCCAGAAGACGTCGGAGTACACGAAGGTGCCCGTCATCCATTCCTCGTAGGAGGACAGTTTGGCGACCTGGAAGGCGCCGGGCGGGTAGCGCAGTGTGGGCGGCCGAAAGCCCGACGTCGTGGCGTCGGTGAAGCCGCGCTTACCGTAGTAGTGCGGTGAACCCTCCAGGAACACCAGCGGGATACCCCGACCGTCGGCTTCCGCGAGGGCGTGTGCCACCAGTCGAGTGCCGATTCCCTGGCGCTGGAACTCCGGCAGAACGCCCAGGGGCGACAGCGACAGCACGTCCACGAGCCGGGGCAGCGCGTCCAACCGGCAGGCGCTGAGCATCACATGGCCGACCACCCGCTCAGCGACGACAGCGACCAGCGACAACGGCGCCGGGAATGTCCGAGCGGCGCGCAGCGCATCGACGAGCGCGGGGACGCGTCCGCCGTCGCCGAACGCCTGCGTGTGAACGTCCCGCACGGCCTCGTGATCGCTGGCCTGTTCGTGCCGGACCACCAGCTCGACACCTCTGCCCTGAAGGCCGTCCCTCGACCGCACGGCGCCAGGCTAGCCCCGCCACGATCAGCACGCGACTCGATTGACGCCGGACGCGGGCGGCTGCTCGGCACCCAGATCGTCGGCCGGTCGCAGGCGGCGGAGCGGATCGACGGGCTGCTGTTTCTGTCTCGCGTGGCGGACCGGACACCCCACAGTTCTGGGATGGTCGCCGGGCGGAATGTGTAACTAGGCTGGCCGCCGTCAATGTCGAGACACCTTTTGTCTCCCGCCGTCCTGGTGGAAGCGGGTCCGGCCGCGGCCGGTGGCCCGAAACCTCCGCCGACCAAGCCGACGGAGCAGCCGGCCGGTCCCTGCCCGCTCGGCAGGGCGCCGCGCAAGATGGAGATCAGTGAGTTCAAGGAGTTCGTCGCCAGGCACGAGAGCCCACACGGACTCGCCGGAGATCCGCACGTCTACGTCGACACGAAGGGGCACCCGACGGTCGGCATCGGCTTCAATCTCGACCGGGCCGACGCCCGGACGCGCCTCACCGCCGTGGGCGCCGACTACGACGACGTGCGGGCCGGCCGGGTGGACCTGACACAGGTCCAGATCACCATCCTGTTCGAGCAGACCATCGCGGAGGCGACCAGCGACGCGTACTCCCTCTTTCCGAACTTCGACCAGCTGTCGACGGCCCGGCAGGCCGTCCTCATCGATATGATCTTCAACCTCGGGCGGGCCGGTGTGGCCCAGTTCCAGAACATGCTGGCCGCCCTCAACCGGTGGGACTACGAGACGGCAGCATCCGAGATGGAGAAATCGGCCTGGAAACAGCAGACGGGCACCCGCGCCACCCAGGACATCACCCTGATGCGCCGAGGGCTGATGTGCGATCCGCTGCCGCCGGGAACCATTCCGGTGATCCCCCCGGTGTCGTCTGACATCCCCGGGTACACCCACCCCGGCGGGACCGGGTATCCGAGCGGCGTGACCACCTTCCAACCATGGGGCGGCGACGGCGACGGCACCGGCGACGGCGGTACCGGCGCGATGCGCTGCAACTTCACGAAGATCGACGTCTTCTACGACAACCACTGGATCACGGTGCTCGACATCTATTGCTGACTGCCGACGGGCAGGACGGGCCACGCGGTGACGATGCCGCACGGATCGGCGGTAACGTTGCCGCGTGGTCGTCCGCCGCCAGGTCCACGGGAAGCAGATCCACCAGCGGGTGGTGATGGCGCTCACCGACATCACCACAGCCCGTCCCACCTCGACCGACCTGTTCGGGCAGTGCACCGAACTGCTCCGCGACGCGCTCGGGTTCGACGCGGCCTGCTGGCATCTGAACGACCACGTGACGGGTCTCATCACCACCATCCACCCCGACGGGCTGGACCCGCGCGGGTTCGCCCAGGCGGCGCACCTCGAGTTCGGTTGTGACGACGTGGCGACGTTCGCCAAGATCCGAGGTAGCGGCCAGTCGGCGGACGCCCTGAGCCACGCTACCCAGGGCCACGTCGCCCAGAGCATCCGCTACCGAGAACAGCTCCAGCCCGCCGGGTTCGGCGACGAGCTGCGGGCGAACTTCGACGCCCAGGGTGGACGCTGGGGATGCGCGGCGTTCATGCGGGCGGCCGACCGGGGTCCCTACACACCACACGAACTCCGGATCGCCCGTCAGATAGCCCGGCAACTCG
Organism: Plantactinospora sp. WMMC1484; assembly: GCF_049315195.1. Taxonomy (NCBI): domain Bacteria; kingdom Bacillati; phylum Actinomycetota; class Actinomycetes; order Micromonosporales; family Micromonosporaceae; genus Plantactinospora; species Plantactinospora sp. WMMC1484. Next base: position 7,940,283 of record NZ_CP186055.1, read on the forward strand.
GCGCCGCCCTGCGTGGCCTGCACAGCCCTGCTCCCGGCCCCGACCCGGACGCCGAGCGGTTCCCGGCGGCGGCCGTGCTCGGCCCGCGCAACGAGCTCCTGGCCGCCGACCCGTCGGCAGAGGCACTCATCGCCGAGCTGAACGCGGACCAGCCCGAACTCGACGTGCCCGCCTCCTTTCTCGTCGTCGCCGGGCGGGCGCGACGGATGGAGGTGGCCCGCGCCAGGGTGCGCAGTGAACGCGGCACCTGGCTCGTCGTGCACGCGTCTCTGCTCGACGGCCGGCGCGACGGCCGGCGCGACGGCCGGATATGCGTGGTCGCCACCGTCGCGGCGCCGGCGGAGGTCGTCCCCATCGCACTCATCGGTTACGGCCTGACGCCCCGGGAACAGGAGGTGGCCCTGCACGTGGTCCGCGGCCGGAGCACCAGCGACATCGCCCGCATCCTCTCGCTGACCAACCTGACGGTCCAGGACCACCTGAAGGCCATCTTCGCCAAGACCTCCGTGCGCAGCCGCCGCCAACTGGTCGCACAGCTGTTCGCCGCCACCCCACCCGAAACGGTGTGAAGCGGCCAATGCGTCAGCACGAAACGCTCGTCGGATGATCACTTCAGCCGAACGGCGCGAGGTCATCCGCCGGGTAACCGGCCTCCTACCCGGTCCCCGCGACGACCTCTGCACACGTGTGGGGATCGATGGGCCGGACGGATCCGGGAAGAGCACGTTCGCAGACGAACTCGCCGCCGAACTTCGCGCGTCCGGCCGCCCCGTCGTCCGAATCTCCCTCGACAGCTTCCACAATCCTCGCGCGGTCCGATATCAGCGGGGACGGGAATCGCCGGAAGGATTCTGGCGGCACGCCTTCGACTATCCGAGATTCCGCGCCGACGTCCTCGATCCCTTCGGCCCCGGCGGAACCCGGCTTTACCGGAAGGCCGCGCTCGACCTCGCCACCGACACCCCGCTGGACCCGGAACCGCTCGTGGCGCCGCCCGCCGCCGTACTCGTCGTCGACGGGCTCTTCCTACACCGCGACGAGCTGGTCACGGCCTGGGACCTGACGGTCTTCCTGGACGTGCCCTTCGCTGAGACAGCACGACGCATGGCGGCGCGCGACGGGACACCGCCCGACCCGGAGCACCCCGGCGTTCGTCGCTACACAGATGCCCAACGCATCTACTTCGACGTGTGCCATCCACAGCATCGGGCCGATGTCCACATCGACAATCGGGACCTCGGCGCACCACGCATCATGCGCCCATGAGGAGGGGCCCGGGAGGGCGAAATCACCGACTACCTCGGCTACGACCGGCACGACCCGGGCGGCGACGGCAGCGGGAACTCCCGCAACGGCATCCGCACCGAGACCGCTGACCACCGGGACTTCCTCGGGCTGTGGGCCGGTGAGATCCGCACGATCGCGGGCCACACCAGACGCGATCGAGAGCGTCAACGCCCGCATCCGCAAGGCGGGCCGCGCCCGTGGCCACTTCCCGAACGAACAGGCCGCCCTCAAATGCGTATACCTGGCGGTGATGTCCCTGGACCCCACCGGGACCGGACGCAAGTAGCTATTTCACCTCAGTTACACCAAAAACTTGACAGACCCCCGATGGAGTGGACGGCTCAGGACTGATCCGTCTCGCTCATCGCGCACCCTCCAGATTATGGATCATGGTCTGGAGGTTGGCGATCGTTTGTTCGTACTGCCGCTCGTCGAGGCCGGCGGCGGTGAGCTCGCGTAGGGCCTGAACATCGGTCGCCAGGCTTCGGAGAAGGCCGCGTCCGGCGTCGGTGAGGGTGAAGGCGTCGCCGTCGTGGTGAACGAGTCCCTGCTGCATCAGCGGATCGATGTGCTGCTGGACGGACTCACCGGCCGCCCGGTCGAGGAACGGCGCCAACGTATCGTCGAGTGCCGCCGAGGAGTGGCCGCCGTCGACGAGGGCGTTCAGGAGCTGCCATTGGCGGCGGGTGACGCCACGCTTGCCGAGAGTATGTTCGAACCGTTCCTCGATCAGGCGGTCGAGCTTGCGCAGGGCGTAGCCGATCGGGGGTTGGCGACGCCCACCATCAGTTGTATTCATGCAACCGATGCAACAGGAACGTCAATTAAGTTGTCAAGTTACAACTGTTGTAGCCTGGTCGACATGACGGCGGAGGAGCGCGGACCAGATGAGGTCATCGCCATGGCCCTCGTCCGGATCCGACGGGATCACCAGGCACGCCGCCTCCAGCGTCGGGCCGCGCAGGGCGATCCCGCCGCGGCATCTGCCACGAACGCCGCCCGCTATCGCTACCTCGATGCCCTCGACGGCCGCCGTACGGCCTTGTCGATCTCGGAAGTCGCCGATGCGATCGGGGTGGACCGGCCGCGCGCCAGCCGGCTGACCACAGAGTTGATCATTGAGGGGTACATCGAGCGGGAGCCGGCGCCGGGCGACTCGCGGTACGTCCTGATCCGCCTCACCGCACTGGGCAAAGAGTTCGTCGCCAGCATCCATGAGCGGCGTCGACGAGGCGTGGCAGAGGCTCTCGCCGAGTTCACCGCAGAGGAATCGCGCACGCTCGCCGAGCTCTTGGAGCGCTTCGTCGACGCCTGGCCACGGAACCCATCGGTTACCTGACTCTCCCGGCCGCACCGCCCGCCCGCAGAACAGACTCCTGCCGGCCGCAGCACGGGCCAACTACGAACATCCGATCGCGCAAGGCGCAACTGCCCGGCCGCGGAGATGACCACAGCTGGATCAGCGCCGAACGTAGGCAGTTCACGGCCACGGTGCCTGCTCGATCTCATCGCCAAGGTGTTCCGTCACCGGGTAAGTCGTGGATACCCGGCGATCGTCAGCGTGTACTCAGGTAGTCGCGATCCGCTCGTCATCGAAGTCGATGTGGACGGCGGGCGCTGCTCCCCGGTGTCGGTCGCACCAAGGCGCGTACATGTGGTTGAGCGTCATGTGGGTTGGCGGTGGTGTGTCGGGAGGAGCAGCCATCGGGCGAAGCAGCTCTGGTCGTCAATTTCGGTGTACCACCTGACTCTGAGCGTGTATCCGTTGCCGCAAGCTGGCAGGAGCAGTCCCGTGTCCGGCTCCCGTGACGGAGGTCCATGATCAGCCGGCGACGGGCCTGGCTGAGGCGGCGACAGCGGCATCGCGTGCTCGCCTACTCCGTCGAGGGCGGCGCTGAAGATTGCGAGGTCGCCGCTGGGGATGCTGAGGGCGTCACCGACATCATCGCTGGTTGATGGATGGTTCAGCGCCGATTCGAGGGCTCTGCGATAGTCAGGGCCCGAGGCCTGGACTATCGCCAAGGCGCCCTCCGCAGACTCGAACACCTCCATCCAGCTGTCGTCACGCACGACCCCGTCAGCCCCGACAAGGAGAGCGGTGGAGCCGGCGACGGCGATGCTGGTCTCCTCGGGGGTCATGCCGACAATCCGGTCGTACTCATCGTTGCTCATGCCGCGCCAAGAATGGCGAACGGCGGCGTCGACGGCGAGGTACGGTTCGCCGTTCGTCCAGAGCCGCCCGATGTGGGTCCAAGACGTATGCACGGTGACAGTATCCATACGGCCGTCGCCACGGCTGGCCGGCGCCCAACGGCTCACTCTCATAGCCGCGATGCGCTCGTCACTACCGCTGGCGCCCATGCCGATGAGCTGATCCTCGGCCGTCACGTTTCGGCTCTGGGATCACAGTGCTCGCGTGGCGCTGGCCAGAACCGTGGTCACGACATTGCGGACGGCGGCAGGCTCGGGCGGGCTGTCGTTCCGTTCGGTGAACAGCAGGTGCGCGGCGCCGATCAGGGTGGGCGCGAGCGTGTCGACGTCGGCGTCGGGCGCGATCCGGCCCTGGTCGCGCTCGGCCCTCAGGTAGCCGGCGATCATGGCCGCTCCCTCGCCGACGAGCGGGAACCGGGCAGTGCCGGCCATGCGCAGCCGCGCGCGTAGCTCGTCACGGGCGATCACGAGGACCACGATCGCCACCATGACCGGCTCGAAGAGTGTCATCAGGGCACGGGTCAGGTTGTCGGCGACACCGCCGGTCCCGGCCAAGTCCCGCAGGGCGGCAGCCTGAGCCTCGATTCCCGCGATGCGGTCCAGCACCAGTTCGGTGAGAAAGGCGTCGAAGTCGGCGAAGTGGCGATGCAGGACCCCCTTGGCGACGTCCGCCTCCGCGGTGACCGCCCGACTGGTCAGGCCGGTGACGCCGTCCCGGACCAGCACCCGCACGGCGGCGTCGAAGAGTTGTCGGCGTGGGTCTCGCAGCGCTACACCGGTCGGCAACGGCATCCTCTCCTCGACTCCATTGCCCGAATGGGCGAGCGCCCACTAGAGTGGGCACATGGTCACTATACCGCCCTCTCCCACACCGGAACCGCACCTGCACCGTCGGATGGCGGAGTCGTTCGGGATCGATCCGGAACGGTACGACCGGAACCGGCCGCCGTACCCCGACGCCATGATCACGCGGATCACGACCGCCAGTCCCGGCGCGGACGTGCTCGACGTCGGCTGCGGCACCGGCATCGAAGCCCGTCAGTTCCTGGCCGCCGGCTGCACGGTGCTCGGCGTCGAGCCCGACCCACGGATGGCCGACTTCGCGCGGGAAACCGGCCTTGAGGTCGAGGTCGCGACCTTCGAGGCGTGGGATCCGGCCGGCCGCATCTTCGACGCGGTCGTCTCCGGCACGGCCTGGCACTGGGTCGACCCGGTCGCCGGGGCGGCGAAAGCGGCGCGGATCCTGCGGCCGGGCGGTGTACTGGCACCATTTGGGCACGTGTACCAGCTGCCGCCCACCGTGGCGGAGGCCCTCGCCACGGCGTTCCGGCGCGTGGCACCCGACTCACCGATCAACCTCGACGGCCGGTCGGGGAGCTCGATCCTGGACTCGTACCAGGCGCTGTACGCCAGGGCCGCCGACGGGATCCGCGAGGCGGGCGGGTTCGGCGAACCCGAGCTGTGGCGGTACGACTGGAAACGCTCGTACACCCGCGACGAGTTCCTGGCCCTGGTGCCGACCTCGGGCGGCCTCACCAGCATGCCGCCGGACCGGGTGGCGGAGGTGCTGGCGGCCGTGGGCGCGGCGGTCGACCAGCTCGGAGGTGGCGTCACGCTGCCGTACGCCACCTGGGGCCTCACCGCTGTTCGGACGGACTTCCAGCCCTGACAAAGACAGGGAGACCGACGGACCGAGAGGCGCGACGGTCGCCACTCGTACCGTTCCGGTGGGACCACCGGCGTGGACACGGCACTAGGCTGTGTCGCCATGGAACTCGTACCCTCGGACGACGCGGACCGGCTCCGGGTCTCCGACCGCGAGCGTGAGCAGGTCGTCGAGCTGCTCGGCACGGCGGCGGCCGAGGGACGGCTGACCCTCGACGAGTACGCCGACCGGGCGGCCGCCGCGTACGCCGCCACGACCCGGGGCGAGTTGGCCCGGCTCACCGACGACCTGCCGACCGACCCGACCCCCGCCCCGCTGCCGGCGCGCCGGTCCGGTGCGACCGGGCTGGAGCCGGCCCCGGAGCGCCTGGTCGCCATCTTCGGCAACGAGTCCCGCAAGGGGCGCTGGCCGGTGCCGGCCCGGCTGGAGGCGCAGGCGGTCTTCGGCGACTGCCACATCGAGTTGCAGGACGCCCAGCTCTCGCAGCCGGTGATCTCGATCGACGCGACCGCGATCTTCGGATCGGTGACGATCTTCGTGCCGGAGGGCGTGGAGGTACGGCTCACCGGCACGGCGATCTTCGGCAGCAAGGAGTCCAAGCTCCGGGGCAGTGCCCCGTCCGGCGCGCCGGTGCTGGAGGTCCGCTCCCGGGTCGTCTTCGGCTCGGTCACCGTGCGCCCACCACACCAGCGCTGACGCCGGACCCGGCACCGGGCCGACCGGCCGTATTTCCCGGATCGGCAAGCTACGCCATCCGGGTCAGGTGCAGCGCGACCCAGAGCGCGACCACCCCGGCGACGATGCCGGTGGGCGCGGTGAGCGCGCCGAGCCGCAGGAAGGTGCCGGTCTCCGGCGGCTCGCGGCGCAGGTGCAGGATGCGCCGCCAGAGCAGCGTGGCCAGCGAGCCGACATAGTAGAGGTTGGGGCCGACGTTGACCCCGATCAGCACGGCCAGCACCAGGCCGGGCGAGTGCGTGACCGCCGGCAGCAGCACGAGGGTGGCCGGCAGGTTGTTCACCAGGTTGGCCAGGATGGCGGCGAGCGCCGCGACCGCCAGCAGCCCCAGCAGGTCGGCCCGGTCCGGGGCGAGCCGGCCGGCGAGGTCGTCGAGGCCCTGCCGGCGCACCGCGAGCACCACGACCCCGAGCGCGAGGACGAAGAGGCAGAAGAGCGGCTGCGTCTCGGCGGCGATCCGGCCGGTGGCCCGCAGCCGGCCGGCCGGCGGGGTGCGGACGACCAGCGGTACGGCCAGCAGCAGCGCCCCGGCACCGGCAACCCAGCCCGGGTGTACGTGCAGCGGCTCGGCCGCGACGAACCCGCCGAGCGTCGCCGCGAGTACACCGAGAGCGTACCGGGGCGGCGGCACCTCGACGGCCGATCCCGGCCCTGCCGGGGCGGCCAGGTCGGCGCCGAAGAACCACCGGAAGACCAGGTACTCGACGGCGATCACCGCCAGCCAGGGCAGCGCCATCGTGGCGGCGAACCCGGCGAAGGTCAGACCGCTGGCGGCGAAGGCCAGCAGGTTGGTGAGGTTCGAGACCGGCAGCAGCAGGGACGCCGAGTTGGCCAGGTGAGCGCAGGCGTAGACGTGTGGCCGGGCGCGTACCCCCGTGGCGGTGGCGGTGGCGAGCACGACCGGGGTGAGTAGCACCACGGTGGCGTCCAGGCTGAGCACCGCCGTCACCGTCGCGGCGATGCCGAACACCACCGCGAGCAGCCTGCTGGCCGGGTGTCGCCCGCTGCCGCCCCGGGCGAACCGGGCCGCGACCGCACCGGCGTAGGCGAAGACCTGCCAGGCGTCGGCGAGGTGTGCCAGCACGAGGATCGCGGCGAGGAACCCGACCGTCGGCGCCAGCGTCGCCAGCTCTGCCCCTGCCGCCGACCATGGCACGAGGCCGGCGGCGAGCACCAGGAGGGCCGCCGGTATCGCGGCGACGGCCTCCGGCAGCCGGCGCGGGCGTAGTACGGCGAATCCGAGTACCGCCGCCAGCAGCGTCGCGGCGGTGATGGTCGGCATCAGCCGGCAGCGTAGGGCGCCGCGCGGTGCGCCGCACTGCGGGCGATCCGGGGTGTGGTCCGGGCAACCTCCACCGACCGGGCCTTGACATCGGACCGCACTGGTTGGATGGTTAGCTACATGAGTAATGAACCCACGAAGCGCGGCGCGGCCGGCCCGGTGCCCCGGGCGCGGCGGTCGGCGGACGGGTCCGGCTGATGGACGACGGGCGGCCGATCTTCCTCCAGATCGCCGAGATGATCGAAAACTCGATCATCGACGGCACGCTCGTCGAGGAGGGGCAGGTGCCCTCCACCAACGAGCTGGCGGCGTTCCACCGGATCAATCCGGCGACCGCGGGCAAGGGCGTCAACCAACTGGTCGACGACGGGATTCTCTACAAGAAGCGAGGTATCGGCATGTTCGTCGCCACCGGCGCCCGCGCGAAACTGCGGGACCGCCGCCGCGAGGAGTTCGCCCGGCAGTACCTGCAACCGCTGCTCGCCGAGGCGCACAAACTCGGCATCGACGTCGACGAGCTCAAGCACATGATCGACCGGTGGGAGGAGGAACGATGAGCACGGTGGTGACCGCCGCGCACCTCGCGAAGCGGTTCCGGGACGTCACCGCCCTGGACGACATCGGCTTCGCCCTGGAACAGGACAAGATCCACGGTCTGCTCGGTCGGAACGGGGCCGGCAAGACCACGCTGATGCAGATCATGACCGGTCAGCTCCTCCCCAGCTCGGGCGAGCTGACCGTCTTCGGAAGGCCGCCGTACGAGAACGAGACCGTCATGTCCCGGGTCTGCTTCATCAAGGAGAGCCAGACCTATCCGCAGTACTTCAAGGTGCGGCACGCCCTGACCTCGGCCCGGCTGCTCTTCCCCGGCTGGGACGAGGACTTCGCGCGGACCCTGCTCGCGGACTTCCGACTGCCGCTCAACCGGCACGTCCGCAAGCTCTCCCGAGGCATGCACTCCATGCTCGGCATCATCATCGGACTCGCCTCCCGCGCCCCACTGACCCTCTTCGACGAGCCGTACCTCGGTCTCGACGCCGTCGCCCGGCACCTCTTCTACGACCACCTGCTCACCGACTACGCCGAGCATCCCCGCACCATCGTGCTCTCCACCCACCTCATCGACGAGGTCGGCGAGCTGCTCGAAAACGTGCTCCTGCTCGACCAGGGGCGGATGCTGCTGGACACCACCGCCGAGGCGCTGCGCGGCCAGGTGGTCACCGTCGCCGGGCCGGCCGACCCGGTCGGCGAGTTCGCGGCCGGCACCGAGGAACTGCACCGCGAGACCCTCGGCCGCTACACCCGGGTGACCCTGCGCGGCACCTTCGGCCCCGCCGACCACGCCCGCGCGAAGACGCTCGGACTCGACCTGGAGCCGGTCTCGCTCCAGGAGATCGTCGTACGGCTCACCACCGCAGGGCAAAGGTCCGGCGACGCGCCCTCCGCCTCCCGGAAGGAGACCCCCCGATGAACCGCGTGCTGACCGTCACCCGGGTGCAGCTCGTCGGCTGGCAGAACACCGTGGGCTGGCCCTGGCTGCTGCTCACGATGGTCTTCGCCGTCAACTACGTCGTCTTCTGGACCATCGGCGACACGGAGGGCAACTACACCACCGGCGCGCTCGTCTCGATCTACATCGTCGTCTTCGTCACCAGCATCAACTGGATCACTCAGCTCCTGCCGTTCAGCATGGCGCTGAGCGTGATCCGGCGGACCTTCTATCTGGCCTCCGCCCTGCTGCTGGTCGTGCAGTCCGTCGTCTTCGGCATCCTGCTCTTCCTCTGCCAACTCGTCGAGGAAGCCACCGGCGGCTGGGGCATCCACCTACAGTTCTTCGGCCTGAACTTCGTCGACGACCTGCACCCGCTGCTCCGGATCGCGTTCTACACGATGCCGTTCGTCCTGCTCGGCTTCCTCGGCATCTTCGTCGCGGTCTTCTACAAGCGGTTCGGGCTCACCGGGATGTGGCTGCTCACCACCGCCACCCTGCTCGGGCTGGCCGGGCTCGCCGTGCTCCTCACCTGGCAGGAACTCTGGCCCGCCATCGGGCGCTGGCTGGTCGACCAGCCGCAGGTGGCCTGGTTCGTCGGCTGGCCGGCGCTCTTCACCGCGCTCTTCGGCGGGGCGGGGTATCTGACGCTGCGGCGGGTCACGCCCTGACGGACGCGAAAGGAAGGGCCCCCGCTTATCGCTTTCTGTTGTAGCGGGGGCCCTTCCTAACTCCTAACTCCTAACTCCTAACTCCTGCTCAGCGCCGACGGCGGGGCGCCGGCTGGCAGCGGGGGCACCAGTAGACATTGCGGCCCACCAGGTCGGCCCGGAGGATCTCGGTGCCGCAGACGTGGCACGGCAGGGCGGCGCGGCGGTAGACGTACACCTCGCCGCCGTGCCGGTCGATCCGGGGCGGCCGGCCCATCGCCTCGGGCAGGTGGTGCGGGTGCACGGTGTCGATCCGCCCCGTGCCGACGGCGACGCCCATCAACTCCACCAGGTCCGCCCAGATCCGGCGCCAGCCCACCGGGACGAGGTCCCGACCGGGGGTGGTGGGCGGGAGGCCGGCCCGGAACAGTGCCTCGGTGACGAAGATCAGACCGGTGCCGGCGACGATCGACTGGTCGAGCAGGAGCGCGAAGAGCGGGGTGGGGCTGCGCCGGATCCGGGCGTACGCCGCGTCCGGGTCGGCGTCGGCGCGCAGCGGGTCGGCCCCGAGCCGGGCCCGCAGCGCGTCGATCTCGGGCGGCGACAGCAGCTCGCAGGCGGTCGGGCCGCGCAGGTCGAGCCAGTGCAGGTCGGTGCAGAGCCGCAACCGGACCTGGCCGACCGGCGCCGGCGGCTCACCGTCCCCGTCCGCGAACTTCCCGTAGAGCCCCAGGTGTACGTGCAGCACCTGCCCACCCTCGTAGTGGTGCAGCAGGTGCTTGCCGTACGCCTCGGTCTGCGCGAGTACGGCGCCGGAGAGCAGCGCGGCCCCCTCGGCGAACCGCCCCTGCGGGCTGCTGGCCTGCACCTTCTCGCCGCCGAACAGCTCCCGGTGCCGGGCGGCCAGCCGGTGCACCGTGTGACCCTCGGGCATGGTCGTCAAGCATAGATCGTGGCGGCCCCGCTCCCGGCCGTCAGCCGGCGGGCTGCGAGATGTTGACCATCCAGGGGGTGCCGAACCGGTCGACGCAGGCACCGAATTCGTCGCCCCACATCTGCCGCTCCAGCGGCACCGAGACGATGCCGCCGTCGGAGAGCTCGGTCCAGTAGCCGTGCAGCTCGTCGGCGTCGTCCCCGCTCAGGCTGACCGTCATGGTGGTGCCGCGGGTGTACTCCATCTCGGGTGGCACGTCGGAACCCATCAGGGTGAACCCGTTGTCGGTTTCGAGCTGGGCGTGCATGATCTTGTCGGCCTGCTCGCCCTCGGTGCCGAATTCGCCGAACGTGTTCATCGCGAGCTGGCCCCCGAACACGCGCTGGTAGAACTCCATCGCCTCCCGGGCATTGCCGTCGAAGTTCAGATAGGGGTTGAGTCGAGTGGGCACCGTCGTTCCTCCTGATTCGGCCGGCAGGACGCCTGTCCCGCTTCTCGACGGCGTCCGTCGTGGTCCTGGTAAAGGTCGTCGTCGAGACCTAACGAGACAACCGGCGAATCGGCTTCCGGCCACGGCCCGGATTACGTCACCGACAACCCGATCCGGTGGAGCAAACTGCCCGGACGGCCACGGCCCAGATCCCAGCGGACCGCGCCCGTCAAGTCAACTTGACGTCAGGGTGATCTGACGAGCAAGCTGCCGGTATGACGAGCCCCGACGAACTGGAGCGCCGGTTCACCCTGCTGACCGCGTCCGCCCGCTATGACCAGCTCCGACTGCGCGAATCGCTCGCCCCGCCGGCCGACGAGCCGCCCCAGGAGCCGCTCGACGAGCGTGACGACCCGGAGGCCCGACCACTGTCCAGAGAGGAGGCGCTGGAGCTCCTCGCCCTGAGCGAAGTGATCGTGCGCAAGGCGAGCTATGGCCGGCAGCTGACGGTTCGGACCGCCCGCGCGGCCGGAGCCTCCTGGACGCAGATCGGCGCCGCCCTCGCCACCAGCAAGCAGTCGGCGTGGGAGACCCACGCCCGCTGGCTCGCCGAACAGGACGCCGCCGGCGGCCGGGAGACCCCGTGACCGGTAGAGGCCACGACCGCCGGGACGCCGTTGCGGGCCCGCCCCGCAGGGCGCGCGTCAGCCGTGCCAGGAGCACCAGAGCGCGGCGTAGGCGCCGCCGGCCCGGATCAGCTCGTCGTGGCTGCCCAGTTCCGTGATCCGGCCCTCCTCCATCACCGCCACCCGATCCGCGTCGTGCGCGGTGTTCAACCGGTGCGCGATCGCGATCACCGTACGCCCGGTGAGCACCGCGGCCAGCGCCCGCTCGGTACGCCGGGCCGTGCTCGGGTCCAGCGCGGCCGTCGCCTCGTCGAGGATCAGCGTGTGCGGGTCGGCCAGGACGAGCCGGGCCAGGGCGAGTTGCTGCGCGTCGGCGGCACTGAGCTCCCGCGCCCCGTCGCCGAGCGCCGTGTCGAGCCCGTCGGGCAGTTCGGCGTACCAGTCGGCGCCGACCGCCACCAGCGCGGAGCGCATCTGGGCGTCGGTGGCCTCCGGGGCGGCGAAGGCGAGATTGTCCCGCAGCGAGCCGAGGAAGACATGGTGCTCCTGGGTGACCAGGGCGATCCGGCGGCGCCGTTCCGCCGGGTCGAGGTCGGTAACCGGGCAGCCGCCGACGGTCACCTCGCCGCTCCGGGGGCGGTCGATTCCGGCCAGCAGCCGCGCCAGGGTCGACTTGCCAGCCCCTGACGGCCCGACGATCGCCAGCCGTTCGCCGGGCCGGACCGTCAGGTCGATGCCGTGCAGCACGTCCCGGCCGTCGGCGTAGCCGAAGCGCGCTCCGCAGACCGCGAGCTGGGGCCCGGCCGGCGCGGACGCCCCGCCCCGGGGTTCCGGCGGAACCTGGCCGACCCCGAGCACCCGGGCGAACGAGGCGAGACCGCGCTGCGCCTGCTCCAGCCAGATCAGGAGCTGGTCCAGCGGACCGCTCGCCTGTTGCGCGTAGAGCGCGGCGGCGACCACCTCACCGATGCTCACCAGTCCACTGTCGAGACCGAGGCCGCCGACGAGCAGCACCGCCGCGATCGGCAGCGCGTAGCTCGACTCCACCACGGGGAAGAAGACCGACCGCAACCCGAGGGTACGCCGCCGGGTCGCCCAGACCCGGCGGATCCGCTCCCGGCCGTGCGCGACGCGTGCGCCGGTGAGCCGGAGCGCCTCCACCGTCCGGGCCCCCTCGGCGGTGGTGGTCAGCGTGTCGGTCAGCTCCGCCGTGGCGGCGCCCTCGGCGAGATAGGCCGGCGAGGCCCGGCGCAGATACCAGCGGGTCACCAGGAGGATCGAGGGAAGCCCGGCCAGCGCCGCCAGGCCGAGCAGCGGATGCAGCAGGAAGATCGCCCCGAAGAGCAGGGTCAGTTGCGCCGTGGCGATCACCACCACCGGCACCACCTGGCGGACCGTGATGCCGACCGTGCCGACGTCGACCGCGCTGCGGGTGGCGAGGTCTCCGGTGCCGGCCCGTTCGACCACGGCGACCGGCAGGGCCAGGGTCCGCCGGACGAACTCCTCGCGCAGCCGAGCCACCGCGCGCTCCCCGAACCGGTGGCCGGCGTACTGGGCGTACCGGGCGAGCAACGCCTGCCCCAGCACACAGCCGGCGATCGCCATCGCCAGCCCGTCGATCGCGCCGGCCCCGGCACCGGCCACCACCCGGTCGACGATGACCCCCACCAGCCACGGCGCGGCGAGTCCGGTGGCGGTGGCGGCGACGTGCAGCGCCAGGATGGCGGCGACCGTCCGGCGGTCCCGGGCGATCAGGCCCAGCGCCGCCCGGCGTACGGCGGCCAGGTCCGCCACCGGCAGTCCGGTCACCGCAGCACCCCCTCACCGTCGGCAGGGCCGCCGGCCGCGACCGGTTCGCCGTCCCGGGAGACCAGTGCCCGGTAGTCCGGGTCGGCTTCGAGCAGCTCGGTGTGGCTGCCGGTGGCGACGATCCGGCCGTCTCGCAGGTGCGCCACCCGGTCGGCGGCGGCGAGCAGCAGCGGCGAGGTGGCGAGCAGCAGGGTGGTCCGCCCGGCCCGGGCCGCCCGGAGCCGTTGCGCGATCCGCGCCTCGGTGTGCGCGTCCACCGCCGAGGTCGGGTCGATCAGGATCAGCACCTCGGGCTCGGCGAGCATCGCCCGGGCCAGGCGTACCCGCTGCCGCTGGCCGCCGGAGAGACGGCGGGCCCGGGTGTCGATCGCCGTGTCGAGGCCGTCGGGCAGCGCCTCGACGACGTCGTCGGCCGAGGCGACCCGCAGCCCGGCCAGGATCTCGGTCTCGTCCCGCCGCCCGGCACCGTGCAGGATCTCCCGCAGGGTCCCGGCGAAGAGGTAGGAGTCGTGGTCGGCGACGAGGATCCGGGAGCGCAGCTCGGGCAGTGCGATCGCGGTCAGCGGCACCCCGCCCCAGCTCGCCCGGCTGGCGACGTACCGGCCGAGCCGGTCGGCCAGGGCGACCGCCTCGGCGGGATCGGCGGCGGCGACCGCGGTCAGCCGGCCGCCGGGGACGGTGAGCCCGGTCTCCGGGTCGTGCAGGTCGGCGAGGCGGGTCGGAGCCGGTTGGTCCCCGCCGCCGGCTACGTCGCCCGGAGTCCGCCTGTCGCCCGGAGTGAGCACGTCGTCCGAGCCCTGCACGTCGTCCGGAGTCAGCACGTCGTCCGGAGTGAGCTTCAGCAGGGCGATGATCCGGCGGGCCGCGACCCGGCCCCGGATGAGCTGGTAGCTCGCCTCCAGCATGAACCAGACCGGCACGATCAGGACCGCGACGTACCCGTAGACGGCCACGAGCTGACCGACGGTGATCTCGCCGCTGACCGCCATCCGGGCGGCCAGCCAGACCACGGCGGCGAGAAAGCCCGCCGGGATCGCCACCGTCAGCGCGTCGATCCAGCTCCGGACCGCGCCGACCCGGTAGCCCTCGGCCAGCAGTTCCTGGGAGCGGGCCGCGTACCGGTGGGCGAAGAGGTCCCGCCCGCCGACCCCGGCGAGCACCCGCAACCCGGCGACGATGTCCCCGGCCCGGGTGGTGAGCTGGCCCTGCCGGTGCCGGTAGGCGGACTCGACCCGGTCCAGCCGGCGCAGCAGCGGGCCGACGATGACGGTCACCGCAGGCACGCCGAGTAGCACGCAGAGCGCGAGGAGCGGCGAGATCGACCAGAGCACGACCGCGACGACCCCGTACGCGACGATCGCGCCGACCCCCGGGCCGGTCATCGTCAGCACCCCCGAGGTGTTGACGATGTCGGAGCCGCCGACGGTGGCGACCTCGCCGGCGGCGAGCTTGCGCGGCAGTACGGCGCCGATCCGGGAGAGCTGCCGCAGCAGTACGCCTGCGGAGCGTGCGCTCGCGTCCTCCCGGATGAAGGTCATGGTGCGGTGCCGCATGATGCCGAGCTGGGCCAGCCCCAGCCCGGCGACGACGATCGCAGCCGTCCAGAGCAGCAGCGCCCCGGTGTCGCCGGTGCGCAGCCCGTCGTCGACCGCCCGGGAGATGAGGTAGGGCCGTAGCGAGAGCGCGACCATCCAGGCCGTGCCGACCAGGCTGCCCCGCAGCACGCGCAGCGGTTGGCTGCGCACCAGCCACCAGATGTAGCGGATCGGCCCCCGCGTATCCGGTACACCCGGGTCAGGGTGCGGGAGCTGCGGGGACACGGAGTCAGGCTACCGACGCCGTCCATGACGCACCTACCCATTTCAGGAAGGGTGCGGAGGCAACGGGCGGCCCGGGTGCGTCGTCGGTAGCGTCCCGACATGGCGGTGTTCCGGACTCTCCCCGTGCCGGGACCTGGTCCGCCGGTACCGGCCGGGCGCGATGCCGTACCGGCGCTTGAACGCGGCACCGAGGGCGAACTCCGAGGCGTAGCCGACCCGCCCCGCGATGGTGGTCAGGGGCGTGTCGGACTCCCGGAGCAGCCGGGCGGCGGTGGTCATCCGCCACCAGGTCAGATAGGCCAGCGGCGGCTGACCGAGTAGCGCGGTGAACCGGCGCGCGAACGGCGCCCGGGAGAGTCCGGCCTCGGCGGCCAGGGCCGCGACGGTCCAGGGGTGTGCCGGGTCGCGGTGGATCGCCCGCAGTGCCGCGCCGGTGACCGGGTCGCGTAGCGCTGCCGCCCAGCCGGGACCGTCGCCGGGCTGCGGTGCCCGGTCGTACCAGGCCCGCAGTGTGTAGAGCAGCAGCGTGTCGAGTAGTGCGGGCACGATGGCGTCGGTGCCGAGGCGCGGGGACGCGAGTTCGGCGGCGAGCAGGTCCACGGTGGACCGCAGTTCGGGGTACCGCCCGAGGTGCGCGGGAAGGTGGATCAGATCTGGCAGGGCCGCCAGCAGCGGATGGGTGCCGGCCGGGTCGAGTTCGTACGCTCCGCAGAGCGTCACCGTCACGCCGACCGACGCCTCCGCCGCCGGCACTCCGCCGCCGACGGCCGGAACGCCGACGGCCGGAACGCCGACGGCCGGAACATCGACGGCCGGAACGTCGACGGCGGGAACGGAGGCGAAAGCGGCGGCACGGTCGGTGACACGGCCGACGGCGGGAGAGACGACGGCGGGAGAAATGGCGTACCGGGCGCGGGACCGGAGGTCGGTCGGATCGCAGCCGGGCCCGGTCGGCCGGGTCGACGGGCTGTCGGCGAGGGTGTGTCCGCGCCCGTGCGACAGGAAGAGCACGTCACCGGCGCCGAGCGGCACCGGCTCGGTCTCCGGGCGGATCAGCCAGCAGGGCCCGCGCAGGATCACCTGGAAGCCGGCGGCTCCGGGCACCGGGCCGAAGTGCTGGGCCCACGGCGCCTGCCAGGCCAGTCGGGCCGATCTCGGCCGTCCGGTCCGCATCACCGCGATGACGTCGCTCAGCACGTCCACCGGGCCACGATATCCGCGCGGAGGGTACTCACCCGAGACGGAGGCGTATGAAACGAGGACCGGAAAACATAGGCCGTCTCATGCCCGGCGCCATAGGTTGCTGATCATGAGAGCCGCACGAATTCACGAGTACGGCGAGCCGTCGGTGATCCGCTATGACGAGGTGCCCCGCCCGGTTCCCGGTGCCGGGGAGGTACTGATCGAGGTGGCTGCCGCGTCGTTCAACCCGTCGGAGATCGGCCTGCGCCGAGGGCTGCTGCGATCCGTCTTCGCGCTGGAGTTGCCGTACACCCTGGGGTGGGACGTGGCCGGGACGGTCATCGAGGTCGGCGCCGGCGTGCGGACCCCGGCCGTCGGGGACCGGGTCGTCGGTCGGGTCGACACCGGCGGCACCGCCGCCGAGTACGTCGTAGCGGCGGCCGGCACCGTCGTGCCGGCGCCCCGCACGATCCCCCTCACACACGCCGCCGCCCTGCCGGTCGCCGGACTCACCGCCTGGCAGGCGGTGTACGAACACGCCGGGCTCGCCCCCGGGGCACGGCTACTGGTCAACGGGGCGGGTGGCGGCGTCGGCGGGTTCGCCGTACAGCTCGCCCGGCACGCCGGGGCGTACGTCATCGCGACCGCCAGCCCGCGCAGTGCCGCCCCGGTACGCCGGCTCGGCGCGGACCGAATCGTCGACTACACGGCGACGCCGCTGGCGGAGGCGCTGGACGGGCCGGTCGACGCGTTGCTCAACCTCGTGCCGATCGGAGCGCGTGAGGCAGCGGCCCTGGTGCCACTGGTCCGGCCGGGCGGCGTCCTGGTCTCCGCCACCATCCCGATCGGGGTGCCGGCCGACGGGCCGATCCGGACGACGCAGTTCGTGGTCCGCAACGATCCCGGCCAGCTCGGTGAACTGGTCGGGCTGGTGGATGCCGGCATCGTGCGGGTGGATGTCGCCGGCACCAGGCCGCTGGCCGAGTTGGCCCTGCTGCACGGGGATGCGGAGGCCGGCCGACTTCGGGGCAAAATCCTCCTGATCCCGGCGCATGCCGCATGAACCGACATCCGGGGCGACGGCGGCGGCACCACCGGAGGCCGGCTCGCGCCGTGGCTGCTGCCGATCACCCTCACCTGCGACGACCGTCCGCCGCTCGTACCGCCACCGCCGCCGTTCCCTGGTAGCCGGGCCAGTCCCGCCCTGCGGGGCGCCCGGCGGGCGCCCCGGCGTACGGTGGTGGTCCTGCCAGCCGGTCCGCGAGCCGGGCCCCACCTCGGGAAAGGCGGACCGATGCTCATCCCCGCCCGCTTCAACGGGCCGCCCGGTTCCGGCAACGGCGGCTACTCCGCCGGCCTCTTCGCGCACGGCGGCACCTGCGAGGTGACGCTGCGGATGCCGCCGCCACTGGACACCCCGCTGTCGCTGCTCGACTGCCAGGTCCGCACCGAGGACGGCAGCGTCGTGGCCGAGGTCGCCCCGGGGGCCGAGGTCGAGACGGCGGTCCCACCGATCGGGTACGCGGAGGCGGTCGAGGCCGCCGAGGCGTACCCCGGTTTCACCGCCCACCCCTTCCCGACCTGCTATGTCTGCGGCCCCGACCGGAGCGACGGGTTGGGCATCTTTCCCGGCCGACTCGCCGACGGCAGCACCGCCGCCCCGTGGAGCGTCCCGCCGGACGTCTCGCCCGCCACCGTCTGGGCCGCCCTGGACTGTCCCGGCGGCTGGGCGGTGATCGGTGCCGACCGCCCGTACGTGCTGGGCCGGATCGCCGTACGCCTGGACCGGCTCCCCGCCCCCGGCGAGCGCTGCGTGCTCCGCGGCGCCCTCGTCGCCGCCGAGGGCCGCAAGGCCCTGGTGCACACCACCCTGTACGCCCCGGACGGCGCCGAACTGGCCCGCGCCCGAGCCACCTGGATCGCCCTGCCCGCCCCCCACACCACCGGGTAGTCCGCCCACCGCCCACACCGCCGCGCTCACCTGGACGCCAGCACGGGACCGTCCGTGTCCCTGCTGTCCCGCACCCCGACGACCCCCACCAGGTTGCCCGCCACCTCCACGCAGTTGCCACCTCCGCTTCGGCCGCTCGTACGCCAGTCCGCCCGGGACAGCTCGACCGTCATGCCGGAATCTCCTCCGCGATCGACGCGATCAGCTTTCGTGATTGCGCCTCGGTCAAGCCAACTTCCTCAATATCTCCCGAGACGGCCAGACGCGCTTCCACCTCGTGCGACTTTTCCGGGTACAGCGCGCCGGTCAAATCTTCGCTGTGGACGATCGGTGGCTCGGTCCGACGGCCGAACCCGTCATCGGGAAACCCCAGGACCGCAAAGCCACCAATGGCACGCTCGGCCCGGTAGATCCTGTCGGGTCGGGTCGGGTCGGGTCCGGTCGGGTCGGGTCCGGTCGGGTCCGGTCCGGTCGTGGTGCTCTGCCGCGCGGGTCTGCGAACCGCCGCTCGGGCACGAACCCACGTCTCCCGGGCGCGAGTGCCACCCGCGCCGACCCCGTCCCCCGTTCCCCCGCATTCCGTACGGTCCGCCGCCGCTGTCTCCCCACACCGGCGACGTACCGCAGGTTGGCACTGCTCTCATTCTTTCCCGCCGACAGGCGCCCTCGTGGCCTGGCGGCGACCTCAGATCGTTACCCGCCGTACTCTTCGGCGATCGACGTGATGAACTTCCGGGACAGGTCTTCGGTGAGGCTGAGCGCCTCTATGTCAGACCAGACGGCGGCATGACTGTCCACCTCGTGCGGCTGCTCGAGGTAGATGGCTCCGGTCAAGCCACCGCTGTAGACGATCGGCGGCTCGGTCCTACGCCCGAGGCCGTCGGTGGGGAACTCCAGGATGGCAAACCCGCCATTGGCGTGTTCGGCGCGGTGGAGCCCGATGGAGAACGGCAGCACCCGCACCGAAATATTCGGTTGTTCGCTGACGGTCACCAGGTGTCGCAACTGTTCGCTCATCATCGACCCGCTGCCCGCGGCGCGACGCAACACCGCCTCGTCGAGGATCACGTCGAGCTGTGGAAGCGGACCCCGCTGCCGGCTGAGGATCGCCTGCCGTCCGAGCTCGACCTCGACCATCCGCTCGCGTTCGGCCGGGCCGAGTTCGGGACTGCCGATCCGCACGAACTCCGTGGCGTAGGCCGGAGTTTGCAGCAACCCCGGAACGAACTGGGGCTCGTACATTCGAAGACGACTGGCGGCGGCCTCCAGTCCGGCGTACAACTCGAACCACTGGGGGATGGCGGCACCGTAGGAGTGCCACCAGCCGCGTCCCCGGGTTTCCTTGGCAAGCCCGGTCAGGGCCTCGGTCATTTCTGGTGACGCACCGTATATCCGGCACATCGCCTCGACGTCCAGTGAGCGCATACTGGTCGCCCCGCTCTCGATGCGCCAGATCTTCGGCATCGACCACTCCAGCGCCTCCGACACCACCCTGATGGTGAGCCGCGCCTCCTCACGGAGCTGGCGTAGATGCCGTCCGAGCTCCCTGCGAGGAACGGTGGAGTCCACCCCTGCCTGCACTACAGTCCCCCTCTCCGGCATTACCTTCGAGCGAACATTTCACTCGGTATGTAATGTCCGTTGTATACTCTCCGTGATTCCAGTAATTACAGATCGTCAGAGGGAAATCGTTCAGTCAACACGTAATATTGCATTGTTCCGCGCTGTAGTAAAGCATCGATCGCATGGCAGCCGAACCTCTGACGACCGAAGCTGGGGGAACGGAAATGCGGGACCACGACCCGACCGCTCCCCTGTGGACCTGCACGGAGTGTGGGAACGACTGGCCGTGCGCCGCCCGAAGACGGCAGCTCCGTGCGGAGTTCGCCGGCAGCATCGTCTCCCTCAGGTACTACCTCGCCCACCATCTCGTCAACGCCGCCGAGGATCTGCGGCATGTTCCGGCCGGTTGGTTACACAATCGTTTCATCGCCTGGACCGATCGCGCCGCCGAGCCCCCGCCGTACACGTCGGCGGACATCCTGGTCAACAGCTATCTGTTAGCAGACTCACACAGTCCCGACCGGTTCGGACGGTGCCCAGTCTGCGGCGATCCCGCCAACTGCTGGGTGCGACTCGACCCGAACGGTCCAGGCTTTCTCATCCCGGTCCCCTGATGTTCGAGCCACCCCGCCCCGGAATGGTGGTCTACGTCGGGGCGGCGGCGAGCGTACAGTTCGGCGGTGGGCGGGCGCTGCTGTTCCGGGTGACCCGGGTGAGCGAAAAACCCACCTATCACGGTTGGTGCTGGCTCACCGGCTACACCTTGGACGAAGTCGGCGAGGCCGTCGAGCGCCGAGAGATCTACGTACAACTCGCCGGCCTACGGCCGGTCCGCCCTCGACCGAGGGAACCGAAACGCGCGCCCGCCACCTCGAACCGGGGCCCGGACCTCAGCCGGCGCCCCACGCGGATGCCGAACCGCGCTCCTGTCGTCGCAAGATGAAGCCGGAGTGTAAGGAAGGGCCCTTCTTATCCAGAAAAGATAAGAAGGGCCCTTCCTTACACTCCGGCACCGAAAGTTTCGACAGGTCGAGTTTATCGCCCCGCAGGCGGGTACGGCGGCCCGTTCGGGCGAGAACGGGCTCGAACCGCGCAGTCGTCGGATAGTGCCGGCGACGGGATGCCTCCGCCGGACGATTCGACGGGAACGCCGTTCGTGCGGCGTCAGTGCGTTGGGGGTGGGCCAAGTAGCTCGATGCCGTGCCGGGCGGCGGCGTGTCCGAGGGCGGCGGGATCGACCGGCCCGGGGTCCGGCAGGCGTCGCTCCCGGGCCGGCTCGCCGACGTCGGCGGCGAACCGCTCGAAGCCGGAGGGTGCGGTGATCTGCAGGGTACGCAGCGGCTCGTGGGGGCCGACCAGGAAGGTGTGTGCCAGGCCCGCCGGCAGCAGGACGAAGTCGCCGGGGCCGGCAGGGAACACCTCGCCGTCGCAGCGGAACTCGACGGTGCCGGAGAGCACGTAGAACATCTCGTCCTCGGAGAGGTGCCGGTGCAGCGGCGGCGCGAAGCCGGGCGGGTTGACGAACTCCACGACGGTGACCCGGTCACCGGTCTCCGCACTGTTCGCCTTGACCGTGACCAGGCTGCCGAGAAACCACATAGCCTCGCCCTCGGTCTCCCGGCGGATGAATGGACGGATGCCTGTCTGGGTCATTGCTGCCGCCTCCCCTGTCTCGTCGCCCGCACCCGGCGACCGGCACGCCGCCGCGCGTGGGGCGAGCGTTCCCGGCCAAATTCGAGATACTCACAGTATAGTGAATATGCAGCTAGTATGACGAAGTCATGAGCGGTGTCAACCCCAGACCCAGGCGGCGTTACCAGTCCCCGGTCCGCGCGGAGGCGGCCCGGCGTACCCGGCAGGCGATCGTCGCGGCGGCCGGCGAGATGTTCGTCGCACGCGGGTACGCCGCGACCTCGCTCGCCGAGATCGCGGAGGCCGCCGGGGTCTCCCGGCCGACCGTCTTCGCCGCCTTCGGCTCCAAGCCGGCCCTGCTACGTGAGGCCCTCGACCAGGCGCTCGCCGGCGACGACGAGCCGGTCGCCGTCGCCGACCGGCCCTGGTTCCGGCCCGTCTGGGACGCCACCACCCCGGCCGGGGTCTTCGACGCCTACGCCGAGGTGTGCGTGCTGATCGGCGGCCGGGCCGCCCGGCTCTTCGAGACCGTACGGCGGGCTGCGGACGACGCCCCCGAGATGGCCGAGCTGTGGCGGACACTGCTGCGCAACCGGCGGGCCGGTGCCACGATGGTGCTCACGCACGCCCGCGACCTCGGACCGCTCACCCCCGACCTCGATCCGGACCGCGCGATCGACGTCCTCTGGCTCTGCAACGACCCGGCGCACTACGCCACCCTGGTGCACGAATGTGGCTGGTCCGAACGGGACTTCACCGGCTGGCTGGCCGCCACCATGCGCCGCGCGCTGCTACCCCACTGAACCTGTGCACCCGGCGCCCGCCCGTCCGTCCGGCATGTGTCACCGAACGGGTATCGGGGTACACCGATCAAATGCTGCGTAGGCGCCAACGTCGAGGCTCCACGCACGGATCAGGAGGTGTGTTGTGGTCAGGATTCCATCACTGATGCGCCACTCGGAGCCGGCGCCCGCGCGGGACAAGAACCGCGACGGTCGCGTCGACGCCCGAGACGACAACCCCGGCACCGGCGGCGAGAAGCCGGACGTCCGGGACACCAACCGCGACGGTCGCGTCGACGCCCGGGACGAGGGGGCCACCGCCACCGCCGCCCCGGTCGCCGACACCGACCGGACGGGCGGCACGACGCCCCACCGGGGCCGCACCACGGTCCCCGACCGGGACACCGGGACCTCCCCCACCGTCCCGGAGACCGAGACCCGTCCGGCTCGGCCGGACGCGGCGACGACCACCGACACCCGCGCGACGGACGACCGGAGCGCCGATCCCGAGCGAGGGCTCGGCGAGCGTACGCCCGAGGGCACCGAGCGGGTGGTGGTCGACCGCGGTCCGCGCCCCCGGGCCAGCATGCTCGCCACGCTCAGCCTGGTCTTCGGGGTGGCCGCCGTAGCGTTC